>OZ253540.1:0-4075112 GCA_965262485.1 Dehalococcoidia bacterium | reverse complement strand
GGCCTGTTGCCAGTTGTTCACCAGCGCCACCGAATAAAACTCGCCCACCGAGTTATCGCCCTGCAGGATCACGCTGGGATACTTCCACGTAATCGCAGAACCGGTTTCAACCTGAGTCCATGAAATCTTGGAATCGGCGCCGGCGCATTTGCCCCGCTTGGTGACAAAGTTGAACACGCCGCCTTCGCCGTTCTTATCGCCCGGGTACCAGTTTTGCAGGGTGCTGTACTTGATCTCGGCCCCCTCCATTGCAACCAGCTCAACTACCGCAGCGTGCAATTGGTTGGTCTTCCGCATCGGCGCCGTGCAACCCTCCAGGTAACTGACGTACGCCCCTTCGTCGGCAACGATGAGCGTCCTTTCGAACTGGCCGCTGTCAGCCTGGTTGATCCGGAAGTAGGTCATCAACTCGATGGGGCAACGCACTCCGGGGGGAATGTACGCGAACGAACCGTCGGAGAACACCGCCGAGTTCAGCGTGGCATAGAAGTTATCAGCGTAGGGAACCACCGAACCCAGGTATTTTTGCACCAGGTCGGGGTGTTTGCGGACCGCCTCGCTCATCGAGCAGAAGATAACGCCAGCTTTCTCCAACTGCTCCTGATATGTCGTGGCCACCGACACGCTGTCCAGCACCGCATCGACGGCAACTCCGGCCAGGCGCGCCTGCTCTTCCAGCGGTATGCCCAGCTTGCTGAACGCCTCCAACACTTCGGGATCAACGTCTTCCAGGCTCTGCGGCCCATCGTTTGAAGACTTCGGCGCCGCATAATAGTGGATGTCCTGGAAGTCGATAGCCGGATGTTTTATGTTGGCCCACGTCGGTTCGGTGTAGGTCTGGCGTGACCAGAACCGGAACGCTTTGAGACGCCAATCGAGCATCCACTCCGGTTCCTGCTTCTTCGCCGAAATCATCCGCACCACATCTTCGCTGAGGCCCTTCGGGAAGGCATCCTCTTCGATGTCGATGGTAAATCCCCATTTGTAGTCGGAGTTCAACTCCTCCGCTGTAGTCTCGCGGGAGATGACACGTTGCGATGGTGTGGTCATCGGGTGGATATCCTCCTCATCGGGATTATTTGGCAAACCGGCGACTGGTTTAACCTATTTCCGACCAAAGTGGTCAACAATCATCGTAGCCCAGCAAACCCCATCTGTCAACGCCAACCCAACCCTCACGCGTACCCGCTTCGTCAATCCAAACCGGCCTGCTGTCATTGCGAGGAGTGCCCCTCACCCCAACCCCTCTCCCAGGGGAGAGGGGCTATCAACCCCCGGCGCATCTTCTCCCCTCGCCCTCCGGGAGAGGGGTTGGGGGTGAGGGCGGAACACCCGTCCCCCTGCGTCCTGCCAACCCCCGCATCGAGTACGGAGTCGCAATTTTCCCGTTGGGCCGCACCCGGCAAATGTCCCACCGCAGAATGTTATAATCGGGACGGCTTCTCCCCACGAAAAACCCCCACTGACACCGGGAGCATACAGATGCCGGCAACCCCCGTCTTTTGCGACGCTCATACCCACCTCGTCCAGTACGCCCCGGCCGAGATACCGGAGATTCTGGAACGCTCCCGGGAGGCCGGCGTCGGCTACATCATACTGGCGGGCACCACCATTGAGTCCACGCGAGCCTGCATTGCCCTCGCCGCCGAACACCCCATGTTCTACGCCGGCGTGGGCATCCATCCCATGCAGGCCGACCAGCCGGTGGACGATGACTCATACTCTCAACTTGAAGCCCTGGCTCGGGACAACCCGCGGGTGGTGTGCATATCCGAAGTGGGCCTCGACTACCTCGCCACCTCTCCTGATCACGAGGTGCAGGATCAGGTATTTCGTCAGCACATCCACCTGGCCAAGAGCCTGGGGCTGCCCGTCATCTTCCACTCCAGGGAGTCTCACCCGGCGGTGTTCAAAGTACTCCGCGAAGAAAACGCCGGCCTGGTCGGGGGAGCCATGCACTACTTCCAGGGCGACGAAGCCACCGCCCGCGAGGCCATCGATTGCGGCTTCTTCATCTCATTGGCCCGCCCGCTCACCCGCCTGACCGAATTGCAGGAAGTCGCCCGCCGGATCCCCTTGGAGCACATCGTTCTGGAGACCGACGCATTCCCGCAACCGTTCAAGAAGTATCGCCACAACTGGACGGAACCACGCCACCTGGCCGGTGTTGCCCAATGCCTGGCCGACATCAAGGGCATTTCGATTGACGAGGTGGCCGAGATCACCACGGCCAATCTGAGCCAGCTCCTGCGGCTCGATGCCCCAACGGCTCCGGGGACGACCACCGCCTGACAATGACCGGTTCGGCCAGACATTTTCAATCTGGAGCGCCTTAGTTATGACCACCCGACACGTACATCCGCCGGATCACGAAGCCCCCGACCAAATCGTTCCCCAAAGTCTGAACGACTATCTTGAGATTATGACCAAAGCCGTCTTTCAGAGCGGCTTGTCCTGGAAAGTCGTCAGCAACAAGTGGCCCGGTTTTCAGGCCGGATTCCAGGGATTCGACGTTGCCGCCGTAGCCGCCATGAACGAGTCTGCTATCGACACGCTGGCCACCGATACGGCTATCGTCCGCAACCGGCGCAAAATCGCCGCTACCGTGCAAAACGCCCAGCGCCTGATCGAACTCCAGGACGAATACGGCGACATCCAGAACTACCTGCGCTCTCATGGAGACTTCTACGCCGTGCTGAAAGACGTGCGCAAGCAGTTCAAATATATGGGCGACACCGGCGCCTACTACTGGCTCTACGTCCTGGGCGAAGACGTCCCGGACTACGGCGAGTTCTGCAACCGCAACAAATAACCTGTGATAACATCCCATTGCAACTGCATAGTTCCCTCTCCCTTGATGGGAGAGGGTTAGGGTGAGGGTGTTCTCCTCGCTGCAACACTCCTGAACGGAGGCTATGATTATGACCACTAACGCAACTTGCCAGCTGGCCCTGAAAGAGTGGGCGATAACCGTGCGGGCGCTGGCCGACGGCGACCAGATAATGATGCTCCGCAAGGGCGGCATCCACGAGGAGAGCAAGGATTTCCGCGTCGTGCATCCGGAATTCCTGCTGTATCCCACCTACCTGCACCAGCGTGAAGACCTGCTGAAAGACAGCCACCGGCCCACGCTGCGGCAATTGCTGTCCGACAGCCCGGCCGACGATGACAACGTGACGTTTACCCATTGGGCGCAGGTGCATGAACTGCTGGAAATCGACCAGCTGGGCAAAGTCGAAGACCTCGCTCCGCATCACATCTGGACCGACACGTACGCCGAGTCCCGCCTGCACTGGAAGCCAATGGTTCCGCTGACCATCATGCTGCTGCGCGT
The DNA here is from genome assembly GCA_965262485.1 of Dehalococcoidia bacterium. Taxonomy (GTDB): domain Bacteria; phylum Chloroflexota; class Dehalococcoidia; order Lucifugimonadales; family UBA3495; genus Bin87. Next base: position 4,071,778 of record OZ253540.1, on the reverse strand, counting down.
GTACCGGATGGAATCGCCGGTAACGGTTCCCTGCATTCCCGAGTACGGCGGCTGCAAATCCTGGGTGGACATCATCCCCACCGTGCGACTCGGCCAGCTGACGCCGGTGGTTGACGACACGACCTTCGCCCAAATGGTGGAAGCCGTCCGCGGCAGCCTGGGGTTGGTAACCGCCTAACGCCAACCTCCAAAGATGACATTTGCCGGTTGACAGCCTGTGCGGAGGTCCGGTAAACCATCGCCATGCCAATTCGTGGAGGTATAGGCTATGGCACTGGACGTTGGGGTGGTTACCATTGAGTACCTGGAGCGGCCGGCACAGCCGATATACGGATTCTTGCAAGCATTAATGGCTGACCCGGATGTAGGAACTGATTTTGACGTGTTCGACTACGAGTCCGGTTGGGGGGATGGTTGGGAAGGCAATGCTTTTTACGAGTTCGAGCGAGATGTGTTGCTCAGGCGCGCCGATGGCTGGGCCGTGAAAAAGAATCTGGACGCAGTGGATAGAGCGACTTTGTTGAGATGGATTGACCAACTGCCATACCGTGGCGACGTAATCATGCTGCACTTGGGGAACTAATTGTGTCCGTGCACTTGCCAGACAAGATAGGTGTGACGCAATCCGCCGTTTTCGAGGGCGATTGTCTGGGGCTAATTCCAAAGCTCCCGGACGCCAGCATTGATGTCGTCGTGACCAGCCCGCCCTATTGGGGGCAGCGGGAATCAATGGGCAACGGCACCGAGGAAGACCCTAGAGAGTACATCGCCTTTCTGCAAGCGGTATTCGCCGCTTTGCTACCCAAGCTTAAGTTGCAAGGAATCGTTTGGCTTAACCTAGGCGACGCGTATAATACGCCGGTCAATTGGGGCGCGAAAGATTACAAATACAGCTCGTTGGGAGCCGACCGGAATGGGTTCAGCCCAGACAATGCGGCTTACTCCAAACCGCGCTTCAAGCGTAAGGCATTCGTTGACAAAACGACCGGCTGGTTGCAATACGGCAACCTGCTAATGTTGCCGCAACGTCTGCTGCTCTCACTAACAGAATCGGGGTATCTGTATCGCGGCGAAGTAATCTGGGCCAAGAAGAACCCGATGCCGGAAGGACGCTGCCGCCGGCCTCACCGCAAGCATGAGTCTATCTACTTGCTGGCACGACAAGAGCAACATTCCTTCCGAACTACGCCACCAGTACCTAGCGTTTGGGAGTTTGCGAACGAACATATCAACGGACTACAACATAGGTCGCGTTTCCCCGTCGAACTGCCCAGACGTTGCATTGAAGCCTATGGACAACAAGGAAGCAGCATCGTTGTGCTGGACCCGTTCTCTGGTTCTGGGTCAACGGGATTGGCGGCGTTGCAACTCGGCTGTACTTACATCGGGTTTGAAATTGACGCGGAGCAGGTTGCTGAGTCGAGACATCGGTTGTCAGTAGCTGGTATGCAACGCAGCCTACACCCTAACGGGCCAAACGCTGGCGCAAAGCGGCAATCAGAAATTGCGAAAAACGGTCGTCTGGATTTTTGAAATCGCATACGAATATTCGGGCCACTGAATTGCGATTGTCAGACGTTGGCATCGTATTCTGGTTGTAGGAAAAACAGGCAGAAAAGTGGCCATGATCCTCAAAATCCCGTCGCTTGTCACTTATCTGTTCATCGCTGCTGTCTCCAAACTCACCACGATTTACCGGATGATCCGAGGGAAAGCTCTTGGCATCCATTGTCCAAAACGCCGAAAGATAGCCAGCTTCAATTAAGGCCTGGCTCATTGGAACATCGTCGGTGCGCCTTTCTGCAATGCTGGCCTTGACATGTACCACGCCGAGTAATCGCTCTATGCCGTCGGCATCATACGAAAGTAGTATATCGGCTTTATCAGGTACGATACGGGGGTCGTCAATCCCACCTAATAGCCGGGCTTTTTCGGCTTTGCCGCTTATCTTGATGATTACACCGTTGCGGATGAGCAATGTCCGGTAATGTTCAACCAAAATCCGCTCCAGAGCCCATCCACTAGTTCGTTTCCAGCTTTGTTCCAGATTGAGCCGGGCATTAATCTCAGGGTGATTGGAGCGATCGCAATAAGCGCGATTGATTAAGAACGTCCACAAATCGGAAGGGTTGGCGTCAGGCCAAGTTCGGACGGCCCGCAGGAACGCATCAGATACAGCATCGGCTCGTCTGTTGCCAGACGCCAAACCGTTTTTGAGTACACTCACTACCTCCTCAAATTCTCGTCGCGTTGCCCCCAACAACTGATACTCTGCGTCATGCTGGTCATACTTGAACCTGATTACCAATCGATCATCTCTGACAACCGTCGTGATTCCGTTCGGAGGGTCAAGTGTTTGGGCATCAGCGCCGATACCGTCGAAAAGAAGCCCCGGCCCAATCCTCAATGCTGACGCCAACCGCAAAATTGCGGTGAGCGTGGGATTGCGCTCGCCTCGCTCGACACCTCCGATATATGACCTATCAAGTTCCGAGACTTCGGCAAGATTCTCCTGTGTCATCCCTAGCGCTTCACGGAATTGCCTGACATTGTTGCCAAATGTCGGTTTGCCAGAATCCCCCATGGCGGGTATTCTGTTGTCGGGTACAGGCAATGTCTAGCGACTAATCGTACCATTCACCCGCATGCCCTCTCAAAGGCACCAAAATCACATGTCCGCCACTCCTCTCCACCGGGCGCCGTCGCCAACCTCCGCACCATCGCCGAGGCATGAGACATCCCGCGTGGATGCAGCGGTTGGCAATGAATCCACGTAAAGTCGAGGACACCATGAAACACGGCAACATTCCCTCCGACGAGTTGGCGCAAATCAGCTCCGTCGCCGAGGTGTGCGATGTGCTGCGCAATTGGGGCGAGCCTGACCTTGCCGACCGCATTGCCTATTTCGCATCCGATACGGACCTAGATGACGGCGATGTTCCCGTAACGCTGGAAAGCGCGTTGGGCTTCCTGGCGTTTTTCGGCGCGGTGGAATCGGAGGGTACGATAGAATTGGGCTGTTCGTCGGAAGGCTGGATTTGCGCTGAGTGGGACTTTCCCGACCTACGCGATGCCGGCCTCTGGTTCCTGGATGGCCACCGGCTGATGTACTCAGCCAGAAATGCAGATGGCTGCTTTATGGACTTCAACAACGACGGCAACAAGATTGGCGACCGTATTGTCATAACGGAAAAACTGGTAACGTCAGGGTTATTCACATGGTTCAAGGCGGCCCCGTCAGCATCGCGCTCTCGCATTCGGACCACATAGCCCGCTATTGCCGGCCGCGAGACATCCGCTCCGATGGGCGACCGCTGCGGGATGCGTTTCTACTACGTCCCGGCGAATCATACCTGTCCACCAACTGGCTGGAGTATTTTCACAATTCAGAGCGTCAATCCCAAATCGCCGGCGTCCGCCAGGCTCTTGCCGACAAGGGCTTCCGTGTTAGGCCCACCGCATCATTCGCTGTTCTCAATGTCGGTGCTACCATTGTCGTGTGTAAAAACGCTCTAAACTTGGACATCCAAATCCTGACGCTGGGCGAACCACACGACCCGTCCCACACCGGCATATTCGGCTATACTGCGGCGAATACCGACGTCGCTACGTTACTCTCCAAGCAAATCACTGCCCACGAAGTCTATCCTGCAGCCCCCTGACCCATTCCCAACAAGGACCCACCATGAAACACCGCAATCTTCCCTCCGACGAGTTGGCGCAAATCAGCTCCGTCGCAGAGGTGTGCGATGTGCTGCGCAGTTGGGGTGAGCCTCACCTCGCCGACCGCATTGCCTATTTTGCATCCGCTGCGGACCTGGACGACGGCGATGTTCCCGTCACGCTGGAAAGTGCGTTGGGCTTCCTGGCGTTTTTCGGCGCGGTGGAATCGGAGGGACAAGCAGATTTGGGCTGCTCTCCGGAAGGCTGGATTTGCGCTGAGTGGTTTTTCAGCGACAACCGCCTGGCCAGCGTATTGTTTCCTGACCGTGATAAGGTTGATTGTGCCGCCCGCAAATCCGATGGTCGTTTCATCGAAATCAATAGCGGCGGCGACATCGGCAATCGCTCGTTTATCATGGCTAAATTGGTAGAATCGGGGGAGTGGTTTACATGGTTCAAGGGCAGCCCCGCCGCCGTGAACTCCGACATACGCACCACGTAGCTCGCTATTGCCGTCCTCGCGATATCGGAGATAGCGGCCGGCTATTGGCCACAGCATTCAGACTCCGACCCGGCGAGGAATATTTGTCTGCCAACTGGCTGGAACTTTTTCACGATTCCGACCGCTATTCTCAAATTATCGGCGTTAGACGGGCGCTAACTGACAAAGGCTTCCGCGTTAGCCGCAATTCCTTCTTTGCCGTTTTGAATGCTGGCGACGCAGTTATGACGTGCAAAAATAATTTCAATCTGGATATACAATTCATCTTGCTGGGCGAAATGCGCGATCCATCACATACCGGCATCTACGGTTGCACGACGCACGGCGCTGCCGTGGCCCTCGCAGCGATAGTCAATCCCAACGAAGTCTATCCCGCCGTTACCTGACTACCCCCAAAGGACAACCACCATGAATTACCGCAACCTTCCCCGTACCGACCTGCTCCTCTCCGAAGTTGGCTTCGGCGTCTGGACCGTGGCCACCAACTGGTGGGGTCGCATCCCCGAAGAAATGCGCCGCAGCCTGCTCGAAGAGGCCCTGGAACTCGGCATCAACTTCTTCGATACCGCCGATACCTACGGCGAGGGCTACGGCGAGGAGGTACTCGCCAAGTTCATGGGCCACCGCCGGCATGAAATGATCATCGCCACCAAGTTCGGCTACGACTTCTACGACACCACCACGCCCCGCGTCGGCCATCAGGAGCGCCCCCAGAAATTCGAGCCCGAATTCATCCGGTTTGCCTGCGAGCAGTCCCTTCGCCGCCTGGACACCGACTATATCGACCTCTACCAGCTTCATAACCCGCGCGTCCCCGCCATCGAAAGCGACGAAGTATTTGAAACTCTGGAGGACCTCAAGCACGAGGGCAAAATACGATTCTACGGCTCTGCCCTCGGCCCCGATATCGGCTGGTTTGAGGAAGGCCAGCTCAGCATGGAAGAGCGCCACGTCAACAGCATCCAGATTATCTACAGCATCCTGGAGCAGGACCCGGCAAAGGACTTCTTCCCCATCGCCGCCAAAGAGGCCGTCGGCCTGCTGTCCCGCGTCCCCCACGCCTCGGAGTCCCTCACCGGACGCTACGATGCTCCGCCCGAATTCGACGAGTCAGACCACCGCTCATTCCGACGGCACCAGTGGCTCAGCGAGGCGTTGGTCAAGGTTGACCAGGTAAAATTCCTCGCCGGCGAAGAAGTGGGGCGCACCATGAGCCAGGCCGCCATTCAGTTCGTGCTGCACCAACCCACCATCACCAGCGTCCTGCCCAATTTCACCACGCTGGAAGAACTCAAGGAGTACTCCGACGCGGTTGATACTCCGCCCATCTCCGAAGGCGACCAGGCCATCATCGACGATCTCTGGGCCAACAACTTCTATCTCGAAGAGCCCGAACCCGTGTTTCGGGAAATCTGACCCTTTCGCAATCTTCATATTTTCCCGCGCACCCACTTTGTCAAACCACACTGGCCTGCTGTCATTGCGAGGGGTGCCCACCCCCACCTGTCATTGCGAGGAGCGCAGCGACGTGGCAATCTCGTTGGGGTTGAACACACGTCGGCGTAGCAACGGTGATCCGCCGACGAGATTGCCACCCACGTATCAAGTACGGGGTCGCAATGACAAAGCGGGTACGCGCACGAAGAAACCTCCTCAATTGACAGTCTCATAGGCTAGTGATAACTTTCACATCGCCCTATCCTGATTCCCCCGAGGAGATTGGTTCCCCCATGCCTGTCAATATTTGCGTGCTCGCCAAACAGGTTGTCGACCCTGAAATGCCAGCCGCTGCGTTCCGGATCGACCCCGATTCCATGCGGGTGGTTCCCCCGCCCAACATACCGCCGGTGGTCAACGGTTTCGACGAAAACGCCGTGGAAGCTGCATTACGGATCAAAGACGCCCAGGGCGCCAACATCACCGTCATCTCCTCCGGTACGACCTTCGCCCTCGACGTCATGAAAAAACCCCTCTCCATGGGCGCCGACGAACTCGTCCTGCTACAGGACGACTCCTTCAGCAACACCATTGACGCATTCCTCACGGTGCAATTGCTGACCGCCGCCATCAACAAACTCGGCGGTTTCGACCTCATCATCTGCGGGCGTCAGGCGTCCGACTGGGACAACGCTCAGGTCCCCTTGGGTGTCGCCGAAACCCTGGGCATGGCCTGCATAACCTTGGGGAAAAAAGTGGACGTTCAGGATGGCAAGGTAATCGTGGAGCGCCTGACGCCCGATGGTTACGACGTGGTTGAAGCCCAACTGCCGGCATTGGTAACCGTCAGCAACGAGCTGGGACAACCTCGTTACCCCACTCTGCGGGGCATCATGGCCGCCACTCGCAAGCGACCTACCGTTTGGACCGCCGGCGACCTGGACATCGCCCCCGATCGTTTGGAACCGCGCATCACCCTCCACGACCTCTTTGTCCCCCAGCGCGATCAGGCATGCGAACTCATAGAGGGCGATGACGACGCCGATGCAGCCCGCAAACTGGCCTTTCGCCTCCGCGAAGACCGCCTGATCTAGTCCCCAATCCTCATTCATTCTACGGAGACACTAATGGCAGACGCTACCGGAATCCTGGTTTTCGGGGACGCCCCCGAGGGACAGCTGGCTTCTACCGCGCAGGAACTACTTGCTGCCGGCCGCTCCCTGGCCGACAGCCTGGGCCAACAACTCACCATCGCACTGTTGGGCGCCGACCTTGCCGGCGCGCCCCAACAGGCCATCGCCCACGGCGCCGACAAAGCGCTGGCGGTGACAAATCCCGCCCTGGCAGAATACCATCCGGATCATTACCTCACTGCGATGCAGGCCGTAGCCAACGAAAGCAACCCGGGGATCATACTGATCGCCCGCAATAACGAGGGACGCGAGTTGGCGCCCCGGCTGGCGTTCCGGCTGGGAGTGGGCCTCGCCCAAGACTGCCTCGAAGTGTCCGCCGATGCCGGCACCGGCCGCTTGCTGGCGAATCGGCCCGTCTATGGTGGCAGCGCCGTTGCGGTGGTCAGCTGCACCCAAACGCCTCAAATCGCCGCGCTGCGTCCCAAGACCTACGAACCCCTCGATGCCGATGCCGCACGGACCGGGAATGTGATCGCGTTCCCGGTGGACATCAACCCTTCCGATGCCAAAACCCGCGTCGTCGATGTCGTCAAGGAACAAGCGGCAGGTATCAAGCTGGAGGACGCCCGGATAGTCGTGTCCGGCGGGCGCGGTCTCGGCGGACCCGAACCCTTCTCCCAACTGGAAGAGCTGGCCAACCTGCTCGGTGGAGCGGTTGGCGCTTCTCGCGCCGCCGTGGACTCCGGCTGGGTTCCAGCCAATCAACAGGTAGGGCTCACCGGCAAAACCATCACCCCGGATCTCTACATCACGGTCGCAATCTCCGGAGCCAGCCAGCACATGGCCGGTTGCAGCGGTTCCAAGGCCATCGTCGCCATCAACCGCGACGCCGACGCCAACATCTTCAAGGAAGCCCGTTACGGCGTTGTGGGCGATTGGGAAAAGGTGATACCGGCCCTCATGGAAACCGTCCGGGAGCTAACGCAATCGTAGATCGTGAGTATCCTGGATCAGAATGGAACTGATCGACCATCTAATTTGGGATCCTTGGAACGTTCAGCACATCAGGCGGCACGGTGTTACTCTGCAAGACGTGCAGGAAGTCTGCTCTAAGGCATTCATATCACGCCACACCTATGCCGGGCGCATTCTACTCGTAGGATCGACCAACGAGAACCGTGTGCTGGCGGTAGTGGTTGAACCTCAGGGTAACGGGGTTTATTATGTGGTAACAGCCCGTCCGGCCAGTCGCCGAGAGCGACGACGTTACCAGGAGGGTACAGGATGAACGCCAAGCAACCTTCAACCAAAGACCCCATTCCAGAGTTCGCTACCCGGGAAGAAGCAGCCGAATTCTGGGATACCCATGATTTCGACGACTATTGGGACGAACTGGAGCCGGCAAACCTGAAGCCAGGGCCTAACCTGGCGTCATCCATACTGGTGCCCATGGATGGAGAATCCTTGACGCAGATCTGCCAGCACGCCAAAGAGAGCGGTACGGACGCCTCGACCCTGGCCCGCACCTGGTTACTAGAACGTCTGCAAGCCCTCACCACCGATTGACAACAGCAACGGCGCGGTCATATTGACCCGTGCCAAAGGACCTTTAGGGCTTTCGTAGGAGCGATAGACGTGAAGCTGACTGAACTCATCGACTGCGCCCCGTGGCGTGAAGCGATTACCTATCGCAAAACCTGGCCTCACGAATACGTCCTGCTCCAGAAGGACGACCAACGCCAACTACTTGAAGCAGTCTGCGAGCGGCTAAGCAACGGGGAAGGCGTGCCTTGCCGGTTCTTCACGATGCGGAACGAATACCTGTTCATCGGTGATTACAAATACTGGCTCATGATTCCCCAGACCAGGTGGACTGGAACGATGAAGAGGTCCTGAACCGCGCGCCCCTCTATCGCGACCGCCTCGACTTTGTCATTCAGGAGGGGGATAGCGGGATGAGAGATGAATCTTGTCTAACCCGGCACAACGGAGCTGACGGGGCTGCTACCGTCCGCAGGCATTTGAATGAGGAGGCTGGGATCATGACGATGGGCATTGGAGGAGGTCAGGAACCGACCAGAGCCATGGAAAGCTGCGGCGCGGAACTACCGAGGCAGGAGGGGATGATTGCAGACGAAACGGCTCCGTCCGAGCGGAGTGCGTTGACGAAACTGCGGGATTTCGCGGAGGAGAACCCAGACTTGGATAAGTTGGAGGGGATGATTGAGGAACAGCGTTCTGAGTTCGACGCCCTGGCTTTTCTGGACCTATGGCGGCGTGAGGACTTCCATTCCAAAATCCTGGCCTGGTTGCTGGACCCGAGGGGAAGCCACGGCGCCAAGGGGCAGTTTCTCAGAAGCTTCCTCCTGGGAAGCGCCGCGGCGGCAACGACGGCCGGGATCAGCACCATCGAACCCAACGACGGTCCCACGTTCAATTGGTCGGCCACCGAGGTGAAGCAGGAATGGAGAAACGTGGTGGACGGGTATGAGGGGCGTCTGGACATCCTGTTGCTGAACCCGGTAGAGGGTTTTGTCTGCGCCGTGGAAAACAAGGTGTTTTCGAGCGAGCACAGCGAGCAATTGACCCGCTACCGCAGGGCGCTGAAGATGGAGTATCCCGATTTCCACAGTCATCACGTGTTCCTCTCCCCCAGAGGAACGCTCCCGTATCGGGAAGAGGAGCAGCAATACTGGACACCGATGACCTACGCCACGGTCTTGGGTTTGGTGGAACAGACCATTGCCGACAACTCCAATCCGGTGTCGGAAGACGTGGGCTCGTTCCTGCGGCAATATTCAACTACGCTTAGGAGGCGGATCGTGGCCGACGCCAATACCAATCTCCGGCAACTGGCTCGAAATATCTACTTGGAGCACCGGGAAGCCGTGGAGATGCTGATTGAGAACAAGCCGGATTTCGTAGCTGAGGGCAAAGAGATTTTCAAAGCGGCCGTTACCCGACAGGATAATTGGAAGCTGGACTGGGAAGAGCGTCAACTGCTTTTCTTCCGCTCCGTTGATTGGGATCGCTTCGAGGCATCCAGAACGGGGACTGGTTGGGGTTCTGGGTCGCTGGTAACCTTCGGCTTCGATTTCAGGCCCGGTCTGCCTCATCTGATCTGCACGCTGGGGCCAGGAACGGACGAAGCCATCCGCTGGAAAATGCATGAGGCCATCAGTCAACACCGCGAGCTGTTCAGCCGCGCAGGCGACAGATTGGCAACTTCTTATACCCGGCTTGATGTGAAGGGGCCGATATTGGACGATGCAGATTACGGCAAATGGGACGATCCGGCGGTCCGGAACAAGATGATGGAATGGGTGTCCGCATTCGCCGAGAGAGATTTCCCCGCGATGAACGAGGTGATAGTGCAGTGCCTGCGGGGTTACGAGGGCACATAGGCCAACGCATAGCCAGTATTACAGATTAGCTCTGATCACAACTGGTTGCGGGTATCCCGCAGCAGACCTAACCTCCAAACAGCTCTTGCCGCAATTCGTCCTGGCTGATTTCCAGGTAAGCGGCAACACGGGACAAAATAGAGTGCAGCGTACCAACCTTCAGTTGGCTATGACGCGATACCGAAACGTGATGCTCTCGCCCTCTTATATTGGTAACCAACCGCATGTGGCTGCCCCTCTGCCGTACCACCCGATAGGCATAGCGCCGATGCAACAGCCGGACTAGCTCATCTCCCGGCATATCCCGGGGCATCATCAGACTGCGACGACTTCGTCCTTTACCAGATGGAGCCGGAAAGTTCCCGGCGTTGCGTCATCATCGAAATGGCACAGTACCGCATCTTGCGCCATCAGCTTCAGTTCTTCCCACGAGTCGCCCTGCGTAATGATGTCGTACCCTACCGCAGCGGCGTAGTAGCCACCCTCCTCGGCCTCATGCACTTCAAAAACTACTTCGTCTGGCACAATAAACGCCCTCCATTCGCCGGTCGCCGGGCCGTGTCCGGCGGGGAATTGTAGCATCGTAACCCGTTGGTAACGTACCTTCTAAACCACCACCACGTTATCTATCAGCCGCACCGCGCCCACCCGCGCGGCCACCGCCACCATCACCTGGCGCCCGCCTGATGTATCCGCCCGTTCAACCGGCGCCATACTGTCCGCATCCACGACGCTGACGTAATCCACCGATTCCAACATCGGCTCGGCTTGCAACACCGCCATCGCCGCTGACCTCAATCTCACGGCGTCCCGCTCTCCCCCACGCCAAAGCTCCTGCGCGGCGCACAGAGCCCGATAAATCACCGGCGCGGCCCGGCGTTGATCGGCAGTGAGGTAGGCGTTTCGACTGCTTAATGCCAAGCCGTCCGCCTCCCGAATCGTGGGCATCGTCACGACTTCTACGCCCAGATTCAGGTCCTGGGCCATGCGCCGGATCACCGCCACCTGCTGCCCATCCTTCTGGCCGAAATACGCCCGGTCAGGCCGCACGACGTTGAACAGCTTGGCCACCACGGTCGCCACGCCTTTGAAATGACCCGGTCGCGCTTCCCCTTCCTGGCCTTCCGCTACTGATCCAGGTTCAATCCAGGTATCGAATCCGTCGGGATAAACTTCCTCAGGAGGTGGCGCAAATACCAGGTCGGTTCCCTGTTCGGCCAGCAACTCCAGGTCTCGCTCGAAACTGCGCGGGTAACTGTTGAAATCCTCCCCGGCTCCAAACTGTGTTGGATTGACGAAAATGGACACCGCCATCGTTGCGCTATCCGCCCGCGCCCGCCGAGTCAGCGACAGGTGGCCGTCGTGCAGGGCGCCCATTGTGGGGACCAGCCCAAGCGGACGCTGAACATCCCGGCAAAGCGCCGCCATTTCTGCGCATGTCCTTACTATTTTCATTACGGCCGCATCTCTCCGGAGCCATCTCGGCAGTAGCTGACGACTGACCTGATATGCACTATTCCGGCGGAAACAGTTCGTCAATCTGGCGCTGCATCCGTTCCTCTTCAGATTCCGACAGCACCAGGCTTGACCGTGAATCCGGAGGCAGGGCCATGTCGGCGTAGAAATTCTGATCGTAATTGCGCGGCCTCACCACTACCGGCATGGGAACCGCATGCCCGAATACCAGCGCCTGTTGCTTGGCATCCAGCCGGGCCAGCACATGGCGCAACTGGCTCGAATCCTGCGCTCCCATCAACACTGCGTTGATGTCCCGCTCATCGTTGAGGCTGCACGACAATCGGGTGCCGAGCTGGCTCATCACCTCAGAATCAATGCCGCTCGGCCGCTGGTCAACGATCATCAGGGTCACATTGTACTTCCTGAGTTCCCGGGCAATCGTCCCGAAGATTGTCTGCGACGCCACGGCCGGCGTCAGGAATTTGTGGGCCTCTTCTACGAATATTACCAGCGGACGCGGTTCTGAACCCTGGCCTCCGTCGGCAAGTTCTTTCCGACGCACCCACTCGGCATGAATCCGTCGCGTCAGCAGATTGCTCACCAGCACGTATGCCGCCGTATTGTCCCCGTACCGTCCGAATTCCAGGACAACATGGTTGCCATGCTGCAGATGCTCCACGATGCTCCCCGCCGTGTTCCCGCCGACGCCGTCCGCCCAGAACTGGAACCGCCGCCAACCACTCAGCCGCTGATGCAACGCCCGCAGCGACGATACGTTGACGCCGATCTCGCCCGCCAGATCGTTCACCTCGGCCCCGGTTAGATTCACAAACGCCTGCAACCAGCTTTGCCCGGCAAAATGCCGCTCCAGATTGTACGCCGCCGATGCCGCCAGCTCCGACAGACCCATTGCCTCGCGCAGCACCTCTATGTCTGCCGGTTCGATCTCGTCGTACCCAATGCGAACCACACCGTCGGGACGGATCCTGCGCCTCCGGGCGCTCTCTTCGTCCAGGGTGAAAGTAACCACCCGATCCGGGAAAAGTTGCTTCAACCCCTTCACCTGGCTGCGCCGGTCGTTGTCCTGACCCTGCCAGCCATACTCGTTCGCCATGTCGAAAACCAGCGAAACCGACTCACCCTGTTTCACCAGCCCGGCCAGCAGCATCCGCGCCAGAAACGTCTTGCCGGAACCCGACGCGCCAAACACGCCCACCGACCGGCTGGCCAGCGTTGCCAGGTCCAGCCGAACCGTTGCCGCCTCCATACCCTGGGGAGTACCCACGTCAAACCCCGCATCCTTCTCCACTCTGAACACCATGTCGATGTCAGCCTGGGACGCTGCGAAGACGGGCGCAAAGTGTTCCGGTATCGTCGTGGCCGACGATGGAACTGTATGATCCGCATCATCCAGCGCAGCGCTCATGCTGGGCATGACCGACAACATTCCGTAAGCCATTGTCCCCGCCAAAACCTCCGACAGCAGGCCATCTGAACTGGCCGGGGGGAAATGACGCACGCCATCATCGACGGTACGCAATTCCACGTCCGTAACGACTCCGAAGTAACGATTGCGCTTCCCCAGGATGGTCACGAACGAACCCACGTCAACATCTTCCACGGTGGCGTCTCCCGCCGCATCCATGCGAACGTCCAATCCACCCGACAGCGAACCTCCCACCACCACACCCAAACGGCGGCGTCGCGCCAAAGACCCGGGCGCGCCGGACCCATTCCCGCCGGACGCAATCGCAGCATCGAACCGTTGGCCGGTGTTCATCCTGCTGCCATCATCGTTCGACACCATCACGCCATCTCCCGCAACAGCGTCTGCAGCCTCATCCCGTCTCGCGACAGTTCGCTGGCCAACGCTCGACCAACTCGCAGCAAAAACTCCGATTTATCCCCAAACCCGACCGCCAGCCGGCGCACAAACGCGATCAACGCCTGGTCTGCAGCCGGCGAATGATCCGCCAGGAGCAACGGCAAAAATCGGAATTCCCTGACAAATTCAGCGCCTTCATCATCGCCGCTGATAAACGCAAACGAGTGCAGGTTTGGCGGGCGTGGTGGCAGACCCTGGCGTATGGCCGATCCTTCCCGATATCCCACCACCATCGCCGTCAGGCGGGTGGTCAACACAGCGGTCAACTGCGGATTGGTGGAATACACCTCATCTTCGGTTTCCAGAGCCGCCCCACGCGGGGTCAGCGGACGGCCAGGATCAACCGGACCGTTCCAAATCTCCCGAACCACCGCGTACACCGGCGGCGAACCGATTCGCAACAGCGCGCCCAACGGCGGCGATTGGTGCAGGTCATAACATTCCACCACCACCCGCTCCGAGTGAGACTCCATCACTTCGCCAACCCGCAGACCTGCCTGATCATTTCGCACTGCGTTGTTTCGGCCGGCATCGTACCGGCCGGCGTTGTACTGGTCTGCATTGAAATCAGTCATTTCGTCCCGTTGTACCGCACCTTCATCAGCACCCTGATTCTAGCATTCCCTTCCCCTGCTCACACCCGCCGAGCATCGTAGAAAATTGCGAAACTTGTCATTGCGACCCCGTACTTGATACGGGGGTGGCAATCTCGTCGCCGTAGCAATGGTGGTTTGCCGACGCGTGTTCAACCTCAACGAGATTGCCACGTCGCTGCGCTCCTCGCAATGACAGAAGGCAGGGACTGTGGTTTCGCAATTTTCTCCGAGCGTCGTCAAAACATTGACACTCTCGTACATTGTGCTATCATTGGCTCCCGCAAATCATTGCAATAGAGCAGGTGCAACATGTCTGGCCATGAAGTCGCCGTCGACCGCTTGCGCTCCCAGGGTTACCGGATGACACCCCAGCGTCTATCCGTGCTGGACATCGTAGCCGGTCGTTCCGGCCACGTGGGGGCCGACGAAGTATGGACTCAGGTCAAAACCCAGCACCCCTACGTTGACCTCGCCACCGTGTACCGCACCCTGCAACTGCTCAAACGCGTCGGCGTCGTTACCGAAGTCATCATCGGCAACAAATTGCACTTCGAGCTGACCGACCAGCACAACCGGCACCACCACATGGTTTGCTCCCACTGCGACGCCGTGCAGACCCTCAGCCCCGGTTACCTGGACGAACTGAGCCAGCGTCTGCAACGGGAATTCGGGTTCGCTCCCGACCTGGAAAACTTCACCATCGGAGGCACGTGCTCAAAATGCCAATCGGCGGCATCAGGTTGATCCACTGTGGAGTCGGTTCAACCCTGGGGAGCCAGGCGCGTAGGCAGTGTTAGGTTGCGTAAAGTCATAATCGTCCTGGCGGTGGTGGCCGCCATAGCGACCGCCGTGGCCTGCGTCGCCGAACCCTCCTCCGCCATCCCTCCGGAAGCAACCGCCGTTGAAACTTTGAAGGTCGTAACTACTGTGTCCCCCATCACCAGCATCGTCGAAAATATTGGCGGCACTCGTATCAGATTGCAGGGAATCGTGCCGGAGGGAGTCAACTCCCACACCTTCGAGCCGGCCCCGTCGGTCGCTGCCATACTGGCCGATGCAGACCTGGTGTTCCTGAACGGCCTGTTCCTCGAAGAACCTACCCTCGAGTTGGCCCGCGCCAACCTGAAACCCGGTTCCATGATCGTCAACCTGGGCGATCAAACCACCTCAAAAGATGAGTGGCAATTCGATTTTTCGTTCCCCGAGGAGAACGGACAGCCCAACCCGCACCTCTGGCCCGACCCCATTCTCGCCCTCAAGTATGCCGAGGTCGTGCGTAACACCATGTCGGAGCGCGACCCCGATAACGCCGACTATTACTCCGAAAACTACGACAAATTCGCCGGCCGCATCGCCGACCTGGACGCCGCCATCGTTTCCATCATCGCCACCGTGCCGCCCGGCAACCGCCGGCTGTTGACCTACCACGACTCCTGGGCCTACTTCGCCCGGCGATACGGCATGACCGTAATTGGAGCAGTGCAGCCGTCCAACTTCTCCGAGCCTTCCGCCCGCGAAGTCGCCGACCTGATTCAGCAGATCGAATCCGAGGGGATTCCGGCCGTATTCGGTTCCGAAGTTTTCGACAGCGACGTGATGAAAACCATCGCCGCCGAATCCGGCGCCGCCTACGTGGACGAGCTGAGCGACGACGACCTGCCCGGCGCACCCGGAGACCCGCGCCACAGCTACCTCGGTTTGGTCGTCAACAACCTCGAAATCATGGTTCCCGCGCTGGGTGGCGACGCCTCCGCCCTGGAAAATATTGACGTCAGCCCCGTTTTTGACGGCCCATCCGCCGCGGTTTACCCACAGTAGTCATTATGCTGCACCCACCCGAACTTGAGCACCTTCACCGGCCAGACCCGGATGCGCGCCCCATCGTTGAACTCCAGAACGTAACCGCCGGTTACAACGGCGCTGCGGTGCTCCGCGACGTCGACCTGCGCATCATGCCCGGCGATTTCGTGGGCCTGCTGGGACCCAGCGGCTCCGGCAAAACCACCTTGCTGCGCACCGTTCTCGGCGCATCCGAGGTGATGGCCGGTTCCGTCCGGGTATATGACAAACCCGGCAGCCGTCGCAACCGGGCCGGGTATGTACCTCAGCTGGAAACCATCGACTGGAACTTCCCGGTCACCGTAGAAGAAACGGTCATGATGGGCCGCACCATGGTCAACGCCTGGTTCCCCTGGTACCGCCGGCGCGAACGCGAGTTGGCCTTCGACATGATGGAGCGTCTGGGCATCGCCGATCTCGCCAAACGGCACATCCGGCAACTGTCCGGCGGTCAGCAGCAACGCGTCTTTCTGGCCCGCGCTCTCATCAGCAACCCGGAACTGCTGCTGCTCGACGAACCTACGTCGGGCGTGGACGTCAAAACCCGGGACGACGTAATGCACCTGCTGCACGACCTGAATCACGCCGGCGTAACCATCATCCTGACCACCCACGAGATCAATGCCGTCGCCGTCCACCTGCCCCGGATCGTGTGTCTCAACGGCGCCATCGTGGCCGACGGCCCGCCCCACCGGGTTATCACTCCCCATATTCTCCAGGAAGTTTACGGAGCCCAGATGCCCGTAATCCAGTTCCACGGCATGACGCTGGTGGCCGAAAGCGCTCACTTTTGGGTGAACCAGAATGGCGGTGAACCACTGTCCACTGTGCCCGACGACACTCACCACGATACCGCGGCTCACACCCATTTGTCGCCCGAAGACGTGGCGCCGCACCACCACCACAACGAAGGCGTCGCTGCCGGTGGAGATGCCTGATTGATTTTCGAGCCCTTTCAATTCGCATTTTTTGTCAAGGCCATAATCGCCGCCAGCCTGGTGGGCGGCTTGTGCGGCCTGATGGGAATTTATATCGTCCTGCGGGGCATGTCCTACATCGGTCACGGCCTCTCCCACGCCATCTTTGGCGGCGCGGTGGTCAGTTGGGTCATGTCCATCAATTTTTTCATTGGAGCCACCATTTGGGGGTTCCTCTCGGCGGTACTCATCACCTGGACCACCCGCAAAAACCCCATCGGTTCCGACGCTGCCATCGGTATCATCACCACCGCCAGCTTTGCGTTGGGAATCGCGATCATCAGCCGCAAGCAGAGTTTTACCCGCGATTTCGAAGCCTCGCTATGGGGCAGTGTTCTCGCTGTTGACAATAACGAAATCATCGCAATCGCGGTGGTTACCGGTATCGTGGCGACGGTGTTCTTCCTCGCTTACAAACTCTTCCTGTTCGCCACCTTCGATCCCGACGTGGCGGTGTTCTACGGCGTGCCCACCGGTTGGGTGGACACACTGTTCTCCCTCTTGCTGGCCGGCACGATTGTTGTTTCCATGCAGGTGCTGGGCGTAACCATGATTGCCGCCGCCATTGTCATTCCGCCCATCGTCGCCCGCCTGCTTACCAACAGTTTTCGTAAAATGGCCCTGGCATCCATCGCGATAGGCGTTTTTTGCGGCGCAACCGGTATTTACATCAGCTATTTCATAGACGTATCGTCAGGCGCCAGCGTAGTATTGCTATCGGCGGCCCTGTTCGTTACGGCACTGGCATGGTCCAAAGTTCGCAGCCGCATCAATCGAGCGGCTAACAGCGAGGGCAGCCTGTCCCGACTGCCGCAAAGTTCGGGCAGCGCTCTCGAATAACCTCGACTCATCTGGCCACAGGAGGTCCTAATGGCACACGCACATCAACACGCCGCGCCTTCGGTAACCGAAGGTCGCACCGGCGTCCGGAGAGGGGCCGCTTTCATCATTGGCGGCCTGTCCAGCGGGCACGGGGTTTTTCACTCGATAGCGCAAAGCTTTATCGTGGTTCTGCCAGAGGTTCGTGACCTGCTCCTCGGCGGCAGCATCATCGCCGCCACCAGCATCCAGACCACGCGGGAGATTGCATCAGGTGTGGTTGCATTACCCGGCGGCGTGCTCACCGATGTCTTGCGACGCTATTGGGGTTGGGTAATGGCGGTTTGCATGGCCCTCTTCGGCGTCGGCTGGCTGCTGATGGCTGCCGCCGGATGGCAGGTGCCGGGCAGTACGTGGGTTGCCCCCGCGGCGTCGGACGCCCTCGCCGGCGCGGCGTCGGACGGCCTCGGCGGCGCCCTTCCGCCATTTAACCCGTTGGGTTACGTGCTCCTGACAATCGGAATGGCGATAGTTGCAATCGCCGCATCGATTTGGCATCTGCCGGCCATGGCGGCGCTGTCATCCCACTTCACCCACCGGCGAGGTGCGGTGTTGTCGTTCCATGGTGTAGGCGGCAATATTGGGGACGTGCTGGGACCGGTGCTGACCGGGTTCCTGCTGTACTACCTGGCTTGGCAGGCAATTATCAGCATATATGCCGTCGTGCCGATTTTCCTCTCCTTTTTGGTGTTCTGGGCCTTTCGCGACATCGGCCAACGCGCCCAGGCGGCCTTGGAAGAACGCGCCATCGGCTCAATGCGGATGCAACTCGATGAAACGAAGTTGCTGGTTCGCAACCCGCGGGTGTGGGGGATTACGCTAGTAGCCGGACTGCGCGGCATGGCCTACGTCGGCTTCATCACCGTGCTGCCCCTTTACCTGGTTGACGAACTGAAACTTACCATCACCGAACATCGCAGTTTTGAAAATCTGTTTATCCGCGGCTCCCTCATTGGTCTGCTCGTGCTGGTTGGAATCTTTGCCAGCCCCGTAATGGGCTACCTCTCCGACCGGTTCGGGCGCAAGATAGTGCTAATCCCGGGGATGCTGTTCCTCGCGATAGTCACGCTCCTGATGGCCCCTTTGATCAACGGCCGGGAAGACCTGTTGGTGGCAACCATCTTGCTGGGCGCCCTCGGGTTGTTCCTCTACAGCGACCAGCCCATCCTCACCGCCGCCGCGATGGACATAGTGCGCGAAGGAACTGCAGCCACTACGCTGGGTCTGCTGTCAACCTCCCGTTTCATCCTCAGCGCCGCATCTCCCATCATTGCGGGTTTGCTGTACAGCATCAACTTCAACTACCTGTTCTACTACACCGCCGCATTGTATCTCGCTGCGGCAATCATCCTGGCACTCGTGCGGTTACCTCGTCTGGAACCCGTAGCCGACGGTGACCACGGCGCTCATGGCGACCACGGCGACCACGGCGACCACGGCGACCACGCCGAGCATGGTGCTCACGGCGACCACGGCCACCGGCACTGATCGTCAGTCAGCCAACACCTTAAAACTCGTAGGGGCGACGCAAGCGTCGCCCCTACTTGATTAAAAACCCGTTTGACCGAGCTGTTTAGACTTCGGTTTGCTCCGTCTGGCTGCCCTTCACCGTAATGGTGATATGAGACATTGCCGTGGCGTCCGGAGCGCCGTGCCAGTGGTCTTCCCCGGCGGGAATGATGGCAACATCGCCCTCGCTGACAACTACCGACTCATCCCTGGTAGCAACGGTACCCGTGCCCTCGGTCACGATAAGAATCTGGTCGCCGCTGTGCTTGTGGAACTTGTTCCGCACGCCGGCCCCAAAGTGGACGATACCGAAGTTAAAGTTATTGCTGTCGTCGGGGTCCAGAATCGCCTGGCGTCCCACAGGTCCAGTGAACAGGGGAGCCGTACCTTCGGTCTTCGGTACGGCCGACATCTTTACAATCTTCATCGCTCCTCCCTAATCTCGCAACGTTTGGATCAATATGGCTTCTTTTTAATGCCTGGAACAATCATACCTGCGGATGTCATTATCGTCCAGTGGACGCACCGGTCGGACATCGGCGTCAACGCACTCCGAGCCCGTGGTTTCGCCGCCCAATAGCATCGCGTTGACAGTGCTACCGGCTACCCGTACACTGCCTCAACGTCCCCCCGCTGAATCAAACCACCGGGCGCTCCGTCTGTTGGAGGTAACCACAATGAGTTTTGACCAGTTTGAAAAAGGCACGAAAGTAGAAGCCATCGCCGATTTTCAGGTTCGAGAAGTCATGGCTTCTCCCGTCGGATCGTCTGTGCGCAGCATCTCGGTTGGTGACATGGGCGAGGTGCGCGAAAAGCGCAGCGTCGGGCCCGCCACTTGGCTGATAGTCTATTTCGATAGCGTTAAGCGCCAGATCAATGTCGACCAGAGCAACATAGATAATATCAAGCCCGCCTGAGCGCCGGGAGCATCCTGCCATGGCCGCCGACCACATCGCCCCGGTCAACACGCTTACCTTCGACATCTTCGGCACTGTGCTTGACCTGGGCGGCAGCCTTACGGCTCCGGCAGCCGATTTCCTCGCTCAGCACAACTCTGCGGTACCACCCGATCAGTTCTGGATCGATTGGCGCAACCGGCAGCGCATCGAACAATATCAGGACAACCTGTTCATGCTGGGGCACAGCGGGTACCGGGAAACCTGCCGGCGCGCATTCATCTACTGCTTGCGTCTCCACGGCGTGTCGTTTGACTACACCGAGGTTGATCGCTTCATGGCCGTCTATGACGACCTGCGTCCCTACCCTGATGCTGTTGAGGGCCTGCAAAAGCTGGCCGACAGCAACCGGTTCCAACTGGTGGCGCTGTCTAACGGTGAGCAGTCGTATCTCGAAAGGCTGGCCCGCCACAACATCGGCATCCCGTTTAGCCACGTGATATCAGTCGAGCCGGCCGGCGTCTTCAAACCCCATCCCGCCGTTTACCGCACCGCCGCGCGCATCATGAACCGGGAGCCGTCCGAGATTATGATGGTGGCTGCCCACTCGTTCGACATTACCGGCGCCCGCGCTTGCGGATATCGCGGCGCTTATGTAAACCGTTACCAACTCCCCAATGAGGAATCTCCATACCAGCCGGACTTTGAAGTCGCTGACTTCCACCAATTAGCTGAACGTCTGCTCGGCCAATCTCCGGCGGTCTAATCGAATATGGCCGCCGTTAATGGCAGTCCCGGCTGGTTACTTACTTTTTCCGCACTTCGCCACCGCGATTTCCGCTGGTTTTTTCTCAACATCGGCGTTCAGTCTTTCGGTCAGGGAATCCAGTTTCTCGGCATCGGATGGCTGATCTTGGACATCACCGGCGAAAAAACGCAACTCGGCCTGGCCGTTAGTATCTTCGGAGCCGCCAATCTGCTGTTCGTCTTTGTTGGCGGTGTCCTCGCCGACCGGGTGGAACGGCGTCTTTTTCTCATTGTCTGCGTGCTGGGTATCGGGTTGGTCACCCTGGCGCTGGGCATGCTGGCCCTGCTTGACCTGGTCAAGATGTGGCATGTGTTCGCGGCAGTGTTCCTGCTGGGAGGGCTGGGCGCCATGCAGACGCCGGCCCGGTTCGCATTGGCAGCCGACCTCGTGCCCCGAGAAGACATCATGAATGCCCTGGCGCTGCACACTTCCATCAGCCAGATTGGCAATATGGTGGGCCCGTTGGTCGGCGGTTGGGTCATAGAACAAATAAACACCGGTTCAGCAATCGTCCTCAATGGCGCCACTGTGCTGCTGGGTATTCTGTTCCTGCTGGCAATGTCCAAACCCCCGCCAACCCAGCGCACCGGCGCATCTCCGGTCTCCGATTTGATTGGCGGATTCACCCACGCTGTGCGAACTCCAATGGCCGCCATCCTCATCACGATGTCCGCCTCATTCGGGTTCTTCGGCATGGCCTACATGCAGGTAATTACCGGCTTTGCCCAGGAGTTCCTGAAACTCAGTCCCGTCCAAACCGGCGTATTGATGATGTGCCGCGGCGCCGGTGCATTCCTCGGCTCCATCGTTGTGGCCAGCTGGAGAGATCGCAAGCACAAGGGCCTGTTGATGTATGCGGAAATCACTGCTTGCTGCCTGGGCCTGATCGCAATGGCGTGGTCTCCCTGGTTCTGGGTCAGCTGCATCCTGGTTGCCCTGGTCGGTTCCACCAGCATCGGCGGATTTTGGCCGGTCTCCAGCTCGCTGATGCAGTTAACCACCGCGCCGCAATTGCGCGGGCGGATGATGGCCATGATGCAGCTCGCCCCGGTGTTTCACTTCCTCGGCGCCTATCCCCTCACCTGGCTGGCGCAAGTCTACAGTTGGTCCCTGGCGATCAGCAGCGGCGCTGCCGTCCTCCTGGTTATATCCGTCGCCGGCTGGCTCTACCGCCCCATGGTTCGCCGCATGGATGAGGTATAAACACCGGACGCCCGAACCGAAACAGCCCGGTCTGGCTGATTCGCGTTTCGACATCTTCCTTGCCCACTATCCTCAATCTGTCGTATATTGTCGCCAACAGGCGTCCAATCTCACCAAAAAGGAGCATCAAAATGGTTAAACCCAAGCAGGTAGGCCACCTCGTAATCAACGTCACCGACGTTGCGGCATCAACCAGGTTCTACACCGAAGTCCTTGGCTTCCAGATCGCCGTCCAGCGGCCCACCGCCACCTTCCTCACCTGTGGCGACATTCACCACGACCTGGCGCTGTTCCAGGCCGCTGACGATGCTGCGCCCATGCGGAAGGGCAACGTCGGGCTCAATCACTTCGCCGTGCAGGTCGATGACTTTGACTCACTGCGCGACCTCTACCACACTCTCAAGGACAACGGCGTCGCGGTGGACCGCACTACCGACCACGGTATGACGGGCAGCGTCTATTTCGAAGACCCGGACGGCAACGGCATCGAATTTTACTACGACAAGTTCGATAACCCGGCCGACGGCCTGGCCGAAATGCGGCGCAGCGACCGCGAAAACACCGTGCTGGTCCTGGACTAACTGCCGCGGGACCGGCTCGGCGCCGGATGGAAACTCCAGAGGGGCGACAATTACGTCGCCCCTCTTTTGGTCCACCGGAGGGTCTTTCGGTTTTCCCGGTTTTGTCATTGCGAGCGCAGCGTGGCAATCTCGTCGCCGTAGCAATGGTGATTTGCCGACGTGTGTTCAACCTCAACGAGATTGCCACGTCGCTACTCTCCTCGCAATGACAACCGAGCTGCGCTCCACGCAATGACATGAGGAAAACCGAATGACCCTGCGGTTCACCGGCGGATGCTTGAATTTCGGCCCCGACTTATTACGTCGGGGTCGTTATTCAATACGGATATCGTCCGGAAGCGTTCAATTTGCCGGCTGTTCGTCGTTCTCTCCGTCGGAATAGTCAAACTGCCCCAGAATATCCGCCAGTGTTCCTTCCAGGCCCGGATCAAGTTCCACCGGCTCCTCGTAGGGCATGAAGTGATATTCGTTCCGCACCCGTTCAATATAGCGGCGCGCTTCCTCGTTGCCATCCGCCACCCGATCCAGCGATTCCTGCAATCGGCTGGCCTCTTCTTCATATCGCGGGCGAAGATCGGCCAGATCTATATTCAGCGAATATAACCCCCGCAGGCGGCGCATGATGTCGTAAAAGGCCCGGTGGTCGGTGGTAATCCCAAGTTGGCCGCCGCTGCTCCCGCTGAACGGGAACATGGGCGCCATCGCTCCGATTCGCAGCATCTCAAGGTCGGGACGTTGATAATGGGCTGCGTTCACCAGAGCCATTCCCACCGTTGGCCCCTGCCGCTGCTGATAACCGTAGCTTGAGAACAACATACCGTGCTGCCGCAACTCATCGGCCATCGACGCCTTGCTGTACACGCACGAAATGCGCCGCTCCAGCTCCGGAGGAGCCGGCCCGTTGTACCCTTCAACTGCCACTACCTTGGGGCTCCCCATGGCATCTACGGCTTCAAAGAAGCCCTGGCTGTAAAGGTCAAACCGGAACCAGGGTTCTATGCCCAGGAAAATCACTACGCCATCGCCGGCATCCCAGAACCCGTTGTCCCAACGCATGGGTCGGGTCGGAAGGCCATCGGTGAACGAGGCCCGGGGCCGGTACAGGTCGTGGGTTCCGGCAACCTGGAAGGGAAAGCACATCTTGGAGATTTCATCGGACATCTGGCCGATACGCCGCGCCGACCATTTTTCGATCAGCCAGCGCGGCATACCGCTGGAGATGTTGCCCCCATCCGACCACTGGCGTCGCCAGCCGGCCAACAGTACCCGCGCGGTTGGCGTTTCGTCCAGGCTGATCAGTGGTTCGGCCATTTGATCCACACCTCGGTAACCGTCAGCTAAATAAGCTGGGCCGGCGTAAAGATGCCCTCCATGTCTGCCTCGGTAGCCGGTTGCCTGGCTGGCTGACCCAGTTTGTCGCCCATGAACCAGTAAACCTGCTTCAGGTGGTGAGTGCTGTGGCTCAAAATGATATTCAGCAGTTCCAGCACGGTAACCTCGCCACCGTAGTGGGCTGGCACCACGCGTTCAAACCCTTCGGTATTGCCGCTGTGCAGAAATGCAACGACTCCGTCTGAAACCTGCTTTGCGTAGGCAGCGATCTCCTCAGGTTTCATCAGGTGCTCCAGACTCGCCTTGCACGCACGCATATCCTCCGTGGACATCGACCCACGGGCGCTGCTGGTGTAAGCCAGTTCCGGGAATGACACGATGTGCACCAACGTGTCACGGAGCAACTCCGGACGCCACAGTACGGGTTGCGCCAACTGTTCCTGCGTCATCTCCAGCGTTACCGTCGCCGCCGCTCCCAGGATGCACTGATATTTTTCGGCCAGCCAGGCGGTACGGCCCGACAGGTCAATGGGCGCGTCTTCCAGTCCCAGCGCCGGGATCAGCTTCTTGGGGTAATACCCAATAATCACCTCGGTGCCGTCGATAATGGTCACCGGAGCTGACAGCACACCGCGCGACTTCAAATCCTCACGGGCAGCGTCATCGGTCAACAGGTCGTGGTGCTCATACTGAACACCGTTGGACGCCAGAAATTCCTCCAGCGTCCGGCAACTGAATCAACCAGGGTTGGTGTAAACGTGTACTTCTCTGGGCGTCGTAGTCATGGTCGCTCTCCCTGCCGGCTGCCGCGTTCTGAATGTCCGCGTACAACGGGCTACGTGTTATCTGATTGCCTGTTTTACTCGCCAGCCCGGAACCAGTCCGACTTGCGCTCGGCTATCATGATCGTGGTGCAGTTGGTATTGGCGCGAATGCAATCCGGCATCACCGACGCGTCGGCTACGTGCAGGTTTTCCAGACCATGCACCCGACAGTGTTGGTCAACCACCGCCATGGGGTCATCGGCAGACCCGATCTTGCAGGTGCCGGATATGTGCTGCGACGTACTGACGATTCGCTTCAACCAGTCGTTCAGCGCTTCGTCGCTGGCCAGGTCTTCCGGTCGCGGGTCCAGCAACTCATCAACTATGCCCGCGTATTGCTCGGTCTTCAGCAGGTCCACGCAAAAACGCACTGCCTCCCGCATCCGGGCCAGGTCAAATTCTTCCTGGAAGTAATTGTAATTCAAATCAACCTGATCGTTCGGGTCGGTGCTTGCCAGCTTCAAATGCCCGGAACCGATTGCCAACTCCAGTATGCACGTGAATCGGATGCCCTCTGCTTCCAGCGGGTCGCCGGCAATGGGCGAGGAGAACGACGACTGCATAATCTGGATGTCGTTGCGCAGGTGACTGCCCGACGCCGTGTAGCGCAGGCATACCTGCGTGCGCGGCGCCTGCGGGTCCAGCGGAAAATCGTCCTTTACCTTCACGGGCACCCGAATGTTGGGATGGTCGCGCAGGTTCTGGCCCACGCCCGGCAATTCGTGGATCACTGGAATTCCCATCTCCCGCAGGTGCTCAGGCGGCCCCACACCGGACAACAGCAACAGTTGCGGTGATCCAATCGATCCCGAACTCAGGATGATGTCGTTGCCTTCCACGGTAAATACATCGCCGCCGCTCTCCACCTCAACACCCACCGCCCTCTGGCCCTCAAAAATAATCCGACGGCACGTTACGTTGGGCC
The DNA here is from genome assembly GCA_965262485.1 of Dehalococcoidia bacterium. Classification (GTDB taxonomy): domain Bacteria; phylum Chloroflexota; class Dehalococcoidia; order Lucifugimonadales; family UBA3495; genus Bin87. The sequence goes on along the minus strand of OZ253540.1, from coordinate 4,045,927 downwards.
TGATGGTCAGGTTGAGCCGATGGCGCGCTTCCCGCAAATAGGTGATGGAAGTGCTCATGCGAACCCCGTTGGGGTTATTCATCGGCACCGGACCAACTCCGCCCGAATCAGGGTGGTTCATGTCCGGATCGTGAGGGTGTCCGGCCGATTGGCAGGCTTCCCAAAACGCCACCTGAGCCGGCAGCCAGTCTTCCTGCTTGTGCCGCCGCACCGGAATCGGCCCGGTGTTGCCGTGGAAGTCGTCGGAGATATCCGTGTCGGTTTCCAGCTTGCGGAAGTAGGGCAGGCAATCGGTGAACTTCCATTCGTCGTTGCCCATGGCCGCCCAGGCGTCATAGTCCTCAGGGACCCCGCGCAACAGCACCTGCCCGTTGATCGCCGAGGAACCACCCACCACCTTGCCCCGCGGAACCGGCATCGGCTGGGACTGGCCGGGGTTCTGCGCCCAGAACGTCCAGTTGTGGGGAGCGTCAACCGCCGACGCAGTCTGGTCGTAACCGTATTTCAGATCATCGGGGTACAACTCAAAATCCGGGTAATCCGGCCCCGCTTCCAACACCAGCACCGAACGGTCCGGGTCTTCGCTGATCCGCGTTGCCATCGTGCATCCGGCCGAGCCGGCTCCGATGATGATCACGTCATATTTCATTGAATTACGTCTCCTGATTAAAGCGTATGAGTCAGGTTGCTCCCGATTATCGCCGCTATTGCCGCCGTCGGCAAGGGATGGCAGCGTTTGCGATGCACCGTCACCGGTGGCCGTTATTGGCCCACCGGCTCTGGACTGCGGCCAGCCGTTCCTTATCCCAAGTAGCCATGGTGGCACGAGCTATTGCGCGATAGCGTTCCATCTCCGCTTCATTGTTAGCGACCGGCTTCCACTCGCCGCGCTCAAAGGATCGCAGCATATCCAGTTCTTCATCATCTTCAACGCCGTCATCGTCGTTGAAAGGCCAGGGTTCGTCGAAAGGCCACAGCTCGGCCAACTCCTCATCGGAAAACGGCGGTTCCCGGTTTTCGTTGTCCGCAATGGTCATCTTTTGCCTCCGCCTATCGCTATCGTAGATAATCTCGGGTTGCTTTGCGACTCGGATACGCGGTCCTCAGCACGAACGCGTCTCCTTCCATCACAAACGGCACCTCATAAGCGTAATCTCCAATTCGAACGATGAAAACACGCTGGCCCGGGTGTCGCATCTGATTGGGATGGTCAACCGTGGCTAACAACCCGCCGTACTCCAGATGATACACTACATCTTCAAAAGATAGCCCACGCTCCTGTCGCAACCGCTCATCCTTATCACCGCTCCAATAGTATTCGAGCATAACCGCACTGTATCATAAGATCGCCAGCGCTGGACCTGGGTGGTTGGCCCAAGCGTGATTCGGGCCCGGCCCATTCGCCAAGCCTGCGCAAATCCCCTATACTGCGCCTCAACAGGCACCCCGGCATGTTGGCGCTGAATGTCGGAGTGTTTCGCGCCAGGATGAACCGATTGCGCCCACAGCCCCAATTTTGCCGCACAGGAGTTTAACCATGCAGTTTGGCCTGCTTTACGAATGCCAGCGCCCGTACGAGGGCACCGAAATTGACTGGAATGCACTGTACAAGGAAACCCTCGCGCAGTGTGAACTCGCCGACCAGGTTGGTTTCAACAACCTGTGGTTCGTCGAACACCACTTCCTTACCGGCTTCTCCGGCTCGCCCGCCCAGGATGCGATCTTCGGCGCACTTAGCCAAATTACCAAGCAGATTCGCATCGGCTACGGCGTCTGCATCCTCCCCTACCATCATCCGGTGCGCGTCGCCGAGCGGGTCGCGCTGCTCGACCAGCTCACCGATGGACGCATCGAACTCGGCACCGGCCGCTCCAACGCCTACGAACAGACCGGTCTCGGTATCGACCCGCGCGACACTCGCAGCCTGTGGGCCGAGTCTCTCAGCATGATTCCCAAAATCTGGACTTCTGATGAGTACGAGTACGAAGGCGAGCACTGGAGTGTTCCCAAGCGTCGCGTCCTTCCCAAGCCGCTCCAGAAGCCTCACCCGCGCATGTACCTCGCCTGTACATCCGAAGACAGCTTCCGCCTGGCCGCCCAGAAGGGTATCGGCGTGCTGTCGTCCGCTTCCTACGCTGTGGAAATCCTGAAAGAGAAGGTTCAGATTTACCGCGACTCACTCAAAGACTGCGAGCCGGTGGGCGAATTCATCACCGAGTTCTGGGGCAACAACGTTCATGCCTTCTGCGACGACGATGACCAGTACGCCAAAGATCTGGCTGCCGAGTCGATGAAGACCTTCTTCGGTCCCGACAAGCCTTACATCGCTGACCGCATCGGCGCCTACGAAGAGTTGCTGGAAGCCTGGGGCGGCGTGCCCGACCACTTGCAGGCGGACTTCGGTCGCTGGCTCCGCCAGTCTGACGAGGAACACAAGCAATTGGCCTCCGACGTTGGCCTCTCTCTGGACGCCGGCCCGGGCGCCGCTCGAGCCGCAATCGCCCAGCTGGACGGCAACACCCTGTCCGACCGCGGCGTCATCATCGCCGGCAACCCCGAATCCTGCATCAAGACCTGCCAGATGTACGAAGACATCGGCGTCGACCAGGTCATGCTGATTATGCAAACCGAAACCATCCCCCACGACAAGGTGATGGCCTCCATCGAAAAGTTCGGGCGGGAAGTAATCCCGGCGTTCCAGGGCAACGGTTCCAAGAAGTAACTCGCCCCTCGCCGAATTTTTGCGCCCTGGGCGCGCTGCCGAAATTGGCTGCGTCCAGGGCTTTTTCATACCCGCGTCTCCAACATGCCCGGGAGATCCACAATGACCAACGCGACCCACGGCCCATTGTTGAAATTCAACGTCCGGATCAATCAGCATCGGTACAGCTACGAGGACCTGCAGCGCATTTGGCTGGAGGCTGACCGGTTGGGCTATTACTCTGCCAGCCTGTATGACTTGCTGAACTCCGATGCCCTGGAATGTTGGACAACCTTGACCGCGCTGCTGGCGCAAACCCAACGGATCCGCGCCGTGCCGATGGCGCTGGCCAACCCCTACCGGCATCCGGCGTTGCTCGCCAAGATGGTGGCTACGCTGGACGTGATCAGCGGCGGACGCATCACCCTGGGCATCGGCGCCGGTGGCAGCCGCTCGGACACCACGGCCAGCGGCCTGAATTTCCCCTCCACCCGCGTACGCTGCGAGATGCTGGAAGAGGCCGTTACCCTGATCCGCGCGCTATGGACCGAACCCTCCGTCGATTTCCTCGGTCGTTTTTACCACGTTGACAACGCAACCGTGCAACCCAAACCCACCCAGTTTCCTGCGCCACCCGTCCTGGTCGGCGGTCACGGCGAGCGTCATGTACTACCGATGGTGGGCCGCACCGCCGACATCTGCAACGCCGGCTCCAACAACTCCGTGGCCGATCATCAACGCTGGCGCGCGATTATCGACCGCGCCGTCGAAGCCGCCGGCCGTGACCCCTCAGAAATCGAAACGACTCATAATTCCAACGTGGTGATCGCCCCCACCCGGCGCGAGTTCGATCAACTGGTCGCCCAACTGGCCGGGCAGTCTGGCATGACGATGCAGCAATACCACGAACATCGCCTGACCAACACCATCTCGGGAACCCCGGAGCAGTGCTCCGAACGAATCTCGGAGTACGTGGCGGCCGGCATCTGCTACTTCTTCATCGTCTTCCCCGACTTCGCGCCCTCGGAAACCCTGAACCTCTTCGCCCATGAAGTGATGAGCCGGTTCAACACCCTGCCCGGCCCCGCCTGAACACCGCGTTAATCCCTGACACATCCGCCCGCCACGCCGGCCTTCACCCGTCATTGCGAGGAGATTCCACCCCCAGGGCTATCGCATATGGGCAGATTATCCCCCGTCATTCCCGCGAAAGCGGGAATCCAGTGACCTGATTCGTTAACTACTGTTCCGATTCTTTTACAGTGCGGTTGCTGGATTCCCGCTTTCGCGGGAATGACGAAGTTGCTACGGCGACGAGATTGCCACGCGGCCCAACGTGCGCGAACTGACCCGGTTTTAGAGACCTAATCGTCGGCCGGCGTGGTAGCGCCTCGCGTGATGAGCCGTTGCACGTCGACGCGGCGGCGCTGGGATGGCGAAAGTCGCGGGTTCCCCAGCATCAGGAACAGCGCCGAACCAATTGCGCTCACCGCGGCCACCGTGGCGAACGGGATCGTGTAGTTCCCGGTCACGTAGTCTTTCATCATCCCGATGTACGGCACCACGAAAATAAACATGATGTTCATCGGAATCATGGAAATGCCGGTTATCGTCGCGAAGTTGCTGCGACCGAAATATACGCCCCGAATCGACGTCGTCAGAGGCGTGCGTCCTCCAAAACCAATTCCCATCAGGATGGCGAACAGCATGAACATGGGCATCGTATGGGCAAACAGCAATATCCCGACGGCGATCGTCTGCAGGAATGAAAACGCGAATATAGCCCACCTGATGGGTATGCGGTCCCCAACCACGCCGCCGATCAGCATGAAGGCAGTGGCCGCCGTGGTCTGCACCGACACCACCAGCCCCACTTGTACCAGAGAGTAATTCCTTTCCACCATCAACAGACCCAGATAGGTCATCACGCTGATGATTATGATGGACGAGCTGGCGTGGCCCATCGTAATTAACCAGAACGAACGAGCCCGTATGGCCTCCCGCCATTGGTAGTCCGGAGCAATTTCCGTCGCCTCGCGAGTTTGCGGCGTTGACGCATCCACGGCCGTTTCCGGTTCGATACCGTCGGGGTGCAGGTTATAGTCCTCCGGGCGGTTCCGCATCAGCAGCGCCAGCGGCACGGCGCCAATCAGCGCCACCAAACCCACCGCCAACGCGGTCGTCTGCCATCCCAGCCGGCCCTCGATCAGCTGCCCGGCCTGGGCGTCCCAACCCATCCCCCACGCCATCAACGGAACGATGAAAATCCCGCCCACGCCGAAACCAATCATCGGTATGGCCATCGCGGTAGACCGCCGCAGCCTGAACCAGTTGTTCAACACGGTGTTGGCCGGCAGCCATGAACCCAACCCCGACCCCAGGCTGATCACCATGAACGCTATGTAGAACATCCACAATGTGTGCGTCCGGCTGAACAGCAGAAAACCCACGCCGACAACTATCAGGCCGATTATGACCATCTTGCGAGGGCCGAGCTTGTCCACGCCCCAACCGGCTATGGGTCCCATCACCGTGCCTTCCGCCCGCGTCAGGGCGAATCCCCACGACAATTGGCTGTCCGTCCAGCCGAAGTTCCCCTGCAGCACCGGCATCCACAAGGAAAGCGCCTGAAAGAGCGGCACCGTACCGATAACCATGATTACGGCGCCGATTACGGCCAGCCACCAGCCGTAAAATAGCCCTCTCGCCAGTCGCACGGGATGGACCAGTTCTCGCGCCTGCAGCAATGGATGCTCCTTCTATCTATCTGCCGTGAAACGCGCCGCTTGGCGTCACTTTTGGCAGCGCAACGCCGGATATTATACTGCGAATCGCAAGTGTATACGCGTTCGTGATATGTTAACTCTATGAAAATCAAAAACCCCGTTGCAAAAGACGGGGTTTAGATGTAATTCAAAACGCGGGGAATATAGCCGTGGACGCTATCCGGCCACGGGCACGCCATCTTCGTACAGGTGGCAGGCGGTCATGTGGCCCGAGCTGTATGCCTTCAACAGCGGTATGTCCACCGAACACCGTTCCATCACGAACGGGCAGCGCGGATGGAAGGTGCAGCCACCAGGAGGGTTCAGCGGCGACGGCACCTCGCCCGACAACACAATCTCCTCACGTCTCAGGCGAGGATGCGCCGGCAGCGACGCCGAAATCAGCGCCCGGGTATAGGGATGTTGGGCGTTGGTGAAAAGCTCCGCCGGTGGCGCTTCTTCCACGATCTTGCCCAGGTACATCACCCCCACCATGTGGCTCATATACCGCACCGTTGCCAGGTTGTGGGCGATCAGCAGGTAACTGAGTTCATAGGTGGACTGTAGCTCCTTCAGCAGGTTCAATATCTGCGCGCGGATCGAAACGTCCAACGCCGATACCGGTTCGTCCAGCACAATCAGCTTGGGCCGCGTTGACAAAGCCCGCGCAATGGCGATGCGCTGGCGTTGCCCTCCACTGAACTCATGGGGATACCGCTCGGCGTGAAACGGATGCAGGCCCACCACCTGCAACAGCTCCTGAACTTGCAAACGCACCTCCGCACGGCTGAGCCGTCGGTGCGTTACCAGCGGTTCCGAAATTATCTGGTCCACTCTCATGCGGGGATTCAACGAACTCCAGGGGTCTTGAAAAACCGCCTGCACCGACGCCTTGAAATTCCGCCGTTCCGCGCCGCTGAAGCGGTTCATCGGCCGGTTGTCAAAGTAGATGCTTCCTTCCGTGGGTCGGTCGGCCATCAGCACCATCCGGCTCGTCGTCGTTTTGCCGCAGCCCGATTCGCCCACCAGGCTATAGGTCTGGCCGGGCATTATATTGATGGAAATGCCATCCACAGCCTTGACCGTGCCGGTCATGCGCCGCAGCAGGTTCCCCCGGTATACCGGAAAATGCTTCCTGATGCCTTCCAGCCGCACCAGCGACTGATCGCTCGCAGCGCTTGCGGCGGCCACGGGTTCCGTCGGTGCTGTTACCATTATTCTGCCCTCCAGCACCGCGAGGTGTGACTGGCGGCGATCGTGAACTCCGGCGGATACTCTTCGCATCGTTCGTAAGCGTAAGGGCACCTGGGCGCAAACGCGCAACCCACCGGCAGGGAATCCAGCTGCGGAGGTTGCCCGTCAATGGACGGCAGCATGTCCACATCGGTGTCCAGATCCGGCACCGATTGCAACAGCGCCTCCGTGTAAGGATGCGCTGGATAATCGAACATATCCACAACGTCCGACTGCTCGACAATCCGGCCGGCATACATCACCGCCACCCGGTCGCACATCCGCGCTACTATCCCGAAGTCGTGGGTAATGAATATGATCGCCGCCCCGGTCTGCTCCTGAATATCCTTCAGCAAACGCAGGTACTGGAGCTGGATCGTGGCATCGAGCGAAGTCGTCGGTTCGTCGGCGATCAGCAGGTTCGGCGACCTGGAGATTGAGATGGCCCCAACCACCCGCTGCCGCATTCCGCCGCTCATCTGATGGGGGAAGTTGGTCATACGGTCTTCCGGCGCCGGTATTCGAACGTTGGCCAGCAAATCAATCGCACGCTGACGCAACGACCGCCTGGACTCGGAGTACTCAAGGCGAAGGGTTTCCATCAACTGGTCGCCCACCGTAAACACCGGATTCAACGACGTCAACGGGTCCTGCATCACCATACAAATGCCGGAACCGCGTATGTCCTGCATCTCCCCCTTGCTTTTGTCCAGCAGGTTTTCCCCCAGGTAATCGATGCTCCCACCCACGATTCGGCCCGGATGAGGCACCATTCCCAGGATCGACCATGCGGTCATGCTCTTTCCTGATCCGGATTCGCCGACAATGCCCAGCGTCTCGCCGCGATGCAGGTCGAAGCTGATTCCGTCTACCGCCTTCACCACACCGGTGCGAGTGAAGAAGTGGGTCTGCAGATCTTGAACCCGCAGAATTAAATCATTAGTCATTCAACACACTTTGACGCAACACCCAATGACGGACGTCAGCGCGCCCTTCTCAGTTTGGGGTCCAGGTAATCGCGCAGCCAGTCGCCAAAGAAATTAAAGGCCAACACGACAATTGTGATCGCAACCCCCGGGAACAGCGAAAGCCACCACACATCCAGTATCACATCCTGCCCTTCCGCCACCATTATACCCCACGCCGGCGCGCCCGGAGGCAACCCTAATCCCAGGTAGCTCAACGCCGCTTCCAGCAGGATAATCTGCCCCACCATCAGGCTCGTAATCACCATCAGGGTGTTGGCAACGTTGGGGAAAATGTGGCGCAGCAGGATGATCGGCGACCGTACACCCGTAATTTGAGCCAGCGTCACGAAGTCGTATCCTTTCACGGTGAGGACGTCGCCTCTTATCATGCGGGCAAACCTGGCCCACACCGTCAGCAGAACCGCCAGAATAATCGTCATTGGGCCGCGGTCCATTATCACCGCCACCACCAGCGCGACCAATATGGTCGGAAATCCCAGGGCGGCGTCGGTAATTCGCATCAACACCGCATCAACCCAACCTCCCCAGTAGCCCGAAACAAGCCCCACCAGCGTACCCACAGTTGCAGTGAGGGCCAACGCGATCACGCTGATCTGTACCGTGGTACGCGCTCCGTAAATCAAGCGGCTCAATACATCCCGGCCCAACACATCGGTACCCAGGATATATTCAGCGCTCTCGAACGGCGCAATTTTACTGTCGAGAATATTGAGCTTGTCGGCGTCGTGGGGCGCTACCCAGTTGGCGAATGCGGCGCAGAACACCAGCACCGCCAATACAAATATCGGGATCCACGGCAGTTTTTTTTCAGCCAACCGCTGTCGCAACGACAGTTGCGGTTGTGAGGTGTCCAGAATCAGATCATTTGTGGTTGCCATGCGCCTTGCTCCCGGTTAGCCTAACCCCTGATCCTGGGATCCGCGTACACGTACAATATGTCGACGATGAGCGCAGTCAGGATGTAGAAAAATGCCGATGCCATCACGGCCGCCTGCACTACCGGGAAATTGCGTTGCAAAACACCATCCAGCAACAATCGGCCCAGGCCAGGCCAGGCGAACACCACCTCCACCACGATAGCCCCGTTCAGCAGACCGGCCAGGCTGATCCCGCTGAACGTGAGGATGGGAATCAACGCGTTGCGCAGGGCGTGCTTCCACACCACCATCCCGTCTTTCAATCCCTTGATGCGCGCGAAACGCACGTAGTCGCTGTCCATCACTTCTAACATGCTGGATCGCCCCAGCCGCATGATGCCGGCCATGATAGACCAGGCCAGCACAAATGCCGGCAGGATAAAATGATCCGGGCCGCCACGCCCGTAGGTCGGCAGCACTTTCAGAATTGCTCCGAACAGCAGAATGAGCATGATCGCCACCCAGAATTGGGGGGCTGCCATGCCAAGCACGGCAAATAACTTGCCGGTTTTATCGAAAATCGAGTCGCGTCTTACCGCCGACAGAATCCCCAACGGTATGCCGACTACAATTGCCAGCAGCATCCCGGCCAACGCCAGTTGCAGCGTGGCTGGCAACCGCTCCAGCAGCAAATCCCTGGTCGGCCTGCGGTCTCTGATCGAAACTCCGAAATCCCCTACCACCGCGCCGCGCAGGAATATGTAGTACTGCTCGGTCAACGGTTTATCGAGGCCGAGCTGTTTCTTCAACCGTTCGTAGTCAGCCTTCCCCGACGCCTCGGGTGGCAACAGGACCAGCGCCGGATCACCCGTCAACCGGGTGGCCAGGAACACCAGCAGGCTGATGACCACCAGGGTAAAGAATCCCTGAATAACTCGTATGGCTACGAATTGCCACATTGGTTTTACCCGTCCATCAGCCTGCTGTAGATACTAAGATTCCGGATTCAGGTGCATCGTCCAGATCGCAGTCTGGTACGCGACCACCGGCCAGGGATCCCAGGAAGCAATCCGCGGCCCGACTCCCCAGGGCAGGTTCACGTATCCCGTGCCAAACTCGTAATGTTCCTCGTAAAAAATCTTGTAGGCATCGTTGAACGCCTGTTGCCTCTCGGCCGGGTCGACGACCGCCAGCGCATCCTTGGCCACCGCGATCAGATCATCGCGCCGCCCGCCCAGGTGTCCGCGGCCTTCGGGGTCGCCATAGATGGCGTTCATAATGCTGCCACCGTCCCAGCGAGACTCGTTCGCCCGCACGATGACCTTTCCGTCCAGCTGACGGTCAAACCACCGCTCTCTAACGGTGGAAGCGTCGCCAACCAGCACGTCCACCTCGATCCCCAGGTTCTGCCGCCACATGTCGGCGATCAACTGCGCCTGCTCCGGCAGGAACGGTACGTCTCCCGCCTTCCAGGTGTGAACCTCCAGCGTCCCAAAGCCTTCGCCCCCGGGATAGTCCGCGTCGACCAACAGCTGTTGCGCTTTTTCGGGGTCGAAGGGGAAGGGATCCAGATCTTCGCTGTATCCTAGCGCACTGGGTGTTACGTAGTTCCAGCCTTTCGACACTGCGGCTTCCGGCCCATACAACTGGGAGATGATCAGGTCTTTGTCAATCGCATAGTCGAGCGCCTGCCGTACTTCCTTCTTGTTGCACGGGAACTGCACTTCCCAGCATCCCGGCAGCAGAATCCACATATACGATGACTCTTGCGACCAGATCAACCGACCACCACCATCCTCAATCTGTTCCTTTACCGACAGATTGGCCTCGATGACGTCAGCGTCACCCGCCCTCAGCGCGGCTGTACGCGTCGACACTTCCGGCACCAATCGCAGGTCCAACGTCTGGAATGAAGGGCTGCGCTCCGGCAGGAAGTAATCATCGTATCGTTCCAGCAACATTTGCTCGCTGATGACGTGATCCTCCAACCGGAACGGCCCGGCTCCGATCGGCGCCGCGTTGTATCCGTCCTGTCCCACGCTTTCAAAGTAGGCTTTCGGCAGCACCACTCCGGCGATGCCAAAACTCAATTCAGATATGAAGAACGGGAAAAACGCCTTGGGAGATTTGTGCGTCACCCGCAGCGTGGAGGAGTCGATGGCCTCGATACTTTCCGTGTCTGCCGCCTCGGCAGACACGCTGGGGCTCAGCGAAGTTTCAATCGCCTCCGGGCCGAACACGAACTCCATCGTGAACAACGCGTCGTCGATGGTTAACGGGTCCCCGTTGTGGAAGGTAATCCCCTCCCGCAACGTCACATCCCAGGACAAGCCGTCTTCCGATACCTGCCAGTCCGTAATGACTCCCGGCAGCATCTCAACGTTTTCGTTCCCGTTGATCCAGAAAGCGTGCATCTGCCGACCGTAGGTGGCCGTCTCGCCGACGCCGTCGCGGGGGGTAAACAACTCATTGGCCCAAACCGCGTTCATCAGCGTTACTTTCCCGCCGGTGAATACAGTTTCGCCACTGGGCGCGGCGGCCGTTTGCTGCGGCACTGCGGTAGCGGAGCCTGCCGACCCGCCGCCGTCGGCTGGTTGATCGGTAGTAGTGGCTCCGCTCGACCCATCGCCGTCGGCGCCAGCATCCTCTGATGGACTGCCGCATGCCGCCAACGCTGCCAGGAGCAAGGCCGCGAGCATAACCACTATCGTCCTGAAACCCAATTTTCGTAACAACATCAGGAAATCCTCCATGCCGATCGTGACTGCTTTGGTGCGTTCACTTTCAGGGAAAAAACGACTGGCAACAGAAGCAATAGCATATCCGCTAATTTTCGTCAATCTCTATCATGATTATTGAGATACACACCGATTTACAGCAGCATATATCAGGTTGTGTTGACATTTCTCGTCATTCCCGCGAAAGCGGGAATCCAATGACCGAATTCGTTAATAACGTTTTCGATTTGTTCACCTTACGACCTATGGATTCCGGCTTTCGCCGGAATGACGGAATGAATTTCAAAATATCAACACTGCTTAGAAAGTGTTGTTTTACGTAAAACGGTTGCGCCAGCAATACCATGTTGTGATTCGCCGAACCCTCACGGCCCGGACCCGGCGGCCGGCAGGGCCATCCCGCGTCCTCACGCCCGTTCAATCCGGCTCCACATCAGGATGGCATCGCTTCCGGAACATCCTTCGGCGACGCTTCACGATCCGTCCAGCGATGCAGGGACTACCTCGCCCAGCAAAAACCCCGCCAGTCAATCGGCGGGGTAGAACCAACATGGCTCCCGGTTCAGCCTGCCCGGCGCAACCGCGGGTCCAGATAGTCTCGCAGCCAATCGCCAAAGAAATTGAAGGCCATAACAACCACGGTAATGATGAGACCAGGGAACAGTGCGATCCACCAGGCCTGAGTCAAAAATTCCCTGCCTTCCGCCACGAGAATCCCCCACGCCGGGTCCCCCGGCGCCAGTCCCAACCCCAGAAAGCTCAATGATGCTTCCAGGAGAATAACCTGCCCCACGCTGACACTGGTCAGCACCATCAATGTGTTAATCACGTTCGGGAACAGGTGCCGCCACACGATCATTCCGGATGAAACACCGTAAATCTGTGCCAGTACCACAAAATCCCGGTCGCGTATCGACAGCACTTCACCCCGAATCATGCGGGCAAACCGCGCCCATTGGGTCGCCGCGATGGCAATCATCACGTTCCATACGCCCGTACCCAGATACGTGACGATCAGCAGAGCCACCAGAATCGACGGAAACCCCAGTACAGCATCGGTTATCCGCATCAGCACTGAGTCAGCCCAACGTCCGGCGTAACCGGATACCAGCCCCACCACGCTGCCGGCGAGAATGGCCACCACCATCGACGGGGCGGTAACCTGCAGCATGGTGCGGGCCCCGAAGATCAACCGGCTCAGCATGTCTTTGCCCAACCGGTCAGTGCCAAGTATGTGTTCGGTGTTGGTAAACGGTGTTTCCAGTTTGTTCCGAACGTCGTTCTCCCGTGGATCATGGGGAGAAATCAGGTTGGCAAAGATCGCGCACAACAGGATCACGGACAGAATCACCAGCGGAACCCAGGGCAGCCGAGCTTCCCGTATCCGCTGCCTCAACCCGACAGGGACCCGTTGTTCAATCACCAGTACAGGAGTTTCAGCGGCCAATATCGCCCTCCGGATGTGCCTAGTTCAGCCGAACCCGTGGGTCGGCGTAACCGTAAAGAATGTCAACAACCAAGGCGGAGAGAATATAGGCCGCTCCCGAAACCATGATCGCCCCCTCAACCTGGGGGAAGTTGTTCGACAAAACTCCTTCCAGCAACATCAAACCCAAACCGGGCCAGGCGAACACCACCTCTACAACCACCGAGCCATTGAGCAGACCCGCCAGGCTGATACCGCCAAAGGTTATGACTGGAATAAGCGCATTGCGGGCGGCGTGCTTCCAGATGACAGCCCGTTCTCCCATGCCCTTCACCTGGGCGAATTTGACGTAGTCAGTATCCAGAACCTCCAGCATCGCCGATCGGGCCAGCCTCATAATCGCAGCGATAATCGCCAGAGCCAACACAAAAGCCGGCAGAATCAGGTGGGCAATCATATCCGGTATTTGTGACCACGTGGGGATCCACCCGGTTATGTCGCCCCGCCCGAAGGCCGGCAGCCAGCCCCAATAGCCGGCAAACAGAATTATCAGCATGATGGCGATCCAGAACTGCGGAACCGCCATCCCGAATATCGCGAAGGCTTTGCACACCTTGTCCAGCAACGTATCCCGTTTAACCGCCGAAATGATTCCCAGCGGCACACCAACCGCGACCGCCAGTATCATTCCCGTCACTGCCAGATGCACCGTCGCCGGGATCCGTTCCAATAATATCTCCTTTACCGGGCGCCGGGCGGTAAAGGAAGTGCCAAAGTCCAGGCGCACTGCTTTGGTGAGGAAATTCCAATACTGGATAATGAACGGTTTATCCAGGCCGTAGGCAGCCTTTTGCGCCTCGTAAACCGATTCGTCGTGTTCCGCGGTAATCGGCAGCAGGAAGCGCGCCGGATCGCCGGTCAGATGCACACTGCCAAACACCACAAAACTCAGTGCGATAAGCGTTATCACACCTTCTACTATCCGCCGCCCTATGTAGCCGGTCATGGTTTCTAATCCGCTAATCTAAAAATCGATCTTAACCGATATTCAGGTGAGACCGTGGCGCCCGTTTCGCGATTCCCGCATCCATCCACCACGAAGTCACCCGAGTAGCATCGCGCGTCCCGATAGGAACCGCGGGGTGCTCCAACCGGGACGCAATTTTTCAGTACGTGTTGCGGGTCGCCTATTTGAACTTCAACGTCCAGATAGCGGTTACATACGGTACCAGGCTCCAGGGTTCGTAGGACTCTATCTCAGAGCCCAACCCCCAGGGTACGTTGGTATGGAAACCGTCGCCCCAGTGGGTCTCCTCCTGCAGGTAATCCCACATCGCATTGTACGTGGCATGACGCGTGTCGGGGTTCAGGTCGGACAGACCCTCCATCACCCTGGGAGTCGTAGTGCTGGCCCAAGGTTCCAGCGCCGGGTCGTCAATTACCCGCCAGGCGATTTCCTTGTTCAGGTACGAGCCCTGGGCGATGGACGTTCCGTCGTACCGAGCTTCATTGGTACGTACCAGCACGTCGCCCGGCAGCTCACGGTTGTTCCATTGCTGGCGGGTGGACGCAGCGTCTCCAACGACTACCTTTACATCCCAACCCAGGCCGTCAACCCAGAAATCTTTGTATAGCTGGGCCAGGTCAGGCAATCCCGGAAGGTCTCCCGCTTCCCAGGTATAAACGGTGAAAGACACCTGTTCGCCGTTGGCGTCGGTCCCGTCGTCGCCATTGGGGCCGCCGAATCCGATCGATTTCAGCAGCTCGTAAGACTTCTCCAGATCGTACGGCCGTGGCGCCAGGTTTTCGCCCCAGCCCAACGCGTTAGGGGTCACATGGGAAAAGCCGTTGGCGGCTACCGCTTGCGGGGTGTACAGGTCATTGACGATGAGGTCCTTGTCGATTGCGTGTTCAGCTGCCTGACGCGCTTCCTTGCGATAGCACCACATCGTCTCTTGCCAGCAGTCCACGTACACCACCAGGTTGTAAGACGACTCGTTTTGCCAGGCAACCGAAGCGCCGTCGATACTCTCGATATCGCCAATCATGTTGATGTTGGCTTCAATCAACTGTGCATCGCCGCTGCGCAGTGCAGCCAGACGGGCCGCCGGTTCGGGCACCAGTTCAATAGTCAGGGTGTCGAACGTTACTCTGCGATCTTCATCGTACCCGTTTTCGGGAGTCCAGAAGAAATCATCAAACCGCTCGAATGAATATTTCTGCTCCAGCACGAAATCCGTAACGCGCATGGATCCGATGCCAACGGGGTCAGTTTCATAACCCTCGAACCCGGTGGCGCCGGCCCGCTCCCGCATCGACGCTTCGGGAACGATCATGGGATTTGCGCCCTGCGAGTTTTCAGACCAGTTGAAGGCGAAGTCCAGCCGCACTGTGTTGAATGTAATCTGGACCTGATCGTCCGCCGGCCCCTTCGTTACACCATCGATTAACGCCGTCAGAGCAACGTCGCGCGGCTCGTAATAGGTCGTCTCAAGCAACCGCAGCGCTTCTTCTCCCAACCTGGAATCCAAGTTGAAGAACACGTCGTCGCGGGTGATCACGTTTCCATCATGGGCTTTGATCACGCCGACATTGATGGTGAAGGTCCAAACCTTTCCATCTGCGCTGACCGACCAGTCTTGCGCCACCGATGGAGTCAACTCGCTGCCGCCCTTGCCGCCAACCAGGGGAGCCTGGAAAATCCGCTGGAATTTCAGGTCTTCGCCTTCGGTCAGGAACGGGTCCAGTTTGCCGTTGCCGATGTTGGTAACCAGCAGGTTCACGTGTCCGCCGGTAATCTGGTAAGCCGACGGCTCTGCGGTGGTTTCAGGAGACGCAGTCGTGTCGCCGGTGGTAGACCCATCGGTCGCTCCCGTAGAAGCAGCCGTGTCTGCGCCGGCGCCGTCGGTTGCCGCGTCCGGTTCCCCGGACGAACCGCAGGCCACGGCGCCGATCAGCGCGGCCGCCAGACCAACTGCAAACAGCAGCCGGATATCCAATAATCGTCCTGATCGCATGATTCGAGCTACGCTCCTTTGTCACGTCAGCGCCGCCGGATTTCTCGCTCGCCAACTTGGTGGGATGAGTTCGGATTAATACGCTGTCATACTACTTTTGTCAATGTCACGTTACGAATTCAGTTCACATAACACGCGAATAATCGCCGAAACTATGCTAGAATTGCTCCGTTAATCGACTACGTTTGAAGCAATCATGACTGCAATTACCGCAATTTACACACCACACTTTGTGTATCAACCCCGGCGCTGGCCCGGTCCCCACAGGTTCACCAATGTTTAACTCAACCAGGCTTCCCTACATATTGGGAGCCGCGGCCGGCGGAATCGCGGCGGGCGTTTACGTTGCCTGGTCTATCTTCGCCCGTTTCAGCTTCATCGCCGCGCTCAACGACCGATCCATCGTGGAGCCGCACGTGATGATTGTGCTGGGCGCCGCGGCGGCGCTGATTGCTTTTCCATTGGGCGCAGCCGCCGGTCTCGGCGTTGCCGCCATCATAACCCGCATCGTCGATTATGCGCGACGCTCCCGCGATTCCGCAGACGGCAATGCTCGCAGCTCATGGGTAACCCGCCGCAACTCCGGCGGCGACTGATCATCCCCTGGCCTTCCCCATGCTGTAACCGTGGCTGGCCCCGGTCTCCCGCGCGTACCATCCCGTCTCTCGTCACGCCCGTCTCTCGTAACGCTGGTGGAAACCGCAGCCAGCCTCAAGCGGCCCGGCCGGGTGTGTGCCGTTATGTATAATGCCCGCAGATAACCGGCGCCGGACGTGGTTGTACTGCCGGCAGCACGACAAGGAGTTCCTGCAATGCCCCAATTCCTGCGCGTTTACAGCGGCCCCGATGGTCAGTCTCATCTGGAAACTTACGAACCGCCCTTCGAGGATTTCATCGATACCGAAGGAGCCTATGGCCGTGGCACTCCCATGCAGCCGACCTCCGGCATGACCATCCGAATTTCCCCACCGGATTATTTCCTGGATTTCCACTGCGCTCCCCGCAAGCAGTACACCGTAACCCTCGCCGGCCAGGCCGAAATCGGGCTTGGCGACGGCAGCACGTACCAAGTGGGACCCGGCGATGTACTGATGGCAGAGGACCTCACCGGCCAGGGACATACCACCCGGGTGATTGGTGATGCAGAGCGCGTGTACCTCGTGATACCGTTTGGCGACTGACGGACCTGCCCGATAAACTCCCGGCCGGTCTCCAACATTGGCGGGCATCGGCGGGCCGCCGAAACTCGCCTGCCGATCTTGTTCCAACCGATTATATTGCCGATCATATTATTGAGGCCACCACGGTAAAGCTGTCCCGTAACCAGGGCAAACCAGCACATTTCTACGGTTGGTGGGTGGTGGTTGCCGCAGCAAGTCTCGGCTTCGCTGCCTTCGGCGTCGTGATACCCGGATTTCTGGCCGTCTCAGAGTCCATCCGCGCCGATCTCCACATCACACCCGGCCAATCGGCCTTCGTGGTTGGCGCCGCCTGGGGTGTGGGCGACATCACCTCGCTGGGCGCCGGTTGGCTCGCCGATCGTTACGGCGCCCGCCGGTTGGTGCTGGCCGGCGGCTTGATGTGCGGAATCGGATTCGCCGCCCTCGCTTTCGCCGATTCCTTTTGGATGGTGGTCGTTTCCTACTCCGGGTTGGCAGCCGTGGGTCGGGGACTGGGCATTTTCCCAACACTGATGACCGTCGTCAATCAGTGGTTTATCCGACGCAAAGCCCTTGCCATTTCAATCGTGAACACATCGTTCGCCGCCGGCGCCGCGGCGTTGCTGCCGGCCATGAGTTGGTCGGCCACGCTGGTGGATTGGCGCATCAGCGTGTTCGCCAGCGGAGCCCTCGTGTGCCTGCTGACTCTGCCCGCCGTCGCAATCATACGCAGCCGGCCCGAGGACATTGGCCTCCAACCCTACGGAGCAGAACCGGATGCCGATAGCCGGCGGCGCGTCTCGCCCAACCGGATCGAAGCCGGTGGGACTCCGGACACCACTGCCAACAGGTATTCCGGCAACGAGTTTTCCGTCCGGCAGGCTCTGGTGACCATGTCGTTCTGGATGCTGGCAATCGGTGCGGTCCTCCGCACCATCACTTCCGACGTGCTGATAATCAACCAAATCCCGCTATTGATCTGGAAAGGCGTACCCGAAAGCCGCACCGCATATTATTTGTCCCTGACGTATCTGGCCATGATTCCGTTCCGGTTCGGCATGAGCATAGCCGCTTCGCTCTT
Organism: Dehalococcoidia bacterium; assembly: GCA_965262485.1. GTDB lineage: Bacteria > Chloroflexota > Dehalococcoidia > Lucifugimonadales > UBA3495 > Bin87. The sequence continues at coordinate 4,027,960 of OZ253540.1, read as the reverse complement.
GCCGCCGCGTCTGTTGCTCGGGGGAGGAATGGTCGTAGCCATGCTTTGTACCGCCGCCGTCCTGATCTTTTCCGGCGAGCGGGTGGCCTGGTTTCTCATCCTGTCATCGGCAACCGGACAGGGAGTGAGCGCGCTGGCCTGGCTGGCGGTCGGCGAATACTTTGGACGCCGCAGCTTCGGTACGCTGGTAGGCATGATGACGGTTTGCTACGGCGTAAGCGGCCTGATAGTTCCGGCAGCCGCCGGTTCGGTGTTCGACCGTTTTGACAGTTTCGTTCCGGTGCTGCTCGTAATCGGCCCGCTGCAATTCATCGCCGCCAGCGCCCTCTTCATGGCAAAACGACCCGCCGTGTCTCCAGCGTAAATCGTCGCCGGACCGCCACCGCGTCGCCCGATATCAAAGGTCGCCTGATGCCAAAGTCTGTATACTCCACTTCCGACATGGCGCCTCGGAAGTTCACGATCCCAGACCGAAACAGCCGGAGACGCCGCTGGCGCTGCCGGTTCGCCGCTTCAAATCGCCCTGCCTGATTGCCGTGCCCGCGCCCGCGCCACACCACGACCGCGGCGATGCCGTCCCACCGACCAATCGGGGCGGCATTTTTTACGGCTGGTGGGTACTCGCGGCTTCCAGCGCCCTCGGATCATTGGGATTTGGCGCGGTGATACCCGCTTTCCTCGTATTCGCCCTCCCCATCAGCGATCAATTAAACATCAACGAGGCCCAGTTTGCCTTCGTCATCGGATCAGCCTGGGCCATCGGCAACGTGGCGTCGTTAGTCGCCGGTTGGCTCGCCGACCGGTATGGCGGACGCCAACTGGTGCTGGTGGGCGGTTTGCTCAGCTGCATCGGATTTACGTCGGTGGCCCTGATAAATACCTACTGGCAGCTGTTTCTGGCGTATTCGGTGGTCACCGCCATCGGTCGTGGCATCGGGATCGCTCCCAACCTCATGACGATCGTCAACCAGTGGTTCGTGCGTCGCAAGGCATTGGCAATGACCCTGCTGAACACTGCCTTTGCCGCCGGGGCCGCGATCATGGTGCCATCCCTGGCTTACCTGCAAGGATGGTTCGACTGGCGCACCATCATACTCGGGTCCGGAGCGCTGCTGCTGATACTGACTGTGGTGGCCGCCCGCGTCATTCGCAGCCGCCCGGAGGACATCGGACAACTACCCGATGGCGACCCGCCCAGCGACACCGACCTGCCGGCGATGCCGGGCCGCCGCCGGGAAGCGGTGTACACCGCCCAAGACTTAACCCTCAAACGCGCCGTGTCAACCCCTGCTTTCTGGCTTCTCACCGTCGCGGTAACCCTTCGCATCGCCTGTTCCGACGCCCTGGTGATCAACCAGATTTCCTTGCTGGTGTGGAAAGGCGTGCCAGAGGAACAGGCAGCCTATTATCTTTCCCTTACCTTCCTGGCCATCATCCCGCTCCGGTTCGGCATGGGACTCGCGGCTACTGTGATCCCTTCCCGTTGGCTGTTGGTGGCCGGAATGACCATCGGAGCCGCCGGCACGGCCACCGTACTCTGGTGGTCCGGCAATGTCGCTGCCGCCCTCTTTGTGATCTCTCTGTCGTCCACCGAAGGGATCGCCACCCTGGGATGGTTGGCCGTGGGGGAGTATTTTGGCCGCCGCAGCTTTGGCACTCTTACCGGGATTATGACCGTGAGCTTTGGGGCCGGCGCGTTGGTGGCGCCGGTTGCTGCCGGATGGGTATATGTCCAGACCGACACCTATGCCAGCGTGCTGATGGTCGCGGCTCCCCTGCAATTTATATCGGGACTGTGCTATTTACTGGCCAGACGCCCCGCCCCCATGCCGACGCCATAACCGCCGCAACGCTCTGGATACCGCCCTCCACCCCAATCGTGCCCGGCGTATCCAATGCGCTGCCCGGCAACCGGTCAGCCGGAACGCTGGTTCCGTAAGAAATTGGATGATGGCATAATGACCGTGCGACGATAAGGAGTACATTCATTGAGCGGACGATACCTGCGGTCAAAATACTGGCGGAACCTCCTTTTCGAGTCTGCCGACGGACGGTGTGTTCGATGTGGGCAACCGCTGGACATGGGTTGGCACGCTGACCACGTGACCCCATACTCCGTGGCACAGAGCACGGACCCATTTGACATGCAGGCATTATGTCCCAAATGTAACATCAATAAGGGGAACCGAATGCAGCCCGATTGGCTCCAAATAGACCGAAGCAAATTGCGAGAAGGTCAGCGGAACGCGATAGACACGATTCTGATGAATGTCAGGGAAGGGAAACAAAACACCGCAATCGTCCTGCCGCCCGCATATGGCAAATCTCACGTGATAAGAATTGCAGCGACGATGTTGATGTGTCAGCAACTGGTGTCTTGTGCGCTGGTTCTCGTGCCGGCGGAAAACCTACGCGGCCAAGTGGTCGATGCTTCCCTGATGCAAGCGGCGGTGGACAGGTATAACCTTCCGCGCATTCGGGGGCAACGCATCAGCGCTCACGAGGTCAAGGAGTTCAGGTTGCCTTTCCCGCCGCCGCGCCATAAAAACGACAATTTCTTCGCCGCCACTATCCAATTGGTGAACAGTAATTTGCCGGGGTTCGTCCGTTGGGTGATGCAGGAAAAGCAGGAGAAGACGTGCCGCCCATCGTTTTCGTGGACGAGGCCCATACGAGCAGTGCAAGCAATCAATGAGGCAATGTTGTAAGACAACTACGGGAAGCGGGTGCTTTTGTGGTATTGCTGACAGGGACACCATATCGTTCAGACCGAGACCGAATCGAAGGGTTTGATTGGGAACCTGTGGACAACAAACCCATTCGCATTTCCCGCCCCCGCATGGATGCTCACGGCGAACAGTTGGTGGATATTTACGAGGGGAGCAAAACCATACTGGCGCTGAAGCCGGATTATGAACACACACTTCGGCAAGCCTGGGATGTTGACCTTATTCCTTCGCTCTGCAAAATGACCCGCCTTGCATTTGACTTTGACCTCGACACAAAAGACAGTATCACTGACGAATATCTCGGCAGCAATTTGTTGTCGCAACTCCCCCCGCACAGATTGGCTGGACAATTAGGGGACATGTTGCGAGACGATAAGGTCATCGAGTTTATGTGTGATGTGATGCTAACGCAGTTACGCGACCGTCGCCGCGATGCCCCGAAAGCGGCTGGGATAATTTTCGTGGGAAATGACCGTCTTGGGGCGGATTCAGAGGAAAACTATCACGCTCGGCGGGTGGAGGAAATTGTCCGCAGCATTGACCCTAAATTCCGCACCATTGTTGCTACGTCCAACGACTCTAACGGAGCACGAAACCTCCGGGACTTCCAACGCGGCCAAGCCGATATATTAGTGGTCAAGCAGATGGGCGGTGTGGGTTACGACGTGCCTCGGCTCAAAGTGGAGTTGGACCTTTCCGTTGTTCGAGCGGCAACGGCTTTCGTTCAACGTGTTGCAAGGATAGCGAGAGTCTGGCTCCCAACTGACAATCCTAAAGACGCTCAAGAGACGGCGGTGTACATCACGCCAGACGATATGTTGGGAGCTGCTCTGTGGCAGCATTTCATAGCCGCTGAAAACGGGGAGACCAGTTTGACCAATGCCGAATATGTCCAAACAGTAGAAGCGAGGCGTAGTGCGGACGGACAGCAAGGCGTTTTTGAAAGGTACACGGTGAGCGGTGTAAAGGACTCTGATTTTTACTCCGACACGAACATGCAGGTGTCGCCGGCAGAAACGTTGCCATTGGTTCAGAGAGTGGTGCGTGCCATTCCACCGATCCAACGATTGATGACGTTGCCCGATGTTGAAAAGGCGATACCTGAACTCCGGGAAGCCCTTTCCGTACCCGAACCGGACCATGCAACCAACGATGCCGCGCCTGTGCAAAACGCCCCAGTGCGCGGTCAAAATGCGGTATTGGATGCTGACGCCGAGGAAAAGGCTGACCGAGATGAGTTGGAGGAATTGGCGCGCAAGGTGACCGAGAGGCGCTTGCGCCGCGCATATCAAGGACGCGGCGACACAGAATATGGGAAAACTATCAAAGAAGTGCAATGGCTGCACAAAGTCAATTGCGGCCTTCGGGATAACAGGGCCTTTCGGTTTTCCTCATGTCATTGCGAGCGCAGCGTGGCAATCTCGTCGCCGTAGCAATGATGATTCTCCGGCACGTGCTCAACCTCAACGAGATTGCCACGTCGCTGCGCTCCTCGCAATGACAACCGAATGACCCTGTTCGGGATAAAGCGCCGAGAGACTACACCAAGCAGGACGTGATGCGTCTCAAGAACTCATTCCTGTCGGAATTGGGGGAGAGTTATGACCACTGATTACAGTGAACAACAACTGGCAAGCATGAGCGGGCCACGCCCGTTGAAGGAAGTCGGCAGCGTGGAGTGGTGCTTGCAGACCGTCAGCGCACTGCAACATATGTGGCAAAGCCTTCACCTGAACTATGAGCACTACATGAGCATCTTAACCGAAGCCGAGGAAGCGGCCATTTGGGAGAAAATCCCCCCGGATGCTCCCTACGGGTCAAAAACCGAGATGCTGAAAAAGGTCGAAGTCGGAGACTCGAAAGACGCCCACAAGCGCATTAGGATTCAGACCCTGGCGGCACAAGCGAAGGCACTTCAAAAACGGGGCCGGCCTGCTGGGGACGAAAAAGATTACAATGGTAACCTTTTATCTGACAACGGTAACGGAGCAGGGCGTGGCAATGCCAACGCCTACCTATTGGCTCGGATAGCACGGGACTACCCCGATGTGTTCCAGCGGGTGGTCGATGGGGAGTTTGCGAGTGTTCGAGCAGCCGCCAGAGAAGCAGGCATTGCATTGGCCCAGCCCAAGAAAACAGTAACCCTGAGCGACAATGTGGAGCGTGTGGCCGATGCCATCAAGGGGCACTACACCCGCGAACAGGTGGAGCAAATCATCACGCGGTTGACCGAAACCATGCCTGCCGGAAGCGCGGGCGCAAATGTCTGAATTTGAGGAAACCCGGACCGTAAACTGTCCGTACTGCGGCGACAGCGACGACCCGGAGTTGCCTTCACAATGGCCGCGTCAACATGGCGACGGCGGCAAACCTGCATTGCCTGCCCTGGACTACAAAGCGACGCTGACGCACAAAAAGGTCACTCGCTTACCAGAACCATCAACGCCGCCAAGCAGAGAGTCGAGCGTGCTGATGTCGCGGCTCCCCTGCAACTGATATCGGGACTGTGCTATTTGCTGGCCAGACGCCCCGCTCCCATGCCGACGCCGTAACTGCCGCAACACTCCGGATCCCGGCCTCCATTCCAATCGCGCCCGGCGTATCTTCCCCCCTCGCCCTCCGGGAGAGGGGCCGGGGGTGAGGGCGAACCCTCACGCTCACCGACCCCTCCGCTCATGGTGAGCTTGTCGAACCATCGGCGACCGTCCTTCGACAGGCTCAGGATGAGCGGGTGGGGGCGACGGGATTGCCACCCCCGCTCCCCTGCCGGCGCAAACACAGCCAGACGGATTGCGCTAACCGCCCAGCGCAGCCGTGAGAACCCACATCGGCCGTTCACCCACCGCATAGGTTTGCAGTGGCGTCAGCGCTCCCGTTCCCTGGTCAATCGCGTAGGAAGCCAGCATCCCGGTCGCCGAACCGGCCGCGAACACAAACTTGCCCGCTGGATCCAGACTGAATGCGCTGGGCACCGCCTCGGTGGCAGCGTGGCCCACCGGAGTCAGCCTCCCCGTGCCGTCCACCGAGAAACCGGCAATGCTGTTGTGCCCCCGATTCGGCACGTAGAGAAAATCCCCCGACGGCGAAAACTGAATCTGCGAGCAGGTATTCCGCAGGGTAACTCCCTCCGGCAGCGAGGAGATCGTTTGCATCGGCGACAGCCTCCCTTCAGCGTCGATTTCGTACGCAGAAACGCTGCAACCCTGCTCGTTGGAGAAGTAAACGACGTCTACTGACGGATGGAAACAGTAGTGCCGTGGCCCAAGGTCGCCGTCCTGGGGCACCGTGGGCGGGTCGTTCGCCGTCAGCTGCCCGTTGGATTCGTCGAATTTGAACTGATAGATCACGTTGGGGCCCGGATTATTCTGCGGCGGTTCCAGCACGTTGTCGCTGATGCGGGCGATATGTGGCACGTACGCGAACCGGTTGGTGCGGTCGGTCAGCATGGAATGAGCGCCGATCGCGGTATCGACCCACGCCGTGGGAGCCCCACCCAAACTGCCGTCCTCGCCCAGCGGAAACACACCCGCGTGTCCCCCCTGATAATAGGAAGACAGCAGGTACCGGCCGGTGCGGTCTGCGGCCAGAAACGCCGGCTGCCCGCCGGGGATCACCGATCCGTTCTGCGTCAAACCCCCGGTGTTCTGGTCAATACTGTAACTGGACAATTCGGGCTCCTCGCGATGACCGGCGTACAGGACCTGCCGGTTGGGACTGATCGCAAGCAGCGACGGCCCGCCCGACACCGGCGTTTCCCCCGCCGCCGTCAGTTGGCCCGTTCCTTCGTCCATTTGAAATATCGAAATCTTGTTGTCATCCTGGGCTGCGACATAAACGTAACTGGGCATCTGGTAACCTCCTCGTTCGCGACCATCAGTCGCGGGCCGTTGCTCTAATTTCTTTTTGCGAAGCTAACGAATCAAATTTTCCGCCATCCTCTCCAATTCCTGACCCATCTCGGCTTCGGTGGCGCAATGGGTGGGCCAAACCGAAACCCGATCGGCGCCGGCGTTCAGGAACGCATCCACCGACTCCCTCGTGGTCTCCGGTGGTTGCCCAAACACCGATATGGTCAGCGATCCCGGATCACGCCCCCGCTCATCCGCCAGCGCGTCCAGCATTTTCCGGCTCTCTTCAATCTGACCGGGGGTTGCCCGGTTCGGCAACCAGCCGTCTCCCCATCGGGCGACCCGCTGCAATACGTTGCGCGCGTTACCGCCCAGCAACACCGGAGGGTGGGGCTTTTGTACTGGCTTGGGATAGGAGTAAACCGGCGGGAAATCGTAGTAGCGCCCGTGAAATTCCGCCTCATCCTTGGTCCACAGCTCTTTCAGCGCGGCCACGGCTTCCCTCGTCTGCGTCCATCGGCGATCGAAGTCGCCGCCCATCATCGTAGTTTCCTCACGATTCCAGCCGGCGCCAATCCCGAATACGAACCTGCCATTGCTGTGCAGATCCAGCACCGAAATCTCCTTGGCCAATATCAGCGGATTCCGCTCCGGCAGCAGCGTGATCCCGGTCGCCAGCTTGATCTTGCTGGTAACTGCCGCCGCCATCGCCAACGAAATATACGGCTCAGAAAAATGCCGATAAGTCCAGGGAATCTCGCCTCCGGTCGACGGAAAGGGACTCTCGCTGGTCACTGGCAAAATCGGATGTTCGTGATACCATATCGACTCGAACCCCAGGTCTTCCGCTTTTTTGGCAATGAAAGCGGGATTTATCGTATAAGCCGGCAACGGCACTATTATTCCAACAGACATCCTTCCCTCCATACGTTCGGCCCGATACGGTTCGCCCTGTGGGTATCTCCCCAATGTGTCGCCAGGCTCCGAATCCTGCTAAAATTAGCACAGCGGCACTCGGATAACAAACACGCTGATTTTGGAGCGAACACCGCGCATCAACGCCCCGGATGCCCTTGCCGGTTGACGAAATTCGACGCGCCCGCCGACCCCAAAGGGTTGAGTTGGCGCACGCTTAATGCTAATATTCGCACCAATTGATGGTGTGCTTAGATGGAGGAGGTTTATCTATGGCTGACCATGATATTGCTTTGATGGCCCACCTGATGCGACGCGCAGGTTTTGGGGCACAGTATCATGAATTGGAAACGCTGGCGGCCCAGGGATATGAGGCTACGGTGGATGCCCTGCTCAATCCCGAAGACCAGCCCAGCGGCCTGGACCTGGATCTGGCCGAACGCTACTTCATTGAGTGGAGCCATTTCACTCGTGGCGTTCCCGAATACTGGGCCTGGCGGATGATCAACTCCAAACGCCAGTTGGAAGAGAAAATGGTGCTGTTCTGGCACGGCGTTTTGTGTACTGCCGACAGCAAAACCCAGAGCTACCCCACCTCATACGACGAACTGGAAATGTTCCGCCGTCTGGGAATGGGCAGCTTCAGGGACCTGCTTCTGGAAATTTCCCGCGACCCGGCGATGGTGTTCTATTTGGACAACTGCCTCAGCCACAAGGGCGCGATCAACGAGAACTACGGGCGTGAGCTCCTGGAGTTGTTCTCGATGGGCGTCGGCATGGACGGCCAGTTCAACTACACCGAAGACGACGTCAAAGAGTGCGCCCGGGCTTTCACCGGCTGGACTCTGGCCAACAACGTGCCGGGCCAACCCTACGGCCGGTACTCGGCGAGATTCCTCTTCAACCCGGCCGACCACGACGACGGCGAAAAAACTTTCCTGGGCGAAACCGGACGCTTCAATGGCGACGATATCATCGACATCGTTGCGAAGCAGCCGGCCACCGCCAGGTTCGTGTCCCGTCATCTCTACAGCTATTTCGTGGCCGACGAGGCCCAGGTTCCAGCCTGGATGGACACGCCTCCCCAGGATCCGGAAACCATCCGGATGCTCGAGGACGAATACTATCGCTCCGGTTACAACATCGGCTCCATGCTTCGGGTCCTGCTCCACTCCGATGCGTTCAAAAACGCCCGGTTCGCCAGGGTCAAGAGCCCGGTCGAAACCGTCATGGGCACCATGCGCCTCATCGGCGACTGGACCAGCCCCAAACCCGGCTTTGAGTTCATCTTCGACGAAATGAAGTACATGGGTCAGGAACTGTTCAACCCGCCGTCCGTGGAGGGTTGGCACACCGGCAAGGAATGGATCGACGGCGGAACCCTGGTGCATCGCATCAACTTCACCGCCGATTTCGTCGGCGACGTCAACTACCCCGGCGTCCGGCAGATGGTCGACCGTCTGGCCGCTGCCGGCCCCACCATCTCCGCAGAACGTCTGGTGGACGGCTGCCTGGAAATGCTCGGACACTATGAGCTTCCCGGCGAAACGCGCGCAATGCTCGCCACATTGGCGGGAAAGAGCGGCACATTGCACACCGACACTGACGAGTTCCGGGAACGCGTTAGCGAGACGCTGCAAATGATTGTCGCCACCAAAGAGTATCTCTACGCTTAATAAAAACGGCGGGCGGTTCCTGTGGCCCGGCCCGTCGACTCAACTACAGACCGCACCTCGGGGAGGAAAACATCGTGACCGCTAACAAGAAAGACCCCGTCCTGGTTGTTTTGCAAATGTCGGGAGCGTTTGACGCTCTCAACACCTTCATTCCTTACAACGATCCGTTGTACCAGGACTACCGCCCACACCTGCGCGTGGAACCCGAACACGTCCTGGCCGTCAACGACCAGGTGGGCTTCCATCCGGCAATGGCGCCCATCAAGGACCTGTACGACGACGGCAAGGTGGCGGTAATTCAGGGCATTGGTTATCCCAATCCCATTCGCTCCCACTTCCGGTCCATGGACATCTGGCACACTGCCGAACCCGCCAAGATGGCAACCGAGGGCTGGTTGGGTAAGGCCGTCGCCGACCTCGACCCCAACAAAGAAAACATCCTTACCGCCGTCAACTTCGGTCGCGGCCTCCCCCGCGCCCTCGCGTCTCCCGGCGTGTCCGTTGCCTCGGTGGGCAGCCTCGAAACCTACGGCGTGCTGACCTCCATCGACAGCGAAGAAAAGCGGTCGGAAGCCCTGGAAATCTTCGGGCGCATGTATTCCCCCATGATCGGCAGCGGCCCGGTCAACGATTACCTGTCCCAAACCGGACTGGACGCCTTGAGAGGCGCTGACATCCTGAGGACTGCGCCGGAGATGTATTCATCCAGCATCGAGTACAACGGCGACTACTTCTCGCAGTGGGTCAAGAACGTGGCCCAGGTTCACCTGGCCGACTTCGGCACGCGGGTTCTGTACACCGGTTTCAACCCCGGCGCTTTCGATACCCACGCCAACCAGCCGGCAGCGTTCCACCGGCTGTGGTCCGACGTGTCCAACGCCGTTAGCGACTTCTACTACGACCTCAAGGAACACAACAGTGGCGAAGAAGTCGTCATGCTGCTGTTCACCGAATTCGGTCGCCGCGCCAAGGAGAACGGCTCCGGAACCGACCACGGTTCTGGCAGCGTAGCCTTCGTGATCGGCGATGGCGTAAAGGGCGGCCTCTTCGGCGAGTACCCCTCGCTCGAGCCAGCCAAGCTGGATGAAGGCGACTTGAAGTGGAGCAACGACTTCCGCAACACCTACGCCACCATCCTCGACAAGTGGATGGGTGTGGACTCCCAGGAAGTGCTGGGCGCCAACTACGAGCACTTCGACTTCATCAGGTAACAGACCCTCAATTATCATCACTCCATAGACCAGCATCCGCGCCCGTCAATCCGGCGGGCTCGGTCAGTAAGGTGAGGCAATATGGTTACGGAAATTGCTCCGGTAACATTTCAATACAGCCATACCATCGGGCGGCAGGAATCCCGCGGCGGCAACGGGTTCTTTAACCCGGTGGCTGTGACCCGTGGCCCTGGCGACCGCATCTACGTTCTCAGCCGCGGCACCGAAACGCCGGCGTTCTTCCCCTGCAAACGGGTTACCATCTGCTCCATTGACGAGGAATACATCGGGGAGTTCGGCGAAAAGGTCGGCCCGGAAGACGCCGTACCCACCGCCCATGACGGCGCCTTTTTCTGGCCCACCTCGGTCACCCTCGACAGCCAGGGCAACGCTTACGTCGCCGACGAATGGCTGAACCGGATTTCCATTTTCACCCAGGACGGCGACTGGATCGGCAAGTGGGGCGTCCCGGGCGAAGGCGACGGCGAGATCAACCGTCCTTCCGGCCTGGCCTTCGACAAGGACGACAACCTCTACATGGTTGATTCCTGCAACCACCGCATCCAGGTGTTCACCAAGGACGGTGAATTCCGGTTCAAGTGGGGCCGGCAAGGAACCGCAGCCGGCGAGTTCAACTTCCCCTGGGGTATTGAGATCGACCAGCACGGCGATGTTTTCGTAGCTGACTGGCGAAACGACCGCATCCAGAAATTCACCGCCGACGGCCGGTTCCTCATGGAGTTCGGAAGCGCCGGCCAAGATGACGGTGAGTTCAATCGGCCCACCGACGTCGCCGTGGACAACGAAGGCACGATCTACGTCACCGATTACAAAAACGACCGTGTGCAGATTTTCGACGGCGACGGAAAATTCGTTACCAAGCTGCTGGGGCAGGCCACGCTCTCCAAGTGGGGCCGCGAGCGCGTCGATCTGGATCCGGTTATCCTGCGTGGACGCGAGAAGGCTCAGCACCTCCCGGACCGCGAAGGCCCGTTCCAGGGACCCATTGGCATAGACGTTGACGACGACGGCCGCGTGTTCGTTGTCGAAACCGCCCGCCACCGATTGCAGGTCTTCACCAAACAGTCAGCCCTGTTCGCAGGTGACCCTCTGTAGTCGATTCAACCCGCCGACCCGGGCGTCGGCAACCATCGTATCAGTCAAGAATAAACCTCCGTTGTGGTGACACAACGGAGGTTTATCTTACGCGGCGCACCCCGCACGAATCATGCCAGCGCCCCTATCATTCAGCGATCCAATTGGCCACTCGCTCGCCAATCATAATCGTGGTGCAGTTGGTGTTGGCCCTGATCACGTCCGGCATCACCGATGCATCCGCGACCCGCAGTCCTTCAATCCCATGAACCCGGCAGCGCTGGTCCACCACCGCCGTGGGGTCGCTGGCCGGACCCATTTTGCAGGTACCCGACAAGTGCTGACCGATGCACACCTCTCGCAACATCCAGTCATCCAGCGCATCGTCGGAAACCAGGTCAGCTTCAGCAGGCGAAATGAGGCCGTCGTAGATGTCCTTGAAAGCATCATGCTCCAGCAGATTCAGGACTATTCGCACCGACTCCCGCATCCGTTCCCGATCCCACGCCGCTTCCAGATACCGGCAGTCAATGTGGGGCTGCACGTCCGGGTCGGTCGATTGGAGAGTAAGCTCACCGGCGCTTTCAGCCAGTTCCATCATGCACGTCATGCGGATTCCCTCCTCAGCGAAGGGATCACCACCCAGTGGCGTGGAGAACGACGACGGGAATATCTGCATGTCGTTGCGCGCGTCCGACCCGCTCGCCGTATAACGCAGCACCGTCTGAATCCTGGGCGCCGCCGGATCCAGCGGAAAATCATCCTTCACGCGCACCCTGACCGGCACCAGCGGATGGTCCCTCAGATTCTTCCCAACGCCCGGCGCATCCTTCACCACCCTGATACCCAAACGTTCCAACTGTTCGGCCGGCCCAATCCCCGACAGCATCAACAGTTGTGGCGACGCAATCGCCCCGCTGCACAGCACAATCTGTTCCGCTTCCAGCTGGAACGTATCGCCGCCGCTCTCAACCTCCACCCCAATGGCTCGCGCGCCGTCGAACAATATGCGCCGCGCCCGCACGTTGGCCCTGATAGTCAGATTCAGCCGGTGCCGGTTTGGGTTCACGTAAGTAAGCGCCGTGCTCATCCGCACACCGTTGGGGTTGTTCATTGGAAACGGCCCAACCCCGGTGGAATCAGGATGGTTATGGTCATAAACCTCGGCGTAACCACCGTCCAGGCACGCTTCATGGAACGCCTCCTGCAGCGGTAGCCAGGCTTCCCGTTTGTGGCGGCGCACCGGAATCGGGCCGTCGAACCCGTGAAAGTCATCCCTGATGTCCGTGTCCGTCTCCAGTTTGCGGAAGAACGGCAGCACGTTGATGTAACTCCACTCGTCGTTGCCCCAGGATGCCCACCGATCGTAGTCTTCCGGAACCCCGCGCAGAAATACCTGGCCGTTGATGGCGCTGGTTCCGCCCACCACCCGGCCCCTGGGAACCGCCACCGGCTCCGCCTGACGCGGCGTGCCGGTACCCACGAACGACCAGTTGTGGGGCGCGCCCATCTCAGACGCCGTTGGCGCGTAACCGAACTTGAGGTCGTCGGGCAACTGCTCGATGTCGGGGTAATCCGGTCCGGCCTCCAACAATAGCACCGACCGGTTGGGGTCTTCCGATAATCGCGTAGCCATGGTCCCGCCGGCAGAACCCGCCCCAATGACAATCACGTCGTACTTCATAGCGTCTCTCCCATATCACTCCCGTTTATACCCGTATCACGGTGATCACGGCAGCGCCTGCAGGAAATCCTCCACCGACATCACCTGACCCTGTCGGGGATACACCTTCTCCGTCAGCACCCGGTGCACCTCTGCATCGCCGTCGGAGCAGGCGTCAGATAACACAATGAAGCTGTAGTTCACGTCCACGGCCCACCGGACCCCCGACAGTACGCAACCACTGGTGGCAACACCCATGATCACCAGCGTATCCCGCCCCATCTCGCGCAGAGTCACATCCAGCGCCGTGGTCGAGAATGGCCCAGGTCGGACCTTGGTGATAACCAGCTCCCCTTCCGCCGGAGTAACTCCCGGGTGCAGCTCGATATCGGGCGCGTAGTCGGCGAAGGGTCCCCCGCGATGCACCACGTATATCACCGGAATACCCGCGCCACGGGCGCCGCTCAGCGCCCTGGCTGCATTCTCCACCACCGCGGCCGGTTCGCTGGCCACGTTGGCGATAATCCGTTGCTGGAAGTCCATGATCAATACTGCCGTGCGGCTGGCATCAATTTGCGTCGCCTGCTGCGTCATAACTGTCCTCCCCGTATTTCGTTTCGTTATTCGTGTCGTTATTTGGGTGCGATTGCCCGAATCAGGCGCGAGTCGCCTCTCTCACCATCAGGTCGGGGGCTCGATCAATCCGGCAAATACACGACCCGCCAGACTGGCAACCCGTGTCAGGCCGCATTATACCCCAGCCCAACGCCGGCAAAGACGCAGATATAGCAACCGGCAGGTCAGAACCCGAACAATGGAAAACGTGATCGCCCTGAGCCTGACGCGCCTTTCGGGTTGAATATCCGCCCGCCCGGATTGATAATGCCCGTCGGCAACGTCCTTGAGCGCAGCAATAGTCTGACGCTTTGACGCCGGGCAGGTGATTTTATGGTTGAAGTGTTCGCCGGTATCCTGGGAGGAGTAGGGCTGCTCTTTTTCGGGATGTGGATGCTGTCGGAGAATCTAAAGGCGGTGGCTGGCCCCCGGCTGCGGATTCTGGCCAGCCGTTTGGCCGACAACCGTTTTGCGGCGTTCGGCTGGGGGTCGCTGGCCGGCGCGATTACCCAAAGTTCACCGGCGGTTACCTTTATCACCGTCAGCATGGTGCGGTCGGGGCTGATTTCCGCGCGGCAGGGTTCCATTGTCCAAAGAACTAAGGAGGCAATCCCCATGTCCAAGGAGAATTTGCCCTAGCGCTCAGCGGTCCTCAAAGTGTTGGCTGACGCCGGGGGGCCACTTCATTACACCGAAGTTGAGCAGAGAATCATGGAGCAAGGGTTGAGGCCGAAAATTGCCAATTCGCAGGCCACCACAAACTCGGCCTTGCGTGACTTGATGTCGGCTTCCGGCAGAAATGGCGTCAGGGAAATTTACAATCAGAAAGGTGTATACGCCCTCGAGACGGTCGCGAGGGGATTGAACCGGAAGCTCAGAGAAGAGGAGGCGGCAACTCAAAACAGCGGGATTATCAAGATCGAAGCCTTCGGTCTTTTTTGGAGACGAGATCTGGTGAACTGGGAATCGGGCCAAAGACTCCTCGGCCAACAGAGCAAAGACTCGATTGTGGTTGATTTCGCAGACCAGGATGGGGTCTACATTCTCCATGATGGAAGGGAGGTCATGTACGTCGGCAAGACCTACACTCCGACTTCCAACTATGGACTTTACCGGCGCCTGCAAGACCACAACGACGATCCCAGAAAGACGGTGTATTGGGATTGTTTCACGTGGTTCGGCTTCAAACCCGTCGCCGAAGATGGTCGACTCTTGGATCCTTCCCAAAACGCCACCCTTGAAAGCGTGACCGACTTGATCGAAGCGATTTTCATCGAAACGCTGCTGCCCAGATTGAACCAACAATCGGGCGAAGGAATGCAGCAAGCACGGGAGGACGGACTGTACTTCCAAGTTTCGTCAATATGAACGTGCCGCCTCCAACCGCCGGCTGTCAAAGGCGTAGGCAGCGGATGCCGTCCTCACGCCATGTCGCCACGGTTTGCTGAGCAGCTGGACGACTTCCGCGAGGAGTTGTCCGACAGCTTGGGGCGTATTCAGTCCGACGGCGTACGTAGCCTGACCATCGTCCAGCGGATGCAGTCCTTGGGTGTGGTGGGTGGTACTCCGACGCTCACCGAGCTGCACTCGGTCCTGACTCGGGCGGTGCGTGTCGGTTGCGTCACCTTTGAGTCCGGGTTGAATATCCGCCCGCCCGGATTGATAATGCCCGTCGGCAACGTCCTTGAGCGCAGCAATAGTCTGACGCTTTGACGCCGGGCAGGTGATTTTATGGTTGAAGTGTTCGCCGGTATCCTGGGAGGAGTGGGGCTGCTCTTTTTCGGGATGTGGATGCTGTCGGAAAATCTAAAGGCGGTGGCTGGCCCCCGGCTGCGGATTCTGGCCAGCCGTTTGGCCGACAACCGTTTTGCGGCGTTCGGCTGGGGGTCGCTGGCCGGCGCGATTACCCAGAGTTCACCGGCGGTTACCTTTATCACCGTCAGCATGGTGCGGTCGGGGCTGATTTCCGCGCGGCAGGGTTATCCCATCGCACTGGGAGCCCAGTTGGGCGTGGGACTCATCCTGCTGATAGTTACCCTGGACATCAGGCTGGTCGCCCTCTGTGGCCTGGGCGTGGGGAGCATCGTAATTACCCGAGCCCGGCGGGGCCATTACCGGGAAACCGGCGCAATGCTATTCGGAATCGCCGCGCTGTTGTTCGGCCTGGTGCTAATCAAAGAGTCGGCTGCGCCCCTGGCGGACCAGCCGTGGTTCCGGGCCGCGCTCGACATCTCAACCCGTTCCATCCTGCTGTCGTTTGTCCTCGGCGCGCTGCTCACGTTCATCGTGCAGGCCCTGGTGCCGGTAGTGGCCTTCGGCATCGGGCTGGCCGCGGCAAATCTGGTGGGCGTCGAACAGGTGATGATGTATATCTACGGCTCTTATGTCGGCCTCGGCATCAGCGTTGTGGTGGTTTCCGCAAACTTGAGGGGCACCGCCCGCCAAATCGGTATGTTCTGGGCCTGCCAGTGTTTCTTCTCGGCGGCGATACTGGTTCCCCTGCTCTACGTAGAGGTGTACCTCGGCGTACCGCTGGTCAAGGCCGCCGTAACCGCCCTGGAGATCGGCCTGGGCCCTCAAATGGCCATCGCCGTCATCATTTTCGGTATGCCCTCCCGCATCGTCGTGCTGTCCGCTCCGGAGTGGACCATGCGATTGTTCTCCCGTTTCTGGCCGGCCAGCGACGAAGAACAGCAGTCCCAGACCCGGTACATCCACGACCAGGCCATTGACGACGTTGACACGGCCCTGGACCTGGTTCATCTGGAGCAGACCCGGGTGCTCCGGACCTTCTCGGATTACCTGGACACGGCCCGTATGGGAGAGACCCTGGGCGCGGCCCGCGACTCCACCCGGGAAGTCATCGCTCGGATCGACGAGTTTCTGGGTGAGCTGTCCCGTCGGCACCCCGGCGTCAGCGGCGAACGCCATAACGCCATGCTGAACCGCCAGAAGTTGATCGACTGGCTGGAAGAGCAGTTCTCGACTCTGCCCGACGTATTGCAGCAGTTACCCGAAGATCCCGTGCTGGAAACCTTCCGCATGAGCGTGGTAGAGGGAACCGATGCCGCCTTTCTCATCTTCCTGGACGCTCTGGAAGACGACGATCCCGAATCCTGGGCGTTTGTCGTTGAGCTGATGGGAGACCGCCGGGTCATGATGCAGGACGTCCGATCCAGGTACTTGCCCGCCGAACAGGACGATGACCCTGAGCGCAGCCGCCTTATTGTCGAGGCCACCAACGCCGTGGAAAACATTTTCTTCCTGCTGGCCCAACTGATGCGCGAATTTCCTACTGACGACGCCCTAATGCGGTCCTCCCAATCGCAGCGATGATTGCGCCGCCGCGACGTTGGGCGAAAAGGGCGTCCTGACTTTCAACGCTGTTTGACCTCGCGGATGCGCTGTGGGGTGAGGGCTTGCCGTGGGTGTTGCATAGACGTATGCCATTCCGTGTACCATTTTAGGACAGGAAGGTACTGCAAGTTACGGGAACCTGAATAGGCTGGCGTCGTGCGCGACCAGTGTATTTCAGGGCGCAAAACCACGATCTCAAGTGTGGATAATGGCTCCCCCGGTAGGATTCGAACCTACGACCTAGCGGTTAACAGCCGCTCGCTCTACCGCTGAGCTACAGGGGATTGATGCAACGCTTCGGCGCAGCGGACCGCCGACAGTTATCCAATTTTAGCACCCGTTGGCGATGGCGGCAACCAGCGACACCAAAACGGCGCACCCCCCAACCCGCAGCAGCCAGGGGGTGCGCCGACGTCAGCCGATCTTTGGCGCCGCGACTAGCTGGCGTCGGCAGAACCGTGGGCGCCGATCTCCAACCGGCGGGGCTGGCTCGACTGGTCCACTGGAATCACTATTGTCAGCACTCCGTTGTCCATGGCAACGGCGGCGGCATCAAGATTCACGTCCGATGGCAGGTTCACGGTGCGTACGCCGCTACGAAAGCTATGCTCGCGCAGCAGATAACGTTCGTTCTGCCCCTGCTCGCGCAACTTCCGGAACGCTTTGATCGACAGATGACGGTCCGGGGTGACCGTAACGTCAACGTCGTCAGCCTCTATACCGGGCAGCCAGGCTAGCACGGTCAGGTTATCGTCATCCCGTCGGACGTTAATCGGGAACCGGTGCCCACTGTCGCCGTCGGAGGCGTAGGGAAGACGCCAACTGGGACCGTAGGCGAAAGGGTCACCCATCCGCCAGCGAAAGCGGGGCCTCTCGCGAAACGGGTCAAATCGTTGCAGACTGGGCATCATTTTCCTCCTGGGTTGTGGCCTTTTGGCCGATGGCGTACGGTACGGCGCATCAACACCGTCAAGGCTTACTGTAATTAGTTGATGTGCTTTTGTCAAGTATTTGGTATTGACATCAGTAGGTTATTGACAATGTTTCACTATTGATATAAGATTAGGATACCATAAAGTTCAAGCAATCAGGTTTAACCAATCGGGCAGCGTAATGGCAGACTACTACGACACCTTGGGCGTACCACGCTCCGCCGACGAAAAGGAAATTCGCCAGGCGTATCGGCGTCTGGCTCGCCAGCATCACCCCGACGTGAACCCCGGCGACCCCGACGCCGCCGAGCGCTTCAAGTCCATCAACGCGGCTTACGAAGTCTTGTCCGATTCGGATAAGCGCGCCAAATACGACCGCTACGGCGACCAATGGGAACACCCCGAACAATTCGAACAGCGGCGCGGCGCTAGTCCCGATTTCAGCCAGTTCTTCCGATCCGGCGATTTCGGCCGGGAACGGGGTGGCTCGTTTACCTTCTCCACCGGCGGCGGTTCTCTTGACGACCTTTTGGGTAGTTTCGGCAGGGGCGGCGCGCCTTTTCGCTCCCCGCCCGCCGACGTTCCGGTTGACATCACGCTGGAAGAAGCCGACCACGGCGCCACCCGCCTCGTCAGCCTCCCCGATGGACGCCGCCTGGAGGTAACCATCCCGCCCGGAATCGCCGACGGCGGGCGCGTACATATCGGCGCCGGGAATCCTTCCGGCAGCGAATTCAACCTCCTGGTTTCCGTGCTGCCTCACCATCGTTTTGAACGCGACGGTTCCGACCTCTACACCTCCGTTGACGTTCCCCTGGCCGACGCAATCCTCGGCGGCTCAACCAAGGTCACCACCCTTCGCGGGCAGATCGAGTTGACCCTGCCGCCCGAAACCCAGAACGGTCGACGTTTTCGCCTCGCCGGCCAGGGCCTGTCCCAGCTCCGCAACCCCGATCGTCGAGGAAATCTATATGCGACCATCAACGTAGTCCTGCCGACCGGACTCTCCGAGGAACAAAGGCAGCTGTTCCAACAGCTCCGCGAGTCCGTTTCGGACAACGACTCCGGGGCCAGCGACCCCTAAGGAAGCACTAATATGACGCCACAAAACAGTTTCACCACCGAACCCTGTTTCGTCATCAGCGTAGCCGCCCGCATGGTGGGCCTGCACGCCCAAACCCTGCGGTACTACGAGCGCGTGGGGTTGGTGTTGCCATCCCGATCATCAGGACGCCAACGTCTGTACTCCATGGAAGACATTGACCGACTGCGCCGTATCAAATCGTTCACCGACGAAATGGGGGTTAACCTAGCCGGCGCTGAGGTCGCATTGAAACTTATCGACCGCATCAACGAATTGGAAGCTCAGGTGGAAACCCTGTCCAGCGAATTGAACCGGCTCCGGAACAACAACCGGCCCGGCATCGCGGGCCGGCCCGGAAATCCGGCGCGGAGGTGATTGAACATGGTTATTAGCGCAGAACAATTTACCCGCCAGGCACAGGAAGCCCTGCAGCGTTCCCAGGAACTGGTACGCAACTACCAGCACAATCAATGGGACGTCGAGCACGTGCTGCTGGCCCTGATCGCTTTGGAAGACGGCTTGCCGGAAAAGATAATACGTGAGCTCGGTGTAGATCCCGAGGTCCTGAAAACACGCTTTCACCAGATTCTGGAAGCCGCCCCCAAAGTGGTTTCAGATACACCACAGATATTCATTACCCCCAGGTTGCAGCGCGTGTTGCAGACGGCCAGCGAGGAATCCCAACGCCTCGCAGACCAGTTCATCAGCGTCGAACACCTGCTGGTTGCTGCCGCACGCGAAAGCTCCGGCGATTCAGCCCGCCTCTTCCAGGAATTTGGCATCAATCAGGAGTTGGTGTACCAGGCCATGCAAAAATTGCGTGGCGGCGCCCACCGCGTTGACGACCCCAACGCCGAGCAGCGCTACCGCTCTCTGGAAAAATACAGCGTCGATCTCACCGAGCTGGCCCGCATCGGCAAACTCGATCCGGTGGTCGGTCGCGACAACGAAATCCGCCAGGTCATGCAAACCCTCACCCGCCGCACCAAGAACAACCCGGTGCTCATCGGTGAAGCCGGCGTCGGCAAAACCGCCATCGCCGAGGGTCTCGCCATCAAGATTCTGGACGACGACGTTCCCGATTCCCTGCGCAATCGCCGCGTCATGGCTCTGGACATGGGCCGTCTCGTTGCCGGCGCCAAATTCCGCGGCGAGTTTGAAGAACGCCTCAAGTCAGTCATCGACGAAGTCGAATCAGCCAAGGGCGAGATCATCATCTTCCTGGATGAGATGCACACCCTCGTGGGCGCCGGCGCCGGGGAAGGTGGCCTGGATGCCAGCAATATGCTCAAACCGCCGCTGGCTCGCGGTGAACTCCAGGCCATTGGCGCCACCACCCTCGACGAATATCGCAAGCACATCGAACGCGACCCGGCTCTCGAACGTCGCTTCCACCCCATATACGTCGATGAGCCCACCGCAGAACAGACCCTCACCATCCTGCAGGCTCTCAAACCTCGCTACGAGGCACACCACAAGGTAACCATCAGCGATGATGCCCTGGAGGCCGCCGTCCGCCTGAGCAGCCGGTACATTACCGACCGCCGCCTTCCCGACAAGGCTATCGATTTCATCGACGAAGCTGCCAGCAAAGTCCGTATCGATGCCGGCACCCTGCCGCCCGTGGTGCAGGAGCTTGAGACCGAACGCCGACGCCTCCAGGACCTTGAAGAACGCGCCAACCAGATGGGCGATTACGAGCGCGCCGCCAGCTACCGCACCGAACGTATCCGCATCGAGACCGACCTTACCACCGAGCGCGAGTCTATTGAACACACTACTGGACCCGACCTGGTGGTGAACGAGAAGGACATTGCCGAGCTGGTTTCAAACTGGACCGGTATTCCCGTCGGCCGTCTGTTGGAGGGCGAGGCGGAACGCCTCCTTCACATGGAAGACGACCTGCACCACCGCGTGATTGGCCAGGATGCAGCCATCAGCGCAGTGTCCGATACCATCCGCCGCGCCCGGTCGGGGCTCAACGACCCCAAGCGTCCCTTTGGCAGCTTCATCTTCCTCGGCCCCACCGGCGTGGGCAAAACCGAACTGTGCCGGGCGTTGGCCGAGTTCCTCTTTGACGACGAAGAGAGCATGGTTCGCCTGGATATGTCCGAATACGGTGAACGCCATACGGTTTCCCGTCTCATCGGCGCGCCTCCGGGTTACGTCGGCTACGACGACGCCGGCCAGCTCACCGAGGCCGTCCGGCGCCGTCCCCACCGGGTCATCCTCTTCGACGAGATCGAAAAGGCTCACCCCGATGTTTTCAACCTCCTGTTGCAAATCCTCGAAGATGGACGCCTCACTGACGGCCAGGGCCGCACGGTGGACTTCCGCAACACCATCGTCATTATGACCAGCAACCTGGGAACCGGCGATTTGTCGCAACGTCCTTTCGGCTTCAACCCCGCTTCCGACAACGCGCCGGAAACCGGACAGGTCTCAAGTGAACTATCCCGTTCCGTACATGACGCATTGCGTCGAACCTTCCGTCCCGAACTCCTCAACCGCATTGACGAGACTATCGTGTTCCATCCCCTCAGCCGCGCGCAGATCGGACAGATCGTCGGCCTGATGATCGCGGAAGTGCAGGAGCGACTAACCGAGCGCGACATCACCTGCGAACTCACCGAAGCCGGCTGCAACTGGCTGGTAAACGAAGGCTTCAACGTGACCTACGGCGCCCGGCCCCTGCGCCGCGCCATCCAGCGCCACGTGGAGAACCAGCTCTCTCGGGGCGTGCTGTCCGGCGATTTCAAAGCCGGCGACTACATCGTTATCGACTTGAACCCGGCCGGCGACGGTCTGGACCTCAAAGCAGGAATGTTGACCCCCGCCAAACCGTCACCGGTGGCCGCACTCTGATTCAGCGTTTCTCCGCACCGGGGCAGGGGGGTGTTTCTCATGGGGAACACCCCCCTTTTTGAGTGGCGAATTTCCGCCACGTCCGATTGATCGCAGCGCCTAATTCAGCATCAATACGGCGGCCGACGTCGCGATCCAGGCTGCAATGGCAACCAGCAGCGGAACATCGCGCAGGATCAGCAGCTCCGGCGATTCCGCATCCGCGCTGTGGTTCAACAGGTACAGGTATCTGAATAGCCCGAGAATCACCAGCGGGACCGTCAACAGCATCGTGTGATTGACGGGCAGGTTGGGAGCCTCCACCGTGTAAAGGGTATAGCTAACCAGGGACGCGGTGGCGGAGAGCGTCAGTAGTTGCCCTCCCAGG
Organism: Dehalococcoidia bacterium; assembly: GCA_965262485.1. Classification (GTDB taxonomy): domain Bacteria; phylum Chloroflexota; class Dehalococcoidia; order Lucifugimonadales; family UBA3495; genus Bin87. Next base: position 4,005,603 of record OZ253540.1, on the reverse strand, counting down.
GGCGGCCCGTAATGTTGCAGCGTCGGTCGCTGTGCCCCGGCGTCGTCCCCCGACAGCCTCGCTTCGGCATAGCGGCGCCCAATCACTATGAACAGCGCTCCGGATGCCGTTACAGCGTACAGCCAGGGAGACGGCGCAGCCCCCACCGCGACCGCGCCCGCTGCAGCCCGCAGAACATATCCGGTTGCTACCAGAACCACATCCACCAGCGCGATGCGCTTCAACCTCATCGAGTAGGCCACGTTGATGGCCAAGTATATCGCTCCCACGACCCACACCCCCAGCAACGACGACACCAGCCGCTCCAGACCAACCATGATCCCCACCGCCATCAGTATCAGCAGCGCGGCCCCTGCCACCGCCCAAACGGGTGTAACCGCGCCGGATGCGATTGGCCGGTTCCGTTTGGCAGGATGCTGCCGATCCGCCGGCCGGTCGGCCAGATCATTGATTATGTAAACAGCCGAGGACAGCGCGCAAAACCCGGCGAACAGGATCAGCAACGCGACAATGTGCGGCCGCAGCGTGGACAGATCCTCCGGCGACCACACCAGGTCTACGGCAAACAGCAGCGGCAAAAACACCAGCAGGTTCTTCACCCACTGCCGCGGCCGGATGGTTGCCAGCAACCCGTTCAGCAGCGTCATCAGTCCGTCACCAGGGGTTCGCCGGAACCCGCGATCCCAGTGCGTTTCGCCGGTTTCGTTCGCGATAACCACCACCACGCCAGCAGGCCAATCAGCACCGCCAGCCACAGCGTGGCCAACCGAGTCAGCAAGGTTGCCGTGGAAGCAGCCGCCACCGTCAAGCCGGCCTGACGCAACAGGGCCACCATGCTGCCCTCGAAACCGAACAGCCCACCGGGCAATACCGTAACCGCTCCCACCAGGGCCGCCGCCGCTGATATCGGCAGCGCCACCGTGATCGGAATGTACTCACCCAGGCCGATGACGATCAGCCACAGTGCAACTCCCTCCGACGCCCACGCCAGCGCCCCCAGCGATACCCCCATCGCCAGCATACCCGGCGACATCAGACGGCGCAGCCCGTCGTGAGAGTGCGCCAACGGCTCGCGCCACCGCCGCAGAACGGGTAGTCCCAGCGCCGCTGCCCCGTAACGCGATGCCGCCAGCCATCCCGCTCCGATGCCCAATGCCAGCACGAGTCCAATGACAACCGAAATTGCCAACGGCAGCAGCGCCAGTCCCACCAGCCCCAGCATCGAGATGGAGATTACGTCAGTCAGACGCTCCATCACCACCGCCGGCGCAGACCTGGCAATCGGCGCATCCGCCCGCTGGCTTAACCACACGCATTTGAGCAGCTCACCAACCTTGCCCGGAGTGACCGACAACGCCAGCCCTGCTGCGAACACCGGTACGCTGTCTCGGGGAGCCACCCGAATCCCCAGCGCACTGAGATACAACATCCAGCGCGCGTACCGCAGAGCGTAATTCAGTACGGCCAGACCCATCGCCGCCAGTAACCATCCCGGCGGAAATCGAGCCAACAGCGCGCCAACTTGTCGAACGTCCCCATACCCCACCAATCCGGCGAACACCAACGCCGTCACCAACCCCAAAAGCAGCCACCGACGCTTATTCACCGCCGACGTGATCCCCGGCAACCTCGCCACGCGCTGACATGTGCAGAATCTGGGCCGCCAGATATCCCGCGCCAAACCCGTTGTCAATGTTGACCACCGCCACCCCCGGAGCGCACGCGTTCATCATGCCCAGCAGCGCCGCGATGCCATCGAAGCTGGCTCCGTACCCAATGCTCGTAGGAACCGCGATCACCGGCGCCGACACCAATCCGGAAACAACGCTGGCCAGCGCGCCCTCCATCCCGGCTGCCACCACAATGACGCGCGCCGCCTCCAGCCGATCCCTCTGGTCCAGCACACGATGCAGCCCAGCAACGCCCACATCGTTGATGCGTGCCACGTCACATCCCATCAAAGTCGCCGTTAGCGCGGCTTCCTCGGCCACCGGAGCATCAGCCGTGCCGGCGGTTATCACCAGCGCCCCCTCTATCTTTGCGGCCCTGCCCGACTGTGCGGCCCTACCCGACCCGTCCGGCGCCACGATGCACCGAGCCTCCCGGTGAAACTCCGCTGCGGGCAACAATTGCTTGACGGCTTCAAACGCCGCGACTGATGCCCGCGTAACCAACACGGGAAAACCACGCCCGGCCATTGCGTGGACAATTCCGGCAATCTGTTCTGGTGTTTTCCCTTCGCCGAACACCACCTCCGGCCATCCCGTGCGAATCGGACGGTGGTGGTCCAATCGTGCGTATCCCAAATCCTGGTACGGCAGGTCTCGCAATGCGCCGGCAGCATCCGAAACCGACACGTCGCCGCTTTGAACCCTTTCCAAAAGACTGAACAACGCTGCCGAGTCCACGATTCAGCCAGCCGTCTCACCGGCTAACCGGGCCGCCTCCAGTTTTCGCAACTGGTACAGTGCCCCAAGCCCGCACATGCTCGCCGCGTAACTCGCTGCCACACCAACACTGATCCACATCAGCGCCACGAGGTGGCTGGGCATGTCAATGGTGGACATCACGATCAGGGCGGCCGTCACCAGGATGGCCGCCGCCGCCGCCCCCACCAGTGCGCCGAATTTCACCGCCACCACCATCGAAGTTGCGTCCCCCGCCGGTACCAACCGGATCCCGAAGTACCCGGCGATGAACGGGCCAAAGGCCTGGATCAACGGCAGCACGCCGCAGCCCGCCATAATGGCTAGTGCGATAAAAAGTCCTCTGGTCATGGCGCCGTGTTATCCGTACTGATCGACTTGCCGGTTCCGTGTTTGGCCAACCAGTATATCCACAAGCCGGCGAATATTGCACCGTAGCCCCCAATCTCACGCGTACCCACTTTAATCTGTCATTGCAAGGAGCGCAGCGACGTGGCAATCCCGCCCCAAATCCTGTCCATCCTGTCCATCCAGGTAAAACGGCAGTCCCCCTCTCCCTCGATGGGAGAGGGTTGGGGTGAGGGTGAAATTCGCAACTCCCTCTCAGCCGTCTGTATAATGCACTGCATCCACGCCAGCGCGTTGGCCAACGAGGAGCAGATGAGCCAGGAAGAAACTACTCCGGGTCCGGATGGGCCATTCGCCGATCTTCTGGGCATACGTCCCGGCGTATCGGAAGACGGCGTCGGCACCGCCTTTATGACAATAGCCGACAAACACCGTCAGCGCGCCGGTGTGGTGCAGGGCGGATTGCTGGTCGCTCTCGCCGACTACGCTTTTTTTCGTGCCTGCCGTTCGGTCCTGAAAGAAGGCGAACATGCCGTTACCATCGAACTCAAGCTGAACTTCATCGCCCCGGCCAAAGACGGGACGCTGACCGCCCGCAGCAGCATCAAAAGCAGGGGCGGAAGAATCATCGTGGGCGATATGGAGATATTCGGCGCGGAAGGACAACTGATTGCCACCGGAATCGGTACCTACATGACGGTTTACGTCCGGCGCGACGCTCAATCGACGGATTCAACCCAATAGACGCCCCGCTATCAGCGCAATGCCGCCAGAGCATTTGGCATTGCGGGTGCAATTGGGTATAATGGCAACAGATACGGAGGTGTCGGTTTGCGCATCCCCATGAAAGTTGACTATGGCGTCCGCGCATTGGTTGAGTTAGCCATGCGCTACGGAGATGGCCCCGTGCAGACGGCAACCATCGCCTACCGGCAGGGTATTCCCGAACCCTACCTCGAACGCCTCATGTCCACCCTGAACAAAAGCGGTTTCGTCCACAGCCGTCGGGGGCCACAGGGCGGACACCTGCTCGCCCGCACCCCGGCCGACGTAAACCTCTACGACATCATGCGGGAACTCGACGGCAACGCATCGCCCCTCGACTGCCTTACCATCCCCACCGACTGTATGTTCGCCGATTCGTGCGCCCAGAAAGAAATCTGGCAAACGGTGGAAGATTCGATTCAGCAGGTGCTGGAAGCCACTACCCTGGAACACCTGGCAACGCGGCAATGCGCCCTCATCAGCGCCGCCGATCACCAGGCAGACGCCCAGGAGCCGATGGCGCAACCCATTCCCATTGGCCGGCCTTCCTGAACCGACCAGGGCCTTTCCAAAGTCCTCCTACCTCCGCTCATGGTGAGCTTGTCGAACCATCGGCGACCGTCCTTCGACAGGCTCAGGACGAGCGGGTGGATAATTTCCACAACTTTGAAAAGGCCCTGCCGAACCGACCCAAATCTATTGACAAATTTCAGGGCTGGCCGATAAACTGACGCTGAAATGATGCGCTTGCAACTGCCACGTTACACCTGCGCCTGTCCTCACACATAGGGGGCAGGCGGTTTGCAATCACTAGCCGCGCCTGCGCCCACCGGACGCCGCTGCCTGCGGGTTTCGGGGTGCAGGTTTTTCAGTATTTGACCCCCGCATTATCCAGGGAATTTAGCCAGCAACATCCGCCGGCCTTGCGTAGATCCCGGCGAATTGCAAACCTCGGAGGAATCGGTAATGGTCCAACCTCTTCGCCTGACTCCAGACCAGGTCAAACGCTACAGCCGCCACATCATCATGCAGGATGTCGGCAGCGCCGGCCAACGCAAAATGATGGAGTCCAGCGCGCTCATTATCGGCGCTGGCGGCCTTGGTTCCCCTTCCGCCGTTTACCTGGCCCTTGCCGGCGTGGGCAAACTCGGTATCGTCGATTTCGATGTCGTCGAGTTGTCCAACCTTCAGCGTCAGATCCTGCACCACACGCCCGACGTTGGCCGACCCAAGGTGCAGTCCGCCAAGGACAACATCCTGTCCTATAACCCGGAAGTTGATGTGGTTCTCCACGAAACCTGGCTAACCTCAGAAAACGCCTTCGACATCATCAGCCAGTACGACATCGTTATCAACGGCGCCGACAACTTTGCCACCCGCTATCTGGTCAACGATGCCTGTTACCTGCTCAACAAGCCATTGTTCGACGGCAGCATCCTCATCTTCGACGGCCAGGCCACTGTGTTCCTGCCCGGCCAGGGTTGCTACCGCTGCCTCTTCCCGGCCCCGCCCCCTCCGGGCATGGTTCCCAACTGCGCCGAAGCCGGCGTTTTGGGTGCGTTGACCGGTCTCGTCGGCTCCATCCAGGCCACCGAAGCTTTGAAATACATCCTCGGCATCGGTGACAGCCTGGCTTCCCGGCTCATGGTCATTGACGCGTTGAGCATGCAGTTCCGCGAAGTACGTTTGCGGCGCAACCCGGAATGCCCGCTCTGCGGCGACAACCCCACCGTTACCGAATTGATCGACTATGAGGTTTTCTGTGGCGTCGCCGAAATCCCCGAGCCGGCAACCATCGCCGCCGGTGCGGTATAACCTGGCTCACCCTGCTGCTCAGCAGAATCCAACCACCGCTAACCTGACCACCGGCCCCGCCGGAGTAACATTCCAGCCGCCCAACAGCCGATCATGCCCACCAATTCCACATACAAAGGCATTATCGCTACCATCGGCAACACCCCTCTGGTGGAGTTGCAAAAACTTTCACCCAACCCGAACGTACGCATTTACGCCAAGCTGGAAGGCCAAAACCCCACCGGCAGCGTGAAGGACCGCATCGCGCTCAAAATGATCGAGCGCGCCGAAGCCGACGGCGAGATCACTCCCAACCGTACCATCCTGGAACCCACCTCTGGCAACACTGGCATATCCCTGGCGATGATTGGTCGCATCAAGGGATACCCGGTGAAGGTGGTCATGCCGGAAAACGTTTCCGCCGAACGCACCCAGCTGCTCGAAGCCTACGGCGCCGAGATAGTCTATTCCGATGGCACCCTGGGCACCAACGGCAGCGTCGTCGTGGCTCAGGAGATGGTCGCCAAAAACCCCCACGATTACCTCATGCTGTATCAGTACGGCAACGACGGCAATCCCGATGCCCACTACGAAGGCACCGGTCAGGAAATCGTCGAGGCCCTCCCCGACGTGGACGTTTTCGTCGCCGGCCTCGGCACCGGCGGTACGCTTATGGGCAACGCCCGCCGGTTGAAAGAACATCGCAGCGAGATCAAGATCATTGCCGTAGCCCCGGAACCCGACGACTTCATCTCCGGCTTGCGTCGCCTGGAAGACGGTTTCATCCCGCCCATCCTTGACATCAACCTGCTGGACAACCGCTTGCTGGTCAATAGCTTCGATTCCTTCCACATGACCAAGGAATTGCTGGACAAAGAGGGCATCTTCGCGGGTATCTCCTCCGGATCCGTAATCGCCGGGGCATTGAAACAGGCGGACCGAATGGAAAGCGGCAACGTCGTGTGCCTGCTGGCTGATGGCGGGTGGAAATACCTGAGCAGTCAGTTGTGGACCAAGGACTACGAAACCCTCGCCAAAGAAGCACAGGGCAAAATCTGGTGGTAATGCCCCCTTCTCGACCAGATCCATCCGTGGCGGCGCCGAATTGCGCCGCTTCCGTTGTTAACACCCCTTCTCGCCAACCAATCAGCTACGGCGTCACCCGTTTCCCCAACGTAATCTCGCCGGCCCGCCGACCGTTAATCGACCGGATTCGGTGTTGCCCCTGACTGTTGCCGGTGCTATACTACGTTCACATAGACGCCCTGCTATAGATGGATACCATCGGTTCAATGCACATCTATGGCGAGAGGTTTACGGATTTGGAAAGCGGGGCGTGTACCCGCTTTACTCTTGTAACATTGCCGGGCGACACCAGGGAAACCAGACCCAGCCCGCACCGCGGAGGACAACGATGAAAAGCGATTTCATGATGGCATTAAATCAGTTATCCGCTGAACGCGGGCTGGCGAAAGACCAGGTACTGCGTGCCATTGAAGTTGCTCTGGCGTCGGCCTTCCGGCGCGACGACCCGGCCGGTGGCCAAAACCTGTCGGTTAAACTGAACCCCAACACCGGTGACATCAGCATATTCGCCCTGCGCGCCGTGGTTGAAGAGGTCGAATTCCCCGAAACCGAAATTTCCCTACAGGAAGCTCAGAGCATTCGACCCAACATCCAACTCGGCGACGAAATCGCCGAATCTGAAGAGGTCCCCCACGACGCCAGTCGCATCGCGGCTCAAACCGCCCGCCAGGTTATCATGCAGCGCCTCCGCGAAGCCGAACGCGAAAAGATTTTCGAGGAATACTCGGCATACCAGGGTGAATTGATCAGCGGCAGTATCGAAAGCGTCGAAAAGGGCCCCACTGTTTTCATAAACCTCAATCCCCACCAGGCCCAGAACCAGAACCGGGCTCGCGGCGTCATGCGCCCCGACAATCAGGTCGGCAACGAACGATACCGCAAGGGCCAGAACCTCAAGGTGCTGCTGGTTGAAGTACAGCAAACTCCCCGCGGCCCCGAAGTCGTCGTGAGCCGCACCCATCGCGACCTGCTCCGCCGCCTGATGGAGGCGGAAGTCCCGGAAATTGGCAACGGTACGGTGGAAATCCGCAGCATCGCCCGCGACCCCGGAGTCCGCAGCAAGGTCGCGGTCGCGTCTCACCAGGAAGGCGTTGACCCGGTCGGTTCCTGCATCGGCTTGCGTGGCAACCGCATCCAGAGCATCGTCAACGAACTACAGGGCGAAAAGATCGATGTAATCGAATGGGATTCCAACCCCCGGGTACTCATCTCCCGCGCCCTCAGCCCCGCCGACGTTGGCGCCGTTGAGTTGGACCAGGACGAAAACACCGCTTACGTCGTGGTTCCAGAGAACCAGATGTCGCTGGCCATCGGTCGCGACGGTCAAAACGCTCGTTTGGCCGCACGCCTCTCCGGATGGCGGTTGGACATCAAAAACGTTGAGCAGTGGGAAGCCCTGCGCGAAGCCAGAGCCGTTGAAGCCGCCCGCGTCGCCGCAGAACGCGCCGCTTTGGCCGCCGCCGCTGCCGCCGCTGAACGGGCCGCCGCCACCGTGGAAGAAGCCGTGATGCCGGTTGCCGAGGCCGCACAAGCCGCCATCGCTGAAACCGGCCTGGTCGCCGAAACGGTTGAACTCATTGAATCCATTGCAGCCAGCCCCGAGACGGCAACCGTTGACGCCGAAGTCGTCGCCGACATCGCCGCCACAATCTCCGAACCGCCAGCGGAAGTAGCAGCAGTAGCCGAAGTCCTGGAGGCCGAGGTTGCAACCCCGGATCAGGCGTTCCCGGATCAGGCTTTTGATGAAGACGCCCTTCTCGAAGCCCTCATCGCGGAGGAAGAGACCGCCGCCGTCACCGCATCCGCTTCAGGAACGCAACCGCAGCCGGTCGGCCTCAGCGTGGAGGCCCTGGGAAATCTTACTATCGACGATGTGATCGTTGAAGACGATGACGAAGAACTCGAAGACGACGAACCGGTCGAGGAAGATATCGCCGACCTGTTGGCAGGTCTGCCCAATCTGGCTCCCGACGCTGGAAAGATCAGGTTCGCTGAAGACATTGTCGGAGACTTCCGTGGCGGCGATAGTCGTCGCCGGCGCGGCGGTGGCAACCGCCGGGGTGGCAACGTTCCCGGAGCCCGCGGCCCTGGTGGCCGGGGCCGGTGATACTTCCTCACTCCTAACTCTCTGACATCTTTCGGATGGAGCCGTGGCCCCGCCATTGCAGGACCGCTGCTCCAGTCAGGTAACACCTATTCCCAAACCCCGTCACATACCGGAACGTAGTTGCATCGCCTGCGGTCGCAAAGGGCCGAAGGGCAACTTGGTTCGCGTGGTTCGCGCTCCGGACGGTTCTACCAGCGTGGACGTGACGGGCCGTGCCAACGGCCGCGGCGCCTACTTGTGCCGGCAGCCGGAGTGTTGGGATAAAGGCTTAGTCAAACGCGCCCTGGAGAAGAGCCTGCGCAAGGCAGTTTCTTCCCAGGACCTGGATTCAATGAGAAATTTCTACCTTGAGACTATCGCATCTGCCGCAGCAAGCAATGGAATGGCTTCGGCTGGCGACGTCGTGCCCAACATAAACCAATGAAACCGGCAACGCTGGGAGCGTTGGTGGGGCCGTTCCGCTGGAGGAGGTTTTGACCATGACTACTGAACAACGCGACACTGGATCGCGACGCACCCGACGTGCTGAACCACGTCGCGCCAGCCCTCGGGCTCTTACTTTGCCCGAAACCCTCACCGTCAAAGAATTGTCCGAACTCCTTGACCAAACGCCGGTGGACGTAATCAAGCAACTAATGCGCCACGGCATCATGGTATCGGTAAACCAGGTGATCGATCACCAGGTGGCCACCGTGGCCGCCGCCGCGTATGGCGTGCGAACCCGCCTCGCTGAATCAAATGCCGAAACTGCGGCGATTACCGCCGACGCCACCGCGCAAATCGATGAGCAGCTGCAGCCTCGTCCACCCGTCATTACTATCCTGGGCCACGTCGACCACGGCAAAACCAGCCTCCTCGACTACATCCGGGAGGCATCCGTGGTACAGAAAGAAGCCGGCGGTATCACCCAGCATATCGGCGCCTATCAGGTGGAACGGGACGGTCAGCCAATCACGTTCCTGGACACGCCGGGCCACGCCGCATTCACTGCCATCCGATCCCGCGGTGCCCGTGTCACCGACATCGCCGTGCTGGTCGTCGCCGCCGACGACGGCATCATGCCTCAAACCGACGAGGCCATTTCCCACGCCCGCGCTGCGGAAGTTCCCATCGTCGTTGCCATCAACAAGATGGATTTGCCCGGAGCCCAACCCGAAGTCGTAAAACGCCAGCTCAGCGAACGCAATCTCCTCGTCGAAGAGTGGGGCGGAGACGTCATCGCCGTCCCGGTATCCGCGCAAACCGGCGACGGTGTCGGAGATCTGCTGGAAAACCTCACCGTTCTGGCCGAGGTCATGGAACTCAGAGCCGATCCAACACGCCCGGCCGCCGGCGTTGTCGTCGAGGCAACCCTCGACCGGCGTCGCGGTCCCACCGCCACGGTACTGATCCAGTCGGGCACTCTGCGAGTCGGCAACCAAATCGTGGTCGGCGGCGCCTGGGGCCGCGTGCGCGCCATCACCAACGAGCGCGGCGAGTCCATAGACTGCATCACACCCGGAAGCCCTGGCGTGGTCATCGGCCTCAACGCCACCCCGGAGGCCGGCGACATCCTACAGACCGTGACCGACGAACGCACCGCCCGTCAGACGGCTGAGCGCCACGGGCGGCGCTCTCACACCGGCAATCTGGACACCGTGATCACGCTGGACAACGTCGTCAAACAGATCGACGCCGGCGACGTGAAAGAACTCATTGTTGTACTCAAAGCCGACGTCCAGGGCAGCGTGGAAGCCATCGCCCAGTCCATCGACAAACTGTCGGAAGGCGAAGTGAAAGCCCGCGTTATCCACTCCGGTTCAGGTTCAGTCAGCGATTCCGACATTCAACTGGCGTCGGCTTCCGACGGGATCGTCCTGGCCTTCAACGTCGGGTTCGAGATCGGCGCTGAACGCTCCGCCGATCGCCTCGGCGTGGAAGTTCGCAGCTATCAGATAATTTACCGGCTGCTGGAAGACATCGAGCAGGCTTTGAAGGGCATGCTGGAACCGGAGTTCCACGAAGTCGTGGTCGGCAGAGCCGAAGTCCGCGAAATATTCTCCGGACGACGCAGTGTTCAGATCGCCGGATGTCGGGTCCTCGATGGTCGTATCGTGCGTCAGAGCACCGTTCGCCTCATGCGTGAACAAAACGCGGTCATCGAAACTGGAATCAACAGCCTCCGACATTTCCGCGACGAAGTGAACCAGGCCACCGCCGGTACCGAATGCGGCATCGTGCTGGACGGTTTCAATGATTACCGAGAGGGCGACGTCATTGTCGCCTACCGCATGGAACGCGTTAACTAACTCCGGGCATTATTTACAGACCGGTTGGGTGGAAGCCCTGCGGCGTTTCCACCCAACCGACGCCCGTATACGGGGAGGTGCAGCACATGACTGACCGACGGCGCGTTGAACGGGTCAATGGAGTCCTGCGCGAGGAAATTTCCGGCCTCATCGCTTCACAACTCAACGACCCCCGTTTGCGCGGCATCATCAGCATCACCCAGGTGCGCGCCACCTCCGATTTGCGTAGCGCACGGGTTTACGTCAGCGTTATGGGGAGCGAGGAAGTACGCCAGCAGGCCCTCTCCGGTATCCAGTCCTCCGCCTCCTACCTGCGCCGCGAACTACGCAGCCGCGTGTCCTTGCGTTACGTTCCCTTCCTAACTTTTGTGCTGGATGACGCCATGCTGGAAGCAGATCGCCTGATGCGCATCATCGACGACCTCGGCGACGCCACCGCGTCCCCTGACCCGGCCGCAGCCCGCCAGCTGAAGCAAACCTGATCTCATGCCCGGCAGCGAACGCGGCGGCACGGCGATCAACGGTTTCCTGAACTTCTACAAACCGGTTGGCATCACTTCAATGGAAGCCCTCCGTCGCGTCAAACGCATCACCGGCCAACGGAAAAAAGTCGGCCACGCCGGCACCATGGACCCCCTCGCCAGCGGCGTTCTGCCCATCTGTTTCGGGCAGGCCACTCGCCTCATGGAACAGGTCGTTTCCGGGCGCAAACAATACCGAATGACGGTTCGCCTGGGAGAGTCAAGCACTACCTACGATGCCGAGGGAGTGATCACTCAGGTTGCCGATCCGGCGGGACTATCCCACCAGGTTATCCACCAGGCTTTGCAGAGCTTCATCGGCTTGATCCCGCAGATCCCGCCCATGTACAGCGCCCTCAAAGTGGACGGACAGCGCCTGTACGATTTGGCGCGAGCCGGCAAAGAGATAACCCGCCAGCCACGCACCGTCGAGATTTTCAGCATCGCAATCGATTCCCTGGACCTGCCCGACGTAGAGCTCACAATAGATTGTGGCCCCGGCACTTACATGCGTTCCGTCGCCCACGACCTGGGGCAGATGCTGGGGTGCGGCGGGTACGTTACCGCCCTGACCCGCTCATCGTGTGGCGGTTTCGACGCAACGGACAGCGTTACCCTGGAACAGTTGGAAGACCTGTCTCCCGCTTCCGACTGGCAGAATCTCCTCCATCCGCTGGACTGGCCGGTTCGCACGTTATCCAGGTTAACGGTCAGCGAAACCGAAGCAGCCGGAGTGCGGAATGGTCAGCCGGTTCCAGCCCTCAATAACCCCTCGCAGCCATTCGGCCCTGATGACCAGCGGCGTGTGTACGACCCCAATGGTTTGTTCCTTGCGCTGGCCCGGTTCGACGCCGAGCATGGCAGATGGCAGCCAACGCGGGTTTTCGACAGCCGGGAACAATCCCCTTTCGCTGGCAACCCGGGCTGATACGGTTCGCTGCTGGCAACGCTGTCGGACGTCCCCTCAGCATGGACACCACTCATCCACCGTGCGCCCGGTGTAACCGGATTACCGGAAGCGCCTCAACCTACACCTTCCGACCCCGTGGCGGCGCAGTTGGAGTCACCAAGTGTTTCCGTTGCTCCCTGCGGCACTGGCCCATGATTCGCCGGTCCCTGATCGCCAGCGCGGTGGTGGGCACGGCCCTCACGGCGCTGAATCAGGGCGATACCATTCTTGCCGGTGAGATCACAGCGGCGTTGGCCTGGAAAATACCGCTAACCTATTGCGTACCTTTCCTGGTAGCAACCTACGGGGCATTGTCCAACAGCCGCAACTAGTAGGCGAACAGCTTTGAAATGATTGGGATGAACGCCCTCACCCCCTGCCTTCGCAGGGGCAGGCTCTAACCCTCTCCCAGAGGGAGAGGGAACTATCGAATGAAAGACCCTGGGCAATCACGCCAATCTCGGATACTTCTCACTTCAAAGATGTTGGACTACTAGGGTGTGTTGACAAATACCGTCATTCCCGCACCTCAACCGTCATTCCCGCGAAAGCGGGAATCCAGTGGCCGTAGTCGTTAATCACGGTTCTGATTCTTTCATCATACCCTCTCTGGACTCCTGCCCCGTATCAAGTACGGGGTGACGTTCTTTCGCAGAAGTGACGGGCTGGTTTGCTAATTGTCAACAGGCTCTAACCTGTCGCCACCCTAATACTGGCGCAACACCTCGACCACCCGCCCGCGAATCTCCACGTTGTCGGCGTCGGCGTATATGGGTTCCATGGTGCTGTTGGCCGGTTGCAGCCGCACCTGAGACCCTTCGCGGTAAAATTTCTTCAGGGTCGCTTCCTCTTCCTCGCGCAGCCAGGCCACCACCATCTCGCCGTTGCGGGCTGTATTGGTGGGCTTTATCACCACCACATCCCCGTCGTCGATCAGTGCGTCGATCATCGAAGTCCCCTTAACCGACAGGGCGAACAGGGTCCCGTGCCTCTTTTTCAGATCCGGTCGCACCTCTACCGTATCGAACTCGACGGCAGCCGACGCCCCTTCAGTAGAAAACGCCGGTATTGGTTCGCCAGCCGCAATATAACCAACGATCTGGACCCGCACCGCTCCGTTGGCGACCGGTTGGCCCGTCTCGTCCAGCAACTCAATCCCCCGCGCCACTTCCGACCGGCGTTTCAGGTAGCCGTCCCGCTCCATCAGGCGCAGGTTGTAATCAACCACCGACGTGCTGCTAATGTCGCATCCCTTTTGAATATCGCGCACAGTGGGCGGTATACCGTTTTCGACCAGAAAACGCTCTATGTATTCCAGAATGCGCTTCTGACGCGGTCGCAGGATTTTTTGCGGTGGCATTGCTAGCTACCTCCCGGGGTGTCAATGGTTCGATACTAAACAAAACTTATGTTCAGCACGGATATGCTATTATTGCGCCGGTAATTTGTCAACTCCACCGCGTCACAAAAATAGCGCCCGGCGTTTGATAAAAACCGCCGGGCGCGCCAGTCTTCGATGGAGCGGGATTATTCCTGTTGCAATCGGTTCAACGCCGCAGCTAAACGAGCCTTGCGCCGTGATGCGTTGTTCTTGTGAAACACACCCTTGCGGGCCGCAATGTCCAGCAGGCTCATCGCCTTGCGCACGGCGGCGTCCGAGTCGGCGGCGTCACCGGCTGCCAATGCCCGCCGCGCCTGCACGATTGCCGTGCGAGTGGTACGGCGCACGCTCAGGTTGCGAGCGTAGCGTTTTACGGATCGATGAGAGGCTTTTTGGGCTGGCACGTGGTTGGCTCCTGATATTTTACTTTGCAGGCATAGATATTATCAAATCAAAACCAAAATGTCATCCCGATGTATCACGTCGTAACTGTTCAAAGTCCTCCTACCCGCTCGTCCTGAGCCTGTCGAACCATCGGCGACCGTCCTCCGACAGGCTCAGGACGAGCGGGTAGGGTCAACTCCCGTAACTTTGCAATCGTCCTGTCACCTGTAACAGTTCAGACTTCGGGGGCAGTGAGCAGTTGTCGGCAGGCGTCGGGGGGATTTAGAAACTATCTCAAAACTGTCGGCCCGCCCAACCCGTCATTCCCGCGCAGGCGGGAATCCACGACTCACCCGGTCTGCGATTGCACTTTTGGAGAGCATGGCGGGTTTTGAGATAGTTTCTCAGTCCTTGGGCGGGCCAAGCGCCGAAGCTGGCCGGGGCAGAATTGGGCGTGAAATGCCTGCTTTGGGCATCAATTCAAATTGACAAAACATTGCTTGCGGTGCTATATTCCGTCTGTTTACACCTTATGCGCCGAAATGTATGCGGCCACACCGTATCAGAGCGGCGCCATCCTGAAAACCCTCGCATAATTCTGTTTGCCTTTACAACACACCATCCCTCCAACTTGATGGGACGGTGTTGTTTTATGGCTACCCACCGGCGGCGTCGGGACGTTGCCCGGCCAGAAAATCCAGGACGTTTCGGAACCACAGGCCGGTTCGGAGGAACTGTCAGATGCAAATGAACGACTTCGTCGTCAGGTTCGCCGGAGAGGGCGGACAGGGCGTCGTGACCTCGGCGGAGGGCTTGGCCCAGGCCTCTACGCAGGCTGGATACCATGCCCTGACCTATGCTACTTTCCCGTCGCAGATTCTGGGAGGCCCGACCTGGACGCAGGCGCGGATCTGTACGAAACCGATCCTGAGTTCGGGCGACGAGGTGGACGTGCTGGTTGCGTTCAATGAGGAAGCATACGAGTCGCATGTTGAGGATGTGCGCGACGGCGGCGTGATCATCTACAACGCCGACGACTTTACAATGACCGATCCGAGGTCGTTTGGGATGGCTGTCGATACGCTGGCGCGTTCAACTGGAAACAACCGCGCCGCCAACATGATTATCATTGGAGCGCTGGCGCAACTGGTTCACATGCCCCAGGAATTGCTGGAAGACTTTGTGGAGTCACGTTTCCGGCGTGGCCGCGACAACGATGATGAGATTATCTCGTCGAACATCCAGGCGCTGCGGCTGGGCCGGCAGAACGCCGCCGAGAGCGGCTTTGTCCTGGGCGATCTGGCGCCACCGGTTCCCCCGGATTACGCGCAGTTGATGCTGAAGGGGAATGAGGCGATAGCGCTGGGAGCGACCCACGCCGGGGTCAGTTTTTACGCCGGATACCCGATATCGCCGGCGACGACCATCTTGCTGTGGATGGAACGCAACCTGATCGGCGAGGACAAGTTTGCCTACCAGGTTTCGTCGGAGATTGAGGCCATCACGTCAATCATGGGCGCATCCTTCGCGGGCAAGAAGTCCATGACAGCCACCGCCGGCCCGGGCCTCTCGCTGATGAGCGAAGGGCTCGGTTTGGCGTGGATGGCAGAGATTCCCCTGGTGGTGGTGGACGTGCAGCGCGGTGGCCCGGCCACGGGACTTCCCACCAAGACCGAACAGTCTGACCTGATGGCCTGCATGTACCCGGCCCACGGTGACGTGCGGATGCCGATCATCGCTCCCGGGTCGGTGGAAGAATGCTTCCTGGCTGGCGCCTACGCCCTGAACTGGGCGGAAAGATACCAGGGCCCGGTGATCCTGATGAGTGAGATGTCGATGGCAGAACGGGTGCAAAACATCCCGAGGCCAGACCTGTCGAAGATTCCGGTGGAGAACCGGCTGACCTACGACGGCAGCAACGGGTACCACCGGTATTCGGGCCATGAGCTGTCACCGATGCCTTTGCCGGGTAGCCCGGGCGCGTACGTTGCCAATGGCAGCGAGCACGACGAAATGGGCGATACAACCCACCTGGCGAGTCGCCACATTCAGATGACGGAGCGCCGTTTCGGCAAGTTGAAGCTGCTGGAAGAGGACAATTTCGAGAGCGACAACGAGTCTGCAAAAGTGGCGCTGATGACTTGGGGTGGTTCCAAGGGACCGGCCCTGGAGGCCTACAACGAATTGCGAGAGCAGGGCGTGGATGTCGGCTGGTATTTCACGATGTTCCTGAACCCGTTGCCGCCGCGATTGCTGGAAAAACTGCGAAGCAAGGAACTGGTGATTGTTCCGGAGTTGAACTATCAGGGTCAATGGGCCGGCATCCTGCGCTCGCACGGTGTAAAAGCCGAAGCAATTACCCAGTACACCGGACTGCCTTTCAAGGTCAGGGATCTGGTGTCTCGCGTCAATGAAATAATTTCGCCTGCAAAGGAGGTAGCCCGGGTATGAGCAAAAAGAACCCGGAGTACGACTTCAAGTGGTGCCCCGGCTGTGGTGACTTTGGAGTACGCCGCGCGCTGGAGCTCTGCATGATCAATCGGCTGGAAGAAACCGGCCGGCCAATCGAAAACAACGTAGTTGTCGCCGGCATTGGTTGCAGCGGCAATCTGGTTCATCTGCTGGAGGGAGAGCAGCCCTACGGGTTCCACGGAATCCACGGGCGAACGCTTCCGGTGGCAATGGGCGTGAAGATGGCGCGGCCCGAGCTGAATGTGGTGGTGGTGGCCGGAGACGGCGACTTCCTGAGCATCGGCGGCGAGCACATTGCTCCGCAGGCGGCACGCAACCTGAACATCACTGCGGTGATTATGGATAATGGTGTGTACGGGTTGACCAAAGGTCAGAGTTCGCCCACTACGCAAATGGGCACGGTTACGAGCAGCACGCCATTCGGCAAGATCGAGGAAGACCTGGATCCGCTGGAGCTTTACCTGACGCTGGGTGTGTCTTTTATCGCTTCGGGATTTTCGGGGCAACCGCGCGTGCTGGCGGATCTGATCACCCAGGGAATGAATCACCAGGGAATGTCAATGATTCACGTTCAGTCTCCCTGCGTGACCTACAACGATACCTTCCAGTTGATCAAGGGTAATGCTAAAGAGGGTATCGCTCCGTCGCTTTGGGATATTCCCGACGACCACGACTCCGGCAGCAAACAGGCGGCCTA
Source organism: Dehalococcoidia bacterium (assembly GCA_965262485.1). Lineage (GTDB taxonomy): Bacteria > Chloroflexota > Dehalococcoidia > Lucifugimonadales > UBA3495 > Bin87. The sequence continues at coordinate 3,988,385 of OZ253540.1, read as the reverse complement.
CAACCTGGTGCAGCAAGGTGGCCTGCCGGTGGGAGTCATCTTCAAGGATGAGACGCGCCAACCGCTGGAAGCCAATCTTAAAACCATGCGCTCCAAAGCCAGAGAGCGGACGGTGGATCAGTTGATCGACGGTTACGCCTTTTAGCCCCACACACCGGACACCTGTTGAAATGCCTCCGGAGACACTGAACTCCGGAGGCAATTTATGTCGTATCGACGGAGCGGGTGCGGGCCGACGATGGCGGCGGGAGTTTTCAGCTGCCTACATTGCTCTCAGCTGAGCCGGAGTATTCAGCGGGGGGCGCGAGGTCAGGGTTCGCGTTCTGCACCGACTGGTACTTGGAAGGACATTTGACCAGGATGTTGTCGGTTTGGAAAACCGCGGATTCGGGATCGTAGTGACCTTCAAGGATGATCTCGGAATGTGGGTTGAAGAAGAGGTCGGGCAACACGCCGACGTATGAGGCTTCCATATTGGGGCTGCTGAGCATAGGCCCGGGCACGTCGGGGGCCTTGTTGGCCAACGCGAAACGGGACACGGTTGAACCGTCTTCGCGGCGGAAAGTATCGGTGACGAGCGCTCCTGCCACGCGCAGGGTGCGGCCGTCCTGAAGTAGCGGGTCCTCCACGAACTCACCGACCGTGGCGAAAAACAGCGCGTTGCCGGGGAAAGCGGCATAGACCATGTAGGCTACCGCCAGCCCAATGACTCCAGCCAGGATGATCAGCCGGATGCGATGGCTGCGCCAACCGGACTGCTCCGCCGTTTCGTCAAAGGCGATGGTGTCGTCAATGGCATCAGGTGATGCGTATCTGTCGTCGGCTTGCATTGCAGGGGCGTTTGGTCGGTCTGGAGTAACCTTGAGTGTTGTACCTTGAGCGTTGTCATTGCTTACGTGAAGCAAATGATGCTCCTAATAGATGTCACATTATACCCGGCCTGAGCCAACCGGGTGTCAGGAGGGGCGACGAGGTTTGCTGAGTTGGGCGGATTCGGCGCCGGGATGCTCCGGAATTGCTTTCACCGGCCGTCGTTCCTGCCGCCATCTTCGTCAGAACCGGCGGGCACACTGTCCTGCAGCTCCTCGATGAGTTCACGGAGCTCCCGTTCCAACGACTGGCGCCGCCACGACATGTAAATGGCGTAAGCGAAAAACACCACCCATACAACGGCAAAAGCGGCGAACAGAAAGGGGAGGTTCGTGGGGGCGACGTAATTCATGTTGATGCAACCGGGGGCGTTGGTGAGGGAGTCGGACTAATTCGGATCGTCACGGGCGTAAACGCGGCGGAGGTCTGCCAACCGGTCTTCGGATTTGCGAACCGCCATGCGCTCGAGCAACAGATAGGTGAACAGAGCGAGCATGGCCACAAAAGAGAATATGAGGATGCGGGCCATGATGGGTTCAAGCGCGTCATCTGCTGCCTCGGGTCCGATTACCTGCACCGGGTGAATGGATCGCCACCATTGCACCGAGTAGTAAACGATGGGAACGTCTACGAAACCGACGATACCGACGGCGGCGGACCATACGCGACCCTGCTGAGGAGTGGGCGCATAGTGCCGGATCATCAGGTACGCGACGTAAATCAACCACAGGATGAGGGTTGTGGTGAGCCGCGGTTCCCAGGTCCACCAGACGCTCCACACCGGGCGCGCCCAGATGACACCGGTAACCAGCGCCAGGGTCACGAATACCACACCGACTTCGGCGGAGGCGTGGGCCAGGCGATCCCAACCCGGCGTGCGCCGGATGAGGTATCCGATCCCGGCAACCGCGCAGACGAAAAATCCCAGAAAGGAGAGGATGGAGATGGGTACGTGCACGTAAAAGATGCGCTGCACGTGGCCCAAAACCGCATCGGTAGGGGCGACCACGAAGATGAAATACCCACTGATCAGCATCAGCGCTGCCGTGATTAACAGTAACCAGAACCGCCCGTCGCGGGTTGCATCGCGGACTCTGCTGCGGCGCGTACGGTGGCTCGCTATCGCTGCCAAGAAGTATTATCCCTCGAACACAAAACCAAATATCCACGGACATATTACCAGATACACGGCGTCGAATACCACGAGGAGGGGCACCCAACGACTCCACACCGGCCACAGTGGACCGCCTTGCAGAACCAGCGCGGAAGCCTCCACCGCGCCGATGATGACCGGAACCACCACCGGGAAGAAGAGTAGCGGCAGCAGGGTTTCGCGGGACCGGGTTTGAACTGCGATGCCGGCGAAAAAGGTGCCCACCGTGGCGAATCCTATCGTCGCCAGCAATATAACCAGCGCCAGGATGGGCGACAGGGTGGGTAAACCCAGCATCACGGCGAATACCGGCAACAGCACGGCCTCGATGACCAGCATGAACACCAGGCTGGCCAGCGCTTTGCCCAGAAAGATGGCGTCGCGACTGATGGGCGATGACAGCAACCCGTCCAGGCCGCCCTGCTCCAGCTCGCGGGAAAAGGCGCGGCTCATGGCGAGCACACCGATGAACGCGTAGGCGACCCACAGCAACCCGGGAGCGACGGGCGCGAGGCTGCCCGGGGTACGGTTCAATCCGAAATTGAACACCACCACCACGATCAATCCGAAAATCAGGGCGGAAGCGATGATGTCGCGGGAACGGAGTTCGAGGCGCACGTCTTTCCATGCGATAGCGAGTGCGGCCCGAACCATCTCCACAGTGCAGCGAATCCGGCGATTGGGTTATCGAGGGAGCGATGCGGGCATCATTGCGGCCCGTATCTCTGCGGCGGTTGTTGCACTGGTGGGCGAGTCAAAAGCGACCCGGCCGGCAGCCAATGCCAGCGCCCGGTTGGACCAATCAAGGCCGACCCGTTCGTTGTGGGTAGTGAGCAGCGCTGTTTTCCCTGATTCTACCCAGTCTTGCAATAGAGCGCCCAACGTTGCGACGGATGCGGCATCAAGGCCGGATTCGGGCTCGTCCATCAGGAGGATGGCCGGCTCGTGGAGGATGGCGCGGGCGACGGAGAGCCGCTTTTGCATACCGTGGGAGAGCGTGCGAACGCGGCGGTCGGCGCGGTTGAGCAGGTTGACCTGGTCCAGAGTAGCGTCGATCCGGTGGTGGGGACTATTGAGGCCGTAGAGGCGGGCGTAGAATTGCAAATTTTCGCGGCAGGTAAGGTCGTTGTACAGCATGGTTTGATGGCCTACAAAACCGACCAGACGCCGGGCCGATTCGCCGCGACGGTCCAGGCGGTGGCCGGCGATGCGGACGGAGCCGGCGTCGGGCCTGGCGAGGCCGGCCAGGATGCGTAACAGGGTGGTTTTGCCGACTCCGTTGGCGCCGAACAGAGCGACGACTTCACCCCAACCGATGCTGAGATCAATGCCGCGCAACACCGCGCGGTCGGCGTAGTCTTTTCGCAAGTCTGCTGCTGCGATGGCGAGATTTCCGGAGGCGGACAGGGTCATCGCGTTATCGAGGATACAGCCGGGCTGACGCCCGGCCGGGCGATAACAATCCCATTCCCATAAACCATCTGAGCATCAACTAACCGTCAACCGACTGACCATCGATGCGGTGGTGTTGGAAACGATCTCGCAGCAGTTTCTTATCGAATTTGCCCACGCCGGTTTTGGGGATTTCGTCGATGAAAACCACGTCGTCGGGAAGCCACCACCGGGCGAATTTAGGCTGGATGAAATCGAGGATTGCCTGGCGATTGAGCCGGCTGCCGGAATCGGCCCTGGTTACCACACAGGCCAGGGGGCGTTCCTGCCACTGGGGATGGGGTATGGCGATCACGGCTGCCTCCAGCACATCGGGGTGGGACATAATGGCTGATTCCAGGTCAACCGACGAAATCCATTCGCCGCCGCTTTTGACCATGTCTTTCACGCGGTCGACGATCTGGATATAACCATGCGCATCGACGGACGCGATGTCGCCGCTGTGATACCAGCCGGCCACGAAAGTTTCGGCGCTGCGGTCGTCATTCACGTATTCATCGGCCATCCAGGGGCTGCGGAACCATAATTCTCCCAGCTGTTCGCCGTCCCAGGCAGCCTCGTGTCCCTCATCGTCCACCAGTTTCATTTCGATGCCGGGAGCAACGACGCCCTGTTTCGCGCACAGATCGAGTCGCTCCGCTTCGGACAGGTGGTCGAGGCCGGTGCGACGGCGGTTTACCGAGACAAGGGGCGCTGCTTCGGTCATGCCGTAGGCGTGGATCATGTCTACGCCCAGACGGTCGCGGTAAGCCTGCAAAACGGCCAATGGCACTGCGGAGCCGCCGCTGATGATTTCGCGCAATGTGGAGAAGTCGTACTCGATGCCGGACCGTTGCAAATAATCCAGGACGCCGATCCAGATGGTGGGTACGCCAGCGCTGAAAGTGACACCTTCGGTTTCCACCAGTTCGCAGATTTCACGCGGGCCGGGCCGGCTGCCGGGGAAAATCTGGTCGGCGCCCACCAGGGTCGAGACGTAGGGCAAACCCCAGCAGTTGGCGTGAAACATGGGGACGACAGCCATGACGCGGTCGCGCTCGGAAACGCCGAGGACGTCCACGGTGGCGACGGAGAGGGTGTGCAGATAAACGGCGCGGTGGGAGTAAGCAACACCTTTGGGCAACCCGGTGGTGGCCGAGGTGTAGCACAGGCCCATGATGGAATATTCGTCGACCACGGCGGGATGATATTCGCTGGAGGCCGAGGCCAGCAGGTCTTCGTAGGCGATGGGGGAAGGCAACGTGGTGTCGATATCGCTGGCGTCGCCCAGGATGATGTAGCGCTCCACGGTGGTGAGGCGATGGGCGATGGCTTCGACAAGGGGCGCGAGGTCGGGGTCGATGAGGAGAGCCTTGTCGCCGGCGTGGTTGATGATGTAGACGATGTCGTCGGCGGCGAGCCGGATGTTGATAGTGTGTACCACCGCTCCGATGGAAGGCGGAGCGAAGTATGCCTCAAGATGCCGGTAGGTGTTCCAGGCGAAGGTGCCGACCCGGTCGCCGGGGCCGATGCCGAGGTTGCGGAGGGCATTGCCCAAACGTGCGGTGCGGCCAAACATGTCGGCGTAGGAATAGCGGTGCGTGCCCTCACCGATCCGGGTAACGATCTGTTTGTTGGGGAACTGGACGGCGGCCCGCTCCAGTATGCGGTGCGCCAGCAGCTCGTATCGCATGGTCATGGTGCAACTCTCCGCGACGGAATGATCAACTTGAGCGCGAAAGGGCGGACGGTCGCGTTACGGATGTTTGATGCTGACCCCGCCGTCGATAGCCCAAGTTTGTCCGGTGACGTAGGAGGCGGCGCCGGACGCCAGGTAAACGGCCAGATAACCGACTTCGATGAGGCGGCCCACCCGGGCCAACGGGACGGAATCTCCGGCGGCAGCGTCGCGGGCGGCGAAGGCGTCGGCAGACATCTGTTCCGGGTCGGGGAAGGTGCCGGGGGCAATGGCGTTGCAGCGGACGCCAAAGGGCGCCCACTCCTGGGCGACGCATTCGGTGAAGCGCATCAGGCCGGCTTTGGCAGCGTCATAGGCCGCCGACATGGGCCGGCCGCGGAAGGATGCCCAGCCGCTGATGTTGATGACGCAACCCTGTCGGCGGTCGAGCAGGTGGGGTCCGACAGCGCGGCATCCCTGGAATGCCTCGGTGAGGTTGATGTCGATGATGCTATGCCATTCTTCTTCGGTCATGCCGGGAGTATCGTTTCCGGGTAGCTGGACCACGGGCTTGCGAATGGCGTCGCCAACGCAGTTGACGAGGGTATCAATCCGGCCGAATTCGGCGATGGTCCTGGCGGCGATCTCGTCCATGTCGGCGGACTTGGTGGCATCGCCGGTGAGGGGCAAGCAGGCGCCCCCGTTGGCACGGATTTCGTCGGCGACGCGGTTGACTCCGGTGGGGGTCAATCCGGTTACGGCGACATCGGCGCCGGCGTTGGCGAAAGCCAGCGCGATGCCTTTTCCAATGCCTCGACCGGCGCCAACCAACAGCACTTTTTGACCGGTAACGTCAAATATATCCAGGCTCATTCAGGGGCTCCTTTGCGCCGCGTCATTTTGATGGGCTAATGTTGCCATACCACAGGCAACAGAGCAACCGATGATCGGCTGCCCTGGGTGGCGGTTAAGGCGGTTGCCGCCGGTTTTGAATCGGGCGTTGATGCGGTAAAATCAGGCTACGACTAACGGGAGCGCAGGAGGTGAGTACCTTGCCCAAGGATAGCAACCGGGTGGTTTTCCCCGCGGAGGGGTGGACGAACTCGCTCGTGGTGGAATTTGTGGGTACGGACCGATTTGGCAATGGTCTGGTGTATGACGCCCGATATCATGGCGAACCGCTAATGCAGTTGATCTACGACGCTCGGGACGAAGAAATTACGGTGCGGTGTTTGCGGTGCGAGCAACAGGAGCAGGCGTTTGGGCGGTTTGTGGCGCATCCAATGATTGGCATCGTGAGCATCAATGCCACCGCGCTGCTGATACCGATGAACACCCCGCGCATTATGAAACACCTGGCGGACGTTCACGATGAATCGCTGGACGGAATGGACGGGTTGGACTTGTTCAACTGCCTGCTGGACAGTTGCGAGCTTTAGCGGCGTCGGCATGACAGGCATGGTCGATACGACGGCAGCAAGAACAGGCATTTTCGGTTCGCGAGTGTCATCGCGAGCGTCATATAAGGAGATATCACGTTGAAATACGATTACATAATCATCGGGGGCGGCTCCGCGGGTTGCACCCTGGCGGCGCGGTTGACCGAGGACGGCACGCGGTCGGTGTTGCTTCTGGAAGCCGGGCCGGATTATCCAGACTTTGAGCATCTGCCGGTAGACCTGAAGAACGGCAACAACGTGTGGCGATCCGCCTACGGTCCTCACAACTGGGGATACACGGCCCGCGGTACACCGGAACAGGAGGAAGCAATACAGATCCCCCGAGGACGCGCCATGGGCGGATCGAGCAGCATCAACGGACAGGTGTTGTTCCGTGGCGTCCCCGAGGACTACGACAACTGGGCCGTATTCGGCAATGACGAATGGTCGTTTACGAAGGTGTTGCCCTACTTCCGCCGGCTGGAGAATGACCTGGATTATGGCGGGGATGATTTTCACGGTAACTCGGGGCCGATTCCGGTGCGGCGATACAAGCGCGAGGAATGGCTGCCGGTGGCGGAGGCGTTTTACGACGCCTGCAAGTCTTTGGGATTCCCGGAAGATCCTGATCAGAATCACCCCGATTCCAACGGGATCGCGGCGCGCCCGCTGAACAACATCGATGGCGTGCGGATGAGCACGTCGCTGACCTACCTTTCGATGTCGCGCCACCGGCTGAACCTTACCGTCCGCGGCAATGTGACGGTGCGGCGGATACTGTTTGAGGGCACGACGGCTGTGGGAGTGGAAGCCGAGAGCGGAGGCGAAGTTTTCACCATCGAAGGGGATCAGATCATACTCAGCAGCGGAGCGATAGCGTCCCCACAGATTCTGATGCTTTCCGGCGTAGGGCCGGCGGACCACCTGCGTGAGATGGGGATTCCGGTGATCCATGATTTGCCGGGTGTGGGAGAAAACCTGCGGGATCATCCGGCGGTGTTCAGCCTGTTCCGTGGTGTGGGAGACCCGCCCGACCTGGACGCACCGAGCATACAGGTGGGCCTGCGATACAGCCCGGAAGGAACGGGCACTCGCGCAGACATTCAGCTAACGCCAATCCTGATGACCAGCGAACACCGGCCGGCCAGTGTGCAGATCGACTCCGATGACTTTCATTTTGGATTCAGCGCCGCTTTGCAAAACGCGATTACCGCCGGGCGGCTGCGGCTGACGTCCACCGACCCGCACCAGCAGCCCGATCTGTTTTACGACTATCTTTCCGACCCGGGCGACCGGGCGCGGATGAGGGCGGCGGTCCGGCTGGGTTTGGAGGTCGCCGAACAGCCGACGTTCAAACCGTATATTGCCGAGCGCTTGTCTCCCACCGACGCCGACCTGGAATCGAACGCCACGCTGGATCAATGGTTGCTGAGAAATGCCTACACCCAGCACCACTCTTCCGGAACGTGCAAGATGGGTCCGGGCTCGGACCTGGACGCGGTGGTGGACCAATACTGCCACGTGTACGGGCTGCAAAACCTGCGCGTGGTGGATGCGTCGGTAATGCCCGACGTAATTCGTGCGAACACCAACGCCACCACCATCATGATCGCAGAACGGATAGCCGAGTTTATCCAGGAAGGGAAATAGGCCGATTTGTCAACGTCTCGAAATGTTAAACTGAATTGAGGCCGTGGCCGCCGTGCTGGCGGGCGCCGCTTACGACACTCCATTACAGGAAGGCAACAAGATATGACCACTTCCACTACGCGGATCGAACGGGATTCCATGGGCGAGGTGCAGGTTCCCGCCGCTGCGCTCTACGGCGCGTCCACAATGCGTGCGGTGCTGAATTTTCCGATCAGCGACCTGCGTTTCCCCCGACAATTCATACGGGCTTTGGGACTGATCAAACTGGCGGCGGCGCGTACCAACATGGATCTGGGCGTGCTGGATCGGGGAATTGGGGAGGCCATTGTAGCGGCGGCCCAGGAAGTGGTGGACGGTCAGCATGACGATCACTTTGTACTGGATATATTCCAGACCGGCTCGGGCACCTCTACCAACACCAACGCCAATGAGGTGATTGCAAACCGGGCGTCGCAAATTTTGGGGGGCGACCTGGGGTCCAGGCTGGTGCACCCCAACGATCACGTCAATCTGGGGCAGTCGTCCAACGACGTGATACCGACGAGCATCCACCTGGCTGCGCTGCTGGGGATCAAGGACGACCTGCTGCCGGGGCTGCAGAAGCTGCAAACTGCCCTTGGAGCCAAAGCCGATGAATTTTGGCCCATCATCAAGACGGGACGCACGCATCTTCAGGATGCCACGCCGGTTCGGTTGGGCCAGGAATTCAAGGGATACGCCGGCCAGGCCGAGTACAGTATTGCCAGGGTTGGCCGGGCGCAGCAAGCGCTGGCCGAGGTGGCATTGGGTGGCACCGCCGTGGGCACGGGCGTGAATACCCACCCCGAGTTTTCGGAGCGCACGTGCCGCCATCTGAGTGCGATGACCGGGGTTGATATCCGGGAAACCGGAAACCATTTCCAGGCTCAGGCTACGCTGGACGGGATAGTGGAAGCGAGCGGGCAGCTGAAGACGGTGGCAGTCAGTATGCACAAAATTGCCAACGACATTCGATTCCTGGGTTGCGGGCCACGGGCCGGCCTGGGGGAAATTAACCTGCCCGAGGTGCAGCCCGGCAGCAGCATAATGCCGGGCAAGGTCAACCCGGTAATCGCCGAGTCTGTGATCCAGGTGTCAGCGCACGTGGTGGGCAACGACGCGACCGTGGCGCTGGCGGGCGCCGGAGGGTATTTCGAGCTGAATACCATGATGCCGGTGGCCGCTTATAACCTGCTTCAATCGATAACCCTGCTGGCGGCGTCGGCCAAGAATTTTGCGGAGCAGTGCGTGGACGGCATCACGGCCACGGAAACCGGGCCGGCGATGGTGGAGAAGGGGTTGATGCTGGGAACGGCGCTGGCTCCGTCGATTGGCTATGACGCCGCTGCCGGGATTGCCAAGAAAGCTGCTGAAACGGGGAAGACCATCCGCGAGGTGGCCCGCAACGACACGTCGCTGAGCGAAACCGAGCTGGATGCGCTGCTGAATCCCGAAGAGATGACCAAGCCCAGCCTGGAAGTGCGCGGAGGCGGGGGCTAAACACCGCAGCCAAATTCACCGGCGCTCCTCGCGATAGGGCGGCGGGGCGATCCTTCGACAAGCTCAGGATGAGCGGGGGGTGGTCAGTGCGGATTTTCACCCTCACCCCAGCCCTCTCCTTTGATGGGAGAGGGGGCGAGGACAGGGTTGCCACGTCGCTGCGCTCCTCTCAGTGACAGGAAGGGCACCCGCTTTGCTATTACGACCCCGTACTCGATGCGGAGGTTGACAATCCCGTTGCCTTCCACGGCCCAAAATCCTGTCCATCCTGTTCATCGATGTAAAACGGCAGTCCCCCTCTCCCTCGATGGGAGAGGGTTGGGGTGAGGGTGAAATTCGCAACCCCGTACTCGATGCGGGGGTTGGCAACCCCGTCCCCTGCCCCGGCCCAAAATCCTGTCCATCCGTGTTAGATTCGGCTCCCCTCTCCCGTTGGGAGAGGGGCCGGGGGTGAGGGGCGTCCCTCCGGTTGCCTCCAATCCTCGCGTGGTGCATCATGTACCGGCATCATCAAATACAGTTCGGCGAATACAGCTCGGCGACAACGGCCAGCCCAACCACCGGAGGTTCGTTATGTCCATCACTAACCTGACCCGCAGCCCCGTGTACGGTCAGCACGGCATGGTTTCCTCAGATTCTCCGTTGGCCGCCGCTGCCGGATTGCGAGTCCTGCAAAACGGTGGCAACGCCTTCGACGCCGCCCTGGCGGTTGCCGCCGTAGAATGTGTAACCATTGTCCCAATGTGTGGTCTCGGCGGCGACTCTTTCATCCTGGCCTACGAGGCATCCTCCGGCAAGGTAACCAACATCAACAGCAGCGGAGCCGCCGCGTCGGGCGCCGAGGCCAGCTACTACCGCCAGCAGGGACTCGACCTGATGCCCATTGCCGGCCCCCACTCGGTATCCGTCCCCGGTGAGGTGGCCGCCTGGGAATCGCTCCATCGCGATTTCTGCACCCTGCCCTTCGCCGACCTGCTGGAACCCGCCATCCGCTACGCCCAGTACGGCTTTCCGGTCCCGCCCCGCATCGCCAGAGTGTTTGCCAACAGCGCCGAGTTGCTGGCGCGGTTCAGCTCCACCGCTGATGTTTACCTCACCGGCGGACGGCCTCCGCGCGAAGGCGACGTGCTGGTCAACCAGGACCTCGCTGCATCTATCCGCGCCGTCTCCGAGGGTGGCGCCGACGCTTTCTATCGCGGCCCCCTGGCCGAGCGGATGGTAGCCGGACTCAACCACTTTGGTGGAGCATTCGCCGTCGCCGATTTCAACAATCATCACGCCGCTGTTGGCGAACCCATCAGCGCCGAATACCGTGGCCACCGTGTGTACCAGACCCGCCCTCCGTCTCAGGGATTCCTGCTGCTCCAGATGCTCAACATCGTCAGCGGCCACGACCTTACATCCATGACTCCCAACTCCGCCGACGCAATTCACCTCCTGGTCGAAGCCAAGAAAATCGCCTATTCCGACCGCAACCGTCTCGCCGGCGACCCCAATTTTGTCGAATGGCCCCTGGACGGCCTGCTGTCCCAGGAATACGCCGACATGCGCCGTGACCAGATCCACCCCTTCCAGGCCGGCGGCGAAGTAAGGCCGCTGACTCCTGTGGACGGCCACGGCGACACCACCTATTTTTGCGTAGCCGACGGCGACGGCAACGCCGTTAGCTGGATTCACAGCCTTTCCAACGGTTTCGGTTCCGGAGTTGTGGCCGCCGGCACCGGCATCCTGTTCAACAATCGCGCCGGGCGCGGGTTCAGCCTGGAAGCCGACCACCCCAACGTCATCGAGCCCGGCAAACGCACCATGCACACCCTCAATTGCTACCTCACCACCGTCAACGGCCAGGTCGCCATCGTCGGCGGAACGCCCGGCGGCGATCTGCAACCCCAGTGTGGCGCACAAATCCTGTCCAAGCTCATCGATGGCGGCCTCCAGTCTCAGGACGCCGTGGAGTCTCCCCGCTGGTACAGCTTCCCCGGCACCGATCCCGCCACCATCAACCGGCCCGGCGAACTGCGCGTCGAGGTGGGTATGCCCGATGACACCATCCGCGACCTCACCCGCATGGGTCACAACGTGGTGCAAAACTCGCTGGGCTCCTACCACGGCGTGGTGCAGCTCATCGTCCGCGACCAACGCCGCGGCGTCCTCATCGGCGCATCCGACCCCCGCGGCGACGGCCAGGCCGTGGGCTTTTAGGTGCGATGCGCCGGCAACCCGATTGCCAGCCTTTGAGGGGCCCCTGTCATTGCGAGGAGCGTCAGCGACGTGGCAATCTCGATGCCTCAGCCTACCGTCATTGCACACCTCATCGAGGTTGCCACGCTACGCTCGCAATGACAGGGGCCCTGGGAACGAGATTGCCAACCCCCGCGTCGAGTACCAGGGCCTTTCTATTCTCTGCAAAGGCACCCCTCTCCCCACGGGAGAGGGGTTGAGGGTGAGGGACGTCTTTCCCCCGGCAAGCATGTTTGACCCGGAGGTTCCCCCTCACCCCGGCCCTCTCCCTCAAGGGAGAGGGAGAATAGAAAGGCCCTGGTCGAGTATGAGAGCGCAATGACAAAGTGGGTACGCATGAGTGCCCTAGCCGTCTTGAAAGTAGTAAATCGCCGGCAGCCCCCGGTATCGTTCATCCAGGTCCATCCCGTAGCCCACCACGAAATGGTTGGGGATGCTGAACCCAACGTAGTCATACCCGATTTCGGCTTCGCGACGGTCGGGTTTGTCCAGCAACGTGCATATCCGCATCGAGGCCGGCTGCATCGCCTCCAGGTACTCCGACACCGCAACCAGCGTGTGGCCCGTGTCGGCAATGTCGTCCACCAGCAGCACGTGCCGCCCGGCGATGTTTTCGGAGGCGGGCGTCCCCTCGATCTTCACCGTCCCCGACGACGCGGTGCCGCTGCCGTAGCTGCGGGCCCTCAGGTATTCGACGCTGCTGACCTCCACCCGTATCTGCCGCAGCAAGTCAGCGACGAACAGAGCCGCGCCCTTCAGCACGCAGACCAGCGCCACGCCGGTATCGGCATAATCCCGGTCGATCTCTCCAGCCAGCCGGACCACCTCGCGCTGCAACTCGGCCTCCGACAACAGCAGGACCATTCCATCGGTCGGTTCCACGGCGGCGGTGCAAACCCTGGAGATCGTCCCGGCTGCTACACGTCCAGGTTACGCACCTCGGTGGCATGGCTCTGGATAAAGTTCTTGCGGGGGCCAACCTGCTCACCCATCAACATCTCGAACACATCGTGCGCCTCGGCTAGATCATGCGCCGAAACCCGCAGCATCTTGCGCGTTTCCGGATCCATGGTCGTGTCCCAGAGCTGGTCGGCGTTCATCTCCCCAAGACCCTTGTAACGCTGCACCGCCGGTTCGGCCCGCGCCGTGGACATCTTCTTGATCAGTTGGTCCTTTTCATCCTCGCTGTATGCGTAGGCGATGCTGCGGCCCCGTTGCACCCGATACAACGGCGGCTGGGCAATGTACAGGAACCCGCCATCGATCAGCGGTCGCATCCTCCGGTAGAAATACGTCAGGATGAGCGTGCGGATGTGCGATCCATCCACGTCGGCGTCGGTCATGATGATAATGTAGTGGTAGCGGAGCTTGGAGATGTCGAATGCCTCGCCCTCTCCGGTTCCGACTGCCGCGATGACGGCCCGAATCTCCTCGTGGCCCAGGATGCGTTCCACCTTGTCCAGGAACCGTTCCACATTCAGGATCTTGCCCTTCAGCGGCAGGATGGCCTGGAACTGACGGTCGCGGCCCATCTTCGCCGAACCCCCAGCCGATTCGCCCTCCACGATATACAGTTCCGACTTGGCAGGGTCTCGCTCGGCGCAGTCAGCCAGTTTGCCGGGCAGCGAAGAACCATCCAGGGCGTTCTTCCGCAACACCAGGTCCCTGGCGCGGCGAGCCGCTTCGCGGGCAGCATGGTTGGTTTGCACCTTATCCAGCATGCTCTTGGCGGCGGTTGGGTTTTCTTCCAGGAACCGCGTCAAACCTTCGGCGGTGGCGGTTTCCACGCGGCCGCGGATTTCGGGGTTGCTCAACTTGTTTTTGGTTTGACCCTCAAACTGCGGATCCCCCATCTTCACGCTGATGATGGCAACCAGTCCGCCCCTGGTGTCATCGCCGGTGAATGAATCCTTCGCGTCTTTGAACACGTTCTGCTTGCGGGCATGGTCATTGAGCACCCGCGTCAACGCCGACCGGAACCCGGCCAGATGTGTCCCGCCCTCCGGCGTCAGGATGCAGTTGGCAAACGTGCGCTCGTCAGCGGCCAGATTATCGTGCCCGTCAGTGTGGTGATACTGGAACGCCACCTCCACGTCCGCGTCTTCCGCGTTGCGTTGGTAGTAAAACGGCTCCGGCATAACCACGTTGCGCTTGCGGTTAATGTTCCGCACCATGCTCGCCACGCCAGTGTCAAAGAAGAAGCTGCGCTCCACGTCGCCGTTGCGCTCGGCCTCGTGGAACTCACTCACCAGGGAGATTTCCAAACCCTTGTTCAGGTACGCGGTTTGCCGCAGCTGCGCTACCAGACGCCCAAAGTCGTAGGTTATCTCCGGAAAGATGTCCAGGTCGGCGCGAAACGTTACCATCGTACCGTGCTTGTTCACCCGCTGGTGGCGCACCAGTTCGGTGGAAGGAATGCCCCGCGAATAGTCCTGCGTGTAGCGGTGACCTTCACGGTAAACTTCAGCGTGCAGATGTGATGCCAGCGCATTCACCACCGAAGCTCCCACGCCGTGCAGCCCTCCCGACACCTTGTAGGCTGTTCCGTCGAACTTGCCCCCGGCGTGCAGCGTGGTCATCACCGTTTCCAGCCCGGAAACCCCGGTGTCAGGATGCACGTCCACCGGAATCCCGCGCCCGTTGTCAGAGACAGTAACCGCGCCATCCTTGCCCAAATGCAGATCGATGCGGTCGCAATAACCGGCCAGCGCTTCGTCCACCGCGTTGTCGAGCAATTCCTTAATCAGATGGTGCAGCCCGTCAACTCCGGTGCTGCCGATATACATTCCAGGGCGAACCCTGACCGCTTCCAACCCTTTCAGGACCTGAATGTTATCAGAAGTGTACTGTGAAGATATATCTGTTGCCGAAACCGTAGATTGCTGAGTCATATTATGATTATTTCTCCACAGGTTTAACCGATTGGGTCAACGGCAATTGCCTGCTGTGCGGTTTGTTCTATACGCACAGAAATGGTACTGCCCGGCACGTCGATATTATACTCGATCCACCTCGGGATTACTACGAATTTGCCGACGTAATTGGGTGATTTTCAAGCATCAAAAGATGCGCTCATATACTCCCGGAGACCCGTTTGCAAACCGCATCGACGGCTGCACATGCCCGTTCCACTCCGCCGTTACCGCATCCCTCACCGCCTGCCATTCGGCACACTCTGCAACTTCCGGACCACTGCATTCGTGCACAGTAGTGTATTTAGGCTCCCCCATCACAACTTCCCACCTTCTCCCACGGATGTATCCCGGGATACTGTAGTACAAAGGCAGTCGTTCATCGTTATATGCTGCGTTGAATAATGCATCCAGCGGTTCCGGTATTTCCATTCTCCCTACCAGCAACGCCGGCGCCATCTCCGCCACCGCCGTGTCCTCCGACACTTCCGTCGGATAGATCAGCCGGTACAAGTTGCGCACGTAGTTGATGCCAATCACGCCGGGCGACATCCTCTGCGACCACTCGGTGGGGTTGTTCAGGTGGTACTGCCAGCCGTCGGAATACCACGTTTCCGCCGTTTCGATCTCGTAGCACGCCAGGTATTTCGGACCACCTCGCACCGCCACATATCTCGCCGCATTCAATACTCCCGGAATGGACAACCGTTCGGGGATGTGTTCTTCGTCATACCAGCGGTTGAATTCATCCTCATGCTCGGCGGGCACATCGACGTACACCATCAACAATCCCTGTCCCTTTTTAGCGGCCAAGTATCACCTCCCTGTTTTCAGAAGCATAGTCAGCGCCGGCGCAACGCTGGCAACACATTGCAGCCAGAAAGTTACTCTCACGCGTACCCACTCTAATCTGTCATTGCGATGAGCGCAGCCGCTCATGGTGAGCCTGTCGAACCACGTGGCAATCTCGTTGAGGCTGAACACACGTCGGCAAACCAGCATTGCTACCCCGACGAGATTGCCACGCTGCGCTCGCAATGACAGATTAAAGTGCATACGCGTCAGGAAAGTTACCGGCTTGACTGCACACCCGGAAAATACCACTGCCCCGATTGCAGGCTGTCGATCGCCAGCCGCATCGGCTCAAACAGCGGTTCCGGCGTGCTTCCCAACGGGTACCACCCATACTCCCCGAACGAACCGTCGGCAGTGTTGGGCTCGGGAGTCTGCTCCCCTATCTCGCCCAGAAATTCCACATCAACGTAATGGCGTCCATACTCGATGATGTTGCTCAGGCATAGCACCCGCAGCCCGCCTACGCTCACCCCAAGTTCCTCCTGGGCCTCTCGCCGCGCGCAATCCTCCAGGGATTCCCCAAACTCCAGATGCCCGCCAGCCGAACCCCAGGTAGACTCTCCGTGAGCGCCTTGCCGCTGCGCCAGGAACACTTCGCCACCACGAATAAACACCACTCCCACCCCAACCAGAGGCCGTTTGTCCTGCTCGCCCACGGCCGCAGTATACCATAGCGTTATGTAATGATCCGTCGCCGGATGCTTGTCGCCGATCGCCGGCTGGTGCTAGACTTCGGCAGCATTTGCCCCTCACGATCCCGCCGGTTGTGTCTCGTAACGACGCCCATCCACCCATTTCGCCCCAGGAGGCCCGCTTCCCATGACCCAGGCCCACCCGACTGATGATCTCCCGATTTCCCGCTCCGGCCACACGGCGCTGTCCGTTTGCGAAACCGCGGCCCGGCGGGCCGGCGAGCTGGCCGTCGCCCGTTTTCGCACCGACATCGAGATCAGTTTCAAGGGTCGCGCCAACGTTGTAACCGACGTGGACCTGGCATCGGAGCGCGTCATTCTCGACCACATACGTGAAGAGTATCCGGACTTCGGAATATTGTCGGAGGAATCGGCGCCGGTGGTCGGAACCTCTCCCTATACGTTGGTGGCAGACCCCATCGATGGCACTCGCAACTTCGCCGAGGGAATCCCTCATTTCTGCGTGGTCGTCGCCATCGCCCGGGGCGATGAGGTGGTGGCCGGCGTAACTTACGATCCGGTGCGCGACGAAATGTTCGCGGCGCAAAAGGGCCGGGGTGCGACCCTCAATGGCGAACCCTTCCACGTTTCAGACCGGCAGGATATTGGCGAGGCCGTCCTTGGCTTCGACCTCGGCTACAATTTTGAACAGGCTGGAAAGTTGCTTCAGATGGCCAGCGGCATGTGGCCGCAAACGCAGGCTTACCGCCTCATGGGTTCCAGCGCCCTCAGCATCGCCTACACCGCGTGCGGACGCATCGACCTCTACTTCCACCACAGCCTCTCGCCGTGGGACATCGCCTCCGGGATTCTGCTGGCCCAGGAAGCCGGCGCCCAGGTTCTCGATCAACGCACCCTGGAACCGGCCACGCTCTTCTCACCGGGCCTGATCCTCTCCAACCCAACCCTCGTCAACCAGTTCCTGCAATTAACCGAAGGCGCAGCCTGGCGAAGCTTGTAAGTTTCACCCAACCACGGGCACTCCGCGGTCCGGACATCGCGGCATACTCGTGTCGTTCACCGAGCCTAATCGACCACGAATACCAGCACTGCTATAGCTGCCGCGATTGCAACGGCGTAAGCGAACGTCATGATGATGGTTTTCTGGTTAAACCTTACTTTCATGACCTCCTCCGTCAATCAGCGGAACATTAAGCACCCTGGCAATCACACTATACCACCACTGGATCAACGGAGCGGTAGCAAGTACCGCGGGAAGCACCAGAGCCGCGCGGGCCACGCTTTCCAACGTCTCCGAACGTGCGGCGTCGAATAATTCCTCCGGCAAATTGAACCATGCCAGCAACGAGCCGCCAACTATTAGGATGGTGGCTACCAACCCCATGGATATCGATAACGCCAGGCGGCGGAAATCGAACCACTTCCAATTTATCAACATATTCGGCGGCAGTCCCTTGCCTGGCGGTTGGGTGCAATTTTCCCGGTAAACAGGATGCTCAACAAACTATCGCACTGAACACCGCTTATCAACCACCAAATGTAACCTCCCCGCCTAGCCGATCCCGACTACGCCCCCGTCCACCAGCGCATCCACCTCGGCCTCCGTGTAACCGTACTCCAGTAGCAGCTCCCGCGTATGCTCGCCCAGTCCCGGCCCTCGGTGTCGGATGCTTCCCGGCGTCGCCGACAGCTTCACCGGGATGCCGATGTTCTGTAACTCGCCCATCTCATCGTCGGCCAGCGTCACCTTCATATCCCGGGCCAACACCTGCTCGTTGGCGTACACCTGCGCCATATCGTAAATCGGGCCGGCCACCACGCCCGCCGACTGCAGTTGCTCCATCCAGTATTCCGTGGAGTGCTCCACCAGGATCCCTTCCAGCAACTCGGCCAGCTCGCCTTCCCGAGCCTTCCTGTCGTTCGATGCCTTGTATCTGGGGTCCTCAATCAGGGCATCCTGCCCGATGGCTCGACAAAACTGCTCCCACGTTGGTTGCGACGCGGCTCCGATGTTGATGTAGCCGTCGCTGGTGCGCAGCGCCTGGTACGGCGCGTTGACCCGGTGCGCCGAGCCCAGCGGGCCCGGTATCTCCCCGTTGGCGAAATACTCCGACGATTCCCAAACGGTGAAGGCGATCCCCGCCTCCAGCAGCGATGCGTCCACTTTCTGACCCTGCCCGGTGCGCTGGACGTGTATGTAGGCCGCCAGGATTCCGAACGCCGTAAAGCTTCCCGCCCCAATGTCAGTTATGGGAACACCCACTTTTGCCGGCGGCCCGTCGGGAAACCCCGTGATGCTCATCAACCCGCTCATTCCCTGCGCCACCAGGTCAAACCCGCCCCGGTTGCGGTACGGGCCACTTCCCCCGAACCCCGAGATGCTGGCGTACACCAGCCGCGGGTTGATCTTCGCCAGTTCCTCATAGCCCAACCCCAACCGATCCATCACACCCGGCCGGAAGTTCTCCGCCACAACGTCCGCCGACTCCGCCATCTTGCGAAATACAGCCTTGCCGGCATCCGACCGCAGATCCAGCGCGATGCTCCGCTTGTTGCGGTTCAGGGCCAGGAACCCCGCCGCAAACCCGTTGCTGTACCGGCTGCCCATGCGCCGCGTATCGTCGCCGCTCCCCGGACGCTCAATCTTGATTACATCCGCCCCCATGTCGGCCAACAGCATCGTACACATCGGCCCGGCCATAATCTGCGTCAAATCCAGCACCTTTACGCCGGCCAGCGGCCCAGTCGGATACTCATGCTGATTCATCATTAACTCCTTGCGATAGGTCCCTTTCCTAAAATTAAAGCGCCTGGCATATCGGGTGACAAGTGCGGAAGAAAAGCCCATCTCCCTTGGGAGAGGGGTTGGGGTGAGGGCCTTCTACGTTTGACACCCTCGTTACCAAACCGGATAATGCGGCCTCGAACCGGAGGGGCGCAATGGGCGATATTATACTTGGCGACAATCTTGATGTCCTGCCCACCCTGCCCAATGGCGCGTTCCAACTCATCTACGTTGACCCGCCCTTCAACACCGGCAAATCCCAGTCCCGCACTCGTATCAAGGTCACGCCCGACGCCGACGGCGACCGCACCGGTTTCCAGGGCCGGCGCTACCGTACCCATGTCGTCGGCAGCAGCAGGTACGCCGACGATTTCGACGACTACATCGGCTTCCTCCGTCCCCGCATGACCGAAGCCTACCGCGTGCTGGATGACCACGGCAGCCTGTTCTTCCACATCGACTACCGCGAAGTCCACTATTGCAAGGTGATGCTCGACGAAATCTTTGGCCGTGATTCCTTCATCAACGAAATCATCTGGGCCTACGATTACGGCGGCCGCCCCAAAACCCGCTGGCCCGCCAAGCACGACAACATCCTGTGGTACGCCAAAGACCCCGATAACTACACCTTCAACTACGATGCCATCGACCGCATCCCATATATGGCCCCCGGCCTGGTTGGCCCGACGAAAGCAGCAAGAGGTAAAACTCCGACTGATGTGTGGTGGCGGACAATAGTCAACGGCAAGGAAAAAACCGGCTACGCCACCCAGAAACCCCTGCACATAGTCAGCCGCATCGTCCGCGTCCACTCCAATCCGGGCGACCACCTGCTCGATTTCTTCGCCGGCAGCGGCACCCTCGGCGAGGCGGCCTATTTGGAGGGACGGGAGTTTGTGCTGGTGGATAACAACCCGGAGGCAGTGGAGGTGATGCGGCGGCGGCTGGCACATTATGGTATCGCTGTACATGGGGTTGACAAACTGAGCCAAGCCGATGAACCGGAAACAGCCCCCAAACTGCTTTAGGAGAAATCTATGACTACGCAGATTCAGGACCCCGAAGTGCGGCGGCTTGCCACGGTTGCCAGCGTGCTCTCGGATGATTACCGAATCGCTAACGACCCATGGGCCGGGAGCCCATTCGCCTGGCTCAAAAACATTCCGTCTTCGAGCACCAGAGGCAAAGCTTTTCAAGATATTGTGGAACGCTGGTGCGCAGCAAAAGGATTGGACGTCACGCGGTCGCCTGATAAGGACGCCGATAGGGTCATCTCGGGCCTACGCACAGAAATAAAAGGCTCGACACTATGGCAGAACGGTTCATATAAATTTCAGCAATTGAGAGATCAAAATTACGGTATGGTCGTATGTTTGGGCGTTAGTCCGTTCGATGCACATTGTTGGGTTATAGAAAAGGAGACTGTCATGACGTTGTGGTCAAACGGCAAGATCAGCTCACAGCATGGCGGTGCCAGCGGTAGAGACACTGCTTGGATTACAGTGAATCCCGACCAACCTCCCAATTGGCTACGGCCTTATGGCGGAACGTTGGGCGCGGGATTCGCACGGCTGCAATCCCTAACCCGCCAAACCTGATACCATAGAACCATCTGACCAAGAGAGCCTCAACCATGACTACGCCATCCAATCCGGCTAATGAGCCGGAACAAATGACTTTTGCCGAAATCCGCGCCTTGCTGGCGGAAACTGTTCGGGGCCTTGCCGAAACGCGCAAGATTGTTGACGAGAACTCCAGGGGCATCGCAGCGATCAGCGCCGCGCAGGGCCGGACGGAAAAATCCATCGCTGAAATGCGTGCCGCCATCTCCGAACTAACGCAGGCGCAGTACCGCACTAACCAGGACGTTTCCACACTGAAGGGATGGGGGTTGGAACTCTATTGCGAGCGCAACCCCGAAATTTTTGCCCTTGCCCTGGGACTGGGGGATGAAGAATTAATCCCAAAGCGGGAAATCGGTCGGATCGCCAGCGCCGCCAGCCAAGCCGGCGTTATAGCTCCTGACCAGCGCCGCAGTTTGATACGCGCGGATGTCTTTATCTACGCCCGCCGGGAATCCGACCACCAGCCGGTTTGCCTGGTGGTGGAAGCATCCTACAAGGTTGACGACGACGACGTGGAGCGGGCCGCGGGCAGAGCCGAGATTTTGAGCGCCATTATCCAGAAATACCAGCCACGCAACCTCAACGGCCAGGTAATCCCCATCGTTGCCGGGATTGACATTGAAACGGCCGCCTCGTTCCGGGCCAAGAACTTCAATGTCACCTATGTGCAAATTCAGAACGGCAATCAACTGACCAACCCTCCGGAATAAGGAGCGCACCGTATTGCCCCCCAACCCCCGCACCAAGCAGGATGCCGATTTCATCTTCCACGAGCTGACCCGCTCCATCTGTCCCGAATGCAAAACCGTCATCGACGCCCAGGTGATCATTCGCGACAACAAGGTCTACATGCGCAAGCGATGTCCCACCCACGGCTGGTTTGAGGGCATTATCAGCTCCGACGCCGAGATGTATGTCGGCAGCGTCCGGTTCAACAAGCCCGGCACCATCCCCCTGGATTTCAGCACCGAAGTCAAAGACGGCTGCCCGCTGGATTGTGGACTGTGTCCCGAACACAAGCAGCACATCTGCCTCGGCCTCATCGAGGTGAACACCGCCTGCAATCTCAACTGCCCCGTGTGTTTTGCCAACGCCGGCATCGGATACAACCTGACCCTGGAGCAGGTGGAGTCCATGCTCGACCGCTTTGTCGAAATTGAGGGCGACCCGGAAGTCATCCAGTTCAGCGGCGGCGAACCCACCATCCATCCCCAGCTGCCCGAAATGATCCAGGCCGCCAAAGACCGGGGCATCCGTCAGGTGATGATCAACACCAACGGCGTCCGACTCGCCAAAGACGACAAATTCCTGGCGCAGATGGCCGCTCTCGACCCCGTGGTGTATTTCCAGTTCGACGGCCTGCGCGAAGATACTTACCTGACCATTCGCGGCGAACCCTTGCTCGATACCAAGATGCTCGCCCTGGATCGCCTGGCCGCAGCCGGCATGTCCGCCGTCCTCGTGGCAGCCGTCGAGCGCGGCGTCAACACCGACGAAGTTGGTGGCATCGTGGACTTCGGCCTGCGGCATCCGGCGGTGAAGGGTGTGGTGTTCCAGCCGGTAACCCACGTCGGCCGCCACATTCCCTTCGACCCCATGACCCGCGTCACCATCCCAGACATCATCCACGGCATCGTTGATCAAACCGACGGCCGCTTCATCCTGGAAGATTTCGTCCCCGTTCCCTGCTGTTTCCCAACCTGCCAGGTCAATTCCTACATCTTCGTGGACGGCGACACCGTCATGCCACTTCCCAGGTTGCTGGACATCGACCAGTATCTCGATTACATCACCAATCGCGCCCTGCCCAAGGCTCCCGATGCTGCCGTCATTCAGCAGGCCCTGGAGGGTTTGTGGTCGGCTTCCGCAGTGGCCGGCACTGAGAAAACCGCCGGGCAGTTCGAGTGCGCTTGCGGCCCCGGCCTCGACCTGCCCTACGAGATGAACCACCTCAAAGATCACGTCTTCCAGATTGCCATCAAGGATTTTCTGGACGCCTATACCTTCAACGTGAAGCAGGTAATGAAGTGCTGCGTCGGCATACTCACTCCCGACGGGCGCGCCATCCCCTTCTGCGCCTACAACTCGGTGGGCTACCGGGAGCAGATACGCGAGCAGCTAACGCTGGAGCAAGGCCGCCAGAAAATCCGCCTCGCCACCACGCAGCAGCCCCCAAGCCCCTAAACAGTCCCCTCTCCCTCGATGGGAGAGGGTTAGGGTGAGGGTGGAATCTTACCGCCAACGACTACCCCCTCACCCCAGCCCTCTCCCGCCTGGGGAGAGGGGGCGGGTGATTCTATCCATCTATGCTAGACCCAACCTACACGGCCAAAATTTGCTGCGCCGACCTGTATTCATCCGAAATGGCGCGGTTCATTCTCGGCGACAGTCTCCACCCCGGAGGTTTGCGCGTAACCAACCGCCTGGGCCGTGCCATGGGTTTGCAGGCCGGTTGGCGTGTTCTGGACCTCGCCTGCGGTATGGGTACCAGCGCAACCGCCGTCTCCCGCGTGTTTCGATGCCACGTTACCGGCCTGGAGCTGGGCGCTGATGCCGCATCCGTTTCCCGGCGGCGGGCCCTGGAACAACCGGCGCCGGCAAACGTGGACTTCGTGCGCGGCGACGCCGAAGCCCCGCCCTTTCGGCCCGGCGCTTTCGACGCCGTCATCATCGAGTGTGCCACCAGCCTGTTTGTGGACAAACTCGCCGCCATTGACCATGTGCGCCATTTGTTAAAGCCGGACGGCGTGATCGGCATTTCGGACGTTACGGTGGAACCCGGCAGCCTGCCCCCTGAGCTCGACAGCGCCGTCGGTATGATGCTCTGCCTCACCGATGCCCTGCCGTCAGACGGTTACCAATCCCTGTTGGAAGACGCTGGCTTCACGATGTCGGCCCGCGAAGATCTTTCCGGCGAGGTGCTGCAGCTGGTGGCCGACCTCCGCGGTAAGCTGGCGGTTTGGGGTGGATTGGGCAGTTTCGCCCCCGGAGTACCCACAGATCTGGCCGCCGCTCCCGACTTGTTGGACCGCGTCCAGTCCCTTGTTCAGCAAGGTCAGCTGGGCTACTCGTTGTACGTAGGACGCAAACATTCCTGATCCCCCGCACATCCTGAGCCTGTCGAGGGACGCCCCCTCTCCCTTGATGGGAGAGGGTTGGAGCCTGCCCCGTACTTGATACGGGGGTGAGGGTGAAAAACCCCAGCGCCAACCCTCCCCGCTCATCATGAGCCTGTCGAAGGATCATCCCCTGCCCAACCCCACGGCGAGCGTCCGCGCCGATGATCGCAACTCGTGTGATAACATTAGATTCGGCCTGCTCGGGCCTGAATCCGCGTATGTTGCTTGAAGAATTAATCAACCTGACGCCCCGCCTGCTGGCCGCCATCGTCGTCGGTTATCTGTTGGGCAGCATCCCCTTCGCCTACCTAGTGGCACGCCTCAAGGGTGTGGATATTTTCGCTACCGGGAGTCGTCGGGCCGGCGCCGCAAACGTCTTCTGGCACGTCGGGCGATACCGCGGTATGCTCGTGTTCGCCGGCGATGTGATAAAAGGCTCCGCGGCGGTTGTCGTCGCCTGGATGCTGGGTGTGCCTGAACTGATGGGAGTCCTCGCCGGCAGTGCAGCAATCGCCGGCCATTGGAAGAGTATCTTTACCGGTTTCAAGGGCGGCGACGGTATGGTCGTTCTGGTCGGTGTGTCTCTGGCCTACCTGGGTTGGTTCATGCTCATCGGCGTTGGCGTGGGCTTTGCCTCCGTGCTGGTCTTCCGCCGCTCGGTGTTCCGCTCTTCCATCGGCATTTTTCTCGGTTACGGCGTGATGCTGACCCTGAATGAAGTCATTGACCATCGGGGGTTGGAGGTGATGCTGGCCTTGACGGCATTGGCGATGGTGGTCATCACTCATAACATCTTGACTAACGCCGACCATCGCCCGGAAGTCGTGCCCGCAACGCAGATTGACGAGATGCTGATCGAGGACACGCGCGAGATCCTGGGCGAGGCTGCCCGCCTCAGCGAAGACGCCATAATCCGGCAAGTGATCGACAACGACGACGACGGGGAAGGTGAACCCGGGCGCTGACCAATCCGGGCGCCACTTACGTTTGCTGGCGGCTGTCTTTAATCCTGGACAAGTCCAGAACCCACCCCAGCATCTCGTCCGACTCCGCCTCAGTGTATAACCCCGGTTGCAGCCGGATGGCTTCTGCCAACTGCTGCGCGCACTCCTCGATGTCGCCCCGGTCGGCATAAAGCCGGGCGGCGTTGTAGTAGGCCGCCGCAAAATTCGGCAGCGCAGCCTCCGCCGCCAGGTAGTCTGCCAGCGCGGCGTCAGCATTACCCAACGTCTCCTGTGCCGCCCCTCGGTTGCTCAACACCTCGGCGAAATCGGGACGAAGCGTCAGCGCAGCATCATAGTCTGCAACGGCGCGCTCGTATTGACCCAGTGCGTCGTAGGCCAGACCGCGATTATTGAGAGCCTCCACGTCGTCCGGTCTCAGGCCGATGGCGGCCGTATAGTCGGTTACGGCATCCTGATGGCGACCCAGCCGGTAGCACGTGCGCGCCCGGTTAAACCTGGCGTCGGCGTTATCCGGATTGCTCCTTAGCGCCCGGTCGTAGTCGGCAATCGCCTTCTCCGCATCTCCCAGCTCGTCCCAGGCCACCCCCCGGTTCAGGTACGCGTTGGAAATGTCAGGCCTCAGAGCCAGGGCGTCGTCAAACGCGGCGATCGCATCCTGGTAGCGCCCTACGTTATTCAGCACTATTCCACGGTTGTAGTGGGCTTGCAGATACTCCGGGTCCAGCCCGATGGCGGTGGCATAGTCATCCAGCGCCCCGGTAGGATCTCCCAGGTCGTCGCGGGCATTCCCCCGTTGGTAATAAGCCGGGGCGTAGGCGGCATCCAACGCCAATGCCATCGTCAGCGACCGGTCGGCTTCTTCCGCCCGCCGACGCCGCAGGCTGGTCACCCCCAGGTTGAAGTGTACCGCGAAGTCGTCCGGACAGGTGCCGGCCAATGCCTGATACACTGCCAGCGCCTCCGGATAACGACCAATTGCAAAACAACCATTCCCGAACATCAGGCTGTGCGGACTCCGACCGGTTGGTATTCCGTCGTCCATGGTCGCCAGCGCGTCCAGCAGCTCAGCGACGGCACTGGCGTCTTCGCCATGCAACCGCCCGCCTCTGGGTCGGGGCGTGAGCACACCCGTTCCCAGACCGTGCCATTCCAGCTTGCCGGCCAGCCGGCTCAATAGTTCGTCAGCAGATTCCATCAACTTGGCGCCTGCGCCCGGGGCACGGATGAAACATCGCCATCCTTCCCCACCGGCGAATTACAGTGTGGACACGCGCCCGCCGCCCATTTCAGGACGCAGCGCTATCTGAGCCAGGGCCAGTGCCGTGTAGTAGGAAACGGTCATCGTCAAGTCCACCACACCGCGATCGCCCAGCACTTCATGAACCGCCTTGAAATTCTCGTCTGAAACGTCTTTTTCGCGGGTCATCTGCTGCACGAACCGGGCAATGGCAGCTTGCGTGCCTTCCAGACACCCCGGCGCTTTGCCGGTGCGTATGCCTTCTATTGCTTCGTCAGATACACCGGCGCGCGCCGCGGCCACCGAATGCCCCGTCCACTCAATCCCCGAATCCCATTCCCGAGCCACCAGTATGATTGCCAATTCCTTCAAATCATCCGGCATCGAGGACTGGAACCGAAGCGAAGCGCCCAGCGAGGTGAGATACCCCGCCGCCAGCGGGCTATGCAACAACGCCCTGAACTGCAATCCTACCTCGTCAACCCCCCGGTCCTCCCTGATACGGTCATAAATCGTTTGACCGTCAGCGTCTAATTCGTCGCGAGATACATAGGGAACGCGGGCCATGACATCTTCCTCCGGCTGAACTCCATCCAGCATACCACAGGCCGCCCAACCCCTCACCAACCACCGCCAATAACGAGGAAATTTCGCTACTCTCATTCCATGGTAGATGGGTCAGACATCGACCAACGCACTAACGAATTTCGTAGTCGCCTCATCAAAACGTCGTCTTTGACAGTACGTTGCCGAAAGGATTAGGATTGCGGGTACTTCCCGAACAGAGGTGACCGTTTTGACTGTTAACGAGCCGGCGACTGTAGGCCAGTATGCCCCGATAAGCAGCGTGTGGGAAGGCAACGATGTGGACTTGATTGAAACGATGCTGGAATTTTACGCGTCGATTGCCCCTGAACCTATCCTAGACGCCACATACAACAGGGGCAGGTTCTGGAAAGGATCGTCACGCGACGTCGTATCTATGGACATCAATCCGAAATTCAACACGGCGTTCGTCTGCGACAATCGGGAAATGAAAGGCGTCCCAGACAGCGAGTTTGGCACGGTAGTCTATGATCCTCCGCACGTTGGCCCTCAAGGGCGAGACAAAAGTACCAAGAGATTTGACGAGGATTTCGGAGCGACAGTCGCCTGTGGAAAGGAGCACGACTGGAGCTTGAGCTACCTATATCCTCCGTTCCTAGAACAAGCAAAGAGGGTGTTGAAACCCGACGGATTGCTGCTGGCCAAGATTACGGACATGGTGAACAGCCACCGGTCAAAGTGGAGCCACTGCGATTTTATGAGGATGGCTGACGAAGCAGGATTTACCGTCTGCGATCTGATCGTCAAGGTCCGAAGCGGCCCGATGGTCTCGACTAAGTGGGCAACGGCTCACCACGCTAGGAAGCGGCACTGCTTTTGGATAATCTGCCGCAACAGCACCAAGTGTGAGCACTGAATCCGTGCGCGCCTACAACCCTCTCAGCGTGGAGGAAATTGGCCGTAATGCGGCACGGGCTCTGATAGCATATCCAGCTGACGTGCTGCCTCCAGTGGAAGCCTTTCAAGGTGCCGGAGTTTACACACTGCACTACGCCGGGCTTTTCGCCGCGTACGCTGGCATCGGGGAGGATGTGCCCATCTATGTTGGAAAGGCTGACCCACCGGGGAGACGGCAAGGGCGAACGTCAGCATCAAGCCAAGTCCTCCACAGCCGTCTCCAAGAGCATGCAGAGTCGATTGAGGCAGCGACAAACCTGGATCTGCCAGACTTTCGGTGTCGCTGGCTCGTGCTTGACTCGGTATGGATTGGGCTCACCGAGCAGGTGCTGATAGCGCAGTATCGGCCAATATGGAACGCGGTCGTCTTCGGCTTTGGCAATCACGATCCAGGCGAAGGCCGCCGGAATCAGCGCCGTTCCCGATGGGACACGTTGCACCCAGGCCGCGAATGGGCATCTAAGCTTCGAGACAGGCCCGAGACATCGGCACAAGTGACGGACGCAATCGAGAGATTTCTGGAACGCAGACGGGCACGAGACATCTCCGACAGCGGTAGTTGAGGACATACCACAGAACTGATCTATGGTCGTGGAAAATTCAGTGACGCTCTGACTACGCTGCCTGTTGCACGGCGTTGAGCTTCGGTACAAACCGGCGCCGCGAAAACAACAATGACTGCCGCCCCCAAATCGGTTATCCTTGCCCAATGCTCAGCGACCTTTGGGTAATCGTTGCCGGTATCCTCATCCTGGCCGGCCTGCTCGCCAGCCAGGCGTTGATCATTGTCGTCGGCGTTCTGGTGCTCGTCATCTGGCTCACCGGCAAGCATTGGCCCCGATTCGCGTTCCGTCGCGTCAGCTACGGCCGGCGACTTGAGCGAAGGCGCGCTTTCATCGGCGACGTCGTCGATTACTTCATCACCGTTGACAACGGCAAGCTGCTTCCCATGATCTGGCTGGACATCTCCGATTCCTTCCCCATCGGATTGCAAACCTCCGGCACCCACCAACGCGGCGTCGGCGCTGAGGCCGAGCTGGATCACCGCATCACCACCTCCCTCCTGCCGTACCAGCGCACCACCTGGCGTTACCGGGTACGCTGCCGCACCCGGGGCAACCACCGCATCGGCCCGGCTCGCCTTCGCAGTGGCGATATCTTCGGATTCAGCGCCGCCGAAATGAACGTGCCCGACGTGGAATACCTGCTGGTGTACCCCCGCATCGTAGACTTGCGCCAGTTGCTGACGCTGTGGGAACAACCTATGGGCATAACCCGCGGCCTTCGTCGCATCCAGGACGATCCCAGCCGTTTCGTCGGCCTCCGCGATTACGTCCCCACCGATCCACTTAAACATATCGACTGGAAATCCACCGCGCGCCACGGAAAGCTGGAAACTCGCATTTTCGAGCCGGCCGCAACCCAGCACATGCTCATCGCTCTCAACGCTCGCACCGGAGACGCCGCCTGGCAGGGGAGCAACCGGCGTCTCTTTGAACGCGCCGTTACCGTTGCGGCTTCCGTCGCAGCCCACGCCGAGCGGCAGGGCTACACGTTCGGGCTGGTCAGCAACGCGGTTGCTTCATACTCCAGCAAATGGATCCTGGTGCCCTCCGGGTCCGGTCAACCGCAGCTGGAGGCAACCCTGGAGTCCCTGGCCATGGCAGGCCCCTTCTGGGTCGCCGAACTGCCGGTGGTTCTGGGCGCCGAGGCACGCCGGTTGCCGGCCGGGTCTACCGTTGTGCTGGTTACCGCCATCCTGTCCCGAGCCGTGGTGCAGGAAGCCGACGAGATCCGCCGGCGGGGCCACCGCCTTGTCATATTCTATGCCGGCGACGGCGAACCCGGCCCGGCCGCCGCTACGCTGCCCGCAGAGGTCTCGGTCTTTCTCGCCGGTTCCAGCCTCGCCGCTCTGGAAGATGTTTGGCGCGACGACTGGGCCAACGACGATCTCGACGCCGTCTGGCAACAGTCCCCCGAGGAAATGCCGGAACAGGAGGCAACCGGTGGGTAGGTTCACCCGCTCCGCGATGATTGTGTTCATCGCCCTGTTCCTTGAAGGCTGCGCGGTTTACCTGGTCTGCCGGTTAATCGCAAACGTACTCCAACTGCCCGAAGCAGCTATCCCTCTTCCGATCATGGCCCTGGCCATGGCTTGGTCGTTCATTCTGTCGTGGTATGTGCAAACCATACAGTTCTCCCTGAACCTGCGGGGCATCGTCGGCCTGATTTTGAGCGCCGCGTCGGTCCTGGTTCTGGCCGGTGTCAGCATGGGCACCGGCTGGTTCCCCCTCGGCAGCGTCTTCAGTGGCGATCTCCGTGCCATCGCCGCTTTGGCGTTATCCACCGCGTTCATGCTGGCCATGTGGTGGCGCGGCACTGCCATCGCCCGCGACGACGTAACCCTGGACGTCCTTCGCAACGCCTTTGTCCGTGGCGTCGTAACCATCGTAGTCGCCGTCGCCTCCGACCCTTTGATCGAAGCCAACATCGTCCAATGGCCTCTCCTGTTTGGTTATTTCGCCATCGGGTTGTGCGGACTTGCCATGAGTCGATTCACCTCCGAAGGCGCCACCGGACACATGAGCCGGGGCTGGATGGCGTCCATCGGCCTGGGCGTTGCCGCTGTGTTGGTCCTGGCTCTGGTGTTGGGCGCAGCCGGCGTGGGTGGACTTGACGACTTGACCCGCGCCGTCACCGGCGGACTCGGCTGGCTTGGTCTGTGGGTGTTGCGGCCCGTCCTTCTGTTGCTGGGATTGTTGGCCGCTGGCATGGTCGCCCTGGGCAACTGGGTATCCGGATTTTTCGGAGGCGGCGATCTCAGTGGTCTGGAGTTGGCGCGTTCCCAGATTCAGGAACTCCACGAGAGCCTCAGGGACGTCGAAGGCGACGGCCCGCCCGGCCTGATTCTCACTATTCTAAAGTGGTTGGCGGCCATCGCAGCGGTGTCCCTCGCCGGTTGGGTTTTGTTCCGCATGTTTCGCCGGCGTCGCCTCGTTGGCGGCAACTACTCCGAAGGCGAAGTCCGAGAATCTCTGTTCACCTGGCAAGGCGCCGGCCAGGATATATCCGACGCCCTTTCCGGTTGGGCCAACTGGGCCGGCAACCTGCGCCGCAACCGTCCGCCACCTGCCACGCCCAGAGACGTGTACCACCGGATGCTCGAAGTCGCAACCACCGTGGGTCGGCCTCGCCGCGAGGCGCAAACGCCCCACGAGCACCGCCGGGATGTCTCCGAAACCCTCCCCGAACCGCCGGTCCACCGTATCGTGGACGGGTTCCAGGACTACTACTACGGGAGTCAGGAAACCGACCCGCCGGCGGATTCCATGTCGTCGCTGTTGGAAGACCTGGATTCCCTGGAACCCCGGCTCTAGCCCCGCCTGCCCATCCGGCCCGACTAACGGAACTGCGGGATCACGTCGGTGGCGATAACCTGCATCAACTCGCGAATACGGGACACATCCCCGGTGTTCAGGGCCATCACCAGATGCGACACGCCAGCCTCACGGAATGCCGCTATGCCGGCCGCCATTCCCGCCACGTCGTCGCCGGGCAAGCGCGCCCGATCCGCAGCCCGGTCGCTGGACGGATGCCCGTGCGCTTCCACCTCAACCCGCACCGACATCACCAGTTCATCAGGGTTTCGCCCCGCGGCTTCCGCCAGTTCCATGATGTGGCGCCGACCAATCGCAAACTCCTCCGCCGTCACCCCCGAGGGATGCCATCCGTTGCCACGCCGGGCCGCCCGCCGGTGCGCTCCCGGACTGTTCCCGCCCACCCAAAGGGGCACGTTCGGCGTACCGTTCATCACCTGTCGAGGTTTCGGCGAGAACTTCAGGTCGCTGAATTCCCAGCGCGCGCTCTGATAGCGCGGGTCTTCGTTTGACCACAGTTCGCGCATCACGTCCATCGACTCGTTGGTCAGGGAACCCCGTTGGCTGAGCGGAATACCCAACGCCTCGAACTCGGGCGTCATCGCACCCACTCCCACGCCCAATACCACACGCCCCCCGGACATCTGATCCAGCGTCGCGGCATACTTCGCCAGCTCAACCGGATTGTGGTACGGCAGCACCAGTACCGATGTCCCCAGCTGCACTTTCGACGTCAGCGCCGATATGTGCGACAGCGTGGCCATTGGATGGTAGTACGGCTTGTCGTCCAACCGTTCCCGGATGTACCCGTTGTTGAACAGGTGGTCCATAACCCACACCGAATCGTATCCCAGCTCTTCGGCCATCGGGCCAAACTCGATCACTGCTCGCGGGTCCTCCAAACCCCAGTTATTGGGGATGGTTACGCCAAATTCCATGGCAAATCTCCAAAAATGCCCCCCTCTCCCTTGATGGGAGAGGGCTGGGGTGAGGGTGAAAATGCAACCCTAATCAGGCAATATGGTACGCCGGGGCATACCGCAACCCCGGCGATTCATATGGAATCAGGTCGTCTTGATCGACTGCAACAGCCGGGCCGACTCAATCGCCCCCACCGCGCAATCCGATCCCAGGTTGCCCACTTTCCCGCCCGATCGGTTGATGGCCTGCTCCAGATTTTCCGTCGTCAAAACCCCGAACATCGTCGGTATGCCCGTTTCCCTGCTAACCGCGGCAATGCCCGACGCGGCCTGATTGCACACCATGTCGTAATGGCTGGTTTCCCCACGGATTACCGCCCCCAGGCAGATCACGGCGTCGTACTGTCCCGACGCCGCCAGGGTCTTTGCCACCACCGGCAATTCGAAAGACCCAGGAACCCACGCGGTAGCAATGTCGTTATCCCGCACCCCGTACTGCGCCAGCGTGGACAGCGCCCCTTCCATCAGGTTTTTGGTGATAACGTTGTTGAACCGGGCGGCTACAACGGCCACGCGGAGCCCCGAACCATCTATTCCTGCGTTAAGATCTCGTGGCAAGCTCTCATCTCCTGTGCGGTGGCCGGAATCAATCGACGCGAAAATCCGTCAGCCAAATTCCCGGCCAGTGTACTACGTAGCCGTCAACAATGTCATTACCGCCCAACCCTCCCAGCTGTCATTGCGAGGAGCGTCAGCGACGTGGCAATCTCGGTGCCCCCACCCCGCTCGTCCTGAGCCTGTCGAAGGATCATCCCAATCCGATGTCATTGCGACCCCGTACTTGATACGGAGGTGGCAATCTCGCAAGCGCAGCGACCAACGCTGTCGCCAGTCTATTCTTGACCGCCGCGTTCCGATAATCGAAATACCCTGGCAACGCGCTCCGATGCTTCATTCTGCGGGTTGGCGCAAGTCAAAAATCCGCCGGCGCACCTCAAACACAAACCCCGGCAGCTCCGGCTCCCCACTCACCCTCTCCGGGTCGTCCAGCGCTTCCGGCGCAACGCCGGGGCGATACACGTGCACCTGCCGCTGGAAGGGGTCGATGAGCCATGCCAGCAGCGCGCCGTTGTCGATATACTCTGCCATCTTGCGCTGCAACGCCGCCAGACGGTCGCTGCGGGAGCGCACTTCAACGACAAAGGCAGGGCAGAATGGGAGGAGCCAGTCATCCGGCGCGGGATAGGGCGGCGGACGGTTGGCCTGCTGCTCCGGCGAAATCCAGGCCGCATCCGGCGCATAGCGTTGGCCGTTGGGCAGACGGACGCCCAACCGGGAACCGTAGGCATTGCCGCCGTACTCTCTGCACCAAATGTTCAAGTCAGTCAGGGTTTCCGCTTCGTCTCGCGCGCCTTCATCTCTCAACATAGGCGATATTAGCAAGCCTCCCTCGGCGTCCAGTTCCAGCTTTCCCACCAGGCCACTGTTGGCGTGGTTGAATTCGATTAGCCAGCGGTCCACATCTTGCTCGGTCAATTCGAGCCGGGCCATCAGTTCCAGCACTGGGCGAAAATCCAGAACCAGCGGGGCCGGCTCCGGGTCGCCGTCCATCCACATCGCCTCTCGCAGAGTTGCGGGCAGTTCAGTAATAGGCTTGGCTACCATCAGATTACTCTCCCTGTCTCTCCAGTATCCCCCGTATCCAGGGCCTTTCGGTTTTCCTCATGTCATTGCGAGGAGCGTAGCGACGTGGCAATCTCGTTGAGGTTGAACACACGTCGGCAAACCGCCATTGCTACGGCTACGGGATTGCCACGTCGCTGGCGCTCCTCGCAATGACAGATTAAAGTGGGCGATCCCCTCGCCCTACGGGAGAGGGGCCGGGGGTGAGGGGCGTCCCCTGGCAACGCGCTCCGATGCTTCACTCTGCGGGTTGACGCAAGTCAAATATCCGCCGGCGCACCTCAAACACAAACCCCGGCAGCTCCGGCTCGCCACTCACCGTCTCCGGGTCGTCCAGCGCTTCCGGCGCAACGCCGGGGCGATACACGTGCACCTGCCGCTGGAAGGGGTCGATGAGCCATGCCAGCAGCGCGCCGTTGTCGATATACTCTGCCATCTTGCGCTGCAACGCCGCCAGACGGTCGCTGCGGGAGCGCACTTCAACGACAAAGGCAGGGCAGAATGGGAGGAGCCAGTCATCCGGCGCGGGATAGGGCGGCGGACGGTTGGCCTGCTGCTCGGGCGAAATCCAGGCCGCATCCGGCGCATAGCGTTGCCCGTTGGGCAGACGGACGCCCAACCGGGAACCGTGGGCATTGCCGCCGTACTCTCTGCACCAAATGTTCAGGACGGCAAAGACTTGAGTCTCGTCTCGGGAGCCTTTCACGCCCAGCATCGGCGTTGCCAACAGCACTCCGTCGGCGTCAAGTTCCAGTTTGCCCACCAGTTCGTGGTTGGCGTGATTGAACTCAATCAGCCAGCGGTCTATATCCCGATCGGTCAATTCGAGGCGGGCCATCAGCTCCAGAACCGGGCGAAAGTCCAGAACCAGCGGGGCCGGCTCCGGGTCGCCGTCCACCCACATCGCCTCTCGCAGAGTTGTGGGCAGTTCAGTAATAGGCTTGGCCACCATCAGATTACTCTCCCTCTCTGTCCAGTATTCCCCGTATCGTAAACATCCGTTGGAAAAGGGTAAAGCAGGACACCGCGGCGATCAGCCAAATCACCCACACCATAATCGGAACCGGCGCCAACCCTTCCGCAATCAACCCGGCGCCCAGAATAACCACCCGCTCCGACCGCGTCATGATGCCCGATCGCGTGAATGCCCCCAGCCCTTCGCCCCTGGCCCGCAGGTACGAAACACCCTGCGAAAACACCAGTCCCAAAAGCACCGCCAGCATACTCAGCAACAGTTGATTCGGCTCCAGTTCCGCCCAAAGGTAATACAAACCCAGGCCCACGAACAACGCCGCCTCACCTAACCGGTCGAACACCGAATCCAGCAGCGCGCCGAAGGGAGATGCCCGGTTGGTCAGCCTGGCCAGCGCCCCGTCAAACAGGTCGAGAAAGCTGCCCGCCAGAAACACGATCCCGCCGTACAGCGGCCAGTCCATGGCTACCAGCGCCGCTGCGGCAACGCATACCAGGAAACCGAACACCGTGACGATATTGGGAGTGAGTCCCACCGCGTTCAGCCCCCGCGCTCCGGGAATCTCTACGTACCGCAAAACCGCAGCCCTGAACTGCTCTCTACCTGGCAATGCCACGGATACTGGCCTCCTCGATGCACTGGTAATAATATTCCTCCACGTCGGAGGCGATTACTTGCCAACGATAGCCCGCCGCCGCTTTCCGGCCGGCCGCCGACAACCGCGCTGCCAGTTCCGGGCTGTCCGCGATGCGCCTGATCGCACTGGCAACCGCGCCCGGATCCCGGGGCGTGGTCAACAACCCCTGTTGCTCGTGGGCAATCACGTCCCGGTACCCGTCGATATCAGAAGCCACCACCGGCGCCCCGGCCGCCATCGCTTCCAGCAACACGATTCCGAAACTCTCCCCGCCGGTGGCCGGGCTGCAGAATACGTCGGCGCTGGCGTAGTAGCGGGGCAAATCCTGATAAGACACCGCGCCGGCATCCATCACCGATTCCGCGTCCATGCGGGTCAGCGCGGCGACAGTGCGTTGACTCTCTTTGTCCAGCCCGCCGGGCCCCACGATTATCAGGCGCAGGTCGTCCCGTTCAGCGCGCAATCGGGCGAAGGCATCTACCAGGTAGCGCAATCCTTTCCGCTCGTCTTTTCGACCCACGAACAGCACGTTGAACCTCCCGTCGCGCAGATGCGGGAAAGCCTCGCCCCGGGCAAAACGGTCGTAGTCGATACCGTTGGGAATGATGCGGTAATCGTGCCCTGGAAAATGCGGAGCCACGAACGAACGCGCCGCCGGAGATACCGCTATCCGACCGTGCAATCGCTGCTGCCAGCGCCCCAACGCCGGCCGCCAGCATCGGTACAGTCGGTGGCGTTCGGAGAAAGCATGAAAGGTGCCGATATTCACCGACCTGGAGTGTTGCAGCACCATCCAGGGCAGCAGGGGAGCCAGCGGTTCGTGAACGTGTACCACGTCAAAAGATTCCCGGGCCATCAGGTTCCGAACCCGCGGGTAGATCCAGGGCGACATCGATACCCGCGCCGTGGACCCGCCGGCCGCTAGTCGCACCGTGCGGCCCATCGGTATGAAACGCCCGTCGTCAATGTCAGCAGTCAACGGTCGTTGCGGCGTCTGCGGTGCGATAACCTGCACGCAATGCCCGCGTTCCCCTAATTCAGCAGACAACTGAGCCACGTGGGCGTTGACACCGCCGGGCCAGGTGAAGTCGTAGGGAGACACCATGGCGATTTTCATGGCCCTGGCTATCTCACTGCCAACACAGCATCACCGGGCTACGGCACGTTGTTGGCCCTACTCATCGCCTCCGGGTCTCACGATCTGCGCTGCCGCTACCTCCGGGTCGGCGATGAACGCCTCCACCATATCGTGGGCTTCGGAATCGGTAAACTGGATCGGCGGACTCTTCATGAAGTATGCCGACGGACCGAAGACTGCGCCGCTCTGACCGTGGTCCAGCGCCAGCTTGGCGCACCGGATGGCATCTACCACCACGCCCGCCGAGTTTGGGCTATCCCAAACCTCCAGTTTCACTTCCAGCTTCACCGGAGCCCCGCCAAACACCTTCCCGTCAATATGGATGTAGCACCATTTCCGGTCCTGCAGCCACGGCACGTGGTCGCTGGGGCCAATGTGGATCATATCGGCTTCCGGCTCTTCGTCCATCTGGCTGGTAACCGACCCGGTCTTGGATATTTTTTTGGATATCAGACGTTCGCGCTCCAGCATGT
Source organism: Dehalococcoidia bacterium (assembly GCA_965262485.1). Classification (GTDB taxonomy): domain Bacteria; phylum Chloroflexota; class Dehalococcoidia; order Lucifugimonadales; family UBA3495; genus Bin87. The sequence goes on along the minus strand of OZ253540.1, from coordinate 3,951,550 downwards.
TCAGAAAATCGGTATTGCCACCGAAGTTCAGCTGGTACGTATTGTCGATCTCCGCGCCCCGGTTTTCCATCAGGCGCGTCAGCACGCGGTGAACTATGGTGGCCCCAACCTGCGACTTGATATCGTCGCCGATGATGGGTACGCCGCGTTCCTCGAACCGGCCCCGCCAGTAATCTTCGCGGGCGATGAACACCGGGATGCAGTTGATCATGGCACAGCGCGCGTCAAGAATCTGCTCCACGTACCATTTGGTCGCCATCTCACTGCCCACCGGCAGGTAATTGATGACCACGTCCACCTCGCGGTCCTTCAGGATTCCCGAAATGTCCGCGGTGCTGTGAGGCGACTTCACCACCACGTCGGCCAAGTAGCGCCCGATCCCGTCGTGAGTCATTCCGCGCTCCACCGGCACACCCAGGTAAGGCACGTCGGAGAACTTGATCGTATTGTTGGGTTCGGTAAAAATGGCCTGCGAAAGGTCTTTGCCCACCTTGTTACGGTCCACGTCAAACGCAGCCACAACCTCAATATCCTCGATGCGATATTCCCCGATGCGATTGTGCATCACTCCGGGGACAACCTCGTCATCCGGCACTTCAACGTATTTGCTCAGGCCCTGCACCAGGGACGATGCGCAGTTACCCACGCCAATGATGGCAACCTTAATCTTGCCCAATTTCCTCTCCTTGCACCCCGGCAAAATCCGGGCCCTAGCCCGAGTGTGGACTGTTCATTACGACCGCGGCTAGTTCAGCCTGCCGGATAGTCTAACACATGCAGAATATGGCGCTGCCCGCGCCGCGCGCTAACGATTCGTTCATTAGTTCGGGCTAACGTTGCACTCCCCGCGTGAGCCTTTGGGGTCTTCCCACCACAATCCGGCGGCGAGGCCGGCAATGGCGCAGTGCTACCCAGCGCCAAAAAACCTGAAGATGGCCGTTTCGTCGTCGTGGCGGAACCTTCCACCCCTGAACCGTATGTCCCGGCCTTGTTCGATGTGCTGATTCACCAGCGCCGACACCTGCCCGCTGGCATCGTCAGCGTCTGCGGCGGCCCGCACGATGTTCATCAGCTCGTCGGCAAGCAGATTGTCGCTCACCCCGTCCGTACAGGCAACCAGCCGGTCTGCGTGGGTGATGTCCGCCGTGGTTTGAAACACTGTCAGCTTCTCCTCCGCTCCAATCGCCTGAGATACCCCCAGGCGTATCAATCCGCCGTGCCGCCCGCTGAACTGTTCATGGCTGTCGGGCCGGATCACGTATATCGGGCTGTCTCCAACACTTACGATGTGCAGTTGCCCATTCAAATACAGCGACGCCGAAAAGGTGGTCAGCAGAAACCGCCCGCCCCCCACCTGAAAGAAATCTTCGTTCTGTTCATTCAGGACGGCAACGATGTCATCGGGGCCGGCTATGCTGATATCGCGCAGGGCATCCGCAACCGACGTGCTGGCTTCGTTTCCCCCGTGTCCGGTAACACCGTCCAGCACCACGTCCAGAAAGTTGCCGTCGCCAAGGTCGCGAATCAGGTAGGTGTCTTCGCCGTGGGCGGAGTTGTCGTGGAGTGTAGCCAACGAACTCGTGAGCATGATTCTTCAGTCCTCGCAGTGTTATGAGTTGCTGGAATCAGGCAGACAGGTTGGTAAGTTCAATCTCTGCGTTGAATCGATAGCGTGTCCAGTGGTCTTCCGTCAACCGCTGCAAGGCCGTATTCCACGCGCCCCGCGCCGTTTCACCCTCGGACAAACTACTGTTACGGATGGTAATCAGGTGGAGGCAATCCTGCAAGTCTTTTCCGAACTCGCTTACGCTGCCGTACGACCGGCCGCGAACCTTGCCGATGCACGCGGTAATTGCCTCCCGAAGATCCTCAGCCGTTCCGGAAAATGACGCTGCCAATTCGTCACATTCCTGTTCCAGCGAAATCACCGGCCTCTGATTATACGGGTCGTAATACCCGGCTGGGTCGGCCGGCGGCAACAAAGGTGAGATGTAAAATTTCAGCATCTCTACGTAAAAATCGTGTACGTCCTGGGGGCCCCGATTCCCCTGGGGCCGGTGATCATCCACGCCCACCAGCGCCCCGGAATCGATGAGCGAGATTTTGCCCTCGCCAGGCGAATAAAATACATTGTGCGGCCCCAAATCCAGCAGCGCATAACCGGCGGCGGCAAAAATTTCCTGGGCTTCCACCAGTTGCGTTTGAATGGGCCATTCGACAACACCCTCTGGCCGGGCCAGCGGATGCAGCGCAAACAGGTTCTGCCCCAGCCCGATGGGCACCCTTAGAATTCGGCTGCGTGGGTCTCCCACCAGCGGTATCCCCGTCGCCCGTTCTTCCACGCGCACCCGATATTCCTGGCCCAAATCCTCGTTGAAGTAGTCGTCATGGATGGCAACCTCGGTCACGCCGATCACCCGCGGAACCGCCGCGCACAATTGCCCCCCGGCCTCATACGCCTCCAGAGTCCGGTTGGTGCGCTCCTCGATGCCGCCGTGCGTCTGCCGCCTCACCGCCTGCGGACTCGGACGTTTCAGCACCACGGGCAATCCGGTTTCCCGGTCCGTGGCCGCGCGCACGTCATAATCGGCGCCGCTGCCCAGCGGGCCGATCATCTCAAAACGTTCCAGTGAAACTATGTTCATGGCAGGCACCAATTAATCGAAATATCAGGCATACACATTAGGTTCTGTTGACATTTCCAGTCATTCCCGCGAAAGCGGGAATCCAGAGAGTCGGAGGTGACTAATTTCGGGATAGTCATGCTTATTTGGAGCACTGGATTCCGGCTTTCGCCGGAATGACGTGGCCGTAACTTCATATGCGACAGTCCTGTATTGGCATCCCGAATTTATTGACATCAGCGCAGGTGGCAAAAAATAGTAATCCAATCCTCGCGTTGCACGGTTTCGCCCACCGACATCCCCGCCGCTGATATGGCGGCAACCGCATCCTCGTGCTGATCCACGATTATACCCGAGGCCACGAACACACCCCCGGGCGCCAGCAGCTCCGGTACGCCGGGGGACACAATCCTGATCCCCCGCGCGCTGATGTTGGCCACCGCCACGTCGTAGGTCCGCCCGCGCGTAGCCGCCCCGGGGATGCTGCCGGTCTCTGCGTTCACCCGGTCCAGAATCCCGGTTCGTTTGAAGTTCTTGCGCGCCGCTCGCACCGCGTGACTATCAATATCCACCGCCGTAATGTGGCCAGCGCCCAATTTGGCGGCGGCTATCGTGAGAATCCCCGAGCCGGTGCCAACATCCAGAACCGTACACCCGGGCGTTACCAGTCGCTCCAACGCCTCCAGGCACGCATGGGTCGTCGGATGGTAACCCGTGCCAAACGCCAGGCCCGGGTCCAGGTCGATTACCACGTCACCCTCAACCGGCTCGTAGTCCACCCACGACGGTTTAACCACCAGATTCTTGCCCACTTTCAGCAGCGTGAAATGCTGCTTCCAGTTGTTGCGCCAGTCCTCAGAGTCGTCCAGTTCGCGTATGTCCAGTTCGCCCAGGTCGCCCACGCTGGCCGCCAGCTTTACGCCAACCTCGATATGAGCCAGCCGCGTGCGGGACAAACTGGGCAGGTACGAACGCATAATCGCGCAGTCCAACGGTACCGTTTCTATGCTCAGCCCGTAAGCGTAACGCTCAAAAAGGTAAGAAACCGGTTCGACGAACTCAAAGGGAACTCTTATCGTCAATTCATACCAGGCCATCGTCAATAAACCAGTGCTTTGGGCAAGTCAGGGTGCAGCCGTTATCAATTGCGGTTGACTCAGTCGCTGGTAGGCGAGAACGTATCTTTCAGGCGGTCGAACAAACCACGCTGCTTGTCATCAACGCTCTCGGCATCAGCGCCACGCTCCGGTTCAGACGTTCCGGTTTCCACCGGGTCCGGAGCCGGTTCCTCATCATCAACCTTGTTCCGCGGATTCCTGCCGTTCGCCGACTTGCTGCCCCGCTTTCTGGCAGCGGCCGGTTTTTTCGCTGCCGGTTTTTTCGCTGCCGGACGAGCCTTGCCGTTATTGGAGAACGAATACTCCAGGTCTTCCAGCAACTGCCGCTGATACCGGTTCAGCTTTTCTGGAACGTCCACGTCCACCAGCACCCTGATATCCCCCCGGCGTTCGGTGGGCCGCCCGTTCCGTCGCAGATGCGGTACTCCGCGTCCCCGGATGCGGAAATAACTCCCGCCCTGCGTGCCAGCGGGAATCTCCAGATCCACCGGCTCCCCTTCCAGCGTCGGCACCGGCTTGGTTGCGCCCAACGCAGCCTCGGCCACGTTGATCGTAACGCGGTGCAACAGATCAAAATCCTGCCGGTCGAACAACGGATGATCCTGCACCCTCACCTGCACGTACAGGTTGCCGAACGGCCCCCCGTTGCTGCCGGCCCCGCCCTCGCCGGTAATCCGAACCTGCATCCCGTCATCGACTCCGGCCGGCACCGTAACGGTTCGGGTGCGTCTCCGACGTTCAAACCCCCTGGCGCGACAATTGGAGCACGGCGTCTCAAACGTGCGACCCGTACCGCTGCAGGTGGGGCAGGCGGTGGTGACGGCAAACTGTCCGAATACGCTCCGCTGCGCCCGCCGCACCTGGCCGGCTCCGTTGCACGTGCTGCACGTGTTCACCGCAGTCCCCGGCTCATTGCCCGCCCCCGAGCAATGGTGGCAGGCTTCGGTCCGGGTAATTTCCACGTCCCGCTCGCAGCCAAACACCGCCTCCTCGAACGTCAACGTAACCTGTTGGCTGATGTCTTCGCCGGCGCGCGGTTGAGTAGCCGTCCGACCGCTGCCGCCAAAGAACGTATCGAATATGTCGCCAAACCCGCCAAAGGGATCGAATCCGTCGAAGGGACGGTCGCCTCCCCCGTTCACGCCGGCATGGCCGAACCGGTCGTACCGAGCGCGTTTTTCCTGGTCGCTCAGGACCTGGTAGGCCTCATTGATCTCTTTAAATTTGTCCTCAGCGCCCGGTGTCTTATTCCGGTCGGGATGAAATTCCATCGCCTTCTTGCGGAAGGCCCGGTGTATTTCTTCGTCGTTTGCGCCGTTGGCGACGCCGAGGGTTGCGTAATAATCAGTAGGCATAAATGTCTTTAAAACCAAATGCTTCCAAGACTGATTATAGCCGACCTCTACCCCTATGCTCAACACCACCCGATGTTCACGCCTACCCACTTTCTCAAACCAATCTGTCTTACCGTCATTGCGAGGAGCGCAGCCGCTCAGGGTGAGCCTGTCGAACCACGTGGCAATCACGTAGCAAACCACAGCCCAAAATCCTATCCATCCTGTCCATCCAGGTAAAACCCGTCCCTTCCCCCTCTCCCTCGATGGGAGAGGGTTGGGGTGAGGGTGAAATTCGCAACACCCCTATCATTGCGAGGAGAGCCAGCGAAGCGCGCCAATCCCGTACCATCCGTCGGCGCCGTGGATGCGGTTGCCGTCCCTTGCCATCCCGTATAATGCAACCATCCGCTACCACGCCTCGCCGCCGAACGCCACCATGACTACAACCGCCAAATATCCCCCCCCACCGTCGGTGCGCCGCGAATCCCTGCCGCCTGGCCCACCCGAACGGCGCATCATCGGCCAAACCTTGCGCTACCTTCGCGACCCCATCGGGTTCATGCAGGAAGCCGCCACCTACGGCGACCTGGTAACCATGTCGGTAAAACCGGCGTTGCTGCTGCTGGTCAACCATCCCGACCTGATCCGCGAAATCGTTGTAAACAAACATCAACTGTTGGGGCGGGGACCCAACACCGAGGTCCTCAAATACGTGATGGGCAATGGCCTGGTTACGGCCTCCCGCACGGAGCATTTGCAGCAACGCCGCCTGATGCAGCCGCAATTCCACCGCGACCGCATCCACGGTTACGGCGAAACCATGCTGGGCTTTGCTGCCCACCACCAGCAGGCCTGGGCCGACGGTCAGCGCGTGGACATGGCCTGGGAAATGAGCTCCCTGACCCTGCGCATTGTTGTCAAAACGCTGTTCGGCCTGGAGCTGCCCGACGACGTTCGCCGTATCGGAGAAGCCTTCGCCCTCGGCAACCGGTACGTCGTGGCCAGAGCCAACCAGCCGCCCCGGTTACGCAAGCTGCTGCACCGGTTGCCAACGCCCTACACTCTTCGTTTCAAGCGGGCGCACGCCAGGCTCGACCGCATGGTTTACCAGCTCATCGAGCAGCGTCGCAACGCCGATGACGACCACGACGACCTCCTTTCCCTGCTGCTCCAGGCCCGCTTCGACGATACCGATGCGGACGACGCTGCCGCCGACCATGACGCCCCCGACGGCGATACCGCCGACTGCGGCCAGTTGATGACCGACGAGCAGGTGCGCGACCAAACCATCACGCTGTTCGCCGCCGGCCACGAGACCACCGCCGTCGCGCTGACCTGGACCTGGTATCTCCTATCGACCCATCCCGAAATTCAGGACCGTTTCCACGCCGAGCTGGACCGGGTGCTCGGCGGACGAACCCCGTCTCTCGCCGACCTGTCCAGCCTCACGTTCACCGACCAGATTCTCACCGAGTCCCTCCGGCTGTACCCACCCATCTGGTTCTGGTCGCGCATGGTGTTTCAGCCGTTCGAGCTGGGTGGCTACCAGATGCCGGCGGGAGCCCTGTTGGCCGCGCCGCAACTCATCGTCCAGCGCGACCCCCGCTGGTTCGATGACCCGCTCCGGTTTCAGCCCGACCGCTGGACTCCAGAATTTCGCCAGAATCTCCACCGTTTCGCCTACTACCCGTTCGGCGGCGGCCCCCGCCAGTGCATCGGGGACGGATTCGCCTGGATGGAAGCCAAGCTCATTCTCGCCACTCTGGGCCAGCGCTGGCGCATGCACCACGACCCAGGCCACGAAATTGGCCTGCTTCCCCTCGTTTCCCTCCGTCCCAAGGGCGGCATGCCCATGTTCCTCGAACGCCGCTGACTCGCTTCATCCCATTTGATAAAATCCTGCCAACCACTCTTTACCGACACAAGGAGAAATAACATGCCCATCGCCAGGCTATACACCGGAGACGACGGACAGACTCACATCGAGGAACTGGATCTGGAATCTCATCCCGAGCTCGCCGCCATGCAGTCCACCACCGGAATAGTGTTTCGCAGGGTCGAGTCCGGCTATTTCAGCGACTGGCACTGCGCGCCCCGCCGGCAGTTCGTCATAACCCTGGAAGGCGAGGTGGAAATCGGCCTCGGAGACGGTACCGTCCACCGCTTTGGCGTCGGTCAGGCCATGCTCGCCGAAGACCTCACCGGTCAGGGCCACACCACCCGCGCCGTAGGCGACGGCCCCAGGCTCACCGCCACGGTGCCGCTGGCCGGCTAGGCGGTGTTGACATTTGAGATATAAGGCAATTTCGCTAACCCCAGCTCGTCATTCCCGCGAAAGCGGGAATCCAGAGTACCCTGAACGTGAACGATGTCTGCTTTCCAAAGCACCCGGATTCCCGCTTTCGCGGGAATGACGGTATTCGTCAACACACCCTAATCCCCCAGCACCAAAAACTGCACCCCCGCCCGCGGTGGGAGAGGGTGCAGTTACAGGATTGAACCCGAACCCCGATCCGATCAGGGTCGAGGTGATTAATCGTCGGCTACGCCGGCCGGCTCTTCGAGATGCCTGGGGAAGTTGCCCTCGAACAGGCCCTTGTCCGCCGAGCGGTTCCACTCGGAACTCGGCAGCTCGTAATATACTTCGATCTCGTTGTCGTCGGGATCCAGCAGGTACACGCCCAGCGAAACCCCGTGGTCGCCAATCCGCTGGATACGCACGTTGTTGTCCTTGAGGCGCGCGTACAGTTCCTGCAGGTCCGCAAAGGTTTCCATCTGCCACGCCATGTGCGCCTGACCAATCAGGGAGTGGTCGGGACCCTGCGCGTCCATCCCGATGGCGCGGATTGCCAACTCGTGCGACTTTTCAGTGTTCGCGGACATGAACACGGTGCCGCTGGCAGTCCTCTCCATGATGGTCAAACCCATCACCCTGGTGTAAAAGTCCAGCGACCGTTCCATGTCCCGCACCCGCATTACCAGATGCCCCAGATGCTTCGGTGTGTACGACATTTCCTTACCTCCGTGTAATTGGCGACTTCGCGGGTCGGTGTTCCTGGTGCGCCTCAGTCATCCTGATCCAGAAAAGCGCGCACCTTCTGTTTGTAGGGTTCCTTATCGTAGTTGGTGTACAGGGCCAGCGAGTTCCGCACCGGATTGCCGCCAAACATCCGCTCGTAGAGTACCTGACGGCCGCTGAACGAACTGCACGACACGTCCCAGGCCAGGTGGAAGAGTTTGGCGCGATCCCGCGCCGTGGCCGAATCCGTGGCGAAATACTGGTTCACCTCGGTGGCGATACCGGCATCGAAATCGGCCTCCGCTGGCAGCGCCATCAGGCTTCCGGTGCTCAACAACTGGATAATCTCGATCATCCGGGGGAACACCGTGCGGCCGAACATGGTGCGCCCGGCTCGGATGGAGTTGATATCGGGGCACATCATGCCCCACTGATTGGGTTTGGCATCGGCTTCGGAAGCGCGCAGGCAGGCCCGCAGCATATCCCGCTGGGTGATCAACTCCGCCACCATCTCCTGCACGTGCGTAATCGTCCCCGATCCCAGCGTATCCACGATCAAATCCGCCAGACCCAGCACAAACTCGGCCTTGGTGAGGCATCGCGTCAAAACCTGGTGTCCGGTGTGGGCATCCGATTGAGTGCCGGAGGCGTATCCGTTGCACAACTCCACGTCCCCCAGCAGGAACACCCGCTCCCATGGCACAAACACGTCGTCGAAGAACACCACCGAGTCCATTTCCTCGAACCGCGACCCCAGGGGATGATCGAAGTGGGACCGCCCCGCGTCGAAACTCTCCCGGCACAAAAACTTCACACCCTCCGTACCGCACGGAATGGCGAATGAGAATGCCTGACGTCGGGCCTCGTCATCCAGCCGATGGCTCGCCACCGGATAGATGGCGATTTCGTCGGAAATGGGTCCCAGCGTCGCCAGCGTGCGGCTGCCCCGCACCACAATGCCAGCGTCGGTCTCCTTGACCAGCGTGAGCGCCACGTTATCGTGCAGCGTATCGGCCGGACCAGCAGTGCGCCGGCGCTGCAGGTTCACCAGGGCATGGGTGAGCGTTACGTCGTTCTCCCGAATGAACTCGTGGTATGCCAGCACATTCTTTTTAAATTCGGGCCGATCCTGGGCAAAGTAGTCGGCCGACCCGGCCCACGCGGTAAATATGGTGTTCATAAAATCGGGCGAGCGCCCCATCATGCCGCAACTTGCCCAGGCCCAATGCGACATCATCTCGCGCCGGCGTTCCAGGTCTTCCGCGGTGCGGGGCACCATGAAGGAAATACCCACCGGATCGCCGGTAGCCGGCGAGGCGAAGGTCATGGCCTCGCTGAGCGTGGCGTCATGCTGCATATCGTAGAGCGCGGCCACCGACTTCACCCCATTGCGCAGCGCCGGATGCGTCGTCACATCCTCAACGCGCTCCCCCCTGATCCACACCTCGCGGGGGTGCTCCTTGAGTCCGGTGATATATTCCTGTCCCGTTCGTGCTGGCATAGTCTTTCATCTCCTTTGGAGAGAACTCCACCGATGCTGCGCCTGACGCGGGATGCTACTTGAAGGCTGGCATAACCTCTTCAGTCATCAGCCTCAGGCTCCGCTGCACCGCTTCTTTCGGCAGGAACCCGCCGGGGTTCAATTCGGCGGTAATTCCCGATACTCCCAGCATTTCCTTGAACTCGTGCAGCCGGTCGATTACCTGCTCGGGACTGCCGAACACCACCCTGGTTTCCAGCAGGTCCTCGTAGGTGGAGTTGACCAGTCGCTCGTACCGCGCCTGGCGGCCCGCCGAAACGTCCGCGCCTTGCCGACCCCTCGAATACTCAAAGAGTTCCCGTTGGCGCTGGAAAAACGCCTCGATGCTCTCCTTGGGCTCTTCAATGGCCTCGGCCTCGCTGGGCGCAATGTACACCGGAAAACGCACATTGATGTCGCCGCCTTCCCCGGGATGCCCGGCCGCCTTCCACTCCTGCTTGTACTCTTTCAGGTTCGTCTTCAGGTCTTCAACGTCCATCGTTCGCAAGCCCAGGAAGATGGGGTAACCCAGCCGGCCAATGCGTCCGAAACTGTCCTCGCTGCTCGCGGCGATGCGCACCTTCGGGTGGGGTTGCTGGTAGGGCAGCGGAGAGATGCTGGCGTTGGTGATGTGGTTGTACTTGCCCTCGTAAGAGAAAGTTTCACCAGACCACGCCATCAGAATGATGTCCAGCGCCTCCTGGAACCTGTCCTTGCTCTCCCCGTAGTCGATGCCCATGATGTCGTAGGCGCGCACGTTGCCGCTGCGCCCCACGCCAAACTCGAACCGTCCCTCGCTCAGCTGGTCCACCGTCGCCGCTTCCTCGGCAATACGCAACGGATGGATTAGCGGCAACACCTGCACCGCCATTCCCACGCGCAATCGCTTGGTGCGCGTCGCAATGGAACTGGCAATGACTATCGGCGCCGACAGCACCGACCGCGCGGGATTGAAATGCATCTCTCCCAACCACACGGTATCCAGGCCCAATTGCTCCGCCAGGTCAACCTCTTCCATCGATTCCCTGATGGCCTCCTGGTGTGTCTTCGCTCCACCCATGGTGAAGTTGATGTTAATTCCGAAGTCCATTGGGATACCTCACTAGCGTTGCTCGGAGCGGGCTGGTCGCCGCGAGTCTGATCGTCGTCGCCCTGCAATTCCGGCCTTCCGGTAACAGTATAGTACACCCCGAAGGTGGTCAAGACTGCCGCCGATTATCGAGAAGATTGTGAAACTCCAGTTCCTGCCTTTTGTCATTGCGAGGAGCGTAGCGACGTGGCAATCCCGTTGAAGCAACGGCGGCGGTTTCAGCGACGAGATTGCCGCGCTGCGCTCGCAATGACAAGTTTCGCAATTTTCTACGATTATCGGGCGTCGGCAGCGATGCCGCCAATGGTATTCGTCGACTGCCGTTTTGAAGGCGTCGGAACCCATCCCCAACAAATGGCGCCAACTACAACGCTTCGATACGCTCCTCGCCGCCGGTCAAGATGCCGGCGGGCGGCATCAAACGGGAACTACGGCGCCAGGTGAGTTGGTCAGTCGTAGTGAACGTGGCTGCCCCGCCTGGGTTCGAACCAGGGCTTACAGCTCCAAAGGCTGACGTGCTACCACTACACCACGGGGCATCAGGAGCCGGCGTCGTCATTCCACCTTACGCCGTGCATCTCCGTCCGTATATTGTGCGACCCGTTCCCGGCGTCGTCAAGGCCGCCCCGCGGCAACCCAGGTACCGCCCCCTCTCCCTTGATGGGAGAGGGTTGGGGTGAGGGTGAAATTCTCAACCCGCCTGTCATTGCGCCGTCCCATCGAGATTGCCAACCCCCGCATCGAGTACGGGGGCGCAATGACAAGCCTCAACACCTCCGCATCCCGAACCCGTCGAGGCATCACCCACTGAATCGGACTTCTCCTGATGTATACTCCCCAAAATTACCACCTGAAAGGGAGCACCTGACATCATGGAAACTGTTGGTTTCATCGGACTTGGCAACATGGGCGGCGGCATGTCCGCCAACATTCAGCGGGCCGGATACCCCATGATTGTCTATGACCTGCGCGAAGAAGCCGCCCTCCCGCTGCTGGAAGGCGGCGCTCATCTCGCCAACACTCCCGCCGAGGTTGCCGCCGCCAGCGACATCACCTTCACCTCCCTCCCCGGCCCCTACGAGGTGGAGGCCGTTTCCCTGGGCAGCGACGGCGTCCTGCAGGGCATCCGCCCCGGCAGCGTCTACATCGACCTCTCCTCCAGCCGGCCCACCCTGATCCGCGAGATCGAACCCCAGTTCCGCGCCCGGGGCGCCTACGTGCTGGACGCTCCCGTCAGCGGCGGCAAGACCGGAGCGGCCTCGGGCAACCTGGCCGTCATGGTCGGCGGTGACCGGGAGGTGTTCGACCGGGTCAAGCCGGTGCTGGACGCATTCGGCGACAAAGTGTTCTACGCCGGCGAGATTGGCGCCGGCAGCGTGGCCAAGCTGGTCCACAACATGATCGGACACAGCGTCCGCCAGGCCATCGCCGAGGGCCTGACCCTGGGCGTAAAGGCCGGCGTCGACCCCGAACCCCTCTGGGAATGCATCCGCCGGGGTTCGTTGGGCCGCATGAGGGTGCTGCATGAAGGACTGGTTCGCACCATGTTTCGCGGCGAGTTCGAGCCGGCCAGCTTTGCCCTGAATCTGGCCTACAAGGACATCTCCCTCGCTACCGAACTGGCCCGCGAGTACGACGTCCCCATGCCCATGTCCACCCTGGCCGAGCAGATCGCGTTGTATGCCATGAATCGCGGTTGGGCCGAAATGGACAGCAGCGTAACCGTCCGCCTGCAGGAAGAGCAGGCCGGCGTTGAGGTGCGCGCGCCCCACATCGACCCGGCCCGCGCCGGCCGCTTCATCACCACCCACCCCGACTCCGAATAACCCTGCCTGCTGTCATCGCAAGCAAACACCCCTCTCCTCTCACGCGTACCCACCTTAATCCGTCATTGCGAGGAGCACCCGCTCATCCCGAGCTTGTCGAGGGACGTGGCAATCCCGGTGCCCCCACCCCGCTCGTCCTGAGCCTGTCGAAAGACCCCCGCCGTCGCTACGGCGACGAGATTGCCAACCCCCGCATCGAGTACGGGGTCGCAATGACAAAGGGGGTACGCGTGAGCAGCATTGAGGCAAACCTGCACCGCCGCCGATTCGCCAGTCGGTAAACGCTTGCAAACACAACTGCTGAATCCTAACATGCTTCTACCGAACCAACTGTCACGTATCCACGAGGTTCAGCGTTGAGCAGCACAAATAACCAGCAACCCCACCGGCGGGCTTCGAACCGGTCCAGGCTTGCTTTCTTGAGCCGCATCGAATCCCATATCCAGGGCAAAACCCTGGGCGGTCTCATGCAGTTGGTGCCCCTGCTGGTTACCGTTTTCATCATCGCCTTCATTATTGGAAAAGTGGACGGCATTATCCATGACTTGCCGTTTATCGAGGACTTTCCGGGGTTATCTACGGCCGCCCGCTTTATCGGAGGTCTCATTGACCTGATTTTGATTATCTTCCTGCTTTACCTGGGCGGGTTGGTAATCTCGACATGGCCGGGCCGAAAGGTCATGCAGCTCATCAGCGGGGTACTATCCAGAGTTCCCGTTGTCAGAACCGTGTACGGCGTAACCCAGCAAGCCACCGTTGCCCTGAGCAGCGACTTTGCCTTTACCCGCCCCGTCTTCCTGGAATGGCCCAGGGAGGGTATGGTTGCCGTGGGTTTCGTTACTGCGCGGGCCCATTCTGAATCTACCGGCATGTCCATCGCCGTGGTGTACATCCCCACTGTCCCCAATCCCACCTCCGGCAACCTGGCCTTTGTGGTCGAAGACGACCTGATCGAAACCGACCTCACCGTTGACGCCGCCATGCAACTGGTATTCTCCGGAGGTATCGTTTTACCCGACTCGGTGGTGTTCGCCCGTCTCCCCAGGGAACGGGAAGAACGCGAACTCATCGGCCGGTTCGTGAAAAATCCGGACTGACCCCAGTCCTTCTTCCTCCCGGCAACTCACCGGCCGATCCGACGGCTTCAAGCCCCTTCTACTGCCGGATCTTCCTGGTCCTCGAGGTCAACCAATGCCCCTGAACCGGCCACCGGTATCCGCACAATCATCTCGGTGTATTCGCCGGGCTTCGAATCCACCCCGATCGTGCCGCCGTGTTGCCGCACAATGTCGCTGGATATGGCCAGACCAAGACCCGTCCCCTGGTCGGTTGGCTTGGTGGTGAAAAATGGATTAAAAATCTTGTCAATCGCATCGTCGGGTATGCCATTCCCATTGTCGCGAATGCGTATCTCAACCTCCCCTTCTCCGCGCCGGGTCGTTAGCCACAACGTGGGAGCATAGGAGTCGCCTGCCCCCACAGCCGCCTGTTTCTCGGCGGTGGCGTAGCAGGCGTTGCCCACCATATTCAGAAACACCCGCCCCAAGTCCTGGGGTACGACTGCGATTTCGCCCAGCTCCGGGTCCAAATCTTCCCGCCAATCCAGCTGAAAATCCGGGTTGGTGGCGCGGGCGCTGTGATAGGCCAGCCGGGTATTTTGGTCCAGCAGCCGGTTGATGTCCGTAGGCTCCCGCTCGCCCCCGCCGCGACCCATCATCAACATATCCTGCACAATGCGGTTCGCCCTTTCGCCGTGGTTCCGAATCCGCTCCATGTTCTCGGTCAATTCGGACGAAATATCCCGGAGCAACTCCTGTTGGTCTTCTTCCAACCGTTCTGCGTTTTCGTCCAGCGTCTCCCGCAATTCCGCCAGCAGTTCGTCCGATCCCTCCGAGAAGTTCTTGACAAAATTCAGCGGGTTTCTGATTTCGTGAGCCACCCCCGCCGTCAGCTCGCCCAGCGCCGCCAGCTTCTGCTGCATCACGATCTGATCCTGCGCCCGATGCAAGTCGCCTAACACCGTCTCCAGTTCATCGTTCTTTTCCTGAAGTTCCCCAGCCAGTTGTTCCACCAAATTCAACCGCCGTTCTTCCAACGCAGTGCGGCGGAATCCCTCCAATGCAACCCCCATTTCCGAGATTTCATCCCGCCCGCCGATTTCCACGGGCGCTTCCAGGTTGCCAACCGCCATGCGCCGCATCTGGGTCGAAAGCATCTGCAAACGCCTCAGCAGCACCCGGCCCACAAACAACCACGCAATCAGTGTCGCCCCAATGACCGCAAAGACGCTGATGCCCAGGAGCAGCGCCCGTCCGGTAAAAAACGCCTGTGCCGACGACCGGGTGGCTTCCGCCGCGCTGGTTTCCGCCGCTGCAACCAGCTTGTCCACCTCACCAACCAGCCCAATCGCTATATCCCGGTTCAACGCCAGTAACTCCCCCTGCCGTTGCGATAGTCGCAACTCCTGGTCCAGCAAGTCGAACCCACTGTCGTTTCCCAAACCCAAATCGAACAGCCGCTGATACGTCGGCGCAATCTCCCCGTGTATCTCGGAATCTTGCAGCGCCAGCAAGTTCCGCCCAATTCGCCCCTGCGCCGATACGAAACGCTCCCGCAGCGGCTGAATCGCTGCTGAGTCTGAAACGTTAAACGCGCTCACCAGCATCTCGGTCGCTATATTCCCGTCAACCTGCAACTCCACCAGGAGCCGGTAACGGTCCAGTTCTTCCTCATTAAAATGTTCAGAACGTTTTGCCGGCGCCGCGTCCAATTCCCGGTAGCCCAGCACCGTATAAAAAAATTGGTCATCCAGACTCGAAACCACAATGCGGTCCAAACTGAAGCGCAGGTCGTCCAACTCCAGCCGCATCTCCTCACTCAATCGCGATAACTCAAAGGTTATTACTTTGTCGTCTGTCATCGCCCCGATGTTGGTTATCAGCTCGTCGGCCTGTCGGCGCACCAGTGGCAAACGCCCGTCGTCAGTCTCATGCTGTTCCAGGTTCGACATCTCCCGCTCGAAAGCCTGGTGCGATGCGTTGATGTTGGCGACCACCGCCGCCGAGTCCTCCGACGTGGCGGCTGCTGTGAGCCGTGGCCCCGCCGCCACCAGCTCCCCGCTGTATTGCGCCACTCCGAACGCCGCCGCCAGCCCCGGAACGGTTCCTTCGTTGATGCCGCTTTGCACGTTTCCAACCCGCTCGAAAGAAAACAGCCCTACCAGGCTGGCGGCAATGGTCAGCGCCACCGCGCCGCCAATCGCGGCGTAAAGCTGCCCCGATATCCGAAAGCGGCTTTGCAAAATGCGTTGCAACACGTAACTCAACGCTGCACATCTTTTAGCGTGGCGGCCGGGTAATAATCGCCATCCCGTCCGATGGCCGTCAGAAACACCTTATCCGATCCCTGGTTGTCCCCCAGCCCATAGCCCAGCGTAAACCCTTCAATGTCAATAACGTCGCTGCTTTCAAACCTTGCCAGGAAGCACGCCCGGCTTACCTCGCGTCCGCAGCTATCCAGGCCGACAACGGCCAATCGGCCCGCCAGGTAACCCTCAAATGATACAAACCCCGGCTCCGCCTCCGAGTTATACGCCTGCAGCGCGTGACGGTAAGCCGCCGCCACCGGCAAGTCTGCGTCCGTGGGAAAGGGAACCACCTGCGTCACCAACACCCCGGCGCCTCCCGTATCCAACTCTCGCGCCAGCGCATGACTACCCACAAAAGAAACCGTCAAAAACACCGGGTCAAACTCAATTCGCCGGCCCCAGGCAATAAACGATGCCACCGGTTCGTATGCGCCGATGATAATTACCGCCTCCGGTGCGGCTCTCCGCAGGTCCAGCAGCGCCGTTTTCACCGCGGTCGTGTTCCGCCGGTACACGCCCACGCCGGCCAGCTCCATGTTGCGCCGCTCCAGCGCCTCCAGCGTCCCAACGTAACCCGCGCGGCCATACGAATCGTCCTGATACAGAATGCCGATGCGCTCGATCCCCAGGTCGGTGGTCAATCGCTCCACCATCTCCTCGGTCTCCTGCTTGTAAGAAGCCCGCAGGTTGATAACGATCCCCCACCGGGGATCCCGCAGGAAAGCCGCGCCCGTGAACGGCGCAATATACGGGACACCCGCCTCGGCGGCTACCGGCACCGCGGAACGGGACGTCGGCGTACCCACCGCGCCGATCAGCGCAAACACTCCCTCTTCCTCAATCAGCTGTCGGGTGTTCGCGATAGCAGCTTCCGGCTCGTAGGCATCGTCTTTCGACACCAGGTCCAACCGCCGCCCGTGTACTCCCCCCTGCTGATTCGCCTCGTGGAAGGCTGTCTCGATTCCCAGCCGCATATTGAGCCCGAGTTCTCCCGCCGGGCCGCCGAACGCAGCCGATTGCCCAAACAATACGCTGTCAGCCGTAACGCCGGACGCCGCAGTCTCCGCCGACCCCACCTGCGTCTCGCTATTCTCCGCCGTTGCGTTCCCCGCAACCGCCGCGAGCGCGTCGCCACGTTCCTCGGCAGCACAACCCGCCAGCAGCCATGCCATCATAAGGACACACACCGGCCCAACCAGCAACCGGATTATCCTGTCGAACCGGAAGGCGCGCGTCATCAATCCCTGCGCGCGACCAGGATCACGTGGTTCTTCCCCTGCTCCCGCTTGTACTGCATCTCGTCCATCGTCGTGCGCACCAGATACAGGCCCAGGCCGCCCACCGCTCGGTCTTCAATCGGAGCGTTCGTATCCGGCAGCGCAGCATCCAGCAGCGGATCGAACGGTCGCCCATCATCTATAACTTCGATTCTGAGGCGTTCCAGTTCCGAATCCAGTTTTATCTCAATGTCGTGAATGCCGTCATCGTGCCCGTGATAGTGAACATTTATCACCAGTTCCTCTAACACCAGGTTGACGTTGAACACCAGCCCCCCCGACCATTTCTCCCGCTGCCCCATCGCGTCAACCGCGGCGGCGATCACCCCCAGGTCGTCCAGACTGGTGGTCACTTTCAGGGACAGTTGCTCGCTCACTGGCCCGTCCCAGTCCGGTGCAGTGTCAGGCATGTAATGTCGTCCGACTGCGCCCGGTCCCCGGCGAAAGCGTGTACCGCCCGAAATACTTCCTCGTTCACCTGCTGGGCATCCTCCGGCGGTGTCGCCGCAAAAACCGCCTGCAGACGGTCCATCCCGAACTCCTCGCTGTCGCCGTTCATCGCCTCGGTAACTCCATCGGTATAGAGAAACAGCGTGTCGCCGGGAGCCAACTCCGCCGTCTCCTGCTCATATTCGAGCCCGGATACCAGGCCGAGAGCGACCCCGCCCGTCATCGGCAGCGTTTCCGAACTCCCGTCCGCGTGAACCACCAGCGGCGGATTGTGCCCCCCGTTGGCGTAGGTAAACTTCCCCGTCGCCGGGTCATAGGCCACGTAGAACACCGTTACGAACATTGCGGTGTCGTTACCTTCCAGCAGCAGGTTGTTCACCTCAGCCAGCGCCTCGCCCGGCCCCTCGTTGCCGATCGCCGCCCCTTTCAACTGCGTGCGGCACGACATCATCATCAGCGCCGCCGGCACGCCCTTGTCCGAGACATCGGCGATGGCGAGACCAATGCGGCCATTTTCCAGCCGCATCACGTCAAAAAAATCGCCGCCCACGTTGCGCGCGGGTTCCATGCTGGCGAAAACCTCGTACTCGGCGGACTGCGGGAACACGGTGGGCAGGATGGATTGCTGCATCTGGTTGGCAATGTCCAGTTCGTTCTGCAGCGCCACCAGCTTGTCCCGAGAAGACAGCGCATCGCGCCACTCCACCAGGTGACGCAGCGTCCGGTCTATGGTCACCCGCAGATCCTCGAAATCCAGTGGCTTGGTCACGAAATCGAAGGCGCCCCGGTTCATCGCCGTCCGGATGTTTTTCATGTCTCCGTACGCCGAGATAATGATTGACCGGATGTTGGGATCGACGTTGGGGATCTGGTCCAATAGCGTGAGGCCATCCATCTCCGGCATATTGATGTCCGTCACGACCATGTCGATCGTGGGATCCGCATGCAGCCGTTCCAGCGCCTCTACCCCGGTTCCCGCGAATACAAACTCATACCGCCCCGCCCGTATGTCGCGCCGCATGCGCTGCAAAAACAGGGGTTGAATATCTTCTTCGTCGTCAACCACCAGGATTTTGTGAGTCCGATCCGTCATTCGTTCTCGCCTGCACAGTCTCCCGGTAAATTGGGTCTATACGGCTAAAACCGGTATTCGGAACCGGTCAGCCCTGGTCAGCCATTCAGTGCAGCCTTTGCTTCCGGCACCGATCCGTGGACCGAGATTATTTTGTCAAAACCGCTGATCGCAAAAATCTCTCGCACCGGTTCCGAAAGGTCACATACCACCAGCTTCGCTTCCCGTCTGTCCAGCGCTTTTGCCGTCAGCAGGATCACCCGCAGGCCGGCGCTGCTGATATAAAGCAACCGCTGTAGATCCAAAATTACGGCGCTATCATTCTCGTCAATTGCAGATTCCAGTTCATTCTGGAACTCACGGGCATTTGCCCCGTCAACCCTTTCACCGACTATTGCGGTCAGGGTGCTGCCTTCACGCTCAATATTGATACTCATCTGCCTGCTCTCAGTAACGCGGATCGATCAATTATCTCGCGCTCCCCGTATTGGCGTAATCTCGACTTTAGATGGTGGGCCTGGATGGACTCGAACCAACGACCTCAGTCTTATCAGGACTGCGCTCTAACCGCCTGAGCTACAGGCCCACGTCCTGTTAAACTATCAAACTTGCACCAGTAACGCAATCCCGCCCGGCCCCTCGCGCAGGGTCTTTCGGTTGTCATTGCGAGGAGCGTAGCGACGTGGCAACCTCGTTGAGGTTGAGCACGTGCCAGGGAACCATCATTGCTACGGCGACGAGATTGCCACCCCCGTATCAAGTACGGGGTCGCAATGACATGAGGAAAACCGAAAGGCCCCGGCCCCTTGTCATTGCGAAAAGCGCAGCAACAAGGCAATCCCGCCACTACTCCTGCCAGCCCAGCCCCGTCCCCCTCTCCCTTGATGGGAGAGGGTTGGAGCCTGCCCCGTACTTGATACGGGGGTAAGGGTGAAATTCGCTACCCACCTGTCATTGCGATGAGCGTCAGCGACGCGGCAATCCCGCTACACATAACACCCAAAAATCCTGTCCACCCTGTTCATCCATGTAAAAACCCGCCCCCGCCCCCGTTCATCCTGAGCCTGTCGCAGAACCTCCAGGGCCTTTCGGTTCTCCCTCTCCCCTTGTGGGAGAGGGCTGGGGTGAGGGGTATAGTCTGCCGCAGGATAGTTCCCTATCTCACACCTTCACCCTCACCCCCGTATCAAGTACGGGGCAGGCTCTAACCCTCTCCCATCAAGGGAGAGGGGATTTCTTGTAAAACCGAAAGGCCCTGGCAGAACCATCCGCCATTCCTTGACCGCCCTCCACGCCTATGCTAGCCTCAATCTAGGAGAATGCCGGAACGGCCGGGTGGCCGCCGCGAGACTGTAATGGTCTCGGGGAGGAAAGTCCGGGCTCCTCCGGACAGGGTGCTGGGTAACTCCCAGGCGCTGGTGCGTTACCGCGCGTCGGCGACGGAAAGTGGCACAGAAACATACCGCCGGTTGCGACCTCGGTCGCCGTCGGCAAGGGTGAAATCGGGCGGTAAGAGCGCCCGGCCGTGCGTGGCAACACAACGGCGGCCAAACCCCACCTGGAGCAAGGCCAAATAGGGGGACTATGGGTGTCCGGCTCGTCCCCGGGTTGGCCGCTTGACCCCAGTGGAGACGCTGCCCCAGGTTCGGTTCATGCCGATCCAGGGGAACATCGGTTCACACCTTTGTTGGGCTAGATAGATGGCCACCGTCCTGCTCCTTTGCGGGATACAGAACCCGGCTTACAGGCCGCCCGGCATTCTCCCTTTCAATTCCTACTCCCGTAAAATCCTGTCCATCCTGTTCATCCATGTAAAAACCCGTCACCCCCCGCTAACATCCCCACCCCACGGAGTAACCCCATCATGGTTAGAACCAATCGCGCCAAATCCAAACTCCTCGCCGGAGAAATCGCCGTCGGCGGCAGCATCAACTTCTATGCCCCCATCCTTGTCGAGATGTACGGCGTCCTCGGCTTCGATTGGGTCTGGATCGATTGCGAACACGGATCATCCAACGACTCCGAATCCGAAAACATGATCCGCGCCGCCGAACTCCACGACATCACCCCCGTCGTGCGCGTCCCCAACGCCCAGCCGTCCACCCTGCTGCGGTTCCTCGACCGCGGCGCCCAGGGACTAATCGTGCCCCACGTCAACAACCGCGCCGAGGCCGAAGCCGTCGCCCAGGCGTCCCATTACTACCCCATGGGCGACCGCAGCAGCTCCACCGGCGGACGCACCAACCGCCTCGGCAGCGGATTGCCTCCCGCCGAATACTATGAGGCCGCCAACCGCGAAACGCTCATCATCGCCATGATCGAAACCCCCGAGGCCGTCGCCAACGTCCGCGATATCGCCAGCGTCAACGGCGTGGACGCCATCCTGGTCGGCAGCAGCGACCTCACCCAGGCCATGGGTATGCCGCCCCAGGCCGATGTCGATGCCGCCATCACTCAGGTCATCGACGGCGCTCTGGCCGAGGGCAAAATCATTGGCGTGGCCGGCGCCGGCATGACTGTTGACAACATGGGGCGCTTCCAGGAATTTGCCGCCCGGGGCGTTCACCTCATGTCGGTCAACATCCAGGATTTCGTCCGCCAGAGCGCCAGCCGATTCCTGGCCGACATCCGGGCCTGACGGGCGCTGACCGCCCGGCGGCAGTGCTAAAAGAGTGGTTCACTTTGCCAAACCAAACTGGCCTGCTGTCATTGCGAGGAGCGCAGCGACGTGGCAATCCCGGTGAGGTTGAGCACACGCCGGCTAACCATCATTGCTACGGCGCCGAGATTGCCACGCTGCGCTCGCAATGACAGATTAAAGTGGGTGCGCATGAGGCGGTACGGGAAGTTGCAAGGCTGGCCGGCAAACCACTATCTTTGTTATCCTTGACCAGACGCGACAGCATCTATGGTCGGGTATGGCTACAGCCTATTTGGTGGAATTCTCAGGAGGCATTGCCGGTATGACGATTGGACTAGCCTGGGACTGGTGGAAACAGCGCCCTGAAAAAGCGGCCGCAAAAGCGCGCGCCGAAGCCTACGCCGCGGCCTACGCCGAGGCCGGAGCAATGTACCGGGAAAAATTGCTGCGGGCCGGCATCGACCCCGACACCGGCGAACGCCTCCCTCATTTCAACAACGGAACCGGCGCAACCAACGGTCAAACCTAAAAGTAGGCAGACCCAATGGCCTCGCCCGCCACCGACTATCGCAACAACGCCTGCGCCGCCGTCATCGCCGGCCTCGAGGGCATTGGCGTCGAGTTCGTCATCCACATCCCCGACAGCTTCGGCGCGCCCGTCGTCAGCCACTTCGAAGCCGCCGACGGTGTTCACTGCTTCCCCGTCGCCCGCGAGGAAGAGGGTATCGGCATCCTTTCCGGTCTCGCCATGTCCGGGCGCCGGGGAGTTATGTTCATCCAGGATGTGGGACTTGGCAACTCCATGGTAGCCCTCACCACCTTCGCCATGGCCTACCACATACCCATGCTCATCCTTGCCATCCGCCGGGGCGGATTCGGCGAGTTCAACGCCGCCGTGCACAACTACTCTGAAACCGCGCTGGAAATGGTCGAGTCCATGAAAATCAAGGCATCCGCCCTCGATTACCGCGTTCCCTTCGACCAGTGGCCCGGCGTAATAAAATCCGCCTACGAATACGCCCAAATGACCCGCCGCCCCATAGTGGTATTCCTCAATTTGAAAGACTGACTAAAC
The DNA here is from genome assembly GCA_965262485.1 of Dehalococcoidia bacterium. Classification (GTDB taxonomy): domain Bacteria; phylum Chloroflexota; class Dehalococcoidia; order Lucifugimonadales; family UBA3495; genus Bin87. Next base: position 3,929,135 of record OZ253540.1, on the reverse strand, counting down.
CCCCCTCTCCCGACGGGAGAGGGGCCGGGGGTGAGGGGCGTACCCACCCGCAACACCCCCCCGTTCATCCTGAGCCTGTCGAAGGATCATCCCGAGCTTGTCGAGGGACGTGGCAATCCCGCCGCCACCACACCCAAACATCCTGTCCATCCTGTTCATCCATGTAAAAACCCGTCCCCCCGTACATCCTGTATATTCGTATCAGTTATGACCACTCCCCGCATCGACGCCCTGCAAACCATCTCAACCGAGTTCGCCGCCGAACCCGTGGTCTTCACCTGCGGTTCCACCAGCCGCGAGATGGCCGACCTTGACCGCCGCACCAACCATCTCTACGTCGTGGACTCAATGGGACTGGTCAGCAGCATTCTGCTCGGCCTTAGCCTCGGCATCGACTCCGCCGGACACCGAAAAATCGTGGGAGTGGAGGGCGACGGCGGCATGCTGATGAACCTGAACTCCCTCACCAGCATCGGTTACCTGCAACCGGAAAACCTGCTGCTGGTCGTGCTGGACAACCAGCAATACGCCTCCACCGGCGGCCAGGCCACCTTCACCACCCACCTTGACCTGGCCGACATCGCCGAATCCTGCCGCCTCAAGGTCTGGCGCGCCGACGATATCGAGACGCTGCGGCAGTCCCTCACCGAAGCGGCCGCCACCGCCGGACCCTGCTTCGTCCACATGAAGATCGCCCCCGGCAACGCCGCCGGCATCCCCCTGTTGTTAGACGATCCGGTAACCCTGGGCCACACCTTCACCCAGTGGCTGGCCCAGGTGAGCTGAACTGATTGACGCCCAACCCACCAGCAACCGGGAGTCAATTATGTTTTCACAGTCAGCCATCGAACCCTGAACTGTTGCCACCTTATCCGCCTCACGCGTACCCACTTTGTCAAGCCAAACTAGCCACCCGTCATCGCGACAAACGCACGCCCCTGTCATTGCGAGCGCAGCGTGGCAATCTCGTCGCCGTAGCAATGATAGTTCCCCGACGTGTGCTCAACCTCAACGAGATTGCCACGTCGCTGGTGCTCACCGCAATGACAGTCGGCCGGTTTTGCTTGGCAAAGTGAGTACGCGCCAGCCTTTAGGCCCGTGCAAAAATGTGGGCCAATCACGAGGTGTGTCAAGCGGAAGACGGATTCCGTAATCCATGACTCCGCCAGCCGAACTACGAAAACCGTCGCGTTAGGTACTCTAACCCGAAACCGAGGGGAACGCCTCGACAGGCAACGGCTCGTAGCGATGAATAGCTAAGCAACGATAGGGCAACCCTGGCCACTCGCCTGACGTTGAAGACCACAGCGCACGCTACAATGCGTTTATCAACGACCAATTGGCGAAAGGCAATGCTCATTCAGCAAAACGCTCAAGGCAACCCTGACTGGGAGCAGGCGCGTGGCGTCATGACCCAAATAATGCAACTGCCATCTGAAGCCCCAGAGGCGGAAATAACGACTCGCCTGTACATCGTGCTGAGGTGCTTGTTCCCTGGCCTCGAATATCCCGCCATAGCAATCGAGCGTGGCTCGGGCAGCGGCCCCATGGACATCCGCTTGTTGGAAGTGATTTTGGAAGTAAAGGGCAAAGGCAAAAGACACGCGACGCACAAGTACGCTGGCGAGAACGAAACGCCAGAGGAGCAATGGCTACGCTATCTCAAAGCCCCTCGCACCACAAATACGGGCAGCGATCAACAACATCTGTTCCCCAACTTGATTGCCGGGTGGAGGGGAGTCATTACAGACGGCATAGAATGGGACTTCTACGACTACGACCACGAAAACAGACAGTTGGACGAAGTAAAGAAACTACCCCTGCAATGGTCCCGCGACATCGAGAATCTCCTGCGTTACCTGTACAACTTCGTCCGTCGCGCGACACCGTCATCAATCCAAGATAGGCAGTAGGACTTGCTCACGCCGCCCTGGGCGCGAAGGTGGCCCAACCCGACCGCCCGGTGGTGTGCGTCGTCGGAGACGGCGGGTTTATGTTCAACTCCTCCGAGCTTTCCACCGCCGTCAAGTACGGCATCAATGTAGTTACCGTGATTTTCAGGAACGATTCCTACGGCAACGTGGCCCGCGACCTGGACGATTTCTTTGCTGGCGCCTACGAGACCGACCTGCACAACCCCGATTTCGTCAAGTTCGCCGAATCCTTCGGCGCAGTGGGCATGAGGGCCGAAAACCCGCTGGAGCTGGAAACGCTGATTCCCCAGGCGCTGGCCTGTGGGGCTCCGGTAATCATCGATGTTCCCTTCGGAGATATGCCCATCCCCCGCGCTCCGCTCATGGCCCCCCTCTACGCGGCGCCCTGGACGCAACCCCAGGAAGGCCTCATCCCCTCCTGACCGGCGCTATTGGAGAGTCCCCGCTCCCGCCTGGAGAGCGGCTGGGGAGCGGCATCCCCGGTTGCCAAGCGACCCCGTAACCCTGGGCCACACCTTCACCCAATGGCTGGCCTCCGTCGGCTAACCTCCAAACACCGCCCGGCGCAATGTCGCGTTGAGCCGCGACTGCCAGCCCTTGCCGCTGCTCCGGAACGATTCCACTACGTCAGCATCAAGCCGGATCGTAATGCGCTGCTTCGGCGCAGCCTTCTGTTTGCCGCGGGTATTCCGCCAGCGTTTGACCAACTCAGGATGCACTTCACTGGCCGGACGCGCGTTGGCAAACCATTCATCATCAAGCTCAAACTGGACAGGGTCTTTGGCAATTCCAACGTTTATTGCGGTTTCTTCACCGTACTTCGCAGAGATCTCGTCAAAGTTCATCCCACTGGCTACAATTTCGTCAAACGTCAGTCCGGTTCCCTCTGTAGACTCATCCATATTTGTTCCGTTCCCGTGCGTTGGCCTTGCGAACGCTGATGATGCGGACGTGATCGCCCCGGATGGTAAACACGACGTTGTGCAAGCGGTCTCAAATAAACCCGAGGGCAACCCAACGCAGTTCGGATCGTCGGTGAGCCGGCTCTACCAGGGCGGAATCCCAATCGAATTCTTCAATGTCCGCGAAATCTATCCCGTGCTTCTCCGGATTGTCCCTGCGTTTAGTTTCGTCCCACTCATATTCCATTACTCTATTTGTACATACAATGATACTGCGTGTCAAACCATCACTGCCCATCCATCAGGGCTATCGCATGTGGACGGTTTACCCACCGTCATTCCCGCAACCACCGTCATTCCCGCGAAAGCGGGAATCCAGTGACCGATGCCGGTAGCTTCGCCACGAAAATCCAGCAGATTACAAGCTCTGGACTCCGGCTTTCGCCGGAGTGACGGGCTGGTCTGCTAATTGTCAACAGGCTCTAGCCTGCTGTCATTGCGACCCCGTACTTGATACGGGGGTGGCAATCTCGTCGCCGTAGCAATCATGGTTCGCCGGCGTGCGCTCACCCCCACCTGTCATTGCCACGTCGCTGCGCTCCTCGCAATGACAGGTGGGGGTGAGCGCCCTTAGCAATGACATATCAAAGCGGGTACGCGTGAGGCGGCATCCCCCGGTTGCACCCGGCCCCACCGCACAATATAATCACTCGTTGGCGGCACCCCCATACTTTGGCGCTCGGAGACCACACTTTTGACCTATCTCGACCTGCATTGCCATTCCGTGGCCTCCGACGATTCCCGCGCTACCGTCGAACAGTACCTCAAATGGATCAACGTGCTGCGCAAGCGCGGCTTCACTGTTGACGGCATCGTGCTCACCGAGCACCGGCAGTTCAACTTCGACGCCGACTACTCGCAACTGGCCGCCGAATACGGCGTGATCGTCCTCAAGGGCGCCGAGCTGGACACCTGCTTCGGCCACATGCTCGTGTACAACATCACTCCCGGCCTCTACCAGGACATCGACTTCGGAGACGTCAGGATGGACGGACGAGAGCTGATCAAAGCCGCTCGACACCACGGCGGCTACGTCGTGCCGGCCCATCCCGGGCGGTTCGGCATCGGCCTCGTCGAGTACATGGAACAGGGCGAGCAGTTCCCCGGCGTGTCCATCGTCGAACGCGTCAACGCCGGCAGCAAACCCGAAGAGAACCAGCGCGCCGAAGCGCTTTGCCAGCGCGCCGGTTACCTCGGCACCGGCGGCAGCGATGCCCACCTTGCCAGTCATATTTGTCGCGCGGTTACAGAGTTTCAGGCCGCCATCTCCACCAGCGAACAACTGGTGGATGCCCTCATTTCCGGCGAATTTCGCCCCGTTTCAATCGAAGAAACCGCCGCTGCTCCCGTCAGCTAATTCAGCATCCTTGGAGCCTGTCCCAATGCCTACTCAAATTGACTACGAATACGATCACTCCCTCTACGGCGTCGAGCACGAATCGGGTCCCTTCGACGTTACCGAGGAGATTATCAGCGTCTTCACCAGCAGCGTTGGTGAAGACAATCCCATTTTCACCGACTCCGACGCCGCCCGAGCCGCCGGGTACGCCAACGTCGTTGCGCCGCCCATTCTGTGCGCCCTCTTCGAGCGCGGCGAGCTGCCCGACATCAAGCTCCGGTTTGGTCGACGCCAGTTCCACGGCGGCCAGCGTGTGGAACCCCGGGCTCCCATCGTGGCCGGCGACCGCCTCACCGCCTCCTCCCACCTCAAAGACGTTTACACCAAAACCGGCCGCTCCGGAACCATGGTTCACGTCGTCTGGGAAACCACCTTCCGCAATCAGGATGGCGTGGTCGTCGCCGACGTTCAGCGCTCTCAAGTCGTCCGCGAGTGATGCACTGATGGCTCAGCCCGCCAAACTCTACTTTGAAGACACCGAACTCGGCGATGAGATCGGCCCCATCATTCTGGTAATCACCGACGAACAGGTCGTCAACTTCTGCTCCCTGTGGGGCAATCCGCATCCCAATCGGTTCACCGATCAGGCCGAAGCGGAGAAAGTCGGTCTCGATGCGCCCATCGTGCCGGGCATCATGAGCATGGCTGTCGTTTCTCGCGCCCTCACCGACTGGGCCGGCGCCAACACCATGTCCGATCTCGACCTTGTGTTCCGCGGGTCGGTGCCCCATAACCAGCCGTTGCACGTCGGATTCCAGATCAGCGACACCACCCAGGAAGACGGTATCAATCGTGTTCAGTGCGACATCACGATGACCGGACCGGTTCCCGACCGACCTTACATCATCGGCACCGCCCAGCTGACCCTGCCCTCCCGCTCCGATGACGGGCGATAGCAATCGGTCAGACGGTAATGCCGGCCCTCGCCAAACCCGCAATGGAGCCGGATCACTGCTATTGCGGCACTTGGGTGCATCTCTCATCGCAACTGCTGACTTTGTGCTGTTTCAGGCAACCGCCGTTGGGCTTACCATCGCCGTTTACTTTGCGATTCCATTGCTGGACAGCAGTATCAGCCAGAACAGTGTAAACTGGAACTGGATAAAGATATTCCAGATTATCAGTCCCACCATTACCGTATCGGGAGGCGCAATAACCGTGCTTACCAGCTACTTCTTCGCCAAAAGGGCTCAGGAAGCTGAACGGCAACAGCAGGAAGCCGAACAGCAACGGCAAGAAGAGGCTCGCCTGCGTTCCGAAGCTGAGCACCAACAGCAAGAGGAAGCTCGGCTGCGGCAAGAAGAAGCCCGCCTGCGTTCCGAAGCCGAACAGCAACGACAGGAAGAAGCCCGGTTACGACAACTTGCCGAAGCCGAGGTGCAGAACCTTAAAGCCCAATTGGAGCGGGCAACCACCCCGCGCCGTCGTCATCGCCGCCCCCTTCGGAATGGCACGTTGCACGAGGCGCAATAGCTATGCTGTCCAGCTATTTCTTCCACAAGTGGGCCCTGGGACTCCGAAAGGCGGGCTCGTGAACGCGAGATGGACCGACGGCAACATCTGGTGCGCATCGAAGAACTCACCATCCAAAAGCTAGAAGCCGAACGTCAACTTCACGAAACTATGCGGCTGCGTTACGAGGCCGAAACTAAACTGCTAACTCTCAAAGCCCGGCAAAGGCGCCGCCGCCGACCCCTGCGGTAAAGGCCATCACCTCCCATGCTGCACAAGCTGCGTCAAGTAGCCATGATGGTGCGCGACCTCCCCGAGGCCACCGACCTCTATGGCCGCATCCTTGGGATGGAACCGTCCCGCACTGGAACTCTGCCCCAGTTCGGCCTCGATAACGCCGTACTGCCGGCTGGCAACGGCACGTTCGTCGAGTTGCTGGCCCCGTCCAACGACGCCTCGGCCGGCGCTCGTTTTCTCCAGCGTCGCAGCGAGGCCCCCTATCTCATCATTTTTGAGACCACCGAGTACGACCGGCTCATCCCCCACCTGAAAAGCATGGACGTGCGGGTCACCGCCGAAACGCAACATGAAGGTTCCCGCTCTGCATTCCTCCATCCCGCATCCTGCAACGGCGCGTTCCTGGAAATCGTCGAGGTAACCGACCCCAACAACCCCTGGCCGGCCGCCGGCCCCGACTGGCAAACGCCGCCACACCAACCCGGCACCACCCAGCTCCGTCAGATGGCCGTCATCGTCCACGACCTGGACGTCGCCATCGAGCGCTGGAGCCGCATGTTCGGTCTGGAGCCCACCAGGCGTTTTGCCATCAGCTTCACCGACCTCGAGATCGCCGTGCTGCCTCTCACCGGCCGCGATACCTTCATCGAGTTGGCCCAACCCACCAGCGACGACTCCCCCTCCGGGCGTTTCCTGGCCCGTTACGGAGAGGGCATCTACCTCACTATCTACGAAATCGCCGACTCGCTGGCCACCGACGCCTACCTGCAAAACCAGGACATCCGGTTCACCACGTCGCGCCGCACCGACAACTACACCAACCTCGGTTTCAACAGCATCTGGCTCCATCCCGCCACCTTCAAAGGAGCCTTCACCCAGCTATCCCAGGTGCTCAGCCCCGACAACCCCTGGCCTCCCGCCGGCGATGACTGGCACCGGCAATAGCGTCATGCACATCGGCGCCGCCCACAGCCATACCCACTCCCGCGACGGCCAAACCCACACCCACGACGGCCACGCTCCCCAGGCCGTAGCCTTCCAGGACCTCACCGTCCGCTACGGAAGCACGGTCGCCTTGCGTGACGTATCGTTCTCCGTGGAAACCGGCAGCCTCGCCGGCGTAGTCGGTCCCAACGGGAGCGGCAAATCCACGCTGCTCAAATCCGTAGTTGGCTTGGTCAAACCCAAAAAGGGCAACATCCTGGTTCACGGTCATCCCAGCGTGTCCATGCGCAAAGACATCGGATTCGTGCCCCAGTTGGAACAGGTGGACTGGAACTTTCCCGCCTCAGTTTGGGACGTGGTGATGATGGGCCTCACTCCCCGGCGCGGCCTGATCCGCTGGCACAACAAATCCAGTCGGGACGCCGCCGCCGCCGCCCTGGAAACCGTTGACCTGGCCCACCTGCGGAAACGCTCCGTCGGCGAACTTTCCGGAGGCCAGCGTCGCCGCGCCCTGCTCGCCCGCGCCATCGCCGCCAATCCATCCGTCCTGCTCCTCGATGAACCCATGAACGGCCTGGACCCTATGGCCCAGCACAGCTTCCTGGACATTCTGGACCACCTGCGGTCCCAGGGCGCTACCGTCATCATGAGCACCCACGACCTTACCTGCGTCTCCGCTCGCGCCAGCGACGTTGCCCTCATCAACCAGAGCCTCATTGCCTACGGTCCTCCCGAAGAAGTGCTGCTGGAATCCGTCCTCGCGGACGTCTTCGGCCACCAGCTCGTCGTCCACACCGCCGGCGGAGCCTACGCCCTCCACCACCACGACCATAACGTCAGCTGGCCCGGCCACACCGAATAACCCGGCCGGCAGTAATTGGCTCCCACGCCAGGCCGACGACCGCCGCATCCCGTAGTTTGATCCGAAGTGTCAACCATGTTCTTAACTGTCCTTTTCGCCTTAACGCTGGTCCAGGTTTTCATCTCCGCCGCCGCCGCCGTTATCGCCACAGCAGCGGGGAGCGAACCTGGCAGTTACCGAAAAAGCGCATTGGTCGGCGCCGTGATCGGAGTCGCTTTCGCAATAGCCAGTTTCTATCGCGTCAGCTTCATTAGCGCCGTTGTATTCTTCACCTTTTCCCTGTTACCCACCACCATAGCCATAATTTTCGTCGGAATTCTCCTCACCACAGCGCTTGCCACTCTGTCTGGAGCCGTCGTGGCCACGCTGTATGGTCGGTCCAGTCTCACTATCCGCAAGGGCGCAATCGTCGGAGGCGGATTCGGACTGCTCATCGGCATCGTAAACATAACCGTAGGTTTCGGCCTGTCGGTTGCCGCCATACCGTCCATAATCGCCGTGGGCCTCGACAAGCCCACCGGATTGATATTCGGATTGATGAATGCCGCCGTTGAGGTGGTTGTGGACATCGCATTGGCCGTCATCGCCTTCCGCTTCATCCGTAGCCGGATAGCCCGCAGTGCGCCACCCCAACCGGCCTGACTTCTGTTAAAATGTCTGCACACTACCCCGGTCGGTGAACTCAATGACTACCTTCAACAACGTCGATGACCTGCTCCGCATCCTGGACGAAAATCCGCAGTTGCTGGATGCCGTGCGCGCGCGCGTCCTCACCCGCGAACTCCTCGCCCTCCCCGAAACCGTCGCCCGCCTGACCGAACGCGTTGACCAAATCGCCATGCGCATGGACCAACTCGCCGCGCGGATGGACCAACTCACGGAGCGCATGGATCAACTCGCCGTGCGGATGGACCAACTCACGGAGCGCATGGATCAACTCGCCGTGCGGATGGACCAACTTACGGAACGACTGGACCGACTCACAGAACGCATGGATCAGCTTACGGAACGCATGGATCAGCTTACGGTGCGCATGGATCAGCTTACGGTGCGCATGGATCAGCTTACGGAACGCATGGATCAACTCGCCCACAGAATGGACCAACTCGCCGAAGGTCAGGAAATAATCAAGAACGATATCGGCGCAATGAGAACCCAGATGGGCGACATCAGGGGCCGTATCGTGTACGACATTACCCGCGACGAAGCTCCATTGCTGGCGAACGACCTGGGCCTATACTATGTCGCCATCCTTTCCCGCCGCGACCTCATGAATCTCACCCAAGATATCGACACCTGCGACATCGAGCCCAACGACCTCAAAAGCTTCCACCGGGCAGACGCGGTAATCCAGGCCACCAACCCGGATGCTGAAACTGTTTACATCGCCGTTGAAGCATCTTTCACTGTCAACGGACGCGACACTTCCCGCGCCCGGCGCAACGCCCGCTACCTCACGCGTTTCACCGGAATCCCCGCCATCCCTGCCGTCGCCGGCGTTGTCATCGACCACCACATCCGGGATGCCCTCGCCTCAGAACAGCTTTTCTGGTACGAAATCCCCCTGGGCGACCTCCAACCCGAGTAAACCCACCACCAACACCACAGGAGCGCAACCCCATGTACGACCTTAACGGCAAAGTAGCCCTCGTTACCGGCGCCGGCGGACGCCACGGCATCGGACGCGCCATCGCCACCCGCCTCGCCTCCGAGGGCGCCGACGTCGTCGTAACCGACGTCGAAGCATCCCTCGACGCCATCCGCACCGAAGACCGCCTCGATGGTTGGCGTGGCTTGCCCAGCGTGGTCGAAGAGATCCAGGCCATGGGACGCCGCAGCGCCGGCCTCTACTACGACGTCGCCGACAGCACCGAGGTCAACAACATGGTCAACGATGTGCTCCGCGACTACGGCCGGATCGACATCCTCGTCAACAACGCCGGCTCCCGCCCCGGCCGCGACCGGGTGCTTATCGTCGAGCTGGAAGAGGACGCTTTCGACGACGTCATGCGCGTCAACGTCCGCGGCACCTACCTGGTCAGCCGCGAGGTCTGCCGCCACCTGGTAGATCGGGGCGGCCCCGGCAAAATCATCAACATCTCATCCGGCGCCGGCAAGCGCGGCATCGCCCGCTACGGAGCCTACTGCGCCAGCAAGTTTGCCGTCATCGGATTCACCCAGTCCCTCGCCCACGAGATGGCCCCCTACAAGGTCAACGTTAATGCCATCTGCCCCGGCCTGGTGGACACCGAGCGCGTGGACTTCATCGCCGCCGCCCTGGCCCCCGAGGGCGTGTCCGGAGAAGAACATCGCGCCCTCATGGTGAGGGAGCGTGAACTGCGCGTCCCCATGGGCCGCATCGCCCAGGGCGACGACATCGCCCGCACGGCAGCCTTCCTATCCTCCGCCGAATCCGACTACATGACCGGCCTGTCCATCAGCGTATCCGGCGGCTCCGAAATGAGCTGACCCGCGCTTTGTAGGTGTTATAATCCTGGCAGGAATCCCCCAATGGCACATGGTATACGCATCCCGCCGGCCAAGTAATTCACTATGCCCATTAGGCCTGAAATCGCACCGGCAGCGTCAACGTTAGAGTTCCTCAAACGTTGCTTCCGGTTCGTTAGTTCAGAGTGGCCCCACGCTGTACGAGAGCACGTGCCTGACCGGGGATTCGAGGAGCGGTTCCGGGAAAGTTGTATCCGGCAGCTGCCCCCCGGATGGTCAGTGGCTCCATCGCGTGAAATGTGGCTGGGCGCCGGGCTTGAAACGCTGTCCGGCACATCGCACGAGGTGGACATTGTAGCCAAAACCAGCGGAACAACCGCCGTGGCTGAGTTGAAGAACTTGGGCGGCGGGCCAGGCAAAAATGACGTAATCGTCTTTTACGCCAAAATTCTTGACTACTTGCTAGCTAATCCCGATTTGGCCTATGACGACGTCTGCTTAGCCTTTGTGTCGCGAGCTACCTTCGACCAAAGAGGGCTGGCCGCCTGCTTGGGTTTGGGCATACATCCGGTAACATCCGATATACGACCCCTTCCGGTGCTAATAAACAACGCAATGGCAATGCAAGTGGAGTTGGATCAAGGGCTGCAAGTTGCTTCGGAGACATTGGCCCGTTTTGAAGATTTTTGCGCTAATCTCAATCGTGTGGCGTTCGTTTTGCAGGAAACTTGGCTAGATTACCGGTGCGACTACCATTTTTCTGATGATGGCTTGCTGTTTAGAGCTGTCGAACCGATTGATGTAGACGATTTGGCTTGGGAACTGCGACAGGCCAACAGTGATTGCATTGCAATCTACAGGGCCTTTCAACATGCCCAACGCGCGGGGTGACGGCTAAATGAACATCACCAGCTATAACATCACCGACGTTACTTACCACTACATCGGATTGCGCGTGTTGGATGGGATGCCTCCCACTTCCAAGCGTACCGAACAGATAGAAGCTGTCGCCGGCAACGTTCTTAAGTTCGTTAGCGACCGGAACCAGCGCTTGATGGTAGCGGCACCCGGCACGAACTACCAGGGAACTGCGAAAAAAATATGCACGGAGTTGGAGCAGTTCCACTTCGTGAAATCTAAAGGAAAATCAGCCGGTGGCGGATATGCCTTGACCGAATCAGGGCGCCACATCTTGGACCTGCTGGCGGAGCAAAACGCCGTCGACTTGCGTCGCCTCATGGCCCTGACTCACTTGCGAACCTACGACAACCTCCGCACTGTGGTGCAAAGCCACATCACTGCCAGCCCTGTATGGCGTCCGATCGAAGTCAAGGCAGAACACATTGGACAGGCGGGCTACCTTGAAACCCTGTTGGCTCCTGCCTTAGGAGGCGACGCCGCCTCGGCCGCCGCTACAATCCGCGCCGAACACGGTGACCAAAGCCCCAGCAAGATTCGCGACGTGCTACACAGCAAGATCATCGAGAAATTCTTACCAAATCAACGTATGGGCGTGGCGAATTTCCGCGGCATATGCGCCCGCCTAGCCACCTTGCGGCTATTGAACCTCCGCCGCGCCACCGTCAAGGGTTGCGAGTTCCACAAAACCTATTCCCCCTGCGTAGTCGACGAGCCGCCGCGTCATTGGTATACACCCTTGGAGGTCCCTCTACCGGATGGCGAAACCTACCGCCTGCTCTTCTGCGAGCCGGATATGGCAGAAAGCGGCGATCAGAACATCCTGCTCGACGCCATCGACAACGCTATGCTTGAGCTAACCCCCATCGCCGGCTACCACGACATCCCCGACCTGCGCGACACGGTTTGCGAAAATCTGCGCATCCCTGAGGCTGCGTTCGATGACGGCCTTAACCGCCTGCTGGACCGCATGCCATCACCGCTGTCGGTGGGGTTCCACTACGAGAAGATTTCGGCCAATCGCAAGCCGCTGGTACGCCGTCAAACCGACCAACTCCATAATCTGATAAGGAGACAGTAATGCTCCGTCTGCCACACCGTCCATCCCAGCCGGCTACATCCCCATACGAGAAATTGGGACTCCAAGATTTGCCCTTTGCTACCCAGCCTCTGATTGACCCCAACAGCATTGACCCGCGCCGCAATGGTGCGATATTTGCTACTTCGTCGGTACAGGCGGAGATCGAAAAATTCGAGCGTCTGCTGATCCGTCCCTCGGACTTCGGCAATCGGGTCAAATTAGCCTCACTATGGGCCAAAGGTCAGGCCTACCAAGGGCGCGGCATGGGCAAAACGGCCCTGTTGCGCTATTTTCAGCGTCGCATCAATCCCGACTGGGGTTACGAAGAGTTCCACGGCCAATTTTCCGCCGTGGTCGTATACGTGGCGTTTCCCGACCAGGTAGATCGGCGTTGGATGGAGCAACTCGCGTGGGCCGCGTTGGTCGACGTCTGCGAAAATGGCGTGTTAATCGCGTCGCGGGCATCGTTGCGGCGGGATGCAATGACCGGCGATGAGGTTGACGCCATCATCAATGTCAACGGCGATACCCGCTTGGAGAACCTCCTGGACGACGCCATTCTGGAAGCCAAAGGGATAAGGCCCGACGTTGTTGACAGTAATATCGAACGCCTGCTGTTGGGCGAAGGTGTGACTCGAGCGGCAGCTCAAGCACTGGCCAAGGGCGATTTCGAAGAATTATTGAAGAGCCACCGGCGGGATGGCGAACTCCGCCCATACTATATTCCTCGGGACACTAAAGGGCTGGATTACGCCTGCAATCTATTTTTTAACGACATCGTGCGTTACCTGCGGGCCGCCGGCTTCGCCGGTGGATACTTGTTCATCGACGACATCGAAAACTTGGCCGATAAGATGGCACGGCGACATCAGCTCGAGTTTGCCAAAGAATTGGGCATTTGCACCGTCCGGCCCGGCTACGCCAATTCAGCCTATGGCTTCTTCTCGTGCGTGTTAACCACTCACGATTCGGTCATCCGGCGGCTGTCGGCGGCATGGGATGAAGCCGGCCTGTCGTCCTTTGCCCGCCTGAATCCCGACGCCCCAACGTCGGTGGAACTACCCTTACCGACGCCAGCTCAGGCCACCGCAATCATCACCGCCCACCTGGACTATTACCGTCTCGACCACGAAGAGGACGGATCTATCAAGCCATTCACTGATGACGGCTTGTCTGCCCTGATACAAAAGGGGCAACTGCCGCGTGAGTTGCTATCCAACGCTGCCCTCACCTTCATGCTGGCTGCTGAAAAAGGGGTGTCGTCCATCGATGCGCAACTAGTTGCCGAGGCGACTGACAACCAATCCGTTCAGACCTCGACGGACTATTCGGCCGGTCTTGCCGATTTTACCTAGTTACGCCACCATCACCATCCCACCATGCCCATCGACCGATCACAGGTAGAACACATCGCCGCCCTCGCCCGCATCTCCCTCTCCGAGGCCGAGATTGAGGCTTTCACGGCCCAGCTGTCCCAGATTCTGGAGCAATTCGACGTGCTGCAATCCCTGGACACCGGCGGCATCCCGGCCACTGCCCACGTCGCCAACCTGGACAACGTCATGCGCGACGACCAAACCGACGACTGCCTGCCGGCCGAAGACACCCTCCGCAACGCTCCCCGCCGGCGCGGCGATTTCTTCCAGGTTCGCGCCGTGCTGGACGAGTAACCCACCCGTTGCCGGATTCCATAACCGAACTATGGCGGCTCTCCGTGGCCGAGGCAGCGCGGCTGCTGGCCCAACGCGAGATCAGCAGCGTCGAGCTCACCGATGCGTACCTCGCCCGCACGGCGGCGGTGGATCATCAACTGTCCGCCTATATCACCGTAACCGCGGATACCGCCCGCCAGCAGGCCGCCGACGCCGATAAGCGTATCGCCGCCCGTTCTCATTCCGAGAGACTGGCCAACCCCCTCACCGGCATCCCCATGCAGATCAAAGACCTGCTGTGCACCTCTGGGGTCCTAACCACCTGCGCCTCACAGATGCTGGCCGACTTTGTACCCGTTTACGACGCCACCGCCGTCGCCCGCCTGCGCGAACACGGCGCGGTGTTGCTGGGCAAGGGCAACATGGACGAATTCGGCATGGGGTCGTCCACCGAAAACTCCGCCTTCTTCCCCACCCGCAACCCCTGGGACACCGACCGCGTTCCGGGCGGCAGCAGCGGCGGCTCAGCCGCGGCGGTGGCCGCCGGCGCGGCCGCTTTCGCCCTCGGCACTGACACCGGCGGCAGCATCCGCCAACCGGCGTCCTTCTGCGGTATCACGGGCCTCAAACCCACCTACGGGCGCGTCAGCCGCTACGGACTGGTGGCCTACGCCTCCTCTCTCGATCAAATCGGCCCCCTCGCTCGCGACGCCGCCGACTGCGCCCTCATCCTGCCGGCCATCGCCGGACACGACCCCCGCGACGCCACCTCGTTGCCCGATGCTGTTCCCGATTATGCCGCCGCCCTCACCGGCGAGGTGTCCGGCCTCCGTCTCGGCGTCCCCGATGAATATTTTGCTGACGGCATGGATGCCAACGTCCGCGCCGCCGTAACGACCGCTATCGACCACCTGACCGCAATGGGCGCTGAGATTCGCCGGGTTTCCCTGCCCAGCACTCAATACGCCCTCGCCTGCTATTACATCATCGCTCCGTCGGAGTGTTCCGCGAACCTCGCCCGCTACGACGGCGTGAAATACGGCTACTCTCACCGCGGCGACGGCAATATGTGGGAGGCGATGGAACGCACCCGTCAGCACGGATTCGGCCCCGAGGTCAAACGGCGCATCATGCTGGGCGCGTTCGCTCTTTCATCCGGTTACTACGACGCCTATTACCACAAGGCTCAGCAGGTTCGCACCCTGATCCGCCAGGACTTCGACCGTGTGTTCGCTGATGTGGATGCGCTGGTCGCCCCCGTCTCGCCGGTCGTGGCCTTCCCCATCGGAGACCGCGCCGACGACCCGGTACGCATGTACCTGGTGGACATCTACACCCTGCCGGTCAACATCGCCGGCCTGCCCGCCATGTCCATCCCCTGCGGTTTCGCCAACGACGCTGATTCAGACAAACCCCTGCCCGTCGGTTTGCAACTCATCGGCCCGCACCTGTCCGAACCCACCCTGCTCCGCATCGCCCACGCCTACCAGCAAACCACCAACTGGCACCGGCAAAGGCCGCCCATCTAGAGCCTATCCTAAAAATGGGTGAAACCCGCTGAGTAGTGAATGGGGAAGGAGGCAGAGGAGCGGCTAAACTTGGGGAATGACCAAAGCGAAAGAACCCAAGCCGCCGCGACCGCCCCGCGCTGGCCCGGCCACTCCCAGCGGGTGAATACCCATCCCCTGGGCGGAGGCCGGCCTCGGGTTCCGGACCTGCGCCAACGGGTATCTGCTACGTGCTGCGCACCGGTTGCCAGTGGAAGTCGTTGGATGCCACCGGCATTTGCTCCGGCTCCACCGCCCACCTGCGCTTTCAGGAATGGGCCACCGCCGGGGTGTTCCTGGAGCTATGGCGGACCGGGCTGGAACGCTATGACGAATTGAAGGGTTTGGACTGGAGTTGGCTGAGCTGGGACGGGGCCCTGACCAAATCCCCCTTGGGCGGGGGGAAAAACCGGCGCCAACCCCACCGACCGGGGTAAGAGCGGCGTCAAACGCAGTCTGTTGACAGAAGCCCAAGGCATCCCGGTGGGGCTGGCAGTGGATCGGGCCAACCGCCACGATATGAAGCTGGTGCGGGCCACGGTGAAGCCTCCCCGTGCCACGCCCCGCGCCCAGCCCGGAGCATCCCCAGGGTCTGTGCCTGGACAAGGGCTACGACTTTGATGAGGTGCGCCGGACCCTGGACCAGTTTGGCTTCACGGCCCACATCCGCAGCCGTGGGGAAGAGGCTCAGGCCATCAAGAAAGCGGCCGGCTTCAAAGCCCGGCGCTGGGTGGTGGAACGCACCCACAGCTGGATGAACCGCTTCCGGCGCATTTTGGTCCGCTGGGACAAGTCTCCCACCAACTACATAGCCTTTCTGCATTTCGCCTGTGCCCTTATCGCTCTCAGAGCCGCCGGGTTATCAGGATAGGCTCTTAGTCTTCGGTCCAACTGGCGGACGAGCTGCCGTTGGACCGGAGGGCCATCGACCGGGTCAGGTTGCGGAAGACCTACAAGAACGTTCCGGACGTGCCCCCTTCCGCTACAGCTCCCGCCACCCTGCGCCACAACGACTACGTGGTGGGTGACAGCCTCGAGCTGATGGGCAACCTGCCCGAGAGGAGAAACCGGCGGCCATTTGGGGAGTGTCGTAGTGTAAAATGGCGACCAAACCGGGTTCGCATCTGAGGGTGAACAGGAACTGGGTCCGACTACTCCGACGGTGGCGATTACCATGACGCGGGAGACGCGGCAGGCGGCGAGGGTGAGGACACGGGGCGACGGCGCCCCCCCGTGTTGTTGACCGGCGTGGAGCTCCCCCGACACCCGCAGGTGGCCGGCGGTGCGGAATCGGGGGTATCATGCTTCCCGGTACTGAACGGCGGCGGGTGCGGCCAGTCGGCGCCGTCCCGGCACTGCCGAAAGCCGGAAGGCAGCCGGCCATCCCCACCGCGGGCGCTGATGCTGGGACGGTGATCCGGTGCGTGAGCCGAGATTTGACCGGCACGGGTTCGAGGCTGCGTGCGACGCCGACCCGGTGTTGAGGGGGCTGTGCAGGCAGTTGGACCGGCGCCGAGACTGGCTGGAGGAGGCCGAAGCCAGGTTTCGTCGCAACCGCCCCGACGCGCTGGGCCGGTGGCCATCCCGGGAACTCGTCCCGCGGGCGCGCCGGGCCGTGACCGCCGCCGAGCGGCGAGTTGCGGATCGTGAGGAGGCGATCCGCGCGCCCTTCGCGGCCCGCCACCAAGCAGACAAGCTGGTCTGGGAAGAGGAGCAGCAGAGGGCGGAGATTGACGGCATCGCGGCTGCGCTGGCCGCCCCCTACCGCGAACGGGCGGCGCGCCTTGCGGCGGAGCGAGCGGCCAACGTCGCGCTCCAAGATGAGGCCGACAGGGAGCGCGCCTATGGCCGCTTCTATCACATCAAGCGGTGGGAACACAGGACACCCGGCCGTCAGCGGGAGATCACGGATTATCTGCGTCGGTTTCTGAGGTGGATGTTCGCCGGTGGCCACGTGGACGCTGATCCTGACACGGTGGCCGGCGATGACCTGCTGTGGGACATCAGCCCGCCGTCCCGGAGGGCCGTGTCAGTTTTCGTCGTCTACGCCCAAATCGTTCCAGCGGGTGGCGTGAGCTGATGTGCGCCGCGCTCCGCCTCTACTTCCTGCACCATGACGCTCCCGAGCTATTCTGCATGGTGGAACGGATCACCCGGCGCCGGCCGGCGCCGGGTGATAGACGACAATTAGTCCTGCCGGTAGCGACGACTATTTTTGCCGGTCGAGATGGGGTAATCATTCGGTACGGAGGTATCGTTGATTACAGACCGACAAACCAGGCTAATGAGGCAGAAACGTATGGAAGGCAAGACACAGGAAACGGCAGCGGCCAAGGCTGGGATGAGCGTGCGTTCAGCGCGCAAGTGGCAGAGTGGGCCATTGCCGTCGCAGGCGAAACCGGAGCATCGGTGGCGCACCCGGCCCGATCCCTTCGACGGGGTGTGGGAGGATGAGATTGAGCCGCTGCTGCGGAATGATCCGACGGGCAAGCTGAAGGCAACGACAATTATCGAGTGCCCTTCGACAAGCTCAGGAGGCCGAGCAGCATCCTGGGCGGTTCAGCGCATCCCAGCTGCGCACCCTGCAACGACGATTACAGGATTGGCGGGCGCTGCATGGTCCGGATCAGGAGGTGTACTTCCCCCAGGTGCATCCGCCGGGACGGGAGGCCCAGTTCGACTTCACCCACTGCGGGGAATTCAGGGTGACCATCGCCGGACAGTCCTACCCCCACCTGCTGTTCCAGCTGATACTCAGCCACTCGGGATGGCGCTATGCTGAGGTCGCCGCCGGCGAGACCTTCCTGGCGTTGCAGCAGGGATTGCAGGCCGCCCTCTGGACTCTGGGCGGTGTCCCAGAGGTGGTGCGCAGCGACAATACCTCGGCCGCCACTCACGAATTGCGCAGCAGCCGCGGCCGGGCGCTGAACGACAATTACGCCGCCCTGCTGGACCACTATGGCCTCCGCTCCACCCGCATCAATCCCGGCCAGAGCCATGAAAACGGCGTCGCTGAGCACGCTCACTACCGCCTCAAGGACGCCATCGACCAAGCCCTCATCCTACGGGGCAGCCGTGATTTTGACACTGTCGACGACTACGCCAGCTTCGTCCGGCAGCTGGTGGAGAGACGCAATCGCCTGGCAGAGGGGAAGCTGGAGCAGGAGATGCTTTGCCTACGTTCCCTGCCCCCAGCCCCGGTGCCGGAATACGTCAACTACCAGTCCAAGGTGCGCAAGTGGTGCACCATCCAGGTAGCGGGACATAGCTACAGCGTTCCCTCCCGCCTCATCGGCAAGGAGGTGCAGATCCGTCTGTACGCCGACTGGGCGGAAGTGTACTACAAGGGCCACCTGGTGGAACGGATGGCACGGGTGCGTGGCGAGGGGGAAGCCAACGTCAATTACCGCCACGTCATCGGCTCATTGGTGCGCAAGCCTGGTGCCTTCGCCCGCTACCGCTTCCGGGAGCAGCTATTTCCCACCATGCACTTCAGGCTGACCTACGACGCGCTCAGGGAATGGCGTGGGGAGCGTGCCGACGTGGAGTACGTGCGGATCCTGCACCTGGCGGCGACCACCATGGAAGCCACGGTGGACAACGCGCTGTCGTTACTGCTGGAGGCGGGTGAGTCCTTCGACTACGCGGAGGTGCGGGACCTGGCCGAGCCCAAGGTGCCCGAAGCCCCGGCGCTCACCCTGTCCGGCCAGCCTGACCTGAAGATCTACGACCGCCTGCTCACGGTCAGCCTGGTTGCGGCGGGGGTGTGCGCATGACGGACACCAGCGTGATGCAGGACCGCATCGGCCAGCTGTGCGGCCAATTCAAGCTGCCCACCATGGGCGCCCAGTCGGTGGCTCGTTTCACCGCGGCCGGCCACGGTGATGCCCTGGCAACTTTCCTGGAGGTACTGGAACAGGAAGCCGAGGATCGCCGCCACCGGCGCATCAACCGGCTGCGACGGGAGTCCAGGCTGCCCTCGGGCAAGACCTGGGAAACCTTCGAGCATGACCGGATGCCTTTGGCCTTGCGCCAGCAGCTGGACCAACTGGCCCAAGGCAGCTTCATCGAGCGCGGCATCAACGTGCTGGCCTTCGGGCTGCCCGGCACCGGCAAGACCCACGCCCGGTGCGCCCTGGGCCACCGGCTGGTGGAAGCTGGCCACTCCGTCCTCTTCGCACCGGCCTATCGCTTGGTACAGAGCCTGCCCCTGCGTAGGCAGGGGAGCTGCTGGCCGCCAAACGCGATCTGGACCTGCCCCGCCAGCTGCGCAAGCTGGACAACTTCGACTTCCTGCTCCTGGACGACCTGGGCTACCTGCCCCAGGGCGCCGAAGAGTCCGAGGTCCTCTTCACCCTCATCGCCGAACGCTACGAACGCCGGTCGTTGGGCATCACGTCAAACCTGGTCTTCTCGGAGTGGGAACGCATCTTTGCTAACCCCATGGCCACCGCCGCGGCGATTGACCGGGTGGTCCATCACTCCGTCATCCTGGAGTTTGACGTCCCCAGCTACCGCACCAACGCAGCCCAGCAACGCGTCCAGGCCGAGGAGGTGAACCGGCAAAACTGATTGACGCCAACCGGCAAATATAGTTGACGCGGGACACCGGGAGAACGCCGGCGGCCGTGACGCTGGGGGCGCAGATAAGGCGTGTCGTTTGTGCTTCTATACTCTCTATACTCATTGTGTGGTTTAGGTACACAACACCGACTTCTCCGCATATTGTGATTTATTAAGGGCCCGAAATAGCGACGCCGACGGCACCGATACGCGTGCCAACTACTACCCTGTCGCCCCCGACCTGAGGCGGCGACGAAGTCCGGATCGAGGAGGTAGCTCTGCAGCGGTCCGTTGGCTGCCACTGGCCGGGACAGCGCCAGGCCCCGCTCCGGACAGAACCTCCGCAGGTTGTGCCCCATGCGCATCGGCGGCGTCTGCAGCCGGGCCGAGCGCCAGGCCGGTGCGTTGGCGCAGCGTGTTGGGATGGGACGCTCGCACCGCCGGCTTGCCAGGCCAGCAGGCCGAGGCCCGCATCATTGGGACACAATCGCGCGGCACGGGAAATCCCCGCACAAACCGGCTCACGTAATGGATGTTGGGCGAATCTATTGTCGTGGTCTGTTCCTGCCAAAACAGATGCTCAACCTCGTGAAGGGAAGGTCCAGCGTCGACGCCCACACCACAGAGGCCCGCAAAGAATTGCAGGACGCCACCGGTCGGCCAATGTGCGCCCTTGACACGCGCCATGCCGTCTTCAAGCACAACACCCATCTAAGCCGACCGGGATTGGCTGGCCTGCGATACTGATGAGAGCCTCAAGCGTGAGTTTGAGCGGGCTAGACGACCGGAACCTTTCTGCCTCTCGTCGCCTCATCTGATTTTGCAGATATCGTCTGACCACCCTGTTGATGTTCTTTTTCGCTTTCTGGGGTCATCTATCCCGCGTCAACCGTATTTGCTGGTTCCTGTTGCCTCATTTACGGAATCGCGCTGCATCAATCAGTGTCATGCCGTCTGGGTGGCCCGCCACCCAGGCTGTGGTTCGCCGGAACGTGGCCATGGCGACGCAACGCGGCGATCAGTGCGCCGGCCTGCTGTTTGTCCAGCTCGTCAAAGCGAATGGGCGCTTCGGGCCAGCGACGCTTGACCATGGGCCAAGTGGTATCGGCGTTGGCCAGTAGCCGCTCCAGGTACCGCAGCTGTGCGGTGGTAGCTCGTTCCATCATCTCGCACCTCGCTTCGCGGCGGATGTCGTCCAATACGTCGGCGATGAGGTTCCGATCAATGTCGATGGGCTGCTTGTTTCGATTATCCCAGATACCGGACACGGCCGTGTTTCCCGTCCACGTCGGCCGATGTGCTGTCCGTGTTTCGGACGGGGGCCACACTCCCCCGTCGGTATCCAATGCCAGAATGACTGGTGGACGACGGCCGGTAACGGCTCGCGCAATGGCTTCGCCTCGGCGAGGAGCCGCAGCCAGGGCCCGGGACTGCAGTCGTACCAAGCGTCGACCCCCGTCCGTCCCAGACCCGCGGCGCATCCGATTTCGGTCAGACCGTCGTGTATGGCGTGCCCGTTCAGTGGGTCGATGTATGCCCCCTGGGCCATGCCGGCCAGGATGGCGGTGGCCAGCACCGCTCCAACTGGGATAGATCTGCGCCAGTTCTCTTCCGGGCGAGCCCGCAGCAGCTGTTCGATGGGAACGCCCGGTTGCCTGGCTAGCCGTTTGCCGGCGTGTCTGGCGATGGTTTGACCGATCAGACGATCCGGCCGCCGACCAGGACCTGGTCTCCAAGGTCTTGACGCCCAGGGCGATGGGCGAAGCCCAAGGCTGGCGCCGGGTGATAACGGACATCAGTCCATTGGGCGGGGCGTCAGGCACGCTTCGCAAGGTTCGCTCCCAGGGAACAGCCACCACCGGGCCGGCGCCGGCCGCCTTCACCGCGGACGGGAGAGCTACCCATCGCCGGGGACAGGTTTTCGGCCCGCCGGAGGTCGGAAAAGGGGTCCGCAGCGGCCACTTGCGCACGGGTGTTCGGTGCGCGATAATTGGTTTATCGCGCATCTTTTATCCCGATGAATCGTCCCGAAATCCCGTTGCCGGAGACCCGCCCATGACCACTGCCGCCGACCCGCAGATCGTCCTCCGCCAACCTCCGTCGACGCCGGCCCTGCGCGCCGCCGACCAGGGCGTGGCCGACGCCCTGGAGGCCGTCCTCTCCGACAACACCAAGCGCGTCTACGGAACCCAGTGGGGCATCTTCACCGGCTGGTGTGGCGACGTGGACCTCACGCCCCTGCCGGCCGAGCCCCGCACCGTGGCCCGCTACCTGGCCGCCCGCGCCAATGCCGGCGCTTCGATCGCCACCCTACGCCTGGCCACCAGCGCCATCTCCAAAGCCCACGAGTGGGTCAGGCTGGAATCGCCCTGCCGAGACCCGGGCGGGCGCGCTTCTCTGAAGGGATGGGCAAGACGCCTTGCGAAACCCCAGCGCCAGTCCGGCGCCCTCACCGCCGACGTGCTGGCCGTGATCCGGCTCACCGCAGTGCAACCCCGCCGTCGGGGCCGCGGCATTGAGACGCCCGAGCAGGCCGCCGAACGGGCCAAGCTCGACGTGGCCCTGGTGGCGGCGCTGTCCGACGCCGGATTGCGTCGCTCCGAGGCGGCGGCGCTGACCTGGGGCGACGTGCAGCGCTGGGACGACGGCTCAGGCCGCATCACCGTGGTCCGCTCCAAGACCGACGCGGAGGCCCGGGGCGCCGTGGTGGCCATCACCCCCGCCGCCATGAAAGCCCTGAACGCGATCCGGCCGGCGGGCGTGGCCAGCAGTGAGAAAGTGTTCGGGCTCTCGGAGTCGCAGATCGCCCGGCGGGTGAAGGCGATCACCAAAGCCGCGGGGCTGGCCGACTGGGAGTTCTTCAGTGGGCACAGCGGACGGGTGGGCATGGCCCGCCGCATGGCCCAGAACGGCGCCCACACTCACGAGATCGAGCGACAGGGTCGCTGGAAGCAGGGCGGCGGCATGGTCGGCCGCTACACCCGCGGCGAGTCCGCCGGGTCGGCGTTGCGCTACCTATAAATGGCCTACCCCCGGCTACTTCCGTGTATACGGGGTTATATTGTTGCCCGGCTGTCGGGAGTGTATTGACTATATTTCCGTGTTTATCATATTCTCACGCTAGAGAAGCGACTTAGCGCGGCACAGGCGATGAAAATCAAGAAGAAGCGACTTACCTTGGACCTGGCCCCCACATTCCAGCGTCGGCTAAAGGCCATCGCCGCACTCAAAGGCGTCAGCATGCGAAGGTACTGCCAAGATGCCATTGACCGGGAGTTGACGAAAGACGAAGTCAACGGGATGGGCGGACTGTTGTCTGACATGCCAGACCATGAGCTGTTTGCGGAGATCCGGCAGGAGATATTTAGGGGCAAGGCTCTTCCTGGGAGTTCCGCCGACTTGATACGGGAGGCCCGTGAGATCAGGGATGCCGAAATCGAGGGATGGGCGTGAACGGTCACGTCGTGGTCGATGCGAGCCTGGCGGTCAAGTGGCTGGTTGAAGAGGATGACTCTGACAAAGCTCACGCCATCCTCCAATCCTGGGTTGACCGGGGCATAACCCGTATCGCCCCGTATCTCATGCCTTTCTAGGTCGCCAACGCTCTCCATCGGCGGGTGTTGCGCGGGGAGTTGAATGTGGTCGACAGTCAGCGTACGATCGCGCGTCTGCTTGAGTCGCGGCTCGAGCTACATCAGCCGCCAAACCTTCACGTCAGAGCGCTGCAAATCGCTAGCCAACTCAAGCAGAGTGCGGCCTACGACGCCCACTACCTGGCGCTGGCGGAGAGTGTCAACTGCGAGTTGTGGACCGCTGACGAGAGGTTCTACCGGGCGGCAAGCCCAACCGTTGACAACGTGCGCTGGGTAGGAGACTTCAGTGCACCAGAGTAGCCGGTAGACAATGTAGACCATGACCACGCGAAGGCGCCGTGGTTTGGACAGTGTCGGAGGCCCGGTTACAGACTACCGATATCGCGCGACACGCAAGAACAACGCTAGGGACTGCTGATGCTATCCAGGGAAATCCTGCTAAGAGCCTATCCTAAACCGAAGCCAAGGTGAAATCTACATTTGCCGGGGAAAGGAAGTCGGCTTGGGCACTGCCGATTAGTTCTTCCGCTCGTGCTTGCAGCACGGTGCGGCAGCGGCTCTTGACTTCCTCCCGACGGCTGGACAGGCGGGCGAAAAAGTCGCCCACCTTCTCTTGCACCACGGCAAGGGTGCCCAGGCACCGGTTGGCGGTCGCCTCCTGACGTGCCCAGCCCCAAATGGCTTCGTCAGCATTGAAATCGGGACTATAGCTGGGCAGAGCCTGCCCCGTGCTTGACACGGGGTTCACCAGGCGCAGGTTCAAGCCGGGCGTGGCCAGATAAGCCCTTACCGCGTCGCCCCGATGGGCTGGTGCCATTGTCCCAGATCACGGTCAACGGTTCGGTGTGTCGCGCCCGCAGCTGTCTCAGGAAGGCGGCTGAGGTAGTGGAGTTGCTGTTGCCCGCCAGTTCCATCACCTCCACCTCACCGGTCTCCAGACACACCGCCGAGTAGTAGCTGGCCCCGTATCAAGTACGGGGTGACGTTCCTTCTCCCCACGGCGTGGGCTGGTGGAGTCCACCAGGGCCGGTTCTCCCTTCAGCACCCACTTGCCCCGCAGATCGGCATCCGCCTGAAAGTGGGCCTCGTCAGCGAAGAATATCTTGGCCCCAGTTCGTCGGGCCGCCGCCGCCAGGGCCGCGTACTCCGCCACAAAGGCTTTCCGCCGCACCGGGTCCGCCTTGACCAACCGCTTCTTGGGGCGCTTCAGCACAAACCCCAACCGATGCAGGTAGTAACGTCACCCCGTACTTGATACGGGGTCAGGCAACTGCTCCGGCTCAGTGCCAGCCCGAACCGGTCTTGCACCAATTGCCGCACCGCCTTCAAGTTCCAGTTGGATAGGTCAATGCCGGATTGCCATGGCGACCCCCGCACCGCCGCCTTCAACTCAGCCCGTTGCTCCCCGTCCAGCGTGGGGGGGAACCACCACTCTGTTCAAAAACCAGCGCCTTGGGGCCGCCCTCCGCGAAGGCCCGGGCCCATTGGCCAACGGTATGGGCATCCCGTTCCAACGCCTGCGCCACCGCCGCGGCCGTCCAACCCTGCGCCAGCAGCCACACCGCGTGCCACCTTTCCCGCTCCCGGGGCGTCGGCGCTCGGTACATCCGCCGTCGTACCTCAGCCTCGTCCATGCGCCACCACTCCGGCAGCGCCCGCATCTCCGTCATGCCCAACAGCAACCCCCACTCGGATTTCCTGATCTTTTCCAGCCATCTCATCCGCCCCTATCCTACCCCAACCCTATGCGGGCTTCACCTTGGCTTTAGTTTAGTATCACAACGACGGTTCGACGCGCCGCTTCGGGAAAGCTTCGTAACGCAAGGCCTGTTGCGACAGTTGAAGGTATATGGCCGCACTGGCTCAAAACGTGCTGAAGATGGTGCGCAAACTGGGCCGTGGCGCAGGCCCCCCTGGGCCGGCATCGCCCGCCTCAGGCACTGCCGCGGATGCCGAGTACGCCGTGACCGACGCGGCGTCGTATTACGCTGCACCACCACGGTGTTTTTTCTGGGTAAGTTGGTTGGTATTAGGTCCCGCTCCCGCTCTCCGGTAACATCACCGTAATCGCGGCAACTTTCTCAACGGTCCCTTGCCGCCGCCCTTGACAGAAATGTCTGCTAATGTCCCTGCCGCAACCCAAACCTTCTTTCCTGGCGATCCGTCGGTTGCGTAGTGGATGAGCCTGTTGGAGGGAGTCCTAATGGCCCATCCTTCCCGTTCGGCTCCTCAGGGGCCACCGGCGGGTCTAGGGCCCGCGGCTGCCACTGATCGGAAGTTCCGATTGCAGTGGTTCGGCTCCGGCGTGGAAAGTCTGGGCAGATTGCCCTGGCACGGGAAAGTGTGGAGTAGTGAGAATCCCAAGCCGTTGGATGACGATACCGTCGCCCGCCTGCTGCATTTGCTGAGGGAGTTTCTGCCCGTGGACGGGCCGGTCTCGCATAGCTGTCCCAACTGGGACGGCGGGGTGATGGCGAGCTGGGAGTTTGGCGATCTCTACCTCGAGGTGGAATCCTACCCGGGTCAGTCCGCACAGTGCTGTTCCGTGGACGAACGCGACGGTGGAGACTACTCGGACGAGTTTGCGCTCACCGGCCGGGAGGATGATCTCCGACGCTACATGGAGGTGGTAAGCCGGGTTGAAGCTGAGCGTTCTGCCAGGCTTTGAGG
The DNA here is from genome assembly GCA_965262485.1 of Dehalococcoidia bacterium. Lineage (GTDB taxonomy): Bacteria > Chloroflexota > Dehalococcoidia > Lucifugimonadales > UBA3495 > Bin87. The sequence continues at coordinate 3,902,872 of OZ253540.1, read as the reverse complement.
GGGATGGCGGGAGATCATCGAGGGCGTTAATCCTATGACCGGCAAGGTGGAGTCCAGGCACGCCCGAGTGGTCGGCCACGACGGACTGGTCTTTGCCTTGGGCTGGTACCGCAACGAGGTGGATGACTCTCCGTCGCGAAATTGACTGCACGGCCGTTCCCGCGCTGAGGCGCATATGCGCCAGCGGTATCCTCAAGGATATTCCCACCTCAGCGGAAACAACGGTTGCCAGACCGCCAATCTTTTAACCGCCACTGCCCTCGTTGTCCTTGGCGCCGGGCTCGCGCCGCGCCCCTCCCCCGTTCCCGATACGCCAGACCCCGACCCTTCGGGAGCCTAGATCCGGGGCCGGATGTTCTGGTTGTGGCTGAACAGGTTTGTCGGGTCGTACTTCTGCTTCAGGTCTGCCAGCCTCTGGAAGTTGTCCCCGAAGGCCGCCTGTATCGCCTCTTCCCCTTCCTCCGCCTCGGTGCCGACCTGGTTGATGTAGGCCCCGGAGGAGAAAGGCGACAATGCCGAAGCAAAATCCCGGACCCATCCGATGTGGACCTCCGACTCTCCCGGGTCCAGGAAGACCGCGTTGGTGGCCCATTCGCACAGGGCGCCCCGGTGCCCGAAGGCGGTCTCGTTGGCGGGAACACGCCGGGCGGCGTTACCCAGATACTGGAACAGGATGCTCGAGAGCGGCGATGTGGTCCGGTCAAAAAAGTCGCGAGTGATATCCAGCGCGTCGTCGCTGACTTGCCTCATGAAATGGGACTTCAGGTAGTTCTGCCGTCCCTGGGGCGCCAGCGCCAGCGATTGGGCCTCGGTGTAGGTCATGGGCCGGACCTCGTCTGATATTGACGGGCCGAACTCCCGGAGCGGCCGGATGATCCGCTCCCCCTCTTCAATGGGTCCGTAGTAACAGAGTAGAATCCTACACGCCTTGCCTCCGCCCTCCGGGAGGGTCGTCAGGAAGGTGATGATGTTCATCTCGTCGGGCATAGTGGCGGTAAACTCGTTAACCAATGCGAAGAATTCCCTTACCTTGTCGTACGGGTAGACCAGGTAGCCCGCCAGCACCATAGGGCCAACGGGATGCAGCCGGTACTCAAGAGAGGTGACAACGCCGAAGTTGCCGCCGCCGCCCCGGAGGGCCCAGAGCAGGTCCGAGTTCTCGTCGGCGCTGGCCGTGATCGGCCGGCCGGCGGCGGTGACCACGTCGGCGGAAATCAGGTTGTCGCAACTGAGTCCGTAACTGCCGGACAGCCATCCGATGCCGCCGCCCAGCGTGAGACCGGCGATGCCGGTGTCCGGGTCGGTCCCTCCTGGCGTGGCGAGCCCGAAGGCTTGGGTCTCGTGGTCCAACGCTCCCCACTTCGTCCCGCCCTGGGCTCGGACCGTTTTGGCCTCCGGATCGACACGAACGCCGGTCATCACGGAAAGGTCGATCATCAACCCGTCATTGCAGACGCTGTTGCCCGGGAAGTTATGGCCGCCGCCACGCACCGAAATCAGCAGGCCGTTCTCCCTGGCGAAGTTGACCGAGTTGATCACGTCGGCCATTCCGCTGCAGCGGGCGATCAGGGCGGGCCGTTTATCGATCATGGCGTTCCAGATCCGTCGGACGCGGTCGTATTCCTCGTCGCTGGAGCGCAGCGACTCCCCGTGCAGGCTGCTCCTGAAATCCTCGACTGCCGCCTCCCTGATGACGGTGTAGTCGCCCGAAATGGTCGCAAAATTCAGGTCTGCCATACGTCTGTCCTCTTGCGTGCTTTTCGACGCCCCTGGAGCCTCTCTGACAATGATGGCCGCTCGCTCCAAACGCATCCGGAGGCCAGTCTTGTCGGCTTTGACCGTTGCCGATTATATGGCCTACGCGAGACCACCGCCACTGGAACGTTCTCGATGACCGCCCACCGGCGCGGAGTGCAGCCAGCAGCCTACGTCTCCGGGAGCATCCGGGAGACCCCTTCATAGATTCGCATGGTATTACAACTAGGGGTCAGGGTTGGAGGCCGGAGGCGTCGCGACCGAGGACAGCGCGGCGTGTCTCGTTGGAGCGTTTGGCCTGTTGGTTGCGTCCTGGACATCCGCCAGCCATAGTAGCAACTCCAACGGTCCGAAGTGCTCTTTGGGCAAGAGCTCACGCGCCACTCGGTACACTTGGGGCCGGGTGATCGGCGCATCTATTCCCGCAAATTCCGTAGCAGGGGCAACAGGAACGTCCAGGCCAGCAGGCACATGGTGATGTGGTGATGCCAGCCCCCACAGAGCCTGCCCTGTGCTTGATACGCAGTAGGGGTTTGTACCCGTCCAGTCCTACGTCGCTTGTTTTCAGTCTCGCACTCGCTTCCGATGCGCCGGAGTGAGCCGCCCACATGTGCCAGTCTCTCGAGCAGCGTGTCCTCACGTTGAAACTGTCGCACCGTTGATGAGAGGGTCAAGAATTCAGAGCAACGACTGAAACAGCGCGTCTATCTGTTCTTCCTTCGACTCCGTGACAGCATCACTATCCAGATCCGGCAAGTCGTCCACTTCATCGAGATCCCACGCAGAACGTAGCTTGTTGATACGTTCTTCCACAAGGTACTCTAAATCGTCGATGTACACTCCCATGGCATCAGCTATCATGCGAATATCGCTCATTTCGCTTTCGAGCCAATCGGGGTCATCTTCTCCATCTACCAGCGAGTCTCGTTCTCCTTCCAAGAAGCTTTCGAATTCGTCAGCCCACGACTTGAGCCTCCGCCGGGGATGTTCAAATAGATCGGTCTCCAGACGAGCCAACTCCACGAGTGCTTCGAAACTATTCTTATTCGGCAACTGACCCGTAACTAGGTTGAACACCGCTTGCTGTGCCCTAACCAGCATATCCTTATTGAGAGTGTCTTTGACTCTCAGGGCTAAGCGGAGGGTCCTCACTGCGTGGTACGGCGAACCGCGTCCGGCCTCCCACTCATTGGCAATAAGCTCCAAAGCTGAGGCCGCTGACGAAGCAACCACCTGGCTTTTGGGGTGGTCAGATAAGACAGATATCAGGAATGCACACCTGAGTTCCAAGTTTATCGGTCCCCGCTCCATGTATGCCCCTTCTTCATCCCCCCATCTTCGAACCAACGGGCTGTGGCTCGTAATCAGCCCGATCGCTGTGCTCGCCACTTTCTCATGGTCGACTACCACTCGCGCTCGATTACCGCCTGTTGTGCGGCGCAGAAGCCACGCAGGCACAGAGTTGGCGTGATTTTGCCCCTCGTAGAGAATTACACACTGTTCAAAAAAGATTGAACCTTCCACCAACATCTCAGCCTCGCCGTCGACGGCTTCGAGACGCCCCCACAAATAGTCACGCACAGACGGATCCCGGATTGCTATAAGGCGTTCGTTTCCGCCAGTTCCGGGGTTGACCTCGTTAGCCCGAATCCACCGAAGGGATGTGGCCATGCCGAGGAGGCAGTGGATGAGAGGCACCGGACCGTGACGGTGTGGCCTTGATCCGCACCAAATCGGTTGGGTACAGGGTGCGGTGGCCACAAAAAGGGAATGTTGACGGTCTGCAGTGGCGGTGGTGGGCGAGATTGGCCGGGCAGCATGCAGCAAGAGACGCTGGGAGACCGGCCTGGCGCAGGATTGCGAGGCCATTGGGCAGTCTGGTGGACGGGTAGGCACCGACGGCGCCGTCAGGCTGGGAGTGGTATGGCTCGCAATCGAGCGAGGGCGCGACTGAACCGGGTTTCCCAGGGCCAGCGCTGGGGAAGATGCAGGGTGAGGCGGCGCGCCGAGTGGGTGAGCCGTCCGGCGAGGGAGAAGAGCCGCCGCCGGAGTATCTTGGTGGTGACCACCGGCTCGCCCAGACCGATGCGCGCTGTCCAACGGGCCAGGTTGTGGGCGATGACCCCGTATCGAGTACGGGGCAGGCTCTGGACGGCCAACCAGGCGGCGTTGGCGGAGAAGCGGCCCGAGGGGAGATGGTTGAGCCCCACGCCGTACTTCAGGGCGCGGATGGCGTTCTCGATCTCGGCGTGGCGGCGATGGTCGGCCTCCAGTTCCAGGGTGTCTCCCTCCCAGTCGGTGATGAAGGCGTGATAGCTGTAGCTGGCGAAGAGGGCGAGTTGGGAGCCGGGCGTCGGTTGCACCCGCCGGACGATGAGCCGCACCGGCGCGGCGACGGGCTCAGTCCGGAAGGGAGTGTAGGTGGTCTCCGCCACAGCGGCGGCGCCGTCCATCCAGTAGGGTATCGGCGTCCAGGCATCTTCGGGTATGGCCTCGATGAGATTGCGCAGGCGGGCGTGCTGGCGGACGGTGATGGAGTAGCGGACATTCGTCTCTCGGCAGGCGGACACCACGGCGTGGGTGTAGCAGCCGCTGTCGGCGCGCATGGTGAGCTGCCCGCTGGCCCCGCCGTAGCGCACCCGGCTCACCGTCTCCCGCAGGAAGTGGGCGGCGCCGCGAGCGGTGTTGGCCCGGCCCTCGCGCAGCCGGGACATCAGCACGTCCCCGGTGCCGGCGGCCATGGCCAGCAGCGGGTGATAGCCCCGCTGGCCGGTGTAGCCGTGGTCGCGCGCCCTCTCCTTGGCCAGACCGTAGGTCTCGCAGATGGTGGAGTCCAGGTCGATGGTGAATGGCGCGTCGCTGGGGCCGGCCCCAGCAGCCCAGGCTCGGGCCAGTAACTCCCGGCTGACCCGATCCAGCTGGCGGACATGCCCCCACCGGAAGCTGCACAGGAACGTCCCCAGAGCCTGCCCTCGCGAAAGCGGGGGGTGGATGGCGCCTTGACCACGCAGCCGAGCGCGCCAGCCGTCCCGCCAGCGCGCAACACGTCGGCGTCGTCGATGCAGTCACCGCCAGCCAGCGCAGACGCAACCAGGGTCAGCATCTTGTCGCCCATGTTGGCTCGGCCCGGCGCAGCTCCGAGGTCAACGTGGTTGTCGACGAGTTCACGCATATCCCAGATGCACAGGAGCACTTTCTTACCCTTTCAGCACGCCCCTACACTCATCTCTTCGGTGGATTGGGGCTAATGAATATGAATGTCGTCATCGACAGTTGCGGGAACGACTTTGGATTGACCGGCGTCCCACAGAGGACTCGCAGGCCACGCTGGAGGCGTTCGCAATGTTGCCGGCGGCACGGGTTGGCGGGGATGTCCCGTTGATTGACGCCGGGGGTGGCCTGGCGGCAGGTCGTGGGCGCGTGAGCCGGTTGCCGAGGATGACCCCCCAGAGCAGTTCCAACATATTCAAGGGACATAAACCTGCCTTCCGTTGGCAAGCTGACTTCGCCGCTGGAGTGACCGGTGGGCGGCAAGGCTGAACCACTGAGATGCTCCTTCTTGTCGCGCAGCGTAATCTCGGAGAGCTTATAATTCGATTGGTCCCACGGTCAATTTTGTGTAATGCCCGAAAGGGGCAAGGGCTTTTGACGGATGCAATGATACCGCGCATCTATCGCTCGGGTGTCGTTACCTGCCTGGCCGTTGTGGTCATGCTGGTTGCTTGCACTGGCAGTAGTGAGCCTGCCGCGCCTGCGACAACAGTTGCCGTCGGCGCCACCACGCAACCTGCCAATACCCTTGTGCCCGCACCGACGGCGACCACGGCACCGACGGTTGCAGCAAGTACCGCCGCGGTTGGCGTAAGCGGGGACTGCGCCGGGAACCGGGACGCACTGGTGGCGTTGTACAACACTACGAACGGTGACAATTGGCGGGGAAAAGACAATTGGCTGAGCGACCACCCGGCGGACACTTGGTTTGGCATAACCGCCGACAGCGACGGCTGTGTCACTCAATTGGTCCTCGAAAGGAACCAGTTGATCGGGGAAATACCGCCGGAGCTGGGCAGCCTCGCCAACCTGGAAGTGCTGAGGCTCAGCCACAGCCAGTTGAGCGGGGAGATACCGCCGGAGCTGGGCAGCCTCGCCAACTTGGAAGTGCTGTACCTCCATGCGAACCAGTTGAGCGGGTGTGTGCCGACAGTCTGCAAAACCAGTTGGCAGATGCCGACTTAGGCGGTCTGCCGTTCTGCTGAAACCCCGTGTACCCCCTGGCACGGGTATGTAACAGGTTGTCAGGAAGGTGGCTGGTGGGTGACCTCCTGTCTGGACTTGGGTCGGAGCCAGAGTTCTGGCAGCAGCCGACCCCGGAGAAGCAACCGCCTCAGCCAGTCAATGCCGTATGGGACAAACTTCTCGGCGACAATGGCTCATTTCAACCTACATCTGCCAATGCAGATTTGACCGAATACTAGTACTCAATCAAGTCTGGAAAGGCAGGGATAGAGGCGATGCAATTTGGATCGGGCATCTTGAGTGCTGAACCGCCAGTTGATGGTGACGCCCGCTGCGTTGCGCTCGGTCTCGTAGGCCGTGATTTGGCGTTGCAGGGCGTCGGCGTCGGGGTTTCTCCCCTTGAGACAGGCGCGGCTCAATGCGCTGAATTCAATCTCCGCTATGTTCAACCAACTGGCGTGCTTGGGCGTGTGGTGAAACTCGAGGCGCTTCACGATGCGCCGGGCCTCAGCAGCCGGGAACGTCTCGTAAAGTGACGCCATACGATGGGTATTCAGATTGTCCAGCACCACGCGGACCACCGGGGCATCGGGGTAAGCCTCATCCACTAGCCAGCGCATCTGGTGGGCGAAGTCCTGCATGGTGCGCCGCACGGTGATGGCCAGGTGGCGCCAGCCCGCCAGGGGTTCACAGGTCAGGAAGATGTTGCGGGTGCCGCCGCGTCGATACTCGTAGTCCTGCCGCCGCGGTCGTCCCGGTTGAGGAGGCAACGGCTCCCTGACTTCGGCCAGCAGTTGGGTGGAGGTCTCGTCAAAGCACACCACCGGCCGATCGGGGTCGTAGGGTTCGGCAGACAGGTCCAGCACGTCCTCCATAGCTTGCCCCGTACTGGATACAGGGGCCGCCACGAATTCGCCGCCTACTTTCGGGATGCACCATTGCTGCTTCCGCCACGGCTTGAGGGTGTTTTTTTGAGCCTGAGCCTTACCGTCTCGTAGGACAGCGATGGCGCCAATCCCAACTCCACCACCTTGCCAGCCAACAACCGCAGGGTCCAGTGCTCATGGCTCTCGGGCGCGTCGCTGCACGCCAGCGCAATCAGAGCCTGCCCCGTACTGGATACGGGGTAGGCTTCGCCCTGATCGTCCAGCTTGCGATACCGGTTGGCTTGGGGATGGTCGTGCAGCACGCCCTCCAACCCCTCTTCGACGTACCGCCTTTTGGTGCGGAACACCGTGCGCTGCGACGTGTCCAGAGCCGCCACCACCTGGGAAGTGCTCCACCCTTCGTCAGTCTTGAGGAGGATGCGCGCCCGATTGATGACCCAAGCGGAATGCCGCCCACTGTGGATCAATCCCCGCAATTGCTCCCGATCTTCCGACGACAACCGTACCGCATATTTCTCCTGAACCATGGATGTCGCACCTCCCTCACCACTGTTTGCCAGTCAGCGTAACAACCCTGGCCCGCCTCGCGATTCACCTGCCAATGCAGGTTTGATTCAATACTAGTCTCGGCTCGGTACGAGCGGGGCAGCATCATCCTCTCTTCCAACAAGGGCTTCGGCGAATGGGGTGAGCTGCTGGGTGACACCGTCATCGCCTCGGCGGTGCTGGACCGGCTGCTGCACCACAGCCACGTGCTCAACATCCGCGGCGAGAGCTACCGGCTCAGAGAGAAACGCCAGGCGGGGCTATTCCCGTCGCAACAACACATCAGCGCAGCGCCGGAGGAGGCCGGCCACAACTATGCGCACTGACCAAATCGCTGAGCAAAACCTGGGTGGGTCAATTTTAGCTCGGCGATGCCCAGTCCTAACCAGACCGGTGGGTCAATTCCAAATCGGCGATCGTGGGTCAGATCTCCGTCGGCGTTGACATATCAAGGGGTCGGGCGGCCCCGCAAACCCAGATTGCGACGGGAGGAACGCCAAACCGTAGCCCAACGCCTGGCTGCGTTGGGCTACGGTTTGGCGGGAGATCACGGTGGCTGAAGGTAGCCAGGGCCCGCGCACCTACCGTTACAGCGCCCAACGGGTGCGGATAACGCGCAAACGAAAGCCCGGCGAAATCCTCTGGGAATCTATCGCCAAAACCTTCGACGGCAGCGAGCCACGCTACTATCATCCAACGCTCCCGAGGACATCCCGCTGGAAACCCCGGCCTACGTGGGTGGCTCCAGATGGCGCATTGAAACCGAGTTCGAGACTGAAAAGAGCGACGTGGGTCTCGACGAGTACGAGACCCGTACCTGGACGGGCTGGCACTACCACATCACCATGTGCCTGCTGGCCGGGGCCTTCCTGCTGACTTTGCAACAGGATTGGGAAAAAAAGATGACATTGATCACCAGGCCCCAGGTGTACCGAGTGGTGCGTGAGTTTTTGCCCAAAGAGCAGTTCGGGCCGCAGGAACTGCTGCTATGGCTGGCAGATGTCCAGGAGCGCAACCAACGGGCCAGGCGCTCCCACGAGAAACGCCACGCTGCCGACCGAACGACCACCGGCTTACCTCCCTAAATCGTCGTTGTAATACTAGAACTCCACCGCTTCTTTGAACCGCTGCATGGCCTCGATGTGTTCGTCGGCGGTCTTCAGACCGCCCCGCCGGTTCTCCACCGAAACATAGCTGGCCCCCATCTCCCGCCAGGCGCCAATCTCCTCGATCCAGTCCTCCGGCGTGCGTCCGGCGGTCTTGAGCCGGCCGTCCAGCCCGAGGGTATCGGGGTCACGGCCGTACCCGGTCATGTAGTCCCGGACCCGGGCCTGCAGCCTCCTGCCGGTCTCGTCGGGCGCGAAGTTGGGGCACCAGCCGTCGGCCAGCCAGGCCACCCGGCGCAGCGCCGTTTCCGGCGGGTTGGGGTCGAGGGCGCTGCCCACGCCGAACCACACCGGGATGGGACGCTGCACCGGCAACGGGTTGATGCCGGCGTGGGTAATGTCGTGGTACTTGCCGTGAAAGTCCACCAACTCCTTCGTCCAGAGTTCGCGCATCACCCGCACCTGCTCGGCGCTGCGGGCGCCCCGGTTGTGGAAGTCCTCGTTCAGCGCCTCGAACTCGACCGCGTTCCAGCCGCACGCCGATGCCCAGACGCAGCCTGCCGGCGCAGAGCACGTCAATCTCGGCGGCCTGCTTGGCCACCAAGGCGGTCTGGCGTTGCGGCAGAGTCAGGATACCGGTGGCGAACTCCATGCCGGGGACGATCTCCGACAAGTAGCCCATCAGGGTCAAGGACTCGTGCACCACGACCTGGTGGTTGTACATGCCGTACGAGGGGTGATTGTGGTGGGCGGGATCAGCTCCCAGCACGTGGTCGGCGATGAAGAAGTAGGAATATCCCATGTCCCGCGCCGCCTCGGCGAAGTCACGCACGGCATGGCGGTCCGGCTCGATCTCGGTCTGGGGGAATATGACGCCTATTTCCATCTGCTCCATCTTTCCGTGTATCTGCCAGCGCAACTGCGCAGTTGCGCCACCCACCAGGCTTACAGGAGCCGGCCCTTTAGCGACTCGTACTCCTCGCGGGTTATGTAGCCTTGGTCCAGCAGGCGGGCCAGGCGCTCCAGCTCGCCCACCACGCCGCCGGCGCTGTCCGGGCCCGGGTCCTGGGCAACGAAGCGATCTACCCGCTTCACGTCGGTCACGCCGCAGAGGCCCATGGCCACGCTGAGCTCGGTGCGCAGGATCTCCAGGCAGTGGCGGACGCCCGCTTCGCCGTTGACCGACAGCCCCCAGAAGATGGGCCGGCCCACGAAGACCGCCCGGGCGCCCAGGGCCAGCGCTTTCAGCACGTCGGCGCCCTTGCGGACGCCGCCGTCGAGATAGACCTCCAGCCGGTCGCCCACGGCGTCTGCGATCTTGGGCAGCATCTCGATGGTGCCTTCGGTGCCCTGCAACGCGTGGCCACCGTGGTTCGAGACCACCAGCGCCTCGCAGCCGTACTCGGCGCAAAGGCGGGCGTCCTCGGCCGTTTGCACGCCCTTGATGACCAGCGGCATCGAGGTGATGGAGCGGAGCCACTCCAGGTCGGACCAGTTGAGGCCCGACTCGAAGCTCTCGGCGAAGTTCTCCCGCGTGGGCAGGTTGGGCAGCTCGATTCCCTCGAAGTTCTTCAGGGTGCGTTCCTGGTCCAGGGTGTAGGCGTAACGGTACTCCCGCTCCCGGGAGTTGCCGCCCAGGTTGTCCACCGTGAGCATCATGGCCTTGTAGCCCGCCTGTTCCGCCCGGCGCACCAGGATCTCGGTCAGTTCCCGGTTCTCGAAGAAATAGAGCTGAAACCAAAGCGAATTGGTGGCAACCTGGGCCACTTCCTCAATGCTGTAGCTGGAGGCGGTGCTGAGCCCCAGGATGGTCCCCGCGCCGCCGGCGGCGCGGGTGGAAGCCAACTCGCCCATGGGGTGGGCGCGCTGGTGGGTGCCGGTTGGGGCCAACATCACCGGCATGCTTATCTCTTCGCCCAGGACCGTGGTGGTCATGTCCCGCTGGGTGACGTCCACCAGGATCCGGGGACGCAACTTGACTTCGCTCATAGCCTGGACGTTGGTAGTGTTGGTTATCCAGTCGGGCGCGCCCAGGTCGCCGAATAGCCGGTCGAACAGGGCTTGGGGCATGGTCTGCTTGGCCCGGGCTTCGTAGTCTCCAATGGTCAGCAGGGTCAGCTGAGTGGTCATGTGTCCTCCGTAGTGGATTGGCTGTGGCGGGCCGGCGTCAGCAGTCCGACCCGAACCCGTTGGGATGGTCCGGCCCGGCGGTGCGCTGCCGGAGCAGGTAGTAGCCAACAGCGAATATGGCGGCTAGGGCCAGCACCAGATGGGGCCAGGCAACAACGTGCGACATGTGGCCCAGGAAGGAAACGATCAGGAATGCCCCGGCCAGCACCGGGATCATCAGCACCGGGACCACCGCCACCTCGGCCACCTGGGTGGCCAGCGTGAAAATGGGCTTCAGGCGCGAGCCGGACCACGGCTCCGGATGCGCGGCCGAGCGCTCTTCCGACTGCTGTTGCCGGATACGCCACACCAGGAGGACGAACAGGAAGATGGCCACGGGCAGGGCGTACTGCCAGACGTCCCCCAGGAAGAAGCGGAAGAAGAACAGCACAGCCATGGCCCCGGCGATGGAAGCCAGCGCGCATAGGGCCACGGTGGGCAGCGCCATCCTGATCTCTTCGCGGTGAGCGCGGATGAAGGAGTTGGAACGCAGGGCTTCGAGGAAAGCCAGAACGGCCAGGCCAACTACTACGACTCCAATCCATACGGCTACTTCAAGCATATCGTCATAGCTGCCGGGCCCCGCAGGTTTCGTGCGCTCCCCACCGGGCCATGGTACGGATGATACGCAATTCTAACAGCAGCCCGGATATTTTGCGAAGGGAGAAGCGGTTTCATACCGGGAAGCGGGCGGCGTTTCACCACCGTCCCGCGGGCCCCCCGAGGGGAACTACAGGGCGTGCAACGCCGGTATGACCTCTCGGCCCACCAGGTCGATATGCTCCAGCACCTCGGCCTGGGACATCTCCGGGTAGAACAACCGCAGAGCCACATCGGTGAACCCCATTTCGTGGTAGGCGGCGATCTGCTCGACGCACTCCTCGGGGCTGCCCACCAAGAAGGTGTCGTCCATCAGCGTTTCCAGGTCGCCGGTCACCTTCCGGGTCAGCTCGTCGTCGCTGCCGTGGAGACCGTGATAGGCGTAGACTTCGTACTTCTTGGCGAAGTTGGCCCTGGCCCGCTCCAACGCCTCCTCGCGGGTCGGGGCGCAGAAGAACTCGCGCACGATGACCATCTCCTCGGGAACGTCGTAGCCGTTTTCCTCGAGGGTCTGATGGTACAGCGATATTTGGCGCCGGATGGTGGCGTTGGACTGGGCGGGTCCGACGTAGAGGATGTCGCCGCCCCGGCCGACCCGGCGCACCGCCGGATCGCTCATCGCGGCCTGCCAGACCTTGGGGTGGGGCTTCTGGTAGGGCCGGGCGGTGGGCCGCGCCCCGGTTACGTTGTAGTAGCGGCCGTGGTGGGTCACCTCTTCGTCGCTCCACAGCCGGCGCATCAGGCCGAGAGCCTCGGTACAGCGGGCGCCGCGCTGGGACATCTTCGTTCCGAAGGCTTCACACTCCTCCGGGCGGTAACCCAGCCCGATACCGAGGATGAAGCGCCCTTCGGCGATCTGGTCGAGGGTCGCCGACTGCTCGGCGACCTCCACCGGATTCAGCAACGGCAGCAATAGGACCGAGGTGGCCAGCTTCATGTTTCCCGGCTCGGCGGCCAGCCGCGCCAGTACCGGCCAGGGCTGGAAGTGCTGGAAGGGGTCGATCAGGTAGTGGTGGGCCCAGCAATAGATGTCGAACCCGGCGTCGCGGGAGGCCCGGAACTGCTCCAGGTGGTTCCGCCACTGTTGCTGATGGTCGATGCTGTCCCGCTGCACCACCTGCCCGACCTGATAACCAACGCGCATATCCTCACCCTGACCCGCTTCAACGCGGGCGGCCTGTCCCTCCAGAAAGGGCGGCTTGAACTTCCCCGCAGACCGGGCTCTAGCCTCCGACGTGGCGGTACTTGATCAGCCGCTCGCCTTCGAGGTTCTGGTTCACGTAGATGTCGCCGTGGGAGTCGACCCAGACGGCGTGGGCGCCGTTGCCCCACCCGGCGTCCGAGGGGCTGCCCCAGCGGGCCAGGATGTCGCCCTCGATGTCCAGGATAGTCATGAAACCGTCCAGCTCCGGCACGTACACCGTCTCGTCGTCGTCGATGTAGATGTCGCAGGGTCGAGCCAGGTTCAGCCACTGCTCCAGGTAGCCGCCTTCGGAGTCGAAGATCTGGATGCGGTTGTTCTCGCGGTCGGCCACGAACACCCGCCCGTCCGTGTGCACCCAGACCCCGTGGGGGACGTGGAATTCGCCGGGACCGGTCTTCCCCGGCGCGCCCCAGGAGTCCACCAGCTCGCCGTCGGGGGTGAACCGGTGCACCCTGGCGTTGCCGTAGCCGTCGGAGATGTACAGGAGACCGTCCGGGGAAATGGCGATGTCGCTGGGGCGGTTGAATGGCCCGGCGGCCCTGACGGCCGGGTCGCTGTAGTTCCCCGACCAGCCGGTGTCTGAGGGCTTGTCCCACTCGCCCATGGTCATCAGCAGGTTGCCCTTGGGGTCGTACTTGAGGACCACGTGGCTGTTCTTAACCGGCAGGTAGAGGTTCTGGTCGTCGTCGATGAACATGCCGTGGGCGTCGGTGAGAACACCCTCACCCCAGGATGCGAGATATTTCCCGTCCCGATCAAGGACGATCAGCGGGTGTTCGCCGCGGTTGAAGAGATACACCCGGTCCTCGGAGTCGGTGACGATGGCCGTCTGTCCCAGCTCCCATCCCTCGGGCAGCTTCTCCCAATTCTCGACCTGCTGGTAGGTGTACTTGCCATTGCCAACGGTGGTCATGTCGTTGCCTCCTTGATCGCGCCCGGTGGACCCGGGGAGCTGGTTGTTGGTCGGTCTAAGGCGTGTTGACGTTCAATTTTTGGAAATGCGGGGTCTAGTCAGTCGTGGTATCAGCACCGCGATATTTGCGATCTCGAATCAGCCAGAGGATTGCGATGGTTACGGCGGAACAGACGACGGTGCTGATGCCGATGTAGGTGCCGATAATCTCGAGTCCGGTGAGGTCAAAGAGTTTGTATCCGGTCCACAACGACAGCATCCATAAGCCGACTGCGGCCAAGCCAGCCAAAAAGCCAACACCAAGCCCTGTGAACCAGTCGGAGCCAAGTATCATGTTCCCGGCGCAAATTCCCGCGATCATGGGTACGAGCGCGGGAACCCCGATGCCTGCGATTGCCACTATGATGATGTCGCTTATGGCTAGGGAATAGTCGGGAGCCACGCTGCCTACTCCGAGAAGTGGATACGGCATTTTACATCTTGCGTAGTTATCGCGCCAATCTGAATGTCCACATGCCCTAGTAGGTTGTCAGCGTATCGATAACCGCCTGTTCCAACTCCCCGGCGCGGACCGAGACCTGGTCGGCCGTCAGACCGCCCAAGGGATGGGGAATGCCCAGTGGGTGGAAGTCGCGGCGGCCAAAGTTGCGGGCGTGGCGGAAGGCCGAGTCCAGGAACGGGTCGGTACAGACCACCACCGTGGGGATGCCGAGGTTCTCCAGGGTCATTGCGTCGTGCATACTGCACGCGGTGCAGGAGCCTCAATCGGCAATCGCGGTGACCACGAAGTCGCACCGCTCGGAGAGCTCGCTTATTATCTCATCGGCGGCCGGCCGGGAATAGACGTACTTGTCCACGGCGACAATGTCGCCCAGTTCCAGGTTCTTGGCCAGCCGCTCGCCCATGTTCTGCAACAGGATCTCGGCATTGGCCTTGCGGTTGCCCAAAAGGCCACCGACCTTGCCGTGCAGCGTGTCCAACCGGGGCGCGGCCCGCCAGCGGGACGCCGCCTCCGGGTCGATGGGCAGGGCCAAACCCAGTTCCCGCATCCGGTCTTGGTAGTTCGTGACAGTCATCGTTCCCTCTACAATTCTCCAATCAACGTTGGATCTTTCGCGTGACCCTGCGAGAGCCCCAGCCGGGCAGGTAGGCCGAGTGGGGGCCGCCGGCGCCACCGGCGACGAAAATGTTGATGCGGTCCGGGGCGCGGACCACCGGCACCATCTGGTCGTCGTCGGCGGCGTCGATGTACCTGGGCCAGAAGTGGCCGCGGCGGGAGTCGCCTTGAGGCGGGCCTCCCTGGCGGAGTTTCCGTACCGGCTTGCGGGCGTGCTCGAAGAGGAACTGGCGGATGTCCCGTTTGTTCCAGCCGTCGCGGTGGAGGAACTTGGCGTGCTCGGGGCCAATGACCACGAAGGTGTCACCCATGACGTACATCTGGACGTTGCCCAAGGTGCACATGGTGTCGGCAAGAACGGTCAGGAAGTTCCGCGAGTGGGAGGCGTGGTACATGATATTGTGGGGCGCCTCCGCCGGGAACACCGACACCGTGCTGTCAGTCGGAGCGAAGCCGAGCTCGACGTGCAGCGGCTCCCAAGGGTTGGCGTCCTCGTCCTCGGCAACGCAGTAGGTGTAGGCGCCGGGGTGGCCGAAGGTGGCCTTGTTGGTCTCGCCAGGTATGGCGCCGCCCAGGTTGAGCAGGACCAACTTGACCGCGCGGCCGATGGTAGCATTGGCCCGCCAACCGGAGCCGAAGCAGTTGTAGCCGCCGTTGATGCCCAGCTCCTTGACGATGGGGCCGTTGACGATCAACAGCGGAGTGTGGATGCCGGTGGAGCACATCACGCCCCGCAGGTTGAACCGCTCGTCCATCATCGCTTCAAGGGCGGTGATGACTACCGGCATGTGCTCCGGCAGGCAGCCCGCCATGGCAGCGTTGACCGCGATGCGCTCGACGGTGGCCCGTCCGCCCAAGGGCGGCAGCTCCGCGATGAGTTCGTCGCCCCCGCGGCCGGTGCTCTCCACGAACCGGCGGACCAAGGGTTCGGACGGCGGCACGACCGGCAAGCCATCGGTCCACCCGGTCTCAAACATCAATTCGATGGCATCAGAAACGTCGGTGGAAAGCATTATCGGCCCATAAGGGATGTTGGATTATCTGCAGTTCAGCCGAGGCGAGTGTAATCCTCGTAGATAGTGCTGTCAACGCGACAATCGCCCACGTAACTGTTTAGACTTGGTGAGGTGAATTGGCCGGATCCGGGTTTCCTAACGCTGGCGTGGGTGGCAGTCGTTATGTGATATAGAGGGAGTGGATACTGAGAGTGACCTGATCACCGCCGACCGCGATTTCCTCATCGCCATCAGCGCCCAACTGCAGGCCACCGTTCTGGAACAGCGGCGGGTGATTGAGCGGTTGGAGCGGCGGATTGCCGAACTGGAGGGCCAGGCGAAACCGGACGGCCCGCCCCGAATGCCCGGCCTCAAGTCCAGTTTGGACCGCCAGCCGCCAGCGCAGCAGCAGCCCAGAAAGCAGCGGCGGCACGGCTTTGCCCGCCGGCGTATGACACCGACCCATCGGGTGGAGCACGTGGTGGAAAGCTGTCCCGATTGCGGGACGCACCTGACTGGCGGCTGGGTCCAGCGCACCCGGGAAGTCATCGAGTTGCCGGTGGTTCCGGTGCAAGTCACCGAGCATGTCTTCATCGCCAGGACCTGCCCAGCGTGTCGGCGGCGCCGAGTGCCCACCGCGCAACTGGACGGCGTGGCACTGGGGCGCCAACGCCTGGGCGTCAATCCTGAATCAAGTTCAGGACAGGCTCTGATCAGCCGCATCGCCACGCTACGGGAAGAAGGGCGGCTGCCGATCCGCAGCATCCAGTGGTATCTGCGCACCGTCCATCAGCTGCGCCTCAGCGTGGGGGCCATTGTGAGCGCCATTCATCAGACCGCGCAACAGGCCCAACCAGCGGTGGCTGGGATTGTGGACCGTATCCGCGCCAGCCCAGTGGTCCACGCCGACGAAACCGGCTGGCGTCAGAGCGGGGCCAACGGCTACGTGTGGACTTTCAGCGCCCCCACCGAACGCTACTTCCCCTGTTCAAGCCAGGGGCAGGCTCTGCTGCGGGACATCCACGACCTGCGGGCCCTCTACCTCAAAGATGCCCCGCTGGCCCGCTGGGGGGCGGCAGTCCATCGACTCTACGAGGAAGCCAAAGCCTTCTCTCATCCTCAGGCCCAGCGACGGCGTGCCGCTCAACTGGCCTTGGAGCAGAAGCTGCTGGCCATCTGCCAGCCCTTCCTGGCTGACCCGCCAGCCGTTCCGGCCAAACTGTGCCGGCGCATTGAGCGCCACATCAAGAGCCGGCCCCGTACTGGATACGGGGAACTCTTCGTCTTCGTGGCCGAACCGGACGTGCCTTCAGACAACAACGCCGCCGAACGCAGCCTGCGACATCTGGTCATCAGCCGCAAGGTCAGCGGCGGCACCCGCTCGGAACGTGGTACCGAGAGCAAGATGACTCTGGCTTCACTATTCGGCACCTGGCGCGCCCAAGGTCTAAATCCTCTCACCGTCTGCCGTCAGCTGCTCACTTCCCCCAAGTCTGAACTGTTACGTCAAACCATCCCCGGTTGACACCATCCCGATGTCAACGCAAAATGGCGGCATTATGCGCCACCTGCGCCACACTTATCACGGAAGGTGACGAAATGGCAGAGATTCTGGGCCTTTGCCTGACGCACTACCCACCCCTGATTTCGCCCGACGAGGACAAAGCAATTCCTCTCAAGCGGACCCTGCGGGGTAATAAGAACATCCCCGAGGAGATGAAGAACCCAAGCAGATGGCCTGAACCCATGCGCATCGAGTACGGCGAGGACGAGGGCTACGAATCGTCGCTGGAACACCGGGCGCGCCTGGTGGCCGGTTTCCGCCGAATCCGCTAGGAACTGGACGCCTTCAACCCCGACTTCGTGGTGATCTGGGGCGACGACCAGTACGAGAACTTCCGCGAGGACATCATCCCGCCCTTCTGCATTCTGGCCTACGACTAGTTTGAGTGCAAACCCTTTGACAGCGGCAACGGCTCGGCCCGCCGCAACGTGTGGGACGAGGGCGCGGATACGGTATTCAAGTTTCGGGGGCATAAGCAGGGCGCTCAGGATCTGGTGTCTGGCATGATCGACCGCGGCGTGGACATGTCCTACGCCTACCAGCCGTTGCATGAGCCGGGCTTGGGCCACGCCATCCTGAACACCCTGCTCTACTTGGACTATGACCGCAAGGGTTTTGACTATCCCATGGTGCCCATGCTGGTGAACTGCTACGGCAGCCGCGTCATCCGCAACAAGGGTGGCAGCGTGGAGCATTCGCTGGACCCGGACCCGCCCCCGGCCCGTCGCCCAAGCGCTGCATGCAGATCGGCGCGGCCGCGGCCAGGCAATCAAGGAATCGCTGTATCGGGTCGCCCTCATCGCCTCGTCTTCATGGTCCCACGCCTTCCTGACCGAGAAGCACCACTGGCTGTACCCCGACATCGAGTCGGACCGGGCGCGGTTCGCCGAGATGAAGGACGGCGACTACCAGGCGTGGGCGCGCATCTCCACCGAGCAGATCGAGGACGCCGGCCAGCAGGAACTGCTGAACTGGGCCTGCCTGGTGGGCGCGGTTGACGAACTGGACTACAAGGCGGATATCGTGGACTGGTACGAAACGTTCATCTTCAATTCCACCAAGTGCCTGGCCGTGTTCCGGTAGCAGACCAGTCAAGCATCAACCATTGCGTAGGGGAGAATAATCATTCTCCCCTACATTTTCTAGTCAACCCGACGACGCGTTACCCGCGGAACGGCCGGAAGAACTCGCGGACCTCATGGGCCAGCAGCTCCGGCTCCTCCAGCGCGGCAAAGTGCCCCCCGCGCGGCATCTCCTCCCAGCGGCGCACATCGTAGGAACGCTCGGCCCACTCGCGCGGCGGCTTGGCGATTTCCTGGGGGAACATGGCCATGCCGGCCGGCGTCGGTACCTTTTCTCCCTCGGCCATCTCCCAAAGGGTGCTCTGGTTCTCCTTGTACATCCGCACCGACGACCCGATGGTCTGCGTGACCCAGTAGATGGTCACGATGGTGAGCAGTTCGTCCTTGGTGTAGCGGCTCTCCACGTCGCCGTGGCAGTCGCTCCACGTGCGGTACTTCTCGACAATCCACGCCGCCAGGCCGACGGGAGAGTCGTTCAGGCCGTATGACAGGGTCTGCGGTTTGGTGCCCTGGATGTGGCTGTAGCCACCCTCGCTCTGTTGCCATCGCTCGCGCTGGTCCGAATGCGCCTGCTCCGCCTCGGTGAGCGGGCGCGACCCGGGACCAAGGTAGGGCGTGGGACGCGTGACGGAAGTAAGGTGGACGCCGATCATCTTGTCCGAGTGGGCATATCCCAGGCGTGAGGTCACGCCGGAGCCGATATCGCCGCCCTGTGCCGCGAACTTCGGGTAACCGAGGTTTTCGGTCATCAGCTTGGCCCACAGGTCCGCAACCTTCTGCACCTGCATCCCCCGCTCCTGCGACGCCTGCGAAAACCCGAACCCGGGTAGCGACGGGGCCACCACATCAAAGGAATCGGCGGGATCCCCGCCGTGACTCCCCGGGTCGGCCAGCAGCGGAATGACCTTGGACATCTCAAAGAACGTGCTGGGCCATCCGTGGGTGATCACCAGCGGCATGGGGTCCGGCCCCGTTCCCTTCTCCAGGATGAAATGGATGTTGAGCCCGTCCACCTCCGACTTGTAGTGATTGAACGCGTTGAGCTTCTTTTCCTGCGCCCGCCAGTCGAAGTCGGTGCGCCAGTACTCGCACAGATCCTTGATGTAGTCCAGGTTGGAACCGTAGTCCCAGCCCGCGCCGGGCATCTCGTCGGGCCAACGGGTCTGGCCGAGCCGTTGGCGCAGGTCGTCTAGCACCTCATCGCTGATTGCAATCTCAAAGGGCTCCATGGGGTTTCTCCTGTGGCTTGGGGACTATGCGTCGATCCGGTACACGCGAACCGCGGTGTCGTGGAATGCGGCCGCCCTCTCCGAAGGCGAGTAGCCCTCCGACATCCGTTTGAACGCGTTGTACATCACGTTGTATGAGAACGACACCTTGTCCACCGGGAAGTTGCTCTCGAACATGCACCGGTCCGGCCCAAATGCGTCCAGGCAGTGCCGCATCCAGTCGCCTACCGAGTCGGCCAGCTCCTCGGAGCCGATGGGCGTCTCCCGCTCGTGCCAGTCGTAACCGATGCGGGGCATCCCGATGCCGCCGAGTTTCATGATCACGTTAGGGCAGGCGCCCACGGCTTCAATGCCGCTGCGCCACTCGGGGATGACCTCGTCGTCCCGGTTGGCATAGGGGCCGGTGCGCATCATCCCGCCGATGTGGTTCAGCACGATGGTCAGGTCGGGGATGCGGCGAGCGAAGTCGGCCAGATCGGGCAGCTGCGGGAAAAATACGGTCGTTTCCAGGATCAGGCCCATGTCTCGCAGCACGCGGGCGCCGGCCATATAGTCGTCGCGCTGCAAGCATCCCTCAACCTCCCGGTTTTCAACCTCGGGATGCGGGTCCCAGCCGACCGAGTGGCGGATGCCGCGGAAGCGGTTTGTGCTGGCGGCCTGCAACGCCTCCAGCACGGGGCGCACGGCATCGCCCATCTTGAGGTCGGCGCGTCCGATGATGGCGGCGGCGGCTCGGGCTTCACCGTAGCGTCCGGTGGCGCTTTCGTCGGCAATGCTCTGGATGAACTCCACCTCGCCCACGGAGCGCATCTCTTCCGGACCGTCGGTGCGGTACTCGGAACGCGCCTCGATGAACACGGTGGAGCGGACGTTGTGGCCGCTGGTGATGTCGGCAACCAGGTCAGGCAGCAAGTACTGCTGGTAGGCAACGGGTTCGGGGCGCTGCACCCAAAAGTGGTGATGAGGGTCGCAGATGGGCAGATCGGGTTCCAAGGTGGGTTCGGCGGTTAGGGCCAGCCATTCGTTGCCACTGGGCGGCATGATCGCACCTCCTGGTGTCGAGGATCGTCGACGCAAGCACGGAATCGTTGAATCGCGCCAATCATAGCATACGCTCCACTCAACCTCCGCTCATCCTGAGCCTGTCGCAGCACTCATTGAACCGACGCGCTGTCCGCGACCGCCCTAAGCGCGACGACGTGACGAACTCGTTGCTCTGCAAAATCCCCCATCCTGTTCATCCTGTGTATCCTGTGTATCCCGGTAAAACGTCATCCCGTACTTGAACGTGGGCGCTCGCGAAGTTCATCCGCTAGTTGACACCGTACTTAGAGTCTATCCTAATAACCCTCTTTTCGTGCGGGTATTACCCGTTTTTAGGATAGGCTCTAAGTACCTATCAGAGTAAACAAAATAGGATTCTGTATTACTTGGAGGTTCAAGATGACTCAAACTACAGCCTATTCGGTGGATGCGTTCATAGACGACGTGCGCGAGATTTTCGACATCACGCAGGACGCGTTGGCTCAGGCCTCGGGCGTGGCGGAACGCATGGAGCGCTTGCTGACCACCCCCGGCTGGCTCGAAGAGCGGCTGGAACTTCCCGACGAGGGTGGGTACGGACGCTATGACATCCACCTGGACGAAGACTACGGGCACCCGGGTGGCGGTTTCTGGCTCATGGCGTCGGTGCAGAAGCTCGACCAGGACAACCTGCCCCACGACCACGGCGCGGCCTGGGTGGTGTACGGCGTGTACGACGGCGCCATCAAGCAGACCAAGTGGCGCTGGTTCTATCCCGGTGAGGGCGTGGACTCGGTGCAGATTCAGGAGATCGGCGACTTCGTCCAGAAGGACGGCAAGGTGGCCTTCTTCCTGCCCGGCGAGATCCACAACACCCTGAACGTCACCGGCGACCGCGCCGTCGTGGTACGCCTCGAATCCCAGAAACTGGACCGCGTAACCCGCTACCAGTACAACCCCGAAGAAGGCACCGTGGTGGTCATGGACCGCTAGTCGCGACCCCCAGTTGCCGGCGGCAACCGAGTTTCACGAAAGAGCGCCCCTCTCAAACGAGAGGGGCGCTCAATTCTTTGTTGACACTGTCAGACTGCCTCTATACCACCCTTCCAAGCACGACCGTTCGGGGTGAGTACCATGCCGCCCACCGAGATAATGTTCGAAGTGACCGCAGCCATCAAAGGCGGCTACGACGCCAGGGCGTTGGGGTACGGCATTTTCACGCAGGGGAATGACTGGGCCGATCTCAAGGCCATGGTCAAAGATGCAGCGCTTTGTTATTTTGACGAAGGCGCGGCACCCAGAATAATCAAAATGAACACGACCAATAAGACATTCTTTGAGAACTGACCGATGGTAATGCAGACCTACAGAGAGGCCAGCCGTCGTTTGCTCGCTCAAGCGGAAAGCGAGCTTGCGGCTGGCGATGTCCGCTCGGCGTCCGAGAAAGGCTGGGGCGCAACGTCCCAGATGGTCAAATCCGTTGCTGACGGGCGCGGATGGCCGCATCGGAGCCACGTCGCGTTGTATAACTCTATCGCGCGGTTGGTGGCCGAGACCGGCGACGATCAAATCCGACAGTTGTTTGCCGTTGCAGAAGACCTGCACGTTAATTCCTACGAGAATTGGAACAATGCCGACAACGTGGCCGCCGGACTGGCTGATGTGCAACGTTTGCTGGACGAGCTGGAACAGTTGCTCTGAGGACATGCGGGAAAGGAGTTGGCGCACATGAAAGCATCTTACCTGGGCGCGATGGGCTACGCTCACCGCCGCGACTTCCCGCCCACCTGCCCACTCCGCCCGGCTACAGCGATCCCGAAACCTCCGTGCAGAGCTACCAGGACGGCATGGAGGAATGCGAGTTCGCCGAGGAGATGGGGTTCGAGTGGGTCAGCTTCTCCGAGCACCATTACTCGGGGCGAATCGCCACCGGCACGCCGGCGGTGATGGCCGCCGCCGTCGCCGAACGCTGCAAGACGATCAAAATCGCCATGCTCGGCCCCCTGATGCCGCTGAACAACCCGGTCCGAGCCGCCGAGGAACTCACCCTGCTGGACAACCTCACCAACGGCCGCCTCGTCATGGGATTCCTGCGCGGCACCCCCAACGAGGACCAGGTGTACGGCGTCAATCCCGCCGAGGGACGCGGCCGCATGCTGGAGGGCATGGACCTCATCCTGAAGGCCATGACCGAGCCCCAGCCCTTCTCCGGGGAGGGACAGTACTACGAGTACCGCACGGTGTCAGTGTGGCCTCGGGCCCGTCCAGCAACCCTTCCCGGCCGCGTTGGTCGCCACCCGCAGCGACGACGCCGTGCGCTACGCCGCCGAGCATCACCTGGGCCTGGGCCTCTCCTTCATACCCGTGGATGACACGCTGACAGGGGTAGGTATTTTCGCGCCATGTTGATGACCCTCATTTCGGTCGATGACTCAGAATATGGTTTACAAACCTGAAAACTCGGCTCTCGCCCCCTCTCAAGGCCTGGAGGGGTCTGTGATCAACTTTTGTGAATTCCAAAGTTTTATACCTAATTTCGGCCTTTACCTACCCCTGTCAGTGGATGACACGGGCCGCATCACCGACAAGTACCACGCCTGGTGCGACGAAAACGGCTGGCAGCCCCAGCCCGACCAGATGGTGTTTCGCGGTAGCATCTACCTCGCCGAAACCGACGCGCTGGCCCAGGGGTGGTTCGCCGCCAGACCGACCGCGGCCGCGCCCCCGGCATGGCCCTGCGCTCGTCGGTGTCCCAGGTGATCCAGGCAACGCGGGCCGGCCAGGATGTGGACTACCGCAACGTATTCGCCGGCAGCGCAAGCGGCGACATCGTGGGCGGCGCGCCCGGACTCACCTTCGTCGGCGGCCCCGACAAGGTGTTCAACGAGATCAAGGCATACCGCGACCACTGCGGCATGGGCGTCATCGACCTGTCCTCCCAACAGCCCAGCCTGACCCACCGCGACGTTATGGAGGAACTCGACCTGTCCGGAAGGGAAGTGTTGCCCCGCCTAAAGGAGCTGTGCCTGTCAACCACGGAATCTAGCGGTACGGTGGTGATACTGGACGTCCTTACTAGAGGTAGCCCCGCACTGCGGGGTGGTCTATCAGATCGCTGGCGCGTGGTGGAATCAATCCCGGCGGCCGGTTCGGGACGATGCGGCCTGGTGGGCGTATCCGACGGCGCCGACGCGGCGTTGCGCCACGCCTTGCAGGACCCGGAAACGTCGAGGTCCTGGTGCTGGTCTCTCCCACCGCCATACGGCCCGCCAACGCCGCCGGCGATGCCAACGACGACGCAGCAGAATTCGAAGCGCGTTTGGCCTACGTGCAGTGTCCCACGCTGGTGGTTTTCGGACAGGAGGATAGGTCGGTGCGACGCGAGGCCGCTGGGATCTGCCGCGAACGCATCCCCAACTGCAACATCGCCTTCGTCTATGCCGCCGGCCACGACATCACGGCCGACCGGCCCCAGGCGTTGGTCAACCTGGTATCCGACTACCTCGAGCGCCGCGAAACCTTCATCGTCCAGAACCGCAGCCAGGTCATCAACCCCTGATTGTCACCCTGCTTCGTTAGTCCGTTCATGGCGAGCTTGCCGAACCATGAGCGCGTCCTTCGACAAGCTCAGGACGAGCGAAAAAGTCAAACCCTGCAACGCGCTCCCAATAACAAAATGGGTACGCGTGTAACAAAATGGGTACGCGTGAGGTCACCCTCAGGCCTCACCTCTCTGCGATTCCTGCAATTCGTCGATCCGCTCCCTCGTGCGCCCGTAGATCTGCGGCACGTCCCAGCCATTGAGTCCGGAGTACGTATCGATCTGCGACCGGTGGTGTACCTCGTGCTCGATGAGCATCATAAGGATGCGCCATCCGCTCAACGTGCCGTCGGTGTCGATCATCTTGATGCGGCGCCGCAGCCACTCCGGCGGCGTGTCATCCAGCCGCCGGTGAAACTCGGCGTGCGACTCCTCCAACGCGGGCATCCATCCCGACTGCTGCTCGGTGCTGGGCACGGGCCAGTCGTACAGCCAACCCTCGTTGCGGTACGCCCGGGCAAAATACATCCGCGACTCGCAGATATGATGCACAATCTGGGCGATGCTCCACGACTTTTCGCCCTCGCCCACCGGCGGCGCCCAGTCCTCGGCCGGAGGCGGCAATGCTCCAATATCGCGCAAGGTGCGGCGGTGGATGGAATCGAAGTAGCGCAGAAACTCCTGCGGATCGTTCAACATGGTGTTGGTATCTCCCTGGACCTCAGCCCTCATCCCGTCGTCGCAATTCTTCACGGAGGCGTTCAATCTCCTCCCACGCAGCGTCCCGTTGCTCCTCCGCGGCGATACGGGCAGAGTACTCCGCGCGCCAATTTCGCTGTAGGCTCCCGTCGCAGGGTCGTACAACAGTGGCCAACCCTCATCCCAGCATAAGCTGATCCGCAACAGCGGGCTGTACACTTTCAGGATACCGTCCGGCTCGGTGGTCAGTGGCAGGGTCTGGTAGACCCCGTCAACCAGTTGGCCACCCCACAATGTCTCACCATAGTACTGCCCTCCACTGGGGTCAAAGCGCCAGAGCTCGGACACGCCGATGGCGGCATAGATGCCCGGCTTACGGTTGGTATCCACAGGTGAGGTACTCTCGGAGGCGACTTCCAGTGCGAAATCAGGCGGCTTGCCCACTGCCCATGGGAGGTACAACCTGCGGGGCCGGATGGCTTCCGCATCAACTCCGCAAACGAGGTACACGTCAGGGGAAACTCGAACGTTCAGGTTGCTTGGGTCGTAACAGATGAAAGAGCCGTCATCGAGGAAAACGTCGGGCCGGGTGTCGAACTCAGTGAACCGGGCGGCCAGCAAGCCGGTGATTTCACGTATCTCTCGATTCTGATGCCTGTGGTCCGGCGGCGTCTCTTTGGTATCAGGATCGAATTCCAGGCTGGCGTAGTCAATCTCCCCACCTCGGCGGTAGGGCAGCATCGGTGCGGCTTTGGGCGTGGCCATCAGAAGTCTCCAATCGAGACGATTGTACCATCCGTCTTCTCTTGCGGCCCGACCGCAAAGTCTTCATTAATTGAGTGGTGTAGAATCGGGCATCTCAAATCCTAAACGAGAGGCATACCCATGAAGTACGACGTTATCGTGGTTGGCAGCGGTTCAGCAGGCTCCGTGGTGGCCAGCCGGCTGTCCGAGGATCCCAACCGCTCCGTGCTGCTGCTGGAGGCGGGTCAGGACTATCCCAACGCGGAGCACCTGCCCGACATGGTCCGCGACGGCCACTCCAGCGAGGGCGAACAACCCGGCTCACCGGTGTCCTGGTCTCTGCGCGGCGTGATCAACGACCAGCAGGGCGAGATCAACATCGCCCAGGGCAAGGTCATCGGCGGGTCCGGTTCCATCAACGGCCAGGTGTACCTGCGCGGACTCCCCGAGGACTTCGAACGCTGGGAGTCCTTCGGCAACGAGGAGTGGTCGTACACCAAGGTGCTCCCGTTCTTCCGCAAGGCCGAAACCGACCTCGACATCCAGGACGACTTCCACGGCAGCGATGGTCCCATCCCCATTGTGCGCCGCGAGAACCAGCCCTGGCCCGACGTTCAGAAGGCGTTCCACGCCGCGGCCATGGAACGCGGCTACGTCAGCAACCCCGACCTCAATGGTCCCGACTCCGCCGGCATCGGCGCGATCCCCATGAACAACCGGGCCGGCGTGCGGATGAGCACCGCCATCACCCACCTGAACCCCGTACGCCACCGCCTCAACCTCACCGTCAAGGGCAACGTGTTCGTCCGCCGCGTCCTGTTCGACGCAACCCGGGTCGCCGGCGTGGAGGCCGAGAGCGGCGGCGAGATATTCACCGTCGAGGCCGACCAGGTCGTCCTCAGCGCCGGCGCGTTGAAGTCTCCGCACATCCTGATGCTATCCGGCATCGGCCCCCGGGACCAGCTTGATGAGTTCGGCATCCCGGTCATCCAGGAGCTGCCCGGCGTGGGCCAGAATCTGTTCAACCATCCCATGGGCAACGTCACCTTCCGCGTCAAGGACCACGTTGAGTTGCACGCCAACGCCGGCGCCCTGCGCTTCGGGCTGCGCGTAACGTCCAAGCCGCCGTCGCATCCCCACGACGTGATGCTGCACACCCTGGGCATCTTCAACGTCATGACCGGCGAGCGTCTGCCCGACCGGACGGCTCGCATCGCCTGTGCCCTGGAACTACCCGACGGTTCGGGCTGGGTGCGACTCCAGTCGTCCGACCTGACGGTCCAGCCCGCCATCAACTACCGTTATTTCCACAACGAGAACGATATGCGCCGGATGCGTGACGCGGTGCGGCTCGCGGCGGATATGCTGGAATCAGAAGCGTATCAGGACGTGATGGAGTACCGCACCGCGCCCGCCGACGAGGTGCTCGCCAGCGACGACGACCTTGATGCTTGGATCCGCCAGACCGTCGGCACCTCGCGCCACGTCTCCGGAACCTGTCGGATCGGCCCTGACGCGGACCCAATGGCCGTCACCGACCAGCAGTGTCGCGTGCGCGGTGTGCAGGGTCTGTGGGTCGCGGACTCGTCAATCATGCCGCAGGTCACCCGCGCCAACACCAACGCCACCGCCATCATGATCGGCGAGCGCGTCGCCGACTGGGTCGCAACGCAGTAAACCCGACGGCATATCGCCGGGCAAATGTAGGGGCGAATGATTATTCGCCCCTATTTCGCGTTGATCTCCCGAACCTAACAGCGAAATCGTGGGCGCCCCACTAGTACCGTTTCCAGATAGATTTGTAAGAATATGAGAAGGCAGCCATACTTGGGTATGATCTTTCTGCGAGGAAGTGCCCAGTCATGGCTGCCATCAAGTATAAAGTCAAACTGACCGAGTCCGAACGGACCCGTCTCAATGAGGTTTCCCACCGGGGCAAGCTGTCCGTCCGCACCGTCAAGCGGGCGGCTCGCGCTGCTCAAAGCTGACGAAGGGCTTGGGGATCGTGAGATAGCCGGGGCGCTTTTGATCAACGCGGCTACCGTTGCCAGAGCGCAGAAGCGGTACGTGGAGGAAGGACTTGAGGCCGCCATCAATGACCGACCGCGGCCGGGCCGGGAGCGCAAGCTGGACGGCAAGCCGGAAGCGCACCCCGTATCCAGTACGGGGCAGGTTATGGTTGCCATCGCGTGCAGCAGTCCACCCGCAGGGCACGTAAACTGGACGCTCCATCTGCTGGCTGGCAAGGTGGTGGAGTTGGAGTTTGCCGAGAGCATCTCCCTGGAGACGGTGCGCCAGCTACTCAAAAAAACGAACTCAAGCCCCCGTTCTGCAACGGGGCAGGCTCTGGAAGAAGAAAGAGTGGTGTATCCCCAAGGTGAGCGGGGAGTTCGTGGCGCGGATGGAGGACGTGCTGGACCCCGTATCCAGTACGGGGCAGGCTCTTTATCACGAAGAGTACAACCCGGAGCGTCCGGTAGTGTGTTTCGACGAGACCTCCCAGCAATTGACCGGGGAGGTGCGGCCGCCCATCAAGGCCGTCCCCGGACGGGTGGAGCGCTATGACAATGAGTACCAGCGAAACGGGACCCGTAACCGGTTCATGTTCTGCGAGCCGAGGGGCGGATGGAGACATGTCGCCGTGACCGGGCGCCGCACTGCCGTGGACTTCGCGCAACAGATGAAGTGGCTGGTGGACGAGGCATACCCTGATGCCACAGTGATCAGACTGGTGCTGGACAATCTCAACACCCACAAGTTAGGCTCGCTCTACGAAGCATTTGAGCCATCCGAAGCCCGGCACATCGCCAAACGGCTGGAGTTTCATTACACACCCAATCACGGCAGCTGGCTGAATATGGCTGAGATCGAGTTGAGCGTCTTCAGCAGAGCGTGTCTGAACCGCCGTATCAGCGATGAGCCGGAGCTGCGGCGAGAGGTTGCGGCGCTCGAAAGCCAGCGCAACGAAACAAAATCAGTCATAGACTGGCGGTTTTCCACCCAAGACGCTCGCAGTAAGCTCCAACATATCTACCCTACAAAACCAGATTGAAACGGTACTAGATTAGTCTCCAGGTACAGCCGTTCCGCCGGATAGTAGCCTCGCCTGACGATGAGCGGTACGTCGGCAATCCCAGGTTCTCGGTGATCCGGCGTTGCGTTTCCAAGCGATCGGCTTTATTCCCGCCGTGCTTATGACAGTGGAAATAAACCCGGCCATCGACTTGCCTGGCCCAGCAACCGGCGGCGTTGTCCCCGCCGTGGCAGGCCGCCGAATTGAAGTTGAACCGTTGACGGTCCCCTAGTCGGGATGGTCGATACCCGCGCGATTCGGCGGCGGCATGGGCATCCGACAAGGTAAAAGCACTACGCGTATACGTCAGCATGGCTACCCCTTTGTTTTCTGATTCAGCATCGGATACACTCCTGCCTGCCTAATTGGTTTTGCGCCGCCACCGGGTACTCCCTCGGTGGCGGCGCAGTCGTTTGACCTAGCTGCCGATCCGAAACTTCTTGGCGCCGCAGTCCTGGCACTACGCCCTTGTCGCGGGCCGGCCGTTCTTCAACGTCACCCGTTCGACGTTCCGTGATTCCGTCTTCGTCCTGCACTTCACGCAATAGATCGGGTTGGTGGGTTCGGTTGTGGTCGTCATGGTTCCTCACTTCGCTGGTGTAGGTGTGTTGGTCAGCTCTGCATCGCGGCCAGCCGGTCAATAAAGGCCTGACAGTCGCGGGCTGTCTCGCCATCGACTTGCCAGACTTCAACTCGGTCGCTGCCTGGTTCGAGTCGGCTGGCGTTGCAGGACAGAGTGGGTCCGTCGATGATGATTCCGCCGTCGTCCTCTGATATGCCGTTCCAGTCGGTTTCAGCGGCCTCAATCACTTCGGACAGTTCGTAGTCCCCTGGTGCTGCTTGGTTGCAACTCATGGTGTTTTCCTCCTTTGACGGTTGGTGGGGTTGTGGAATCCCTTACCGGGGCCGGCGGCACAAAATCGCCCAGCCCACGCTCACACACGCGGCAGACGCCGCCGGCGCTGAAACCCCCGCAATCGGGGCAGTAGAGATACTTGACCTTGACGCCGGTCGCGTCGCGGCGTTCGGGGTCGTGCAGGTCTGACGCTGGCATCATGGCTAGGCCGCCTCTGCCGCTTCACGGCATGGGTGGCAACGTGGGCAATAGCAGTCGCAGCCGGGAGCACAATCACAGTCAGCGTCGTTGTGGACGGCGCATTTGCATAGGCATTCCAGTGGACAATAGCCGCGCCGCCTAGCGTCTCGGCAATGCGGACATTGGGGGCAGTAGCCGAGTCCGGGAATCGCCATCATCGAACCCCGCCGTCGTTTTCGGGACAACCCGCTACCGGCGTAATCACCGTGGCGTTCTCGGCAACCCACTGGTCGATTCTCCGGGCCTCCTCTGGCGTGGCTTCCCGCCGTTTCTCGTACAGTTGGACAACGCAATCGGGAAAGTGTCCGTCGTCCGGCCCGCCGCAACCCCGACACACCTTGTAGCCGGGGTAATCGGGGTGGTCTGCGTCGCTGGCCGGCGTGGCCGGCGGGCGCAAGTTGAACCGGGCCAGCGCCACGCGAACGGTGATGCAGGGTTCGCAACCGCAAACCTGCGGGTCGTGGTCCGACGTCCGGTAGCGAATCTCAAAATGCGCCTTGCTATTGCCGTCCGCGTAGCCGTGGATATAGGCGGGCGGTTGCTCGTTGCAGTCAGGGCAACCCCCATCGCAATACGCGGTAGGGTCGCCTTTCGGCAGCAGGTCAAAGGGGTTTCGGGGCACTAATTCATCGACACCGACCGGGTTCCCGTTAAGCGGGAACCCGGTCGGTGTGGCATCTCGGAGCGCCTTGCGGCCCAGCTCGGTGATCTCCCATCGCAGGTTTGGGTCGATGTCTTGGGAACGGTCTGATTGAATTGTCATGTGATAAACTCCTGATCGGTCTTATTAGCATTGCGCTGTCGCCGGGTTTGCCCCCGACGACGGCGTTTTTTCTGTTGGTCGTCGGGCGGCTGCGGAGGTCCCCTTGCGGTACTCTGCTGGTTCATGGAGCCCCCCGGTTTTCGCTGTAACCCATCGGTGATTCATTGCAGGGATTTAGTCGCCGGGCGGGCGGGTCCGGTCGGGATGTACGGCCAACCGAGGGGGGTTTTTGGCCACTGGCCGCGGGTGTACCGCCAACCGAGGGCGGCGGCAGGCTGTAACTGGCCCATCGGCCATGATTCACGACGGCGATATAGCCAGCGGCCTTTAGTTGCGCCGTGGCCCGTCCCACGGTCCGCAGGCCGAGTCCCAAATCTTCCGCCACGTCATGCAGGCTCAGGACGACTTCCGCTTTGTTTGTGGCAAGGATTGCGCCCCTGATTCGCTCATAGACCAGCCGAACGTTGCCGGCGACCTGTACCGCGTCAGGGTTATAAGGAACCGAGTAGGTCGGCGGCAGTGGTGGCGGTTCGCCGGGGCGGGTTAGTTCGAGCCGACGCCGGGCGATGGCGCAGTAGCGGCGGCTTTTCTCGATCCCGATGTAATCCCGCCCTTCCATCTTGGCTGCCGCGGCAGTGGTCCCGCTGCCGAGGAACGGGTCAAGGATTACCTGGGCGCCAGTGGTTTTGATCGCCGTCAGCGGCAAATCCAGCGGGAACGTCGGGATTTCGGGTATCCAGTCCGAATCTTCCTGGTGCGCCCGCCAAATGTCAGGGTACGACTGCGCCAGCCTGAAGCCAGGATTGGCGATCAGGTAAATGACTTCGTAGGTGGGCAGGTAGTAGCCCGGGGTTGTAATTCGTGCCGCCGGAGCGATTCCAGATGATGATCTGGCGCACCGGGAACCCGGCCAGGATTTCGGAGTGGCCCTGTAGCCGTCCGTACTGCACCCGATAGACGTGGTTGTAGAAAATCGCGCCGTGCGGGGCCAGCGCCCGCATCATTTGGGTGAGACAACGGCGTTGCCACCGCACATAGTCGCGGTGGGGCATATCGTCGGAATGGCCGTCGTAGCCGGGCCAGTTGCGCCGTCCGTTGCCCGAGCTGGTGCGAAGGTTGTACGGCGGCGACGTGAAAACCAGGTCCACGGACCCGGCCGGGATCCGGCGCATCACCCTGGCGCAATCGCCCTGGTGAACGGTATTTAGCCACGGGGCCAGGTCTAACCCGCCCATCACACCACCTCCTCACTGCTCATCTGTCTCGACGCCGGCCATTCGACTGCCGGGGCGGTTGTGGTTACAATCAAGGAGTGGAATACGAGTGGTACGAAGCGAAGCGAGTTGAAACACTCGCTCGGCGCGGGCTGGACTTCGACTCCGTGAACCACTTTGAATGGAACACCGCGATCACGCGCCGCAGCGACCGACATGGCGAAATCCGGTTCATGGCCACCGGTTATATCGGGGACCGCCTCCACACCGTTATCTACACAATGCGGGATCGCGATGCCGCATCATCAGCCTCCGCCATTCGAGCCGGAGTGAGGTTAGGGAATATGCCGAATCTTAAACCCACCCATAGGGACCTAACTGACGAGGAAGAGGCGGCCATCCTTGAGCAGATCGAGGAAGATCGCGAGGAGTTGGGTATCGACGCCGGGGACTTCTCCCAACCCAAACCGGCTAGAGAAGTGCACCCGGAAGCCCTAAAGCAGTGGGAACGCACTCGGGAAAAGGGAACGATATCGGACGCGTCAGAGGAGGCGGCAAACTGAATCATCACGCCACCTCCCGCAGTCTCGCGCCGCTATGCGCGTCTGCTTCCGCCATCGGATGAACCCGGCCAGGATTTCGGGGTGGCCCCGTAGCCGTCCGTTGCCCGAGCTGGTGCGAAGGTTGTACGGCGGCGACGTGAAAACCAGATCCACCGACCCGGCCGGGACCCGGCGCATCACCCTGGCGCAATCGCCCTGGTGAACGGTATTTAGCCACGGGGCAAGGTCTAACCCGGTCAAATGAAAACTCCCGGTCGAATCCATCGGCCGGGAGTTTAGAAAACTGGTTTAGGCTTTGGCAATAAACGGTTTAGGTTTTACGTGGCCTTCCGCCTTTGTTTTTGGGCATTTCCGCCATTTTGATGATGGTTTCCTCGCAAATGAGTACCCTATGGCCTCCAAGTCCCCTGACTTTGCCCAAAACCGGCACAACTCCCCGGTGTACCCATCCCTTGACGGTTCCCGTCTTGACGCCGTGTTGCTTTGCCGCCGTTGCTATGTCAATCAGGCCCGGCGGCGCTTCGGCGTAGACTGGCAATTCGTCGCTCTCGGAGTCCTCGGCCATGTCCATTGCTAATTGGGGTCGGGGTTGCTGCGCCGTTACCATCTTTGCAATTTCGTCGATTTCGTCTATGTCGTCAGTGGTCAAACCGTTAGTGATGGCGTCGCTCATGGCCCGAGCCAGGGCGTCCGCGACTTCTCGCTTGGTATCTAGCATGAACTGGCCTTCTCGCCGCTTTGCGGAAACGGTCGCACTGCGGTCGGTAAGTGAGTGGAGCCGATGAAGGGAATCGAACCCTTGACCTGCGGTTTACGAAACCGCTGCTCTACCGCTGAGCTACATCGGCAACCTGTCAGCGTTTATATTGTAACGCCGTCATACCCTATTTCCAAGTTGGAAACCTCACCATACACCGCCATTTGCGCTAAAATACCGGCGACCGAGCATGTCCCACCCGCAATTTGCCTGGTCACAATCTACGACAAACTAAAACGCAATCATCTGGAGGTGCAGGCTCATGTTCACACGCATTTACACCGGAGACGACGGTCAGACTCACTTTGAGGATCTGGACCTTCCCGGCGAGCGGGCAATTCATAGCGGAATGCAGGTAACTCCGGGCGTCAATTTCCGCAAGTTCGAGCCCGGCTACTTTTCCGACTGGCACACCGCTCCCCGGCGGCAGTACGTCATCACCCTGGCCGGAGAGATGGAAGTTGGCATCGGAGACGGCACCAAGCGACGATTCGGAGCCGGCGATGTTCTGATGGCGGACGATTTGACCGGGCAGGGCCATACTACCGCCGTAGTCGGCGACCAGCCCCGCGTGTCAGTCACGATACCGATTACTCTCTGGTCGCCCTGGCTGCCCGCCGGCGACTGAACTACCAACCGGCGCCGCTCCAACACGCGCCCGGCAGGGCAGATGCTCTCATTCCGGAGCGTTTGCCCTGATAATCTGTTGCGCAGTCGCGAAAGGGTTCGTACCCCCAGCCACGGCGCGATGATAGGCAGCGTGATGCCGGCAGCTCGATATTCCTGCAACCGCTCCCTACGCTCGCCGGCCCCAGCAGGGAGGGACATTCTCCGGATTAGGGTCTGTTCACACTAATAGAGCTGAAATATTGTCATGCCCGCATGGAGATTACAGAAGATCAATACGAACGCATTGCACCGGTCCTGCCCGTTCAGCGCGGCAACGTCAAACTGTCCAACTTGCAAGTGCTCAACGCGATTCTGTATGTCGCCGAGCACGGTTGCCAGTGGCAGGGATTGCCACTCCGATTCGGCAATTGGCATACCGTCTACACACGGAGGGTTCATCTCATTCGCACTCATTCTCGATGCGCTGCGTTAGTGTAAACAGGCCCTGGTAGACCACCATCTTTGAAATGACGGCTTGCAGGAGTATTCTTCCAAACATGGGATAAACAGGATTAGTACTGGTTCAAATTAGTATTGTAAGTTGTATTAGTGAAAGGCTTCCAAATGCTACGCTGACTGCAAGATCTAGTGGTGGGGAGGTGTGGCAAACATGGCCCTGGAGCAATACGCAGTACGGTTGACGCCGGACGAACGCGAGCGACTGAGCCGACTGATACGTAGCGGCAAAAGTTCGGCACGCATCGTCGCCCGAGCGCGCATCTTGCTCGAAGTAGCTGAGGGATAGAACGCACCCCAGGTGGCGGCCGCTTTGGACGTGTCCAAGGGTACGGTGTACCGGGCCAAACGACGGTACGCTGAGGAAGGTTTGGATGGCGTGTTGCAGGACCGGGTCCAGGCCAACCGGTATCGCAAGCTGGACGATCTGGGCGAACCCACCCCGTATCCAGTACGGGGCAGGCTCTGATTGCCCTGGCGTGTAGCCCAGCGCCCGATGGCCACGACCACTGGACCCTGCATCTGCTGGCCGACCGAGTGGTGGAGTTGGGGTTGGTGGAGTCCCTGTCCCATGAGACGGTGCGGCTGAGGCTCAAAAAAACGTCCTCCAGCCGTGGCGGAAGCAGCAGTGGTGCATCCCCAAGGTAGGGGGTGAATTTGTGGCGGCGATGGAGGACGTGCTGGACTTGTATGCTGAGCCCTACGATCCGGACCGGCCAGTGGTCTGCTTTGAAGAGACTTCCACCCAGTTGCTGGCCGACACCAGGCCGCCCATCCCAGTGCAACCGGGACGACCGCGGCGTCAGGATTACGAGTATCGCCGCGCCGGTACCCGCAACATCTTCCTGACCTGCGAACCCCTGGCGGGCTGGCGCCACGTGGCAATTACCGAGCGCCGCACCATGGAGGACTTCGCCCACCAGATGCGCTGGCTGGTAGATGAGGCTTACCCCGATGCCCCAGTGGTGCGGGTGGTTCTGGACAATTTGAACACGCACCGCATGGCTTCCCTCTTATGAGACCTTCCCGGCCGCCGAAGCTCGGCGCATCGTGAAGCGGCTGGAGTTTCACCACACGCCCAAGCACGCCAGTTGGCTCAACATGGCGGAGATTGAGTTCAGCGTGTTGACCCGGGCCTGTCTCAAGGGGCGTAATCCCGACGAGACTGCCCTGCAGCGAGCCATCAACGCCTATGAGGCCGAGCGCAATGCGGCGGGGGCCACCGTCAACTGACAGTTCAGCACCCGGGACGCCAGAACCAAACTGCATCGCCTATATCCCTTCAATTCCTAGATTGATTGAGTATTAGGTTGCGGGGTGATGGGGATGTCAGTCAAGAAATACCGGGTTAAGTTGACCACTGAGGAGCGGCAGGAACTGAAGACATTGGTGTCCCGTGGCCGGGCGGCGGCTTACAAGCAGACCCACGGGCGCATCCTGCTGCTGAGTGATGAGGCCCATGTGGACGGGGCCATGAAGGATGAAGACATTGCCCGGGTTCTCCAAATTGGCCGTGCGACGGTGGAGCGGGTGCGCCGGCGCTGCGTGGAGGAAGGGATTGAGGCGGCGCTGGGACGAAAGCGGCAGCTTAACCGGCGTCCGAAGCGACTGGACGGTCAAGGGGAAGCCCACCCCGTATCCAGTACGGGGCAGGCTCTGATTGCCCTGGCCGGCGGAGAACCGCCGGAAGGCCGGACCAGTTGGACGCTGAAACTGTTGGCCGGCCGGTTGGTCGAATGCGAGATAGTGGAGAGCATCAGCGCTGAAACGGTGCGCCGGACGCTCAAAAAACGAACTCAAGCCCCCGTTCTGCAACGGGGCAGGCTCTGGCTGAAGGAATGCTGGTGCATCCCTCCGCAGGGCAGCGCCGAGTTCGTCTGCGCGATGGAAGGACGTGCTGGAGGTCTATCACCGCCAGTATGCGGACAACGAAGTTCTGGTCTGCCTGGACGAGACCAGCAAAACAGCAGAGCCTGCCCTCGGCCACGACCGGGGGTGAAAGAGACGCGCCGGCCGCGTCCGGCCCGGCCTGGGGCAGTGGGCTCCTACGATTACGAATACGAGCGCAACGGGGTGAGCAACCTTTTCATGTTGTTCGCTCCGCTGGAAGGGTGGCGCCGGGTGGAAGTGACGGACCGGCGCACCAAAGCCGATTGGGCCTGGGTGGTCAAGCAACTGGTGGATGAGGACTACCCGCACAAAGACCGTATTGTGCTGGTGATGGACAACCCCGTATCGAGTACGGGGCAGGCTTTGAACACCCACCACCCGTCCTCGCTGTACGAGGAATTTGAACCTGCCGAAGCGCGGCGCATCGCCGAACGGCTGGAGGTCCACTACACTCCCAAGCCTTTGCCACCCGGCTTGACCGGGTGGATGGCAGTTGGCTGGATATGGCCGAGATTGAAATCGGGGTGATGGCCCGGCAATGCCTGGACCGCCGTATTCCCGACCAAAGCGCTCTGCGGCGGGAGGTGGGAGCGTGGCAGCAGCAGCGCAACCGGGACGCGATACGGGTGGACTGGCGCTTCACCACCGCGGATGCGCGCATTAAACTGAAGTCTCTTTACCCATCAATCCAACACTGACAGACTATTAGTACCGTTTCAATCTGGTTTTGTAGGGTAGATATGTTGGATCTTACTGCGAGCGTCCTGGGTGGAGAACCGCCAGTCTATGCTGGCGGCGGCCTCGTTGCGCTGGCTTTCGAGTGCCGCGACCTCCCGTCTCAGCAACGCTTCATCGCCGACCCGGCGGTTCAGACACCGTCTGCTGAAGACGCTCAACTCGATTTCAGCCATGTTCAGCCAGCTGCCGTGACTGGGAGTGTAATGAAACTCCAGCCGTTTCGCGATGCG
Organism: Dehalococcoidia bacterium; assembly: GCA_965262485.1. GTDB lineage: Bacteria > Chloroflexota > Dehalococcoidia > Lucifugimonadales > UBA3495 > Bin87. Next base: position 3,866,013 of record OZ253540.1, on the reverse strand, counting down.
CTGGGCTTCGGATGGCTCAAATGCTTCGTAGAGCGAGCCGGGCTGGTGGGTGTTGAGAGCCTGCCCCGTACTCGATACGGGGTTGTCCATCACCAGCCTGACCACCTGGGCGTCAGGGTAGGCCTCGTCCACCAGCCACCGCATCTGGTGCGCGAAGTCCACGGCAGTGCGGCGCTCAGTCACCTCGACGTGCCTCCACCCACCCTTCGGTTCACAGAACATGAACAGATTCCGGGTCCCGTTCCGCTGGTACTCGGTGTCATAGCGCTCCGCCCGTCCCGGAGCGGCTGCAATGGGAGGCCGCACCTCCCCGGTCAATTGCTGGGAGGTCTCGTCGAAACACACTACCGGACGCTCCGGATTGTACTCCTGGTGGTACAAGTCCAGCACATCCTCCATCCGCGCCACGAACTCCCCGCTCACCTTGAGGATACACCACTCTTTCTTCTGCCAGAGCCTGCCCCGTTGCAGAACGGGGGCTTGGGTTCATTTTTTTGAGTAGCTGGCGCACCGTCTCCCCGTCTCCAAGGCGATGCTCCCGGCGGAGATGCTCCTGGCAAACTCCATCTCCACCACCTTGCCAGCCAGCAACCGGAGCGTCCAGTGCGAGTGTCCTGCGGGGGCTGTGCTGCACGCGAAGGCGGTCAGAGCCTGCCCGTACTGGATACGGGGTGCGCTTCCGGCTTGCCGTCCAACTTGCGCTCCCGGCCCGGCCGCGGCTTGTCATTGATGGCGGCCTCAAGTCCTTCCTCCACGTACCGCTTCCGCGCTCTGGCGACGGTAGCGGCGTTGATCAACAGCACATCGGCTATCTCACGGTCCCCAAGCCCTTCGTCAGCTTTGAGCAGCGCCCGCGCCCGCGCCCGCGCCCGCTTGACGGTGCGGACTGACGGCTGGCCCCGGTGGGAAACCTCATTGAGAAAGGTCCGTTCGGACTCGGTCAGTTTGACTTTATACTTGATGGCAGCCATGACTGGGCACTTCCTCGCAGCAAGATCATACCCAAGTATGGCTGCCTTCTCATATTCTCATAAATCTATCTGGAAACGGTACTAGTGGGGCAACCCATGCTGGTGGCAACGGCGGTGGCGGCCCTTGATGATGTTTTCGTGGATTTCCCCTTTGCGTGCGACGCGGACTGAACCACGCTGTTTGCTGCAATCATCACGCAGGTATGCCGGCGGTCGTATGCGATTGCGCCGATGTTCATGTTCGACAAGCCCAAGTCCGGGACCGGCGCTACCCTGCTATCGCAGTTGGTGTCTCTCGTAACCACCGGCAAGATGCCCAAGCGGATCACCTACAGCACGGAAACCCTGGAATTTGAGAAACGGGCGACAGCAACGCTGCGCCAGAATAACGGGGTAGTCCTCTTGGACAACCTCAACGGCAACTTCTCCAGCAGCATGATTGCTGAAATAGTAACCGCTGAAGATGACTTTGAAGCGCGCGAACTCGGCGTCAGCCGGAACATCGCCATCGACCCACGCAATTTCGTGATTCACGCCACCGCAAACAACGTGAGCATTGACGCCGAACTCGCCAACCGCACTATGCCGCTTCGCCTGGATGCCCGTATGGAGCGACCGGACCACCGGGACACCTTCAAGCATCCCGACGTTATATCTCACACCAGGGCGAACCTGGACTACCTGCAACGCGCCGCAGTATCTCTGGTGCATCACTGGCTGGAAGCCGGCAAACCGGCGGCAAACGGAACGCCAAGGGCATTGCGCCGGTTCCCGCAATGGGCGGCGCAGACCACTGCAATTCTTGAGGCGGCAGGGTTCACGGACTTCGGCGCGAATGTCGAGGAATTTGAGGAACGGGCGGTGTCCTCGGCGGAAGCGGCGGTCCATCCATTCATGCGGTGGTGGTGGGACACCCACCAGAGCAACCTGGTCATGGCGAAACATTTAGCCGTGGTCGCGTTGGGCGACCCCAACGACGACGAAAACCCCGAAGGGATGCTGGAAGTCAAGGGCACCAACGACCAGATACGTCGGGCCAATCTCACCAAGAAAATCAAGGGGTTGGTAGGGCAGACCTTCGAGTTTGACGACGTAACGGTTCAGCTCCAGATGGGGCCACGTTACGGCAACCGATACGACCAATTTGCGCTGCAACCCATCGAGGATTCATCGCAGGGATTGCACGGATTGCACGGATTTAGTCGCCGGGCGGGCGGGTCCGATGGGCCGACGACCTGCGGTAAATGCGGCCACCGGCTACTGCCGGATGAGTCCGGCCCTAGCTGCGAAAACTGCGCCCCCGACGCGGGTTAGACGCCTGAAAGGTTGGTGACTATGGAACCTGCGAATGTTGAATGTGCGAACTGCATGGCGGTCAAAGGCGAACCCTGCACGACTGTTCAGGGTAAGGCACGGCCTCCACACGCCTCGCGGGTTGAATTGGCCACCGCGCCGGACAAATGCGGGAACTGCGGCGCAGAGTACGGCCAACCCTGTTTCATGGAATCGGGCAAGACTCGGATTCATCCTCATTTGGAAAGGGTAATGGCCCATGCCAATCATTAGGAAGTCGGCGCGGCTTTACCCAAAGGATTGGGCGGTGCGCCGCCGGTTCATCATTCAGTACCGCTCCGGCGGCCGCTGCGAATGGTGCGGCGCTGTCAACTACATTCCCCATCCCGACACCGGAAGCAAAGTAGTGTTGACCATCGCCCACGTTTGGGACAAGCGGCCGGCCAGCGCGTCGCTACTCAACTTGGCGGCATTGTGCCAACGGTGTCACCTCAATTGGGACAGGCCGGGGCACAACTTCAAGCGGCTGTGGAATCGGATGATTCGTACCCTGCGGGCCGGCCAATTGCCCCTGCCGTTGTCGGTTGAAGCGTCTCTGGCGATGGAGATTTACCAGGACATGGTTGCGGCCGGTCAACTGACGCCGCCGGAAAGCGGTTACCAGTTGAGCATCCCGCGCTCGGCGTATGAGTACGTGGCATAAACAGCCACAAAAGGAGAATCAATCAGGATGTGCGAACCCAACGAAATAGACCCCGAAATCACCCAATTGGAGCAGGACCTACGGGCGCTGGGCTGGCGGCCGGTGGCAATGATTGAACCCACGACCGGGATGCCCTTCACTCGCTGGTTTCCGCCGCTCAAGTCAACCCCGCCGGTAGACGGCGAGATTGTCGGCGACAAGACGATTGCCAAATGACTAAGCCTGTTTATTACAACGATAACGACCCGTTCGCGGCGCAATGGTTACGCAACCTGGTATCGGCTGGCCTGCTGCCGGCGGGCGACGTGGACGACCGCAGCGTCAAGGAGGTAAGGCCGGATGACCTCAAAGGATATGAGCAATGCCACTTCTTCGCCGGCATCGGCGGATGGCCCTACGCCCTCGGCCTCGCCGGATGGCCCGGCGACCGGTCAGTGTGGACCGGGAGCTGTCCCTGTCAGCCGCTTTCGGGCGCTGGACAACACAAGGGCCATGCCGACGAACGACACCTCTGAAACGCTCTCGCCATTCCCCTGGGACTTGCCCGCAGCCGCTCCAGGCCGTAAAGTATAGGCGCCGTCAACTCTACCCACCGAGAACGCTGCCCCATACCCTCATGCCGGGCGGGGAGCGGCGGGTAGGATCCATCTCCAAAGGGAGGTCAAGATGCGACTCGACCCCATCAACCTTTACGACTACGAGGAACGTGCCAGGCTGGTCCTGCCCCACGACGATTGGGACACCATCGACGCCGGGGCTATGGACATGTTCACCACCCGGCGCAACCGCACCGCCTTCGAGGAGCTGACCCTGCGCCCCAGGTTCCTCCGCGACATCGGGGAGCGGGACCTTTCGACCACCATGCTGGGTAGTGAACTCAGTATGCCGGTGTTCGTCTGCCCCGCAGGTTCCCATCACCGAGCCCATCCCGAGGGAGAGGTGGCCACCGCCCGCGGCGCAAGCATGTCCAACACCCTGATGATGCTCAGCACCGGTTCCAACTGCAGCATGGAAGAGGTCGCCGAGGAAGCCACCAGCCCCCTCTTCTTCCAGCTCTACCACCGGGGTTACGACCTCACCGAAATGCTGGTCCGCCGCGCCGAAGAGGCCGGGTTCAAGGCCATCACCCTGACGGTGGACACCCCCACCCCCAGCCCCAAGGAGCGTGACCTGCGCAACCGGTATAACCGGAACTTCGAGCAGGGCAACTTCCGGGGCGTCAACAAGCCGGAGAACGTGCTGCGCGGCACCGACGAGTCCGTCGGCTGGAACGTCAACCGCACCGTTCCCCTCACCTGGCAGGAGCTTCAATGGCTCCGCAGCCTCACCGGCCTGCCCCTGGTGCTCAAGGGCATCCGCACCGCCGAGGACGCCCACATCGCCGCCGAGAGCGGTGTCGACGGCGTCCTGGTATCGACCCACGGTGGACGCCAACTGGACATGACCATGGGCGCAATCGAGATGCTCCCCGAGGTCGTCGATGCGGTCAAGGGCAATTGCGAAGTCTACGTTGACTCCGGCGTCCGCCGCGGCAGCGACGTCGTCAAGGCACTGGCCTTGGGAGCCAAGGCCGTTGGCATCGGGCGTCCCCTCTTCTGGGGGCTGGCCGTCAACGGGGCCGAGGGCGTCCACGGCGTCCTGGAACTGCTCCGGGAAGAGATCGACCGGGCCATGGCCTACTGCGGCCAGACCTCCGTCCAGGACCTGGAGCCAAACCTGATCAACGTCCCCCAAGGCTGGGGAGCCCCGCCCCAACCCGACTTCTAAGAGCCTGTCTACGATCTCTGAAATAGGTTAAGTTGAGGCTATTATTCAGGGGAGGGTAATCATGTCTCATTCCTATCCCAGCGACATCAGCCGGGAGCAATTCGCCCGTATTCTGCCGACGCTGGAGTCGGCCCGCCGCCGGACCAAGCCCCGCACCGTGGACTTGTATGACGTTTTCTGCGGTGTGCTATATCTCCTGAAAAGCGGGTGCCAGTGGCGAATGATACCCGCGGACTTCCCCGATTGGCGCACCTGCTACCAGTATTTCCGGCAATGGAGTGAGCGGCCCGACCCGGAGCAGGATTCCATTCTGGAACAAGTCCTAAAAAAAATCGGTTGGCGCGGCCCGACGCAGCAATGGGCGGAAAGAGCGGACCAGCTTCTGTATCGTGGACTCCCAGAGTGTCAAGAACACGGACAGCGCCGAGCACAAGGGCTATGACGCGGGCAAGAAGGTATCCGGAATCAAGCGACACATCGCGGTGGATACGCAAGGATTGCCCCATGCGATCCACATAACCACGGCCAACGTCACCGACCGGGCTGGGGCTTTGGCGATGTTTGACCGGCGCCGAGACGGCCTCAGTCAAGTGCAGAACGTGCTGGTGGACGGGGGTTACACCGGAAAGCCCTTTGCTGCTGCGGTGCAAAGCTTGTTGGGAGCCGCGGTGGAAGTGGTGAAACGCAGCGAACTGCACACCTTCGTGGTGCTGCCGAAGCGATGGGTGGTGGAGCGGTCTTTCGCCTGGCTGGAGAAGTGCCGCCGCCTCTGGAAGAACTGCGAAAGAAAGCTCAATACCAGCCTGCAAATGGTGGTGCTTGCCTTCATGGTGCTAATCCTCAAAAGATTGTAAACAGGCTCTAAGAAACTATCTCAAAACGTGGTTGTTTTGAAGGGGAGAACAGGTTCCCGCGTTGACGGCGGCTTTGGCGGGCGTAGCCGGCACCCTGCCGTCGTTCGCGCTTTGCCTATACGGGTGCCACATCTTCACGGACTGCGGCGGTGCGCCCAAGATTGCCTGGGTCGGCGTGGGTGGCCAGCGCCACCAGCTCAACCTTTTGCAAATGGCCGTGAGCGACGCAATGGACGAATTGGGGTATGAATCATCGGGGAACAATTTTCTGCCGCACGTAACGGTTGGACGGTTCGATACCGATGACCGGAATTGGTGCCTAGAAATGTCCGATTACTGGTGCAATATGCCGTTCGAGGCTACCGAAGCGTTCCTGGTCGATGAAGTCGTACTGTACGCCAGCGAACGCGACGACGACGGGAGGGTTGCTTACGTCATTCAAGGCCGGTGGCCGCTGAAGGCCGACCTGCTAGGTTGAAACGTCCGAACAAGTCGCGTAGCTAGGCCGAATCCTTGCGCCTGGGACCGCCCCGCCACAGCGCGTTTTGAGCGAAAAGACTAGATATTTGGGCACCGGAGCGTTTTCAGGCCGTTGTAGGCCATTTTCAGCAGATGCTCACCGACGAAAATCACCACCGGCCGCAACGAATACCCGCCGCCGCCAACCCTTACCTCGGTGATTCATTGCAGGGAAGGTTTTGGTGGTGGTCGTCGCCCCGTCAGACTCTTCACTCGTGCCGGTTGCGTAGGCGTAGGTTTCCATCCGGTCCAGGGGCGGCGTAGGGGTTGGGGCAAAGCGGTCCCGCCCCTGTTGCATGGTCAATGTTATCGCAGCCGTACAAGCGCCGGTCAGCTCGTCGTAAGTCCATTGGGCGGGGTTCAGTATTCCCGCTTCATCGTACAGGCCCGCCGCAATATCCTAGTGCGTCGCCTGGTACAACTCGGCAATGGTGAATCCGGTCGCAACCTCCTGCTGTTTGAGGGGGTTCAACAGCGAAGCGGACTCGGCCGGTTCCGGAGGGCTGGCGGCGAATCGAGGGCCACGAATAGCAACCCCAACGCGAAGGCCAGCACATTGAGCTGGGGGCAGCCAGAGGAGTGAATGATGTCCGGTCGGCTGACCTGGCTGCATCGCTACGTGAGGCAGTTAGGAGCGGCTACTAATGGAACCCCAGCCCGGGCTAATCCCACGTCGCCGCCGGCAACCGCCACGCCGGAACCAACCCCAACCCTGGACCTGGCCACGACTCAGAGATCTGCGCTTTCGGCGTGCGCGCCCTTCCGCTCCGGCCGCAGTGTATATGTTAAAGGTATACAATGTTGGGATGGAATACGAATAGAATGTCCTGAAAAGCGAGAGCAATCGGGAAAAACACGGCGTCCGGTTCGATGTCATTGCGGGCTTTGATTGGGTCAACGCCGTGGTAAAGCGCAGCGACCGGCACCATGAAGAACGCTACGCCGCCACTGGTCGTATTGGCGGTGGGCGTCTTTGTACAGTGGCCTATACGTTGCGGGGCGACACCATTCGTATCATCAGCATACGTCCAGCCAGCAGGCGAGAGGTGAGGGAATATGCCAACAGTTAGCCCCAACGATTACCCCAGCGACGAGGAAGAAACCCGCATCCAGGCCCATATCGCCGCCGACCCGGAAGATCCGGCCCACTGGACAAGCCCGGCCCGGCCGGCTGCCGAGGTTCACCCGGAGATTCTCCGGGCGCATCGGGACGGCGAGCTGGCGTCGCCGTCCCCTGGTCGCATTCTCAAAGTCACGCTGGCGGACGCGGGCCTGAGCCAGCGGCAGTTAGCGAAGGCGATGGGCCGGCCTCCGAATGTCATCACCGAGATAGTCCACGGCAGAAAGTCCATCACCGCGCAGACCGCCCTGGAACTGGAGGAAGCGCTGGGAGTCCCTGCCGCCGTTTGGATGCGCGCCGAGGCTGACTACCAGTTGGCCCTGGCGCGCCGAAAGCGAAGGTCGGGAGAGTAGAGGGGCTGAAAACCGCTTTAGCCAGCGCCGCCCGCAAACGCTCCCGGCGGGGTTCGTCCGCCGACGCTGCGATGTTTTAGATTGGATAAATATCGTAAGTGAGCCAGCCCAGGTTAGCGACGGCCTGCCCCTTTGGTCGGAATGACTCTGCGCGGTTCCGCCGATGCCTATGGCGGTTGCGCGACTACTCCGCCGTCATCACCAATCTTGATGCGGCTGGCCGGTTAGCGCCCGGACTACGACGACGACGGGGCGCTCCCAGCGCAGATTGAGGGAACCGCAATCCGGTACGGGCCCGGTCGATATATGCAGCACCGCCGTCCGGTGATTGGCGGGGATTGCGTTGCTGGCCAGCAGGACGCGGCCGCTGCCCCCGTGTAATTCCAGCGTTGCTATCCCGGCGTCCCAGGAAGGCGGGGGCATAGGTAGCCTGGCTAACGCCGTCTGCTGACCGACGTCAGGCAGCGGCCCGGTCAACACCGTCAGATAGGCGTTGGTCGTCGCGCCTTTGGGTGTCTGCAAGATGGCCGCGCCATCGGCCACAATCGCAATCGGGCGGCCTTCCCAGCCATTCCAGGCCGTAGCATCGACCCGAACCGGCGAACGGTCAATTTTGCCTGGGGTCGGCTGGACGTAACTGGTGCGAACCTCCGCGACCTGGGGGAAGGTTTTGGTGGTGGTCGTCGCCCCGTCAGACTCTCCGCTCGTGCCGGTTGCGTAGGAGTAGGTTTCCATCCGGTCCAGGGGCGGCGTAGGGTAGGGGCAAAGCGATCCCGCTCCTGTTGCGTGGCCAATGTTATCGCAGCCCCGCAAGTGCCGGCCAGCCCGTCGTAAGTCCATTGGGCGGGGTTCAGTATTCCCGCTTCATCGTACAGGCCCACCTCAATATCCTGGTGCGTCGCCTGGTACAACTCGGCAATGGTGAATCCGGTCGCAACTTCCTGCTGTTTGAGGGGGTTCAACAGCGATGCGGACTCGGCCGGTTCCGGAGGGCTGGCGGCGAATCGAGGGCCACGAATAGCAACCCCAACGCCAGGGCCACCACAGATACGGCCAGGATAGCGACGAAGGTTTGACGGTTCATCATGGCTCCTGCATCCCCGAACCGCGCAGGAGCCAACCGACCCGGCCCTCTATCTGATACCAGGGCGCGACTTCGGTACATTCCTCCTTCGCGTAGAGTTTCAGCAGCTGGTCAATGGCCAACGGTACGTCCTGCATAATGTCGGCTTCCACCTGGTCGACGTCGGCCTCTAACCCGCGTTGCTGGTAGCAAGCCGTCATTTCGTTGACGAAATGGACAAGGGCATACTGCGAAGGCAGGGGGGTCGGCGCTGGTCGGTCGGGAATCAACGCCGGAACCGGCACGGCGTCGCGGCTGACGCCGGAGTCGGTTCCGGCGGCGTTGGCGGCGGTGCGCTGGCATAGGCAAACAGACAGTTGCCCATCACCGCGACGGCGGCCAGCGCCGCCACCGCATAGCCAATTTTCCACGGGACGGTTAGCAGGCCCGGCGGCAGGCTGAACCGGCGGCGCGGTGCGTCGGGCAACTCGTGAGGGGGTTCGGGTTCGTTTTGGGGTTGATTAGCCACAGGATAGACCTCCTGATGCGTCCAGGACGGTCGCCAGGCTCCCGATGATGGACACACCTAAAATCAGGATCAACAGGTATTGGTTTGAGAACACGCCGGCGCGGACCGCTATGTCCACGATGCGGGCAATCAGGCCAATGGCGATGAGCGCCCCCAAGACGTGAATGATGATTTTGAACCAGTTGCCGAAGCCGTCCGAAAGGATAATCTGGATTGCGTCGTAAAGGTGCAGGATGGCCAGCGAAATAATGAACTTGACCACGGAAACCATGCCGCATAGCGGCGGTGTCCTTACCGCCCAGGCCAGGACACCGATGCCGCCCTGGTCGCCCGGATCGGCAACCGTGGGGCCGCCGCCGGACAACCAGGCGGAAAACACGTCATAGGCGTGGGTGTCGTCTCCCGTGGACGGCAGAAATCCGGTTGAGCCACCGTAGAAGGGCAATACGTCGCCCAGGTTGGCCAGGAAGATACTAGCACTGTTTCAATCTGGTTTTGTAGGGTGTATATGTTGGAGCTTACTCCGAGCATCCTGGGTGGAAAACCGCCAGTCTATGACTGATTTTGTTTCGTTGCGCTGGCTTTCGAGCGCCGCAACCTCTCGTCTCAGCAACGCTGCATCGCCGACCCGGCGGTTCAGACACTGTCTGCTAAAGACGCTCAACTCGATTTCAGCCATGTTCAACCAGCTTCCGTGATTGGGAGTGTAATGAAACTCCAGCCGTTTGGCGATGCGCCGGGCTTCGGATGGCTCAAATGCTTCGTAGAGCGAGCCGAGTTTGTGGGTGTTGAGATTGTCCATCACCAGCCTGACCACCTCGGCATCAGGATAGGCCTCGTCCACCAGCCACCGCATCTGGTGCGCGAAGTCCACGGCAGTGCGGCGCTCAGTCACCTCGACGTGCCTCCACCCGCCCTTCGGTTCACAGAACATGAACAGGTTCCGGGTCCCGTTTCGCTGGTACTCGGTGTCATAGCGCTCCACCCGTCCGGGGACGGCCTTGATGGGCGGACGCACATCCCCGAGCAACTGCCGGGAGGTCTCGTCGAAACACACTACCGGACGCTCCGGATTGTACTCCTGGTGGTACAAGTCCAGCACGTCCTCCATCCGGGCGACGAACTCCCCGCTCAGCTTGGGGATGCACCACTCCTTCTTCTTCCAGAGCCTGCCCCGTTGCAGAACGGGGGCTTGAGTTCGTTTTTTTGAGTAGCTGGCGCACCGTCTCCAGGGAGATGCTCTCGGCAAACTCCAACTCCACCACCTTGCCAGCCAGCAGATGGAGCGTCCAGTTGACGTGTCCTTCGGGTGGACTGCTGCACGCGATGGCAACCAAATGCGCTTCCTGCTTGCCGTCCAGCTTGCGCTCCCGGCCCGGCCGCGGCTGGTCATTGATGGCGGCCTCAAGTCCTTCCTCGACGAACCGTTTCCGCACTCTGGCAACGGTAGCCGCGTTGATCAAAAGCACACCGGCTATCGCACCGTCTCGAAGTCCTTCATCCGCTTTGAGCAACGCCAGCGCCCGCTTCACGGTGCGGACTGACGGCTTGCCCCGGTGGGAAACCTCATTGAGACGGGAGCGTTCGGATTCAGCCAGCTTGACTTTATACTTGATGGCAGCCATGTCTGGATACTCCCCCACAGAAAGATCATACCCAAGTATGGCTGCCTTCTCATATTCTTACAAATCTATCTGGAAACGGTACTAGTAGTCCGAAAGTTTTGAAATGATGGGTTGCTGAGATTGGCGTGACTGCCCAGGGTCTTTCATTCAATAGTTCCCTCTCCCTCTGGGAGAGGGTTAGAGCCTGCCCCTGCGAAGGCAGGGGGTGAGGGCGGTCATCCCAAGCTGTATCGCAACCCGATTTCCGCCCATACCTACCCCTGTCAGGCTGACAGGGGTAGGTATTTTCGCGCCATGATGATGCTCCTCATACCGGATGATGATGGGGTTGATGGTTCACAAATTATCCTGCGACTTCGATTATCCAGGTCCCGTCGCTCTGCTTGCTGGCCTTGAAATTGTACCTAACACCATTGATGGTGCAGTTGGTGCAGTTGATTTCGGTCCCTGCGTGGAAGAACAGGAAGTGTCCATGCCCGGACGAGTCAACCGAGAACTCGGCGGACGTGCCCGGGTAGGTGCAACTTTCTCCGGGCCTGACGATAAGCCCGACCACACAAACGCCTTCCATCGGTGTTGGCTTGGGTGTAGCGGTCGGTTGAGGCGTGGCCGTAGGGGTAGGGGTTGGCGTGGGTGTAGCGGTCGGCGTGGGTGTAGGTGTGCCCGTCGGTCTAGGTGTAGCGGTCGGCGTCAGCGCGGAACAGCCTCCGCTGTTGCACGCCGTCACCCAGTAGTAGTTGCGATCCTCATCAGGGCTGGTGTGGACGTAGGAGGTTCCCGTTACGCGCGACGCCAGCTCTTCGCAGAAGCTGGTATCGCCGGAGCGGGTAACGCGGCATGACGACGTGAAGAAATCGTCGTAATAGACCTTGTAGTAGTCCGCGTTGTCCGCGGCATCCCAGCTGACGCGAATAGTGGAACCGTCCCAGACGTACTGGACGTTGCCGGGCGTGGCAGCTGGCCTGGGCGTGGCCGTTGCTGTCGCCGTGGGTGTCGGCGTGGCCGTTGCTGTCGTCGTCGTGGCGGGATCTACTCTGATGGTGCCGGAGTGAACCCTTCCGTCCTCGATGCGGCAGCCTCCCGTGATGCAGGTGTAGGTGGCATGTCCGTACCGCGCATACCCGCCACTCCGCATCGTTATCACTACTTTGCCTCCGCTCTTCTGCCAGGACCCTCCACTGAGCACGTTCGGGAACGTAGTGGGAAAATTAGGAATGACGCTTCCCGGCCCGTAGGTATTGGAAGAGGACGGCTCGACCGTGGGAGTCGGTGTCGAAGTGGCAGTGGGTGTCGGCGTGGCGGCTGGCCTGGGAGTCGGTGTCGGCGCCGCCGCCGGGCAGGCCCCGTCCGCGTTCAGCGTCAGCGTGGCCCACTGTGACCAATGTGGGGTGCCGTAGCGGGCGCTGCTGCCGGCCATGATGAAAGCGTAGTGGACACCGGGCTGCAGGCGGGTCAGGGTGTGTTCGGTCTGGCCGCGGTTCGCAATGTCAATGAAGCGGAAACCTTCCAACCAGTCTCCGCCAGCTGCCACGATGGCATCGTAGTCGTCAAAGGCAATCCAGCCGATGCGGTAGTATTGGGCGGCGTCCGCCGTGTCCCAGGCGACATTGACCTCCCCAGGGTTTGGACCGTTGGTGGCCCGGACATTCGCCGGTACATAACCCGCGAATTCCTGGGCCTGGGCCGAACCCGCCGCCACGTAGCCCAGCAAGGCCAGCGCGCCAACAACGGCGGCCAGCGCCAGGACCAGGGGCAATAATCACAAGGTGGTGGGAGTAAAGTGGATGCGAGCCAAAAAACTGCGTGCTTTCCTGCTGTTATCACGGATGCTGAACATGGCTGTGGGTCTCCTTTCCAAGGTGAACGCTTACCCGTCCGGGGAGAACGCGGCGATATGAACCCGTGCGTCGCATTTGCTCTTTCAACTGCCGTAACCACGTCCGGTACTCTACTTCCAAGCAGGAATAGCCAGCACAGTATAATACCGTCAGGTAGTGTCCCGTCAATAAGTGTAAAAGCGCGGTAACTGTTCAGACTTGGTGAGGTGAATTGGCCGAAAGGGGTTCAGGGAGCCTTGCGCTGCCGGTGGTGTTATGTCATATAGTGGGTATGGATACGGAAATTGACCTCAAGACTGCCGACCGGGATGTCCTGATTGCCATCATCGTCCGGCAACAGGCGATCATCGAGCGGTTGGAGAAACGGATTGCCCAATTGGAAGGGCAGGCCAAAGCCAGGGGCTCGGGTCGGATGCCCGGTCTGAAGCCCAAGGCCGACCGGAACTGGCCCAGCCCAAAGGGCCACGCCAGCGTCGGCCCCACGGTTTCGCCCGCACCCGCATGACGCCCACCCAGCGGGTGGAGCACGCGGTGGAACAGTGTCCTGATTGCGCAACTCAGCTGTCCGGTGGTTGGACCCAGCGCACTCGGGAAGTGATTGATTTACCCCAGGTTCCGGTGCAGGTCACCGAGCACGCTTAACATCGCCCGCACCTGTCCGCGCTGCCAGCGCCGCTGTGTGCCACCGGCGCAACTGGACGGCGTGGCGCTGGGGCGGCAGCGTCTGGGAATCAATCCTGAATCAAGTTCAGGACAGGCTGTAATGAGCCTGATTGCCGCGCTTAGGGAGGAGGCCCGGCAGCCCTTGCGCACCATCCAGTGGTACCTGGGCGCCGTGCATGGGTTGCGCGTCAGTGTGGGGGCCATCGCGGACGCCACACACAGGGTGGCTCGCCAGGCCCAGGCTGCGCTGGCCGATATAGTGGAACGGATCCGAGGCAGTCCGGTGGTCCATGCCGATGAGACCGGCTGGCGGCAGGACGGCAACAACGGCTACGTCTGGACCTTCAGCACGCCCATCCAGCGGTACTTCCCCTGTTCAAGCCAGGGGCAGGCTCTGCGATGGGGGCGGGGCAAGGCGGTGGTGGATGAAGTCCTGGGCGAGGAGTTTGCTGGCGTGCTGGTCAGCGACTTCTACGCCGCCTACCACCATTACAACGGTCCCAAACAACGCTGCTGGGCTCACCCCTGTTCAAGCCAGGGGCAGGTTCTGCTGCGGGACATCCATGACCTGCGTACTCTCTACCCTGATGACGACCGGCTGACGCGGTGGGCTGACGCCGTCCATGAACTCTACGTGCAAGCCAAAACCTTTACCCATCTCCAGGACGGGCAACGCCGCACCGGCCGGCTGGCCCTGGCGGTGGACCCCACGCTGAAAGGGGACGACACCACCGCCATCGTTATCAGCGTGGTCTATCGGGGATGCGCCATTCCCGTGGCCTGGCGCATCATGCGCGCCAACCGGCCCGGGGCCTGGATGGATCCGATAGTGGAACTGCTGCGGGAACTGGCCCCAGCGGTCCCCCAGGAAATGACCGTGATCGTGCTGTGCGACCGGGGCCTGACCAGTCCCAAGTTGTGGCAACAGATACTGGCTCAGAGCCTGCCCCGGCGAAGGCCGGGGGCTGGCATCCCTACATGAGGTATCCGAAAAGCATCACCTTCTGCGCCCAGGGCGGCCGCCGGCTGCCCGCGCGAGCCTTCGTTTCCCGTCCCGATACCGCGTGGGTCGGCAGCGGTACTGCCTTCGCCGCCAAACGCCGTTGTACCCTGCTGGCGGTCTGGTACGCTGAGCAAGAGGAGCCATGGATCATCCTCACCGACCTTCCGCCGGAAGCAGTCGGGGTGAGTTGGTACGCGCTGCGCTTCTGGCCCCGTATCAAGTACGGGGTGACGTTATCTAACTGGGCTTCAAAGCGGTCAAGAGCCTGGGCTGGAAGTGGGATAAGAACCCGCCGGACCGACCCGGCGCGTGTCTCCCGGCATTGGCTCGTGTTGTCGGTGGCGACCCTGCTGACCCTGGCCTATGGCACCAGAGTGGAAGACGCCAATGACCGGAGAATTGCCCCGTCCAACCTGCGGACGCCGCCCAAAGCCTGCCCCGTACTGGATACGGGGGCGCTGGCTCCCACGCGCCGCAACCCCTGGCGTAGGCCGAGACGGACCGTCAGCGTAATCCGCCACGGCATTGACTGGCTGAAGCGGTTGCTGCTCCGAGGCCGACTCTGGCGCCGCGTCTGGCTGCATCCTGAACCCTGGCCGGAACCCAAGCCCAACCTGGAAATCACCTACCATGCCCCTACGTGACAACCCCATACATACCCCTGTCAGCCCCCATCGAGGGAGAGGGGGTTCTTCGACGGGCTCAGGATGTGCGGAGAGGGGACAGGCATGTGCGCGGGATGCTGTCAATGGGGCGCGTTGAGGAGTACAATATGCTCGCTATGCTATCGTTCGCGAGGCGCAATATGGCCATGTTCACGTCCGTGGGGGCGATGGTGGTTACGTTGCTGTTGATCGTCTTTTTTGGCGCATGGGCCGTGGCGGCCAGTAGCGAGGCCGGCATTGGCAGCGTGCTAACCACCGCCACATCCGGGTTCACTTCCGGATATGGGCAGACAGCGTCAACGTCGGGGACGGTCGATCCCAATGCTGTTCCACGACTGGCCACGGCTGCAACCCCCGGGGGCGGTGAAGCGGGAACGACGGCCTCCGACACCTGGTGGGGCAAGGCTTTCCTGACCGCGTGTCCATTGCACTGAACGCGACATCCGGGGCGTACCTCCGTCTCCAGGTTGCAAAATAAGATGAAGAATTAGGAAGTTATCCGAATGGCTGCTTTGCCCGTGAAAATCCGACCCACGGGTCAATTCCACTACGGCTGGGTCATCATTGCGATCCTGGCCGTGGTGCAGATTTTTGGGCAGTCGATTTCGATGTCGGCCGGCATCATGGTGCCGGAATTGAGGGAGCCGCTGGAAGAAGGCGGTCGATTCGGATGGCCGCCGGCGTTCATAGGATTCGCGCTGGCGGGGTACTACCTGGTCGGGTCGCTGACATCGCCGTTCAGCGGACGGTTTGGCGACCTGCTGGGGGCCCGCAAGTTGATCGTCGCGGGCGGATTGTTGTTCGGCGTCAGCATGGTGCTGATCGGTTTCATTACGTCGGTGTGGCAGTTCTTCATCGTTTACAGCGTGATGCTGGCGCTCACTTCGTCAATCTCAATGGTTCCCCTGATGGCGGCGGTGAATCCGTGGTTCCGCAAGCGGCTGGGCCTGGGGATCGGGATAATGTGGGCCGCCGGAGGGGTGGGCGCTGCGGTGCTGGCTCCGGTTTATTCGATGCTGCTGGTGAATTTTGGCTGGACAGCGACGTTCGTTGTCATCGGTTTGGTTGGAGGGGCAGCGATTCTGGGGTTGATGCCGTTTTTCCGCAACCTGCCGGCGGATAAGGGCCTGCTTCCCTACGGCGCCACCGAGAACGATCCGGCGCCGGCCAAATTCGATCCTGATATGGCCAAACTGCGGTTGCGCATTTTCCAACGGCAGATGAAGCACACGCGGGCGTTCTGGAATCTGCCGGTGATCCACGGCATGGGCTGCGCCGGCCACGGCATAGTGTTGATTTTCGTGGTGGACTACGCGGTAACGCGGGGTATCGACTTCACCACGGGCGCAGTGATTCTGACGCTGATCAACGTGTGCAGCATCATGGGGCGGTTTGCGGTGCCGATCATTACCGAAAGGGTGGGCGGCAAACTGATAATGGCGACGGCGCTGAGCATCCAGGCCGGAGCGGTGGTGCTGCTGTTTTTGGCTCAAGATGTGTGGGCCTTCTACCTGTTCGGGTGCGCGTTCGGGGTTGGATTCGGCGGCGAGATGTCGGCGTATCCGGTGGTGAACCGCCAATACTTTGGCACCGGGCCGGTGGCAACCATCTATGGGTTCCAAATCTCGGGAGCGATGATGGGGCATTTTGTCTCGACGCTGGTGGCCGGTCTGGTGATTCAGTTCGTGGGATATGCGCCGGCGTTCGCGCTGTCCATGGCGTTCAGCAGCCTGGGCGTAATCGTCGTATTGACGCTGGAGACAACCAAGCGTCAGCTCATACCCAACTGGGAGGACCAGTTGCCGCCGGAGGCTCGCACGGCGGTATTCCCGTCCGTGGCGCCGCCGGCTGCCGCTGCTGCGGGCGTGGCGTTCGGAAACGTTGGGGGCGACGGCGACGGTTAGCCGTTTGGGATGAACACCGAACTGTCTTTTCTGTGCGACTCTGCGCTGGACGACCGGGGCAAACTGCACGCTCTGGGAATAGGCATCGACAGTGTGAGCGGCAATGCTCTACCGATGACCCACGCCCGGTTTGTGGTGGTGTGTATTCTGCGTCATTCGACCCTGGAAGCGGGGCAGAAACGGCTGGACGTGCGGCTGCTGGATCCGGATGCGCAGGACGCCATGCCGCCAATCCAGCGCACCATTGAATTCGCCAGCCCGGATGGCGTGGTGGATGCACGGGCACGCATCATCGTTGAGGTGAACGGCGTAACGTTCCGAAAGCACGGCCCGCACGCCTTTCACGTCGCCATCGACGGCAACGAGATGGCCAGGCTCCCCGTCAACGTCAGTTCGCGCGCCGGAAGGTAAGGCCGACGTGTCGACGCCGACCATCCTGCTGGCCACCGGGAACGCCGACAAGCAGCGGATGCTGCGGTGGCTGCTGGAAGGGCTGGACGTGCCGGCGGTTACGCCGGCGGAGCTGGGCGTGCGGGCCGACCCGGACGAATCAGGCGATACCCACCAGGCCATCGCCCGCAGCAAGGCGGAGGAATGGTCGAGCGCAGCCGGCATTCCCGCCATCGCGTCAGACGGCGGCTTGCTGGTGCCGGCGCTGGGGGCCAACTGGGAGAGTCGGTACACCCGCCGGTTCGCCGGGCCGGCGGCCAACGATGCCGAACGACAGCGCCGGTTTCTGGAACTGCTGGATCCGTACACCGACGCTGACCGGGACGCCGCGTTCGTGGAAGGACTGGCCATCGCCGACGGCGGGCAGACCGTTGCATCGTGGGAGGTGAGCGGCGCGACCGGCAGAATCGTGGAGACGCTGCCGGAACGGGCTACCAGGGTCGATGAGGGATTCTGGGTGTTTCCGCTGTGGTATTTCGCCGAGTACGGGCGCACCTATGACTGCCTGACCGAACCGGAACGGGCGGCGCTGGGCGACCACTGGCAGGCGCTGCGGGGGTTGGTGCAGGGGTTTGCATCGGGTTGGCTGGCGTGACGGCGACGAACGGGCAAATGGGCTACAATGGTTGCCGTTGCCTGAATCCCGAACCCGGAGTTGCCCAGTGACGATTTCCCCTACTGACCACACTGTTCCCGACGCGAGCCCGGCGGCTCCCGAATCCGTGGAGGCAGTGCAGAACCTGCTGCGCGATCAGGCATACATCACCGACCGGGGGTTGGCCATTGCCATCTTTCTGGCGTTGAAACTGCAACGACCGCTGTTTCTGGAGGGCGAGGCCGGAGTCGGGAAAACGGAGATCGCCCGCGCGCTGGCAACGGGGTTGCAAACCGACCTGATACGTCTGCAATGCTACGAGGGCCTGGACGTAAACCACGCCGTGTACGAGTGGAACCACACTCGTCAACTGCTGGAAATTCGTTTGATGGAGGCTCGCCGCGGCGACGGGGATGGCAACGATGCCGGCATAGACCTGTTCAGTCAGCAATTTCTGATCAAGCGGCCCCTGCTGGAAGCCATCGACCAGGGACGCGACCGGGCGCCGGTGCTGCTGATCGACGAGCTGGACCGGGCGGACGAAGAATTTGAGGGATTTCTGCTGGAACTGCTGGGAGACTACCAGATCACCATCCCTGAGCTGGGCACATTCCACGCGGCTCACCCGCCGGTGGTCGTCATCACGTCAAACCGGACGCGGGAGGTACACGACGCGCTGAAACGCCGGTGCCTGTACTACTGGGTGGACTACCCCGACTACCAAAAGGAATTGCAGATAGTATCGGCGCGCCTGCCCGATGCGCCGCACCAATTGGCGCAGCAGGTGACGTCGTTCATCCAGGAGCTGCGTGAGACGGAGCTGTACAAAATCCCCGGTGTTTCCGAGACGCTGGACTGGACCTCGGCGTTGATGGCGCTGAACATGCGCGAGCTGGAGCCGGAGGTCATAGATGATACGCTGGGCATCATGCTGAAATACCAGGATGACATTGAGGCGGTGCGGGGCGAGCCGGTGCGAACGCTGCTGGAACGTTCCCGGAACCGTGGCCCGCGTCGGGGTGGCCGGAGAGGATGACCGGTAACGCTCAGACGCGCCGCGCTACTCGATGCAATTTAGGAGCAAATTCGGATGGTATCTAACGACATCCCATTTGATGGTTCGGCTGGTCCGGCGGACATAGTCGAGTTGGCGCAGCGTATTATGGCTGACCCAGACCATAACACCACCGACCTGTTGTTTTTGTACCAAAGCGCCCTGTTGTCGGCAGCGGCTATCGGCGGCGAGCCCACGCCGGAATTGCGAGACGCTCTCCAGACGATTGTGGACGGCATCCTGGAACGAGCTGAAGCGGGTGACGAGCACGCTCAGTTGGCGGCTGAAGCTTATGCTCTGCTCTCCGACCCCGACGCCGCGCCGGCGTCCATCAGGATTGCCGAAACCGCGTTGCATCTGTTACTGGCGTTGCCATTTGTCAAAAACGCTCTTTTGGATGGCGACGATCACGAAACTGTGGCGGAACTCCTTGACAAGATCGATGAAATGATGTTGGGGTCGGATTCGGATATGGCGGATTTGACCGACGAAGAGTTGGATCAATTTCTGGCCACATTGGACGAGGATCTTGATTCGGAGTCGGGCCAAAAATGAGCCTGCTAAACATCCCTCCCCGCCACGTCCCTCGCCACGTCGTTGTGATCGGCGCGGGCATTCTGGGGGCATCAATCGCCTGGCGCATCGCCACCCGGGGCGTGCGCGTTACCGTCATCGACCGTGGCGAGCCGGGAAGCGGCGCGTCCAGCCACAGTTTTGCGTGGATCAACGCCGGCGCCAAGGAACCCATCGGCTACCACAATCTGAATCGCCGGTCGCTGGAGATGTGGCCGCGTTTCGCCGCGGCGGTGGCTCCCCACGGCGACGCCGAGGAGATTGGCCTGCGCTGGGGCGGCAAGGTGTCGTGGGAATCGGACGAGACTGCCGCTGAGCAGCTGGTGGCGCGGGTGCGGCAACTGCAATCCTGGGGCTATCCGACGCGATTGATCGACGCTGCGGAGCTAAAACGGCTGGAGCCGTCCCTGGACGTGGGCCCCGTCGTCGCCGCCGAATACAGCGAGAACGAAGGGCAGGTTGAGCCGCAACTGGTGGTCAACGCCGGCTTGCGCCGTCTGGGGCAACTGGATGGCCACGTATATTCAGATACGGTCGTGGACGGGTTTGAGCGAGAAACCGATGGGTCCATCCGGTCGGTGCTCACCACCCGTGGCCTGGTAGAGGCGGATGCGGTGGTCATCGCGGCCGGCGCCGGCGCCACCGAGCTGGCAGCCCTGGCCGGTGTGAACGTGCCCCAGGCGGAGAGCCCGGGGGTGGTCATACGCACCAATCCGTTGCCACCGCTGCTGTACAACGTGCCGGTGGTGTATGCTCCGGCGCTGGGCGACGGGAGGCGGGAGATCCACCTGCGCCAGTGCGCCGACGGGCGGATGATGATTGGCGAGGGTGACCAGGAGAGTTTGGCCGAAGACGATAGCCAGGCCCACGCCGACGACCTGTTGGCCAGGGCGTGCCGCTATCTGCCCGGGCTTACCGGAGCGGAGGCCGTTCCGGTTCCCGTGGGCTGGCGTCCCATGCCGCTGGACGGGTACCCGGTAATCGGATTTGCCGACGAACCCGCCAACCTGTACATCGCGTTGACCCACAGCGGGGTGACGCTGGCGCCGGCGTTGAGCGAGCTGGCAGCGCAGGAGGTTTGCGGGGGTGTGCCAGCCGATGCCGTGCTTGGGCCGTACCGTCCGCAGCGCTTCGCCGGCATGACCGAGGAGCAGGCGGCGGCGCTGGCGCACCCACGGTCGGGCCACCGGTAGCCGGGCGAGTTGACCGAGTGCGGTAGCGCACGCGTACCCACTTTGTCATTGCGAGGAGCGCAGCGACGTGGCAACCTCGTTGAGGTTGAACACACATCGGCAAACCACCATCGCTACGGCAACGAGATTGCTACGCTACGCTCGCAATGACAGGTGGGAGTGGGCGCTCCTCGCGATGACGGTGGACCAGTTAGGTTTGACAAAGTGGGTACGCGTGAGTGGGCGGTAGCTGTTGACACAACCCGGCAATTCCTCCAGCGCTGAAGCGGCCGCCACCACATCTCCACGGGGGTGGGCGGCGCTGCTGCTGAACCGGCTGCACCACAGTTCGGTGGTGCTGTCGTCCTATGCCTTTGGGTTGTTTCTGCCCTTCGTGCGCGAGGACCTGCACCTGTCCTATCTGCAAATCGGGTTGTTGCAGGGGTTGTGGTGGATTACGTCCGCCGTGGCTCTGGTGCCGCTGAGTGTGGTCTTCAGCAGGATGAACCCGAACCGGCGCGTGATGGGAGCGCTGGCCGTAATCACGCCAATGGTGTTCTGCCAGGGGCTGGCCGTGGGGTTCTGGACGCTGCTGGCGGCTCGATTCTTTACCGTGCTGACCTATGCGGCGCTGGCTCCGGTGCGCCCGCTGCTGCTGCGACGTTGGGTGGCTCCGAAAGACTACTCAATCGTAACGGCAGTCGGATTGTCGGTTCATTCGACGTTGATGGCGGGGGTGTTGACCTTCAGTCCACTGATTATCGTCGCCCTGGGCAGCTGGCGATTGGCGTATTTCATCCAGGGCGGGCTGATGGCGGCGCATTTTTTGATCTGGACGACGCTGACGTCCACGGCCAAAGCCGGGCCATCGGTACGGTCGGCGAACGACGGAACGGAGCAATCCAACGACGGAGCACGGGCTAAGGACGCTGCCACTGCGCTGATGCAGGACGGAGGGGTGTCGCCCATCGGCGCTCTCCGGCGCTATCCGCACGCCTGGCTGCTGGGAATAGTGATGCTTTGCCTGGCGGCGTCGTGGACTACGGTGTTGACGTTCTTGCCCGTGATCCTGGAAACCGAACGTAACATCGCTATAACTTCGGGCAGCATCCTGTTTGGTTTTCTCTACTATGCCCTGATTCCGGGAGCGCCGCTGGGTGGTCAGATTTTCAAACGCATAACCGACCGTCGGTTGATGATTCTGATTCCCGCCGTATTCAACACCGGATTCATATTTGCGGCGCTGCTGGCCGGCAATCAGGTGTTGGTGGCCATCGAGTTGACCGGATTGGGGCTGGTTTGGGTCTTTGTGCCGGCGATGGAGGTGCTGCCGTTCGATTTCAAGGATATCCACGAACGGGAGGTGTCGGTGATAGCGGCGTTGGTGTTGACGTTCAGCGCGGTGGGATTCGCCGCCGGGCCCCTGGCAGCCGGGATCATCGCTGAGTTGTCGGGTTCGCTGATGACGGGGGTGCTGAGCGTGGCAGCCGGCACCAGCGTGGGGGTGATCGCCGCGTTGTTGTTCCCACGCGACCCAGCGGCGGTAACGGCGCGTCATCGACCCGCCGCGGTTGCCAACACGTAAACCGGGATGGGGTGTGATACCATCCTGTCTGCCGGCTGATTGACGCATTGACGCATTTGCCGGCGCACCGGGGTGATCCAGAGAATGGCTACCAACATCAACATGCACACCGCGCCGGCTGACGTCGGGGACGGTACCATACTGACCAACCTGCTGATGTTCGGCGAGGTGCTGCGACGGCTGGGGCTGGATTTTGGGTCGGCGAACATCCTGGACCTGGTGCGGGCCACGGAGTTTGTGCCGCTGGGGGGAAACCGCAATGATTTCCGTTTGGCGGCGCGGGCATTGCTGGTGCATCGACGCAGTGATTTGCCCTTGTTTGATGAGGCATTTCAGGTGTTCTGGCGACGACAGGCTCACGGCGCCAGCATGAGGGATCTGCGGTCGATGGGGGAGGAACGGCGCTATCGGACGCCGCGTGTCATGCCGCACCGGGAGGATACCTCGGATGGCCCGCCCGGCGAGGACATGCCGCCCGACGACGCCGGAGACCGTCAGCCGGTGGTGGACCTGCAGCGATCATTCAGCGCCCGCGAAGTGCTGCGCCAACGGGATTTTGCCGAATACACCGCCAACGAGGTGGCGGCAGCCCGGGGGATGATGGCAGATCTGGCGTGGGATTTGGGCAGCCGCCGAACCCGTCGCCTGATGTGGGGAGACGGGTCGGATATCGACCTGCGGCGGAGTATGCGCCGGAGTCTGGCCTACGGCGGCGAAATGCTGGACCTCGCCCACCGCCGGAGGAAGGCCAAGCCGCGTCCGCTGGTTCTGATCTGCGACGTGAGCGGTTCCATGGAGCGGTACACCAGAATGCTGCTGCATTTCGTGCACACGGTGGCGGTGAGCGGGCAGCAGCTGGAGGCGTTTTTGTTCGCCACCCGATTGACCCGCGTGACCCGTCATCTGGCGCACCGGGGAGTCGATCAAGCGGTGGCTGATGTGGCCCGCGCGGTTCCCGACTGGGCGGGCGGGACGCGCATCGGAGAGGCGATCAAGGGTTTCAACTACCAATGGGCGCGCCGGGTGCTGCGCGGCGGCGCGGTGGTGCTGGTGATTTCGGACGGCTGGGATCGGGGCGAGCCGGAACTGTTGTCGCGGGAGATGGCGCGGTTGCAACGCAGCTGCCATCGCTTGATCTGGCTGAATCCACTGCTGGGGTCGCCGACCTACGAACCACTAACCCGCGGGATGCAGGCGGCGTTGCCGTACATCGACGATTTCATGCCGGCCCACAACCTGCACAGCCTGGATGAGTTGGCGCGGCATCTGAACCAGTTAACGTCGCGACGGAAGGCTCCGCGCAGCAACCGCCGGGCCCCGGCCGACGAATCGGGCGAGACATCCGCGGCAACCACCCACGACGGCGGGGCCGCGGCCAACGTGAGACGCCGGTTGAACCCCGCCCTGGCGCCCACGTTCAGGCATCCACTGTGGGGACACCCCAACATGCCGGGCGGTGGCTGAAGGCGCGGGGAGCCGGTTGGGTCTGTACGCGCCGGGTAAGCGCCGTCGGGGTCACTAGGGCCTTTCGGTTTTACAAGAAATCCCCTCTCCCCTTGATGGGAGAGGGTTAGAGCCTGCCCCGTACTTGATACGGGGGTGAGGGTGAAGGTGTGAGATAGGGAACTATCCTGTGGCAGACTATACCCCTCACCCCAGCCCTCTCCCACAAGGGGAGAGGGAGAATCGAAAGGCCCTGTCGGGGTCACTAGGCCGTGTTGATATTTGAGATATAAGGCGATATCGCTAACCCCAGCTCGTCATTCCCGCGCAAGCGGGGATCCAGGCGCTTTGGAAAGCAGACATCGTTCACATTCAGGATACTCTGGATTCCCGCTTGCGCGGGAATGACGAGAAATGTCAACAAAACCTGGCCGTAGGGTCAGTATTGGAAGTCGGTTTCGGCGGCCCAGGCCTGAACACCGCGGCGGAAAGCCAGGGCTCCCATGGGAGCGATAACGGCCTGCATGGCTTCCAGTATCTCCCGTGGAGTGGCTCCTTCGCGGAGCGCCACGCGCATGTGCGCCTGAATCTGCTCCTGGTCGGCGCGCAGCGCAACCTCCACGCAGATTTGCAGCAGCTCTTTCGTCTTGCGATCCAGCAGCCGTTGGCCGGTGTAGGTCGCCTCGATGAACTCGCCGTATTTCTGCGTCCACTCGGGGTCGGCGAGGGCGTTGATACGGTGCATTTCCAGGGTGTAGCCGCGGGTTCGGGCGGCTTCTTCGATCAGGCGTTGGGCATCGATGTTGTCGGGCATAGGATCGCTCCTCTTGATTGATTGTTTGAATGTGATTGGATCGCGTAATGCCTGGCTATCTCCCCTCACCCCAACCCTCTCCCACAAGGGGAGAGGGAGCAAGCCTCCGAGGCTGGTGTTAGGGTGTCGAGTTGAACGCCAGGACAACTGCGCGTGGTTCAGAGGTCGTAGTGAGTGCGGGCGGCAGCTTGGAGGGGGTCGTCTTGCTGGAACAGGTCGGGGTTCCTGCCCCGGGCCAGCGCCAGGTGATAGGTAAAGAGCTGGAGGGGCGCCACGCTGGTGATGGGCATCAGATTGGGCGGGCAAGCCGGCAACGGAAAGATGCGGGCCCCCGTGGCAAGCACCGACGGGTCCGGTTCGCCCATCAACGCCCATACCGGCGCGCCCAGTTCGCGGGCGGCCAGGGACAGGTTGAGGGTGCGGCCACGGTCGTCGCCGGGCGGCGCGATGAGGGTCAGGAGGCAATCGGAGTCAAGGGAGCAAAAGGGGCCGTGGAGCAACTGCTCCATCTGGAAACCCTCGCAGTCGGCGCGGCTGGTCTCCTTGATTTTGAGGGCGACCTCGTAGGCGTTGGCGCGGTGGGCTCCCCAGCCGGCGGAAATGAAGCGGCGGCGCGATTGGTTGTCCAGCGCGACTCCCCTGATATCGTCCTCGGCGGCCAGGACTTGCGACATGAGGTTGGGCAGTGCATCCACCTTGTTATGGGCGGGGTCGCTGGCGTCACGGCCGGTTTGGGCAGCGATGGCCCGGTTGAGCATGGCGATGACGGTGAGGGCGGTGGTGTAGCTGACGGTGAACGCCGACGAAATCTCGGGGGATACAGTGTGAATCAACCGGTGGGCAGCCTGTATGCGCGGGCCGGGGGCGGTTGAGGTGATGGCTACGGTGAATGCGCCGGTGGACCGGGCATAGTCCAGCGCATCGTAGGACGAGCGCTTGGTCCCCCGGTGGCTGAAGACAATCACGGCATCGTCCGGTGTTACGCGCGGAGGAGCGGTGCAGAACTCAAAAGAGTTGCCGGCGAAGGTTTCGGGGCCGGCGGTGAGCATCTGCTGGGCGGCCAGCGCGGCGTGCCAGGACGTGCCGATGCCGACCAGATAGATCCGGCGGCGAGCGGCCAGCGCCGGGCCCAGGTCATCGCAGATCGCAGATTGGCTGGACAACACCGATGCGATGGCGTCGGGTTGCGACAAGATCGCATCGTACATGTAGTAGGGGTGGGACTGTCGGGGTGCGGGTGTGGTAGTTGTCATTCCTAATATTGCCTCGGTTCTTGGAGGGAATGTTGAGTGTTGGAGAACATTCCAATGTCGTCTATCGTAATACGTCCGTCTGATATTCCTTGCAGTAGTACGAAAGGACGCATTAGCGGGACTGCGAAACGATACCGGTAACGACGACTTTGCCCGGATCTGTGCAAAACCGGGCCTCGAGTTGTTTGGCAAAATCGGTCAAGATGTTTGGCAAAAGCGGGGACTTCCATATTTCGCCCCATGATGTGAGAGAGCGGCCCCATGACAGATCGAGCGTTAAAGTAATTCAGGTCATCAGTCGGAGCCAGAGCGCAAGCCAATAGTACAGGTTCAAAAAGAGCCGATTTGTTGGCGCTATACACCGCGGTCGAGTAACTGGTCCGAATACTGTGTTCGCTGAGCGATATGGACTCGTTGATCGCAGACTTGATGTCGTCACCGTTGACCGTGGAACGGCCATTGGCTACGGCAGAGCGGGCAGCGTGGAGGGTCAATAAGTGGGTGTAGTGCGGATAGCCTTGGGACACTGTCGGTATTTGCCACGCTACCGAGCCCTCAATATCCATATTGACTTGCCGCAGCCCGTTGTCAATTACTGCCCTCAATTCTTCTAGGGTCATCCGAGGCATGTGGACTTGCGTAAGGCACCGTTCAACAGACTGGTGCTCTTTCAATAACGTGTCCACGTTGTCGGCAACACCAACCAAAACTATCGTTGCCGGTACGGAATAGTCGGACAAGATCTTAATGGTGTCGGTCATTAGACGAACCGATTCTTGGTCTATGAGCCTGTCAAATTCATCAACTATGAGCAACCAATTAGCCGATATGGATTGCAAGAGGAGGCGCAGATCGTTGGGCGAGGGTTGTTCCGGCAGACGGTCTGAGAAAGGAGACTCTGAATAGTCTGGCATACTCCTGAATCCCAGCCGCGGCAGTTCTTGGACGGTGAGCACCTCTTGCATCAACTTGCGAACCACCGTGGCGTAAGAATCAGAAGTATCACAATTTATGCTGGCGGTCGCCAGGCTGTCGTGGCCCATCGAATCGCCGATCACGGCCGGTAATATGTTGGCCAAAGAAGTTTTCCCAACCCCTCTTTCGCCAAACAAAATACAGTGCATACCAGGCTGATTGACGGCATCAGCGATTCTGAGCATCAAGCTGCTCCGCCCGGCAAACAAGTCGGTATGGTGGATTGGAGTTGCGGGGGTGAAAACATTGCCCAGTCTTACCATACGAGGATCTATGGGCGAATTGTGTTGCGACGCTGTCAATTTGCTGCTCCCAATTGCGAATATGAAGCCTGGCAGTGATTGTAATATGCTAGGAACGACCTGTAAACCTTATAAACTGCAAGTAACTGAAAGTATCGCCCGTTTGCTGCATCAACCCTGCTTTGCACTCCTCCTTCTCAACACGTCCCCTATGTTATGATTGCGCTGCCGGCGGGGCAGGTTACATAACCGGGGCCGACCGGCGCTATGATACGCACAGGAGGCTTGATTATGCCATTCGGAGGCAATGACTGGCTCGCCACCCGGCAGGAAGAAACGCTGGAGCCGGATATACCAATTTGCGACCCGCACCATCATTTTTGGGATTACCGCACCGAGCGGATTCCCTACCAGCGCTACCTGCTGCACGAGCTGGCCGAAGATATCAACAGCGGCCACAACGTACGCTCCACGGTGTTCGTGGAGGCCCGGTCGATGTATCGCATCACGGGCCCGGAGGAAATGCGTCCGGTGGGCGAGGTGGAATTTGTGCAGGGCTTGGCGGCGGCATCGGCCAACGGACTCTACGGGCCGGGCCGGGCGGCAGCATCCATCGTGGGACATGCGAATCTGCACCTGGGCGACGGCGTGAAACCGGCGCTGGAGGCGTTGCAGGCAGCCAGCCCCAACCGGTTCCGCGGCATCCGCCACTCGGTTACCTGGGACCCGCATCCGGAGATCGAGAATACGGCGGCGCACAACCAGCAGGGCCAGCTGGCCAGCGACAATTTCAGGGCCGGCGCCAGGGTGCTGGCAAGCATGGGCCTAACGCTGGAAGGCTGGATGTATTTCCCGCAGCTTCCTGAACTGGCCGATTTCGCCAAAGCCGTACCCGACCTGACCATCATCCTGAACCACATCGGCGGCCTGTTGCGCACCGGCCCCTACGCCAACAATGAGGAAGAAGTGCTGGATACCTGGCGCAAAGGCATCACCGCCGCTGCGTCGGCTCCCAACGTGGTGATCAAGCTGGGCGGTATCGGGATGCCCCGCACGGGCTTTGACTGGCACGAGCGGACCGTCCCCATCGGCTCCGAGGAACTGGCAGAAGGCATGGCGCCGTTTATGCAGCACTGTATCGAACAGTTCGGGCCGGATCGCTGCATGTTCGAGAGCAACTTCCCGGTGGACAAGGTGTCCTATTCGTACCACGTGATGTACAACGCCTTCAAGCGGCTGTCCAGCGGATACTCGGCCACCGAGCGCGCCGCCATGTTCCATGACACCGCCGCCCGTGTGTACCGCGTGGACGAGAGCTAACCGGCGTCGGCTACGTAAAAATATGGCAATAGGTGCAGGGCCAGCCATTGTGGTTGGCCCTGCCAATGAAACGACCCTATCACCACTCTCCGCAAAACAGTACAATAATAAAATCAGGCAATTCTCGCGATGACCACTATACACGACATTCAAGACCTGTTCCGTCTGCTGGACGCTAACCCTGAGTATCGGGCTGCGCTGCGCCGGTATGTGCTGACCGAAGAGTTGCTCACACTGCCGGCGCGGTTCGAGCGGTTCGTAGAGGAGCAGCTCCAGTTCAACGGGGAGCAGCTCCAGTTCAACGAGGAGCAGCGCAGGTTCAACACCCAGCAGCTCGTGGTCAATTCCGAAATACGCCGAGATATTGGCGAGATACGTCAGGACATTGGCGAGATACGTCAGGACTTGGGCCAGATTAAAGGCGCTCATGCTCGCAACGAAACTACCCGTCAGAGTCTGGTCATCGCTCGACGCATGGGGTTTCGCTACACCCGTACCCTGACCGATGCCGACCTGCTGGCAATGGCGGAAGCTTCTGACATCTCCGACATCAACCCTCAAGACATCGACAGTTTCATCAGCGCCGACTTGGCAATCGAAGCAACCGACCCAAACGGCCAGACTGTGTACATTACCCTGGAAATTTCCTTTACCGGAAACCGACAGGATACGCGTCGCGCTATCAGAAATGCCGAGTCTCTGGCCAGCTTCACCGGCCATCCGGCTTTCCCCGCTATCGCCAGTGTCCGCAACGACCCTGAAATTTCCGACGTTCTTGACAGTGGGCAAGTGTATTGGTACGAAATACGGGAACGGAATTTGGAACCGGAGTAGAACCTCGACCAAGGAGGCAGGATCATGGCAGCGCCGATCAACGACTGGCTGGCTCAAACCGTTGAGCCGACCCTGGAACCTGATTTGCCCATCTGCGACCCGCATCACCACTTTTGGGATCAGCGACCCGACCGGGTTGAGCCACGCTACATGCTGGACCAGCTCATGGCCGACACCGGCAGCGGCCACAACATTGTATCCACGGTGTTTGTGGAGGCGCGGTCGATGTACCGGGACGGGGCATCGGACGAGATGCGTCCGGTGGGGGAGGTGGAATTTGTGCAGGGCATCGCTGCCCAGAGCGCCAGCGGCATCTACGGCAACACCCGCGCGGCTCACGGGATTGTGGGCCATGCGAATCTGCATCTGGGGAGCAACGTGCGCCCGGTGCTGGAAGCGTTGCGGGCGGCCAGCCCCAACCGGTTCAGCGGCATCCGCCACGGGGTGGGATGGGACCCTCATCCGGAAATTGCCAGCCCCGGCGCGTATCCGTTCCCGAATCAGCTGGCGAGCGATGACTACCGGGCCGGCGCCCGGGCGCTGGCCGAAATGAACCTGTCGCTGGACGTGTCATGCCTGCATCCGCAACTGCCCGAGGTGGCCGATTTCGCCCGGGCCGTTCCAGACCTGACCATCGTGCTGAACCATGTGGGCGGCCTGATGCGTACGGGACCGTATGCCAGCAATCCGGACGAAACGATGGCCAACTGGCGCGCCGGGATCGCGGCGGCAGCCTCGGCTCCCAACGTGGTGCTCAAGCTGGGCGGCGTCGGGATGGCTCGCACGGGGTTCGACTGGCATCAACGCTCGACACCGGTTGGCTCAGAAGAGGTGGCGACGTCAATCGACCCGATCATGCGTTACTGCATCGAACAGTTCGGGCCGAGCCGCTGTATGTTCGAGAGCAACTTCCCGGTGGACAAGGAATCGTTCTCGTATCATGTGATGTGGAACGCCTTCAAGCGGATGTCGGCGGACTTTTCGGCCAGCGAGCGGGCGGATATGTTCCACGATTGCGCGGCGCGGGCGTATCGGTTGGGGTAATGGGTTCCGCCCTCACCCCCGTATCAAGTACGGGGCAGGCTCTGGCCCTCTCCCGGAGGGAGAGGGAAACGAAGCCAAAGAGTACAACTAACCCCTCTCCCGACGGGAGAGGGGTTAGGGTGAGGGGAGGATGAACCGCTCTGAATTTGAACAAATTATATTCCCGGAGCGGGCCGGCGACATCGGTCTCATCAGGAGGTTGAACTTGGCAATGGATCCCAGGAGTTTCCCGCCGGAGTTTTTCCAGCGGGAAGACGATAGCAATGACGCCGAGTTTTACACGATGCCGCGGCTGGTGGTTCACATCGACGACGGGGCCATTGACGCGGTGGGCAAGCTGTTCCGGCGGTTGATACCGGAGCAGGCCGAAGTGCTGGACCTGATGAGCAGCTGGCGAACCCACTGGCCCGACGATCACCCGCGCAAACGGATCGTGGGTCTGGGTATGAACGCTGCCGAGATGGCCGACAACCCGCAACTGACCGAATACGTCCTGCGGGACATCAACGCCGACCCATCGCTGCCCTTCGATGATGAATCCTTCGATGCCGTGGTGATCACGGTGTCGGTGCAGTACCTGACCCGCCCGCTGGATGTGTTCTCGGAAGTTTCCAGGACACTGCGGTCGGGTGGGGTATTTGTGGTTTCGTTTTCCAACCGGTGCTTCCCCACCAAGGCGGTGAGGGTGTGGAGAGGGACTAACGACGAAGACCACATCGAGCTGGTATCGTCGTATATGCACCACGCCGGAGGACTGGCTGGGGTGCGGGGCGGGTTGGCCAACGCTGACGACTCGCCGCCTTCGGATCCGCTGTTCGCGGTGTTTTCCTACAAGGAGACGGCAACGGAGATGCGAGAGACTGGCGTGTAGTACACTGGTCTCAACAGCATCTCGCCAGTGAACGCATTTGGAGGGGTTTTGAATTGAGCGGCGTGTTCGTGTACTTGGACAATTCGAACATTTTCCATGCGGCCCAGGACCTGGCCGAGGAGCGTAACGGCGATGCCAATGCTCGCCACCGGGTACGTATTGACTTTGAGAGCCTGTTGCGCCTGGCCCACGCTGACCGTCCCTTGGGGAAGGCGTTGGCTGCCGGTTCGATTCCGCCGGCATTGAGTATGCTGTGGAACGAACTGCGCCGCACCGGGGTGGAAGTCCATCTATATGATCGAGGCGAACCCGGCCGAGGGGAGCAGGAAACCCCCGATTACTGGCTTCAGCTACGGATGCTGGAGGATACGGTTGATTACAGCGATAATCCCGGTATCGTGGCGCTGTTGACGGGCGATGGCGCCGGCTACAACGAAGGCCGGGGCTTTCACCGGACGCTGGAGCGGATGCACCGGCGGGGCTGGCAGGTGGAAGTGTTGTCATGGGAACATTCGGCCAATACGCGAATGCGGGAATGGGTGGAAACCAACGGGGTATTCGTGCCGCTGGATGATTATTACGACGCTATCACCTATACGACTACGCCCCGCATTGGACAGGAACCGGTATCGGCGCGCAATGCGGTAGGACTTGACTTGTCAACCAGGCCCATGCGTAAAGATGGCACAGAGGAACGGCAATTATGACCACTAAACCAACGTTGCTAACTGCCGATGACCTGCTGCGCCTGTACAGTGAAGGCGTGCGGGGTGAATTGGTCCAGGGGGTGCTGTACGAAACTACTCCGGCAGGATTGAAACACGGCGAGATTGCAGTAGCTCTAGGGGCTGTGCTTTGGATACACGTCCGCCCTCAGCGGCTGGGACGGGTGTTCGGTTCCGACAGCGGCGTGCTGCTGGAACGAAATCCGGATACGGTGCGTGAACCCGATGTTGCCTACGTTTCCGCCGAACGCCTGTCGCTGGATACCGAAATCAGGGGGTATTGCCCCGTCCTGCCTGACCTGGTGGTTGAGATCGTGTCCCCCAGCGACAAGGAAGAAAACGTCGATAATAAGGCTATTATGTGGTTGTATTACGGCGCGCGCATGGCCCTGGTGATTAACCCGGAAACGCAGACTATCCGGGTGCGCCAGGCCAACGGGCCTACCAGGCTGCTCGCTATTGACGATACGCTGGACGGCGAGGATGTTCTGCCGGGCTTTACCTGCCCCGTGCGGGACATTCTGGAATCCTAATCTCCGGGCGGCTAGTCAGCTACTTCCAGAATCATTTCCACTTCCACGGGCGCGCCCCTGGGGAGGGCGGCCATACCAACTGCGGAACGGGCGTGGCGTCCGGATTCACCATAGAGCTCAACGAGCAGGTCGGACGCGCCGTTGCCCACCAGGGGCTGCTGGTCGAAGGATGGGTCGCTGTTGACCATCACCAGCAGCTTGACGACACGTTGCACCTTGTCCAGATCGCCGATTATGCTTTTGGCGGCGGAGAGGCAATTGACGGCGCTCTGGCGGGCGGCGGCGGCGCCCTCTTCGACGCTGACCTCGCTTCCCAGCTTGCCGGTGTGAGGCATGGCGCCGTCGGGCAATCGGGGCAGGTTGCCGGATACGAACACCAGGTTGCCGGTGCGCACGGCGGGCACGAAGTTGCCAATGGCCGGATTGGGTTCGGTAACGGTAAGACCCATCTCGGCCAGTTTGCGTTCGATTTCCATTTGGTGACTCTCCTGTAAATGTATTGGGGGACGCTGAGGCGTGAACGATATAGATTCGCTATATGCTATCGGGGTTTTCAAGCCGGGGGCAATGGCCGGAAACGATTTACGATAGGCAGGCGGCGGTCTTTGCCGAAGGCGCGGGGCGTAATTTTCACACCGGGCGGAGCCTGACGCCGTTTGTACTCGTTGCGATCAACGAAGGCTACGACCTGCCGCACCCAGTCGGGCTTGTGCCCCATAGCCACCATGTCGGCATAGCTATAGTCGTCCTCAACGTAGGCTTTGATGATGGGGTCGAGCTGCTCGTAGGGGGGCAGCGTGTCCTGGTCAGTTTGGTCGGGGCGCAGTTCGGCGCTGGGTGGTTTGACCAGCACGGAAATGGGAATGAGAGGCTGTCCGTCGGGGGTGCCGGCGTTGCGCCAGCGGCTCAGGGCGTAAACCAGGGTTTTGGGCACGTCTTTCAGCACGGCAAACCCGCCGGCCATGTCGCCGTAGAGAGTGGCGTAGCCCATGGCCATTTCGCTCTTGTTGCCAGTGGTCAGCACGATCCAGCCGAATTTGTTGGAGATGGTCATTAGCACATTGCCGCGGATACGGGCCTGGACGTTCTCCTCGGCGACGTTGGGTTCGGCGCCGGCGAACCGGTCGGCCAGCATATCGGTGAAGGCAACGTGGGCCGGCTCGATGGGGATGCGCCACAGCTTGATGCCGAGGTTGTCGGCAAGTTCCTGGGAATCGGAGACGCTGCCCTCCGACGAGTAGCGGGACGGCATGGTGACTCCCACCACGTTCTCGGCGCCGAGGGCATCTGCTGCTATGGTGGCGGTAAGGGCGGAATCAATACCTCCGGAGAGGCCGATCAGCGCGCCGCGAAATCCCGACTTGTGGACGTAGTCGCGTGTACCCACCACCAGGGCCTGGTACACTTCTTCCTCGTCGGTGAGGTTGGGGAACAGAGGCGATTCGACGGGAATGCGGCGATTGGCAAAGTGGTGTTCGGAAATTGGCGTTACCTGGGCCCGCCCCACCTCGTGCAGGATGTTGGGGTTCTCTTTGCGGGGTTTGGGGTCGCGGAGACGCTGGCGAAACACGGACTCAACGTCCAGATCGGCGACGATGAGCTTGTCCTCGAACGCTGGCCCACGGGAAATCACCGAGCCGTCGGGAGCGCACACGATGCTGGCGCCGTCGAAAACGAGCTCATCCTGCCCTCCCACGGTATTCAGGTAGGCTACGAACACGCCGTTGTCAGCAGCGCGGGTGGCGATCATGCGCTCGCGCTGGGCGGATTTGCCGGCATGGAATGGCGATGCGTTGATGTTGACGATGACTTCGGCGCCGGCCTCGCGCTGCACGGCGATGGGGCCGACGGGGTACCAGATATCTTCGCAGATATTGACGCCCACCGTGGCGCCGTTGATGATATAGACGGGGCAAACTTCGCCGCGACGGAAATAGCGGTCTTCGTCGAACACGCCGTAGTTGGGCAGGTACATCTTGCGATACCAGTCCACCAGGCGTCGGTCGTCGATGATGGCGGCGGCGTTGGCGATGTCGGAGCCCACCTCGACACAACCGACGATGGCCGCGATGCCTCGGGCGGCGGCGGCAATGCGTTCCACGGCGGCGGTGTTCTCGGAGAGGAAAGAGGGCTTGAACAGCAGGTCTTCGGGCGGATAGCCGGTTACGGCCAGTTCGGGGAACGCCACCAGGTCGGCGTGGGACGCCCGCGCCTCGTCGATCAGATCGATGATGCGGGTTGTGTTGCCGGCAATATCGCCCACGGTGGGGTTGAATTGGGCCAGGGCCAACCGGAAAGTGCGTTGCATTGCCGCATTATAGCGCAGGCGAGCGTATGGCAGCGTTCCTTTGCCGGTGGTGGGCTTGCAGGTAATGGCAATGGGTCGAGCCGGAGCAGACCGGGGATGAGCGCATCATGCCGTGGCGGGCGATTGACCGTCAGCAACGGAATCGTCATCAGACTCCGCACCCTCAGCTTCTACGCTGGCATCCTCCTCCTCTATGTGCTTTATGGCGTTTCGCGCGCAACTTTTTCAACAAGCACAATACTACGGTGGCATCTTCTTGTAGCCTGCATTCCCAAGCTGTGAGGACCAACCACCCCATTTGTTCCAGTTTAGCCTTATTTTCCGCATCCCTAGCCACATTGCGGTCCAGTTTCCGCTCCCAATAATCGCGATTGGAAGATGGCCTACTTGACTTTGAGCAACCGTGCTGGTGCGAAAAGCATCCGTGCACGAATAAAGCAACTCCGTATTGTGCTAACACCAAGTCGGGGGCTCCAGGCAACCGCTTGACGTGGAGCCTGTATCTGAACCCTTACCCCCAAACGGCCCGCCGGATGTACAGCTCCGGCCGGGTATCCCGCCCGCGAATCCGGGACATGACGCGAGAGCGCACTTCCGGGCGCATCGTGTCGGCCATAACAGTTCCCTATCCCTGAACAGAGAAATCCATCAGGAATGTTTCGTCGTCCAGCTTGCAAAACTCCACGTCAGTACGTCCATATCGCTCAAGATGCTGTCTGGTTATAAATGAACCCAACGGAACCCCCAACCTTCGCCGGAAGTATTCACCCAGAATGTTATTGCCATCCGGTGTATGTATCGCTTTATCGCCATCTTGAGCAGTGACGGCGATGAAACTCAATCCGTCATCAGTGAGGACGGTGAACTGGGTGGCTCTAGAGGGGAAGAAGCCGGTTTGGGCGATATTTGTCGGAACACGCAAGTATGCCTGGTTAGGGTTACGCCCCGGCCTCTGGCCCCAATTCAAGCCCGACCTTGCCGCTGTTGGTCAGCAGCGACAGCGTGACACAGTCTTGTGTTTCCGGTTGCATCTGCCTGGGCGTGAACAGGGCAACGTGGTCGTCAATGTCTTCGTGGTCGATCTCCAAAGAGCCGCGCAACATCGCTTCAAAGAACTCAAGCGCACGTTCAGGGTTGACCTCAGCCATCGTTTCCAGTTGCTGGGCAGGTGCCAAAAAGCTGCGTTGCGTATAATTGGCACTTCCCGCGAACGCCCTGATTGGAGTATCCCCGTTCATCCAGACATACACTTTTGCGTGTACTGACGGCCTTTCAATCCGGTAGTGGCATCGGAAAAGGCCCCGCTCCCGCAATTGGCCGAACATGGAGTCG
This sequence comes from Dehalococcoidia bacterium, assembly GCA_965262485.1. Classification (GTDB taxonomy): domain Bacteria; phylum Chloroflexota; class Dehalococcoidia; order Lucifugimonadales; family UBA3495; genus Bin87. Next base: position 3,830,020 of record OZ253540.1, on the reverse strand, counting down.
TCAACGAGAGAAACGCCGTCTGCTCCAGCCATTCCGTAGATGAGTTGCACGTTGACACGGTTTCCCCGTAGCGCATCTTCCCGCAGGTGCCGGTGTGCCATCGACGCACTTGCGTAGCCGCTCACGATCCTCAACTCGGTCGCGCCCGCCTCCGCAGGCCCCAACAGCACTTCCCTGTAAAGGTCTTCGCTAATCATCTGTAACACGTTCCTTGAGACGGTTCGGCAAGATAAGCCAGAACCGCCTTAAAAACTATCTTGGCCCCCATCGGCGGGACTGCCATGCCTATCTGACGACGGACGCTTTCCTTGCCGCCCTCGAACTTGTACCAGTCCGGGAAGGTCTGCAAACGGGCTCGCTCTCGGTTGGTCAATGCTCTCGGTTCGTCCCAATGATACACATGGGTGCCGCCGCCGCCGCTCCCGGTCACCGTATAGGACGGTTCGTCAGGTAACAGCCTACGGTAAATCTGGCTTTGCTACGCATTTTTAGGCGGAGTTCGTCGGGCAATTCGGCAGTAAAAGCGTTCTGCCCCGGCTTGATTTTCTTCAATCGCTCCACCACTGTCAGACTCTGTGCAGTCAGTTCGTTGTTGGGGGCGTCGGCAGGGATGCCTGCTAGTGCGGCACGGGCGGATTGAGTCTTGTAGTCTGGCGCAGGGTGCTTGAACGTGATGCCCAAATCATTGCGGAACCCCACAATGACAAATCGGTGCCTTTTCTGCGGGATGCCGTACTGCTCAAACTTGTAAGAACCTGTCTACGATCTCTGAAATAGGTTAAGTTGAGACTATCACCAGGGGAGGGGTAATCATGTCTCATTCCTATCCCAGCGACATCAGCCGGGAGCAATTCGCCCGGATTCTGCCGACGTTGGAGTCGGCCCGCCGCCGGACCAAGCCCCGCACCGTGGACTTGTACGACGTTTTCTGCGGCGTACTGTACCTCTTGAAAAGCGGCTGCCAGTGGCGAATGCTGCCCGCGGATTTCCCAAACTGGCGCACTTGCTACCAGTATTTCCGGCAATGGAGCGAGCGGCCCGGCCCGGAGCAGGATTCCATTCTGGAACAAGTCCTAAAAAAAATCGGTTGGCGAGGCCCGACAAAGCAATGGACGGAAAAAGCAGACCAGCTTCTGTATCGTGGACTCCCAGAGCGTGAAGAACACGGACACCGCCGAGCAGAAGGGCTATGACGCGGGCAAAAAGGTGTCCGGAATCAAGCGACACATCGCGGTGGACACGCAAGGATTGCCCCATGCGATCCACATAACCACGGCCAACGTCACCGACCGGGCTGGGGCTTTGGCGATGTTTGACCGGCGCCGGGACGGCCTCAGTCAGGTGCAGAACGTGCTGGTGGACGGGGGTTACACTGGGGAACCCTTTGCCGCTGGGGTGCAAAGCCGGCTGGGAGCGTCGGTGGAGGTGGTGAAACGCAGCGAACTGCACACCTTCGTGGTGCTGCCGAAGCGGTGGGTAGTGGAACGGTCTTTCGCCTGGCTGGAGAAGTGCCGCCGCCTCTGGAAGAACTGCGAAAGAAAGCTCAATACCAGCCTGCAAATGGTGGTGCTTGCCTTCACGGTGCTAATCCTGAAAAGATCGTAGACAGGCTCTAAAGGTGTTCCACCACCTTGTAGCCCGTTCCTGCCTTGCCTAATTCTCCCAAGATGCGCTTGAAGTCGCTGTTCCTATTGACGGACGAAAGCCCGCTGACGTTCTCCGCCACGAAGAATTTGGGGTTCAGTGCGTTCAGTGCCTTCACGCCGAATTGGTACAGGTCTCCGTAATCGCCGGTTATCCCACGCCGCTCGCCGACCGCGCTGAAATCATTGCAGGGGAACCCGAATACCAATCCGTCAATCGCCGACAGTGCATCAAAATCCAATGACCGCACATCGCTCACCTTGACCCGTTCCGGCCGTACTATTCCGTTGCCCCGAATAGTACGACAACTGTCGCGGTCAATGTCTGTGGCCCACACATGCTCGAACACCTGACCTTGGTGTTCGGCCAGCGAAGCACCTAGAAATCTGGCCGGGAACCTCGATTCTCCACAAGCCGTTATTTCATTAACGTCGATTACCGATGTAATGATGGGTTCTTGAAACGTATTGCATACACTATCACGCCGCATACGACTGTAATACGTCTACTTGGAGTAGTGCAAAACCCGGCCAATGGCTTTCCGGCCAGACCTCTAGTGCCATGCCGCCGGCACCGCAAAAGAGTTCGTCCAATCGGTACGCCCCACAACTGGACAGTGTAGCCTGCATCTCACTGCATCCTTGACCGCCACGCATCCGAGCGAACTGCGCTCATTTGTAAGCGGACCAAATCCGGGGCATAGTAGCACGCCGTTACCGGAATATCCATGCCTACGATCCAGACGATTTCCAAACTCTGTCGGGGTTAGCAGATGGGGTTTAGAAACCGGCTGCCGTAAAACGGCTCCCGCTTGCCGGGATTTCGGCCCCATGACATCATCATCCATAAGTAAACGGAACCGATAATGCTAGCGCATTCGGCGCAACTGATCGTCAATCACATCGTCCGCTCTGCCGGGGGCGTAGGAGAGGGCATCTGCTGACGATTAATCTGCGGAGCGGCGGCGGCGGTTACTGCTATAATTTGCGGCACTGGCAGCGGGCGTTTCATAGCTTCCGAATTTATCCCGTTATAAACCACTGGACTGCGTCATAATTTCATCTAACTGCCAACAGGAATTGGTGGACGCCCGGCGTCGGAATCGCGCCCTATAATGCGCGCTCTGCAATCCCGGGTGGCCCGGATCACCCCCTTTTACTATGGGTGGGTAATACTGGGGTTGACCGGCGTGGCATCGTATTCGGCGCGGCCGCTGATGTCGGTGGCGGTGTTGACGGTGTTCGTGGTTCCCATGGGCGACCAGTTTGGCTGGACGAGAACGCAGATGTCCGGCGCGGTCAGTTTGGGCGGATTATTTGCGGTGGTGCTGTCGCCGGTAGTGGGGCCGCTGATAGACCGGTACGGTTCGGGTATGGTGGTGGGCGTATCGTCGGCGATTGCGGGCGTGTGCGCCCTGGGCCTGGGGCTGGTGAACACCATCTGGCTGTTTTACCTGGTGTATGTGCCCGGACGGGCGGCGTTTGCCAGCCCACTGGAGATGGGGACGTCCACTGCGGTCAGCAACTGGTTCATCCGCCGCCGCCCGTTCGCCCTGGCGATGAACCACGTGGTGCAGGGATCGGGATTGGCTGTCATGCCGCTGGTGGCCCAGGTGATAATTGGTGTCTCGGGGAATTGGCCGGCGGCGTGGTATGCCCTGGGTTTCTGGACGCTGGCAGTGGGGGCGGCGCCGGCCATTCTGCTGATGGGTCGCCGGCCGGAGGACTTGGGCCTGTTGCCGGACGGTGACACCGAGGCGTCGATTCGGCGCGAGGTGGAGTCAGGACGCCGCCCGCAAACGACGTCGGACGAAATCAACTTTACGTTGCGCCAGGCCATGCGTACCCGCGCTTTCTGGTTGATGATGCTGTTTGCGTTTGCCGGTTTTATCGTGCAGGCCGGGGTGTCGCTGCACCAGGTGCCTCACTTTATTGACCAGGGAGTGCCCGCTTCAGTGGCGGTGTGGACGGCCAGCGCGTTCGCAATTGCCCAGGTGCCGGCGAGCCTGCTATGGTCGGCGCTGAGCCAGCGATTCGCGATGCGGTTTGTCATGCCAGGAGCCGGTTTGGTGGTGAGCAGCGGAGCCATAATCACCGCGTTCGCCGACAATATCGCGCTGGGAGTAGTGGGGGCATGTGTCCTTGGGTTCGGCGTCGCCGGTTTGCACATAATCAACCGGTTAACCTGGGCCGACTATTTCGGGCGTCTGCACCTGGGAAAGATCTGGGCCTGGGGGTTGGCGGCACAGGTGGGAGGGCAAGCGCTGGGACCAATCGCGGCCGGTATTGGCGTGGACCAAATGCATAGCTACCTGCCGGTGTTCACAGCGTTTGGGATCAATCTGGGCGTGGTATCCATTTTGATGCTTGCCGCCACGTCACCGACACGAGATCAAGCAGCGGGAGGGCAAAGGATAACGGTGGGGCGAGAGGGATGATGGGTGTACGTCACCCGGTTGGATTCAGTTGAATAGACGAGTAAGCCAAGACATGAACATCATGGTTGGCGCTTTGTCCACATCCAAGTCGCGTTCACGGATGGCTACTCCCATAAGGCCGGGGAATTTCCTTGCTGCTAACCAGGCGTGGACCTGTGCTTTGGTGAATTTAGCGATCTCGAATTTGCGGTCAGGTTCGGGAATACCATCAATGTAATCTCGCGACAGAGGCCACACCAGGTCTGCTGCCGGGATCATCTGGGCGATGAAGTCTTCGATTTCACCTTCGGATGCATTGTCTGGCATCAGCCATATCCCGATGCGTGGGCTGCCGATGTCGGGATTCTCTGGAATGATGGTTCCGTTCGCGTCGGGGGCTTGCGGTACTTGGATCTCACTATTCGCCGTGATAATCCGATCTGTCACCTCCTGCCACCGCTCGAGCGGGTCGGAATCTGAATCCACTAAAAATCCTACTGCGGACAGGCCCTGCTGATTGACGTACCCCCTGACCGAATTCAACAACCCGGCGAGGCCTTTAGCATCCCGGAGGGAAAATTTCGCTCCGAGTTCTGGACTAACCCGCCTACATAAATGGAGTACGACGTGCTCGTCATTCTGTCCTTCTACTACCAGTAACCCGGTCGTAGGGTTGGTGTTAGCGGATGTCATACATTAGCGCACTTCAATGCCGTGCTCGGCGGCAATGACGAGTTCCGACTCAGGATAGGCGACCGCGCGGAGGCGTTCGCCGTTCCGCTGGATTCTGTACAGCACACCTTCCACATCTTCCAGCTCGGTGGCGGCCTGGGCAAATCCGGCCACACAATCCCAGCTGTGGGTGGTTGCTATTACCTGGACGTTATTTCGCTGAGCGGTCTGCAAAACCATCTTCCAGAATTTGGACTGGATGGAATGATGGATGCCGTTTTCGGCTTCGTCGATGAGGAGGAAGCCGTTGCTGCTGTTGGCGAGGGCAAGGGCGACGACGAAGGCACGCATGGCACCGTCGCCGAGGCTACGTATGGGCACTGGATAGTCCTTACCGACAACCTTTGCCATGAACCGCCTTCGGTATGGTTGCCTAATTTGCGCAGTTGAATCCACCAATGCAATTCGCTCCACTACACCATCCGTTACCAAATTCAGCGCTTCAACGGCTCTGTCTTCGTGTGAAGTGAGGGCGATTCCGTTCCAATATTGCTCAATCGTCTCATCGGTTGGACTGTTAGGTCCCCCACTATTGCAAGCGACTGGCCGTGGTGGAGGCGATTGCGAACTGTTTCCGAACTTCTTTTCAAGTGCGAAATATCCTGACGGTGCCCGGTTTTGATCCGCTAAACGATGCGCGAGTTGGAGTATGTTAGCGCCGTCAATCGTCCCAATTGAAATGTCAACCTTCGGCCAAAGTTGCCTATTTGTAAAAACTGCCGACGAGTCGGCGACCAGGTTAGTTCTTTTTTCGCCGTCTTCCATCGGGCTAATGTAGCCAGGGTTTGGTGCGTAGGCTTGTGCTGCACCGCCGGAGTCCTCCCGGTTTTCGGTAAAGAAGTCGCCCCGATTGATCAATACTTCACTGATGACAGAATCATTCCCACGGTCAGCCCATATCCGCACGGCATCGAGTACTGTCGTCTTCCCCACGCCGTTTTTGCCGGCCAGCAGAGTTACCCGGCCCAAGCGAGGGATAGTCAACTTATCTATGCCCCGGAAGTTTTCGATGACCAGGCTGGGCAGGTGCAGGTTTTGGTCGGGTGTTTCTGTTGACATGGAGGTTTTACCTCGCGGCTAATCCGCGCTGACGGCGGCGATGGACTCCATGCCCAGGCTGCGGCGCAGGTAGCGGCCTGTGTGCGACTGCTCGCACTGCGCCAGCGTCTCGGGAGTGCCACACGCCAGCAGGTTGCCGCCCTCGTGGCCCGCACCGGGACCCAGGTCGATTACCCAGTCGGCGTTCTTGATCAGATCCAGGTTGTGCTCGATGAGCAACACCGAATTGCCCTGATCGACGAGCCGGTGCAGCACTCGCAACAGAGCCGCGCAGTCTTCGAAGGACAGGCCGGTGGTGGGCTCGTCCAGGAGGTACAGGGTGCGCCCGGTGGCGCGGCGGGACAGTTCGGTGGCCAGCTTGACCCGTTGTGCCTCTCCGCCGGACAGGGTGGTTGCCGGCTGGCCGAGGCGAATGTAACCCAAACCCACGTCGCGCAGCGTTTCCAGCCGGTTGCGGATGCGGGAGAAGTTCCAGAAAAAATCCAGGGCGGTTTCCACGGTCATGGACAGCACGTCGGCGATGGACTGGTCGCGCAGCGTAACTTCCAGGGCCTCCCGGTTGTAGCGCCGGCCCTGACAAATTTCGCAGGGGACGGTTACGTCGGGTAGGAACTGCATTTCGATCTGGATGTAGCCCTCACCCTGACAGGCTTCGCACCGGCCACCCTTGACGTTGAACGAGAAACGGCCAGGCTTGTATCCGCGTATGCGCGCTTCGGGCAGGGTGGCGAACAATTCTCGGATGGGTGTGAATGCGCCGGTGTAGGTTGCCGGATTGCTGCGAGGGGTGCGTCCGATGGGCGACTGGTCGATGTTGACCACCTTGTCGATGTGGTGGATGCCGGTTACGTCGTCGTGGTCGCCGGGGCGGTCGCGGCCCTGAGCCACGGCCTGGGCGAGGCGTTTGTAAAGAATGTCGTACACCAGCGTGCTTTTGCCGCTGCCCGACACACCGGTTACGCAGCCCAGCAATCCGAGGGGGAACTCCACGTCGATGCCCTTGAGGTTGTTTTCGCGGGCGCCGGTGACCGAGATGGCCAGGCCGTTGCCGGTGCGGCGTTCTTCGGGCACCGGGATGCTTTTGCGACCGCTGAGGTAGGCGCCGGTGAGCGAATTGACGTTATTCATGACGGCGGTCACATCGCCCGTGGCCACGATTTCGCCGCCGTGTTCGCCGGCCCCTGGCCCCAAATCCACGATATAGTCGGCGGCGCGCATCATGGCGTCGTCGTGCTCAACAACAATGACGGTGTTGCCCATGTCGCGCAGGCGGGTGAGGGTACCAATGAGGCGATGGTCGTCGTGGGGGTGCAGGCCAACGGTGGGCTCATCGCAGACGTAGAGCACACCGGTCAATCCGCTGCCGATCTGCGTGGCCAGCCGAACCCGCTGCGCTTCGCCGCCGGAGAGGGTGCGGGCCGTCCGGCTCATGGTCACGTAGTCAAGACCGATGCCGTCGAGGAAATGCAGACGACCTTCGATTTCTTTGAGAATCTGGTCGGCGATGGTCATATCCCGCTCGGTAAGCGTGGCGGGCGCCGGCGTGGCGGGCCGCGCGTTGCGACGGGTGCGCCGGCTCCGGGACGTGGTTCCGTTGGCGGGAGCGGCTTCGGCAGGCGCCAGGGTTGCGGTGGGCTCGTGTCCGTTGGTTCCGCTGTGCCCGTTCACCGAACCATTTTCCGATGGGTCGGCGCCCGGCTTGATGCTGCGGATCCAGCGCAGGCCCTGGCCGATGGTGAGGCCGGTTACCTCCATGATGTTTTGGCCGCAGACCAGAACGCCCAGCGCTTCGGGACGCAGGCGGGCGCCGTTGCAGGATCGGCAGGCCCGTTGTGCCATATAACGTTCGATCTCGCTGCGGGTGTGGTCTGACTCGGTGTCGCGGTAACGGCGCTGGAGGTTAGGGATGACACCCTCGTAGGTGGTGTTCCAGGCGTAGGTGCGGCCGCGACCGGTGCGATGGCGCACCTGCACCTTGAGCTTGCCGGCGCCGTAGAGAATGACGTTCATCTGATCGTCGGTGAGTTCGCGCACGGGAACCTCGGGAGAGAAGTCGAACTCGCTGGCCACGGCTTCCATCATGCTGGCGTACCAGGCATTGGCGGCGCCGGAGCGGGCCCAGGGAACGATGGCTCCTTCCAGCAGGGACAGGGACCGGTTTTGAATCACCAAGCCGGGTTCGACTTCCAACTGGTAGCCCAGGCCGGTGCAGGTAGAGCAGGCTCCGTGGGGGCTGTTGAAGCTGAAGGTGCGCGGCTCGATCTCGGGCAGGCTGACACCGCAGGCAACGCAGGCGAACTGTTCGCTGAACACCAGATCGTCGCCGCCCTCCCGGGCCACGGTGAGGACACCTTCGCCCTCGCGCAGGGCGGTTTCCACCGACTCGGTAACCCGGCTGGTTTCGGTGTCACTGCGGATGATCAAGCGGTCGACCACCACGTCGATGTAGTGCCACTTCTGTTTGTCGAGGGTAAGGGCGTCGGTTTCTTCGACCAGCATCACATCGCCGTTGACGCGCATGCGGACGAAACCTCCGCGACGGGCGGCTTCGAACACCTCGCGATGCTCGCCCTTCTTGCGGCGAATCTTGGGAGCCAGCAGGGTGATGCGTGACGATTCGGGCAGATTCAGGATGGCGTCGACAATCTGCTGTACGGTTTGGCGGGCCACCGGATTGCCGCACTTGGGGCAGTGGGGCTTGCCGATGCGGGCGAACAGCAGCCGGAGGTAGTCGTAAATCTCGGTAACGGTCCCAACGGTGGAACGGGGGTTGTGGGAAACTCCCTTCTGGTCAATGGAGATGGCCGGCGATAATCCCTCGATGTAGTCAACATCGGGTTTATCCATGCGGCCGAGGAACTGACGGGCATAGGCCGATAGGGATTCGACGTAGCGCCGTTGTCCCTCGGCGTAGATGGTGTCGAAGGCGAGGCTGCTTTTGCCCGACCCGGAGACGCCGGTGATAACCACCAGGCGGTCTCTGGGGATGGTTACGTCGATGTTCTTAAGGTTGTGCTCGCGGGCACCCTTGATGTAGATGACGTCTTGAGGCATAACAACCCCAATTTTACCACCTGTTGCGGCGCGTTGCCTGTACGCCAATGCTCGCCTCTGAGGGTCTTTCTATTCTCCCTCTCCCTCCAGGGAGAGGGCTGGGGTGAGGGGGGACCTCCGGGTCAAACATGCTTGCCGGGGGAAAGACGTCCCTCACCCCCAACCCCTCTCCCGTGGGGAGAGGGGAGCCTTTGCAGAGAATAGAAAGGCCTTGTGCTCGCCTCGGAGGGTCTTTTCAAAGTTGTGGAAATTAAACACCCGCTCATGGTGAGCCTGTCGAAGGACGGACGCCGATGGTTCGACAAGCTCACCATGAGCGGAGGTCGGAGGACACGGGTTGAATAACCGTTGCAGCACTACTCCAGCTCGACGAGGGGGTCGTTGGCGCTGACTGAGTCGAGGGGCTGGACGAATACGGTTTTCACCACGCCGTCCCGGTGGGCCAGGATGCTCTGTTCCATTTTCATCGCTTCGACCACGCACACTTCATCCCCGGCGGACACCGCGTCACCCGGACGCACCATAACCGACATGACGCGGCCCGGCATGGGTGAACGCAGGATGTCGTCATTGACGGCGGCTGCTGCGCCGGCTCCCCCAGGCGTTGGGGCGTCAGGTACGGAGAGTCCACCGGACGGACGGCCCCGGCGCGGCGGGGTGGGCGCGTCGGCTACTTCGATGTCGATAAGGAAGGATTCGCCATCTACGGTAACCTCGACCGGCGACTGGCCAAGGTCGCCAACCTCTACGGTGTACCACTGGTCGCCGATGCGTACCCTTATCGTTGCCACGCTACGAGGTTGCGCTCCCCAAACGCGAACGGAATAGCTCCCGGCGGCCCTGCATCCGCCAGCGCGAGCCCGGGGCCGGCGCGCCCGCCGGGTCCTGCTGTCCGGCCTGAGCAGCCAGCACCGCGGCCCCGATGGCGGCGGCCAGCGCCCGAGGGTTCTGGGCGAGGCCGGTATCAGATCCGTTGTGGTGTCCGTTGGTGGACACTCCCGAACTGTGGCCGTTCATGGCGGCCCGGCGGGATTGCTGTCGCCGGGCCAAAATATCGGCCAGGCTGCCGGTGTTGTATTTCCCCGACGTGAATTCGGGGCTGGCAAGGACATCGCGCAGCAGCGGTATGTTGGTGGTGACGCCTTCAATGGTGAAATCGGCCAGTGCAGTGTCCAATGCGGCGATGGCGGCGGCACGGTCGGGACCCCAAACCATGACCTTGGCCAACAGCGGTTCGTAGTGTAGCGAAACCTCGTAACCGATGCAAAGCGCGGTATCCACGCGGACGTTGTCACCGTGGGGCAGGCGAAAATCGGTGACGACGCCGGTGTTGGGCAGGCAGGTGTCGGGGTCTTCCGGATATACGCGCGCCTCGATGGCGTGGCCGTTCGCCGTAATGTCGCCCTGGCGCTGGGAGAAGGCAATGCCGGCAGCCGACTGGAGCTGCAGCTCAACGATGTCCATTCCGGTGAGCAGCTCGGTTGCGCCGTGTTCGACCTGCAACCGGGGGTTCATTTCCAGGAAGTAGAAATGGCCGTCGGGGGTAACCAGGAATTCGACGGTGCCGGCGTTGGTGTAACCAATCTCGCGGCCCAGCTGGCGGGCCAGGCGCCCGATTTGTTCCCGTACATCTTCCGGCAGTTTGGCGGATGCCGGCGTTTCTTCGATGAGTTTCTGGTTCCGACGCTGGATGGAACAGTCGCGCTCGTAGAGGTGCAGCACGTTGCCATACTGGTCGGCGATGAGCTGGACTTCGATATGGGACGCGCCCTGAAGGTAACGTTCGTAGAAAAGGCTGGGGTCGGCAAAGGCGGCCTGGGCGGTTTTGCGGGTCCGCTCGATGATGGGCTCCAGTTCTGCCATGGTGTGCACCACGTGGATGCCGATGCCGCCGCCGCCGGCGATGGCTTTTACCATCATGGGGAAGCCCAGTTCCCACGCCCTGGTGATTGCCTCATCGTCTTTGACGGGTTCTTCGGTGCCGGGCATAACCGGCAAGCCGGACTTGCGGGCGACGCGGCGGGCGGAGAGTTTGTCGCCCATCTGGTTGAGCACCTCTTCGCCGGGGCCGATGAAGACGATGCCATCGGATTTGCACCGGCGGGCGAGCTCGGAGTTTTCCGAAAGGAACCCGTATCCCGGATGGATGGCCTCAGCGCCGGTGTCCCGGCAGGCCGCCAGCACGGCGTCGATGTTCAGGTAGGAATCGGTGGCGGCCGCGCCCCCGATGCAAACTGACTCGCCGGCCATGCGGGTGTGCATGGCTCCCCGGTCGGCCTCGGAATACACGGCGACGGTAGCAACGCCCATGCGCTGGCAGGTGCGAATGATGCGGGAGGCTATCTCGCCCCGGTTAGCAACCAATACTTTGCTGAACATCTGATATCCCTCGGTATCGAACCGTATGGGTTCCCCGGCTCCGGTTCCTGTTGTGGCAAGAATGATCTTGTGGCAAGAATGAACGCAGCGGTGGACCCGGCGGGCCTGTTGGTGTTAACGCAGGATCGCGGCAACACCGTGGTGATAACCGATTTTTTAGTCCTTTTGGTATTAACCGTTCAACAGCGGCGGGGGCGAGTTTGGGGCTAAATCGAAATCGGGCCGGTTTTTTCGCCGGATTTTTCGATGAACGCGACCGAGTTGATTCTCCCGTCCAACCAGTACTGGAGGCAGGACGACAGCGCTTCGTTGACTTCTCTCTGCACGAGTGAGGGCACCCGCAAATCGGGGAGCGCGGACACCAGCGGCGTACGGTGGAGCAGGCGCAGTACCTTGAGGGCGGGTAAAGACAGGGGACGCGACAACGTTTCGGTTGGGACGCAATCCAGGCACATGGTTCCGCCGGCCCCGGCTGCGAAGCGGTGGCGTTCCGGTTCCAGCGGAGAGCCGCAGTCGATGCAGGAGAACAACTCGGGCATGAAACCCGACAGCCGCAGCAGCCGGATTTCGAAGTACCGCAGGTGCAGATCGGTGGCCGCCCCGGATTCCATGACGTTGAGGGTTTGCAGCGTGAGATCGAAAAGTTCCGCGTTGGGTTCGGAGAGAGGGCTGAAAGCATCCACCAGTTCGACCACGTACAGGCCGCGGGATAGCAAGTGGTAGTCGGCCTTCACGGCCGCGAATACGCTGCGGTCTTCCGCTTCGGCGACGGTGTCCAGCGTGCGACCGCGAGCCAGGTCGAGGTTGAGCAGCGTGAGGGGCTCGAAATGGCCGACCAGCTTGCCGTTGATGCGGCGGGCGCCGCGAGCGACGACTTCGAGTTTGCCGTGTTCGCGGGTGAGCAGGGTCGAAAGGACGTCGGCCTCGCCGATGGGTCTTTTGCGCAGGGTAAGTCCCAGGGCCCGGTAGGTGCGGGGCAGGGTCATGGCGCTATTCCAGCTCGCTGCGGCCCGAAAAGGCGCGGCTGAGGGTGAGCTCGTCGGCGAATTCCAGGGTGCCGCCGACGGGTAATCCGCGGGCGAGGCGGGTGATGCGAATACCGGATCCGTTCAGGCGCCGATGGATGAAATCGGCGGTGGCGTCGCCTTCCAGCGTGGAGTTGGTGGCGATAATCAGCTCATGGAAGGGGTTATCTTCGCGCTGCAATCGGCCAAATAACTGGGGCAGGTGAATATCCTCCGGGCCAATTCCATTGAGGGGCGACAGGACGCCATGCAGGACGTGATACAGGCCGCGAAACGCTCGGGTACGTTCCAGCGCAACGAGGTCGCGGCTTTCTTCAACCACGCAGATCTGGTCCTGGTTGCGCTGGGGGTTGGAGCAGATATCGCAGGGGGAGGCATCCGTGAGGTTGCGACATTCGGCACAAAAAAGGATGAGGTCTTTGACGCTGGTGATGGCGTCGGTCAGCGTCCGGGCGTCTTCGGCCGGCATCTGCGCGATGTGGTAGGCAATGCGCTGGGCGCTCTTCGGCCCGATGCCGGGCAGCCGGTGCAACTCGGAAATAAGTTGTCCGAGCGAACGGGTGGTCCCAGGGCCGGGATCATTCAGCATGGCGCTTCAGGCGTAGCGTGGTGAGTTGCGAAAGGGACGGGCGTACCGTGTGAAGTTGGCAACCCACTGGTTCAGGTCAGGCCGGGAATGTTGAGCCCTCCGGTAACCTCACCCATCTTTTCGGCGGCCAACTGCTGGGTGCGGGCGGAGGCGTCGTTGACGGCGGCGGCGACCAGGTCCTGCAGCAGGTCGATGTCCTCGGCTGCTTCGGGCTCGATGATGACCTGGGACACTTCCTGTTTGCCGTTCATGGTGACGCGCACCACGCCACCGCCGGCGGAGCCCTGGACGGTGAGTTCTTCCAGTTCCTGCTGCACCTTGGCCAACCGGTTTTGCAACTGCTGGGCCTGGCGCATCATCTTTCGGTTCATCATGGTTGGTTCGGAGCCTCCTGTTGGTCTTCTACGATACGCGCACCCAAGCCGATGGCGGTGCGCAGCAAATGGCTGTCTTGAGCGGGATTGCGCGCCGGGCGGTTGTTTTCGCCGTTGCCTCCGACCAGTGTAACCTCAAAGGGGTGATGAGTACCGAAACACTGCTCGATGGCCTGTTCGATGGTATCACGAACTTTGGGATCGGCCAGTTCTTCCTGCATACGGTCCAGGTTGGCCACGTTGCGAAACGGCAGCATCAAGGTGGCGCCGTCGTCGGAGAGGTGAACGCTTTCGGTGCGACAATCGCGCAGCAGCGCGCCCAGGCTGTATTTGTTCCCCTTGGTTCGGCTCAACTGGCGTACAGTTTCTTCCCAGAGGCCCTGGATTCCACCCGCGACGCCCGGGGTTGGCGATGGAGCGGCAGCGGGGGTTCGGGAAGGTTGCGTCGGGGGAGCGCCGGCTGACGGCGGCGAAGTCGGGATTGCGGCGGGTGGCCGGTCGGCGGGCGCCCGGTCAGTGGGTGGGGGCGTGGCGGGCCGTTGGGGCGGCGGGCGTCGGGAGGCGGCTGGCTGTTGGGTACGCGCCGGCTGGGGCACCGAGGTTTCCGGGACGGCGGCGGGTTCGTTGCGGCCAATCTCGGCGGCGGCGACTTCCAGGGGCAGCGAGGCGGGTGCGTCGTAACGGAGGTTGGCCTCGGCCCAGATGCGCACGGCGCGCAGGATGCGGGATTGGTCGGATTGCTGCACCGCTGAACGCAGGGTTGCTAGCGTATCGTCGGCCAGGTCCAGCGTATCGTCGGCGTTCCATGCGATTAGGAGCGCCGACCGCAGCAGATCGAGGGTCTGGCGCTGCATCTGGCGGGGATCGGCTCCCTCCCAAACGGCTTCGTTGATGGCGGCCAACGCCCCGGGCGTATCGCCGGACATTAACGCCTGGGCCAGAGTAAGGTAGGCGTCGCTGCGGCCCAGGCCCAGCAGCTGTTCGACGTCCTGGAGGCTGATTTCGCCACCGGAGGATACTACCAGCTGTTCCAGGATGTTTTCGGCGTCCCGCAGAGAGCCGCCGGCGTTGCGCGCCACCAGACGGAGCGCGTCGGGCTGGATGGCGACGGCTTCCTGGTCGGTGATGTGAGCCAGCCGGTCGAAGATCGTTTGACCGGGCAGGCGTCGGAAATCGTAGCGCTGGCAGCGGGAGATGATGGTGGGCAGGATGTTGTGCGCTTCGGTGGTGCAGAGGATGAAGATGACGTGCTGCGGGGGTTCCTCCAGGGTTTTGAGGAAGGCGTTGGACGCCTGGGCGGTGAGCATGTGGGCTTCGTCGATGATGTAAACCTTGCGAGCGCTCTCGGCCGGCATGAAGTGGACCCGGTCGCGGATGTCGCGAATTTCGTCGATGCCCCGGTTGCTGGCGGCGTCCAGCTCGATGATGTCCATGTTGCGGCCATCATTGATGGAGACGCAAAGGTGGCACTCGTTGCAAGGGTCGCCCTGCTGGGGATTAGTGCAATTGACCGCTTTGGCCAGCACGCGGGCAGTGGTGGTTTTGCCGGTGCCCCGCGGCCCGCAGAACAGGTAGCTGTGGCTAACCCGGTTTTGCATGATGGCCTGGCGCAGGGTATTGGTTACATGCTCCTGCCCGGCCAGGTCGCTAAAGCGGCTGGGTCGCCATTTACGGTAGAACACCTGAGAGGACATATCGGCGATGGCCACCCTGGGCGCTGCCGGCGGTTAGCCGGGCGCGGTGATTAGTGGTTAATATAAACCTTACCGACCCGCGACGCCATAGCGCGCCGGTCTCATGCGTACCCACTTTGTCATTACGACCCCGTACTTGATACGGGGATGGCAATCTCGTCGCCGTAGCAACGGCGGTTCGTCGACGTGTGTTCAGCCTCAACGAGATTGCCACGTAGCTGTGTGTCAGGCGGGGATGTTGAGGGCGCGGCGGGCGTTTTCGATGAGGACTTTGGGGATGACGTGGTCGCGAATCTCCAGGCTCTGGAAGTCGTGCAGCCAACGGTCGGGCTGGATGAAGGGGTAATCGGAGCCGAACATCACCTTGTCCTGCAGGCGGGTGTTGGTTTCGCGAATGAGTGGCTCGGGGATGAAGCGCGGCATCCAGCCCGACAGATCGAGGTACACGTTGGACTTGTGCAGGGCCACTGCAATTTGCTCGTCGACCCACGGCCAGGCAGGATGGGCCATGATGATGGTGAGGTTGGGGAAGTCAGCGGCCACATCGTCGAAACCGGGAATGGGCTGGCTGTACTTCAGCTTGAGTCCGCTACCGCCGGGGGTGCCGGAACCGGCGCCGGCGAATCCGGAGTGAAACAGCACCGGGATGCCGAGGTTGTCTGCCACTTCGTAAAGAGGATAGAAACGGGTGTCGTTGGGGAAAAAGGCCTGGTGGATTGGGTGCAGTTTCAACCCCTTCAGTCCCAGTTCCCTGATGGAACGCTCCAACTCGTAGCAGGCAGCCTTGCCCATCCACGGGTCAACGGTGGCAAAGCCCATGAATTGCTCGGGATGGTCTCGCACGATGCTGGCGACCCAGTCGTTGCTATCGGGCTTTTCGCCGGTGTTGGTGGTGGTATCAACGGAGAAAATCACGCCGAAAAGGTCGGATTCGCGGAACTTGGCGGCCATTTCGGCCGGGTCGGCCGGTGGAGGTGGCGCACGGAAATATCGCAGCAGCTCGGCTTCGATCTCGATCTCGGGCAGGCCCGGCTCTCGGGGCACGTGGACGTGCATATCAATGGCTTGCATCAGAGCATTCTCCATAGTGGTGGGCTCACGCGTACCCACTTTAATTTGTCATTGCGACCCCGTACTTGATACGGAGGTGGCAATCTCGTCGCTGTAGCAATGGTGGTTTGCCGACGTGTGTTCAACCTCAACGAGATTGCCACGTCGCTGCGCTCCTCGCAATGACAGTGGGGTGGGCATCCTTCGTAATGACAGTAGGCCAGTTTGGTTTGACAAAGTGGGTACGCGTGAGAGTGGTGGGCAATTGCCCGGTTGCTGACACAATGATACGATAGCTGAAATCCCTTGCCCACCCAACGTCGCCAACCTGCAAGAAGAAATTACAGGATCCTGTCCGATGAACCCCGTAACCACAGTCGAACTTTTCCAGGTAGTTGGCATCGCCGCTGCCGCAATGGCTGGCTTTATGGGCGTGTTCGCCGGCGTTTTCATCTGGGCCTCCAACGTGCGGGATAAAGGAATTGACCGACGGCTTCAAGCAATTGAGCTCCGGCTCCTGGCAGTGGAGCAACTGGTTGAGCGCCGCCATCATGAGACCGTAGAGCTGGTTGAGCGCCGCCATCATGAAACAATGACCGAGTTCGACCGCCTGCGTCAGGACATGATGGGCGAGGTTGACCGGCTGCGTCAGGAAACAATGAGCGAGTCCAACCGCCTGCGTCAGGAAATGATGCGACTAAATGAGGACGGCGAGCGCCGGCACCGGGAGTTGCTCACGGCGATTGCCCCACTCTACCGGCATACTCACGCCGCCGACGGCCAGCCAATAGTGCCATTGCCTGAAATAGAGCCATCCGGCGCGACTGCTGCGCCGGCGCCGGCGGACGACTAACCCCGGCTTGGCCTATTTGGGCGGGAGCGTGGCAACAAAGGCCAGCCCGTAATTCAACCAGGCGGCGAGGTCGTCATCGGATTTCAGTCCTTCGGATTCGACCAGCGCCCAACCCTTCATCGGCCGGCCGGTCAGGTCCATCAAGCCGGCGTGGCGTAGTTCCAGGGCGTCCTCGTAGGCATGGGGGCCTTTTCAAAATCCACCGACCTCCGCTCATGGTGAGCTTGTCGAACCATCGGCAACCGTCCTTCGACAGGCTCAGGACGAGCGGGTGGTTAATTTCCACAATTTCGAAAAGGCCCTGGAATTCGCCGCGCGAGGGTTTCGTCGTAAGCCATTGCCCATTATCCCTATGGTTGGCGTCCCATGTAGGCGATCATCTGGTCCTGCAGGCTGGCATCGTCCGGGACATCGATCGCCATGCCGATGAATCCACTCTCCCGTCCCATATCGGCGAACCCGGATGCCAGCAACGGGAATGCAAATTCCACCACATCGGTGTCCAGCGTGGTGTCCTGGCCGGTTGCTTTGGCCAAATCCCAACCGTGGATGAACTGGTCCATCAACGTGCCCACCAGAAATTGGCCAAAGGGGATTTCGCCGAAAGGCGTGGTCGTAATCTTTTCCAGCGTACCGGGCTGGCTGGCGAGTTCCAGTACCCGGTCTACCTCGGTGCGGTACGCGAGGGAGAGGCTTGAGGCGTCGTGATCGTTGACGTGGGTGCTGTCGGCGCCGGTGAGCTGTATGTTCGGGGGGTTGCCGACCAGACAGCCGGCGGCATATTCGACTCCGCCAATGAGATGGTTAATCAGGCCGTGTACGTTCCATTCGGCGCAGGGCGTTGGCTCGGAGAGCTGCGATTGCTGAACACTGCCCACCACCTCTTTGACGCGATCAGTGACTGTGGCCAGGACTTCTGCCGGGTTTGGGGCCGGCGTATCGGTACTCATACGAGTTCTCCAGAAAACAAGATTGTGAAGAAGAGTGTATCAGCGTGATGAAAGGGGTCGCCAGGTCTCACGCGTACCCACTTTGTCATTGCGAGCGTAGCGTGGCAATCTCGTCGCCGTCGCAATGGTGGTTCGTCGAGGTGTGTTCAGCCTCATCGAGATTGCCACGTCGCTGGCGCTCCTCGCAATGACAGCAGGCCAGTTTGGATTGACAAAGCGGGTACGCGTGAGGCCGCCAGCTCCTTGCTATGACAGGGGACTACGGCCACTGGATTCCCGCTTTCGCGGGAATGACGGTATTTGTCAACACACCCTAGAACACCTGGGGGCAGGGGCGTGTGAACACATCCCACGTTTCCTGCTGTGGGTCGTAGCGGGAGTTGACGAAGACGCGCCAGTTGGCCTCGTCCATCTCCGGGTAGTCGCTGCGGTAATAGAAGCCGGGCCACCGCGTTTCCTTGCGGTGCAGCATGTGGCGCAGGTGAGCCTCGCCCACCCAGGCCCGGTGGATGAGTTCGTGGCAGCGCAGCAGTTCGTGACGGCTGCGGGCGGCCAGTTTTTGCAGGTCTTCGCGGAACATGCCCATCAGTTCGAGGCCGCGCAGCATGGTAGATTCGTTGGTGGTGAAGCCGGCAGAAACGCCCGCCACGTACTCGTCCATCAACTTTTGCAGGCGGAATAGACCCTGACGGGGAGACAGGTAATTGGGGTTCACGTCGGGATTGGTGGAAGCGTACTGATTTGTCTCGAAGGTTACCATTGGCGCCCATACCTGCTGCTTGAGCCGGTCAATCTGACGGTCGTCCACCTTGGGCAAGGTCTGGTGGTCAAGGGCGTAGGCCACGGCGGATTTGCCGGCCAGGCGTCCTTCGGTAAACGATCCTGAGGAGAATTTGTGCGGACACGCGCCAACACCATCGCCGGCGGCGAACAGGCCGCTTACGGTGGTCATCTTGCTGTATCCCCAGTGATAACCGTCGGGCGCGACGTCTTCGGGGCCACTGACCCAGGCGCCGGCTTCACCACTGTGGCTGCCCATGATGTAGGGCTCGGCCAGGACGACTTCGGAAGGGCGCTCTTCGGGGGCAATGTTGTGGGCGGCCCACAGGATGGCCTGGGAGATGGTCATGTCCAGAAAATCTTCCCAGGCTTCGCCGATAATTTCCCGCCGGCGCACCGGGTCGCCGGCGGCCAGCGCCTCGATGGCTTCGGGGGTTTTGAGCAGGATGGGGCCGTTGCCGGCCTGGATTTCGGTCCAGAGCAGATGGTTGCGAAGAGGGGTGGGCGTCGGGAAGGCGGAACCATAGGGATCGTATTTTTTGAGTTCGGGCAGGCGGTTGATGAAGTAGTTTTCGCCGGCGGCGTTGGTGAGGTCGGCGCGGAACAGTTGCGACCAGGCGCCAACCGGGCCGTAGGAATCCTTGAAACGGCTGGGCACGAAGCGGTGTTCCATCTGGGTCATTTCACCGCCGACGGGAATTATGAGCCCGTACACCGAGCCGGTGTCGAAGATGGAGTACCAGGTGCGTCCCATGCCTTCGCCCACGCTGCGGGGACGGAACAGGGCGGTGGCGCCGCCGGCGCCACATACCACGGCGTTGGCCTTGAACACGTAGATGACATCCTCGCGAACGCCGAACCCGACGGCGCCGGCGATGCGATTGGGGTCGTCGGCATCGGTGAACAGGTGGGAGATAAAAACGCGTTCGTAGTGGTTATCCGGGCCGAGGGCTTTTTTGGTGGCTTCCGAGACGATGGGCTTGTAGGCCTCGCCGTGAATCATCACCTGCCAGCGGCCTTCACGCACGTACTGTTCGTTGTCGTCGTACCAGAAGGGCAACCCCCACTCCTCGAACATGTGGACGCTGCTGTCCACGTGGCGGGCGACGTCGTACACCAGATCTTCCCGGGAGACGCCCATCATGTCGTTGCGGACGTACTCGACGTAATCTTCGGGCTGGTTCCATCCCCAGCGACCGCCCATGTACATATTGATGGCGGACAGTCCTTCACCAACGGCGCCGCTGCGGTCGGTGGCCGCCTTGTCCACCATAACGATGCGCAGGTCGTCGCCGGCCCAGTAACGGGCTTCGATAGCGGCGCCGCAACCGGACATACCGCCGCCGACGATCAACACATCACATTCAACAATACGGGTAGTAGGTTCAGGCATGGTTGGGTGTTGCTCCTGGTTGGGAATGGGTGGGAGGAGGGCCAGCGCTGCGCGAGGTCTGGCCTGGAGTGGACTTAACCCAGGCTTTCCAGGGTCTGGATGAATTCGGCCATGAGTTCCTTGCCGGCGATGATCTTAGCCACGCTGGGGGGATTCCCGTAAAACCTCTGGTGATATGCTGAGGCAGTCATGTATTGGATCAAAATATCGCGAGGCGCGTTTTCCTCGCTGACAAGGCGGTCCACGGTTTCTTCCAGCAGCGCGTGGGCATGGTGCTGCCAGCCCCGGCGTTCGGCCACGGCTTTGATGGCGTGGGCAGCGGCGCCCCACACCTTGTTGCTGGCTTCCTCGAGTTCGCCACGGGTCAACTCGTCGTCAACGAGGCTGAGGAAATGCCGGCTGCGTTCCCGGTGATAATCCACGGTGGCGCTGACCATGTTCTACTCCGTAGGTTCAGGCATGATGGGGTGTTGCTCCTGGATGGAATGGGTTGGGAGAAGGGCCAGCGCCGCGCGATGTCCGGCCTGGAGTGGACTTAACCCAGGCTTTCCAGGGTCTGGATGAATTCTGCGATGACTTCCTTGCCGGCGCGAATGCCGGCGGCGGGCGGCGCGCCACCATAAAACCGCTGGTGGTAAGCGGAAGCCATCATGTACTGCCCGAATAGGTGCTGCGGTGCGCCCTCTTCCTGGATAAGCCTCATCACCGCCTCTTCCAGCAGCGCGTGGGCATGGTGCTGCCAGCCCCGGCGTTCGGCCACGGCTTTGATGGCGTGGGCAGCGGCGCCCCATACCTTGTTGCTCGCTTCTTCCAACTCACCTCGAGCCAGCTCATCATCCACCAGATTCAGAAAGTGGTGGCTGCGCTCCTGGTGGTAGGCGACGGTATCGGCAGTAGTCATCGTCCTGCTCCGAAAGCTTGGCTAGCCTACGCTTTCCAGCGTCTGGATGAACTCGGCGATGAGTTCCTTTCCGGCGCGAATATATTCCGCTTCAGGTGGACTGCCGTAAAAACGTTGGTGATACGCTGACGCGGTCATATACTGGATTAGCAAATCGCGTGGGGCATTTTCCTCGTGAACCAGCCTCATCACCGCCTCTTCCAGCAGCGCGTGGGCATGGTGTTGCCAGCCCCGGCGTTCGGCCACGGCTTTGATGGCGTGGGCAGCGGCGCCCCACACCTTGTTGCTGGCTTCCTCGAGTTCGCCACGGGTCAACTCGTCGTCAACGAGGCTCAGGAAATGCCGGCTGCGTTCCCGGTGATAATCCACGGTGGCGCTGACCATGTTCTACTCCGTAGTTTCCGGCAGCAGCAGGTATTTGGGTTCGCCGAAAAGGGCCTGGGAACGCAGCGCATCGCGGTCGGCAGGCTGCACACCGGCGTAGGGATCGATGCTGCCCCATTCGGACGTGCGGGAGGCAAAGCGGAAATGCTCGGTTCGGCCATCGCGAAACGTAATGTCCCACACGATGTCCTGCCCTTCGTAGTGGGGCTGAACCTCGGCGCCCAGGGGCACAAAGTCAGCGTAGCCGCGCACGTGGACGGCGTTTTCGGGGCACAACTTCACGCAGGCGTAGCACTCGGAGCACATTTCGGGCTCCTGATTGGTGCCCTTGTTTATCAGGTCGTCCAACACCATGAGGTCGTTGGGGCAAATGTATACGCACTGCGGGCCGCCGTGAACTCCGGCGCAGGCGTTGCAGGCGGTAGGGTCAACGTAGGTAGGCACTGGTATGTCCTCTGGGTGGGCGAGTGAATATGCCCAGCGGCTGGAATGTGCGGCAAATTGTAACACCAAAATGAGCGGATTGGGCTTCAGATGCTGGATTCGAGCCGCCGTGCCAGGGCATCGAAATCCTCCGGGCATTTCTGTCGGACGGCGTTGATACTGCGCGATGCTTCTTCCCCCAGCGCCTTGCGGCCACCGCCCAGCAGGTCAGATACGCCGCGCTGAGCGGCCAACTGCTCGAAGTATTGTTCCTTGACATGGACTTCGGCGCGGACGTCCTCCCACCGCCAGTTGCCGGGCAAGTTCAGGCCGGCCAGAACCCAGGTTTCCAACTCTTCCCAGGCGTTTTCGGCGAGGAAAGGCACACAATTCCCGAATTCGGCTTCGAGTTGGTCGAGTCTCTGACGTCGCCCAATGCGGCCATCACGGTCAACGCACAGTATCAGAAGCTCGTTCATTGGTCCGTGCTGGCGAACAATTTCCGCCATGCGTTCCGATTTCAAGGCTTCATCGACGCCGCCGAGCAGCGGGTCTTGGCAAATCCGAACACGCGGTGAAGAGACGCCAATACTTTCCAACAACCTGGTAAAAAGCGGCTTGAGGATATATTGGTCCTTGCGAAAATCTTCAGGGATGACCATGATGTTCATCCGCTGGCCTCTCCATCATCGTATTTGCTTTCCATGAATGACAGCGCGTCCTCCATCCAGCCGCCCGTGTGAAGCCGTCCCAAGCCCTGAGCTTTCCGCAAATCTTTGACGTTTGGCAGTTTGGAAACCGGGCGAATAATACTGTCTGACGAGTTTTCGCCACGATAGACCACCGAGGTATGCTGAAAGGTGGTGTCGTTCATCCAGCCCAACAGGGCCGGCGAGTGGGTGGTGGTGATAATCTGGATGTTGCCCTTGGCCGTCTGCCGTTCAATCAGTTCCAGCAGGAGCCACAGCCGGTTGGGATGAATGCCGCTGTCAATATCCTCAAAGAAGTAAATGCCGCCGGCTTCCTCATTCAACAGTATGGCAAGCATCGCCAGAAACCGTAGCGTGCCGTCCGATGCGCTGTAGGCTGACACCTTGCGCCCGTTTTTCTCGGTGATATAGAGATGCACCCGGCCGCTAGGGTCTCGGGGGAACTCAAAGCCGGCCACATCCATCGGCGTCAGTTCCTGCAGCCACGAAGTCAGGACTTGCTTACGCTCCGGGTCGGCGCAGATTGATTCGAGAACGGTGGACAGATTTTGGCCGGCGTCGCCAAGAGTAGCTGCGCCGGAGATGGAGGGCTCGCGCATTTGCGCCGGCGATAACTCTAGGAAACGTGCGTTTCCGAGGATGGCGGGAATGTCCGGTACTGGGTCCGCGTATGGTGGTGGGACTAACCCGGCTCTATAGAGCTGGGTCAGGACAGGTTGGTTCGGGCTGAGTTTGAACGCGCTGTTTTCGAGAGGGAACTTACGGCCATCAGACAACCATATCTGGAAGAGCGGGCTGTCGGTTTCTCCGACAGTTGCATAAACTGGGCCGGATTGCGCTTTTAGATGCTCTTCAAACACTCGGTATCCTTCCAAATGATTCTGGTTGAATCCTGCCCTTATGAAGTAATCAAATTTGCCATTTGCATCTATCGTAAGGTGAAGGGAGAAGGTGGACCATTCGAAAGGGTAGGTCCGATCAAATCGAAGAACTTCATTGGGTGCGCCGCGAATTCGCTCCCATACCGTTTCACCGCCTCCGCCAACTTTCCCCCCGACTATCTCCGCCAGCGTATATCCCCGACCGATGCCGTGCAGGAAGCGGAAAGCCTCTCGGATGTTGCTCTTGCCGCTGGCGTTCGCCCCCACAATCACCGTGAACGGGCCGAGTTTCAAAGTCTCGTCCGAGAAGTTCTTGAAGTTGATCAGGCGGAGGGAAGTAAGCATGATGGCGCTCCCTGAGTCGTGTGTATTTGGTGGTCACGGCAACTGCCGAGGGGTTATGTTGGCCCAATACATCTCAGCCTTCCATTGTTTGCACCAGTAGGCTTGTGGGTCGTCCGAACTCTCGTCCACTTCGTAGCATTTGTTATATGACCACATCATCAGGTTCGGATCAGGCATTTTCTCTGGCATTTGGTCCCTATAGTTATAATAGACACTACAGGCTATCATCTCTTGGCGATGTCCACCATGGACTGGTGCCGCTAGCGGTAGTTTTGCTGTGTCTATGCTTGGATTGGTGTTATTGCAAAGACGGTCCCAGTGTGTGTAATGCGTCGGGGCGGGGATCTTTGCCGCTTTGGCAGCGCCGGCGCAGTGATTTCTGACGTACTGCTCATAGGGTACGTCATCGCAAAGTAACTGCCAGTAATACCATGGGGATGGGTGTCGCTCGGTCTTCATTGCTTCTTGGTTGTAACGGTAGTATTCACAGTCCCATTGAGTTCCATCCCATATCTTGGAGCCGAGGGTCGGGTTGTCGCACGCAGCCTCGTAGACGGTCGGGGTAGGCGACGGTATTGGCGTTGGTGTTGGTGGCGTTACAGGAGTTACCCGTGGTATGGGCGTGCGCGTCAGGATTGAGTTGATTTCTTCGTTGACTCGCGCTCTTTCACGCTCTATTTGTGCCTCAAGGATGGTGCAGAATCGCCGGGGGTCGTCTGATTATTCCAGGGTTTGCGCGGCGGCTTCAAATCCGTTGATCGATGTATCTGTTCCCCATCCTGCCCCTGGTCCGTTTGCGTAGAACATTTCACGGTCGTATTGACGGTTTCGTTCCAATTTCCGGGCGTTGTATCTAGCATTGCTCAATTCCGAACATCCGCGCCAGAAGTATCCTTCTGCCACTACTGTGCCTATGGAATGGCCGCCCTCCCTGATTTTTAACATTTGCGCGTCGTACCATTCGTCGTCTGACATCGTAATGCCGTCGCGCGTTTCTTGCGCAGATCCATCGTTTTGCTGATTTGTACTGATATTGTCCGGGGTGCTGGCTGGTTCAACCTGTTGCTGTGCCTGCGTTGCGCCCTGATTGAAAGGTATGGCAATGGGGGTAGGAGTAATTTCGCTGGCGCTGGTCTCTTGACCCGTTGGGGCTGCTGGTCCGCAGGCTAGCATTGCAATGCAGGCCGTCGCGACGGTCGCGACGAGTATCAGTTGGACGCTCACGCTTACTTTCTCCAACGTGGGAGGTGGCGCGACGGGACCGGCGATCCGATACGGAGGGTCCCAACAGAACGCCGCATTGTCATCAGGGAGGGCTATGATAGCACAACGGATTTTGAGCATAGCCGACGGTAAGGATTCGGAATGGCCTCGTGAGCTACCCACAACGACAACAGCACTCTGCGGTTGCGTTGCCGCTCGGAATGGGCGCGTGCTACCATGATGTACGTTGAAAGGACGGCATTATGGACCAACAGCGCATCCGAAACTTTTGCATCATCGCCCATATCGACCACGGGAAATCCACCCTGGCCGATCGTTTTCTGGAAATTACCGGCACGGTTCGGCCCGGCGAGATGAAAGAGCAGTTTCTCGACCAGATGGACCTGGAGCGCGAGCGGGGCATTACCATCAAGGGCAAGGCGGTGACCATGAAACACCGCACCCCAGAAGGTGTTGACTACCAACTGAACCTGATCGATACGCCGGGCCACGTTGACTTCTCTTACGAAGTATCGCGGGCGCTGGCGGCGTGCGAGGGCGCGTTGCTGATCGTGGATGCGACCCAGGGTGTGGAGGCGCAGACCATCGCCAACACGCTGCTGGCGCTGCAATACGACATGGAGATGATTCCGGTCATTAACAAGGTTGACCTGCCTTCGGCCGAACCGGAGCGGGTGGCTGCCGAGATGGAACAGTTCTTTGGGTTCCGCCGCGACGAGGTGATGTTCGTGTCGGCGAAATCCGGCATCGGCGTGCCGGAGCTGCTGGACTGCATTGTCGAGCGGGTGCCGGCGCCCAGAGGCGCTGCCGATGAGCCATTCCGCGCCCTGGTGTTTGACTCTACGTACGATTCCTACAAGGGCATCATCGCCTACGTGCGGGTGGCCGACGGCAGCATGTCGAAGCACGACCGCCTGCAGGTCATGTCGTCCGGCCGGTCGGTGGAGGTGATTGAGGTGGGCGTGTTCTCTCCGGAACCCACGCCCACCGATATCCTGAACGCCGGTCAGGTGGGGTACGTGGCCACGGGTTTCAAGGATGTGCAGGAGTGCGCCGTCGGGGACACGCTGACCAACCAGGGCAATCCGGCCACCGAGCCGCTGCCCGGGTACGTGGAGCTGAAATCCATGGTCTTTGCCGGCCTGTATCCGTCGGATGGCGAGGACTACACCCGTCTGCGCGCGGCATTGGAAAAGCTGAAGCTGAATGACGCTTCACTTTCCATCGAACCGGAAAACAGCGGGGCGCTTGGGTTCGGGTTCCGCTGCGGTTTTCTGGGTCTGATGCACCTGGAAATCGTGCAGGAACGGCTGGAACGGGAATACGACCTGGACCTGATCGTAACTGCCCCCAGCGTGGCCTACGAGGTCCTGTTGACCAATGGCGAAGTGACGCGCGTGGACAATCCGTCCCGGCTGCCGTCGCCCACCACCATTTCGGAGATTCGCGAACCCATCCTGGGAATTACCATCGTTACGCCCAACAGTTCGGTGGGCGCTGTGATGGAGCTGATGCACGGCCGCCGCTCCGAATTCCGGCGGATGGAATATATTCAGGGACTGGGCGACGCCGAGCAGGCGCGGGTGGTGATGGAATACACGATGCCGCTGGCCGAGATGCTGGCTGACTTCTACAATCAGCTGAAATCACGCACGCAGGGATATGCGTCGCTGGACTACACCTTTGAGGGATACCGGGCGGCGCCGCTGGTGCGGGTGGACATTCTGGTGAACCAGACTCCCGTGGAGGCGCTGAGCATAATCAGCCACCGGGACAACGCGGTGGTCCACGGTCGCACTCTGGTGGAGAAACTTCGTTCCGCCATTCCCAGGCAGATGTTTGAAGTACCGATCCAGGCGTCCATCGGCACGCGCATCGTGGCCCGCGAGACGGTGCGCGCGATGCGGAAGGACGTGCTGGCGAAATGCTACGGCGGCGACATCACCCGCAAACGCAAGCTGCTGGAAAAGCAGAAGGAAGGCAAAAAGCGCATGAAGAGGGTGGGCCGGGTAGAAGTGCCCCAGGAAGCCTTCTTAAGCCTGCTGAAGATAGGGGACGAGGGGTAAAGTCGAATCCCGATACCCAACCACGGCCCTGATTGCCAAACATTGATATATCCGTGGAACTGCCCGAGCTGCCACGCCGGTATTTATCACCTGCACTAATCAAAATTGGGAGCATCAAGCGCAGCATTACGGCATCTGTCAAACTGTCAAGCGTGGATGTCAGCGACCGTTATTGCGATTGGTATTGCGATTCGCTCACCGTATTGTAAAGATTAACTCCGAACGATATCACCAGCGAACAGAGCGTAAAGCTAAGCACTATCCCAGCGGGGCGATTTTGCCGGGCGGCTCAGCTGCTTGCGCCTTGTTCCATGCAACCCACAATTCTTCTTGGTAACGGGATGCCCATTCGATAACCAATCCATGGGCGCGGGGAGGAAGCCTGCCTTCAATGATGGTGAGGTTATTGATGGCTATTAGTGCCGTATGTTCGCCGTATCGCGCATGGAAGTGGGGCGGCCCATGCTCCCGGTAGTACATATTTATGACGATACCGTAGAAACGGCAGAGTTCAGGCACTTTGCACCATAGGTCGAGTGCCCGGCATTACTTCCCCAACGGACTTTCCGGTGAGTTCTATGTACAGGGACTCCGGGCAGAGTTCGATGTCGTCCCCCCATGCTACAGACCCGTGAGGTGTTATACACACCTTCTCGAAGTATCCCGGTTCGTCCCAAGATTTGAAAATTCCACGGCCGGCTACGTCGGATAAGTCGATCTCACCGTCAGCGCCGTCAGAATACCGGAGCCAGATTCGATATTTTTCTCTCGGCTCTACGCTAGTTGGATAAATCATCACTTCTCCTCATGCCTGATGGTAAC
The DNA here is from genome assembly GCA_965262485.1 of Dehalococcoidia bacterium. GTDB lineage: Bacteria > Chloroflexota > Dehalococcoidia > Lucifugimonadales > UBA3495 > Bin87. Next base: position 3,802,272 of record OZ253540.1, on the reverse strand, counting down.
GTGGGTAAGTCTAAAGTAATTGTAGCGGAATATAACGATGCGGTGTTGGGGCGCCAATCTGGCCGCAGATTGCTACTTCCCCCACGCCGCTGCCCGTTGCATAAATACTGTTGGGTCGGCCAGCCAGTCGGGGTAGCCGATGCGCCGGTGGTCGGTGAGCCAATCGATGCGCTTGTTGAGCAGAGCCAGCAGGTCCGTATTATCGGCGGCCACGGTAAAACCGCCGTATTCTATCAGGCTATCCAGCGCAGTAACCGTCAGACTGCCGTCAGGCACATGGGCCGCGCCGCTGTTGTCAATCTCCTCCCGCGCTACGGCGTCAATATCACCGTCCAACAACATGCGATACAGCGTAGCGTCGCTAACGCTGTCGGCCAGATATACCACCTGCGGCATCGTATCCGCCGGCGGGTAGAGATGACGGCGTCCCTCCAGGCCCGGTGACGCAACGGCGGCAGTGATGGTATAGGCAGCGCTGCCGTCGGCCACTATTTCGCCGGCGTCGGTGTCAACCCGAGTTCCGGCGGCCAGCACGCCAGCGGCATCGGACAGACCTGTAAGTTGCAGTAGCCGCTCCTCGTTGGTGGTGTCGTGGTGAACGCCAACCACTATATCGCCGGTCAGGTCGTCGTAGGTTGCCAGTCGGCCGGCGTCCTCAGTCCTCACCAGCAGGGACTGCCGAAAAGCGATATGCCCGTTGGTGAAAGTCACTACCGTCTCGCCGGCCGCGTTGAGCGTCCGATCCTCCCTGACGGTAATGCCGCCCCCGATGATGTCATATTCATCCTGGGCGGATTTCAGCCAGATCCCCGTCCATTCGGAGATAGCGCGGCGGCGGAAAGACAGCTCGGCATCACCCATCGTTTCCAGCGCAGTCAACAAATCGGCCTCGTACCCCAGCGGCGTATTGAATCCGTCGGCGTTGGGGTCTTGGTCGGCGCTGGAGCTCACCGGAGCAAAATAGGCATAAAAGCCATAGCTCAACGTCGGCTCACCGCCGGAGCAGGCGGCCAGGGCGAAAACCGGCAGCGCCAGCGCTCCAATCCGGATGAGCATAGCGGGGTTCAGAATAGCGAGAAACTTTGCCAGCATATCCTTCCTGTAATAAAGTAACGCTGCAATAAAGTAACCGCCGCAAGTTCCCCCGCGGCGGCTGATGTCAGCGTGGCGGCCTGACGTGGCAAGCTTTGTTTAGCTACCGCACCAGGTTGGGAGTAACCTCGGCGGGGATGCCGCTGTCCTGCATTTCGCGAGCGCGAGCCGCAACCTTCGGCATAACAGCGTCGATCAGGTCTTCGTCCAGATCGGAGGCTACACCGGGGTAGCCGGCGCGTTCCAGCATCGCCTTGAGCTTGCCGCTCCTGAACTGGTCCAAACACCAGTCCAGCGGGTCCGGAACCAGCGTCTTGTCCCAGAAAATCCGATGGTTCTTGTTGCGGGGACCGTAGTGATAGTGCGGGTCGTCGCGGAAGCAGTCGAAGGCCAGCAGCTCGGTCTCTTCGGTAAACACCCGGCCCGTATTGCCAGCCAATTCGCTGAGCACATGGATGGCCAACCCGCCGTCGCCAGATCCCTGTCGGCGCATTTCCAGGCCGAAGCGGATGTTGCCGGCCTCGATGATGTCGGTGCCGCGGTTGTGCTTGACGGTGTTGCGCTCGGCCATGAACTTGGCGCGCGCGGTGCTTTCCACTTCTTCCAGCGCCGAGGACACGGCATTCATGTCCAGAGCGGCCGCGGCGTCGGCATAGCCGGCCGTGGTCAGCATCGCGCCCAGGCTGTTTTTGATGGTTTTTACCGTCCAGCCGATGGGGTTGCCATCGACGGTGTGATCCATGCGGTACTGCACGTTCTTGCCATCGGGGGCATAAACGTAGCTGCGCTCGATGTCGAAACAGTTGAAGCGCAGGGCAGTTTCTCCGCCCACCTCGACCAGAATGACCACGCCCTGGTCGGAGTGGTCCTGAATGTTGCCGTCCCACAGTTCATGCTGGACAATGAACGTAACGTTACCGGCTTCTACGCTTGCTCGTCCTCTCGGTGTCACCATGTTAACTCTCCTCCAATATGGATGCGTATATTGGTCGAAATATAACCACACGGCCGCACAGTGTCAATCGTGTCGATGGCCCGGCTTCACCCCCAACCTCTCCCGGCACGGTGGGGATCTGCCCTCACCCTAACCCTCTCCCCGAGGGAGAGGGAACCAGCCTGCAATCCTTAAAAAAGCCCCTCTCCCACCGGGAGAGGGGTTGGGGTGAGGGGAGCCTACATGCCCAGGGCGTCGCGTATTTCGCGTAGTTGTGCCAGGTGCTCTCCCCAATGGCGGGCGAGGATCCCGTCAACCAATGACTGAGCGGTGCGGGTTTCGTCGATGCCGCGGGCCGGCAGGTGGGCCAGCGTGGTGCGCTGCTCGAAGTCGTCGTCGGCGGCGGCGGCAATGGCTTCCGCGGCGGTTTGCAGGATCGCCAGCGCCCCGGCCAGGGCCTCGGCCGGTTCGGCGGCCATTCGCTCCGGGTTCATGTTGTTGATGTCGGGCAGGATGGTGATTTCGGGACGGCTGCCGTCCAGCACGCCGGCGATGCTGCTGCCCACGCCTCCCTCCGGCGTATCGACCAGGTGGTACAGAATCTCGCGGGCGCACCAACCGTCGCCGTCCTTCCAGTCCAGGCAGTAGTCCATGCCGTCGAGCAGGGCGGTCAGCTCCGCCCGGATGCGGGAAACGGTGGCTAGATTCTCGTCGCGGGTTGGCATGGTTCCTCCGAGGTTGCTTTATCTACATGGATGTACAGGATATACAGGATTACAGACCCTCTCCATCAAGGGCGAGGGGATTGTCGTGGTGATTCCAGCCGTCCGGCCAGCAGCCGGATGCCGCTGATGATAAGCCAGAGCAGGAAGGCAATGCCAGAGATCCGGTGCACTACGGTGGCGGCGTCCACCCAGATGAACAGCATGGCTACGCCGATGACCACGCCGGCAGCGGCTGATACTTTGAGGATGCCGCCGATGCGCCACTGCGCCGGGCCCAGGGCGATCAGGCCCACGCCGGCCAGGGTGAATCCCACCGTGCCCGTTATCCAGCGGACGTCGGCCCAGGGTCGCAGCGATTCTTCCCAGCCGGCTCGAATTAGAACTGCCACCGGACCCACTTCGGGCACCGACGTTGCCAGTACCACGGCGCAGAGTCCGGAGATTGCCGTGACTACACCGGATGCAGCGAGCGCGATGGCAGCAATGCAAATTGCGGTGGGATGGTGGGCGCGGAGGGATCGCCACAGGAACCACGCCGCGCCCAGCAAGGCCAGTCCGGATACCAACCGCGCCACGCCGCCGATGAGGTACGGTGTGTTGTTAAGCGCAATGGCCCAGAGGGACTCCGACAGCGTGGGTTGATCGGCATCGGCCAAGAGCCGGGCCGGCACGGATACAGCGGTAGCCAGCGCGGTAAGAAGCAGAAACAGGCCAGCGGCGCGCGCAGCGGTCATCATATCAATCCGGGTTCAAATCAGTTTGCGGGACTGGATCCGGGAGTCTCGATGTGTTGCGGTTCGGTTCCCGGCGCGGCGTGAACCCAGCCCTTCGACAACGCGAAACCCAATACGGCCAACCACGCCAAAAGGATGATACCAGCAACTGTCCCCGGCGCGAACCACTACGACAGACAGGGCGTGAGATCGTCCAGGGTGTACCCGCCCGCTCTCCAAATGGACTCACAATTCAAAAGTTGGTCAACTGTCGTCCCTGCACCGAGGTCGGGAGTCGCCCCGGTTGGCACAACACCGGTTCCGTCAACCCGGCACTGTAAAGACTGTGTTGCCGTCAACGTCATGGCGATGATTGGCAAGCGCTGCCATCGTCCGGTTAGTCTGGCGCACCTCGGCCATCAATTCGTCAACCTTGGTTTCCAATTGTCCGAACCGAGTTTCCAATTGTCCGAACCGAGCGTTGACCGCATCTGCCATACCGTCAACCTTGTTTTCCAATCGTCCGAACCGAACCGACGCCTTGACCAGCAATACCCCGATAGTGATCAGCAACGCGCCGCCGCCTATCACGGCAGATATTTCCGCTATGCTCATGCTCACCTCCAGCGCAAGGATACACCGGGAACCGGGCCTATGCCAATATACGCACGTTCCGGGGCAGGGCTATCGCATATGAAATTACAACTGATAAAACTGTCGTCCCTGCGCCGAGGTTGGGAGTCGCCCCGGTTGGCACAACACCGGTTACGTCAGCCCGGCACTGTAAAGACTGTGTTGCCGTCAACGTCATGGCGATGATTGGCAAGCGCTGCCATCGTCCGGTTAGTCTGGCGCACCTCGGCCATCAATTCGTTGACCGCTGCTGTCAGCCCGTCAACCTTGTTCTCCAATCGTCCGAACCGAACCGACGCCTTGACCAGCAATACCCCGATAGTGAGCAGCAACGCGCCGCCGCCTATCACGGCAGATATTTCAGCTACGCTCATGCTCACCTCCGGCGCAAGGATACACCGGGAACCGGCCCTATGCCAATACGCGCACGTTCCCGGGCAGGGCTATCGCATATGAAATTACAACCTCGGCAGTCCTGCGAAAGCCGGCGTCCAGAGCGCATAATGCGCCAGATATTCGCAACGAAACTACTGGATTAGGTCACTGGATTCCCGCTTTCGCGGGAACGACGGTGGTTAAACCGTCCATATACGATAGCCCTGGACGGGAGGTTGTTGGTGGGGATTTTCACCCTCACCCCAGCCCGCTGCCATCAAGGGAGAGGGCTGGGGTGCTTGGATGGAATCAGGCCGGTACGGCCACAGCTTCCGGCGCGCGCGGGTTGCCGGGAATCATCAGCGAGGCCAGCAAGCCCACAAAGTAAATGGCCGCAGCGATGAAGAATCCATATTGCCAGCCCAGCCATTCCAGCGGGCCGAAGATCACCAGGGCGGCCACCGCTCCAAAGAACACGTTGTTGCCCCACATCAGCCCCAGGAAGCTGGACTCCAGCCCGTACTGGGCGGCAACGTCGGCGGCGGCAGCGGACGTGAGGTTGATGACGGTGAAATGCTGCAGGCCGTACAGCGCGATACATACGGTCAGCCAGATGGAATAACCCTGACCGGTCAGGGGAATGGCCAGCGTCAGCGCAGTGGTAAAAGCCATCAGGAACACAATCAGGGGTTTGCGACCCACCCGATCCGACAGCGCCCCGATGAGTGGGCCGGTTACAATGGCCGGCCCCACCACCAGCGCCAGGTGTACCGCCGCCATGAATGTGTTGACCCCCAGGGCCTGGGTCATGTACAGGGGTACCAGGAACAACAGCGAACCGTCGGCCATGCCCCGCACCGCTGACACCGCAAATATGGCCCACATTCCAGTGCCCCGGAACGCTACCCTGGTGCCCTGCACCTGCGCCCGGATTCGTTGCGCCAGGTCCAGGTTTATGGGTGGCGCGTTGCCGGCGTGGCGCAGCAGTCCGTAGATGATAAAGGCGGCAAACAGCATGATGGGTGCGCTGCACCCCAGTATCCAGCGCCAGCCGATGGGTTCCCAACCAAGTTCCCGGCCGATGACGATTCCGTCGGCGGCCTCCCACTGCAACGCTCCCAGCAGCAATATACCGGCGGCCATTGGGCCCAAGACATCCCCGACTCCGCCGGTGGCGCGGTGTATCGAGATGAACAATCCCCGTCGGGTGGGAAACCGCTGGGCCAACAATCCCAGCGCGGGCGGATGCCACAGCGCGGCGCCCGATGATGCCAGCGCCAGCGCCATCAGAATCAGCGCGTATGAAGGCGACCAAGCCATCAACAGCAACCCGGTTCCGCTGAGGAAAGCGCTGGCGGACAGCACCCAGGCCACTCGATGATGGAACAGATCGGAAAGGAATCCACCGGATACGCTGGTGATGCCGGCGAAGGCCGAACGCACGGCGACGATGGCCCCCACCTGCAGGCTGGTCAATTCCAGGTCAAGGGCGATTTGCGTGGTGAGCAGCGGGATGGTGTTGGAAAATAGATGCTCGAAACCGTGGGCAGTGATGATGGTGGTGGCCATCACACCGTTTTTGGTGCGGCGGGTTGCTGTTGATGGCGCCGCTGGAGCCGTTGCCTGTACCATTGCTGAGCCTGGAATCCCTGGCCGCTATGCGGGTACCGCCACCGCCTCGGGGGCGGACGGCTTGCCGGGGATCAGCAGCGAGACCAGGAAACCGACAAAGTAAATTACGGCGGCGATGAAGAAACCGTACTGCCAGTCGAACCACTCCACCGGCCCGAAAATCAAAATGGCCGCCACCGCCCCGAAGAGCGTGTTGTTGCCCCACATCAGGCCCAGGAAACTGGATTCAAGCCGGCGGCCAGCGGCGATGTCGGCGGCGGCGGCCTGTGTCAGGTTGTTGACCGAGAAGTTCATCAGCCCGTAAATGGCAACGAATATGGTGATCCAGTAGGTGTAGCCGTCCCTCCCGCTCCAGATTATCGCCAGCGTCAACAGCGTGGTTGCCGCCATGATGAAGATAATCAGCGGACGGCGGCCAATGCGGTCAGACAGGGAGCCAATCAACGGCCCCGCCAATATCCCCGGGCCCACCATCAGGGCAACGTGGGCCGCCGCCTGGAACTCGTTGATGTCCAGCGCCTGCGTCAGGTACAGCGGAATCAGGAATACCAGCGAGCGATCGGCCATGCCCCGCACTGCTGAAACGGTGAAAATGGCCCACATTCCAGTGCCACGGAAAGCGGCCTTCATGCCGGCCCAGTTGGTCCGGACGCGCTGGCCAACATCCACCTCGGTCGGACGCTCACTGCCGGCATTCCGCAGCAGGAAGAAAATTGCGACGGTGGCGATGAACATTACCGGAGTGCTGAACCCCAGGATGAAACGCCAGTCGATAGGTTCCCAGGGCAGTTTCCACGCCACCCCGACCTCGGCTTCACCGGCGCCGCCGCTCCAGGCCAGCGCGCCCAGCACCAGCGCTCCCGCGGCCATTGGCCCCAGCACGTCGCCGATGCTGCCCGTGGAACGGTGCATGGAGATGAACAGGCCGCGACGCTCGGGGAACCGGCGGGCCAGCAGCCCCAACGCCGGCGGATGCCACAGGGCGCTTCCCATCGAACCCAATGCCAAAGCGCACAAAATCAGCACATACGAGGGCGCAATGGACATCAGCAGATAGCCCAGCCCAATCATAAAGGTGCTGATGGACAGCACCCAGGCCACCCGATGGTGGAAAATATCTACCAGAAAGCCGCCGGCGGTGCTGGTAATGCCTCCAAAAATGGAACGCACTGCGACAACGGCGCCAACTTGCAGCGCCCCCAACTCCAGGTCGGCGGCAATTACCGTGATGAGCAATGGTATGCTGTGGGCGTACAGATGCTCAAAGGCATGGGCGCCAATCAGCGTGGTTGCCATCACCGAGCCTTTGGTGCGTGGTGGAAAATCCTGGGCGCCGGTATGAGTAGGATTGACCCCTGCCGCCTGTGCCATCGGGTGCTCTCCTCAAAATCGCCGTGGTGGAAGTGTGGCCATCCACAGTTAGCGGAACGGCGCGTTTACTGGTGGGCCGCATTATACACGACGTTGCAACGGCGGGCGGGGAGCGCCGGCGCTCACGCGTACCCACTTTGTCATTGCGAGCGTAGCGTGGCAATCTCGTCGCCGTAGCAACGGCGGTTCGCCGACGTGTGTTCAACCTCATCGAGATTGCCACGTCGCTGTGCTCCTCGCAATGACAGATTAAAACGGGTACGCGTGAGCCTGCCGGCGATGGCTGAAGGCTAGAATTCGTAGAACATCTGCTGGAGCTCGGCGCGGTCGGTGGTGACAGTCAGGCCCAGCATGAGCAGGAGGCGGGCTTTCTGCGGCATCAGGTTGTCGGAGACAATGAACCCCTGTTCCTCTTTGCGCGGCGTCATCACCACGCGGCCGGCGCTGGAACGGCTGGCCAGCGCCACCGGCATCCCGCCGGACACGGCTCTTTCGGCGGCGTCAATGACTGCCGGCGGGAACGTGCCGGCGCCAAATCCGGCCAGCACCAGGCCGGCCGAACCGTGGGCTCTGACGGCGTCTATCAGCATCCCGTCGGCGCCGGCGTAGGCGTACACGATGTCCACCCGAGGCAGGTCGGCGCGCCCATCCACCACGAACGGGGTATCGGTGGTGTGCTTGCGGACGGGTCGCCGATAGAAAACAACGCGGTGGTCGGAATCGGCATAGCCCAGGAAACCCAGCTCATTGGGCTTGAACGTCTCCACTCGCAGGGTGTTGGTCTTGTACACCTCACGCGCGCAGTGGATCTCGTTGTTCAGCACCGTCAGCACACCCATGCCGGTTGATTCGGGGGTGGCGGCGATACGGACGGCGTCCAGCAGGTTCAGGTCGGCGTCGGTGCTGATGGAAGTGGGTGGCCGCATGGCGCCGGTTATCACCACGGGTCGGTCGGTTTTGACGGTCAGGTGCAGGAAATAGGCGGTTTCTTCCAGGGTGGCGGTGCCGTGGGTGATCACGATGCCGGCGGTGTCGGGTTCGTCGCGTACGATGGCGTGGATCCGCTCGGCCAGCGCAATCCAGTTGGCGGGGCCAATGGCGGTGCTGCCCACGCTGACCATGTCCTCGGCGATGACGTTGAAGTTGTCGCCGATCTCGGGAACACGGGCCAGGTTTTGTTCGATGGTCAGATGGTCGCCGATTTCCGGATAGCGGGTGTAGTCCATGCGGTCGGGACCCACACCGGCGATGCTCCCGCCGGTGGCGATGATGTGGACGGTGGGAGTGTTGCTGCTGATGGTCACGGGTGAGCCTCCGGTGCGTTCCGAGGCTTACGTCGTTGGTTGACGTGGAACGACGCCGCATTATAGCAACGCCAGTGTGCTATGGTGTGTTGACAAATACCGTCATTCCCGCACCTCAACCGTCATTCCCGCGAAGGCGGGAATCCAGTGGCCGAAGTCGTTAATCACGGTTCTGATTCTTTCATCATACGCGCTCTGGACTCCTGCCCCGTATCAAGTACGGGGTGACGTTCTTTCGCAGGAGGGACGGGCTGGTTGGCTAATTGTCAACACGCTCTAGGATGCTTTTAATGCGCGCCCTGATAGTATCCGACATCCACTCCAACCTGGAGGCGTTCGAAGCGGTATTGGCCGACGCGGAACGGCAGGGCGGTTTTGACGTCGTGTGGTTCCTGGGGGATCTGGTGGGTTACAACGCCGACCCGTCGGCGTGCATCGCGCTGCTGCGCGGGCTGCCCGGCCTGGCCATCGCGGGCAATCACGACCACGCGGTGGTCGGTAAACTGAATCCCGACCTCTTCAACGGCGCGGCTCGGGACGCCGCATTGTGGACAACCGACAAATTGTCATCTGAAGAGCTGGAATATCTGGCGGGTCTGCCGGAGGTGGAGCAGGAAGGCCGGTTCACGTTGGTACACGGCAGTCTGCGCGACCCGGTGATGGAGTATCTGCTGAATCCCGACGCGGCGATGGCTACATTTGCCCTTCTGGAAACGCAGTTTTGCCTGGTGGGGCACTCGCACTATCCCCTGGTGTGGACGGAAACCGGCGACCGGCCCGTTGGCGCGTTGCTGGACCCGGATAACCTGCCGGCACTCGAACCGGCTCAGCGGTTGATCCTGAATCCGGGCAGTGTTGGGCAGCCTCGGGACGGCGACTGGCGAGCGTCGTACCTGCTCTATGATGATGCTGCGGGAGGCCCGCTGGGAATGCTGGAGTACCGGCGCGTGGAGTATAACGTCGCGAAGGCACAGGGCAAGATACGGGAGGCGGGACTGCCGGAATCGCTGGCTACGCGGTTGTCGGACGGGCGGTAAAACCGCACGAGAAAATTGCGGAACCTGTCATTGCGGGGAGCGCCCACCCTCACCTGTCATTGCGAGGAGCGCAGCGACGTGGCAATCCCGTCGCCATAGCAATGGTGGTTTGCCGACATGTGTTCAACCTCAACGGGATTGCCACCCCCGTATCAAGTACGGGGTCGCAATGACAGAAGGCAGGGACTGGAGTTTAGCAATTTTCTCAATTCTTGACACCAATATGAGTCATTGGTAGCCTAACCGTGCGTATTTGCGCGGTTGACGGAATGGCCCGCTAGCTCAACTGGCAGAGCAGCTGACTCTTAATCAGCAGGTTCTCGGTTCGACCCCGAGGCGGGTCACCAACCCAAACGATTGGCGATACGCGTGGCTTCCGGGGGAGTGTCGGAATTGGTAGACGAGCATGACTTAGGATCATGTGCCTCCGGGCGTGTGAGTTCGAGTCTCACCTTCCCCACCACAACGTATCGAATTCGTAACTCTCCCGCCCACGGCGACGCAACCTCAACCCCTTCGCAACCTCACGCGCACCCGTTTTGTCATTGCGAGGAGCGGTAGCGACGTGGCAATCTCGTTGAGGTTGCGCACACGACGGCGAACCACCATTGCTGCGGCGACGAGATTGCCAACCCCCGCATCGAGTACGGGGTCGCAGTGACAGATTGAAGTGGGTGCGCGTGAGCCGTGGTGGGGATTTGCCACCGGGGGCCAGGGAATCTACAATGTTGGGCACCACGTTGGAGGTATTAAATTATGAGGCTTTTGGTAGTTTCCGGCGGTCGTCATCCCTACGAGGAATCGACGCCGATTTTAGAGTCTTTTCTCACGGGCGCAGGTCACGAGGTCACGGTGACCGAGGATGCTTCGGTATTGGCCGACGGCTCCGCAATGAGCGGATACGACGCGCTGGTTTTCAACACACGTCGAGAGAACGTGCCGGACTTCGGCGACTGGACGCTGTCCACGCCGCAGCAGGAGGGCCTGCGGGACTTCGTGAGCGGCGGCAAGGGATTCGTCTGCATTCATATTTCCAACTGCCTGTCCGCAGCGTGGCCCGAGTACCACGACATCACAGGCGGCGGCTGGATTTCGGGCGCCAGCTTCCATCCCCCTTACGGGCAGTTCACGGTCAACGTTAGCGATGCCGGCCACCCCGGGGTCAAGGGCGTTGCGGACTTTTCCACCAACGACGAGTTGTACATGGGGCTGGCGATAAAAGACGGGAACGACGTTTTCATCACGGGCGCAGCCGAAGACGGGACCTATCCCTGGGGCCCGGACCGGAACCCCCAGCTCATGCCCGGCGGCACCTATCCCCTGGGATGGACCCGCCGGTACGGAGACGGCAACGTCTTCGTTCTGCTACTGGGGCACGATGGCCGGAGCTTTGAGACGCCCGAGTTCCAGCAGATAGTCCTCAACGGTGTGGAATGGGCGGCGGTGGGAGTGGCGGTCTAACCACGAACCGGAACAAAAAGCCCGCTCCCAATTCGGGAGCGGGCTGATAACGGGAAACCTCCCTGGGAATCGCGCATCACTTATCCGCCGGTGAGGGCCTGGGCGTCGTCAATGTACGCCGTGGTCTCCCTGATGCGGCGTTCGGTCTGGTCGTTGCAGAATCCGGCGTAGAAGCACATCCCGTGGAGGTTGTGGATCCGGCTATAGTAGCGGCCCTGGAGCCGTCTGGTGTCTGGGACCCGGCGAGCCAGGGAGTCCAGGTAGTTGGTGGTGGCCGCGGTGGTTGAGGGTTCTTCGTCGGTCAGGGCCAGTATGAGGCCGTCGGTGGCGCGTTTGGCGGCGCACCAAGCCTTCTCCGCCGCGTCGCGGATGTCGCCGTGTTCAAGCCGTTCGACGGCCTGCGCGTGGACTTGGCGCGCGTCGGCGAAGAGTTCGTCAACACGGTCTTGGATTGAAGCGGTGGTCAAGGACTGGCTCCTTATGCCGGGCGTTCGGCGTAAGCCTGCCTGGCTCGGTCGAGGGCGCGAACCCGGCCGCCGACCAGTTCGTCCTGCCGCTCTTTGGCCCACTGATTCGAAGCCGCAGTGCTGAGGACGCTGCCCTGGAAGTGTGGCATGACGTAGCGGGCCATCAGCTCATAGCTGCGCATCATCTTCTCCCGCGGCGCCCAGTCTATGGTCTGTACCAGGAAAGCGCCGAAACCGCCGCTCTGCTCGCCCAGCCGCTCGATGGCTTCGATGCAGTCGTCGGGAGTGCCAATAATCCAGCTTCCGTTATCGGCCATGTGGTCAATCACCTTGTCCAGCGGGCCATCGAAAACCGCCTTGCGGCCGTTGGTTCCCTCACTGTAATCCCGCAGGTAGCGGCCGGCGCCGATACGGGCATCGTTGCGGGCTTCTTCCCGGGACTCGGCCAGGTGGCAGGGCAGCACCAGCCGCCAGTCGTCGCGGTTCATGGTCTTGCCATGCTCGGCGGCTGACTCTTCGGCTATGTTCCACAACCCCTGCAAGTCGGAGGGGCCGGCGGAGGGATCTCTGGGCACGGTGATGGTCAGGACCGAACAGCCGTGTTTGCCAGCCAGGGTTACGCCGGCCGGAGACTGCACCGAGGCCACGGCAGTGTGCATGTAGGGGCGCTGGTAGGGCCGCAGCTGGAGCAGGCCCTCCCTTAGCTCAAACCAGTCGCTCTTGTAGGTGATCGGCTCGGTTTCAGTAAACAGGCGCAGGATGATGCCCAGGGATTCGTCCATGCGCTCCCGCTGCGATTCGTGAGGAATGCCCATCATGTATGCGTCGCCGGGGAGGGCGCCCGGTCCGACTCCGAAGAGCACCCGCCCGTAGGTCATGTGGTCCAGCTGGACCATCCGGTTGGCCACCATCAGAGGGTGGTGGTAAGGCAGGCTGACGACGCCGGTGCCCAGCTTGATGCGGCTGGTCCGCTGGCCGGCGGCGGCGATGAAAACCTCCGGGGAAGAGATAATCTCCCAGCCGGCGCTGTGGTGCTCACCAATCCAGGCCTCATCGAACCCCAGCTTGTCCAGCCATTCAACCAGCTCCAGGTCGCGTTCGATGGCCAGGGTGGGGTTTTCGCCAACACGGTGGAATGGGCCGAGGAAGATACCAAACTTCATTCGGTCGGGAAACGCCATATCAGGACCTCCTCCAGGGTGGGAGCGCAGGGTGTTGCATTCCCGTTCAAGCAGCAACGGACGGGGCCTTTGTTTGCCCCAATTTTCGGCCATTTTGCGCCAGGCAGTATGTCCTGTCAATCAGCCGTCCTTCGACAGGCTCAGGACGAGCGGGGGGAGGGAACGGGTTTTTACATCGATGGACAGGATGGACCGGATGAACCGGATTTTTGGGTGTGGTTTGCTGCGGGATTGCCAACCCCCGCATCTAATACGGAGACCCCGCTGCCTTACGAATGGCGTCGCAGCGTCTCGCCCCTGCCTCGCAACCCGCAACCCGCCTTCACCAACCGCGCCAATCCGGCAGGCTATGCCCCTGCGTATGGTCGGTATAATTGCTATACTGACACGACAAACCGCCTGGTCTCAGCGGGCTGCCACGCTGCGCCCGTGCTGACCAACGCCGGTCTCCTCACCAAAGTGGGAGACGGTTCGGGTGAGGGTAAATCATGGTTTCATTACTTAGAAAGATAGTCGGCGACACACCGGAACGCGCCGCCGAAAAGCTCCGCGGCCAGATGGTTCCCAGGGTGAACGTGCTGGAGGACTCGGCGCGCGCCCTGGACGAGGCTGCCCTGCGCGCCAAAACCGACGAATTCCGCAATCGCCTGGGCGATGGGGAAGCGTTGAACGACCTGCTGCCCGAGGCGTTTGCCGTGGTGCGCGAAGCCGCCCGCCGCACGCTGGGCCAGCGCCACTACGATGTGCAGCTCATCGGCGGAGCCGTGCTCAACGACGGCAAGATTGCCGAGATGAAAACCGGCGAGGGCAAAACCCTGGTCGCCACGCTGCCCGCCTATCTCAACGCTCTCACCGGCGACGGCGTTCACATCGTTACGGTCAATGACTACCTGGCCCGCCGCGACCCGGTGTGGATGGGTCCCATCTACCACCTGCTGGGCCTGACCGTCGGCTGCCTGCAGCACGATGCCGCCTACGTCTATGATCCTGAACTGACCGACCCCGGCAAGGGCGGTTTTCAGTTCCTGTCTCCCGTCAGCCGCACCGAGGCGTACCGCGCCGACGTGCTCTACGGCACCAACAACGAGTTTGGCTTCGACTACCTGCGCGACAATATGGCGCTGGAAGTGCACCTGCAGGTGCAGGGCGGTCGTCGCCACTTCGCCATCGTGGACGAGGTTGACAACATCCTGATCGACGAGGCCCGCACGCCCCTTATCATCAGCGGGCCGGCTCAGCAGCCGGTGGAGCATTACTATACCTTCGCTCGCCTGGCGCCCCGCCTGCGGGAGCATGAGGACTACACCATCGACGAACGCTCCCAGGCCATCTCCCTGAACGAAGAAGGCATCGCCAAGATGGAGCGCTGGGCGCGGGTGGACAACCTCTACGATCCGGAGAACTTCCACCTGGTGCAGTACATGGAAAACGCGCTGGTGGCGCAGATTCAGAAGGTCAAGGACAAGGACTACGTGGCAACCAACGGTGAGGTCATCATTGTTGACGAGTTCACGGGCCGGTTGCAGCCGGGACGCCGCTGGTCTGACGGTCTGCACCAGGCTGTAGAAGCCAAGGAAGGACTCAAAATCCAGCGGGAAAGCGTAACGTACGCCACCATCACACTGCAAAACTACTTCCGGATGTACAACAAGCTGTCGGGTATGACCGGTACTGCCGTGACCGAGGCCGATGAGTTCTACAAGATTTATGGCCTGGAAGTGGTCGCGGTTCCCACCAACGTGCAGATGATACGCGCCGACGCCACCGACCTGATTTTCCCGACGGCAGACGGTAAATGGAACGCCGTGGTCGAAAACATAGCGGCCCGGTCGCAATCCGGTCAACCGGTTCTGGTCGGCACGACTTCCATCGAGACCTCCGAAGTATTGAGCGAAATGCTCCGAAAGCGCGGGGTTGCCCACCAGGTGCTCAACGCCCGCAACCACGAGCATGAAGCCAGTATCGTGGCCCAGGCGGGCCGGGCTGGCGCCGTTACGGTGTCAACCAACATGGCGGGTCGAGGCACCGACATCGTGCTGGGCGGCGCCGATACCGGTCGCGAAGACTGGCAGCAGGAACATGATCGGGTCATTGCCCTGGGCGGTTTGCACGTCATTGGCACCGAGCACCACGAGGCCCGACGGGTGGACAACCAGTTGCGGGGCCGCGCCGGTCGGCAGGGCGACCCTGGCAGCAGTCAGTTCTTTGTGGCTCTGCAGGACGAATTGATGCAGCGCTTTGGCGGCGACCGCATCAAGAACGTCATGACCTGGACGGGCCTGAACGATGACGAACCCCTGGAAAACAAACTGATCACCAAATCCATCGCCGGCGCTCAGGTAAAGGTCGAGGGCTACCATTTCGACGTCCGCAAGCACCTGCTGAATTTCGACGATGTGCTGAACCAGCAGCGCACCGCCATTTACACGCTGCGCACCCAGATTCTGGCCGGCGAAGGGCTGCGGAATCGACTGCTGGATATGTTGCGGGACGAGTTCAATCAACTGACTGCGGCCCATATTCAATCCCGCCACGCTGATGACTGGAACGCCGAAGGACTGCTGGCCGGTTTGCGGATGATCTGCCCGCCGCCGTCCGAGTTTGATACCCCGGAAAAGCTGCTCCTGTTGAGTCGCGACCGTATCGAAGACAACCTGTACCAACACGCCGAGGACCTGTACGACGCGAAAGAACGCGATATGGGATCCGATCAGATGCAGCTTCTGGCCCGGTTGCTGATGCTCAAGTCCATAGACACCCACTGGGTCAGCCACCTCACCACCATGGAGAACCTCCGTACCGGCGTCGGACTGCATGCGGTGGGTCAACGCGACCCGCTAACCGTGTACCGCTCCGAGGGCCAGCGTGCGTTCACCGAACTGATGCAGCAGATGCAACGGGAGGTTACCCACTCCCTGTTCCACGTAACGCTTTCTCCGGAGGCCGCGAACCTGGGAAACTCGGCCGACGGCGGCGCCGCGGGTTCCAACAACGGCGCTCAGGATGCCGGCAACAACGGAAACGGCAACATTGGGCGCAGAGCGGCACAGCGCGCCCCGGTGAGCCCGATGGCGGCGGTAACCGGCGGACGCACAGCCAGCGCGCCGCGCGCCGGCCGCAAGATAGGCCGCAACGCTCCGTGTCCCTGCGGCAGTGGGCACAAGTACAAGCGATGCTGCGGCGCCAACGTCTAGCGTTCCGTGTGCGCCAGGCTGACTGCCTGGCGTTACTTATCGCGGCGAAAGAGGCGGCGCACGATGGTGAGCGGCTGGGAATGGGGCGCTTCCATAGCGATGGGCTTGTTGCGTCCCGATGCCCACCCTTCGGGGTCGCGCTCAAAGGCAATGCGACAGCCCGGCGCGCAAAAATAATAGGTTTGGCCGTCGTGTTCGCTGGCGCCGCCGTTGGGGTTGTCTGTGTCCACCTGCATCAGGCAGATTGGGTCTGTTGCAGTTGCCATATTCTTTCAACGCCCCTTCCAGGTTCTGTTGACATTTCCAGTCATTCCCGCGAAAGCGGGAATCCAAGCGCTTTGGAAAGCAGACATCGTTCACATTCAGGGTACTCTGGATTCCCGCTTTCGCGGGAATGACGAGCTGGGGTTAGCGAAATCGCCTTATATCTCAAATGTCAACACGGCCTAGTCTAATCTATCAGTCGGTCGGCCAGCCACTGCTCGATGAACGTCGACGCGATGGCATATCCGATACCCTCGGTGTTCGTATAAGTAGTAGTGTTAATGCCGACGACTTCACCTTTGCTATTGATCAGCGGGCCGCCGCTGTTGCCGGGATTGATCGCGGCGTCCGTCTTGACGCACGTAACGTAATCATCATCATCCAGCCACGGGCAGTTTTGCACCGCCGAGATTATGCCCGACGTTATCGAAATCTCTTCTCCCAATATGTTTGCCAGCGGGAACCCCAACACTACTACGGAATCACCTGCCCGGATACTTCCTTCTTCCGCAAATTCCGCAACCGATACGGACTCAACCTCCGGGCGCCGTACTTCTATCACCGCAATATCATCAATAGCGGGGTTGCCCCCGCGGACTGCAACCACCGCTAGCGATTGACCGTCCGGCATGACTGCTCGCATTTTGGTGTGGTCTCGTTCGTCCACTACATGGGCATTGGTGATGATGCTAACCCGCGTTTTTCCTGCGGTCTTGTAGATAAACCCCGAAGCAATCGACCGTTGGTAATACTCGATGCGCACCACCGATTGAGCCACTCGTTCAATGACCTCCACCAGCGTCGGTTCGGGAGTAGTCGTCGGTTGGAAAGTGGCCGTAGGCTGCGGCGTAGGCGTGGGCTGTGGCGTAGGCTGCGCTGGCGGAGTAGCCGTTGGCAACGGCGTCGGCAGCGGCTGTGGTGTTGCCGTGGGTTGCGGCGTCGCGGTTGGCTGCGGCGTCGGGGTAGATTGCGGTGTAACTGTGGGAATGTCGGCCAGGATCATTCGCACACTGGCATCCACCGTGGCGGCCAAGTCTGGGGTGGCAGTGGGAGATACCGTGTTGACAGGTTGGATACTGTCCTGTTCCATCTCGCTGCAACCCAGTACCAGGAGCAACGATAGCAGCAGAGTCCACTTGATCATTTCGAGGTGTTAGCCGGGGCGTTGGGCGAGATCGGGCGCCGATATTTTATCACGGTCAGCATTCAGTTCGCGTTCCAAGATGTCACCCTCGGGCCTGTTACGGCAACCGCGCTCGCCGCAACCGCAGTGAGTTGCTGACCACGCTCACCGAACTCACTGCCATTGCCAGGGCGGCCAGAATGGGGTTCAGGAACCCGGCGTCTCCAAAGAAGAAGGACAGCCCGCCGGGAACACCGCCCAGCGTCGCAAACAGTGGGTACAGCACCCCGGCGGCCACGGGAATCAGCAGGGCGTTGTAGAAGAAGGCCCAGAACAGGTTTTGTCGGATGGTCCGCATGGTTGCCTTCGACAGCCGCAGGGCCGTGGCCGCCGCGGTCAGGTCGTCGCGCATCAACGTAATGTCCGCCGACTCGCGGGCGATATCAGAGCCGCCGCCCATCGCGATGCCCACGTCAGCCGACGCCAGGGCCGGCGCGTCGTTGATGCCGTCCCCAACCATGGCCACCACATGGCCGTCGGCCTGCAGCCGGTTGATTGCGGCGGCCTTGTCGGCGGGCAGCATCCCCGCGAAATAGCGGTCGATGCCACAGTCGGCGGCCACCGAGGCGGCCACCTCATCACGGTCGCCGGTCAGCATCACGGTTTGCACTCCCAGGGAATGCAGGGCGGCCACCGCTGTCCTGGCGCTGGTTTTTACCGAATCGGCGACGGCAATCACGCCCAGCAACCGGTTGTCTTTGGCGATGAACATGGGCGTTCGACCCTGGGATGCCAACCGGTCGGCGGCCGAGGAGAGCGCCGGGTCAATTGCAATGGCGCAGTCAGCGAGCAGATTAGCGTTCCCCACGACAATTTGACTGCCATCGACGGTTGCGTTGACGCCGGCGCCCCGCTGGGCAACAAATCTTGATGGCGTTGCGGCAGTCAATCCCCGGGCAATGGCGTGTGCTGCCACGGCCCGGCCAATGGGATGCTCCGAGAGTTGCTCGGCGGCGGCGGCGTAGCGCAGGGCGTCGTCGGGCTCCACGCCGTCGGCTGGGATAATATCCGTCACCCGGGGTTGGCCGGTGGTTAGCGTTCCGGTTTTATCGACGGCAACCACGGTTACGGAATGAGCCCGTTCCAGTACGGCGGCGCTCCGGATCAGGATGCCCCGTTCGGCTCCCCGCCCGACGCCGACGATAATGGCGGTCGGGGTGGCCAGCCCCAGGGCGCAGGGGCAAGCGATGATAAGCACGGCCACCAGCGTCAGGATTGCGTACTGGAATGAAGGGTCAGGGCCCAGGAACAGCCACAAAATAGCCGCCGCTATTGCTATGCCGCCCACCGCCGGCACGAACCAGGCAGCTACCTGGTCGGCGAGACGCTGCACCGGCGCGGCGGAACCCTGCGCTTCTTCCACCAGGCGGATGATCTGCGCCAGGGTGGTGTCGGCGCCCACCCGGCCCGCGCGCAGTGTGAAGGCGCCGGTTCCGTTGAGCGTACCGGCGAACACCGGATCGCCCACGGATTTGTCGGCCGGCATACTCTCTCCGGTCAACGCTGATTCGTCCAGCGACGACGCGCCGGCGGCTATCGCGCCGTCAACCGGCACGTACTCACCCGGGCGCACTGCCAGTATGTCGCCGGCGGCGACCCGGTCGACGGGTATGTCGGATATGGATCCGTCGTCAGAGAGCAGATGGGCCATTTGGGGTCGCAGGTCCATCAGCATGGCGATAGCCCCCGAAGTACGGGCCAGCGCCCTAGACTCCAGCCACCGGCCCAGCAGAATCAGCGCGACGATGATGGCCGCCATGTCGAAGTGCAATTGGTGGCCGCCCACCGATGCCAGCGCAGCCGGCGCAACCAGCATCAACAGAACCGCCACGGCGCTGTAGCCGTAGGCCACCGAAGTTCCCAGGGCGATGAGCGTGTGCATGTTGGGTTGCATCCGTCGCATCCCAGCCCAGCCGGCCACGTAGAAAGGCCAACCGGCCCAAAGTTGCACCGGCGTCGCAACGGCCCAGAGCGCCAGCGGATACCACCGGATGGTCAGCAAACCGGGCGTCCACGGCAGGGCCGGAAAGCTGGCCAGCAACAGCGCGATGCCGCCGATTCCCGCCACGATGAGCCGGTTGCGGATCTGGCGTTCTTCCCGGGAGCGGTGACCGCCGGGTTGTGATACGTCGGCGGACGTGTCGAGTTGATAACCGGAATCGGCGACGGCGCGGGCCAGGGCGTTGGGCTCGACGGCTTCGGGCAGGTGGGTTACCGCCGCGGTTGCCGTGGCGAGGTTGACTGACACATCATCCACGCCGGGAACGGATCTGATGGCTTCGGCCACGTGATGCACGCAGGCCGCACAGGTCATGCCGGTTACCGGGTAGACCCGGCGTACCGGGGGTATGGAATAACCGGCGGCGGCCACGGCGTTCGCCAGATGGTGAATGTCCGGGGAGTTTTCCCGGCTGTCGGTGAGGCTGACGGTAGCTCTGGCGGTGGCCAGATTCACGCTCACATCCTGCACTCCGTCCACCAATCGGAGCGCCTCAGCCACGTGATGGACGCAGGCGGCGCACGTCATCCCTGCAACCGGTATCGACACAGTTTCGAAATGCGGAGCGGTCATCGTGGCAACATATCAGGCAGTGTTGACATTTTGAAATTCATTCCGTCATTCCGGCGAAAGCCGGAATCCATAAGTCGTAAGGTTAACAAATCGAAAACGTTATTAACGAATTCGGTCATTGGATTCCCGCCCCGTATCAAGTACGGGGTGACGTTCTTTCGCGGGAATGACGAGAAATGTCAACACAACCTAGTGTAACCTACAGGGCCTTTCGGTTTTACAAGAAATCCCCTCTCCCACAAGGGGAGAGGGAGAATCGAGAGGCCCTGGTGAAACCCATGAAATTACTTGCGGATTACGTACACATTATATCAGTGAGCGATAATGACCCGTGCCTTTCCTTGACAGGCTATTGAGGCCGGTAGCATACTGCCGCCATTCGAGGGAGAGGACTATGTCCATAGTGAATCTTCGTCCGGCCGAGTTTTCGCTTGGCGGGCAACGCATCCATTATGCGTGGGCAATCGTCGCCATCACGTCGGTAATGCGGCTGGTGTCATCATCGTTCCGGATGGGATTCCCGGTAATGGTGCCCATCGTATCCGAGGTCTTTGGGTGGAGCGAAGGTCTGATCCTGTTTGCCTTCTCTATGCAGTGGGTAATCTCCGGTTTGTTCGGCCCGCCATCCGGATGGCTGGGCGACCGCTACGGCGCGCGGTTCACCATGACGCTGGGAGCGTCGCTATACATCGCGGGCATGATTTTAACCGGCTTCATGACCGAATTGTGGCATCTGTACCTCTTTTTCGGCATTCTGCTCAGCGCATCAATGGGGATCTTCCAGGTTCCGCTCACCGTGGCGGTTACGTCCTGGTTCCGCCGGCATCTTGGCCTGGGGATGGGGTTGTTGCAATCCTCGCAAGGTTTTGGGCCGGTAATCGCGCCGCCCGTTATGCTCGGCTTGGTATGGTTCTTCACCTTCGGCCCCGGGCAAGCTTGGGCTCGCTTTTT
This sequence comes from Dehalococcoidia bacterium, assembly GCA_965262485.1. Lineage (GTDB taxonomy): Bacteria > Chloroflexota > Dehalococcoidia > Lucifugimonadales > UBA3495 > Bin87. Next base: position 3,781,183 of record OZ253540.1, on the reverse strand, counting down.
CCCGTTCCTGGAACCCGAAACTATCGGGTTGCGGATGGCGTTCTGGGTGCCTGGAATCGTAGGTGGCATCCTCCTCCTGCTATTGACCCGACTTTTCCACAACTCTCCGGAGGACGTGGGCATGCGTCAGCTGGGCGCCGACGCCAACGAACCGTCCCGTAGGGCGCCCACCACCGGCGTCGGGGCCAAGGAACGCGCGCGTGTTTTCCTGAACCAGGTGCGCAAGACACCGGCGTTCTGGAACCTCATCGGCATCCATTATTGGGGTTGCGCCGGCCACAGCATCGTGATCGTGTTCCTGCCACTTATGGTAGTGGATGCCTTGCGCCCGGAAGGAGGGTTCGTGGGCACTGGACTGCTCAGCGCCGCGGCCATCGGCGCCGGCGCCGCCGCTACCATGAGCCTGGTGAGCACCATCACGCGCTTCGGTGTTCCCGTCGCCGCCGATCTGTTTGGCAGCAAATGGGTCATGGCCATTTGCTTCTTCCTGCAGTTCGCGCCTGTCTCCATACTCTTCTTCGCCGATACCCCGTGGATGTTCTACATGTTTGCCGTCCTGTTTGGTATCGGGTTTGGTGGCGAGATGTCTGCCTTCCCCATCATCAACCGGCAATACTACGGCAGCGCGCCAATCGGCAGCGCTTACGGGTTCCAGATGATGGGAGCCGGCTTCGGCATGGCCTCGGGCGCCTTGGCCGGCACCGGTCTGCTCATCGCCGTGCGGGATTTGGGTTTCCCTACCTTCCTCGACAACCCGTACTGTTGGACGGTTCTGTTGTCTTTCATTATGAGTCTCATCGGCGTCATAGCAATCATGTTCCTGCCCAGCACTCACCGGCAGCAGCTGCCCGAATGGGAAAACGACCTTCCCGCCGAGATGCGAGAGGATACCGCGCCAGCGCCCGCTGCACCCGCTGCCGCGCCAGCGCCCGCCGGCTCCGGGGACAGCAACTGATCCGCTGCATCGGTACTTTCTGCGGCGTCGGTTCAGGGAACATTCCCCGAACCGACGCCGTTGTGGTTGGAGCCCAAGTCCGATCCCAGCCGGTTCTGCTATCATCAATTTGGTGAGCGGACATGATTACTTCAGCGGCGCATACTCAGTCTGATTCGGTTGACCATGACGCCAAAGGTGTTCAGGCTATTGCTGAGGCCATCGGCAGCGCCTTGTCGCCCCGGTGCGTTATTCTGTTTGGCTCCCGAGCCCGTGGCGACCATCAAACTCACAGCGACGTTGACCTGGCCGTCATCGCCAGCCAAACCGAGTTGGATGTCCAGCAACGGTACGACCTTCGTCAACAAGCGCATGGGTTGGCCGAAACCGTATCCAACGGGCGGTTCCGGCGTATTGACATCATCATCTGGACGGAAACCCAATATCGAACCAAAAAACGCTCCATCAACCATGTCGCTGGCCGCGCCTGGCGAGAGGGGGTCATACTATACGGCGCACACGAAACCCTGCCCGGAGAGGAAATAGTGTCAGAGCTGGATAATGCCCACGAGTTGATGCGGATGTGCCGCGCGCAAATTCGAGCTTTGTATATATTGCTGAACTCAGATGTGGAAGAAAACATTTTCGGGTTCCATGCCCAACGGGCGTCTGAACTGGCGCTCAAAGCCTGGATTAGTCTGGCCGGGGAACGTTACGAACGCACCCACAGCATCATTGACCTGGCAGCAATAATCAACAACGCCGGCGTTCCGGAGGTTCAACGCTTTGCACACCTGATCACTCTCTCGCCGTATGCAGTCAAATATGTCTACGAAGCAATCGAGGATCCGACCATGGATCGCCAGTACGTGGCTGACGAGGTGAACGCTTTGGCGGATTTTGTAGATACACTGGTGCAGCAAGCGGAATCGGAACCCGGGCCGCCAGCATAGCGCTGATCAATGGCCGCTAACCGAGCCACTCGCCCGGTAGCATTCCCACCCCGACGGCGGTATCATGTCGCCAACTGTAGTAATCCCCCCAACCGCAATTTCAGCGGCAGCAAGGAGGCGTTATCGTGGCAGACGGAATAACAATTTTGGTAGGAACAGCCGGACAGGGTGTGATGCGCAGCGTGGACAGCGGGGAATCCTGGCGTCGGGTTGGCATTACCCAGGGCATCCACTCGGATGCGGTGGTGCGATGTTTAACGCCCGTGCCCGGCAGCGACAGCGCGGTGTTGGCCGGCTGCGACCGGGGCATCATACGCAGCGATGACAACGGCGATACCTGGCAGCGCGTTGACACCATTATGAACGACACGGCGGTTTGGGCCATCGCGTTCGACCCGTCCAACCCGCAGGTGGGATTCGCCGGCACCGGCACTCCGAATCCTTGCCGCATCTACCGCACGCGCGACGGTGGGCAAACCTGGGAACTGCGCCCGGTGGAAGTTGCCGCCGAGTGTCCGGCGGTGGGCGTGCCGCGCGTTACCGGCATTGCCATCGACCCGACCAACGGCAACAGCGTGTGGGTCGGTATTGAGGTGGATGGGTTGCGGCACAGCTCTGACGGCGGCGACACCTGGGAAACCGTGGATCATCGCGCCATCCCCAACCTGGATATCCACAACGTTACCGTAACCGCCGGCCCACCCCACCGGGTGGTGGTGATGGTCAATGATGACGTATTCCTCACCGACGACGACGGCGGCTCGTGGCGCAACCTGGACGTCCGCCAGAACTTCCCCCTGGGTTACCCTCGAGGCATCAAGGTGAAGGCCGACGACCCCCAAACCATCTACACCACCTTTGGCGACACCACCCCCGGCACCACCGGCGTGGTCATGCGCTCCCAGGACTCCGGCGCCAACTGGGAAAGCCTGAACCTGCCCGTCGAACCCAACACGGCTATGTGGGTGGTAAACTCCCAGCGCCAAAACCCGGACTTCCTGCTGGCTGGCAGCCGGTACGGGTATCTGTATCAGTCGGACGACGCCGGAGCATCATGGTCCAAGTTCGACCGCGAGTTCAGCGAAATATCCTCGGTGATGTGGATGCCCAACTAGACAGTGTTGACATTTTGAAATTCATTCCGTCATTCCGGCGAAGGCCGGAATCCATAGGCCGTAAGGTCAACAAATCGAAAACGTTATTAACGAATTCGGTCATTGGATTCCCGCTTTCGCGGGAATGACGAGAAATGTCAACACAACCTGGACAGAATTTGGGCAGTCTGGATTGTCGTACGCGCTGTGCATTCGGAAGCGAATCATGATGAATGAAGGTCGGTATGCTTGAATATCGGTGGAACCATATCGAGCCGCTTACTGACAATGAACGGTCCATTGACCTTGGTTCGCTTAAGCCTCTGTATGAAACCTGGAGGGCATCCAAGGCACGTTTGCAGGAATCGAGCCCGGCTAACTTCAAAGACTTTAACGAGCGGTTGATCCGCCGACTCAGCATAGAAACTGGAATTATTGAGCACCTGTACGACCTTGATACCGGCACTACCGAAGCCTTGGTGACACATGGCTTCGTCGAAGACCTGGTATCTCATTCCAGTACCGACATCGAGCCGGAGCGGCTCATCGATATCTTGAGAGACCAAGAGTCTGCGATTCAATTAATGATGGATTGCGTGGCCGGTGAACGGGAATTCAATACATGGACCATCCACGAATTGCAGGCTATTCTGACCAGCCACCAGGACACCACCAACGCCGTTGACCAATTTGGCAAGCGTTTTGAAATCCCGCTGCTCAAGGCAAAGTATAAGGAACGCCCCAACAATCCGCGCCGCCCTGACGGCCAAATGCACGAGTATTGTCCACCTGAACACGTTGCTTCCGAAATGGACAATCTTCTTGACTGGTTTTATGACTATTCTGAAGAAGACCCGGTGATCGTTGCAACCTGGTTACACCATCGCTTTACTCAGATTCACCCGTATCAGGACGGTAATGGCCGCGTAGCCCGCGCCCTGTGTACGTTCGTGCTGTTGCGCTCTGAACTGCTGCCGCTGGTTGTCGATAGACAGATGCGGGTGGGCTACATTAAGGCACTCGAGACGGCTGACAACGGAGACTTGGAGCCACTGGCCTCTTTGTTCGCCGCACTCGAACGCCGGGCAATAATGCAAGCGTTAAGTGTTGATGCCGACCGGGAAATTGCTACTCAGCAATCTCTCGCAGAGGCGGTGATTGAAAATCTCGCCCAGAAATTCGGTAAGCGACGCGTGGCGCAGCTTGCGGAACTCAGAACCGTGAATGACCTCGCGATGGCCCTGCGGCAACGCGCCCATGAGATCATCGAGAGTACGTTCAACCAACTTAGGGTTACGCTTGCCCAGGTTGTGCAGGCCGCCGTTAGGGTGGAGGCGGGAGGACCGGACCATGACAATGCTCATTGGTACAAATTCGAAGTGGTACAGTCTGCCAACGAGGCTCAGACGTTCGCCAACTTCACCGAGAACCATTACTTCGTAAAGGCATCGATACGGGCCGACGATGAACGGCTGGTCTTCGTAACTTCGTTCCACCACACTGGAAGGGAACTATCCGGAATTATGGAAGTAACTGCTTTCCGCCGGCTAGAATCGTATGAAAACTCGGAAGAACGAGAAAGAGTATCCCAAGAATTTTCCCTTTGTTCCCTGGAGCCCTTCGTTTTCACCTATCAGACTAAAGAGGTTGACATAGCCCGATCGTTCGAACGTTGGCTAGATGCGGCACTCGCCATTGCCATTCAGGAGTACGGTGACAGGGTTTAGATAAATCAGTAGGGAGGTTATCAAATGCTGGACTTGATCATTCGCGGCGGACAGGTGGTTACACCGTGGGGGGTGGGCGACTGGGACGTTTGTATTCAGGGCGAGAAAATCGTTGCCATCACGTCTCCCAACACCATGACCGACGACGTGGTACGGGTTATTGACGCCACCGGCAAGGTTGTGGTTCCCGGCGGCATCGAGCCGCACGCCCACATCGACGCGCCCATCATGGGGCCGGGCAACCTGCGCACCGCGCCGCCGGAGCAGGTGAGTCGCGCCGCGCTGTTCGGCGGCACCACCACCCTGATGGATTTCGCCATCCATCATCCCGGCAACACCATCCCCGAGGCGATGCAGGAACGCACCAACTCCTGGCGGGGAAATTCTTACGCCGACTACGCCCACCACCTGATGGTTCTCGGCGAAATTCCCCAGCGAACCCTGGAGTCGCTCCCCGAGTATATTCAGGGAGGTTGGGCTTCGGTGAAGATTTTTACCACCAACATCCGCCCGCCCGAGCTGTCCGGCGAGCCGCGCAAGGTTGGAATGGGACACCTGCACGATCTGATGGAAGTGATCCAGCGCCATGACGGGATGTTGCTGGTTCACTCCGAAGATGACGATATGGTGCAGTACATGTACGACAAGCTGCAGCGCGAGGAACGCAACGAGTGGTGGAACATGCCGCTGGTACACAGCAACGAGTCGGAGGACGTGTCCTTCCGCCGCGTGCTGCGAGTGGCTGAGTGGACCGGATCACCCGTTTACTTCGTGCACGTCAGCGCCCGGGAGGGCATCAACGCCATCGGCGAAGCGCGCAACAAGGGCATGGCAATCTACGGCGAAACCCTGCACAACTATGCCTGCTTCAACGCCAACAATTACAAAGAAGAGAACGGGATGAAGTATCACACCTACCCGTCGCTCAAGTCCCCCGAGGATGCCGCCATGCTGTGGAAGGGCATCGCGTGGGGCGGTCTGCACACCATGGCCACCGACGAGTATTGCACCAACTGGGATCTCAAGATCGCGGGCAAGACGGTGCGCGACGTTACCGGAGGCCACAACGGCGCCGAGACCCGCGTGGGCATTACCTACAGCGAAGGCGTATCCAAGCGTGGAATGTCACTGCAACGGTTTGCGGATGTAACGTCGACCAACTCCGCGCGCATCATGGGGCTGTACCCGCGCAAAGGCATCCTGGCGCCGGGCAGCGACGCCGACATCACCCTCATCGACCCGTCCATCAAGAAGCGTCTGACCATGGACGATTTCCATATCAGCGACTACAGCATTTGGGAAGATTTTGAGATCGAGGGCTGGCCGGTAATGACAATCCTGCGCGGCACCGTGGCCGTGGAGAATGGGCAGCTCACCGCCCCGGCCGGCGGCGGCCAGTGGATCTCCCGGAAGGTGGATCGAGAGGTAACCAGCCGCCCGATTGGATAGGGAGAATGACGATGCTGGAACTGAATCCAAAGACGTGGGATGCCATCGCCATAAGGATGCCGGAGTTGCTGCGCGAGTTGAAAGCCAGCGACCTGGTTGCCCGCGATGATCTAGCCAAACATCTTAAGGAGGATGCGAAAGGCATCTATGTTTTTTACGATGGCGGCAAGCCCCTTTATGTAGGGCGCTCAGGTAAAGAAGATGGGAGCCCCAATAGGATGCGCACACGCATCCAAGAGCACGGCTGGGAAAGTTCGACCGGCTCGGCGGCTTTCGCTTTCTTGCTGGCTAAGGAAGAAGCGGAAAAGCAAGAAATCGACTGTAAATCCCAGACACGATCTGATCTACAAAAAGCGCCGGAGTTCAAACCCTTTTTCGACGAAGCCAAAGCACAGGTGCGTCAGATGCAAACTCGCGTCGTTCAAGTGACCGACGCAATTGATCAGACTGTGTTTGAAGTCTATGCGGCGTTGATGTTGGGGACGACCGTGCAACAAGGTGGCTACAACGACTTTGAAAACCACTGAGGCGCAATCTGATTCGCCTTACACCCAGGAGCGGGGCAGTTTCAGGCGGCCCCGCTCATCGACCAGCGTATGCGGGAACTGGCACGCGCGCAGCACGGAAGCGTTGATCTCGGGTATAGTCCGCGACGCGGCCTCCCGTAACTCGCTGCTCTGCATCCGTGCACGGTAGGGATTGACCGTAACCACCCTTTTCCCCAGCCGGGTCACTGCCATTTCGACGGGCGTGGTCAAATCAGAATCGTTTGATACCACGACGGCAGGATTATCTTCGACCAGGAGAATTTCTATCGGCTTTCGGCTCGGCTGTGTTGACATCGCTTGCGTCTCCTTTGCCGTGCTCTGGCGGTTTGGCTGGCTATCGCGCTGGATACGTGAAGCAATCACCCAGCCTTCACCGTTTGTGCTGCGGCTCGGTCGGAGTCCGGACGGGAGCCCAGATGAACCGGGATCGTGAAGAAAAAGGTCGAACCGGCATCCGGTTGCGAATCGACCCAGATAGTACCCCCGTGTTGCTCCACTATCTTCTTGCACACGGCCAAACCAATGCCCGTTCCGGGGTATTGTCCAATTCCGTGTAGACGTTGGAATACTTGAAAGATGCGGTCCGTATGAAGAGGGTCGATGCCGATTCCGTTGTCGCGCACTGAGAAAAGCCAATCGGCATCCTTCTGCGCTGCTTCGACCCAAATGCGTGGCGGGCTGTCGCCCCGAAACTTGATCGCGTTCCCCACCAGATTCTGCAGAAGCTGTGTCAGCTGAGAGGCATCCGCCACGACGTCTGGAATCGGCCCACGATTTATCTCGGCGCCGCTTTCTGCGATGGCCACCTCCAGGTTCGTCAGCGCCCGATCCAACGCCGCGCCGCAGTCCGTGGGTTCAAAGGCGGCTCCCTGGGCGCCAACACGAGAATAGGCGATCAGGTCTTGTATCAGCGTTTGCATTCTGGAGGCGCCGTCAACTGCAAAAGCGATGAACTCTTCTGCGTTTTGATCGAGCTTTGCTTTGTATCGGCGTTCCAGCAGCTGCAGGTAGCTGGTAACCATCCTCAAAGGCTCCTGCAGGTCATGTGAAGCCACGTATGCGAACTGCTCCAGCTCGGCGTTGGAACGCTGCAGCTCCAGCGTGGCGTGCCTCAGGGCAGCGGTTAACCGCCGTGAATCTTCGTACACGTACTGCAGCTCAAATGTCGCCGTATAGAACTTGGCCAGCTGCACCAGCTGGTCCTCATCAGCCTGGGTGAATTCCCCATCTAATTTGTCACTAGCTGCACTACTCCAATAAACTCCCCGTCCCGGCGCAGCACGGGCACCGCCAGCCATCCCGGCATCGGAGGATGTTCCAGTCCCTGGGCATTCCTGAGATCGCTGAAATGCTTGAACTGAGGGTGCGAATAAAGTTCCGCCTCGGTCATCCGAACCGGCGCGCGATTCTCGACCAACAATCCCCAGATTCCTTCCCCTGTCGGCATCACATCGTAGCTGTTGTAGCGCGCGTATTTCTCAGAAAACGAGTGCGTGTGGATGCCCGCCTTAAAGTCTCCATCGGGCACATAACTGATGGCCGCTTGATGGGCCCCGATTCTGAGTCGGGACACCAGGGCCAGACCATGCAACGCCTCGTGGAACGTTTCCGAGGCAGGCATGTCGCTCATTGCCTGTTCGCCCGGACTATCGGCGCTCGTCCGCCGCTCTGGTCCAGCGTAAGCCGGGTTCGCAGCGAAACCAACTCCCGGTCGCGGTTTGCCAGCTCTGCGGTGAGACGATCGATTTCTTGCTGCAAGTCTTGCTGTTTGATCATCACCTTCATCTCCCAACCTGCTAATACGCGGTTACGGGATTGCTATCCAAAGCGCGATTACATGTAACGGTACTAGTCCATCACCGCATCGGTAGTCAACAATTAAACCCCATTGCCCGTATAATCGCGTCTTAATTCGTAACGTCGCAATCGCTTAACTTCCAGCGTTTTGGAGGGTCAGAATACCCCTGAAATGTCGTATGGGACTCGAAATGTGGCTGGTTCAATGGAAAAGACGTAATTGCCCTGGCCCTGTGAGATGATTGCGAAACTGTCATTTCGCCTCCCGTTACCGTCATCCCTGCCTTGAGCCGGAATCCCGGAAACGTCAGGCCACGAACGATTTCAACATCAGCGACTTCGGCATCTGGGGCACTCCGAGATAGAACGCTGCCCGGCAATGACCACCATACGCGGCGCCGTGGCCGTGGAGAATGGGCAGCTCACCGCCCCGGCCGGCGGCGGCCAGTGGATCTCCCGGAAGGTGGATCGGGAGGTAACCAGCCGCCCGATTGGTTAGGGCGCGGAGACAAACGACTGGATATAGTGCAGGGGCGAATGGTTATTCGCCCCTGCTCCGTTCTAGCCTGTGGACTGCCTTATTCTTCCGCTTACGCTAACCGTGAAAACCTGCCCAGGAGAGCGCAAGGCCTCATTCACAATATTTGGCCACGTTTTGACCAGCTTCCACGATATTTCCCAAAAGGGCAAACTGGCCTAACCCGAATTGAAAATGAACCAAGTCAAGTTGCCAGTTTGCACTAAGTGATATTCCCTCCGCATCAAATCCCGCGTCAAAACCGTCCACGGTTCCCCACTCTGAACCAATGACTCTATCCATGACTCATCATCAACACCCTCGGCCTGGATGTCCTGTGCAGATGCTATGCGGTCATCGGGATATTCACGTGCGTGCAAGGCGGCGATTGCCCTGACAAGATATGGAGGCATATTTTCGTCAAGGAGATAATTCACTTGGCAAAACGAATTGCTCTCCGCTCCAGTTCTTCTTCAAATGCGACTGCTTTCAGAACCGATTCTTCCGAAATCTCAAAACTCTGCGCTACCAGGCGCGCATTACGGCCTTCTCCTTTATAGTTATGAAGCAACGTGTCAGTCGGGATGTGGCGGTCACTGATTATTGGAGCTCCGAAAGAGCGCAACGGGTCAACCATAACCTGCCTTCCGACGCTGGCGAGCTCCCATTCTTCCGCAGGAAACCATCGCACCGGCGCATCATCTACGTAATCCAGAGGCTCGAACAAGGATGGGGTAATAATTTGGGTAAAAGTCAACTGCCCGTATCTCGATACTTGCTCCAACCCGTCATCGGTCTCACTAAAAATCTCGGCTCCATCAGTCTGGAAACGTCGGTGCGCGAAAGGATAATCTGTCCCAAAGCGCTCACAGGCGTATTCGGCGGTTCGACAAATTCGGTTCCACGAAACACCAGCAATGTGGAACGCATTCACGAGGCGCAATTCCATAAGGTCTCGAAATGTGGCGTAATAGTAGCGCCCGCGCTGTTGCTCCCCACCGCCCCAAAGACCACGTTCCCACTTGTATGAACGCATAAAACGCCGGGATAATTTGGTAGGAACGCCGGCCAAACGTTGCACTTCACTGAGCCAATAAACCCCGCCAGTCAGCAGATGAGATGGCCTGGTTGCTGTCATGATGGCTCTACCTTGCCTGAAACGCATCCGCAATTAGTTTGCTCATGCTACCGAATCAGGGGAAGATAATGTCAATATGTCATAGGTCCGGGAGGCTGTCAAACCGCTGCTTTTACACCATCTGATACTGCCCCAACCTTGCGCGCCGGCCTTTGTCGGCCTATACTTCCAGAATATCAATCATTGACCATTGACCAGTCGCACGGCGACATTCTTTTCCAGAAGACCGGGCCTGCGTATACTGCCCCCTGTACAGTGTGGCTCCGGAGGAGGCGCATTCCGTGTCAAACCCGGGGACATCAGGTTCGGCGCCGGCGCCATTGGACGGCGTCCGTGTCATAGAGTGGGGCCAGATGGTTTCGGCCCCATTTTGCGCCAAGTTGCTCGCCGAATTCGGCGCCGACGTCATCAAGGTCGAGCCAATTGGCGGAGACGTAGCGCGGCAGCGCGGCCCATACCCTGATGGCATCCCCCATCCTGACAAAAGTGGGTTGTTTCTGTTTGCCAACCTGGGCAAGCGTGGCGTTACGCTGGATTTGCAGTCGCCGGGCGGGCGCCAATCCCTGCACCGTCTGCTGGACACAGCAGATGTTTTCGTCGAGAACCAGCCGGTCAGCGAGCTGGACGCCGCCGGCATCACCGCCGGAGAGTTGCGACAGCGTCATCCCCAACTGATCACCGTTTCGCTGTCGCCCTACGGACGTACCGGCGATTACAGCGGATACACCGGTTACGACCTACAGGTGAACGCCCTTAGCGGGATGAGCTTTGGCACGGGACACACCCACCGCGAGCCGCTGACCACTCCCGACCTGCAGGCCGCCTACCTGGCCGGCATCGGTGGCGCCTACGCGGCCGTGGTGGCGCTGCTGGGCCGTGAATCCTCGGATGGCGCTGGGGATGCTGCCGGCGATGGAGACCAGGCCGGCCAGTACATCGACGTTGCCGATTCCGGCGTGATCGCCACACTGCTCACGGGATACCATCTGCCCACCTTCATATATCGGGGGATCGCCGGTTCCCGCTCGGGTAACCGGATGCGACTCGGCCTGTTCCCAAACTGTGTTCTGCCCTGCAAAGATGGCTACGTCTGCATTGATGCTCCCCAGCTGGAGCAGTACCAGCGCTTCCTGAGCCTTTTAGGCGACCAGCCCTGGATGGATGAAGCGCGTTACCGCGACCGCCGCGCCATGAGCGACCAGTATCCCGAAGAGGCCGAAAGCCTGATCGCCCCGTGGTTCATGCAGCACACCAAGGATGAAATCCTGAACCTGTGCCTGGAGAACCGGATTCCCTGCGCCCCGGTGCTTACGTTTGACGAGGTGCTGGAATCGCCGCAACTTCGCGGGCGAAACTGGCTGCGGGAGATGGCGCATCCGGTGGCGGGTACGCTGCAATACCCTGGAGCGCCGGCGCGTTTGCACGGCTCCCCGTGTCGCGTGGTACGGCCGGCTCCCATGCTGGGCCAGCATAACGACGAGATTCTCGGCGGCATACGCGGCGATCCGGCTTCTCTGGAACCGACCCGACCCACCGTGTCGAGCGGCCGATGACCCGTCCGCCCCTTCACAATGTGCGAGTAGTTGACCTGGGCAGCGCCTGGGCTGGCCCAATGGCCGGGCAGTTGCTTGCTGATATGGGCGCACAGGTGATTAAGGTTGAAAGCCGAGCCCGCATGGACGGAATGCGGCTGGGTCGCCCCATGGTCGGGGAGGATATTTCCGGCGGCGACCGCGGGCTATGGCCCGAACTGCAACCGGTTTTCCACGGACTCAATCGCAACAAACTGAGCATCACGCTGAACCTGCGCGCCGATGCCGGCCGCGCCACGTTGCGCAGACTGGTTTCCATCAGCGACGTGGTGCTGGCGAACTTCTCCCCCGGCGTGCTGGAACGGCTGGGCATGGATTACGATGCCCTGCGCACGGTGAAGCCCGACATTATCGTTGCCGCCATGCCCGCTTTCGGAGATACCGGGCCCCTGCGCGACATGCTGGCCTACGCGCCCATTATTCAGGCCCTTTCCGGCATGATGAGCCTGGTGGGTTACGCGCCCGAGGACGGCGAACCACTGGTTGGGGAGTTGCAGGCTGCCTGGAGCGACACGGTTGCGGCCCTGTACACCGCCCTCTCCATCGCGGCGGCCCTGCGATATCGCAACCGTACCGGATGTGGTCAATACGTGGAAGCGGCCCACCTGGAAGGCACCGCCTCGATGCTGGGTGTCCCGATGCTGCAATATCAGATGACCGGCGCCATCCCGACACCGCCCGGCAACGACGATCCCGATTTCGCTCCGCACAACAACTACCCCTGCGTAGAAGAAGATACCTGGGTGGCGATATCCGTTGGCGCCGATGCCGAGTGGGATGCCCTGGTTGACGTCGTGGGGGATAAAACCCTGGCGCACTCCCCCGATTTCGCCGACCATTCCGCCCGCTGGAATAACCGCCGCGCTCTCGACAAGGCAATATCGGCCTGGACGCGCACGCGATCCGCGCCCGAAATAACCGAGCTGCTGCAGGCAAGGGGCGTTGCCGCCATGCCGGTGATGAACATCGCCGATCAGTTCGCAGACCCGCATCTTAATGCTCGGGAAACTTACGTGGAGGTGGAACACCCCCGGGTGGGCGCCGAGATGGTATACGGGGTTCCCTGGCGCTTCAGCGACACGCCGGGAGGCGTGCACAATCCCGCTCCGCTGCTGGGCCAGCATAACGACTACGTACTGGGACAGGTGCTTGGCATCGACGAATCCCGACTGGACCGGCTGGCCGCCGAGCAGGTGGTCTACTGATGCGCGTGCGACGACCCCACCTTTTCTACGGGTGGTGGGTCGTAATCGTCAGCCTGCTGGCCGACGGGATGAAGCACGGCACCTTCAACCGTGGGTTCACGGTGTTATACATCCCAATCGAAACCGACCTTCATTTCACCCGGACCATGATGGGTCTGGCGGAGGCTTTGGGTCGTATGGTGGGTGGTTTTCAGGGTCCCATCATGGGCTACTGCACCGACCGCTATGGCCCGCGGGTGATGCTGGCATTCGGCGGAGTGATGTCGGGGTTGGGGTTCATTCTGTTGGGCTATACCGGGTCATTCTGGTACTTCCTGGTGATATTCGTCGGCTTCATGTCGGTGGGCTTCCGTTCCGGTTACAACAACGCTTCAATAGCCGCGGTCAACAACTGGTTCCGCCGCCGCCGTGGACTGGCAATGTCTGTTGTCAGCATGGGCAACGGCCTGGGTGGCGCGACGACCCCCCTCGTAGGACTATTAATTTATACTGTGGGTTGGCGGGATACCTGCACAATTTTGGGGGTCGCCATACTCGTTACCGTCATACCGTTGTCCTACTTCTTGCGGCGTTCTCCGGAGGAAATGGGTCAGCTCCCGGACGGTGATCCTCCCGATCCCCTGGAGGCCGCCGGCGGGCAGTCGGCTGCCGCGCCGCGCCGCCGGATGCAGTATGCCGAAACTGACTATACCGCCCGCGAAGCGATGCGTACCCCGTCGTATTGGCTGTTGGTTCTGGCCACCGCATTCCGGAACATCGTCCACGCCGGCGCGTCCTTCCTGATGGCTCCCATCCTGGTGTGGTTCATGGAGGGCGCCGGTCCCGACCTCGACGGTCGTTACGGGGTCATTGCCTCTTTCCTGGTTGGCGGATTCTCTCTTACCAACATGTTATTCAACCCGTTGGTGGGGTGGGTTGGCGACAAGGTCGATCGGCGAAAACTAAGCGCGCTGTGCATGGTGTCCGGATCGCTGGCTCTGGGTTCGCTCATCACCCAAAGCGGCCACCTTTGGCAGCTGGTCATTTTCGTTGGGCTGCTGGCATTTGCCGAAAGCGCCAATCCCCTCAACTGGGCGATTATGGGTGACTTTTTCGGTCGCCGCGCCTACGCCACCCTGCGCGGTTGGCAGCATCTTCCCGACCAGCTGGCCTCGATGTGGACGGCCATGTGGATGGGCTACATTTACGACCAAACCCAAAGCTTCTACTGGGCATTGTTCCCGCTGGTCGTTCTGTACCTGGCGGCGGCGGTGGGTTACTGGTTCCTGCCCTACCCGAAACTGCCCCAGCGCCTGCAGGCCCAGCGTGACCGGGAGGTAGCCCGTGAAGCTGGCCGTCTGGCCGTTGAACCGGCGAGCCCCGACAACTGATTCCGAGAGACTGGCTGGCGGTCGGGACAGGTTGCGTTGATCGTGTCAACCACCACCACAGCCGGCCGGGAGCGTCTCGATAACCTGCTGGCCGGCGACTTGGGTTTCAACACCCCGGCGCGTGATTCCCACCCTCTGTACGCCCTGCATCCCTTCGCCGCCCGGTTCCCCTACGGCCTTGCCGGTTACTTCGTAAACGGCCTCTCTACTCCTGGCGATACCGTGCTGGACCCCATGTGCGGGTCGGGGGCAACGCTGCTGGAGGGCTGGCTTGCCCATCGTTCGGTCATCGGCGTGGACCTGGATCCGCTGGCCCGCCGCCAGAGCGTGGCGCGCACCACCGCGTTGGACCCGGCCGTGGTTAGGCAGGCCGGAGAATCTGCCCTGCACCGCGCCGCGAACCTGTACGCCGGCCTGGCGCGTCCTGCCGATCCGCTCTCCGCCGTGCGTAATCAAATGGACGCCGCCACGTTGAGATTCATCGATTACTGGTTTCTCCCGGAAACCCAGAAGGAACTGGCGGCCCTCGCTCTGGCGGTTCTCTCCGAACCCGACCACAGCCTGCGGAACCTGCTACAGGTAATTTTATCGTCCACCATCGTCACCAAGTCCGGCGGGGTATCCCGGGCCAGAGACCTTGCCCACACGCGACCCCACCGCGTCGACGACAAAACACCGCGCCGTCCCTTGCGGTTGTTCCAGACCCTCCTGAATCGGACTGTGGATGCCTACGCCGCCGTGGATTCCACAACCGTCGGCGTCAGCGCCGTGGTGGCCGGCGATTCGCGCCGTTTGCCCCTCGGCGGCGAGACCGTGGACCTGATCGTAACGTCTCCTCCCTACGCCAACGCGCTGGATTACATGCGGGCGCACAAGTTTTCGTTGGCCTGGTTGGGTGAGCCGCTGCCCCGCCTGTCCCGCTTGCGCTCACGGTATATTGGCGCAGAACGCCATGCGAACCTTGAGTCCAGCGCCGGTTTGCCGGCGTCGGTACAGGCAATAACGGCTGAGCTGGCGGTGATCGATGCGGCCCGGGCGCGCGTGCTGGCGCGCTATTTTTCCGACATGGCTGACGCCATCGGTGAGATGGCCCGGGTGCTGCGTCCCGGATCCGCAACCGTTATGGTGGTGGGCCCCTCGGTGATGCGTGGAGTATTGATCCCCACCCACGATTGCCTGGCCGACATTGCCGGACAGGCCGGGCTGGAAGTGATCGGGGTGGTTCCGCGCCCGATTGATCGGGACCGCCGGATGATGCCGGCGCGAAACGGAAATCAGCGGAACGACCCGTCGGGAATCGAGCGCAGGATGCACACTGAGTACGTGATCGGGGCGTTGAAAGCGACGACTCGATAGCCCACGCGGCTGGGCGTCATAACGCCGCCGCCGCCCGGATGCCGCTGAAAGCGCTGCCCCGGAACGGCCCGGAACCGTTTTCTACCAGATGTTGTTATCGGCCAATGCCGGCCCACGATAGCGCCCCGGAGGACATGCCTGTTGACGCCGGGTGCGATAGTTGGTCGGTTTAAAAACCCAAACAGGGGACAGGAACGACCTTAAGCGAATTTTATGTTTGGGGCGGAACAAAATATCTATTAGAGTCGCTAGCGCAACCCCGATGACGGGCCTTAGCATTATGGCTGATACACTCGCGAAGGCGTTGAATTGCCAACCGCAGCAGCCAACTCAATCCATTCATTCCGCGGGGCTGCTGCTGGTCGCCGGGCGTAAAATAGGAGACGTTTTTAGATATGCCGGACCTATCCGATGCCGCTTCAGTCTGGCACGCTGTCCTGGGTCGCCTGCAGCTGCAGGTACGCCGGGAACATTTTGATACGTTTATGCGACCCTGCGTCGGGCACAGTTGGGAGACTGATGACCTGATAGTTGCTGCCACCAGTTCCTTCACGGTGTCCTGGCTGGAGATGCCCGTCCACCTGGAGCTGGCACGGGAAGCATTGACCAAAACCCTGGGGTACGACGCCGGCATCCGCTACCGGGTGCTGCCTTCCGTCGCCGCCCCCGGCCAGGCGCAGCAGGCTACCGTAAACTCCGTGACGGCGCGGCCCGCGTCTCGCCAGGCGGCGGTGCCGGGCGATTACGACCTGGGGGGACGGAGCGTGGCGGCCAGCGGTTACGACTGGAAATCTACCAACGCGGCAACCTGCAACCCCAGGTACAATTTCGACAATTTCGTAGTCGGTGTGAACAACCAGCTGGCCTTTCACGCCGCCTGTTCGGTGGTTCCCGACGAAGATTCATCGGCGGGGACCTACAATCCGCTGGTAATTTACGCGGGTCCGGGTCTGGGCAAAACCCACCTGCTCCATGCCATTGGAAACCGCGCCCTGCGGCAAAACCGGTCGGCCCTGTACGTTACTTCCGAGCAGTTCACCAACGAGTTCGTTTCTGCCATCAACAAGCGGTCGATGCGGGAATTTCGCGACCGCTACCGTAACCTGGATGTCCTGCTCATGGACGATGTCCAGTTCCTGGTCGGCAAGGAGCAAACGCAGGAGAGTCTTTTCCACACTTTCAATGACCTGCACCAGGCTGGGGCGCAAATCGTATTGACCAGCGACCGGGCGCCACAGGCCATCGCTCCGCTGGAAGCCCGTTTGCGCTCCCGCTTCCAATGGGGATTGCTGGCCGACATCCAGCCGCCGTCGCTGGAAACCCGGCTGGCTATCCTGCATTCGTGGGCCGACGGCAGCAATACGGCGGTGCCTGACGCCGTTCTGGAGCTCATCGCCGACCGGATCAGCAGCAACGTGCGGGAATTGCAGGGAGCGTTCAACCGCATCGTCGCCATGTCGCAGCTGATGAACATGCCCATGACGGTTGAGCACGTCAACCAACAGCTGGACGCCATCCACGGCCCCGACGTGCCCCGGGAGATTGCGCCGCAAGACGTCCTCCAGCGGGTGGCGAGCCAGTACGGGCTGTCGGGTGAGCAAATATTGGGACGCAGCCGCGCCGCCAATATCGCTGAAGCCAGGCAGGTGATAATGTACCTGCTGGTCGCCGAACTGGGGTTGACGCCCACCAATGTGGGCCGTTTCCTGGGCGGACGCAATCACAGCACGGTCATTCACGGCGCCGATAAAATACGCAAGACCGTCAATAAGGATGACCGCCTGCGCCGCTCCATCAACAACATCAAGGACACGCTGTACACTTAGAAACTATCTCAAAATCCGCCATGCTCTCCAAAAGTCCGATCGCAGCCAGGGTGAGTCGTGGATTCCCGCCTGCGCGGGAATGACGGGTTGGACGGGCCGCCAGTTTTGAGATAGTTTCTTAGCACGGTCGGCTTGGGAACCTATCGTTACCGCGCCGCACCCCCGCCGATATTCACAACTTTGCCAACGCCCACGGAGGCCACATGACGTCGTTCCAAAATGCAACCATCCGCACCATTGTCGGCACCGGAGAAGCCGGTTATTCCGGCGACGGCGGCCCCGCCGAGAATGCCACGCTGCGAGAACCGTTCATGTGCGATTTTGACGCTGCCGGCAACCTGTATTTCTGCGAGGCGCGCAACCACGTCGTGCGCCGGGTCGATGCTGCCACCGGCGTGGTTACCACCGTGGTCGGGACCGGCGCGGACGGCTACACCGGCGACGGCGGCCCGGCCACCGATGCCACGCTCTACGAGCCCTACGCGCTGGCCGTGGAGGCAGATGGCACGATTTACGTCGTCGACCGCCTCAACGCCGCTGTCCGCCGAATCGACGCAGTCAGCGGCATCATCACGACCATCGCCGGCACGGGTGAGGCGGGTTATTCGGGCGACGGCGGCCCCGGGAATCAGGCGCAGTTGCGCGAGCCTAATGACTGCTTTCTCGACGGCAGAGGCGGCCTGCTGATCGCTGATATCCAGGACCAGCGCATCCGCCGCATCGACCTGGCCAGCGGGATCATTGATACGTTCGCCGGCAACGGTGAGAAGGTTCGGGGCGGCGACGGTATGCCGGCTCGCCAGGCCAGCATCCTGGGCGCCCGCGCCGTGTGCATGGATGGCCGTGGCAATACCTTCATCGCCGAGAGAGAGGGCAACGGCGTCCGCGTCGTGACGGCCGGCGGCATCATGGGAACGGTGGCCGGAGCCGACGCCGATAGGGGCTACAGCGGGGACGGCGGGTCGGCGCTGGCCGCCACCTGGGGAGCGCCCAAGGCGCTGCGCTGCGACGCTGCCGACAACATCATCGTGGTGGACACCGAGAACCACGCCATCCGCCGGATCGACGCCAACACCGGCATCGTCACCACCATCGCCGGCGGACAACTGGGCGGGCATGGCGACGGCGGCCCGGCAACCGATGCTGGATTGGACCGTCCCCACGGTTGTGGCATCTCGGCCGACGGCGCAATCTACATTGCCGACAGCAACAACCACCGCGTGCGAGTTGTCCCCGGCGGGTGATAGTTGTGGGTCGGGGCAGACTGTCATTGCGAGCGTAGCGCGGCAATCTCGTTGCTGAAACCGCCGTCGTTGCTTCGACGGGATTGCCACGTCGCTACGCTCCTCGCAATGACAGATGGCAAGGGCTGGAGTTTCACGATTTTCTCGCGAAGCGCAGTTCCTTGACACCGCTGGCAGTTGTTGGCTACGATGAATCGGTGGTCAACTTGGTTCAAGCCTGCGACCACGATTTGGGGATATAGCTCAACTGGGAGAGCGCGGCGTTCGCAATGCCGAGGTTGCGGGTTCGAGTCCCGCTATCTCCACCAATCCTTTCCTCGCCTCCGATCTCGTGCGTAAAACCGCCTGTTGGAGCGCCGACATCGGTACGCCGGCAAATATGCCAGGATTGACAGGTTTGGTCGCCGGGCTAGAATGACCCGTACCCGAAGTTCAGGGAGGTTGTGCGTGGCAGATACATACTCTGAGGATGAATTGCTGGACCTGGCGCGGAAGTACAGCTTCCGCAGTCGGATGGACCGGAGCATCGTCACCGGCCCCATATTCGTTTGGGGTCGCGGTTCAGTGGTCCGCGACATCAACGGAAAGGAGTACCTGGATTTCAATTCCGGCCAGATGTGCGCCGCACTGGGCCATAACCATCCCCGGATCGTACAGGCCCTCCAGAAAAGCTGCGAATCACTGATTCACAGTCACATGACGATGTTCAACGATCGGGAGATTATCCTCGCCAGCCGACTGGCGGAGATTACGCCTCCAGGTCTGAACCGCAGTCTGTTCCTCACCTCGGGCAGCGATTCCAACGAAGCTGCAATGGCAATCGCCAAACGCTACACCGGCGGCTACGAAATAGCCAGCCCGGTGGTCAGTTTTCACGGCATGAGCGACGCCACCCGGGCCGTTACCTTTTCCGGTTGGCATCAGGGATATGGCCCTTATGCGCCCGGCAACTACCCCATTATCGCCCCCTACCGCTACCGGTGCGCCTTCTGCCAGAATCAACCGGCGTGCGACTACACCTGCCTGGACACCAGCTTTGAGTTGTTGGACGCGCAGGCCGACGGCCGTATGGCCGCAGTGATTACCGAGCCGCTGTTCAGCGCCGGCGGCGTGATAGAACCGCCTCTTGGTTGGCTGCAGGAATTGAAACTGCGCTGTGAGCGGCGCGGAATGCTCCTGATTCTCGACGAAGCGCAGACCGGATTGGCCAAATTGGGATCGATGTGGGCCTTCGAGCAGGAAGGCGTCGTGCCCGATATTTTCACCATCTCAAAGCACTTCGGCGGTGGTATCGCCATCAGCGCCACCATAACCACCGATGAAATTGAGGAGAAGGCCGTGGAAACCGGCCTGGTCGTGGCTCACTCCCACTCCAACGACCCACTGACCTGCAACGCTGCCATCGCCAGCCTGGACATAATTCTCGAAGAAAGTTTGGTTGACGTTGCCGACCGGATTGGGAGGTATTGGCAAGGGCACCTGCTCCGGTTGAGCGAGCGGCACGAACTGGTGGGCGATGTTCGGGGCCGAGGGCTGCTCCAGGGAATCGAGTTCGTTACTGACCGGGAAAGCAAGAATCCAGCTTATGAGCAGGGCCAACAGATTGGGCGAATGTGCTTGGAAAACGGGCTGATTGTCAGCGTTCGTCGGCGTGGTTCGGTGCTGCGTTTTGTTCCGCCGTTCACCACTACGGAAGCCCAAATGGACCTTGCCGCAGACATACTGAACCACGCCATAGCGTCAGTTTCCTGACGGAATACTGGCCCGACGAATGCGCATGAGCAAGCGATTCCTGGCGGAACCTCCGTGCTATAATCACGATGAATATGGTGCTTAGCGATGTTTAGCCAAGTCGTTGTGCATAACCCTGCTAGGTCCATCATTCGGTACCCTGCCCCTGTAGCTCAGTTGGATAGAGCGGCGGCGTCCTAAGTCGCGCGTCGGGGGTTCGAGTCCCTCCAGGGGTACCACTCTCACTCTACCTGCATGTTTGCATCGCTCCATCTTCACGCGTACCCGCTTTAATCTGTCATTGCGAGGAGCGCAGCGACGTGGCAATCTCGCCGTCCGCACGGCCCGCGAACGGCCGATGTAACCGGCAATAGGCAACCGGGTGAAAGGAGATGCAACATGGCGCGTCTGGACGGGAAAATAGCCCTGATTACGGGAGCAACCGGCGGGATCGGTCGGGTGGCGGCACAACTGTTCGCCGACGAAGGCGCCCGCGTCGCGCTGGTTGACCTTGACGAGGCAGCGCTCCAGGACGTGGCGCAATCAATCGGCGCTGACCGGGCCAGTTATGCCGCCGCCGACGTAACGCAACCCGATCAGGCGCAGGGCTATGTCAAGGCGGCGGTCGACCGCTGGGGCGGCATCGACATCTACCTGGCCAACGCCGGTATTGAAGGCTCCATATCTCCGATACCCGACTACCCCATCGACGTGTTTGATCGGGTGATGGCGGTCAACGTGCGTGGCGTCTGGCTGGGAATCAAGTACGTGGTTCCGGAGATGCGTGAACGCGGCGGAGGCAGCATCGTCATCACGTCGTCCACTGCCGGCATCGGCGGGAGCGCGGATATGTCGGCGTACACTACCAGCAAACACGCCGTCATCGGCCTGATGCGCACCGCCGCCCTGGAGGGCGCTCCCCTGGGCATTCGGGTCAACACTGTCAATCCCGCTCCCATCGAGACGCGCATGATGCGGTCGATAGAGGAGATGCGGGTGGCCGCGCTGGACGATGCGACGGTAACCGTCGAACGGACGAAACAGGCCGCTGCGGCGCGTATCCCGCTGCGACGATATGGAAACCCCGAGGAAGTGGCGAAGCTGATGCTGTTCCTTGCCAGCGACGAGAGCAGTTTTTGCACCGGCGGCGTTTACATGGTGGACGGCGGCCGTTCCGCCGGCAGCCCCTAACCGGCCTGGTAAACGGATGTGGTTGAACCCAGCGGCCCCGCCCCATCCGCCGTTGCGGTTGGCCCCCGTTCTCCCATCGGCTATAATTTATATTGATTTTTTACCAGGAGGTAGCCAGTTGCGGTTGGCCCCCGTTCTCCCATCGGCTATAATCAAATTGTGAAGCCTTGGCACTCCATAGTCGTTGCGGTTGGCCCCCGTTCTCCCATCGGCTATAATGAGCGCCTAACGCGTCTGACGTCTCCGGCAGTTGCGGTTGGCCCCCGTTCTCCCATCGGCTATAATTGGAGTGCCCATGCCTGCGTCGCTTTTCACGTTGCGGTTGGCCCCCGTTCTCCCATCGGCTATAATCTATACCATATGTTATTGTGATCAGCTTCGTTGCGGTTGGCCCCCGTTCTCCCATCGGCTATAATGAGCAACGACGACACCACGTTGCTTTTGCAGTTGCGGTTGGCCCCCGTTCTCCCATCGGCTATAATATAACTGGGCCGACCCTGATTACCGACCGGGTTGCGGTTGGCCCCCGTTCTCCCATCGGCTATAATTCCTGCTTATGAGTCCACCTATTGACACGTGTTGCGGTTGGCCCCCGTTCTCCCATCGGCTATAATGTGAGCATACTTACGGAGGTGTAACCGCCTGTTGCGGTTGGCCCCCGTTCTCCCATCGGCTATAATTGCCGGCTATGTTGGCCGTGGAATGCTGGAAGTTGCGGTTGGCCCCCGTTCTCCCATCGGCTATAATCGATAGCCAGCAGCCAAACTTGGAGGTAAGCACAAACGTCGTAGTTTAGGCCACGAAAAATCGGCTTCACGGTCAGCAAAATGACGGGCATCGCTCCCGATTTTGCAAAACGGACCGAGCGCGGTTATAACCGATGGGAGAGCGGGGGCCAACCGTTAACAAGGCAATGCTGCCGTCAGGCAGTATCCACCAAATTTCAGGGGTAGGCGTCCGCCACGGGGGATGGCCGCCCCTCACTCATTCCTTCCAAACGTCAAAACAGGGTGTACTGCTGCGGGTTCTTATTGGACGTCTGCCGCGTCGCCCCGCTGAAGCTGACGATGTTCTCGTATTGTTTATCGGTGAAGTAAACAATCTGGACGTTGCCCGACGGCGGCAGCGCCGACTGGATTCTCCGGGTATGAACCTGCGTCTGTTCCTTGCCGGCGCAAAACCGCATATACACCGACAGCTGGCACATCTCAAAGCCCTGGTCCAGCAGGAACTTTCGGAAATTCGTCGCATCTTTGCGTTCCTGTTTCGTCAGTACCGGCAGGTCGAACATTACCAACATCCACATCAGTCGGTAACCGCTCAGCATCGGACTTCCTTCAGTCCGTATCCGGAGCGGAGCCCGACCGCGGCCCGCCTGGGAAAACGAGAGCCGGTTTCGCATCCTCGAACGATTGCGCCAGTGATTGAGCCGCCCGTTCCAGGCACGTCTCCAGCGGAGTAGTCCCCCGCTCGCTGGCCAGGTCCATAGTCAGCACCCCGGTAAGCGCCCGTTTGGTCTCCGTAGTTACCTCATCACAACCGGCGCTCACCAGAGCCGAAACCCGATAGTCCACCATCGGACGAAACGGCTCCATCAGGTCGTCCACCAGGCACATCGCGTCGTAGCGATTGTGGTGGTGAATGCCCAGCGACGGATGCAGACCGGCCGCCGCCACCGCCCGGGCCATGGCCGCCCGCAACACCGTGTAGCCATAGTTGAGGAACGGATTGGGCATCTCGCCGAAACGCTCCCGCTGGAAATCCGGGCCGAACAGCAGCGGCCAGTATCGCCGTGCCGCCTGCGCCTCCATATTCTCCGGGTCGCCCGACTTTACCCGTCGGGCCAGTCCATCCAGCCCGCCGTTCGATTTGCCCAGCATTTCCAGCACCGTTTTTTGCTGCCCGATTTTCGCTTTGACCGTTGCCTGCCACAGCCGCTTGCGCAGCGGCAGCGACGCCTCCAGCTGGCAGCGCATCCGCAGTGCCTGGATATGATGGCCTTCCACCGGCCACAGCCACGCCACCGGCAGATAGTTGGAACCGCACAGCACCACCGCAGCGCCCCGTCGGGCCAGTTCCGTCAGCAGGTCGTTGGAGTAGGTCAGGCCCCGAGCGTTGCAGAGCAGAACGCCGATGTCGTCCAGCGGCACCCGACCCTCCTCAACGCCGTCCGAAGACACCGTCATCAGCCCCCGGTAACGCGCCAGGTGCCGGCCCTCGCTGGCGATTTCTATAACGCGGCCAATCATTGCTGAAACGGCCCTCGGTCACGCACCCGGCCCAGCTCGTCAACACGCACCTTGCGAAAGCCGAGCCTGCGGAGTTTTTGAGCGGAGTACACATCCAGCTTCATACCGGTATTGACACCTGTCTCTTTGCGGATTCGAGCGTCTTTTGATATGCGAGCAGGAACATTGGCCTCATTGTGGTCATCCAGCACAACCCGAGGGCCGCTTTTGGAATTATCCATCTGCCGAACTCGCACGATACGGCGGTCGGCCCCCTCGCCCAGCGCTCCTATATCGTTGATTTGCAGTCGCATCAGCCGTTTTGCTGCGGGATGGGGACGCTTGTCGTCGATGTTGAAAGCGGGCTGATTGGCGTCGAAAGTGGAAACCACCACCATCTGCCAACTGCCATCGGGCATACGCCATATGTCGGCGAACTCGTTGCCGCCGGGCAGGTAGCCTTTGTAGTATTTCCCGGCGCCGTCTTTGATAGGAATGACGGTTTGTTTTTCGACGACTCTCACCCGCTGCACTGGTTGACGTTTTCCGTCCAACGGCACGCCTGGACTCTTCGCTTCTTGAACAAAGCCGGCTTGGTTCTTTCCGCCATCAGCAACGTTATGCCAAAGCTCCAGCAATGCGGCCCGCAATGCAGGATCGCGTACTGCCTCAAGATGTTTGGCCGTCTTGGGCCATCCGTTATTCCCGGTGGAAAGCGCTTTGCGGGCCACAACCTCCGATGGCCCGTCTTTGACAAGATTGATAATCCCGTAGGCGGTGTCGTTGTGCAACTGTCCGGTAGTCTTGCCCTTTGCGCCGCGCGTCCCGTGGTCCGGTTTGTAGGACACCACCAACTTGTCCAGATGCTGCCGCACCTCGTTGCGGTCAAAGCCCTGCCACGGCGGGGGAACCAGCGCCGCCAGCCGTTCCGCCGCACCGCGGTAGTCCGACCCGGCAGCTTGGGCGAACCGATGCAGCAGCCCTTGCGTCGTGTTTGCTACCACAAAGGCGTCGATGGCGTGATGCCGGTGGTCATCCCTCGTCTTGCGGGGCGTTTCAGTCTCCGCAGACCCGTCAAACATCCCTTCCAGCCCCCACCCGCGCCGCAGCAATGCCGTCATCCGGCCTGGTGTAGCGCGGACACGCTGCCGACCCTCTCCCTGCTCATCGTACAGATAGGCCAGGTAAGTTCGGGCCGTGCGGGACAGGTATTGCGTTTCGTTGAGCTGGCGGGCGAGGAATCCGTTCTCCCCCTCGAACCGTTCCATAGCGTCCTTCTGGAAACGCCAGAGCTTGTTCGCCGGGAAATCAGCGACATATTGCAGGCATCGGTCGCCAAACGCTTCATAGGGCGTCTGGTTGCCCTTGACCTGATTGGCGTCGGCTATACAAACAACCTTGTTGGACATAGAGTCATCCAACGTGCGAGAGAACGGCAGAATGTGGTCAACTTCGGTTTCGGCAGACAGCGCCATTCTGCAAGAGATTTGTTGCCCGGTGTAAGGACAAACCCTCGCCTGAATGGGCCCTTGCTCCTCCCAAAGACGGAGCTTCTGAATTGCGTCACGTGTGGGCTCCTGTCTCATAGACCTGATCGTTTTTTCGAGATGCTTCCTTTGCTTTTCATTGTCGTCGCGTTGCTTCTGGTGCTTGGCCTTTTGCTCCCGGTTCCATTTCAGTTCCCGCGCCAGTTCGACAACAATCTCCTCAGGCTTGCCATATACTTCGATAAGTCGATTAACCACGCGACGCAACTGGCCCAGGCCGATGTGTACCGTGGGGTTGGCGATGCGGCCATAGCGCGCCGGTTCGCCGTCCCGCTCCGGATCCTTGGTCGGGTCAGCGCCCACCGCATCCCGCTCCAGCACCACGCCGTAGTATGGCAGTGAGTCGTGAGCCTCGGCGTTGCGGGAATCAAACTGGTAGCCGGCTTTCACGACCGCGTCGTAATATCCCCACCCATCCTCCAGGTGCGGCAGGATTTTACCGATAGCCTTTTCGCTCAGGTTGCCGTAACCGCTCACCAGCGACACGTTAGCCACGGCATCGGCTTGTTCGTCATTCAATCCCCATTCGGCGGTGGTCTTCCGGCGGACTTTCTCCGGCTCTTCGGTGCCCAACAGGAAATGGACGATTTCGTTGCGTTTATCCAGCGAAAGGTTAAGCCACTTCTTGCCGAATAGAGCCGGTTTTGCCGGTCGTTTCCCCGACGCCGGCGAGCCGGCTGCGGCGAGCTTGGCGGTGGTCTCGTCCCCCTTGACTGATTTGCGTCCGCCGGCGGCCAGGTTAAAAACGGCGTCCGATGGCAAACCCAAGTCCCCCGTCGGCTTGGCCGGCTTGTTGTCCCTGCCTTCGCTCAACTTGATTTCGCCGCCGGAACGCAGCCGTTTCATGGCGCGCGCCCGCTCCTGTTCGTCCAATGGCCTTTCCGGTTCAATGCCAACCCGAACCCGCAGGTTGTTGACTTCCTGCAGCATCCGAAATTCCTGAAAGACGGGCAGGGCTTTGGCCGCCCGCTTTTCATTGTTCTCAAACTCAAACTGGCACCACCCCGGCTTAACGGGTTGCAAGTCTCGCTGGAAAAAGATGATGTCGCGCAAATGGTCCCACTCTCCCGCGCTCGGGCTGTGATTGGATTCCTGTGCCTCCCTGATGGCATTGAACTCATCCTCGTACAAAGCCCGGTCGGGGTAGAGTCCTTCCCCAGGGCGTGCCAGCACTGACTTGCCCTTCTTGCGTCGCCGCTCCAGAAACTCGCCCAGCGTGCGCGCTCCGCTCTCCTTGATGCGCCGGCGCAGCTCGCTGATTTCAGCGCGTACCTTGCCGTCCTCTTTCTCGTCAGCGCCGGCCGTCTTGCGATTCGACTTGAACCCACGTCGCTGGTCAAGCTGGAAGAGGGCGCGCCCCAACTCATAGCGCTGCAAGGGCTGGTCAAGCGCCCGCGCCCGGAGTTCATAAGGCTCCAGCGATTCCAAAGCCTTGCGCTCATTACTATCCGACGGCATCAGACCACATTCGGTAAGGGCTTGCATCAAATCCCGGCGACGCTGCAGATAGCGGTCCCGCCTCCGGCGTTGGCCACGCGCCACACGCCGGTCCACTGCATTGGACTGTTTGCTCTGCTCATCACGCCCGTCCGGGAAAATGCGCACCCCCATATCCAGCACCCCGACGGGATTGCCTTTCTCATCAATCCTGACGGCTGCCCAGCCGATGGAGTTAGTCCCCATATCCAGACCGAGCCGGTATTTTATGCTGCTCGCTGCCATATCGGTTCTCACCTCAATTTACATAACCTGCTTGTCAATCACATAATATGCGCGCCAGGCCCCCAATGGGAAGTGGCCTTATGCCACCAAATCGAGAAGGGCCGGACGTAAGGGCGTACCCCCAAACTCTCTCCCCTCTCATTGCTGGTATGATGTAGCCAATCTCTCCGGCTGCCCGATGTACCGCAATGGCTACCACGCATTCGTACACGCCCGACGCCCACCGGCTGGCGGCATCGCTGCCGGCAATCTACGCTGAGCACCCCGCCGCCGAGGGTCTGGCCACGGCCCGCCGCATCACCGTAACCGCCGCCGACCTGATCCGGGCCGCCGATGGTGTCGCGCTGGATGCCTCGGTCATCAACACCGCCGCGTTGCTGCACCTGGCCGGCCCGGTTGACGCCCACAACCGCGCCCGGGCCTCGGCCGCCATTGCCGCCGCCTGGTTGCGTGGGTCAGACGCACCGGCTGAATATGTCCACGCGGTTTGTGCCGCCATCGTTGCCGCCTGGAACGGGGCCGCCTGGAACGAGGTCGGAGACGGAGACAGCCACCAGGACGGCGCAGCGATTCCTGATGCCGATGGCGACGACAACGGAAGATTGTTGTGGAATGCGGCCCGCCTCGATCTGGTAACCGTCGACCGACACGCCGATGTATTGCGCGCGACACCGGCTGCAGGACGAGAGCGCGAACGCTACCTGTCTCACTACCGGCGGCGGTACCTGATGCCCGTTTTGTCCCTGGGTGAACAGCTGACGACGGTGTCCGCGGTGGAGATTTATAACCAGGGGCTGCCCCGGCTGGCCGCCTGGCTCGACGACCAGGATGCCTCGCTGGTGCCGGCAGACTGGCGTCGGCTAGCCGAGGTAGCCGTCATCCGGAATGGTGTGGCGCGACTGCTGGCCGGTGAAGACCCGGCGCTGGTCAGATCGGAAATGCCGCCTCCCGGTTTGCCCTACGCCGAATATCGCGGGCAGCAGCGCACCATCATCTCCGGCAGCCATGACCGCATCCTGGGCCTCACTCACGACCGCATCGAAGCGTCGCGCAACGTGGCCGCCGAAAAGTACCTGGAAAGCGACACCATCCACAAGCCGGCGGTGGAAGAAAACCTGTTCGTCGGCGCCCGTCGGCGCGCCCGCCAGCTGGGTCTGTCGGCGGAGACTGCCGAGGACATCGCCCGCCTGCTGTTGTCCAATGCCCGCGCCGTCCAGGAACGCACGCTGAACGACATCGCACAGCGCCTCAGCCGGCTGCACGGTCAGATTCTGGACGCCGATTCCCCGGAGACACGCACCGAAGAGCAGGACATGGCCATCCCCTCGCTGGTGGTGCGTACCGGCGATCAACCGTTGGCCCGCGAGAACGAGCTCATCAAGGAACTGCGCGTCACCGGTCTCAACGAGGCGTATCCGGAGCAGCGCCGCCAGTTCGGACAGTGGTTCGACAAACCGCATCCCTACATGGAAACGGGCCAGATCGTGGGCAGCCGCGACGCCGACCTGTTCCTGCAGGCCCTCACCGACGGCCAACGCTGCAAAGTCATTGCCACCATGGCCGCCGACGGCCCGATGCACCTGGGCCACGGCGCGGTGGCGAATCTCCTGTGCTATTTCCAGTCGTTGGGCGCAGAGGTTGTGGTCGGGTTCCGCGATCTGGAGCTGACCCACCAGGCGGTCAACCGCGCCCGCTCGAAGCGCCGGGAAGCAGCCGCAGCCGGCGACGGCGAAGCAGCCGAAGGCGCCGATTTTCAGGACGCCCGCGCCGCCGCCCGTCATGCCATGCTCAACCGCCTGCTGACCCTGGCCGCCATCGGCCTGGACCTGAACCGCGCCGATGCGTACCTGCAAATGGATCGCTCGTCCATCATGGAAACGGCGTTTGCGTTGGGCAGCGTCATACCGCTCAGCACGCTGAACTCGGCGCTGGGTCTGCGCCTGCGCGACAGCGCCACCGATACTTTCCTGCCCCTGTTGCGGCTGGCCGACATCCTGCACACGCAACAGCCGGAATACGGCGGCCCGTGCCGGACGCTGGTGATCGACGGCCTGGGCGGGGACGTGTACGTTCGCATGGCCCGCAACGCCGCCGAGGATTTCGGTTTCCTCAAACCGTCGGCGCTGTATCTACGGATGGCGCGCAGCCTTACCACCTACAATGACCCGCAAACCGGCGCCGCCGTCGAGGTTATGACCAACGCCGTCCCCCAGGGTCGCATCGCCTACCAGGATTCGGCGGACGAGGTTCAGCGGCGTATCGGGAGGGCCTACACCGGCGGCCGGCAGACTCTGGCCGAGCAACGTGAATTGGGCGGCAACCCCGACCCGCGAGTTTGCGGCGTGGCCAGCGTCCATGCTTTCCACACCACCCCCGAACCGGCCCAATACGCCGAACTGCAAAGCAAATGCCGCACCGGAGAATTACTCTGCGGCCAGTGCAAGGCCAACGCCACCGTCAACCTGCTAGAATACTTGGAACGGCATCGTCAATCACGGAATAGTCTGCCCGACGAAACAGCGCGCCGCGCCCGCGCCCTGTCCGGCTTGACGACGAAGGAGGATTGACAATGAAAGAACTTTACTACAAGTACTTCTGCACTTTGCCAACCACCACCGACGCCGCCTGTGAGTACCAGTACACGGTTTTCGTCTTTGTGAGCATATGCATACTGGTCGGAGGCGCCATTATGATCGGCATTGCTGTGGCGCGCCGGCAGAAGAACGACTAGCCTTGGCTGCGCTGGCCGCGTATCTGCTCTTTGTGCTGGCCGTCGGATTCCTGGGTTCAGTCTGTTACGAATGGACGGAACGCACCGAAAAGTTCTTGCCCAAATCCCTGTTGCGAACCATCGCGTGGTTCTGGATCGGGATGGCCGGCCTGCTCCTCTCCGCTCTGATAAAAGTAACCGGCGCTTAGCCATTGCAAGCCGCAACCCCATCTCAGGAGATTTTCCAAAATGCCCCACCAGCAACGAATCCTGACCGGAATGCGCCCCACGGGACAACTGCATCTGGGACACTACCTGGGTGCGCTGGAGAACTGGATACAGCTGCAGCACGAATACGAATGCTTTTTCCTGATTGCCGACTACCAGGCAATGGGTGACCATCTGGACGACATCAGCCTGATCCGCCGGTCGGTGCTGGATGTTGCCACCGACTGGATGGCGGTTGGTCTGGATCCGGAAAAGGCATCGTTCGTCATACAGAGCTACGTGCCCGAGCACGCCGAGCTGACCATGTTCCTGAGCATGTTGACCCCATTGAACCAGCATCAGAAGAACCCCACTCTGCGCGCCGAGATCGGCCAGCTGGAGTCGGAGAACCAGTCGGTAACGCTGGGTTTCTTCAATTACCCGCTCAGCCAGGTGGCCGACATCCTGCTCCCCAAAGCCCACCTGGTGCCGGTGGGTGAGGATCAGGTGGCGCATATCGAGTACACCCGCGACATCGCCAGACGTTTCAATCGCATTTATGGCGAGGTATTCCCCATGCCCCGCGCCCGGGTGGGCCGTGTCCCCCGTCTCGTAGGCACCGATGGCCGGGCGAAGATGAGCAAGAGCCTCAACAACGCGGTCTATCTGGCCGACGACCCCGACACCGTGAAGCAGCGGGTGCGCCGCATGGTCACCGACATCACCGGCGAGAACCCCCGGCTGCGTCCCACCGACCCTGGCGTCGTGGAATACAATCCGGCGTTCCTGTACCACGACGCTTTCAACGATAACGTCGACGAGGTTGCCGAACTCAAGGAACGCTACACCGCCGGCGCCGTCGGCGACGTGGAGGTGAAAGACCGCCTGTCGGAGGCGCTGAACCGGTTCCTTGAGCCCATACGTGAACGTCGCGTGTGGTACGAAGAGCACCCCGACTACGTCCGCGATGCGCTGATGGCCGGCACCGAGCGGGAACGGGTCATCGCCAGGGAAACCATCGAGGACGTGCGCCAGGCCATGCAGGTGCTTTATACTTGATTGACGGAGGATAATGCAGTATGGCAACCGAACCCATAGCCAGCTTTGACGACCTATTGGGTGTGCTGCAGCGCAATCCGGAGTACCGGGCCCGCCTGCGCCAGCTAATCCTGGACGAGGAGTTCCAGCAGCTCCCGGCGCAGGTGCGTGGCAATACCGAACGTTTAGATGCGTTGACCGAGCAGATGCGCCTATTGACCGAGCGGGTTGACGCGCTGACTGAACGGGTTGACGCGCTGGCCGAGCAGATGCGCCTATTGACCGAACGGGTTGATGCGCTGACCATTCAGATGGGAGGCGTGCTACGGCGGCTGGACCGTCACGACCGGCAATTGTCTCGGCTGATTGGCGATGAGGCCGAACGCAGATTCAGGCAGAATGCCGGAGCTTACTTCGGAGAAATCCTCAGCAGGATCCGTGTGATCGATAACAACGACCTTGCCGTGCAGGTTGATAACGCCATACGCGAGGGAAGATTCAATCGGGACGAACGCCGCGTCCTGCTCGCCCTTGATTTGGTGCTGCGCGGGCGCGATTGGGACACTAACGAAGAGAAGTGCCTGGCTGTTGAAGTGTCCGCCGGTGTGGGTCTACGCGATGTGGAGCGATCTCGAAACCGCGCGTCCCTAGTCGAAAAGCTGTATGGCCTTCCGGTTATGCCCGTTGTCGCCGGCTACTCTATATCGCCCTTCTACCGCCAGCTCGCCAATGACCGCGGCGTCCACGTAGTTATCGTAGCCCCGCCCGACGCCGGCGAACCGGAGGACTACCCGGAAGACGAATCTGGACAGGTGTGATTGTAACAGTTCAGACTTGGGGGAAATGAGCAGCTGATGGCCGGCGCCGAGCGGGAACGGGTCATCGCCAGGGAAACCATCGAGTACGTGCGCCATGCCATGCAGGTCCCTATACGTGGCTTGGATGGCGTCAACTGTACAGTGCTTCCGGGTTATTTAGAGAATAAGTCCGATCTACAACCGAGGCGATAACTTTTCCAGTATGAAACCGCGTTGACCTCGACCTTTGCGAGATCAGAAACGGAGATGCATGATGGCTGCCAGACAGACCCTGTTGAACCTCGTCGCCCAGAAGTACACCAACCGCAGGGAGGACGTGGCTGTTGATGCCCTGGGCTACATCCTGGGCTACTCGGACGCCGCAAGGGAGGCCATCACGGACAAGTTGAGGGACGGCAACATCAGTGAGCCTGGCCGCGAGGTAGCAGCCATATCGAAGGTGATCACGCAGGCGATCGGAGTCGACGGCGAGCGGCCCGACCTGGCCTGCTACGATGATCAGGACAATGAATGCCTGCTCATAGAGGCCAAGTTTTGGGCACGGCTGACCGACAACCAACCCGGGGGCTATCTGAACCGATTGCACGGCGGTCCGCCATCGACGCTGCTGTTCGTGGCGCCGGCGGCGCGGCTGGGCTCACTGTGGTCAGAACTCCAGCGGCGGCTGTCGGATCAGGGTCTCGAGCTCGACGAACCCAGGCGTAACGTTGATTGGATTAGCGCTGAGGTCAGGCATCGCAACCAACACCTGATGGTGATCAGCTGGGCGAATCTGCTCGACGGAATGGCGCAGCGGGTGGAGAACGCCGGCGACACCGCCGCCGGCAGCGACATCGACCAGCTCCGGGGATTGGCCGCCCAAGAAGATGACGACGCGGCGTTTATGCCCCTGCGACCGGAGGAGCTGAATCCGGAGATCCCCCGGCGCATCATGAGTTGGAAACGGTTGGTGGACGGAGTCATCAAAGAGATGACCGCACAGAAACGGATTAAGGCAGACAACAAGCGTGCCGCTTACGATGACACGATAGAATCCTATGGACGAATGCTAGACTTCGCCGGGACGAAGGCCTGGTTCGGTGTCAGCCACGAGTATTGGGCCAAGCGCCGCAACACTCCCCTGTGGCTTGAGCTCTATTCCTCGGAGGCTGCCGGACGACGATGGGTCACGGCGACGCCTGAACGAACTGGAGGAGCGGTTCCCGAGAGAGGGCATGTACGAGGACGAGGACTGGCTCGTCCCGATATTCGTGCCCACCGGTGTGGAGCACGCGGCGGTCCAGGAGCACATCCTCCAGCGCCTGGTATTCATCTGCCAGTTGATCGACCCCAAGGGACCCACCTACAAATAGCGATAGGCGCCACGGGCAGACACGATCGGACCGTCAATTGCGGTGGCCAGATCCCGGTTGATGAGGACCGGCCATCGATCGGCAATCATTTGCCACATGGGGAATGGCCTTGCCGTTGGGCTAGTTTGCTTCGTTGCCGATGTGTTCGTCTGCGGGCGGCGCAAGTCGCAAAGTAAGGATTACTGACACCCCCTCTCGGTCGGCCAGCGCTTGCTGCTGCGGCGCGATGCTGGCGCCTATCACCGCCGGAATGACCGGCGTCCCCTTGATAACCGCCAGGGTTTGCGCCCGGTCCCGGGCGCGGGTGATGTCGTCATTGCGAACGCCAGCGGACACCTCAGCGACAACATAACATTCCTGTCGGTCGCTTTTCCGCCGAGCCGCAATAATAACGTCGGTCAATTCCAGATGGCTGCCCTGGTCCTCAGTGATAATACCCTGTTCCTCGGCGTCGTCGATGGCGTCCTG
The DNA here is from genome assembly GCA_965262485.1 of Dehalococcoidia bacterium. Lineage (GTDB taxonomy): Bacteria > Chloroflexota > Dehalococcoidia > Lucifugimonadales > UBA3495 > Bin87. Next base: position 3,747,421 of record OZ253540.1, on the reverse strand, counting down.
CAGTTCCGTTCCCCTGGGTATGATTTTGCTCTGCAGGATGCGGGCTCGGTTTAACCCCAGCCCGCGGCTGGCGATGTTAACAATGTTGCCGTGAACTTCTCTTTCCAGATCGGAGCCTTCCAGCCGTCCCACTTTTCCCTCCAGGCGACCAACGCGGGTATCCAGTTGACCAACACGGGTATCCAGTTGACCAACGCTATTTTCCAACCGGGCCTGGCCTGCTTTCAAGTCGGCAACGTCGGTTTCCAATCGGCCTAACCGTTCGTTGGTCGCCTCGACAAACTGGGCTAACTGCCGGGGCAGGTCCAGAAGTTCCTGGCCCAGCAGAATGCCGCGGACGGTGTCCGCCCACTCCGGCTGCTCTTTCAGAATACGAACAAAATCAACGATGTCGTTCATCGAAGTAGTCATGGACGACATGATACCACAGCGCGCACTCCGCTCCGCTAGCCCACCCCTGCCTTGAATCCCCCGGCCCGCCGTGTTAGCGTAGCGACACTGCGCCGGCCACCGTGGTGCGGCGTTTTATTTCTGTAATCCGGAGGGACCAATATGGCAGGCAACCCGCGAGACAAATACTGCGTCGTCGGCGTGGGCGAAACCGAATACAGCCGCGCGTCTGGCCGCACCACCCGGGCAATGGGCGCTGAAGCCATCCGCAACGCCATGAACGACGCTGGCCTTACGCCGGATCAGGTTGACGGGATGCTGAGCTACCACGGCGGCGACTCCACGCCCTCGACGTCCATTCAGTATGACCTGGGCCTGCGGCCCAATTTCTACATGGACTGCTCCGGCGGCGGATCGTCCACCGAAGCGCTGGTCGGGCTGGCCATCGGCGCCATCGAAGCCGGCATGTGCGACACCGTGGCCATTTTTCGCTCCATGAACGGTTACTCCAACATACGCATCGGCGGCACCGGCGCCCGGGCGTCGGCTCCCATCGGCGGGATGGATTTGATGAAACGGCCCTACGGCCTCATCAGCGCCGTGCAGCAGTTCTCCTATACCTTCACCCGCCACATGGCCGAATACGGCGTGAAAAGCGAAGACCTGGCTGCCATCAAGGTCGCTCATTCCAACCATGCCGCCAGCAACCCCAAGGCGCTGATGAAGCATCCGGTTACTGTGGACGACGTGATGGACTCTCGCTGGATTATCCGGCCGGTGGCGCACCTGCTGGATTGCTGCCTGGAAACCGACAACGCTACCTGCGTCATCGTCACCTCTGCCGACCGTGCCCAGGACCTGAAGCACAAGCCCGTTTACATCAAGGGCGTTCAGGGCCGCGGCACCAAACCCGGAGGCGATTTCCACTACCAGCACGGCCCCATCACCAGGGTTGCCGGTCACTACGTCGGTCCCCGGGTGTTCGAGCTGGCCGGCGTGAAGCACGAGGACGTCGATCTCACCGGCTGTTACGATGCCTTCACCTACACGGTGCTGCTCCAGTTTGAGGATTATGGCTGGTGCAAGAAGGGCGAGGGCAAAGATTACGTAACCAGCGGCATCATCAACCTCGGCGGGGCCCGCCCCAACAACCTGAGCGGCGGCCACCTGTGCGAGGGCTACACCCACGGTATGAATATGGTCATCGAGAACGTGCGGCAACTGCGCGGCGCCGTCGACGACTACTGCCCCGGCGCCGCCAACGGTGAGCATACCTACGATTACAGCGTGGGCGGTTGTCGGCAGGTTCAGGATGCGAAGATCAGCATGAACATGGGATGGGGTACACCAGCGGTTGGAAGCTCCCTGATCATGGGCAACATACTGAACTAGACCGCTGACCGGGAGCCGAGGCCATACAGGGAGAACACCAATGCCTAATTACACTTACCGGGGGATCAATCTCAGCATCCCCGACAACGACTCTGAATACCAGGGATACTTCGCAGCGGCTGCCGAGGGCCGCCTGGTGGTCAAGAAGTGCTCAGACTGTGGATTGCTGCGCGGCGAACCCGGCCCGGGTTGCCCCTGGTGTACCTCCATCAACTGGGAATGGCAGCAGGTGTCGGGCAAGGGGACCATCTATTCCTACCAGGTGGTGGCCCACACCGTGATTCCCAGCTTCCGCGACCTGGCGCCGTTTGCCATCGTGCTGGTGGAGCTGGACGAGCAGAGCGGTCAGCCCAATGAGCATGACGGTCTGCGGATCACCGGGAACCTGGTCGATGCCGATTTCAACATGGAAAAGGAAGCGATGGTGGGCATCGGCAAACGCGTCGAAGCCGTATTCCAACCGGTGGAAGAGGGCTTCAAACTGCTGCAATGGCGTCTCATCGACGAACCCGACCGCGGCTTCACCTGGGCGCACGAAGTACCGGCGTCCTGACGCCTAAGCCCGAGCGTCATTGCAAGCGCAACCCGCCAATATCACAGAGTTCCCTGACACTTTCTCAGGAGCGCTTTCAGGAGTCGCCCCTGCACTGTGCAAATGCAAACCAACCCGCCGGACTAATCTGCCGGCAGTTCCTCCGGTGTCAGAACTACCTCGCCAGTGGGTTGGTGCCGATGTCGCATCACCAAATCAACCCGCTCGTGTAGGGCCTGAACGGAACCTTTAATCTCGCTAACGTCCTGCGCCAGCAGGAAAAGCCGATTCTCAACCAAGTCTATCCTGCTTTCCACCCGATCTAGCCTACCTCCCAAGCTTTGTTCAACCCCGTCAATCCTTGCGTTGAGGCCTTGTTCAACCCGGTCAATCCTTGCGTTTAAGTTTTGTTCAACCCCGTCGATCCTTGCGTTCAGGTTTCGTTCAACATGGTCTATCTTTTCACCAAGCGCAGTTTGTCCGCGTTTCAGTATGCCAATATCCTGAGCAGTACGCAGAGTGGTTGCCACCAGCGTAATGAGCAACAGCGAAATAAAGGCTAAAAAGCCGTACAGGATATAGAGCTCAGGCGTTATCATTGTGATTCGCCAACGGAGTGTGTGGATGCCACTATTTTATCATCGTCAACTGTCAGGCAATCCCGCAGCGTCACCACTCGCCTCTTCTAACCCACCGCGCTCCACATCTCGTAGCCGATTTCTTTGCTGATCAAGCCGTCGCGCATCTCAAAGATGTGCACCAGCCGCATCTCCACCTGCGTGCCGGGATTCAGCGGTAAATAGCCGGTGTCCAGCAGCCGGAACCGCACCACGCTGTCATCCACCACGCGGTCTTCGGTGGCGAACCGTTGCAGATTTTCGAACTCCACGTCCGCCATCTTGGCGAACATTTGCGTATAATTGTCGGCAACAGCCCGCTTGCCCTCAAATCGCAGTCCGCGGGCCGGCGCTTCCCAGACCACGTCATCGGTGTACAGATCCAGCGCCGCTTCCACCTCGTTGGTTGCTTCGGAGTGAAAGTGGGCTTCCACCGCCGCCAGGTTGGCCGCGATGATGTCGGGACTTGCGGAAGGGTTGGATACGTTTTGGGTAGTTGACACCGTAACAACTCCTTTTATTGGCGCACGAGACCGATTATTTACGAACAAGACCGACCGAATCGGGGAGGTTCAATCCATGCCGAGCATTAACATCGATCGCAGCAAGCCGCTGCGTGAGGAGTCTATCACAGGCCACAATCGCTGGCATCCGGACATCCCCGCCGTGCTGGAGGTTGACGAAGGTGAAGAGGTCGTGCTGGAAACCCGCGACGCTTTCGACGGTCAACTTCACCCCGGCGTAACCGAGACCGTTTTCGATACCGTCGATGCCGGCGTTATCCACCCTCTCACCGGGCCCGTTCTGGTGAGAGGAGCCCAGCCCGGAGATCTGCTGGAAATTGAATTCGTCGATATCGCCCCCGAGCCCCACGCCTTCAGTTGCATCGTGCCTGGCTTCGGCTTCCTGCGCGACATCTTCACCGAGCCCTTCATCGTGCACTGGAACATTGCCGATGGCTGGGCCACTTCCGCGCAAATCCCCGGCGTACGCGTCCCCGGCGCACCCTTTATGGGAGTCTCCGGCGTGGCTCCGAGCCATACCCAACTTGACGCCTGGACACGTCGCGAGGCTGAATTGGCCGCTCGCGGCGGCGTGGCCCTGCCTCCGGATACCGCCAGCTCGGTGCCCATCGCCGGCGTCGGCGCCACCCACGGCCTGCGCACCCTGCCGCCCCGGGAGAACGGGGGCAACTTTGATGTCAAACAGCTTTCGGCCGGCTCCAGACTGCTGCTGCCGGTGGCCGTCGATGGCGCTCTGTTCTCCACCGGCGATGCCCACTTCGCCCAGGGTGACGGCGAGGTCTGCGTAACTGCTGTGGAAATGGGCGCCACGTGCACCGTGCGGTTCCGCCTGCTCAAGGGAGAAGCCCAGCAGCGCAACATCCGCTGGCCCCGCTTCACCCGGGAAGACTACTACATCGACCCCCATTGGGCCGCTCCCCGCAAGTTCATCGCCACCATGGGTATGCCGGTTACGGACGATGGGGTCAACCAGGGCGAAGACCTGACCCTGGCCTGCCGCAACGCCCTGCTGAACATGATCGACCTGCTGCAGGAGCGCGGCTTCACCCGCAACCAGGCCTACGTAATCTGCAGCGTGGCCGTCGACCTCAAAGTGAGCAACGTGGTGGACGTACCCAACTACGTAGTGTCAGCCTTCCTGCCGGAAGATCTGTTCGTGGGGTAGGGGATTAATCTTTCGGAGTGATGGGTTGGTACTGAGGCAGGTGTTCCATGGGCCGGAATCCGGCCGGTAAACTGCCCCTGAAATCAACCAGCAGCCGATGGCTCAACGGTGCATCGAGGTTAACTTGCGCCACCTTAGCCTTGACATCGGTAATCATCCAGGCATTGTCCTGGTGCAAGCCGTCGATTAGATAACGGGGCAGCCAGCCAATAATATAATGGTCATCGGTAGCGACAGTAATGGCGTGTGTTGTGGCGGGGTTATTCAATTCAAAAGCGACGCAGAGGCTTTCACCCGTTTCGAGGCTTGCTGTCCGCGCGACAGAATGGGGATTGGTATGGTTTAGCCCGTGCAGCGCAAATCTTGTGACAAACCGTCCGTCAGCATCGGGCGCAATCGCCGGGAACACCTCAAAGCCGTCGTTGTGGCTCCGATTGGGCGTCATCGCCAGCTCAGACACCGGGTCCCGGCTTTTAGGGTCAAGCCCCAGCTGACGTAAGTATTCCGGACGGTCCGGACGGCGATGGTTCATCACTCGGTTTTGAAACAACGGAAACAGACGGCCTGAGCAGTAGCGTTCGCTGACGTCGGGAAAACCGGGGATAGTAAAAAAATCGGCGGCTTTCTGAGCATCGCGGGCTCCGTTGATATACACGAACTCATACGTGGTCGGCTCCGTATCCTGGTCAGCGTCCAGCCTGCCCACCGGGAACCAGTCACGGCTTCGCGGATCTTGCCAAGCCAGATAAAGGATAGTCATCGGATGCTCCTTAGCAATTCCGCTTTGCTGATTGCCATTACCTGATAGGCGAACTCTTTGGCAGTGTCAGACATAAACACAGGCGGCACTTTGTCAATTATCGACTGGAACTCTGTGTTCCCCACGGCGTGCAATTGCTCCAGCCACGGCCTGGCTACATCCGCCTGCCAACGGCAAATCAGCTGTGCTGTTCGTAAAGGCGGCGGCGCTTGTTTGCTGTGTCGGTTTGCATATACCGAACCGCCACTCCTGCGGTTCAACAAATAGTTTAGCACTCCGTCGGAATCAAGGATGTGCCGCCGACTGCGCGATATGCGCCGGCTAACGTCCTGCAACTCTCGACCCAGCGATGACCCATGGTCGTATGATGGCCCCAATCGGAAAGCCCGTTTTTCCGGGTCGTAGAAAAACATCCAGTTTTCGTGATGCCGGTCGGTGTTGCCAATTAGTCCATCCAGCACGGCATAAGACACTAACCCGCTATGGACTACTCGCGGATCAAGTTGGTTTCGTTCTGCCCATCTGGTGACCGATGACGCTATGTTGCGGACGTTATGGTCGTATTGACCAAACCTTAAATTCTCGTCATAGCCCGCGATTGTCTCTGACAGAACGGTATTGCCATGCGCTCTGGGCCATCCGGGCTGGGCAAATGACAACGACGCTGCGCCAAAATCACCTGCGGATTTGGCGAGTTGCACTTCAGCGCAACTCACGCCTATGAGCGTAGCAATCTCGTAAGCAATCTTTTCGGCCCAGGCTTCCCCGGTGCCCGGCCGGGGCTTTTTGAAAAGCCAGATAGCCCCGTCGCTCCTGACTCGCCAGAATTTTTCTTTGCTCCCTAACGGTTCATAGTCGTCGGCAGGTACGCCCGCACTATGTCCATCAGGAATGTCAAAGCAAATTACCGGGTAATACTCGTCCGGCATCGTTTGTTAGATCACTCCCCCCTCGGCCAGTAGCAGCATCTGTCCCGTGGTGAGGCCCAGCTCGCCTTGCAGTATTTCGGCGTTGTGTTCGCCGATTAGCGGCGCGCGACGGCTTACTCGCCACGGCGACCCGTTGTAGATGGCCGCGCCGCCCGGATAGGTGAACGTCCGCCCCAATTCCGGATGCTCCACCTGGGTGAAAAACCCCCGATCCTGCAGATGGTCGTCGCCAACGATCTCGTCCATGCTGCGGATGGCTCCCCAGGGGAAGTCCCGCTGTTGCCCACCGTGGAAGGCATCTTCCAGCGTGGAGTTGTTGAAGAAGTTTTTCATCACCTGCACGATGTGGTCGTTTTCTTCAGCGATGACATCCGGATCCTGATAGCGCTCATCGCCCAGGTCTTCTGCCATATCGGTTTGTCCGAACCAGTCGGCCAGCAGCTTCAGCCGAGCTGGCGTCAGGTTGGTGCCGGAGCGCGTGGTATTCAGCCAACCGCCGTCTCCCGTCGGGAACTGGATGGACGGCGACATATCGGGCGCGGCGTGCCTTCCGGTATGCCGCTGCACCACCTGTCCGGTTGACAGGTAGATGGCGATGGCGCCTTCGGTGGTCAGCGCGCAGGCTTCGTGAATCGACGCATCGATGTACTGTCCCTCGCCCGAAATGAACCGGTAATACAGCGCGGCCATCATGCCGATGTAGGCGTAGTGGCCGCCGATGTGCCAGCTGTTGCCGCCGCCGGGCGCGATGGGTGGAGCATTGGGGACGTCGATCTCGTCGTAACCCGATGACGCCATTTGTCCGCCGCCGGCCAGGTGGGTGATGTCGCTGCTGATGTAATCGCGCCACGGTCCGGTCTGACCGTAAGGCGTTAGCGAGCACATGATGAGGCCGGGGTTGTCGGCGGAAAGCCGGTCGTAGCCAAGCCCCAGCGAATCCAGATAACCGGGCTGCTGGCTCTCCAGGACGATGTCGGCGGTTGCGGCCAGCCGCGTGATGATGTCCTGCCCCGGTATAGAATCCAGTTTGACGGTGATGCCGCGTTTGGACGTGTTGTAATGCCAGAACGACAGGCTGCGTTCCCGGTGGGGAATATCGTCCATGAACGGACCGAAACTGCGACAGGCTTCTCCGCCCGGCGGTTCGATCTTGATCACGTCGGCGCCAAGGTCGGCCAGCAGCTTGCCGCAAAACTGGCCCTTCTCGTCGCAGATTTCCAGCACGCGCAGGCCGTTCAACGGGCCTGGCAAACTGTAGTCGGCGGGTCGAGCATCACCCTGGTCGATACCGTCCGGTTGGTTGCCATTGTTGGCGGAAGTCATCGCAGGGCCTCCTCGATGTAGGGATACCGGTCCATGGTGGTGGGCCAGAATATGCCGTTCTCATAACCTTCCAGCAAATCCGAGTGTTCCAGCCCCAGCAAATCCTCCAGGACATCCCGGTTGTGCTGGCCGATCATCGGCGGCGGGCTGGACATCTGCGCCGGGGATTTGGGCATCTTGAACGGCGCGTTCTGGAACTTCCACGGCCCCAGCATGGGATGGTCCATGGGTACGTACATATCCCGGTGGCGCAGTTGCGGGTCGTTGTCCACCCGGTCCTGGCTGCTCTGCACCGCCATGGCCCTTACGCCCGCCTGCTGACATTTATCGGTCAGCTCGTACTTGGTGAAGTTTTTGGTCCATTCTTCGATGTGCTCGTCCATCTCCTCCTGGCGCTCCAGACGACCTTCGATGGTGTTGAACCGGTCGTCTGCCCAGGCGGGATTGCCCATCAAGTCCACGAGTTTGTGCCACTCTGCGTCGGACAGGCAGGCGATGACGGCCCAGTCGTTATAACCTCCCGGGGCCGTGCGGTAGGCGTTGTGGGGAGCGGCGATGGGACCGCGATAGTTGTTCACCGGCTCGTTTCCCGGCCACACGGTGCGGTTGCCGGGCGGGAATCCCTCCCGGCGCGCCGGACGTCCGTTCACGGTGCGGTCGAGCATCGCCGGGCCGGTCAACGTGATGCCGGTGATCATTTGCGACAGATCGACGTGCTGGCCCTTGCCGGTGGCGGAGCGATGGCGCAGGGCGGTCAGCGCGCACATGGCGCCGTACATGCCTCCGGTGTCGTCCAGATACGACCAGCCCCAGCCGGCCGGCGGTTTGCCGGGCATTCCGGACAGATGCGTCAGTCCGCTGAGGGCCTGGGCCGCCGGGCCCATGGTTCCGTACCAGTGGTAGCGCCCGGTTTGACCGAATCCCGCCATGGACACGTAGATGATGTCGGGCCGAACTTTTCGCAGCTCGTCGTAACCGAGCCCCCAGCGCCGCATGATTCGGCTGCTGAAGTTTTCGATGACGATGTCGGAGACCGAGATCAGCCGCTTCACCAGGTCCAGGCCCTGGTCGGTGCGGGTGTTGATGCTGATGCCCCGTTTGTTGGCGTTGGTATCGGCAAACTGACCGGTGGAGTTTGGGCCCGGTTCCACGCCCGGAGGGACCGTGAATCGGTTTTGCCGCAGGGTATCGAGGTTCAGCGGCCACTCAACCTTCACCACTTCGGCGCCCAGAGTGCCCAGCCAGCGGGCTGCCCAGGGGCCGGCCCGGACCCAGGTGAAGTCAACGACGCGGACGCCTTTCAATGGAGTAGGCAGGGGCATGGGTAAGCCTCCCGTGCGATTTTCGTGAAGACTGCGATTCTCGCCTTGATAATTGAGCCAAGTCGCTATCGCCGCCAGTTTATGCCAACCCGCCCCGATGGGCAACCTGCAACGCGCGACGCAGGGCCTTTGCAAAGTCACGGGAGTTGACTCTACCCGCTCATCCTGAGCCTGTCGAAGGACGAGCGGGTAGAGTGGTTCGACAAGCTCACCAGGTGCGAATGTAAAAACCACCTAAATTGCGACACTACCATTCGTTCATCAGGCAATCGTCCTGGTTACGCCGGCAGGGTCTTTCGGTTTTCCTAATGTCATTGCGACCCCGTACTTGATACGGGGGTGGCAATCTCGACACCGTAGCAATGATGGTTCCCCGGCGTGTGCTCAACCTCAACGAGTTTGCCACGTCGCTGCGCTCCTCGCAATGACAACCGAATGACCCTGGTTACGCCGGCGCGAGATATGCAGCACAGTTCGCACTCGTGCTATCATCACCCAACCCATTGCGGCAGGAGGCTCTGCTATGTCGATGTTTAAGGTAGCTGCCGGCGTCGGCCATCTGGACGGAGGCGACCTCGCTCCGGTAAGCCCTGTTGTCGATACCGGGGCGGCCCACTCCATGCTGCCTGAATCACTGATGACCCGGCTCCGCATCGCACCCCGGCAACAGTTGGGCTTCATCCTCGCCGACGGCAGCCGGGTAAAGTACGGCTACGGGTTCGCCCGTTTCAACATCGACGGCGACGAACGCCCCTGCCCCGTCATCTTCGGCCCTGATGGCAACTACCTGCTGGGCGCATCCACCCTGGAGATTTTTAACTTGGTAGTTGACCCGGCCGGGAAACGGCTGCTGCCGGCAGAGTGGCTGTCGCTGGGTTGGGGCGGGTGAGAGGTAGGGCGAGGTGTCGCTGGCGCTGTCCCACCAGCATCCGCAACGCTACCACCTTGCTGGCTTTTCCGGAGCCGCTTGACGTAGGTCGCCGCGTCCTCCAAATCCCGGTGTGTATAGTTCCGGTGTGTATAGTTATTGTTATCAGGGTTGACCACCGTAACTTTAAGCCCCAACTCGTCCCGCACGTATCGCATCGGGCTGGCCAGGTCGGAGTCGTTGGAGACGATCACGGCCTGCTGGTAAGCGTTGGTAAACCCATCAACGAGGAGACGGGTCGCCAGGTTCACGTCCGTCCCCTTCTCCTCCGAGTCCATAATGCGGACATACTCCGGCAGCCCCGGTATCGGCTCCGCCAACCGGCGCGTCTTCATTCGTGGCCGAAACGTACCGTAGTGAATCTCAAACCCAGGCAGCGTCTCTAACGCCCGCAAGTACGTCAATTGGCGCCAGGGTTGGCCGGGATTATCAGGCCGCTCGTTGAGCAAGGCAGTGAAGTAGCAGATACGGCGAATGTCGTCGTTTGGAAACAGCATTTCGGCCAACTTACGCAAGCCCAGCCACCGGAACGGAGTGTTCCTGAGCGCGCGGTAGTACAGGTTAAACCCGTCGATGTAAAAATTGGTAAGCATCGATAGTCCTTAAAATGACAGAGGCCGCCACTAATGGCGGCCTCGACCCTGCCGTCGAATCGATAGGGGTGGTAAATGAATGGTATGTTACGCAACCCGGCTTGTCAACCGCGCAGCGCCGCTACCCGGTGAGTCGCCGACACACACTTGACAAGCCTTCGCTTGCCCAAATATATTCACCCTATGGGTGAATGATGGAAGTCACTTTCCGAACCAACCAACTGCAACGATGCTACCAAGAATCGAACAGAGCAATCCAGCGATGGGGGCCGGATGTCGGACGAATGTATATTCGCCGTATCCAAATGCTCTATGCGGTCAAAGACTTTCACGATGCTTACCATCGCCCGGCGTTGCGCCTGCACCCGTTGCGAAGTTCACAGAGAGGGGAACTGTCCATTTACCTGACCGGGCGGTGGCGTCTCATCGTGACGAAAGGCGATAGCGAGGAAACCGTAATCATAGAGGAGGTGAGCAACCATTATGACGACTAAAACTCCGCGTGTGTTTTCGGACCTGCCGATACCTCCAGGCGAGGTATTGGCGGAAGAGCTCGAAGTCCGGGGAATGACTCAGCGGGAACTCGCGGCCCGGCTCAACCGTCCGCCACAGGTCATAAACGAAATCATCCGGGGCAAAAAGGCGATCACATCAGATACTGCAATCGCGCTCGGCAAGGTGCTGGGCGGCGACCCACAGTTCTGGACCAACCTCGAATCCGACTACCAGATGACCCTGGCACGGGAACGGGACAGAAAGGCCCTTGCCGACGAAGAACAATGGCTGAGTGAATACCCCATCCGGGAGATGATAAAGCGCGGTTGGATTGAAGCCGGGCGGGACAAGGCAAGCCGGCTGAAAGCCTTGCTGAGCTTTCTGGAGGTCGCCAGCATTGAGCCGAAGGTGTACCAGGAAGCCGTCGGATTCCGCATCACTGAAGCAGCGCAGCGGAAAGTGTCGCTTGGCGCGCTGGCGGTCTGGCTCCGTAAGGGTGAAGTTGAAGCCGAGAAAATCGACACGGCTGATTACGACGAAACGAAGTTTAGGGAAGCGCTAACCACGATCCGAGGAATGACGGAACTGCCACCCGAAAAATTCCACCCGGAGATGACAGCGCTCTGCGCGGAAGCAGGGGTTGCTTTCTGCGTGGTGCAGGAGTTGCCCAAAAGTGGCGCCAATGGCGCCGCGCGGTGGCTGACCGACCGTAAAGCGCTGATTCAAATAAGCATCAGGAACAAGTGGGCCGACATTTTCTGGTTCTCATTTTTCCACGAGGCCGACCATCTCCTGGAACACCGAACGCAGCGCCGGCTGGTGATAGACGGCTTGGGCGCAGACCCGGACACCGCAGAAATGGAGAAGGAGGCCGACCAGTTTGCCAGAGATTTTCTTATCACGCCTGAAGACTGGAGCGATTTCTGCGATGAGGGCTATTTTTCGCCAGGCCACATCCGGGAGTTCGCACAGTCAATCGGGATAGCCCCGTTCATGGTGGTGGGACGGCTACAGAAGGAAAAACGGGTTGGCTACAACCAGCTTACGGGACTGAAACAACGTTATGAGTGGGTATCTGACTCGGAGAAGAGGGAGAGTGTATGAGTTCACTGACGGACGAAATGCACCTTGCCTAGACACAAAAATAAACGGAGGTCACCACATGAGCAGTATTACCGACGTCGAAAAGCGCTATCACGAGGCAATCTTAGATATGGGCGGCGGTTATGTGCTTGACTATACCGATGCAACGTTCGGTGAGTTTTTCCGAAAGCACCAGATAGATATTCACAGCCCCAAATATCAAACTCACGGGACCTCAAAGGCCAAGAAGATGCGGGCTTTTTGGGAACAAGAAGCCGACAAGGTAGTTGCAAAAGTCCTCGAGGAAATGCTGGCTTCATACGAAGCCAATTGCGCTATACGGCAAGTTGACGTAAATTCCGATATTTTGTCAAAATGCCGAGAGACTGTTTCAAGGCTAAGTGGCGTTGCGTCAGTTGATAACACGAACAGCGTTGAAGATTTCCTGGACAAAGAGTTTGTCCTGCCGGTGGTAGCGAAACTACCTGTCGAGCCCCAAGTCGCTACAATCATTGAGGCGCGGCTGAAAGAAGCGCAAACTGTTCTCGCCGCTGGTGCGTATTTGTCGACCATCTTCCTGTGCGGCAGCGTCCTCGAAGGGGTTTTGCTCGGCGCAGCACAGGAAGATCCAGCCAAGTTTAACCGGTCAACTGCAAGCCCACGGTGGAAAGACGGCAAGGTAAAGAAGTTCTACGAATGGAACTTGGCAGAGCTCATCAACACTGCACACGACATAGGGTTGCTCAGGCTGGATGTAAAGATTTTTGCGCACGGTCTGCGCGACTTCCGCAATTACATCCATCCTTACCAGCAACTGGCCCAAGATTTTACGCCGGACGAGTACACAGCCAAGCTTTGTTTTCAAGCTCTAAAAGCAGCGCTAGCGAGCATCGCGGGGGAACGCTGACAAAGTACATACGGGGGGCGGGTATATGTCATGACAGCAGCCGCCCCACAAGCCCCTCCACCGCTGCCCCTTCCGGCCCGGCGCGCAGCCATGCCCGCAGCTCTCGCCGGGCTATTGTTACGCTTACTGACGCCCCGCGCGACTGCCGCAACTCTGCCAGCCGCGCCGCCGCGCCCAGGGCCGCCGCCGCTCCCGCCTCGGCAATCTCCCGGTGGAGCGGCTCGCTGTTGTCGTACTCCGGGATGGGCAGCTTCCAGAGGTGCTTATGCAGGTCGCGCGCCCCGAACTGCCCTTTGTTCATCAACGGCGTAACTGCCTCATACAGCGCATCGCTGTTGATGATGGCCAGCAGGTAGTTGGCTTCTTGCATATCTTTGCAAGTAATCCAATATAAGAGATGGTCAACTACAACATGAGCATAGTCAAGCAGTGCCGCAGTTGGCTCTCCGGACTTGGTGTACACCACGCGAATCAGCCGACTACTATTAGCCTGTTGCCACCGAAATTGCGACGACAGTTTGCGCTGGTAATCTAGTTGTCCTAGCAAGTTTAGTTTGGTGGAGGGCTGCTTATTCGACTCCCAAAGTTGACTGATGGTTTGCCACCGTCCGCGCATCCGCCGTTCCAGCCCGCCGAGTCTAACGCCGCCCGGCCCGTCAACATTGGTCGGTATCTCATACTCGCCCCGTTGCACCGGCAGGACGACTTTCAGCGGCTCCAGCGTGGCGTAAGGAACCACCGTTTCGCCCAGATGCACGTCATAAACGTGGACGCTTTCAATAGTCTGCCCGGTGATTTCAGTTAGCGGCAATCCTTTCCAGGGTTGCTTGTCCTGTGTCCCCCGCCGTGGATTCACGGTGGTAGTCTGGCCGGCTTGTACTAACGCTGTGTTTTCCGTTTCCTGTACAAAGAACAGGCAACGCGGCACGATTGACGCCCCTTGCCGTGCATAGCCGGCGTAAGGTGAATCGCCGCTAACCGAAGTATCGGTTATCCCGCTTTGCTCCCGACGCACATCATCCGCGCCGGCCCGACCCTCCCAGCGTTCCACTGTCCCGGCCAGCGGCGTTGCCGTTCCACCCTCGCCCTGATGCTCGGCGAAGACCACGCACGACGCCACCGGAAAGAAGGTGTTGGGTTCCAGTTGCTCCAAATCCCACGCCGCCTTGTGTCTAAAGTTGACCGCCAGCATCCGTCCGGCAACCCGGTTACGGCCCCGCCCGGTGACCTGCGATTGCCACTCGCCGCTGCGCCATTTGGCGTATTGGCCGGATTGCAGCGCGCTGTGGGGCAGGACCATGCCGATGACTCCGCCATCTTTCAGATACAGGTCAACGCTGCGGGCGAAGAACAATCCGGCCACATCCTGATGCGTAGCGTAACGCCCGCCCTGCCAGATGCCGTACAGCGACTTGCTCTGCCGTTCCAGTTCATCCCGCAAAATGCTGGCGGTGTTGCGGTAATTCAGCCAGGGCGGGTTGCCGATTACTATGTCCACTTTAGTGCGGCTGAGGGCTACGGGGCGCACGAGGTTGCGGGTGTAGTAGGCCCAGATGTGGTTGCGGCCCTCGCTGTGGAGGCGTTGCAGGGTGGCGATGGTTTGGGTCAGGGTTTGCCGCTCGTGGTTATCGCTGATGCCGTGGTCGTCCAGGGCCAGCAGGGGGTCGTCGCCGCGCTCAATATCGGCGGCTACCTGGCTCATCAGCGAGTCGAAGGTGTCAGCCCGGTCCACCAGGCTGACCGGGAAGGTCAGCGTAGAGTTGGATTCGTCTTCAACCTGAATGGTGACCTGCTGCGCGGCGAACAGATCGCCGGTGCGAAACCGCAGCTGGAGGGCATCGCCCAGATAGACGGGCGCCGAACCGGAGGCGTCGTAACCGGCCTGCACCGCGGCGTCGATGGCCGGCCGGGCCGCCAGGGCCCACGCGGCCCGGGCCAGGTGCACTGCCGCGGGATGCACGTCGATGCCGGTTACGGCGTCGCGCAGGCGGTCCAGGAGTTCTTTGGGGTCGAGATTTTCACCCTCACCCCAACCCTCTCCCGTGATGGAAAAGGGAGTATTGGCCGCTTCCAGGAAGTGGGTTACGGCGGCGGCGATGAATGTTCCGGAGCCGCAGGCGGGGTCCAGCGCGCGTTGGTTGAGCGGGTCGTCAACCAGTTCCCGCACCATCGTGCGGGCCAGCCAGTGTGGAGTGTAGTATTCGCCCAGGATGCGGCGTTCGTCGGGCGGGATGACGGTTTCGTACAGGATGGCGGCGATGTCGGGCGGGGCGTTTTGCCAGTCGAACCGGGCCACCCGCCGGGCCAGCGTCTTGATCAGATCATGCCCGCCGACCTCGTCGGGCCAGGCAAAGAAGTCGGACTCGATGACGCCGCTCAGGCCGGTGGCGTCGCGGAAACGGCGGCCTTGCAGCAAATCCGAGGGGTCGGTTGCGGCCACTTGCCGGATGTCGATGCGGAAGGACGCCTGCACCGCCATGCCAACGACCAGGCTGAGGTAGGTGTGGCGGATGAACAGGTGGTCCAGGGCGGTTTGGTCGTGGGCGATTTCGCCCAGGGCGGCGCGGAGCAGGTCGAACCACAGGCGGCGCTTGACCTTGATGGTTGCGTAATCGGCGGCGCTGGCGTAAAGGGCGGCCAGGGTGTCGATGTCCCGCTGGTAGGCGGCGCTTTGGGGGCCGAGGTACTGCTCCACGCTGGCGCGGTCGGCGGGAATGCGGTCCAGGGCGAACAGGGCGCTGTCCCGGAGCCATTCGTACAGCGGCAGCCACCCGTCGGGCGATTCCAGAGTGAAGCCGTAGGGAACGGCGGTGTTGACCGGCCCGGCGTTGGGCCAGCGCAGCAGCCAGTACCGGCCGTCGGTGAGGATGCCGGTGCGGACGCCCTTGCCGGCGGACTTGGACAGCTCCAGGTATTCGTCGATCTGCTCAACGTGGGCCGGGTCGGGGTTGAAACCGCCGGTAGTGCCGATGCGCCGTTTGAACTCGATAAAGGTATCCAGAGCGGTGAGGTCAACGGCGCGGCGGGAGCCGTCGGAAGGCGGGTTTTCCTCGATGATTTCGTCGCTTTCAGCCAGGCCGGTGAGGATGAGGAAGTCGCGGACGGCGGTGGTGATATTGGCCTCGGCCTCGAAGTTGTCGTGCCGCCGCAAAATCGCCGCCGCCGATTCAACATACCGCCGGTCGCTAACATCCAGATGCGTACTCATAGTCGAGATTGTAGCGCCAGGAAGAAAGGCGCCCTCCTAATCCGAAACAAACCGTGCCATCCGCAACCCGCCGGCTTGCTCCTCGTACCATACCGTTATGGTGGTGCCCTGAATCTGATGGTCCTTCAGGTGCCCCGCCGACACTCCCGCCCAGCCCTCCGACTCAAACTCCCACCGCTGCCCGGCGTCATCGGTGATGCGGAGAATGCGGAAATGACGGGGATTCTCCGGGTTGGCCGACACCTCGTCGATATGACCCGATACGTTGGGCAAACCCGGAAAGAGCTTCTCCCCGTCGCCGTGCCCGCCGACATTGCCCGCCTCCCCACCGCAACCGGCGATGGTCAGCAACAACACGGCAACGAGCCAGACCGGGACCAAGACCGGCGCGACGCACGAATAACCGGTCGGGATTCCACTGTTAGCGCGGGCAAAAACCAAGAGTCAGCCAAACCCTCCAATCGGTAGGTTTAGAGTCTTTTCAAAGTTGTGGAAATTAGGGTGTGTTGACAAATGCCGTCATTCCCGCTGATCACCGTCATTCCCGCACCTCAACCGTCATTCCCGCGAAGGCGGGAATCCAGTGGCCGAAGTCGTTAACCACGGTTGTGATTCTTTCATCATACCCTCTCTGGACTCCGGCCCCGTATCAAGTACGGGGTGGCGTTCTTTCGCAGGAGTGACGGGTTGGTTTGCTAATTGTCAACAGGCTCTAACCACCCGCTCATCCTGAGCCTGTCGAAGGACGGTCGCCGATGGTTCGACAAGCTCACCATGAGCGGGTGTTAAGGGATTTTGAGCGGAGGTCGGGGGACTTTGAAAAGGCCCTGGTCAGCAGGTCAGGGCCTTTCGGTTTTCCTCATGTCATTGCGAGGAGCGTAGCGACGTGGCAATCTCGTTGAGGTTGAACACACGTCGGCAAATCACCATTGCTACGGCGACGAGATTGCCACGCTGCGCTCGCAATGACAAAACCGGGAGAATCGAAAGGCCCTGGTCAGCAGGTGGGTGATTGTAGCAAATTAGCCCAGGGTGTTTTATCATGGAATACCGGCCAGCGCGCCGCTCCCGGTCGGGCCGCATTTGGACGGGTCCCCCATCATTTGTAAATGGCAGCCATTGGCATTACCGAACGCACCGACCGCCGCCCGCAGCGGCAGTTTACCTGGTTGCAGGGGCTATCCATTGCAACCGTAATCTCCGCGTTTCTGCTGGTTGTTATCGGCGGGGTGGTCAGAGTCACCGAATCCGGGCTGGGTTGCCCTGACTGGCCGTTGTGCCACGGCAGATTGCTGCCGCCCTGGGAATACACGGCGGTCATCGAATACACTCATCGCTTCGTCGCCTCGGTAGTCGTGGGCCCGCTGGTGGTGGTTACTGCCGTGGTAGCCTTCCGGGAGTATCGAAACGACCGCTGGGTGTGGTGGCCGGCCGCGCTAACGGTGCCGTTGCTCATCATTCAGGCATTGCTGGGCGGAGTAACGGTGCTCACCGAGCTGCCGGGCGGCGTGGTCGCCGTGCATCTGGCCACCGCGGAAGCGCTGCTGGGCGTTTGTATATTAGTTATGCTGGCATCGTTCCGCACACCCATCACGCGCCGGGTGCTCGCCGGCGGCGGAGGAGGCTCCGAACGCTGGGCCATCGCCGGGGCGCTGGGTATCTATGCAGTCATCGTGTCCGGTTCGCTGGTAACGGCAATGGGCGCGACCGGCGCCTGCATCACCTGGCCGCTCTGCCAGGGACAGGTATTTCCTGTGAATCATCTGTCGGCCATTCACATGTTCCATCGCTACCTGGTTCTGGCGCTGGGGATTCTGCTGTTGTACGCCGTTTGGCGCTGTGGCGCTGGCGCGGGGACGACGACGGCCGTTAAATGGTGGGCCTGGGCAACCCTGTTCGCCTTTGTGGCCCAGGTTATCATCGGTGCGGTGACCGTCTGGTTGGACTTCCAACCCCACTGGCGGGCGCTCCACCTCACGGCGGCAACGGCGGTGTGGACGGCGGCGGCGGCGATGGCCATCGTCGCTTACCTGTCGGCGCGGACAATGGCCGGCGGTCAATCAAACCACGCCAATCAAACGACGCCAACAAACAACGTAGAGGCAACCGGCTAGAATGGCACAGATAACACCACCCCTGCAGCCGGATGCCGAACCCGCGGCGCTGGCATCCGGGCCATCCCCCCGATTTTCGCCGGCCACGGTGGCTCGGGACTTTTTGGCCCTTACCAAGCCCAAGATCATCTCGCTGCTGCTGATAACCGCGGCCGGCGGCATGTTCATGGCCGCCGAGGGTGTCCCGCCGTTGTTGATGCTGGCCTGGGTGTGGATCGGCGGGGCCCTGGCCTCGGGGGGCGCCAATGCCATCAACCAGCACCTGGATCGCGACATTGACCGGGAAATGAGCCGCACCCGAAGCCGGCCGGTGGCCGGGGAGCGGGTCGCTCCCAAATACGCCCTGGCGTTCGGCGTGGCGCTGAACGTGGCAGCGTTCGCCCTGCTGGCTACGCTGGTCAACTTCCTGGCAGCGGGCCTCACCCTCACGGCGAGCCTGTTTTATGTGTTCGTGTACACGTTGTGGCTCAAGCGCTCCACGCCGAATAACATTGTTATCGGCGGCGCCGCCGGCGCGATACCGCCCCTGGTCGGCTGGGCGGCCGTAACCGGGAGCCTGGACTTGCCGGCCGTGTACCTGTTCGCCATCGTGTTCTTCTGGACGCCGCCGCACTTCTGGGCATTGTCGCTGCTGATTCAAACTGACTACGAGCGGGCCGGAGTGCCCATGCTGCCGGTGGTTGTCTCCCGCGCGCAAACGTCGCTGCACGTTTTCCTCTATTCAATTGCGTTGGTGGGGCTCACGCTGATGTTCGGCATATTGCCGCAGCTGGGCTGGATTTACGTCGCCTCGGCAGCGGCGCTGGGCACTCCGTTCATCTGGTTGGCCTGCCGGTTGTGGCGCAGCGACGAGCGCGGCCGGGCCAAAGCCACCTATCTGTATTCCCTGGCATATCTGGCGCTGTTGTTTGTGGCCGTGATGGTGGATTCAACCTTCTAAAAAGAGAGTTTGTTTGCGTCAATCTCCTCACGCGTCCCCACTTTGTCAAACCAAACCGGCCTGCTGTCATGGCGAGGATCTTCCGCTCATCCTTCGACAGGCTCAGGATGAGCGGGGTGGGTGTGGTGGTTTGTCATTGCGACCCCGTACTCGATGCGGGGGTTGGCAGTCTCGTCGCTGAAAACGCCGCCGGCAGTCTTGGTAAGGCTGCCGGCGGCGTTGCGTCGGGGGGCAATTTCCCGATTGTTTTCCTAACCGCTGTCGCCGCTCTCCGAGGCGACGGTGACCGTAACCGTGTCGGTGTCGGACCCGCCCTCCTGGTCGGTCACGGTCAGTTGGAACTCCAGCGTTGTGCCTGCCGCCACGTCCGACGGCAGGGTGAATCCGGCCCCAACCGTTTCGGCTCTGACCCGCGGGCATTGGACGCGCCGGAACCCCCGAACATGCGGCGTGGTCCATGATAGGGATACAAACGCAGCGCTTGACCTGAGAGATTATTCGCCGGGGTTACTCAGTGGCTGCCTCTCGGCGCCGGGTAAGACGACCGCTTATGTGGCAGGACGATTGCAAAGTCAGCACACAGGCGTGAGAAGGCCCTTCAGTGGTCCCTTCCCCCTTGACGGGGGAAGGTTAGGATGGGGGTGATAGCTTGCTAACGAGAGATCCCCCTCTCCCACTAGGGGGAGAGGACTTTGCAATCGTCCTGCTTATGTAGCAGTGACAGTTGAATCAGAAAGGGAAAAGATCGGAAAAAGGACGAGTTCCCGGTCCGCCGCGAGGACGCGGAGGCAGACCCTGAGAAGTTGGAAGCTTCTGCTGATGGTACGGAACATGGTCGCTTCCCCTTACGTGTTTGCTGCATAGAGCGGCACGCTTGCCGTCGCGCACGCGCTGCTGGGTACGTAGACAATATACAAGGGCGTGCGACTGCTACGCATCCAGCGCCTTGCGGTTATCTGAGGAGCAGGCGGGTTCCCCAGGAACTACTCCTCTCTTTGGGCAGGCGCCTGACCAGTAGGAATTGGAGCAAGGGCGTTGACGAACCTCATCTGCCCAGCCGTTCGGCCGGTTCCAGCGTCAACTCGGTGGTAGGAGAAGTGGCGTCCTTCACGGATGCTCCAGTGTGTGTCCCTGTGCGACCCTGCGTATACCCGGGAGCAGCATTCATCAGAGCGATGGCATCGACCAAGTCCCACTATTGCCGTCGTTCCCGCGAAATCTGGAACAACGGCCAACCTGAACCCTTAATTACCGGTCGCTCCCCAATCAAATGCACTTCCTCGCTGAGACGGGAGTAATCGTAGACTTGTGCGTTCACCGCTCGCGCTATCAGGGCGAATGCAACGCTCAATACCGTCGGGACAACCAGGGCGCCACCAAAGCTGAACAGGAGGCGTCCTGCCCCTGGGATCGCGTTCCAGCCGCTGAAATCCGGCGCTGGAAAGAACAGCGCCCCAACCACCAGCCCGGCAATGCTGCTGAACAACGCCCCCCAGCCGTTGAAATGCCGGGAGAACATTCCGAAAAACACCGGAAACAAGGCAGCTGCGCAGACCAGGTCGGCGACCAGGAACAGGTAGAGGACACTATAACCCTGGGAGGCAACGGCCATGGGAATGACAATCAGGGCAGCCGTGGCGGTCCTGGCATAACCAAGCAGGGAGGAATCATCTCGGTAACGGGCCAACTCGGTGGTCAGGGCGCTGGTTATCCCGTTCAGTAGGGTGTCCATACTGCTCATAACCAGCACCATAGCCAGAACCATTATCGCTACCATGAACCAGTGCGGCATCGCCGCTACCACAAAGGAGAACATAGCCACCGATGGCTCCTCGGCATTCCCCGCACCCACCGCCAGGATACCGAACAATCCGATGAGGAATATTACCGGCAGGATGACCATCCCGGAGACGATGAACCCGTTCCGCAGGGTTTTTACGTCTCGAACCGTGTACACCCGCTGCCATGTTCCCTGGTTGAACATCTCCGAGGCGAGGACCGCGATTATCAGGGAGACGCCGTACTCCCAACCCGGCAGGTTTCCCAACGACAATAGCTCCGGAGCGTTCTCAACCGCCGCGCTCAGCATCTCCCCCGACCCGCCGAGGCCGACAATCAATACCAGGGCCAACAGGGGCACTATGACGTAGAATTGGATTTGGTCGGTGAACAAAGAAGCTCTCATGCCACCGTAGGCCGTATAAATCACCGTCAACAGCCCGACGATGGTGGAGGTAACCACCAGGGGCGTCCCTCCAATCAACCGGCCGGCTTGGGCCATGCCGGTTAGCTCTGCCGTAAGGAACACCAGCATATAGAAAACGACCACGAAAAGGATAAAGTAATAGACCACAGGCCCGAAGCGGTGCCGCACGTACTCCGTGACCGCGTGGCCTCGGGGCATCAACCGACGCATCCGCGGCCCCAGAAACACGAAGGCCGCCAGCGGCGCTGCTGACCCGATCCCGTAACCGACCAGCCCGGCAAGGCCGGCCAGGATCCCGGTTTCCGCCGGTGCAAACAGAATCCACGCCCCCATCCCCGATGCAACCAGCGTCGCAATGGCGAGTCCCGTGCCCGCCGTATTCCGGGCAACGATGTAGTCCTCAACGCTGAGGGCCTTCCCGCGAACGTACCAGATTCCCAACACCACAAACCCCCCGGCGGTCACCAAGGTGATAATAATCGCGACGAGCTTTGGCAGCATCTCCACCTCCCTTTGGTTGTGTATCGGTCCGACGATTGGGGTCACATGGCAACCGAGAAGAGGCCACCGGCTGTGCTGGACCGCGGCCGCCTCTGCAACAACGTAGCCACGCCGACAGCACGGGTTCCCTACGCTGGAATCACCGGTACGCGCCGCAGCTTCGGGTAATCGGTCCAAGGGGCATCAGACCAGGCTTCTGAGACCAATATCTCCGCCGCCGATTACACCCGGAGGGAATCAGAACGTTTCAGCATCCTCGCCGAACCATTTCCTGATTAAATCGTTCAGTGTGCCGTCCCCTTTCATTGCGCCGATGGCTTCGTTCAGTTTGTCTTTCAAATCGCCATCGCCCTCGCGCACCCCTATGCCTACACGGTAGGAGTCGAAATTAACCTCTGGACCCACGAAGATGAGCTCCCCACCGCTTTCCTCCACGAAACTTGCGAGGAAGGTTTTATCGGCAAATACCGCATCCGCCTCTCCGCTCCTGACGGCCTCAACAGGGGCTTCTGCCGGCAGGGATATTATCCTTGTGATGCCGGAGTCGGCAAGGTACTTCTGCTGAATGGTGTTGACCTGCACGGCCACTCTTCCGTTGATCACGTCATCGCTGGCCCCGGCCAGGGCGACATACACCGACGGGGTATTAGGAAGGTATGACTCCGTAAAATCGATCAGTTCATCACGCTCTTCGGTGGCGGCCATTCCGGCTACGATGGCGTCGTATTTCCCGGCGACAAGATTGTTGATGAGGGTGAACCACTCGTCCTGACCCCAGGCACATTCCAGACCGGCGCGCCGGCAGAGTTCATCGCCCAGCTCGCGCTCGAACCCGTCGATTTCACCGCTTTCGTTGATGAAGTTGGCGGGAGGAAAGTCGCCCGAGGTTCCCATCAGAACGACCTCGGAAGGATCCCACGCGGGCGGCATAGTCGGCGTGGGCGCAGCCGTATTCGGCGCACCTGTCGGGACCACTTCGGTTGAACCCTGGCAGGCCATCATTGCGGCGGCCAGCAGGGAGAATAAGATTATGACGGATAACAGGCGGATGCGCCCCATTTTACTCCTCAATCAAAGGCGGGTTGAGCAAAGGCGGGTTGAGGGCTCGCGCTCGCGAAACACCGCCCGCAATAACTCACTGATCTCGCCCAGCGTGGCGTAGTCTGCAACGAACTCCATCATCGGTGGGAAAGCGTGGCATCCCGCCAATGCTGCTGCTCATTGACATACTACCGAGCCCTCCAACCGGCTAAATCGGCCCCGATCACCTCAGCATTTTACCATCCGGCGCCCAACCGGAAGTACCAACCCGGCAGGTAACTGTTCAGACTGGAGCAGAAATGGGTTGGGAGAGGATGGAATTGAGGGCATGGTAAAGGTTGCGTCCTTTCATCCCACCAACTCTGAACTGTTACCAGCGTTAATCTCAAATTGACACACAAAGTCGCTTATGCTATCGTTACCGCCGCTAGTGAAATTTTGCACATACGACGGCTTTGCCTGGCTATCGTATCGGGGGTTCACGATGGGGCTGTTGCCCTTTTCCGAGGAAGACTCACCTGCCAAGCACCGGGAAGGCCCCGGTTCTCCGAACAGAACCGATAATCCGGTGAGTAGCCCCGCTGTTTCCGGTGTTCGTCGCCGTGGTTGGCGGCCCCTGGGGGCGTTGGCCATTCTGGGCGGCGTTCTGTTGTTGGCGGCCTTGGGCTGCGATCCCGATGCTCCCATGTCGACGTTCGGCGTCAACGGCCCGGTGGCCCGAGAGCAGTTATTGCTCTTCAACGTGCTGCTCTGGACCATGGTAGTCGTGTTTGTGCTGGTGGAGGGCGCGCTGCTGTACGCGGCGATACGCTACCGGCGCAAGCCCGGCGACCCGCTGCCGCCTCAAACCCACGGGCATACACCACTGGAAATCGCCTGGACGATAATCCCCACCATTCTGATTCTGGGGTTGGGTATCTGGTCGGTGATCGTGCTGTTCAAGCTCGAACCCGGCGCGGCCATTGCCCTGGCCCGGGATGAGGGCAAGGAACCGCTCCGGGTTCAGGCTGTGGGCCATCAGTGGTGGTGGGAGTTCCGGTACGAAGACGCCGACGGCAATGGAAAACTGGTGACCACGGCTAACGAGATGCGGATACCGGTCGACCGGCCCGTTATCATGGAACTCATCAGCGAAGACGTGATTCACAGCTTCTGGATTCCGAAACTGGCCGGCAAACAGGACGTGGTGCCAACCCGATCCAACGAAATGTGGTTCCTGGCGGAAGACATTGGTATGTATTACGGCCAGTGCGCCGAGTTTTGCGGGACCGCCCACGCACAAATGAAATTCCGGGTTCATGCCCTTACTGACAACGACTTCGATGCGTGGGTCGACGGCTTCGGCGAACCCATCCAGTTGTCCACCTCGGCGGCGCGGGGTCAGCTGGTGTTCCTTGGCGATGGCCAGTGTATTACCTGCCACACCGTGGGCGCTTCGGATGCCGCCGGCGTTCAGATGAGCCGAATGGATACTTTCATCGCCTACACGCAGTGGCTCGGCAAGCGGACCGAAGATCGGTTGGCAGATGTACGTACCGGAAACGAACCGGCGGCTGCCTTCGCGGCGCCTAACCTCACCGACCTCGGCCTCCGCACCACGTTGGGCGCTGGCCTGGTTGATCTTAACCGCGAGAATTTGCGACAGTGGATACGTAATCCGGATGTCATCAAACCCGGCAATCACATGTCCGAGCTGGCTACGGTGTACCGCGCCCGCGCCGACCACCGTGCTGATCTGTCCGAAGATCAGTTGAGCGACCTTGTGGACTATCTGCTGGAGCAGAAGTAACCCAATCCCATCCGCAAACGAAATTCGACAATTAAACTCGATGCCCAACCAACCGGCCAACCACTCATCAGGAGATATGAAAACCGCTAATCCATCGCCCCGGGTGCCAGCGAACCGGACACAGCGGAGGACCAAATAATGGTTACCATCACCGGCGTAATTCCCCGCCCTACCACTTCTTATACCGGCTTGTGGAGCTGGCTAACTACGGTTGACCACAAGCGGATCGGCGCCCTTTACGGCGTTACCGCCTTCATCTTTTTACTCGTGGGCGGTATTGAAGCCGGTCTGATGCGTTTGCAGCTGGCCCAGGCCGATAGTTCATTGATTTCCGCCGACTGGTTCAACGCCATGTTCACCATGCACGGCACCACCATGATTTTCATGGTGATCATGCCATTCGGCGCAACCTTCTTCAACTTTCTTATCCCGCTGATGATTGGCGCACGGGACGTTGCGTTCCCGCGCCTCAATGCCTTTTCGTACTGGACTTTCCTGTTCGGCGCTCTGTTGATGCACGCCGGTTTCCTGATCGGGCAACTTCCCGACGCTGGCTGGTTCTCGTATGCCAACCTGACCTCTGCGCCGTACAGCATGGGCAAGGGCCTGGACTTCTGGGCGTTGAGCCTGCAGATGCTGGGTGTTGCATCGCTGGCCGCCGGTTTCAACTTCGTCGTAACCATCATCAATATGCGCGCTCCGGGAATGTCGCTGATGCGTATGCCGGTGTTCGTGTGGATGACGCTGGTTACCAGCATCCTGATGGTGCTGGCCTTCCCAATCATAACGGTCGCCCTGATTGAGCTGACCGCCGACCGTCAGTTTGGGGGCAACTTCTTCAACGCCTCGGCCGGCGGCGACCCCATCCTCTGGCAGCACCTTTTCTGGCTGTTCGGACACCCCGAGGTGTACATCCTGATTCTGCCGGCAATGGGCGTGGTGTCGGAAATCATTCCCACCTTCAGCCGTAAACCGCTATTCGGTTATCCCGTGATCGTGTTCTCCGGGATCGTAATCGCCATCATGAGCTGGGCAGTGTGGAGTCATCACATGTTCACGGTGGGGCTTGGCCCCATCGCCAACTCGGTGTTCACCATTACCACTATGCTCATCGCAGTGCCCACCGGCGTTAAGATATTCAACTGGATCGGCACCATGTGGAGGGGCTCCATCGACCTGCGCACCCCCATGTTGATGGCAATCGGATTCGTTTCCCTGTTCATCGTGGGCGGCCTTTCCGGTGTATCCCACGCCGTGTCCCCCTCCGACTTCCAGCAACAGGACACCTACTACATCGTTGCCCACATCCACTACGTGCTGTTTGGCGGGGCCATTTTCGGCATCTTCGCCGGCATCTATTACTGGTATCCCAAGATCACGGGCAAGATGTACCACGAGACCATGGGCAAAATACATTTCTGGTTGATGTTCGCGGGCATGAACCTCACGTTCTTCCCCATGCACTATGCCGGCCTCAACGGAATGCCCCGCCGCATCTATACCTACGCGGAGGGCTTCGGCTGGGAGGGTATGAACCTGCTGGCTACCGGCGGGTATTTCTTCATCGTCGCGGGTTTCCTGATATTCATGCACAACTTCGTGCGCAGCGCGCGCAAGGGAGCGCCGGCTGGCAACGATCCCTGGGACGCGCCCACGCTGGAATGGAGCATCTCTTCGCCGCCACCGGTGTACAACTTCGCCGAGATTCCCCAGGTGAAGGGTCAGGATGATTTCTGGATCACCAAGCGCGAAGCCGCCGCCCGCGGTGAAACGGTGGTTGGCGAGCCTCACGTCGACGCATCCACCATCCACATGCCCAGCCCGTCATACTGGCCGCTGATCGTATCTTTCGGTGTGGCCTGGATTGCCGGTGGCCTGCTGATAGACGTCGGATGGAACTACATCCGGTTCCCGGTCAGTTTCGTTGGCGGCCTGATCACGATCATCGGCGTTATAGGTTGGTCCAACGAACCGCCGGCCGCCGAACATGCCGCCGAACATGTCGCAGAAGGTCATTATTAACCGGCCGGCTCATTCGATGCTGGACCCGACTACACCCGTACTTGCCTAACCCAGGAGGCCCGCGTTGGCCCACGTAGACACCACACACGCTCCGCCGGTGGAGGAAGAAACCACCACTGGCATAAATCACCGGAAACTCCTCATGTGGGTGTTTCTCGGGTCCGACTGTCTGTTCTTCGGCTCGCTGATCGCAACCTACATGGTGTACCGGGGCCAGAGCATCGTTGGACCGTACCCGAAAGACATTGTTGATGTCCCAATCACCACCATCAGCACGTTTGTGTTGCTGATGAGCTCGTTCGCCATGGTGATGGGAGTGGCCGCCGCGCGCAACGGCAACCAGAAACGGTTGATCCAGTGGCTGGTGCTAACCATCCTGCTGGGCGGTACGTTTATCGGGTTCCAGGTGTATGAATTCAACGCCTTCCGAATCGAGGGGCTGCGCTACGAAACAAACCTGTTCAGCAGTTCGTTCTATACGCTCACCGGGTTTCACGGAGCCCACGTTACGCTGGGGCTGGTTTGGCTGGGCGCCATCGCAATCATCGCCGCCCGCAATCCGGCCGGTCGCCCCTCGGCGTTGGACGTCGACATTGCCGGCCTGTATTGGCACTTCGTTGACATCGTCTGGATAGTGATTTTCACCCTGCTGTACCTCATCGGCGGCTTCGACTCCGGCCCGGCAGCGGATGCCGGACACGCCGCGGTGCAGGGGTGGACCTGGGTAAGCGGATTGTTCGGTTAGCGATTGTTCGGTTAAGGTTGCAGGAGGCAGTAACGTAATGAGCAGTAACCCCGGTCAGGAGGCCGCTCTGGCCCACGACGAGCACGCCGAACACGGCGATGTCGGGATTGGAAGGTACTTCTTCGGCCGTGTCCCCGAGGGCGTTCACGGAGGGCTCAAACAGTACAGCATCCTGGCCGTCTTCCTGGGTCTTATTACTCTCGTTGAATTCCTCATCATCGTGCCCGAAGACCTGCGCGGCGAGAGCATCGTTATCGCTCCGCTGGTCATCCTGTCGGTTATCAAGTTCTTCTGCGTGGTCGCATTCTTCATGCATCTGAAGTTTGAGAACGGCCTGCTCTGGCAGATATTCGTTGCCGGGCTGGGATTGGGTCTGGTGGTATCCCTCTCGCTGGTGTTGCTGTTCGGCGTGTTTCGCCCAAGTCCGCGTGAATTCTCAGAAGCCCGCGGGCAACCCTTTGTGCACCATGAACCCACAGTCGAGGTGATTGAACCCCTGGTAGTGCCCACGCCGCCCCTGCCGGGAGACATCGCGCCCCCGGCGCCCGAGACCGGCGCCAGCGCGTCGCCTGGACAAACGTTGTTCGTCGGAGCCGGCGGCTGCGCGGCGTGCCACACCATTGACGGTGTATCCGTGGGTATATTGGGTCCCAACCTGTCCCGTGTCGCGGCAACCGCCGGCGGACGAGTACCGGGCCAATCTGCCGAGGAGTATATCCGCAAATCCATCGTGGAACCCGACGAATACACCGCTGCCCCGCCCGACGAAGGGATCGACAAAGAGTATGCGCCCGGATTGATGGAAGCCACCGTAGCCGGTCTGAATCTCTCGGACGAGAACGTCGATGATCTGGTGGAATACCTGCTAACCCTCCGATAACGACACATTGTCCCCTCTCCCATCAAGGGAGAGGGCTAGGATGAGGGTGAACCCCCCCACCCAAAAATCCTGTCCATCCAGGTAAAAACCCGTCCCTCCCCCCGTTCGTCCTGAGCCTGTCGAAGGACCCCCTCTTCCCGGCGCAGGCATTAGGCCAGGGCAGATAAGCCTAAATGCCCAGTCCTTCGCGCACCGCGTCGGCGGCGGCCGGCCCGAGCCGGGTCGCGATAACCGCCGCGCCCTCCTTCGCGATTTGCCAGTCGCGGGATTGTATCTCGTGTACTGATTGCCGAGCCAGGCGGCTACCGTAGTCAGAGACGAACCGTCCCAACGCCGTCTGGTCGGCGTCGCCCGTCATCTGTCGGAACAGACGAAAGATGGGATCGGTGCGCGCGGCGTTGTAAGCGTCCTCGAAAGACAGCTCCTGCGGGTGGTCCCGCAACAGCAGGGCCACGCCGAAATCGATCAAACGGATGCCGCCCGCGCCGTCCGATCTTGGATCATTGACGGCGTCGCGGCGGATGATGATATGCGAGCGGCCCTCCGGGTCGGCGATGGTGGCGTCGTTGTAGCAAACCGATGCGGCGTGCAACCGACCCAGCGCTTCCCGCAGCATCGCGCCGATGCCTCGCATCCGCTCCGGTGTCGCCTGCTCCGGTGTCAAATCGGTGAGGAACGTCCCGGCCACATATTCTTCGCTGATGAACCCGTCGATGCTCGGCAATTGGCGCGGCCCTATCTCCAGTTCGCCGGCAATTCCGGCGATCTCTGCCTCACGCCGGCTTTGGCACGGCTTGACGACAACGCTGACCGAGGCGCCGGCCCGCCGTCCGGTTATGATTGCCACGCGACCGCGGGTGCGCCCGTCGTAACGAATCGCGGCCGGCCGGTCATCGTCGCCGTACACCAGGTCGGATGCGGCGGGGAAGAATCCGTACACCGAATGGGTGGAGATGTGCCGGTCGCCCACCAACGCATCCCATAGCGCCGGGTCTTCCTGAGCCACCGGCCACAGGGGCCACAAGTCCACGGTGCAGCGACCCGCGGCGACGGCGGCATCGCGGGCGGCGATATCCTCCGGCGTGAGCGCCGGCAGACCGGCGATAACCTTCCGGATGGTTGCCAGCTGTGCGTCGTCGTACGTGGGCAACGTTACTCCTTTCAGGAGAAACCGTGTCATCGCGTACCGACTTTGTCATTGCGAGCGTAGCGTGGCAATCTCGTCGCACTAGCAATGGCGGTTCGCGGCATGTGTCCAACCTCATCGAGATTGCCACGTCGCTGCGCTCCTCGCAATGACAAAGTGGGTACGCGTGAGGAAAACGCGGCATAGCGTCGGGCAGGATCTATTGCGGGCAGGATCAATGGCGGGTCGGATCGTCTATCGAACTATGAGGTACGCAACTTGCAGGTTTACGGAAATCTCGACCTCGGGTTCGGAGTCGAACGAAACAAAACCGGAGTAGGGATCAGATGCCTGGCTGCTGCAGCTTTCGTCGCCTGCGCCGGGTAGTCCGAAACCGAAATGCGGGTACGCGCCCGGCAACTCCACCGCGCTGACGACAACTCCCCGTTCCACGCCCAGGGCCAGCGCCAGATCGTCAGCGGCCGTTTCGGCGCCCGGCACTGCCTCCCGGCGTGCCAGCGATAACGCCCGGTCGCAGTTCTCCGGCAACAATCCAAAACGCAGTCCGTGGCTTTCGGCCCGCCCGAGCACCGACTCCACAGCATCGAGGATTGCCTGGCTCTTTTCCTCCAATTCATCCAGTTCTACTTCCACGGAAATGCTGGACGCGCCGTACCTGAATAGTTCTTCGATCTCAATTGCTTCCTCCGGCACGCCTAACTCCCCCAACTTGGCAATTATCTCGTTGCGGTCCTCGGCAGACATCAGCGCTGGGCCGGAAGAGCCGTAGTACTGTTCCGGTGCTATGACCACATAGGCTTCATCTGCCGCCACGGTCACCGAGCCGATGGCCGACACCGTCAGCGCACCTTCGGCCGGTGTCCCCTGGAACGCCTGGGACAGGTTGAATCCGCTGCTGCTGCCCACCAACTCCAGAGTGGATGGAGTGGTCACCGACCGGGAGCTGATCACCCGCAGCGGCTCACTGCCCCCTTCGCTCGGTGGCGTCTCAGCTGCTTCGGTCGTCTGGGCCTCGGCTGGCTGCTCTATCGTTGCCGGAGCAGTTGCGGCTGTGATGGGAGCCGTAGCCGCGGTGGATGCCACCGGCGCGGTTGCCGATGCGCTGGCAGCCGTCGTTTCCACCGGCAGCGGCGCAGCCGGCTCCCGGCCGCAGGCGACTGACACGGCGGCGGCCAAAAGAAAGGAGAGCCCAGCCAACTTCAACCCGCCGAGCACCTTGTTCATGGGATACCCCTCCAGCCCATCGACTCGTTTTGAAAGCGTGTGATTTGATTGTATCACGGCGGCAACTTGTGCCATGAGCGCCGTTGCCACCCCGCTCCTCCTGAGCCCGAGGAGCGCACCTCACCCCGGCCCCTCTCCTTGTGGGAGAGGGGCCGGGGGGTGAGGGGGAACCCCCCGCTCACCGACCCAGCCCGCTCATGGTGAGCCTGTCGAACCATCGGCGACCGTCCTTCGACAGGCTCAGGACGAGCGGGTGGTGGATACGCGTGAAGTTTGCCACGCTCCCGCATACCCACTCTAAAATGTCATTGCGACCCCGTACTCGATGCGGGGGTTGGCAATCTCGTCGCGACTTATGCCCCACCGGCTCTGGTCTTCTCTCGCGCCGGGTCGATATACAACACTTTCAGGATAAAGAAAACCGTCAGGAACGAGTCCACCAGTATCCCTAGAGCGAACAGGGCCATCACGCTATCAAAACTGGGCTGCCATACTTCCAAAACGTACAACAGGAAAGCCGCCAGATATACTGTTCCGTTGGTCAAGATTGATTGGTAGGCCAGGTACTTCGTCTTGCCAATACCGTAGAACACGCTGTCTATAACTGTATTGAACGAAAAGAGAACGTAAGGGACGAACAGTATGCCAAACGCGGTAATCGCCCAACTGACGGTGTTCGCATCGTCGGTCAACATTCCGGCAAATGTTGGCAACGCCGGCGCCAACGCAATCCAGATGACCATCATCCCGGCCGTTATGACCATCGAGGCGTGCCACAGCGTCTTAACGCGCTCCAGGTCTCCCGAAGCGTTGGCAACCATGGCTTTAGCCGAGTCGGCGAAGGCGAGCACTGGAACTAACATGAAGCTCCATAGAATCTGAATGGCAACGTAGTAGCCGCCAATTTCAGCTGCGCCTATGGTATTCACAATGCGAATTATCATAAAGAAATAGGCGATATTCCGGACGAGGCTGTCTGCTCCACTGCCCAATCCAACGCGAAAATACTCGCGCATATCCACAAATGACGGCAGCGTCCTGAACGTCCGCAGCGAAACACTTTTAGTTCCAAGCAATAGGAACAACCCAATCAGAAACAGCCCGGCGCTGGCGAACAGGGTTGACCAGCCCACCGCTACCACATCTCCGCTGAGCGAGAATGCGTAACCCCCAAAGAACAGGCTGTCCAGCACAAACCTTAGCAGGACGTTGACAATTGCCATCACGAAGACCAGCAGCCTTAATCCCAACGCCTCAAACAGAACTACTATCGCCGCAGAGAGCAAGGTGAACGGTATGCTGAATATGCTCACTCCCAGAAACGCTCGAGTCTGATCCCGTATTTCGGGTGATGTTCCTATGAGCGCAATGAACGTATCTCGGAAGAAGAACACTCCCACCGAGAAGACCAGCGACGCCAGAAATATGAAAGTAAGGACGCTCTTGGCTCGGTCGATCTGTATTGTTCCGGCGCTGCGTATCTGTGAACCCAGGAAGAAGAAAATGGCGAGAACCGTAGCTTCCTGGAACACCTCTACAACGATCCCTACAAACTGCCATTGCGACACGATAGCCAAGCTGCCAGCACCGGGTAATTCGTTGCCAATCAGGTAAACCCTATAGAGCTGATAAACGTTTGGCAGCCCCAGGAACAGCAGAATGAATAGGAATAATCGCCAGTCCCATACCCTGAGATAGTAGCGGGCATACTCTAGAGCTGTCATTTGAGGTTCCTACCGGAGAGGGCCAGAGTGAGGGCCGTACCTTCAACCGTTCAGTCGGCGTCAGCAAGCCGCAACCTGCCCGGCTCCGAGTCATCAGGAACTAGCGCCCGCACGCGCACCACGGCGCCGGGATTGATGGGGCCGTAGATGTGCGGGTAAATTTCGCCGGAGCGGGCTGCTTCGCGTATGACCGGCGATTCCTCGGGCAGGCGGTCGATGTCCACCTCCAGAGCCAGCAGGTCGGTGCGCCCGGCGAACAGGCGGGCCGCTACCCTCAACATCTGATCCTCGTCGGCGCTGGCGTGGATGAACCCCTCTTCGGCCAGCGACGGCGCCACGTACTCACCCGCGGCGATGCCCGCCTCCCAGTCGGCCCGAAACGCCAGGTGATGGATGATGTTAACCATCTAGTAGTCGAACTCCATGGCGCTGATTTCGTCGAACACCGACTGCGGCATAAAGCTGCAAATTCCGGCATTAAAGACCAGTGCGTTATAGTAATAAGTGGATTCTACAATCAGCTCCATGTTACTGGAAATGCAGTATTCTCTCGACTCTTGCCATAGGTAGTCAATCACATAGCCGTCGTGTCCCTGGTTGTCCCGCTGGAATGATTTCAGGTCGAAAAGCTGCCAGTCCCGCGACCGGTCGACGAGAAAATCATGGGACCGATCCGCGAAATCACGCAATGTTTCTCCAGTCTCCAGTGCGTAAGCATCGATGTTGATGACACCAACCAAATCGCCCCAGTCGTACCGTTCGAAGTAGGCGGAGCACTCTTTTTCTTCGGTCAGCGCCCAATTGGGATGCACCACCAGCGAGTACGAGCATTGCGCGTTTTCGTAGGTCCAGAATTCGCCGCCGGTTTGCGCCAGAACATTACCTCCGGAGGCCAGAAAATCCAGATTTCTTCTGACTTCGGAAACTGAGATTGCGAAGGATATACCCTGATATTCGCTGAACGTCGAGGTGTTAACCCCAATTACCCGTCCGTCCCGATCGACCAACGGCCCGCCGCTGTTTCCGGGGTTGATGGCCGCGTCGGTTTGGATTCGTTCCACCGACCCGTAAGTGCGGAGTGAAGAAACTATACCGGTGGTAGCCGTATAATCCCGCCCCAGTTCATCACCCAGTGGAAAGCCCAATGCGATCACTTCGTCACCCACGCCGATGCCAGAGGCTTGTCCCAATGTCATCGGCAGTAATTGCAGAATTGACTGCACCTTGACCACTGCCAGGTCCAGCGTTTCGTCCCGGCCCAGCACTCGTCCAGTATAAGATTGCCCGTCCACAAATCGCACTGTGACCGTCGAATGTCGCTCCACCACATGGGCGTTGGTGACAATGAGGCCATCTTGAGAGACTACAAAACCGGAACCACCGCCGCTGGGAGTGCTAATTTGAACCAGTCCGGGCGCTATACTACTCACCACGTCTGCGATTGAACGCGTAGCGGAGACTCGTTCCGGGGTTGGTGGGGGCGCCACTCTGGTCAGTTCGGCGGATACGGTGGCCGGGATGTCCGGGGTAGCAGTCGGTATGAGCGTAGGTGTGGGGTTGGGCGTAGAGGTTGGATATGGCGTGTAGCTTGGATAGGGTGTATGAGTCGGCATGGGCGTCAGAGTTGGCGTTGGCAGCGCGTCCGCGACCATGACGGCCACCGTAGCCGCCAGGTTCGGCGTTGCAGCGGGCGTTGCCGTAGCTGCCGGCTCGGAGGGAAGTGTTGTCGCCGCTGCGGACGTTGCGTCGTTAGACGTGCAGGCAAGCATGAGCGCCAGGCAGACCAGCAACGCCAGCGTCAAACCGATCCTAAACCATTGAGGAATGCCAACCACTACTCGCACGCCGCCCGGACGGCTCGCGAGATGGCGGCCAGGCGCGGGTTGTTGGTGGCGCTGGCCCGGAACCCGTTGGTGATGTACGCGACGCCCAGGCCCAGCGCCGGGTCGGCCCAGCCAACCGAGGTTCCCGCCCCGCCGTGTCCGAACGTACCCGCTCCGTCGGTGGCGCTGGCGCCCATGCGGTTATCGTCCAGCACCAGGCCCAGCGAGCGGCGCATCCGAGCGCCCAGGGAGAAATCGTTTGCCTCGGACTGCAAGTGCGTGACCTCCGTGACCGTTTCCCGTTGCAGGATTCGCACGCCGTCCAGCTCGCCGCCGTTGCCCATCATCGCGTAGAAACGGGCCAGGTCGCGGGCGGTGAAGATGCCGCCGCCGGCCGGATGCACAGCCTGGTGAACCTCCGGGCGATTGTAGGGGCGAATCATACCGGGTCGGTCGCAGTCTTCCATGGCGTGGATGCGTGAGACCCGGTCCTCCAGTTCGGGCGGCAGGCCCACGTAGCCGTCCGCCAGTCCCAGTCGGTCCAGCACCTCCTCCCTCAGGAAGACGCCGATATGCCGGCCATCGATGCGGCGCACCAATTCGCCGATTACCCAGCCGAAGTTGCGGGGATGGTAGGCCATCACCTGCCCGGCGGGATAGTCGGGAATGATGTTTTCCATGCACTCCACGACGTAATCCCAGTCCTGCCAGCGATCCCAGGACAGTTCAGCCGGTGTTTCCGGGAAGCCGCCGCGGTGGGTCAGCACGTGCTGGATGGTAACCGAGTCCTTGCCGTGTTTGGCGAAGCCCGGCCAATGGTCGGCAACCTTGTCGTTCCACGTCAGCATTCCGCGTTCCCAAAGGATATGCAGGCACACGGCGGCCAGCGGTTTGGTAGAGGAATACAGGATGAACATGGTATCGGGCGCCACCGGCTTGCCCGACGCATCGTCGGCCCGCCCGCCCCACAAGTCCACCACCAGGCGCCCGTGCCGATACACGGCCAGACCGGCGCCGGGATGCAGGCCCTGCTCAATTTGACGGCGGAACAGGTCTTCCAGATCCTGCACCGCCACCGCATTCATTCCAACTTCGTCGAGCGTTGCGGTTATGGTCATCGATCGTCCTCGTGTATTCCCGCCGCTGGGGGCGAGTGCGTATCGTGCGGCAATCTGCGGACTGGTTGGTCGTCAGTTGGCAAACACCGTATTCAGATTGGCCGACAGGTCAAAAAAGTGCTGCAGGCTCTGGTTGTAGCGGAAGAACATATCGGCCCGCAGCTGGTCGCCGGTGGCGTTGTTGGAAATCTCGCTGAGCATATCCAGGCTCACCAGTGTCTGGCCGGCCGCTGCGCCGCCGTTGGACTTGATGCTTTCCAACATGGCCCGCCAGGCATCGGGCGACATCTCGAGGAAAAAGTCGGTGTTGATCAGGTCGTAGTCGTCGCCCTGGCGCACCCCGGTGCATTGGAAAGCCTCGAAGGAGATGATATAGACGTTATCGTCCAGTTTCACACCCATCACCGCGTCCACCGTGCCAAACTGCCGGTAGGTGGGGTCTTCGTTGACCAGACTCTGCAACGCTTCGAACCATTCCACCGACGGAAATGATATTGGGTCAGCTGTCATCCGATGATTGTCTCCAGGGAGGTAGGGTTGGTGATCGCTCGAGCGCCGATAATACTGTGGGTCAGGTTATTCTTTGAAGTAGGGATCGCCCGTCTTTTCGGCTGCGGAGAATGGGGCCATCTTGCGCAGATAGTGATCGGGGTCTGATCCGGGAGACGCCTTGCCCAGGGCGTCGTCGACCATCTTGTAATAGCGCGGGTCAAGGTCCCGGTAGACGTCGCCATCCGTCCGTCCGCGCGCAAAGGACGACATGATCCGATCCATCCCCGATTCACCGCAGTGCTCGCAATCGACGTCGGTAACCGCTGATGCCACCTTGAAGAAATAGCTGCTAACCAGGTGACAGGACTGGCAACGGTATTCGTATATTGGCATGTGGGCCTACCTTAGGCTGCGTCCCCGCTGATCGCCGGGCGTACTCCGTCGGCGATGTACTCCGTCGGCGATGGTATAGGAACCGGGCCGCCGGTGTCAAAATCCGCAGCAACGCAGGCAGCTCAAGTGTACCCACTTTGTCATTGCCACGCTGCGCTCGGGTTCCGTTTGGTTTCAAGTGATGGCAACAGGGGCATCAAGTACCGTACCACCCAAAAGCAAACGGAATCCAGCATCCGGATTACGTAACGAGCGTTGTGTTAACCAGTTATATCCGCCAAGGGATCAGTCTTGCCGGAAAAGCGGCTCGACCTTATCCACAAACCGCTCCACATCATCCAATGCCTCATGCACGGTCTCGGTTTCCTGGTTATTCTCGTAGAAGTTGTTATGCAGGCTGTTGGCTACGTGGAACAATCGGCCAATTTCTGCGTCGCCGGTCTCCTCACGTAGATTGCGGACAGCGGTGAACAACTGTCCATGTCCGCCATGAGCCCACCCACGGCTTTCTGCTATGGCCTTCACGATCTGGGCAGCCGCTCCCCAGCCTTTCTCAGAGGCTTGACGAGTATCGCCCTGGGCCAATTCTTCCCGGCCTTGTTGCAGGAGCTGGCGGCTGGCCACTCGGTGGTTTCGCGCTACCATAATTCACACTTTCCCCTGACCGTTCCGCTTACTTAATAGATTATACCGATAATCAGATCAAAGTGGGTACGCGTGAGCGGGCTCAACCCGGGGTTTCGTCGAACGCCGGGCGGTGCGGTTTGATGTCGATCACCGGCGAACCGTCCTGTGCATCCAGCCCCGTAACCACCAGCGTCACCGTACCGTCGGCCTGCGGAGGGTCGATGCGCAGGATAGTTGCCACGGTGGCGGCGATGAAATTGGGCCGGTACTGACTCCGCGTGGCGAACACCCCCCGGATCGGGTTGGCCGGATTGTGCCCGGGATGCAGGCGCAGTTCGTACCCCGTGGCCTCGGCTCGATGCAGCATGAACAGCGTCAGGATGTGATCGCCGGGTTCCAGGCCCATCAGCCCGTCGGCGAACTCCGGTCGCACCACAATCCGGCTCGTGTGCCGGCGCATTTCATCGGAAGGCGCGTAGCTGGAGAAATCGCTCCGGACGGTACCGATGGGCGTTACTGGCATGTCAGATGTGCGGATTAGACGGCCGCCGCCGCCGTTTGTGTCTGCAAAGACGCCAGCCAGTTGGACACCGCGGCGCTGGCGGCGGGCATCATGTTGGTGAGGGAATGGTTGCCTCCCTCTAAAACCAGATACTCGGCGCGGGGACTGTTCACGGCGGCGGTCACCATGTCTCGCGGCGCGTCCAGCAGGCGGGTGTGGGTTTCCTCAGAACCTGACAGCACGAACAGCGGGACCGTAATCTGGGGAGCATGCTGGATGATGTTGTACCGTTCCGGCGGGCCGTGCTTGTCCAGATAGGCGGCTGCGGAGAACACTTCCTTGATGGGAAAGTCTACGTAGAAAAGATCCATCGCGCGGCCCTCCGCTTCCATCCGGTCGGCGGTTTCCAGGTTGGCGCGAAATTCCTCGGCGTCGGGGGATTCCAGGTAGTACGAGCAGGACAGGCGCACCGGCGACACCGGTATCACCGTGGCGACTCGTGGGTCGTCTTCCACGGCGGCATAGTAGGCCACCTTAACCGCCCCCATGCTCTGCCCCAGGATGGCGATGCGCTGGTAGCCGCGGCTGGCCAGGTAATCGATGCCGGCCCGCAAGTCCTGCCGGTTGTTGTCGAGAATCTCGTAGGCGTTACCCTCGGCTACTCCGGTTTGCCGGTTCACCCACACGGTGTCGTGTCCACGGGTGTTCAGCGACAATGCCCCGTAACCCAGGTTGCGCAGGTCGTCCGCCATCTGCGCGGTGGCGCCGGTGTAGAAATTACGCCCGGAGCCGTGGATACACAGCACGGCATCCACCGGGCCGACCGGCGCTTTGTCGCCGGAGGGTTCAAAGAACGCGCCGTCAAGCTCCATGCCGTCGGCGGCGGTCAGGGTGATCAGGTTTACCAACATGGCGTTGTACCTCCCGGGTATTCGGATTGCGCCAATCCGCGGGGGCTCGGTTGCCATCCCCGCCGGGCAATCGCGGCGATTGATCAATATCAGCCATAGTTTACACGCTAACTGCAAACCGCACACCGCCGCTTCACCAAAGGTTCAGGACTATCGCATATGGACCAATTAACCACCGTTATTCCCGTAACCACCGTCATTCCCGCGAAAGCGGGAATCCATACAGCCTGCTTCCATACAGTTGACGTACAAGCAAACGACCTGGATTCCCGCTTTCGCGGGAATGACGGACGCCTGCAAAGCCGATTATATTAGAATGCGTTTGCCCTGACCAAAGGTTCATGGTGTCGTTTCGACCATACTCTCGCGTCCATCATGCGGTTTGCCGCCTGCCCCCTGTGGTAAGGTGTCGGTATCTCCAGGGAGTGTATTCATAAAAAATTCTAAAAATCATAAAAACTTGTATCCGCATCATACGGCGAAATTGTTGATCGATGTGTTTTAATGCGTTCATAGTCGGTGACGGGTCAAGTGACGAAGTGTGCGGTCGGATGACCAGTTGGGACACCCGTGGCCGGCTATTCGCCCGGCTGTTGGGGTAACGTTGTTGGCATGAAGTTCAGTGGCGGCAAGCGATTGGTAACGGTGCTGGCATCGTGCGCGCTGGCGGTGGCGTTGCTGATAGTGTCTGCCTGGATGTTGTTGGGCGATGACTCCCCCAGCGCGTCGGCGGTGCAAATTCTGCCGTCAGCCGAATCGGAAGGCGACACCGCCGGCGCCGTGGCGGGCGGAGACACACCGGATACCGGCGGCGCAAATCCCGTTGAACCGGCGCTCATTGCCGTCTATATTACCGGCGAAGTGGTCAACCCCGGCGTATATGAGATGGAGGCGGGCCAACGCCTCAACCATGCCGTGGCCGCGGCGGGTGGGCCAACCGGCAATGCTGACCTCAACCGCGTCAACATGGCCGAATACCTGGCTGACGCTGCCAAATACCAAATCCCGGCCAACGTAGACGTGTCGATGTCCGCAGCGCAGCACGCGGCCCAACCGGGCAATGCCGAGTTAGTGACGCCAGCGCCCACGTGCGGCTATCCGGTCAACATCAACACGGCAACCGCGATGTGCCTGGAAACCCTGCCCGGCATCGGAACGGTGCGGGCGCGGGAAATTGTGGCGCACCGGAATCAGACCGGGCCGTTCGGTTCGGCGCAAGGCATCACGGATGTTGCCGGCATTGGCGACGGCATTTATGGCCGCATATCCGGCATGATTACCGTCAGTTCACGCTAGGTCTGCGGCTTCCGTCCGCCCAGCGAAGTTTGCGGCTATTCCCCGAGGCGACCCTGGCGACGTTTGTTGCCGGCGTGGGTTTGGCGGTTTGGCTCAAGGCTCCGTCGGGCGCGCCCATCGCCGTACTGCTGCTGGGGCTGGCTGCGCTGACGCTGGCGGTGGGTCTGCGGCAATTGCGATTGCCGGCCGCGCCCATGTTGGTGGCGGCGGCGCTGCTATTGGGGTTCTGGCGAGTTGAAGCGTCAGCGGCCCCGCCGCTGCCCATCGTGCCCACCGGCGCCGATGTAACGGTCACCCTCATGGTCACCGACGCCCCGGAGTCAGCCGGCAGCCGCCTCAGGTTTCGCGGGCGCGCGTTGGCTGCTGACGACCCGTTGCAAAGCGACGTGCCGGCGGGAACCAATCTTCAGGTCTATACCCTGCCGCCGCCGGAACTGGTTGCCCAAAGGTCGCCGCCGTATCTGCGCTATGGAGACACCCTCCGTCTGTCGGGTCGGTTGGAAAGGCCCCAGCCCATCGGCGATTTTGACTACGCCGCCTACCTGGAATCGCAGCAGATTTCAGGCGTGTTATGGGCGCGGCAGTCCCAGTTGGTTGACACCGGCGGAGGATCGTTTGCCGCGGCGGCGCTGCACCGGGTGCGGGGAGCGCTGGCGCAGGGGATACAGCAATCGGTAGGGGCGCCGCAGTCAGGATTGGCGCAGGCCCTGCTGCTGGGCATTCGCGCCGAATTGCCCCCGGCGCTTCGGGAATCATTCCGTGACGCCGGTATGTCCCACCTGCTGGCAATTTCCGGGTTGCACGTGGGCGTTGTCATGGCCCTGTCGTTGGGATTGGGCCGATGCATCGCCGGGCGCGGCAATCCGTGGGCGATAGTGGCTGCTGCCCTCATCGTGTGGACCTACGCTACGCTATCGGGGTTAGACCCCCCGGTCGTCCGGTCGGCCATCATGGGTACGCTGGTATTGTTGCAGCCATTGTTCGGGCGCGGCATCAGGATGCCCACCACCTTGCTCCTGGCGGCGGCGGCCATGCTGGCCGTCGATCCCTGGTTGCTGGCGAGCCTGTCGTTCCAGCTCAGTTTCGCAGCCATGACCGGCGTGGTTCTGTCCCTTCCAATAATCACGGCGATGTCGTCGTTCGCCACCGCCGGATGGTCGGCATCGGATGCCTGGGCGGCGCGATGGGGACAGTATGGCGCGACGTTGCTGGTCGCCTCACTGGTCATTTCGGTAA
Source organism: Dehalococcoidia bacterium (assembly GCA_965262485.1). Taxonomy (GTDB): domain Bacteria; phylum Chloroflexota; class Dehalococcoidia; order Lucifugimonadales; family UBA3495; genus Bin87. The sequence goes on along the minus strand of OZ253540.1, from coordinate 3,706,522 downwards.
TGACCTCGCTGGCGACGATGCCCCTGGTGGCCTGGCATTTCGGCGCCGTGCCACTGATGAGCGTGCCGGCGACGATATTGGCGATGCCAGCCTTGCCGGCTGCACTGGTGACAACGGCGGTTACGGCGCTGGCGGGGTTGGTGTCAACCACGATTGCCGCCGGGCCCGGATTGCTGGCCTGGGGCAGTCTGTCCTGGTTGATCGAACTGGCCCGGGCGATGCCTGACGTCCTGCTCCCCACCGACTGGCTGACCGTCCCGATGGCGATAGCCTGGTACGTGGCGATGGGGGTATTGATCTGGTTGGCGTCGCTGCGAAGTGTGCGCCGCCTGACCTCCAGGCTGGAGCGACGCGGGCGATGGCGACCCACCGGTGTGGCGGCGGCGGCAATGGCGTTGGTTCCGGTCTCAATGCTTATTGCGTTATTGCTGATCGGCCGGCTGGCCTCGGCCCACGCCGATGGCAGGCTGCACGTGTATGCGCTGGATGTTGGACAGGGCGATGCGATCCTCATCGTCACGCCGGATGGACGCCAGATGCTGGTGGACGGTGGCCCCGACGGTGAAACGACCCTGACCGAATTGGGCAATTTGCTGCCCGCCGGCGACCGCACTCTGGATGTGGCGATGGCAACGCATCTGGACGCCGACCATGTGGGTGGTTTGCTGGCCGTGTTGCAACGGTACGATGCGAATCTGGTGGCGCACGGTATCGTTGGTCCAGACAGCGCGCTGTACCCGCAATGGCAGTCCGTCCTAGCCGCCCGGCAACTGTCTCCGGTTTCGCTGCGCTACGGACACCGGGTGGCGTTGGGCAGCGAGGTTTTGCTGGAGGTTCTCTATCCACCGCCCGGCGCCCCGCCGGAGGGTGTGGCTCGCACTCCCAACAACGGCAGCCTGGTGGTCCGCCTGACCCACGGGACGGTTACGTTCCTGCTCACCGGGGACATCGAATCTGACGTGGAACGGTATCTGGTGGCTACCCACCGCAATCTGCTGACGGCCGATGTGCTCAAGGTTGGACATCACGGAAGTCGTACGTCCACAACGGAACGGTTCCTGCAAGCCGTAAATCCCCGGAGCGCCGTTATTTCAGCCGGCGAAGGCAACCAGTTCGGCCATCCCCATCCCGACGTGATGCAGAGGCTGGAATCGTACGTGCCCGCCGGTCAGGTGTTTCTCACGGCCCGCGACGGCACGATAGAATTTGTGAGCGATGGGCAAAACCTATGGGTTGAAACGGCCAATCCGCCTTCACGATAACCGGTGCTATACTGCCGAGTCTGCCGGTTTCATTGCGCCGGTGTCATTGAGAAGGATTGCAGCAGGCGAGTACGGCCAGAACAACCACGTGAGGGCCATCACCCCATGACCGAAACACTGCTACGCGCCGATGGCAGGCTTTGGGACCAGTTGCGTCCCGTCCGCATCACCACCGGCTGCCAGCTGTCCGCCGAAGGCTCAGCGATGATCGAGATGGGCGACACCGCCGTGCTCTGCGCCGCCTCGGTGGAGGAGCAGGTGCCCGGCTGGATGCGTGGGCGCGGCTCCGGTTGGATAACCGCCGAGTACGATATGCTGCCCCGGGCCACCTCATCGCGCCGTTCCCGCGACCGGGACACCGGACGCACCGCCAGCCGTTCCCAGGAAATCCAGCGCCTCATCGGACGCTCCCTGCGGGCCGCCATCGATCTGGCCGCCCTGGGCGAACGCACGATTTATCTCGATTGCGACGTGCTGCAAGCCGACGGCGGCACCCGCACCGCCGCCATAACCGGGGCGTGGGTCGCTCTGCACCAGGCGCTAAGCGGGTTGGTCGACAGCGGATCCCTGCCGCACGCGCCGCTGCGGTGCGCCGTCGCGGCGGTCAGCGTGGGCCTGCTGGACGGCAACCTGCTCCTCGATCTCGACTACAGCGAAGACGCCGCCGCCCAGGCCGATTTCAACATCGTGATGACCGACGCCGGCGCCGTCGTAGAAATCCAGGGCACCGCCGAGGGCGCGCCGTTCCCCCGCGAGCGGGTTTCAGACGCACTATCCCTGGCCGCCCGCGGCATCGAGCAACTATTCGCGGAGCAGCGGGGGGCGGTGGGGTGACGTGGTAGGATACCTGAAATACTGTTTGCTTTCCGGTATAGCCTGTCGAATAATCGTACACCCAGCAGGATCGATCCTACTTATTAGTGACTAACGTCATAGTTTCCATTTCTATTTAGAGGAGGATTCACATGGAAGAGAATCCCGAAGGTCAGACGGAAGGAAATTTTGGTCAATTTCTCTTGTCTAAACTGCGTGACGACCCAGATTGGTTCCTTTACGACGCCTTGAACAGAGCGTTGCCTCTGGGATACCAATTGAAGCCATGGTCCGAGTTGGATGAACAGCAACGAGCAGCAATTGTTCTCCACGTAAGCGACATGTACTTGTGGCGTTCAGAAAGCAAGGTTGATCCCGGAGATGCCGAGATCTTGCTCGAGCAATACCCAAAAATCCGTGAAATGTGCGTCTAGACCGAGAACTGGTTTGTAATTTCCAGATTGCATTGGGCCGTGCAAAATCCTGGTTGGTAGCCTGTTTGTTATTTCGAGGAGCGTAGCGACGTGGCAATCCCATTCCAGTAACGACGACCGTAGCAACGACGAGGTTGCCATCCACTACAGGCGTACTCCAAACGACAGTTTCGCGCAGCCATGGTCGTCGTTCCAGGATTGTAACGGCACGAAGGCATTGCTAAGATGGGCACCTGAGTACCCACTGAGCGAATTAATGCGCCATCACAAAAATTCGCTCAGTGCAGGGTAATGCAATCCACTCTGAGCGAGATGCGAAATGGCCTTGCCGCCCCAAAGCGCTTTTCTGCGGCCTATCCTGGAAATTGCTGCCCGTAGCAAAGGCAGCTTGTCTACTATTGAATTTCTGACGGAACTGACGCCTCTGCTCGCATTGAGCAACGACGACCTGCAAGAGCGAATACCGTCCGGAGCCTTGCGGGTTGACAAGCATATTCGGTACTCGGTTTATCTATTGAAACAGAGCGGGTTGCTTGATACGGTGCCAAACGAGAGGCGCGGACGCTATCAGATTACTGATCAAGGCCGCCGGTACCTTCAGGAGCAGACCGGCTCCGCTAACCTGGCCCATATCAAAATGCTGGCTATAGAACGTCAACAGGAGGATTTAGCCGGGTTTTCCCGGGCCACGCTATCGACTCCCATAAATCTTGAAACCGCTATACCGGATGAGCAAATCGGCCTGATATACGAGGAACTACAGAGTAAGCTCGCCGATGAGTTGTTGGAAAGCTTAAAGGCGGTTTTCCCTGACCGCTTTGAGCAGCTGGTGATTGACCTGCTAGTCAAAATCGGATATGGCAGAGGCCAACGTGTAGGGGGCAGCGGAGATGGTGGCATTGACGGCATTATCAGCCAGGATAGGCTTGGATTTGAGAAGGTCTACATCCAAGCAAAGCGATGGGATACTGCTCAAATCGGCGAGCCGGAAATCCGAAACTTTTCGGGCAGCCTTGATCCTCACGGTGCAACAAAGGGCGTATTCATCACAACGTCTCGCTTCAACGACGGTGCTCGGAGAACTGCGGCAAATTCTCAAAGAAACGGCAAAAACATTCGGTTGATCGACGGACAGGAATTAGCCCGTCTGATGATCGAGTACGATGTGGGTGTGGTGACCAGGGTTACGTACCAAATCAAAGAGTTAGATGAAAACTACTTTGCCGAGGCGTAACGCTTTAACCCACAGTATCACCCCACCACCGCTCCTTCGGCGTCCAGCGCCGGTAGGGGGTGGCCCAGGTCTCGCAGCGGCTGCTCGATCCGCTCCCGGTCGCCCACCACAAGGATGGTCAGGCGGTGGGGTAGAGACTGGCGACGGCCCGTTGCACGCCGGCGGAGCGGAGCCTATCATATAAATGGCATACGATTACGCCTAACCAGCAGATGGAACAGTTTTCCCTGGCACACATCAGAGCAGTGGCAGCGCAGGCCGGCTATCAAGTGGCCAGACCGGAAACTGATACCGGCATTGACGGCACACTGATGGACGACGCGGGTCGAAGATCACGAATCGACTTCCAAGCCAAATCAACAGCAGACGATATTCAACGGGATAGCCATCTGCACTTTCCTTTACCAGTACGAAATTACGACATTCTGCGGGATGCAACTCCCAGCGCTATGCGCATTTTGATTGTCGTTTTGATGCCGCGGGATAACGGTCAATGGTTGCATCAAACTGAGGATGAACTTTGCCTGCGCCATTGCGCGTATTGGCTCTTACTAGAAGAACATCCCCCAGTGCCTAATACAACCTCAGTCACCGTTCAAATACCAGTGACTAATGTGTTCAACAGCGAACAACTCCATTCACTAATGGAAAGTGTGTAAAGGAGGCGTCGCAATGCAGGTATCAATCCGCGACCGGGCGGCGTTGGAGTCGCTGTCGATTTTGAGTGTGCGCGCCTACCTGGAATCCCGAGGCTGGATTAATGACGGCCCCTGGGGCAGGGGACGAGCCAGCTTGTACTTGAAGGAGCATGAAGGGCGCAGTCGGGATGTTATCGTTCCCAATTTAGATACCGCCGCTGATTATGCTCGACGGATGTCCGAAGCCATTGCCACGTTAGCCGAAGTTGAGCAGCAGTCGCAACTGGAAGTATTTTACGATGTGGTGAGCGCCGGCGGCGATCTCGTCCGTCTGCGGTCGCGCAACGGAAAATCCGAGAGGTCGTTATCACTGCGGCAAAGCGCGGATATGTTTAACGATGCCTATACTATGCTCGCTGCCGCCGCACGCGCCGCAGAAAAGCCGCAGGCAGTTTATCGAGGTAGCATGAGTGGCAATGTATCAAAGTATCTTGATAACGTGCAGCCACTCCCTAACTATTTTGACGGTTACGCCCTGGCGTTACATTCGCCGGTGGCGGCCGGCATTGGAGAACAGCAAGACTTTGGGGATGATTTTCATATTCCTTTTCCCCGACGCGCTACTTCCCAGCTGGGCAAGGCTTTGGAATCCGCCACTTCGGCGGTAAGCGAAGCCATCGCCAACGATACGCTGGAGCCATTTGAGCGAGCAGTATCTGCCGGCGTCAGCGCCAATCTGTGCAGCGCAGTTGCGGAGCTGGCGGAAAAAGGCCGGGGAATTGACATCAGCCTGCTCTGGTCAAATGCGCGCCCCGCGAATGTCCCCAGCCTCAATTTCCCATTCACGGTAAACTCTTCCGACATCCTGAAAGAAGCCGCCGCATCCTTCCAGCGCAACGAGCCGTTTTTGGATGAGCGTCTAATCGCGCATATCGTGAAGTTGGTAAGGGAACCCCATGAGTTCGACGGGCGAGCCGTCATGTCATACGTGCGGGAAGGACATCCTATGCGGTTGTCAGTCCAGTTTGAACAGACGGATTTCGACACTGTGATTCGGGCTTTTCACGATAGGCACCAGGTTAGCGTGGATGGCGACATATACCGGGCGGGCGCCGGTTACGAGTTGCGACGCCCGCACAATTTAGCCCTGATTACCGACGGCTCCGTTGAACCTTAGCGTCCTTGCCGCCGATTCTCACCCCACCGCCGCTCCTTCGGCGTCCAGCGCCGTTAGCGGGTGGCCCAGGTCTCGCAGCGGCTGCTCGATCCGCTCCCGGTCGCCCAAGGGATAGAAAGGTTATGCCAAGTTCAACGCAATGCCATTTAGACCACAATTGCTAGTTTATCCAACAGGGATGCTTCAAAAGCGTCACGGGATATAGTTCTGGCAGCCAACAACTTGTCGGTAGATTCTTCCAACGTAAGCACTTCCCAATGCCCCCGTGTCAATTGGTAGTGCCCATCATCGTCGTTATGTACCAACTCAGGGATTAGCCAGATGATGTCTCCATTATTAATATCTTGGCTTGGATTAGGACTAGGCCCACCAATGGAGGAGAAAAACGGGAGGTCCACAGCCACGGCGATTTTGGTCTGCCAACGACGCACGGTAGGCGCTTTTATCTGTAGCTGAGGCATCAACCGCTTTGCGCTAGAGGAACGCCAGTCCGGGCGACGAACTTGGTCCGGATATGGCGGCGTCCGGTGGTTATCGTTCCTCAGCATCTCAAACTGCGAGGTCATACCACGCCCCGAGAAATAGACCGCTTGGATTTCTAATCCATACCAGTCCAATCGCCCGGCGGCCGTCCTTCCGATAACCAGGTCAATCTTCCCGGCCGGCTTGTCCGTGTTCGTGCTCTGCATAAACGGAATTTCTCTGGCCAGCAGGGTTTCAGCGGGTAGGAAACCAACTATCTCGGCCAGCCATCTGACAAGCAACTGCCCTTCTTCAAATCGTGCGGGGCAGATTATGACCGGCTCCTCTTCATCTAAGCCGATGCGTCCATTACCGCCTTCCTCATAACGCTGGAACGAACAAACACCACCGGGTTTCCGGCAAGGCGGGCGGTCTTTTTGGAATGGACAAGGTGGCGGCGGAGAATTGCCCAACGCAATCCCAGCCAGTTGCTTGCGACGGTTCGTGGACAGGCCGGAAAATGATTCCCCAAACCACTCTCCGATCCCGTAACGACTCATTGTGTAAACACCGGGCGGCGCGTGATTACCAATTCTGCTATTCGGGCGTGGTGCGTGTTTTTCATGACCACTCGTACTGCGTGGAAGCCGTGCTTTTCAATAAGATCCAATATCTCCGGCGATTCGTCATAGGTCATCAAAAAATCCGCCCCGCTTCTGGCTAGAATGGTAAAAAGGTGCGGGTGGTTGATAGTGTTGTGGTTGTAGAGTCTCCGGCCGGCCTTTTTACCGCCTGCTGTATAAGGAGGGTCAACGAAAATAACGGTTCGTGACTTCGAATCTAACTCCAGAGTTTGCTCCAGCAGTACAACCCCGTCCGCCTCGCGAAATTCAATTCGTGTGGCGTGTTTAGATATGGCCTTAAGGCGATATGCAATGGTATCGGGATACCACCTGGAAGCTACTCCCTTGCCGTTCTCGCCCGCTCGAGTGAGTGCAGCGCCGGATGCCAATATACCGCCGCGCCTGGTGCGGTTCAGAACGAGGGCCCTGAAACCACGGTCTAATACGGTGTTCGGTGTTTGTTGAACCAGCTTTTCTATATTGCCGCGAGTAGGCTCAAATGAACCTATTCTTGCGGTCATTTCCCTGTTATAGCATAGTACCGCTTTCCAGAACGCCGCCACATCCTGGTCCAGTTCAACCATCAGGCACCGCTCCGCCAACCCTTCCATTACCGCTGTCAGGGATACGATGCCGCCGCCCGCAAATGGCTCAATCAATAGTTCCGGCGCTTGGTCTAACCCACCAAGCCAAGTCCGGATATGCGGGATTAGCCAAGTCTTGCCCCCTGGATAGCGGAGCGGACTCCGCTGTGGCACGGTAGCCACGTTGACGGCAGGTATTGGCGATTCCGGAATCTGTTGGTGCGAAATAGCGGGCTTGAAGGTTGTAATCATATAGCGTTAGCGCCGTGTCTGGAGAGATTCGCCAACATATTACTATATCATCGCCCGGAACGTAGCCGCCGGCTGTCACTCATCCGTCTCACTGCAATGGCGCGAAAGTCGATTCTCACCCCACCGGCGCTCCTTCGGCGTCCAGCGCCGTTAGGGGGTGGCCCAGGTCTCGCAGCGGCTGCTCGATCCGCTCCCGGTCGCCCACCACCAGGATGGTCAGGCGGTTGGTGGCCAGGTACTGTTCGCCCACCCGGTGGGTATCCGCCAGCGTCACGGATGCCAACCGTTGCTCGAAGTCGGCAAAATAGTCGTCGGGCAGATTGAATTGAGTCAGCTGCATCAGTTGAGCCAACAGCTGCGCCGGTCGTTCGAACCCGGCGGGATATCCCAACCGCAACCCGGTCCTGGCGTTCTCCAGCTCCTCCTCGGTCAACGGACGCCGGCCGCTGATATCGTCAAACTCCTTTAGCGTCTCCACAACCGATTCTCGCGTAACCTCCGTCTGAACGCTGCCGCCGGCTGATACCAGCGAAGGCGCGTTGTACCAGGAAATCCCCGAGTTGTAACCATACGAATATCCCTTGTCCTGGCGCAGGTTTTTGTTGAGTCGCGCGGAGAACTGGCCGCCGAACGCGTAATTGAGTATCGACAGCGGCATGAAATCGGGGTGATTGCGCTGGATTACCGGCATACCGGATCGAATAACCGACTGCGCCGCTCCGGGCTTGTCGATCAGATAGATCGTCGGCCCATTGCTGACGGCAGCGCCGGTCTGAACGCCAACATCGCCGGCCGATTCGTCAGGAGCCAACCAATCGCCAAAGCAGTCCTCGGCCACCCTCATTGCTTCGTCAATGCCAACATCGCCAGCCACCAGCAGACACATTCGGTCGGGACGCAGCGCCCGTCGGAAACCGGCTTGCAGGTCGGATCGGGTTGCCGCTGCAACGGTGGCCTCGGTGCCCAGGCTGGAGTGACCGTAGCGGGACTCGGCGCCAAACACCAGAGCGGCGAAATTGGAGTCAACCACGAACCCGGCGTCGTCTTTGGCCCGGCGCAAATCGGTGAGTCGTTCCCGCCGGATGCGCTCCAGCTCGTGGTCGGGGAAGCTGGCGTTGCGGGCCACGTCGGCGGCCAGGGACAGCGCGTGCGGCCAGTGCCGGGTCAAGGTTTCCGCCGCCAGCAGCGTTATTTCCTTGTGTGCTTCGGCGCTGAGGCGGGACCCAATGTGCTCAAAGGCGTTGGCAATCTCCTGACTGGTGCGGGTCGCCGTGCCTTCCGTCAGCATGGCCGCGGCGAAGGACGACAGGCCCGGCAAATCCAGGGGATCAGCGATGGCTCCGGATCGGGCCAGCAGCGTGAACGCCGCCAGCGGCAGGCCCGGCTTGCTGGCAACAACCACCTCCATTCCGTTGGCGAGCGTGCCCCGCTGCGGGCGGGGTGGCGAGAAAACCGGCGCTGGTCCACCAGCCGGCTGCTGCGTCCGGTCAACTCCGGTGGTGGTAACGTTCAGGCTCGGTTCCGGCAGCACCCGCATCCGGACCTGCCCGCCGGCCAGAATGTCGTGATGCACCCGCAGCACATCGTCCAGCGTAACCGCGCGGTATTCGTCCATCGCCGTGTTGAGGCCGTTGGGGTCGCCGGTGAACACGTTGAAGTAGTTAAGCGCGTCGGCGCGCCCGCCGAATCCACCCACCCGGGACAACGTGCGGTAGTGCTGCATCTCGACGCGGTTGATGGCGCGCTCAAACTCTTCCTCGGTGGGTGGCTGCGTGGCGATGCTCTCCAGCACCGCTTCAGCGGCGGCTTCAACCTCGTCCAGGGTGTGACCGTCGGCGGGAGTCAGCTCCATGCGAAACTGACCGGCTATCTCGGCGGCGTGGTAATTCACCGAGGCGCTCTGGGCCAGCTGCTTTTCGTACACCAGGGTCCGGTACATCCGGCTGCTCTGACCGTCGGACAGGATGGCCCGCAGGATGTCGCTGGCCGCATCATCGCCCGACATGTTGGCCGGAGCCGGCCATACTGCGTACAGTCGGGGCAGCGTAACCCGGTCGTTCATCTGCAAATCGATGCGGCCGGACAGCGGCGAGTCGGCGCGCTCGGTGCGTCGCGTCGGTTGACCGGGATCCAGGTCGCCGAAATAACGATGCGCCAGGTCCAGGGCGGCCGAAGGATCGATGTCGCCGGCTATGGATAGACTGGCATTCCAGGGAGCGTAGTAGCGACGGAAAAAGTCCTTCACATCGTCCAGGCTGGCGGCGTCCAGGTCTTCCTGCGAGCCGATGGTCATCCAGTGGTACGGGTGTGGCAGCGGGAACAGGGCCTGCTGGATGTGCCATGAGGCCATGCCGTAAGGCCGATTTTCGTAGCTCTGCCGCCGTTCGTTCTTCACCACGTCCCGCTCGGTATCGAACCCTTCCTGATCCAGCGCGTCCAGCAGGAAACCCATGCGGTCGGCTTCCAGCCACAGCGCCAGTTCCAGATAGTTGGAGGGCACATCTTCCCAATAGTTGGTGCGGTCGCCGGTGGTGGACCCGTTCAGCGAGGCGCCGATCTTTTGCAACGGTTCGAAGTGGCTGGCCTTGTGATGGCGCGTGCCGCGAAACATGATGTGCTCAAAGAGATGCGCGAAACCGGTGCGTCCGATCTCTTCGTCCTTGGATCCCACGTGATACCAGACGTTGACCGCCGCCACCGGTATCGACTTGTCCTGATGCAGGATGACGTCCAGTCCGTTGGGCAGAGTGTGTTTTTCAAAGGCGACGGAAACCATGCGTGTGCCATCCTTGTCTGTTGGGTCTTGTACGTTGCGTCTCGTGTGCATTGCGTAATGAAGCTTGAAGTGCCGCCATTGTAGCATCGGGCGGCGGCGGCTTTTGGTTCGGGCCGCCGGCCTGGTTGGGCGACAGCAAAAACCCCTCTCCAAAATTGGGGAGGGGCGAATTGCCAGCGGTCCCGTTAGTTGGTCGCCGGTTATGGTCGGAGTGGGATTGGCCGGTTGGTCTGGTTTTCGGTTATCTGCTCGGTGTCCCACAGCTTGGCGAAATTGTAGGCCCGCGGGCAGTGGGTGTATGACTCTTCCACGTTGATGATGATGCCCTGCAGGTGCTTGGCATTGTCGTCCGTCCAGTACAGGGAAAGTTCCACCTTCTGCTGTTCCAGTTCTTCCCGGTTCACGATGGATATCGTGCCGTTGATGCGAACGGTGTCGTTGACACCGGGGATCATGAACAGCAGGCCGACGTGGGGGTTTTCATCCATGTTCTGATAGGACTGGAACAGCCGGTTGCCGGCGACGTCGGGCAGCAGCAAACGCTGGCCGTCGATCACTTTGACGAAACCCGGCTTGCCGCCCTTGGGAGATGCGTCGCAGTTGCCGTCGGGGTCAGCGGAGGCCATCACTACAAAAGGCGATGCGCTAATGAATTTCTGCACGAAATCCGACATCTCGCCCTTTACCTTTTCCTTGGCCCGTGGGTTCATATCACCGAACTGGTCGTTGAAGCGGCTCGCCCCCTGGATTTTGGTGTTCGCGGCATCGGTGGAAGCGGTAGTAGTCATTTTGCGGTCTCCCCTGAAATGTGTCCGTGGAATGTGTCCGTCGGATTGATCATGTAATGGCGCACAGAATAGCGGATTTCGCGCCCAAACGCCACCACCCGCGCGCGCTCACGAGGGCCTTTTCAAAGTCCTTCGACCTCCGCTCATGGTGAGCTTGTCGAATCATCGGCAACCGTCCTTCGACGGGTTCAGGATTAGCAGGGTGGGGGACGGGTTTTTACATCGATGAACAGGATGAACAGGATTGGGAAGGGGCCGAGATTGCCAACCCCCGCATCTAGGGTGTGTTGACAAATATCGTCATTCCCGCGAAAGCGGGAATCCAGTGGCCGAAGTCGTTAATCACGGTTCTGGTTCTTTCATCTTGCGCTCTCTGGATTCCCGCTTTCGCGGGAATGACGGGCTGGTTTGCTAATTGTCAACAGGCTCTAGTACGGGGGCGCAATGGCAAAGTGGGTACGCGTGGGGGCGCAGGGCCTTTTCAAAGTCCTCCGACCTCCGCTCATGGTGAGATTGTCCACCCATGTCGGATTAGGCTCCCCTCTCCCGGTGGGAGAGGGGCCGGGGGTGAGGGGCGCACCCACCTGGCCGTGACATCGGTGGGATTGCGCAGGGGTAGTTCTTTGACACAATTGCCGGTTCGGGGTAGCATTATCAGGCAGTATCTCTGCTCACAACCTTTGGCCCCTGTCGCACCGATTTCGAGCGGGATTTGAGTGTGTTTGAGCCGATAACCTACGGTTAGCGCAAGGAAGAATCTGAGCTGCCCGATCCAATCCAACCGGCCCGACCGCCTGCTTTTCAGGTGAGGCGGTTGTTGGTGAAACGCCAAATCGCGCTAGCCCTTGCTTTGGGAGAAACATCTTGACCACCTCCAACTCTACCGACCAACCCGATGGCAAGTCACCGTTGGCCGGGCCGGAGATTGTACCCGAATTTGAAGCGGCGCTGACCCGTTTGTGCGCCGCAGCCCGCCGGGGTCAGCGCACCGACAGCGAACTGTACAACCCGTCGGAAGAGTGGTTGGTGGGCAATATGTCCATCTTTCAGGACCTGCCCGGGGATCGCCAGTCCGAGCTGCGGAACGAGGCTCTGGAGTTGGAAAAAGTAGCCGCGGAAGTAAATTCCGCCGGTCGCGCCGCCACCAAAGTCTGGCCTGAAACCGTGTTCCGCCTGGATAACGGCGGCCTGGCGTTCTTCAGCCAGTTGGGTGTGGTGCGTCGTCCCGACCTAACTCAATACTTTGTGGAAGGTTTTACGCGCAATCGGGACGCTCTGGCGTTTACGGAGGACAATCAGAGGCTCTTTACCCAGGTATTCGACCGCGTCACCGCGAAGATGGAAGCCGACTTCGCCAGCGGCCAGGGCATCGTGCATACCGATCGCCAGATTTGCGACGCTCCGGGTCGCTCGTATCACGCCCGACAACTGCTGTTTGGCACACGGTACCTGCAGGCTCCGTATATGTGGCGGCGGCTGACGTTCGACCTCCCGCAGGAGCAATGGCAGGAATCGCCGGACATCCTGGAAGTTTCAGTGCCCCGCTGGATGGACGATCTGGAGCTGGACGACGCTCTGAAATCCAAACTCCAGGAACTGGGCATTACGCAGCTGGTTTTCAAGGCTCCGACCCGCGGGTTGTCATTGCATTTTGGGTTCGATTACGTAGGCGAGCACAAGATGGGGCCGCTGTCCATTGCCATGCACCAGGTGAAGGAGAAGAACGGGCTGGCGGTGCAGGCCGCGCTGAGCATGGCGCGGGTGCGGAAACTGGACGGTGCAACGGCCAACACGGCTTTGATTACCGTTGGCCCGTCGCTGCATGGCAAAAGCACCCTGACCATCATGGTGGAGCTGGCTAACAGCCAACTGGCCGGTATCCTCGACCTGCCCCACGACCCCGACGAAGGGGTTTACCCAATGAACGACGACATCGTGCTGCTGCAACCGCTGGACACGCCTATCTCCAGAACCCGGGGAGGACGCCGGGCGCTGATTTCTCACGGGATCGACGGCACCGAAAATAACTTCTACGCCGTGCCATTCGGGTTGACTCGAGAAGATGACCCCATCACCTACGACGTGCTGCGGGGATCCCCGGGTGTTACCGCGGCCGATGAGACGTTGGAGAACGTGCCGGTTCACGTGGACAGCCAGGAGCCCAACTACCTGGAGAATCCGGTCCGCAACATGAGGATGATCCTGTCGCGGCGGGGACTGTTGGCCCGAAAGGGAGCGCGGGACCTGATCAGCACGATCACGGACGGCCGATTGACCGACTCGGTGCACGTACCGATGGAAAATACCGACCGGGTATTCTGGCAGGAGGTAATGCGGCAGAACACGGTAATTCCGCCGTTGCGACGCCTCAGTCTGGAGCAGTACATCCGCGTGCTGATGTACGGTGAAGCAGTGCAGATGGGCGCTGCAATCGGCGCCATTGGCCGGCCCTACGTGGAGTATTTCTCCGACCCGTTCATCATTGGGCTGGAGGATGAGAACGCCAACCTGCTGTATCACGTGCTGCAACAATTGGCCTGGGGCGGAATGCCGCAGGAATACTATGCCTTCAATACCGGAGGCGTGGGAGCCGATACCAACGAGGAAGCGGCGGGTTCCGGCTACCGCAAGATTCCCCGGGAACTGACCATGCTGCTGCAGGAAGCGCTGCTGCGGAATGCCGTCAAATTCGAATACGACAGCGTATTGCGGTCTGAAGTGGCCGTGTCGGTGGTGAATCGGGACGGCGAGGAAGTGATTGATCTGCGCCGGGAATGGTTGCCGATCAGTATCTACGGCGAAGCCAACTACACCGAACGAGTGGCCGAATTGATGCGGCGTCGGTACTACGGTCGCGACCAGGAGGATAAGGCCGGGATATTGAGGTACTCCAAGGTGGTCAATACCATCCTGGACATTACCGATGTTCCCTCGCCAATCAACGAGCGGGAACTGGCCTGGCTGCTGTCATTTTACTGGTCACTGGACCTAGCCTATCCCACGCTGGCCGAGGCGGCGGCCCACACGAGCACCGGTATGCAGCCGGTGGCCTATCAGCTCAGGGAACTGCAACGGAAATGCAACGACGGTCGCAAGCGCGGGTTGACGCTGAGCGCCGACGCGCAACGGCATCTGGCTACGCTGGGTCTGCGGGCCGGTTAGATTGCTGCTATCATCGAATCAGAGCAATCTGTAGGCTGCCGCCGATGGAACATATCGACCTCATAGCTACCGTGGTGACCGTGTTGGTTGCCATCGTTGGATTAGGCTTTTATCTACGTTCCGACATGAGAGCTAATCAGGCGGTATTGGCTGAGTTATTCCGCACCGAGATTGGGCGGCTAGACCAGAAAATTGATTCAGTGGAGGAACGGCTCAATCAGCGCGTTGACGGAGTGGCTGAGTTATTCCGCACCGAGATTGGGCGGCTAGACCAGAAAATCGATTCAGTGGAGGAACGGCTCAATCAGCGCGTTGACGGATTGGCTGAGTTATTCCGCAGCGAGATTGGGCGGCTAGACCAGAAAATCGATTCAGTGGAGGAACGGCTCAATCAGCGCACTGACGGAGTGGAGGAACGGCTCAGTCAGCGCATTGACGGAATAGAAACCCGCTTGAGCAACCAGATGCAAGCCAATCACCGTGAATTATTGTTACGCTTGGCGTTCCACCATCACGGCGACGGCCGCTACCCAATTGTTCCGTCATCAGACCCAGAGCCGGTTGACCCGACCGGCAGCAACTAGTCCCAACCACCAAACACCCAGTAACGGAAAATCCTAAAATGCCAGCCCAAAACAGCGTTCAGATTATAGGTTCGGTTCCTGCGCAGTACGCGGAGGTGGTTGCGGACGACGCGTTGGAGTTCGTTGCTGAGCTGCATCGTAATTTCGAAACCACACGGCGGCGGCTGATGCAGGCCAGAGCCAGGCGGCAGACCGAAATCGACGCCGGCGCTACTCCAGATTTTCTGATTGAGACCCGCGGCGTCCGTGAGAGTGACTGGAGGGTTGCGCCGGCTCCGGCAGATATGACCAATCGGCGCGTGGAAATCACCGGCCCGTCGTCGAACCGGCGCATGGTCATCAACGCGCTGAACTGCGGGGCGCAGGTTTATATGACCGACTTTGAGGACGCGCATTCGCCGGCCTGGGTACCCACACTGGACGGGCAGCTGAATGTGCGCGACGCCTACCGGCGCACCATTAGCGACGAGACTCCCGACGGTCGTCAGTATCAGTTGAACGAACAGACGGCGACGCTGTGCGTGCGTCCTCGCGGGCTGCATTTGATGGAGCGGCACGTGCTGGTGGATGGCGAGCCGATGGCTGGAAGCTTCTTCGATTTTGGCCTCACCGTGTACCACAATCATGTTGCCCAGCAGAGCCACGGCACCGGCCCCTATTACTATTTGCCCAAGTTGCAATCGCACCTGGAAGCGCGACTCTGGAACGACGTGTTCAACTACGCCGAGGGACGCCTGAACATCCCGCGTGGCTCCATCAGCCCCACTGTGCTGATCGAACACATCCTGGCCGCGTTCGAGATGGAAGAAATCCTGTATGAGCTGCGGGAGAGACCGGCCGGCCTCAACCTGGGACGCTGGGACTATATCTTCAGCGTGATCAAGGTGTTCAACAAGCGGGCGGACATGGTATTCCCCAGATCGCGCGCAGGTAACGATGGCGACCCACTTTCTGACATCGGCGGCGCAACTGCTGGTGAATACGTGCCACCGCAGAGGCGCTCACGCTTTGGGAGGCATGTCGGCGTTCATCCCGCGCCGGGACGATGAGGCTGCCAACACCGCCGCGTTCGCACAGGTGCAATCTGACAAACAGCGGGAAGCCAGCCAAGGTTTTGATGGCGCGTGGATCGCCCATCCGGGATTGGTCGCTCCGGTGCTGGATGTGTTCCAGGCGGCTTTCTCGGGCGACAACCAGCTGGGTGTCATTCCCGAGGTGCGCATCGCTCCCGACGACCTGCTGGAGGTACCAGAGGGTCAGATTACCGAAGCGGGCCTGCGCAACAACGTCAGCGTAGCGTTGCAGTACGTGGACGCCTGGACGCGGGGCAATGGCGCGGTGGCCATCTACGGATTGATGGAAGACGCCGCCACCGCGGAGATTTCACGATCGCAGCTGTGGCAGTGGATTCACCAGGGAGCGGCGCTGGACGACGGCAGACCCATTACCGCTGAGTTGTACCGGCGGATACGCGCCGAGGAAGTGGCCTCGCTGGTCCAGCAACGGGGGGCGGAAAACACCGGAGCGCTGGATAAGTCGGTGGAGCTGCTGGACGAAATCGTGCTGGCCGACGAATTCATCGAATTCCTGACGCTGCCGGGCTACCGCTACCTGGATTAGCATTTCCTGAACTCGGTTCAGGCTCCGGAATTGGCGGGAAAGATTCCGACGGGTGCGACTACCGGCGACGGGTTGGTGAACCTTGAATATTCATCTGGTTGACGGCACCTACGAGCTGTTTCGCGCCCACTATTCGCCGCGACCGGGGCGCGCTGCGCCCGACGGACGCGACGTGAAGGCAACCCACGGGCTGGCGCAGTCGTTGATCGCGTTGCTGGGCCAGCCTGCCGTTACGCACGTGGCAGTGGCATTTGATACTGTCATTCGCTCTTTTCGCAACGCCATGTTCGATGGATACAAAACGGGCGACGGTGTTGAACCCGCGCTGTTGGTACAGTTTCCGCTCGCGGAAGAGATGACGGCGGCGTTGGGTATCACCGTTTGGCCGATGGACGAGTTTGAGGCTGATGATGCCATCGCAGCGGCGGCGGCGCGTTTTGCGGTGTTTGCCGACGTGGAGCGGGTGCTGATGTGCTCGCCGGACAAGGACCTGGCGCAGATGGTGTCGGGCGACCGCGTGGTGATGCTGGATCGCCGAAAGGGCGAGGTGATGGACGAAGCCGGCGTTGCGGTCAAGTTTGGTGTACCGCCGGCGGCGATTCCCGACTACTTGGGGCTGGTGGGCGATGCGGCGGACGGTATTCCCGGAATACCGCGTTGGGGCGCCCGCTCGGCGGGAACAGTGCTGACCAGATACGGCAGCATCGGCAACATTCCCCATGACGCCGCTCAGTGGGACGTGAAGGTACGAGGCGCCGCGGGTCTGGCGGAGTCGTTGACGAACCGGCGGGAAGACGCGATGCTGTACCGCCAGCTGGCGACGTTGCGTCTTGATGTTCCGCTGCCGGAAACGACGCCTGATGATCTGCGATGGGCGGGCGCGCGTCAGCCGGAGTTTACCGAGTTGTGCCAGACCCTGGGGCTGGAATCGTTGCTGAACCGATTACCGCAGCCGGCCAAGGAATAGCGCTCCCCACGGTTGGCAGGGAGCGCAGTGTTCGCAATCGCGTATTTCGCCTGATCGGTCTATCGCTGGGCGTCAGCGGACAGGCGTTGCAGCTCAGCGGCGCCCTGTTCAGCGGTGGGCGCCCAGGCAGCCTGCGCTTCAGCAAACAGCCGGCGAGACGCCTCGCGGTTGCCCTGCACGGCTTGAGCTTCCAGACGACCCATCCAGTAGGTATCGCGAGGCGAGGAACGGCGAGAGAGGCGTTCTTCCAGCATGGATTTTGCCTCGTCGTACATGCCGGCGCGGACGTAGGACTCTAGCAGCGTATCTTCGAACACCTCGCGCTGGGCGTGGCTGCCACCGATGCGGGCCATCATAGGGTAGGTCGGCCCCATGAGGTTGGCGGCTTCAGCATAGTCGCCGGCGGCGAAAGCGGCGGCGCCCCGGGCGATGGGCAGCATCATTTCGCGGGCGAGGTCGTCGCCCTTTTCGCCCTGAGCGGTCAGACGGTCCACGAGCCGTTGGGAGGCGTCAGTGTCACCGGAGCCGGCGAAGGCCAGTGCGGCGTGGCAGTCGCGGAAGGCGGCGCCGGGACTGTCGGCGGCGGGGGCCGCCTGGTCGCGAACCTCATCCCACGGCTTGCCGGGAGTCTCTCCGGAATAGATCTGGAGCCGCCACATCAGGGAGGCAGAGTCGGCCAGGTTGGCGAGATTGCGGGCCTGCACGCCGGGCCGGATGTGGGTCTCGTACAGATCGAGCGCTTGCTGGTAGCGGCCCTGGGCCAGTTCAAACAGCGCCAGGTGCCAGGATAGATGGACGTTATAGGAGGCGCGGCGGTCAAATCGGTCGAGCCAGTCGGCTAGCCAGCGGCCTCCGTTGGCAGCGTCGCCCTGCTCAAAGTAAGAGTGGGTGACTGAATGGCAGGCCACGGCGTTCTGGGGATTGCCTTCCAGTGAGCGGGTAGCCAGGTCCATCGCCTTTGCCGGCTGGTTGGTTTCATGATGGGCGAAGGCATACTGCCCCAGGAAGGCCCAGTTATCGCCGTTAGCGGGGGCCACCTTGGTCATCATTTTCATCAGATGATTGGGGAAATCGGGTACACCGGCTCCGAAACAGCCCAGCATGTAGAGACGTTGGGCAACGCGCATGGCGAGGGTGTCGGTGGGGAAGTCAACCAGGTGTTCGTGGACGAGGCGGATGGCCTCGGCGCCCTTGCCGTGGGTGAAAGAGTGCACTATCTGGGTGGTCTGCCGCTCTTCGCGGGAGATGCCGGCGGATAACTCGACGGCTTTGGTGGCGGCGGCGCGGGCGGCGGGCACATCCATCTGCAGGTGGAGCACGTAGGCCAGCACGGTATGGGCCATGGCGAACCCTTCGTCGGCCTCGATAGCATCCCGCAGCCTGGATTCCGGCCCGTAGTTCTGGGACAGCACCAGGTCAAGGCCCTGCTGATACAGGTCGGCGGCGGCTGGCGAGGCGGTGGTGATGGTTAATCCATTACGGTTCTTTACCATGGCGCACATCGGGTTGACCTCCTGTGATTTTCGGGTGGATACCAAAAGATTACCACAGCCACGAATAAGTGTCATCGACTCTTGCGATACCGAGGGTGACGGATAACGGCTACAATCCCTGCTCCGCCGCATTTGTGCCGCCGGGGCGGTGGCCGACCTGCTGGTTGACCTGCTTGCCTTCTGCAACGACGACGGGCTACCCCCCTGGTCCAGGCGCCATTGCCCACGCCCAGTTCGAGACAATTCATCCCTTCGTTGACGGCAACGGGCGCGCCGGACGAACGCTGCTTCACCTGATCCTGCGTCGCCGGGGGATTGCAGCGCATTTCCTGCCGCCGGTTTCCCTGGTCCTGGCGACATGGGCCGAGGACTACGTCGCAGGCCTTACGGCCACCCGCTACGTGGGCGTGCCGGGATCGGAAATTGCCGGCTCCAGGGCGTTTCCCGGGAAACGTTATGCGTCAGAGCCACGGAAAGGTGTGGTGCGCTGGTCCTGCATCAATGGTGTTCTCAGCGGCAAGCCTCTAGTTTTGCACTCCTCGTGCATAGTATCACATTGTGATACTATTAATGCCATGCGGAGAAAGCACCTACGAACACTGGCCACGATCTTTCGCCAGCCCACCGCTTCCAACGTTCGGTGGGATGATGCTTTGGCATTGTTGGAGGCTTGCGGAGCTGAGTTCGAAGAACGTGCAGGTTCCCGCTTGGCGGTGATCCTCAATGATGAAGTCATCACATTCCATCGTCCACACCCAGGTAACGAGATGTCTAAAGGCGCGGTGGAATCACTGCGCGACGGTTTAAAAGAGGCTGGGTTCAAACCCAACTGAAAGGAGGCACCCATGGAGTACAGGGGTTATAACGCCGTTGTCACCTACGATTACGATGTGCGCATCCTGCACGGGCAGGTGATCGACACACGGGACGTGATTACATTCGAGGGCAAATCTGTAGATGAGTTGGACCAGGCCTTCAAGGATTCGATCGACGACTATCTCAAGTTCTGCCAGGAGCGAGGCAGGGAGCCGGACAAGCCGTTCTCCGGTCGGGTTGCCCTGCGCATGGAGCCGGATACGCACCGTGCGATAGTCGGGGCCGCCAGGGCCAGCGGAAAGAGCCTGAACACCTGGATCATCGACGCTATCGCTAATGAGCTGAACCGGGCAGATGATGGGGACGGCATGGGCCCAGAGTTAGCGTGGGATGTGGACCAGAACGCCATGGAGTCATTCCATGCGTTCCTGCAAGAAGCATGGGCGCGGCGGAGCCTGCAGGAGTCGATCAGTCCATTCATATCCATGTGGGCCGATCCTCAAGGGCGCGTATGGGCCAGCGATGCTCGTCCTGCCCATGAGATCTTCCGCTTCTATGAGGACGTTCCCGGAGTCACCTCGGAGGAAAGTCGCTTGGTATAGGGCCGAGCGTTAACAATTGGAGTGCCCAAAAATTAGAACAGGCCTCAGATCAGCCGAATCGTCCAGTTTTCCCGCGGATCGGACGCAGTCAGAGCCAATGTATCAGCAGGTCAGCCATGATTATTTATGGTGCGTCCTGCGGGCGAAATTTTGTCTCCAGCGGGCAAGCGGAGGCAACTACCCTGCTATCATTGAATCAGAGCTTGCGAAAATCTTTATGCCTGTGCCCGACAAAGAAATGCAAAACGTCATAGCCGCTGAAGTATCCCACCGCCGCGAAGACGCCCGCCGCCTACGCGCCGAGGCCGAAGCGGGGTGGGAGGGGGCGAAGGGGTGATTTGAGGAGCAGCTAATGGGAACGGGATAGATTATCCTCAGTATGGATATCGATTCCCCTTACTGCGGTTGGCTTTCGCACAAAAAGATTCACACCGCGCCTTCTGCTTCCAGTTCGGCCAGTTGGCCGGGGGTTAGGCCGCCCAGGGTGCACAGGATGTCGGGGTTGTGTTGACCGAGGGTTGGCGGAGCGCCGGCGGCGGACGGACGGCAGGCGGTGAGCCGGATGGGTGTTGCCAGCGAGCGGAAGGTTCCGCCCAGGGTATCGGCGGTTTCGACGTACATGCCGCGAGCCGCCAGCTGGGGACAATCGGCCAGGTCGGCGATGCTCTGGGCCACTCCCATCGAGAAGCCGATTTCCGTCAAGCGGCCGGCGACTTCCCACTTGGGGCGATGAGACGACCAGGTCTCGATGGCAGGAATCACCTCATCGAACACGAAATCGGCGTCGGGGAACTGCTCCAGGTAGCGAGGGTCCTGCTGGGGCAATTCAGGATGCTCCACCAGTTCCCACAGGGCGGCCAGGCGCTGGGGGCTGCGGACACCGGCCATTACGACGTAGCCATCGGCGGCGCGAAACACCAGCCCAGGACCCAGGGATGCCTGACGGGTGCGGCCGGGCGTGTTTCCGGTGGCCTGGTAGGCATTCATGTTGCTGATGACGTGGGATGCCATGCACTCGTACATTGCCACGTCAACGTGCTGGCCGAAGCCGGTTTGACGACGGGTTTCCAGCGCGAGGACGATGCCCAGGGCGGCCCAGACGCCAGGCACCGAATCGCCCATATTGTCGCCGACGGCCTGGGGCGTTCCGCCGGGCGCGCCGGTGATGTCCATCCAGCCCGACATGGCCTGAATGGCGAGGTTGTTGGCCGGCCAGTCCGAATAGGGGCCGCGACCACTATCTCCGTCGCCATCCCCGTAGCCGGTGATCTCCGCGTAGATGAGGCGGGGGTTGATCTCCCGCAGGCGATTGTATCCAAATCCCAGCCGGCGAAAGGCTCCAGGGCCCCAGTTGTCCAGCAGCACGTCGGAGTTGGCAACCAGATTCTCGAAGGCGACCTTGCAGGTGGCGTTGCGCAAATCGAGGGTAACGCTTTTCTTGTTGCGGTTGACGCCAAGGAAGCGGCTGCTGATCTGTCCATTGTCTGCGTCGCCGATGAAGGGCCCACGGCCACGCGCCAAATCGCCGGTGCGTGGACGCTCGATCTTGATTACTTCAGCGCCCATGTCGGCCAGAATCAGCGAGCAGAATGGGCCGGCGACGATGTGGGTGGCATCCAGAACGCGGATGCCTTCAAGGGGCAGGGGGAGGGCGGTGTCAGAAGCCCTTGCTGGGTCAATAGGCATTGGTTGAACCTCGTGAGAACAGGGTGGTGTGTAGGGGAGCGGTGAGTTATGTGGACGAGATTGCCGGTTCGCGGCGTTTCTTGCGCTACGTTTCTTGCAATGACAAGGGGGGCGAGCGCAATTCGCGGCGACAGAGCTATGATACATACTCGGCCAGGGAGCGCAATGCGGCGCGGGCGCCCTTGCGCATGGGCAGGAAATGGCTGAAGCAAATGGTGTCAAAATCGAGCCCGGCCAGCTTGCGCACCGATTCTCGCGCTGCATCCATATCGCTGGAAAAGAAGCGGGACGGCAGATACAACCGGTTGCCGCGTCGTTGCAACGCGTCGGCCACGATGAGCGCTCCCTCATTGGGAAAGTGCAGGCTGATGCTGCCGGGTGTGTGTCCGGGCGTGTGAACGACACGCGCACCGCCCAACAGGGGCAGAAAGTCGCCGTCGCGCAGCGGGTCCACGTTCGGGATGACGGGAGGATGCAACGCGGCAATCAACGGCCACAACAGCGGTTTTAGCCACCACTGTTGTACCGGATTGGGGATATTGTGGCCCGAAACCCGGCGCAGGTTTGGAACCTCGATGTGGTGGGCGTCAACCCGCACGCCGGTAGCCCGCTGCAACCCGGCCATGCCGCCGATGTGGTCAAGGTGGTAGTGGGTGGAAATCAATCGCTGCACACGGTCCGGTGCGTAGCCTAGTTGACCCAGGTAATTGAGGACGCGACGGGCGTGGATGCGCCAACCAGCATCTACTATCGCTATGGATGGCCCAGGGTCGTCCGGCGCACCTGACGCCTGGTCCGCCATTTCCGGCGGCGTAACCACGACAAACGCACTGGTGGAGCGGAGGGAACGCTGATACAGTCCGGGGAAAATCTCACCCACGTCCACCCGGGGGCCGGGGATGCGCGGGTATCGCAGCACAAGAGCGAAGCCAGGCCAGCGGCGCTACCGGAGGTCGATGACGCGGCGGGCTTTGAACTGGGTGCGCTCGAACTCGCCTTCCGGCCGCAATTCGACGGCCACTCCCACGCCCAGGGCACGCCGCAACGCCGCGGCTACTGCTTCGCGCAAACCGTCCAGACCGGACGGGTCAGTCTCGCCGGCCGCTGCCCATACCGGAGCGGCCACCTCGGTTTGTACGGTGAGGCGGTCGAGGTAACCGCGCTCCCGCTCCACCACGAGGCGGAACTCGCCGCCGAAGGTGTCCATTGAGCGCAGCACGTCTTCGACGCGGGAGGGAAACACGTTCTGTCCCCGGATGATCAGCATATCGTCGGCGCGCCCATAGATGCCCAACGGCAGCGTGGGGTAGGTGCGCCCACAGGGGCAATCGACCATCTCCCAGCGGGCAATATCTCCCGACCAGTAGCGAATCATGGGCTGGCTTTCCCGCTCCAGGTGGGTATAGACGGGCACGCCCTCGCCGCCCATGGGCACGGGCTCGTGAGTATCCGGATCCACCAGCTGCGTGTAAACGATGTCCTGCCACAGGTGCATACCGCGCGACAGATGGCGACAGCCGCCGTTGGTCATCCACGGAGTCATCTCGGCCATGCTGCCCTGATCGACCACGTAGCAACCGAAGGCGTCCTCGATGGCCTGACGGGTGGCTGGCACGCTGGCTCCCGGCTCTCCGCTGAAAAACATGAACCGGAAGGAGAAATCGGTGCGGGGATCAATGCCCATCTCGCGGGCGGTTTCGGCCAGGTAGAGCGCGTAGGACGGGGTGCCGTAGAGGGCGGTGGGTTGCACCATCTGCGCCCACTCGACGGCGCGCTCGGTTTGGCCCGGGGCGCCGGCCCCGAAGGGGAAGCAGGCCGCTCCGAGACGTTCGGCGCCGACCAGCGCGCCCCAACTGCCGACGTACAGGCTGAACACGGCGGCCACCATCACCGTATCGTTGGGCCGGAGGCCGGCAGCCCACAGTATGCGGGCGTGGGCCTCGCCGATGCGGTCCCAATCCGCGCGACTGATACCGAACGCGGTGGGCCGTCCCGTAGTGCCGGAAGTGCCGTGTACGCGGTAGATTTGCTCGGGCGGCACGCACAGGAACCTGCCGTAAGGAGGGTGATCCTCCTGCTCCTGGCGCACGTGGTCTTTGTTCAGGATGGGCAGCTGGGCAAACTCATCGAGGCTGCGCAGGTTGGCCGGATCAACGGGCACATCCCGCCAGAATTCGCGGTAGAAACCGCTGTGTTCCCAGGCGTACCGGATCTGTCCCCGCAGCCGCTCCAGAATGACCGAATCGCGTTGGGCGGGAGGCATGGTTTCCAGCCGGTCATCCCAGCGCTCAGCGTCGGCGCGGGGAACGTACGTCGCGTCGTATTTGGGCGGCCAGGATGGTTGCGTCATTGGGATATTCACCGTCACCGCCGGGTCAAGCCGGGGGCGGGCTCTAGCCCTCTCCGTCGACGGGCGAGGGGATTTGGCGGGGGAGGTTGGTTTGGATGAAATCGACCATTTGGCCGGTGAAACTTCCCACGGGGAACACGCCGTTAACTCCCAGCTGGTGGAGGGGTTCAACATCGCCGTCGGGAATGGTACCGCCGACCAGCAGCATCACGCCGCCGTCGCCGCTATCGTCTGCCAGACCGTGGCGTTGCAGCGCATCGATCAGCCGGGGCATGAGCCGCAGGTGCGCTCCGGACAGGATGCTGATGCCAACGACGTCCACGTCTTCCTGGGCGGCGGCGGCGGCAACCTGATCGGCGGTTACGCGCATCCCCAGGTACACGACCTCCATGCCAGCGTCGCGGAGGGCGCGGGCGATGATCTTGATGCCGCGGTCGTGGCCGTCCAAACCGAGTTTGGCGAGCAGAACGCGAGGCGGCGGATTACTTTCCGGCGTCATGATACGACTGGCTATTTCGAGATTATCCAGTCCCCGGACGGAGATTCGGTGAGCGACAGGCCGCGGTTGGAAACCAGGTTCTTGAGGGATTCCATCCCCGGCGCTTTGTGATAAATCAGTCGCAAACTGTCATTGCCTGTCTCAGTAACCAGTTCGTCAAAAATCAATAGCGCCTCATCGAAAAACGACACACCAATGCGGAGGATGCCCGAGGTATCCAATGCTATTGCGCCATCATTCGATGCGGCGCGTATGGCCGGCGCGATGGCTCGCGCCGCCGGTCGGGTACCCAACATATGGGTCCCTGACTGTTCTAACAAATCCACGGTAGCCATCAGGTCACCTCAACGAAGGAATTGGTATCGCCACCAGGACGGTAGTACCCTGATAGGAGGGCATATCTAAATCAACCATACGCCCCAAGATAGGGTCTACGCCGCCTTTTACCATCAAATACCCTTCACCAGAAAGAATGGTCAAATCGCCTCGATAAGCCCGCACCGTTTCTATTACGTGATGCAAACCGGCGCCTCGCGGTTCCGATGTGCCTGTTACGTCCAGTTCAGTAGCCTTTGAGATGGCGCCCTCATCTTTGGCGATGTATGCATACTCAGGGTTAGCGCGTAAGGATTTTAGTATTCCTATTCCGCCGTCAGCAATGCCAATTATGTACACGATACCGTCGTCGCTAACATCTACTTCCAGCGTACCGTAACTGTCTATTTCGGACTGGGAATGCTGGGCGGCATTCAAGGCCAATTCCTCGAATATCCCGTCAATTTCCGACCAAACGTTTGCCGGCCCTACTCCACTCTCGATCAGGTTAATTGCTACCGTTTCCCAGAGAGTGTTCGCTTCATCTTCAGTACGAAATTGGGTGATTGGCGTTAATGTTGTGTCAGCTTCAAGCGATTTCAACGAATCGACCCGTGTGGTGATCCCCAAATGGGCGTGCAGTCTTTCCATGCAACTCGCCATCAAAGCTAACCTGTCGTTCACTTTGCTGTATATGTCATGCTCCGTGTCCCCCATATGTGCATTATACCGAATCACACCCCGGCTAAAACACCCCCGGATCGACGTATTCGCCCCATTCGTCGCGCAGCGCGCCCATGATTTCACCCTCGGTTACCCCAGCGGCGACCGCCGGTATGATGGCGGGCAGCAGGTTGGCGTCGTCGCGGGCGGTTTTGACGATGCGGCGGATGGCCTGGGCGGCCTCGGCTTCGCTGCGGGACCGGCGTACCTGGGTGAGACGGGCGATCTGGCGATCTTCTTCGCCCTGGTCAAACTCGAACAGTTCCAGCGATCCGGACGAAGCAGCGTCGTCGCGGTATTCGTCGTTGACGCCGACGATGGTGTAGTCGCCGGTTTCCACCCGCTGCTGGTAGCGGTAGGACGCCTGGGCGATTTCGCTTTCGATGTAGCCGTTGGTGATGGCTTCGAGCATCCCGTCCAGCATACTGCCGTTGCCCATATCGTCGATGCGGGCGATGTAGGCGTGGGCGGCTTCTTCCAGCTGGGTGGTCAGGGTCTCCAGGTAGGCCGAACCGCCCAGGGGATCGGGGGTGGCGGAAACACCGCTTTCGTGGGCCAGAATCATTTGGGTGGCCAGGGAGATGCGCATGGCTTCTTCGGAGGGAATGTCGTAGGCTTCATCGTAGCCGCTGACGTGGAGGGACTGGGTGCCGCCGAGCACGGCTGCCAGCGCCTGCAATCCGCCGCGCAGGATGTTGTTGAGTGGGTCCTGGCGCACCAGGGTGGAGCCGAGGGTCTGGGTATGGAAACGCATTCGCATGGACTCGGAGCGGGTGGCGCCGTAGCGGTCGCGCATGATGCGGGCCCACATCCGGCGGGCGGCGCGGAATTTGGCGATCTCTTCGAAGAAGTCGTTGTGGACGCCGAAGAAGTGGGACAGTCGCGGCGCAAAGGAATCCACCGGCAGGCCGCGCTTCATCGCCGACTCAACGTAGGCCATACCCTGCGCGATGGTGAAGGCCAGTTCCTGCACGGCGTCCGAGCCGGCCTCGCGCGTATGGTAGCCGCTGATGGAGATGGTGTACCAGTTGGGGACGTGCTGGGTGCAGAACTCCACGACATCGGTGGTCAGTTTGAGGGCCGGGCCAGGCGGCAGCGCAAAGGTTTTCTGGCCGTGAAACTCTTTGAGGGAGTCATTTTGGACGGTTCCGCGCAGGGCGGGCCAGGGGGTGCCCCGCTTTTCGGCGACGCTGAGGAACATGCCGAGCAGGACGATGGCCGGATGGTTGATGGTGAGGGATACGCTGGCCTGCTCCAACGGAATACCGTCGAACAACTCGCCCATGTCGGCGGCGGTGTCGATGGCGACGCCCAGACGACCAACCTCGCCCTCGGCCAGTTCGTGGTCAGAGTCATACCCCGTCAGCGTCGGATGGTCAAAGTCGGTGCTGAGCCCGGTTTGGCCGTGGTCGAGCAGAAACCGATACCGCTCGTTGGTGGCGGCGGCAGTGCCAAAGCCGGCAATCTGCCGGCGGGTCCACAGGCGTCCGCGGTACATATTGGGGTAGGCGCCGCGAGTGAACGGGAACTGACCCGGCTCGCCAAGGTCGGCAGCGGGATCGAAACCGGAGGCGGCTAACTGATCCGGCGAGTACAGGCCGTCGATGGGCAGGCCGGAAAGGGAGCGGGGGTTATTGCGCGCGTCGGTCATTGTTTCACCCTATATGTGGTATGCGACCCTGCAATTCTACCGGTGAGAGTATTGGAATGGTGAACACCGACGACATTGCCAACAAGTCGGCGTCGCCAGTCACGATAGCATCCGCCGACGCGACGACCGCCAATTCCAAGAATGGCCGATCATTAGGGTCTCTGCAATGCGGGACATTAATCGAGAAAATTGCGAAACTTGTCATTGCGACCCCGTACTCGATGCGGGGGTTGGCAATCTCGGCGCTGAAACCGCCGCCGTTGCTGCAACGGGATTGCCACGTCGCTGCGCTCCTCGCAATGACAGAAGCCGCTGTGGTTCCCGGCTGATCAAGGGCGTTATTTCTCCAGATTGCCACAGTGATCGCATCCAGGACAGTGAATCTGAACTGAACGCCAACGCAGAGACCAGCACGTTGGTATCTATAACCAAGTTCACTGGTGGGCTTCGCTACTCCGCGCCCACGCCACAGCGTCCGCAACATCGGACTCGGTTATGCCACGCAGCGCGAGCTTGGCACGCACCACATCAGCCTTGCTCGGGATAACCGGAGTCAACACTATACGGCCATCTTCGTTGACTACGTCAAAAACTTGTACGTCCGGAAAATCGCAGACCACGGTATCGGGCAAGGTGATCCGATTGTCGGCGGTCAATCTGGCAAACATGGCGAGCCTCCTCGGTACAGGATACCACGCCCAGCCGTCCCAAATCGGCAGCGGCGTCAAACCCGCCAGCGGCCAAATGCTCCGGGGTGTAGAAGGGAGCGACGGGCAGGCGAGAGAGAGAGCGGGAGGATTCGTTGCTGCTGGCCATAGATATTCCCCGTCAGAGAAATTGCCAGTAACTGTTCGCGTTTGAGGGGACTAAAGCGATTTGCAGTGGAGATTCCGTACTTGGTTGCCCCTCCATAAGAGTCCGAATAGCCGACAGATTCCCGCAAGTCTGAACAATTAGAATTGCCAAGTATTGTAATAGCAAATGGCAGATTTGAGGTACACTAAAAGTGTGATGACCAATATCATAGGCTATTGGCGGGGGTGGGTTACCCAGTTACCGAATCCGATCCTGCTGGGAAGGGCATTTCTAATGCCTTTCGTTTATGTTGTCGGCGGTTCGGCCATTCTGCTCGGAATCGCCGGAGCAGCGATTGGCCTCAACCCTGTTGAAGTGTCGGTCGATTTCTTGGCAAAAACTGGAGCCGTCCTCATCCCAATGGCCTTGAAGCTGTTGGTCATCTGGCTGGTGTACACTGCGGTTTACATGGTAGCGATATTGCGCTACGAACTAGCCGTCGCAATTCCTGTCTCCTGTGCATTAGAATTCGTTTTTAAAGTCGCCGCTCCCATGCGGCACTGGGACTTGCACCCAGCCCGCATAGTAATGCCAGTGCATTCGCCAGCGCATCAAACATCCCGTTCGGTTTGCAAGCTGAGAATCCACGGTTGGGAGGCGGGATTACACCCTCAGCAAGAATAGACTACACCAGAACAAACTATCAGTTGCCTTGCTTATCTAAGGAGGTACTCAATGATAAGTATCTTGCAAAACATCGCTCCTGTTCTGGCTCTGGTGCTGATCCTCTCTGGCGCTGTTGTGGGTGCCGACATTGGTAATGTCTGGCAGGCTCCCGCTTATATCAAAGACATCGCCTATTTCGTGGTGGCGCTGACCCTTGTGGTCGGTGCGGTCTGCGGCGGGATAGCGGTAGCCGCATCGCGAAGGTGACGCCTTACCCAAGGTAGTTGCAGCCAACCAGACGGCCGCTCGTAATGAGCGGCCGTCGAATTTTCAATTGCGACCATCTTTCAGATGTACCGCGAATCATGGCTCACGTTCGATGATGGCGATTTCATCAGGCAGTCCATCCAGCCAAGTGCGAATCCTGGCCTCGTCCTCTGCGCCGACCCCACGCCTTTGCAAATAGTCTGCCAGAACATCCTCTAGAACGTCCTTTTCGACTGGTGTCACAACGTGCGGAGGTAGCATATCGGCGCAGATTGCGTTGACCTCCATGCTGTGGGTAAAACCATACACTGCATCTTTGCTGTCAACGGGCGGCCAGAAATAATCGTACTTGATTATATCGACTAGCACACGGGTGATGTCTCGTTGCGTCATCTTCATACCTCCCTCAGTCAGGTTAACCGCCAGAGACCATTGCGCCCCCCTTCGTGGACGATAACGCCTCGATTCTTCAGGTGGGTCTGAGCGTTACGCATAGCACGTTTCCAATTTCTACCAAAGTTCATACCGTTGAGAATGATGTCGGTATCATCAGCGCACAGTTCGGGTTTCAAATTTTGGACTAGTGGGTAAATGTCGATAGTGCGCATTGGACCCTGCCTACGCAAAACATACCCGATAGCATCGGCAAATTGGGCCGTTATCGCCGCCTTCGGGTCGGTTACAAATGCTTCACCAGTGGTTCGCAGTTCTACCAGCCGCTCATTCATGCTATTCCGAATAGCGTGATAC
Organism: Dehalococcoidia bacterium; assembly: GCA_965262485.1. Taxonomy (GTDB): domain Bacteria; phylum Chloroflexota; class Dehalococcoidia; order Lucifugimonadales; family UBA3495; genus Bin87. The sequence goes on along the minus strand of OZ253540.1, from coordinate 3,676,533 downwards.
TCTGCCCTTACGTCATTGGGAACGGCTTTATCCACAGTTGCCTTGCTCCGCTGGGCTTGCTGCGTCATTCCATCGAGTTCGGACAGTGCATCCGGCGGCACTAGAACACCCAGATTACCGTACTCCCTCAGATCGTCCGCTATGTCCTTCACTTCATCGGGTTCAGTGATGGCTACCCCTAATTCACGGTTCCGCAAGAGGCCGCCGCTGGTGAGGTTTGAGGAAGTAACGATAGCGGTATGTCCATCAGCGACATAGGCTTTGGCGTGCAGATAGCGCAGATGCCTGACGGTAGTGCCGGGAATCCGTTGACACAACCATGCCAACGCGCCGATGTCCAACGAGCCATCAATAAGGCTATCCGCTTGCAAGTTGGTCAGCACGTCAAGACGTACTGACCGACGCCGAGCACTCAGTTTCCTGGCTAACCGCTCAACCGGTTGGCGGGTAATATAAGGGGCGGCGATAATTGCCGTTTCTTGAATCGAAGCGGCAAACTCGTCGAAAGTGGTTGCCCACGGCGATTTTATGGACTGCATAGCGTACCTTCGCCGAGTAAGCAAAGAGCGGCGTAGCACCAAGGATTGAAGGAACTGTAGAGCTAGCCCTTTGGTTCCGTCAAGCTCGTTGCCAACACTGCTATCCAGTTACTCCATGAACGGCTGGCTGTGCGGATTTGCTAACAGACGGTGACCAGAGCTTGACGTTGTACAGTTTACTCCGTTGACGTCTGCCTAACCGCGTTTTCGGGTAGCGCCTCCGTGGTAATACCAACCTTCTCGTACAGCAATTGCGCCAAACCTGGGGGAATCGGTTCCTGGCCGGCCAGTATCGCGTCGAGGCTGGCATCGCTGCCGGCCAGGGGGAGCAGTTGCTCGCGCGTCACCATTTGCTGGTCCAGCATAAACTCAAGCATCGAGACCGGGTTAGACTCACCCATTGGATAATGCTCATCTTCGTAGATTTCCACCAACGTAGTGATCCGGTCGAGTTCCTCGTCTTCCGGACTATAGGGTTCGGAATCCAACAGCTCGGAAATACGCGCCAGGGCGGCGTCATATTCCGCTTCCGTCCGGACCTGAGTAATTTCTGCCATGGCTATACCTCCTCGGCGTTGATAGCGTCGTATTCGGCATGTGTGCCGATAAACCGGATATAGACCCGACGGCGATGGTAGAGGACATGAACCACCAGCCGATAGGCGTTGCCTTTGATGTTGAACACCACCCGGTTCCCGGCGATGATGCTGGCGCTTGAGTATCTCGCCCTTACCCGGTGTGGAGCGTACCAATCCGAGCTCTCGGCAACCTCATACCATTCCTGCAACGGCTGACGGGCGTCAGGATGCCGTTCCCAGAACTCCCGCAGCGTCCTTTTGGCGATAACCCTCACGATAGTGTCTGCCGCCGCGCAATTATAGCATCGCCATTACAGGATGGAATTACCAAATCATATCCCGTCCACCCTGCTCATCCATCTAAACTAAAGCCCCGCCAGGGCGGGGATGATGTGCTGGCCGAATGCCTCGACTTCGGCGTGGGGCGGTGCGAAGGTGAGGCAGGGCATCAGGTAGAGCTCGGTGACGCCGTGTTGCGCCATCTCGGTGATGCGCTGGGTGCAGTGTTCGGGGGTGCCGACGAGGCCCATCGCGTCGCACAGTTGGGTATTCACGTCGTCACTGACGAACCGGGTCAACTCGATGGCTTCATCCCAGTTGGGGGCGTGGCCAAGGTCGGGATAAACGTCGCGGACGGCTTGCGGAATCTCGTAATCGGGGATGTCCAGGCCAGAGTACGGCAGCCAGTTGGGGCCACCCCACATCAATCCCCAATGGACTGACACCGGACGGGCCAGTTGGCGCGCTTTGTCGATGGAATCGGCGACGCAGGTTCTGACGGCGAAGACGATATCGAGGTCGTCCAGAGTGCGGCCGCTGCGTTTGGCTCCAGTTTCCAGATGCTCCATCGCCTTGCCCACGATGCCGGGAGTGTACCCAACCAGCACCAGCGCGCCGTCGGCCACCTCACCGGCCAGTTCCAGGGAACGGGGGCCGGACGCCGCCATGAGCACCGGAACCCCCTGGCCTCCGTCGCTGCCGGCGAAGTCCAGCCGATTGGACAATCCGTTGTAATCCACCGACTCGCCGGCCAGGAGCGTTTTGACTTCGATGATGCAGCGTCGCATTTGACGCAGGGTCGCCGGGCGACGACCGATGGTGCTGGCCGAGGTGTAGCCGGTGCCGATGATGAACCTGGTGCGGCCCGGGGCGATCTCAGCGACGGTTTGGGCCGCGCCGGCCAACACCGACGGGATGCGTCCGAAGGGGTTGGTAACCGCAGGAAACAGGTTCAGGGTGGTGGTTGCGCTGGCGGCCAGACCCATGGTTACGAAGGTGTCGCGGCATATCATCTGGCTGTCCAGGATGCCGGCGCCGGCGAATCCGGCGGATTCGATTTGCTTGATGAGGCTCAGCAGTTCGGGCATGGGTGAGGTGCCCGGAACGCGCATGGAAATCTTGATTTGGTCGGCCATCGAAAATGCCTCCGTGGGATGAAATGGATTAGCGACAACAGGTTGCAGTATAGCAGTGGGTTCGGCAATCGCTTAAACCAAACGCCCGGCCAACGGATTGCCGGACGTTTGAACGCGGAGGGAAACGGTGCGTTAGTCGGTAGCAGGCACGGCTACTTCACCCGTTTCCCGGTCGCTCATCAATTTTCGATACTCGGCAAGGCTGAGGTGGGAACCGTTGAAATAATTACCATGGGTAACCCGTATGGCTTCCACTGATTCAGCAATCAACAGAACATACTCCATACGGAGCGGCACACCGGTCTTGGCGAAGTGCTGGAGCTCCGGGAATTGCCCTCCTTCCAGCTCCTTTAGACGGCTCCATGCTTCGTCGCGCTGCTCCGGCTCAGCGTATTCGGTCAGGCTGTGGAGATTATGTTCGTGGCGGTCATATTCAACTAGAAACCATTTCAATTTTCTGTCCATACCTGCACCCTATAGACAAGCCTGCAACGCCAGTTTGCGGATAGTGCCGCCGCACAACGCTATCGTAACCCTCTGGCAACTCTCTCGCAACCCTTTCATGCAACGTACAACGGTTATTATAGCGTTAGCGCATTCGGGCAATCAACGCCTCTGTTGGTGCGGCCAAATCTCGAGGCGGCGTTTCGCCGGTTTGGTCATAAGCCCAGTAAGTTTCAGACAGCTCATCCAAAGCCTGCCGTATAGCGGGGTTGCCGCCGCCATACTTGATGCTGGCATCGTAAGCCGTTGCCTGCTCAGAAAGGCGGGCCCATTCGCGCTGGTTCTCCGTCCGCACCTGTACCTCAACGAACTTGCCACCGCGCAGGACAACTATGTGAACGGCCCGGTAGCCGCTGCGGGGCGACTCGCGGATGTCATAGGCCCGGTAGATGTCAAAGTCCGTTTGCAGACGGACGAAAATCTCGTCCTGCTCGGCTTTATCATCCGCTACCAATCGGCAGCCGGCGATGTCCTGCATACGGGACAGCCGGATGTGGGAATCCCGTTCCATCTTGGCAATCACTGATTCCGGACGTTTCAACCGACCGCCGTCCGACTTTCCAATACCCAATCTGCCCAAGTCAAAGGTGACCAGCAGCAGCGTCTCAAAGAACGACTCTCTATAAGTGTCAAGGAGGCCACGATCCTCAAGGGTGACACCTTCCCGCAATCGACCGCCAAGCCGGTCAATCTGTCGCCGGGACAGTCCGGATACCGGCGCAACCATCGCCGGCGTTCAGCCGCCGGCTACCGCCGGTACTATGCTGACTTCGTCGCCCGACTTGATGGCGGTGTTGAGGCCATCGTCAAAGCGGATATCCTCTCCGTTCACGTAGATGTTGACGAAGTAACGCAGTTCGCCTTCTTCGTCCAGCAGCCGCTCCTTGAAGCCGGGATAGTCGGACTCCAACCGGTCGATCATTTGGGAAAGGTCGGCCACGTCCAGGTCAACCTGGTTGACCCCGCCGGTCATGCGCCGCAGGGGAGTGGGAATGCGAACCAAAACACCCATCAGGGAAATTCCTCCTATTGTGCAGTAAAGAATCGGCGGCCCTGAGCGCCCAGCGCCCTGCCGTCCGGCATCAGCCTTCGATCACGTCGCCAGCGATGGGATCTACCCGAACACCCGTGGAACCGACCCAGTCCAGGCCGCGTTGGATGTCGTTATCGCTGCCGTCAATTTCAAGCACCACCCAACCGACATCGGCGCGGACATCGGCCCGGCGAATGTTGGTTATCACGTCAAAATCCTTGCCCAGACGATAGATAATCGGCTCGCGAACCAGTTCGCCGGAAAAGGTGAATCGTACCCGTTGCTTCACCATATTTTACCTGCGCCAATCTGGCAGTTGCGTGTGTGCGCGCTGAACAAATTACTAGGCTCCGGCTGCCGCCCGGCTTTCCAGGGCTGCTTCAAAGGAACCCAACATCGGCTTGATGAAAAGCGGGTTGACCATTTCCTCCACCGCTTCCTGGGTTTTGAGGCCGTTACCGGTGATGTACGCTACCGTCAGTTCGTCGGGGCCAATGGCGCCGGACTCCGCCAGGTATTTGAGGGTTGAGATCGTAACCCCGCCGGCGGTCTCGGTAAAGATGCCTTCGGTTTCGGCCAGCAGTTTGATGCCATTCACCACCTGGTTTTCGGGCACAGCGTAGCCGCTGCCATCCGATTCGCGGATGACGCGCAGGGCGTAGATGCCGTCCGCCGGGTTGCCGATGGCGAGGGACTTGGCGATGCTGTTGGGGCGCACCGGGCGAATCTGGTTCTGGTGGTTCTCCCAGGCGGTTACGATGGGACAGCAACCGGCGGCCTGCGCCATGTGCATACGGGTGGTTACGGCGGGATGATGCACGGTGTTCTGGTCGGCGCCGAAGGGCAGGGGCGCCACACCGTCCAGCAGGCCCAGGCACGCCAGCTCGTTGAATCCCTTCCATATTTTGGTGAACATGGCGCCCGATGCCGAAGGTATCACCACATGGTCGGGAACGCGCCAACCCAATTGCTCGGCAACCTCGTAGCCCAGGGTTTTGCTGCCTTCGGCGTAGTAGGGTCGCATATTGATGTTGACGAAAGCCCAGGGGTAGTTGTCACTGACCTCGCTGCACAGACGGTTGACCTCGTCGTAGGTTCCTTCCACCGCCACCAGGGTGGGGTTGTACACGGCGGCGCCGATAACCTTGCCCCGTTCCAGGTCGGCGGGAATGAACACCACGGCGTCGATGCCGGCGCGGGCGGCGTGGGCGGCCACGCTGCAGGCCAGGTTGCCGGTGCTGGCGCAGGCCAGGGTGTCATAGCCGAATTCCACCGCTTTGGTGGCAGCTACGGACACCACCCGGTCTTTAAAGGAGAAAGACGGATTGACGCTGTCGTTCTTGATGTACAGGTTGTTCAACCCGAGGCGCTTGCCGAGGTTTTTGGCCTTCAGCAGCGGCGTGTAACCGGCCATAATGTCCACCGGATCATCGGCGGAGGCCGGGAGAAGGTCCTGATAACGCCAGATACTGATCGGGCCGTCGGCGATGCGCTGGTGGCTGATGACCTCGGAGATGGTCACGTAGTCGTAGATGACTTCCAGCGGGCCGAAGCAAAAATCGCATACGTTGAGGGGTTCGCCCGGATATTCCCGGTCGCACTCCCGGCACTTCAATCCTTTGACAAATGCCACGGGGCGGTACCTCCGTTGGTAGATTGGGCGTGCCGGCTGTTGGGCGGCCCGTTCCGACTATGATTCGTCGCTGTGTCGCCGCGGTCGATGTGGAATCCGCACCCGGTGGTGGTTGTCCCTGACGGTTGACCGCAACACCGCAGGGCCGGTTCAAAAATTTCAATCACGCAACACTAGGCTCACGCAGGTAAACATTCTGCCAGACGGCGGCGATACTGGCAACCGGCAGGTTCAATGTCAACGCAACTGAACTTGTCGGCTGGCACCGGGCGAACCACCGGCGCGTTACTACCGCGACGAGATTGCCAACCCCCGCATCGAGTACGGGGTCGCAATGACAAAGTGGGTGCGGGTGGGGCTGACGAACTCGTTGACATTTTTCATCGCCCTGCCAATGAGCCGGCCAACAAGCCGTCCAGGTCCGCATCGGCGGCAAACCCGCGGGTGGTACAATGGTTCCCAACCACGGGCTGGCGTTGCGATACCCGCCAGCCGCGCCAAACGGGCGGAGCGCCCGTTACTTTTGTCGATGCGGAGAGGTGGCCGAGTGGTTGAAGGCGCCGGTCTCGAAAACCGGTATACCCCTCTGGGGTATCGCGGGTTCGAATCCCGCCCTCTCCGCCATTTTACATCGTAAATCTCCCCGACCCTCGGCCATTCTCTACCTGGTTTGAGTAGGAGATGGCCGTTTTTATATCCCAAAAATCCGCCAAAATCCGGCCGCATCCGCGAAAATAGATGACCGGCACGTCGGCTATGCCAAGGCTGCCCGGCATCAGCTCGATACCGTCGGCGCCGAGCAGCATCAGGTCCAGCAGCGCCAACTGGGGGTTCTCCGCCGCCATTAGACGAAGCGCCTCCTCCGGGTCGCCGGTCACCACCCGCGTGTAGCCCGCCTTGGTGAGGGGGTCTGGGAGGTGCCGGAGCGCCTGGAGGGTCGTCGTCCACCACCAGCACGCGCACCTCATCCCCAGGCCGGGAGCCGGTTGCCAGCGACCACCCACGCCGACGTTCGCTGAAGCGGCGGAAATCGTGGTTGAAATGCGCCGCTCGAGTTGGTCGAACGCGAAACACGCCGCCCAATGGACCAGTACGCTCACCCCGTGATTAGGAACAAGCTGGCTTCCGTTACTCTGGCCAGGTGGCGGGACAGACCATAGCCCACCTGCACGGAGTGATGCGGCGGTACGTGAACTACTTCCAGCCGTCATTCAAGCTCTTGGATAAAACCCGCAGCGGCTCAGCGGTGATGAAGCGCTACAGTCCACCGGCCACGCCCTGCGACCGGGTGAGGCGCCACGAGGCGGTTAGCGCCTGGACGAAAGCAGCGCTCAGTGAACGCCGAGCCGCATTGGACCCAGTGGCGTTGCTGCACGCGATCAGGGAAGCCCGGTCGGCGCTGGCGGCGTTTGTGTCGCATGAACTCAGGCCCACGCCTCGGGGCGAGAGCCTGGAACGCTTTCTGGCCAGGCTGACCGATCGGTGGCGTGAGGAGCAAGAGCACGCCGACCGTGAACCGAGGGCGAGAGCGCCACGGAGTTGGCGAACGCGGAAGGACCGGATCGATTCAGCCGGGCGCACCTGGGTACGTTGCAACGGAGGGTGCAGCAGTGGCGAGGCATCATGGCCGACAAGCTGGTCTATGCCACGTCCGAAGCAACGTTGCCGGACCACGATGGAATGCCGGAAATAGCGCTGACGGCGGATGATCCCAAGTGCTGATTTTTCGGTAACATTTCTCGATGAGGCAACAGGAACCGGCAAGAATGCTTGACGCGGGACAGTGCCTTTGTCGATGTTGGCGTACACCAGGACGGGCTGGTGCACATCAGCCAGCTGGCTGATGGGTTCGTCAGTAATCCCCTCGGATGTTGTTAAAGTGCAACAGCGGGTGTGGGTAACGGTGCTTGAATTAGACCTCGAGCGCAAACGGATTGCCCTGCCTGCGTCAGCGTAAGGCCCAAGTGTAATCAAAATGCGACCGCTGGCCACCGATCAGCCCGGCAGCCGCGGCCGTTCAAATAATCGAAAGACCTGCCGTTAACCGTGGGAATGTGGCCCATGTCCCGCTCCAACGCGGCAATCTCGTCGCGTATGTGATCAACTTGGTCCAACAGGTCGCCCAAGTCAGGGATCTATTAACCTCCGGAAGATCGACAGTGTTTGCGCCGGGGCTAGAAACCTACGGCGTAGGCCTCGCACCGCGGGTCTGCGCCCCCCTGCAGCACCTTGGTCTCCGGGTTGCGAGTAATGACGCAGTATAAAGCCGAACCCTCCCACCAATCTGGATACTGCTCTATCGTGTGGCCCTTCCGCCGTAGTTTCTCGGCCACTTCATCGGAAATACGGCCTTCCAACCGCAGCATCCCCGGTTCATATCTTGACGCCCAGTTGGAACTGGGGAAGTTATAGCTGTAGAAACGGGGTTCCTCCACGGCCTCCTGAGGGTCGCGGCCAAATTCCAGGACGTTCAACAGCAGTTGCAGAGTGCCTTGCGGAATATGGTCGCCGCCGTGAGCCCCAAGGGCCATCACGGGCTCGCCGTCGCGCAACACCAGGGCAGGCGCGGGAGTGAGCCTGGGCCGCTTGCCCCCGGCGACCGATGCCGGATGGCCTTCGGTCAACTTGGACTGAGAGCCGCGCAATGAGAACGCCAGGCCGGTGCCCTGAATTATGGGCCCACCATTCTTGGTGCCCTCGCTGGGGGTGCAGGAGAAGATGTTCCCATCCCGGTCGATCACGGCGAAATAAGAAGTTCCGCCACCACTGACTCCGGCTGTGCCAACCGGGACTGCCGCCTCTCTGGGAGACTGCGGGGCGCCGTCGATGGTCGCCCTACCGTTTCGTGGGTCTCCCGCTGGGGGCGTGCCTGGCCAGGCCACGCCCGGGTCAATTAGAGAGCGACGCTTGATCAGGTATTCCTCCGCCAGCATTTCATTGATGGGCACGTCCACGAAATCCGGGTCCCCCACGTACTGCTCCCGGTCGGCAAAGGCCAAATTCAAGGCCTGGCTCACCGTATGGATGTACTCGGCGGAATTGTGGCCCATGGACGCCAGATCATACCCTTCCAGAATCTTGAGGGCTTGGGGGAACGTTGGTCCCTGGCCCCACGGCCCGGTGCTGTAAACGTCGTAGCCCTTGTAATTTACCGTCACGGGCGGACCCACCTGGACATGATACCGGGCCAGGTCTTCCTCGGTGAGGAGTCCCCCCATCTCCCGGTTGTATGCGGCAATCTTGCGGCCCAGTTCGCCGGTGTAGATGTAGTCTCTGGCCGCCTTCAGCGCGGCCTCCCGGCCTTTCCCGGCGTTGGAAGCCTCCACGTCCGCGATTTTGAGCAAGGTGGCAGCCAGGTCCTTTTGATAGAACAGCTCCCCCTGTTTGGGGGCGCGCCCACCGGGCAGGTAAATCTCGGCGGTTGACGGGTGGGCGTTGTACTGGTCAAAGGCGGTCTTGAACCGGCCGGCCAGGTAACGGAACATGGGGAAACCGTTTCCAGCCAGGTCGATGGCCGCGGTCGCCACCTGTCCGAAGGTCATCGTGCCAAACTTGGATAGAGACGTCAGCCACGAATCGGCGGCGGCCGGCGTCAAGGACGAAAGTACGCCGACGGGAATCTTTCCGCCGTGGTGTTTTTGGAAGTACTCGACCGACGCGGCCCTGGGCCAGACCCCGAGCCCGTCAATGGTGGTAACTTCTTTCCGGTCCGCCAGGTATATCACCGTGGGCGCTACGCCCAGGAAGCTGCAATCATCGACATGCACCACGTTCAACGCCAGGCCAACGGCCACTCCAGCGTCAATCGCGTTGCCGCCGTTTTTCAGGACTTCCAAACCGGCCATGGCGGCGCTGGGGTGGCTGGCTGCAACCATTCCGTTGACAGACTGCATCAATGGACGAAGACTGGTTAGCGTGGTGCCTTTGACTGGCATTTTTGGCCCTCCGAGTTAAGGATTTTTGTTTCTTCAGTCTGGCACAGGTTCGGGTCAGACCTTCTCCAGCCGTAGTATAGTCCCTGAACGTGGTGTAACAGAAACCGGGTGGCGTACGGACACCCACCGGAGAGAACTATCGGCTTGGGGCAACTGCCCCTGCCGCCGGGTCAGGTCGCTTCGCCCGTCCCAGTAGCGCCTTCGCTTACACCGCATGCCGCCGGCAATCGGCCTGAGGGGATTACTCATGACCCGCGTTACCGAACTCACCCCTCTGCTCAAACGGCTCCAGCTAGGCCCCGCTGGCGTCGGCAAGAGCTTCCTCGCCCAGGCCCTGGGCTACTCCGCCATACACGAATGATGTCATAATCGGATGGACTGCCCAAACGCAGTTGTCATTGATAAGCTTGCTTAAGAATCCAGGTAATCTTAGTTGTTCTGGGAGATGACGTTGCGCTCAGCGGTTGACCAGGAGATCAGAGATCTAATCCAAAAGAATGGGCGAATTACATTCGCTCGGTTCATGCAAGCCTGCCTGTACTCGCGCAATGGAGGCTTTTATTCTGCCCGGGGCAATAGGATCAGCGCCCACTTCGGTACCTCTTCCACCAGTCACCCGGTTTTCGGCGCCCTGATCGCACGGCAACTGGAGCAGATGTGGCACCTCCTCGGAGACCCTCCCGTTTTCCATGTGATTGAGGTGGGTTCCGGCGACGGCGTCTTGGCTCAATCCATCGTGGATGCCTGCCGGCAGATGGCCACCCGGTTCGCTCAGGCGCTTTACTATGTCGCCGCAGACTACGAGCCTGGATGGCTCCAACCACCTGACCGCACCTTTGACTGGGCCGCCGGGACTGGAGATCGGATATCCTCAAGCGGGAAAGACACGATCTTCGGAATCCAACGAGTTAAAACCGAAGGACTTCGGGCGTTCCGAAATGTTATTGGTTGTATCCTGTGTAACGAGTTAATCGACAACTTCCCGGTCCACCGGTTCGCCATCCAAGGTGGAAGAGTCAAGGAAGTCTTCGTCACGTCGGCGGGGGAGAATCTCACCGAAGTCCTGGAAGAGCCATCCTCACCTCGCATCGAAAAGAGGCTGACCAGCTTGGGCTTGTCCTTGACTGAAGGGTATCGAGGTGAGGTGAACTTGGCCATGGAGGACTGGACTGGCCAGCTTTTCAGAGCCCTGGACCGCGGGTTTATTCTCACTATCGACTACGGTCAACCGGCCACTGACCTCTACTCGCCCCAGAATGCCCGGGGTACGCTGGTCTGTTACAACCGACACGTCGTCAGCAGCGACCCGTACCAGCACATCGGGCAACAGGACATTACCTGCCAGGTGGACTTCACGTCCCTCATGCGGATTGGTGCCAGGCACGGTCTAGCCACCGTGGGCTACGCCTTACAGAGCCAGTTCCTGACGAACCTTGGCTTCTTCTCGTTCCTCGATGCCCTCCAAACGCAAGGCCTGTCCGCAGCCCGAACGGCACTGAGCCGTATGGCCATGATGACCCTGGTGGACTCGAACGAGTATGGCGACTTCAAGGTGCTTGCCCAGGCTAAAGGGAACGGGTTGGGCGTTGAGCTTCTGGGGTTTGAGGGCGCTGCATTCTAGCTCGGATGCTTGCTGAGCATGATGAAGCCGTTACTGTCGGGTGTATTGCAGCCCGCCAGGGCAGTTTCGGCCCGCACCGTCACCTGCCGTGCACCCGCTGTCCCCCGAAGCTGCTGAATGCTATCAGCGTAGAGGACGGCGCGGTTGCGCCCCGTTCCGTTATTTCCGCCACTTGAAAGGAAGGGATGCGGACCTTCGACCCTGATGTCGTCGGCGTAGAAGTCGTGGGCCTCTCCCAGCTTGACACCGTGCCACTGGAAGCCCTCCAGGAATTGCTGCGTGAACGTGAGGTAGCCGTCGTACGGGTTGAATATATCAACATCCTCAGGACCCAACCCGGAGCCCTCCCACATCTTCCGCGCCAGGCTGGCGACCGCCTCCTGATGCTCCTCCAGAGTTGCCATGGTGCTCCTGCCCCGGCCATTGTTCTGGGCATGGTTAAGGACGTAGACCGGCTTTTGCCTCAGGTCCTTGGCACGCTCAGCGGTGGTGAAGATGAAGGCCGCGCAGGTATTGACTGGCCGGTCACAATCATATATCACCAGCGGTTCCTCGATCACGCGCCCGGTCAAGTAGTCCTCAAGGGTGAGCTGATAAGGCTCGTGCAGAGCGTAGTACCCCCAGGGGGTCATCAGGCCGTTTCTGCGCAAGTTCAAACAGAGCGGGGCCAGCCCGTCGTGGGACTTGCCGTATTTTTTGCAGTACTGCAGGAATATCACCAGATTGTTGAACATGGCGCCACTCTGATAACCCCACGGCAGAGAAAAGGCGCTATTGCCGGGGGCCTCCTGATTGATATTCTGTGGATTGTTGTGCCCGTACCGGCCTTCCAGGTTAACCATCGGGTACCATACCAGGGCGGTCTCGCATAAACCGTCACCGACCGCCTGAGCGGCCTGGCCCATCATCGGGCCGATGTAAGGTGCATCGGATTTGAGATGCTTTACGTTCTTCAACCCCAATTCCCTCTGCATCCACTCCGCGGAAGCATAGGTCAGGCCGTCTTCGGTGTCGTAGGGCGGGTCAAAATAAGGGCGAGGCGCCCAGGTCTGCTCCGCACGGGTCTCCGGGCTGGTGATAAGCCCATCAATGTCGTCCAGCGACAGGCCCGCGTCTGCAATTGCCTTCAGGCATGCCTCCTTGCTCAAGCCGCCGCAGCTCCTGTCCAGGGCCACACCGTCCCAGCGCCGGTCCATATGGGACTGACCCCAACCGACAACGGCGACCTTGCCGCGGTGCTCCCAGATTCCCATCCCTTCCCGATTTCTCATCCAACTCGTGTCACTAACCATCTCAGCTCCCTTATGCCCTCTGCGCTATCTACCGTGTCCGTAAGACCCAGGTTGGCTAGGTGAGCGCCCGCCACTCGTGGACCAACTGGCCGGTACTCGTTTCTTCAAATATCAGTTCCACCGGGGCTCCGACAGGTACCTCGCCCGGCGGGGTACCCGGAAGGTTGGACAAGAAGTTGATGCCGGGATCCTCGTCCAGGGTTATCACCGCAAAGTTGATGGGCTGCGCCGACCGAAATCCCCTGATGCGGGAGTCGCGTATCACCAAGTACACGTCAATGTGTCCTTTGCCTTGCACCTCTTTCCACTCCAGATTGTCGGCCGAGCCACATTCGTTGCATCGCTGGGTGGGCGGATAATGCAGCCTCGCGCAGGCGGTGCAGTTCTGCAACACCAACCGCCGCTCGTTACAGGCATCCCAGAAGGGCTTGGTCAGATCATCGGGGACCGGGACCGGTCTCTCTAGCCCTGGAATCGTTGACATGGTTCTCCCCTCCTGTGGAATCTTGCTCACCGCGCGTTGCCGTTACCGACACAACCTAGCGTGGATTATATGTAAAGTATTTTTGCTGGTCAAAGTTGTTTGCCGCCCATAGTTAAGTTCCCCAATGTCCCCACCACAGTCCCTAGTACCGTTTCCACTTGAAGATGCCTTATATCGTATATCTGTTCACCTGTTAATCATTCCCACACAAGCAGGAATCCAGAGTTAGAGGCAGCTTTCCGACATTAACAAATCTATCTGGAAACGGTACTAGTGCCTTTCAGTTCTTCTCGATTTCCTCGATTTCGCCATTCTGGCACAAGCCGAAATCCAGCACCCTGTGCAGTAAAGACATTCTGGATTCCCGCTTTCGCGGGAAAGACGGAGTAAATCTTTGAGAACTGAAAGGCATTGGGTCAGACCCGGCGGAGCTTCGGGTCCAGGTAATCGCGCAGCCAGTCGCCGAGGAAGTTGAACGCCATCACCACTATGGTTATTGCCACGCCGGGGAAAAGGGACAACCACCACATATCCAGGATGACGTTACGCCCCTCGGCTACCATGATGCCCCAGGCCGGCGACCCCGGGGCCAATCCCAACCCCAGGAAACTCAGGGAGGCTTCAAGCAGAATCACCTGTCCCACCTGAATGCTGGTCAGCACCATCAAAGTATTGACCACGTTGGGGAAAACATGCCGGATAATGACTACCGGAGGACTGACCCCGGCGATTCTGGCCAGAATTACGTAGTCTCGTTCCCTAATGCTCAGGGTATCACCCCGTATCATCCGCGCGAACCTGGCCCACACGGTAACTGCCACCGCGATGATGATATTCTCCGTGCCCTGGCCCAGCAGTACCACGATGACCAAGGCTACCAGGATAGTAGGGAATCCCATCACGGCGTCGGCGATACGCATGATGACTGCGCCAATCACGCCCCCCAGGTATCCGGCAATCAGTCCCAGAACGGTGCCCACGATGGCCCCGGTAGCCAGGGCTACCAGGCTGATGTAAACAGTGGTTCGGGCACCGAAGATCATCCGACTCAACATATCCCGGCCCAGGATGTCGGTACCCAGCAGGTGCTCGCTGGTCTGACCCGGGGGGATGCGGCTGTTGATGATGTCCTTGTCGTTGGGGTCGTTAGGGGACAACTGCGGCGCTAACGCAGAGCACACCAGCAGAATGGACAGGATCACTATGGGTATCCAGGGCAGCTTGGACCTGCTGATCCGCTGTTGTAGTTGACCGAGTCGACTTTCTTTGGTTACTGCCGTATGCGCCATGTCCAGTTCTCCCTCGCTTTACTCGATCCTGATTCTCGGGTCCACGTACACATAGAGGATGTCCACCAAAAGGGATGTGATTATGAAGAAGAAACCCGAGGTGAGCACGGTGGCTTCTACGATGGGGAAATTGCGTTGCGCCACTCCCTCCAGCATCAAGCGCCCCACGCCGGGCCAGGCGAACACGACCTCCACCACAATGGCCCCATTGAGCAGCCCCGCCAGGCTGATGCCTCCGAAGGTTATCAGGGGGATCAGAGCGTTTCTCAGGGCATGTTTCCAGATGACCAACTTCTCCGTCAGTCCCTTGATCCGGGCGAACTTGACAAACTCGCTGTCCAGCACCTCCAGCATGCTCGAGCGCGCCAAACGCATCATGCCGGCCATTATGGACCAAGCCAGCACGAAGGCCGGCAGCACGAAGTGGTCTGGCCCTCCCCGGCCGTAGGTCGGCAACCATTGGAGGATAGCGCCAAACAGCAGGATAAGCATGATGGCTACCCAGAATTGCGGAGCGCCGAGGCCGGCGATGGCAAACAGTTTGCAGGCCTTGTCCAGAATCGAGTCCCGCTTAACTGCGGACAGGATGCCCAGGGGTACCCCCATCGCTATTGCCAGGAGCATTCCCACCGCCGCTAGCTGGAGGGTGGCGGGAATTCGCTCCAGCAGCACGTCCCGGGCCGGACGCCGGGTGGTTATGGACTGGCCAAAGTCGCCCTGCACCGCTTTAAAGAGAAACGTGCCGTACTGAACGAGGATCGGTCGGTCCAGGCCCAGGTTCTCCCGAAGCTGTTCGTAGTCGGCGGTGGTCGCCTCCGGCGGCAACAGCAACAGGGCCGGGTCACCGGACAGGTGGACGCTCATAAAGACGATCAGACTGAGGACGAGCAGGGCGAGCAGCCCCTGGAATACCCTGAACAGTATGTAACGCTGCATGTGCTTTTCTTACCTTTGTGGTATATCCAGTCCTTCGCCGGCCCCACCGTGCGTTGGGCCAGGCCGGCGATCAGGGAACGACCTGAGTGTACCAACCATCGGCATGGGTCCCGCTGGTCAACTTAGTTGTCCCGGCATTCACGCCAGTGGATCCCGGGACCATCGGAGTCGCCAACAACCTTGCCGCCGATGGCCGGTGGAGGTGTCAGTCCTACTGATTCAGGGTCACCGTCCACAGGGCTGTGGGATACGGTCCCAGGGGCCAGGGCTGATAGGTCTTGATGCGCTCGCTCAAGCCGAGGGGCAGGTTGGTGTATGTGGTGCTGAAGGAATAGTGTTCCTCCCAAGAGGCCAGGTACATCTTGTTGTAGGCGTCGTGGCGCAGGGCCGGGTCCATAACCGATAGCCCTTCGTCCGCTATTCTGGCCAGCTCAGGATCCTCCGACTGGCGCAGGCTGGAGTCCAGGTAGTGCATGCTGCGTACCAGGCTGCCGCCGTCCCAGCGGCCCTCGTTGCTGCGGAAGTAAACGTGGCCATCCAGTTCACGGTTGCGCACCCGCTCCCGGATACTGACGTTCTGGCCCGCTTCCACCGTCACGTCGAGCCCCAGATTATCCTGCCACATCTGGGCTATCAGCTCCGCGTGTTCCACCATGAACGGCGTATCGCTGGCCTGCCAGGTGTAGAGGGTGAAGGGAGGATAACCCTCGCCACCGGGGTAACCGGCCTCGGCCAGTAGCTCCCTGGCCCGCTCCGGGTCGTAGGGGGTGGCGTCCAATTCCGGGCTGTAGCCCAGGGTGCTGGGGGTCACCGCCTCAAAGCCGGCCAGACCGGCCCCTTCGGTGCCGCCGTAGAGATTGTCCCGTATCAGCTCCTTGTCGATGGCGTAATCCAGGGCATAGCGCACCCGCTTGTCGTTACAGGGAAGGCCCGGTATCCAACATCCAATGGGGCGTACCTGGGTGTAGGATCCTTCCTGAATCCAGACGTACCGACCACCGGCAGCCTCCACCCTCGGCCTCGACTGGAGGGTCACTTCAACGATGTCGGCCTCTCCGGCGATCAGGGCGGCAACCCTGGTGGACTCCTCTGGCACCAGCCGCATATCCAGTGTCTTGAACTTCATCCGTCGGTCTTCGGGGAAACCGTTGTCCGGGTTGTAGTAGTAGTCCGGGAATTGCTCGAACAGCAACTGCTCAGACCGCTTGAATTCAACCAGCCGGAAGGGACCGGCGCCGATGGGAGCGTCGGCGTAGCCATCCTCGCCCACCTCTTCATGATACTTCTGGGGCAGGATCGAGCCGCCGTCGGAGGAGGACTGCAGAGCGGAATAGGTGAAGGGGAAGGACGACGAGAGCTTGTTATGGGTGACCTCAATGGTCTCAGGCCCGGTGATTTCGATTCTATCCGTCAAGCGGGACCAGTTGATGGCGCCGGTGCTGGTTGCCTCGTCTTCGGCCTCTTTGCCAAAGTAACGCTGGAAGGTGAATTCAACGTCGTCGATGGTTACCGGCTCCCCGTTGTGGAAGGTCGCCGGGCTATCGGCGGGTATGGTCAGGCTCCAGGTGAACCCATCCTCAGAAACTTCCCAGGCCGAGGCTATGCCCGGGACCATCTGGGTATCATGGTTGCCCTCAACCAGCAGGCCGTGCAGAGCGCGCTGGTAGGTGGTTTCCCCCAGGCCCAGGGTGTACCTTGGCTCAAAAGCCTCAGTACCGAACACCGTCTGCATTATGGTCACTGTGCCGGACACTTCCGCTGATGCGGGGGGAGCCGCCGTTGCCTCGGCAGCCACGGTGGCGGCCGGGGCGCTGGAAGCATCGGATACTGGCGCAGCCGGAGCCGTGGTCGCGGCCGGAGCCGTGGTCGCAGCCGGAGCCGCAGGTGTTGCCCCTCCGCCACAAGCCGCTATAATCAAGGTGCAAATGCCCAGGAGAGCAACCAACCAGATGTTGGAATGAAACCTCTTCCGGATATACATAGTATTCCTCCCT
Source organism: Dehalococcoidia bacterium (assembly GCA_965262485.1). Classification (GTDB taxonomy): domain Bacteria; phylum Chloroflexota; class Dehalococcoidia; order Lucifugimonadales; family UBA3495; genus Bin87. Next base: position 3,659,280 of record OZ253540.1, on the reverse strand, counting down.
TGTGTCAGTTTTGACCGATCAGGATGCCTTAATATGAAGTGGCTATATGTCGCCTTCGGGCTGTTGGGGGCAGTGCTGCCAATTGTCTGGGTCTATCTGACCCACCTTCCACTAGCCGTGCCCGGAGCGTTTATCGATTTAGGGCTGTTGATGTTCTCCTTCGGCCTGGCATTGTTATTCATACCCGTTGGAGTGGTGGTCGGCTTCGCAGCGGGCGGCCTGTTTCATGCTGGCTGGTACTGGACCGTCCGCCTTTCCCGGTGACCGGTCTCCAACCCAGCCGGAAACCGAAAATCCTTGGTAGTACGTTTGGGGCCAATTGTACACTTATTCTGCCGGGCCCTCGGGATATCGAAAACCTTCTGACCGGCATCCCACTGCTGGGATTAGGGTTCTTCGGTCGTCACCCAATGCCAGAGTAGGGATGGCAGGCTGCCCGCCCGGTCACAGGCGGGCAGCCGCAAAACCACCTAACAACAGCTATGCGGCGGTGATGGCTGCTAGGGCTGTAGGCTACTTCAGCGTCACCGTCCAGAGAGCGCTGGCATAGGGACCCAGAGGCCACGGTTCCCAGGTGGCGATGCGGTCGCTGACGGCCCAGGGCAGATTGACGTATATGGGGCTCCAGTAGTAGTGCTCTTCCCAGATGGCGCGGTAGGCCCGGTTGTAGGCATCTTGCCGCAGGGCCGGGTCCAACACCGCCAGGGATTCGTTGACAATGGCGAACAACTCCGGAGAATCCATCAGCCGGTTGGGGTTCTCGGGGTCGGTGGCGCTGCGCATCAGGCTCCCACCATCGAACCTGGCTTCGTTGCTGCGGAAGTAGACGTCGCCGTCCAGTTCTCGGTCTCTGGCCTGCTGCCGGACGGAGGTGGGATCGCCCACAATCACCGTAACATCAAGACCAAGATTGTCCTTCCACATCTCGGCTATTAACTCGGCCTGCTCGGGTTGAAGCGGCACGTCGCCGCCGTTCCAGGTATGTATCTTGAAGGGAGGGAAACCTTCGCCGCCGGGGAAACCAGCCTCAGCCAGGAGAGCCCTGGCCTGATCTGGGTCGAAGGGAAGGGAATCGAGTTCAGGGCTGTAACCCAAGGCGTTGGGAGTGGCAGCCTCGAATCCACCTACCTGGGCGACCTCGGTGCCGCCATAGAGCGCGTCCCGGATCAATTCTTTGTCGACGGCATAATCCAGGGCGTAACGCACCCGCTTGTCGCTGCAGGGAAGTTCCGGCTTCCAGCAGCCCATGGGCCTGACCTGGGAGTAGGAGGCTTCGGGGATGAAGACCAAGCGGCCTCCCGCAGACTCTACCTGGCTGCGGGCGTTCAGGCTGGCTTCGGTCATATCCGCCTGGCCGGCCCGCAGCGCTGAAATCCTGGTGGATTCTTCGGTCACCAACCGCACGTCCATGGTCTGGAACTTCATTCTGCGGTCTTCGTGGAAGCCGTTTTCCGGCGTGAAGTAATAGTCGTCGAAACGCTCGAAGAGCATTTGCTCTGATGGCTTGAAGTCAACCAGCATGAGGGGGCCGGCGCCCACCGGCTTGGCCTCCCATTCCTGCTTGCCTCCCACCGATTCCCAGTAGTTCTTCGGCAGGACGGCGCCGTGGGAGTCGGATGAATGAAGCTGCGACAACAGGAAGGGATAGGTGGAGTTGGGTTCGGTCTGGGTTACCACTAGGGTGTTAGGACCGGTAATCTCCTGGCTCACCGTTCTCTTGGATTGCTGGATGAAAACCCCGTGGATGGCGCCCTCAGCCGCCTCGGGGCCGTGGTGCCGGTCCAGTGTGAATTGAATATCGTCAATGGTCAGGTCGTCGCCGTTGTGGAATTTAACGCCGTTGCGAATGGTCCAAGTCCACTGGAGGCCGTCCTCCGACAGTTCCCACTTTTCGGCAATACCCGGGATCATTTCGGTATTCTCGTTACCCGCAATCAGCCAACCATGCAACATCCGGTGCTGCGTCATTATCTGGCCGGTGGCGTCCCGGGGTTCAAAAGACTGGGTGCCCCAGTCGGAGGCCATCAAAGTGACCTTCCCTGAGACCACCTCCGACTCGCCCTGCGCTGACTCCGCCGGTGAGGGCATAGCCGTGGCGACATTGGAATCCTGCGTGACCGGTGCGGAAGTGGCGACCGGAGCCGCCGGGGCCGAGGATTCGTCGGGGCTGGAACTCGAGCATCCTATAAAAAAGATCAGAGCAGTGGCAAGTGACGTACAGATTATGATATTGCGGGCTGATAGTATTCCGAGATTTGGCATTCCTGCTCCCTACCTGGGATATTCCCGACGTTCGTTGTGAAACGCTATAACCGCCCAGGATCAGTAAAATGTGATCAGGATATCCTTACAGATTAAGTATTATCCAGCGCGACTTTACTATGAACCCCCTAATCCGTCAATACAATGTACTCGTTCGGTCAGGGCCTTTCGGTTTTACAAGAAATCCCCTCTCCCTTGATGGGAGAGGGTTAGAGCCGGCCCCGTACTTGATACGGGGGTGAAGGTGTGAGATAGGGAACTATCCTGCGGCAGACTATACTCCTCACCCCAGCCCTCTCCCACAAGGAGAGAGGGAGAATCGAAAGGCCCCACCACAGTCCCTGGGCCGTGTTGATATTTGAGATATAAGGCGATTTCGCTAACCCCAGCTCGTCATTCCCGCGCAAGCGGGAATCCAGAGTACCCTGAATGTGAACGATGTCTGCTTTCCAAAGCGCCTGGATTCCGGCCCCGTATCAAGTACGGGGTGACGTTCTTTCGCCGGAATGACGTGAAATGCCAACAGTCCCCAGCCAATTTCATAGGTGGCGTGCTTCAGGTTCAGGTCCGCATAAGCTCGTGGGAAAGAAAAAGGATGCTGAAAGTGCGTCTAATCCTGGTTCGTCCTGCCGTTAATCCACGGCTCGGTATTTCCGGCATCCATCGAGACGAAATGGAACCCCGCGGTCAGGGCAAATTGGCGATCCAACTCCGTATCGCCAATATGGTAGTACTCCTCAGCCGAAAAGCGAGACTTCAGGTCCAAGAGACCCTGCTTCGTTGAGACAAAACTCACCTCGATGCGGTGTCTGTCCCAAATGGCCTGCTGTACCGGAAGTGGACGGTCAGATGAGCTGCCGATAATGCAACCGTGAGCCTGAGCCTTCCTGACCATGCTCATCGTGATAGGCCCAGGCGGGTCTCCTGCTTCCAGGGTTCCATCTATATCGAAACTGACCAGTATTGCCAAGTATGACCTCCCTTCGCAAATTGGATTCAGATGAGGTTATCCAGGTATGGAGCAGATTGACGCAGGTTGGGCGTACTGGCCTACGGCTCCCCACCCACCGAGGGGTCCGCCCATTGGACGATTCCCCGCGTTCCCAAGTCCTCGATCTCCTGGTCGTCGTACCCGATTTCCCGAAGCAGGGGCTTGGTGTGCTGGCCAATTTGGATGGAGGTCCGGTAGAGTCCCGGAGTCAGGGACAATTCGACCAACCCGCCGTAACGGAGGTACTTTCCGACATACGGGTGCTCCACCTCAACGCTCAGAGCATTCGCCCTGGCGTGGGGATGGTCCGCATAAAACTCTCCTTCCAGAGCTTCATCGGCCCGAACACAGCCGATGTCCGCCATGATTAGCAACTCTTCCCATTCGGCAGCGGTACGCCCGGCGAGGATTGCCGAGATCTCGGCAATCAGGGCTTCGTCATTGGCCTGTCGCGCCTCTCGAGTAGAGAAGCGGCGATCGGCCAGGAGTTCTTCCCGTTGCACAGTGCGGCAGAATGTTTCCCACTCGTCCTGGAACAGACAACCCAGGAACACCCACCCTTCCCGGCAGCGGTAGAGACGGTACAGGGCATTAAGGCCATGAAGTTCTTCGTCGGGCATGGCAATGGGAGGGCGGTTCGCGTGGTCGTAATACTCATCGGCATTAGTCCAGGCATTGGCGTTTAGCATGGTGATGTGGACGGGCTGGCCTTTACCAGTGAGGTCCCGCGCCCGAAGGCCCAGAATGACGCCCGTGGCCACAGCCGGGGAGGTGTTTTGGTCCGGTCCCCAGTTGGATTTCATGAGCCAGCGGGTCGCCTCAACGGTCTCCTCAATATCCATGACCTGTTCCGGCGGCGGGGGCATGCCCCGGCCCATCTGCCGCATGGCGCCGCCCATGATAGCGCCGGGAATGGGATGGGCGCCCGGCCGGCGCGCGTGTACTCCGTTTTCGCCATAGGTCCCCATCCAGACATGGACCAGGCGGGGATTGATCTTCAGGCAGGTCTCCCAATCGATCTGGAGGCGCTCCGGAACGCCGAGGCGAAAGTTGTGCGAGAGAACATCGGCACTGGCGATCAGCTTATGGACGATCTCTTTGCCCTCAGGGGTCTGAAGGTCAACCTGAATGCCTTCCTTGCCAGCGTAGGTGCGTGGGTCGGCCACTGCCTGTGCAGTGGAACGCCGCCCTTCATCCAATCGCCTATCGGTGGCGTCGATCTTAATGACCCGTGCCCCAAGGTCTGCCAAAAGGGCGGCGCCGTAGGGCCCGGCCTGGATTGTCGCCAGGTCCAGGATGGTGACCCCTGACAGGGGGTGGGTCGCCACATCGGTGCCACTCTCCTCAGGCAAGCCACCGCTTACGGCCACGGCCGGCTGCCGCAGACGTCCCAGGACTTCTGCGTTGTGCTGTCCCACATCAGGGGCTGGTCCGCTTGGCTCTCCCGGGGTGTCCTTTAAATCCACGAGCGGGGCCAGGGTCCGCATAGGGCCCACGCGAGGATCATTGATCGTTACCACTGTACCGTTGGAGACTACCGCAGGATGATCCATGGCCTGGACGCTGTTACGATAGGGCTCAGCGGCGATGTCGCCGTCCTGGAGATAAATCTCCATCCATTCGTCGGCGGTCTTCTCCAACTGCTTCTTCAGTATCTCCCGGCGCAGGAGTTCTCGGTTCTCCAAGTCGATGGCGGGAACATTCTCGAACCGCTCATCCTCGAGCAGGTGCCCAAGGCCAATGGCCTTGAGATGCCCCTGGATGTGCGGAACCCTCTGATTGGCGTGTTGGAGCCAGGTGCCATCCTTGGTCCGCACGGGAACGTATCCTATGGAGGAGAGGCCTCGGGCGCCGCCGGGTCTCCCGGGGAACCGCTCCGGGTCCCGGCGCCGGAGCTGCATATTCACCAGTCCACCGTCACCGACATTGTTGTCGTGGGGAGAAGCCAGGGTCTGGACGATGCTGGTCTGGACCCATTGCCCACGCCCGCACAGGTCCCGCACGCGGAGGGCGCCAAGGATCCCGCGCACTGCAGCCTGGCTGGCGTGCCAGCTACCGGTGTGCAGCGCCGAATACACTGGGCCTTCCCGGTTAGGCTGTCCCTGCAAGTTGAGCATCCGGCCCGCCTTGGCCGCAACGACACCCTCGTACCCTTTCACCCGGCGGAGTGGGCCCTTTTGCCCAAAGCCCGTTATGGAGCAGTAGACCAGCCGCGGGTAAAGTTGCGACAGGGTGTCATACGCCAACCCCCAGTCGGCCATGTCTCCGGGACGGAAGGACTCTACCAGCACATCAGCCCGGGCGGCCAGCTGGATGGCTTGCTCGCGGCCTTCTGTAGTGCGGAGATCCAGCACAATGCCTTTTTTTCCGCGGTTCCATGAAATCCAGGCGGGCTGAAAGCGGAAAGGATCTCCGCCGGGAGGTTCAATCTTGATCACCTCGGCCCCGTAGTCGGCCATTACCAAGGTGCAGATGGCCCCTGGCATCCCCAATGAGAAATCCAGGACGGTTAGGCCCGTACATGGTCCTGCCACGGTTCTCCTCCCCCTTCAGTTGGATGAGTTCTCGTTTGGCCAGACAACTGGCCTGTCCCTTCGGTACACAACCGTCTTTCCAGCAAGTTTACAGGACGTACCTGGTTCAGGATTGCCCAGTTTTCAGCCCAGGCCAGCCGGCGAGAGTGAGTATGCAGCCCACTGAAGATGCGCGTCAACCTCATTCGTGCTGGACGGCCTTCTCGAACCCTCCCGTATCAGTGCCGCTCTATAAGTTGACGGGATCAGCAACTATTTTTTGGGTTAGCGGTGTCGTGTGTTGAGAAACGGAGACCTTTTGTCCGGAGGCTTGGAGTTATCGTTAGCTGCGCCTCGGTCCGAGGCTGGCTGGACTTGCGTCAGCCTTGTCATTGGAGCCGTTCCGGTGCTTGCGGTTTTGGTTTTCCGCGGCAGTGGGCTAGCAGACCAGCATCCTTGAAATGACGGGTGGAAGCCAGATTGCTCGGCGATAGTCTCCATAAGCCCGGTATGGCCGGGGAAAGGCCCTGTACCAATCAACCCATCATTTCAACCCATCATTGCAAAGATTTCGGACTACTAGGTTCTTTCGACGCTTAAGGCCCAGGGCCTTTCGGTTTTCCTCATGTCATTGCGACCCCGTACTTGATACGGGGGGTGGCAATCTCGTCGCCGTAGCAATGATGGTTCCCCGGCACGTGCTCAACCGCAACGAGATTGCCACGTGGTTCGACAGGCTCACCATGAGCGGCTGCGCTCCTCGCAATGACAACCGAATGACCCTGGGTTAAGGCCCAGGCTTTTCGGTTTTACAAGAAATCCCCTCTCCCTTGATGGGAGAGGGTTAGGGTGAGGGTGTGAGATAGGGAACTATCCTGCGGCAGATTATACCCCTCACCCCAGCCCTCTCCCACAAGGGGAGAGGGAGAACGAAAGACCCTGGGTTAAGGCCTGTTCCAAGGTTTGCGCCCGTTGTCGTATACGTCCGCGTCGTCCGTTCCGCTGATTTGGTGGATTCGCTGGATGATGCCTTCTACGGCGTAGGTGGCTTTGTCTCTTAGCTCGGTTTCTTCCGCTCGGGTCATTTGATGTTCGGAGGGGGCGTAGTCATATATGGTCGCGTACAGCATCAGCCAGTTGCTGGTGCGGTCCGGGCTGTTGCGGCCTGGCTCGGGGAAGGTAGTGTAGTCGAACACGTCTTGGACCGCTTGGTAGAGTTGGGCCATGACGGGTTGGTTCCAGTCCTCTGTGGCGACAAGCTTGTCCCAGGCGGCTCCGATGGCGTGGCCGTAGCGGCCGGTGTCCTGGAGGCTGGAAAGCCATCCCTTGAGGGCGTTCTCCTGCGCTTTTTCCGCAGCTTGGCCGATGAGGGTCTTGTCGTAGTAGTCGGTCTCGACGAAGTGGTTGAGGTTATAACCGTATTCTTCGGCGCGGCGGATGCGCTGGCGGGTTTCGGGCCCGTGTTCGGGGTATTCGTCCTCGTAGTGGTATCGGTAGTCCATCTGTTCTCCGCTCATGACGACTCCATAGATTACTGCTTGCCCGGCAATGTGCATATTGGCGCGCCGGCAGTGGTCGAACGTCTGTCGGTCCATGGCGATGATGCCCAATTCCAGTTCCGGCGGGTTGGCCCTCATGTAATGGCGGGCGACGTGTTCCGCTTCCAACCGGGCTGAAATGTGGTGTTTTTGGTCGGTGACGATGAGGAGGTCCAGGTCCGAGTCGGGCCGATAGTCTCCGATTGCTCGTGATCCGAAGAGGATGACGGTATCCGGTTGGACGGCCTCTTGGACTGCCTTAGCGATTGCAATGGCGTGCGGGTCAGCGGCTTGTTGGTTTGCTTTGGCGTTGCGTGGTTTCATGGCGACTGTTGTGGCGCTGGTCCGTTTTCCCGGGGTTGCGTGGTGTGGCTCGAGAGGTTGGTTCCGGGCCGCGGCCCTTGAACCAACCACGGCCGTACGTGAGCCGGTTCGTGTTGATGATAGTGAACCGGCCAGTGGCTGGCAATCAGTTTGGAATGCCCGGGTTGACGCCGGGGCTGTCACGCCAGAAGCAGGGGATTACCCGGGCCAAGGGAGGGTTGAACTCAAAAGTAATCACCTTTGTGGATCGCCGGGGCAACTTTGTGAGACCGTACCGTCAGACGGGCAGCAGTGGTAATTTGTCCGCCCGCTCTGGTTGGTACTCCCGGGGAGGTTACACCATGAAATTGGATGGCAATGGTCATTGCCGCCGAAGCTCGGCGCATCGTGAAGCGGCTGGAGTTTCACCACACGCCCAAGCACGCCAGTTGGCTGAACATGGCGGAGATTGAGTTCAGCGTGTTGCCCCGGGCTTGCCTTAAAGGGCGCAATCCCGATGTTGCCGCTCTGCAACGGGCGGTCAACGGCTACGAGGCCGAGCGCAATGCGGCACGAGCCGACATCAACTGGCGTTTCAGGACTGAGGATGCCAGAACTAAACTGGATCGTCTCTATCCCTCCAATTCCAAGATTGATTAAGAACCAGGCGACGTAGCCAACGCAATCGAGAAAAGCGGATCGCGGCTGGAATGTGCGCCGACTGCGGACGCCGACGGCCTCTACCTGGATACGCCAACTGCGATCCATGCCGAGAATACCACCAACGCAAAAACTCGGAATAGTACGAGGAAGTGGTCCGCGAACGTCGGGGAAACGCCAAACGCCTCAGCAGCATTAAAACCATGTCAGGTTGATAGGGTTTCGATGGCGATTACCCAAACACGTCGTCATCAACAAAGTGATAAACACGTCGATTAAAAGGGAAATACCTACTTTGAGCAGGTATTTATTGGCACCGGCGGAAGGAATCGAACCCACACCTTCGGTTTTGGAGACCGATGCGCTACCACTACACCACGCCGGTGCGTGCTTAAGATTGTAGCAACCGGGCGTTATCCCTGCAACCGATGGGCTACCCTCATGCGTACCCACTTTGTCAAACCATACTGGCCTGCTGTCATTGCGCGGAGGCCCGCTCATCCCGAGCTTGTCGAGGGACGTGGCAATCTCGTTGAGGTTGAACACGCGTCGGCAAACCACCATTGCTACGGCGACGAGATTGCTACCCCCGTATCAAGTACGGGGTCGCAATGACAGGTGGGGTGGGTGATCCTGCGACAGGCCCAGGATGAGCGGGGGGATTCCGTTGTTGCGATGCTGTGTCCCACGGGGCGATTCAGCCAGCCCGACCAGAAGTAGACGATTACGAACAGGATGATCAACGCCAGGATGACGCCAATTACCAGACATCCATAGCGGGCCATCGCTTACTGACTCGGCGGCCTGGTCAGGCGGGAATGACGGGCAGGCGCAAGCGCGACGGATATTGCCCGTTGTGATGAATGGTTTGCACCGCCGGCACGCTGTCGGTGGACGCCCACGGATCGCCCCCGGTGTTGAAGTTGCGGTCGAACCGCGGGAAGTTACTGCTGCTGATCTCCAGACGGATGCGATGGCCGGCTTTGAAAACGTTGCTGGTGGCCACCAGGTCAATGTTGTACTCGTGGACGGCGCCGGGCGTAACGGGGCGGGACTCATCGGTGCCGCTGCGGTATCGCGCGCGGATAATGCCGTCGGTAAGGTTGCGCGCCGAACCGCACGGATCCACATCCACCAGCTTGGCAGTGAAATCGGTATCGGCGGCAGAGGTCGCAGCATGCAGCGTAAGGGTTACCGGCCCGGTAACCTCGACATCGGCCGTGAGGGTCGGCGTGGTGTAGCAGAGCACGTCGCTGCGGCCCTCCAACTCCTGCTGGTCGTAGGCGCCGCCGGGCACGAAAGACGGGCCACAGCACAGCGGGCCGCCCCGGGTTGGAACCGGATCGCGGGGATCATACAGGAACACATCGGGCGATTCTTCACCGGCGGCATCGGCAGACAGGACGCCATCGCCGGCCGCGGTATTGGCCCGACCGCCGCTGTGCAGGTAGTAGTCGGTGAACCGGGTTCGCGCCAACGGCCACTCCTGTTCGTCGCGCCAACGGTTGTCGCCCATGACGAAGATGCGAACCGGAGGATCGGCGTCGGCGCCATTCTGCTCGCCCTTTAGCCAGTAATCGAACCACCGCAGCTGCACGCCGTCGGTGTCGATGGCCGGCCCGGAAGCGCCCAGGCCAAAGAAGTAGTCGCCCGACATTTCGGCAAACGGGCCGTGGTGCCAGGGGCCAACGATGAGACGTTGACCGCCCCGCGCCGTTGCGTCCTCGGCCTGTTTCCGCATACCAACGAAATTGCGGAGGGTGCCCAACAGGAAAATATCGTGCCATCCGCCCACGTGCAGCGCCGGCGTGGTGATATGCGGGTAGTGGTCCTCGATGCGCCAGCGCTGCCAGTATTCGTCGCTGGACGAGTGCCGAATCCAGTCGTAAAAATAGTCCGCCAGCGGCGCTTTGAGGTGCGGCAACTCCACGATGGGTTGTTGACGCATGGTGCAGTCCAGCCGGTTGAAAGCTTCCAGGAGCCCGGCGCGGGCGCCTTCGGGGACGTCGTGGCGGCTGCTGATGGCGCCGAGGTTGGCCATGGTCAATTGTCGCATCGTCCACGAAAGGGCAAACCCCCAGGCCAACGCGCCCCCCTGATAGGTCCAGCCCTCGTAGTAGTCGGAGGCGGTGATACCGGGGGAGATGGTCGTAAGGGCCGGCGGGTTGGTGATAGCGCAAAGCCACTGGGTGGCTCCCACGTAGGAACGCCCGAACATACCCGTCTTGCCGGTGCTCCAGGGTTGGTCGGCGCACCATTGCACGGTATCGTAGCCGTCGTCCGGTTCATCCAGGAAGGGGTAGAACTCGCCCTCGGAGGTGTAGCGCCCGCGGGTGTCCTGGATCACTACCGCATAGCCGTGGGACGCCGCGCGCATCACGTCGAGGCTGCCCGTCCGGGACTGTGCCTTGTCGTAGGGAGTGCGTTGCAAAAGCACGGGCACCGGGTCCGAAGTGTCCGGACGGTACACGTCGGCGTAGAGCGTCACGCCGTCGCGCATGAGCGCCGGCAGGCCGAACTCGGTACGAATAACAGTATGAGGTCCCATCATTTCCGGCATAACTCTCACCTCCCGGTTGGCGGCATTATACACCGGCCCGGATTGCCGGCGGCGTCGTGATAAACTACTTGCGATTGGGACTCAGACAAATTTGGGGAGGCAATGATGCTGGACGATGCCGCCAGGGTTGAACTGATTAAACGCTTGTCGGGGGACATTCACCGGCGACTATCCGAAGGGCCGGCCGCAGCGCTGAACGGCCCTTCGGCGTGCTCGGAGTGGGACGTTGGCACGGTGGCCGCACATCTGGCCGGTGGAGCCGTCCGTCAGCGAGAGGCGTTGCTGCGGGGGCTGGCCGGAGAGGGCGGCCCACCCGAGGGCGAAAGCGTTATGCCCACTGCCGACCAGGTGCAGCAGGCCAACGCCGTTAACAACGTGGAGATGCGCCGGGAGTGGGGCGATGCGTTGCTGGATAATTTCCAGCAGTGGTACCAGGAACTGGACGACACTCTACGGGACTGGACTGACTGGTCAATCGGTTGCTGGCACCGTCGGCGCGGTACGATTTCGGCCAGCAGCTATCTGGATTTGCGTATTCAGGAACTGGTGATTCACGATTGGGACATGCGCTCGGGCGGCGCCGGCGAAGGTGAACTGGACGCCGACGGAGCAGCGGCGCTGCTGCCAGGGTCGGAGATGTGGTACCAACTCTGCTTCCGCCCCACGGCCCCGCTGACCACACCGGTGGCGTATCGTTTCGAAGTGGGAGGCGACGGCGGCGCGTCCCTGAGCCACGACGTGGTGGTTACGGGCGACGCCTTTTCCATTGAGCCCTGCGCTCCCGACCGTCAGCCGGATTTGACCGTCCGCTGCGATGCCGGTACGTATCTGTTGTGCCTGTACAACCGGGTGGACTGGAATACCGCCAAGCGCGCCGGCCGTGTCAGGGTGTCCCAGACTGCCGACACGATTGCCCACGTGGCGCTGCGGAACCTGGGTCGGTGGTTTGGCGGGCTGTGAAGAATTTGAACCGGGATGGACAGGATATTCGGGATATACAGGATTGATTGGAGATGGGTGCGATGGCGGCTTATGATGAGGCGATTATCCGGGATGAGGTGCGCGTTATCGGCACCCTGGCCCGCGAGCTGCACGAGTTTCTGTCGGGCCTGACCGACGCGGATCTGGGCCGGCAGTCGGCCTGCGACGCCTGGACGGTGCGCGACGTGGCCGGACATTTGACCAACCGGGCCGAGCGGCAAATCGCCAGCATGACCCGAGGGCGCACCGGCGACTCCGGGCCTCCCGCCGGATTCAGCGCGCCAACGGACAACATGGCGATGTCGGCGGCCAACGCCGATGCGGACATCGCTTACGCTCAGTCCATGGGGGACGATCTGCTGCCGACGTACGACCAACTTTATCGCGCGTTGCACGGTCTGTTGGGAAACTTCAGCGGCGACGACTGGCGTTGCGATTGCTGGCACCCCCGGCGCGGGACTATGACGGCGCGGGAGTACGTGAGCCAGCGCATCCAGGAGCTGGCGGTGCACGACTGGGATATCCGCAGCGCCTTCGACAGCAATGCCGGCCTCCACGCCGACGCGCAGCCGGTGTTGCTGGGGATGTCGGCCCACTGGCTCCGCACCGCCTACAACCCGGGCAACGACCCGCCCACCCAAGCGGTGCGCTACCTGTTCCACTTGTCGGATGCCGCTGCGCTGGATGTGATCGTCAGTCCCGACGGTGTGGAAGTGGGCAACAATGTCCACGGCGATGCCTCGTCCATAGACCTGCTGGTGTCCTGCGACGCCAACACCTACCTGCTGCTGGCCTACGGCCGGCTTGATCTGGATACGGCCCTAGCGGCAAGCCGGTTCACCATCGAGCAGGGATCGGAGGGACTGCTGCGGCGGTTCGCGGCCTGGATGGTGGGGTTTTAGGGGGTAGGACTCAAGGCTTAGGTAGCCCGGGCCAATGCTGTATAAAGGTGCTTATGAGTACGCAACCGAACTTGCCCAATATGCCATCTGGCCCCGCCGGCCTGATGCACGAACAAACTTTTAATGAGGCGTTGGCGAATGCACTGCGTGCCAGGCGAAGGGCGTGGCGCGAGGACGAACGTTTTATTATCGCCGAACGCCAGCAGGTGTTTGATGATGCCAGGAGGGAACGCCCTGACATTCTGGTCACACCGCCGGACATTTATCCCGTTGTGATTGAAGTAGAGTTTGGCGAACCCGCTTTCGGCGATGCCCGGAGCAGGTTGGGCCGATTGGTAACAGGAACCCCGTTTCCGGTACGTTCGGCCATTGCCGTGGGCGCACCGCTCGAGATTCGCGGCTGGTCAAATTACCAACTGCGAGAGCGGTTAGCGCAACCGGAAGGTTTGGAACTGCGGTACGCTATCTTGTCCGCAAACATTGAAGGTAACGAGACCGAAATCGCGTTGACTGAGGAAGATGTTTCCTATTGGCCGGCGCATCCGAATTATGTTGTCGGCACTGTAGATGATCTGGCGGCACTTTGTGAATACGCGGCAGCGCCGCCGACCTTAGTTTCCCGAACTGCCAGCCAAGTAGCTGCTGGGATACACAGCCTAGCCGATTATCTTTATCGCAGTCTGCCGCCGGGAGTTGCTGGCGCCATTGCCGGCATATTGGGCCAGCGTCAGGAAATGCAGGGGTTACGCATGGCCTGCTGCATCTGGCTTACCTCTTTACGACTGCATAACTTGTTGGCAGCCGGTTCAGCCACGCTGCGCCAGAATGGACTACACTCAATCGCGGAATTGAGGACTGCCGGCCGCGGCAGTATTACGCTGGGCGATTTGCGAACCGAGTGGGACAAGATACTGGCAGTCAACTACGGTTCCATTTTCAATACGGCCCGCGATGCGCTGGATGACCGCATACCGGACGCGGTTGGCTCCGGCGTATTGACCGAACTGGCCACCACGGCAGAACGTGTCACGGCCCTGCGGCTTGGCAATCGGGTGGACTTCGCCGGCGAACTCTTCCCCCTCTTGTTGGACGACCGAGAGGAAACAGCGGCGCACTACACATTGCCCGAAACGGCGGAACTGCTGTCGCAGCTGGCCGTCGCGCGCATATCCCTGAATGATTGGGCATCCGAAACTGCCGTAGGCAACCTCCGCGTGGCCGATTTGGCCTGCGGAACCGGAACTCTGCTGCGAGCTTCCTATCACGGTATCCGGCGGAAGCACGAATCAGCCGGCGGCAGCGCAGACAACCTGCATCGCACAATGATGGAGCAGTCAATCACTGGCCTGGACATCAACTCTTTGGCGTCCCATATGACTGCTGCCGGCCTGTCCACCGCCGAGATTGCAACCGAGTATCACACTGCCCACATCGCCGCCGTTGCTGTTCTGGGCGGGAATACCGGCTCCTTGGAACTCCTGGAATCGGACCAGATTACCGATGTAACCGGCCAATTGGCCCGCACCGCTACTGCAAACCTGGAGCAGCCGACTTCTATCCCGGTCCCCCATCACAGTCAGGACGTGGTTATACAGAATCCGCCTTATTCCCGGGCCCGGGGCGACCGCAGGATGTTCGATGTAACGGGAATCACCGAACCCCAGCGCAAACGCAGCATGAAACGACTGACGAGTATTCGCAACAACCTGCGAAACGCCGGCAACCAAATGACTGATGGACAAGCCGGCCTGGGCGCGGATTTTTCCGCCCTGGCTGGCAAAAAGCTCAAGGCCGGCGGCGTTTTCGCTACCGTACTGCCTCTCACAGCCGCTCACTCCGAATCCTGGGAGGGGTTTCGCAGTACCGTGGAGAGTGAATACCGAGAGATAACCGCCATCGCTTTTACCGCCCACCAGACTGCAATGATGTCTGCCGACACCTATATGAACGAGATGCTGTTGGTGGCTACCCGGCGAACCAAAGATGACACGGACGAAGACACGCGGATTGTTTGCGTGAATATCAGCGACATTCCCCAATCGGTCACAGAATCCTATTGGTACGCCAATTGGATAAACGACATTCGGCAATCGGGCAGCAACAGCGGCATTATTCACGAAGCGGGCAAGCACATCGGCAGTTGGACGGCCATCACGCCGCCCTCAGCGGGTTTCCCGTGGTTCGGTGTGGGAATGCAGAACCACCACCTTGCCACAGTTGCTACCGAGCTGATGGTCGGCCGGTTGTACTCCCCGGAAAACCGACAGGGTTGGGAATTCAGCCTTCCGATGACTGCTCTCGAGCAAGCGGTTACCATAGGCCCAACGCACCATCTGATTGGTCATATACGGGGAGCGACGGAAACCATCGGTGCGTTCACTTTCGACCGAATCACGCCGGACATACTGCCAACATACCCTTCACTCTGGGCGGCAGACTCCGAATCGCAGAAACGAATCCTGGTTTCCTCAACTCATGACGGACAGCCGGCAATAGACGATGAGGAGCAACTCCGGCAGATGCTGGCGCAGCGCAGTGATCTGTTTATCTCCCGTACTTTGCGTTTGACATCGCAGGCTTTGGCAGCGGCACGAACCCCGCAATCTGCAATGGGCGGCCGGGCGTGGACGACGTTGCATTCCGGCAATGACGACGTGAAAGCCGCACTAGCCATTTGGCTTAACTCGACATTTGGGTTGATGTTGAGAACCTGCTACGCCCAAACGACGCAACCGGGCCGGGCTACGATGCAGATAAGAGCACTATCGGGATTCCCCATCCCTGATTTCTCCGCCGACAGCGAGGCTGGCGAACTGGCCAGAGCAACGGCGCGCCGTCATTACGGCGAACTCTCAACGTCGGAACTACAGCCGGCATCCTACGCTTTCCGTGACGCTAACCGTCATCGGATTGACCATGTTGTGCTGGAAATGCTGGGCCTGAGTGAAAATCAGCAGGCCATTGCTGCTGTTAATACTTTGCGCA
Source organism: Dehalococcoidia bacterium (assembly GCA_965262485.1). GTDB lineage: Bacteria > Chloroflexota > Dehalococcoidia > Lucifugimonadales > UBA3495 > Bin87. The sequence continues at coordinate 3,643,585 of OZ253540.1, read as the reverse complement.
ACCAATGGTGCAGAGAGCCGGCGGTGCATGGCAGCAACAATGCGATTATGAGGGCGTTGGGTATTAATTTATCCATCATTGAAAGATAATTGCCTGCCGGGTGAACTATGATCCAGAACCTTTATTATTCGGTAATCGCTGTCGAATCCACTGTCATTATGTAATGTCTGGACAATGTTAACATGGCAAGTGAGTACATCACCAGCGCCAAATTTCTCGTCACCGTTCGTGACTTTTTGCATGAAGTCTTCATCATGAATCGAATACCACCGCGTGGTATTGCCGTCGTTCAATCGCCATTTAGCGGTCCTGTTTTCTAAATTGGGAGAGGCAACACGTAGCCTCTGTATAGGTATATCAATCACATTTTCTGTCTCATCTGAGGGATCATCGTATTCAGGATCATCGAAATCATTTGATTCTAAAGATACTAATTCCTCATCTCCATCGCGAAATGTGATTTTTGTTACGCTATGTTGTTTCAAAGGTTCTATCATGTCATTCAACGCTTCTTTCACACTCCTATCTTGGAATAGGCTGAACACCTCCACTGGGATATTTAATCTTAGTTCATTAGCTTCAAGTGTAACCGAATCCTGGTTGATTTCAGTAGTGATATAAGATCTCCCCCGAAGATGCCTGAATGCCCCTATAATTCCCATCGCTCCGGGATTGCCTGTTAGGAGGTATTTCAAATTCACAGCCGCTGAGACGTAGTCCCCTGAAAGGGCGTGCATCCCAGCGATAAGCGTAATGGCCAGTGCTACATGAACATCAAAGGATCCTGCGTTAGTTGCGATAACGCGTAAGGACGCAGTTGCAGTGCCTCCGTTCATGATTTCATTCGAACGGAGGCACAATTGTCGTATTGATAGTAATGATGAGGCTAGTTCGCCCGCATCAATACTATTTTCAATTACATTTTCGGCTTCATATGATACCGTCCATTGTGCAATGCTCTCTAGATCAGCAAAATCATTGGTCATATTTCTTCCCCTGTTTATTCACCCCACCCGCCGGGCTACCAGCAGCCCGTCCTCCCGGGTTACGCGCATGGCAGCGTCGTGGCGAACTCTTGCAGTTAGCGGCTGGAGGCGACGGTTGGCAGGCCACGCACGGTTTCGCCCACTAGCTGGTCGGCAACCGCCAGATCGTATTGGGTCTGGAGGTTCAGCCAGAATTGCGGTTCCATGCTGAACCAATGCCCCAATCTCAGCGCAGTGTCCCCGGTTACAGAACGCTTGCCGGCGATTATCTGGCTGATTCGATTCGGGGGCACATCGATCTGCCGAGCCAGCGCTGTGGGGGATACCCCCAATTCTTCCAGCTCGTCCTTCAAAATCTCCCCAGGATGAACGATCCGCCTGAACATACTGCACATCCTCCAAGAAGTTAATGGTAGTCCGTAATCTCTACATCAGAGGGCCCCATGGCGCCATCAGACCAAGCAAAGCAGATGCGCCATTGCCGGTTGATCCTGACGGAATACTGCCCGACACGCGAGCCACTGAGAGATTCCAGTCGGTTTCCCCCCAGGGATCTCAGCGAATGTAGCGATACTGCGGCATTAAGGATCGCCAGCCGATTCGTTGCCTGGTCTTCAAAACCCTGGAACGCCGCGATGAATACTCCACTGGCGAACTGCTCGGTTCGGCGATCCCGATACCCGATGATCATATCCGGTCAAGCATACCGAACGTTGACTATTGACGTCAAGCGTACAACCAACTCCGTAACCGTTCACGTTTGAGGGGACGGAAACGGTTAGCAGTGGAAATGCCGTGCTTGGTTGCCCCTCCACAATAGGCCGAATAGTCCGCAGATCCACGCCAGTCTGAACAGTTACCCAACTCCTTCACCCCACCCGCCGGGCCACCAGCAGGCCGTCCTCCCGGGTTATGCGCATGGCGAAGTTGTAGCGGTCTATTTCCAGGGCGAGGGATACGTCGCGGGGGTGGAACTGGGGTTGGGTTTCGTCGAAGAATTTTTGTGTTGCGCCGCCGGCCATGATCAACTTTCGCAGGGCTGCTGGGTCCGGGCTGCGGCCCTCCAGACGGTTACGCAGGTACAGGGCGCAGTGCTCGTCCTCGTCGGAACGGTCCGCGCCCTGGTCACCCATAGCCAGAATCGTCACCCGGCCTGGCAGGGGGTCTTCCGCCAGCAGCGCCCGCGCCGTGGCTCCCGCCACCACAAACGAAGTTACGTAAATGGGATTGCACCCGGCGGCTCCGGCGGCGGCCGTGCCCACCGTGCCGGCCCTGGTTGACTGCACGATGCTCTTGCCGGCGAAGTCGATGGACGAGGCCTCGAAGGGTGAGTTGCCGTGGTCGAATCCGTCGGGACGGGCGCCGCCCACCTCGCCCATCAGGATGTCGGCGATGGCGGGGTTGCGCTGCCGGATGGCCAACGCCTCCTCGACTTCTGCGACCAGCGTGATGCGTTGGGCTCCCCGGTCGAAGGCGATGGCCGCCGTGGTGAAGGCGCGAAATACGTCGATAATCAACGCAGCGCCGCTGGCTTCCCGGGCGTCGCGGGAGAGACTTCCAATCCGGATTTCCATGGTAACTCTCTTTATTACATCGATGAACAGGATAAACAGGATTTATCGATCTCCCTATCCTGTCCATCCTGTCTATCGATGTAAGTCAAAAATTAGCCGGTTTTGACCAGCTTCTGCAGGGAGCGAACCTCGCGGGGTGGGTTGAGGTGCTGGCCGGTATGGGTCCACGACACTTCGGCAACGTAGATATTGCCAGCGGAATCGAGGCAGACGCCGTGGGGGGCGATAAACCGGCCGGCCGCTTCGCCTTCCGGCCCGTCGCCGACCCTGGCCTGCAAACGGCCTTCGGTATCGTACACGCTGACCCGTGGGCCCAGTCCGGTGGCCTGGTCGTTGGAACCGATGGCGGCGCCCAGCTCGCCGAGGTAAACGAGTCCGGCATCCTGGTCGATGTACAAACCGCAGGGGCGGGCCATATCCGTCCACTGGCCCAGAAAGTGGCCGTCGGAGTTAAACACCTGCACGCGGTGGTTTTCCCGGTCAGCCAGGTAAACCCGTCCGTTGCGGTCCGTGCCGATGTTGTGGGCGATGTTGAACTGGCCGGGGCCGTTGCCCGATTCGCCCCAGGAGAATAGCAGCTGTCCGTCGGGGCTGTATTTGTGGATACGGGCGTTGCCGTAACCGTCCGAGACGAAGAAATCGCCATTGCGGGGGTCGATGGCCACGTGAGTGCAGCGGTTGAAAGGGTCGCCGGACATGAAGCCGGCCGGGTGTCCGCTGGTTCCCAAAGTGAGCAGCACGTCGCCGTCGGCAGTGCACTTGCGGACGGTGTGGTCGCCGTCGTCGGTGCAGAAGATGTTGCCATCGGGCGACATTGTGATGCCGTGAGCGCGGGGAAAGACGCCCTCTCCCCAGGACTTGATGAAGTTGCCGTCCTTGTCAAAAACCATCATGGGGTGGTCGCCGCGATTGAAGGCATAGACATTGTCGTTTTCGTCGCAGCCGACGGCGGCCACCTCTTTGAATGCGAAGCCGGCGGGAAGCTGTCCCCAACCCTCCTGCACTGTGTAGGTGTACTGACCTTCTCCGATAGTTACCATGGTTGTCCCTCCTGGATTGGTGGATGCCGAATTGGCGGTAGTGTTACGACAGGATTGTAGCCCATTCTCCCGTCGAAAATGCGGGGGTGAGTGTTGAACTCACCCCCGTGGTGGGGTGTGACAGTTGGCCGGAAGTTATTCCGCCGCGTCGTCAACGCGATTGCGGGCGCGCCCAGGCCTCCAATGGAACCGGAGGGCAATGCCAGGCACGATTAACCCGGCGACCAGCAGCAGGCTGGGATCGACACTGTTGGACTCCGGGGCCAGGCTGCAGCTTGCCCCGGGATCGGTATTTTGCTGCTGGGCTGGCGCCGCTTGCTGTTGCCCGGTTTGCTGTTGCGCGGGTTGCTGCTGGGCCGCGACCGGCGCCGATGCGGGTGCGCCTTGCGGAACGTAGGGCTGGGCCTGGAACGCCGGAATGGGCTGCTGGCGCTGTTGGTTGCCGTTGGCGCCCGCGGTTACCCTGATGGATACATCGCGGGTGATGTGGTAGAGGCTATCTTCGCCGGCATAACGCCACTCGATGCGTCCGGCGATGCGGGAAGAACCAGTTTGGTTGGGGTAGGCAGTGATCTGAATCAGCTCCTGCTGTGCCGTGTACACGTCATAAACCGCGTTGCAGACTCCGCTGCACCGCTCGGCGAATCCCTCGCCGTCCACCTCCCATCCGGAGGGGATTTCCAACAAGAGCCGCACCGTCATATTGGGCTTGTTGAGAGCGTTGGTAACGGACAGGCTCAACTGCGCCTTGTCATCTACCGAGATATTGGTGTGGCTGCTGTGCAGGTCAATACAGGGCTCGCCGGGGCCGCAGTTGATGAACGGAGTGGTGCCCGAATACGGCTGGGCCGGCTGTTGGGGCACGGCGGTAGGCAGCGGCGTGTAAGTGGGTTGCAGTGGTTGAGTAGGTAGTGGCGTGTAGGTGGGCGCCGGCGTGTAGGTGGGTTGCGGGGTGTCCGTTGCCAGCGGCTCCGGCGTGCTGGTGGGCGCCGGCGTCGCCGTGGGTTGCGGTGTGTCCGTAGGCTGCGGCCCCAGCGTGCTGGTGGCCGGCGGCATCTCGGTTGCTTCCTGTGCGGACACGGTGTTCGTGGCGCCGGGCGTGATTGCCGACGCAAGCACTATGGTTCCCACGACGAAGACCACCATGGTCAACAACGACACATTGCGGCTGATTAGGCTGATTAAATGGTTAAAGTTTTTCACGAAGTTTCTCCTGGGGATAGCCGGAATGTCCGGCGGCCAGAATATTTGACATCAAGTCGCGCTGGACGGACGGTTGCGCCGTTGGCGCTCGATAGCGCGGGCGAGCTCATCGTAGTCAATCGGACTGCTGTTGACCGGGGATATCCTCCGCCGGCCGCCGCGTCGCACGACTAACATTAACACTACTGCCGCGAGCGCTATCGTTGCCGCCGCGGCCACCAATAGTCCCCAACCGGGGATTCCTGCACTGCCGCCCGGACCATTCACCGTATTGGTCGTCGTCCCGCTGACCTTCGGTGGCGCGCCGCCAGCGGGGTTGACGGCGTTAGCGACCGCCAACGGTTCAGGAGTCGGTGAGGGCATAGGCGTGCTGGTGGCTGGCGGAAGGGTTGCAGTGGGAGCCGCCGGCGCGTCCGAATTTGGCGAGAGGCCGATCACTTCCACATCTACGCGGAGGTTCTGGGGTTCGGGCGGAGGCTCGAGAGTCTGCGTGTTCATGGCGTCGTCCGGGTCGTCCGGTTTGTCCGGGTTGACGACCTCCCATTCCACATTGGCTTCGAAAACGTGATTTCCAGCATTGTTGGGGGTGGCTAATATTTCGATAAACTCCTGCTTACCGCCGGCCGCGACCGGATAGGTCAGGTTGCATATCGCGCTGCACCGTTCGGCGAAATTATCGCTCTGCACCTGCCAGCCCGATGGCACCCGGGCAACAAGATGGGCGATGATGTTGTCATCGAGAGGGTTGTAAATCGACAGCGAGATTGTCGCCGGCTGATTCACCGTGGTTTTAGTGTGGCTGGTGTGCAAATAAGCGCACGGTTGTTTCGGTTCGCAGGGAATATCCAGAGTTACCGGCACCGGGGCGTCCGCTGCGCCATTGACCACTGCGAATGCCAGGTTCTCACTGTGGCTGCCGGTACGAAGTCTGATAAATCCCTCAGTGTTGGGATCAATCCTTGCCACAACGGTTGATTGTTCGCCGCCGGCAAGTGTGCCGCTGCTCGGCTCTGCCACCAGCCAGTCTCTCCGCGATTCGGCTCGCCAGGAGCAATCTTCATTTGTCGAATTGTTGCGTATGACGATCGATTCCTGGTTTTCGCCTTCTAATTGTCCCTCCGGTTCTATGCGGAAGACCAGTTCTCTCCGGTCGACGATTTCCAGGTGGCAGGGTAACGGATTTACGTCGATTCCAACCGCCAAGCCATTGCTGGCCGAAACGTTGCCGGAACCGAACCTGACGGTGGTTTCGTACGATTCCGGTCGAAGTAGAGACGCAGCCTGCTGATCCACCAGCACCTGCACATCCGTTTGACTGGCGGCATAGACCGTGCTCTCATCCTCGATAGCCAGCCAGTCCGGCACGCCGTTGGCTTGCCAAAAGTAGCACGGGGTGCCGCCCCGGTTTTCCAGGACGTATTTTTGGTGCGTTGGAGAGAAATCCATCGAACCGGCTTTGCCGGAAATCCTGAGGGCTTGTCCTTCCGCAAAATATAGCTCGCAAGGCGGCGCTTCTACCTCTAAACTCGCTTCGATTTCAACGTCCATCGCGCGGGTTGAGACCCATTGCACGTGTACCACCGCGTCGTAGTCGTCCGGAGGCAGGTTGGCGACGCCGGCGTTGGCTGTGATCTTGATTTGTCCAGGTTGCTGCGGCGTAACGACGCCGCTGGTAGGCGAGACGCTCAACCAGGGACGACTGCTCTGCGCAGTCCACTCGCAGGGCGCATCGCCGTGGTTGGTGAGGATGGCCACGCTGAATCCTGGCGGCACCTCACCGCGCAGTGTCCGGGCCTGATAGATGCCCTGGGAGATGTGCAGGGAGCACGGTGTTTCGGCGTGTACAATCACCTCTACTTTCCAGGGGTATTTTAGTTGCGGACCCTGGGGTGATTTCAGGACCACTTCCGCCTTATGGACACCGCGTGGCAAATCCTGCGCCCGCTCGTTGATGCTCACCGTAATGAACGTGTCGTCTCCTCCCGCTATTTCGCCACGGGTTCTGCTCAAATCGAGCCAATTCTGATTGGTGGAAGCGTGCCAGTTGCAGGGTCGGTCGCCATACACGTTCGACAGGTATATGTTGGCGCCGTACTTGGTGGGCCGGTACAGCTCGAAATCATAGCCGCCGGCAGGGCCGGTGAATTCAATGGACTGGCGCAGGTGCATAAGGAAATGGCAACCCTCGTCCCCTTCAGCATACGAAGGCTGGCCATCCGTCAGCATCACCGCAACCAGGACGATCCCCAACGAGGTCAGCGCCCGGAGAGCAAAACGGGGAATCATGGATGCTTCGTCCCCTGCCAATCGTGGAATGTAAATGGCGCGGAACTCCAGCGCCTCCCCCACCTTCCCTCACCGCCCATATAGTTAGCCGACAACGGGCCAAATGTTAACCTGGAGGAGCGCCTCATGCGTACCCACTTTAATCTGTCATTGCGAGCGCAGCGTGGCAATCTCGTCGCCGTAGCAATGGTGGTTTGCCGGCGTGTGTTCAACCTCAACGAGATTGCCACGTCGCTACGCTCCTCGCAATGACAGGTGGGCCTTCGACCGGCTCGGGATGAGGGGGATTGCCGGCTGACCGATTGACGACTCCGCCACACCGGGCTAGCATGAGTCCCAACAGATGCAACGAATATTCAATGTGAGGTAAGCGATGGCGGATCCCAGGCGCGATTTTGTGAAGTACACGTTTTACCGGGTGCAGCCCGAGTGGCGTCGCCTGGCGTCGGCGGAACGGGACGCCGGCAAGGATGAGTTTGCCGCTGTTACCGCCGAGTTCGCCGACCGGGTGTCGCTGAATACCTACAGCCTGGTGGGAACTCGCGGCGACACCGATTTCATGCTGTGGGGGGTTTGTCCGGAGCTGGAGCCAATCAACGAGCTGGCGGCGCAACTGAACCGGACCCGGTTGGGCGGATACCTGGAAACGCCTCATTCCTATCTGGCGATGACCCGTCGCTCGCCCTACATCGACAACCACCAGCATGAGGGGCAGGAAGGAACCGGCGATGCGGCGTCCATGCGAATCGTGGGCCGGCGTTATCTCTTCATGTATCCGTTCTGGAAAACCCACGACTGGTATCAGCTGCCCAAGGAAGATCGCCAGGAGTTGATGAACGACCACTTCGTCATCGGCCACAAATACCCGCAGGTGAAAATCTCCACTGCCTACTCGTTCGGCCTGGACGATCCGGAGTTTGTGCTGGGGTTCGAGACCGATGAGCCGGGGACGTTTCTGGATCTGGTGATGGAGCTGCGGGAATCCAAAGCCCGGCCCTACACGCTGCAGGACACACCGATTTTCTCGTGCATCAACCGCCCGCTGCGCGATTGCCTGGACGATGCGGCGTAGGGTAGAGCAAAATGAGTACACAGCCGATCACCGCTCCGCTGGCGGTAACCGCCGATGCTGACGACGATATGCTCCCTGAGAGCTTTGCGCTGGACATCCGTTCGGTGCTGGCCCTGCTGCCTGACGATGACGCGCTGGATGCCTGGTTCATTGAGTTCACTCATGACAACAAGGATTTGGGCTACCAGTTTGAGATTGATGAGGCCGGGAGATTATTGGCAATGGCGTCGGAGAGCATGGACGGTATGCAGCGTGCGGGTAGCGTTTATTTTGATTTGCAGTTTTGGGCGAACACGGGCCCTGCTGGGTTGGTAGTAACCGGAAACGCGCTAGTGCGAATGCCTTGGCCGGGACGCCGCGCTCCCGATGCTGGCTGGATTGCACCAGAGCAGTTGGCCGAATTGCCCCCGGCTGGCCAGCGCGACTACGGTGCGCCATTTGCCCCCCGCTTCATAGTAGAAATTCGTTCCCGGTCTAACGCGCTTGAAGACCAGCAGGCCAAAATGGAGGAGTGGATTACCTCCGGTGCACTGCTCGGTTGGCTAATCGACCCCTTCCAGCGCCGGGTGCATATCTACCGGCCCGGCGCCGAACCCGAAGTGCTGCACGACCCGGAGACTATCGACGGGGAGCCCGTGCTGCCCGGGTTCGTGTTCAATGTCCGCAGCCGCATTTTTGACTTGCATTAACCACCTGGCCAGGAGGGATAGACGAGATGGTTGCTCAACCCAAACCCCACGCTCCAGCCACGGATGACCACGACATTACTGACTGGAGCGATGTGCCATTGCCTCTCACTATCAACATCCGGTCCATCCTGGACTCGGTTGCCGGCAAACTTAGCGATGACGAAATCGACCAATGGATCGTCGGTCTCGCCAAAGCCAACGAGGGCCGTGGCTTCTATCTGGAGCTGACCGCTAAAGGAGAACTGGTAATCAATCCCATGGTGAATATGGACGGCAACTTTGCGGAAGTGGAAATGATCGGAAGGCTATTCGCCTGGAACGACGGGCACGGCGGACGCGTCTCCGGCTCCGATGGAATTGTCCGTTTGCCCGATGGCACTCGAACCCAGCCGGATGCGGCGTGGTTGTCGCCGGCACAGATAACGGAAATGGGCGGCATTACCCCTGGCAAGGCAATCACCGTCTGCCCGGCCTTTGTCGCCGAAATAATGTCCGGCACCGACCGTTTGCCGCCGCTGCAGCGCAAGATGGAACTGTACATCGCCAACGGCGCGCTGCTGGGTTGGCTGATTGACCCGTACAACCAACAGGTTCACGTCTACCGCCCCGACGCCTCGCCTGAGGTACTGGATAACCCGGAGACGATCAACGGCGGTGCGGTGCTGCCGGGGTTTATGTTTGAGGTGCGGCGGCGGATTTTTGACTTGCATGAGCCCGTTCTCGAAGGATAGATGCTATGACAACCAATGCCACTATCAAAGATACCGTTGGCGTTACCGACACTGACGATTTTGACCTGCCGCGCACGTTGGTCGTCAACATCAGGCCCGTCCTGGAATCCGTGGCCGGAAAACTAACCGATTCCGAGATAGATGAGTGGTTTGTGGACCTGGATAAAGCCAACGAAGGCCGTGGGTTTAACCTGGAGCTGACCAGCGATGGGGAGTTGGTAATCAATCCGATGGTAAATCGAGATGGCACGAAAGCTGAAACCCGGCTGACAAGCTCGTTGGAAATCTGGGAAGAAGAGTACGGCGGGGAAGCCCACGGCGCTAACGCCAATATGCGCCTGCCCGACGGCTCCCGGATACGGCCAGATGCTTTGTGGCTGTCTCCGGAGCAGGTAGCGTCAATGCCGCCAGTTTCCGTGGGGGGCGCAATCACCGTCTGCCCGGCCTTTGTCGCCGAAATAATGTCCGGCGCCGACCGTTTGCCCCCGTTGCAGCGCAAGATGGAACTGTACATCGCCAACGGCGCGCTGCTGGGTTGGCTGATTGACCCGTACAACCAACAGGTGCACATCTACCGGCCCGACGCCGAACCCGAAGTGCTGCACGACCCGGAGACCATCGACGGGGAGCCAGTGCTGCCGGGGTTTGTGTTCAACGTCCGCAGCAGGATTTTTGACTTGCACCAAACTACCTAGCTCGGGTTTATAACTTGCGCGACTTGCTCCCTAGGTGAAATACTACCGCGGGCACCACGCCCGAACAGTGTATTGTGAGTGGCCAACAATGACCTCATCAGCGGCGCAAACTGATCGTTTCTGCCCAATTGTTCAGATTTCAAAAAGTTGGACAGGTTGCCGCTGAAGACTGGTTCGTCATAAGCACAGTTTTCGCTACCTTCCGTGAGGTATTCGTCAACGGCTTCAACCGCTGCATCGCAGAGCGCGCCGAACGCGTCTTCGGACTCAGGAACTGCGAGTTTATGCACTGCGTCTGTTAACAAATTTTCGGGTACGTCAGCGACTTGCCGGGTTCTCTTAATAACGTCGCGGAGCATCTCTATCACCACGTAGTAAAACAGAAACCTCGACGATCCCCTGCTGGGACGTTGACGGGCGGCAATACGTCCAAAACCGATTGAGTCCGCAGCGCATTTGATCTTGTACGCTGCATAACAAATCGCGCGCGCCAAACCTTATCTCAACATCCTGCTGAGATACGATCCGTTCGTAAATTGAACCTTTCGGGAGGAAGGGAGCATTCTTGCCAAATGCCATGCCAAGGGCAGCCAGCCATCCAGCACCATAGACCTTTATCAAGTCGAAAGCATTGACATAGTCATCAAATTGCCCCATTTCTGGATGCTGCTTTTCGCGCGCCTTACGGGCATCTATGCCGCCTCGTTGAGTCTCCAAGAATATCTTGTAGGTGTTTGCCATACTAGAGGCCCAATCACTGAAGCCAGATTCTAGCGCAATAAAATCTTGCGCTCGGACTGCATTCTGAGAATTCGTGAATCGCGTAATATCTAGTATATCGGCTTCGCCGCTTTTGATAATCTTGGCAATTACCCCACCTCGTTCGACTCCTTCTCTCCATTCATTAAGGGCATCCGAACGGGCACTGCCGTCTGAATTGAGCTTACCATCGAGGACCTGCCAGATAGAGCGGGTAGTTTGGCAACCGTTCACAACGTATGGATCGCGTATCTCGACTGTGCTATCAGAATCCGATTTCACATAATTCGACGCCACAATAGTGATGCCATTATTGTACAACCCAAACAATTGAGGATTATCGTTCAAGGTGGATACGATACCTTTGTTAACCTTCCGCCGACTTCCCAAAAACTGTCTTACGTTCTTTTCATAAAGCTGGTCGAGGTTACCTGCCTTGTTTTTATATTCAACGAGGAATTTGAACAAGTCAATCAGGGAAACCATGCCTACAAGCAAGCCGGCGTCCTGATCAACAAACTGACCTTTGACGTTGACAGACAGGCTCTGCGATTGTTCTTCTACTATGGCCTCCCAAATGGTCATTAGAGAAACTTCTTCGACATCAAATTTGTCGGAAATGCGCTCCCGTCCAATTATTTTTATATCCTCCAAAGCTCGGCGGTCTTGTTCTGAAATTGGTTCCGTGGTTGCAAATACCAAAACAATTCGATTGTCATCAGATTGCTGTTGACGGAACGCCTCAATCTTTTGCATGACGCGTTTGCTATCCTCGGAAAGGCGCGTATTTTGACCCTCCAACGTGTCAATGACTTTACCACCTTCGTCACGGATGGTTGCTACGCCAGAGAACGCGGTTCCATACTTAGAGCCTATCCTGATAACCTGGCGGCTCTGAGAGCGATAAGGGCACAGGCGAAATGCAGAAAGGCTATGTAGTTGGTGGGAGACTTGTCCCAGCGGACCAAAATGCGCCGGAAGCGGTTCATCCAGCTGTGGGGGCGTTCCACCACCCAGCGCCGGGCTTTGAAGCCGGTCGCTTTCTTGATGGCCTGAGCCTCTTCCCCACGGCTGCGGATGTGGGCCGTGAAGCCAAACTCGTCCAGGGTCCGGCGCACCTCATCAAAGTCGTAGCCCTTGTCCAGGCACAGACCCTGGGGATGCTCTGGGCTGGGCGCGGGGCGTGGCACGGGGAGGCTGTCCACCGTGGCCCGCACCAGCTTCATATCGTGGCGGTTGGCCCCGTCCACTGCCAGCCCCACCGGGATGCCTTGGGCTTCTGTCAACAGACTGCGTTTGACCCCGCTCTTACCCCGGTCCGTGGGGTTGGCGCCGGTTTTTCCCCCCGCCCAAGGGGGATTTGGTCAGGGCCCCGTCCCAGCTCAGCCAACTCCAGTCCAAACCCTTCAATTCGTCATAGCGTTCCAGCCCGGTCCGCCATGGCTTCCAGGAACACCCCGGCGGCGGTCCATTCCTGAAAGCGCAGGTGGGCGGTGGAGCCGGAGCAAATGCCGGTGGCATCCAAGGACTTCCACTGGCAACCGGTGCGCAGCACGTAGCAGATACCCGTTGGCGCAGGTCCGGTCCGGAACCCGGGGCCGGCCTCCATCCAAGGGATGGGTATTCACCCGCTGGGGGTGGCCGGGCCGGCGCGGGGCGGTCGCGGCGGCTTGGGTTCCTTCGCTTTCGTCATTCCCCAAGTTTAGCCGCTCCTCTGCCTCCTTCCCCATTCACTACTCAACGGGTTTCACCCATTTTTAGGATAGGCTCTAATTGAGCCTGCCTCACTGCCTCATACCGACTTTTTCAACAAGCCGTGTTCGTCGGCGTTGACACCAATTCTGGTGAGGCCGTAATCTAAACTCCCGCTCAAGAACTGCATCGTTGCAAGATGCCGCTGCTGTGGCGCCTCGGCTGACTTAACTGAGACGGCCCTATCCCGGCAACTCCACGATAGATATCCAGCACGGCCCGTTACCCAATGGGACTGTCTCCGACAAGGTTAGCGAGCCGGAATCGGGATTGACGCTGAATATGGCCATCTGGCCCGAATCCTGGCCGGCCGAGTAGATGCACCGGTCCCCGGGGCCAAGGCACAGCGCGTTGGGTCTTGCCTCTGAAGCAACGATGCCGTTGGAGGCCAATTCGCCGGTGCCGGTGTCCACCGTGTAACAGGCGATGCTGTCATGGCCCCGGTTGGGCGCGTAAAGAAACCTGCCCGCTCCGGTGATCTGGATCTGGGAGCAGGTGTTCCTCTCGGCAAAGCCTTCGGGGGGAAGAGTGGGAATGGTCTGGAAGATCGACAGCGTTCCCGCCGCGGTGTCAAGGCGGTAGCCGCTCACGCTGCAACCCTGCTCGTTGGAGAAGTAGAGTACGTCCAGGGAAGGATGAAAGCAGAAGTGACGAGGCCCCAGGAATTCCTCCAGTTCCACTATCGCCGGAGAGTTGGGGGTGATATTGCCCGTGTTCTCGTCGAACTTGAATTGCCAGATCTGGTTGGGGCCGTTTCCCGCGATGTGAGGAACGAAAGCGTAGCTGTTGGTCGGGTCGGTCTGCATCGCGTGAGCCCCGGTCGCAGTTTCCAGCGATACGACTGGGGCCCCTCCCACCGACCCGTCGTCCCCGATGGGGTGCACAGCCACGCGTGCTCCCTGGTAATAGGATGACAGCACGAACTCGCCCCTCCGGTCCGTGTTGACGTAGACCGGCCACGAGTCCAGCGGCACCGTCCCCGTCTGCGTGAGGCCTCCGCCGGACTGATCGATCCTGAAGCTGGTCAACTGGGGGTTTTCCCGGGTGCCGCAATACAGGTGATTGCGGTCGGGACTGATCGCCAGGGTGAACGGGCCGCCGGGGACAGCCACGTCGCGCTGGTGCGTGAGACCTCCGCTTTCGGGGTCCACGGTAAAGACTGAAATCTTGTTGTCCTCGTTCACGGCAACATACATGTAGTAGGGCATAATTGCCTCCTTAAATGGTCAGCGAAGCGACTAACTCCCGTACCGGTTGGGTGTACCACTCCGGGTGGATAGCGTTGATACCGCGGCCCAGGTCAGGATAGACCACCAGCCGACAGTTCGGCAACTGCTCGGCCATGAACCGCTGCTGATCCGGGGTCGAGGTGGGCGATTCCTCTCCCATCAGAAGCAGCGTCGGAGTTTCGACCTCCTTCAGATAGGGGCTGAAGTCCAGCGTATCGAGGTATGCCTGGAGGCTCCGCCCGATGTAGGAAGACGTCCGGTCCTTTTCGGCGATGTACCAGTCTATGAGTCCCTGAAGCGCCACCCTGGCGTCCAGCCGGTTGTTGATGGTGGCGTTGAACCAAGCCCCCACGCTCCGGCTCAGGGCGTCGTCCGTGTCCCCTCCCAGGCCGGACCGCTCCCTGCTCGGCAGTCGGCGGGGGGTGTTGCACAGCACCAGCGCCCGGACCCGCTGGGGGTGCTTGTGGACGAAGTTCAGTCCGAGAATCCCTCCGAAGGATTCTCCCACATACACCGCATCCTCTATACCCAGGTGGTCGAGGATGCTGCTCGGATCATCGACAAAGATGTCCAGGGAAGGCTGGAATTGGTCTTCTCAATGACGGACCCGCCCATGCCTCGCATATCGGGGCGCAGGACACGGAGTTCACCCGACAGCAAGGGTACCCAGTTGCACCATGACTTGCCGCTCCGGGAGAACCCGTGCTGCAACAGCAAGGTCGGCACGGACTGCCACGGATCGGTAAAATCGTCGTCGTAATGGTGCAGTTCCACTCCGGAACCGGCGCCTAGAAAAGGCACGGCTGCGCCTCCGAAGCCTCGGAGTCCAGTCCGACGCGACAATAGTAATCCTTCAGGCGTTACCTCAACCGGGATAAATGCGTCAGCCAGTAGGCCCGAAGTCGGGCTGTTGCGCCCACCTCATTCCCTTCGGGTCATGCGGTACTTCCACGGTTTCGCTCTTTGAGTTTCGCAGCCCCAAGGGGTGCTGCACCAGCTCGATCATGTTCCCGTCGGGGTCTTGGATGTATGTGGAGTGCCCGCCGCTGTAGGCGCGGACAGAGGGTGGAGAATACGGCACTTCCAGCGCATCCAGGTTGGCTATCATCTCCTCCCAGTCGTGAATCTCCACGGCAAAATGCCCTGATGGATTGGGAGTTAGCGTAAGAACCTGTCTACGATCTCTGAAATAGGTTAAGTTGAGACTATCACCAGGGGAGGGGTAATCATGTCTCATTCCTATCCCAGCGACATCAGCCGGGAGCAATTTGACCGTATCCTGCCAACGTTGGAGTCGGCCCGACGCCGGACCAAGCCCCGCACCGTGGACTTGTATGACGTTTTCTGCGGCGTGCTGTACCTCTTGAAAAGCGGGTGCCAGTGGCGAATGATACCCGCGGACTTCCCCAATTGGCGCACTTGCTACCAGTATTTCCGGCAATGGAGCGAGCGGCCTGGCCCGGGTCAGGATTCCATTCTGGAGCAAGTCCTAAAAAAATCGGTTGGCGCGGCCCGACGCAGCAATGGACGGAAAGAGCAGACCAGCTTCTGCATCGTGGACTCCCAGAGCGTGAAGAACACGGACACCGCCGAGCACAAGGGCTATGACGCGGGCAAGAAGGTGTCCGGAATCAAGCGACACATCGCGGTGGACACGCAAGGATTGCCCCATGGGATACACGTGACTACCGCCGACGTTACCGACCGGGCTGGGTTTGGCGATGTTTGACCAGCACCGGGATGGCCTCAGTCAGGTGCAGAAGGTGCTGGTGGACGGGGGTTACACCGGGAAGCCCTTTGCCGCTGCGGTGCAAAGCTTGTTGGGAGCCTCGGTGGAAGTGGTGAAACGCAACGAACTGCACACCTTCGTGGTGCTGCCGAAGCGATGGGTGGTGGAGCGGTCTTTCGCCTGGCTGGAAAAGTGCCGCCGACTCTGGAAGAACTGTGAAAGGAAGCTCAATACCAGCCTGCAAATGGTGGTGCTTGCCTTCACGGTGCTAATCCTGAAAAGATCGTAGACAGGCTCTTAGAACATCTTACTCGAAGGCCAGACTCTTGCGGCTGATTCGCATAGCGCTAGGGCGCGCTGTTCGATGGTAGTCTCATTCCATACATCAGGGGCCTCGCTGACCAGATTTTTATTGAGGAAAAACATACCGTGTTTATCCAAGGCGGCCCGCTTATCCTCCCACGAAGCATTAGAAAGGCTGGAGTTCAACCGACCGTTTACCAGAGTCAGGTTGCCCATCGAATGAATTAGGTTGTCGCGGTCGATTTTTGCCTTGTCGACATCCTCGATATCCGATAGGAGTTTCCAATTCTCCCGCCACTGTTGCGGCATGATGTGCTCGATGGTTAATGTCCGTTCTACGGTTTGACTCTCGGCCATTCTGGTCCTGAGGTCGCTCTCGATTCCTTCCAGCACCAAGCGCAGCCGCCCTCGGGTAAGGAACTTGTAGAGAGGCCACGAGGTGAACGCTTCCCGCAACGCGTGGTCATTCGGCCAGAGCCTCGCAGGGGCTTTCTGGTCCTTGAGATATGCAGACACGGTGTCGCCGGCGCGCTGTGCGCCTGCTTCCTCCAACGGTTCCAGCATTCCGATGAACAGTAGGTTGTAACCGTTGGTCGACATACGGAGTATCATCCGTCGGACTAGGAATCTTTCGAGAGCTCGCAATACCTTGTCTAATTGTTGTTGAGGAGTTTCGGCGGTCAGCAACCACATCAACACCGGCGTCAACACTCCCGCTTGCATCACTTCACGGCGATAGAGGAACTGTTCCATTTCTGTGCGGTTCTTGGTTTCCAGCGTTCGGTAATGCTCCGCTGCGGCATGAATCTCGTCTGCGAGTCCTGCAATTGACCCAGAGGGACACCAGTTAGGATAGTTGCGGCGGAAGGTCGAGAACATCTCTTTGGCGGCCACTTCATCTTGCGAGCGCATTACCAGCCAGTAGTTCAGAAATACGTCGATACGAGGCCGCACCAACCGGCCTTGCTGAACATCCTGGCTCCACCAACCGTCGTCGAACCTCCACGAATTCTTGCCCGCTTCCGAATCCAGAGCGATGCCCGCACTCACGGCCTCGTGCATGACCATGTTTTTGATCAGGTCCGACTCCAGAAGAGGAGTCCCGCGAGCATTCAGCGTCTCGAAAATGACGTGCGGGTCATCGCCCATTTCAAGGTCAATGACCACCAACTCGAGCAGGTTATTCACCGTACGTTCCAAAGCGTCGGCCCGGGTCTCCCGTTCCTCGGGGTCTTTTATGAGCCAGTGAGCAATCTGTGTTTTGAAAAATTCGTGGGCTCGTACGATGTTTGAATCCTTGAATTCATCGCTAGGCAGTTCATTGCTCATCGCATGCCTGAAAGCTTCCTGGTCTGCGGCAGTAGGCCAGACCTTGAAGGCCCGGTCGGGGTCGCCTCCTCGGTATCGTTCGTAATTCAGCACCATGTCCGCTAAACGTTCCGCCGCGGTTTGCAGTCCCTGTTGCTGATAGACCTCTTGGATGGCATCGACCAGCAATTGGAGCGTGGTCAGACGCTGCTGCCCATCCACCACCAACCGGGATTCAAGCTGGCCAGTCATGTTCTGTGTCTGCTGCAATACGACTGCACCCAGGAAGTGCGTCTGCTGTTGCATCCCCACAGTTCCGCCGTTGCGCATGGCCAAGGAACGCTCCGCAGTGTTCTGCACATCGGCCCACAGCGGCTCCCATTGCTCATCCTCGTCCCAAACGTATTGCCTCTGAAAGCGTGGGACCTCGTACCAGATCTGCTTCGCAAACATGGTCTGCAGATTCAGCTTGTCAACTTCACGAGATGGTCCTCCCCTGGTTAGAATTTGTTAGATTCAAGATGCTGGTTCCGTCTTCGCCTATGAAGACCAACCTTTCGGATCGCAGTTTAGTGTCCTGTACCTACAGAATACCTGCGACAGCGCGCCACGTTGAGAAAACTTCGCTACTCGGGATTGGGCTTTACGAGAGCTGCAAAAAGACTAAGCATTGTTGCAAAAGCCGTCGATTGCTCAATGGCATTCGCGGCCGGTTTATGGTCCGGCTTGGCTTGCTATCGTAGGTTGTGCTTGACTGCAAGTTCATGTAACCCACGTTTTAAGTCTGTGGGAAGGTCACTTTCCAATAGCTGGTCGACGATGCCTTTAATCCTGAGCCCGATCCAAGGTTCGGAATCAGATTGCGCTATGTGGATCAACAGATTGGCCAGTTCGATGGGGTGTCGTTCGGCCAATCCGCTATCTTCGATTCTATATAGTACTAACCAGAGTATGCCAGATACCGAAGGCATTTGGGTTGCCAAGTCAACGGCGTCTGGGAACAGCCCGGGTAGGTTCGTAGCCCATTCGGTCATCAAAACTATCTCGGTGTCGCTGAGAGGAGTGGGCACGCCGACCAAACGATTTTCCCAGTAGTCCCTGAGCCAGGTATCCCACCATTCTTGCTGGTGGGACTCGTTCACCAACTGAAGGGCTCGACTGATTTCCATCGTGAACAAGCGTCTGTCTTCATCGTCAGCGTGCTTGAACAGCTTCGTAATCCATGTGTCGTTGGCGTCGGTCGCTGAGAAAATGAGCATCTGAGTGTATTTTCTGATGAATCCTTCCCTGGTTGAACCTTCCATAGTGGGCAAGATGTTCTCTACCGCGGTGAGGAAAGGTTCTCGCAATAGCTCTACTGTCATCGGGTGCAGACGTCCATGGACCAGGCCATCCCAAGCGGACGCGAAGTCGTCGTGTTCGGGCGCCAGCAACGGTATCAGGTTGTGCCGAGTCCACTCTTCGTCAACAAACGCCAAAAAGGAAAGTTCGGACATCAGCGTTGCCCGCGCCAGTGTGCCCCGCAGCTCATGGTCTGCCACCATCTCCGATAGTGCTTCTCGATACTCGCCGCTGACCATGGTGGGCTTCGGCTCCTGATTCTTTCTCCAGATGGCGATGCTTCGCATCCAGAAATGCGCGAGCCTTCCCGCAGGGTGGTTGCTGGCCCGCTCCATCCAATCCGAGTCCATCCCACGGTCGTTGACCGCAATGTGCTGCCAAAGGCTTCTCGCTGTCTGGTTCGCCAAGGCCAACGTGGCCGGATTCATCTCCACCTCGTTGTTCCCGATTAGATATGTCAGGGCATCCGTGATCTCATCTACGTGTTTGACATGGAGTGCGTCCGCGGACAGAATTCGAATTGCTCCAGCCAGGGTGGCCTCATCCGGACCTCCCGAACACCAACCATTTATCACCCCACGCCAAAGGTGAGTATCCCATTCCGCACTCTGTGTCATTTGGTCTGCCAGCTCAAGCCCCCAGTCTGGATTCTGCTTCGTCGCTTCCGCCACATAGTTGATTATCTGATCGCGGGGGTGGGCGGTATATTCGGAAGGTTGTTGTTCCAACGCTTGGGGCAGCCATTCGGCGGGTGACTGATCCAGCATTTCCGCCACACTCCATGGACTGGGCTTCCCGACCACTTCATATACATCGCCGATCCAGTGAGTGAGGTCGGGATGTTCTTGAGGCACAAATTCAGGATGCCGTGCCCGGATGAGGTCTAGCGCTTGCCGCACCAGTATGCAGTCAGGGTCGGCCTCGGTTAGCCATTGGAGCCAATCGTAATGATGGTGAGCCGAGTAACGTTCATCATCCGGATCGTCTTCCCACGGCCAGCGGTAGGCCAGTACGGCGGCAATCAATGCCTGCCTTTGCTCTGGTCCCGCGTGTGGGTATACGGAGGCCACTGCTCGGTATATCTCGTGCTGTGCGCAGGTTTCATTCACATCGCAATGCTCAAGTAGCCAGGCGATTTTATCGTCGGCCGACGGGTCGGTTCGCACTGAGAGGGCATGGACTGCCAGACGGCGCAGTAGCGGTGCCTGAGAACGGGCGAAGCGTTCAGACCACAGCCTGGCAGCGTCATTTCTGTTGATGACCAGCCATTGCACGCACTCCCGCGCAATGTTAATCAGCATATCCGCGTCATGAGGAAACCGGTCTTGCGGATGAGGTTCGATAGCCGACCGGTGGAAGCTGTCCGGATCCCGAGCATCATCCGCTTGATGCCAGGCTCGCAGCGCAAAATGACGCTCTTCCAGCCTCCTCACGGTCCGTTCAAGTAACGATTCGGCTATTTCGGACAAATTGGGCGCCAGGCACTTCCGCCACAGGGTTTCTTCCCAGTAATGTATCAGATGGGATTGGTTCCAGCCTGACCGAGGTTGCGTCTGTTGGCGATTTGATGTCAACGCGTCGTATAGCTGTAGCAATTCGTGCAGGATACCCAGGCGCGCACACTTTTCCGCCATATTGCACAGGACGTAATCGTTATCATCAGGCGGAGTTGCACTCAACAGAAAATGGACCCACCTGGAAAGGGTTTCCGCATCCAACGATCCGTCGTCGGGTTCTCCCAACTGCCAAGCGAGCAGGCTCCAAAGCCGTGGATTTACCGTTGCGCCATGTCGCTCTATTGCCCGAAACAGGACGTCGGCGTTCTTAATAGCGAACCGTATTGCCAACCAGGAGGACAGTATCCCGTCTTTCTCAGTGAAGTCGCCGTTGGCGAACAATGCGGTCAGTTGGTCGCTCCGGTCAAGCCAATCAATCCATTCTGGTGAATCGGCTGCCCTGGTAAGAAACGCGTCAGCGCAGGATCGGAAAGAGCGTGTTCGACGATGCTGGAACCCTCCTCGTCAATGGGCGGCGGTCCGTTGGCAATTTCGGTGATTTCGCGTTGCCAGTCCAGAATGCCCATCCGTACGTGGCTCGCCAAGCCGGTTACCGCCGCGTCCAGACCGTTAAAGTCATTATCGGCCACTTGGTGAAATATAACGGGTTGGATGCCCAGTCCGAGCCATCTCTCCGGTTCATCACTCCGGTCGCCGATCAGGGCGAAACGCCGTTGTCCATCATCCGGCGGCAACGACGGGGTAAGGTAGGTCATTATCATGTCGCTGTGGCTGTAGCCTACGAACAGCACCGTTTGGTTAGCGAAGAGGTCAACCAGAAAACGACGCGCCCAGCCATCGGCCTCGGTAAGGTAAGCCTTGCCGAAATCTCGGTGAGTGAGCACCATTTCTGCCGGTTCGCGCAACAGTCCGTGAACGTGCACTATCCCATTAAAACGACTGCCCAAAGGTAGCGCCGGAGCCTGAAATACCCGCGGTACAGGATTGAACAGGTTGCCGATGGCCTGCTCAAACAGCGGGTCAAAGTTGGTGGTGACGATTCGGACATCTTCGGTCTTCGTGTATAGCCGAAGCAAGTTACGGTGCAGTTCCGTGGGTTCAGGATCGTGCTGCTGTAAAAATCGAGCAGCGCGGCGATGGACATCAATGCCACCGTCTTCTAGCCGCCCCAGGAAGCGGTCCTCGGTTTCCGATGTGCCGATGGACTGCCCAGTTCCTTCGGCTACTTGCTGGGCCAACTGCCGGAAGCCGGGCAGTCCGGCCGGCGGGCCCATGGACACACCGGCGCCGGCGAAAATCACCAGCCTGCCGTCACGCATGGCGTTCAGCAGGGGTTCCGGGAAGTCAACGCCTGCAATCTTCAATCGATTATTCCGTTTCTGGGCTGAATATAGCCTCGGCGCAAATTTGCACTATCGAATGGTAGGCGGATCTGGCGCCCACGATTGTTCACCAAGGACTTCGCTCTATCGACCAAGCTATTACGCGGGTCTTCCCCGTCTCCTACCCGAAGCTTGATTGTGTAAAAATCGCTCCGTAAATATTTTTTGTGCTCTTCCCACACCTTTCACCGCAAACGTACTGCATGAAACAAAAAGTACGAACACCGCGATTATCACCGCCGACGCCAAGGCCGCAAACGCTATCTCCTCTCCGAGAATAGCGACTATCAGCACCGCTAATGGTGTATTGATTGTGGCTACTACCGCGACCAGGGTGACAATTGAGGCTATGGCGGGCCAGCCTGCCCACTCCCATCGCCTAGGCATTCGCCAAGTAGTTGTTAAGAGCAAAAACACGGGGAACGTCGCCAGCAAGATTCCTCCTGCCACTCCCAAGGTGATTGGATTGAATGAGTTGAGCACTGCGGCATATGCAGTGAGGCCGCCGGCAATTACCGTCGCCAAGTACGCTTTCGGCATGACATGGCTCGGTTCCACTATCGATAAGATCCCAAAAATGGCTGCACCCAGCGTGAGGAAGCGATCCCTTTGCTCCAGCATGACCTGCAGCCATTGAGGCGCCAGACTCCCCCAGACCGTGGGCGTGGCTAATGCCATTGCATACACCACCGCAATCACTATCGCGGTCCACATCGTCCCTTTTATCCGATTAGTGACCTGCTGTAGTTGACGTTTCCGAGATCCTCTCCTAACTGGACACGGCTGCTGCCTCCCGGATGTCTTCTCTTGCCCACCACCGAATCTGATCGCTCGCCCGAGCCGTCTGTAACCGCGCAAACATTGCGAATACGCACCTTCAACGCTGGCTAGGCCCGTTTTCCGCCACCGTCCGTTCCATCTCCGCTGCCGTTTACACTCGTAAAGACAATCCGGATTTTAGTATCTGGGAACGTGTTGCCTGAGCTTGGAATCGGCGACAAATCGGCAAGAATACTTGACGCGGAACACTCCATTGCCATGGCCCTACTATCCCCAAATGGAAGCTGCTCAGGGCGCGGATTGAGCATCAATCCGTTTCCTCAGCAAGGAGCCCAAGTTGCTCCCCTCCTGATGCGATATTGCGAGGCGGTTGCCGCTCCTCGTCAGACGGGCTGGGCAATTCCTCTCGCGAGAACACATCGAAGGTACACACCTCTGCAAACAGAGCCGCCCCTTCAGGCTCGAGTTTGATTGTCGCTTCAAGTACCCAGAGCAACTCAAGAAGTTCCTCGGTGAAATCCCATCGCTCTGGCCTGATCTTGTCGAGGGGCGATGACTGTCGTCCTGACCGCTTCAGCTTGCGACGGTCCAGCCACGACTTCACAACCTGCAACCCGGAGACTGAATAGTTCCACACATCCGGTTTTACCGGCGCGAACTCTCCATCGCCGACGATTAGCACCTCAGTCTTGTTGTTGTAAGAAAATCCGGTCGGGTATTTCTCTGGTGAGACACCCTTGGTGCATCGGACCTGACCTTGGGGCACCGTACCATTGTCGTTGGGTCCGCCAAATCGATCACCATAAGTGTGAAGATATAAAAGACGCGCCCCGTGGCGGGCTACTCGCGTGAACAGGCCGCTATCTTTGGTGATTGGCAAGCGCGGCGGTGGTTGCTCAAGCTCCTCCCAGAACCGCTTAACGTACGTTGGCTGGGCCAGAATCCCATAGGCGTAGGAGAAGAGGTTCTCGGCTGATACCTCGGTCCCGTGCACCCTACCTATCGCCTCAAGCAGCCCATCAGTGACATTGGGCTGAGTTGCATCAGCGTCTCTCCACAGCGGGATCACTCCTCGGTCTCCGAACGATCCTCGGAAATGGTGTTGGTCTGGAATTCCAGTGCACCCAACCACAGCGGGGCCTATACCTAGCACTTGGACAAGCATTCCGACCATATAAACCTGCTGGGGTCCCTGAGCCCGCCACAGTTCAGGACGCATATAGTCCCCGACCCTGGAGTCTGCGATCACCCAATGACGGTCGAATGTTCGGAATGAGTACGGCGCGATTGGAGGTACCGGAGTGTCAGCGTTGAGTACAGCAATTGACGGGTCGCGGTCTTGGTGGCCCAAGAGGCTCCCATACTGAATATGGATTTTCCGATCGCGAGTCTCCCTGAATGAGGTTCGTCTATCGTTAGCCTGACGGGTTACGAGATTACGCCACCGTTCCGCGAGGACCTCCCTAGTTTCGCCAATGGGCCAGGTCCGGTACAACACAGATCCAGTGTGCTGCCACGGGAATACATCCGTGACCTCCGGCCAATCAAAATACCTCCCGATTCCCACTGGCTGGAAGGGATCTCTCCACCCTTGCAGGCACTGCGACCACTGATAGTCTTCCAGTGACTTGGTGTGGTCAAGGGCGATCAGTTTCTCTTGTTCTAGACCTGTGAGGCGCGTCTTCCATACCGTCGCCGGCGTCGTCGGATTCGGTGGACCATTCCGAACTCCGATAGCGATGGCTACAGGGATCTGTATAGCGAAAATATTCTCTGTCTTCCGAGTTCCAAGGCTGTCCCCTTCAAGGTCAATGATCCACAACTCATCAAAAACCTCTCTCATCTTGCTTCGCATTCCAGCAAATCCAGGCCCCCGTAGATACGACGATGCTGTGATGAAGGTAATGATGCCTGCGTCATGGGTGGAGTCCAACACCTTCCAAAGGGCCCATCGCCAGAAGTACACATAGTCGTTGTAAATGGGTTTCAGATGAACCCCATCGCCGGCGTCGCGCACTGGCGCGAGGAAATCTTCTAGGATTGGCTTTGGCGTAGCCTCTCCGGCATCCCCAAAACGTACCCAACCGCCTTTACGGCGGGTGCCGTCGTTTTCGTTTGGATCACGTAGATCACGATCGTACGGAGGATTTCCCAAGCATACAAAGACACGCGTGTCTTTCTTGACCTGCAGTGCCCGTTTGTGTTCCTCCGTGAGCCGCGCCTGTAGCAGGCTGGCTGTAAAGTCCAGTTGTTGATTGGGGGACTCCAGCGTATCCGTTAGGTACACGTTCGCCGTCTTGTCGGTAACCCCGGCATCCCTGAGTCTCTGAGACAGACGCAAGTGCGCCACGGAATACGGCCCGACTAGGATTTCGAAGGCGTACAGACGGTCAGCCAGGCTGCGCAGCTTCCCGGTTACGGCTCCCGGACCTAGCCGTTCTCGCACGGCTTCCGCTGCATGTTCCAACACCGCCAGCGGATAGGTGCCTGTTCCTACTGCAGGGTCGAGGACCACCACATCGTCGTCGGCAAACGCCAACTGTTTCTTGAAGCGGGTGTGCAGCAACTCTCCGGCGAGTCTCACCTGCGCCCGAACAACTTCCACAGGAGTGTAGTAAACGCCCCGGTCCTTCCGGAGCTTCGGGTCATAAGCTCCCAAAAAATGCTCGTAGAAGTACAGCCACGGGTCCCCACCGAGGCCTATCTTTGTCGAGTCCACCGCCCCGATGGCGCGCTCAAGCAACTCGATGGGCATACTTAATTCTTCTCGGACGGGGTTGGCTTCCAGCAACTGCAAGGCCTCAGCCAGGAGCCCGTGCTCTCGCCGGAGGGTTTCCACGGCCATGAAAGGCATCAGGCTCTCTGCACCTTCAAACCGGGCCAGCAACAGTGCGTAGGTCACCGTCTGTGCATAGGCATCCGCAAACTGAGCCTCGTCCCCCTCAGGGAACAGGAGGCCGCTCCACTCGTTCGCCAACAGTCGAAGCGGACTGCCCTCTCTCCCCAGCGCCGCTTGCACATCATCCCGGAGTACCCTGGCCAAGGGAGCCAGGAAACGGCGATGACCTCCATCTGCCGCCCTACCATCGCGATGTTGGCGGAAACCCAAACCAGGGTGAAATCGCGGCGGCGGAAGGACTGGAAGGTTTCCGTCGCGCGGGAGCCGATCAATGTGGCCAAATACCCTCTCCTGCGAAACCGGCGCCGATTATAACACCGGCCGCCGGCTTGGCCGGAAAGGACGGGCGGGGTTAGCGATGCCGTCGGAAGAGCCGCCAGACCGGAGAGGTGAAACCGGGCAGCAAGTCGCCGCCGTCGAGGACATCATCCTCGCTGAGCGTTTCCGGATATTCGCTCACCCCAGGTGTCGGCGGGGGTATCGCAGTGTTCCTCTGCCTGCTGCCCAACCGCTTGCGGGAGGCGTGAGAGCAGATTCTGAGCCGAACTATTTTTCTTGGGGATTCGATTGTGGCGGCTCTGCCGGTTTTTGTGTGGTCGGTGGCGGCGCTGCTGGGATTTGTGCGGAAGGAAGCACGACCGTTTTGGCGACGGAGAGTTGTTCGTAAAAGACAAAACCCTCCGTCGAAATGCGCTCGTCAGGGATTGGGATCGGTGGCTGGGTTGGTGTAGCATGGTGGTCAGTTGGTTTGTTGATCATCTTTTTCCTCCTTATGGTTCGGTGACGTTGAGCGAGTGGGATTGGCACTCGGATCTGCTGGCGGGCTAGGTGGTTTTGCCGGCTCTAATGCGCTTTCGAATATGATCGAAGTAATCCCGTGGACAAGCCCCTTTGGCAAGTGCTTATCACGCTTGGGTTTGAACGACATTTCGCACCTCCGATTTGATGTCGTGCTGTCGTCGCGCAGCCCAACACAACGACGAGCCTTCCGAACTATGTGGGCTGTCTAATTCAATGAGAACGTCAACCGCCTCAATCCAATCTGGCATCGCCAAGCTCATGCTGATCGTGTTTGACTCTCCGGGTTCCATGTAGATCCTCGAATCGGCCCGTGAAACGGTGTAGTTGACGTTCCACGGGAACTCAATGGGTGAGCCAACACTCTCCATATAGGGCGCATATACAATAATCTTACTTTCCACATCCTCGTCGCTGTAGGGTGACAGCACCTGAACCGACCACGTCAATCCAGTGATTCGTACAGCCACCCTGGACGTATTGGTCAGCACAACCACTGCGCTCAGCGCATTGTAGGAAGGACTGCACTGGCGGCTGGTTACCTGCAGGTCAGTTGTGATGGCCGGTTCTCTGATTCTGAACACCTTGAAACGCCACCAAGCCAAGACGAAAGTGACCAGAGCGATAATCAGAGGCGACAGATAGAAAGCGATTTGCGCTGCAAACGTTATTTCTTCGGATGCTGTCATTTTATCATTCCCGGCTGGCTTACCTCACGCCGCCATGCCCATCTCCCGCAGCCGGGCCACCAGGTATTCCTGCGGCCGGTCCCCCTTCACTCGATTGCAGTGGGCGCACAGTAGCGCCAGATGCCCTGGGCTCACTAGCCAATTCGAGAGGTGATTGCCCAAGTGTCGGGACTGCGCCGGCTGATGGATTTTTTCATCTACCTATCCCCTATCTGGAATCCAACTTGCCAATCGTCTAACTCTAAATCGGAGCGTGAAAACACCAGACTGCCACGTCTGCCGACCTCTATTTCGTAAAAGTCAGTATCCGGCACGCTGGTGATGTAGAAAGGGAACGTGCATTCGTTAAGCCCGGTTAGTTTGCCAGACCACAATTCATCATTCGCGATAATTTTCCCTTCGCCGTTCTTGATGACCACACCTAACCCCCCTCTTATATCGTCATAACCTCCCTGCCCCCAGCAATGACCTTTCAGTGGACTTTCCCGTGTTACGACAAACAAATCATCGTCATACAAGGCAAAAGTGCCCGATATAGTGTTCCCAATCAGGCGTACGAAATCATCAGGGAATTGGCGGCGAAATTCGAGGCAGGCGTCGGGTTCATCCTCCAATGGGGCAGGTGTCTGTGAGTCGTCTGATACAGACCCTAACCATTGGAGAAGGTTTATGCCACGGTGCCGTGCCTGAGCAAGCTCGCAATCAGCGGCCATACCACTAATGTCTGGCGTGGCTGTGGGTGTCGGGAGTGGAGTCGCCGTAGGTCCTAGCGTGGCTGTGGGTGTCGGCAGTGGAGTCGCCGTAGGTCCTAGCGTGGCTGTGGGTGTCGGCAGTGGAGTCGCCGTAGGTTCCGGCGCCGTTTCCAATGTCGGATGCGGGGTAGCCATCGCTACCGAGGTGGACACAGGCGTATCCATATCTATGGAGGCTGACGTTGGTTCCGATGGTGCAGCCGTATCGCAGGCGATTCCAACCCAGATGATCATCAAACTGACAACAAGCGTTGCGATTGCAGTTTCGTTTCGTGTGATTAACATATTTCCTTCTTTACGCCACTATGCCCAGCTCGTGGAGGCGGTCGATTAGGTATCCTTGCGGGCATTTGCCCTTAACCCGGTTGCAGTAGCCGAAGGCTACCGATTGCATCAGAGTTCTTGCAGCGTGCCGTCTACTTTGGCTTTTGTGGCTTGCGCGACCAGAAAGTCCAGCCTTCCGTCATGGGAATCTGTCACTGTTTCCAAGTCCCACTGTTTCCAATCGAGTTGGTGAAACCAACGGCTCAATTGGATGTAGTCCGATTCGGGAAGCTCTAAAATTGCTTGCTGAATTTCCGCTACGGTATTCATCGTTAGTTCTCCTTTTAGCTCTCCGTAATCCAGTATCCCACACGGCTGCCTGCCCCTACAACGAAGCATCGCAATAACCACTTGCGATGACCCTGCGTGATACAATCCCAGCGTTGACTTTCAAGCGCAAACACGCATCGCCGGAGGGGTTTTTAGATGGAAATTGGCGTTGGACTTGACCACACTTTGGGCATGAATTGGGACGACCAGGCCAATCTCGCCCGCGAGGCTGCCCAGCTCGGTTACGAAAGCATCTGGACGCCCGAAAACATCGGCACCGATTCCTTCCAGGTCTGTGCCCGCCGCTGGCAGACCAGCGCCGAAGTGGTTCCCGGCGGTCTTATCACCGGCATCGGCGTCTCACCGGTCATGTACCGAACTCCCATCGGGTTTGCCATGTCGGGCGGCACCATGAGCCAGCAAACCGGCGGCAAGTTCATCATGGGCATCGGCTCCGGCAGCGCCTATCGTCCCGCCAACCGGCGCGCCCTGGGATTCCCCCGCACGTCGGCCCTCGGACTGATGCGCGACTACCTGACCACTGTTCGCGGCCTGGTGCGCGGCGAATCGGTGAATTATCAGGGTGTGCACATCAACTATCGCGACATCGGAATCGCCATCAATCCACCGCCAAACACGCCGGTGTATCTCGGAACCCTGGGCCCCGAGATGCTGCGGTTGGCCGGCGAGCTGGCCGACGGCGGATTCCGTTTGCTTTTGGGTGGTACGGTACTTGATGCCCCTGTTGCTATCACTTGAAACCAAACGGAACCCCTTCAGCAGACGGTTTACGAGGATGGAAAGCTCGTCGATGGACAGCACCACCGGCCGTTCGTTGGCTGCCAGAGCTTCAAAGAACCGGTCGCCATCGCGCTGCCAGTTTCCGGCGTCCATCCCGGCGCGTAACCGCACCTTCAGCTCGGATACTCCCACCTCCTCCGCATTGTCGCGGATGTCCCCCAGGCGGTTGGCGGACCACGTCTGGATCCGCCTCCAGATGCTCTGGACCGATTGAGCCTGGATCGCCATCTCAGTGACGGCGTCAGCCCCGTCCATGGCGGCTTCCAGATCACGAACACGGTGGCAAACTGCCCTTCGTCATCCAATCGACGCAGCAGTTCCCGCACCAGGCTCGTCTTGCCCATGCGGCGCTGTGCGGTCAGGAGCGTGTGCGTGCCGTTTTCCACACGCTCCCGCAGCGCTTCGATCTCGGTCGCTCGATCGAAGAAACGATCGCCGTAGACCCAGTTACTGCCGCCTGGAACGAGTGCCAGTTCGCCATCCGACTGGGCAAAATTGCTTGCCATTGATAGATCGTATCACACAACATATTCGTTGGCTATCCGAAGATAGATGTGAGTTCGCCACAGGGAATTCTCTGTTTTGCCATTCTCCTGACGCCCCACCCACATGATTGCGTCCCCAGCGGTCGGTAACAATTCTGAGTGAGGCAACAGGATGCCGCAAATCTAGTTGACGCGGAACAGCATGGCCCAGAACGGCGTGCGCACCCACGAGATCAAACGGGGGCCTATCCAGCCCGCTAGACACACCGCCCAAGACACCCCAGACGTACCGCTGCGCCCATGTTCATCTTCGCGCGAAGAGACACCGGATCAGCCGCTCCTCAGCGTCTGCACGGATTCCATGAGCCGTATCGCATAAGCGTCGGCTACAGCCTTGACCCATGACGGCTTGACCCAAAATATCCAAAAAGCAGCGAGGGCCGTGTCCGCAACCGCGACCGCAAGCCGGATCACTGCGACGCTATCCGGGTTTGCGAATACGTCCCACCACGGATCTGGCCAAGGTCGCCCCCATATGGTTAGCAGCAGCAGCGTCCAAGAGACCATAACGAGCACGGCGGCGATGAGTGCCCCAATTGGCTTCAAGCCCCACAAGTTGCGCCTGAAACCGTAGTTAGCGTTCTCGGCAAAGACCAGTGGAAACCTAGAGGTATCCCGAGTAGCCTCGCGCAGAGACGTTACGGCCTCCTCGTATTTCGTGTCTGCCCACGAGGGATTGGCTTCCTCCTCCTGCTCGGTAGGAAGCGGATAACCGATCCACTCCTCGACTTGCCGGCGCAACCCAGGTGCTAACGCATCGTCGCCTTCCTGGCGGCGATGCCGGAGCAGGCGGGTTGTGGGTGGGCACCCCAACTTTTCCACAGATTTGGCTCCTTCTTGCGGCCTCGTTCCCGTCCTAATTGCGCCACAACAGCGGTGCCGCCCGCAGCACCCAAAAGCGCAAAGAACGCAGTTACGAAAAACGGATGCTCCGGGAGCAGCGCAAACATCAGGAAGCCCAACGGCAAGACAACAACGAGCGCGGGCTGAATTCGCGCTCGGAAGGTGTAGGGGTCAACAAATGGCATGGTGGCGGGCGAGATAATTCGTCGTTGTCGATATGACTGATCACTGGTTAGTTGCTATATCGCAACCACCACCGGATTTCAAGGCAGGGTCTTTCAGTTTTCAGAAGAAGCCTTAGAGCCTGTTTACAATCTTTTGAGGATTAGCACCATGAAGGCAAGCACCACCATTTGCAGGCTGGTATTGAGCTTTCTTTCGCAGTTCTTCCAGAGGCGGCGGCACTTCTCCAGCCAGGCGAAAGACCGCTCCACCACCCATCGCTTCGGCAGCACCACGAAGGTGTGCAGTTCGCTGCGTTTCACCACTTCCACCGCGGCTCCCAACAAGCTTTGCACCGCAGCAGCAAAGGGCTTTCCGGTGTAACCCCCGTCCACCAGCACGTTCTGCACTTGACTGAGGCCGTCTCGGCGCCGGTCAAACATCGCCAAAGCCCCAGCCCGGTCGGTGACGTTGGCCGTGGTTATGTGGATCGCATGGGGCAATCCTTGCGTATCCACCGCGATGTGTCGCTTGATTCCGGATACCTTCTTGCCCGCGTCATAGCCCTTGTGCTCGGCGCTGTCCGTGTTCTTGACACTCTGGGAGTCCACGATACAGAAGCTGGTCCGCTCTTTCCGCCCATTGCTGCGTCGGGCCGCGCCAACCGATTTTTTTTAGGACTTGTTCCAGAATGGAATCCTGCTCCGGGTCGGGCCGCTCACTCCATTGCCGGAAATACTGGTAGCAGGTGCGCCAATCGGGGAAGTCCGCGGGTATCATTCGCCACTGGCACCCGCTTTTCAGGAGATATAGCACACCGCAGAAAACGTCATACAAGTCCACGGTGCGGGGCTTGGTCCGGCGGCGGGCCGACTCCAGCGTCGGCAGAATACGGGCGAATTGCTCCCGGCTGATGTCGCTGGGATAGGAATGAGACATGATTACCCTCCCCTGAATAATAGCCTCAACTTAACCTATTTCAGAGATCGTAGACAGGCTCTTAGACTGGGGGATATGAACACGACGGAACTAGCGCAAAGCCTGCCCGCCGTCCTGGCTTCGGTACCGGACCCCCGGGGATTGCGGGGACGGCGTCATCCTCTGCCGGCCATCCTGACGCTGGCCGTCTGCGCCATGCTCTCCGGGGCCCGCAGCCTCTACGCGATTCATCAATGGGGTCGCCAGCAAGATGCCGCCACGGTGCAGGCCATGGGTTTCACCCGGCCCAGGACGCCAGCGGTGGGCAGCCTTCATACCGTATTCCGTCGGCTGGACGCGGCCGCCTTCAAGTCCGCCCTGGCCGAGTGGAGCCGGGCGGGACTGCCGGCAGGGAGCGCTATTGCGGTGGACGGCAAAGCCCTGCGGGGGATCCACGGCCCAGAGTTGCCCGGGGTGCGCCTGGTGGCCGGATATGCTCACGAATCCAGCCTGGTGGTAGGGCAAAAGGGGGGTGGGGCCGGTACCGGGGGAACTGACAACGGCCCGGCAACTGACGGCGGAACTGCTGCCGGTGGCGGGTAACGTGATTACCGGGGATGCCTTGTATTGTCAGCGGG
Organism: Dehalococcoidia bacterium; assembly: GCA_965262485.1. Classification (GTDB taxonomy): domain Bacteria; phylum Chloroflexota; class Dehalococcoidia; order Lucifugimonadales; family UBA3495; genus Bin87. The sequence continues at coordinate 3,611,570 of OZ253540.1, read as the reverse complement.
ACTATTGCCAACAGTTGCTGGACGCTGGGGGCGACTATCTGGTCATCGTGAAAAAGAACCAGCGGGAACTGTACGATGCCATTGCCCTGGCCTTTGCCGAGCCGATCTGGGGGGCCCAGTACCGACAGGCCCGGCGGCGGGGCCGTCACGGGGATCGCTGGGAGACGCGGCAGTTGCGGGCTACGGAGGCGCTGAATGAATACCTGGACTGGCCCGGGGTGCGGCAGGTCTGCGAGGTGCGGCGGCGGGTGAAACAGCAGGGGAGCGTGTCTATGGAGACGCGCTACGCTATCACCAGCCTGGGGAGGGAGACCGGGCCGGGGAAACTGCTGGGGTATGTACGGGGCCACTGGGGAATTGAGAACCGGCTGCACTACGTTCGGGATGTGACCCTGGGGGAGGACGCATCCCAGGTGAGAACCGGGGCAGCGCCCCAGGTGATGGCGGCATTGCGCAACGTGGTCTTGGGACTGTTGCGGAGCGGTGGGGAGACCAACATCGCGGCGGCAATACGGCGCATCGGCTGGGCGCCGGGCCAAGCCTTAGCCATCCTGGGCTTGGCTAACCCTTGAAAACTGAAAGACCCTGGATTTCAAGGTCAGCTTCATCGTGTGTTGCTGGTCGGTCCTATACACTTGTTGCCTTGGTTTGAGCCGCTGGAATTCTCTCGGTACAACCTTAGTGCTGTGGGATCGGGATGGCCATAGTTGTTCGGTCCCACGGAAACGATGGTCATGGCGGGTTTCATGGCTTCCATATGTTTCATGTAACGGTTGTTGCTTGGGTCATCAAAAAAGTCGAGAGAGCCGTGATGGGCAGCCATCAAGATGTTGCACGACAATTGACTGGGAGCATAATCTTTCATGATGCCGTCTTTCCATACGGCGCAACTGCCGTCGCCGGTTAGGATCGTGCTGCCCAAGACCCGGGACATATCGGGGTTCCGTTGCTCCACTTTAAGAACGATCCCCTGATCGTTGGCGTTGCCCGACAGTCTGTCGTCTTTCGCGCTCAGATATCGGAACCGCGTTCGCCCATAGTCATTGTATTTCTGCTTCTCAATAATCCGGTGCCCCACGTCCCTCCGGAGTTGCATGTAGGCTTTGTATTCGTCTGTGTCCGTTGACGTGCCGGGATAACCGCTATCATAGACTTCCCGGATTGGGAATTGGTTATGAAGGGTTCGGACGCCCTTCATATGGTCCGCATCCCGGTGCGTGCAAATAAAGGCGTGCAACCGACTGCCCGAGCCTATCTGCCCGGCAACGTATCCGAGGACGCGATCTTTGTTGTCCTCCGTGATATTGCAATCTACGACGAAATTGGTGCCGCTCGCGCACTGGACCAGCACCATGTTACCTTGCCCCACGTCAATGAAATGAACGGTCGTGCTCACAATTCCCTCCTGTATTGTGTTGTGCATTTTTTAGCAGAATAGGACGCGGCGTCGAGCTGACCGATCTTGACATTATTAGACTGTGCGGGACTAGCATTGAGGGCAGAGGGGCTGCGTATTGGCGATCGCAACGGATTGAAGCAAAGCCAGCTCGTTCAGCCTCCATACCGCCCCCAAGTGAAAGAGCGTCGCGCGGAAGCCACCGCCGGACAAAACCAAACCAACATCATTCTTCTGAGCCATACGGGACCGTTTCAAGCCTATGGCCTAAACCGCTGCTGGCGGCCTGCCGTACGCCATACGTAGCCTTTGGGCCTGGAAAAACACTCCATCCCCCAACCGGTCGCAATGAATATCGATGACGTCCGCTATCCGCGTTACAGGTAAACACCCAGTTGTTTCCCTTCCCCTATGATGCACATCACCCCGGTCTCCCCTTCCTCCTGCATGCCAGCCCATATCCAATTCAGTAACCGCTTATCATCAGCGCTGGGTTCCACGCCGTGCCCATCAGGATGTGAATGCCATTCGCCTACGTAGGCCAGATTCGAGCCGGTAACATGCACAATCCGCTCAACTTCTTTCGACAACCCTTTGGTTCCGCGGATGTAACTTATCCTGCGTTCTTCGCTGTCCATGGCGACGGCAAGGCATCAACTACGTAGAGAATCTTACGGGAACGATCGCAAGATCCGAGGAGGACCCCACCGGTCTCATTGGGTAAACGGCACTCCCGCATCCGAGCCAATGTATCCAATAGCTCAGTATCCAAAACTACCGTCCAGTCCCCTTTGGTGTATCGGATCGGCACTGCCGGCTCGATATCCATCACCAGCCGATAATTGTCGTGTTCATCCGAGAGCCACGTTCGGATTCGGGCTCTGCCACACTCGGATAGCTGCCGCACCGACCGACTTCCCATCCCGCCATGCATCGCGACGTCGTCTTGGGCAATTTCCGCCGAAATATCCCGGCAGGTCTGTCCTATCCTGTTCCGATCGGGATGGTCCAGCAACGACGACAGTCCCGGGTCTCTCGCGATGGCTCGGTAAAATTGCATCTCCAGCGAATCCAGCGGTATTTCGCGAACGGCATCCTCGGCGAGCAAGGTCAAAGCTTTGCCCGAAGGGTTCAGCAACAACGACGCCCGGCGAGCCCCGCTGCTCACGTCATACACCAGATGCCTGGACACCGGTATCGAGGCGGCCATATCCAGAATCAGGTCAGCGTCCTGGTACGCCGCTTCCAGTGCGCCTGTCTTGTTTCCGGGATACAGCACGTTCGCGACGATTGATCTGACCGGAGGCTCCTCAGCCATTATTTTGGAAAGGTCGGAAGCAAGCGCCTCTGCCTTATACTACCCAACGTATGATGCACCGAGAGCATGGCGCGCCAGATTATGGGGATGCAATACATCCCCATCGACGACTGTCAGCCGCCCATATCCCGACCGCGTCAAATTCGTTAGGACCGGTGACCCAAGCGCCCCAGCCCCGATTGCCGTCACCCGCGGGTCGGAACTTGTATGGCTCAGCCCGTTGGACCGGCGCGCCAGTTCCTTTGTGAAAACTTCTCGAACATTCAGTAAGGTCAGTCCCGTTTCAGGTCCGTTCTGCTGTCGCGCCGCGGATGGGTTGGGGTCTTCGATCTCGCTACAGTGCCACTCCATTCCAAGGCGAGCGCCTACTATCCCAACAGCGTCCTGCACCTTAAACGCCCTAAACTCGACGGTTTCAACCGCACCTCCATCCCGCCGTCTTTTTGGGAGTCGGACCACAATAACCAACTGGGCAGCGAGGACATCTTTCAACTCGTCTGCATTGGAACGTCTATTCCAGCCGTCGAAAATGCCCTTCAACTCGCGGTTAACGTTGACGCCGCCTTCAAGTAGAAGGTTATGCAATTCTCCCAGCGTGCGGGGCGTAGACCGAATAAGACCATGCGTCATCGGCCGAGTAGCCATGACCACTACGGCACATTGATCTTCCGCATCAGCTTTCGGTACGCCTGTCAGTCCACCGAGCGCCAGGGTGTAGTTGCCAGCCGTCCGGTTGATACGCCTGACCCGAGCCCAACGGTGCGAGCCCCGAGGCATGGTGAGAAGTTCACTTGGGATAATCAGGTCTGAATACGAACCGAATAACAGAGGCTCCAGAGGCTGGTCCGGTTGGTGCAACGAACCGTGCGCCGTCTCTTCAAGTCACCAAACGATGCGCTCCAGGAAGCGTACCGGATTCCAATCGAATTTGACCTCGTACCAGGGTTGGTCGTAAAGGCATAGACTCCGCCACTCCCCCGCGGTTTGCAGATTCGTATGTGGAGCGTATGGAAAATCTGGTCTTGGCGAGAAAACGCCGGGTGGAAGTCTCTCATCCGAGGTAAAACCGACCACGATGGTTTCGCTAGGCTTGATATCGTTAGCCGGACGCTGTGGCAGCGAAACTGACACCTCGATCGTCAAACCTTCAACACTTCGGTCCACCGATTGGCAGCAGCTGACCAACCGCGCCCCGTCGCCGTGGCCGGCACGCAGAAAAATGGCCAATTCTTTGGCCTTGGGAATGGAAAGAGCGTCGGCATCAACGTCTGCCAACGCTCTACCGGAGGCTTTTGGCGCCATCAGTCTGCCCCTCGCCTCATCCCGCCCTTCCTGCTCTCGGAGGTCCTGGTATGGGTCATACGGCGACTTCCGCTGGGGCTTGTAGAACTTCCTGCAACCACAGTGGCACCAAGTCCCAGTCCTCTCACCTCGACCTTCATGGGTTTTGGATCCTCCTGGGTCGGATGTTCCATGGTGACTTTGAACTGTCCTTTTTTCGCCTCAGCTACCTTGCGGTAATACTCCGCAGTCTGGACATGAGGTGGCTGCGTTTCGTCAGATTCTGGAATCACGTTGCTCGGCGAAACCACTACGGCTCCCTCGCGGCCGTAGTGTTCGTAGAGGCGGGCCACCTTCTCCGCAGGCTCAGTCACATCGGCACCTTTGTCAGGACCCAGCGACTTATAACTGCAGTGATGAGGGACTTTCATCAGGTCCCATTCCAACCGGTCGGTGTTACCCGCTTTCTCGGTAGCTCGGACTATGTCTTCCAGTACCTCATAGGGCGCATCGGCGGTCAGGAAGACCTTTACTTGCTTTGCCCCGTCCTGGAGCGTCAGGTGGAAAACTGACGACTCAGCGTTGCGGTCGACTTCCGTGTTTCCGCCATGCTGGTACGAAAACGGTGAATGGACAAAGATCTCAGCGCCGGCACTTGCCAAGGTGAAACCCGGCATACAGTTCCCCGCACTCACAATCAGATGGCGCCGCTCGTCCGGCTTTACGCCTGCATCCGGCAGCCACTTGTCGAGGGCTTTGGGCTCGGAGATCACGCGGATGCCCTTCCCTTCCTTCAAGCGGTGGCGGGCTTCAGCCTGAACAATGCGACCTTCCTCCGATTGCTCCCAACGGCTTTCCAGTATTGCCGCCGCAGGAACCCACATTTCCTTTATGTGAACCCTTCCCTCACCCTGGTATTTTTTGCGTGCTCCAAATAGAAGAACTCGGATGCTCCGGCGAAATGATCCGTGTCCAGGTGGCTGAAGGAAACCATGTCGAAGTGGTCCCGTTCAGATTCGGCTAGCCTGTTCCGAAATTCTTCAATCAGGTCTATGCGTTTGTCCTCATCGCCTTGATTTTTGGGCGCGGCGAAGTCGAACAGCAACTGGCTTCCATCATCCGTGGCCAGCAAGCACGTGTCGGCATTGCCAACCGGAAAAAATGTTATGTCTTTCATGTCAGTATCTCTTAAAGGTGTGACTTGATCCGCCTTGTCGGTTTCGTCCATGCTGCCCTCAACTACAACCCTGAGTTTCTTCAGCGTTCTCGCTGGCCGAGCCAGCAGATGGTCAGGTGCGTTATAGCCAAACTATCCCGGATCGCATGCGATTGCCGGCAGCGTGGAATGAATGGCACCAACCAATGCAGCGCAGTCCGGGTCGTAATTGACAGCTCACGCGATAGGTGACAGACGGCTCATATAAAGCCTTTGGAAAAGCATAATACACGTCGGTATAGCGATGTAACCAATGTAGAAAAACAGGCTTTGATAATGTGGCACGAAACGCTATACTTGATGGCAGTACCGAGGAGGTCGGATCGCTATGCCTATTGAGATAGCTGGATTCGCTCAAGCCCTCGCTCGTTGCCTGGATTTCGAGACAGTTGAGCCGCCGGAACTAGAAGACGTGTTCACGGACGCAACCGAACCACTTTGAGATGGAATACGCCGAGCCGTCCTCGGATTCACCGTTGAATCCAGTCCGGATCGATGTTCACTCACCTGCTTTTCGTTCAGCATGGGACCGTCGTTCCATGGCAGTATCCATACTCAGAGCTGAGGCCCCCTTCCTGATTGGCGAGCACGAGTTCCTAATGCGCGCCGAGCGATGGGTTGCAAGCTACTCGGCCGTGACCGAGGCCATCGTCGTGTGGATTCCCGTGGCGCTGATCGATCTCGTGGTCGATCGGATCCCACGGGTACGCGATCGAATGCACCAGTTGGTGATGCGCCGCCTGGCACGGTTCTACTGGACGTCGCTGGCTATTGGCGGCACTCCGTCCTCTCGTGTGGCGGCGGCACTTGTTTCTAGACTTGCCCTCGTGGGCAACGACCACGGTGAAGAACGGACAATCCCGATCAGGCAGAAGGACCTTACTCGTCTCACCGCCATGTCCCGTTCCGGTGTCGCGGACGGGCTAGCTGCATTGGTGAAAGCAGACGTGATCCAACTAGGCGGTCGCCGCTCATCAAGATTTTCCGGCATGGTGTTGATTCCAGATGTCGACCCCCCGAAGGATCATGCGTTTGCGGAGGTGCGAGACAAGGAGATCCGGTCCTTGCTCGCTCGGCCGGATGATGAATGAGCAATCTTTGACCGGGCAGACCATAAAAAATTATGGGGTCGTCGCCTTATCATGTCAGTCGTTTTGACGACCGCCTTGGTTCGCCCAATAGCCGGTATGTCAACTTTAGTAGTCTTCCTCTACGATGCTTTGGCTGACTCGAATGACGTGGGCCGGAGCGTAAATCGCCATCGGATTAGACATAAGGATGGCACCGCCAGCCTGCTGGGCAGCGCGCATCGGTCTGGGGCGAGCAGATGGTGACCACCAAGACCCTCCGGTCGCGGGTCTTCTCTATCGCCGGACGGCTCACCCGCTCGGCACGCCGCCTCACCCTGCATCTTCCCCAGCGATGGCCCTGGGCAACCCAGTTCAATCGTACCCTGGCCCGATTGCGCGCCCTGCCACTCCCGTCCTGACGGCGGCGTCGGCAACCGGCCCGCCGACCTCACCCTCACCAACCAACCAACCGAACGTCTCCCAACACCTCGCGCCAGACCGGCCGGCGAGCGTCTCCTGCTACGCCCTGTCCCTCGGTGAGCGGCTCGACACGACCACCGCAGACCGTCCACTGACGCCAACCGTCCAAAATCTACCGGGACAATCGCTCCTCCATGTCCCTTGTCCCCCGTTCCACCGCCGCCGCCACTCCGTTCGGTGGATTCGGGCTAAAGTTCGAGACTACACCCGCGACCCGCGCCACAATCCGCGTCGTGTTATCATCGACAAGCCCGTCCCATTGGTACGGTGCTCCGCTCCAAACCGGTAGGCGGAATTGCATGTCCCGCATAACTACAAGATCGGTCCGATCCCGGGACAACCTGTGCAACGAGTTGGCTATGCGCTCTCCGCCGGGAGACTGCGCCCATTTGGTTCATAAGTCGGGAAACCCCAGGGGACGCTGCCCACGGAATAGTGATGGAAATAATCGGCTCCAACCTGCGAACCTCTGACCCTGATTTTCAGGACAACCAGGCCCGGATGGGGGCCCTGGTGCGCGACATGAAAGACCGGATGTCCCAAGTTCGGGCCGGCGGGGGTGAGCGGCAGGTGGAGTTGCACCGCAGCCGCGGCAAGCTGCTGGCCAGGGAGCGGATCGATGCCCTCGTGGACGCCAACACACCGTTCCTTGAACTGAGCCCGTTGGCGGCTTGGGACATGTACGATGGTGAGGAATCCTCCGCCGGAATCGTGACCGGCGTCGGTGTCGTCCAGGGGAAAGAGGTGGTGGTGGTCGCCAATGACGCCACGGTCAAGGGCGGAACGTATTATCCGATCACCGTCAAGAAGCACCTGCGCGCCCAGGAAATTGCCCTGGAAAACCACCTGCCCTGCATCTATCTGGTGGATTCCGGTGGAGCCTTTTTGCCATTGCAGGCGGAGGTATTCCCCGACCGGGACCACTTCGGGCGCATCTTCTACAACCAGGCGCAGATGTCGGCCCTGGGCATACCGCAGGTGGCGGTAGTCATGGGGTCTTGCACGGCCGGCGGCGCGTATATTCCGGCCATGAGCGATGAGGTGGTCATAGTTCGGGAGCAGGGCACCATCTTCCTGGGCGGGCCGCCGTTGGTGAGGGCGGCCACTGGCGAGGAGGTGGACCCGGAGACTCTGGGCGGCGCGGACGTGCATACCCGAATATCCGGCGTGGCCGACCACCAGGCCGTTGACGATGAAGACGCCCTGGCCATCACCCGAGACATCATCGAGAACTTCGTGAAGAGGCGAGACCTTCCGTTCCAGGTCTCCAACCCGGAACCGCCAGCCTACGATCCGGCCGAGCTTTACGGCATAGTGTCCCCTGACAACCGGCGGCAATACAACGTGCGTGAGGTAATCGCCCGCATTGTGGACGGGAGCCGGTTCCACGAGTTCAAGGCCCAGTACGGGGGAACCCTGGTCTGCGGCTTCTCGCGTATTTGGGGGTATCCGGTGGGAGTGGTCGCCAACAACGGAGTCCTCTTTTCCGAGAGCGCTCTGAAGAGTACCCATTTCATAGAGCTGTGCAGCCAACGGGGGATCCCACTGCTGTTTCTGCAGAACATCACCGGCTTCATGGTGGGCAGCCAGTACGAGCATGGTGGTATTGCCAAGGACGGGGCCAAGATGGTCATGGCAGTGTCCAACGCCGCCGTACCCAAGTTCACCGTGATCATCGGCAGTTCCTTCGGGGCGGGAAACTACGGCATGTGCGGGCGGGCCTACCAGCCGCGGTTCCTGTGGACGTGGCCCAACGCCCGCATTTCGGTGATGGGCGGGCAGCAGGCAGCGGAGGTGCTGCTCACAATCAGGTTGCAGCAGCTGGAGCGGCAGGGACGTACCATGGAGCAGGAGGAGCGGGACGACCTGCGACGTCCCATCCTGGAAAAGTACGAGTTGGAGGGCGATCCCTATTACAGCACCGCCCGCCTGTGGGACGACGGGATCATCGACCCGGTGGACACGCGCGACGTGGTGGGCCTGGGAATCGCCGCCTCGATAAATGCCCCGTTCCCCGAGCAGAAGCGCGGCGTCTTCCGAATGTGATGGCCGGCCTGTTCCCGCTCGGGCCACACGATCCCGCGCAGCACGTTTTCCGATGTTCTCCAAAGTTCTGGTAGCCAATCGCGGAGAAATCGCGGTCCGCATTAACCAGACGCTGCACGCTATGGGCATTGTGCCGGTCGCGGTCTATTCCGACCCTGACGCCGGAACTCCCCACGTGCTCACGGCGGAGCAGGCGGTGGCCCTGCCCGGCAGCGCTGCCGAGGAGACTTACCTGAGCATCTCCAAACTGGTGCAAGCTGCAAGGGATTGCGGGGTCGACGCGATCCACCCAGGCTACGGTTTCCTGTCGGAGAATCCGGAGTTTGCCCGGGCCTGCCGGGACGCGCACCTAACCTTCATCGGGCCTACGCCGGAAAGCATGGCCGCGCTGGGGGATAAGCTGCATTCCAAGGACATCGCGCTGGCCGCGGGCGTCCCGGTGGTCCCCAGTACGCCCGCGTGTCTTCCTGGGGATCCAGCCGCTGTAGAGTTTGCTGACCGATGGGGGTTTCCCCTGATGGTCAAGGCGGCCGCCGGAGGAGGCGGTCGCGGCATGCGCCTGGTCAACCGCCAAGCCGATTTGGGCGGGGATATGGAGACGGCCAGCCGGGAAGCGCAGGCTGCTTTCGGCGACGGCCGGATGTTCCTGGAGCGTTACGTTGCCAACCCGCGCCACGTGGAGATCCAGGTGCTGGCCGATGGGTCCGGGCACACTATCCACCTGGGCGAACGCGAGTGCAGCATCCAACGCCGCCACCAGAAGATCATTGAGGAGACCCCATCGCCGGCCCTGACGCCGGAGTTGCGCCGGCGCATGGGCGACGCCGCCATCGCTGTGGCCCGCGAGGCCGGATACGTCAACGCCGGGACGGTTGAATTCCTGCTGGAACCAAGGAGCGGCGAATTCTACTTCCTGGAAATGAACGCCCGGCTCCAGGTTGAACACCCGGTGACCGAGGCCGTCCTGGGGTTGGACATGGTGGAATGGCAGATCCGCATCGCCGGAGGGGAACCCCTGACGCTTCAACAGGAGGACATCCAACCCCGGGGCCACGCCATCGAGTGCCGCATATACGCCGAGGATCCGTATCGCGATTTCGTTCCGTCCACCGGTACGCTGCTGCGCTGGCGGCCCCCCAGCGGGCCCGGGCTCCGGCTGGACAGCGGCGTGTCCGAGGGTCAGGAGGTGTCCATCTACTACGACCCCATGCTGGCGAAGCTCGTCGCCTGGTCTCCTGAGCGCGACCTGGCCTTGCGCCGGATGGAGGTCGCCCTTTCCCAGTTCCTGGTGTTGGGAGTTGTCACCAACATTCCGATGCTGCGGGCGGTGGTGGGGCATGCCCAGTTTCAGCAGGGCGAATACGACACCGGCTTCTTGGAGTGGAACCCGGCGGTTACCAGCCCGTTCATTTCCGGTGACTCTCGCATGATGGCCCGCGCGCTGGCGGCCTGGGCGTCGCGTCAACCTGTTGGTCAAGCATCTCAACCGGCTGGCAGCGATAGGCCGGCTAGCGCCAATCCCTGGCAGTCCGCCGGACCGCGGAGGCTCCCATGACCCAGAGCCAGGGCGAGATGCGGGAGACGTACCCGGCGACGCAGGAACCCTATCGCTACCGGCTGGAAGAGGGCGAAGGTCATCTGATTTTCGATCTGGAAGGTTCGGTTCCGACCGGCTTGGAATCCACGATTGCTCTCAGCATTGAATCCCGTGAGGCTGGTGGAGCGCTGTGCAGAACTGAGTCGGGCCGCTTTTACCGCTTCGCCTGGGCATGGGTGGGTCCTGAGTTACACCTTTGGCTGGATGGTTCTTTGTTCGTGTTCCAGCGGGCGGAGGCCAGGCGTCGAGGGAGCGCATCGGCCACCGAAGGTCCGGGCGATGTCCTGGCCCCCATGCCTGGGTCGGTGTTGGAGGTGCTGGTCAGCGAGGGTGACCGGGTGGAGCAAAACCAGACTTTAGTGTTGATGGAGTCCATGAAAATGGAGTTGGTGATCACGGCTCCCCGCAGCGGAGTAGTGCGGCGCGTGGCGGTTGAGCCCGGTCAGCAGGTGCAGCGGGGCATGCGCCTTTTGGAACTGGCCCCTGAGAACGACGATGGTGAACGATGACTCGGAGAAACCGCCATCCTGCCATCTCGGATCGAGTAAACATGGCGGTGTGTGTACGAAATCCCCAGGTTTGAGGCCTCCCCTGAAAGTTTGGACCAACAAGATAGTCTCGCATGTCCTCTAGCACGACCCCCCTGCGTCGATTGCCACAAGGGCGGCCAGATCTACGCCGCACCCTTGCGCTGAACCGCCCCCGCATCGCTACAATGGAACAGGAAGTTGAAACCCGCGGGACGGACGTCACGCCCTGGTCTATGATCGAGCACGACCTGGCCGCGGCCTAATCGCCTGGACCAAACCGGCAGGAGGTTGACCATGACTCACAACATCGACACGCGCAGCACCATCGGCGACATCCTCGACATCCAGACCCAACGCTTCGCCGAACGGGAAGCCCTTGTCCATGCGGCCACCGGCGACCGCTTCAACTACCGCGAGTTTCATGCCGAGGTGGAACGCGTGGCCCGTGGCCTCCTGTCCATCGGCATCGAAAAGGGCCAGCATGTCGGCATCTGGGCCACCAACTACACCGAGTGGGTGCTCGCCCAGTTCGCCACCGCCAAGATCGGCGCCGTCCTCGTCACCGTCAACCCGGCCTACCGCACCCACGAACTCGCCTACGTGCTGGAGCAGGCGCAGATTGGCGCCCTCATCCTGATCGGCCGGTTCCGCGTCCCGTCCCTGACAGGCCGCACCTCCGACTACGCGGGCATGGTCAACGAGGTGGTCCCTGAGCTGGCGGCGGCGGCGGCCGGCGAGCTCAACTCCACTCGCTTCCCCCACCTGCGCCACGTCATATTCATCCCGCCCCACGACGACGCCTCCACTCCCACACCCCCCGGCATGTGGCGCTGGGACGACCTGCTGACCCTCGCCGAGCAGACGAACCCGGACGACCTCCGCCACCGCCAGGCGCAGTGCGGCCCCGACGACGTGGTCAACATCCAGTACACCTCTGGCACCACCGGCAACCCCAAGGGCGCCATGCTCACCCACCACAACCTGGTATCCAACGCCCTCCACGTCGGCGACGCCATGGAGATGAACGAGCGCGACCGCCTGTGCATCCCGGTTCCCTTCTATCACTGCTTCGGTTGCGTCATGGGCAGCCTCAACTGCGTTGTCCACGGCTCCACCATGATCATTCCCGCCGAGCACTTTGATCCCCTGCAGACCCTGCACGCCATCTCCGCTGAGCGGTGCACCGCCGTCCACGGCGTGCCCACCATGTTCATCGCCCAGCTCGGCCATCCCGAGTTCACCAACCTCGACCTCTCGTCCCTGCGCACCGGCATCATGGCCGGTTCCCCCTGTCCCATCGAGGTTATGCGCGAGGTCATCGACCGCATGGGCGCCGACCGCATCACCATCGCCTACGGCCAAACCGAGGCCTCGCCGGTGGTTACCCAAACCCTCGCCGACGACAGTATCGAGCGTCGCGTCTCCACCGTGGGCAAGGTTCTGCCCGGCGTGGAGGTCAGGCTGGTCGACCCGGAGACCGGCCTCGTGGTCGGCCCCGGCCAGCAGGGCGAGCTTCAAACTCGCAGCACCATGGTGATGAAGGGCTATTTCAACATGCCCGAGGCTACCGCCGACGCCATCGACGCCGACGGCTGGCTCCACACCGGCGACCTCGCCACCGTCGATGAGGACGGCTACTACAAGATAACTGGCCGCTTGAAGGACATGATCATCCGCGGCGGCGAGAACATCTACCCCCGCGAGATCGAGGAGTTCCTTTACACCCACCCGCAGATCGACGACGTGCAGGTCGTCGGAGTTCCCGACGAGCGGTTCGGCGAGGAGGTCATGGCCTGGGTCCGCCTCAAGCCCGACGCGGACGCCACCGAAGAATCCATCCGCGACTTCTGCCGTGGCCGGATCGCCCACTACAAGATCCCCCGCTACGTCAAGTTCACCGACGAGTTCCCCATGACCGTAACCGGCAAGATCCAGAAGTTCCGCATGCGCGAGATGGCGGTAGAAGAGCTGGGCCTGCAAACGGCCAGCCGGATAGAAACGGCGTGAGCTAAACTAAAGCCAAGGTGAAATACGCAGATGGTGGGGGTCAAACGACGGAGCCGGGTCGTTCTCCAAGTACGGATGAGAGGGATTCACGGGCTTAACCCAGCTGATCATCATCGCCACTTAAATGTACATCCCACCTTGGCTTTAGTTTAGGCGGAGAAGTTCAGCCGCGCTCTAAACACCCCCACCACTTTGGGATCGGTCCATATCAGCGTCAAGATACAAGACCCTGCGGATTTCTCGCTTTGCTCGAAACGACAGCAGGCAAGGATGTCAATCGCCCAATCACCTCGCGAGATAGTTTCCATGGGCCTGGTGTCACTAACTATGATACATTGCGGCGGGATTGCACGCCCGACCCCTTAACTGAGTACTATGACCACTGCGTCGCCTCCCACGAAAGCACGCTTGCCCCTCGGCAACAAACTGCTGTTTTCAGCCGACCATATCGGCCTGCCGGCGATCGGGTACTTCCGGCAGCAGTGGGTACTCTTCTTTCTCGCTCCCCCGGCGTTGGAAGGAATGAGCCGCGTGCCCGACGTGTCCCTGGTCGGGCTCAACATTGACGCCCGGGTGCTGGCCGGATGTTTAATTTTCGCTGGCCGGTTTATCGACGCGTTTACCGACCCCCTCATCGGTTGGTGGAGCGACCGCACCCGCAGCCGGTGGGGGCGTCGCATACCCTTCATCCTGTTCAGTACGCCGTTTTATGCTCTGTTCGCGGGGCTGGTCTGGTTTTTACCCGCCGAGGGCAGCAGTTGGTGGAACGCGCTGTACTTCGCGCTGATGCTGGAACTGTTTTTCACGGCGGCCACCATGTCAAGCGGCGCGCTGGAGGCCCTGGTGCCGGAACTGACCCCTACCGCCAGCGACCGGATGAACGTGGTCAGCTTCATATTCCTTTTCGCGGTAGGTGGGGCCGGACTGGGTCTGGTTCTCGGCGGGTTTATCAAGGATGCGTATGGATTCCAGATTGCGGGCGTGATTTTCGCAGTGGCGGCGTTGGTATTCCGCTATATTTCGCTGGCCGCCGTCTGGCAGCACGCACCGCGCGACACGCCCCCGGCGCAAGTATCTTTCTGGCGTGGTATCAAGGACACGCTGCAGAATTCGCAGTTCATCTGTTACCTGCCCACTTTTGTCATGTTCGCCACTGGCGTCGGAGTGATGCAAGGCTGGATCCCTTTTTTCGCTGCCGGCATCCTGCTGCGGGACAAGGACGGGGCCGCCTCCAGTCTGCTCTCCTCCACCATCATCGGCGGCGTAGTTCTGGCGGGGATTATCATCTGGATACTCTTTGCCACCGGCAAAGTCAGCAAGCGCCGGTTATACGGCGTGTGTCTGCTATTGAGCGGACTCCTGTTCCCTCTGTTGGGATTAGTAGGCGTAGTAGTGTCGGACCACCTGCTGATGCAGGGTCTGATCTTAGCTTTCGTCGCCGGTATGCCAATGGCCGCCGTCTTTCTGCTGCCCAAGGGACTTACCGCTGACATTGCCGACTATGACGCTCTCATTAGAGGCGAGCGACGGGAAGCCATGTTCTACTCAACGCAAAAAAATTTTGAGAAACTAACCTACGCCCTGCCGCCTCTACTGTTGAGCCTGGTGCTGCAATTGGGCGATTCGCCGGAGAACCCGCTGGGCATTCGCCTGGCCCCGTTGCTGGCCGGCGCATTGGTGCTGCTGGGCTTGGGCCTCTGGCCCCGCTACCGCCTGCCCGACACCGTGAACCACGAGACCGTAGCCGCCGCCGGCCTTCTGCCAGCGAAATCCTGATGGGTGCCGATGCCCAATGACTCCTGCTTAACGACAATAAGGAATGCCGGCCTGTTGCCTCATTGAGAAATGTTACCGAAACTTTAGCACTTGGGTCCACCCCAGCCAGCGCTAATTCCGGCATTGCAGCGGGTTCCGCCATGGGCTCGCCAGCCGTGGCGTAGCTTTTTGGCCATGATGCCGCGCCACTGCTGCACCCGGCGCTGCAGCGTACGCAGGTGAGCCCGGCTGAAACGATCCGGTTCAGCCTCTTGCAGTCGGCCCAGCAATACCACCGCACTGGCGTCCGGGTCTTCCTGCAACCAGGACAGCACGTCGCACCACACTCCTTCGAAAGGGTCGGGCCGAGTTCGCCAGGTGCGGGGCGGTTGCACTCGCCGCTCCCGTGAGGTATGCGCTGCATCCTGCCGCCACCAGTCAGGCAACTTGGCCAGGAACTGTTCCAGGCTCTCGCCGCTGGGAAGTGGGCCGGATTGCGGGGAACGTAACCGCGGCCAGGGCCGACTGGGCTTCCCGGACGGCGTGCAGCAGCGCCACCGGGTCCAACTTGACCCGATACTCACTCAGCGCCGCCTTCATCTCTACGCTGACCGCGTCATGCTGCATCAGCCGATCACAGGGCGTGGCTGGCAAGCTGTAACGCTTGACGACCCTGGAGCCGTGCCGAGTTTTCTCTACCAACTTGAACGATGGCTGGAAGTAATTCACGTACCGTCGCACCGCCCCGTACAAGTGCCATGGTCTGTCCGGCCACCGCGCCGGAGTAGCGGTCGTGACCGACGAAATGGCGGACCACCGCGCCGTTCTTCTGCTCAATCCAGGCCTGGTCTTTCTTGCGATACGGCCGGGAACGGGTGAACTCGATGCCCCGCTCAGCGCAGTACTGGGTGAGAGTATCGTTGATGAATACGCTGTCGTTGTCCGAGTCGATGCCTTTGACGGGGAAGGGCAGTTGTCGCCCGATGGCCTCCAGTCCTGCCGCCACCAAGGACTGCTCCTGGGCCAGCAGTGGAACGGCCTCGGTCCAGCCGGTGCAGATATCGGTGGCCGCCAGGCTGTGGATCATGGAACCCCACCAGGAGCCGCCGTGGTGGACCACCAGGTCAATCTCCAGGAATCCCGGCGGCGGCGCATTCCAATCGGCGAAGGTTCGTACCGGAATATTGCGGCCCGGCGAATGATGCCTCCCGCGTCTGAGCCGGCGGCCCGCCGATGTCCTGATGGGCTGGAGCAGTCGGTCCAGGGTGGCGGCGCTGGCTGACAGCAGCCGTTGGCGCACCCGAGGGTCCAGATCCAGGTGGCCATGGCGCTCCATGGACTCCACCAGATGAGGTAATGACGCCTTCAGCCGCTTGCCGCAGATCCGGTCAGCAGCTTCCCAGACCACGATCAGCGCCTGGCGGACCGCCTCATCGTAGATGCGCCGGCCCTTTTTTACCGCCGGCTGCTGCTCTCCGTCGTCGCCGGACTGCCCCAGCAGTCTGATGCCATGCTTGCGATAGTGGCCGGTCACCGCCTGATGTTAGTTCCGGGATAAACTCGTCGAGGATCCGGCTTTTCTCCTTTCTGGATGAAGCTCGGTAACGGTCTCGGATCGTCGCCAGCAATTCCTGTTTTGCCATCTTGCTGATGCCTCCTCCCACGCGATTGCCTCCCCGATTTTGGGTAACATATTATTTGAGGCAACCATTTGCGTTGGGTAACGGTTTTGTTGAGGCAATGCGCATTGGTGGGTACGGACGTGAGAGAGGCAACGGTGGGCCGCGACGTTGGCGCCAGGGTAAGAGTCGGCGGCGCCGGCGGTTTGGTGAGTACGACTGTGGGTTCCGAAACCGCCTCCCTGGCTTGGCTGATTGCCGACGGCGCGTCCGGGGAGGCCGCAGACGGATCGGAGAAACAGGCCGCAGCGGTCAGCCCGAGGAGGACGAGCGCGATCAGAGCGGGACCGACGAGCCGGGTTTTGCGGGCAATATTGGTCATATTAGATGCGTACCTCTTTGGATCTGTGGCACTCGTTACGACGACGGTTCCGCGAAAGATTTGTTCAGCCCTGAGTTTGCAGCATGAATCATGCCAAATCTTGATGGCCCGGGACGACGAAAACGCAGCTCCTCGCAGGGCAATTGCGACCTAGCCGAGCGGTACCTCTAGCAGATTTCTTCCCCCCCGCCGGTCGCCGGGCGCTTGCCATGTACTTGGCGGCGGTAAAGTGGGCCATTGGTGAGGTCGCCGGCAACCCCCGCGCGGAGGACACTCAGCATCGATGTATCTCCTTACCGTGTCCCTGCGCATACCCAGCTCCCTGACCATCTTCCAATCGGACACGCCCTCGGGCGCGGCCTTCTGCACCGCGGCTCATCGGGCTTGCTGAAGAAACGTCGGCTTCCTGGTTGAGGCGACCGTCATGGCAACCGCGTCTTCGTCGTAAATAGCGCAGTTATAATCGTAATCGGCGGGGATATAGTGGGGCAGGCGGGCAGTACGACTGTCTCCACCTTCGGCCATAACACACGGGGTTAGACGAGATCAGCGCTGAACCTGCGTGGTAGCAACAGGATTGCGGACCGACTTCCCGCCGCTGTATCTCAAGTGCTCGACCCCAGGTTGCGATCAGTTTTTCGGTGTGGGGGACATTGACCGGTTCGCACGCCAAATCACGCGCTGGCTGTGGCAAATAGTACGGATCGCCCATTCGCAAGCTGGTTGCCGCAGGCAAGGATTGTGGGATAATCACGGCGATACCCGATCGGCGATAACGTTGCGGAAACTCCAGCTATGGTGTCGCAACCCGACGTCGTTCGGTTTGCGAGAACAGAAAGCGTTGTGACGATAATGGTAGTGCCAGAGTCGCGCGAACGAGCAGCGATATTCCACGAATGTACCAGGGGGCAAAATGACAATATATCGAGTATTTTCGGACGCCGACGGCGAGAGCCACATCGAGGACCTGAAGCTGGAGGAGCACCCGGAGCTGGGGGCGCTGATCAATGTGTCCGAGGTGCGGGTGCAGGAGTTTGACGGGTCGCGCCACCGGGACTTTAATCCCCTGCCCGAGCGCAGGCTGATTATCCACCTGTCCGGTGAGGTGGAGATCGGGGCCAGCGATGGCGCTAAACGGGTGCTGCGGGCCGGGGATATCCGGCTGATGGAGGACGTTACCGGCAAGGGCCATTCGCACAACGACCTGACCCCATCGGCCGCGGTCTACGTCCTGCTGAACGACTGATTGGCCGTCGGACTCGCAATTACGTCGCAATGGCGGGTATGTCCAGGTCCCTCACCAGGTTGGCAAATTGGGCCACGTCTTGATCTATAACTTGCTGTAGCGCCACCAGTTGTTGGTCTATGTCGGCGGAGAGGTAGTCGAAGACCTGATACGCCTGCTGAGGAGGCGCAAAGTCGGCGTTGGCGACCACGGCGGTGAGTTCCGCCAGCTTGCGGTTGAGCCGCACCGGTAGGCCCAACCGGTCCCGGGCGCCCCGGTACGCCGACTGGATTAGCCGGTCTTCAATCTGCCTCAATTTTCCCTTCACCAACTCCGCCGAGTCGCCCACCGTCTCCGCCGAGGGATGTCCCTAGGCGCGACTGACCCATTGCTCTACCTGCTGGCGGACCCGGCGCAGTTGGTTGATGCCGTCGTGTGTTTCTGACACCTTGTCGCGAATCTGAATCAGGAATTGGAACTGGGCATCCAGATCTTCCTGGCTAGCCCCCACGCGGGGGTCTTTGATTATGCGGAACGTCTGGGTCTGGGAGTCGTCGCCTACTTGCAGCGTCACCTGGTAAGTGACGGGCGATGCCAGGGGGCCGACGAAGGAGTCATCGGTGCTCTTGTCATCGGGCACCCTGCGGGCGGGCGGGTAGCGCATATTCCATACCAAGCGGTTCATCCCCGGTTCGGCTAGCACCCGGGGTTCCGGGCTATTCTCGTCAGCCTCCGGGGGGGTTGCTGGAGAAGTTCTGTATGATCCCCCCGTCTTCGTCGAGGATGCTGAGGGTTATCTCCGCTGCCGCCTCCTTCAGATAGTAGTGAATCAACACCCCGTCGGGCGGGTTCTCCCCGGCATCCCAGAACTTCCGCACGGTCTCGCCCCCCTTTGCCCAGCGACTCGCTGTAGGTGACGTCGGCGCCCAGACCGGCGCGGTAGATCTTGCCGAGGGTGGGCTTCCGCTCCCGGAAGGGCGACCGGATCCGGTGGGTGTCCCGGGGCTGCAGCAGGACGAAGGACTGATCCGTCAGGGATGGAGTGAGCTGGCGCAGTTGGCTCAGGTCGTCCAAAATCCAGAAAGACCGCCCGTGGGTGGCGGCAATCAGGTTGTCGTCCTTGATTGCCAGGTCGTACACCGGGACCACCGGCAGGTTGGCCCGCAGCGGCTGCCAGGATTCCCCCTGATCGAAAGACACATACACTCCGGTCTCGGTGCCGGCGTACAGCAGGCCCGGACGGGCGGGGTCTTCCCGCACCACCCGGGTGTAATCATCCTGAGTCAGGCCAGCGGTTATCGATGTCCAGGTCTGGCCGTAATCGGTAGTCTTGTAGAGCATCGGACGGGTGTCGTCCAGCTTGTAGCGAGTGGCCGCCAGGTAGGCTGTGGCCGGGTCGTGGCGGGTCAGGTCAGGGCTGATGGCTTCCCAACTGCTGCCCAGGTCGGTGGTGCGGAACACCAGGTTGCCCGCCACGTACAGGGTCTGCGGGTCGTGGGGCGAGAACATGATGGGATAGGTCCACTGGAAGCGGTACTTCATGTCCTTGGCCCCCACCCGGTGTACAGCTCCGGCCACACCGTGATAATCCGCACCTGTCCGGTGGCGTGGTCGTAGTGCAGCAGGTTGCCGCCGCCGGCAGAGCTGCCAATGGCCCCGGAAATGACAGTGTTGGGTCCTGGGGATGAACGGCGATGTGGCCGCTTTCCGAGTTTCCCACGATGTAACAATCGCCCCAGGGGATCGCACCTTTGTGGGTGCGGGAAGGCACGCTGATGGCGGTGTTGTCCTGCTGGGTTCCGTACACCCGGTGGGGAAACTGATTGTCGGTGGTCAGGTGGTAAAACTGGGCCGTGAGCTGGTTGTAGATGCTGGACCAGCTCTCCCCGCCGTTGAAGGTGACGCAGGCGCCGCCATCGTTGCCCTCAATCATCCGTAGCGGATTGTTGGGGTCAATCCAGAGGTCGTGGTCGTTGCCGTGTGGCGTGGTGACCCGGTTGAAGCTGCGTCCCCCGTCAACGGACTTCCAGCACTGGTAGTTAAGTATCCACACCGTGTCCGGGTCCTGCGGGTCAGCGAAGACGTGCTGGTAGTACCAGGGACGCCCCTGCAGGTCCCGGTCGTCGCTGACCAACCCCCAGGTATCTCCCCCGTCGTCAGAACGGTACAGGCCGCAGTCCTCGGCCTCGATTGGCCCACACCCGCCCTGGTTTGGCGGGGGATACAGCGACGCCGATGCGTCCCTTGAGGCCGCCGGGCAAGCCGGGGTTGTCGGTAATCTCGGTCCAGGAGTCACCCCCGTCCACCGACTTGAAGATGCCGCTTTCCGGACCGCCGCTGATGAGGCTCCAGGGTGTGCGCCGGGTCTCCCAGCTGGAGGCGTAGAGGACGCGGGGGTTGTTGGGGTCCAGGGACAGGTCCACTGCACCGGCGTTCTCGCTGCGGAACAGGACCCGCTCCCAGGTGTTCCCTCCGTCCTTGGAGCGGAACACGCCCCGCTCGTCGTTGGGGCCGTAGGCGTGTCCCAGGGCCGCGACATACACCAGGTCCGGGTCGACGGGGTGTACCCGCATCCGGGCAATGTGCCGCGTATCGGACAGGCCCATGTTGGTCCAAGTCTGCCCGCCGTCGGTGGACCGGTACACCCCATCGCCGTAGGTAACGTCCCCGCGGATGCACGATTCCCCCATGCCAGCGTAGATCACGTTGGGGTCGGAACCGGCGACGGTGACGGCGCCCACCGAGGCGGTGTTGAAGTAACCGTCGGAAACATTGTCCCAATACGTCCCTCCGTCGGTGGTCTTCCATACTCCGCCGGCACACGCGCCGAAGTAGAACGCCATGGGATTGACCGGGTCGCCGGCCACCGCCACTACCCGCCCGCCCCGGGGCGGGCCGATGCAGCGCCACCGCACCGCGCCGAGTAGCTCCTGCGGGACGGAAGAAGCCGGGGCCTGGTCTTGCCGCGTTTCACTCGTCGTCATCGTAGCACCTGCCCGTTCGAGGTCTGCACCTGCCGGGGAGTCCTGTTGCCCATCGCCCAGGCTGATGCCAGTTGCGGAATTATCACCTCGCGCACGAGGGTGTGTCGAGGGATGTGCTCAAAGTATCAGTAAAGCGTCCATGCAAGTGGTGTAAGAAGGGTTATCTCTTTTGATGTTGATCAGGCCGCTGCTTCCGGCATATTAGGCGCGGGTGGCGCATCGTTGCCGGCGGCGTTGGGGGTGGTGAGGTAGTGGCTGTGGGCGTCGAGGATGCCCGCTCACCGTCTCGGATGCGTGGTTGGGCCCGCGCGATCTTGTTCGGCCATCCTGGGCGCTTCAGTGCGTGGCATCCGCTGTCGGCGAGCTGTATCTACTCTAAAGGTGAGCGATACACCAGATACAGTAAGGCTGCGAGCTCGGCGTTCCTTGGGCATCCTGGAGAATCCCCGTGTGAGCACGTCGACGGCGATGTTGTAGGCAGCGTTCTACTGGGTGGCATAGTAGCCGATGGCCCGGCTGTTGGCCGGGTCGTGGCGCAGCGCGAATTTCAGCGTACGGATCATGTTTGCCTGGTATCGAAGGGTTCGTGCATGATGATAACGTCATGGGGCCATGAGCGGCCCGCAGACGACGGTAGCCCTGACGGGCTGTGGTGGTGAGGGAATTGCGCCTCTGGCGGTGTAGTCGTCAGAGATGCCCGGCGGTACGTCAACGTGGGGAACGATGGACGCAGCCTGGAGCGACCGGCTTGGTAGCAGTTGTTGAGGGAGACACGGTCCGGTGTTCGAGTTTCGACCGGGTGCTGATCTACGGGTCTGACCGGCTGGGCAGGAACGCGGGTGACCTGATGGCCGTTCGCGACCGGTCGCCCGAGACCGGAGACAAGCTGGTGTCCGCGCGGTAGGCGGCGATGTTGTCGAGAGCATAGCTACAGCGGTATCACGCTGTGCGTTTTGCCCACTCCGGTGCCCATTCGCAGGGACAGCCGGTAAGCTATATTGACCAAGTCGGCTGACACCAATACTTCGCGGACGATCAGTTCCAGGATGGACTTGGTGGTCGCTGCGTTCATGTCCCGGAGGTAGGTCTCGGGGTTGCGGGCGTAGGATTCAATCCGGTCTTCGTCGTCGGCGACGTACCCGTAACCCCGTAGAGCGTGATCGGCCTGGCGGGCCTCGTCCTGTTTGGTGCGCCAGCCGTCGCCCGTCCGGGCCAGCCGGGCGGCGACTTTGGCATACGCCGCCTTGCCCTTTTCCACCTCCGCCGCGAGTTTGGCCCGTTCGTGGTCCAGGCGCTCGATCTCGCCCTGTATGGATTCCAGTTGCTGTTGCTGCCGCAGGGCTTGCTGGGCGGCGTTCCGTCTGACCTGGGCGATGACATCCTGGAGCAGGTCGTCGGTGAGAACGTCGACGATCAGGTGCTCAAGCACCGGTTCGTCCAGGCGTCCGGTCTTGACTTCCCGCGTGTCGCAGGCGTTTTCGTCAGGGCCTTCGGCGCTGGGGCATACGTAGCGCGGCGGACGTTCAGTGTCGCCGTCCAGCATGGTCATTGGGGTACCGCAGCCTTGGCATTTGGCCAGGCCGAGCAGCAGGGGTTGTCCGACCTGGTTGTCTCCGGTGTTGGCGGTCGGGTTCGGCAACCGCCGGTAGCGAGTGGAGGTTGGATCATGGTGGCTGAGATCAGAGAACATTGTGAGCGTCGAGACGCACTATTTTGTGGGATTGTGCAAGTAGGTGACGACATTAGGACAATCGTAATCGACAATGCGCCGTTCTTGGCAATACGAGGTGTGGGCCGGAAACATAAAACCTAAAGCAAACGGCATGGCCGTGTTATGTGGCGAGGAACAGTGTTGCCACGGGTTGAGTGGCAACATCCGGATGGCAAGCACGGCTGCGCAACTTTCGACTAATTCAGGTTGTGCCTGACGATCAGCTCACACAGTCCTTGATCAATGTGGACTGGCAAATCTTTGGCTAGCAGTTTGTCAACAACCTCCCGCGTTCCTAGCCAAAACCAAGGCTCAGTATCATTTTGCCCCAGGTAGACTAAGAACCTCCCCAGGTCGTCAGGATACCTTTCCGTTAATTCGCGTTCGCTGAGGTCGTGCAAAATGTAGGAACGACTTAGGCGCACTGGGCGCATCTGGATGGCCACTTCGACGGCGTCAGGAAATACACCGGGCAAGTGCATGACCCATTCCAGCATCTGAGCGATTTCGGCGTCATCCAGTGGGCAGGGTACGCCCTGCAATCGGTTTGCCCAGTAATCTTTGAGCCAGACGCTCCACCATTCCTGCTGTACGGTCTCGTCCAGGTTGCGCAAACGGTGGCCGATTTCAAGCGCAAACTGTGTCTTCATCTGCGTGTCCGCGTGTTTGAAGAACTCTGTGATCCAATCATCCATGGCGTCGCTGATGAGCCATCCCAGAGCGACAACGTAGAATTCCACGAAACGCACACGCATCTGTTCGCTGAATTCTTGGACTATTCGCCGGATGGCGGCGATGGACTTTTCACGCAAGCGTTCGGCGGTTGGGGGGGATAAGCGTCCCCAGGTAAGAAAGCCATCCCAAGCGCACTGAAAATCATCATGTTCGGTGTCGAAGAGTGGTAGCAGAGTGCTAATCGTCCAATCCTCATCAACGGCGAGAAAATATTGAAAGTTACTGACGAGCACGGCGCGACCAAACTTTCCGGCTAACCCGTCCTCCGTCACGATTGCCTCTAATGCTTCCCGGTATTCAACGCTCAGCAATTGCGGGGCGGGTTCCTGCAGCTTCCGCCACAGTTCACTACTGAAGGTCCAGAACAGGGCTAGTTTGCCTGACGCGTGATTGATGGCCTTCTCAAGCCAGCTAACGTACTGCGGAACCCCGCCTACGGATACTGAGATTTGCGGGAGTTCGTCCGAGGCAGCGTAAGGACGCATGGCAACCGCTATCGAGTTGGCCGCATCCAGCAATCCAGCTGCTTCAATTTGGTCGGCATTCCGAATCAACTGGTTGAGGACATCCGCAATCTGTCGTGCGTGCTCCCGGTGAAGATCACCAGCTGATAGGTGAGACATCACACGCGTGACGCTGTCTTGATTGAGCTCCGACGTCGCCCAGGCAAGAATTACGTGGTGCCAAATATCCGTGTCCCATGCTTTGTTTGAAACCATGGCGTCTGCAAGGTCGAGCCCCCAGGATGGGTTGGTCCGGACGGCCTCTTCAACTTCCCTTAGCAGCGCCCAGTGGTCATGCCCGTCGAATTGGATTAGTGCGTTCCTGAGCTCGGGGCTGGCTTGCGGGTACAAGCGAGCGGCTGCGTGGAAGATCTCGTGATGGGCGGCTACTTCGTTCACATCGCATCCTTCCAAGATCCAGGTAATTCTTTCGTCAGCAGTCAGGTCGTTCCGGCCGGACGAGGCGTGGATGGCGAGACGCCGCAGCAACGGCGCAGGGGAACCTGCGTAACGGTCGCACCAAGTTCCTGCATACGCCGGGTCGTGAGCGGTCAGCCACGCCAGGCAATCCCGCGCCGCGTCGATGAGGGCGTCAACTTCATGGGGCAGGTCGTCCTGCGAGTGGGGTTCGATGGCAGATCTTCCGTAGCTATCCCCATCCCAAGTCTCGCTCCCTCGACCCCACGCGATAATTGCCGAACGGCGTTCCTCCAGTCTCATGGTGGTTCGTTCGAGCAACGAATGCGCGACGTTCGGCAGGTGAGGTTCAAGGCACGTTTCCCAAAAAGATTGCATTCTAATCTGGCGACTTCTACCGTCGTATAGCTCATATCCTGGCCGGACTTGGTGTCGACTCGCGGTCATCACGTCGTACACTTGCAGCAGGTTCTGGAACGCTCCAAGATTGGCGCAGGTCTCAGCTAGACCCGACAACCCGTAATCGTCGAAATCCGGCGGCACACACGTCATCAGGAAGTGGACCCACCTCGAAAGGACTGTTGGGTTTAGTGGTGCCTCGTCATTGTGTCGGAGCGACCATGCCAGCCGGTTCCACAAGTGTGGATTGAGCCTGCCTCCATGCCGCGCGATGACCTCGAACAATTCGTCGGATTGAGTGATTGCGAACCGACTCACCAGCCAATATGACAGCGTAGTTTCTTGGTCTTCCGGATCCCCATCTGTGAATAAGCGATCCAGGTACCCGCGACGGTCGAGCCAAGCAATCCATTCCGGTAACTCAGCAGCCTCGATGAAGAACCGGGTCATCACCGAGTCGGTGAGGGCGTGTTCAATGATTCCAGTGCTGTCGTCATCAATGGGCGGGTATCCGCCGGCGATTGTCGAAATCTCCTGTTGCCAGTCAAGGACGCCTCGTCGCAGGAAATTAGCCAACCCGGCCACTGCCGCGTCCAGGCCGTTGTAATCATTGTCTTCATTTTGGTGGAACGTAACGGGTTGGATGCCCATCCTGTGCCAATGGTCAGGATCATCACTTCGGTCGCCGATCAATGAGAAACGCTTCTGACCGTCATCCGGTGGCAATGACGGCGTCAAGTAGGTCATGATGGTGTCGCTGTGGCTGTAACCCACGAACAACACCGTGCAGTTGGAGAAGAGGTCAATCAAAAAGCGGCGTGCCCAACCGTCTGATTCGGTCAGATAAGCGCGCCCAAAGTCCCGGTGGGTGATCACCATCTCCTTCGGTTCACTTACGCAACCATGCAGGTGGACGATTCCGTCAAAGCGGTTACCCAGAGGCAGCGTCGGTGCTTGGAATACCTTGGGCATGGAGTTGAATTGGGCGAGAGCCGCCTGCTCAAACAGATCGTCGAAGTTGGTGGTGACCGTCCGCACTTCCCCGGCTTCGCCGAAAAGGCGGAGTATATCGAGGTGGAGCGCCGTCGGTTCGGGGTTGTTCCGTTGCAAAATTTCAACGGTACGCTGGTGGACATCGGTTCCGCGGACCTCCAACCGTCCCAAGAATCGGTCCTCGGTTTCCCCAGTGCCGATGGATTGCCCCGTGCCTTTCGCCACTTGCTGTGCCAAACGCCGGAAGCCGGGCAGGACGGCTGGGGGTCCCATGGACACGCTGGCGCCGGCAAACACCACCAGACGCTTGGTCCGGAGGGCGTCCAGCAGGGAATCAGGGAAGTCGACGCCGGAGATTCTCAATCGTTAACCTTCGTTTCGGCCTGACGAGTCCGGTATTGGCGGATGGTGGAATGCCCTGGTTCTGTCCCACATCGGAACCGTGGGTGCCAACTCGGCACGCATCGCGGTTTCGACATAGTAAATGGCCTGTTGTGCCAGCCATGCCGCGTTCAAGGGCGGACCGTCTTTCAACCAGTGCGCCGTCACTTGATTTCGGAGCTTTGCGATCTCTTGAACTAAATTGTCGTGCTGTTTGCCGTCCTCGATGAGCCGTTTGGCTTCTTCGCCCCATCCCACGTAGTAGTAAGGTCTTTCGATCTCTTTGGACCGAAGGTACGCGGAAATTTGCTTCCAGAGTTCGGGGCCACATTTTTCTCTGTCGAACCCTGCCTCGATTGCAATCCTTTGGAGAATCGCGACAGATGCGGTGACAGAGCTCATCCAGTCTCCATTGTCCCTCGCCGTTGTGTTGTGCACGTAACGTGCTATCACGGGGTAATGGTCTTCGCCGATGTTGCGCAGGATCTCCTCTAACACTTTTTCAAGCCTCACGCCCATCGGCATCCAGTTTTTCGTTCTGTTCTTTTTCGCCGGCGAGGTCGGCTCCCATGCGCCCCACAGAGGCGTCCATGTTCCCCACCATTGATTGTCTGACCAAGTCTCTTTCCAAGCTATGGCTACTTTGGGTCGACACCACGTGCTGCTCGTGAACGATAGACCATGGCTGATCGCTCGTTGTATTAACTGGACCTCCTCGAGGTTCATTGCGGCGCCATCGTTTCGCCACACGTGGAAGCCTACATCCTTGATCTCGAATTCTCCGTGTTCGACCCACACTCTCGCTGCGTACTCGCTCCAAAAGATGTCTCGGTCGTCAGCCGGTGTCATCGAGATTGTGACGATTGGACTTTCTTGGTCTGTCCTGATGATCACACCTTGATGCGTGTCGCCGATGTCCCATTCGATTGGGTGTTGGTCTATCTCTGGCTTCTTGACTTCTATGAAGAACTGGTTGGCGCCATGTGGAGGAATCTCAGTTTTGGAAAAGTCTCCGTGCGATATGGTGACCGCTTCCTTGTCCGCATCGGTCGTCAAAGCCTCTGCCCAGATCCCTTCATACCACAGGGTGACCGTCTTGGCCCTCACCGGCTCGACCAAGGTTATGCTCTCGCCGTTGATGATTCTCCTGGATTCACCATTGGCGTGGGAGAACGGATGGGCATTATTGGCGAATAAAGGAACTGTCCGTCCACTGTGCACCATCTGAGTGCTACGAGCCAACGTGGGAATGTCAAACGGATCACCATACGGGGTATCCGGCAGTGTGATAGTAGTTGCCGCATCGTCCGACCCGAATAGCGTGCGCACTTCCTCTTGCAAGGTGACGCTAAGTTCGCCATGTTCTCCTTCGCGTATTTGCGCGATGGTCTCTGATGCCTGTCCGTCCCTGGTGACAGCCGTCATGAAGGGCTGGTTCTCAACGACGTTGAGTATCCGTTGGAAGAATTCGTCTTTCATAGTATTCTCGGATTTCCGGTCAGCCGATTGCTCGTGTGTTCCTTCTCATGTAGACCGTCGGCTCGCCGTACGGCCCACCAGAAAGTGAACCGGGGCTGCGATGTTCGATCACTGGCCCTTCGCCCATTTTGCTGCGCCACGCTCCGTTGGGCATTTGAACGCTTGCGTGCTCCCAGGCGCCTTGATCCTCGTAGAGGGCAATCTTTTGGTAGCCTGGTTCGATGCTGCTGTCGTCACATTCCTCGAATCCCAATCCGATAAAAACCTCTTGCAGGCTTTCGATTTGCTCTGACCTCGTCGCATAGGATGGCCAGTAGCGGCGGGGTGTATGATCCCACCACCGGTTGGTATCCCCTGCGGCGTAGGCGATGCAGTTGTACCGATCTGACGGCGGGTCTACTACGGTAAACCCTTCGTCGCGGAGCTTGGGGAATGACACATTTAGCCATGTCATCCACCTAGGCGTAACCATGGCCTTCGCCCCATTGCAGCCAAGAATTCTGCATCGCTGCAATGTTGCCGTAGTCGGCTGGCGATACCGGGTCTTCTCCTGTTATCTGTTGTAGCGCTTCAAACCAGTGCCCCCCTTGGGAACGCATCCTCCGAAGAATGAGCGGCACCACCGGTTGGCCCAAATCGATGATTGCCTCGTGAGCTGGGTGCGCAATGGCGCGGTCAGATCTGGACAGGAAGAAAGTTTCCTCTTCCCACCGGTCGGCCAGTTCTTGGAACCGTTCGTGGTCTGCGGGCTCCAGTTCGTGGTCATATTGGCCGTAACCAAGCTTACGGACGTGCGGTTGCTGGTAGTGCAGGATTGCTGCAATCCGCCGCGCCGTGTCGGTGAAATGCTGCGCCTCTTCCGGCAGCAGCGGGCGGCCCAGCACCTTGCTCTCCCGGTAGGACAGCCACTTTTTGAGAACCTGGTAGCCGCCGAGGTGGTAGTTCCAGACGGCACCGGGGACGTTGCGCCAGTAGGCGCGGTCATTCAGGTACACGTCGAATGTGGTGTCGCCCCAAACTTGCTCAAAATCGGGGATGGCGTCGCCCAGGGCGGCCCGCTCGTCGGCGGTGTAGTTCCGTACCACGATCCTGCCCTGGCCGGGCATGACGGCCTCGCCTGTGCCGAAGTGGCCCCAGCCGGCAGATACCGCAAAGTCGTCGCCCGCCATGTTGCCGCCGTCGGTGGACGTGGGCACGGCGACGGCGGCGAGTTCGGGACGTAACGCGCCGGTAGTCACGCCGGCGACGGGGGTATCGGAGTCCAGCAGGGCGGCCAGTTGCCGGCCCCGCGCGGCCGATTCTGCGAGCGCATCCGCCGCGCCTTCGGCAACGCCGTCGGGCCAGCCGGGTAGTGGGATGCGAGGCCATTCCATGCGGAGGGCGCCGGCGTTGGCGGTGCGGTATTCGGAATCGTGCAGCGTGGCGATGACGTGGTGGAACAGGTGCTCAACACCCAAGCCCAACCGATCGAGATAGTTTTGAGCCGCAGCAGACAAGTTGGAGCGAAGTTGCATTCCATCCGCAGCCAATCTCAAACCGTCGTCTTTGAGCCACAGAGGAAAGAAATGGATTCCCCAATTTCCTAACTTCCAGTTGCCCAGATAAGGCGTGGCAGTCCCATGGGAAAACTGTTCGTCGATCTCGCGTTTGTTTGAACCAATCCACAGGTTCCCTTCAAAAACGTGAGGCTTGTATTCGGCTCGTTTTTCGTCCAGGAGCTTCGTGTCACCGTCCCAATATAGCCAGCGATCATCAAAAGGCCGGTAGGCATGGCGAACAAAGCCGGACTCCACCGGGCCGCCGCGATTGAGCAAAGCATCACGAACGGCACGGGCGTTGAACCGTGCCGTGGACCTCATCACGCCGGGATAGCGCTGTGCGATCTCCTCGTGGCTCAATTCAGGGTTGAAGTAATCGGCGACCCGTTTCTTCAGACGGTCAAGGTCAACATCAACCAGGAATCCGTCGCGGCTGGTTTTCACGCCAGGGAAAGACGTATAGAACAGGTCGGGCAGTGCCGGCCAGTCCTGCCAACGGTCGCTCACCGTCAAATCGGCGAACGGCAATCCCAAGGACAGCAACGGCGTGACTCCGCCGTACAGGTCATCCGGCCCAATCTCCGACGTTGCGACAAGGTCATCGTGCTTGGACTGGCCCCACAGGTGGCGGAAGCCAACGGATTGCGCCCGCGCATGGTCAGTCTTGCGCACCAGCGTAGTAATGGCGGTGCCAACTTGGATACCCACCGGGTCCTCGGACGTGGAGAAGATACTGGGGTCGGGTGCGCCCTCCGGTGTCGTCTTGCCGGTCTTGTATTTGTCGCCGTTGAGGCAATCGATGCGGATGGCGTCGAAAGCTTCGAGGTAGCGCTCGCGCATGCCGGTGAAGGAGAGGCCGTCCAGCCATGAGTAGTTCGAGATGAAGCAGACCACGCCCTGGCCAGTCTTTTCAGCGATGCGTCGCTCGGCCATGCGGAAGAAACGCACGTAGAGGTCGTTTAGGCCCTGACCTTCGGGACGGCGCACGTGTTTGGTGGTGCGGTAGGCCTGGGACAACTCGCGTTCCTCGTCCACGGCCATGCCGGCGAAGCCGTTGTAGGGCGGGTTGCCCAAGATGACCAGGACGGGGGTGTCCTGCTTGACGCGTTCGGCGCGTTCCCGCTCCTGCTCCAACTCGGGGAAGGGCAGGGGTTTCTGCACCGTGGGCTCCCAGCCCGTCAGCGCGTTGGTCAGGAAGACGCCGGCGCGTTCGTCGCCGTCCTCGGACAGCGGGGCGTCCAATTCCTGCATGGTGAGGCCGACCTGCAGGTGTGCTACCACGAAGGGGGCGGGCATGATCTCGAAGCCGAAGACCCGTTGGGTAGCGGCCTGCTTCACCCGTGCGCCGGTGAGCGCGCCGAGTCCCTTGTCCTGCAGGTTGGCGGCGATGCGGCGCAGTACCTCGGCCAGGTACGCACCGGTGCCGCAGCAGGGATCGAGGACGTACACGTTTTCGCCGGCCAGCCCGTCTGTGATGCCCAGATCCTCCTTGAGGGCCTTATCAACGCGGGCCACCATGTAGCGCACCACCTCGGCGGGGGTGTACCAGACGCCAAGCTGCTTGCGCAGGTCGGGGTCGAATGCCTGTAGGAACGGCTCGTAGAAATAGGGCACGGCCTCACCCTCGCTGAACTTGGCAAAGAAGGCATCCCGTTCCACGCGGTTGAGCGCGGCGGCGGTCCAGTCCAGCACTTCCACAAGACCCAGGGGCTGCAACTTACCGGGGTCGGAAAGCTGCTGGAACAATGCCCGCAGCACCGGCGCCCGCAGATGCCAGACCGCCTCGTGCCAATTGAAGAGACCGTCCGGTTTGGGCGTCTGCCGCGCCCACAGGACCCAGGCGGAGAAGACGCCGTAGAAGAGGGTCTGCACCAGGGTAGAGCGGAAGAAAGCTGCGCCCTGGTCGCCTTCAAAGCGCACCCCCAGAGATTCCTCCAGCGCCGCCCGCAACGCCGCTAGGGACGCCGCGTCGCCGGCTGCTTCCACCCGCGCCAGTCCGTCGCGGGCGTAGGACGCCAGCAGCCAGGCCAAATCCCTCGGTTCTGCCAGCGCGGCGTTGTGGGACAGCGCCCGCGTCAGGTACTCGCCCAAGCCCGCGCCGACTTCGTTGGCGAAAGCCCGCGGACGCTTCAGCCGCTCCGCGAACTCGTTTTCCGAATTCGCCAGCCGGAAGGTTTCCAGTCGGGCCGGCTGACCGTTAGCGTCCTGTCCCAAGAGCACGAAATCGCGGGTGTTGGTGACCAGAACTTGGCGGTAACGCCGCCAGTAGCGGCTTACCTGGCCGCTTTCGGCGGTCAGCCAGGCGTCGTCGCCGGCCGGCTTGACCTCGATTACGCCGCGCTCCGGCTGTTGGCCGGGCCGCGGTTTGCCCTGTTGCGCCTGTCGAGTCGTGTACAGGCCGAAGTCCGGATGCCCAGCGCCCTGGTCGGCCAGTTCCTGGACGCAGAATACCTTTGGCCGCAGGCTGTCGCCCACGGCGTTCAGCAGGTTGCCCAGTGGCCCATAGCTGGAACGTTCGCCGGTGGCGCCGCCCGACGCTGTGATCAATTGCAGACCGGTGAAGTAGGCTTCAACTGCCTGCGTCAACTTTGTCGTTGCTGATGCCATTTTGTTTTGAACCTTAACCTCGTTCGGACCGCTTTGAGTATAGTACGGTCAGAGCAGCACCTGCTACCTTGTTGACCGGGTACAGCGCGTCCGAGTTGTCCGTATCGACGGAGAATGTCTCTGACGTGCCGCCTCTCTACTGGGGCAAAAGCTGTTGTCGCGGTGTCGGTTTCCGCAGCTATTGCTCATCTGGCAGCCCGTCCGAGAAACGGGGTGGTCTGGTTATAGAAGGTATGATTAGGCCAGCAACAGGCGGGTAGAGTTTACCGATGAGCAAGACATATCTTCCCTATGACCCGGACCATCAGTTGCTGCTGCCAGCAGCCCTGCCGGAGTGGCTGCCCGATGACCACCTGGCCTATTTCATTTCCGACATCGTTGACAAGTTGGACCCCCGCCTTCGCGGGGGCAGGCTCTGTCTGACATCACCGCCCGCTACGAGGGGGAAAGGCGTGGCGGCCGCCCTATCATCCGCGGATGATGGTGATGCTCCACGGTTACTGCGTTGGGGTGTCGTCCTCACGCCGCATCGCTCAGCGTCTGACAGGAGGCAGACGATGCCACGCAAGAAGAAGAAACGGTGCATGCCCATCAGATTGAAGTTCTCGCCCAGGGTTGACACCACGTCCGAGCGGGTCGCCTACGTCGTGCTCAACGCTGGCCGGCCAAACGGCAAGGGCAAGGAATCCTACTGCGTGGACTGCGGGCTGGAGGTTTGCTACCCAGAAACGTTGTACAACTACGGACGCTGCGAGGAATGCCATGCCGCGCATGTCTAACTGTACTTGCGGCACGCCCACTAACCGACATCTCCGATCATGTCCAGCACAACCTGGGGGTTCATGGCGGACTTGGCACCGTGTCTTGGCGGCTCTCCTGCTGATGGTGTTGGGCGGAGTACTGGGGGCAGTGCGTGATGCTGTGGGTCGATGCAACGACAGGACCGACCCCGGTTAGCTGCGAGATGCAGAAGTCTGACACCGTACTGCTTGCCTGTGCTGCGTGGTTCACTTTACGGCCATGGCGTTGCTTCTAGGCGATTTCGCTACGCAAAAAGCCGGGGGTTGTTGCTACCGACACCCAAGGTTTCCGGGATTTAGGCGATTTGAGCGGGTGCGGCTGAAAATGATATAATTGCGATGGAACAAATGTTCCTCTGTCGAGATTGCCGGGTAGCCTGTATCATTATCCCCAATAATGGTTATCGTAGTATATCGGCAGTATCTGTGATACGTTTGCGTGCGTCGTTTTGATGACGGCGCACACGACCAAGACAAAGGAGTCAGCTAAAATGGCGACGAAAGCCACAAACGGGCACAAGGTCTTTCCGGGCACCACTCACCGGCTCGCGCTGGAACCCAGCGAGGTGCTGGTCCCGGAGGGATGGCCTGAAGCGGCGATCAGCAAGTCCGTCCAGGGCAAGGAGTTGGACGCGACTGTGCCGGTGGGGGCCTTGGGTCCCGACAGGAGATTCCTGCCCGTAAAGGTGATCCAGGTTGACGACCACGAGATCATGGTGGTCTTGCCCGTGGGAAACGATGGCACCCAAATGTGGCGGATCCCGGTGAATGACTTCTACGGGATGCTGGTGAATGACTTCTACGGGATGCTGGTGAATGCCGATTAGCCTTCTCGCCGCAGGAGCGACTACCCTACCGTGGTACTATCAGACCGAGACATCGCCTGGGTGCTGGAAACGGGCGACCTGCAAATTGCGCCTGGTTTAGCGGCTGACCGAATACAGGGGGCCTGCATTGACCTGTTGCTCGACGAAGTCATCCAAGTGCCGCAAAACGGCTCCGACTTCACGGTGGAGTTGGACACCTTCAACGCCACCCGCTTTGTGGAGCAGCACTCGAATCGCAAACCGATGCAAGGCTCTTCCGGTCATGTGCTCAATCCCGGGGATTTCATCATCGGCAAGACGGTTGAGACGGCGGGGTTGAGCCCACGCTTGGCGGGTCGCGTGGAAGGTCGCAGTCGGTACGCGCGAGTGGGCATTGGGGTACACATTACGGCCCCCAAAATTGATCCTGGGTTTGAGGGCACCATCACGTTGGAGATATTTAACTTGGGCCTGTACAGTTGCAGGCTGGTGCCCGGCATGACGATTGCCACCTTACAGCTGGAGTGGTTGAGCAGCCCCGCCGACCGCGCGTACCATGGGCAATTTCAACACCAGTAGCCTGCCCCCCGCGCACGGCCCAACAAGACTAACGTCGGGGCCACTTTGCTAAGGCGATCCCCAAACTCTGGCAGCACATTTGGGGTGGCGCGGACATCAGGCCGTCTCTTGTATAAGAGCCGGCCTTCACTATCCACCAACGGCGAGTTTAGGAATCGTTTTACACTATTGCCGGAGGGTTCGGCCGAGCTCCGAACGGG
This sequence comes from Dehalococcoidia bacterium, assembly GCA_965262485.1. Classification (GTDB taxonomy): domain Bacteria; phylum Chloroflexota; class Dehalococcoidia; order Lucifugimonadales; family UBA3495; genus Bin87. Next base: position 3,577,516 of record OZ253540.1, on the reverse strand, counting down.
CAGCCGGGCCAGTTACGAAATCCGTCGGCTTATCGGCTGCTGATCTCCGCCTTGGTTGCGCCCGGGTCGGAGTAGCGAAATTTCCGGGTTGCTTCGGGGAACGGCGTCGGCTCTTTGAGTGGCCAGCCTGCCGGCGGGTCCGCTTCGTGATCCTTACGGCAGTCGAAGATGGCGGCGCAGTCCCAGAGGATCCGGTCCGAAGCCGTTTCCCGGCTCCAGTACCCGCGGCTCAGCGTTTCCTGGCACTGCTGGGCTTCCCGCTGTGCCTGCCGGTAAAACCGGCGGGCGTCGGGCCGTTCCTGTTGTGCCAGGCTTTTCAGATGCCCCAACGGGATGTGCGAGCCGATCAAGGCCGGCAGCACGGCGGCGTTATAGCGGCGTTTGAGCTTTTCTTCGGACACCGGCGTTGGTGGCGTTTTCGCGTCAAGTCGAAGCAGGCATTGGAGCATACTGGCGTGGCGGTACTCTCCTTGCTCCTTCACGGTGGCATCGGCTTCGGCTGGCGTCACGGTCTCCAGCAGACGGCGCAGGTCGGTCATGGGCGCGTAAACGCAGTCCTCCAGACTCTCGGCGGCGGTTCGGTCCACCGGGCGATGTTCGTCGCGGCGCGGGATGGCTGCCCGCCCTCCGCATCGGTCTGCGCTGCCGTGACCTGGCAGGCCAGGCACAGCAGCGCAGCCGCCAGTAATGGCAGATTGAAATTGAACCGGCGCACGATGCGGACGTATCTCCTTTGGGCGTCACCGCGTCGTCGTTGTGCCCGGCGGCTGTACGACGATGACCATGCTGCCGCTGGGGTTGCCGTCGGAGCCGTCGGAGATGCTGACCCGCACCGGGATGGTCAGGGTGTCGCCGGGGTTCATCAGCGCGTCCAGGAAGGCCAGCGGGAAGGGCACCAGGAAGTACTGCTGGCTGCCGCCGAGGGTCACTCCCGGCCCGGTCTGCCCCCCCGCCGTCGCCGGCCGTACCTCCACCCGCACGGTGTCCGTGGCGGTGCGGCTCGCCGTCCCGGTTTCCGTTACCGTCAGCTGGAACTCCAGGACCAGGTTGATGGCTCCGTCGTTCTCCGGCGCCCGGAAGCCGGCCGTGGGCAGCGCGGCGTTTTGCAGATTGACTTGCGTCCCCGAGGTCTGCTGCCAGCGGTAGGTATAGGTCAGCGTTTCGTCCGGCGGGCCGCCGTCCAGAGTGACGGCCCCGCTCAGCGTCACCACGCTGCCCGGCGACACCAGCTGGTCGCTGCCAGCGTCCGCCGCGAGGCCCGGCGGCGGCGGCGGCCTTGGTTCGGTTAGCACGGTGATGTTGACGGTGTCGGAGGCGCAGATCAACTCGCTCACCAGGGCGAAGTCATCAGCAATGCAGGACTGCAACGTGAAGGTCAGCGTCGTTGTGGAGGTCACCTCGGGCGCGGTGAAGTCGGGAGTAAGGGTATAGGGGGAGTAGATCAGCTCCGCGAACTCCGGGGGGCCGGTGTGGGTCCACTCGGCGATCAGCGGCTCGCTGGGGTGATTGACGTTGCCGGCCAGCGTCACCTCATCGCCCTTGACGACTTCCTGGTCCGGGCCGGCGTCCACGGTGGGCGGCGTCAGCTGCTCGGTCGTGCGCGCTATCCTGACCCGGACGATCACGTCGTCCGACGCGGTGAGGCCGTCGGAGTCGGTCACCGTCAACGTCCAGGTGTACGACGTGTCCGTGTCCACGACGGGCGCCGTGAGGACTAGATTTTGGACTGCGAGCAGATCGGCCTCGACGGGCGCGCCAAAAGCGGTTTGGGTAGGTGAATCCGTTTCGCTCCAGTCGTAGGTCAGGGTTTCGCCGGGGTAGCCGGCGCCGCTGCCCCGCAGCGTGAACTGTTCGCCAGTGTTGACCACCACGAGGTGCCCGGCGTCTGCGATGGGCTGCACCGTGACTTGGATGGTGATCTCGACGCTATCCGTCAAGTCGTCGTCGTCGGTCACGGTCAGCCGGATGGTATAGGCCGTGTCGGCGGTCAGGCCGGTGGGCGTGGTGAAGGTCGCTCTGCTGCTGCTGGTGTTGGCCAGCGTACCCCCGGTCGTACCGACCTGCTCCCACGCGTAGCTGACGATGGTGCCTTCCTCCAGAACTATAACTACCGGGTTGCCCGCTTCGTCTACGTCCATGTGCGTGTGCCGGTCGGTGCTGCCGCTGCCGTCCAGGGTCACCCTCGTGCCCTCCGTCACCGGGCCGGGTTCCACGTAGTGGCAGAGGGGATTGCCCGGCTGGCCGGGACGGGAAAGGTCCCGTTCCTCCTCCGTGCATACGACCTCGGTCCTGTCGGCGTCGTCGAGGTAACGCACCCACTTGCCCCGGTCGGCGATGATGGCGATGGGCGGGATGTCTATTTTCGGCGGCGGCTCGTCCTCCGTTACCCAGATGCCCGTCACGTCGGTATCGGAAAGCCCTCCGGCGGTTACGGTCAGCCGGAAGTACAGCTGCAGGTTCTCTGCCTCGCCCAGCCCCGGCGTGGTGAAGGTGGGGTTGGCGGTCCGGGCGTTGCTCAGCGACACCGTGTTGGCGTCGGTCTGTTCCCAAAGGTAGGAGAGAGACTGGCCCTCCGGGTCGTAGCTCCCGCTGCTCCGCAGCTCAGCCCGGCTGTTGGGCCGGTACAACCCGTCGCCGTAGGTGTATTTGAACGTGTTGTCTCCGGGCGTAGTGGGCCGGGACACGGGCGGCTCGTCCACGCCGCGCAGCGACGGCCAGTGGTCGGCGGTGCCGAACTCCCAGAGGTTGTCGGCGTTGCCGTCGTCGTCCACGTCCACGTTCCAGTTGGCGTATATGCCTTCGTAGCCGGTGGGGGCTTGCAGTTCGGCGGCGGTCTGGGCGGTCCCTCCGCGCTTCTGGAAAGTATCGTCACTGCTGTAGTACACGTGGCTGATGGTCCCCGTAGCTGGTGAACCGCTTGTCCGCCCCTGGCCGCCCACTGCGCCGCCGAAGGTCGTCCCCATGCTGTTGAGCCCCTTCTCATAGGTGGCGAATGTGGGGTTCAGGCCCCAGGATGCCCTGACGTTGCCGCGGAAGTAGGACGCGGTGACGGTCGCGGCTGCGCCGGCGCTCAGGGCATTGGCGCCGACGATGCCCCCGGCGGTGTTCTGGGCACTCACCCGCGCGTCGCTCCACACGGTGGAGACGCTGCCGTAGTTCCAGCCGACGATGCCGCCTGCATACGATTCAGCGGAGACCTCGCCGGTGGTATAGACGGCGTAGATGCTGCCGTGATTAGTGCCGGCCAGGGCGCCGACATTTTCGTAGCCGGTCACGTCGGCGTTGTGCAACCCCAGGTGGTGGACTGCCCCGCCGGCGGCAAGGCCGCCGAACAGTCCCATGTTTTCGGCGCCGCGCCGGTTCCGGTTGATGTACAGGTTGGAGATGGTATGCCCGTTGCCGTGGAACTCGCCGGCGTAGGAGCTGGCTCCGGTGGGCAGCCAGCCAGTGCCGATGGGAGTCCAGCCGTCGCCGTCGTTCCAGTAGGTATCGCCGTCGTCCGCCGCGCCGTTCTTGTTGGTGTCGAAGTCCAGGTTGCCGGCCAGCTCGTAGCCCAGGCAGGGAGCGCAGCCCATGCCCGGCGCGGCGGCGGGGTCGGAGAAGGCGGCGACGTAGGCGCCGTTGTCGTTGGCGGGGAGGTCATGGCGGATGGCGTCCAGCTGGGCCAGATCGGATACCTCGATGAGGCCGTCGTCGTCGGTGTCGTAGTCGCCGGGGCCGTTCACATACACCGTGGCCTGGCCCAATGCGGCGTAGCCCCGGCCGCCGGCCACCGTCGCCCGCAGCCCGCCTACCGCCGTGCTTGACGTGGTGCGGACGCCGATGACGGCGGTAGTCTGGCCCGCTGGGACCGTCACCGTGTGGGTGGCGGCAGTCTGGCCGTAGGCGGTAACGCTCAGGTTCACGTCCAGGTCAGCCGTGGGCGCCGGATCCACGGTGATGCGGAACTGCGCGGGCCCGCCCTGGGTGACGCCGGGGTTGACCGCCGCCACGCCGGCCAGCCGGCCAAACTCGGCCGCGGTGAACACGCCGTCGCCGTTGCGGTCCGCCTTCAGCCTGGGGTAATCGCCGGAAGCGCCGAAATCCCAGGGGTCGTCGGCAACGCCGTCGCCGTTCACGTCCACGTCCCACTCGGCGTAGATGCCGGTGTAGCCGGTGGGGGCTTGCAGCTGGGTGGTGGTCTTGCCCCGGGTAATCCGGTCTATGAGGACGCGCCCGTGGCTGAGGACGCTGATGATGGTTTGGGTGTCGAAGTAGCTGTCGGCAATGCTCGTGTTTCCTCCCACCCAGCCCACCAGACCGCCCACCGCCTTGGCGTCCGCGTTGCCGCCCGCGGCCACGTCGCCAAGCGCGTAGGAAGCCGTGAGCTTCAAGCCGCCGGTCGCGGATCTGTTCAGTAAGCCGACCAGACCGCCGGTGGAATCATCATTGGCGCTCACGTTGACGTTGGCCCAGGAAGCGATGACCTTCCCATACGTCGCTTCGCCCACGAGACCGCCGGCGCCGTCGGGTTCGCTCACGGCGTGAACCCGTCCGGTGACGTAGCTGGCGGCAATGACGTCTTCTGAGGATTCCATACGGCCGACCAGCGCGCCGACCCACCGGTATCCGGTGACATTCACGTTCACCAGGCCGACGTAGCTGATGCGCGCACGCCCCTCCGTTATGCGGAACAGCCCGTGGAAATAATCGAGTGACGTATCGAATGTCCCCCTGTTCATGTACAGGTTGGAGATGGTGTGGCCGTTGCCGTTGAACACGGCTTGGTATCCGTCTTGATCCGTTCCGATGGGCTGCCAGCCCTTGCCGCCGTTCCAGTAGTCGTCGCCGGCGATGTCCATGCGTCCGTCGCCGTTGGTGTCAAAGTCCAGGTCGGCGGCCAGCTCGTAGCCGGCGCAGGTTCCGGGGCAGCCCATGCTGTCGTCTATGGCATTGGTAAAGGCGGCGACGTAGCTGCTCCGGAGGCTGCCGGCGGGAGGGCCGTTGCCGTCCAGATCCCAACGGATGGCGTCAAGCTGGGCCAGGGTCGTAATCTCAATGAGGTTGTCGTCGTCGCTGTCGTAGTCCACCAAGGCGATGCGCACCGGCTGCAGGGGGAACTCGTCCACCGTTGCTACGCCGTCTTTGTTGCGGTCGAACTTGAGCGCCGGGTACTGGTCGGATGTGCCGAAGTCCCATGAGTCGTCGGCAGTGCCGTCGCCGTCCAGGTCCACGTTCCAGTTGGCGTAGAGGCCGGTGTAGCCGGTGGGGGACTGTAGCTGGGCAGTGGTCTTGCCCAGCTCGGCGTCGACCAGGGTCCCGCCGGTGTCGCTGTTGAAGTACACATCGTTCAGGGCAGCGTTCGTGGAGAGTGGGGCCGTCCCCCACCCGATGCCGCTGTTGGTCTGCGCCGCCGTGCCGATGGCGTAGGCGACGCGGATTATGGCGTTCTCCTGGGCGTGCCCGGCGAGGCCGCCCGGGCCCGGGCCTCTCGTGCTGCTGACGGCGACGTCAGCCCAGGCGACAGCCAGTACGCTGCTATTGGTCAGATTGCCCACCAGGCCGCCGGCCTGCTGGTAGCCGGTAACGGCGCCAGTGGCGTAAACGGCGGCGATGCGCGCGCCGGCGGCGGATCCCGTCAGAGCGCCGGCGCTCTGGCCGGTGTCGGTGCTGGTTGCCGTCACGTCCACGTCGACCAGCCCTAGGTGGTGGACGTAGGCGCCGTTGTTCAGGCTACCGAACAGCCCGACGGAGTTGGTGTTCCGGTTGATGAACAGGTTGACGATGCGGCGGCCGTCGCCGCTGAACTCGGCGGCGTAGCCGTTGATGGGGTTCCAGCGGCGCCGCCGTTCCAGAACAGGTCTTGGGCGTCCACCGCGCCGTCGCCGTTGGTGTCGAAGTCCAAGTCGTCGGTCAACTCGTAGCCGGCGCACGTCGCAGGGCAGCCCATGCCCGCCACCGGGTTGGGAAAGCCGGCGGTGTAGTTGGCTTGGTCGCCTGCCGTGACAGCGCCGTCTCCGTCCGGGTCCCAGCGCAGGGCGTCCAGCTTGAACAGGCTGTCCACGTCGATCAGGTTGTCGTCGTCCGCGTCATAGTCCTGCGGAGTCCGAGTATGCTGTCCGGGGAACTCGGCCACGGTGAAGATGCCGTCGTTATTGCGGTCGGCCTTCAGCGCCGGGTAGTCGGCGCTGGTTCCGAAGTCCCAAGGGGAGTCGCCGCCGGTGAGCGGATTGTTGTCGCTGTCGGCGTTGTCCAGGTCCACGTTCCAGGCGGCGTAGAGGCCGGTGTAGCCGGTGGGGGACTGTAGCTGGGCGGTTGTCCGCCCGAGAGTACTGTCGATTGTCCTTTCGCTGTTGCGGATATTGTCATAGTAGACCGTGGTCAGGCTCGACAGGCTGGAGCCCAAGATGGCCCCGTAGTGGGTGCCGAAGTAGTTGGGGGAGTTACGCGTCTCCCCGACGGCGTAGCTGGCCAGCGCCTTGCCGCCATCAGTCTGATTCACGCTGGAGAGGCCGGCGACTCTTATTTGTTCGTCATCATTATTCCCGCCCTGGACGACCACGTCGCTCCAGCTGGCCAAGAGGTTGCCGCTGGTTTCGCCTACGAGACCTGTGACATATAGGCCGCCGGTGACGGAGCCGGTGGCGAACACGGCGGCGATTGTGCCGCGGGTTGCGCTGCCGACCAGCGGGGCCGTACCCTGGGCGTCGGAGTTGCGCTGGACAATGTTCACGTCAATCAGGCCCAGGTGGTGGATGTAGGCGCCGTTGGTGGTGCCGAACAGCGCGATGTTGCTGCCGCCGCGGTCGATGAACAGATTGCTGATGCCGTGGCCGTTGCCGTTGAACTCCGCGGTGAAGCCGTAGATGGGGGCCCAGCCGTTGCCGCCGTTCCAGTAGGTATCGCCGGCGTTGGCCGCGCCGCTCCCGTCGGTGTCGAAGTCCAGGCCGGCGGTCAGCTCGTAGCCGATGCAGGCGGCGCAGATCATGCCCGCCGCCGCGCCGGGGAAGGCGTCGGTGTAGTTGGCCTGGTTAGCGTCCGCCACTTCTCCGTTGCCGTCCACGTCCCAGCGGACGGCGTTCAGCTGGGCCAGGGTGGCAATCTCGATGAGGTTGTCGTTGTCGAGGTCGTAGGCGGACACGGTGCCCGTGCCGATTGCAGACCACGGGCTGTCGCCCTCAAGCCGTTGCGGCCGCACCCGCGCTTGGTACTCGACGCCCGCGTCCAGGCCGGTGATGTCGGCGCTGAGGCCCGCCACGTTCTGAGGTCCGTTAGTCCATGCCGGCGTGTCGTCGTCCATCACGCCGGCGGCAAGGCGGTACTGCACGTTGTAGCCGGTGAAGGCATTGGCCGCGGTCTCCGACGCAGCCCATTCGACGGTCAGCGCGCCAGCTCCTGCCGGGTAGAGGTCTGGCACGAGCTGCGGGACGGCGGGGTCGTTGTCAAGTATGCCGTAGCTCGTTGTCGTCCTGTCGCCGAGAACAGCGTTCACCGGGTTGTGCAGCTCGATCCCGAATTCCTCTCCGACTTCATCGAGTTCATCATCTATCAACGAGAACTCTGTCGATGCACTTACTGCCACATGGTTCTTGAACGTAACCGTGCCGGAAACCGCATCCGTTGCATAGTCCATCCCGACGGTCGCGAAAGCGAAAGCGTCCTCACTCGTCGTCAAGGCGAAAGGCCGGTAGTCCACCGTCACCGTCTTGTACGAACCCGGGGAGATGCTTACGACAAATCCGGCGGTTGCACCCTCACTACCCCGGTAGCCCGCTTCTGAGAACTGCAAGGCTGGTTCTTCCTCGTCCGCGACGGTGACCGTGGCAGTGTCCGGGCTGCCCACGTTGTATTGGCTGCCGGCGGCGGGCAGCACCGTGACCTTGACGGAGCCGTCGTACTCGTCCTTATTGTCGTTCTCGGTTTGGACGGTGTAGTCAACCGATAGTTGGTTGGCCGAGATGATCGCGGTGGGCGTGGTGGTTGCCCCGGCGCCGCATTCGACGGTGGCGCAGTTGTTTTTGACCACCTGCTGCAGGTTCACCGTGAGGTTGGAGCCCGGCGCGGAACTGGCGGTGATGGTGAACACCGCGGGATCTCCCTCAGGGACGGAAGCGGGCGCGGAGATGGTGATGGTGGGCGCGGTCTGAGCCGAAGCCGTCGGCTCGCCGTAAAGCAGCGTCGCCAATGCAACGGCCGCCACGACCGCCAAAGTTATGAACAGGCCGGCCAGCCGGCGCGCCGTCATTTTCAGCCCCCTATTTGCGGGGGGGGGGGGGGGGGGGGCTGACAGGGGTAGGTATAGGCCGAAATCAGGTATAAAACTTCGGATCCACCAGAGTTGATCACAGACCCCTCCAGGCCTTGAGAGGGGGCGAGAGCCGAGTTTTCAGGTTTGTAAACCATATTCTGAGTCATCGACCGAAATGAGGGTCATCAACATGGCGCGAAAATACCTACCCCTGTCAGGGGGGGGGCTGACACTGACAGGGGTAGGTAACGGCTGCAATTAGGTATAAAACTTCGGATTTCACAAGAGTTGAGCACAGACCCCTCCAGGCCTTGCGAGGGGGCGAAAGCCGAGTTTTCAGGTTTGCAAACCATATTCTGAGTCATCGACCGAAATGAGGGTCATCAACATGGCGCGAAAATACCTACCCCTGTCAGGGGGGCTGACAGGGGTAGGTATGGGGTTTTTACGGTGGGACATGGCGAGTAATCTCCAGGTCGGGCTTGGGTTGTGGCCAGGGTTCGGGCAGCAGCCAGACGCGGCTCCAGAGGCGGCCCTTGATCAGCAAGCGCCGGAGCCAGTCGATGCCGTGGCGGATCACGCTCACGGTGCGCGCCGGACGGCTACGGGAGTCACGGTGATTGGGAGCCAAGTCCTTGGGCGGCGCCCGCAGGTTGCCTGGGGCGATACTGCGCTCCTGGGCGTCTTCCACCCTGGTGCCGTAGGCCAGGGCCAGCAGGGTAGCCACCGACAGCACCAGCCAGTGGCGGGAGACGCGGGTAGGGTCGGTGCGGCGGGTCTGGTCCCACTTCCAGCCCAGGCTCTTGAGGGCCTTGAAGCCCAGCTCGATCCAGAAGCGCAGGGCGTACCAACTGGGACCCACCTGATCGGGTGCCAGGTCGGTGAGGATGATCCAGGGCTCCTCCTGCTCGGAGTACCAGACCACCAGCAGGGTGCAACGTCGCTTGGCCTTGGGGGTGCTGAAGGCGGTGCCGCGGCCAATCCACGCCGTATCGGGACGGGAGACGAAGCGCTGGGCAGGCAATCGTTTGCCGCCGTCGGCGCAGAAAGTGATGTTCTTTCGGTAGCGCATACCGGGATGCCAGCCTTGATCCCGTATCTGCTGCCACAGCTTGGGACTGGCGATGCCCCGGTCGCAGAGCACGATGACGGTCATATTCTCGGGAACCGCTGGGGCCAAGGCTTGCAGCAGTTCCACGGTGGGGTCCATCCAGGAGCCGGGCTGGTCGGCGTGCCGGATGTGCCAGGCCACGGGGATGGCGCAACTGCGGTAGAGCACGCTGATGACGATGGCGGTGGTCTGGTCCCCTTTGAGGGTTGGGTCGATGGCCAAAGCCAGGCCGCCCGACCGCCACCAGGTGAGGACCCACCGCAGCAGTGGCGCGAAGCAGAGAGTTACGTCCAGCTCGGTCTGGCAGGGAGTCGCGCGGTCGCCGCCGTCGTAGAGCCACTCCCTGAGGCGCTGGCGCAGGTTGTACCAGTTGCTCCCGGGCGAGAGGGCGGAGGCCACGGCGTTCTGGCAGGCGCTGCCGGCGAGGATGGCCCCGCAGACCCACAGCGCCAAGCCGGTCAATTGTGGCTGGGAGAGGTGAGGTAAATGCGTTTCAATCGTTTTTTGCATCTGATAGCATTCTTTGGGAAGGCGCATCGAGGGTCTCCTGCATCTGGTCGTGTCACAACCAAGATGCCGGATGCCGATGCGCCTTCCCAAGCTATGTCGCAACCCGATTTCAGCCCATACCTACCCCTGTCAGGGGGGGGGGCTGGTTCTTTGGGTGGAAGGGGTTCATATGGCGCTCCTGTCTGACAGCCGGTGCTGTCCACTTTGAGTAGGCGAATAACGGCATCGGCGCGACGACGCCCATTTCGCAGCGCTAGACTCAGCCGGCTGGCCTCTTCGCAGACGCCGGCGGAGTGATCGCCGTCGTGCCCGGTGGCATTATCGGTTTTGCCGGCGGTGGAGTTTAGATTTACGTCGAAATCGGGAAACTCTTCGTGTTCGGCGGTGGTTTGACGCGCATTTACTCTACCTCGCCATTGTACAATCATCAGCATGACTTTTATGTGATGTTATGGCTTGTATAGGCTATCATCTTGCGACCATTTGCGGCGATGGCTGCAATAACGACCGCACAAACCGGTCGTTCCCCGCGATACGACAGGAGTGGACCATGGAAACCGTCCGCCGGTGTCGCCGTCACTCGCGGAACTCAGGAGGTGGACGTAGGGGGATGGAGCGCGAGCTCCGGAAGTTGGCGGTCGGAGCGTAACAGCAATTTCAGCAGGCTTGAATCGTTGATTCCCCGTCGGGTTCTTCCTGTCTGAACATGGCGGGAACGAACACGCGCACACCCCATTGGTCTGGCTGCGCCGGCTGCTGGGGGTGTATCGTCGCTCCGGTCACCGCGGCGACGGCGTCCTTCCCGGTGGCCCTGGCCACGGCGGCGGCTCGGTCGTGCGCCCGTTGGATGTCGCTCAGTCCGATGGCGCGCGACACCTCAAACACGCCGTGCACGTACTGCCGATCGCTGGCCCGGCGGGCGCGAATGATGATGGCGGCCACCAGGACGTGGTCGGCTTCGTTCTCGGTGATGAGTCCCTGCTCCTCGGCAGTCTCGATGGACTCCAGGAATCGCGGCGCCGTTTCCCGGCCCCTGGCGAGGAGGATCCGGCCCCGGGTCAGGTCCAGCTCGTCCCTGGCGATGTTCAGGATGTTCTCCCGCGCTCGTCTTTCGGTGTCGCTGCCTTTCAGCGCGGCAACGTCGGTCTTCAACGTGGCGTCGACGCTGTTCGTCGTGATCTGGCCGGCGTCCGTTCCGCTGTGCCTGGCGTTGCTGCTGCTCCACCGGCGCTCCCATCTGGGCTAATGCATCCGGCGTTACTCGGACACCGTTACCCGCAGGTTGTCCCGCTCACGGAAGCGGTCTTCGACGCTGCGGTTGTCGTCGGCGTCGTGGATAACGTAACTCAACTGCCATACGCCGGCCTCCTCCGGCGTTCCCGCCAGCGTCCGCGTCTCCGGGTCAAAGCGCAAGCCGTTGATGGCCTGGTCCATGAAGTTCTTGCCCTGGCCCTGGTGCCACAGGATGTACTCATACGGTTCGCCGTTGCCGCTGCCTGCGTCCGCCGCCGGCAGCACTACGCTGAACGGCTGCCCGACGGTGGCTTCGTGGTTCTTGAACTGCGACGTATCCGACACCGTGGGCGCGGTGTCCGGCGGCGGCGCGACCGTGATCTGCAAGTTCGTCTCGGCTACGAAGGAGTCGGCCTTGCTCCGGTTGTCGTCGCCGTCGTGGACCTGGTAAGCCAGCAGGAACGTTCCCGCCGCCGATGGCGTGCCGGAGACTTCCCGCGTCGTCGCGTCAAACGTGAGGCCGTTCTCGCTGAAGTGGACGCCGGCGCCCCGCTTCCACAGGATGTACTCATACGGTTCGCCGTTGCCGCTGCCTTCGTCCGCCGCCGGCAGGATGACGCTGAACGGCTGCCCAACGGTGGCGGCGTGGTTTTTGAGCTGCGACGTGTCCGACACCGTGGGCGCGGTGTCCGGCGGCGTTTCGTCAACGTCGGTCAGGTTCACCGTGACCAGGATGCTCGCGGTTCCGCCGTTGGGGTCGTCCGCGGTTACTATTATCGAGTAGCTCGCCTGCGTTTCGTAGTCGTAGGTTACGCCTTCCTTCGTTACCAACTGCCCGGTGGCGGCGTTCAGGTCAAAGGACTCCGCGTCATCGCCGGACAGCGTGTAGGTCAGGGTGTCTTCATCCGGGTCGGTGGCGGTCAGAGGCAGGCCAACGTTCTCCTCAGCGGCTGTGTTCTCCGCCAAGCTGCGGGTCGTGTCCGGTCCTTCGTCGAAGACCGGGGCATTGTTGACTGCTGCTTCCTGACTCTCCACGAGGGTGACAGTCACGTTGATGGAGGCGCTGGCGCCCTCCGGGTCCTCTGCTGTTACCGTCACTGCGTAGGTGGACTTGGTATCATATTCGTAGCTCACGCCCGCTTTGGTAGTCAACTGCCCGATGGCGGCGTTCAGGTCGAAGGACCCGGCATCGTCTCCCGACAGGGAGTAGGTCAGGGTGTCTTCGTCCGGGTCGGTGGCCGTCAGGGGAGCGCCCACGGGCTGCCCCTCCCCACTGTTCTCCGCCACTTCCCGCGTCGTGTCGGTTCCATCGTCGAAGGCCGGAGGTTCATTCACGTCGGTCAGGTTGACGGTCACCTCGATGGCGGCGGTTCCGTCGTTGCCGTCCTCCGCTGTTATCGTCACCGAGTACGTTGCCTTTTCCTCGTAGTCGTAGGCCACCCCCTCCCCGGTGGTCAGTTGCCCGGTGGCGGCGTTCAGGTCAAAGGAATCCGCGTCGTCGCCGGACAGCGTGTAGGTTAGGGTGTCCCCGTCCTGGTCGGTGGCCGTGAGCGGTGCGCCCACGTTTTGCCCGGCGGCGGTGTTCTCCGGCAGGCTGAAGGCCGCGCCCGGCCCGGCGTCAAAGGCCGGTGGGTCGTTGGCGTCGGTGAGATTGACGGTGACGCTGATGGAGGCGGTTCTGTCGTTGCCGTCCTCGGCTGTTACCGTTACTGCGTAGGTGGCCTGGGTCTCGTAGTCGTAAGCCACGCCTTCCCTGGTGGTAAGTTGGCCCGTGCCCCCGTCTATGTCAAAGGACTCCGCGTCATCGCCGGACAGCGTGTAGGTCAGGGTGTCTTCATCCGGGTCGGTGGCGGTCAGAGGCAGGCCAACGTTCTCCTCAGCGGCGGTGTTCTCCGCCAAGCTGCGGGTCGTGTCCGTTCCTTCGTCGAAGACCGGGGCATTGTTGACTGCTGCTTCCTGACTCTCCACGAGGGTGACAGTCACGTTGATGGAGGCGCTGGCGCCCTCCGGGTCCTCTGCTGTTACCGTCACTGCGTAGGTGGACTTGGTATCATATTCGTAGCTCACGCCCTCCCCGGTGGTCAGTTGCCCGGTGGCGGCGTTCAGGTCGAAGGACCCGGCATCGTCTCCCGACAGGGAGTAGGTCAGGGTGTCTTCGTCCGGGTCGGTGGCCGTCAGGGGAGCGCCCACGGGCTGCCCCTCCCCACTGTTCTCCGCCACTTCCCGCGTCGTGTCGGTTCCATCGTCGAAGGCCGGAGGTTCATTCACGTCGGTCAGGTTGACGGTCACCTCGATGGCGGCGGTTCCGTCGTTGCCGTCCTCCGCTGTTATCGTCACCGAGTACGTTGCCTTTTCCTCGTAGTCGTAGGCCACACCCTCCCCGGTGGTCAGTTGCCTGGTGGCGGCGTTCAGGTCGAAGGCCCCGGCATCGTCGCTGGACAGCGAGTAGGTAAGGGTGTCCCCGTCCTGGTCGGTGGCGGTCAGGAGCAGGCCCACGTTCTCCCCGGCGGCGGTGTTCTCCGGCAGGCTGAAGGCCGCGCTCGGCCCGGCGTCAAAGGCCGGCGGGTCGTTGGCGTCGGTGAGATTGACGGTGACGCTGATGGAGGCGGTTGCGCCGTCCGGATCCTCCGCTGTTACCGTCAGCGAGTAGGTGGACTTGGTCTCGTAGTCGTAGCTCACTCCCTGCTTGGTCATCAACTGCCCCGTGGCGGCGTCGATCTCGAAAGAACCGGACTCTTCGCCGGAGAGTGTGTAGGTCAGGGTGTCCCCGTCGAGGTCGGTGGCCGTGAGCGGCGCGCCCACGTTTTGCCCGGCAGCGGCGTTCTCGGGCCGGCTGCGGGTTGCGCTGTCGCCCTCGTCGAAGGTGGGCGGCGTGTTCTCCGGTTCTGCTGCGGCCACCGTGACCGTCACCGTGTCGGAATCGGACACACCCTCCTTATCGGTAACCGTCAGCTCGAACTCCAGCGTCGTCCCATCCGCCGCGTCCTCCGGCAGCGTGAAGGTGGGGTTGCCCACGGTGGCGTCGCTGAGGGTTACGGTTGGCCCGGACAATTGGGTCCAGGCGTGTTCCATACGCCACCACTCGCCGTAGGGGTTCGTGCTGCCGGTGCCTTGCAGGGTCACGCTTTCGCCCGGCGCGCCCGTCAGGTCGGGGCCCGCGTTGGCCGTGGGCCGGATGGTTCCCGGCGCGGCGATGGTCACGATCATGGTGTCGGAATCGGACTCGCCCTCCTGGTCGGTTACGGTCAGTTGGAACTCCAGCGTCGTCCCGTCGGCGGCGTCGGACGGCAGGGTGAAGCTGGGGTTGCCCACGGTGGCGTCGCTGAGGGCTACGGTTGGCCCGGACAGTTGCGTCCAGGAATGGGCCATCTGGTACCACTTGCCATAGGGGTTGATGCTGCACCGGCCCTCCAGGGTCACCTCGTCCCCCGCCGCTCCCGTCAGGTCCGGGCCGGCGCAGGCCGTGGGAAGGACGGGTTCGGGCATGACGACGGTGACGGTCATCGTGTCGGAATCGGAATCTCCTTCCTGGTCGGTGACGGTAAGTTGGAACTCCAACGTTACGCCGTTCTCCGCGTCGTCTGGCAGGGTAAAGGTGGGGTCGCCCACGGTGGCGTCGCTCAGGGTGACGGCCGGCCCGGACAGTTGGGTCCAGGCGTGGGCCATTTGGTACCACTTGCCGTAGGGATTCTCGCTGTTGGTGCCTTGCAGGGTGACGCTCTCGCCGGGCGCTCCGGTCAGGTCGGGGCCGGCGTTGGCCGTGGGCCGGACGACTTCCCGCACCGTTACCGTCACCGTGTCGGAATCGCTCTGGCCTTCCTGGTCGGTTACAGTCAGCTCGAATTGCAGGGCCTGGCCCGCCGGCGCGTTCTCCGGCAGGACGAACCAGGGGTTGGCCGTCGTCTCGTCGCTCAGGGCTACCGTCGGCTCGGACAGCTGAGTCCAGGCATACTCCACCGGCACGTCCTGGACCTGGGGATTGAGGCTGCCGGAACCCTGCAGCACTACCCGCTCGCCGGGATCCTGCTCCCGGTCCGGGCCGGCGTTGGCCACGGGCAGCGGGTTCGAGGAGGTTATCCGCACCGTGTCCGTGCTGGTCTGGCCCCAGATGGTGGTGGTCAGCTTGAATACCAGGGCTTCGCCGGCGTACAGCTGGGGCATGTCGAAGTACGCGATGTAGGGCCCGTTGTATGCCCCTTTCTCGTAGCTGTTTGCGATCCTGTTGCGGAGCTCCGTCAGTACACGGTTCGGCGCCGACTCGACCTCCCACCGGAAGTCCAGGTCCGTCCAGCTGCCGGTGGGGCTGACGCTGTTCGTGCCGTCCAGAGCCAGGAACGTGCCGGTGCTGGCCGACGTGTCGGGGCCGGCGTTGGCTACGGGTTGCCCCAGCGGCCGGGTGTTGCCCGGGTTGCCCACCCGCAGCAGCAGATCGAAACTCCTGGTTTCCGGCGTCTTTCCCCTTTGCCCGGTAAGGGCCAGGGTCACCGGGCTCTGGCTCGCCGTGACCCGGAACTTCAACAACGTTCCCTCGGGGAAGTCCGGCAGCCCGAAGAGCTCGTGGTCAAAACCGAACAGGCTAACCGTGGGGCCGGAGAGCTGCTCCCAACGCCACTGGTACGGACGATACTCCCCCTCGCGCCACTCCTTGTAGGTGTAGTCGAAGGCGCCGCCGGGCAACAGGTCGTACAGGTCCACCGTCATCAAATCGCGGCCCGTGTCGGGCGCGTAGGTTATCGGAACGGCGGCGTTGTCGCCGACGATTACCCGGAACGCCTGGGTGGCGGTGGCCCCGCCGTACGCCGATGCCTGTATCGCCACCACGGCCTCGCCGTCGGCCAGCGCCTCCACGATCACGTCGGTCTTCGCCAGCCCGGGCGTCCCGCCGGCTCCGCGCAGCCGCGCGGTGGCGACCCCCGCCGGCCACACCGACGCCACCTGGTGGCTCAGCCCGTCCGGGTCCGGCCCGAAGTAGGGCTTGACGTCGAAGTGGAGGTCGTTGCCCGGCTGCAGCAGCACCGTCGGGATGGTCCCCACCGTTTCCGCGAAGCCCACCGTGGTGCTCTTGACGGGAACCTGCACCTCTACCAGCGTCACGCCGATCAGGCATTCCCGGTCATCCAGCCAGGAGGCGCCGGGGCGCACCGTCAGCCGGAAGGTCAGCGTCGTGTCGTGGCGCACGGCGGGGGCGCGCAGCTGGAATCTCCCGACGGGGAAGAAATACCTGTACGCCTCGTTGTCGAAGACGCTGGGGTTGGTAATGGGCGTCCCGGCGCCATCCATCCCGGAAAAGGGCCAAGTATGGGTATAGCTCGGTTGGCGAACCTCCTGCCAGCAGAGCACGCTGTTGTGGGCGTCTATGCCGGAGTAGGTGGTTTGGAGATCGGACGGCAGCGGCAGTTTCTCCCACATCTCTTCCATGATGTCGCGCATCTCCGCTTTGGTGGTCGTTCTGGTTAGGGTGTGATACTCCGGCAGGGAGAGCCAGAACGGTTCGTTGTAGGAAAGCGCCCGGTCGTCAGGCGACAGGTACCCGCTTACGTCGTTGTCGCTCACGGTCACGGCGACCGGCGGGACGCTCAGGCCGGCGTAGTCGGTGTCGACGGCGCTGACGCTGTGGGTGATGGTCGCCTCGGCGTGAAGGGCGTCGTCGTCCTCGGGCGAGCTGACCGTCATCGTCTGCAGATGATTCCAGTTAGCCGTCGTGAAGGTCAGGCTGGCCGGAGACACCGTGGCGGCGCCGGGGTTGCTGCTGGAGGGCGTTACGATCACGCTGTCGGCCGTCGGCTGGCTGGCCAGGACCACGGTATAGACACCGCTCTGGCCCTCGGTCACCCGTAGCGCGGACGTGGATATGTCGAAGCCCCGGGTGTCGTCGTCCTGGATGGTCAGCGTGCCCGCCGCCGTGCCGCCGACGTCGGTCGCCAGCTTGCAGCGGATGACCAGCGCCTCGGTGTTCTCGTCCACCGCGTCGTTGACCACGGTCACGTTCACCGTGCGCGTCGTCGTGGTACTGTATTCGAGGGTCTGCCCCGCCGCAAAGGCCGTTTCGAGACCCATGAAGTCCGCTGCCGACACGGTCGTTCCGCTGTCTGCTGTGTCCGCCCAACAGGTGTATGTCCGGGTCGTCAGGCCGTTCGCTCTGACCGTGACCTGAACCGCTCCGGCGTCTTCGCGGACCGTTTGCGGCACCACGGTCAGGCCGCGTGCCGGGTCGTTTACGTCAATCAGGTTCACCGTTACCGCTATTGAGTCGGCAGCGGTTCCGTCGCTCACCCCCACGGTGACCGAGTAGCTGGCCTTGGCCTCGTAGTCGTAGGTCACGCCGGACTTGGTCCGCAGTTGGCCGGTGGAGCCGGCGATGTCGAAGGAGGCGGCGTCCGTGCCCGTCAGCGTGTAGGTCAGCGTGTTGCCGTCCTGGTCCGTGGCCGTCAGGGGCAGGCCCACGTTCTGGCCCGCCGCCGTGTTCTCCGCTAGGCTCCGGGTCGCGCTCTCCCCCTCCGTGAACACCGGCGCGTCGTTGGCGTCGGTCAGGTTCACCGTCACCGCAATGGTGTCGGCAGCGGTTCCGTCGCTCACCCCCACCGTCACCGAGTAGCTGGCCTTGGCCTCCAGGTCGTAGCTCACGCCGGACTTGGTGGTCAGTTGCCCGCTGCTCGCCACTATCTCGAATGAGCCGGCGTCCGTGCCCGACAGCGTGTAGGTCAGGGTGTTCCCGTCCTGGTCCGTGGCCGATAGGGGCAAGCCCACGTTCTGGCCCGCCGCCGTGTTCTCCGCTAGGCTCCGGGTCGCGCTCTCCCCCTCCGTGAACACCGGCGCGTCGTTGGCGTTGGTCAGGTTTACCGTCACTGCAATGGTGTCGGCGTTGCTTTGCGGGTCGCGCACCCCTACCGTCACCGAGTAGGATTGCTTGGCCTCGTAGTCGTAGGTCACGCCAGACTTGGTTGTTAGTTGGCCGGTATCCGCGTTGATGTCAAATGAGCCGGCGTCCGTGCCGGACAGCGCGTAGGTCAGGGTGCCTCCGTCTGGGTCGGTGGCGGTGACCGGCGCGCCTATGTTTTCTCCCGCTGGGGTATTCTCGGCCAGGCTACGGGTTGTGGGGTCACCCTCGTTAAACGTGGGAACTTCGTTCACGTCGGTCAGGTTCACTGTCACCGCGATGGAGTCCGAGCCGCCGCTGCCGTCGCTCACCCCCACCGTCACCGAGTAGGATTGCTTGTCCTCGTAGTCGTAGCTCACCCCGGACTTGGTTTGCAGTTGGCCGGTGGTGGCGGCGATGTCGAACGAATCGGCGTCCGTACTCGACAGCGTGTAGGTCAGCGTGTCCCCGTCCTGGTCCGTCGCCGACACCGGGTCGCCCACATTTTGGCCCGCCGCCGTGTTTTCGGCGAGACTACGCGTCGCGCTCTCTCCCTCCGTGAACGTCGGCGCGTCGTTGGCGTCGGTCAGGTTGATGGTCACCGGGATGGAGTCGGCGGCGTTGTCGGGGTCGGTCGCCGTTACGGTGACCGTGTAGGACGCCTTGGCCTCCAGGTCGTAGCTCACGCCCTGTTTGGTGGTGAGCTGTCCCGTTCCCCCGTCGATGTCGAAGGAGCCGGCGTCATCGCCGCCCAGCGTGTAGGCCAGGGTGTCTGCCGGGTTCCTGTCCTGGTCCGTGGCCGACACCGCCGCGCCCACATTGACGTTGGCCACGCTGTTCTCCGGGACGCTGCGGGTGGCGGAGTCGCCCTCCGTGAACGTCGGAGCGTCGTTTACGTCGGTGAGGTTCACCGTCACCGCGATGGAGTCGGCGGCGTTGTCCGGGTCGGTCGCCGTTACGGTCACCGAGTAGGACGCCTTGGCCTCCAGGTCGTAGTTCACGCCCTGTTTGGTGGTCAGTTGCCCGCTGCTCTCCACGATCTCAAAGGAGCCGGCGTCGTCGCCGCCCAGCGTGTAGGCCAGGGTGTTCCCGTCCTGGTCCGTGGCCGACACCGCCGCGCCCACGTTGACGCTGGCACCGCTGTTCTCCGGGACGCTGCGGGTTGCGCTCTCCCCTTCCGTGAAGGTCGGCGCGTCGTTTACGTCGGTCAGGTTCACCGTCACCGCGATGGTGTCGGCGGCGCTGTCGGGGTCGGTCGCCGTTACGGTCACCGTGTAGCTGGCCTTGGCCTCCAGGTCGTAGTTCACGCCGGACTTGGTTCGGAGCTGGCCGCTGCTCGCCACTATCTCGAAGGAGCCGGCGTCCGTGCCCGTCAGCGTATAGGTCAGCGTGTCCGCTGGCCTGTCCTGGTCCGTCGCCGCCACCGCCGCGCCTACGTTGACGTTGGCCCCGCTGTTCTCCGGGACGCTGCGGGTTGCGGAAGCACCCTCCGTGAACACGGGCGCGTCGTTTACGTCGGTCAGGTTGATGGTCACCGCGATGGTGTCGGCAGCGTTGTCGGGGTCGGTGGCCGTCACCGTCACCGTGTAGGACGCCTTGGTTTCCAGGTCGTAGCTCACCCCGGACTTGGTGGTCAGCTGCCCGCTGCTCGCCACTATCTCGAAGGAGCCGGCGTCGGTACCCGACAGCGTGTAGGTCAGCGTGTTCCCGTCCTGGTCCGTGGCCGCCAAGGGTAGGCCCACGTCCACGTTGGCCCCGCTGTTCTCCGCCAGGCTGCGGATGGCGGTGTCACCCTCCGTGAACGTGGGCGCGTCGTTTACGTCGGTGAGGTTGATGGTCACCGCGATGGTGTCGGCGGCGTTGTCCGGGTCGGTTGCCGTCACCGTCACCGAGTAGCTGGACTTGGCCTCCAGGTCGTAGCTCACCCCGGACTTGGTGGTCAGCTGTCCCGTTCCCCCGTCGATCTCGAAGGAGCCGGCGTCCGTACCCGTCAGCGTGTAGGTCAGCGTGTCTGCCGGGTTCCTGTCCTGGTCCATTGCCGATACCGGAGCGCCCACGTTCTGGCCCGCCGCCGTGTTCTCCGCCAGGCTGCGGGTGGCGCTCTCCCCCTCCGTGAACACCGGCGCGTCGTTTACGTCGGTCAGGTTGATGGTGACGGCGATGGAGTCGGCGGCGTTGTCGGGGTCGGCGGCCGTCACCGTCACCGAGTAGCTGGCCTTGGTTTCCAGGTCGTAGCTCACGCCGGACTTGGTGGTCAGCTGGCCGCTGCTCGCCACTATCTCGAAGGAACCGGCGTCATCGCCCGACAGCGTGTAGGTCAGCGTGTCGCCGTCCTGGTCCGTCGCCGACACCGCCGCGCCCACGTTGACGCTGGCCCCGCTGTTCTCCGGGACGCTGCGGGTTGTGGAGTCGCCCTCGGTGAACGTGGGCGCGTCGTTCACGTCGGTCAGGTTGATGGTCACCGCGATGGTGTCGGCGGCGGTGTCGGGGTCGGCGGCCGTCACCGTCACCGAGTAGCTGGCCTTGGCCTCCAGGTCGTAGGACACGCCCTGCTTGGTGGTCAGTTGGCCGCTGCTCGCTACTATCTCAAAGGAACTGGCGTCAGTGCCCGACAGCGTGTAGGTCAGGGTGTCGCCGTCTTGGTCCGTTGCTGACACCGCCGCGCCCACGTCCACGTTGGCCCCGCTGTTCTCAGGAAGGCTGCGGGTTGTGGAGTCGCCGTCTGTGAAGGTCGGCGCGTCGTTTACGTCGGTCAGGTTCACCGTCACCGCGATGGTATCGGCGGCACTGTCGGGGTCGGCCACCGTTACGGTGACCGTGTAGCTGGCCTTGGCCTCGTAGTTGTAGGTCACGCCAGACTTGGTGGTCAACTGCCCGCTGCCATCGTCTATCTCGAAGGAGCCGGCGGCGTCGCCCGATAGCGTGTAGGTCAGCGTGTGGCCGTCTTGGTCCGTGGCCGACACCGCTGCGCCCACGTTTTCCCCCGCCGGCGTGTTCTCGGCAAGGCTGCGCGTGGCGCTCTCGCCCTCGGTAAAGGTCGGTGCGTCGTTGGCGTCGGTCAGGTTGATCGTCACGGCGATGGTATCAACGGCGGTTCCGTCACTCACCCCCACCGTCACCGAGTAGGACGCCTTGGCCTCCAGGTCGTAGCTCACGCCCTGTTTGGTGGTCAGCTGCCCGCTGCTCACCACTATCTCGAAGGCGGCGGCGTCCGTGCCGCCCAGCGTGTAGGTCAGCGTGTCCCCGTCCTGGTCCGTGGCCGACACCGCCGCGCCTACGTTGACGCTTGCCCCGCTGTTCTCCGGCAGGCTGCGCGTAGCGCTCTCCCCCTCCGTGAACACCGGCGCGTCGTTGGCGTCGGTGAGGTTTATGGTGACGGTAATGGTGTCGGCGGCGTTGTCGGGGTCGGTCGCCGTTACGGTGACCGTGTAGGACGCCTTGGTTTCCAGGTCATAGCTCACGCCGGACTTGGTGGTCAACTGCCCGCTGCTCGCCACTATCTCGAATGACCCGGCGTCCGTGCCTGACAGCGTATAGGTCAGCGTGTCGTTGTCCTGGTCCGTGGCCGATAGGGGCAAGCCCACGTTGACGTTGGCACCGCTGTTCTCAGGAAGGCTGCGGGTTGTGGAGTCGCCATCGCTGAACACCGGCGCGTCGTTTACGTCGGTCAGGTTCACCGTTACCGTGATGGAGTCGCTGGCGGTTCCGTCGCTCACCCCCACCGTCACCGTGTAGGATGCCTTGGTCTCCAGGTCGTAGCTCACGCCCTGTTTGGTGGTCAGCTGGCCCGTTCCCCCGTCGATCTCGAAGGAGACCGCGTCCGCGCCGCCCAGCGTGTAGGTCAGCGTGTCGTTGTCCTGGTCCGTGGCCGCTACCGCCGCTCCCACGTTGACGCTGGCACCGCTGTTCTCCGCCAGGCTGCGGGTTGTGGAGTCCCCCTCCGTGAACACCGGAGCGTCGTTTACGTCGGTGAGGTTCACCGTCACCGCGATGGTGTCGGCGGCGCTGTCCGGGTCGGTGGCCGTCACCGTCACCGAGTAGCTGGCCTTGGTTTCCAGGTCGTAGCTCACGCCGGACTTGGTGGTCAGTTGACCGGTGCCTCCGTCAATGTCGAACGATTCGGCGTCTGTGCCGGTTAGGGAATAGACCAGTGAGTTGACTGGGCGGTCCTGGTCCGTCGCAGACAGAGGCGCTCCCACTTCTACGTTGGCCCCGCTGTTCTCGGGGACTTCGCGTATGGTGGATTCACCGTCGCTGAACGTCGGCGCGTCGTTCACGTCCGTCAGATTGATGGTCACCGGGATGGTGTCGGTGTTGCCGTGTATGTCGCTGGCCGTGACAGTAATGGCATACTGCGGTTTGGTCTCGAAGTCGTAGCTTGTTTCCTGCGTGGTGATCTGGCCGGTACCCTCGTCTATTCTGAAAAAACCGCTGTCCGTGCCAGTCAGCGTGTACGTCAGGGTATCGCTGTCTCCGTCCGTAGCTTCTACTGCTGCGCCTACGTTCACACCGGGTACGCTGTTCTCGGGGACTTCGCGTTCTGCGGATTCACCGTCGCCGAACACGGGTGCGTGGTCGTCTTCCACTATGTCGAATCTCACGTCATCCACTGCTACAGTGCCGTATTCCGGGCTGGACTCGGCGTCCACTATCTGGTGGGATACCACCGCGGTCTGGAGTACCGATACTACTCCGTCGTCGTGAGCCGTTACCCTGATGGACTGGGGTACGTTCCAGTTCTCCCGGGTGAAGGTCAGGCTGCTTGGATCTGTGTCGGCAGGTCCGGCGACAGTGATGTTTATCTTCACGACGTGACCGGTTCTGGGCTTGGAGTCCAGTACGACGGTGTACGACACAGGGTTGTCGCCGCTCTGCTGTCCCTCGGTGATCAACGAATGTATCTGTTCCAGCGTTACATGGGCCGTGTCGCTGTCCGTTATGGTCACTTCCACGCCCGTGATGGTGATTCCCGTGTAGTCTCCGCCGGCGGAGTGGCTGATGGCGGCGGTCCGGTCAGCCTCGTTGTCCACATGGTCGCGCTGGCCGGTTACAGTCACGGTTTGGGCGTTGTTCCAGTTCCCCGTGGTGAAGGTCAGCACCGGTGGCGTTATTGCGATTGCGTCCGGGTGATCTCCGCCCTCCGCTGGTGTCACGGTCACAGTCCCCGTAGGCTGACTGTTCAGCACGATGGTGTATGAGTCGTTGCCGGTTTCCTCGACCGTCAGTTCCGTCGCGCTGACGGTTACGCCTTTCTCGTCGTTGTCGGTTACGGTCACCTCGATGGATCCTGCGACCACGCTGTTGGATCCGTAGTCGGCTCCTGTCACGGTGTGGGTGATGGTGGCGGTCCGGTCGGCCTCGTTGTCTATCAAATCGTCGACTGCGGTGATGGTCACCGGCTGGGCGGTGTTCCAGTTCTGGGGGGTGAATATCAGCGCTGCGCTCACCGTCGCGTTGCCGAGGGCGTTACTGACCGGGGTGATGGTGACGTTCCCGTCGCTGGGCTGGCTGGTCAGGACTACGGTGTAGCTGGCGGTGTTGCCGGGGGCTATCTCGCTGACCCGCAAGGTCGGCGGGTCTGTGGTGGATGTGGTCGTTATTTCCACGCTTCGGGTGTCGTCGTCAGTGTTGGTCAGTTCTACGCTTGCTTGTTGCCCCTCGTATCGGGGGTCAGGGCTGGCGGCGGTGAACGTTATGGCGTATTCTATGTCGCCGTCGTCCACGCTGTCGTCCTGACCAGTTACGGTCAAGTCCTGGGCGGTGTTCCAGTTTCCGGTGGTGAAGGTCAGCCCCACCGGGCTCACCGTTCCCTCGTCCGTGTTGCTGCTTTCCACTCCTATCGTGACGGATGTGGTTGGCTGGGAATTAAGTTTCACCTCGACCGTCACGGTCCCGCCGGCCTCGGTGGTTACATTGCTGCCTGGAGTGGCGGTTATGCCTCTGGTGTCGTCATCTTGGATGGTGATGGCAGCGCCGTTAATCGTCAGGTTTGCCGTTGCGCTGGTTGCGCCGACGTTCACGGTCCGGTCGTCGTTGTCGACCTGGTTGTCTTGGGCTGTGACCGTGACGGTATTGCTGCTGTCCATTTGGCCGGCAGCGATGGTCAGGGTCACGTTCTCGCTCAGCGCGAAGTCGCTGGCTTCTGCTGGAGACACCGGTGTGGCCGATACCGTCAGGGTGATTTCTTGGGTTAGCTGTCCGTCCAGTCTTGCGGTGATGGCGCTCCGGCTTGTGGCGCCGCTCTCATTGATGGTCCTGGGCGTCGCAATGATGGTTGCGGTTGCCGTTCCGGTGCGCTGAGTTGCGGACTCGCTCCAGTCTCCGGTGCCTTCGTCGTTCCTTGCTCTCACCTGCACCTCGTACTCGGTGTTGAGCAGCAGTGGGCCTATGATGTGTCCTTGTCCACCTATGCTGCTTTCCAAAGCGAAAGCTTCGACTGAGTCTTTGGGCCGGTACTGTAGGTCATATTCGTCGATTTCTGGACGTCCGGTGTTATCCGGCGCGTTGGGAATCACCCTCAGGGAGTCGCTGTTGCCGGTCGTTTCTATGGTGGGGGCAGGTGGTCGGTTGGGTTCTTCGACCTCGTCCGTGATGTTGATAGTTACGGTGATGTCGTCGTCGATGCTTGCGTCCGGGCGGCCGTCGGCGGCCTTGCCGTCGTGCACCGACACGGTGACCGTGTATCTGGGCTTTTCCTCGTGGTCGTAGGTCGCGCCGGCTTTGGTCTTGAGCTGCCCCGTCGCTGTGTCGATCTCGAAGAAGTCGACGTCTGTTCCGGAGAGGGAATAGGTCAGCGTGTCGTCGGTGTCGGCATCCCCGGCGATTACAGGGTTGCCGATGGGCGTCCCGCCCGTGTCCGTGGCCGCTCCGATGCTCTCGGGCAGGTCGCGCGTGGTGGCGGTTCCATCAAACGAGGGCACGGCGTTCGGCCCGTCGTCGTCGGTTACGATGACGGTTAGGGTCTCGCTGACGCTTCCGTAGTCACCGCCGTTCGCGGTGTGGGTGATGGTGGCGGTGCGCCGGTCGCTGGGAGTGTTGTCGAAGCTGTCGTCCGTTACCGTCAGTTCGACGGTTTGGGGCGTGCCCCAGTTGGTGTTCGTGAAGGTCAGGGTTCCAGTCGTCGCGAGTGTTACCGCGTCCGTGCCTTCAACCTCGGCAATCTCTAGCGTGACGGTCACGTCGGCGATTGGCTGGCTGTCCAGAACCACGGTGTAGGACGTCGTGCCGGCGTCCTCGGCGACGGTTACCTCAGTTGGGTTAGTTGTGATGCCCCTGGTGTCGTCGTCCGTTACCGTTACGGTCACGTTTTCAGCCGTTACGCTGCCGTAGTCGCCGCCGGCGACGGTATGGGTGATGGTGGCGGTGCGACTGTCGCCTTCGTTGTCGATGTCGTCATTGACTCCGGTGACTGTGACGTCCTGCTCTGTGTTCCAATCCTCCGGTGTAAAGGTCAGTGCGCCTGAGACGGTGGCGATGCTCCCGTCGCTGCTCGACGGCGTGACGGTCACGTTGTCTGTCGGTTCGCTGGTCAATATGACGCTGTAGGTTACAGTTCCTCCGTTCTCAGGTATTGTGCCTGATATGGCTCCTACCTCTATTTTGCGTTCGTCGTTATCCTCAATCGCAATTGTCAAGGATTTGGGTTCGCCCACGTCGTAGGCCTCTGCGGCGATGATGGTGTAGGTGACGGAGCCGTTTTCCTCGTCAATCTCGTCGTTGTCGGTGCTGATCGTGCCGGAGTCATGGGGATCAGGCGGTGATGGTGAGCCCAGCACTGTGCCGGGAATTGTTATTACCCATGGGTCGTCCGTGTTCCTCTCTGTTATCCCGTATTCTCCGGTGGTCTCGACCTTTATCTTCACTTCCAGTGGCACGTTGTTGTACGGGTCGGCAGTGATGAGGAAACCTATGTCAGCGCCCTCGGTTATTGGGCTCCCGGTTCCTGGTTTATCCGTTATGGTTACGACTGGTTTCTTGGGGTATCCGGAAGCAGTTGATTCGGCCCACTCGCTTACACCCTCGTGGTTGACGGTCCTGACTCGGAAGTCATACTTCTGGCCTGTCTCCAGATGGGTGATGGTCAGCGTTGATGGCGGGGGATCACCTGTTGTAAAGGCGGTCTGGTCGGACCAGTCGTTTGATCCCGCCTCCTTGACCCATACTTCGTATTTAGTGATTGGCGGCCGGCCGGTGTTACTTGCTGGAGGGGTCCATTCGAGTAATACTTCTCCTGCGTTGTCAGTGGGTCGTGCCCTCAAGTTGGTTGGCGGGTCCGGTCGTTCGTTCTCGTCGGTCAGGTTGATGGTCACCACGATGGTGTCGGCGGCGCTGTCGGGGTCGGTCGCTGTTACCGTTACTGAGTAGATGGACTTGGCCTCGAAATCCAGCGCGGCGCTAGTCCGCAACTGCCCCGTGGTATTGACGATGGTGAAGGAGCCGGCGTCGTCGCCGGACAGCGTGTAGGTCAGGGTGTCGTTGTCCTGGTCCGTGGCCGACACCGCCGCGCCCACGTTTTCGCCGGCCGCCGTGTTCTCGGCGAGGCTGCGGGTCGCGCTGTCGTCCTCCGTGAACGTCGGCGCGTCGTTTACGTCGGTCAGGTTGATGGTCACCGCGATGGTGTCGGCGGCGTTGTCCGGGTCGGTCGCCGTCACCGTCACCGAGTAGCTGGCCTTGGCCTCGTAGTCGTAGGTTACTTCGGACTTGGTGGTCAGCTGGCCGCTGCTCGCCACTATCTCGAAGGAACCGGCGTCCGTGCCCGTCAGCGTGTAGGTCAGCGTGTCTGCCGGGTTCCTGTCCTGGTCCGTCGCCGACACTGCCGCGCCCACGTTGACGCTGGCCTCGCTGTTCTCTGGCAGGCTGCGGGTTGTGGAGTCGCCCTCTGTGAAGGTCGGCGCGTCGTTTACGTCGGTCAGGTTGATGGTCACCGCGATGGTGTCGGCGGCGCTGTCCGGGTCGGTGGCCGTCACCGTCACCGAGTAGCTGGCCTTGGTTTCCAGGTCGTAGCTCACGCCGGACTTGGTGGTGAGCTGTCCCGTTCCCCCGTCGATCTCGAAGGAGCCGGCGTCGTCGCCGGAAAGGGAGTAAGTCAGGGTGTCGTTGTCTTGGTCTGTTGCTGACACTGCCGCGCCTACGTTTTGGCCTGCCGCCGTGTTCTCGGCTAGGCTCCGCGTCGCGCTCTCCCCTTCTGTGAACACGGGCGCGTCGTTTACGTCGGTCAGATTTATGGTGACGGTGATAGAGTCGCTGCCGCCTTCGGGGTCTTCCACCCCAACGGTGACTGAGTAGGACGCCTTCGCCTCCAAGTCGTAGCTCACGCCGGACTTGGTGGTCAACTGCCCGCTGCTCGCCACTATCTCGAAGGAGCCGGCGTCCGTGCCCGACAGCGTGTAGGTCAGCGTGTCGTTGTCCTGGTCCGTGGCCGACACCGCCGCGCCCACGTTCTGGTCTGCCGCCGTGTTCTCCGCCAGGCTGCGGACGGCGCTCTCCCCCTCCGTGAACGTCGGCGCGTCGTTTACGTCGGTCAGATTGATGGTCACCGCGATGGAGTCGGCGGCGCTGTCGGGGTCGGTGGCCGTTACGGTGACCGAGTAGCTGGCCTTGGTTTCCAGGTCATAGCTCACCCCGGACTTGGTGGTCAGCAGGCCCGTTCCCCCGTCGATCTCGAATGATGCGGCGTCGGTGCCGCCCAGCGTGTAGGTCAGCGTGTCGTTGTCCTGGTCCGTCGCCGCCAGGGGCAGACCCACGTTGACGCTGGCCCCGCTGTTCTCCGGCAGGCTGCGCGTCGCGCTCTCCCCCTCCGTGAAAGTCGGCGCGTCGTTTACGTCGGTGAGATTGATGGTCACCGCTATTGAGTCGGCGGCGGTTCCGTCGCTGACTCCCACCGTCACCGTGTAGGACGCCTTGGCCTCCAGGTCGTAGGACACGCCGGACTTGGTAGTCAACTGGCCGCTGCTCGCCACTATCTCGAAGGAGCCGGCGTCCGTGCCGGACAGCGTGTAGGTCAGCGTGTCCCCGTCCTGGTCCGTTGCCGACACCGCCGCGCCCACGTTGACGTTGGCCCCGCTGTTCTCCGCCAGGCTGCGCGTCGCGCTCTCCCCCTCCGTGAACACCGGAGCGTCGTTCACGTCGGTCAGGTTGATGGTCACCGCGATGGTGTCGGCGGCACTGTCGGGGTCGGTTGCCGTTACGGTGACCGAGTAGGACGCCTTGGTCTCCAGGTCGTAGCTCACCCCAGACTTGGTGGTCAACTGCCCGCTGCTCGCCACTATCTCGAAGGAGCCGGCGTCCGTGCCCGTCAGCGTGTAGGTCAGCGTGTCTTCCGGGTTCCTGTCCTGGTCCGTCGCCGACACTGCCGCGCCCACGTTCTGCCCCGCAGCCGTGTTCTCCGGCAGGCTGCGCGTCGTGCTGTCGCCCTCGCTGAAGGTCGGCGCGTCGTTTACGTCGGTGAGATTGATGGTCACCGCTATTGAGTCGGCGGCGGTTCCGTCGCTCACCCCCACCGTCACCATGTAGGACGCCTTGGTCTCCAAGTCGTAGCTCACCCCGGACTTGGTTTGAAGCTGCCCGCTGCTCGCCACTATCTCGAAGGATGTCGCGTCCGTGCCCGTCAGCGTGTAGGTCAGCGTGTCCCCGTCCTGGTCCGTGGCCGAGACCGCCGCGCCCACGTTGACGCTGGCCCCGCTGTTCTCCGGCAGGCTGCGCGTCGCGCTCTCCCCCTCCGTGAACGTCGGCGCGTCGTTTACGTCGGTCAGGTTGATGGTCACGGCGATGGAGTCGCTGCCGCCTTCGGGGTCTTCCACCCCAACGGTGACCGAGTAGGACGCCTTGGTCTCCAAGTCGTAGCTCACCCCGGACTTGGTGGTCAGCTGCCCGCTGCTCGCCACTATCTCGAAGGAGTTGGCGTCCGTGCCGCCCAGCGTGTAGGTCAGCGTGTCGTTGTCCTGGTCCGTGGCCGTCACGGGGTCGCCCACGCTCACGCTGGCCCCGCTGTTCTCCGGGAGGCTGCGGGTGGCGCTCTCCCCCTCCGTGAACACCGGTGCGTCATTGGCGTCGGTCAGGTTCACCGTCACCGCGATGGTGTCGGTGAAATCATCGGTAGTGTCCTCCATCACCTCCACCGTCACCGAGTAGGTGGACTTGGCCTCGTAGTCGTAGCTCACGCCGGACTTCGTGGTCAGCTGGCCGCTGCTCTCCACTATCTCGAAGGAGCCGGCGTCCGTGCCCATCAGCGTGTAGGTCAGCGTGTCCGGGTTCCCGTCCTCGTCCCGGTCCTGGTCTGTAGCGGACACCGCCGCGCCCACGCTGACGTTGGCCCCGCTGTTTTCCGCCAGGCTGCGAGTTGTGGAGTCGCCTTCCGTGAACACGGGCGCGTCGTTGGCGTCGGTGAGGTTCACCGTCACGGCGATGGAGTCGGCGGCGCTGTCGGGGTCGGTCGCCGTTACCGTCACCGAGTAGCTGGCCTTGGTTTCCAGGTCGTAGCTCACGCCGGACTTGGTTTGGAGTTGGCCGCTGCTCGCCACTATCTCGAAGGAGCCGGCGTCCGTGCCGCCCAGCGTGTAGGTCAGCGTGTCGTTGTCCTGGTCCGTGGCCGACACCGCTGCGCCCACGTTCTCTCCCGCAGCCGTGTTCTCCGCCAGGCTGCGGGTGGCGTTCTCCCCCTCCGTGAACGTCGGCGCGTCGTTGGCGTCGGTGAGGTTCACCGTCACGGCGATGGAGTCGGCGGCGCTGTCGGGGTCGGTCGCCGTCACCGTCACCGTGTAGGACGCCTTGGTCTCCAGGTCGTAGTTCACGCCGGACTTGGTGGTCAGCTGCCCGCTGCTCGCCACTATCTCGAACGAGCCGGCGTCGGTGCCCGACAGCGTGTAGGTCAGCGTGTCTGCCGGGTTCCTGTCCTGGTCCGTGGCCGACACCGCCGCGCCCACGTCCACGTTGGCCCCGCTGTTCTCGGGGACGCTCCGCGTGGCGCTCTCGCCCTCCGTGAACGTCGGCGCGTCGTTTACGTCGGTCAGGTTGATGGTCACCGCGATGGAGTCGGCGGCGCTGTCGGGGTCGGTGGCCGTTACCGTCACCGTGTAGGACGCCTTGGCCTCCAGGTCGTAGCTCACCCCGGACTTGGTGGTCAGCTGCCCGCTGCTCGCCACTATCTCGAAGGATCCGGAGTCGGTGCCGGACAGCGTGTAGGTCAGCGTGTCGTTGTCCTGATCCGTGGCCGCCAACGCCGCGCCCACGTTGACGCTTGCCCCGCTGTTCTCGGGGACGCTGCGGGTTGTGGAGTCGCCGTCGGTAAAGGTCGGCGCGTCGTTTACGTCGGTGAGGTTCACCGTCACCGCGATGGAGTCGGCGGCGCTGTCGGGATCAGTTGCCGTCACCGTCACCGCGTAGGACGCCTTGGTCTCCAGGTCGTAGGACACGCCGGACTTGGTGGTCAGCTGCCCGCTGCTCGCCACTATCTCGAAGGAGTTGGCGTCCGTACCGCCCAGCGTGTAGGTCAGCGTGTCTGCCGGGTTCCTGTCCTGATCCGTAGCCGCCAGGGGCAGACCCACGCTCACGTTGGCCCCGCTGTTCTCTGGCAGGCTGCGGGTTGTGGAGTCCCCCTCGGTGAACACCGGAGCGTCGTTGGCATCGGTGAGGTTCACCGTCACCGCGATGGTGTCGCTGAAATTATCGGTAATGTCCTCTATCACCTCCACCGTCACCGCGTAGCTGGCCTTGGCCTCGTAGTCGTAGCTCACCCCGGACTTGGTGGTCAGTTGTCCCGTCTCATCGTCGATCTCGAAGGAACCGGCGTCCGTGCCGGTTAGCGTGTAGATCAGCGTGTTGCCGTCCTGGTCCGTGGCCGACACCGCTGCGCCTACGTTCTCTCCCGCCGGCGTGTTCTCGGCAAGGCTGCGCGTGGCGCTCTCGCCCTCTGTGAAGGTTGGCGGTTCGTTTACGTCGGTCAGATTCACGGTCACCGCGATGGCGGCGGTGGCGGCGCCGTCGCTGACCTTCACCGTGACCGAGTAGGACGCCTTGGCCTCATAGTCGTAGGAGGTTCCCTGCTTCGTGGTCAACTGCCCGCTGCTCTCCACTATCTCGAAGGAGCCGGCGTCGGTGCCGGAAATGGAATAGACCAGGGTGTCTTCGGAGCGGTCCTGGTCCGTGGCCGACACCGGATCGCCCACGTTGACGTTGGCCCCGCTGTTCTCCGGCAGGCTGCGGGTTGTGGGGTCGCCCTCGCTGAACACCGGCGCGTCGTTTACGTCGGTGAGTCTGATGATGACGTTGATGGAGTCGACGCCGCCTCTGCCATCGTTTACCAACATGCCAATCCGGAAGACGGGTTCGGTCTCGTAGTCGTAAATCTCGCCTGCTTTGGTGCGCAGCTGGCCGGTGTCTTTATTTATGGTGAAACGTTCTCTATCCTGGTTGCCTGTTTGCGAATACGTGTACAGAAGTTCATCGGGTTCCCCGTCATTGTCGTTGTCCGTTGCGCTGACCGGGGGGCCGATGAGCGTTCCCGCCGCCGGGTTCTCAGCTATCGTTCGGCGGGCTACTCCATCTGGTGTTTCACCCTCTGTGAAGATAGGTTGTTCATTGTCCAATATCTCCACAGGCATGTCGCTGACTGCTGGTACTCCAGCGTAGCCGCTGATGGTGTGGGTGATAGCCGTACGCTCACTGACTTTGTTGTCATCGTACTGGATTGTGACGTTGACATCTTGTAGTTCGGACCAGTCTGCCGATGTGAAGGTAAGTTGTTGCGTCTCCAGCGTAGCCACATTTGTATCCAGGCTCACCAGCGTGATCGTCACCGTGCCGCCTGGGTCGGTGTCCAACGCCACTGTGTATTTGTCGCTGCCTTGGGTTACCGGCATACCTCGGGAATCCCTGATGCCCTGGAGTTCCTGAATTTTGAGTTCTCTCTTGTCCAGGAAAACCCCTGGGTCCACTTCCATCTCCAGGGTTGACGGGGTGCTAATCGTGTAGCCACTGTGGAAAATTTCCTCCGATGTTCCCGAGACCGTTGCACCGATGATTAGGGGTCCAGTCTCACCGGGGGTGCGCTGTATAGTGAATAGGCCGCTTTCTACTGCGCCCTTGGGAATTGTAGGCGTCCCAAAGGTCACCTCCCCGTTTCGAACTCCGATGTCCATCGGAATGTTGCGCGGCGCTCCGGTAGGCGCCAGGAACTTGAACTCCTTGGATACGGTTCTTTCGATGGTAATTGGGATTCACAGTGGATCGACGGTGTTGCCTGACAGGTCCAGGTGTGTCAGCGCCCTGGCGCCGGAGAACGCTCCGTTCGCCAGGATGCTGATCCGGTTGCCGCTGAGGTTGAGCTGTCGCAGGTCCGGCAATGTGGTGAACAGGTCCGGGACCGCGGTGAGTTGGTTGCCGCTTAGATTGAGTTGGTCCAGTATCGGGATCTCGGTAAACAGCCCGGCAGGGAGGCTGCTGATCTGGTTGCTGCTCAGGTCGAGCCGTTTCAGCTCCGGTTCGCTGGCGAACAGGCCGGCCGGGAACGCGGTGAGTTGGTTGCCGCTTAGATTGAGTTCTTCCAGGTCCGGGGTCCCGGTAAACAGCCCGGTCGGGAGACTGCTGAGCTGGTTGCCGCTCAGGTTGATGCTGGTGACCCCGCTCAACCCGGCAAAGTCGCCGGCTTGCAACGACGCTATGTTCTTTGAAGCGAGGTTCAGCGACCCAACCGCACTCAGTTGAACCGGAGTTACTTCCCCACAGCTGCTCGCGCCGGGGATGGCGGCAAGCAGGGCAGTCTGCACCTGTTGAGTGCGGCCGCAGATGCCGGCGTCCTGCGCCGCCGCGTCGGCGGCGAATAGCGCTGAGGCCAGCAGTACCACCGCGAGCGCCAGGAAAATGCGCAGCGTTTTCACCCGACACCCACGGGGCCGCCGGCGGGGGTGGCAAAGTCGGGGGGGGGGGGGGGGGGGGGGGGGGGCTGACAGGGGTAGGTATGGGCTGAAATCGGGTTGCGACATAGCTTGGGAAGGCGCACCGCCATCCAGCATCTTGGTTGTGACACGACCAGATGCAGGAGACCCTCGATGCGCCTTCCCAGAGAATGCTATCAGATGCAAAAAACGATTGAAACGCATTTACCTCACCTCTCCCAGCCACAATTGACCGGCCTGGCGCTGTGGGTCTGCGGGGCCATCCTCGCCGGCAGCGCCTGCCAGAACGCCGTGGCCTCCGCCCTCTCGCCCGGGAGCAACTGGTACAACCTGCGCCAGCGCCTCAGGGAGTGGCTCTACGACGGCGGCGACCGCGCGACTCCCTGCCAGACCGAGCTGGACGTAACTCTCTGCTTCGCGCCACTGCTGCGGTGGGTCCTCACCTGGTGGCGGTCGGGCGGCCTGGCTTTGGCCATCGACCCAACCCTCAAAGGGGACCAGACCACCGCCATCGTCATCAGCGTGCTCTACCGCAGTTGCGCCATCCCCGTGGCCTGGCACATCCGGCACGCCGACCAGCCCGGCTCCTGGATGGACCCCACCGTGGAACTGCTGCAAGCCTTGGCCCCAGCGGTTCCCGAGAATATGACCGTCATCGTGCTCTGCGACCGGGGCATCGCCAGTCCCAAGCTGTGGCAGCAGATACGGGATCAAGGCTGGCATCCCGGTATGCGCTACCGAAAGAACATCACTTTCTGCGCCGACGGCGGCAAACGATTGCCTGCCCAGCGCTTCGTCTCCCGTCCCGATACGGCGTGGATTGGCCGCGGCACCGCCTTCAGCACCCCCAAGGCCAAGCGACGTTGCACCCTGCTGGTGGTCTGGTACTCCGAGCAGGAGGAGCCCTGGATCATCCTCACCGACCTGGCACCCGATCAGGTGGGTCCCAGTTGGTACGCCCTGCGCTTCTGGATCGAGCTGGGCTTCAAGGCCCTCAAGAGCCTGGGCTGGAAGTGGGACCAGACCCGCCGCACCGACCCTACCCGCGTCTCCCGCCACTGGCTGGTGCTGTCGGTGGCTACCCTGCTGGCCCTGGCCTACGGCACCAGGGTGGAAGACGCCCAGGAGCGCAGTATCGCCCCAGGCAACCTGCGGGCGCCGCCCAAGGACTTGGCTCCCAATCACCGTGACTCCCGTAGCCGTCCGGCGCGCACCGTGAGCGTGATCCGCCACGGCATCGACTGGCTCCGGCGCTTGCTGATCAAGGGCCGCCTCTGGAGCCGCGTCTGGCTGCTGCCCGAACCCTGGCCACAACCCAAGCCCGACCTGGAGATTACTCGCCATGTCCCACCGTAAAAACCCATACCTACCCCTGTCAGGGGGGGGGCTGACAGGGGTAGGTATAGGCCGAAATCAGGTATAAAACTTCGGATCCACCAGAGTTGATCACAGACCCCTCCAGGCCTTGAGAGGGGGCGAGAGCCGAGTTTTCAGGTTTGTAAACCATATTCTGAGTCATCGACCGAAATGAGGGTCATCAACATGGCGCGAAAATACCTACCCCTGTCAGGGGGGGGGGTAGAACTGCTATCCGGCGTCGCAAAGACCCGGACCGCTGATACGGCGCGTTGACCGTTGGCGTCCATACTCACCCGGATTACCATGGCGTTGCTACCGCACTTCTACAGCGTCTCGCCCGTTGCGGCGAGGGATGCAAAAAACCTACATAGTCCAGTTCGCCATTATCCTACAATCCCCACTGCAAAATCAATGTCTCTGCGCAGCTCACCAGGGTCTTTCGATTCTCCCTCGCCCCTTGTGGGAGAGGGCTGGGGTGAGGGGTATGGCCTGCCGTGGGATAGTTCCCTTCCTTACATTTTCATCCTCACCCCCGTATCAAGTACGGGGCCGGCTCTAACCCTCTCCCATCAAGCTGACAGGGGTATGTATTTTTGCGCCATGTTGATCACCCTCATTTCGGTCGATGACTCAGAATATGGTTTGCAAACCTGAAAACTCGGCTTTCACCCCCTCGCAAGGCCTGGAGGGGTCTGTGCTCTACTCTTGTAGAATCCGAAGTTTTATACCTAATTTCGGCCTTTACATACCCTTGTCAGCTCCCATCAAGGGAGAGGGGACATTGCAGAAGTTACTTACCCCTGTCAGGGGAAGAAGAGGGAGGAATACGCCCGTCTGGGGGTAGCAGAGTACTGGCGGTTTGACGAGACTGGGGAGCATCACGGGACGCGGCTGGCTGGGGGTCGGCTGGTGGGGGAAGGTACGAACCGATAGTCGTTGAGGAGTTGTCGGATGGCGTGTTGCAGGGTTACAGCGCGGCGCTGGACCTGTTCAGCGGCCCGCCGGCCAGCATGGTGAGCAGATTGTCCAGCCCCACGTCGCCGATGAATATGTTGGCGCCGTAGGCGATCCGCTGCCTGCCGAACACCACCGTGTAGGTGGTTCCGTACCGGGGATGGTGGTGGACGATGAAATGTCCGTGGCCGATCTGCACCCAGGGCTTGGCCTGCATCATGTCCACGAAGGCTCGGTGCAACTGTTTTGCCGTTTCGTCGTCCGGTGGCGTGAATTCATGCCCGTGCTTGGCGATCAGGCCGTTGGTGGTCATGGTTTGGCTCCTCGATGTCGTCGAAGTTTTCGATGACTTGGCGGAAACTGTTTGTGAAGCTGAGAAGCGAGGACGCTGACCGTGGCTGGCGCTGTAGTAGTTTCGACTTCAGCCTGCGGCAGCTTATCCGCGTCCCCGGATGGGTCGGTCGTGGGGCTGTCAATTCAGCTCGATTCTTCTGCGAGCCGCTGGCGTACGTCGTGCTCGGAGCGTCGCTCTGCGAGCATTCGCTTTACTCTGCCTTCGAGGCGCTTGAGCAAGATGGCTCTGAGGCCAGGGTCATCGCCCGCCATACGTAGGAACTCGTTCATGCTTTTGCCGTCGCGCAGCAGCTCTTTGATGCTTTCGCCGTCGAACATCGATGGACCTCCGCCCGTTTGGTGGGTCAATTGTAGCGACCGAGCATCTTTACTGAAGTTTGCGATTGGAACTGCCACGGGGACGCTGCGGCCTCGGCATCAGTACGGGGGAGGACGCCGCAACGCCGCACGCTGCGCGCATAGTCTGATCAGACGGCTTGCTTGAAATGTCTGTGCTGACCGACGCCAAAACCGGCTACCGCCGGAGCTCTTGATACGAATGTTGAAAGCAGAAGCCCACCGGCCCTGCGTCGCCGTAACGGGCCCGGCGCTAATCTGGTACATTGTGGCGGCAATCGCTGCCTGGATACGTTTGCGGCGGCGGGATTGCCGAGACCGGTGGTCTGCTGACAGCGAAACAATTGCTCTGTGAGGGGGTTCAAGTTTGCGATTGATGCGTCGCGCCGTCCTGATCCCCGTTGCTCTGGGAGTGTTGGCGGCAATCGTCGTCATCTACATCCTGGTTTCCCTTCTCGTAACCCAGAGCCTGACCAGCGCCGAGCGTAACCTCCAGGAGGGCTCATCCGAGCGACTACGGGCTGTCGGTGGAGGTGGTGGAGTTTACTCCGCGGGGCGAAGGCCTGCTGTTGAGCGGCTGGTATCTGTCCGGAGATGCGGACGCTCCGCATGTGATTTTCGTGCACGGTCTGAACGGCGTCCGGTCCGGCGACAACGCGGTGGAACTGGCCGACCGGCTGGTGGAGCGCGGGTACAGCGTTTTGCTGTTTGACCTGCGCGGGCACGGTTCCTCCCAGGACGGGCGGCTGTCGGGAGGTTACTACGCGACGGGACGTCTGGGGAGCCTACGACTACCTCCGTGAGCAGCAGGGAGCAACAGTGCGGGAGGTGGGCCTGGTGGGATTCTCCATGGGAGCGGCGACTGCCATACTGGCAGCGGCGGAAGAGCCTGGGATTGGGGCGGTGGTGGCCGACAGCCCGTACGCGGTTGCCTCGGAACTGTTGGCGCAGGAGACGGCTCGCGGCACGCCTTTTCCGGAGTGGCTGACGCCGGCGTTCATACCGGCGGTTACTTTGCTGGCGGATTGGCGGTACGGCATTGACATCAACGCGCTGGCGCCGCAGCGGGCGGTGGCCGGGCTGGAATATCCGGCGTTGGTGGTCCACGGCGAGGTAGACGCTCGCATTCCGGTGAGTCACGGCGTGCGGGTGGCCGCAGCCGGTCCGCCGGGGACCGAGTTGTGGCGCGTGGCAGGCGCGGACCATGTCGAAGCCTTCGCGAACAGTCCGGACGAGTATGCGGAGCGCGTGGCACAGTACCTGGACGCCCGGTTGAAATGAGTGCTCACCTGTTGATCTGCGCCGCCAGCGCGGTGGCGACGGCGCCGCCGGAGTTGGCGAAAGTTTGCCAACGGGTGTCTGCTGTTTGGCGGCCTCTGGTTATCGCCAGCGTTCTGCAGCCTGTACCGGGGGTACGGTTCAATGACCGAGCCGATATACGGCGGATCGGGCCTGATAGCGCTGGGTTTCCTGGCCCACGTTGTGCGCTGCTGCATGCCGAGCGGGAATCCCGGTGAGGCTGGCTCTGGAAACGTTGGAAGTTAGTGCCCGTCGAGGACACGCGGGAGTAGGGTCGTGATGGCTTTGGCTGCGAAGTCCTGGGTCCATCCGTGGGCTTCCTGGCTGGTCTGGTGGTGCCACATCGCGTGGGCGTATATGATCGCTTGGAGCCATAGTGCCTCGGCTTGGCGGGTCAGTGTCCCGTTGTCGGCCGCCTCCTGGGCGTGGCTGGAGATCCTGACGAGGGTGACATCGGCCAGTATGTCGGGGTTTTGCTCCCGAGGGCATCAATGAACGCCTGGGGAGGGTCAGTGGCTGGCAGTGGTACCGTGGGCCGCGGTGGTTGGCCCACCGTATCCATTGTTCCAGCTCATGCTGTTCTGCCAAGACGGTCTCCGTTGTGGTGATGGCTCGTGTGGCGGGTGCCGTGATCTAGCGCAGTTGCTCGACCGGTGCGATTCTGCACTCGTCGCAATTGGGCCGATGGTGGCTGTTGAAAAACAGGGCTTCGTCGGCCGGTACCGGGAACCTGTCGCAAGCGGTTCTGAAATTGGGTGAGTGGAGGTTGGCGGGCTCATGTGCCGGGGCGGTGACGCGGTGCACGATGTACTGGCCGTTTTGCGGCCTTGGCTCCACCCAGACGGCGGGGACCTCGATTTGGTGCGGATGCGTTGGTTGGATCATAATTGTTCGCTTGGTTCTCGTGATGCCGGCTATGGAACGACGGGGTATGGATTCGGGATGGCGAATCAGGCGGAGTCGAGCTCGGTTGGTTCCCTGCACGTGCCGGGTAGTGCGGGATCTGCTGCTGGATGGGGGCCAGGCGGATCGAGTATTCCTCCGTGTGCAGGTGAGACGTTTGGAGCGTTTGCACCATCCTTCGGGCAGAGGTGGATCCCTGCCGTGGCAGGGCAGACTGTGTCGTGGTGCAGGGAGACAGCTCCGGCGGTGGGATATTCCTGCCGTGGCAGGGAGAGCGAGGTCATGCGTCGTCGACTTTACCATCGAGACGGAGGATCCCTGCCGTGGCAGGGTAGCAGTAGGATGTCGGCGTCCCTCTGGGGCCGATGGTACCACGCACCGGCCCCAGAAGGGACGCCGACGGGCCAAGGAGGACCCCGAGCGTTAGGCCAAAGAGAAAGGGGCCGGTGGCGCTTAACACCCGGCCCTTGGGGGATGCCCTTGGGGAAGGACCCAAGGGCGGGGACGATCCTGCAGGGTGCAGGGGAGCACTAGCTGGGTTTGCGTGCCAGAGGTTACCTGCACGTGCGGGGAGTTTGGTTGGACCGTTTGCACAATTCCTCGGGCAGCGGTGGATTCCTGCGAGAGCAGGGCGGGGCAACGTGGCACGGGCGGAGGCGTATGTGATCGCGGTGAATCCCTGCTCGAGCAGGGCAAGGCGGGTTGGTTTTGCACGAAGTCATCGCTGTCGAGGGTATCCCTGCGGCGGCGGGGTGGGTTCGACTTCGACAAGATGGGTCTTCGGACGGATTGGCGAATTCCTGCTGGTGCGGGATTTTACGCCTCCGGCGCACGGTGGGCGAGGATACGCTTCGCCACGCGATCATGGGTCTGCTGGCACTCTCGCGTGCGTGCGGTCGTGAGCGCCTTGCTGGATATGTCCCGGATCCAATGGTCGTACAGGCTGCTCAGGGCTTCGATGTCGCCCGAGTCTTCAGCGTCGCGTATCTGAGGCAACAGCCTGTCGTAAGCGTCGTTGCTGGATTCCGTTTCGGGGTGCGGTGCAGGTTCGTGGGCGTCTTTAATCATCGGATCTGCTTTCGCCTGTTCAACAGCCAACACGCGTTTGGCGACAACTTTCGAGATCGTGATTTGTTCGAAGGCGTCGCACACGGTGCATGTTCGTCGGACGATCACCGAGCCGTCCGGCTGCTGTAGTCGTTCCACCGTGTGTTGCGTCGAACGCCGGCACTCGCCCGCGCATGTCGCCGCCACGGTTCCGACCGGCTCAGGTGACACGGCGAAGTCGGACGGTGGGGGTTCCATCCCAGGTAAGGGCTTTTGCAAAACCGCCGTGTTGCGGTTTTTCTTTCTCGCCATTGTTGACCTCTTCTACGTTGGTGAATGTTCGGCGCAACAGTGGGCGTGATCCCACCGTTTTGGCGGTGGCCAGGTGGGGAAAGGGTCAACCCTCGCCTGGGCTTATTTCCCCTGGTTCGTTAGGCCCTTCAGACTGCACGCTCCGCCGGAATGTAGTTCTACTCTGCTCTCGCCATCCTGGCAGCACGGTTCGTGCGTTCCAGGATCTCGCCCGTGACGCGGTCCATGTCGTGCAGGGCGCGCCGCCAGCCGGCATCGTCTCCGTTGGGGCGGGCGTCTGCCCAGGCATCAGTGGCGGCTTTCGTGTCCTGGACTTCCACATACTGTTCAAGGGTGGCGGCTTGGGCGGCGTCCCGTGCTTGGCGCACCAGTTCGGAACAGGAAGGTGCGGGGTGTGCGATGGGGTCGGTGACGCTGGCAGCATCGCCGGCGTCGAATGGCCTACTTGGGTATGGCTATTGTGGATCGATTTTGGTCGCCGTTTTTGCAATTCGCGGTCGGTGCCAGCGGAAGCGTGGCCGGCTTTTGTATTGTCCTGACCGCACTTGTTGCAGGATGAAACCGGCACTCACGGTTAGGGCCCCAGTGTGAAGGCGGCGAATAACCTATAGAACTCGCTGACTGTAATCCCAATCATCTCCATGCTCGGATGATAGCACGCGCTTCGCCGACATGGTGGCGGAGCCCCGGGATACTGAATTGGCCTGCATCCGTCGGTACGCAGGAAGGATCGTGTGGAGCAACGTTAACGGGGCTGTTCAAGCATGGGCGGAAGACTCCGGCAGTTCTTGGTCACAGACCCACCTCGACCGCCAATGCAACTGGTACCAGCGCCAGCGTCAGGACAAAGAACACGAACGCTACGATGGTGGCGATCCAACTGCAAACGCTCGTCAAAGTCTTGCCGAAGGTGCGGTCGCGGAGCCGGTTGTGGATCACACACAGTAGGGCTGCCGTAATGGAGAAGAAAACGCCAAAGGACGCCATCAGGACTCCCGGGTTGACGGCGGCGCCCAATCCCAGGTTGACGTCGAAACCGGCAATGTTCGCCCCTTCGAGAATCTGCACCACCTTGACGCTACTCCCCACCCGCTGCCATCAGCAGGGCCGCGATGGCGGCCAGCACCAAGTTGCAGGCCAGTAGGTCGTAACGGCTGCCGGTACGTTTCAAGGCTTGGAATACCCGGCGCGACGACTCAGGCACGGTCGGTGCGCCGGCTTTCGCGATCGGCCCGCCTGATCTGCCGGTGTCCGCTGTTTGCTAACCGTTGAGTCGGTTTCCACAGGTTCCTGCATAAGGGGGCTGTACTTTTCGGCGACGGGCGCTGGATCTGGTTGGCCGAAATGCCGCGTCACCGATAGTGGGTGCGACGGCGAGCCCGTCAATGAAGCTGGACATCCGGCGGGGTTGCCGGGACACCGGCGGGTCTGTGGTGGAGTTTCGTGGCGTTTGGGGCCGTTTGCGAGCCGGACCGTCCGTGGTCATCGGGTAGCGGTGGCGTCGCAGCCTTTGACCGTCTGGGCGCCTTTCACTCCCACGGTTTGCCGTCTGGGAATACGTCCAACTCGGAGGTGCCGCCGATTTGATGAGTTTTTTCCGTAAGTCGGTTGACGGCATTGTTGACCAGCGCCTGCAACTCCAGTTTGTCGGCGTGGCCCATGGGGCGCGGCGCACGATTGTAGCGGTATTCATTGGCGTAACTGGTGAGCCAGTTGGAGTATCCAGCGCTCGAATCGGAATCGGGGTAGGTGGTGTGGTTGAGGAGTTCCTGTACCGCTCGTCGGAGTGCGACATCGTCTGGGTCGGTTTCGTCGTGGTAGTGCTCAACGTAGTGATTCCAGATGCGGTTCAGGTCGTGGCGGAAGATTGCCGGGTCGTTGTACGCTGACAGGATGCCGCGTAGGGCGTTTTCCACGCCCTGTTGGGCGGAGAAGCCCATCAGTTTCTGGTTCCAGTCGTCATCGTCGACCATGTCGTCGTACTGTTTTTGCCACTCGGCGGCGTTTTCCAGTCGCTGGCGGGTGGCCGGCCAGTGCTCGGGGTAATCGTCCTCGTAGTCGTTCCCGTAGCCGAGTCTCTCTCCGCTCATGTAGATCCCCCAGTGGTCGGCTTGGCCGGCGATGTGCTGTTTTGCCTTGCGGAGCTTCTGGAAGTCTTCCAGCGTAATTGACACCACGTCCAGCTCCAGGGCAGGTGGGTTGTCGCTCATATACTGGGCGGCGGCTCTCCCGAGGGGTGCGCCGTGGTCGGTTTCGGGCACCGAGATGATGAGAAGGTCAAGGTCGGAGTCTGGCGCGTGATCTCCACGGGCGCGGGATCCGTGCAGAATCACAGTGTTGGGGTGGACTGCCTGTTGGACTGCCCTGGCGATGTTCACCGCGTGCTGGTCCGGTTCTCTTTGGCACATGGCAATTTCCTTCGCGCGACGGTCGGCACGCCTTGGCGTGTGACCATGTTATCAAACGGTCATTTTCACTGTCGTTCCGGTCACCGTTGGAACGGCTCAACAAAGAGATCCGCCGACGTACCGACGTGGTGGGTATCTTCCCCAACCGGGCCGCGACCCGTCTGCCGGTGGGCGCGGTACTGACCGAACAGCACGACGAATGGGCCGAAGCCGTCGCTACCTCACCCTCGGCAACGACCTCCACACCGAGGCCCTACCGACCAGCAACCTCCTGGAGGCAGCCGCCGACTAAACAACATCAACAAAGTTGACGCTCGTCCAACCACTTGCAGGGACGCTACCCTTTCCGGCCCCGAAGACTTGGGGGGCCTGCGGGCCTTTTTCAGTGCCTCTCCGTGGTTCTGAAGACGCGATGGTCACGCGTTTCGTTGCCGCGCTCTCGTGAAGGACTGCAGGCCTCTCCCTCCACGGAGTTACGTTCATTTGGCGGCGGTGGCGTCTCGTGCAACTCCGCATATTCAAAATTGTTCGGGGCCATGTTCTCGCGTGATGTTGCTGACGACGGAGCAGATCTCGCGGTAATCTCGTGCATCGGGTGAGTCGGGGCCGGACATTTCAACGCCATCGCGGCAAGCGTCTTGTACTTGGCGGAAGGCGGCCATACTCACACTGGCATCGCCGTCGGGGAACAGATTGGCTACTGCCGCTAAGATCCGCTCGTTTACATCAGCATAAGCTTGCTCAGTTTCCGTGCCGTGGCGCCGCGCGAGGATTTGCTGTAAGAGCAGAAGCAGTCGCTCGTTGATGTTGGCCAATGCCGGGTTCGGGTCCATCGCCATAGTGTTTTTCTCTCCAATCTGGTTGCCGGACTTGTGCTCATATTGCCCATGTTGGTTGCCGGAGGTGGTTGGCCGCTCTGGACTTGATTGCCGAATTGGCCTCCACCCTCGGTTGGTCACGCTGCAAATTATTCCGGTTTACAGGTCACAGACCTTGGGCAATGAAAGGACAGTTTGCCCTGAGGGTTGGATACCACGATTCGCTCTTCATAGGCAAGGACGTGATTGACCTGAGAAGATTGCGAAACTCGGGACACTTCTTCACACGAGGGATGGTGTCAATGAATCCG
Organism: Dehalococcoidia bacterium; assembly: GCA_965262485.1. Taxonomy (GTDB): domain Bacteria; phylum Chloroflexota; class Dehalococcoidia; order Lucifugimonadales; family UBA3495; genus Bin87. The sequence goes on along the minus strand of OZ253540.1, from coordinate 3,534,587 downwards.
GCGGTGCCACTACACCCGGTCAGCTGGTCTGGTGACCCGTCCTGGCGGTCGGCGCTGACACCCTTGGCTCTCGATCTCGCGGGATTGCCGGGCACTGCTCGGCGACCGTTTCCTCTTTCAACAGCATCTTCTTGTTGCCGCGCTCGCAGGTTCTTTCGAGGATCTCGAAGGCCCGGTTGAGTTCCCGGTTCCGGTTGTCGTCGCGGCTTCGGTGCTCGTGGATCAGCTCCTGGTAACGCTTCGCGAAACCGGCGTATGCGGTAGAGTTTCCATCGGCTCGGGTGTCGGCGTTTCCGTTCCGGATCCATTCGGCGATGTCGCGGTAGGCGCCGTGGCTTTCCGGTACGGCTCTTAAGACGGCGACGAGGTTTTGCGGGGTGAACTTGCCGACGCCTTTCCTCGTTCTGGACATCGTGTCCTCCGGTGCTTTACACGGTGGTTTTCTCCTGATGGGAATGGACTGGTTCTGTGGTCGAACAAGAAGGATGCCGCCAACCAGAATTGGTCGGCGGCGTATGCGGCAAAAGCCTTACGGATGGGAAGATTCGGCTGGAGCGTGCCGACGAGAAAGCGAGCGGCTGCTGACTCTGAACGTGCGGGATGGTTCCTACGTGTCAATGGCCGGCGCCAGCCAGACGTTGTGATGGGCGTCGGGAGCTTCGTCGGCTTGTTGGCGGTCCCACTGTTCGTGCGACAGGATAGTAATGTTGGGCCGTCCGTACAGCACGAGATCAGACGTGGCCGCTGCGATTTCTGCAAACCGGGGTTCCAGACTCGGCCTGTCTTCGTCGTCCACCACGACGGTGATTTCCATGAGGTCGTCCAACGCGAAACCGGTGGCGCGCGGGCCCGTCACCGTGACTCGGGCCGGCAACGGTGGAGCCAGTTCGTTCAGCGCCTGCACGTAGTGGGTGAGCCACAGAAATTCAGATTGGCGCAGCATGGTTTCAGGTCGGCGGCTTTGACTGTCTGGGACCGACCGTAAGGGCGGTGACGTCGGGGTTGTCGCCCTTGTGGAGCGGGTTGGCGGCCACTCGCCGGTCGGGAGTCCTTACGAACCGATTTGCGGGATCGTGGTTGATGACGCCCTGCACGTTTCTCCTCGTGGTTCCGGCTTTCCGCTGGGTGTGTTCAATGATGTCTTCCGCGTTGGCGGGGCCGTGTTCTATCAGGAAGGCGTAGATGTGGTCTCCGGTGGTGACGCGAGGTCTGGCCGCGTGTTGAGCGCCCGGAGTGGTGTTCCATTCGCTCAGTCCGAACGTGGACAGGCCTTGGAGTGAGATCTTGTCGGACGGGTAGGCGAAGTTGCGGACGGTGTTGAGGACGTTGTACCGGTCGGGCAGGCGGTGCCCCACCAGGCGTTGGATCTCGTCAACGCGGTACGCCGTGGTGCGGGGCTGTCGGTCGCGGGCGAGGATGTGGAGCACGGTATTGGCAACCAGATTTGGGGGTCTGATGAGGCTGGTCCGGGTGGTAGAACTCCCGGTCGTCGGGGCGAATGCCGGCGACGCGGTGGATGAAGAGTGCCAGGTTCAGCTGTGGCGAGTTCGAGAGGGCGTCCTGACGATGGCTCAAGGATTGGAGGATGTCGTCAGGGATCTGGGGTTCGTAGGACCGCGCCATGTGGGCGGCGATGTCCGCCATGATGTCATCTATGTCGTGGTTACCCAGGACGACGGGAGGTGGGGCGATGCAGCCGGCGGCGCGGATGAGTGGCGAGTGATGCAGGGTCGCGAATCCCAGTTTGACGAGTACGCCGATGGTGGACTCGGCGTAGAGAGGTGGCCGGCGGTTGTGTGGGTTGATGATGGCGGCTTTAGCCACGACTTCGTTGGTTCGCCGTGCGATTTCGTGCAACGGCTTGGCGAGTTCCTGGTCCGCGTGCGCGAGGACGTTCGTGATGTTGGTCAATCTGTAGCCGATTGAGCTCAGCGGTGTGTGGTAACTGGATGTAATTGCGGTGTGGGGCATTGGCCCGGAGGTGGCGTCGCCGAGCTTCGCGTCGAGGAGAAACGGGTCAGACGTCTTGGTACGGACTTGTTGGATCACCTCCTGGGGCTGCGGAGCACAGGACGTCGGACACAATGAGCTTATGCGTGTTGGCAGGCTATTTCATTGGCTTGTGTTCTTCGAGGAGTGGCGGTGACCTCGGCTTTGTACAATCAAGCGGCATAGGCTAGCGTGTCGAGCATCCTGTGGTACAAGAGGCGCGGGACTTTTATCGATTCGTGCTCGCGCTCGGACGGCATAAAAGTTCCCTGCTGCACCCAGAGGTGTCGTCTGACCAGGGCGATGGCGTCGGCGAAGGAAGGGCTGGTTTTGTCATACCACGCCGTGGCGCGTGGCGCCATGCCGCCACGCTGTTCGATCAGGATATCCGCTGCCAGCGTCACCACGCTGAACAAGCCAAAGAGCGCGGGGGTGGTTCGCGCGATGGCTCGTTCCGACCACTGGCGCTGGGTTTCCATGCCCAGGTGAGCCCGCAGCTCCTCAAAGAGCCTGCCCCGTACTTGATACGGGGTCACCTCGACCTGCCACCGCAGCAGATACCACTGCAATATCCGCAGCGGTTCCGCCTTGGTGTCGGTGCATAGTAAGGCATAGGGCCCGCGGCGCTCCGCCAGGTATCTGATGACGACCCAACGTATGGGAAGGCGCGGCGGCCCGCCGTGGTACCACAGCGCCACGCCCGAAGCGAGCTCGACCATGGCGGTACTGCCGTCGGAACCGGTGGCGCGGTAGGGAATCCATTGTGTAGCGGGATCGTCCAGCACCGCCGTGGGACTGGGCAATCGCGCGCCGACCACCCGGGGCCGCCCGATCTGGCCGGGCCGCCGCGGTGGCGCGGGCGTTCTTGTCTGTGCCGCTGTCGTTGTTCTCCTGACCGGAGACTGGGTTTTCGTCGGCGTCGTAGGGCCAGATGCCGAACTCGTCGACGCGGATTATACGGCCCAATCGCTGGGGAGATTGTCCCGCTCGATGATGCCTTTGTTGACAAGGGTGATTTTGATCGTTCGCGGTGATACTTCAAAATGCCGAGCGGCATATTTGATGTCATCGTCGGTGAGGTTGATGTCATCGTCGCCGGGGTCGACCACGCCGAGAAACCTCGTCAATTCGTCAAAGGGGCAGAGAAACTCCTGAGCAAAGGCTCGTTGGAATTTCTGCCTGCTGGTTTTGGCGGACGTGGCCGGTAGTAGCGGCTCGTTTTGGTATGGTTCGAGGTAGTCTGCCACTAGGCGGGCCAAAGTGAAGCGGCGCCCTGACAGGTATCTCTGATTTAATGAGGCGAGAAAACCGTCTTGCAAATGGTCGGCGCGCATTCCAGCAGAAAGCTGCAGTCGTCGTTCGTTATCCGATGCTCGTGAGTAAGAATCGTACAAATCGAATTCGAAGAGTTCCGACAGTACACGCGTCGGGATTGGTCCACGTCCGAGAGACCAAACGTCCCTGGCCATCTGGGCCGCTCGGGTGGCGCGTTGCCATGGTGGATCATCGGAATGGCTGGGCAGTGCGCTCAGGCGATCGAGTAGAGTTGAGGTAACTGTTCAGACTTGGTGAGGTAAATTGGCCGAAGGCGGGCTGCCAGACGCTGGCACGGGTGGCGGTGGTTATGTCATATAGAGGGAGTGGATACTGAGAGTGACCTGATCACCGCCGACCGCGATGTCCTCATCGCCATCAGCGCCCAACTGCAGGCCACCGTTCTGGAACAGCAGCGGGTGATTGAGCGGTTGCAGCGGCGGGTTGCCGAACTGGAAGGCCAGGCGAAACCAGGCGGCCCGCCCCGAATGCCCGGCCTGCAGGCGCAGTTCGGGCCGCCAGCCGCCAGCGCAGCAGCAGCCCAGCAAGCAGCGACGCCACGGCTTCGCCCGCCGGCGCCTGACACCGACCCACCGGGTGGAGCACGTGGTGGGTCGGTGTCCCGATTGCGGGACGCACCTGACTGGCGGCTGGGTCCAGCGCACCCGGGAAGTCATCGAGTTGCCGGTGGTTCCGGTGCAAGTCACCGAGCAGGTCTGCATCGCCAGGACCTGCCCAGCGTGTCGGCGGCGCCGAGTGCCCACCGCGCAACTGGACGGCGTGGCACTGGGGCGCCAACGCCTGGGCGTCAATCCTGAATCAAGTTCAGGACAGGCTCTGATCAGCCGCATCGCCACGCTACGGGAAGAAGGGCGGCTGCCGATCCGCAGCATCCAGTGGTATCTGCGCACCGTCCATCAGCTGCGCCTCAGCGTGGGGGAAATTGTGAGCGCCATTCATCAGACCGCGCAACAGGCCCAACCGGCGGTGGCCGCGATCCTGGACCGCATCCGCGCCAGCCCGGTGGTCCACGCCGACGAAACCGGCTGGCGTCAGAGCGGGGGCAACGGCTACGTGTGGACTTTCAGCGCCCCCACCGAACGCTACTGCCCCTGTTCAAGCCAGGGGCAGGCTCTGCTGCGGGACATCCACGACCTGCGAACCCTCTACCCGAAAGACGCCGCACTGGCCCGATGGGCCGCCGCAGTCCACCAGCTCTATGTCGCAGCCAAAGCCTTCAACCATCACGCGCCATGGCAAAGGTGTGTTGCCCAACTGGCCTGGGAGCGGAAGCTGCTGGCCATCTGCCGCCCTTTCCTGTCTGACCCGTCGGCTGTCCAGGGCAAGCTGTGCCGACGCATCGAGCGCCACATCAAGAGCCGGCCCCGTACTGGATACGGGGAACTCTTCGTCTTCGTGGCCGAACCGGACGTGCCAGCGGACAACAACGCTGCCGAGCGCAGCCTGCGTCATCTGGTCATCAGCCGCAAGGTCAGCGGCGGCACCCGCTCGGAGCAAGGCACGGAGAGCAAGATGACGCTGGCATCCATCTTCGGCACCTGGCGCGCCCAAGGTCTAAGAGCCTGTCTGCGATCTTTTCAGGATTAGCACCGTGAAGGCAAGCACCACCATTTGCAGGCTGGTATTGAGCTTTCTTTCGCAGTTCTTCCAGAGGCGGCGGCACTTCTCCAGCCAGGCGAAAGACCGTTCCACTACCCACCGCTTCGGCAGCACCACGAAGGTGTGCAGTTCGCTGCGTTTCACCACCTCCACCGACGCTCCCAGCCGGCTTTGCACCCCAGCGGCAAAGGGTTCCCCAGTGTAACCCCCGTCCACCAGCACGTTCTGCACCTGACTGAGGCCGTCCCGGCGCCGGTCAAACATCGCCAAAGCCCCAGCCCGGTCGGTGACGTTGGCCGTGGTTATGTGGATCGCATGGGGCAATCCTTGCGTGTCCACCGCGATGTGTCGCTTGATTCCGGACACCTTTTTGCCCGCGTCATAGCCCTTCTGCTCGGCGGTGTCCGTGTTCTTCACGCTCTGGGAGTCCACGATGCAGAAGCTGGTCTGCTTTTTCCGTCCATTGCTTTGTCGGGCCTCGCCAACCGATTTTTTTTAGGACTTGTTCCAGAATGGAATCCTGCTCCGGGCCGGGCCGCTCGCTCCATTGCCGGAAATACTGGTAGCAAGTGCGCCAGTTTGGGAAATCCGCGGGCAGCATTCGCCACTGGCAGCCGCTTTTCAAGAGGTACAGTACGCCGCAGAAAACGTCGTACAAGTCCACGGTGCGGGGCTTGGTCCGGCGGCGGGCCGACTCCAACGTCGGCAGAATCCGGGCGAATTGCTCCCGGCTGATGTCGCTGGGATAGGAATGAGACATGATTACCCCTCCCCTGGTGATAGTCTCAACTTAACCTATTTCAGAGATCGTAGACAGGTTCTAAATCCTCTCGCCGCCTGCCGTCAGCTGCTCACTTCCCCCCAAGTCTGAACTGTTACGATCAGACAACCGCTGCAGCTCGGCCACCGCCGTCTGCGCCTGTGAGATCGGGTTGTCGCCAGCCGGCAGGATTTGCACGCGACCACGGACCACCGGGTCAAGCAGGGTCCAGTCGCCGCCGGGCGTGTCCTGCGCCCGCGCCCGGTTGATGGCGATGGGTGGCCCTCCTCCATCCGATGCCGCGCCGGCTCGATCACCGCGTTGGCCGCCGCGATTATGTTTCCAGTGGACCGGTAGTTGTCGATCAGATAGCCCGGCCTGGCCCCATAGTCGGTCTCAAACCTGCGGATGAACTCCGTTGACGAGCCGTTGAAGGCGTAGATGTTCTGGTCGTCGTCGCCCACCGCGAAGAGACTGAATTTGTCGTCGGCTTCAGACTTGGTTCTGCCAGCCAGGGCGGAAATCATTTCGTATTGCTCGGGTCCGATGTCCTGGTACTCGTCGACCATTATCCAGCGGAAACCGGCCAGCAGCCGTTCCCGATGCTCATCCGCTTCCTCGGGCGGCAAGCCCTCTCCGCTCAGCAACGCCACCGTCTGCCGTACCACCTCCTGGAAGTCCCCTGCTCCAGCCGGTTGGCGCGCCCGGCGAAACTGGCGCCCACCAACCGCATGGCCAGCGCGTGGCAGGTGAGCACCGTCACCCCGCGGGCATCGTCGCCGATGAGGGTCGGCCAGACGGCGCCGGATCTCCACGGCAGCGTGCCGGTTGTAGGCCAGGGCCAGGATGCCCCGGGAGTTCTCCCGCCTCACCCGGATCAGGTACGCAATGCGGTGCACCAGCACCCTGGTCTTCCCCGAACCGGGTCCGGCCAGGACCAGCACGTTGGTCTGCTCCCGGTCATCGGCCACGATGCGCCGCTGTATCGGAAAGCCTTTTGCTGGTTGCCGAACACCTCCAGCGTCAGCCTGGCGTCCAGTTCAGGATCATTCAGACAGCCCCGTATCAGGGATCCGTCCTGGTAGTGCTTGACCAGGTGGTGATACGGGTTGCGGGGGAAGGCCAGCGGATTGAGCCGGAGCGTGTCCACCGCCGGCAGCCCCAGCAGTCGCAGGCGGGGATCGGCAGATCGCAGATAGGGCAAGTCGAAGGCAATCACGTTGTGCCCCAGCACGAAGTCCGCGCCGTCGGCCAGCTCATCCAGCCTGGCCAACGCCGGCGCCAGATTGTTGCCCACCCTGGGAATGACCAGTGATTGACCGGTGTCCGGCCGCACACCGGCCAGGGCGTGAATGCGCTCGTCCGCCCTCCCAACTTCCAGATCCAGCGACAGACAGCGCGCCAGCACGTTATCTCTGCCCCCCGACACAGCAGCGGGGTTTGCCCTTCGCCCGGAGCGCCGCCGCGATCCTGGAATACCGGTCGGCGGTTGTGGAACCCACCGGCACGAAGGACACGTAGGGGTTGTCCAGGAAGGACCGTAGGTCGGCGACGTTTCTGTCAAACCGCGAGCCGTTCCGAAATCCGTACAGCAATTCGCCGCCGACCACAGCCGACATCAGGATCTCGGTGGCGCCGCGCACCACCGCCGCGGTTTGGTCATCGCCCCTCATCAGCCTTGAGTAGGCGTTGGAGTCCAGCAGGACCCTCATCGCCAGGCGGCCTCGTCGATGACCTCAAATTCCTCAAGGACGGCATCCAACTCGGCGGCTTCGTCATCGCTCCACGAGCCAATCAGATGATCCAGCGACGAGCCGACGGTGTCCGGTCCGTGGGGCGGATCAGCCATGCCGGCTCCCTTGCGCAGCAGCTTCAGCGCGGCCTGATTGAGCGACGTGCCGTCCCGTTCCGCCAGGCGCTGGATACGCTCCGCCAGTTCGTCATCAAAGCCTCGAACCGTCAGCTGGTTCACGTTGCCGCCTCCTATGATGCACTAAACGCATCAACATGAGGCATCATCCTAATCAAACCACCACCATCGCGTCAAGAACTGAAACTGTCCGCACTATGTCGGATGTCACCACGTGGCAGTCCTGGTCAGTGCTGAGTATTCCAGGCCAGCGACCGCGCCCGGCAAACGAGCTGCCGCCGGACGTGTCAAGGGCGGTGGCAAAACATACCACCGGTAGGATGCGTGACGGCTCTGAGCAGACATAAACCCGATTCCACAACGGCAGAGTTCATTAGCAACTCTGCCATCCGGCCGCCTGTCCGCTCCCAGCGCCGTGCTTGCGGTGGCCCCCAAATCCGCCCCAGGGCACGAAAAATGGCAGACTTTGCGCTAAAGTCTGCCATCACTCCAGCACCCTGACATAAAGCTCCACGCTAAACGGGATCGACTGAGTAGATGGTCTGGGCTATGGGCAATCCGGGGGTGAAAACCCCATTTCCGCAAGATATTCGCGGGGGCGCATCACGCGGATGCCGAGTTTGCCGACGATCTCCCGATGTGACAACACGGTGCGGTAATCCATCGTAAGGAATACGTCGCAACCTAACTCCAGAGCGTCCACGAGCAAAATACGATCTTCCTGGTCTGGCAATACATCTAGGTACTCGTACGCCCATTCTCGTTGCAACTTCGTAAATCGGATTCGCCCGGTACGCTCAGCGCAATGTGCGTTGAAATATTCCTCCAATTCCCGGTACCAAGCAAGGCGTTTGGAGCTCTTGTTTGGATCGGGCTCCTTTTCGAGTTCAATGCTAACGCTTGCCGAAACTGCCAAGGGCTAAACCTCGCTGCTTCCCAAGACCGCCAATTTGCGTAACGCGTAAACGTCCTGACGTATGCACGGCCTTGCCTTTGCGCATGAGCATTTCGCGGAGAGCCTTGACTCGTACTCAGGAGACAGATATCCGTCAAAGACGAACTCGCCAAAGGTGTGCAGGTTCTGAACGACGTTCGTGTCCAAAAAGGAGAGACGGGTGCCGCCGGGCGTTTTTGTCATGGTCAGAAGGACCTCGGCTTGGGTTTACTTTGCGCAACAAAAGGCCAACTTTGTTACACCGTGATTTGAGAATATGCCGTTTAGCGGTTGTCGAACAACAAATGGGCGGCTAGGGCTCTGAGGTCGCCGTCGTTTATGCCGAAAAAATCAGAAATGTCTTCGCTGCTCGGTTGATCACGTTAACAGTCCCCGAGTAGGTGAAAATCGCGTTCGGGTTGTAGTCAGCGTCCTCGCGTTGCTGTTGAAGGTCGCGATAGGTGGCGGCGAAATCGGTGATGGAATCTGGGAAACCGGACACGTTCCGTGGAGCCATTTTTGATTTGGCCCTGGTGTGGGTGAGCGCTCGATAGATTGCGGTCCATCCGGGCGATTTTGGTTGGCTTGTCTCGCGACCGTAGAGCATGTCGGCGTTGTTTTGCAGGAGTGCGTGGAGCATGGCGTAGTAGGCCGTACTAATTGCGCGTCTGAAGTGCGCCTGTTGCCAATCATCGGGTGTCCGGAGGATTTGTAAGTCTTCTCCGATGGAGCGGGCGACGATGAGGAGGCTTTGCCACATCATACGTTCACGTCCGGTAGGTGCCCTTCCGCTATCAGCTGTCTGATTTGTTTATGCTCAATCGCGTGCGTGTAGGATTGTGTGATGATGGGAGTGGGGAGATAGGGTCGTAAGGCGTCTTGGTTGCGTCGGTTGAATCCGGAAAGGATTTTGGGATCTAATTCCACGTTGGGGCCGTCATATACCATGGCGATGTGCGTGTACGACTCCCCATCGTTGGCCAGACGGATCTCGACGTTAATCTCGACGAAGGCGACTTCGCCTCCGAATTGTGCTTCGAGGTCTCGGCGAGCGATTTCTGCGATGCGCTCTTTGCTTTCTGCGGAGAGTAGTTCGTCGCGCATGTTGGTTTCTCCGATTTTCGATTGCTAATTTGGAGTGTAGCAAAAGGGGGCATTTTGTTGTATGGCAGCTCGAGCGGGGCGTCAGTTCCTGCCGGATGTTACGTCGCCTCGGCGGGGGCCAGGCGTGAACGGACGGTCCATGTATGTGATATCCAATTGCTCTGCCGAGATGTCTGCCGCTTCCGCCATGGCTCTAATCAACTTTGCGAGGTTGTCGCTCAGTCGGCCGCTTTGGCCAAGGTCATCGTGGAGTATGGTCAGCGCGGCAGTGACCTCCGGTACATCAACAAACACGATCCATGCTTCATTCAATGCAATGAAAGGCTCTCCATCGATACCTTGCCAGTTGCTGGTCAGACGATAACGATACCCAAGAATACGGCGAAGGACATCTCGCCTAAGAATCATTTCGTCTCGTCGCAATTGCCTGCCTTGGAGCCTGCGGGTTAGCCACAACGAGATTACCGATATACCGATATAATGAAGGAAAGACTGGCGAAAACCAATGCTATTGTCGCTGGAAAATCCATCTATTTGCTCCACAAATAGTAGCATTTGGGGCAATTTTGTTACATCGCGCGAGACGGTCTGGCAGACGCCGGGGCGCCTAATGGTGGTCCGGCTTCCCGTACACCGCTTCCAATAACCGACGCCCCATGCGTCGAAACCACCCGAAAAAGCGCGCCCGCTTGCTTCCCCCAGTCACAGTCAAATTGCCGGACATCGTTGCCTTTCCGGCAATAGCCCCAGCGCGTAGTAGGACCCCCTGGCTGGAAGTTCCACCCCTAACGTTTCAAACGCCCCCTAAAACCTCTTTTGGTCGTCAATCTGTTGCCGCAGGTCTTCTATTGAACCCCAGTGTTGCTCTATCAATCCCCCATGTTGCTCTCTTAATGTTCGGACTGCGCCCGAAACGACTTCTACCTCCTTAGATACAAAGTGCTCCGCATTGGACTTGTCCTTTTTCAGCGCCAAAGCCACGGACAACTCCGCCAACACGAGCAATGCCAGGATTGCAACCGGGTAACGTATGACCTTCAGGACGAGGCGGTCGGGTACCCAGAGAGTGATGATCTCGGACCAAAACAACGGCATCACGACAGTGACGACGATCATTACGTGGTGCGCATTGCCTCAAACAAATGTTATCGACATTCGGTTGCACAGGGTCTCTTGATGGATTCAGCCACGACATTCGAGATAGCTGACCACCGCCGTAGGAAAGACTCGCTGCTACGCATCGGCGAACCCGATTTGGGCATCCTTCCTTCCGGTGTCCTCCGCCTTATTGATACCCGCTATGGTTCGCCCAATAGCCGTTACGTGAAGTCGTTTGTTCGAGGATTCCGGTTCGGCATTAATGCGGCCCGATCTTCCTGCCCCAAGTTGCGAATGCTATCGGCGACGATGAACCGCCTTCCGGCGTCCAAATGGGACAAGCGCCACGGCCTTCGTCAGCGGCCAGCTGACGGCGCCATGGTTGGTAGAAGGCCCCAGCCAGCCACTCGCTACAGTACAGCCCTCTCGCGATCAAGGCTGCTTGATGATGGCAGACTGCGGAGACCTCCGGTAGATTGTGTTGGGCTGCTCTCGCCACTGCTTACGGCGAAGGTTCCGTGAAGTGGGCATGGAATTCCTGGAACGCCCGCAAACCCACTCCAAGGCTGCCGCATCCACCGCCTCACCACCCGAGGCCTTCCCCATCTCTCCGAACACTGTCCGGCGGCGGCGCGTGATTCGTCCCGCTTCCTTCAAGGTGTCTGCGCCGGCCCTCGCGCGGTAGAATGCCATACTGGGAGGATGCCGATGAGCAAGCCTAAACCAGCTGCCATCTTTGACCATTGTCAGCACTGCGGCGTGATCACGGTCTGGCAGTATCGGGTGGACAACCAGGGCGCTGACGCCAAAGGCGGGGATTACCGGTGTCAGGATTGCCAGTGTTGCGGCCAGTCGGCCGATGAAGTTGCCGAACGTCTCGCCCAGGCTATCACCAACCTTGACGACCATGAACCATACCCGACGTTTGATAGTTGAGATGGACCTGCGACCGGTAATTGGCCGCGTCGGGATTGATTCCTGGCGTCCATGCTCACTACTGGGGGTGGCCGCCCTCGCGGCATTGGGGGTGTCGGGTGACCCCGATGCGGGCCAGGTGCGAGGGCAATTGGTCGCCGCAGACGTCGCATTTCTCCGGCAGCTTCGGAAATGGGGACGATTTGGCAGATGTTGAGGTCATGGGGGCCCACTCCAGCGGACGGGAATCACAGGCTACCCTACCATCCTACACGCCAGCGCGGAACTGCCGTCAGTGTTGGGAATGGTTGAAAATCGGTCGTTCGAAATGAGTGTTGAGATGCTATCCCTCTCGTCATCAGCGGAAGTATGCGGAGCTGACGCGGGGCGGTACAATGCAGTGGCAATCCTGCCATAAGGAGCATCCGATGTTCAGAGTATCCGCGCTTCCCAAACCGCAGACTCCCGGGCCAAGCAGACCCGCCCCTCCAGCCCCGCACGAAAGTCGGGCAGGGTAAATTCAAGGCCTGGCGACGGCGAACTGGCGGAAGTGGACCAGTAGGCCGAAGGTGCTGAACGGGTGCATCAGCGCATTGTGGGATGATGTCCGCCGCGAGTTGGATGAGAACGTTATTCCAGGAGTCGGCCCGACGTCAGTTTTCCAGGAAGTGAGAAGAGCCGGGCGGCTGCGCTTGCCGCATTTGGAGTTGCAGGATGGTGACATCATGCGTCTTTGCTTCTCGGATGTTCAACGCTTACCCGCAGGCTGGCGATCCCATTTTTCTGCCAGGTTCCGTTTCGAAATTCCGGCCTGCTTCTCAGGTTGCCGATCACATTCGATGACGTGCTCATGCGTGAGGCGTCCCAACGGCGAACCTCTTTGCGGCCATCGCTGTACGACACTTCAAGCCACGCTTCCTTAGTGCGTAGCAAAGCGTCCAGAAAGTCTGCGGAGTCCTGCGGGTCCAGAGTAATCGGAAGGGTGGGGCCCTGCCCTGCCCTGCGCGTTTGCTTCGCTGAAGAAGCGTTGGTTTCCCGAGATAGCACCAGCGAAGGACTCCCATCAAGTGCGTTGTTTGGGGCATGGGCGCGCCCGGCCAGAAATTGCTCAACCAACTCCGGCTCCGGCTTGAACCCGCAGATGCGCTCGGTGGTTTCCGAGATCAGGTCAACCAGGAGTTCATCGGGAGTTCCGATGATCTGGGTCCAGGCTGCGGCGATGGTTTTGCCGATAATCTCGGCCCGCTGCTGCGATTCGACCAGGTCTTCGGCATCCCCAACCGCCTGGCCGCTGCCCACCTGTTCCGGAGAAAGGTACTCCAGGAACCGGCGTTCCACGACGCTGGGTTCCTGCACCTCCAGGTCGATGGTCAGGAACCGTCTCTGTTGCCAACTCCCCGCCTGCAGGGGCAGATAGAGCCACCAAGTCCGCCCGTTGGTCAACACGGCCAATTTCACCCCTTCCTGAAAGCAGTACTCCAGCAGCTGTTGTTGATGTCTTTCCAGATTTTCGCCGGGGCGCTTGACCTCGATGAATACGGCGTTGGGTGAGCCTGGCCTGAGCGCGTAGTCGACGCGGCGGTTCCCAACCCTATATTCGGGTACAACCTGTGAAACGTCGAAAGTGTCCCATCCGGCAAGCCTGAGCAGCCTGAGCACCACTCCCTGCTTGGTGGCGGATTCGTCCAGAACACTCAGGGATACGGCGTTTCTGATTTGCTCTACGGCTTGGGCAATCATATCGGCGCTTCCCTTGTTTTACAGAGTAATTAAGCGACCGATCCCTGTTCGGTGCCGGGTGCGCCCAGTGTACTCCAGCTTCGTGTGAAGCTTGTCCGGCGGGAGCAGCATCCTGAAACCTTGGGCGTCCCCCTTGGGGAACTCCGGCTCCTCGCCGGTCTGGTGGGCCAGCGCCAGGACGTGGGTGGCGCGCTGGGTAGCGCCACAGGGCTTTGCCACGACATACTGGATATCGGCCTGGCCGAGACCGTCAACGTTCGCGCCCGCAGATCCTGATGGAAGATTATCGTTCCGTGGCTGGGACGCCCGGGCCGAGGTTCACCCAACTCAGCCTCGGACAAGGTATTTGCTCAAGATACAGGCCCCCCTCTTTCGGGTCTTCCCTGAGGATGCTGATAGACGACAATTAGTCCTGCCGGCCTGTCGTCTCACCGAGAAATGTTACCGAGACTTTAGCGCCTGAAGAGCAATGCCTCAGCGGGAAAACTCACCGTCGAATCGCGGCAATCCGTCCAGCCCCCCGTCGGCGTCTTCGTCACCGAACTCCAGCAGATCCGCAGCCTGTTCGTATAGCTCTTCTTTATACCCGTCCGGGTCAATGGCCTGGTAAATGCGGTCAATGGCGTCGTGAGGGAATCCGGCATCACCAGCCTCTCCCAGCAGGATGCTCACAGTGGCGTAGTTTGTCGACGGCGGAGTCACGCCCAACTCCTCGGCTTCATGCCCCATGGCCGCCGCCAGCTTGGACAGCTTCACCAAGTCCAGCCCCTGCCGCCGTGCCGTCGTTATGATCGCCCGCGCCTGCCTCAGAGTGGCGAATTCGGTGTCGAACTCCGAGTCGCGCAACAGGTATTCCGCTACGTCCGGTTCATCCCCCACCACCGCCGCCAGCACCTCCAGCATGGCGCCGTGGCGCAGGTCCTGCTCTTGCAGCGCCGACACGAACTCGCTGCAGCGATCACACGCCACGTCGTGGAGACCGGCATCGGCCAGGTCCGACATCACCAAGGCATACGGCAGCAGGAGGTCCGACAATGCCTCCTCTTCCGGACCCATTTCCAACAGCGCATCAATCACCCGGTCGACCTGCTGTTGTGCCGCCGCCGCCGGGAATCCCAGCGGGTAGGTGTCCAGTATCGACTGGACCACTTTGGCGCCGCGGTAGTAGTAGACGATGTAAAGTCCGCCCTCGGCGTGCGGCGGGTTGAGGTCCCACTCGTCGAAGCGTCCGACGTGGAAGTCAGCCGGTCCGATCGCCAGCGCGGCCGCCCGTTCGGTCACCGCGGGCAGTCTCCGCATGGCGGGCCGGATTTCCACCGGCAGGTCCTGGCTGAATGCGCGCAAATCCGCAGCCACGGTTTCCGCCATCTCGTCGATGGCGGCGTGCGCTTCCGCCAGCAGCGCCGCTCGGGCGTTGGCCAGCCCGTCGTAGATGTCGGGAATAGCGGTGTCCTCAAGACGTTCCCGGTTTGCCTCGGCGTCCCCCGCCAGCTGGGTCAGCACCACCAGGTACGCCTCCCCCATGAGGTCCCGTCGCGGCAGCTCGGCCCGCTGGCGGCGGAACAGTCGCACTACCTGGAGGATGGTGGTACACGCGAAGCAGGCGGCGTACCAGAGCTCGGCATCATTATCTGCAACCTCCGGCTCCGGTTGCGGTCGGCGCCGCGCCGCGGCGTCATCCAAACGTCCCATCAGCCCGATGCGCTGCTCCATCTCCGTTGCTGCTATGGGTGACTGCTCGCCCTGGTCCTGCTGACGCGTCGCCCTTCCGACCACAGCGCCGGACAGTTCGCTTTCCTGCTCCAGCATCAGGCCGGTCAACGCCAGCAGGGCCCCATTGGCTGCCGGCGAGTCGCGACGGCTGCCGTTTTCCACGGCATCCAGCGCTGCGCTCACCTGCGCTGTGGTCGCTTCGCGGAAGGCTGTGAGCCACCCCCGTTGGTAAGGCGCGCGCTCGCGGTCAATCTCGCACCGTTCACAATCGCAGTCGGCCGGGTTGGCATTCGTGGACTCGCCTCCAGTTTAATGGGCCTGGTTGGAATGGGTTTGTGGGAGACCGGGTCAACCCGGCGTGATGGCTGGACCACGGCGTCCAGTAGTGGGGCAGCTCGCAGGCGGGCATACGCCCCCAATTCTACAATGGTCGACTTCATAGGCGAAGTCTGCCATCCGGCAGGCGATCCGGCGCGGGGCCCGCGCTTACGGCAGCGGCCGGGACCTCCCCAGGGCGCGAACAATGGCAGACTTTACCTGATAGTCTGCCACATGACACCGATACCCCCTGAACCGCCCATGGAGCACCGTTATGCCAACAACTCTAATCTCTCCATTGACGTTGAACATACCATCTGAACGGCTTCGCCCACACCACCTCCCGATGCAAGCCGGAACGGTGGGCTGTGTAATGAATTTGGGCGATGACAAATTCTCCGCTAGCCCGCATTGGCAAGTCTCGACCGCGTGCCACGGAGGTCGGCGCCGCATCCCTGACAACCACTTGGTTGGAATGCTGAATGACATCCTGACGACGAGCAAACCGGTCTGGAAATGGTGAGGACAATAATGGCTGACATTTACGCCCTGGGCGCAGCAACCCCCACGCCCACTCCCACTCGCTTTGGGAGTTCCCATGTGCTCAAACTCGGCGACCAGCTCTTGATGTTCGACTGCGGGCCGGCTGCCACTCACGAGCTGGTCAAGGCTGGGCTGTTCCCCACCCAGGTCGACTACCTCTTTTTCACTCACCACCATTTCGACCATGACATCGACTATCCCTGCTTCCTCCTTTGCCGCTGGGACCAGAGCATCGGCAAGGAGAACCAATTGCAAGTTTTCGGCCCCGACCTGACGGAGCAGATTACCGAAGGAATCGTGGGCGAAAACGGCCTGTTCGCCCACGACTGGAAGGCGCGGGTGAACCACCCGCTCAGCCAGCAGGTTTTCGTCAATCGCGGCGGCACTCTTCCCCACCCGGCCCCGGCGGTTGCTGCGCGGGATGTCGGACCAGGCAAGGTGTTCAGTGGGCCGGATTGGGAGGTGACCGCCGCTCCCGCCGAGCACGTCCAGCCCTGGCTCGACTCCCTGGCCTACCGGGTGGATTCGGCGGAAGGGAGCGTCATATTCACCGGCGACACCCAACCCTGCGACTCGGTGACCGAACTGGCTCGCGGCGCCGACATGATGCTTTGCATGTGCTGGGATGACCAAGCGGTGATGGACGCAAATGGGGAGTACGCCGGCCAGTGCGGCACTACCGGAGCGGCCCGTATGGCCCAGGACGCCGGGGTAGAAAAGCTGGTGCTGGTTCACATCGGCCCCCACCTATCGGCCCACGGTCCCATGGAGCAAGGCATTGGCGACATCAGCCGGATCTACAATGGGGAGATCGTATTTTCAGAAGAACTTATGCGAATTTCGTTGTAACGTTGACCGGGACCGTTGCCAATTGACAAGGCGAGCTGATCGGCACGCTCTGGACCGTTCTGTTGACCCCTTGTGCCATCGCGGGTTAGATTCCAACCCGGAATAGGTAGACAAAGCGTAATCGCGTACAACACGCCGCTTCTGGATGTTGTGCCGCAAATTATGGTCTGCCTGCTCGACACGGATCATAGTTAGCTCTGCAACTTGCCCATGGAGGAAACCAGCCATGCCGTTCTACGAAAAAGGCGACACCCGTATCTACTACGAAGAGGTCGGTTCGGGATTCCCCTTGCTGATCATCCCGGGTGGCGGGCTTAATTCCACCGTGGCCGGCTTGCGGACTTCGGGGCCCTTCAACCCCATGGAGACCTATAAAAATGACTTCCGCTGTATCGCCGCCGACTTGCGTAACGCTCCTCCGGGGCAATCCACCGGCCCACTGGAAATCGACCGCCCTTGGGATGCCCATTCTGACGACCAACTTGGCCTGATGGATTATCTCGGCATCGGGGAGTTCCTGGTCATGGGTTTCTGCATCGGCGGACCGATGATCCACAACCTGCTCAGGCTGGCCTCGGACCGCATCGTGGCGGCGGCGTTGATGCAACCCAGCGGGTTCAGGCCGGAGATGCCGGACATCTTCTACCAGAACAACATCGCGGGCTGGTGGCTGCCGCTCTGCGAGAAGCGCCCTGAATTCACTATGGACGTGGTCCATGACTTCTTAACAAGCATGTACACCGACCGCGCCGACTTCGTTTTCACCGTTTCCCGAGATTTCGTGCGTGGCCTGCAGACACCCATACTGACAGCGCCCGATGACGTACCGGCACACCCGTACGAACGCGCGATGGAAGTGGCTAACCTCGCCCCGAACTCAGAGGTAACCATCTATCCCTGGAAAGACACGCAGGAGCACGTCGACGAGGTCGTAGCCCACGCCGCCCGGCGGTTCCTGAAGGCCCATCAACCGGCAGCCGCGCCAGCCTGACAACGCCACGCTGCTACATCCATCAAGGCCCCGCCACTCCAATTCGTCAAAGGGCCCGTCCCGTACAACCTGCCAATGCATTTGAATAACAGGCTCCAGTTGACACTCCGCACCCCGTAACGATAATCTCGAACACTCTCATCGGAGGACAAGGATTTGCCTGAAACTGCGGACGTGGTTGTGATTGGCGCCGGCGTGGTCGGCTGCTCGGTTGCTTATTACTTGGCCCGGGAGGGCGTCAACGTGACTCTCCTGGAGCGCGAGGCCATTGGCAGCGGCGCCTCCGCTCACGCCACCGGTTCCCTCAGCCTGCTGGGCGCTGAATTCTCCCCGGGGGCGTCATTCCAAATCGCCCTAGCATCTTACGCCGAGTTCCCGAAGATCGTCCCCGAGCTGGAATCCGCCACCGGCATGGACCTGCTCTACCAGCGTCGTCCTTCTCTCCGGTTGGCCCTGGATGACGAAGAGGCCGATCTGATCAAAGACCTGATGGTCTGGCAGCAACCCCGCGTCCAGATGCGCTGGATTGATGCCGGGGAAGTCCAATCCATCGAACCCCGCCTCTCCCCCTCCATCATTGGCGCAGTGTATGAGGACGAGTCCGCCCAGTTGGACAGCTACCGCTTCAACCTGGCCCTGGCCCGGGGCGCCGAACTCAAGGTCGCCAACATCATTCACCGAGATGTGACCGGCCTGGTCACCAGCGGGACCACGATTTCCGGCGTCCAGACCGCCTCTGGGGAGATACACTGCGGCACGGTGGTGGTGGCCGCCGGCACCTGGAGCCGAGCCTTCACTCCCTGGCTGGGCTTCCCCGTTCCCGTCCGCCCCATGAAGGGAGAGCGCCTTTTGCTCAACTACCCGGGCGAACCCCTGCGTGTGCTGATCAGCTCTCCCAAACGCGGTCACATGATCAGCCGTATGGACGGTCTCACCAGCGTCGGCAGCACCGGCGGACGTGACTATGACCAGAAAGAACTGTTCTGGGGCGAGGAGTTTGACCGTCAGCCCACCGAATCTGCCCGGTTGGAACTCCTCCAGCGCGCCATAGATGTCTTTCCCGACCTGGAGCGTGCCGAGTTGGTGCAGCAGCTTGCCGGTTCCCGTCCGCTGAGCCCCGACAGCAAACCCATCATCGGTCCGGTCCCCGGTCGGGAAGGCGTTCTCCTGGCTACCGGCCACACCACAAAGGGCATCCACCTGGGCCCCATCACCGGCCGCATCATCACCGACTATGTCTGCCGCGGATCAACCGATGTCGTTTCCGACATGAGCGAGTTCCTCCCCGACCGCTTCGCAGATTTCGCCGATGCCGATTTCCTGGTCGCCGCCCAGACCGTGGACGAATAGCCCCTATCGGGCAGGGTAGTTGGCCAGCCACCACTGGGCGATGTCGATGCGACGGGCCAGCCAGACATCGGGCTTGCCCTTCACATACTCGATGAACCGGCGCAACGCCGCCGCCCGGGCCGGCTTGCCGATGATGCGGCAATGGAGCCCCACCGACATCATCTTCGGGTGAGTTGCTCCCTCCCGGTAAAGGGTGTCGAAGCAGTTGCGCGCCGACTCGAAGAAGTCCATCGGCGTTGACAGTTGTCCGCGCCAAAACCCGTAGTCGTTGACCTCCAGCGAGTAGGGCACCACCAGCCACGGGTTTCCGTGGACCTCGGTGTAGTAGGGCAGGTCATCGTTGTAGGCGTTGCAGTCGTAGACGAAACCGCCTTCCTCCACCACCAAATCCCGGGTGTTCACGCTCGGCCCGTAGCGCGTGTACCAGCCCAGCGGCCGCTGCCCGGTGGCGCGAGTGATGGAGGCCACGGCCTCATTGATGGCCCGTCGTTCAGCCTCCCGGTCCATCTTGTAATATTCTTCCCAGCGGTTGCCGTGGCCCATTACCTCGTGTCCCCGGCGAATGACCTCCGGCCCCACTGCGGGATTGCGTTCCAGGGCCAGGGCGCAGGCGAAGAAGGTCGAGTCGACACCGTACTCTTCCAACATATCGAGGATGCGCCAGACACCGACCCGGCTCCCGTACTCGAAGAAAGACTCATTTGCCAGGTCCCTCTCGCCCCTGGCTACCGGCGACGGCGACTCTCCTACCGTCTCGCCGTGAGGGTCTCCGTCCAGGATGGAATGTTCGGATCCCTCCTCGTAGTTGACGACAAAGGATACGGCGATCCGGGCGCCGTTGGGCCATTCAACCACCGGCGGTTTGGGGCCGTAGCCGATCAGGTCGCGTGCTGCCATGAGATAGTTCCTCCTACGCGTCCGCCGTGCGCCTCCAGGGTTGTTTCTCACGCGCGCCTAATGTGTCATTGCGAGCGAAGCCCGGCAATCTCGTCAGCGTAGCAGCGGCGGTGATGTGCAGTCGTCAATACCCCGACGAGATTACCACGAATGCCTGACCGCATTCTCGCAATGACAATGCGAAGACCCTGATCAGGCCGGTCAGCCGCCCCGCCAGGGGTTGATACCGGTGGTCTTCAACCGCATCCGGTAGACCGAGCTACGGGCCGTGAAGTACATGGTGCGATAGTCAGCGTCGCCCCAGGCGCAGTTGGCCGGAATCTCGGGCAGCCGAATTATGCCCAAAAGGGTTCCGTCCGGCTCGAAGACCCAGACTCCTTCGGCGCCGGTGCAGTACAGCCGGCCGTTGGTATCAACCTTCATCCCGTCGGGGACGCCGTCCTCCGCCGAGTGCATGTTGGCGAACAGCCGGCTGTTGCTCACCGAGCCGTCGGGTGCCACGTCGTACGCCCGGATGTACTGGTGGGTGCAAACCTCACCCCGTTCCTTCTCCGTCGCACATTCGTCGCCGCGACGGGTGTTATCGGCGTACAGGATGGTTTCGTCGGGAGAGAAGGCCAGTCCGTTGGGCGATTCCAAATCCGTGATCACGGCGGTCACTGTGCCGTCGGGGGCGATGCGGTGGATGCCGTGGAAGTCGATGTCCCGCTCCTGTGGGGGCAGGCGCAGGCCGGGGTTGGTGAAGTAGATGCTTCCGTCGGAGCGGCACACCACGTCGTTGGGCCGGTGCAGCCGCTTGCCCTCCCAGCGATCGGCGATGACGGTGATGGAGCCGTCGGGTTCCCAGCGGGTCATCTGCCGGTCATCCCCGTCGCACATTATGATCCTGCCCTGGAGGTCAAAGGTCAGGCCGTTGGCGCCCCCGCTGTTTTCCCGTATGACCTCGGGTTCGCCGCCGGGAACCAGGCGATAGATGACGTTGATGCGGTTGTTCACGAATAGCAGGTAGCCATCCGGGTGCCACAGGGGCCCTTCGGTAAACTCGAACCCGGTGGCCAGCCGTTCCGCTTCGTAAGATTCCACGATCTGATCCAAACTATCGGGCATGGTGTCCTCCTGATACTGGTTTGTACGAATGGCGGCGCTCCGCTGATGGACTGATCGCCGTATCTCAGCGTTTCGGTGATGTGCCGGATGGCGTCGTCCGGCCGCCAGCGCAATTATAACCGTTACGGCGATAACCTAACCATCATCCACCGTCGGCGGCGAGATCCTGGACTCGCCAGAGCCGGTGGCGAGGTTCTATTCCCAGAACTTGGGCATCACTTCCTTCGCGAAGAGCTCCATGGAGCGCAATACCCTGGAGTGCTCCATGCTGCCGAAGGACATGCTGGCGCCGAAGTACCCGATGCCGTGTTCGTCCCGCAGCCTGGTGATTCGCTGCACGCATTGCTCCGGCGTGCCGAAGTAGGCGGTGGTCTCCAGTTCCGACTCGTAGCTGGCCGGTTCGACGGTGCGGGTTCGGCGCCAGTGGTCCAGGTCCACGTTGATCTCATCGCCGCGGGTCAGGGTGCGCCGGTAACCGCCGAGGTCACGGACCCAGGTCAGCGACTGCCGCGGGTATTCCCGGGCCGCCTGTTCGTCCTCGTCCACGTACACGAACCGGAAGTAGGGCATTTCCGCTACGGGCAGATCCTTCCCGGCAGCGACGCAGCGTTCGGCGTAAAGGGAGAACAGGCCCAGGTTATCGGCCTCGGGAGTGGAAAAGCTGGTCAGGATGGGCAGGTCTCGCGACACGGCAACGTCCACGCTGGCGGGGGTGCGGGACACGGCCAGGTACACCGGCGGATGGGGCTGCTGCACGGGCCAGGGGGCAATTGTCAGGTCTTTCACCTGGTAGAACTCGCCCTGAAACGAGAAATCCGACTGGGTCCACAGCCCCAGGATGATGTCCAAGGCCTCCTGGGTTCGCACGTCCCGGGTGTCAAAGTCGACGTTAAAGTTGCCGTACTCGTAATCCGCCGAGCCGCGTCCAACGCCGAAGTCCAGCCGGCCATTGCTCAGAACGTCCAGCATGGCGCTCTCCTCGGCCAGGAAAATGGGATTGTGGAAAGGCAGGACGCTGACGCCGGCGCCGATGCGGATCTTTTTGGTACGAGCAGCGATGTGGCAGAGCAGCGGCATCAGGGAGGGGCAGATGCCGTACCGGCTGGAGTGATGCTCCGCTATCCAGATTGAATCGAAGCCCAGCTCCTCGGCGTATTCAACCTGCTCCAGCATTTCACCAAAGATACGGCTCTGGGCGCTGGCCTCCGGCTCTGTCCAGGAACCCAGCAAAAACAGGGCAAACTTCATGATATGTGCGCCTCCTTCAACCTAACCTGAAGGTATTGTACAAGTCTTTGGGAGGGTTTGCTTGTTGGTGCCCGTGCCACGGGGTTACCGCCAACGTTTGGGTGCCTTTCGAACCCTAGCGAGCAATGGGGTGCAGGTTCGTATACTATGATTACCAACGCGTGAAAGGATGGACAACTATGACGACTCGGAGTTTCACGGATCTGACCACTCTGTTCTCTCGTCAATCGCGCGAGGTTTGGGAGCGGCTAAGCTACGTCAAAAGCTCATACACAAGCCGTAGCCCCTTGGGCCCGGTACGGTTCGGGGAAGAGACGATAACAGACCTAATAACAATGAACCTCTATATGCATGGATCAACCCTGGCCCATTTCACCCAAACTGCCAAACCGGACGAGGCCCAGTGGGGAACGTACTTCGAGTTGTGGGTGGGGTCCGTACAGCTCGGATGGTTTCGTTTCGCAATTCAAGCCAAAAAGTTCAACCTGACTGATGACAGGTACTCCAGTTTCAAGCATAGTAATAGCCATGGACAGCAAATCGATCTTCTCGAACGATTTGCACAACGCAACCATGCGGCCTCTTTGTACAGTCTCTACAATTTCACCCAAAACGCCAATGTACGCAGGCACTATCATTGTTGCGATGGCACGCCGGAGCTTAAGGATTTAGGTTGCTCCATCACACCTTCATCCAACATCCGCACGGCGATGAATAATTGGGGCGCCAAAAACTTCAACAGCATTCACGTCAAGAAGAACACTCTCCCATGGCGATGCTTGGTTTCATGTCCTAAGGCACAGAAATCGCTCAGACTTTTGTCTGATGATCCCAATGCTGCACCTGTATTGGAGCCGTTTCCTCTGTTTGATCCAAGGTCTTGCTACCACCGGGCGTTGCCAAGAGTACTTCACAAGGATGGCGGGGCCTTGCCCATGGAGGCAAGCGAAGCCGGCGGGATCCTTATGTCGATACCGTTGGACGGGGAGCGAGAAGTCTATGACCCAGCGGGTCGTATTGAGCCAGCAACACGTCTTGAATTTAGGGAGAGGTACCACCGGGACGCGGGGATTCCCAAGGTTGCTACGGCCTTGGAGGTGCTACCGCCTACGCAGACCGGATAGTCAGAGTCGCAGGAATACCGACTATTGACGCTTCATATAATTGGCATTACTTCAATTGCTCGCGGCGAGTTGGTAAGCGTATGGGCGAGAAGCGATTACGATGACGCGTTTGTGTTGGGGCTGCAAACTCCCACGGGTCGACCGCGTCGTGATTTGGTCTGCCTGACCGAGAGAGCGCCCGCCCCCTCACCCCATGACCCGCCTGAACAATGCCAGGGCGTTGCCGCCGGCGATCTTCCTGACATCCTCGTCGGAGTAGCCACGGGCAATCAGGCCGCGGACGATGTTCTTACCGTCGGCGGGAGACTCCAGGCCGTTTAGATAGCGTGCCGGCGTGGGCCCGGGGCGACCCATCACCACCTCGCCCACGCCCACCGAGTCGCCGATGCCCGTATCCGTGCCGATGGCTACGTGGTCCACCCCCACCAGGTTGACCATGTAGTCGTAGTGGTCCAGCACGCACTCGATGCTTTGCTCTGGGTCGTTGCTGAGCCGGTTGGGAACGGCGGTTATCCCGATGACGCCGCCCTTGCGGGCACAGGCCAGCAATTCCTCGTCCTTTCTCAACCTGCGCGCTTGGAGGCTGTCGCTGGCCAGGGTGTAGGAACCGTCGTGGCTGAAGGTTACCGGGGTTTCCGACGCCTCGATGGCGTCCATGGCGGTTCGGAATGAGGCGTGGGACACGTCGACGACCATGCCCAGCTCGTTCATGCGTTGGACAACCTCCAGCCCGAACTCGCTGAGGCCGCCATCGTTGCGCTCGAAGATGCCGTCCCCAATGTATGCCTTGCGGCTGTAGGTCAGGCCGGCCAGCCGTATTCCCGCGTTGTAGAGCACGTCCACCAGGTTCAGCTCATTGCCGATGGCCAGGTGCTCCACCGTGGGCAGGAACCCCACCTTGCCCCGCTGCTTGGCCGACTCTATCTCGGCCGCATTACTGACCCGTAACACGTTGTCATGCCGCGAAATGTCCGCAATCATCATGCTGATCTCCTCCAGAAGATCGGAAAAGCGGATGAACGACATCTCGTTGGTGTGCAGCATCCCGCGAAAGACGTTGGCCGTACCCACGGCGGTAAAGCCGCCGGCTCTCACCGCGTCGTACCCCCAGACGTAGCGGTCGCTGCGCAGGTACTCCCAGTATTGGCTGAAGTCTTCAGGCAGGACCATCGGATGCTGGTGGAGGTCGATCATGATCGCCTCTTCCATCAGGCGCTGGAACCTGATTTCCTGCCGCGCGTCCAGCGGCACGGTCATGGAGGGGACACGGCCCACCTGACTGACGAAGTGGAAGCGGCCAAGGGTCATAATGCAACTCCGTTCGTTAACTCGCCCGTCCGCAGTTTGTCATCGCGCGCGAAGCGTGGCAATCCCGTTGGCAATGCGACGTTCAATGTATACGGTCGCCATTGCAATGTATATGATCGCCATTGCCTCGACGAGATTGCCACACGCCCGTCAGCGTGCTCGCAATGATGGTCTTGCGGCAATCGGTACGCGTGGGCATTCACGGCGACCACCGAGCGGACGCGGGACAGCACAACGTTCCGGCCGTGCGGCAGCATCGTGCTGGATGCCAAACCCTCGTCCAATCGCTATTTCAGATAGTCGGTCCTGGGCTGCCGCATGTGCAGGTCGGCGCGGCCGAAGCGATTGTTTATTTTCCAGTTGGTCAACGACAATCAGTCCTGCCGGTACGGTTCAGGCGGTTACCGGACATTTAGCTGGGAATGGTGGAGACGGGAGAGAGCGCTCTGCTGCCTTTTCGATGGGCGCGATACTGATCGTCTTTGCGTCGTTCGCGGGCTTTACGGCAGACCCCGCCGCGGTTAAATTCCTAGTGCCGCTACCCCCGCCTTGGCGATGGCCTCGTCGTCGAAACCGCTGGGCAGGCCTCCCACTCCGATGGCTCCGACTACCATCCCGTCGTGGAGAACGGCGACTCCGCCCGGTATCGCTATCAACTGGGGATCCCCGAAGGACTCTAGCGACCGGCCCGTGCTGCTGAGTTGCTCGGCGAAAGCGGCGGTGTCCATGGAGCGAACCGCGGAGGTGTAGGCTTTGCGAATGGCGAAGGTGGGTCTCAGGCAGCGGTCCATCCGGGCGTAGGCCAGCAGGTTTCCGGCATCGTCCACCACGGCCATATCGACCTTGCGCCGGTCAGGCTCCCGGTTGAAATCGGCGATCATGGCTGTAATGGCGTTCTGGGCCTGTTCCAGGCTGATCATGGGCTTGTTGTACATATCGTCGACCTCCGTGAAGCTGTCGTCGGGAAACTGCGCCGCTCTCAATGGCGACCAGGTCGCTGTTCGTTCGGGCGTTGAGTTTGGAGTTAGTTTATCTGCTCCCTGGGCGGCTGTAAATCTGGGGAACGCCCGAACCCCGCAGGAAGGCGTAGGTATCGATCTGAGACTGGTGACGCCGATACCCTCTTGGTCTTTGACCCACGCCGGGATGCCGTGCTTTCGCCGGCGGCAGTCACCGGCCAGGATTTCCCGTTCGGCTTGCCGGAAGACTTCGGTTTACCTGCCTCCATACAGCCGATTGAAATTGCCGAGTCGATCCGGGTCCAACTCCTTCCCCTGCAATGCCGGATGGTCGGGGCCGTAGCGGTGGGCCCGGAACACGCCGTTGGCCATGCCGAACTGGGACGGAACAACGAAGGGGCTGACGAATTCCCACACTATCTCGTTTCCGGGCGTTACCTCGAACAACCTGCCCGTAAGGCCCTCGGTTATCAGAGTGTTGCCGTTGGGCAAGCGCTGCGCCCCGCCGGTGAAGTGGGTGAAGAAGGAAACTATCGGCAGGCCCTGGTACTGCCACACGATCTCGCTGGCGGATGGGTCCACCTCGATCACCCGGGAGTAGCTTAATCCCCGACGGTGGGCGCCGTTATCCAACAGCAGCACGTGGCCGTTGTCCAGGTAGGTGGGGTGATGCTGATGGGATATGTGGCCCGGCCCCCACTTCCATGCAATCTGCCCCGTTGACCGGTCCACCAACGCCACAGTGTCGAGGATGCGGAAGCTGATCAGGAAGGTGCGACCGTCGGGCGATGACGTAAGGTCGTTTGCGCCTCCCCAGGCGTTGCGCCTTTCCAGGGGGCAAATCACGTCCGTTTCCGGGTCCAGGTGGTCGGCAGACCGCCATACATTCACCTCGACGCCATCGGGTGTAACCTCCGCCACTTGGTCGCCGAGCATCGGCTCCGGGTCGCTGGCCGTGTTGAAGCCAGGGCAATCGCGTCTTAATGCAATTTTTAGAATTGTGCTAACGTGCCATGATCCAATGAACCGCGGGGAGGCCATGGTACAACCACCTGACGCAACTATTCTCGAACATTTCGCCGATTTGGACGATCCCCGAGTGGAACGCACTCGGCGCCACAAACTGGTGGACATCATTGCCATCGCCATCTGCGCTACTGTCTGCGGCGTCGATTCCTGGGTGCATATGGAACTCTTCGGCAAGAGCAAGCTGGAATGGTTCCAATCCTTCCTGGAACTGCCCGGCGGCATCCCATCACACGATACCCCCGCTTTCGCGGGGCAGGCTCTTCGGCGAGGTTTTTGCCCGTCTGGACCCGGCGCAGTTCCAAAACTGCTTCATATCCTGGACCCAGGCCATCGCTGAGTTGCTGCCCGGAGAAGTGGTGGCCATTGACGGCAAGACAGCCCGGCGTTCTCACGACCGTGCGGGAGGCAAGGGAGCCATGCACCCCGTATCGTAGTACGGGGCAGGCTCTGGTCAGCGCCTGGGCTACGCAGAACACTCCCGTATCAAGTACGGGGCAGGCTCTGACCCTGGGCCAGGTCAAAACCCGAGGCGAAGTCCAATGAAATCACCGCCATTCCCCAACTGCTGCGACAGTTGGAACTGCAGGGCTGCATTGTAACCATTGATGCCATGGGATGTCAGCGGGAGATTGCCCAGCCAGGGCAATCGCGTCTAATTTTAGTGAGAGGCAAAATCCCGGGAAGTCCGAGTTCGGGTAGTCTCACGTCGCCTGAGAACGGACAGTTACAGCATCAGAGACGCGAATTTCAATCTGTTGGCGGGTTTCTATCACATTCAAACGACAGACGCGAGCCAATGTTATCGGCGTTTGGAATGCAATGCGCCGTTTCATATTGTAGATATTGAAGACGCGATTGCCCTGATTGCCCAGCAGATTGTGGACGGCGGGGCCGATTACGTGCTGGCGGTGAAAGAGAATCAGGGTCAACTCTACCAGGGCATCCGAGAACCTGTTCCAAGAGGCCGAAGCATCGGACTTTGACGGGGTGCCCTATGACTACGCCCACACCGTGAACAAAGGACACGGACGGGTGGAACGGCGAGAATGCTGGGCCATCACCGAGACGGACTGCCTGGACTACCTGAACCCCCAGAGGAGATGGCCGCAACTGAAAGCGGCCATCAAAGTGGTCGGCCATCGGAAAACCGC
Organism: Dehalococcoidia bacterium; assembly: GCA_965262485.1. GTDB lineage: Bacteria > Chloroflexota > Dehalococcoidia > Lucifugimonadales > UBA3495 > Bin87. The sequence goes on along the minus strand of OZ253540.1, from coordinate 3,506,656 downwards.
AGAGGGTAGCGCCAGTCAACCCCGCTACTACATCAGCAGCCTGGCGGCCCCAGCGGAACAACTGCTGGCTGCCATCAGGGGCCATTGGAGTATCGAGAACTCGCTGCATTGGACTTTGGATGTAACCTTTCACGAAGACCAGTGCCGAGTGCGGAAAAGCCTGCCCTCGTGAAAACGGGGGATCATGGGCCACAAAACATGGCTACGCTGCGGCAGATCGGGCACAACCTGCTGAAAAACGAAAACACCCTCAAAGTGGGCATCCAAGGCAAGCGGCTCAACGCCGGCTGGCGTGAAGACTACCTGCTCAAAGTCCTCCTCGGATAAGACGCGATTGCCCTGCTTTCACCTATCGGCCTTGAAAGCACTTCATAAGGACGGGTTCGCTCCCATGCGTCCATAACCCAGTCGAGTCCTTCACCAGCCTCACAGGCACTCTTGGAAAAGTCATCCAACGTTCGCCGTCTCGAAATATCAAGCCATTGTTCGACGACATCTGCAGACTGTCCAAGTTCCTCGTCCGCAAAACCGATGCCTGACAGGTAAGCCAAGCGCTCATCCGGGTGAAGGATGGACAACCAAGCAACATGGTCCCTGGGCGTCAGACCAACAGCAGACCGAGACCTGTTTCTTGACATACTAACCCTGGTGAAAGGGGAACCAACCCCAACAGTGGGGAAGGAACGGAGAGACCACGACGGCTCCACCATAGGTACAGCATCACCTAAAGACTGGAACCCCCGCAACGAAGCACAGGCCTTCATCATTGGCACGGCGTAATTGGTAGCCGAGCGAGCGTCAAAAACGTTGGTAGTCATTTGTGCACCTCCATTATGGCCGAATACTGCGGTCGCCCCGAGAGACAGCCAGCAACATCGGCAAGAAAGCGATTCCCGCGTAGAGCAGGGACCAGAAAAGCCCGTGTGCCACACATAGGCCACGGGCCGAAAATGGGAACAATTTGAAGCCAGCCCCTCCCGGTGCGTCGTTGCTGCGGGCGGGACCCGGACCGGTGCTCGCCGCCAACTGCCGGTAAGCGTGTATCACTCCATTCCATACGCCAGATTCTGGTCTGGCACCACGTTCGTCCATCCTGCGACCTGGTGAGCGACTTACTCAACCACTGATAGAGGAAATGGCAGGTTAACGCTGCCTGTACTCCGTGCAACCGGTCCCAGATTCGGAATCTATTCCACAACGCACACATACCCAGGTAAAGATGTCGAGACCGCACCTGAGAGCGAACCCCTCTCGTGGAGCCCCGACCGACACCTCGACTCCTTCGACCCGGCCCCAACTCGCCAGTCGACAGCGACACAGAAACGCAGTGCGCCCATGGTCCGACAATCCGGACGCATGAGTGCGCCCCGCCACACAGCAGCGACGCTGTGAGAACATCAGTCGAAACGAAAGAGACGGCCAGCAAGATCGCGAGGGCACGATGGCGAGCCACACCCAAGGAGTTGGCCAGTTCACCGTTGAGAACATCCTCACGGGGCTGAAAGCAATCCCGGAGACCAACGGTACTTGCGCCAAGGTGCCCGCCGAAGCAAGGGTAACATGGGTGCCGAGCACACAGGAATGCCGGTTCTGCGACATCCGCGCCGCAGACTGCCGGGAGCGTGTGGACGAAGGCTCCGAGCCAGAAGGCAGAACTACCGGCGACTTCTGATTTCCCCACCTGGCGTCGTTGCCAGTTCGAGGAACTGGTGAGACAATTGCCGCCGTCTGCCCGGAATCCAGGAGTGATTCCGGCACGCGGTAAACACAAACAGTACTCCCTTGGAGATCGAACCGTGAGATCTGCTGCTGCCCTCATCTGGATCGTCGCAGCTCTGCTGATAGCCTGTTCTTCGGAGTCCACGTCACCACCCCCCTCAAGTCGGGAGCGAGACGAGCACCGATGCAAGACCGTTGTCGGCAACGACAACCACAGGGCTGCCAACAACGACAACCGCCACCGAAACCACACCGGCTCAGCCTGTCCCTTCCGCGACGGTAGGGCCGCCCAATCTTCAGACGCCAACAGCAGCGCCAGAGGCACAGCCAGAAACGGCAACAGCGCAAACCGCCACGCCCCAGGAACCTACGGCGACGGCGACCACCACCACGGTTCTGCGCGTGACCGTGTCAGCAGTCCCAGCCACGCTGCCGGATTACGACCGCCACGATTGGAAACACTGGACCGACGCCGACCGGGATTGCCAAGATGCCCGCAACGAGGTACTGATTGCCGAAAGCCGCACCGCAGTTGCCTATCGAACCGACAGGAAGTGCCGGGTGACGACCGGCGAATGGCTGGCCCCGTACAGCAGTGCCATCGACTGATCCAGGCAAACTCGACGTCGACCACATGGTGCCGTTGGGCAACGCGCACGACAGCGGTGCCTGGAACTGGTCGGCCAATCGGAGAGAGCAATACGCCAACTACCTGGACGATCCTCAGCATCTCATCGCGGTCACCGCCAGCGCGAACCGTTCCAAGAGTGCATGAGGGACCGAGGACTGGAAACCGGAAGACCGCTCCTATTGGTGCCAGTACGCCACCGACTGGATCACGACCAAGTACAGCTGGGCGCTTACCGCCACCCAAGGGGAGCATGACGCACTGGCTGAAATGCTCAACACGTGCCCGAACCGCCCCACGTTACTGGCAGGAGAGCCCAGCCAAGGTGGGCAGAGGCCGAATACAACCAGTTCGCCAGCTCGGCCAACGGCGACACCGGTGCCGTCCACAGCTACTCCGGCTGCAAGAACGTACAGCTCCTGCGACGCAGCGCAGGCGGTCGGCGAAACCCGAGCGCAGGGCAGCAAAGGCGCCGGCCGAGGCTTCCCGGAGCTGATGGCGCCGAGCGCCCGAGACGGTGACGGCGTCGTCTGCGAAAGGTGACCGCGCCACCCACGTCAGGCTACAATGAGAAGTGCCGCAGTGTCCGGCGGCACTTCTAAAAAATCACGTTGCTGGCCAGCTTTACTCTTCCCGCGCGGCTCTGGGGTCGCTATGCGTCCACGGCTTCACCACAAACGTGTAGTGCCAATTTTGGTCGCTACACGGAAGGCCCCTTTCCACAATTACCTGAAATTCAGAATCCCTATCCCAAAAGGTGAAAACCACATGACCACCGTACTAGAACGGGAAACCCGCACCATCACCCAGACCGGGCAGGGCAACCGCCAAGGCCGCTGCGAGGGCTGCCCCCGCTGCGACGAGCCGGCAAGCGGCTTCTGCAAAATCCCCCATCCCAAGTACCAAAATAGACATCCCGTCTGTAAAGTTTGCGGTCATTGTGTCCTACGGGGCAACCACATGGACGACGCCTCTGACCTGGACGAGCATCCCGGCCTCGGCCCCGAGCACGCCGGACAGGGCCCAAGCCTCAACTGACGGGGATGACGCCCCGGCGGCCGAAGCCACCACGAGCGACTAACACCCGTGTATCCAGTGGCCCGCGCTGTTACCACCCATTTGAGGCAATTTCTCTTAATTCAAATTTGCGGCCACTGCGTGCTGCGCGGCCAGCACCAGGACGATGCGTCGGACTTGGACGATCACCCGGGATTCAGCTCCGGCGGGCCAGAGTCCGCAGGAAAACCCAGCCTCAATTGATCCTGATGATGTTCAAAATACGATTATCCGCACCGGTTGTGTCTGGACGCTTCCCAACCGCTGCCGGCCCCCTCGTGGCGGGCCGGCCGTTCTTCATGGTGACGGCCTTGATGTCGCGGGCTGCGGTCTTGGCTTTGCGCTTGACGGCGTAGATTTCAACAGCTGATGACCAGCCACGGATGACGGCGGTGTTTGCGGCTGGGGCTAGAAACCTACGGCGTAGGCCTCGCACCGCGGGTCTGCGCCCCCCTGCAGCACCTTGGTATCCGGGTTACGAGTAATGACGCAGTATAAGGCCGAACCCTCCCACCAGTCTGGATACTGCTCTATCGTGTGGCCCTTCCGCCGTAGTTTCTCGGCCACTTCATCGGAAATACGGCCTTCCAACCGCAGCATCCCCGGCTCATATCTTGATGCCCAGTTGGAACTGGGGAAGTTATAGCTGTAGAAACGGGGTTCCTCCACCGCCTCCTGAGGGTCGCGGCCAAATTCCAGGACGTTCAACAGCAGTTGCAGAGTGCCTTGCGGAATATGGTCGCCGCCGTGAGCGCCAAGGGCCATCACAGGCTCGCCGTCGCGCAGCACCAGGGCAGGCGCGGGAGTGAGCCTGGGCCGCTTGCCCCCGGCGACCGATGCCGGATGGCCTTCGGTCAACTTGGACTGAGAGCCGCGCAATGAGAACGCCAGGCCGGTGCCCTGAATTATGGGCCCGCCGTTCTTGGTGCCCTCGCTGGGGGTGCAGGAGAAGATGTTCCCATCCCGGTCGATCACGGCGAAATAAGAAGTTCCGCCACCACTGACTCCGGCTGTGCCAACCGGGACTGCCGCCTCTCTGGGAGACTGCGGGGCGCCGTCGATGGTCGCCCTACCGTTTCGTGGGTCTCCCGCTGGGGGCGTACCCGGCCAGGCCACGTCCGGGTCAATTAGAGAGCGACGCTTGATCAGGTATTCCTCCGCCAGCATTTCGTTGATCGGCACGTCCACGAAATCCGGGTCTCCCACGTACTGCTCCCGGTCGGCAAAGGCCAAATTCAAGGCCTGGCTCACCGTATGGATGTACTCGGCGGAATTGTGGCCCATGGACGCCAGATCATACCCTTCCAGAATCTTGAGGGCTTGGGGGAACGTTGGTCCCTGGCCCCACGGCCCCGTGCTGTAGACGTCGTAGCCCTTGTAATTTACCGTCACGGGCGGACCCACCTGGACATGATACCGGGCCAGGTCTTCCTCGGTGAGGAGTCCTCCCATCTCCCGGTTGTATGCGGCAATCTTGCGGCCCAGTTCGCCGGTGTAGATGTAGTCTCTGGCCGCCTTGAGCGCGGCCTCCCGGCCTTTCCCGGCGTTGGAAGCCTCCACGTCCGCGATTTTGAGCAAGGTGGCAGCCAGGTCTTTTTGATAGAACAGCTCCCCCTGTTTGGGGGCGCGCCCACCGGGCAGGTAAATCTCGGCGGTTGACGGGTGGGCGTTGTACTGGTCAAAGGCGGTCTTGAATCGGCCGGCCAGATAACGGAACATGGGGAAACCGTTGCCAGCCAGGTCGATGGCCGCGGTCGCCACCTGTCCGAAGGTCATCGTGCCAAACTTGGACAGAGACGTCAGCCACGAATCGGCGGCGGCCGGCGTTAAGGACGAAAGTACGCCGGCGGGAATCTTTCCGCCGTGGTGTTTTTGGAAGTACTCGACCGACGCGGCCCTGGGCCAGACCCCGAGCCCGTCAATTGTGGTGACTTCTTTCCGGTCCGCCAGGTATATCACCGTGGGCGCTACGCCCAGGAAGCTGCAATCATCGACATGCACCACGTTCAACGCCAGGCCAACGGCCACTCCAGCGTCAATCGCGTTGCCGCCGTTTTTCAGGACTTCCAAACCGGCCATGGCGGCGCTGGGGTGGCTGGCTGCAACCATTCCGTTGACAGACTGCATCAATGGACGAAGACTGGTTAGCGTGGTGCCTTTGACTGGCATTTTTGGGCCTCCACATCAAGGACGTTTTTGTTCTACTGAAGCCCAGCTGTTGTTGTTGATCAGCGTAAAGGTCGGGGCCAATCGGCCAACGAGAATGGCGCCTGCCTTCGCAGCATGGTATCAGAAATCAGCGTTGCCGGATTGGCGGGGAGCTACCGGTCGTCATGAGGGCGTGCCACTTCACGCTGCTCCTCGATGGCGATATGTCGAGATTTTGCCGTTGGGAAAAGAATTGCTTGCGCCTCGTAACCCCAACCGAGGCCTGAGTAGACCCGCAGCAGCCGTGGTAGTATCAGGCGATGGTCCAAGGCCGCTGAAGATGCGCCCCCTATCAAATCAAAATCACGCAATCGGTCAGCGATTGAGGTTCCGGCAACTGATTTCAAGCATATAACGGAGGTTATCATCATGGTGGTAAAACGCCCCACCGTCGAAGAGTTTTTCCGAATTGCACAGTCCTACAACCTGAACCCTTCGTCGGCCGACGTGGAGTCCTTTATTGAGTTGAGCCAGCCCATCCTGGACTCGTATGCCCGGTTGGACCAGCTTACTGCGCCCAGCTTGCCGGTCAAATACCCCCGGTCCCCAGGGGTGCGACCCCAACCGGAAGACAACCCATTGGGGGCCTGGTACTGGCGTTGCAACATAACCGGTCCCCAGGGCGGAATCCTCTCCGGAAAGACCGTGGCCATCAAGGACAACGTCTGCGTGGCGGGCGTTCCCATGATGAACGGCACCAGCGTCCTCGAAGGCTACGTTCCCGACGTAGACGCCACGCTCGTCACCCGGATTCTGGACGCCGGCGGCTCCGTCAAGGGCAAGTCGGTCTGCGAAAGCCTGTGCTTCTCCGGCGGCAGCCATACGTCGGACACCGGGCCGGTCCTCAACCCCCATGACCACACGCGCACCGCAGGAGGCTCCTCCAGTGGCAGCGCGGCGCTGGTCGCGGCGGGAGAGGTGGACATGGCCATCGGCGGCGACCAGGGTGGGTCGATCAGGATACCAGCCAGTTGGTGCGGCATTTACGGGCTCAAGCCAACCTACGGACTGGTCCCCTATACGGGGGTCTTCCCAATCGAACTGACCCTGGACCACACGGGGCCGATGGCGCGGACTGCCGCTGACCTGGCGCTGTTGCTGGAAGCAGTCGCTGGCCCCGACGGTTTGGATCCCAGGCAGAAGGCCGGACTTTCCGGGCAAGCCTATACCCAGGCGTTGACCGGAGACGTGACGGGACTCCGCTTGGGCATCGTACAGCAAGGGTTCAATTTGGCGGAGTCTGAAGCTGACGTGGACCAGGCGGTGGAGAACGCGGCCCGCTCGTTCGAGAGCATGGGGGCGCAGGTGGGAACGGTTTCCATACCCTGGCACCTGGACGGAATCCACATTTGGAGGGCCATCGCGGTGGAGGGGGCTACGATGTTGATGGTAGCCGGCAACTGCATGGGCACCAATTGGAAGGGCCACTACACCACCGCTTTGCAGGACGTATATGCCCACGGATTGCAAAGCCGGGCCGATGACCTGTCGGAAACCACCAAGCTGGTGGTCTTGATGGGACAATATATGCAGGACAGGTATCACGGCCACTACTACTCCAAGGCTCAGAACCTGGCCAGGACGTTGACCCAAGCCTATGACCAGGCACTCAGCGAGTATGACCTGCTGGTGATGCCCACCCTGCCAATGAAGGCGACGGTCATTCCGCCGGCCGATTGCAGTCGCCAGGAGTACACCGACCGGGCGCTGGAAATGATCCCCAACACCTGTCCCTTCGACGTAACCGGCCATCCGGCCATCTCGGTGCCGTGCGGGGTATCCGATGGCCTGCCCATAGGCATGATGTTGGTGGGGCGCACGGGGGATGACGCAACGGTCCTGCGCGCCGCCGATACCTACGGAAGAAACAATTAGACGTAACAAACAGAAGCTGGCTACGGCAACACCGGGTCCGGATTCCCTCTGCAATTATCCTGGTCCAGTTTTCAGGGGTCGGCCACCGTAACCGGCTAAGCAAAGGGACTACTTCGAACTCTTCGCCGGGATAGACCTGCTTTGTCCGGGACTCTTGGATGGTTGGCGGTCGTCTCCAAAAATCGATTACCGGGGTATCCACGGACTGGATCGTCCATGAGATTCCGGTAGCCCGCAGGTGGCGAGCCGGTCAAATCATCAACCAAAGGAATCAACCGGAGCAAAAGATGATAGTAGTAACGGGAGCGTCGGGAAGGCTGGGACGCCGGGTAGTCCAGTTGCTGGTGGACCAAAACAGAGCAGTCCTGGCGACAGACCGATCGGCTACCGATGACCCTCCAGCCGAGTTTGTGCGATGCGATCTCGGTGACGCCAAGGCAGTGGAGGGTATTCTCAAGGACGCGGAAGCCGTCGTTCACATGGGAGCTATCCCCGAGCCGCTGCGGGAAGACCCAAGGGTTATTTTCGAAAATAACGTGGCCAGCACCTTCAACGTCATGATGACAGCGGCGGAGTTGGGACTGCGGCGTGTAGTGTTCTCTTCCAGCGCCTTCGGCATGGGTTGGGCCCACGACGGGGACACTTTCGTGCCGCTGTATCTGCCATTGGACGAGGAACATCCCATGATGCCTTTCGAGCCCTACGGCCTGTCCAAGCAGGTTGGAGAGGATATCGGCAGAATGATCGCCCGCAATTCAAACACCACCGTCGTCAGCCTGCGGTTTACCAATGTGGCGCTTCCGGAAGTCCAGGCGGAATTCCCCCGGCCGGCCCCTACACCGGAGAATCCCCTGACACTGGTGATGTGGGCCTACACTGACGCCAGGGACGTGGCCCAAGCCCACGTATTGTCACTGGATGCGGAGATAGCAACGTATGAGGCTTTCATGATCGCCCAGCCTTCCAGTCGTTTCAAAGAGTCTACGATTGACCTTGTCAAAAACAACTTTGGCGACCGGGTGGAGATAAGGGATGGGCTGAGCGGTACCGCCAGCGTAATCAGTACGGAAAAGGCGCATCGACTGCTGGGCTGGAAACCTCGCCACGACTGGCGGTAAAAGGCGGCATTCCTCGGCATCTGGCGGGTCGTCAGCAGAAATTGCTGCACGAATCTCGGTGATTTGGGGTAAATGGCGGAGAGGGCGTCCGCCATTTTGGCTGTATATTTGTACTTGAATCAAGGTTGTTAGCGTGTCTAAAGCCTAGCCGTATACCATTTCATATACGTATCATTTAGCGTTGTTCTTGCTTCGTGTTTAGCTTGCTTGGATTACCCGCTATGCGCCTCTCAGCTATCCTGAGCGGGCACTACGATGATAGAAAAGGTACAGGGTCTTTCAGTTTTCAGAAGAAGCCTTAGACTGGGGGTATGAACACGACGGAACTAGCGCAAAGCCTGCCCGCTGCCTTGGCCTCGGTGCCGGACCCCCGGGGATTGCGGGGACGGCGTCATCCTCTGCCAGCCATCCTGCACGCTGGCCGTCTGCGCCATGCTCTCCGGGGCCCGCAGCCTCTACGCGATTCATCAATGGGGCCGCCAGCAAGATGCCGCCACGGTGCAGGCCATGGGTTTCACCCGGCCCAGGACGCCGGCGGTGGGCAGCCTCCATACCGTATTCCGTCGGCTGGACGCGGCTGCCTTCGAGACCGCCCTGGCCCGGTGGAGCCGGGCGGGACTGCCGGAGGGGAGCGCCATTGCGGTGGACGGCAAAGCCCTGCGGGGGATCCACGGCCCAGAGTTGCCCGGGGTGCGCCTGGTGGCCGGATATGCTCACGAATCCAGCCTGGTGGCAGGGCAAAAGGGGGGTCAGCCCGGTACGGGGGAACTGACAACGGCCCGGCAACTGACGGCGGAACTGCTGCCGGTGGCGGGTAACGTGATTACCGGGGATGCCCTATATTGCCAGCGGGATTATTGCCAACAGTTGCTGGACGCTGGGGGCGACTATCTGGTCATCGTGAAAAAGAACCAGCGGGAACTGTACGATGCCATTGCCCTGGCGTTTGCGGAGCCGGTGTGGGGGGCCAAGTACCGACAGGCCCGGCGGCGGGGGCGTCACGGGGACCGCTGGGAGACGCGGCAGTTGCGGGCTACGGAGGCGCTGAATGAATACTGGACTGGCCCGGGGTGCGGCAGGTCTGCGAGGTGCGGCGGCGGGTGGAACAGAAGGGGAGCGTGTCTATGGAGACGCGCTACGCTATCACCAGTTTGGGGACGGAGACCGGGCCGGGGAAACTGCTGGGGTATGTACGGGGCCACTGGGGAATTGAGAACCGGCTGCACTACGTTCGGGATGTGACCCTGGGGGAGGACGCATCCCAGGTGAGAACCGGGGCAGCGCCCCAGGTGATGGCGGCATTGCGCAACGTGGTCTTGGGACTGTTGCGGAGCGGTGGGGAGACCAACATCGCGGCGGCAATACGGCGCATCGGCTGGGCGCCGGGCCAAGCCTTAGCCATCCTGGGCTTGGCTAACCCTTGAAAACTGAAAGACCCTGAGAAAAGGTACACAAACCTTGCAAATATGTCAAAGTTGTTGTACGTGCTCTCCAGGACTATCGCATTTGGATTTTGGCGAGTTGGGGAAGGACAATGACGCAGAAATGGTTGTCCCACCCGGCGGGTTCGAGTTTTCCCCGCACCGAGCCGGTGCTGGGTCACAGTCTGGCGATGTTCAGACCCAATTTGCGTACCGGAACCAGACTTTCCGCGCAGTTCCACTTGCGGTTGCGGCGCTGGTCTTCATTGACACGAGGCCCAGTATCGAATGCAGTTGGTTCTCATCGCCCCAATGGCTGTGCACAATATCGTTGCATCTCTCTGGGGTGAAGGAGTGGCTCAGCAAGTAATAGCGGGATTCCGTACTGGATTGGTTCCGTAGTTGTCGGGTAGCGGTAACCCTGGCCACTGCCGGCAAGTCTGGCCAGTGGTGAACCGCTTGCAGCCCAGCTACGTGGTCGCTGACGGCGGCGGCTCGGCCCGAACCACCGGTGGCTGGCTCTGGATGGGCTGGGTGAATCCAGCGGCGGCCGGGTGCCCTCCGCCGCCGAACTGCTTGGCCAACCGGCTCACGTCGAAGCCGTTGCTGCGGCTGCGCAGGCTCCAAGTCCCGGGCAATGTTGTCCCAGGTAGCGAAGTCCATCTCGCGTGAGCTCAGATACGCGGATACGGCGCGGCTATCGGGCAACTCCCAGGTCCAAAGGTCCTTGTCCTGGACGTAGAGCAGGAGCGTGGGCACCGCCGACCCGGGGTGGAAGTGTTCCCAGCTCAGGACCGCGCCCGATTTGGAAAGGTCGATATGGCAGTTGGGCAGTTCGGACAGTTCCTGCGCTCCGGTGATGTGGTGGTCCAGCAGGATCACGTGGTCCTGCCCATGCTTACGGTGCAGCTTGCCCATCCCCTCCCGGTCAAAGGAGAAGTCCAAGATGTAAACCCTGGCGTCGTCATCCATTTGGGGGATTGGGTAGCCGTGATTCATGGGCAGGTACTGGGCCTGTTCTCCCAGAACGCGGTGGGCAGCCCACGCAGCGCCGAACCCGTCGGGGCATGACGCATGGTAAATGACCGCGGGTTTCGCTCTTTGCATGTTTGCCTCCATACCGGTGGCCGCGGCTGTTGCATAAAAGCCCCGGCCGGCTCGCGCATTGACATCTCGCCTGAGCGGTCGTGACCCGTGTCCGATGCAGTTGTGGATGCGGAGTCCGAGGCTATGTCTGGATGGTGGGCATTCCAGCCATTGGTGGCGGCTTGCCGTAGAGTGTGGATGTTTGACGTACTCATTACCGGGCGTTCCGCCGGAGGAGATCATCATGACAGCCGTTAGCGGTAGAAATAATATCACCGCTGACCTTCAGACCACTGTCTGTGGGACGGTGGAATGCGTCCGGCGATTTGGACAGACCGGAAAACCGGCATTGTATCGCAGCCGGTTTCCTCCGGTTCAGGACATGGAGAGGTAGTTTCCCCCGCGTCCGAAGTATGTGGAAATCGGGTTGAAATTGCGCGTTGACGCACGTCCGTTCGCCACGCGATAATCGGGGTTATCGCGCAGATTTTGTCTGCGGAAATCACCCCCTTGACCACCCTTACGGAGACCCCCATGACCACCGCCGCCGGCAGTCTGCAGATAGTTTCCCAATCGCCTGCGTCAACGCCGGCCCTGCGCGCCGCCGACCAGGGCGGGCCTCCGCACTGGAGTCCGTCCTCCCGACAACACCAGGCGCGTCTACGGCGCACAGTGGCGGTTTTTCACCGGATGGTGCGACGAGATGGACCTGCGTTCCCTGCCGGCGGAGCCCCTGACGGTGGCGCGCTACCTGGCCGTCCGCGCCGACGATGGCGCCAGCATCGCCACCCTGCGCCTGGTCACCTCCGCCATCGCCAAAGCCCACGAGTGGGCCGGCCACGACTCTCCCTGCCGGGACCGGGGCGTACGCGAGGCGTTGAAGGGCTGGGGTCGTCGGCTGGCCAAACCCCAGCGTCAGGCCGGCGTCCTCACCGCCGACGTGTTGTTCGTCATCCGCCTCACCGCTCCGAAACCCCGTGCCCGCGGCCGCGGCCTCGAAACGCTTGAGCAGGCTGCTGCGCGTGCCCGCTTCGACCTGGCCCTGGTGGCCGTACTATCCGACGGGGGGTTGCGGCGTTCCGAGGCGGCGGCGCTGACCTGGGGCGACGCCCAGCGCTGGGACGACGGCAGCGACGGCAGCGGCCGCATCACCGTCATCCGCTTTTAAGACCGACACCGAGGCCCAGGGCGCCGTGGTGACCATCACCCCCGCCGCCATGCGTGGCCCTGGACGCCATCCGGACGGCGGGCATGGCCAGAGAGGAGAAGGTATTCGGGTTGTCGGAGTCCCAGATCGCCCGGCGGATTGGGAATTTTTCAGCGGACACAGCGGGCGGGTGGGCATGACCCGGTGCATGGCCCAGAACGGCGCGCCCACCCACGAGATCAAGCATCATCGCCTTCGATTAGACCGTATTCACCAAAACCGCTATCCGGTCTTACAGCCGTGCCCGGCGCTGTGAATAGAAATCCATAAAACCGGTGATCTGCTCCGGAACGTCGCCGAACTGAAGGCCCGTGACTGTAACTGTTCAGAGTTGAGGGGAACTACGGTCTCTCCGACTGGTTTTGGGTGGGGATCTAAGCACAGAATCTCGTTTGCAAACCGACCCCGTCCCCCTCAAACGTGAAAAATTACCCGTATCTTCCGAGTATTGCAGCAAGCCCATAAATTAGATAATCTCCGAGTTGCTGGCCTGTCGTTCAACTATTGTGTCCCTTCAATGCCCCGACTACAAGCGATTCCTGTCACTTGGGCAACATGCCTACAAAACCACATTAATTACACCTAGGACCGTGGCATCGCTGCTGTCAGAAGAACCGGGGTGCAACTCTGAGGCCGCTGTAGCTGAGAGGTTTGCGCAGCACCTCCGCAAATCTGACCGCCCACTCCGAAAAGGGGAACGCATAGTATTACCTGAGTTCGATGGTATCCAAGGCCGGCCAGATATAGCGGACGCGAAAATCATCGCATTACCTGGAACCCTAGGGGGTGTCGTCAAAATGGCGGTAGGGTGGTAAATTGCTGGAAATGGGGAGAGTGTGGAAGGTGGGGGTATGACGGTAGCGCACCGGCGCCACGATATGACCGATGAGGTTTGGGAGCGGTTGAGGCCGCATTTGCCCGGGGGAGAGGGCAAGAGGGGCCGACCGGCCCAGAGCCTGCCCCGTGCCACGACACGGGGACAACCGGCGGTTTATCGACGCCGTGTGCTGGATACTGCGCACCGGCGCTCCTTGGCGAGATTTGCCCCCGGACTACGGAGATTGGAAGAACACCCACCGCCGCTTCTGCCGCTGGCGGGACCGGGGCGTGTGGGCGGGACTGTTGGAGGCGGTGATTGATGACCCTGATTTCGAGTGGCTGATGATAGACGCCAGCTATATCAAGGCCCATCCCCACAGCGCCGGCGCCCGGGGCGGAAATCAGTCCATTGCCCGCACAAAAGGGGGCTGAACAGCAAGCTGCACCTGGCGGTGGATTCCCACGGAATGCCGGTAAGGCGGGCGGTGACCGAGGGTACGGTTGCCGACTGCTCCCAGGCTTTGCCTCTGATTGAGGGCATAGAAGCGGAGTGCCTGCTGGCTGACAAAGCCTATGACACCAATGAAATCATAGCCACCGTCCGGGAATTGGGAATGGACCCGGTGATACCGCCCAAAAGCAACCGGAGAGAAAAGCGAGACTATGACCGGGCGCTGTACAAGCTACGGCACCTGGTGGAGAACGGATTCCTGGAATTCAAGCAGTGGCGCGGGGTGGCGACCCGCTATGCCAAGAGAACGGCGTCGTATTTGGCCATCTGCCAGCTCCGGGCAGTGATGATCTGGAGCAAACTCTTTTGACGACACCCCCTAGTATTATAACGACGGTTAGTATCGTATGATGATGAGGTAATGGGGAAGGCTTGGGCAGGTGAGGCAGGGAAATGGATGCGGCGGCTTTGGAGCAGGTGGACGGGGCCTTTCAGGATTTTCACGCTTACTTCGCTCCGCTGTTTGGTCGCCGGGAGGCGCGGGATCACAGTCGTCATTATCTGCAGGCCCTGCTGGTGCAGTCCGGGGAGCGGCGCAACGCCGAGAATCTGTCGGAGACGGTTCCGGCGTCAGCCAGGGTGATGCAGCGGTTTCTCGCTGAATCCCCTTGGGATGATGACGTGGTCATCGGACGCCTCCAGGAGTACTTGGGACCCCGGCTGGGGCACCCGGAGGGGGTGTGGGTGCTGGACGGCAGCGATTTCCCCAAGCAGGGCCGGAAGTCGGTGGGTGTGGCCCGGCAGTACTGGGGGAGCCTGGGCAAGGTGGCCAACTGCCAGGCTGGAATGTTCCTGGCCTACGTCAGCCTGCAGGGACGTGCCCTGGTGGACAAAGGGCTCTATCTGCCGGAGAGTTGGACCTCGGACACCGACCGCTGTGCGGCGGCGGGGGTGCCGGAGGAGAGTCGGAACTACCGGTCGAAAACCGGGTTGGCGCTGGAGCTGCTGGCGCGGGCCTTGGAGCGGGGGCATCTGAAAGCCGGCTGGGTTGCCGGGGATGATGCCTTCGGGATGTCGCCGTCCTTCCGGGAGGGACTGGCGGCGCTGGGGATGCGCTACGTGCTGGACGTTCCCGGCGGCACCACGGTCTGGCCGCTGGAGCCAGCTTGGACCAGTCCGGAGTATCAGGGGACCGGGCGTCCCCGCAAGCCCAGGCTGGCGGGCGGGCAGCGGCGCACCATGGTGGAGCGCAGCGCCGAATTGCCGGCAGATGGCTGGCGGGAGATTACGGTGGCGGAGGGAAGCCAGGGTCCCCGCAGCTACCAGTTCAGCGCCCAGCGGGTGCGGCCGACCAGCAGGCGTCAGCCTGGCGAAATCCACTGGGCCGTCTACCGCCGGAACCGGGACGGCAGCGAGCCCCGCTACTACCTGTCCAACGCTCCGGAGGACACTTCCCTGGAGACTCTGGCCTACGTGGGAGGGTCGCGGTGGCGCATTGAAACTGAGTTCGAGACGGAAAAAAGCGATGTGGGGCTGGACGAGTACGAGACCCGCAGCTGGGCGGACTGGCATCATCACGTGGCCCTGTGCCTGCTGGGCGGAGCTTTTCTGCTGAGCCTGCAACAGGCTTGGGGGGAAAAAGATGCCCCGGATCACCCGGCCGCAGGTTTACCGGGTGGTCCGGGAGATGCTGCCTCGGGCACGGTTCGGACCGGCTGAGTTGCTGCGGTGGCTGGAGCAGACCCAGGAATGCAACGAACGGGCCAGACGCTCCCACGCCAAGCGGCGCGCTGCCCTTCGCGCATCCCCGAACATCCCTCCTTGAACCGTCGTTGTAATACTAGTGACTCAGTAACATTCATCGATGTGCTGTTCGCGGTCGTTATGAGTTTGGGGGGTTCCATTTGAAATTAGATGATGACCCAAATTAGGCCGGTTGTGGTAACATCCGGGTATGGCGGAGTTCACGAAAACCTACACGTTCAACTGCCCTTACTGCGCCCACGACAAGATTGTGAAGAACGGCCGGCAGTCGGGCAAGCAACGCTATCGCTGTAAATCCTGCGGTAAACAGTTCAATGACACGGGGGCCGTTGGTGGCCGCCATGCCAGCGCAGAGCAAATCGGTATGGCAATTCGGATGTACTACGGTGGAACGTCTTACAAACAGACCGCCGAGACGATGGCCGACGGCCACGATATTTCCGAGCCCTCCAAAGAGACGCTCTACCGTTGGGTCAACGAGTACACCGCAGTTGCCAAAGACATACTGGCCGACTTCCCGGCGCACACTAGCGGCAAGTGGGTGGCCGACGAAACGCAGGTCAAGGTCGGCGGCGAGGCAATGTGGCTCTGGAACGTGATGGACGCCGGCACACGTTATGCGCTGGCCGTTCACCTATCGCCCAACCGAGACACACGGGCGGCGGTTGCCGTGATGCGTAAGGCGATGGCCGCCGCGGACGCGCCACCCCGGTCCATCACCACCGATAAACTCGGCAGTTACGTTCCTGCAATCAAGGCAGTGTTCCCGGACGCAGACCATATCCAGTCCGAGGGCATCCGTGCGGAGCTGAACAACAATCTGTCGGAGCGGCTGCAAGGCACCATCAAAGACCGCAACAAGACGCTGCGCGGGTTGGACGGGCTGGAGTCGGGGCAGCGGTACTTTGACGGCTGGGCCATTAACTACAACCTGTTCCGGGAGCACGAAGGCATTAAAGGGCAGACGCCCTCGGAGATGGCCGGCGTCAATCCGCCGTTCACCGAGTGGGCCGACGTGGTGCGGGTGGCGGCAACGGACACCAAGCGCAAGGCCGCCGCGCCCAACCTGGCGGAGGTAGCGGATCGGGCGGAACGGCACGGGGAATCGACCGCGCCGCTCACCACCCACTTTGTGCCGGACACCGGAAGGCGGGTGCGCCCGAAAGGGGAGACCGACGACGACGATCCCGACGAGGAATGGCCGCCGACGCCGGCGACGGTAGCGCAGTGGCGGGCGGACGACATTGGGCAGGTGTATGCCGGCCGTCCGGCCGGCGGCGTTGGGAAAACCATCACGACGCCCAAGCCAAAGGGCAAGGTCGTCACACCCCGCAAGCAGGGCACGTCAAAGAACGGTCGCGCCACCGCCGGACGGATGGCGAGCGCTCAACCCACGAAAGGGAAACAGTCGAGGCGATGATGGACATTTGGATGTTGCTGACCGGTCTAGCGATGTTGGCTATGGTGACGGCCAGCCTTACAACATTGCGATTAGCAAGAGAGCTGCGAAAGATGCGGCAGCAATCAAAGCCGGAACTACCGTAACTGTGCCCATCTTGCCAGAGCCAATTGCAATCGCAATTGCCCCGAGGATTATCGCGACCGTCAGACTGAAACCGCAAATCGCTATAAGTAGCGATTCCATCGTCCCTCCTTCAACTCCCGTCAGGCCGTCGCCAAACTGCCCCGGCGGGAGTTTCCTTTTCGGTTGATCCTACGGCAGTAACCGACGGGTCTAGCGTCCCGCCTAGCGGATAGCCAGCCGCCCTCCTTGCCATGCAGCGCAGCCCCACAAGGCCAGCGACACACTTCCGAGCCAGCACATTGCCCACAGCGGCGCGGCACCTTCCATCCCGCCGGTGAACCCGTAGGCCAGCACTCCGCCTACGCTCCATGCCGCGACCAGAGCGATGATAGATTTGCGCCACGCTGCGGCAAAGACAACGGAGACCCTGGGGGCGCACCGTCTCCACCATGCAGATAAGCAGCGCCACCCAATCGGACGGAGTGAGCTAACCAGATAGACCGTCAGCAGCAGCAGGCCACCACCGATATATTCAGAGGATATTGATTCAAGCATGAGCAACCTCCTTGTGAGGGCGTGTCGAAACAGCCCGAAAGGAGGTTGCAAAGAGCATCCGTCAGCCGCTATAATCGGCTGTGATACTGTGCCCTCTGTCCTAACTCGGGCAGGAACTTGGAACGCCTGCTGTTGCTATCAGCGGGCGTTTCGCTTTAATGGGTTCAAGTCATGGTGGTTCCTCCTTGCCCCGGTTGGGCGGTGCATTGAGCCTATCGAGATTCAGGACGCGCAAGCCAATTGGATTTGTTCCTTTGCTTTGCCCCAAGCGTAATCGAAACGAAGGCCGGCCGTTTCGCCGCGTCGTTTCACGCTGCCAGCACGCAAGGTCAAATAGTTTGCGTGATTCGTCCTGATCCATTCTTGGCAATTGTACTTCATGTCAGGAGACAAAAGCCCGATGTGGAGCACCATCCCTCCGGCCTTGCCTACTTCGAGTATTTCGCGCTCCTGCGTTTCTTTCATCTCACCGTATTGATAGTAGGCGTCTGTTACACAGGCGCCTACTATCGGGAACAGCGTTTCTGCGTTCAGGTGCTTGCGCTGGTAGGTCAGTCTCTGGTCAGCAGTGAGAGTTGAGCCGGCTTCCGACGAATAGAACTCGGAGATGTAGGGAATGGAAGCCAACATCTCCCCACGCGGCCGGTCCAGAGATTGTGCCGCTCGCTCCATGTAGCAGTCAGTAAAACGTACCATGTCTTGGCTGACACCTATGGCAGTTGCTTTCTCTTCTGGCGTCAGTACGACTACTACGCCAATTTGCTTGAGGTACTCTTGGTTTGCTTTGCTAATCTGGTTGGGATCTGGAGTTGCGGTCGGTGTCGGAACTGGCGTCGCCGTGGGCTCTGGCGTGGCCGTAACCTCCACCACGATTTGAGTGTCTTCCGGCTCTCCCGGCCCGCAGGCCATCATCCCCAGGATGACGGTCAGCAATAGCGCGGCGATGACAAATGGCGGCTTGTTCAATTGGAACCTCCCTCCACGAGTAGGATAGGGCTACTTGTGAGAGTCGACCGTTCCCGCCAACGCAAAAGCGCAAGCCGTCGCAGAGAGAGGCACGATGCCTCTATCCATCAACCGACTTACGCTGTATCTGCGGCGTCCGATTCCCGGACGCGCCTCCGCTGGCGATACCGGACGCGCCTCCGCTGGCGATAACGGTAGAACTCTCACGCCAGCGATGCTATCATAGGCCATCATCTAATTTCAAACGGAACCCGCCGCTGCTATCATCACCCGCGGCAAGATCGCAGACCCCGATTTCGTGGCCCACGTTGCTTACATAGTCGCTCGCTCCTTGGTGGGGTTGAGGGCAAAGAATGAAAACCTGTGTTTGATGGAAAACCCTGTTGGGGGCGTAAGCCCCGACGCTGGCTCGCCTTCGACATCGCACAACGAGTCCGACGACGTTGCAACCTCTCCTGGGAAGTAGTATTGAGCATTTTCCCGCACACGCAATGTCCACACGCCCCAGGGCGCAGGGAGGTTTTTGATGAATGATCGGAACACTGAGACCAGCTACATGATGTCCATAGGATGGATGCTTGTGGGGTTGTTGGCGCTCATCCTATCTACCGTAGCCTGCGGCAATCAGTCGTACGCGGCGCCGTTCCCGAATACGTTTGACGGTCTGGTCGAATGAGTTTACAGCAACATGGAAGGGTCCCTGACCAGGCCCCGCAGCCTTCAGTATTCAGACTTCCCTTATCTCAAAGGTCTTGACCCCGATGCCTCTATCGTGGACGGACGGATAGCAGTTTCGGATGAGGCATGGCAGCAATTTGAAACTCTGCTGCAGGTGTCGGGGAATACCTGCGACGGTATCAGAACTTACGAACGGTCAAACGAAGATTGGCAAGAGCAAAAAGCCTTTGAACTGCAAACCATCGGCATCCTGTTTGTGGTGCCATTAGTCGGGTTGCTTTCGCCTGATATGGCGCACAACTGCACGCTATGGCGAGAAGAATTGCGTCTTTACAAGGATCAAGCCGCAGGGATGATTGGAGTGTCTGAAGCGAACAACGAACAGTGGCAAGCCTTCAGCGCCGTCTGGGGTAAAGCGTCAGATGGCATAGATCAACACTGCGCGAACTACGGCATCGGCTGATGTACAATCCGCGAACCAGGGGATGGTCATGGCAAAGAATCTCGAACATTATCAAGGTAGAAATCCACTGACTGGACATTCGGCGATGTTCAGTCAGGGTTTCATGGCTGGAGCGACGAGAGATGAGGATGTGCCGATGCACTTTGTCCGCATCGGCGGGTTTACCGTCTCGCACAAGGTTGATTCATCCGCAGCACCAGCACCAGGGCTTGATTGTGTGCCCTGTATGGCGATGGCAGCGGAAAAACGGCAATGGGTAGAGGGATTGCGACTGAACAATGATGAGCCGCCTGCCCATGAGCAATAGGCAATAAACTGGGGGCGGGTTCAAGACCCGCCCCCAGTGGTTGTGGACTTGCCGCAGCTCCGGCTACCGGGCCGACGCGATCCGCCCCGCCCTGGCCCGACGGCTGCGGCGGGGTTTGTTAATCTTGAACGTGCGACGACTGCTCGGGCTGTCCTGTACATGCCCGTAGTTTGTACGCGGCCCGTCCTCGAACCGTACCGGCGCCCCGATGGGCACGAACCCAGGAGACACCAGCACTGGGTTTTTATCCAGCAACAGCACCTCCGCATCACGAGCCAGCTCCGGCCGGCTGTCGGTAGGGTTTACATCGCCCAACGGAACGACCGACGTATAGACACCGCCCAGGTCATCATACAAATCCTGACCCGATAGCTCGAACTGAACCTCGTCGCCGGGTTCCGCCTCGCGCTGGGTGAGCACCACCGGCACCTGACCCTGCGTCAACGGACGGCCCGGCCACAACTGCAATTCCGGCGGGTCCTCCACGCCATCGGCCATGATCGACTCCACAACGGGGGGCGGTTCGACTATGGTGTCCTCCGTCCACTGCGCTACCGGCTCTGGTAAAGCCGCCACTTCCGGCAGCGCTTCGGACCCCGCTTTGCCGCTTGTCCGTAGCAGAGCCCACCAGTCGCGATTTCTTCGTCCTTCCTTGCCGTAAGCCGCCAACTCGGTAAGGGCCGCATCCCAACTCTTTCCCTTACGGGTAGTTATTCGCACAATGACGGGATGCCCCAGATATTCGCCTGTCTCGACCATACGCGCTAAAGCCGGCTGGTCCAACGCACCAATAAATGCACGGTTCAATCCCTCACTCTGCACAGATTCGGCCCTTTCAAAATCGGTGCTTTTGAGCCTTACGCCCCACGTCCCATCCCTGAGACGACCCGGGCTGACGGGTATGATGACGGGATTTTTCGAGACAGGTTCGGCCACAGCAGGCTCTGGTTCAGTATCGTCCTGGTCCAGCAAGTCAGCGGTCGGAGCCTCCGGCCCGGTCATGCCCGTTACGGTCCCCGCCGTTGGCACGTCGGCGCGATCGTCGTCCATTTCGTCGCGCAGAGTTTCGTATGTCTCCCGGTCAATGTCCCGGTCAATGTCCCCGGTCATGTAGGCCGAATCCCCGTTGTCGGGCGGGCAGGTCCCTTCGCCGTACACCTCAAAGCGCAAACACTGGTACTGCCGCTCCATGCGCTGCAGTTCATCTTCCTGCCCCCATCCTTCACGCATCTTGTTGTAGCGATCCAGCATGTTGCGGTTTTCGTTCAACCGCTCCGGCAGTGCCCTCTCCTCCCCCGTCACCTTGCTGAGCGCGTTCCGCAGGCGTGGGGCCACGCCCTCGGCCGCGTTCATCGTGGTACTGGGGTAGGACAGCCCAGTGGAGGGACTTACCAACGCGACCTGATAGCCGGCGTCTCCCCTCAGGGCCTCGACATTCCAGCCGTACCACGTGCCCATCGGTTTCCAGGTCATCGACAGAGGCAGGCTTTCCATCGCCGTTGCCAGCGCCTTATTGCCGTCCGTCGCCTTTTTGTAGCCGGTCGCCCCCACCATCATGTCCGTGTTCTGCGGCGCGGCTTCCCGGGCGGCGATCACCGTTCGGGCCAGCGCCCCATCCTCCTGGAGTTTCAGCAACCGGACCTCCTGACGCGCTACCCGATCTTCCAATCCCCCGGCATCGGCCCCCGCCGTCGCCAGCTGCGACAGATAGGCCCGTTTCTGGGCCCGCAGGTTGCCGACTTCACGTTTCAGATTCTCCACGTCGATCACCCGCCGGTCGCCCGACGCCAACGCCCGTATCTCGGCGGCGGATGCCGTGAATTCCCCCGCGTCCTCAATCGTCCGTGCGTTGGGATTGCGGGTCATCAACTGCGCGATGGACTCCGATTTGGCCTCCAACCCCTGCCACATAAATTCGTCAAAACTGCCGGCCTGCACGTAGGTGTAGATGTCCACGCCCTTGCCGGGCGCGACTATCCGCTTTCTCTCCTTGCCGTCTTCGTCAACGTAGGTCTCGTACACCGGCCCGTACAGGTTCCCCTGCCGGACGATCCGCCCCTCACGCTGCTCGATGTCCCGGGGGCGCCACGGAGCGTCAAGATGGTGAAGAGCCGCCAACCGCTTCTGCACGTTGACCCCCACCCCCAGCTTGTCGGTCGATCCCAGCAGAACCCGCACGTCGCCGCGCCGCGCCCGGCTGATTAGGTCCTGGCGCTGCTCATCCTTCGGGTAATCGTGGATGAACGCAACATCATCTTCCGGCACGCCTTCGGCCACCAGCCGACGCCTGATGACGCGGTACAGGTCTTTCAGCGTCTCCTGCTCCTCCATCGTCAGTTCGTCGCCTTTCCCCTCCTGAGCATCCAGTTCCTCATCGTTCGTGGCCGTCGAACCTTTGGGCGTCCCCATATCGAGGAACACCACCGTTTGGGGCTCGCCCAGATAATGACCCGGCCTTGGTTCAAACCTGAGCCAGAGGGTGCTGCCCCTGCTATCGCCTTCGAGATCCTGGTCATTCTGATCGGGTACTTAACACTGCTCCTGAGCTGGTGGGGGTATCACCGATCCATAAGGAGAAGAAGGATTCCGAGTGGTGCGATCGGCCAAGCCATATTCGCAGTCGACATACTGATCTTGGTTGGCTACTGGCTGCTCTTGGTGATGTTCGAGAGCTTCTTGTTTGTATTATGTGTCCTGTTGGCCATATATCTCATGTACGTTATCTGGGACTTCCTATGGTGGCGGAAACAGCGACCCGAAAAAGACCCGAAACAATGGCGGAGGCGTGCGGTTACAATCCTTTGGACGGCGCTTTTAGGAGCTATTTTTGTCACTTACCTACTACTCATCCTTTGTGGTTCTCCCCCTGCGCCGGTAGACTGGATTTTTGTTGTGCTAGCGCACTTGGTCAATATCCTGTACAGGATACACAAAGAGCATCTCTTCCCTGGGCTACTGCTCGACATGCTGGTTTTTAAATTGAGACACAAGGAGGTCCGATGATGGAACCTTTGCTCATATACGTCGCGGGACCCTATACTGGCTCTGACCGTCAGGAAATCGACCGCAACGTGAGCCGGGCCATTGACGTTGGGATAGAGATTTTCAACAAAGGTCACTTCCCTTATGTTCCTCACCTCACGGACCTAGTTGACAAGAGAGCGAAAGAACTGGGGAAGGAGCTGTCTTGGGGTGACTTCATGGCTTGGGATGCGCCTTGGCTGAGGATATGCGACGCCCTGCTCTTCATCGGGGAGTCCCGAGGCGCGAACATAGAACTGGAAGAGGCCAAGCGGTTGGGGAAGACCATATTCTATTCCAGCAGCGAAGTCCCCAGACTTGAACGCCCGGCGCGCCCCCTTCCTCAAAGTTCGGCAGCATAGAGCGTAAGGCCGTTCGCCGATCGGCAGGGTCAGGCAGGGCCCCTATACCCCAGGGCTATCGCATATGGACCCAATTTAACCACCGGCATTCCCGCTTTCACGGGAATCTAGTGACCGATGCCGGTAGTTTCGCTGCGAAAATCTAGCAGATTACAAGCTCTGAGCTCCGGCGAAAGCCGGAGTGACGTGGCTGTAGTTTCATATGCGATAGCCCTGATCGTAGCGGTGCCTCGTCTTGTCTGTCGCGGCCCGGACGATTAGAATCTGGTATTGAGCGGCGGTAAACAACCCGCACGAATCGGCAGGAGTGTACGTATGGATGTCGGAATGATGATGATCTTCTCGAGTTACGGCTGGGAAGATGGCTCAGACGGCCAGATGTGGGAAGAGGAGCTGCGCCTGGCTGAAATCGCCGCTGATGCGGGCTTCGATTGCCTCTGGTCTGCGGAGCATCATTTCAACGATTATTCCTTCGTGCCGGACAATATCCAGTTGATGACCCACATCGCGGCAAAGCATCCGAACATCGACGTGGGGACAGCCGCCGTCATCCTTCCCTGGCATGACCCGTTGCGAGTGGCGGAAAACGCCGCCGTCCTTGACTTGTTGAGCAATGGCCGGTTGCGACTGGGTTTCGGGCGCGGCCTGGCCCGGCGCGAGTTCGAGGTCTTCGGCATCAGCATGGATGAGTCGCGGGAACGTTTCGACGAAGCGGCGCCCATGATAGTCAACGCCCTCAGGACAGGGTTCATCGAGGGCGACGGGACTTACTACAAACAGGCGCGCACGGAAATCCGGCCCCGTCCGCAGCATTCTTTCGACGGCCGCATCTACGCGGTCGCCGCCAGCGAAGAATCGGTTCTTTCGGCCTCCAAACTGGGCGCGCACATCATCATGTTCGCTGATCGCCCCTGGGAAATGCGGATGCCGGGGATCGAACGTGGCCGAGCCCTGCACCGTGAGTTTCACGGCACGGAGCCGCCAGCCCTCATGCTCTCGGAATTCGTCATCTGCGGTACTGACATTGCCCAATGCGAGGAAGAAGCGCGCCAATATCAAGGCAAATTTGTCGAGAGCAATTTTTACCACTATGAATTTCTCGGCGATCATTTCGGGTCTGTAAAGGGCTACGACGCCTATCAACAGAAGGCGGAGATTGCGCGTTCCGCCGGCCTGGAAGGGGCGGTAGAAGGCTTTATGAAGGCGGCCAGCTGGGGCACCCCTGACCGCATTCTCAGGGGGCTTGAAGAACGCCGGACGCTGCTGGGTGATTTCGAGTTGAACGTCGCTTTCCGCTTTGGCGGCACGCCGTACCACATCGCGGAGCGGGGTTTGAAGCTCTTTGCTGATGAGGTGCTGCCGGTCCTGAAGTCCTGGTAGCAACATTGGACGGTCTGACTCAGGGGATTGGGACGCCGGGACTGGAGATCCGCCATGCGATCAATTGACATCCACGCCCACATCACTCCGCAATGCTTCTGGCATGGCACCAGGGACGGCAACAACTGGCACGGATTGCGGCGGGAAAGCGACGGCCGCGGGCAAGAACTGCTGGTATCGGGACCGGAGAGAGGCCACCTCCCTCCCAAATCCAGTTGGACGCCGGAGCAGCGTCTGGCCGACATGGACTCGCTGGGTGTGGACGTTCACGTGATTTCCCCGTTCGCCGGACTGTACAACTACCACCTCGACACTGCGGTGGCCGTGGCTACGTCCCGCGAGACCAACGACGAGATCGGGCAAATGACCAAATCCTGGCCGGACCGTTTCGCCGGCCTGGCGACCCTGCCCATGCAGGACGTGGATGCCGCCGTGGCAGAGCTGGATCGGGTGATGGTCCAGATGGGTTTCAAGGGCGCCGTCATCAATGACCATGTAAACGGGAGATTGCTGGACGAACCGGAATTCCTCCCCTTCTGGCAAGCAGCGGAGCAGCTGGGCGCGCTGATTCTGTTCCACCAGGGCGGCGACACCGTAGTCAGCCCGCGCATCCGTCGCTACCACCTTCCCAATACAATCGGGAACCTGGCGGATCGGACGCTGACCTTCGCGTCCCTGGTGATCGGCGGGGTGATGGACGCCTGCCCCGACCTGAAAATTTGCCTGTCCCACGGTGGCGGGTACGCCTGTTATGGCGCCGGCCGCATGGATAGAGGCTGGCACGGGCTGAGCGAAGTAGAAAGGCGCAGCCTGGAGCGCCCCTCCGCCTACCTATCCCGTTT
Organism: Dehalococcoidia bacterium; assembly: GCA_965262485.1. Classification (GTDB taxonomy): domain Bacteria; phylum Chloroflexota; class Dehalococcoidia; order Lucifugimonadales; family UBA3495; genus Bin87. The sequence continues at coordinate 3,481,205 of OZ253540.1, read as the reverse complement.
TTACTACGACAACATCGTTTACACCGAGTCGGCGCTGCGCTTCCTGATCGACACCGTGGGCGTGGACCGGGTATTGTTCGGCACTGACTGGCCTTACGATATGGCGCAGGATTGGCCGGTGTCCTGGGTTTTGAGCCTGCAAAGCCTTACCCTCGAAGAGAAGGAAGCGATCCTGTGGAAGAACGTGGAGCGCGTGCTGGGCCTGTAGGCGAAGCATGACGCTCCGTTGGCCCTCCGGAGGCGAAACTTGCGCAAGATAGACGTTCACGCCCATTACATTCCCCCCAGCGTCGTGAACGCTGAGGCCCGTGGTGAGGACTGGTACGGGCTGGTTTATTCGGACCGAACCGGCCCTGGATTCGACGATCCCAACGGCCGCCGGGTGGTTATCAACAGCCCCAAGCTTCGATTTACGCCGGCAGAGCGGTTGGCCGACATGGACGCCAGCGGCGCCGACCTTCAGGTGGTGTCTATCCACACCCCTTTCTTTGGTTACAGTTGGGATTCCGTCCAGACGCTGGAGATGGCTCGGGAAGTCAACGATGCCATTGCCGAGCTGGTCCGGCAGCATCCCCAAAGGTTTGCTGGTATGGCAACACTGCCGGCCCAGGACGTCGCCGCATCCATCGACGAACTGGAGAGGGCGGTGCAGGCGCTGGGATTGAAAGGCGCCGAGCTGGACGCGGTGGTGAACGCCGAGAATTGGGACGAACCGCGTTTCCTGCCGTTGTTCAAAGCCGCCGAGGCGATGGGCGCCCTGCTATTCTTCCACCCACAGCCCCAGGCCAACATCGTAGCGCTGGAACGGACGCGCAGGTATTCGCTGCCCAACAGCGTGGGCGTGCCGCTGGAGGACGCCCTGGTGGTGGCGACGCTGATCTTTGGGGGAATTTTGGAGGAGTGTCCTAACCTGAAGGCATGTATCGCACACGGCGGCGGCCCGGCCTGCTTCGGTATGGGCCGGATGGATCACGGCTGGTTGGTGCGCCCGGAAGCCCGGGCCAATATCGCCAGGCCGCCCAGCACCTATCAAAGGCAGCTCTACTACGACTTCCTCACCAGCAGCGAACCCGCGTTGAGATTCCTCATCGACGCGGTGGGCGCCGACCGTGTGGTGATGGGCAGCGATTGGCCTTTCGTCGAATGGGACCCGTCTCCAGGCGGTTGGTTGGATGGCCTGCAAAGCCTTTCCCAAGAGGAAAAGGAAAAGATCAGTCACCGAAATCTGGAGCAGCTGTTGGGGATTTAGGCGACTGCTTCCGGTTCAGCTCAGCCACGAATCGTCCCATTCGAGTCTGGGTTCTTGCGTAGCCGGGAATTAGCTGGGGCGTTAGCGCATACCGTGTACAATGGCGCAAACCGACGGAGGGAGATATCCCCATGAAGTACGACCACATAGTTGTCGGCGGCGGCACGGCCGGGTGCATCGTGGCGGCGCGGCTGTCTGAGGATCCGGCGCGCTCGGTGCTTCTGCTGGAAGCCGGCCCCGACTTTCCCGACTTCGCTCAATTGCCCGATATGCTCAAGCTGGGCTGGGGAACGGTGAATCTGGAGGCCCGCGCCGCCGGATCGCCCTATAACTGGTCCTTCACCGGCAAGGCCACGCCGGAGCAGGCGGAGCCGATGCCGGTGCCGCGCGGCAAGGTGCTGGGCGGCTCCAGCGCCATCAACGGCCAGACTTTCATCCGCGGCGCTCCCGAGGACTACGACACCTGGGCTTCCTTGGGCAACGAAGGCTGGGAGTACCTGGAGTGTTTGCCCTACTTCCGCAAGCTGGAAAACGACGCCGACTTTCACGACGACTTCCACGGCACCGACGGGCCGGTTCCAGTGCGGCATCACCCGCGCGAGACCTGGCCGGTGGTGCAGGAAGCCTTTTTCCAGGCCGCCACTGCCGCCGGATACCCCTACCATCCCGACGTGAACCACCCGGAGGCCACCGGCGTCAGCCAGCGGGCCGAGAACAACATCAACGGCGTGCGGATGAGCATGGCCCTGGCCTACATTGACCCGGTGCGCCACCGGCTGAACCTCACCATCCGACCCAACGTCCAGGCCAACCGAGTGGTGATGGAAGACGGGCCGGAAGGCAAACGGGCGGTCGGCGTCGCGGTGGAGAGCGGCAGTGACAGTTTCGTGGTCGAAGGCGACGAAATCATCCTCTGCGCCGGCGCGGTGGCCTCGCCGCACCTGCTGATGCTGTCGGGCCTCGGCCCCGCCGAACAGTTGGCGGCGCAGGGCATCCGGGTGGCGGTGGAACTGCCCGGCGTGGGACAGAACATGCGCGATCACCCCAACGTTTCGGTGCGTTTCAGCGTCAGGGAAGGCACACCCGAAGACCCCGACGCCATGCGGGCGTTGCGCTTGCGCTACACCGCCACCGGTTCGTCCACGCCCCACGATATGATAATCTCGCCCGCGTCGCTCAACACAGTGTTGCGGGCCGGCCAAAACCCCACCCACACCGTCAACTGCGGCCTGTACCTGGCGGCGGGACAGGGCGAGTTGCGGCTGGTGTCCGCCGATCCCCACACGCCGCCCAGCATGGACTACCGCTACCTGGAAGACGACTGGGACCGGGAGCGGTTGCGGGAGAGCGCACGCCTCTGCGTGTCGCTGCTGCAACACAGCGCCTACGCCGGCATCATCGCAGAGATAACCGCTCCCACGCCCGCCGACCTGGAGACCGACGAGGCGCTGGACGGTTGGCTGCGCCGCAACATCAGCACCTCATACCACATCTCCGGCACCTGCAAGATGGGGCCGGACAGCGACCCAATGGCCGTCGTTGACCGGCAGTTGCGGGTGCGCGGCGTCTCCGGCCTCCGCGTCGCCGACGCCTCGATAATGCCCGACGTAGTGCGCGCCAACACCAACGTCACCACGATGATGATTGCCGAGCGCGTCGCCGACTTCATCAAGGCGGGGAACTAGGCCGTGTTGACATTTGAGGTATAAGGCGATTTCGCTAACCCCAGTTCGTCATTCCCGCGAAAGCGGGAATCCAGAGTACCCTGAATGCGAACGATGTCTGCTTTCCAAAGCGCTTGGATTCCCGCTTTCGCGGGAATGACTAGAAATGTCAACAGAACCTAAACGCGGATGGCGTCCGTGATTCCCTCTTCTACTGCCGGAGAGTTAGGGGGAGGGCGGGTCGGCAAAGAATTACTCAAGTTTGAATCAACCACTAACAGCCTATCCTAATAACGGGTAACACCCGCACGAAAAAGGGGTTATTAGGATATGCTCTAACAGGTTAAGGCGACTTGGGGGTTTTGCCACTCGCCCCGCTGGCTACCGCGGATAGATACTCACGCGTACCCACTTTGTGGCCCTCACCCTCCGAATCCTGTCCATCGATGTAAAATGGCAGTTCCCCTCGCCCTCCGGGAGAGGGGCCGGGGGTGAGGGATATGTAAATGGGTCAGGGTTATCTGACGGGGTGAGGATAGAGAACGGCGGTTGACCTATTCCTCCGCCACGACGTAGTTCCTCAGTGTGCCGATACCGCTGATCTCCACCTCGATGGTGTCGCCGGGAAACATGTCGCCGTCGGCTCCCTGCGTCCCCATCCACAGGACGTCGCCGGGGTACAGAGTTGCGTAATTGCTGAGTTCGTGAATCCAGGTGGCGGTGTCCCAGATCTGGTCGGCCGACGAGAAGTCCTCCCACACTTGGCCGTTGTGGCGCACGATGATGCGGAACCCCCTGGGGTCCAGATCGGTGACGATCCAGGGGCCCATGGGCTTCCAGGTATCGCAATTTTTGCCCCGGAACATAGTGCGGTCGGCCTGCTGCCAGGGCCGCTGGCTGATATCGTTGCCTATGGCGTAACCGAAGACGTAGTCCAGGGCTTCGTTTACCGGCACGTTACGGGCTGTTTTGCCAATAACCACCGCCAGTTGGCCTTCCGGCTGGACCGCGCCGGAGCAATCGGCAGGAACGACAATGTTTTCTTCCGTCCCGATGATAGCGTGGACTGATCGATAGTTGGGCGAAGGGCGGTCTGGATATACGGGAGGGGCTCCTCGGCGCGCCGCCATACCTTCCACGTGTCCCCGGTAGTTGGGGCCGGCGGCGTACAGCATCGGCGGCTTGATGGGCGCCAGCAGCTTCACCTGTTCCAGGGCATAAGAATGGTTGGTGACGGCATAGTCCTCCAACGGGTTGCCCCACACCTCGGTCACGTTGTTTCCTTCCACGATGCCAAAACTCGTCTTTTGGTCTAATTGAAATCGGCAGAAAATCATAGGTCATCTCCTTTTGAGACCGTCTTCCGGCAGGGTGTTGAACAAGGGGTGTGTTGACAAATACCGTCATTCCCGCGAAAGCGGGAATCCAGTAGCCGCAGTCGTCAATCACGGTCCTGATTCTTTCATCATACCCTCTCTGGACTCCTGCCCCGTATCAAGTACGGGGTGACGTTCTTTCGCAGGAGTGACGGGCTGGTTTGCTAATTGTCAACAGGCTCTAACAGACTGTATCAAACCTACGCTCACCTGACTGCACTTGGGGAAATCTCTGTTAATCCCACTTGAAGGGAGGCGGAGGCAGTCGGCTGACCGAGGTTGCGAGATACTTTCAACGTAGCGTCTGTAACCCCCGGACTTCAGGTGACGAGGGGGAGAACTTCCTCGGTGAACCGCGCCATCTGACCCATTTGGTCCGGAGAAGCGAACCTGACGATGAAGTAATCAGCCCCCCGTTCTTGGTACGCCTCTATCGCGTCGATGCACTTCCGGGGCGGTCCGAACACGCACAGCAATTGTTTACTGATGACGTCGTAGGGGACGCTGTAGTACGCCCGCATGAATTGATCTCCCTCGGCCAGGGCGGCGTTAGTGTCATCATTCAGATTGACCGAGATATACAGGCAGCGGCCTATGCCCGCCGGGTCGCGGCCCATTTCCACAGCGCATTGTTCGATCCTTTCCCAACAGCGGTCGAACAGGTCCACCGACGGAACGTTGGTTATCCAGGCATCGCCCAGCTCGGCGACCCTGGCCAGGCCGCGGCGCACCCAGTTACTGGAAATCCAGAGGGGAATGGACGGCTGGACGGGTCGGGGTTCCAGCACGACATCCTGGAGTGGATAGAACTCCCCTGAGTTGCTGACTGGGTCTCCAGTCCATAGCGCGCGCATTACGCGGATGCTCTCCTCCATTCGGGAGGCCCGTTCCATGATCGGAACGCCGACGGCGCTGTGTTCATCGACGAACATCCGGTTGTTGCTGCGACCTGCGCCCAGTCCCAGGACGGTGCGCCCGCCGGAGATGTTGTCGATGGTGGCTGCGGCGTGGGCCAGGTGGACGGGATGGCGCAGGGCGTTGAGGAGGACGGCGGTCCCAACCTTGACCCGGTTGGTGCGGGCGGCGATAGCGGCCATGGCCGTCAGGGGCTCCAGGCGGGGCTTGGAGGTGATGCTGTCGCCAACCCACACCGAGTCATAGCCAGCCCGCTCCGCAGTCTCGGCCATCTGCCACGTCAGTTCCACCCTGGGGCCGCCGCTATCGGCGTACACCAGCACACCCCTGGTGGGTAGCAAGACCCCGAAGTTATTCACAAGCGCCATGTCGTTCGATTCTCCCGCAGGGCCTTTTCAAAGTCCTCCGACCTCCGCTCAAGGTCCCTTAACACCCGCTCATGGTGAGCTTGTCGAACCATCGGCGACCGTCCTTCGACAGGATCAGGACGAGCGGGTGGTTAATTTCCACAACTTTGAAAAGGCCCTGATGCTCCCGGCGAGCGTCTATTCACGCTTTGGGCGTCGGGGGCATTATACATAGCCGGCTTCCACGGGGCGATCAGCGCGGTGTTATCTTGGCTGCCGATTCCCGCTATCAGCCCGGGGGAACAGTTATACTGACACGGCAAATTGCCGTATTGATGGATAAACCGTGCCTGGACCTCGTAGGCGAACCTGAAGGAGGAACACGCCAATGCACTGTGGAGTGATGGTCACCGGTTACAATCAAGGTGACTGGGACCGTCTGATGGAGGGAGATTATGACCGCCCGCCGACGGTATCGGACGCCAGAAATATGGACGACACTCTCTATATGGGGGAACTGGTCGAGCCGTTGGGGTTCGATTCAATCTGGGCTACCGAACACTACGGTTCTGCCTACTCGATGCAGCCCAACCCATTGCAATACCTGGCATATTGGGCGGGCCGCACCAGTCGGGTCGATGTGGGTACGGCGGTCATCGTGGCGCCGTGGTGGAATCCGGTCCGGCTGGCGTCTGAGATCTCCATGCTCGACATTTTGCTGAAGGGCCGGCGCCTGCATCTGGGGATCGGCCGTGGAATCGCGCCGCACGAATATGCTTCGCTGGGCTACCCGATAGAACAGTCGCACAAGTATTTCTACGATGTGATCAATGCTATCAGGGCCGCTGACGGCGCGGAGCGCTTCGAGTTCCAGGGCGAGGTGTACGATATTCCACCGACCAGTATCCGGCCCCAGGCACGCCACAAGGGTGAACTGACCAAGAACATCAAGGTGGCGTTCACCACCGAGGCGTCAGCAAGGATGGCCGCCGAAAACGGTCTGGGGCAGATGTTTGTTGCCGGCGACGATGTTGGCGAGATGACCGACAAGGTGCGAAGGTTCAACAAGATTCGGAATGAACTTGGCCTTCCGCCTGACCAGCCCACCACTCTACTGTGGATGTACTGCGCCGAGACCGCGGCGGAAGCCGAAGAGGGGTGGACCTACTTCCACAACCAACTCACCGCGGCCCAGCGCCACTACTTCGAATGGAACAATCCAGGCTATGAAGGCATACACGGCTACGAGGAATACCTCATACGCCAGAATGCCGACGTCGGTACCGCGGATGCCAGCTTCGCCGCTCGGCGTGCTACCCAACCCATCGGTACGCCGGACGAGATCATCGAGAAGATCAGAACGCTGCAGGGAACCATCAGTCTTGAAAAGATCGTGATCCACATGTTTTACGGGGGGATGCCGAGGGATAAGGCCGAAAAAAGCCTCAGACTCTTCGCCGAGAAAGTCCTGCCGGAAGTGCAGGCCATGCCCACTCCAATCAATCCCAAATCCCTGGCGTGAGCCAGCCCGTTGGGCAACCGGACCCGTGGCAGGTTGACTGAATCGCGTTATCGAAATCCTGAACCGCGTTCAGCGGGGCGCCGTCGCTACCGAAGGGCGACCGCAGCCGAGTTCAGCTCGCGGATGGCGTTGAGCGTTTCCGGGCTGGGTACCTCGCCCATTTCGACGTGTTGTACCGTCTCCCAGGACCGAAGCACTTCTGCCATAACCTCCTGGTCCGACTGGTCAATGTCGATTGGGATGCCGATCTGGGCCCACGACTGATAGCCGGTCAGCCAGAACACCTCGGTGGGGTTGTTCTCCGGATCGCGGAAGTAGCAACCGATAGCGCTCGCATGAGTCACGATGCGGTCCAGCTGGTACCCGTGGGCCTGGATGCGACGCTTGAAGTCACGCAGATCATCGAGGGAGTCTACGCGCATTGAAATCTGCTGGATCCAATGCGGGTCTTCCAGCGAAGGCCGTCCGTTAATCAGCGCTATCTCGTGGTCGACGGCTTCCGGGTCCGCACTGAAAAACGCCCCGAGCGGACCGACCTTGGTCAGCGTCATGCCCATGAAATTCGCGTAGAAGTCTTTCATCAGATCCAGGTCATAAACGTAGAAACCAATATGACCGAGGCCATTGACTTTCGCTGACATATCTATCTCCTCTTCAATGTTTGTGAGGCAACTCATTTTGCCCTTTTCCTCGATTAGACATCGGGACTGAGCGTTATGGCAAATGGGATTTTTGCATCGGTTGGCGAAAATTATACCCCTTCCTGCTGCCTTGGGGTCAACATGCCAATGTGGATACACTGAATGCGCCGCCAGAGTGAAGAAAACGCGATGGCGAAAAGAGCGACAGATTGCTAAACCAAATCAAGGTCAGGTGTGCCGGGACACCGGGTAAAGTGGTGCCCCGTCTATTCTCAGGACAGGAGCAATACGGTTTCCATGTCAAAAATATTGTACGGCTTCCTCTTTCTGGGCGTCGTGGCCCAGTTCGCCTGCTCCGGAGAGTCGCCAACCATAGAGGCAACCGCTACGCCCGTTCCTGCCGGAACGCCGGAGCTGACGGCCTCGTCGGGGTCTGTCGATACGCTCACTCAGCCGCCAACCGAGGTGGCCGATCGGACTCCGACCCGGACTACTGCGCCGACTCCAATGGCAACCGCCATACCAACCGACGGCGGGATGGCGGCCACGCCGACCGTGACACCTGCCAATGTGGACCGGGAAGCGCTGGTTGCGCTTTACGAGGCTACCGGCGGCCCCAACTGGAACAACAACGAGAATTGGTTGAGTCCGGCAAAAATCGGCGAGTGGTACGGTGTTACCACCGACGCCAACGGCCGAGTCATCGAACTGAACCTCGATGGAAACAACTTGATAGGAGAGCTACCGCCGGAGTTGGGCAACCTCACCAACTTGGTGACCCTGCGCATCGTGAACGTTCGGTCGCTGGGCGGAACGATACCACCCGAGTTGGGCAACCTGACCAACCTGGAAGTGCTGAAACTGATTTACAACGACGTGGGAGGCGAGATACCGCCGGAGTTAGGTAACCTCGCCAACCTGAAGGAACTAACCATCCGCAAAAACAAGTTGATTGGAGAGATACCCCCGGAACTGGGTGGCCTTGCTACCCTGGAAAAGCTGGACCTTTACGTCAACCTGTTGAGCGGCTCGATACCGTCGGAGTTGGGCAATCTGGCCAACCTGAGGGAGTTGAACCTGGGCCACAATCATCTGCGCGGGGAGATACCCCCGGAGTTGGGCAACCTCACCAACCTGGAAGAGCTGTACATCATCCACAGCAAATTGACCGGTGAGATACCCGCAGAGTTGGGAGACCTGGTCAACCTGCGGCTCATGGATCTCGACGGAAACGGATTGAGCGGCAGGATACCACCGGACCTGGGACGCCTCGGCAACCTGGAGGAACTCAACATCGTCTCGAACCAGCTGAATGGGCCAATACCAGCGGAATTGGGTAATCTGGCCAAAGTGCAGAGTTTGAAACTCGACGATAACTATCTCAGCGGCGAAATCCCCACCGAATTGGGCAGCCTCGCCCGACTACTTGAACTGGGCCTCGAATCGAACCAATTGAGTGGGTGCATACCAAGCAATTTGCGAATCCAATACTATCTCGCGGAAGAGCTCGATTTGGAATTCTGTGACCCATCACCGGTTCATGCCGCCGATACCGGCGGGGAAAACGAAGCCGATTACCTGGGACCCAATACCTCGTACATTGATCCGGCGCTGGTGGGCCTGCTGTATGATCGGCCCGCCGACGAGGCGCCGGCTGACATGGTCAGGCTGGGCATTGGCTACAGTGCCGAAAGCTCAACGGAGCCGTCTTTGGACACATACATCAAAGATAGCGGAGGTACGTCTGATGGCGACCATGTTTGGCTCATGCCTATCGGACTGGTTCCCTCCGTCGTATGCCGGCCGGACGTGTTCTTCGTGGGACTGGCGGAGGCCGACGGGACGTTGAGCTCGGAACATCGGGAGAAACTTTATCCCAATCTGGAGGAGGTATTGACCGATGTCGTAGTAGCGCATCAAGGCGGTATGCCCGAAAATCAGGCGGCTCTATACGCCATTGGGGTGAGGGGTGGAACCGTTGCCGTAGGTGTCCAGGTTCCTGATGCCGAGACTGGGGACGCCATTCGCGCCTGGCTTGCCCAACGCAATATCTATGCGCCTCCGAATCGCGATAGCTCGCACCATGTGGGCGCCATGCTCCCGGTGAGCCAAATTCGGATGCTTGCGGAGCAATTTCCCAACGCATACCTGGATGCCATGACACTCCGAGGAGAGGGGCTGCCTATGCTGCGGTTTCAGTGGACGTCTGAGGCGCTCTATTTCGAGAAGGCAATTACCCAACAGTTTCTCAACCCTGACTCGGACGACGGTCAAGCCGGGCTTGGCAATGGGTTGGCGCCTTGTTCCACAGCTGTGGGGGGCGGTTAAAATCGGAACCGGGGTGGGCCTCACATGACCGTTGAATAGAACGGAATACAGCGCAGTTCATGACGATAAGGTTTGGTCAACGGCAACAGAGGCTCCAGCAGTTGCCGCTCTTGGTCATCCAGGTCCTGGGGTAAAGAGGTCTCTCCATGCCGCCCCCCTGCGCCAAACCTCCAATCTCCCGCATTCATCCTCTCAACTCAATTAGGCCATTTTCAGACGACCTCTGACGCACATGACCGGAAAAGCGCTGGCCTAACCCCTCGGAGGGGCAGTCGACGGTGAGCGCTGGAAATGGGCTGACGTGACAACAGGCTCGTGAGTCAGACTAAAGCCCGGCAGTTTCCCAGGCTACGACACAGGGGCGCAGGGACTGTGCCCCCTTGATTTGCCAGGCGCCGTCCACTTCGTGCAACGCACTGTCCAGCGCGCGCTCCAGCCGGGTCATGGCCTCGGTTCCAGGCGCAACATAGATTCTGCGGGCGATCATTTCGCTGGCTTCCTGGCGGCTGCCAAACCCCCGCGGCGGCTGTTCGTCCAACTCGGTCACCTCCGGCCTGATGCCCAACTGCTCCAGAACCGGAAGGAACTCCGGCAGACAAGGCAGCCCGTGGCGTATTTCGCCGTGAACTTGCTCCCAAAGGCCGTAGACCTGCGATTGCGGCGGAGACTGGAACAGAATGGCCAGGACGAGACGGCGGGCGTGTCGGTCCATCTTTCGGACGAAGGGTCCGATGTCCTCTATTACGTAAACTACGTGGCTGCACAGCGCTACGTCGGCAGGTTCAACGGAGGCTTCCAGCCAACCGGCCTCGATAATCGAGACGTTTGTGATGTTGTATTCTAAGGCGGTCTCCCGCAGCACGGAGCACATGCTGGGCGACGGCTCCACAGCCGTCACCGTGGGGCAGGTAAGCGCCAGCGGGAGGGCCAGCCGTCCGCCGCCCGCGCCCACGTCCAGCAGGGTTTCACCCGGCCCCAGGCGCGAACGCAGTTCTTCGACCAACGCATCTCCCACCCGGTGCGGGTCGGCCTTGAACTGCGGCGCGGATTCGGTCCAGTGGTCGGTGGGACGCACTCCTCGCATCCGGTCCGACTGCTCGTGCTCCACGCGCACCATTTCGCCCCAAGTTTCGATTGCGTTCATGTAAGTATCTCCGACGAATATCGGGCTCGATGTCCCGAAAGACTCGGCAACTGCCGGCCCCAACATATTAACTTAACTGCAACGGAGACGGCGCAACATACCGCCGCCTCACACGTGTACCCGCTTTAATCTGTCATTGCGAGGAGCGCAGCGACGTGGCAACCTCGATGAGGCTAAACACACGTCGACGAACCGCCGTTGCTACGGCGACGAGATTGCCACGCTACGCTCGCAATGACAAAGTGGATACGCGTGAAACCGCCTCGCATCCGCCCGCCGACGGGTGTTCCAACGCGAAACAAATGGACTCCAGAGCCAGGTGATCGTAGTATCTTGAGAACGTGACATTAATAGTGACAGTTCTCATGGTTGTACTGATGGCGCTTGTAGCTGGATGCTACAGCACGGCGCCAGCGCAAACAACCGCGCCACCGCAAACAACGGCCCCAACGCCGCCATCGCCGTCTTCCGCGCCGCAGTTGGAGACCCTGGGGCTGGAACCGGTGTTGACTGCCAGGTCGTTTCAGTCCCCCACCAACCTGGTTCAGGTGAACGATGGCCGGGTGTGGGTATCCGAGCAGGGCGGGCGTGTCCGGGTATTCAGCCAGATGAACCCTGACCACACCGCCGTACCCGAGTCCCTGGACATCACCGACCATGTGAGTAGCCGCGGTTCCGAAGAAGGGCTGCTGGGTATGGCGTTAGACCCGAAGAACCAACGGCGCTTGTACGTTTACTATTCCGCTGCCAACCCACGCCGTTCGGTAGTCTCGCATTTCACCATTTCGTCTGACAATCCCTCTGCCGACCCGGACAGCGAAATGGTTATCCTGGAAGTTGAGCAGCCTTACGCCAACCACAACGGTGGGCAGCTCGCCTTCGGGCCGGACGGCTATCTGTACATCGGCCTGGGCGACGGCGGAGCGGCCGGCGACCCGCTGGGCAACGCTCAGAATACGTCAACGCTGCTCGGGGCCATCCTGCGAATTGACGTATCCGAGACCACATTTGACCATGCGTACATCATCCCGCCGGACAACCCCTTCTTCGCTGACGGCGGCGCGCGCGGCGAAATTTGGGCCTACGGCCTGCGTAACCCGTGGCGGTTTGCCTTTGACCGCGACACCGGTGAGCTCTGGGCCGGCGACGTGGGGCAAAACCGTTGGGAGGAAATTGACCTCATCGAGCGGGGCGCGGACTACGGTTGGAACGTGCTGGAGGGCAACCATTGCTTCCGTACCAGGGACGGCTGCGACCGTACCGGAACAGCGCCGCCCGTATGGGAATACTCGCTTGATGGTGAACCGTGTTCGGTGATAGGTGGCTACGTGTACCGCGGCTCCGCAATCCGGTGGCTGAACGGCGCCTACGTTTACGGCGATTTCTGCTCCGGAAAGGTCTTCGGCCTGCGCTACGTCGACGGCGAGGTGATGGAACACAAGCAACTCCTCGACACCGGCATGATGATTATGTCTTTCGCCCAGGACAACAACGGAGAGCTATACCTGCTGTCCCAGCAGTCGGGAATCTACCGCCTCTCCAATTAGCAAGCTAGCCGTTAGCAAGCGTGGCCGGGAGCGGCGAACCCCTTGACCAAGCCCAAAAAACCACGATTGCCGATCTGCCCGGCGTAGCCATCAGTTGAGACCGGTACGCCTGCGATACAGATCAGCGCTCTGTAAAAATGGGCCGCGAAAGCCTAAACTGCACCCTGCGTTACAATCATCTCAGGGCGGCTGCACCGCCGCCCGAGGACGGGGGTTAACCGGATGAGCCAACTTGACGGCGCCAATACTATTCGCTGGCGGGACTGGAGCGAGGAAGCCTTCGAGGCTGCCAGGTCTGAGGACAAGCAGGTTCTGCTTACCCTGGGCGCCACTTGGTGCCACTGGTGCCACGTCATGGATGAGACTGCCTATGCCGACGAACGGGTCATAGATCTGGTCAACTCCCGGTTCATCCCGGTGCGGGTCGATGTTGACCAGCGCCCCGACATATCGCTGCGGTACAACCAGGGTGGTTTCCCGTCGGTAGCGTTCCTGACCGGGGGTGGCGAATTTCTGGCCGGCCGGCCCTACACTCCTCCGGACGAGATGGTCGCCCTGCTGACGCAAGTATCCAGCGGCGAAGTCACGCCGGGCGATGGCCACGGCGCAGACCGCACTGCACCGCCTGAGCGTGACGGGGCCAACGCCTCCGTAGATGCGGTATTGGGCCGTCTGACCGAGCTTTACGACGAGCAATTCGGCGGCTTTGGACTGGAACCCAAACAGCCCCCGTGGGAGGCGCTGCGGTTCCTCACCGCCCGGTACGGACTCACCGGCGAACGGAACATCCTGAGAATGGTCGAGGCCACCTTGCAAGGGATGTGGCACGGCATCTACGACCGGAAGGACCAGGGTTTCTTTCGTTACTCGGTGAGCCGGGACTGGAAGGTGCCGCACTACGAAAAAATGCTGGTCAGCAACGCCAGCCTGGCAATCCTCTACCTGGAAGCATTCCAGATTACCCGAAAAACGGCCTACAAAACCGCCACTCACGGTATCCTGAATTACCTGCTGACCACGCTGTTCAGTTCCGGCGAAGGGTTGTTCTTCGCCAGCCAGGACGCTGACGAACCCTACTACCAGCGGTCATGGAAGGATCGCGATGCAACCGCGCCCCCGCCAGTTGACCGCACGTTCTACGCCGGATGGAATGCTCTGGCCGCCCATGCCCTGATTCAGGCGGCCAACGTTCTGGGGAATTCGGTTCATCGGCGGCTTGGAGCCGATATTCTTGAAAGACTATGGGCGGAGAGTTGGACCCCGGCAGGAGGGTTGCGCCGCCGCGTGGGCGCGTTGAACGACGCTACGCCCATCCTGGCCGACCAGGTAAATTTCCTGATAGCCTGGCTGGCCCTGTATCAATCCACGGGGCAACCTGATTGCCTGCGGCGGGCGGTTGAAGTCGCCGAGACCGTCGAGCGGCTGTTCGGCGCGCCCGACGGCGGCTACTACGACACCACCCCACCCCGGTCCTTCGAGGCGAAGATCCTGCCGCGGGAGCAGCCGGTGTTGGAGAACAGCAGCTGGGCCGAGGCGCTGCTGGCCCTGTCTCACCTGACCGGCGACGAGGGGCACTCGGGCCGGGCCTCCCAAGCCCTCAAAATCTTGGAATCCGTGGTTCCCGGGAAGAGCTATCTGGGCGCCCACGCATCCCGCCGCATGGAGGAGGATGAGGAATCTTTATTCCTGCCGGCGGGCGCGGCCTGGGGACGAGCCAGGGATCTGCTATCCCACGGGCCGGTGCGCTTGGTCCTCGTCGGCGATTCGTCCAGTCCGATTTATCGCCGACTGCACCGGTCGGCATTGCGGATCTACGTTCCCCACCGGATTGTGCAGCCCCTGGATTCGGAGCGTGATGCCGAACAAATCCGCCAACTTGGTTTCCCGCTGCACAATAGGGCGGCGCTGTATGCCTGCATGGGAGACCGCTGCCTGGCCCCCATCACCACACCCGAGGGTGTCCGGGAAATGGCCCGGTCGCGCCCCTGGGCCGACGTGTGATCTGACCACCGTAAAGAGGAGATCAATGAGATGACCACTAAACAAATCTTGTGCGCGTTTGGCGTTGACCTGGATGCCGTTGGCGGTTGGTTAGGATCCTATGGGGGAGAGGACTCCCCCGACGATATCTCCCGCGGATTGTTCGCTGGCGAAGTCGGCACGCCCCGGCTGCTGAAACTTTTCGACCGACTTGATATCAAGACCAGTTGGTTTATCCCGGGCCACTCCATAGAGACTTTTCCGGCAGAGTGCCGGATGATCGTGGAGCAGGGGCATGAGGTTGGCCTGCACGGTTACTCCCACGAGAACCCCATCTCCATGTCCTCGGAACAGGAGGAGGCCGTTCTGGTGCGTTGCATCGATCTGATCACCGAGCTTTCGGGGCAGCGGCCCCGCGGTTACGTTGCTCCGTGGTGGGAGTTCAGTCACGTAACCAACGAGCTGCTCCTGAAGCACGGCATCAAGTACGATCACAGCCTGATGCACCGCGACTTCGAGTGCTACTACGTCCGAGTCGGCGACCGCTGGACCAAGATTGACTATGCCATGCCGGCAGACCATTGGATGCAGGCTTTGGAACGGGGCGAGGAGACCGACCTGGTGGAGATCCCGGCCAACTGGTACCTGGACGACCTGCCTCCGATGATGTTCATCAAAAAGTCGCCCAACAGCCACGGCTTCACCAACCCCAGGGACATCGAGTCGCTATGGCGAGACCAGTTCGATTGGGTTTACCGAGAATACGACGAAGCAGTCTTCCCGATAACCATCCACCCAGACGTTAGCGGTCGCCCCCAGGTGTTGCTGATGCTGGAGCGACTCACTGAATACATCCGTGCCCACGACGGCGTCCAGTTTGTAACCTTCGAACAGATAGCCGACGACTTCCTGGCCAAACATCCCCGGCAGCGACCTTAGGGCACGAGATTGCCACGTCGCTGCGCTCCTCGCAATGACAGGTGGGGGTGGGCGCAGGGCCTTTCGATTCTCCCTCTCCCCTTGTGGGAGAGGGCTGGGGTGAGGGGTATAGTCTGCCGCAGGATAGTTCCCTATCTCACACCTTCACCCTCACCCCCGTATCAAGTACGGGGCAGGTTCTAACCCTCTCCCATCAAGGGAGAGGGGATTTCTTGTAAAACCGAAAGGCCCTGGGGAGGGGCGTTCCTCGGAATGATAGTAGGCCAGTTTGGTTTGACAAGGCAGGGCAATCGCGTTTTAGCTGCGTAGGACTTTCAGCAGGTAGTCCTCCTTCCAGCCGGCCTGGAGGCGCTTCCCCTGGATGCCCACCTTAAGGCTCTTTTCGTTCTTGAGCAGATTGTGCGAAACCTGCCTCAGCGTCGCCATATTCTGCGGAGCGTGGTCCTTGCGGATTCGGCAATGGTCTTCCTTGAAAGTCACGTCCAGGCTCCAGTGCAAGGAGTTCTCGATGCTCCAGTGAGTGCGCACCACCTCCAGCAGGCGCTCCGCTGGCGCATCCAGGCTGCTGATGTAGTACCGGGGCTGTACCGTGGTCCCTGCCGGCGTCTCCCGGCGGCCCACCACCTTGACCACCGCGCGCAGGCCGGGCCATTCCTGGCCGGCGCTCAGGTACTCCAGACAATCTGAGTCACTGATCACCCAGCACTCCCGGCGTTCTATCCGTCCGTGGTTCTTGTTCAGGGTGGTGGCGTAGTCGTGGGGAACATCCTCGAAGCCGAACTCCTCCGCTCCCTCGAACAGGTCCCGCACGTCTGCATACAGTCGACCCTGGTTCTCCTTCAGGGACAGCGCGTAGTCGGCGCCCCGGTCCAGAATCCCCTGGGCGATTTCCTTCTGGCAGCCCATGGCGTCGATAGTGACGATGCACCCCTTCAGTTCCAGCAGTTGCAGCAACTGGGGAATGGCGGTGATTTCGTTGGACTTCTCCTCGGTCTTCACCTGCCCCAGCGTCAGCGTGTTGGCCGAGGCCCAGGCGCTGACCAGATGGATGGCCCGCTGGCCCGAATTGCGGTCGTGGGAGCGCCGCACCGTCTTGCCGTCGATGGCTACCACTTCCCCGGGGATCAGGTCGGACACCGCCTGGGTCCAGGCCATGAAGCACTGCTGGAACTGCTCCGGGTCCAGCCGGGAGAAGACGTCGCCGAAGGTGTCGTGGGAGGGGACTCCGTTGGGCAGTTCCAGAAAAGTGCGGAACCACTCCTCCTTGCTCTTGCCGAACAATTCGATGTAGACCCAGGAGTCCGCGCCGCAGATGACGGCGCAGATGGCAATGGCAATGATGTCCAGCAGCTGGTGCCGCTTGCAGCGGTCGATCCTGGGATCCTCCAACGCCTCGAAATAATCCATAATGGACGCGCCCTGCTCCTTCCTCATTACTCCCCCCGTCTGTCCTTCACATCACTGGACTCGTATCCTTGGCCAAGTCTACCAACTTATAACGCGATTGCCCTGTTTGACAAGGTGGGTACGCGTGAGTGCATCCCATAATACCGCTAAAATCAGGGGCTTATTCCGCCGGTGGCACGCTGCCTCTCACGGTGAGCTATTGGAACAGGCCGAAGTGGTGATGCTGGCGGGGCCCGGTGTTCTATGCAGCGTTAATATCGCGATTGGCTCGCAAGTGATACCATCACGCCATCTTCATTACGGAGGCGATTACTATGGATATTGGAGTTACGGCCAGGGCTTCCAGCGATTCGGTTGACCCGGCAGAACTGGCGAAACGAGCCGAGGAACTGGGGTTTGAGTCCTTCTGGCTTCCGGAGCACCCGATTGTTCCCGTGCATACCAACTCCCGGTACGGGGGTACGCCGGACGGGTCGATTCCGCCCTCGATGGCGGACATCGGCGACCCACTGATCGCCCTGGCCCGGGCGTCGGGGGCCACGAGCGCCATCAAACTGGGAACCAGCATCAGCCTGGTGCCGGAACACAATCCCATAATGCAGGCCAAACAGATAGCCACTCTGGACAAGTTCTCCGGGGGAAGGTTCCTGTTCGGCATCGGCGCCGGTTGGTTACAAGAAGAAACCGAGATAATGGGCGGCGATTTCCAGCATCGCTGGGGGCAGACGAGGGAAGCCATCCTGGCGATGAAAGAGTTGTGGACCAAGGACGAAGCTGAGTTCCACGGGCGCTTTTTCGACTTTCCTCCGGTCAAGTGCTCGCCCAAGCCGGTGCAGAAGCCACACCCGCCGGTATTTCTGGGGGGCTATGCGGCCAACGTGTTCAAGCGGGTGGTGGCATGGGGCGACGGCTGGATGCCGGTGCGCGTGACGGAAGAGCAGGTGAGAGCGGGCCGCGCGGCTATGGATGAATTGGCAGAGGCAGCGGGCAGAGACCCGAAGTCCATACAGCTGATTGTTTCCAACGTCGCGCCCGACCGGGATGTCATCGCGCGATATGAGGAAGCCGGGGCCAACCGGGTGACCGTGGCGCTGCCTCCGGACGCCGGCGCAGAGGGAATAGCCGGGCTGGAGCGACTGGCGGAACAGGTGCTGGGCTAGTGTCTCTGGGCGCAGATCGAACGCCGGCCGTGGACATGGCTGCGTGGTGGCTGTTGCGCGGCAAGAACGACGGCGACAACTGGGCAACGAATAACTCTGACACACGGGAGTTGATTGTCTGGGCCGACATATCCGACTTCGAGCATTACATGGGTCAACTACCTTTTCCCTATGACAACGCGGCGGCGGTGGAGTTATACGAAGCCGCCCGGTCGGACGCTGCGACTCGCGGCGTCGCTTTCAGCCACCGGCATTACGCAGGAGGGTTCCTGGAAGCGGTGTATGAGGTTTGCCGCAGTCGCCTGGGGCTGGACCGCTGACCGTACCACGGGCGGCCGGCGGCGTAAGACAGGACGCGGGCCTTATACCAAATTGGTATCGGCTGGAGCCGGGGGCCGTTCCAACAGCTCCAGCCAGTTTCCGTCGGGGTCTTGCATGTAGCAGCCTTTGCTGGCCGCCGGGTACACCGGGTTGGGACGGATGGCCGGCGGGCTGACAAACCGGACGCCCTGGGCGGACAGCTCTCGGTAAAAGGCGTCCAGATCGTCAACGATCACACCCAGATGAGATGCGCCTACCTGGAAGCGCTGGGGGAGGTCAACGGCAACACCGGGCGGGTTGAGGTACTGGATCAGCTCAACCGAGTGGCGCATGTCCCCCATGCCGAGGTACACGATGTGCAGTCTGGCGTCTGGATAACCCACCAGTTCGGAGATAAATTCGCCTTCCAGAATCTGGTCCCGTTCCTCCCGCAGCCCCAGCAGGTCCCGGTAGAAGGTCAGGGAACGCGCCATGTCGCTGACCACGAATCCGGTGTGATTCATCCACTGGACTTCCATTGATGCCAACCTCCCGTGATGCTCACGCGTACCCACTTTGTCAAACCAAACCAGCCTACTGTCATTGCGAGGAGCGCAGCGACGTGGCAATCTCGTTGGGGTTGAGCACACGTCGGGTAACCATCATTGCTACGGCGACGAGATTGCCACCCCCGTATCAAGTACGGGGTCGCAATGACAGATTAAAGTGGGTACGCATGAGCCCGTGATGCCGGAGTTCTCGTGATGAGAACCTTCCCGTGCAGCCTGACCGCTAACGGCCGTCTTTGATGTAATCGGAGACTTTTTCGCCGATCATTATGGTGGTGGCGTTGGTGTTGGCGCGGATGCAGTCCGGCATGACCGAGGCGTCGGCCACTCTGAGTCCTTCCACGCCTTTCACCTTCAGGAACTGGTCGACCACGGCCATGGGATCGGAGTCTGGACCCATCTTGCAGGTGCCGGATATGTGGTGGGATGTTCCGGAGTTGTGCCGGAGCCAGTCGTTGAGCAGTTCGTCGGACTGCAACTCTTCGTCGGTGGGCATGATGCGTTCCAACAGGATGTCGGAGTAATCGGGATGCTCGGCAATGCGGACGCCCAGGCGTATTGCCTCCCGCATCCGCCGGAGGTCTTCTTCTTCCTGGTAGTAGTTGTAGTTCAGGCGGGGCTGTACGTGGGGGTCGGTGGACTGCAGGGTCAGCTCACCCTTGCCCAAGGCCAACTGCAAGCTGGCGCCCATGCCGATGTAGTTGAGGTCATCGTCAATGACTACGTGGGCCGGCCGGTGCTCGCTGGTCAACAGGGTCGGACTGAGCTGCATATCGTTGCGCAGGTTCGACCCTTCCACGGTGTAGCGCAGTCCAACCTGGATTACGGGGGCCTGGACGTCGGGCCTCTCGCCAACGGCGCGATAGAGGGCGGCGGCGGCGGGATGGTCGCGGAGGTTTTGACCCACTCCGGGCAGGTCGTGGATGACCGGGATGCCCAGGCTCCGGAGGTGTTCGGCGGGGCCTACGCCGGAGAGCATCAGGAGCTGGGGCGAGGCAACGGCGCCACTGCTCACGATAATCTGGCCGCCCTCCACGGTGAAGATTTCTCCGCCGCTCTCGGCTTCGATGCCCGCGGCCCGTTGCCCTTCGAACAGGATGCGGCGGGCGGTTACGTTCCCCCGGATGGTCAGGTTCAGGCGGTGGCGGGCCAGGTCCAGGTAGTTGATGGCCATGCTCATGCGGACGCCGTCGATGGTATTGCGCGCCCGTGGCGAGACGCCGGTGGACTCGGGATGGTTCTGGTCTTCGTCGATGGGAAAGCCCTCGGCGACACAGGCTTGCTCGAAGGCGACGGCATGGGGCATCCACTCGCTGCGGGGAGCGCGCCGCACCGGCACGGGTCCGTCGGTGCCGTGGAAGTCGTCGCCGCCAAAGTCCAGGTCAGTTTCCAGCTTGTTGAAATACGGCAGGACCCTGGTGAATGACCATTCGTCGTTACCCCATTCGGCCCAGCGGTCGTAGTCCTCGGGGATGCCCCGGAAAAGGACCTGGCCGTTCACCGCGCTGGAGCCGCCGGTGGCTTTCCCCCGCGGGATCACCAACTCGTCCATTTCCGGGGTTATCTGGGCGGTGTAGCCCCAATTGTGGGGGCCGTAGGCCGACAGCCAGACGTTGTTGCCCAACTTGAGATCGTCCGGCAAATGCTCGAAATCCGGATAATCCGGGCCGGCCTCCAGGAGCAGTACCGAACGGTCCGGGTCTTCGGACAGACGGCCGGCGATGGTGCACCCGGCGGATCCACCGCCCACTACGATGACGTCGTACTTCATGATTTACCTCCGTGCTGTTCGGGAACCTGGCAACATATTATCGAACGATTGAACGTACAGCCCCAATCATAATACAAACGTAGGGTGAGGGGAGCGGGTTTTTGCGGCGAGGGCGAAATTGGCACGTCCCTCGACAAGCTCGGGATGATCCTTCCACAGGCTCAGGATGAGCGGGGGTGAGGCTTGTCATTGCGAGCGCAGCGTGGCAATCTCGTCGCCGTAGCAATGGTGGTTTGCCCGCGTGTGTTCAACCTCAACGGGATTGCCACGTCGCTGCGCTCCTCGCAATGACATAAGGTTGCGATTGTCACCCTCACCCCAGCCCTCTCCCATCAAGGGAGAAGGGGCGTCCTTCGACGGGGGCGGGCACGGCGGGTTGGCGTTTGCTCAATTGAGATAGTCGGGTAGAATTGGCTTGGTAATGCACGGCCTACTCAGGAGCAACAGCCCATGACCACGCCCGATGAGCTGGCCCAAAGGGCCAGGGACTTTCAGGAGAATATCCCCGGCAACATAGGGACCCCTTCCATTCCGCGCGACTACTCGCAGATTCAGACGCCGTTGTCGTGGGGCGGAATCTGGCAAAGCCCCGGCCTTGACGCAAAGCTGCGCGGATTCGCCACCCTTGCTGCCCTTTGCATCAACGGTTGGGATTTCGCGCTCCAATACCAGATCAGGGTCGTTCTGTCCTTGGGAATAACGCCCCAGCAGGTTAAGGGCACTTTTATCCAATTGCTCTTCTACGCCGGTATTCCCGCTACGGTAAACGGATTGCTGCAAGCCCAGAAGGTGATAGACGAGCGAGATGAATGGAAAGCCGCGGATGTTCCTCTGGAAGCAGACTGGCTGGAAACCGTCGGGGCCAAGCTGGAGCGGGCCACCGCGATAAGACAACGTCTCTGGGGGGAGGAGGCCAACCGCGAGGTGGAAGGATCACTGGCGCAGCGCATGGTGCCGGAAGCCTCGGACATAGTCGATGGGTACAACTTCGGGGAAGTGTGGGCGCGAAAAGATCTGTCGCCCAAAGAGCGGATGGTGTGCGTGCTGGCGGCGCTGATGTCCCGTGGGCATTGGAAGCAGCTGAAGCGCTATATCCGATATGCGCTGAAGATGGGATTCAGCCAGCAGGAAATCTGCGAAGTGTTTTCCCAGGCCGGCTGGTATCGGGGCTGGCCTCATGTGGAAGACGCCCTGGAGCAGGCCCAGGCAGTGTTTGCGGAAGAAAACGCTTAATGCGAGGTCTGATGGACGAGGAGGCAGTTGCCATGACAACCGTGACGGAGTTACAGGAAAAATCGGCGAAACTGCGGCAGTTTTTCGACCAGCATCTGCCCTACGCCCGCCCGACTCCGGTACTGGCGGATTTCATACGGGTGCAGCACGAGCTGATGTGGGGCGGGGTGTGGCTGGTGGACGGGCTGGACCTGAAGTTACGCAGTTTCGCCACCATCACGGCACAGTGTGTCAACGGGTATGACTTTGGCGTTGAACACCAGGTGCGTACCGGCCTGACCGTTGGGATTACGGCGCAGCAGATCAAGGGGATATTCATTCAGCTGTTGTTTTACGCCGGAGTGCCCGCCACCCTGTTCGGCCTTCGTATCGCCCAGGAAGTGATCGACGAGCGGGAGGAATGGAAATCGGGGGACGTGCCGCTGGACGTCGAATGGTTGGCATCCGTTGCAGAGATGTTGGCGCAAGGCAAGGCCATTCGCATTGCGAACTGGGGCGAACAAGCCGATGCTGAAATCGAGCATTCGCTGGCTCGGCAGTTGGTTCCCGAATCCGCAGAGTTGGTGGACGGTTATCATTTTGGAGAAGTGTGGCGGCGAGCCGACCTGGACCCGCGGGAACGCATGGTGTGCATCCTGGCGGCTTTGATGTGTCGCGGGCACCTGAGGCAACTGAAACGCCACGTTGGATACGCTCTGGACGCCGGTCTTGACGCCCAGCAGATTTGCGAGGTGTTCGCCCAGGCCGGCTGGTACCGGGGGTGGCCCTGCGTCGAGGACGCCCTGGAGCAGGCCAACGAGGTCTTTAACGCTCGGCGCGGCTGACCTGGCTTCGCGGGTTTTTATAACGGCAGGCCCAACATCGGGAGAAAGATATATGGACAGTGCGGCTGACCTGGCGCGAAAAGCGGCGAATCTCCACGCATTTATCGATCAGTACGTGCCACAGGGCCGGCTGACCGGGGCATTGCCGGACATCAGCAAGGATTACGTGAAGCTGCAGGAAGAAGTGATGTGGGGCGGAGTTTGGCAGGCGCCGGGCCTCGACGTGACGCTGCGAAGTCTGGCAACCATCGCGGCCCAGTGCTGCAACGGCTGGGAATTCGGTTTGCAGCACCAGATCAGGGTGGGACTATCCCTGGGAATGTCGCCGCAAAAGGTCAAGGGGATTTTCCTGCAGCTCATCTTTTACGCCGGGATACCGGCCACCGTTTCCTCGCTGGCCCAGGCGCAGCGGGTGATCAATGAGCAACCCATCTGGCAGCGGGAGGACAGCCAACCCCTGCAAGCAGAGTGGCTGGCGTCGGTGGAAGAAAAGCTGGCGAGAGGACGGCAGATCCGCAGCGAGAATTGGGGTCAGCAAGCCGCTGTAGACCTGGAAAATACGCTTTCCCACGAACTGGCGCCGGAGACCGCCGCGCTGGTGGATGCTTACAATTTCGGTGAGGTGTGGGCGCGCGGCGACCTGTCCCCCAAGGAACGCACGGTGTGTATCCTGGTGGCGCTGATGTGCCGGGGCCACATGAAGCAACTGAGGGAGCACATTGGATACGCGCTGAACCTGGGCATGAGTCGGCGGGAGATCTGCGAGGTATTCTCGCAGGCTGGCTGGTATCGCGGATGGCCGTATGTGGAGGAGGCTTTGGAGCAGGCGGACGCGGTGTTCACGGAACGGAGTATCTGACGTCCGGTGCGGCGTGGACGCGCCGCGATGCGATAGTCGGTGTAGATAGCAGCCAGGTGGCAAGGGCCGCCGCGACCGCGTCGCTGTGCTCCTCGCAATGACAGATTAAAGCGGGTACGCGTGAGGGGTGAATCCGGCTATACTCGTGGCTGGGCGGTTGGTTATACTCACGAAAACCGCGGTTGGGGACACGAATGGAGTCCCCAAATCGGGCGGCGCAGAACCGGCGAACTACAAGGAGAATTGTTATGGCGTACAACGGCGCGGGAGCTGTTTTGGATGGCGTGCGAATTTTGGAGTTGGCCCGCTGGCAGGCGGCGCCGCGGGGCGGGTTGATCCTGCAGGACATGGGCGCGGAAGTGATCAAGCTGGAGTGGCGAAAAGGGGCGGATCTGCGAGATTCCGGGCCATTCGTGGGCAAGATGAGTGTCCAGTTTGCCGCCTACAACCGGGGCAAAAAGAGCGTTACGCTGAACACGCGCCACGACAAGGGCAAGGACCTGTTCTTCCGGCTTCTGGAGGTCTCCGACGTGGTGCTGGAAAACTTCCGGCCGGGCACGATGGTCGAAATGGGGTTCGGTTACGACGATCTATGCAAGGTGAATCCGGGCATTATCCTGGCATCGGTGTCGGGGTTCGGGCAGTACGGGCCCTATCGTGACCGGCAGTGTTTCGACCCAATTATCCAGGCGATGAGCGGTTTCGGCGATCAGACCGGGCGGGGGTTTGACCAGCCCATCATGGGTAACGGCCCGGTGATGGACCGCACGGCTGCGCTTCATGCGGTGATCGGAATCCTGGGCGCGCTGCGTCACCGGGACCGGACCGGCGAGGGGCAATGGCTGGAAGTGGCGATGCTGGACGGGGGGATTACCCTGGAGGAAGTTGCGCTGGCCATGTGCTACGAGACCAACACCAACGATTTCCTGCGGGTGGGTACCTTCCTGCGCTGCAAGGATGGCTGGGTAACGACGGGGGCGGCCCGCGCCGGCATGTGGCAACGGATGCTCAAGGTAATGGATTACGACGAGATGTCTGAAGACCCTCAGTTTGCCGCGCCGATGTTTGCTACTGACATGGCAGAGGTACGCATGGAGTTGTTGCGCCTTTGGTGCGAGGAACGCACGGTCAAAGAGGTGGAGGACGCATTGGTGGCCGCCGACATTCCGTTCGGCGCGGTCAAGTCCATTCCGGAGGTTCTGGCCGACAGCCACCTGTGGGAGCGTGAAGTGATGATGGAGGCAGAGATCCACGACCCGCCGGGAAAGAAGATGCTGGTTCCGGGCCCCACCATCATCAAGTTCTCCAAAACCCCCACCACCGCAGGCCCCATCCCCAGGTATGGCGAGCATAACCGGGAGATTTACGGCGACCTGTTGGGCCTGACGCAGGACGAGATGGCGGACATGGTAGAGCAGGGAATCATAACCTGAGGCAGCGGGTTGGGGGACGGGTTTTTACATCGATGGACAGGATGGACAGGATTTTTGGGTGTTACGTGTAACGGGATTGCCACGTCGCTGCGCTCCTCGCAATGACAGATTAAAGCGGGTACGCGCATGGTTCGCCGGGAGGTTGGTATGGGCAGGCTGGATGGAAAGGTTGCTATCGTGAGCGGCGGGTCCCGCGGGATTGGGGAATGCACGGCCCGGCTATTTGCCGCCGAGGGTGCGTCTGTATTAATTGGGGATGTGCTGGATGGCCTGGGTGACGCGGTTGCCGCCAGCATCGTTGCCGGAGGCGGGCGGTGCATCTACCAACATCTGGATGTTGCGTCGGAAGCAGACTGGTCGGCGGCGGTAGCAAAAGCGTTGGCGGAATTGGGCGGGTTGAACATTTTGGTCAACAACGCCGGGATCGGCAGCAGTCCGCACAGCATCGCCGACGAGCCGGCCGAGTCCTGGGACCGGACTATGGATGTCAATGCGAAGGGGGTGTTTTTGGGTACGCGGGCGGCCATACCGGCGATGCTGGATGCAGGAGGCGGGTCGGTCGTAAACATCTCTTCGCAGCTGGGCATCGTGGCGGTGCCGTACAGCGGGTCGGCCTACCAGAGTTCCAAGGGAGCGGTGCGTCTTTTCAGCAAATCGGCGGCCATCCAGTATGCTGCTGACGGAATCCGCGTGAATTCGGTGCATCCCGGGCCCATTGTTACCGAGATGACCAGGGCGGTTCGAGCGGACACCGACCGTTATCAAATGACGCTTTCCCTGGTCCCGATGGGACGATACGGGGAACCGGATGAGGTTGCGTACGCGGTTTTGTACCTGGCGTCTGACGAGTCCTCGTTTGTAACGGGCAGCGAGGTAGTGGTGGACGGGGGTTGGACGGCGCAGTGATGCCGGCGCAGGCGAAGTACCGGATGATTGGGAACGCGGGAACGGGCGGGTGCGTACCGACATCCGGGCCGGTCACAACCCGCACGACGCCCGGCGATGGCGTGCGCTCACGCTGACCCCACTTGAATCTGTCATTGCGACCCCGTACTTGATACGGGGGTGGCAATCTCGTCACCGTAGCAATGGTGGTTTACCGACGTGTACTCAACCTCAACGAGATTGCCACGTCGCTGCGCTCCTCGCAATGACAGGTGGTGGGCTGCTGGCGGTGGCAGGGGGTTGCGAATTGCACCCTCACCCCAACCCTCTCCCATCGAGGGAGAGGGGGAAGGGCCTGCGCTGGCGGGAAACCTGCCCGTGTTGGTGGGCATCCAACCGCTCTAAATCCACGCTTGGAGGGGCATCATAATGGACAAGTTTGAGGAAAAGATCCGGGAATTGACCGAGCCCATCAATGGTCAACTCCCACGCCCCTGGATGAGCAAGATGAGGAATCCGCTAGAAGCGGACGTGTTCATCGTCGGCAGGAATCAACGGAACCCGTATTCCGCCACAGAAATACGACACCAGAGGCACTTGGATGCGCTTTTCAATCGAAATGGCGAGAGTTGCCGCAGGCTCTACGATGAGGTTACCAAAGGCAAACCGTCTCCGACGCGACGGAACATTGATGATTTGGCGGCTCGCCTGAACCAACGAAACATTCACAACATCTTGGAAACGGACGTAGTCTGCTATTCCACTCCCATTGGCGCGGATCTAAGAGCCTGTTTACAATCTTTTGAGGATTAGCACCATGAAGGCAAGCACCACCATTTGCAGGCTGGTATTGAGCTTTCTTTCGCAGTTCTTCCAGAGGCGGCGGCACTTCTCCAGCCAGGCGAAAGACCGCTCCACCACCCATCGCTTCGGCAGCACCACGAAGGTGTGCAGTTCGCTGCGTTTCACCACTTCCACCGCGGCTCCCAACAAGCTTTGCACCGCAGCAGCAAAGGGCTTTCCGGTGTAACCCCCGTCCACCAGCACGTTCTGCACTTGACTGAGGCCGTCTCGGCGCCGGTCAAACATCGCCAAAGCCCCAGCCCGGTCGGTGACGTTGGCCGTGGTTATGTGGATCGCATGGGGCAATCCTTGCGTATCCACCGCGATGTGTCGCTTGATTCCGGATACCTTCTTGCCCGCGTCATAGCCCTTGTGCTCGGCGCTGTCCGTGTTCTTGACACTCTGGGAGTCCACGATACAGAAGCTGGTCCGCTCTTTCCGCCCATTGCTGCGTCGGGCCGCGCCAACCGATTTTTTTTAGGACTTGTTCCAGAATGGAATCCTGCTCCGGGTCGGGCCGCTCACTCCATTGCCGGAAATACTGGTAGCAGGTGCGCCAATCGGGGAAGTCCGCGGGTATCATTCGCCACTGGCACCCGCTTTTCAGGAGATATAGCACACCGCAGAAAACGTCATACAAGTCCACGGTGCGGGGCTTGGTCCGGCGGCGGGCCGACTCCAGCGTCGGCAGAATACGGGCGAATTGCTCCCGGCTGATGTCGCTGGGATAGGAATGAGACATGATTACCCTCCCCTGAATAATAGCCTCAACTTAACCTATTTCAGAGATCGTAGACAGGCTCTAAGAAAACGGGCTCATGCCGGCGGCGCAAGAAAGGGGGAAGAGATTTTCCGTTACCTGCTCGCTGAAGTCGCCCCGACAGTCCTCATTGTTCATGGTGCGGGTTCCGTGCAGCATATTTCTCGCATTCTCAAGATGGATCGACTGAAAGTCCCTCGTTCTATCGATGAGATTTTTGATGTCCAAACGGAGCAGCATCTGGTTATCCCTGTCCCGAGCTTGGCTCCACCCGCTTTCAATCGGTGGTCATCATGGTCGGACGGATATTTGGATAAAGTGGCAGACCGTGTCCGCGAAAAGTTGGCAACTCGGTGATCCTGCCCAGTACAGTCCGGACTGCAACGACGCCGAGGCTGCTGGGGCTGGGCGGGCCAGGAGGTGACCGCCAATATATGCCTGGGCGCCAGGTTCGCATTACAGGAGAAAATGGGCGACTGTTTCACCGATCCGACCAACCGACACGAGCATATCAAGCGCCGCTGCCAGTCGGTCAGGGCCTTTTCAAAATCCTCCGACCTCCGCTCGTGGTGAGCTTGTCGAACCATCGGCGACCGTCCTTCGACAGGCTCAGGACGAGCGGGTGGTTAATTTACACAACTTTGAAAAGACCCTGCCGGTCGGTTCTGCTGCGTTAGCCTGAATCACAGTCCGGGAGCGGGTTGGTGATTGGGCGGCGGATGTGACCCAGGCTGGCGAACAATGCGGGAACCGGGATTCTAGTAGTGGCGCAGTTCGACCACGTTGTTGTCGGGATCGTAGATGTACAGGGAAATGCCGTCGCCGTGGGAACCCCAGCGCTTGCCGGGGCCGGCCTGAATGTCAACACCGAGGTCTTCAAAACGAGTCTTCAACTCTTCCATGTCGGTGTAATCAATGACCATGCAGAAATGGTCCTGGTTGCGAACGTCGTCCCTGCCTTCCGGGATGCTGTCGGATGCGAAGAAGTCGATGATGGTGTCGGCGTTTATCCGCGCTGAAGGGAACCGCACTTCGCCGGCCCGCCATTGCTCCACACGCTCGGCCTGGAGGCCAAGCACTTCGGTGTAGAAGCGCAGCGATCCTTCCACGTCTTTGGTGCGCAGGACGATGTGATCCATTTCGGTGATTTTTACCAGGGGTTTGGTCAGAATCTCGAACTTGGTTTCGGTAGCCATGGACGGCCTCCTGAAGTGTGGTGCGCTGGGTCTGGCCTCTGTTACCGGCATTATATGGCGCGTCTGGGCACTTGTCATCCGCACACGACGGTTTGGGCTTTTTCGACGGGTTCAGGATGAGCCGGGACGGGTTTTTACATCGATTAGCAGGATGGACAGGATTTTTAGGGTGGGGCGGCGGCGGGATGGGGATCAAGTTTTGGTGAAGTGGACAATCCACACCTTCCGCCGTACCATTGCCAGCGAAACCGAAGGGAAGAAATCGCCGGGCCAGTGTCCAACAAAGGAAGCGGCCGGCATCGGGCGACACATTGGGAACGAAAGGGTGATGGAATGCAGACACGGCAAATGACGGCCAATGCCTCACGGCTCATGGTGGAGCAACTGGCGGCGCTGGGCGTAAAGTACGTATTCAACAATTCGGGCTCGCGGGAGGCCCTTTTCTTCAACGAACTGCACTCCCGGCCGGATATTCACGGCATTCTTGGTCTGCACGAGGGTGCGGTAACGGCAATGGCCGGGGGATACACCCAGGCGAATCTGGCCCCCGCCGTGATGGTGGTGCATCTGGGCGCCGGTCTGGCCCAGTGCATGGGGCAGCTCATCAACATCTGGACCGGCAGCCTCCCCGTGGTGGTAATTACATTCGCGGGCGACACCGGCAGCTTTGCCGATCTGATCAGCCTGGACGTGTCCCACAACGCCGGCCCCACAGCAATCAGCGCACCCCTGACCAAGGCCAACTGGACGGTTATTGAGCCGGAGGGTCTGCCCGCTGCCGTGGAGCGCGCCATCCGGGTTGCGATGACCCCGCCGGTGGGTCCGGTGCATCTGGCCGTTTACGACCGGTTGCTGGGGCCAACCGAGTATTCCGCGAACATTATGGACGGCCCGGTTCCGCAGCTACGGAGCGGCTACCCGTCGGACGCCGACGTGGAAGCCATCGCCAGGGCTCTTCGGGAAGCCAAGCGACCTTTGCTCTATACCGGAGACGGTATCTGGAAGAGCGGCGCCGACGCGGAAGTAACGGCGCTGGCAGAGCGGTTTGGCATCCCCGTGGTGGGCGACCTGCGGGGTGTCCCCATCAAACATCCGCTGCACTGTGGGGGCAGAAGGCTGGAACAGGCGCCGGACATTGACCCGGACCTGATTCTGTGCTGGGGCGTGCGTCATAACGGCGCGGGCACCGCCGACGACTACGCGGCGTTCTTCAATGCCGAACGCACCATCGCGGTGGGTTCGGACGCGGAGAACCTGGAGAACATCCCCGGCCTTGATCTGGCGGTGCTGGCCGACGAAAAACGCGCGGCGCAACGCCTTTTGGAAATGACCGAGTCGTCGCACGACGAACTGGCAGAACGGCGGGCCTGGGCCCGGGAGGAAGCGGCTGCTCTGCGCGCCCGCAGGAGGGACGCAGCCCAGCGGATTACTGCCCAACAGGGAAGAGTGCGTCCCTTCGTTCTCGCCGACGCCCTGGACACCGCCCTGGAGCGGCGTGGCGGCGGCCTGGTAACGATCGAGCAATTCGCGGTCGGTCAGGACCTTCTCCACAATTCGGGCGAGCTGGGAAACAACCAGTACATCCGCCCCGCCGGCGGCTCGGAGGGCTATGGGGTGGGTGCGGCCATCGGAGCCAAACTGGGCGCCCCCGACAAGCCGGTGGTCGGGCTGGTGGGCGACGGGTCCCTGTACTACTCGGACTCGGCGCTATGGACAGCAGCCAGCCACAACATTCCGGTGCTGTACGTGATCTCCAACAATGGAGCATATGGCATCGTTGCCAGCTCCTTTGCCAACGCCAACGCTGACATGAAAGAGACCGGGGAGTACCGGGGAGTGGTGCTGGACAACATCGACCCGGTGAAGCTTGCCGAAGGATTCGGCGTGGAGGCGATGGACGCCACCGACGAGGCGACCATTGGCAATGCCATCGAGCAGGGGCTCAGGATTGTGGACGAAGAGAAGCGCCCCTTCCTGCTCAATGTTCACCTGCCCCTGGGGTTGCCGGAGGGCGGCCGGCCGGGCGCGATTTACAGCATGAAGGACGATGTCGCGTAGGCGATGCGGCGAGGGTTCGCCGGACAGCGATTGAGGGCAGTGGCGCAGTCTGAAACCCGACTGCGCCGGCTAGAGCCTGCTAATTGTCAGCAGGCTCTATAGGGTGTAACCGCCCGCTTCCGGACTAACCCCAGGTGGCAAATCCCATCGCGCAGCCGGTGCCGGCTGGTGAGCGATAGCACGGCACGTAGTCCACTATGTCCATGTCCAGATGCTCGGTGGCTCCGGTCACCACTATCCAGTTGCGTATTTCGGAACTGCCGGAGTTTATCTTCTCACGGGGCAGCGCCGACAACTGGTCAACGCTCTTGGCCTTCATGCCCTCCAGTGCCTGGTGGTCCAGCTCTTCATCCACCACAAAATGGCTCAGGCCGCCGGAGGCCAGAATGCCCACCCGTATGTCCTGTGGCCACGACTCGATCGCCGATTTCAGCGCCTGTCCCAGGTTGTAGCACCGCTTCGGCGTGGGCTGGTTGGGCGGGTAGTACGTGTTGAGCATCACCGGCACGGTGGGGATCGTCGCCTCGGTCATCAGCCGGCTGTAAACGTACCCAAACGCGTGACCAATGCCGCCCTTGGCCCGGCCTCCCTTCTTTGGGTCCAGGAAGCTGGACACTCCCACATCGAACTCATCGTCCATCAGGCTATCTATGATGTGCCGAGCCAACGCGGGGTCGGTGGGCGCAATTCGATCTTCGGTGTCGTAGCCAATCAGCGGCTGATTGCCGGTTGACGGGCCAGCCTCGTGGCCGGCAACTTTCACCTGGTCGCCCCAGTAAACGCAAAAGGCGGGCATATTGTCGTCCAGCAGGTACTCGTGCTGGTCATCCCCCACCATCACCAGCACGTCCAGCCCGGCGTCGTACATCTTTTTAGACAGCTGTGCGATGGCCTGCTGGTTCTGCCGGTGCCGCTGCTCAAACTTGGCCTGGGTAATCTCTTTGGCAATACGGTCAGTATCGATCCGCGCCAGCAGGCCCTCGTAGTTGGAGGTGATGCCGTCGGCGCCAATCAACTCAACGTGGCCCTTGTCCCGCTCACCGCGGCCGGCCCATCCGTCCGCCGGAGTGCTCAGTTGGGGACTGTGGGAAGATGCCAAACCCAATACTAGCTCTGCCATTGTCCGGCTCCTTTTGCGATCTGATATTCGATCGGTCTTCTCAATGCTGCGGTTGCGCGGCGGCTTGGCGAAACGCCGGTACTTGAGGCGCGGCGCTTCAAATTCAAACGGATATTACCATGAAGCGGAACCCTGAGTGCCCCCAACGAGAAAATTGCGAAACTCCAGTCCCCGCCTTCTGTCATTGCGAGCGCAGCGCGGCAATCCCGTCCCTTCCCCCTCTCCCTTGATGGGAGAGGGTTGGGGTGAGGGTGATCACCGCCCACCTGTCATTGCGACCCCGTACTTGATACGGGGGTGGCAATCTCGTTGGCGTAGCCAGAGTGCTCAGCGTGAACCACTGCATTGCGGCGAGATTGCCACGTCGCTATGCTCCTCGCAATAACAACCGAAGGACTCTGCCCCCAACCGCTGCAATTTTTCACCCTGCCGCCGCCGTTTCCAGGCGGGGACTCACTACTCTTGCAACCTCGGCCACGGCCCGGTCGATTTCCTCGGCAGTGGTAAACCGGCCCACCGAAAACCTCAGCGTCCCCATCGCGTACTCCAGGGGTATGCCCATCGCCTCCAGCACGCTGGACACCTCCACCCGGTCGCTGTGACAGGCGGCTCCCGCCGAAGCGGCCAGGTCTTCCATCTCCGCCAGAACGGTATTCGCCTCCACCCGCCTGAAGCTGACGCTGGAGGTGTTGGGCAAGCGCTTGCTGGGGTGCCCGTTAATGCGCATCTCGCCAAAAACCGCCGTCAACCCCGCTTCCAAACGGTCGCGCATACTTGCCATGTGCCGCTGGTATTCGGGCAGGTTGTGCTGAATCAACTCGCACGCTCGCCCCAGCGCCGCCATGTGGATGACGTTCTCGGTGCCCGCCCGCCAATCTCCTTCGTGGCCCGCTCCGTGCATCTGCTTCTCCAGCGCTATCCCGTTCCGGATGTACAGCGCCCCAATACCCTTTGGAGCGTAAAGCTTGTGTCCCGCTATCGATAGCAGGTCCACTCCAAGATCATCCACGCGCGCCGGAATCTTGCCCACTGACTGGGCGCAATCGGCGTGGAGCAACACCCCGTGGCGGTGGGCTATCTCGGCAATTTCCTCGACCGGCTCTATCGTTCCCACCTCGTTGTTGGCGTGCATGATGCTGATGAGCGTTGTCTGCGGCGTGATAGCCTCTTCCACCTGCCCGGGGTCAACCATTCCATATTGATCCACCGGCAGATAGGTCACCCGGCAGCCCTGGGCCTCCAGGAATTTGCACACTTCGATTACGGCCGGATGTTCCACCGCCGAGGTAATCATGTGGTCGCCGCGGCTCCGGTTGGCGGCCATCGCGCCCTTGATGGCGTAGTTGTTGGACTCGGTGCCGCCGCTGGTGAAAATGAGCTCGTCAGCGTGGCATCCCAGCATTTCCGCCACCTGGCTACGGGCCGCGTTGACGCCCTCGTTGGCGTTGCGCCCGTAAAGGTGGCCGCTGGATGGATTGCCGAAGTGCTCGTAAATATAGGGCAGCATCGCCTCGGCTACGCTGGGGTCGACGGGCGTGGTTGCGTTGTAGTCCAGGTACACGGGATTCATGGGCGGATTCCTGCGGGCCTTTGCCGTATAAATCTTATGGAAACTTTGGTTCGTGACGCCTTTGGCTCAGAGCGACGGATGGCAGACACAGTGCGGGCCATATCCCGCCTGATACTCCACCGTTCCAACCGGCCCGGCCGGGGCCACGTCGGCAGCAGCGCTTAGAAACTATCTCAAAACCCGCCATGCTCTCAAAAAGTCCGATCGCAGACAGGGTGAGTCGTGGATTCCCGCCTGCGCGGGAATGACGGGTTGGGCGGGCCGCTAGTATCGCATATTGATTCTATTGCTATCGTATTTCCCGCGAAAGCTCGATCCTATTCCACTCGTCTTTCCCGCGCAAGCGGGAATCCAGTGTCCGAGAGGATTGCAGGCCGTCGCAATCGACCCCGCCCAACCATCTTTGCGCCGGCGATCAGTGCGGTAGAA
Source organism: Dehalococcoidia bacterium (assembly GCA_965262485.1). Taxonomy (GTDB): domain Bacteria; phylum Chloroflexota; class Dehalococcoidia; order Lucifugimonadales; family UBA3495; genus Bin87. The sequence continues at coordinate 3,447,136 of OZ253540.1, read as the reverse complement.
TACGCCATGCCGGCCGGCGCCGGACACCGCCCAGCATCCAGGGTTTCAGGAGGTGCATCGTGAAAAGCAGCGCGGCCACCGTCAACGAGTATCTCGACCAGTTGACTCCCGAACGGCGTGAGGCTGTCTCGACCGTGCGCGAGGTTGTGCTTGCCAACCTTCCCGCCGGATACCAGGAGATGATGGACTTTGGCATGATCGCCTACGTGGTTCCCCTGGAACGGTACCCCAAAACCTACAACGGCCATCCCCTGAGCTACGCGGCAATCTCGTCCGAAAAGAACCACGTATCGGTCCATCTTATGGGCATCTACGTGGACGCCAACCGCGAACGGTGGTTCGTTGACAGCTACCAGGCCACCGGCAAAAAACTCAACATGGGCAAGTCATGCGTCCGTTTCAGGAAACTCGATGACCTGCCCCTCGACCTGATCGGAGAGGCGGTCGGCCGAACCTCGGTGGATGAGTGGATACAATGCTACGAAACTGCGCGTTCTACGAGGCAACGCACCGGATCGAAGCAGAGCTAGCAGCCCGTCAACCTCGGTGATGACGCGGACACCACCGGCGCAATCTATGGCCAAATCGGCGGGGCATATTACGGCGTTGAGGCCATTCCGTCAGAATGGCGGCAGATATTGACCATGAGCGCCGAAATCGTGGCAATGGCCGATACACTCTTCGACCATGCCCAGCAGTCCCCACCGCAATAGTGGGCCAAGCTGCTCTCCGACATCGCCGCCAATGTATCCGCCCGCGGCTCGAAATTAACCCCAGGACGATTGCAAAATCCCTTGACACCCGCTCATGGTGAGCTTGTCGAACCACGGGCAACCATCCTTCGACGGGCTCAGGATGAGCGGAGAGAACAGGCCGGCCAACGACTTTGCAATCGTCCTGAAATTGACCCGACCACTGGTAGCGTACCCGGTGCGGACTCGCTACTATGTGAAACAAAACCGGGTGCAATAAAATCGGCACGATGTTCACGGAGGTGACGCTATGCCCTTTGGAGGAAACGACTGGTTGGCCCTGAACCAGGAAGAAACCCTGGAACCCGAACTTCCCATTTGCGATCCGCATCATCATTTTTGGGACTTTCGCGAAATTCGCATCCCCTACCAGCGGTACCTGCTCCACGAACTCGCCGCCGACGTCAACAGCGGCCACAATGTGCGCTCCACGGTGTTCATCGAGACCCGCGCCATGTACCGGCAGGACGGCCCGGAAGAACTGCGTTCGGTGGGTGAGGTGGAATTTGTCCAGGGGTTGGCCGCCGCCAGCGCCAGCGGACTCTATGGGCCATGCCGGGCGGCCGCTGCAATTATTGGCAACGCCAACCTGAGACTCGGCGCCGCTGTGGAGCCGGTTCTGGACGCCCTCCAGGCCGCCAGCCCCAATCGCTTCCGTGGCATCCGCCAAGGCGCCGGTTGGGACCCGCATCCCGACGTGGAGGATCGGGCCGAGCGAGGTCTCCTTGCCAACCCCCAGTTCAGGGAAGGCGCCCGCGTATTGGCCGGCAAGGGCATGTCCCTGGAGAGTACGGTGTTTTTCCCCCAGCTGCCCGAACTCGTGGAATTCGCCAACGCCGTGCCCGATCTCACCATCGTACTGAACCACATCGGCGGTCTCTACCGCACCGGCTCCTACGGCAACCGCGACGACGAGGTTATACCCGCGTGGCGCCAGGGCCTGGCCGCCGTCGCCCAGTGTCCCAACGTCGTACTCAAGCTGGGTGGAATTGGACAGCCGCGCTACGGCTTCGACTGGCACACCTGGAACATTCCCATCGGGTCGGAAGATCTGGCTCTCGGGCTCGGCTCCTACATGAACTATTGCATTGAGCAGTTCGGCCCCAGCCGGTGCATGTTCGAGAGCAACTTCCCACCGGACAAGGTGTCGTACTCGTACCACGTACTCTTCAATGCTTTCAAGCGGCTATCCCAACAGTACTCACCGTCAGAACGCGCCGATCTGTTCCACGACACCGCAACCCGCGTGTACCGCATCGACGTCTAAAAGCGCGCCGGATTGCGACTCGGTTTCTGTCCTCGCCCGCTTCCCCATCCTCTCAAATCAGGAGAAGTGAAATGCCCCAGCAAAAGAGAATCTATGTCGGTATGCACGACGGCGTTTGCGCCGTCTTCAGCCAGGATGGCGGCAAAACGTGGCAACAGGGACCGGTTACGCCTCTGGCCCACGCCGCGGCCCGTTTGACTTCCAGCTCCGCCGCTCCCCAACGGGCGTACCTCGCCGCGTATGAGGCCGGCGTGTATCGCACCGATGACGGTGGGTTGACGTGGTCCCATCTGGACTCTTACCCCACCGACTACGCCCACAGCGTGCTGGCCCACCCCGCCGAGGCCGACACCGTCTTTGTGGGGAGCGAACCGGCGGCTGTTTTCCGCTCATCAGACGGCGGGAACACCTGGGATGAATTCGCAGGCTTTCGAGCCGTGCCGGAGTCTGCCGAATGGGGATTCCACTCGCCCACCCGAGACTCCCACGTCCGCGACCTCCGCGTCGCCCCCAACGATCCCAACTGCCTTTACGCCGGTATCGAAGTCGGAGGGATGGTGTCCTCCCACGACGGCGGAGCAAGTTGGACACAGTTGCCGGGTCTCGACGACGATATCCACTGCGTGAACCTCAGCGAAAACCGGCCCGGCAGCGTTTACGTCGCCACGGCCAGCGCTCCCTACCGTTCGGACGACGGCGGCAGTGAGTGGGAGTTGATCAACTCAGGTCTTGACCGTCGCTATACGCTGCACATAGCGGCGGCTCCCCACGACGCCGACCTGGTTTTGGTTACGGTGTCGTCCAACGCAAGGCGTGGCAGTCCCCAGTTCTACCGCTCCACCGACGGCGGGCGCAGCTGGCAACTGGTCGCCGGGCTAGGCGAGGGCGAAAACCCGGAGGACATGGTAGTCGCCTTCGAATGGGATCCCCAGGAGGCAAACAAGGTGTACGCCGGCACCGATGGCGGCGGGCTGTTCTGCAGCGAGGATCGCGGCCTCAGCTGGCAACCATTGCCAGTCAGCCTCACAACCGTCGCAGTAGGCGCAATGGCAGTGGCCAGCAAATAAACCCCAAACGGCCACCGCGCAATCCCCCGCTCATCCTGAGCCCGTCGAAGGACCCCCTGTCATTGCGAGGAGCGCAGCGACGTGGCAATCTCGTTGAGGTTGAACACACGTCGGCAAACTACCATTGCTACGGCGACGAGATTGCCACGCTACGCTCGCAATGACAAGCCGCAATACCCAAAATCCTGTCCATCCTGTCCATCGATGTAAAACGGCAGTCCCTCTCTCCCTTGATGGGAGAGGGTTGGGGTGAGGATGAAAAACCCAGCACCAACCCACCCCGCTAATCCTGAGCCCGTCGAAGGACGTGGCAATCCCGTTACACGTAACACACAAAAATCCTGTCCATCCCGTCCATCCTGTTCATCCAGGTAAAAACCGTCCCCACCCCCGCTTGCATCCAGTGTATATAATAGTAGCCTGTCATAAACATCATGCTATTTGCGTCCAACATCAGCAAAGCCTATTCAAACCGGACTCTGTTCAGCGATCTCACCATCAGCGTGGCCGCCGGCGACCGCGTCGCTTTGATAGGGGCGAACGGTTCCGGCAAGACCACACTCATGGACATTCTGGCCGGCGATACCGCTCCCGAAACCGGCAGCATATCCAGGCAGCGCAACGCCACTATCGGCTATCTCAGGCAAGAGCCCGCCACGTTTGCCGGCAAATCCCTGCTACAGGAAGTGTTGGACGCCAGCTCCGAGGTGATTGAACTCACCGACCGGATCAACGTCACGCGCGAAGCGCTGTCTTCGGAAGCCGACCTCGCAAAACAGCGTGTCCTGCTGCAACAGCTGAGCCAGCTTGACATGGAGCTGGAGGCTGCCGGCGGGGGCGACCGGGAGCACGAAGCCAAGGCGATCCTCTCGGGCCTGGGATTCAAGCCGGGCGACTTCCTCCGGCCAATGGGCGAGTTCAGCGGTGGCTGGGTCATGCGGGCCGGGCTGGCCAGGTTGCTGTTCCGGAAGCCCGATCTATTGTTGTTGGACGAGCCAACCAACCATCTCGATCTCGATGCCAACCTCTGGTTTGAGAAGTATCTGGCCGCGTTTCAGGGTGGGGTGATAGTCACATCCCACGACCGCGCTTTTCTGAACCAGGTGGCAAACCGGATTCTTGCCATCGAGCCTGCTGAGGTGGTGATCCTCAGGGGCGATTATGACGACTACCTGGTCGCAAGCGAGCGTTCCCTTCAGATCAAGCAGGCGGCCGCGGCCAGGCAGGAGCGCCAGTTACAGAAGCAAATGCGCTTTGTGGAGCGCTTCCGCTCGAAGGCAACCAAGGCCAGCCAGGTGCAAAGCCGCCTAAAGCAGCTGGAGAAAATAAAACCCATCGAGTTGCCCCGGGCGACCAAAAAAATCCATTACTCGTTCCCCCAGCCTCCCCGCAGCGGCGCTGAAGTCATCTCACTCACCAATGTCAGCAAATTCTACGGCGATAACGTGGTTTACCGCGGCATGAACCTTTCCCTTGCCCGCGGCGACCGCGTCGCCCTGGTCGGCCCCAACGGCGCCGGCAAAACAACCATGTTAAAGATGCTCGCCGGCGTCCTGCCGTTCGACGCGGGGGAACGAAAAACCGGCCACAACGTGGTTGCCGCCTACTACGCCCAGCACGTTTTGGAGCTCCTCAACCCGAACAATACAACAATCGAGGAGTTGCAACAGGCGGCCCCCAAGGAGTCGGAGCAGAACCTCCGTACCACTCTGGGCGGATTTCTGTTCAGCGGCGACGACGTCAACAAGCCGATATCGGTGCTGTCCGGTGGGGAAAAGGCGCGCGTGGCCCTGGCCAAGCTGCTGCTCCAGCCGAGCAATCTGCTGCTGATGGACGAACCAACCAACCACCTTGACATCGCTTCCAGGGAGATCCTTGCGGACGCGCTGGGGGACTACCACGGCACCATTTGCTTCATCACCCACGACCGCACCCTCATCCGGCAGGTTGCTAACAAGATCGTCGAAATCGACGGCGGCCGGCCCACGGTTTTCCCCGGCGACTACGATAGCTATCTGTACCGCAAGCAGGAAGAATCCGAAATCAGGAGCGCCAAACCCGCCGTCAATGGATCATCCCCCGCTACGCCGGCGCCGGGCGCCGTCCGGAAACGCACCGGCCGGCCGCTGCGGGCCGAAGAGGAGCAGCAGCGTTCGCTCGGGAAAGAAGCGCGCCGGCTGGCGTCGCGAATCGAGGAGATCAACGTTTCGTTGACCAACCACGAGGCCCGCATGGCAGAGCTGGAAACCCTGTTCTCCAGCCCCGACGAGTTCGGCGATCCCATTCAGCTGGCGGCTTACGGTGAGCAGTACCGCGCGCTCAAAGAAGCGGCGGATTCGCTGTGGGACGAGTGGGAAAGATTGTCGGTAGAGGCGGAGAGCATCGACAGCAAGCTCACGGCGCTGAAAACCGGTTAGGGTGTGTTGACAAATACCGTCATTCCCGCGAAAGAACGTCACCCCGTACTTGATACGGGGCGGGAATCCAGTGGCCGAAGTCGTTAATCACGGTTCTGATTCTTTCATCATACCCGCTCTGGACTCCTGCTTTCGCGGGAGTGACGGCATTTGTCAATACACCCTAAGACCGGAGAGGTTTGGAAATCAGGGTTTTGATGCGTTCGGTGATGTCGGTTTGGTCGTAGGTGCGGAGCAGGTTGATCCGGTTGCGGTTGGGGTCGCCGCCGTGCCAGTACTCGTAAATCTCCTGCCGCATCCCGAATGATGAGACGGCGAGGTCATGGGCCAAACGGAAGAGGCGGGACTTGTACTCCACGTCGACGCCTTTTCCGGGCATGTACCGGTCGAGGTAGGGACGTAATTCCGGATTGGCCAGATCGCCTTCGCTGGGCTGCATGATCATGCCGGAACCGGAAACCTCCCGCAGCAGCTCCACCATGCGGGCCGATGTTTGGGCGAAGTAGATGTTCATGCCGGACATTGAACCCAGGGACATCAGGCCGTTGTCAGCCGAGTAGGCGTTGTGCTCCACGCCGTCCATGGCGTGAGCCCACATTTCGGTGTAGGTGGCCATTTCGCCCAGCTTGGCCGCGACCTCGCGGTACTCGATTACACCGATGGCTTCGGCGATGAGGGTGGCGACAGCGGTCATCAACTTCATGCGCTGGTGGATGCGGCACAGGTTGCTCCAGCCGCGAAAGTTGGCTTCGGAACCGAGCCGCCGGAGCAGTGGGGCCGAGTCGTAGAGCATGAAAATCCGGTCCCAGGGCACCAGCACGTGATCGAAGAAGAGCATGGCGTCCTGTTCGTCGTACACGGCTGCCAACGGATGGCCGTAGCTGCCCGCCCACTGGGACACCGGCTCCCGACACAGGATCTTCAGACCGGGGCTGTCGGTGGGAATTGAAAAAGCGAGGATGAACCGGGGGTCGGCGCGGCGTACGAAGGTGGCCGACAGGGATACGTAGGTCTCGTTGCTGATGGGGGCGGCGGTGGCCAGCTGCTTGGCGCCGTGAACGATGACGCCAGCGGCGGTTTCCTCCACCACATGCAGGGCCACCTCTGTCTCTCCGTCGGCTCGGTTTTCGTTCTGGGGCTGCTGGCTGCGGTCAACCTGCGGATCGCCCAGGGCGTGGGTCAGGAACAGGTCATTCTCCGCGCAGTACCGGTAGTAATTGGCGATGTTTTCGCCAAAATCGCAGTGGGGATTCTTTACCTGCCCCAGCGCATCGCGGATGGCGTAAAGGCCAAGGATGTGGGGCGCGAGAATGTCCGGGCTGCGCCCCAACTGGCCCCAGGATTCTTCATTCCAGATCTCGCTGTTGCGCCGCTGACGCTTCAGGTCATCCGGAGTGTGGGGCAGGAGCCAGGACAGGCTGCAACGGTTGCCCGTGTCGCGATAAACGAAGGTCATCCGGTCCTGGTATGGCTCCGAGTGTTGCAGGTCGTAGATGCGGGCGAGTTCGTGGACCATGCCGGTCATGGCCGGGTGGCTGGCCACGTCGGTGACTTTGGCGCCGTCCAGCCAAACCTCGCGGGAATCCTGCAAGCTCGCGATGTAGCGGGCGCCAGTCATGGCGCCCCGGGCTGATTCAATCTGTAGTGCCATTACGTCCTCGCTGCTAGACAATTTTGCCCGTATTCTCGCCGCGCTGCGCCCGGCTCCAGGCGTTGAACAAATCGTCCCGATGGCCGTTAATCCATAACTGTACCAGACGCCGTTGTCGTCCGGGCAGTTCGCCGGCGATGTAGCTGGCGTCGCCGATAGCTACCTTCGCCCAGAGGCCGCCATATCTGACGTGGATGTGCGGAACCCCATGTTCATTGCTATAGATGTAAAACCGCAGGCTGCCGCCGTCGATCCGGCATACTTCGGGCATCTCCAACCGGCCGGCGGTCTAACCGGCTTGACTGGTCAATTCCAGGTACAGCGCATCGCTGCACAGGGCAATATCGCCGCCATCGCCCCAATACACCACACCGTCCGGCCGCAGATTTACTGACCGGAAAAACCGCCGGTCGCTCCACTGGGCGAAAGCCTCTTGGTCCGCCAGGTGTGACAGGTCCACTTCGCCCGCAACGCCATCTGCATAGCGCAGCCAGATGCGATACCCCGACAAAGGCGCGACCGAAGTTGGCGGGGCGAATTCGCCGGCATAGGAGTTTGCCGGTTTGCCCAATAATATTGGCTCCGCCGGCGCCAATTCGCTGGTATTGTAGTCCGGGTCCATGTTGAAAATTTGCAGGGCGGATGCGCCCAGCCGGTATTCGTCATCTGGACTGAACACCACCGGGCAAGGCCACTGCTGGTCGCCAATCTCCAGCAGGGCGACACCGTAGCCCCAATCCGCCAGGTTTCCATCGGGAAGGCGAACCGTCTGCTGGCGCTTGGGTTCAATGCCCAGGCTGTTCAGGATCGTCTCCGGAAACACTGAGTGATCGGCCCATACGTCCACGATAGGCCGGGTCTGGTGAAATTCCGAACCGCCCATTTTGCAGATGCCAACATCTGCCTGTATCTCAGCCATGTCAACCCATTCTCCAAACTGCACCGCAACCTACCCGGCGAACCGCGCAACTATAGGTTCAATTATCACACCGCAAACGCAGCAGTCAACCGCGGGTATCAGCTCACGCGTACCCACTTTGTCAAACTAAACTGCCCTGCTGTCATTGCGAGCGTAGCGTGGCAATCTCGTCGCCGTAGCAACGGCGGTTTGCCGACGTGTGTTCAACCTCAACGAGATTGCCACGCTACGCTCGCAATGACAGATTAAAGTGGGTACGCGTGAGCGGGTATCAGGTGCGGCTGTTGAAAACGTAGTGGGGAGTACCGGCCGATGGCGGTCCACCGGCCGGCGACATACTCCGGTAGAACTGCTCGACGTAGGGCGACAGCCGCCCGGCCATCCGGCGGGTGGCCAGCGTCTCGGGTTCCAGGGGCCGGGACAGTTGTTCGCGCAACTCGCGGGAAACGTCGTCCTGGTTGACTCTCTGGTGCTGGCCGTTTTGCAGCAATACCTCGCCATCAACGATGACGGCAGCCACATCACCCGACCTGGCCCGGCCCATGACCACTTCCAACGGGGGAGTATCGGGCTCCAGGTAGGGGCTTTCCAGCCTGTCCAAACGTATCAACACCAGGTCGGCCCGGCGGCCGGGCTCGAGCACGCCGATGTCTCCGGCGAAACCGGTGGGAACCGCGGCGTTGGCGGTTGCCATTGCCAGAACCTGATCGACGGTTATGGCGGGGGCGCCGATGCCGGGTTGACGGTGCAGTTTGCTGACCAGGCGCATTTCCTGCAGCAGATCGTCATCGTCGTTGATGGCGGTGCTGTCGGTGCCCATTGCTACGTTGACGCCGCCGGTCAGCATGGGGTTGACCGGGGCGATGCCGTTCTTGAGGCGCAGATTGGAGCTGGCGTTGTGGCAAACGGTGGAGCCGGCTTCGGACAATATCTCGATGTCGCGTTCGGTGAGCCATACCGCGTGAGCAAAGGAAATCTCCGGGCCCAGGAACTCCAGGTCCCGCAGATGTTCCACCGGTGTTTTTCCCCAGGTTCGAATTCCGTAGTCCTTCTGGTAGGCGCTTTCCACCAGGTGCATGTGAATGCCGGTTTGATAACGGGCGGCGTGTTCTCTGGTTCGCTGGAGAAACTCGTCGCTGTTCCATTGCACGTTGGCTGGGCTGAGCAGCACCCTGATCTTGCCCGATTCGTGATGATGATACTGGCGGTACGTATCATCAAAGAAGGCCAAGTAATCATCGTCGGTCATATCGGCAACGGACAGATAGCGGCGCACGTCGTCAGCCAGGTCTGCCGGCAATCCGGACAGGAACGCGCCGTCATCGCCGTAAACTACCCGGTTCTGGTTGCGAAGGTAGCTGGAAAAGGCCACGCGCATACCGGCGTCCAGGAAACCCCGCAACACGGCATCCACATCTTCTTTGAGGGTGGCCGCGGCGGTCTGGGGGTGGTTGTACATCACGGTGGTGGTGCCCGACGCCATCATGTTCAGGGCGGTGTAGAGAGTCATGAGGTAGTGGTCGTAGGGACGGCGTCCCCAGCCGGCCAGTATCCACATTTCCAGGCAATCGTCGCAGGTGCCCATTTGAAGGGTGGTTACGCCGCGGCCGTGGTGGTGGGAGTTGACCAGACCGGGGATAATGGCGTAGTCCAAGCCACCGAGTTCAACATCCGGCTGGTACTGGCTCCGGAGTGTCTGCCAGGGGCCAACGTCTTTGATAACGCCGTCCTCCTGATACACCGCCGCATCGTAGAGTACGGTGGTTGCGCCGCCAGATCCAGAGGGGCTGAGCAGGTGCTTGCCACGAATCAGTGAGGAAGCCATCGGTTCACTCCGTCAAATGGATTGGGCCTGGAAGCAGTTGATAATTTCATATGGATAGACTACTGGGAAGACCGCCAATCATCACCCGGCATGATACGCAACATAAACTCGTTGAACATCGGGACGGTAAAAGCGGTATCGCCATGGCTGGGACTCCAAATCGTGCCTTTGTTGATTAATTGGCTGCGAGTAGGGGCCAGGGAGTTAACTGAACGGTTCAATTCGCCGGCAATATCGCCGGAACGATGCGGCCCGGCGCCAAGTTGCGCCATGGCCCGCACATACCTTTTCTCAGAGGGAGTAAGTCGGTCAAACCTAACCAGAAAGAAACTTTCATCAAGAGTGGCGATTGCCAGTTGCAATGCGACAGCAACATTGGCGGCCGTGATTGGAGAACTCTCGGCAACATCCCAAGCGTGCTTACCCCATTCCTGCAGGAAGTAGGGGTAGCAGCGCGTTTGGTTAATGATGGCTTCAAGAGCGTCGTCCTCTATTGCTATTCCTTCGGCTTGGGCGGGTTTGGAAATCGCGCGCCTGGCGTCTGCCGGGGACAATGCGCCGATTTCAGGAAACTCAAAAAGCCGCTCGGCATAGGACTTCGCTTTGCCCATGCTACCGCGTACTTGGGGAAGGCCGGCTCCGAGCATGATTACGGGTAGCTGCCGCTGTGCCGTCCGGTGCAAAGCCGTGATTAGCGCGGCCAGTTCGTCCTCATTAACGTATTGAAGTTCGTCAACGAAAAGCGCCACGCAGGTTGTTTCCGCTTTCGCGGCAGCCCCAACTGATTCCAGCAAGGCCTGGAGGTCAGTCTCCAAATCTCCATTGTCTGCTAAACCGGGTTCAGGGTCGAAGTCCAGCCCGACCTCAATATCCTGATACTTTACCTTCAACGCTCCGACAAATCCGGCCAACGCCCGCAACGCGTGTTGCGCCAGTTGCTTCGCGGCCTCTCGATTGGAGAGTTTTAACAAGGCAGTACGCAATTGCGGAGCCAGAATAGATGGCAGAGAGCGATTTTCCGACGCTTCTAACCGCAGCGAGTATATGCCCGTTGCTTCTGCATCTTCCCGTATGCGGTCCAGAAGGACGGTTTTGCCAACACCCCGCAGGCCGACCATCAGCAGGCCTTTGCTGGAGCGTCCTATCCTGGCGCGTTCCAACCCAATACGAGCCTTCTCACGAATCTCATCGCGGCCGGCCAACTCTGGGGGCCTGGTGCCGGCCCCGGGCGCATAAGGGTTGCGAATCGGGTCCATAACGGCATTTTATACCAAAATTATCCCAAGTTATCATTTTTTGGTAATTTGGGATAATTTCACTATAAATTGGGCATTTTAGCGGGGAAACCAAGCGTTCAACTCGTCAATTCGTTTGGGACTGGTACCAGTCGATGATTGCAGACCCGGTGGCCGCCCAGACCACGCCGGTCCCCATGATGTGACCAAGGGCCTGATCGACGCTGGCGATGCGGAAGGGCTGCCCAACCAGCCAGGGATGCCATTACATTAAAAAGGTGTAGTCAATTTTCAATTGCCGGATTCGGCGCGACGCACATTCACCCTCGTGCCTGGCGGAGGGGTAAAGGTGAACATATCGTCGGGGATGGGCGAATCAAACTCCAGCTCCATTACCTCATGGCCGGCAAACTCTTCGCCAGCACGACGCACCCCCAGCCGCAGCAGCGTACCCCGGTCGGCGTCAACTAGCAGCTCATACTCGTCGGCGTCTTCCCACCACCACCAGAGGCCACTGTTCTCCCCGGTAGGATTGCCCTGGACCCGGATTGCCTCCCGCCCGATAAATGTGGTGCGCTCTACCGGTTCCAGCCGCAAACCCGAAATGAGGAAGGACGGGTTGAGGGAGTGTTCGGCGATTATTCCGTACTCGCCATCCATGATGCCGTACACCGCTGCTCCCGGCATTGCGGGCCGCGCATCAAGCGTAACATGGGCTGAATCGGGGATGTCTGCTAGAGGCGCGTTGGTGCGTGCCGATTGCCGGCTGGGGGAATAACGCCACCAAACATCTCCTTTATACACGCTGCCGCCCAGGATTTGGCCCTCGTGATTCAGTTGCTCCTTTCCGAATCGGGCCGGATTAGCCGCCCAAAACCGATGTCTGAATTCCCTGGCCGTAGCGCGACCGGTCTCAACGTTCGGCCCAAACTGGTCCCATTTACGCACCGATGCCCGGACCGTCGAGAAATTGTGCTGCGCCGTGTACAGCAGGTTGACTACCTCGCCAATGCGCTCCCACCGGGCCTGTTGCGCCGGCATCGGCTCATCGAAACTAACACTGAGTATCTCTTTACCGGCGAACGCCTCGCCGTGGAAGTATGCGGTCGCGCCCAGGAGGATGCCCCGCTCCGTGTCAACCAACAGCTCATGCCGGCTTGCATTCACCCAACTTTGACTGTGCACTACTTCATGCCATTGTCGCCTTGAAGTCGCCCAAACTTTTATAGCCCGACGGTCGGCGACTGTACTCTCTCCGACCACATTGCAAACAATATCACCAACTTTGTCGGCAGGACGCGGCATATACGCAGAGTCCAATGTATTTAGGTACAAAGGCCGTCCGGTCGTTGGCGATGCCAGTTTGCCGACGCTAAAGTGAGCAGTATTTTCAGTTAGCCCGATTTCTTGCCCTACCGACCGGTCACGCATCGGAACAGCCAACACGCCCCGCGCAGATTTCGTCTCGAGCCAATCCTGCCGAGCTTCCGCGGCTATCCGCTGGTCGGTCCAGCTATAAATCTTTCCCTCCATGCTGCTGTACCGCTCCGCAGCAGTGTAAAGCAGTTCTAAAACCCGTTTTAAATGGTCATTTGGGCGGTCAAAGACACGTCCGTTCGCGGTAGTATCCATACACGGTACCTGCTTTGTTTCCTAATCAATGACAATTGCGGGCGCAGTTTCCCAGATTCCCAAACGCCAGACGCAAAGTTGCGGCTTGACCTTGGAAAGGCTACCACAAATCTTCGATACCATCTTCCCAGTCCATGCCTTCTAGTGGGCACTGCAACCAAATACCTACGGTGGTATGCTTGTAAAGTACCGTGTCAGCATCCACTTGAGACGATTCCTAAACTCTAGCGGCCCTCCAGCGAGGGCCGTTTTTATTGCGCTGGGCAGTCCAATTTCCGGGGTCTCCGAGTGGCTACAAATATGTATCGCATTGTGTAGTCATTTCGTAGCAATCAGGACCATTTCCGCACAAAACCGTGCCTGAATCTCCCGTAAACTGGGCAATTTTCTTGCATTAGAACGGACGTTTTGGTACAATTCGGCATATCGAATCAGCACTAAACTAGCCGCCCAGGGCTTTCACTCCGAGCGGCTATGTCGGGCCATAGGGACAGCAATCCCGCCGGCCTACCAACAGGAAATGAGGGTTCCTGGTGGCCTACTCGTATTCTGCATACGCGAACGCTTTTGGGCAAGTCCCGGCCTGCGGCCAAGTGGACTTGGCGCACATCCTCGCACTGGCGGACCACGAGCCGCTCTTTGCTCGCCTACGTGCTTATAACCGCACCGGCAGACCTCCCTAACCAGTCGAAGCCATGTGGCGGGCCGGGCTGAGCAGGCGCTTGCCACGAATCAGTGAAGAAGCCATCGGTTCACTCCGTCAAGTTCATCTCGTCAATCCGGCGAAAACCGGAATCCGGAAAAACGTTGCCGTCAGCGGACAATTGGCGGCAACAGGTCAAACGGTTTGGGACTGGTACCAGTCGATGATTTCAGACCCGGTGGCCGCCCAGACCGCGCCGGTCCCCATGATGTGACCAAGGGCCTGATCGACGCTGGCGATGCGGAAGGGCTGTCCGACCAGCCAGGGATGCCAGTTCAGCGCCATCACCCGGCCGGTGGTTGCTCCGTCCTCGCGCAGGGTGTCAAAGCTCTCGGTGAGCATTCGCTGGTAGTTTGCCACGGTGACGCGCCGCTGGGCCAGGGCTGCGACGTCGTCCAGTTCGTACAGGATGGGCAGGGCGAAGAAGGGACGGGCTCCGGCTGTCATCGCGTAGGGCTGCTCGTCGTTGGCCCAGTCGCAAACGTATCGCAGGCCGGCCTCGGCCAACAGCTGCGGCGTGCGTTGGGACTCGCCGTACTCCGGCCCCAGCCAACCCTGGGGAGCTACGCCGGTCGCCCGGGTCAGTGCGTCGATGGAGGTCTTGATGTATTGCCGCTCCTCCGCTTCCGGCATATCGTTGGTAATCATGCGGCTTACGGAGATGCCGTGTCCGATGATCTCGCAGCCCCGGTCCAGGCAGTGCCGCACCAGGTACGGATAATTTTCGGCGGTGATGGCGTCCATGGCGATGGTGGCTGTTATGCTGTGCTTCTCGAGCACATCCAGCAGGCGGAAGATGCCCACCCGGTGTCCGTATTCCCGGTGAGAAATGCGGGCGTAGTCGGGAAATGCCCGCGGCGCAGAACCGCCGGACAGGTTGGCGACCTGAAAGCTGCCGGCCGGCGCCTGCCATTCCATGTGTTCCAACACCAGGATGACGCAGAGGGCGACCGGGGCGTTATTCGGCCAGCGCAGGGTTGGGCGGCTGATTATGGGCGACCATTCGTGGTGCGGATGATCCATGCCGAAGGTTCGTTGAGCGGGCATATTGGGTGTGCTCCTGGTTGGTGCAACAGGGTTTTCCCTTCTTTTCGCTACCGTCATTCCGGCGAAAGCCGGAATCCAGAAAGACTAATCAGGAAAATCATGTTTATCCTGTCCATCGATGTAAAACCCGGCTGATTGGCAAAATCGACCCTTACCCGGCCAACCGCTGCGCGTGGGCCACGGTCTGATCGTAGTAGTTGGCGATGTAGTAGTCGGCGATTTCGTCGGCGGTGGTCTGCCAGACTCCATCGTGGGACATGATGTAGCCAAGGACGTCGTCCAGGTACTTGATCCGGTGGGGCTGACCGATCAGGAAGGGGTGCAGCGCGATGCACATCACGCGGCCGCTCTCGGCGCCCTCCGCGTAGAGCTGGTCGAACTGCGCCTTGCAGATGTCGGCGAAGTAGTCGGTGCCGTAGTGGTTGTCACGCAGCACCGATGAATCGTTCAGCTCGATGGAATAGGGGACGGACACCAGCTTCCCGGCATTGACCTTGATGGGAGTTGGCTGGTCATCGTGGAACCAGTCGGTGTGGTAAATCAAACCGGCCTCGGCCATCAGGTCGGGGGTGCTCACGCTGCCGGAAATAGCCGGCCCCAGCATCCCTTTCAGCTGCTTGCCGGTGTGTCGTTTCAGGGTATCGATGCAGTCGCGATAGAATTCCCGTTCCTGGTCTTCGGTGTGCGTGTAGAGGTAGCGGGTGTTGTAGATGCCGTGGCTCATGAAATCGTAGTCGCGCTCCACCATGGCTTCGGCGATCTCCGGGAAATGCTCCAGCACCGCCAGGTTTAATGACACGCAACAGCGGATGCCGTGCTTGTCCAGCGGCTCCAGCATCCGCCAGAAACCAACGCGGTTGCCGTAGTCCCGGTAAGAATATTGCTGGACATCAGGGTAGGGAGTGCGAGGCCAGGGGTTACGGACGCCCGCGTTGTCGGGCAGGTACTCGTAGTGCTCCACGTTGGGGGATATCCAGAGCGCCACCCGGGCGTCGTTGGGCCACTTGATGACGGGCCGGTCGATGATGGGCAGGTAGTCGATGCGGTCGGGCGGTAACGCCATTGGTGATTCACTCCTAATAAGGTGGATAAGCGCCCGGCGGGAAACTCTCCGACGGCCCGCTTTTGATAAGGGTTATCTATGGCCGGTTGCCGGCGCGCTAATCCAGGAACCCGGATTCCCGGCGCCATTGTACGTAATCGGTGAGGCCAGCCGCCAGATCGTATTGGGGAGTCCAGCCCAGGTCGTGCCACAGGCGGTAGCCGGACAATGGGCCGCGCGTCGGGCCAGGGGCTGCGCCGGCATGTTCCTGAGCATTTGACTCGACCAGTTGAACTTCGGGAAAAAGTTCTGCGAGCTGGCGCTGAATCTGACCGCCGGTTACCGGTACGCCGTTGGTGATGTTATAGAGGTCGTGGGGCAGCGCCGGCGCATCGACGACGGCAGCAACGGCAGACCCGGTGTCAACAACGTAGGTCAGGTCGCGGCCGTGGTCGGAGTGGTCGATAGCAATGGGTTCTCCCCGCAGCATTTGGCCCGTCCACTGGTAGGGCGTGGACATATTGTCGCGATGGCCGGTCACCCGCTCCATGGGGCCGTAGGGAGTGCTGACCCGCAGGCTAACGGCGCTGAAACCGTGCAACTGCCCGTAACGCCGGGCGAGGCATTCGCTGGCAAACTTGGTAATGCCATACAGATTGCCGGGTTGCGGGGGATCGTCTTCGTTATAGGTCTGATCGGGATCGCGGGTCAGGCCGTAGGCAGCCCCGGAGCTGATATAGACAAACCGCTCCACGTCGGCCAGGCGCGCCAGTTCCAGCAAGTTGCCGGTTCCGGTGAGGTTGATGTCCAGGATGTCCTTGCTGCGGGCGGTTTCGCGGTCGGTGCGGTTCACCGTGAATACCGCGGCGTGAACCACCTTATCGATGGAGTGGGACGTCCGGAGCGCATCCAGCCCCTCGGTATCCAGGATGTCGCCGGTAAGGAAGGTTACGCGCGAGGCTAACGCCCCCAGGAAATGCTGGGTCAGCGAGTCGGGCGCCATCACATCCAGGCTGATCACGTCATGGCCGCGCGCGGCCAGTGCCTTGACGATGTTGGCTCCGACGAAGCCGGCGCCACCGGTTACCAGGGTTGCCATTCAATCCATCTCCCCAGTGAGACTTTCGCACAACCTGTCATTGCAACGCTACTGTCATTGCGAGCGCATCCTTCGACAAGCTCAGGATGAACGGGTTGCACTGGCCCCACTTCGCTCATGGTGAGCGGTTGACTCCCGCGCACCTTTGTCCATACCCGGGATTTTAGTCGGATGACATATTCCAGTCAAACCGGCGCACTCAATTACACCTCCGCAAGCTCCCGCTCCCCTCACGCGTACCCACTTTGTCAAACCAAACCGGCCTACTGTCATTGCGAGGATCTTCCGCTCGTCCTGAGCCGTCGAAGGATCATCCCGAGCTTGTCGAGGGACGTGGCAATCTCGCAGCAAACCACGGCCCAAAATCCTGTCCATCCTGTCCATCGATGTAAAACGGCAGTCCCCCTCTCCTGTTGGGAGAGGGGCCGGGGGGTGAGGCTGACAGGGGTAGGTATGGGTTTTTACGGTGGGACATGGCGAGTAATCTCCAGGTCGGGCTTGGGTTGTGGCCAGGGTTCGGGCAGCAGCCAGACGCGGCTCCAGAGGCGGCCCTTGATCAGCAAGCGCCGGAGCCAGTCGATGCCGTGGCGGATCACGCTCACGGTGCGCGCCGGACGGCTACGGGAGTCACGGTGATTGGGAGCCAAGTCCTTGGGCGGCGCCCGCAGGTTGCCTGGGGCGATACTGCGCTCCTGGGCGTCTTCCACCCTGGTGCCGTAGGCCAGGGCCAGCAGGGTAGCCACCGACAGCACCAGCCAGTGGCGGGAGACGCGGGTGGGGTCGGTGCGGCGGGTCTTGTCCCACTTCCAGCCCAGGCTCTTGAGGGCCTTGAAGCCCAGCTCGATCCAGAAGCGCAGGGCGTACCAACTGGGACCCACCTGATCGGGTGCCAGGTCGGTGAGGATGATCCAGGGCTCCTCCTGCTCGGAGTACCAGACCACCAGCAGGGTGCAACGTCGCTTGGCCTTGGGGGTGCTGAAGGCGGTGCCGCGGCCAATCCACGCCGTATCGGGACGGGAGACGAAGCGCTGGGCAGGCAATCGTTTGCCGCCGTCGGCGCAGAAAGTGATGTTCTTTCGGTAGCGCATACCGGGATGCCAGCCTTGATCCCGTATCTGCTGCCACAGCTTGGGACTGGCGATGCCCCGGTCGCAGAGCACGATGACGGTCATATTCTCGGGAACCGCTGGGGCCAAGGCTTGCAGCAGTTCCACGGTGGGGTCCATCCAGGAGCCGGGCTGGTCGGCGTGCCGGATGTGCCAGGCCACGGGGATGGCGCAACTGCGGTAGAGCACGCTGATGACGATGGCGGTGGTCTGGTCCCCTTTGAGGGTTGGGTCGATGGCCAAAGCCAGGCCGCCCGACCGCCACCAGGTGAGGACCCACCGCAGCAGTGGCGCGAAGCAGAGAGTTACGTCCAGCTCGGTCTGGCAGGGAGTCGCGCGGTCGCCGCCGTCGTAGAGCCACTCCCTGAGGCGCTGGCGCAGGTTGTACCAGTTGCTCCCGGGCGAGAGGGCGGAGGCCACGGCGTTCTGGCAGGCGCTGCCGGCGAGGATGGCCCCGCAGACCCACAGCGCCAAGCCGGTCAATTGTGGCTGGGAGAGGTGAGGTAAATGCGTTTCAATCGTTTTTTGCATCTGATAGCATTCTTTGGGAAGGCGCATCGAGGGTCTCCTGCATCTGGTCGTGTCACAACCAAGATGCCGGATGCCGATGCGCCTTCCCAAGCTATGTCGCAACCCGATTTCAGCCCATACCTACCCCTGTCAGGGGGGGTGAGGGGCGTACCCACCCCTGTCATTCCCGCGAAAGCGGGAATCCAGACGCTTTGGAAAGCAGACATCGTTCACATTCAGGGTACTCTGGATTCCCGCTTTCGCGGGAATGACGGGCTGGGGTTAGCGAAATCGCCTTATACCTCAAATGTCAACAGGTTCTAGTCAGCGGCGGCGGCTGCGTACCACTCGGGTCCTTCCTCGCCCGGCTCGGGCAGTACGAACCCGCCCTCCATGGTCCAGGACGCCGGGTTCTCGGTGATGCGCCCGCTGATCGAACCGGCCGGCACGTCGCCGATCTGGCGGAAGGCGTTGGTCAGATCGGACAGCAACTGCTGCTTGAGATCATCGGGGCGGCCGGCGCGGTTGGCTCCGTCCAGGTAGAACGGAGTGTCAAACTCACCTGTCTCGCCCTCGGGAGTCTCGATGAAGGTGACCGACACAAAGCTCCGGGGAGCGCCCGTTGATCCGCAGTGAATGTCGGTGAACGCCAACGCGATTTCCTGGCGTTGCTCAAATGACAGGGCGTCTTTGGGGATGATACAGCGGTAGTGGGGCATGGTTGTTCTCCTGGTGAGTTGGTGGAGTTGGCAAGGATTAACCCTCACGCCAGCCCTCTCCCATCAAGGGAGAGGGGTTTAAGTTTCCCTGCGGTCGCGGGCGGACACCACCAGCTCGTCGGTGGTGCAGCCGGTGAGGTCCATCCACATATCCTGGATGGTTTGCATCAAGCGGACGCGGGTTTCCTGCTGGCAACCGGGCGGTATCTCGCCGCGCACCGCCGACGTGGTGGACAACCTTCCGCCGCGGAACCCGAACCCGTGGGGAACCTCGATCCAGCTCACCGACACGTCATCGGGATCGCCGCTCAGTACGGACGCGCAGATGCGGGCCAATTCCGACGCCAAGCGGGGGCGCAATTCCTCGGGAATTATTCCCTCTTGTATGGTGCAGTTGAACGTAATCATCGGGGCCCGATAGTGGTGAATCTGCCGGGCCAGAGGGTAACATAGCGGACGCATCTGCCGCAATTACAACCACCATCCAGGCAGGGCAAACGCATTCTAACTTTAGGGGACCTCATATACCGTCATTCCCGCGAAAGCGGGAATCCATACAGCTTGCTTCCAGGCAGTTGACGTACAACCAAGCCACTTGGATTCCCGCTTTCGCGGGAATGACGGACGCCTGCAAAGCCGATTAAATTAGAATGCGGTTGCCCTGACCATCCAGGAGCAATCACGATGTGCCGCAGCATCAAAACCCTTCGCTCGTCCGAAACGCCGGCCACCTCTGATGAGATGCAGGCCGCCGCCTTGCAGTTCGTCCGCAAGGTCAGCGGCTACCGTACTCCGTCGCGGGCCAACGCCGACGCATTCAACCAGGCGGTGGACGACATCGCCGCGGCGACACGAGTGTTGCTGTCGTCGCTGGTTTCGTTGGCACCCTCACCCCAGCCCTCTCCCATCGAGGGAGAGGGGGACAGTTAAGGCGATTGTAAAGTCCTCCTGACATCCGTGTGACATCCGTGCATGTTGAGCTTGTGCTATGTTAGGTGTCGCGACAATACAGAAACCATAATCCAAACTCTCAGGAAGGTATCAATATGCCCACAATGACCGGCGGCCAGGCACTCATGCGCTCACTGTATCTGGAGGGGGTGCGAGTCATTTTTGGGCTGCCCGGCGTACAGCTTTATCACGCCCTGGACGCCCTGAACGACGTGCCGGGCATCCGGTTCATTACCACCCGCCACGAGCAGGCCACCACCTACATGGCCGACGGTTACGCCCGGGCCGGCGGGGGCGTGGGCACCGCCTTGATGGTGCCCGGTCCCGGATTGCTGAATGCGTCCGCCGGGCTCAGCACGGCCTACTCGGCGTCGTCGCCGGTGCTGGTGGTTTGCGGCCAGATCGAACGCGACCTGATTGGCATGGACCGCGGGATGCTGCATGAAGTCAACGACCAGCAGGATACCATCCGGCCCATCACCAAGTATGTAGAGCGCATCATGACTCCCGAAGCCGCGCCCGGCGCCGTCCACGAAGCCTTCCGTCAGCTCACCACGGGGAGGCCCCGCCCGGTTGAAATCGAAATGCCTCCGGAGACGATGGCGGACTCTGCATCCGTGTCCCTGATGGAAGCGGAAGGCTATCCCCGCGCGTCCGCCCCGCCCGAGCGAATAGCCGAAGCGGCCCGCCTGCTGAGAGAGGCCCGGCGCCCTCTGATTTGGGCCGGCGGCGGCGTCATAGCGTCGGAGGCGTCGGAGGACCTGGTGCGGCTGGCCGAACGACTCCAGGCTCCGGTCGTCACCACCGCCGAGGGCAAGGGCGCCATCAGCGACCGGCACCCGCTGGCCCTGGGGTCCCTGCGACTGCGCAACGACCCGGTGGCCAAGGATGAACCCAACTTCGATATCATCCTGAGCGTGGGCACCCGTATGGCTTTCCCGGCCTGGCTGGGCGGCCAAAAAGTAGTGCAAATCGACATCGACCCCGAAGAATTGGGACGCAACTGGGATAACACCTACGGAGTCGCCGGCGATGCGCGCACCGTGATGGCGCAGATCGACGCCGAGTTGTCCGCCACAATGACAGCAGAGCGCCCGTCCTTTGCCGGCGATGCCGCCGCCCTGCGCGCCCACCGGGCCGCCACCGCGCTGCGCCCCGAACCCCAGGAGTCATTGCTGGCCGCAGTGAGGGCCGCCGTTCCCGAGGACGGCATCCTGGTGTCCGGCATGACGCAGATGGGCTACTACGCCCGCGCCTTCTGGCCCACCTACGAGCCGCGCACGTTCATCACGTCCAGCTACTCCGGCAACCTGGGCTACGCCTACCCCACCGCGCTGGGGGCCAAGGTGGCCCAACCCGACCGTCCGGTGGTGGCGCTGTGCGGCGACGGCGGGTTCCTGTTCAATTCGCAGGAGCTGGCGACGGCGGTGCAGCACGGCATTAATGTGGTGGCCGTGGTGTTCAACGACAACGCATTCGGCAACGTGCTGCGCGACCAGGTAAACCGGTTCGAGGGCCGCGTGGTGGGAGCCGAGCTGCACAACCCCGATTTCGTAAAGCTGGCCGAAGCCTACGGAGCGCGAGGCGTGCGGGTCCAGGGCCCCGAAGCGCTGGAATCGGCCATCCGCGAAGCGCTAACGGTGGACGCGCCAAGTTTGATTGAAGTGCCGGTGCAAATGATGCCCACGCCTTTTGAGGGGTGACGGGGGGAGAAGTACTTCCATTCTGGTCCAGTGTTTCCCTTGCAGAAAGGAGAGTGCCATGCTGGAGAGAGGGTTTGGTGATTATAAAGATGCGGCCGAAAATTGGATTACGCTCGCAGATGCGGATTTTTATCCAGATTACTTGCCCGTAGCTAGGCTCTGTTGACATTTTGAAATTTCATTTCGTCATTCCGGCGAAAGCCGGAATCCAGTGCTCCAAATAAGCATAACTATCCCGAAATTAGCCACCTCCCGACTCTCTGGATTCCCGCTTTCGCGGGAATGACTGGAAATGTCAACAGAACCTAGTAACTATTATATGCCGGTGTTAGTCGAATTTGGTCGATTATTGAGATCAGCACCAAGTTCGCGGTGCTTATATCGTGACATTATGGCTACGAAGAATTCATGGATGCGCACTCAACTTTGTCGTGTGTTCAAAAAGTACGTTAGCCCACAGACGCCAGTTGAGATGCTCAAAATCAAACGGAATACTGATCGGATCATCAACCAGTTTGGTGATAGGTTTCGTAGCATAGTCGAAGTGCAGGAGGGCTTCGGTAGCCGTCCTGATTCGGATGAAGCTCTTTGTGCTATCTTGTGGGAATACAAAGACCGCGGCAGGACGGGATACGATCTGACTGAACGTTTATTCGCCGTGTTACGAGATCAATTCCCAGATCTGACGGTGGATGGTCCTGAGCGGGCTGGACGAGATGTTCTGTTGGGCGAAGTTTGGGAGGATTATTCGAAACCGGACCGCCCTGTTGATTTCGTTATTCGCGACAGTCATCAGGTACTTGCAATTGGCCTTGCGCGATATGATGGTGATCGGGGTGGAGCTCAAGAGGATGATCGAATCGGGCAATATAGAGAAGTGGCTCAAGAAATCATCGAGTACGTGAATGCTCATGACATGCCTCACGTCAAAGTGATCTATGTTAATGATGGTCCCGGTCTGTTGACTGGATCCATGTGGGATGACTATTCTAGGCTAGATAATCAGTGGGGTCAGCGCGTCAGGGTAGTTACCTTGCGTATGATTCCAGAACGAATCACTATCGGATGGCTGAGGTCATAGCATGGCAGTCCCGGTCCGCACTAAAAGCAAGGGGTCTGGTCTCCCACGAACTCGTCACGACGGGTTTCGCTTGGAATATGCGGGGAAGAAGTCGGCAACGGACATCTTGCTCACCGTGCCGGGACGGTATGAGTCGGTTCCACCGTATATCGCTGGTGACAATCGGCTATACTGGGCGGATAATTTAGGCGTATTGGCTTCTTTATTACGGGAAAAAGAAGTATCAGGCCAGGTGAGGCTAGTTTACATAGATCCGCCCTTCGCTACTGCTGCAGCTTTCGAGTCTCGTCAGTTCAATCACGCTTATGACGACTATCTGGTTGGGCCCAATTTTGTTGAGACATTGCGCGAACGGCTTATATTAATTTACCACTTACTTGCTGAAAACGGTTCGCTCTACCTTCACCTTGATGAAAGGATGGTGTTCCATTTCCGGATTGTGCTCGATGAAATATTCGGTGCGAACTGCTTCCGTAATATTATAACGAGGAGAAAATCAAATCCGAAGAATTACACCCGTAAAAAGTACGGGAATATTTCTGACTACATTTTATTTTACACAAAGAGTGATACATATGTGTGGAATCGTCCTGTGGAGGTTTGGGATGAGGATAGGGCTATAAAAGAATACCAGTATCTTGATGACCAAGGACGCCGATATAAAAAGGTGCCGATTCATGCACCTGGTACGCGAAACGGTGAAACTGGCCAAGCTTGGCGAGGCAAATTCCCTCCGCCTGGTAAGCATTGGCAGTATCGTCCCCGAACATTGGATGAGATGGATGCACGTGGAGAGATATATTGGTCTCCTACTGGCAATCCTAGACGTAAAGTGTTTTTGGACGCGAGCTCTGGAGTTCCTGTGCAGGATATATGGAGCGATATGCGCGACGCTCTCAACCAGAATGTTTACATTACGGGTTATCCTACCGAGAAAAATCCAGCATTATTGAGACGGATTATTGAAGCATCTTCGGATGTCGGCGACCTTGTATTGGACTGTTACTCCGGATCAGGAACCACCCTGTTTGAGTCATCTAATCTTGAGCGGCGATGGATCGGAGTTGATCACAGCGATGAAGCTATTTCAACTACACTGCGCCGTTTTGATTCTGGGAGTCACCGAATGGGTGACTTTGTAAATACTAAAGCCCAGTTGCCTATGAAGCTTTCTAACGTTATTGATGATTTCACTTTCTACCAAGAAGTTCATTAAGGCGATTGGCTATAGACAGGTGGGAGTTGGACATAGCCAGTCAGGGCGATACCGTGGCCGAGGCTCGCGACAACCTGAAAGAGGCATGGAGCTGTTTTTCGAAACGGTTTCCGCGGCTGAGGTGCAACGCCGGCTGCTGTATCAGAAGGAAGTGTCAATTATGCGTCAGGTGGTCATTTATCCCGGCGACGATGGCTATTGGGTTGCCGAATGCCCCAGCCTGCCCGGCTGCGTCAGCCAGGGCGGAACCAGGGAAGACGCGATCACCAACATCAAAGACGCGATTGAAGGGTGCATCGCCGTTCTGGAAGAAGACGGTTTGCCCGTGCCCGAGGAAAGGTTCGAAACGCTGGTCGTAGTGGTATGATCGTAAAACAATGCCGGCATGAACGTGGAGTTTTACACCGACCCTGAAACCGAGCTGCCTCACATTTTCCGTCATGACGTGGCAGAGTATGAAGTTGAAGACGTTCTGGCTGACCGGGGAGAAGACAACCCGACCCGTAACAATTCTCGTCTTGCGATTGGACAAACCCGGGGCGGGCGCTACCTCATGGTGGTCTATAGACGAGACAGTGAAACCGGCCGGCTCACCGTAATTACAGCTTACGAGCTGCGTGGCAGTGCGCTTGCTGCGTATCGGCGACGCCAACGCCGGAGAGGGGGAAGATGAACATGGCGCAAAAACATGGCAGCCTTCCACCGCGGTCGAGCAAGGAAGAAATCCGCCAAATTGCCGAGTTCTACGACTCGCTGACCGAAGAAGAATGGATCGCCCACTACGAAGCCTCCTATGAGCAGGCAGGCTACACGCACCTCATAGTATCCACCGAGCTGATGGGCACTATTGGGCAACTCATCGCCCAGGCGGAGCATGACCGCCGGGCCGCCGGCGCCAATGACCCTGCCCCGACGCCGGAAAGGCAGCCAACGCCGCAAGAGAGCAACTTCCCGTCCGGCTGGAACCCGGAACGGGTGCGGCGCCTCATCGCCGAGATGGAAGAGGAAGAGGCAAATTGGACCGAGGAAGACGAGGCTGAACTGCGAATGCAAATGAAAGGCAAAACCTCTGTCCAGGTCCCCGACGAGATTGTTCCCGCCGTCCGTGCCCTGCTAGCCGAACACGCCGGATAGGCTGGAGAGCGTTACAGACGCCTGATCCGCCGCGGCCTTCCGCGTTGTGCTATTATGCGCCCGTGCGGCGTATCAGCGCCGGTTCGCAGTCCGCTTTACGACTTTCGCTCTATTCAGGAGGTTATGATGGCCGGAAACTATACAATCAGCGTGGGCACCGTCGGGGGCGGCCTGTCCGTTAGCCCAGACGGCGGCGAAATCTGGAACCGTATCCGCAGTCCGCTGCCCACCGAGTGCAATATCCGCGCGCTTGCCGTCGATCCCAACGACCGGCACCGCATCTACGCCGGCTCCGACGGCGGCCTTTTCCGCACCGATGACAACGGCTCTACCTGGGAATACGTGGAATCCCCCATGGACGACCTGCAGATCTGGTCGGTCGGGATTGACCCGGAGGACAGCGACACGGTGTTCGTGGGCACCCGCCCCAATGCCTTCCGCTCCCGCGACGGCGGCAAGAACTGGGAAGAGCTGGACCTGGGCGTAAGAATGCCCTGCCCCATCGGCATCCCGCGCACGACCAACATCATTGTCGATCCTCGGGACACCCGCACCGTGTGGGCCGGCATCGAGGTTGACGGCGTTTACCGCAGCCTGGACGGCGGCGACAACTGGACTCGCCTGCCCGACCTGGGGCCCGACCCCTTCCACGGCGATATCCACGGCATGGCGATCAAGCCCGGCGCCAATGCCGCCATCTACTGCACCACGCCGTTCGGCATTTCCACCAGCAACGACGAGGGCGAGAGCTGGGAGCTCCACGAGTTCCCGCGCTTCCACGCCGAAGATACTCGTTCCTACTGCCGCGGCATGGTCATCAAGCCCGACAACCCCGACGTCATGTTCGTAGGCAACGGCGACACCATCCCCGGCGTTACCGGAGCCATTCGCCGCACTCGCGACGCCGGTGGGTCCTGGGACGCCCCCGATCTGTCCACCACCCCCAACTCGGTGGTGTACTGGTTCGCGGCCAACCGCCACCTTCCCGACGTCATGGTAGCCGCCAGTATCTACGGCTACCTGTACGTCAGCTCAGACGGCGGCGATTCCTGGGATAAGCTGCAGAAGGAGTTTGGCGAAATCCGCTCTTTGGCGCTGACACCCAACGGCTAGGCGCATAGCACGGCAACGGTATTGCGGCCCCTCGCCGGCGGGAGAGGGGCCGTTTCCAGTGTTACAATGCTGACGAGAAGGGCAATACTGACGAGAGGCACGCCCGACAAACTGGCGCAATATGACCACCAAACCGAAACTCATCACCGCCGACGAGCTGCTGCTGATGCCCGATGACGGGTATGAGTATGAACTTGTCCGAGGACTGTTGACCGAGAAGATGCCGCCACCGGGAGATGGGCACGGCGACGTGACCGGAAGATTCGCCCTTATATTGGGCGAGTATTGTGAAGGGAACGACTACGGCTTTATCAGGGACAACGCCGGCTTCCGCCTGGAATCTAATCCCGACACGGTTCGTGCGCCAGACGTGGCATGGATAGCTCCGGGGCGGATTAACGAGGCAATCCCCGGCTACCAAGTCCTGGTTCCCGACCTTGCGGTGGAGATAAAATCTCCCAACGATACACCCAGGGACGTTGCTGAAAGGGCGCAGCTGTGGCTGGGCTTCGGCAGCCAGGAAGTTTGGTATGGCGATCCGGAGCGCGCCACGACGACCCGCTACCGTCCTGGGCAGGAGCCGGAGGTTCTGGGCGAGGATGAAGCGCTGGACGGGGGCGATCTACTGCCGGGGTTCTCGGTTCCAGTGTGGCGGCTGTTCCGCCGCCATAGGTAGCTTGCAATATGACCACCAAACCGAAACTCATCACCGCCGACGAGCTGCTGCTGATGCCCGATGACGGGTATGAGTATGAACTTGTCCGAGGACTGTTGACCGCGAAGATGCCACCACCGGGAAAGGAGCACGGCGTAGCAGCGATGGGGTTTGGCGCCGCCCTTTACAACTACTCTGACGCTAACGACTATGGCACCGTCGGTGATAACCACGGCTACCGGCTGGAATCAAACCCTGATACAGTGCGCGCTCCGGATGTAGCCTGGTTCGCTCCGGGGCACCCCGCAGAAACGGCCGGTGGGTATCCGGAACAAGCTCCCGACCTTGCGGTGGAGATAAAATCTCCCAGCGATACACCCAGGGACGTTGCTGATAGGGCGCAGATGTGGCTGGGCTTCGGCAGCCAGGAAGTCTGGTATGGTGATCCGGAGCGCGCCACGGTGACCCGCTACCGTCCTGGGCAGGAGCCGGAGGTTCTGGGCGAGGATGAAGGGCTGGACGGGGGCGATCTGCTGCCGGGGTTCTCGGTTCCAGTGTGGCGGCTGTTCCGTCGGCATAGGTAGCTTGAAACCGGCGCCCCGCGAGCGTATTTGCAACTTGACCGTCTTGCTGGCGCAGGTAACGGCCGATAATCTCCATGCCGAGCTGGATACGGGGCCGGCGCAGGGAAACGAAGTATCAAGCAGCATCAATGGGAGCATTCTAATGCCAACCTTATACAAATGACAGTGGGCCAGTTTCTCGCGCGTACCCACTTTAATCTGTCATTGCGACCCCGTACTTGATACGGGGGTGGCAATCTCGTCGCCGTAGCAATGGTGGTTTGCCGGCGTGTGTCCAACCTCAACGAGATTGCCACGTCGCTGCGCTCCTCGCAATGACAGTGGGCCAGTTTGGTTTGACAAAGCGGGTACGCGTGAGCCATCTGCGTACCTAGTTTGAACAAGCGCGAACATATACAATATGTATATCAAAGCAGGGGGGGGGAAATGGGAGCCAAAACGCACATAGCAACATGGGGCTCGAGCCTGGCAGTTCGAATTCCTAAACCCATCGCCGAGGAATGGGGAGTCCGCGATGGCTCAGCGATCGAGATTACAACCGACGGAGACCACCTCGTGCTGCGCAAACAGACCTACAACCTTGATCAGATGCTGTCACAAGTAACTCCTGACAACCTTCATTCCGAGCATGATTCCGGCCCGCCCCAAGGCGCCGAAGCGTGGTAGCCGGAGATTACGTGCCAGGCAGAGGCGACATTGTCTGGTTGAACTTCACGCCGCAAGCAGGTCACGAACAGGCCGACCGGCGATCGTGATTAGTCCGAGAAATTACAACGAAACGACCAGCCTTGGCCTTTTTTGTCCAATCACGTCACAGGTTAAGGGCTACCCTTTTGAAGTAGCGCTTCCCGCGGCCGGATCGGTCACCGGAGTAGTGCTGGCCGACCAGATCAAGAGCCTGGATTGGAGAGTGAGACGCGCGAGGTTTGAAAGCCAGAGCACCACGCAAGTCATCAGCGAGGTCCTCAGTAAGGTCAACGTCTTGCTGGGATGATTTGCCTTCAGACTCGACCAACCATCGCACCATGTCAGACCGCACACATCCGAGCCAAACCTCTTTCAAACCGTGAATATGACCATATTCAGGAGCGCACCTAATGCCAACCTTCGACTCCGACGGCGTCCACGTTTTCTACCAGTCTACCGGCGAGGGATTTCCCCTCATCTGGAGCCATGAATTCGCCGGCTCTTACGAGAGTTGGGAGCAGCAGGTACGCTACTTCAGTCATCGTTACCGGGTGATTACCTACAACGACCGCGGCTACCCGCCGTCGGACGTTCCAACCGATCCGGAAGCGTATTCGCAGGACATTACCATCGAAGACCTACGCCGGCTGATGGACCATCTCGGGCTGGAACAGGCCTACATCGGCGGGTTGTCCATGGGCGGCAACGTGGCCCTCAATTTTGCGATCCGGTATCCGGAGCGGTGCCGCGCCATTATCGTGGCGTCGGCTGGCTCTGGCACCACCCACAACGAGGCATTCCGCACCGGCGGCGAGGCGATGGCGGCCCGTCTGCTGGACGAGGGCACTCCCCCGGTGATGAACGACTACGGCAGCGGGCCGACCCGCGTGCAGTTGCAGCGGAAAGACCCCAAGGGCTACGAGGAATTCATGCGCCTGCTGCTGGGACACAACGCCCGCGGCTCAGCCTACACCTTCCGCGGCGTCCAGCTGAAGCGACCCACCGTCGATCAGATCATCCCGCAAATGAACGCCCTGCAGGTACCGACCCTGATCATGGCCGGCGACGAAGACGATCCCTGTCTGGAACCGTCGGTGATGATGAAGCGGGCGATCCCCAACAGCGGGCTGGCGCTGTTTCCCCAGTGCGGCCATACCATCAACCTGGAAGAACCGGCCCTGTTCAACCGGCTGGTGTCCGATTTCCTCACGGCGGTTGAGGCCGGCAAATGGGCCGCACACCCGCTGGGGGAGACCGCCTATACCACTGGTTCACGGTAGAGACTCCCCTCACCCCAACCCCTCTCCCACCGGGAGAGGGGCTTTCTAACTTCCCCAGCCCACGGGAATGACCTCCCGAAACTGCTGCAAGGCCTCGATATGCTGGGCCACCGAGCTGAGGGGGCCACGGCGGGCTTCCGCCATGATGTGGGTGGCTCCCAGGTCTCTCCACCCTTCGGCTTCGGCCAGCCATTCCTCCGGAGATTTGCCCGGCATCCGGAGCCGGCCCGCCAACCCGACATCCGAGGACTGCCTGCCGGCCTCGGCGATGTAGGTTTTCATCTTGCCCAATACAGCGCGGGCGGTGTCATCCGGCCCGAAGCTGGGGAACCAACCGTCCCCCATGCGTGCGATGCGGCGCAACACAACGTCCCGAGGCACCGGCCCGGCGGTTCCTCCCGCTCCAAACCAGACCGGAATGGGACGTTGAACCGGCAGCGGGTTGATGCCGGCGGATCGTACCGAATGCCACTGCCCCTGGAAATCCACCACTTCCTGCGTCCACAGGGCGCGCATCAGGTCAATCTGTTCCTCGGAGCGAAGGCCGCGGGTGGTGAAGTCTTCGCCCAGCGCCTCAAACTCCACGTGGTTCCAGCCAACACCGATGCCCAGCGTGAGGCGTCCGCCGCTGAGGACGTCGATCTCGGCAGCCTGCTTGGCGACCAACGCGGTCTGGCGCTGCGGCAAGATGAGGATTCCGGTAACCAGCCGGACGCGGGTGGTGATGGCAGAGACGAATGCCAACGTCGTCAGCGATTCGTGGATCACGCTGTGGTGCGTGTAATAGTGGTCGCGGACGTGGTCGTGGTGGGCCGGGTCGGCTCCCAGAACGTGGTCGGCGATGAACAGGTAGTCGAACTGCATATCCTCGACGGCCTGCACGTACTCGCGGATAGCGCCCGCGTCGGGGCCAATCTCGGTTTGGGGAAATATTGCGCCAATTTGCATCGCAACCTCCGAATAGTTGCCGTCAGAAAATCTGATCGTGTTGCCTGAATAATATGGTCAGCGGTGGTCGCCATTCGTGCTGAAACGCTGGCCTACCCCCGGTACTCATCGCCGCAGTCGCCGATGATCTGATAAAGATCGCGGGACTGTTGCAGCACGGAATCTATTTGTTCCACATCCTCAGCATCCAGTTGGAAGCTGAACACCCGGGCGTTTTCGGCGATGTGCTCCGCCACTCCCAGGCGCGCGCCGACAATTACTCCGCCCACCGCCGGGCGATCCAGCACATAACGGACGGCCACGTTGGCGATGCTGACGCCATGTCGCTCGGCCACCGCTTTTAGCGCCGTCAACAGTTGCTGGAACAGCTGCCAACCGCCCCACGCATCGACCATCTGCTTGTATTTGCGGAGGCTCGCGGTGGTCAACGCCGAGTGGCCGGGCTCGGGCTGTCCCAGGTATCGGTCGGAGAGCAGGCCGCCGCAGAGGGCGCCATAGGCCAGGAGCCACACCCTGCGTTCCTGGCATAGCTGGGACATCTGGACCTCAGGCCGGCGGTCGATCAGGGAATATTGAACCTGATTGGAAACGACGCGGATGTCGTGGTCTCCAATTACCCGCAGGCGTTCGGTGTCGAAATTGGTGAGGGCCAGGCGGTGAATCTTGCCCTCATCGCGCAATTCGGCAAGGTGGCCCAGGGCGTCCAGATAACGGCTGTCGCTGTACTCCCACCAGTGGAACTGCAACAGGTCAAGCTTCTCCACCCCCATGCGCCGCCGGGAGATGTCGACGTTGTTCTCCACGACCTGCCTGGTCATCGGGCCCGGACGGGGCACCCACTTGGTGAAGGCCTGGATGCCGGCCAGCGCATCGTTGCCCCTGGCCGCCGCCAGCTGACGCCGGAACTCGCCGATAAAGTCCTCGGCGGGGCCGTAGTGGTCGGCCAGGTCAAAGGTGGTGAACCCGGCGTCCAGGTAGTCGAACATATTCCCGACCGCAGCCGCCGGATCAATGCGGCCATGGCCCCCCGACACCTGCCACATACCATTCAATATGCGACAAATGGGCAGGTCTCTAACAAACTGCAACCGGCTTTCCGTTGGGAGCGTCATTTGCGTCTGAACCTCGATTTCGTCATCGTTAGCGGCCCGATGTTTCCGGCCAGAGTAACAGCCTGGCGGGGCGGCGGCAACGACGATGCCGGTCATTATGCCGGCGTTGCGCGCCCGTCCGTTATAATAAACCAGCAGCGTGGATACAACCATTTTGTCAGCAATTACAATCAGGAGCCTTCCTTATGCCGGGTCAAGATTCCATGAAACGTATGAAGTCCGAAGTCGGAAAAATCATCGCTGAAAACGAGTTGGAAGCATTTGCCAAATATTGGGACCTGGCAGAGGAACTCCTGGAAGGGCTGCCAGTAATAGCGTTCTACATCGTTGATGATGACAGCTACGCTAATCTAGCCATCCTGACTGACCAGTCAATTATCGACATTGAAGCGGATGACGACGACAAAAACCTTGGCTACATCACCGTTACCGCGATTAAATCCATCGGCAAGGTGTATTTCAGAGCTGGGCCAATACAAACAATCCCAAATTCGGAAGAAGCGCAACTGACTATTGTCTTGTCAATGATTGGAGCTACTGATACTGGTCCATATTGGATTGCTGAAACCGATGCAGAGTACGAACAGCTGACTCGCTTTGGAAAAGCTTTAATGCTCGCAATCAACGGACAGTGACCCGAGTTGCGGAGGTTGAATCATGGCTCAGAATAACGCAGCGCTGGCCAAGCCATCCGGCCGGAAACTTGAGCCCTTGGCCACTCTCGTCAAGAACGTGAAGAAGAGGCCTCCACAATTGCCTCTGTACTTCCCGCCTGATGCCGAGGTGCTTCGCACGCCGTTCCGTGCCCTGGCCTTGCAATCCATTTACGAAATCGCACACCGGAAATTGGGTGACCGTATCAAATCCACGGTCGTTCTGGCCAACGCCGACTATGAAGAACCCGACCATATTATGCTCGTTCTGGCCATCTGGGCTGACATGGACAAAGACGAGTGGAGTCGTGCGAACAGGGCAATCAACGACGCGGTTTTTGAGGAAACCTCATCCTGGACTGATGATGAATTTACTGACTACAGCAAGATGATTCACTACGAAATTTTGCCGCTGCGGGTATGAGGCCACTGGACTTTTACGAGCTTGGCAACAGGCTGGCGGGTTCTGCGGCGACGGAAGCCGAGTGTCGCAATGTCATTGGACGGCTGTATTACGGCCTGCATCACGAAGCCTGCTGCCGCTACTTCAGAGCGCATCCGGTAGCGCAACCGTTGGGACGAGGCAGTCGGCATCGGCAGCTGATTGAACGGTACAGCGCGCTTCGCAGTACTAACGAAGCACAACTCGTACAAAGTCTGTTGCGACAATTATCAAATATGCGCAACCTATCAGACTACCAATTGGCTGGTCGTATCCGATACCAGAGACGAACGCGCAGCGCGATGGAATTGATGAGTATTGCCGTGTCAGTAGCGGCACAGTTGCTGGCAGCCCTGGAAACCTTCTCCCCAGGTGCGGCAGCGGACGGTTGCTTCTGCCCCACCATCCGGTAGCATTGGTTCCGCTTATGTTACGATGACGACAACCCAAAACAGCAACGACGACCGCACCATCCGCCCACAGGAGGCACCCCCATGACTTCACGACAGCCCATCCGCATCGGACTAATTGGCGCTAACATCCACCAGGGTTGGTCGCCCCGCGCTCACCTGCCGGCGCTGGCCGCTCACCCTGACTTTGACCTCGCCGCCGTCTGCACAACTCGCCAGGAATCCGCCGACGAGGCGCGGGCAGCATTCAACGCCGGCGCCGCCTACGACGACTACAACCGGATGCTGGCCGACGGCAATCTTGACGCCGCCACCATCTCCCTGCGAGTGCCGCGCCACTACGAGCCGACGATGGCCGCGCTGAAGGCCGGCAAGCACGTTTTCACCGAATGGCCGCTGGGTCGCACCACCGCCGAGGCCATCGAAATGGCCGATGAAGCCCGCCGGCAGGGGGTCAAGACGGCGGTGGGATTGCAGGCCCGCGCCAACCCGGCGGTTGCCCACCTGCGCAACCTGATCGCCGACGGATATGTGGGCCGCGTAATGACCTGCCACGTCCGCCTGATGCGCGAGGGCGTATTGGCCCGCGACTCGGGCCGCACCTGGCAGCGCGAGGACGAATCGGGCGCACATACCCTTACCATCGCCTGCGGCCACACTATCGACGCCCTGATAAGCGTCGTGGGTGAATTTGCCGACGTATCCACGGTCGTCAGCACCCAGGCCACCACCTGGCACGAGACCGACACGGGCAACGACCTGCCGGTAACCTCACCCGATAACATTCTGGTGAGCGGCAATCTGCAGAGCGGCGGCGTCGCGTCGGTGCAGATTGGCAACACGGCGTGGGCCGGCAGCGGCTATCGCATGGAGATATACGGCGACGAGGGCACGCTGGTCGCGGTGTCGGTGGACTCACCGCAATTGAAGGAAGTAAACATCCGCGGCGCCCGCGGCGGCAACGACCTGCAGGACCTCGTCCCCTCCGAGGAACTGATCCTGGCTCCCGAAATGCCAGCCAGCGAGGCCTACAACGTGGGGCAGCTGTACAGCAAATTCGCCGCTTCCATCCGTGGCGCTTCCAACGGCGAGGACGCGGTGCCTGATTTCGACCACGCGGTCGGCCTGCACCGGTTTATCGACGCCATCCGCCAGTCCAGCAACGAAGGGCGGCGGGTAGCCGTTGCCTAACCAACCGGCTGATGCCCCGCTACAATGCACCCAGTTGAGGCACTGAGGGAAGTCGCAATGACGACCACTAACATCAAGTCGGGCACACGTATGACTCTCGAAGAGTTCTTTGAGCTGCCGGAATCTGTGCTACCGCGTTACGAACTCCACGAGGGAGTGCTGTACATAATGCCGAACCCGGTGATTGACCACCAGCAGTTGATTCAATGGCTTATGCGCCGTCTCGCAGAGCAAATCGAGGATACTGGCTTCGGTTACGTTTTTCCGCCGGTGGATGTAGTTCTGTCCAACGCCACCGTTGTGGCGCCTGACATAGTTATCGTCCACGCTGAACGAACCGACATTGTTCACCCGGCCCGAATCTATGGCGCGCCAGACATCGTAGTAGAGATTCTATCTTCCCGTCGCAACCGTGATTTAGTGAACAAGCGGCGACTCTACGAGGAAGCCGGTATCCCGGAATACTGGATACTCGACGGCGCTGCCGATACGCTCACCGCGCTGGCGTTGGACGACGATGGCGAGTACGTGGAACGGGCGGTATTCACGGCCTCTGACACGCTGACCACCCCACTGTTCCCGGACTTCAGCCTGCCGCTGGCCCAGCTATTCAATCACCCGGCCCGCATCCGGCGCTAGCAGGCAGTGCCCGATTTCGACCACGCCGTTGGCCTGCACCGGTTTATCGACGCCATCCGCCAGTCCAGCAACGAAGGGCGGCGGGTGACAGTGGGGTGATGGCACAGGTGAGAATGGTACAATGCGGCAAGTTTCACGGAGTGGAGCAGTTACCATGACCACCACCAACATCCAGGCCGACACGCGTATGACCCTTGAGGAGTTCCTGGCCTTGCCCGAAATGGATCAGCCCTGCGAGCTCATCGACGGAGTAGTGTACATGGCAGCGCGTCCGATACCCGACCACCAATTTTTAGCCACGATTTTGAGCTCGATCCTGGTTCAACAGATTGTAGAAATCGGATTGGGGATCGTGCTGTACGAACCCGGCGTAGTCCTATCGAGCAACACCGCCGTAGCGCCGGACATAACGGTCATTCGCTCCGACCGCACCAGCATCATCGGCCCCACCGTCATTGACGGGGCGCCGGACATCGTCGCGGAAGTGCTTTCGTCGAACCGGAATCACGACTTGGTCACCAAACGACGGCACTACGAGGCCAGGGGAATACCGGAGTACTGGATCATCGACGCAGTTGCGGATACGCTGACCGTGCTGGAACTAGTGGATGGAGCGTATAGGGAGCGGGCGGCGCTAACTGCCGCTGACACGCTGACCACGCCACTGTTCCCGGACTTCAGCCTGCCGCTGGCCCAGCTATTCAATCACCCGGCCCGCATCCGACGCTAGCAGATGGTCAAAGTGGTGGCGTTCGGCGCAGCCTTCCAGTGATTGCTCAATCTGTATGGTAATGTGGGCGATGCCAAAGTCATCGTACGCAATCTGCTGCAGCCGGCGGCGCAGGGTTTCCAGCTCTCCCGGATAATCGGGGTCAACCAGTACGTGGGCCGTGAGCGACTCATAGCCGGAGGTAATAGTCCAGGCGTGAATATCGTGAACCAGAGTCACGCCCGCCACGCTTTCCAGCTCGCTGCAGAGCCGTCCCATATCCAGGTGCGCCGGTGTGCCTTCCAGCAGAACCCGAAAGACCTTGCCGACCAAACGCCAGGAACCGGCCAGGATCAGCGCTCCGATAAGCACTCCCAGGATGGGGTCGGCAATCCACCAGCCAAAAGCCAGGGTCAGAACGCCGGAAATTACTACGCCGATTGACCCCATCAGGTCCGCCATTACGTGTCGGAAGGCGCCTTCAACGTTGAGGCTGTGCCCGGCGGAACGGCGCAGTACCCAGACGGCAATCAGGTTGACGACCAGCCCCACACCGCCGGCCACCAGTACGATGCCGCCAGCCACCTCCGGGACTTCCCGAAAGCGGTGGTAAGCCTCAAAGAAAATCCAGCCGGCAACCACCCACAGACTGACTACATTGAACAGGGCGGCCAGCACCTCAGCGCGGTAATATCCGAAAGTGCGCTCAATGGAGGCTGGCCGGTTGGCAATCCACATCGCGAAAAGAGCCAATGCGATGGCGGCCGCATCGGTGAGCATATGGGCGGCGTCGGCCAGCAAGGCCAGACTGCCCGACAGAATGCCCGCTGCTATCTCGACACCCATATAGCCGGAAATCAGCGCCAGCGCAATTAGCAGGCGTCGCCGCCCGGCCTCCCGGTGGTCGTGGGCAAGGCCATCGTGGGCAGGGCCGTCGTGGGCAGGGCCGTCGTGGTCGCCGGGTCGGGTCGGTGTCATACTTCGGCGCGCGACCTGGCTACCAGGTGACCAACGTGGTGGTTTTCGGTGCAATCCGCCACCGACTGCTCCATTTGTATGGTGATATGGTGAAGGCCAAATTCCTGGTAGGCAATCTGCCGCAGGCGACGCAACAGCGGCTCAAGTTCTCCCCGGTAATCGGAGTCAATGAGCACATGGGCGGTGAGAGCGTCGTAGCCGGTGGTGATAGACCAGGCGTGAACGTCGTGAACCAGGGTTACGCCTTCCACATCCTCCAGCGCGCTGCACAGACGGTACATATCCAGGTGGGGCGGGGTTGCCTCCAGCAACACCCGGAACACCTTGATGGCCAGGCGGCAGGAACTGACCAAAATTAGCGCGGCGATCAGCATACTGAGGATGGGATCCACCAGGTCCCAGTCGAAAAGCAGCACGAGGACGCCGGAGACCACTACGACGACGGAGCCCATCAGGTCGGCCATGATGTGCCAGAAGGCCCCTTCGACGTTAATGCTGTGCCGTGACGACCGGTAGAGTATCCAGGCGGCTGCGGTGTTAATAGCCAGCCCGATGCCGGCGACAATCAGCATTGTCGCGCCTTCCACCTCGTGATGGTGCGCTGACCCGTGTTCGCTCAACCGCTGGTAAGCCTCGTAGAAAATCCAGCTGGCCAGCACCCAGAGGGCCAGAGCGTTGAACATCACGGCCAGCACTTCGGTGCGGTGGAAGCCATAGGTGCGCGTGATGCTTGCCGGACGTCCCGCAATCCAGACTGCGAACAGCGCCAGGCCCAGGGCAACGGCGTCGGTGAGCATATGGGCGGCGTGAGCCAGCAGGCCCAGGTTGCCCGAAAGAATGCCGCCGACTATTTCAACCGTCATGTGGCTGGCCACCAAAACCAGCACAATCAGCAGCGCGCGTTTGCTGGAACTCCGATGATCGTGGCCACCGTCATGGCCGGTGTGATCAGCCGTCATATCGCACTGTCTGCCCATTTGGTATAGGGGCGAGTATCAAACCCGCCCCTATATTCCCGAGCCATTCCGGCGAAGGCCGGGTTCCAGGCGTAATACCGCCCTAATCCGCCGTAGTGGTAGCCGTTGCGGAGGCGTCCACGATGGGCCGGTTGGTCCTGGCGTCCACCTCGAATGGGGAGTAGAGCTCCAGCTCCTTGCCCATCTCGCGGACGGCGGGGATGACCTCTTCGCCCATCAGGCGCAGGCTGCGCATCTGGTCATCGTGGGTCATGGCGCCGTCGCCGTCCCAGAAGAACACCGAGCCTGGCCGCAGGTATTCCAGAACCTCGCGGATCTTGGGGATAACCGTCTTGGGGGTTCCGGCGATGATCGTGCTATCGGCCACCTGGTCTTCGTAGGGCCGCCGGTTGGTGCCGAAGCGTCCGGCGGGACCGAAGGCCGAGGCGGACAGGCGGCGGGAGTTGCGGGACGTGTGGCCGGGCAGACTCATGATGGCGGGGTTGATGCCGCCCTCGTTGCCGGCCAGGAAGGGGTTGCTGACGCCGGACAGGTATTTCCGCGCGACTTCTTCCGCCTTCTCTTCGGTCTCGTCCACGTGCACCTTCCACAGGTAGGCCACGTTTTGAGTGCCAGACTCGTAACCATGCTCGGCGGCGGTGTCGTGGTAGAGCTGGAAGGCTTCGCGAGTGGGTTCCAGCTTGGTGGCCAGCAGCACCAGCGGGTAGCGCTTCTCGGCGCACCACTTCACGGTCTCCACCGACACGGTGGACGGAATCCAGACCTGCGGGTGCGGCTCCTGCAGCGGGCGCGCCCAGGGGTTCACGTACCGGTAGTGGAAGTGCTTGCCCTCCCAGCGGAACGGGCCGGGATCGGTCCAGGCCTTGATGATGAGATCGTGGGCCTCTTCGAATCGTTCGCGGTTGAAATGGGGCGGAGAGTTATGGGACCAGCTCTCGCGACCGCCGCCGCGCACGAATCCGGACACCAGCCGGCCGTGGGAAATCATGTCGATCATGGACAGCTGCTCGGCCAACCACAGCGGGTCGTCCCAGATGGGCAGCACGTTGCCCAGGATGATGATCTTGACCTTGTTGGTGATGCGGGCCAGGATGGAGGCGCCGACATTGGTAACACCCTGCATACAGAAAGGCGTGGAGTGGTGCTCGTTGAGCATCACGGCGTCGAAGCCCATTTCCTCGGCGTAAACTTTCTCATCGAGGTAGCGGTTGTAAAGCTGGGCGCCGACCTCGGGACGGTAGTGGCTATTGGAAATACCCAGATCAACGCTCTGGGTGCCCATC
The DNA here is from genome assembly GCA_965262485.1 of Dehalococcoidia bacterium. Classification (GTDB taxonomy): domain Bacteria; phylum Chloroflexota; class Dehalococcoidia; order Lucifugimonadales; family UBA3495; genus Bin87. The sequence goes on along the minus strand of OZ253540.1, from coordinate 3,408,399 downwards.
AGCCCGGAACTTTCATCCTGCCAGGGCTGTTCAGTAAAATGGCCAATCAGCATAATGCGGCCTCTCCTTGCGATGCGTCAGTAGCGAATAACAGGTAGGTTGCAATGCCGCAAGTGTAGCAGGGGATGGGGGTGGGGGCAAGGCGGAGGGCGACAGCGGAACGCGGTGGACGCTAGCGGCGGCGTAAAGCGGAAACTCCATAGCCTCCACCAAAGCCACCAGCGAAAATAGCGATGCCCTTGAATATGTCGAGGAGAAGATCCCCCATACCCGAGAGAGTCAAGGTTATCGACAGAGCAAGTAGGACTGCGATGGCGAAAGCGGCAAAGAAAACCCACACCAACCTCGAGTGTTTTCTGTCCCCATAGTCGTGGTCTAATTCGCGGCCCGCATTGTTGATAATGTCGGTGATATGCTGTGGAGTGATATGGGATGCGATGGGATTGACCATACTGCCCAGCATCATCGACATTGAGGTGATGGAAGTTCGCGATACCATTCCACCATGCTCGCGACGCAAGTTTGCCTGGATTTCGGGGGGAAGGGTTTCCAAAAACTCCGGTGGTAGATTCGCCAAAAGCTCCACTGGAAGCCCCACCATCTGAGTCTCGGCACCTTCGCCTTCCCCGGTGGCACTGTCATCTCCCCCAGTAGCTGGGGGCTGAGCGGTAGGTTCCTGCTCTGGTTCGTTCGCGTTGGTTGACATATTCCCCTTCGGCTAAATCAACGAAAAGCGACTACGACTGTGCGAGGGGAAGACGCGCTCGCCAAAGCGCGCACCCAAATGCCCGCGATTATCCGGCGTGAAAAAATCGCCAACCATAGCGTTCACCCGACCGCTTACCACAGCAGCGAGCAACACCTTGATGAGTTCTTCAGCATCCTCATCCGTGATGTGCCCCTCCTGCTGAGCGGTGGTGACGGCGTCGATGACACGCCGCAAATCGGCGTTGTCGAATCCCCGGTGTGGGCTGATAGCCGACAGCAAATCATCCCAGGACACGGGGGGAAGTTCGTTCCTGGCAATCGTCATTTTGGTTCTCCTCTGGTAGCGTTCAGCTGAAACTTTGCTAGGCTAGTTGCCAATTGTAGCAAACCAGCACCTCAATTGCACACCCTTATTTTACCAGACCGGGCCAACTCCGTTCCCACCGACCGGTCAGCAAGCCGCCGATCACTACCCGCCGCCGTAGTTCCAGCTGCTGCTGGATCGCATTATCCGCAGGTGCGTTAGCAAAGCATCAGTATCTTCACGCAAGCGACATTCCCAAACTACGAACACCGCCCAGCCTAGCGCCCGGAGTTTGGTGCGATTGGCAGCGTCGCGGGCAAGATTGCCGTCCAGTTTCCGATTCCAAAATTCCTGATTGGTAGTCGGCCGACGCTGCCCCTTCCGGCAATCGTGACCGTGCCAGAAGCAACCCTGCACCAACACGACGGCATTATAGCGTCGGAGCACCAAGTCGGGTGCGCCGGGCAACTTACGAACGCGCGTTGTCAACTGCTACTCACCCTTGGAAAACATGCTCCCGATGGTAGGCCAGGAAATCCTGCTGCGGCGCAAATTTTTCCGGTAACGAAATCGGCCGACCATCGTATGAACCAATAGCAGTTGAGAAAAATTCGCCAGCGGCTGCGGTACTCTCACGGGACACTCGGACGGTCATATCGTCATTGATGGTATGGTAAGGAAGCCAGCATCGAATGCCCTATCGTGCAGCGCAGACAGCAATAGGCCGTTCTGGGGATTAGTCCTGTTGGCTATATCATGACGCCAAGGGACAATATGGCTTGCTATGAGCAACTTGGGAATTGCAAGCCCGGTGATGCAACATTGTTCGTTGTAGGCACTCAAAACCGCCGCCCGGAAGAATCTCTGCCCCATGCGGGTAGTCGCCTGCACAATCCGGTCTTCGCCAACGGGTAAATCGTCATAGTCTGGTATGGCGTCGTCAACAGGTTCTGGCATCGCCTCTGTTGCCATCAGAGCCTGCTCACATTCGACGGCAAACCGTTCCCAATCGCTGCTCATCTCCTCCCACATCGCCCGGTCGGCGGCAGATGCGGCCCTCAACCCCTTGCGGCCCGTTGAGGTAATCGCCGGGTCAAGGCTGGCAATGTTACCCATCTTCATAGACAAAGCCGCTGGCGTCCGGCCTATAGCCGTCGCGACCCGAATAATATCGGGATGCCGCGAGCTAATCTTCCCAAACGGCATACGGCAATACAGCGCGAAAGCTACCAGCAACTGCCGGCGTGTCCAGTTAGATCGGGGAGTCATGGGCTAACTTCCGATTCAAAGTTGACACCAAAGATATCTTGTCGCAATTCTTGGTAGACAGCCATACCCGGCCGGACCAGTGGTGCAAGCGTTTCACGTGCGAATTCCTCTGCGTTGTTCCCACGCTGTCTCAAGTTCAAAATGCTCCTGCACGCAACGAACAACTGACCACTCGCGGGCTTGAGATCATCCGATGCACCGGATGAGGACGCAATGATATTCCGTTTCTCTGCAAGTAAATCGTCGATCATCTCTGATCGATCATTTGATTTAGCTAATTCCTTGAGCACTTCATCGTCATACAGGTACGACTCCAAATTACGCCGTGATAAAACTCTTACACCCTTTGCGCTCTCCTCAGTGATAGTAGCATCGGTTCGATCATCACGATCTATAAGCCTAGTGACTTTCAAGCCTCTGACGAGCAACTGAAGTGCTTCAGCTAGACCTCGTTGGTCGCCCAAAATTTGCTGGTCGCTGCCCATTGAAACGAATCGAGTCTCAGGAAATTCGTCGCCGAATATCGCATCGTAACACCGGGCGTCATGGTTATGGTTCCTGACACGATCTTGCATAATTGGCTGGCCCTCACAAATAACTACCTCACTAGGAGCAACCAACGCAGCTAGATCATCGAGGGCGACTTCGTAAGCTTGTTCCCAGAAACGCCGGTTAGGGGCTGTTGGCTCTATCGTTTGCCGCTGATCAAAGTTGCGACCGCCAAAATTCAGAAACGCTACACTCCCCGGGTTTTCCGATTCGATATCGCGAGCTCGACGCATCATTCCAATAGAATGCGTTGCCATAAATAGCTGACAGTTTGAAGGAATAAGCTGATATAGTGCCGATAGCAACCTGGCTTGCAATTGCGCATTCATATGCGATTCTGGCTCATCAATGCAAAATATCGTATTGTCATATTCACGCCGGCGGACAATTATGTCCAAGATAAGGTCAAATGCCGCCTTTTCACCTCCAGACAAATTTTTGAACGCAAACCCTCTGCTAGCACCCTTCGTAAAGCGGAAAGTTCCATCTACAAGCGGGTTGGCTAAGCTATTCAGCACCAAGTCAGGGAAAAGTGTCGTGAAAGAATCTCTAGTTTCACCAACTATTAGTTCTCTGAATTTCTTGAGCGTCATAGACTCATCTCCATGTTCAAAAGCATCTTCAAATGCCTGCGCAGCCATTCGCTGATAGTTTTTGGCGACGGCAGCATCGTTATCAATCATTCTTTGCACTATTTGTTCATCCAATAAGGCCCCAACCCGGCGCAGCTCGCTAATAGTGAACTCGGGATCGTTCCTGTACGCCGATCGAATATAAAAGATCTTCTTCTTTTCGTTTTCCTCCGGCGGCAGACCCTCATGGAACGCTATCTCTATCTGGTGTTCCACATCCCTGACGTCCATATTAGTCTTGCTGTGATAATCTCTCTCCCACTGAGGGCTATATTGTGGTCGCTTTACTTTTCGGTGCCAGATGTTGAAAGCATCAAACAATGATGATTTGCCAGAACCATTTGGCCCGGCGAGCATTATGAGGCACGCGGATTCTGGGACGCCTTGAATAGTCAGTTTAGTAAATCGCTTGAATTCTGTAATTGTGACGGATTCTAATTTCATTGGACAGCCTCCATAGTCAGGAGCACACCTACAGTAGCGGTAATTGCTACCGCTTTCTAACAGGGTATTTGTTTCCCTTTCGGCGGTTAGCTGCCGTTTGCAGGGCTTGCAGGTTTCGTGGGGAATTACTTCCCCCTTTAGACTTTGGCTTGCGATGATCAACTTCCCAACCTTGTTCTCCGTTAGTACCGTAGGCGGCTTTGTAGATCTGGTTCCCAGCACTGTCTTGTCGATATTTGTTCGGGTTTTTGCCACGTATCGGACGGGTATTGTTCCAAGCTTGTTGCTTTTGACGTTCGGATGCCATGAGCGTTAAGTCCTCCATAATACGAACTAATGCTCTTATCATAAACTCTGGCTACTGCGGCGGCAAGTCAATCACAAAATGCTACAATCCCTAGCACTGAACAGCAATCCCCACATCCCAACCCCCCAGCGAGGTATCTCCGCCATGTCCATAGATGTTGCAACTTCCATTGCCCGTATTCTGAAGCAGGAGGGGGTGGAGTGGGTTTCCACTTTTCCCGTCTGCCGCATTAACAACGCCCTGGGACGCGAGGGCATGCCCATGATTATGATGCGCGACGACCGCTACGCCGTGGCCCTGGCCGACGCATTCTCCCGCGTTACCGGCGGCGACCGCATCGGCGTCTGCACCGTGCAGGGCGGCGTCAACGGCGCCGGGTTGCAGTATTCCTATCCCGGTCTTGCCCAGGCCTTCGAGGACAACTCGCCGATGCTGTGCATCACCGACGGCGTGCCGGCCGGCAGCACCGAAAATACGCTGTTCGACGTTACCGCCAGCCTTAAAACCGTTACCAAGTGGTTCGGCTACATCGACCGCCCCGAGCGCGTGCCCGAGTTCATGCGCCGCGCCTTCACCATGCTCCGCAGCGGCCGGCCGGGACCGGTGGTGCTGGCCGTGCCCAACGCCGCCGGCATCTACGACGAAACCGTCGATCCCTACGCACCGGTCAAGGGCTGGAAATCCGCGCCGGATCCGTCCGACGTTGTCACCGCCGTAGACCTGCTAATGGGCGCGCAGAACCCGCTGATCTATGCGGGCGAGGGCGTCATCTACGCCGGAGCCTCTGCCGAATTGACGGCATTCGCGGAGCTGGTCAACACACCGGTCATTACCACGCTGAAAGCCAAGGGCGCCTTCCCGGAGAACCACCCGCTATTCGTCGGCGTGCGCGGCGACCATCCCATCGAGTATCTGGAAAAAAGCGACGTCATTCTCGCGGTTGGCTCCAGCCTGTCACCCGGTCGTTTCACCCACGGGATACCCAACGCGCCAGGCAAAACCATCATCCAGTGCAACCTGGACGAATTCTACCTGAACCGCATCTACCCGACCCACCACGCCGTCATCGGCGACGCCAGATTCACGCTGCAAGCCCTTGCCGACGAGGTATCGCGTCGCACGTCGGGAGCCGGCCGCCCCGCCAACGGTGTGGTCGCTGAGGTCAAGGCCGCCCGCGACGCCGGCCTGGCCCAGTACCGCGAAGTGATGGTGTCAGACGACACGCCCATCAATCCGTACCGCGTGTATGGCGACTTTATGAAGGTGCTTGATCCGTACAATTCCTTCTTGACCCACGACTCCGGCAACACGCGCGACCAGCTCAGCACGGTGTACGACACCCTGATTCCCCGGGGGTTCCTGGGCTGGGGCAACATCTCCACGCTGGGCTTTGGACTGGCGGCAGCCCTCTCGGCAAAGCTGGCCTTCCCCCAGCGACAGTGCGTCGCGGTAACCGGCGATGCCGGCGTCGGCTACATGCTGGGCAACCTGGAAGTACCCGTGCGCCAGAACATCGGCATCACGGTGGCACACATCAGCAACGGCGGTTTCGCCGGCTATGGCCCCGGGTTCTGGGGCGACGGCCACGACCCCTACACGCACCGGGTGTTGGGGCCGGAGGACCTGGACATGTCGCGGGTGGCATCCGAACTGGGTCTCCACGCCGAGCGGGTCACCGAGCCGCGGGACGTGATCCCCGCCATGCAGCGCGCGCTGGCGGCCAACGACACCGGACAGCCATCGTACATCGAGTTCATCTGCAGCCAGTACCCGATCTACGGAGATTGGGCTCCCACCCACGTGGCCCACTGACAACTTGAACAGCACTAGGAGGCGATACGAATGGGAACTTTCAGCGTAACCATCCAGATCGGCAACCTCAACGGCGAACACTTTGAGGACGTTGAGGTGATGGTGGATACTGGCGCCATCACCACGATGATCCCTCGTCCAATTCTGGAAGGACTGGGTATCCAGCCGACCAAACGCGAGACCTTCGAGTACGCCGGCGGCGAGCGGGTGCAGCTGGATATGGCCGAAGCGATGGCAAGAGTCGATGGGCGCGAGACCACTACGTGGGTTATATTCGGCGAGGACGGTATGACGCCCTTGCTAGGAGCGTACACTCTGGAAGGTGTGCTGCTGGCCGTTGACCCCTACAACCAGCAGTTAATACCAGTAGTGGGGTCGCTGAAGTAGCCGGAACGCCAACCTATCAAGATCAATCTTGACACGTCAATTCACAATGGATTAGCCTGACCCTACACACTAAAGCCTGTTGACAATTAGCAAACCAACCCGTCACTCCTGCGAAAGCAGGAGTCCAGACAGGGTATGATGAAAGAATCAGAACCGTGATTAACGACTACGGCCACTGGATTCCCGCTTTCGCGGGAATGACGGTATTTGTCAACACACCCCAGGCGAGGAATTTGAAATGGTCGCACAGCGTGAGAAATTTTCCAGCCAGGCCTCTCCTGAATTGCTGGCCGAGATGCGCGCAATAGCCAACGAACAGGGCCGTTATTTTCAAGCCGTCCTGGAAGATGCGATGCGGCTGTATATCGAAACCGGCAAGCGGGAGCGGGTTCGCCCTGAGGTAATGGCCCACTACCGGGCCAGCGTCGAGAAGAACCGCCTCCTCGCTGAACTGCTGGCCCAATGACCCGCAACTTCCCGACTGTCCAGGAGGCCGTGGACATACACGATGACCTGATCCGCCAATTTGGCGGCGAATCCGGGCTACGCGACGCCGGCATGTTGGAGTCGGCCATAATGCGCCCCCAGATAGGGTACTACGATGGCATTATTGAGGATGCCGCCGCTCTCATGGAAAGCCTCGCCATGAACCACCCTTTCGTAGATGGCAATAAACGGGTCGCCTTCTTCGTTACCGATGCCTTCCTGCGGATGAACGACCACTTCATCGACTGCGACAGCAGGGAAGCCTACGACTACTTCATGGAGCTGTTCGATACCAACTCCTTCCGCTTCGCCGAACTGTCCAACTGGCTCGCAGATAAAGTGAAGCCGCTATGACGCGATGGCCAGCATAGAAACCAACACCTGGGTCATCTTCGGCGAATAAGGAATGGCCCCCCTGCTGGGCCTTTACTTAGATCTACTTGCCATGTCGTGCATCCCGAAGACACTGAAGGTGCTGTATCAACGTGTCAGTGTCCTCACGCAAACGACATTCCCAAACTACAAACACCGACCAGCCTAGCGCCTGGAGCTTGGTGCGATTGGCAGCGTCGCGGGCAAGATTGCCGTCCAGTTTCCGATTCCAAAATTCCTGATTGGTAGCCGGCCGACGCTGCCCCTTGCGGCAATCGTGGCCGTGCCAGAAGCAACCCTGCACCAACACGACGGCATTGTAGCGGCGGAGCACCAAGTCGGGCGCGCCGGGCAACTCGCGAACGCGCGTCGTCAACTGCTATTCACCCTTGGAAGATACGCTCCCGGTGATAGGCCAGGAAATCTTGATGCGGCGCAAATTTTTCCGGCAGAGAAATTGGCCGTCCGTCGTAGTGACCAATAGCAGTTGAGAAAAATTCGCCAGCGGCTGCGGTACTCTCACGGGACACTCGGACGGTCATATCGTCATTGATGGTAAGTAAGCCAGCATCGAATGCCCTGTCGTGCAGCGCAGACAGCAATAGGCCGTTCTGGGGATTAGTCCTGTTGGCTATATCTTGACGCCAAGGGACAATATGGCTTGCTATGAGCAACTTGGGAATTGCAAGCCCGGTGATGCAGCATTGCTCGTTGTAGGCACTCAAAACCGCCGCCCGGAAGAATCTCTGCCCCATACGGGTGGTCGCTTGCACAATCCGGTCTTCGCCAACGGGTAAATCGTCATAACCCGGTATTCCGTCGTAGCCAGGTTCTGGGATGGTCTCTATTGCCATCAGAGCCTGCTCGCACTCGACGGCAAAATTCTCCCAATCGCTGGTCATCTCGTCCCACATCGCCCGGTCGTTGGCGGAGGCAGCCCTCAAACCGCTGCGGCCCGTGGAGATAATTGCCGGGTCCAGGCTGGCGATGTTCCCCATCTTCATAGAAAGAGCCGCCGGCGTCCGCCCAATAGCTGCCGCCACTCGAATAATGTCAGGATGCCGGGAGCTAATCTTCCCAAAAGGCATCCGGCAATACAACGCAAACGCAACCAGCAACTGCTGGCGAGTCCAGTTAGAACGATTAGCCATCTCATAAACCTTCACACAAAACATCAGTCCCAATAAGAATGATGCTAAAAATAATTATATCATTTCAACCCTCAGGCATATCTTGGTATTTAGTATTGGAAGCAGTAGCACTAACCACTGTTAGCACCATAAGGTGTAAATATTGAATAGCGTGAAATGCACGAGCCATACACGCACCTAACCAACCCACATATATTACTAACATCCCATCTCCCAATTGACCAGAAGGATCAACGAAAGTTGCTAACAGGCATACTACAGTCAACGAAGCCATGGACCAAGTAAATTGCCGCAGCGATAGCCATAAACTACCAACAACCTTATAATCTTGCATTACAGCAAAAAACCATTCAGTACGCCACAGCTGCACTGCCAACATCGTGACTGCCATCGAAATGCTAGTCATAGTAGCAGCCATCACAGCTGACAGAGGATATATCGAAGTTGGATCAATAACAAAAATCCGGTACACCCAGCTGACCATTCGTATATCTTGCAGATTTGCATATAGCAACGCAGCTACAATGCCAGCAGGAAGAACTCCGAAAATGACATCGGCCCACACAAATAACCGACTAATTTTGCTCGAATCTATCAACGTCTTCCTGATGACTGGATAGATGCGTGGATATCGGCCTCTAAATCATCGTACGCTTCAACAACAGCGGCGAATGCCGATGATTCATCCAAACCAGAAGTACGTACCCCTTTATATGGTACAGTTTTTTCAGTCGTAAGTTTGCCGCTGAGAACATCAACGACGACATATCTAAGAGTATTTTCAACCAAACGAGAGCACTTGACTTTAAATTTACTACCCCTACCTACAAGCGGCACCCACGTCTCTATGAGACTCTCTAATGGGCTGCGGTACTCATTCATAGCACGGCTGGAAGACGTGACAGAAGGTTCTAAGTAGAACCGCAACGACTTCTGTTCGGCCCAAAGTTCGATTTGGTACTCCAATGCATCCTTGACTTTACCCGCTTCAGGCAACAAATGTGGCAATTGTGACGGATGCATTTGTATATCTATATAGCCCAGTGACTGGGAATTGAGAACCCTGGCCGCTACATCTGTGTCAATCAAAGGTTCTATTCTAAGTCCGTTAAGGCGAGCGTCCCCGGATGATTTCATGTAAGTTGCCAGACGCGATACGGCTGGCCCATCTAGAGAGAGCGTTCCTAGAATGCCTTCTGGAAATAAAACACCGTATGTACTGGAAATTATGCCACTGGTGGGTGACAAAGGTAACGGGCCAATGACTCCGCCATCCTCGGATTCGGGAAGATGTAGGCGGTCAGATTCCCGAAGGACTAATTTAGATGGCGATAACGAACCCCACAACTCGGCGAACAGCCATCTTCCATTACCTATTGATTGGATGGAAGATGGCGCTGGACTTTGTCCTCCTGGCCCACAACCCATCGCAATCAACGTTGGCAAAAGATCGGCCCCTCTCCGCATGGCATGGCGAGAACCCCCTGCCGTACAAGCAAAGAACCGTACCACGCAATCAACAGAATTTCCTGTCGAAGAATTGTTGTTAAAGCCGGTGACCACGATGATGACTTGGCAAAGTAGCCGCGCGATGTACACTACAGAAAAATCTCGTCTTCTAACGGAAATATTACCACAGATTGTTACGATTATCGAAGTGAGACGACGCGTGGTAAAATCCCCCAACACCATCCCCACCATACGAGGTTCCCTTATATCCATGGATGTTGCCACTTCCATCGCCCGCATTTTGAAGCAGGGGGGTGGAGTGGGTTTCCACTTTTCCCGTCTGCCGCATTAACAATGCCCTGGGACGCGAGGGTATGCCCATGATTATGATGCGTGACGACCGCTACGCCGTGGCCCTGGCCGACGCTTTCTCCCGCGTTACCGGCGGCGACCGCATCGGCGTCTGCACCGTGCAGGGTGGAGTCAACGGCGCCGGCTTGCAGTATTCCTATCCCGGTCTGGCCCAGGCCTTCGAGGACAACTCGCCGATGCTGTGCATCACCGACGGCGTGCCGGCCGGCAGCACTGAAAATACGCTGTTCGACGTTACCACCAGCCTTAAAACCGTTACCAAGTGGTTCGGCTACATCGACCGCCCCGAGCGCGTGCCCGAGTTCATGCGCCGCGCCTTCACCATGCTCCGCAGCGGCCGGCCGGGACCGGTGGTGCTGGCCGTGCCCAACGCCGCCGGCATCTACGACGAAACCGTCGATCCCTACGCTCCCGTCAAGGGCTGGAAATCCGCGCCGGATCCGTCCGACGTTGCCACCGCCGTAGACTCTAGCTTACGCCAAACCTCGCGCTGTTGGCCCTGCGGATAGTCCTCGCTGAAGGGGAACATATCCAACCCCAAGAACGCCGGTTCGTCACCATCCAGGGTGGTGTTACCGTTGTTGTGCAGGTAGGTTTCGTGGCAGCGTTCGTCTTTGTCAATGCCGGCAATGACGTAGCCGCCCGCGTCGAGCAGGCCGCGGGTGGTGCCGCCGGCCCCGCAGTAGAAATCGACGGCCAAGAACTTGAGGGTATCAGTGAAGTTTGGCATGGCCTCTAGGCGATGGCAAGGCCGAGGTCTCTGGCGACGGTTTCCTGCTGCTCGTCCAGAGTGATGAAGACCAGGCTAGGGATCAGCTTGGCGAAAAAGAGCGCGGTGGCAAGGTGCCATAAGCGAACAGGCTCTAAATGTGCAACCGCCAGGACGGTCCCCATTTCAGCGTCCAAGCGGCGGTTGGGCATAATCCAATGGACGTTGGACAGCACATCATCGTGGAACTCCCGTCCCTCAACGACAAAGGCTACCCGCATCTCGGCCTCGAGTAGGTTGGCGGACAGTAGGTATCTGAAACCGGACAGTTTACGAGTGATGGACTCGGCAACCGGCTCTTCTCCAAAAACTACGGCGGAAAGTGCGGTCGTATCAACGTAGGAAGCTCCAGCTAAACCTGGAGGTGTCATTGGCTAGCCTCGCCGTTCGATTAGCCGCTTCGTGGCACCCGGGACGTAAGCGATGGGGCGCAAGGTCTCTCTAGGGCCGTCGCCGCCAAACAAAATACCCTCATCGCGGAGTTCCTTCAGCCGCTCCTCCAACTCCCGAAGCTCCGCCGCCCGGTGTTCTGGCACCTGGGCGGTGGTGTTTTCCGACTCATTTTCGTCGTCGTGCTTTTCGTTGCTCATAGCTTAACCTCGATAGGATTTCATCCCTACCCCAAAAATTCCTCCACTAGCCCTACAAACCGGTCGGTGGCTTCCAACTCGGGGTGGTGGCCGCAGTTTTCGATAATCTCCAAGCGGCTGCCGGGGATGCGACGGTGGTATTCCTGCCCGGCGGCGACGGGGACGATGGCGTCCTGCGCGCCCCAGACGAGCAGCGTGGGGATGCGCTCCAGCCGGTAAACCTGGTGCACCAGGCCAGGATCGTGCATGTACGGCCGCCAGGACACCCGGCAGGTGCCCTCCATGGCGATCTCCCAGCGCTCCAGCAGATCTTCGTCGGGCTCGGCGGGGCAAATGTCCCGGTACTCCGGCGTACCGTCGGGGTCCAGCAGGGAAGCCTGGATAAACAAGGGCGGTGTTACCTCGAACATGTCAAAGATTTGGCCGCCCGGCGGACGGACGCCGCCAGCGCCAACCAGAATCAGTTTACGGAACTGCTGCGGGCACATGGTCGCCAGTTCGGCGGCCAGCCAACCGCCCAGGGAGAAGCCCAGCAGGTCGGCGCCCTCCAACCCCAGCTTGTCGAACGCGCCCAGATACCAGATTGCCATGTCGTGCATCTTCATCGACCAGTCCAGCTGGTCCGACTGTCCGAATCCCGGATGCGACGGGACGTGCACCGTGTGATTACGAGACAGGGCTTGATGATAGTTGAGCCAGCCGGGATGCCCCAGCTCGTCGTGCAGGATGACCAGGGGGTTGCCCGAGCCGCCGGTTACCATCTCCACGCGGGAGCCGGAAATCTCGGTGATACTGGACGTCCAGGGTTGGGTTGCAGATGTCATGTTGAGCAAATCCTGTGATGGGGTGTGAGTCGGGCCGAATCTCTACGGGAGGCGCCGCGCGGGGCAATGCGTGAGACAGGCAGCGGTTTTGGAGCGGGCGATGGGATTCGAACCCACGACTTTTTGCTTGGGAAGCAAACACTCTACCACTGAGTTACGCCCGCCCGTTGAGCGAGTATGTGCAAGCCAGTTTGCCACACCGGGGCGGCAACGGCAACCCTGAGCGGGGCCGCCTTAATCCGTCATTGCGAGGAGCATAGCGACGTGGCAACCTCGATGAGGTTGAACATATGCCGGCGAACCGCCATTGCTACGGCGACGAGATTGCCACGCTACGCTCGCAATGACAAAGTGGGTACGAATGAGAGCGAGGCGGGTATTACCGTGCCATCAACCGTGCCGCGCCGGTGGCCGCGCGTCCGCATCGCGCCTGATGAATGTTACTTCCACCGGAGCGCAAAGAAAGCGGCCACGATGGATACCGCGACCGCTTCCCGGTTGGTCATCATCAACCGGCTAGATTGTACCTACCGGTTCGTCCCCGGTGTTACTTGAACTTGGGGATTACGTGGTCGGTAATGAGCCGCATGGTGTTCATCACGACGTCCCGCGGAACCGAAGACGTCCAGTTGACCTCGAACATGATCTCGTCGGTGCCGAAGTCTTCCCGGAGAACCTCGATCTTGTCGACCACTTCCTCGGGTGTCCCGAACAGGTTTACTTCCTCAGTGGCGTCGGGGCTGGCGGCGCCGGCGTCGGTGCTGCCGATCCCTATCCGGCCGGAGTAATACCGCCTGGCCAGACTCATAAGGCCATCAACCTCACGCGTGGCCTCTTCTTTCGTGGCGGCCACCAGCGTCGGTATGCGGACCACCGTGGTGGGTTCGCCCGGGTGCCCGGCATCCCGCCACGCCTGTTTGTATCGCTTCACGTCCTCAATCAGGACCGAAGTTCCCCGCAGGTTGTGGGGCGAACTGCCCGCGCCTACCGCGATTCGATAACCCTGCTCGCCCATGGGCACGAAACTTTCCTGGCTGTCCACCGGCAACAGCATGGCCGGGTAGGGCTTCTGGACGGGCTTGGGGATGGCGAGGTACGGCTCGTAGAATGCTGGGTAGCTGTAATACTTGCCCTCGAAGCCGGAGAAAGTATCCTCAGACCAGAGCTGCTTCATGACCTCCAGGTACTCGAAGAACTGTTCGCGACGGGTCTCGGAGCCGCGAGTCCGCCCGCCGGCGCCGTAGATGAACCGGCCCTTGCTGACCTGGTCGACGATGGCGACCTGCTCGGCGGTCTGGATGGGGTCTTCCATCATCAGGTTGTCGAAACCGTACCTTTCATGCGGAAGCGCCGATGCGGATACGGTTTCGCCGGATTGCCTCATCACCGGGCGGTGAATGGACGACCCGATCTTGATGTTTTCGGTGCGGGCAGCGATGACGGCAGCCAGCATCAGCACCTGAGGGTCCATGCTCGCCTGCTTGGAGAAGTGGCCTCCACCGAGCCAGACATAGTCCCAGCCCATATCCTCAACCGCTTCGATCTCTTTCCAGTTCTGAACGTAAGCCTCCTCTTCAAGCAGCTTGCCACCACTATAATCGGCGTCCCAGGGAACCTTCCCCCCGTCGTACAAAGCGTTCCAAGTGTTAAATAGTCCAAAGTCCATACTAACCACTCCTTTGCTGTCTGATCAATTGTCCCTTAAAAGCAGACAAACTGAGACCGAGTCACTCCCATCGCACAGGTTACGAAATATGTCGTCAGTTTCCCACACCGGGTCGAATTCGGCAAGTGCCAACCCTTGCGGCCACAAGTTGCATCAGGCGAAGCCGTCCGGCATCCGAACCTTGGGGTCGGCTCCCTGGGACACTTACGAAGTGCGCCACGAATGTTGCAGGGGCTTTTCAAAGTCCTCCGACCTCCGCTCATGGTGAGCTTGTCGAACCATCGGCGACCGTCCTTCGACAGGCTCAGGACGAGCGGGTGTTTAATTTCCACAACTTTGAAAAGGCCCTGCGGATGCTGCGATACTTATTGCAGAAATTGCAATAGGGACATTACGTTATTGCAATTTAGCGCCCTATGGACAATAAGCACAGGGCGAGGCTCAAAGCGGCGCTATGGGCCATTTCCGATACTGGGAGACTACGTGCCACTAAAAGGTGACTCGGTACCCTCGTTCAGTATCGAAAGATACTCGCTGTAGGCGTAGATCCGATTTCGGCGTTGCCCTGTAATCTCACGGGCTATCCCCAGGTCAACCAGTTGCTCCATACCGGAGGCAACGGTCCTGAACGCCAACCCGGCACGCTCCGCAGTCTCCGAAATTGACGCAATCGGGCGCTGCGTGAGTTCGTGGTGTATCCGCAGCGCTGATCCACTGCGCCGACCTGATGCTTCTACGGAACGGCGGTCAGCCTGGAACATATCACCCAACCGTTGTGCGGTGTTAACGGCGCTTTTTCCGGTTTCCGCAACCCCTGTAAAAAAGAACTCCAGCCACGATTCCCAATCACCGGTTTCTCTGACGCGACCCAGTAGCTCGTAGTATTGGGTTCGGTGCTCCTTCAGGTAAAGGCTCAAATACAAAAGGGGGTCCGTCAACACTCCAGCGTGACAAAGCAGCAGGGTGATTAATAACCGTCCCACGCGTCCGTTGCCATCCAGGAACGGATGTATGGTCTCAAACTGGACGTGGGCCAGCGCAGCCCTGATCAAAACGGGCAACCCATCTTGCTCCGCGTGCAGAAACTGCTCGAAATCCCCCATGCACGCCGTCATTTCAGCCGGCGGCGGCGGTACGAACAACGCGTTCCCCGGGCGCGTGCCGCCAATCCAGTTCTGCGTGCGTCGAAACTCCCCTGGCGATCGTTCGCTGCCGCGACCGCTGTTCAGCAAAATCCCGTGGATCTCCCTGATTAGCCGATTCGATAACGGAAATCCGTTCTTCATCCGATCCAGCCCGTGCTCGAGAGCCGCTACGTAATTGGACACCTCTCTGATGTCGTCCAACGGTGCGCCAGGAGCGTTAGTCGACTCGAAAAGCATGAGATCGGAGAGTGAAGATTGGGTGCCCTCAATCTGCGACGACAAAACGGCTTCCTTCCGAACATACGCGTAGATGAACAGCCGCGGATCCGGCAGCAGCGTGGATACGCCGTCGAGTCGTCCCAAAGCCAGTATCGCGGCCTCCAACGATTGTTGAAGGCCGCCATCCAGATTAATTGGCGGCTGTGGCGGCAGCGGGTCAGGGACATAGGCCCGCACTTCTTCACCCCCGGACCGGTGAATCATGTATTCGCCAATTCGTTCGCGCCGCATTGCGTGGACTCGGCAATTGGAAGATTTGCAATAGGCCGTTCAGTTATTGCATTTTGCTCCCTCATTTTAAATAAGAACTCGGGCTAAGGCAAGAAGCGCCAAAACCCTGGCCCACCCCCACCTGTCATTGCGACCCCGTACTTGATACGGGGGTGGCAATCTCGTCGCCGTAGCAATGGTAGTTTGCCGGCGTGTGTTCAACCTCAATGAGATTGCCACGTCGCTGACGCTCCTCGCAATGACGGGTGGGGGGTGGGCGCCCTTCGCAATGACAGTGGGCCAGTTTGGTTTGACAAAGCGGGTACGCGTGAACCCCCACTACTCGCCCTGCTGCCCGTTGCCCCACGGCACTTCGGGCAGGTTGCGCTCCCGTCGCACCTCGTTGATGGTTAGGACGCCGCGATCCAGCAGCGCCGTTTCACGCTGGACCCGGCTGTTTTCGTCCTCCTGCAACGCTTCGATCACCGACAGATCGAATTCCACCGTCAGTTCGGGATACCCCAGGCGCGGCAGCAGCACCCGATTCAGCTGCTCTTCCAGGAACCGCACTTCGGGCACGATGGTGTTGCGCCAGAACATTCGCTCGGCGGCCTGTACGTTGGCGTAGGTAGCCCGCTCAAAATCGCCCAGCAGCACCTTCGGCACGCCATACGTGCGGCTAACTTCCTCCAGACTCCAGCGCAGCCCCTGGATGAAGTCCAGATCCCGGTGCGACAACCCCAGCGTCTTCACGTCGCGCACCGCCGATGCGACCGCCGGACGGTACGAGTTGTCCGCCCCCTGGTAGCGCGACTCCCAACGGGTGTAGAACTCCTCCAGCTCCGTTTCGTTCATCTCCTGGTTGGTCAGCAGCAGGAAGTCCGGGCGCGCCGAGTTGCGCAGCAGGTTGCGGTTGAAGAGCAGCCCCTCGTGTCCCATGTCCGCCGAAAGCCGCGCCGGCGCCAGTGGCGACAAACCCGCCAGCTCGTCCATGGGATTGAAGTACCGCAGCCAGATGATCTCTTCGGGCGTGTATGCCACCGGGTCGGCGTTTCCGCGATAAACGAACCCCCGCACGTATCGTCGCCGGTCGGGGATCACCGCCATGCGGTCAGGACGCAGCGGCCACAGTTCCGGTTCGCCGTTGTCCCCCCGCTCGATGGCCCAGAACGCCGCACCCCACAGGCACAGGTAAATCTCGGTGGCCCGCCACAGGTCGCCGCGCGTGTACCAGGGATTGACCCGCTCCAGCAGGCGCACCACCGGATGGGTCGGTTCGACCCGGGTGCGCAGTTTGGACGACGTTGCGCTGCCGAAGCCGCCGCTGTTTCCAGCATCGTGGCGATACACCAGCAACGGGGGCCGGGTAACTGAATCGGCGCGCAACTTGACCGCCGAATACACCGACGGCGAGGTAGCCATGTATCGCCCATACTCCGGACGCGCCCATCCTTCACCGGCCGGCAAACCTTCCTCGGCGGCGCGTCGTTCGGCGAATGCGGCCCGGCTGGCGCGTTCGACTCCCGGGAACGCGCCAGCCGGTTTCGAGTTTGACGTGCTGTGGGCGCTTGGTCGTGACCTCGGTAGCAAAACGGTGGCCAACGACCTGACCAGATGGTTCAGGTTTCGTGCTTCATTGGGCATGGGTAAGTAACCTCATCATGTGTGAGTAACCTCGTAGAGAATGGTTCACGGGTGTCCTGCTCAGGGTCATTCGGTTGTCATTGCGAGGAGCGTAGCGACGTGGCAATCTCGCCGACAAAGTACCCGACCTGGTGGGCACGGACACCTTCATCGTAACGAGATTGCCACGCTGCGCTCGCAGTATCTGTGTTGGGTGTCAAGCCTTTTTGCGGGTTTGGAGGTGGGATGGTTCTATCCGTGGTGTTCTATCCGTGTTGTTGCACCCAGGGGGTTCCGCGGCGGGCCACTGCGTTCAGTTGCAACAGCAGCTTGCGCATCACGGCCACCAGCGCCACTTTGCCAGTTTTGCCACGTTGCCGCAGCTGACGGTAGAAATCAGGTAAGCTCCCCTGGCCGCGTGTCGCCGCCAGGGCCGCCATGTACAAGGCCCGGCGCACTACGCCGCGACCGCCCCGGATGGTGCGCTGGCCCCGCTTCCGGCCACTGTCCCGAGACCAGGGCGCCAGTCCCACCAGGGAGGTCAGGGCCTTCCCGTCGTATTGTCCCAGTTCCGGCAGCTCGGCGGTCAGGGTGGCGGCGGTGAGCGGCCCTACGCCCGGCACGCTGCGGTACAAGGCGGCGCGTTGGGCCAGGGACTCGCTGCTCTGCAATGCGGCCTGGTACTCCTCATCCAGCTGGGCGATCTCCTGGTCCAGCCAGGCGATGTGGCGGGCGGTGGAAGCCCGGGCCTTGCGGGAGGTTCCCTGGTTGCGCCGGTTCAGCTCCTGCACTCGCTGTTCCACCAGCTGCTGGCGGCGGCGCAGCAAATCCCGCAGTTCCTCACGTTCCGGATCCGGCTGCGGGGTGTCCGGGGGTTCAAACACCTGGCCGTAACGCGACAGCGTCTGGGCGTCCAGGGCGTCAGTCTTCGCCAGGTGGCCAGCGGCCCGGGCGAAATCCCGCACCTGGTTGGGGTGGGCCTGGTGCACCCCCAGTCCCCCGGCCCGCAACCGGTTGACCAACTGGAGTTCATAGCCCCCGGTGGGTTCACACACCACCTGCGCGACCTCCTGCGCCTCCAACAATTGCAACAGATCGGCGATGCCCTCCTCGGTGTTGTCAAAGCGACGCGCCGGGCCAGCCGACACCGACACGTCCAGGCTGGCTTTGCTGACGTCAATGCCCACCACTGCGCCGCCTTCCACTGCGCTACCTTCCATGGTCTTCATCTTTGGCGTCTTCATCTTTGAGACCTCCCAGATGTGATAATGCGGTGGTCCTCCACACTTGCAATGCGGGCTCAGGCCCGTGAATCTGTTCGGAGCGACCACCGGCGGCGTGAGGGGTGTCTTACTGCGAGTCGGTGCAGCCTGGACCTCAGGCCCAGCTCACCCAATGACAGACGACGCGCCCCTCGCGCCCGCCTCACAGATTGGCCTATCTGCGAGGCATATACAACATACAAATGACAGGGGTGGGTACGGCCCTCACCCCCGGCCCCTCTCCCGGAGGGAGAGGGGAGCCCCAGACTGCAAGCCCTAAAAAGCCCCTCTCCCACCGGGAGAGGGGTTGGGGTGAGGGGCGCCCTTCGCAATGACAGGGGGCCTTCGCAATGACAGAGGCGGACGGTTAATCCAGGCGGAGGGGATCTATTTCTACGCGGCAGTTGTGGGCGATGTTCTCGCCCTCCAGCAGTTGCCATAGCCGACGACCGCGCAGGATCAACCGCCACCGGTAACGGCCACGGATGCGTTCCGGCATACACGGCGTCGGGCCCACAATGTCCACGTCGCAGTCGCCCAGCCGCCGCACCTTGACTCGCCAGCGCTCCGCCAGCTCGTTCAGCGTCTGCTGCACCCGGTTGACGCTGGAGTCGGCGCACACCACCTGGGCCAGGCGATTGAACGGCGGGTAGCCGTACTGCCGACGGGAAGCGATTTCGATCCTATAGAAGGAATCGTAATCCTGCGCCGCTGCCGCCTCGATGGCGTAGTGGTCGGGTTGGTAGGTTTGAATGATTGCCAGGGATGGCGCTCCGGAACGTCCGGCGCGGCCGGCAACCTGGCACAAAAGGGCGAAGGCGCGCTCACCGGCGCGAAAGTCAGGCAGGTTCAATCCCAAATCGGCCAGCAACACCGCCGACAGCGTTACGTTGGGCAGGTCCAGACCGCGGGCAACCATCTGAGTGCCCACCAGGATTTGGGATTTGCCCTCGACCAGACGGTTCATGGCCTGCTCCAGCGCCGCCGGATTTCGCACCGAGTCCGAATCCCACCGTTCGACGGCAACTGCCGGGTAGCGCTGCTGCAGGTCGGCGGCCACCGACTCCGTCCCGGAACCCATTTCGCGGATGCGCCCACCGCGGCATTGCGGGCACGCCCGTGGACGGCGGCGGCTGCGGTTGCAATAGTGACACATCAGGCGTCCGGTGTCGGCGTGATACGCCTGGGCCACCGAACAACGGCTGCAAGTCAGCACGTAACCGCACTCCCGGCACTGCATGAACGACGCGGTACCCCGCCGGTTCAGGAACAAAAGGGCCTGGTTGCCGGCGGCAATGGTGTCGTCCAGAGCCGACGCCAGGCGTTGGCTGAACACGCTGAAGTTTCCCTGCCTCAATTCGGCGCGCATATCGACGATTTCTGCCGTGGGCAAAGGGATCGGCGTACCGGTTGGGCCGGGAATCCGCTCGGGAATGACCAGCAACCGGTGGCGTCCGCGCTGCGCCTCGTGGTAGGTGGTTACATCGGGGGTGGCCGAACCCATCACCACCACGGCGCCGGAACGACGGGCCAGCGCCAGGGCGGTGTCTCGCGCGTGATACAGGGGCGGGTTTTCAACCTGTTTGTACGCCGGCTCGTGCTCCTCGTCCACGATGATGATGCCGGGATTGGCGACCGGAGCGAACACCGCGCTGCGGGGTCCCACCACCACGTCTGCCTGGCCGTCCCGGATGCGCCACCACTGGTCGAACCGCTGCCGGTCGGTCAACCGATGGTGGAGAACCGCGGTGCGTCCGGGAAACCGCTCGTTGACCAGTCCGACCGTTTGAGGCGTCAGCGCAATCTCCGGAACCATGTAGATTGCCTGTTTCCCCTGGGCAATCGCGTGGGCAATGGCGTGCAGGTAAACCTCGGTTTTGCCGCTGCCGGTTATCCCGTGCAACAGGAAGCTGCGTGGTTCGGAGTCGGGGTCGTCCAGCGCGGAGATGATTCGCTGGGCGGAATCCTGCTGGGCCGGAGTCAGGTTGACGGGCGGCGGGTTGACGGGATTCGTTCCGGCGGGAATGGCCGGCTCGATGCGCTGCCAGTCCTCTCCGATGAGACCGCGCCGCAGGAGAGCGTCCGCCGCCAAGCCGAACCGGACGCCGACCCCGGTGGCGTTGTAGGGAGCGCCAGACTCGTGGATGGCGGCCAACAGGTCGGTTTGCCGTTTGCCGTTGAGTACGACGGGAGCGCCGGTATCGTCGTTCTGCGGAGTGTCGGGGCGTGGAACCAGAAACCGCTGGTAACGATGGGTGCGGGGCCGAGGTAGGCTCACATTTTTGAGGATCATCCCCCGGTCAACGAGACGCTGCAATTCGCGTCGCGCCACGCTGGGACGATCCGGGTCGAGCTGTTTCAGAAAAGCGGGTTCCTCGATGACTTTGCCCGATTCGGCCAATTGCTCCCAGGCGCGGCGGGCGGCGGCGCGCACCGACTGTAGATCGGCGGCGTCGGTGGCGCCGGAGACGGCGGTGAGCCTCGAGAGTTGGTGAGCGTGGAAACCGGACGGCAGGAACGGCTGCAATGCCTCAAATGGGGAGCAGCGATAGGTGTGCCCGATCCATTCGGCCAGCTCCAACCCCAGGGCGCTGATGAGGGGCGAGGGTTCGACGGGATGCAGGATGTCTCGCGTGGCTTCTTCGGGCACCGCCGACCGATTGGCAAGGCTGGCCACGATGCCCTGGACGTAGTTTCTGCCGAATTGCACCCACACGAGTTGACCGGGTTCCACGGCCAGATGGCGAGGGATGCGGTATGAAAAGGTTTGCTCCGGCTGAATCCAGTCGGCGTCAATGGCGACGTCGGCATAGTCCACGGTGCAGCCTCCGGTGCAGAGGGTTTCCGTCCCAACGGTTGGCAAAGTATAACCGCCGTCTCGACGCCAGGTGTGGCAACGAGCGGCGGCTATCGGTTCGAGAGCTGTGGAGCGGTAGCGGTAGTAGAGGGGTTAACTTCCGCCGGGCTACCGGTTGGTGCGGTAGGTGTTGCGCTCCTTGATGCGGGCGGCGCGTCCCTGGAGGCCGCGCAGGTAATACAGTTTGGCCCGCCGCACTTTGCCCTGCCGGGTAACTTCCAGAGAATCAATCAACGGCGAATGGAGAGGGAACACCCTCTCGATACCGATGCCGGCGGTGATGCGCCGCACGGTGAAGTTGGCCGCCGGCCCGAGGCCGTGGCTGCGGCGGATACAAACCCCCTGGAACGCCTGCACGCGCTCACGGGCGCCCTCGCGGATGCGGAAGTTGACGCGCACGGTGTCTCCGGGGCCGAATTCGGGGATGCGCTCGTTTATTTCGGGTGGAACAAGTTCAGATGCTTTCATATTCGTGCTGCCGTAGTGTTGGGTAAACCGGTCGGAAGTCAAAGAAACCGCCCGCCGGTGACGGCGGACCGTGATCGTCAGTATAGCACATACTCAAATCTCGGCATAACCCTCACCGGTCAAACCAGGGCAATCGCGTCTTAATGATCTTTTTAGAATTGTGCTAACGTGCCATGATCCAATAAACCGCGGGGAGGCCATGGTACAACCACTTGACGCAACTATTCTCGAACATTTCGCCGATTTGGACGATCCCCGAGTGGAACGCACTCGGCGCCATCAACTGGTAGACATCATTGCCATCGCCATCTGCGCCACCATCTGCGGGGCTGATTCCTGGGTGCATATGGAGCTCTTCGGCAAGAGCAAGCTGGAATGGTTCCAATCCTTCCTGGGACTGCCGAGCGGCATCCCATCACACGATACATTCGGCGAGGTTTTTGCCCGTCTGGACCCAGAGCAGTTCCAGAATTGCTTCATGGCCTGGACCCAAGCCATCGCTGAGTTGCTGCCCGGAGAGGTGGTCGCCATTGACGGCAAGACGGCCCGGCGTTCTCACGACCGTGCGGGAGGCAAGGGAGCCATGCACCCCGTATCGTAGTACGGGGCAGGCTCTGGTCAGCGCCTGGGCGGCGCAGAACGCCCCCGTATCAAGTACGGGGAGGCTCTGACTTTGGGTCAGGTCAGGACCGAGGAGAAGTCCAATGAAATCACCGCCATCCCCCAACTGCTGCGACAGTTGGAACTGCAGGGCTGCATCGTAACCATTGACGCCATGGGCTGCCAGCGGGAGATCGCCCAGCAGATTGTGGACGGCGGGGCCGATTACGTGCTGGCGGTGAAGGAGAATCAGGGTCAACTCTACGAGGGCATCCGAGACCTGTTCGAGGAGGCCGAGGCATCGGGCTTTGACGGGGTGCCCTATGACTACGCCCACACCGTGAACAAGGGACATGGCCGAGTCGAGCGGCGGGAATGCTGGGTAGTTACCGCAGCGGACAGCCTGGACTACCTGGACCCCCAGGGGCGATGGCCCCAACTGAAAGCGGCCATCAAAGTGGTCGGCCATCGTGAGACCGCAGGGGGTGGCGCCAGTCAGCCCCGCTACTACATCAGCAGCCTGGCGGCCCCAGCGGAACAACTGCTGGCTGCCATCAGGGGCCATTGGAGTATCGAGAACTCGCTGCATTGGACTTTGGATGTAACCTTTCACGAAGACCAGTGCCGAGTGCGGAAAAGCCTGCCCTCGTGAAAACGGGGGATCATGGGCCACAAAACATGGCTACGCTGCGGCAGATCGGGCACAATCTGTTGAAAAAGGAAAACACTCTCAAAGTCGGCATCCAGGGCAAGCGCCTCAACGCCGGCTGGAATGAGGACTACCTCCTCAAAGTCCTCCTCGGATAAGACGCGATTGCCCTGCCGGTCAAACCCGGGCAGGGTCGGTTGGGGTGGATCGATGATCTCGACCGATTCGAGGAATACGGTTCGGTCGTCTTAAACCACTGAGTACCAGATTTATACCCTTTCTGCTATTCCCGGTTCAAAGTTTACCCAGCGTATATGCGAAGAGCCGGGACCTGTATCGACCAACGGGAAACCATAAGGATCGACGGATAGAAAACGCGCCAAAACCATCAGTTTAGCTTCGCCCACCAAGGAATCAATTACGCCTCGGTCAATAGCCATCTGCCATAGCACGTCAAATTGTGTCGTAGTGTCAACGCTATAGCGGATCATCCTGGTGAACCAAGATGCGGGAAACCCCACGGCCTTCCTTTTTGATGCGTTCCAAAATGCGCAACCCCCTGGCGCTAGTTTCTTCGTCAGGCGGGCCGGGCCGTCTGATGCCGGACAATTCGTAAGGCATCATTTGCCGGGGAGCGGTGGCGAACCAGGCCAAATCATCGTGGGAGTATTCCTCGATTTGACTGGCGTTGAACTGCCAAAAACGCCGCAACTGGTCATCCAAAAAACGGCGGTCGTTATCAGTAAGGGCGGTGGTATCAGCATCTTCGTTCGGCAACCACCGTATGCGGACGGCGCCCGTAGTTTCAAATGCCTCTTCCCGCACACGCACGATGCCGCGTTCTTCCATGTCTTGGATAACAGCCTGCCACCCGTCGGGGTAGGGGCCGTGATCCATGCGGATGTACGTTGTGCCAGTAATGGGCTGCCCCGTGCGTGAGTAGGCGGCGCAATCGGCGTAATACAGGAGTTTGACCAGCTTGGTTTCCCCAAAGTGGTCGTCATGTAATGACCGCTGGTCCAAATACACGATGGCAGCGGAGAGTTTATCCCGATTGGTGGAGAACCTGATGTATTCAGCCATGGCGGGTCTCCTCGTTAGTGAACACGGGCGCCGATGGTTCATCATACAATCGCCGGCAATGCGGCAACAATTGGCCGGCTGTCATCAAACGGGACGGCCGGCCAATCCCAACGACTGGCTCGCCTACTGCCGCACGTATTTGTCCACGCGCTCCTGGGCGCCGAGGGCCATGTAGATATTGCCGTGGGCGTCAACCCAGCTGCCGTGGGCCGACTCTGAATCCCAGCGGGCCAGCACGTTGCCGTCGGTGTCCATGATGCTGACGCGGGGCGACAGTCCGGGGACGCCGCCCTCGCTGATTACGAAGGCGCCATCGCTGTCTATCGAAATGTCCAGCGGGCGACGCAAATCGTCCCACATAGTGGTGTATTCGCCGTCCGGCGAGTACACCTGGATCCGGCTGTTCTCGCGGTCGCACAGGTACAGGTTTCCGTTGGCGTGCGCCACGATGCTGTGGGGCAGGTGGAATTCGCCGGGGCCGCCCTTGCCGGGCTCGCCCCAGGATTGCTTGAGCTGGCCGTCTGCTGAGAAACGATGCACGCGGGCGTTGCGATAGCCGTCCGATACGTACAGATCGCCGTTGGGCGCCGGCACCAGCTCGGTGGGATAGTTGAACGGGCCGGCGGAACGGGGGCAAAGCTCGCCGGGGATTTCGCATCCGGTGTCGGAATGGACGCCGCGCTCACCGATGACCTGCAGCGGCTTGCCGTCCAGGGTGTAGATGACACACACCGAGTCGGTGCGGTCGGTGATATAGACGATGTCGTTCTGGATAAAGATGCCGTGGGCTTCGTCGATGGCGCGCAGTCCCCAGGAACCCAGATAGTTGCCGCCGGGGCCGAATATCAGCACCGGTGGATCCTTGCGCTGGAACACGTAGACGCGATCCTGTGAATCGGTGGCTACCGCCGAGGCGTTGCCCATCGTCATGCCGTCGGGCAGCTGGGCCCAATCCTTTTCCAGTACGTAACTGTATTTGCCGGAGCCAATGGTCGTCATGATGAAGCCTCCTGTCGTGGGTGGGAACGGGTCAAACGGTGGGTTTAGTTGTCAGCAACGGGCGCCTCAACCTCCGGCGGGATGGTGAACCGAGGTGGGCTGGCATCGGCGTGGCTGTGGTTGATCAGGGCCAGCATTATGCGGTCCGTGTTGCGGCGCATCTCGTCCTTCAACTCGTCGCGCAGGCCGTCAATCCTGGTATCCAGTTTGCTATCCAACTGGTCAATCCTGGTATCCAGTTTGTTGTCCAATTGGTCAATCTTGGTATCCAAACGGTCAATCCTGGTGTCCAAACGGTCAATCCTGGCGCCCAACTGGTCAATCCTGGTGTCCAGTTTGCTATCCAACTGGTCAATCCTGGCGCCCAACTGGTCAATCCTGGTATCCAAACGGACAATACTGGTGTCTAAACGGACAATCGTGACGTTGACACTGTCCAGTCGGAGGTTCATTTGTTCCAGCTGCCCCAGTATCATGCCGTTATTGCTGGAAATAGTTGTCAACCGCATCCAGAAGGTCGTAACGATAGCAAGGATGGCAACGACCAATCCTCCATATAAAGCGAGCAGAGCCGCTATGATTGCTATGTCCATTGCCCGGCCTCCAAAGACCGTATCAAGGTTGCCCTCGCCGCATTCTAGCAGACCGCAGCATCGGTTAGCGGGGGAAGAAGCCGTTTTGCAGGTGCTCACGGATGGTATCGGCGACCAGCTGGGGCCGTTGCAGCGGCACGTCGTGGATGCTGTCTTCCATCCAGACGGTTTTGCTGCTGGGGAGCAGCGATGCAGCGCGGGCGATGGACTCTTCGCGGCGGAAGCGTCGGTCGTTGGCGTCGGGGGTGGACTGGCGCGCCGGCAGCATCAGCACGGGGCACTGCAGCGTGGGATACAGCTGCGACGGTTTGTGATCCCATAGCGCGTCGATGATGCGGAGGTGGTTTTCGCGGCGCAGGTTGGACTGGATTGTGCCGTCTTCCAGCGTGCGGAAGTTGGCGAGCACCGCGTTGATCACGGTTTCCGATGGGTCGGGGCCGAAGCGGCCGTTGGACTCCACACGTTGCCGCATCATTTCGGGCGTGAATCCGCTGAAGATGGGCGGAGCCATATCCTGACGGGCCTGTTCCAATGTCCAGCCCGGGCGAGCGGTTGGTTCGATGGTGCCGCCGTCCACGAATATCAGGCCACTGACGAGGTCGGGTTTGGCCGCCGCCAGCTCCAGCGCCACGTCCGCGCCCCAGGAGTGGCCGACGACCACCGGCCGTTGCCATCCCTTGGCCCGGATGAAAGCGGCCGCGTCTTCGGAGACGGTGGCGAAATCGAAGCCAACGTCCACCTGAGTGGACTGGCCGTGTCCCCGCTGGTCGAGAGCGGCGACGCGAAAATCGGCGGCCAGCGCTGGAGCCACCAGGTCCCAGATGTGGCAGGTGGACGCCAGCCCGTGCAGCAAAAGCACCGGCTGGCCCTGGCCGCCCCAATCCCGGTAGTGGAAGGGGAGGCCGCGCAGATCGATATGGCAATCTTGAGGGTTGTTCATGGGTAAATCAATCCAATGCAGTAGCCTGGCGTCATTGTAGCAACGGCGGGGCCGGGCGGCTAGCCAAAGGCGGCTAGCAAACTTGACGACACCGTTTTGACACTTTGTTCGCTATAATTGAAAACGGAACAGCCGCCATTTTGGTGGTGTTGCGGGTTCGCCACCGGAGAGAAGCTTATGACTAGCCCAGAGACCGTTACCCTCACGCGGGCTGAGTACGATGCCCTGGTTGCCCATAATGCCGAACTGGAAGAGCGGGTAGCCGCGCTTGAGGCCGACGACGGCAGCCGCATTCCCCATACGGTTGCGCTGGCCATTATGCGCGGCGCTAGCCCGCTGTCCGCATTTCGCAGCTATCGTCGAATCACCCTGCGCGACCTTGCCCAAAGCACCGGGATGGCAGCGAGCTATATCTCCGAGTTGGAACGCGGGTTGAATCCTGGGTCGGCCACCGCGCTGGCCCGCCTGGCCACCG
Source organism: Dehalococcoidia bacterium (assembly GCA_965262485.1). Lineage (GTDB taxonomy): Bacteria > Chloroflexota > Dehalococcoidia > Lucifugimonadales > UBA3495 > Bin87. The sequence goes on along the minus strand of OZ253540.1, from coordinate 3,381,125 downwards.
CCCTGGATACCCGCCTGGATGTGCTGGCAATGGACTTGGCGGGCTAGCACGCGACGCGACGCCTGCTACGCATTGGCCTCCTCAGCGGCCCGCTCCAGGTTGAGCGCCAGCAGCCGCTCCAGGATTTGCTGGTCGGGCAAGTCGGCCGGCCAGCCGTAGGCGTCGGCTACTGCCGCGTCCAGCGTGGCGTGGGCGTTGGCCAGCCAGCTGGGGCGCTGGTTGTAGAGGTTAGTCAGCGTGCGGCGGCGCAGCTCGGCGGCTCTGGTGTCTGGCGGATTCAGCCAGTTCTCCCGCAGTTGGTTCAGCACGGCGGCGGCGGTGGCGATGGCATCGCGCTGGGTGTCGGTAGGATGGGGGAAGGGGAAGGTTTCAAAGCAGGTGGTGGGGGTGTAGCGCGGGCGGCTTTCCAGCTGTGTCCCCATAGCGAGAGCCCACGTTTCGTGAAAGCGGGAGTGCAGGACTCCGAAAGAGTAATCATCATCATGTGCAATAGCCACTACGGCACTGTCCGGTAGTGTTTCGGGAACCACCCATACGAATATCCTGTATTTAGAAACCCTTGGTGTAACAATGAATCGGGTCAAGGGATTGACGGCCGCTCGCAGCTCATCTCCGGAGCGTCCCAATCGCCACCAGTAAGTTCGTCTTTGTCTGTCACGATTTGCTTCCCGAAGCGGGCGCACATACTTGTTAACATACTCGAAAGGTGCTTCATGCAAGGCTGCCTGTTCCAATGACATACCACGAAAATCAATTATCCACATCCCTCTGGAACGGTCGGTGACATCCCGGCCATTGACCCAGGGACTAATGACGACATAGTTGCTTTCGTTATGCGGGTTTGGGCTGTTGAGCATCTCTTGGGCCAATGCACCCGGAATATCAAAAGCACCTACCTTAACTGGCCCTTGAAACGCTTTGTTAAGATTTCCCGCTAACTTACGCGCAGTAGTCAAGTCAACTCCTGCTGTAAGGTTCGCGTTGATTGACGCAACAGACTCGCCGTCCAATATGCGCCTTTCTGAAGAACCATCGTCGAAACCAATTATGGAGATATGAACGGCTGCACCGTCTAACACCCATTCACGGTCGGAATGGGCCTCGAAAATGCCACCGGACTTCGTAATGCGCTGCAATACGGTACGATTTGCCCCGCCTCGAATACCTTGAGTACCTAACAATCCAGCACGTTTAGACTTTCCGTCTGCAATCAGACTCCTTGCCTTTTCAAACCAATAGCAGCAAATGTCCGAACCCTTGGGCAACCGTCCGCCATAAACCGAGTAAATGGCATCCACTGCGACATCGCCAAGATTAAGACGCATCATCTTGTTACCCAAAAACGGCGGGTTGCCGATGATAAACTCTGCCGCCGGCCATTCCGGCTCGGCAGGATTTTCCGGGTCAGACAAATCGAGAATGGCGTCGGTTTGGCGAATGGTATCCAATGGTGTGAGGATAGGGCGATGGGTGTAGGGGAAGCCGTTGGCCTGGTGCCATTGGATGTAGCCAATCCAGAGGGCGGTGCGGGTCAGTTCGGCGGCGTAGTGGTTGATTTCGATGCCCAGCATCTGGTCGGGCTGCACTGTAGGCATCAGGTCGTCCCAGCCTTGTGCTGCGCCGAAGTCGATGACCTGCTTTTCCAAATCCAGCAGCGCGCGCAGGGCCAGATAGAGAAAGTTGCCGCTGCCGCAGGCTGGGTCCAGGACGGTTACTGAGGCCAGCCGTTGCTGGAACGCCAGCAGGCGGGCGTGGGCATCGGCATCATCGCCGTCGGCCAGCAGTTCGCCTGCTTCCTGCCGGGCGGCGTCCCACTCTCGGCGCAGGGGTTCCATGACTACCGGGTCAATCACCAGCATGATGTCGTCGGCGCCGGTGTAGTGCGCGCCCAGCTGCGCCCGTTTGGAAGCGTCCAGCGCTCGCTCGAACAGGGTGCCAAAGATGGATGGTTCGATGTTGCGCCAGTTCTTCTGCGTGGCCTCACCCAGGCGTTGCAGTACGGTGGTGCTCAATTCGACAGTATCCGCCGAGTTAAACAGGTCACCATTGAAGTGTGGAATCTCATCAGCCCCAAACAATCCACCGCCGGCCATTTGTCCGAAAAGGTTGGTTACAGCCCGATTGAACAGCGCGGGGTTCCGATATTGCTCGTGAACAATACGAGTGAACAGCCCTTCGGGTAGCAGGCCGGCGTCCTCGGCGTAGAGGCAAAATACGATCTGATTCAGATAGCGGGCCAAACCTTCAGGGTCGGCATCGTGTTGCTCCATATCCGCCACGATGTCCCGGAACAGGTTGGCCGTTTCCTGCGTAACCTGCTCCACCGACCGGTCAGGCCGGAACTCGCTGGGAGCGAAAAATGCGCTACGCAGTTTGACCAGTTGAGCCGGCTGGTCCAGGCTCGCAACGGGGATTTCGTGCAGGACGGTTTCCATCCCCGGAAAGTTGGTGCGTATCAGAATCATCCGGAAGGACGACACGATAAGCAGCGGTGGCGTTTTCAGGTAAACCTGATAGCGGAGCAGTTGGTTGATGGCCTCCGGCAGTTGGGCGTCGCTGCCCTTGAACTCCCAGCCAAAATGCTCCTCAAGGTAAGCGTCAGCGAAGCCGCCGGGCACCGACTTCTCGAACGTGAAAACATCCGAGTTGCCGTAAGCCACCGGCGTGGGATGGCCGACCAGGGCGCAGATGTCCAGGAACATCTCCTGGGAAGCCTGCTTCTCGCCAAACTGAACGTTATGCCACTTGGCGATAAACTGCTGTGGAGTCATACCCGGTACAGCTGACAATAATTCGTGCTGCATAATACCTCTCGAACCGGCTTTTAGGACGGCATTATAGCCCGTGTGTTCCCGGTAGCCCTCCTAACTGTGCCTGCTATAATGCGCCGGGCGGCCACGCCTGATGCCCCTATGCCGCCTCAACACACAGGAGGACACCAGTCATGTACGCTCTTTTCGTTACCGTTAACATTAAGGATGGCTACGCCGACGAGTTTGCCGCGGCCAGCCTGGGCGACGGGCAGGGTTCCGTGCGCGACGAGGAAAACTGCTTCCGCTTTGACATTCTCCGCAACCCCGATAACCCCAACCAGTTCTACCTCTATGAGGTTTACGCCAACCGCGAGGCTCACGCCACCCACCGCGAACAGCCGCACTACACCGCCTGGCGCTCCTCCGTGGAGCACATGTTTGACGGCGACCTGGGCCGTGTGGAGATGGAAACCGTGTTCCCGTCGGACGACGGCTGGAAGGCGCAAAAACCGGGCCTGGTCAACTGGTAGGGAGCCACCCTCACCCCCGTATCAAGTACGGGGCAGACCGTCCGGAGTCATCCTTATGCGTAAATTGTTAGCACCCTGCGGAGACCTGAGCCCGGTTGCATCGATTGCCGCCGTCGCTTTTGTGGCGGTGGCCGTGTTCGCCTGGGCCGAAAAGAGCGCCATCCTTGGCGACGGGATGGATTCCAACCAATGGCTCTGGCGGGCCTGGCAGCTGGGCGCGCTGATTATCGCCGTGGCCGGCGTGTGGGTGGCCTGGCTCAGCACCCGCCGCGCGGCCTGGGTACGCAGCCTGGCGTTGGGTATTTTCGCCCTGGCAGTCTTTGCCAACACTTATAGCAACGCCTGGTTCGGTGATTATTCCGACGTAGTGTGGCTGACGGTCAATCCCATGTTCATCGCGTTTTGCAGCGTGGCGGCGGTGGCCCTCTGGCGATGCGGCTGCACTGCCGGCCGCATCGGCGCGGCGAAGGCGGTTGTCCTCGGCGTGGTGGTTTTCGTCAACGCGTACTTTACCGACAATGGTATCGTCTGGCAGATAATGGACCCGCTGATGATGCTGGCAGCGCTGGCCTGGGCCGCCGGGGCGTTTAAGGCCGAGGTGGCCGAACCCAGGGACGCCGCGTAACTGCCGGATAACACGGTGGCCCTGGGCAGGGGGCTCACGCGTATCCACTTTGTCAAACCAAACCAGCCGACTGTCATTGCGAAGGGCGCCCACCCCCATCTGTCATTGCGAGGAGCGCAGCGACGTGGCAACCTCGTTGCGGTTGAGCACACGCCGGCGAACCATAATTGCTACGGCGACGAGATTGCCACCCCCGTATCAAGTACGGGGTCGCAATGACGGATTAAGTGGGTACGCGTGAGGGGCAGGGTGAACCTAACTCGCCGGCTGCACCAGCTCGATTAGGACGTCGTCCGGGCCTTCGATATACGCCAGGCGACTGCCGGTGGGGGTTTCGGTGTAGGGCAGCACGACGCGGATGCCGGCTTCCTGCAAGCGGTCGAGTTCGGCCTTAAGGTCTTCGACGTCGAAGCCAAAGTGTTCCAGCCCCAGGCGGTTGAGCTCGGCGACGCTGCGCTCGTCGGACGACCCCGGGGGTTTGGAGGATACGTTCAGGCGGCACTGCCCGCCCATTTCCATGCCGATGGTGATGGTGTTGGGCATCACCTGCCGCTCCGATACGATTTTTGCTCCGAAATACTGCTCGTACCAGGCAGCGGTAGTGTGGGGATCCGAAGCCCTGATGTGTACGTGATTGATTCGATATTCCATGAGATTTCCTCCTGCGGTATTAGGTTTTGTTGACATTTCACGTCATTCCGGCGAAAGAACGTCACCCCGTACTTGATACGGGGCCGGAATCCAGGCGCTTTGGAAAGCAGACATCGTTCGCATTCAGGGTATTCTGGATTCCCGCCTTCGCGGGAATGACGGGCTGGGGTTGCGAAATCGCCTTATATCTCTAATGTCAGCACGGCTTGGTATGATGCGTCTGGCGCTGATGATACCGGATGGCGGGCTACGGGGGAACCGAACGCAGCAAAAATGCTAAACTGGCGCGAAACAGAGCCGGCGGACTCCATCCAACGACGGCGACGCTTCACTAATGCGAACACCCAGGATACAAACTGTCCGGATACAGACTGCTGCAACGCGATTGGACGCGACTGAAAGACCGGACGACGTTATTCCGGTTTATGCCCGCGTGCTGGATATGGTGCGGGAGATTCCCCACGGCCAGGTGGCAACCTACGGCCAGATCGCCATGATTGTGGGCGATTGCACTCCCCGCATGGTGGGCTACTGCCTGGCGTCGCTGGATCGGGACAACGACGTGCCGTGGCACCGGGTTATCAATCACCAGGGCAGGATCAGTCCGCGCGGCGTTGGCCTGGGCGCTCAACTGCAACGTGAGCTGCTGGAGCAGGAAGGGGTTGAGTTCAGCGATGCGGATCGCGTCAGTTTCCGGCGGTTCGGATGGATGGACCCCCATCAGGAGAGCAGTAACTAGATGCCCGAAGCCCCCGAAATGCAGGTGGTGGCCGAGTTCCTGCAATCGCAGTTGCCGTGGCATCCCATCGACAGCGTTCAGATCCTGAAACCCAGCGTGGGTATTCGGGTGAGATCAAGGGAGTGCTGACCTCACGCGCACCTACTTTGCCAAACCAAACCGGCCTGCTGTCATTCGCTTCTACACCGTCGCCCCAGCTCCACACCGTCGCCCCAGCGTAGGCTGGGGCCCACGAATATTGCTACTGCATTACGTCAGAGCATCGAACAAATCGCCCCATGTTGGATTTTCCTGGGCGATCAACCGCAGCTTCCACGCGCGTTTCCAAGCCTTGATGCGCTTTTCTCGGACGATTGCGGATTCCATGTTTTCGTGCATTTCGTACCAAACCAGACTATGCACTGCGTATTTTTTCGTAAAACCATCCGCCAGGCCGTTTTTATGCTGCCACACCCGCTGTACCAGGTTGGATGTAACACCGGTGTACAACGTCCCGTGGCGGTGACTGGCCAGGATGTATACGCAAGGTTGTTTCAACGTCGGATCCCCAAGCCTACTTTCCCGTTTGGCCTAAAATTGTATGCCCTGTCGAGATGTGGATTCCAGCCTACGCTGGAACGACGGTTGAAGTGCTGGAACGACGGTTGAGGTGCGATGTGGATTCCAGCCTACGCTGGAACGACGGTTGAGGTGCGATGTGGATTCCAGCCTGCGCTGGAACGACGGTTGAAGTGCTGGAACGACGGTTGAGGTGCGATGTGGATTCCAGCCTACGCTGGAACGACGGTTGAGGTGCGATGTGGATTCCAGCCTACGCTGGAACGACGGTTGAGGTGCGATGTGGATTCCAGCCTGCGCTGGAACGACGGTTGAGGTGCGATGTGGATTCCAGCCTACGCTGGAACGACGGTTGAGGTGCTGGAATGACGGTATTTGTAAACACGCCCTAGCGCATCACCAGAATCGGAACGTTGGCGTGCCGAATCACCCGGTCGGTGACGCTGCCCAGAACCATGCGACCTACGCCGCCGCGACCGTGGGTCGTCATTGCCACCAACGAGGGTTGGGTGGCGGACTGGTCTATGATGGCCTGCGCAACATTCTGGTGGACGATGTGCTCGCTGGTGACAGCGTGGCTGTGGTCGGTGGCCAGCCGGTTCTTGACGTCTTCCAGATAGGTGGCGACCTCATTGGCGTCTGCTGCCACCAGTTCTTCGGCGGAAGTCGCGTTGTATTCGGGTATGCCACTCATGTCCGAGGTGTATGCCAGAAGCTGTTGACGATAGCGGTCCAGCGTGGGCGTTACGCGGACGATATGGATTCCAGCGGACAGCGCGGTGGCAATGGTGGCGACGTGGGGCAGCGCCGACTCGGCGAGCGGCGAGCCGTCCAGAGGCACCACGACTTTTTGCAGGGAGGATTCCGGCGATGCCGGGCCGGTTACGGTGGATCGAACGATGAGCATTGGGTTGGGTATGGTGTGCAACACCCGGTCGGTAACGCTGCCCAGCACCCAGCGAGCAATACCACCCCGTCCGTGGGTGCACATTACTACCAGCGCGGTTGGATCGGCGCTGGCTTGGGCGACAATGGCCTCGGCAGCAGACCCCCGCTGGACGAACGCGCTGACCGAATGGCCGGCGGCGGCCAGGGTTTCCCGAACCGGTTCCAGGGAACCTGCCGCGCGATCGCGGGCGGAATCGGTGATCTGGTCGATAACGCTCTGGGACTGGGTTCCCAACATGCCAGGCGGGAGTATGTCATATGCCTGCACCAGTTCGATGGGCGCCGAAAGAGAGCGGGCGACCAACTGCGCGTAGGGCAATGCCTGTGAGGATAGTTCTGAACCATCCAGCGGGACGATCACTTTGGAGTACATGGTTGTTGCATTCTCCGGTATGGATGACGTTGAACACGCGGCGAGGCGAGCAATGATGTCGGGTTCCCTATTTCATTCTAACACCGGTGGCGGGATGGCCCGATGATCCAAACGACTACACCGCTGCTGCGATGTCAGTGCGAGCGAAATCGCCGCCCTTGAATAGCAGTGGTAAACCGCGGGTACTGGCAAGCGCGTAGGCGAACGTGTCACCGAAGTTCAGTCGGGCGGGATGGTGACCCCGGCCGTAGGTTTGGTGGGCGCTTGCGGCGGCCCAGATCTCTGCATCCCCAGGTGGTACCAGCGTGATGAACGGTTGTTCGAGCAGGTTCGTGGCGTTTTGATAAACAGCGCTACCCCTTCCGAATGCGACGATTAGAAACTCGACGGCATTGGCAGTAGATATGAGGACTTCTCCGTCGTTAAGCATGGCGTCGTAAAACGCCGAACGTTCCGGTTCGTTGGTGACTATCGCGACTAGCGCTGAAGTATCGGCAACCATCATTTAGGCAAGCCGTGTTCGTCATACAATTCCTCCTGCCAGACTTTGGACGGAGGATTCGCGTCGTCGTATGGGTGTTCTTTGCGCCAACGAATTCCGGCTTCAATTATCGGGGCGAGCATGGTACGCATCTCTTCCTCCGAAAACCTTCGCCTTTCCGGCGGCGTTTGCGCGTCCAGGTCGTCTAGCGCTTTCTCAAGCACCTTTTCGACCGCATCGGGGCCGGCATACCCCAGCCGTTTTGCTAATTCGGCGATGCGCGCTGCTATTTCCGGTTTCAGTGTGGTAGCCATGTCGTTCTCCCTGCGTGGACGTTCCGACGATTATTCTCTCACCTGCAATTGTACGGTAGCGGGGTCGACGCCGCAGTGTTGCAACAACGTTTGCGCGTTTTTTCTGATTTGGACGGCACTGCCGTGAGTATTTACCACCAGCGGTGTGTCAGCAATAGCTCGGTACTGAAAAAATTGATTGCCTGTCGGATGTATTGGCTGGTTGTGAACAATGTAAATTTTCGAGCTGGACCGCACCGGCATATTCCCAACTGCAAGCCTGCCAGCAGCATACAGCCACGTTGCAACTGCTACCAACATATCGTTCCAGCGTTGAATCTTTTGCACACTGCCGTCTGGGAACCTCATTGCCGGTGGTGGTTCGCTGCGGCTCGGCGGATTGAATTCGGGAAACGGCGCCCACCCGTCACCGCTGGTTGGGAGTGCGGCAGGTGGAAGTGGCGCTGGACTTGGCGCAGCAGATTCTTGCGGTTCCGTAAACGCTGTGTTGTTGACCAAGATCGGCTCGTTGGCCGGCATCGGCTGGCCGGACGCCAGGTTGGGCCGCCACAGCAGCAGCAATTTTAGCGCGCATTGGTGTGCCGGAGTTTCAACGATGGACAATTGCAGAACCCGACGTTCTTCTAGCGGTTTCTGAGCGAAAACCTCATACAATTCCCAGTGATTCCCGTCGGTAAGTCCGGCGTAAGCGATTCCAGCGGCGTTGGAGTAGTTGAGCATCTGCATCCTATGGGACGCCAGCGACTCCCCCAGCTTTTTGGCCTCTAATGTGGCAGCCGGCCCGCCATCCGACCCCAACAGAGCGTAATCGGCCCATCGACCGCTCACGTTGTACTCCGGCGTTACCACCGCCGGGTCGGACACGTCCCATCCCAACACTGTGAGCAGAGGGTCTATCAAAGCCATACGCGTGCGGGTTTCGTTTTCCCGCAGCGTCGGACCGTGGTCGCGGATGCGCTGTTGCAGCGTTTCGATCACGCCAACCAAGTCGTCGAGCATTCCAATCGCTCCCTTTCCGGGCGGTCACGCAGCCTGATTTTCCACCGCCGGACGGCCACCCACAGCGAGCAGCGCTTTGTTCACTTGGCTGAGAGGGGTGCAGTAGTCCAGGCTCAACAGCTTTTCGGCAGCGGCGCTGCTGACGCCCAGCCGCTCCGCCAGTTCCGCCTGGCTGATGCCCTGCTCGCGCATGGCAGTGTAGAGGTCCAGCTGGGCGGCGATGACCGGCTGCACCGTCAGAAGCTCCTGACCATCCTGGAAAGGGCTGGGGGTGGGCAGTTCTTCACCGTGGTCGACGTAGTGGCTCAGCGCGACCACCAGGCAATCCTCGGCGAGGATGAGAGACTCCTTGAACGTAAAGCCGCCGGTATGGGCCCACGGAATATCGGGATAGGACACCACAAACCCATCGCCGTCTTCCTCGTTGCCGTCAATTTTGCAAGGATAAAGATATCGCATGAGCAGAACTCCCTGGGATTTATCCCCAACTGGCGCAGCATTGAAAACAGCGTACGTCGGGGGATCTCACCGTGCTGCACTATGGTATTACGGTTCGCGAGGTAAAACCTGCCGTGACTGCCCTTGCCCCGCGCTGGGTCAAAGTACCATTCCAGCCCATTGGCCCTGGCATAACGCCGGGCGCGCCTCACGAATTCTCTGCCGTTCATCGGGAGATTCTAGCATCGGTAAGGCGCACCTTCAAAAATGGTTCCTACTCCTCCAGGGTGGTGATGTCGCCCGGGTCTAGGCCCAGCTCCTGGGCTTTGAGGAGGCGGCGCATGATTTTGCCGGAGCGGGTTTTGGGCAGGGTGGGGGTGAATTCGATTTCCGACGGCACCGCTATGGGCCCCAACTCCCGGCGCACGTGCTGCTGAAGGTCGTTGACCATCAGGTCGGAACCTTCGCTGCCCATGCGGAGGGTTACGAAAGCCTTGATGACCTCGCCGCGCAGTTCGTCGGGTTTGCCAATGACCGCCGACTCGGCAACCTGCGGGTGCGACACCAGAGCGCTTTCAACCTCGGCAGAGCCGATGCGGTGTCCGGCCACATTGAGCACGTCGTCGGCGCGGCCCACCACCATGTAGTAGCCGTCGGCGTCGCGCAGGGCCACGTCGCCGGAGAGATAGACGCCGGGAATCTGGTTCCAGGTCTCGGCAAAACGGTCGGGGTCGCCCCACACCGTGCGGGAGAAATGGGGGAAAGGCCGGCGGATGACCAGCAGCCCGCCCTTGTCCGGCTCCTCGATGGGCTGGCCTTCCCGGTCCACGATGTCCATGACTGCGCCGGGCAGCGCGCGGCCCACCCGACCGGGACGGGATGCCATGGTTGCCGTCGTTCCGAGACACGGGCCGCCGGTTTCGGTCTGCCACCAGTTATCCACCATGTGCGCCCACTCGCCGCTGCCGCAGATGTGCTGGTGTGCCCAGCGCAGGGCCTCGGGGTTCAGCGGCTCGCCGGCGCAGGTCAGGAAGCGCAGCGAGCGCAGGTTGTAACGGCTGGCCGGTTCTTCACCGTAACGCATCAGCATCCGCACCGCGGTGGGAGCAGTGAATATGACGTTGACGCCGTACTTCTCGATCACCTCGTAGAACACCGCGTTGTGGGGGTAGTCGGGAGCGCCCTCGCGGAACACGGTGGTCGCTCCGGCCACGAGGGGGGCATAGACGATGTAGCTGTGGCCCACCACCCATCCGATGTCCGACATGCACCAGAACACATCGTTGTCCTTCACGTCCCAGAAGGTCTTGAAATGATAGTGAGTGCCCACCATGTAGCCGCCGTGGACGTGGACGACACCCTTGGGCTTGCCGGTGGTGCCGCTGGTGTACAGGATGTAGAGCGGGTCCTCGGAGTCCATGACTTCGGCGGGGCAGTCGATGGAGTTGCTGGCCAGCAACTCTGCGAAGTCCACTTCGTTGGCGCCCAGCTCTTCGCGGGCAATCTCCCGGCGCCAGACGATGACGTGGGTCAGGCTGTCGCAGCCAACCACGGCCTCGTCGGCAATGCCCTTCAGGTCAACGCGATTGCCGCGGCGGTATCCATAGTCGCCGGTGATGAGCGCCTTGGCGGTGGCATCCTGGATGCGGTCCCGCAGAGAACCCACGCTGAATCCGGCGTAAACCACGCTGTGAATTGCCCCGATGCGGGCGCAGGCCAGCATACTGATGGCGCCTTCCGGCGTGAGGGGCATATAGATGACCACGCGGTCGCCCTTGCCCACGCCCAGGGATTTCAAACCGTTGGCCAGGCGATTCACCTGCTGGGCCAATCGCGCGTAGGTATAGACCTGCTCGGCGCCATCCTCGCCCAGCCAGATGAGGGCGGCCTTGTTGCGGCGTTCGGTGGTGAGGTGCCGGTCGAGGGCGTTGTAGGCGATGTTGGTCTGGCCGCCGACGAACCAGCGGAAATTGGGATATTCCCACTGAAAGACCTCATCCCAGCGGCGGAACCAGTGGAGCTCATCGGCGGCCTCGGCCCAGAACCCCTCCGGGTCGGCGACGGAACGGGCGTACACAGCGTCGTAGTCAGTGAGCGTCGCCTGAGCCGACACGTGGGGCGGCGGTGGAATCTCGCCGGATTCCTGCAACAAATGGTCGATTTGTCCCTGCTGAACCATAAAAGCGCACCTCGGAGTGAATTGAGTTGAGTGCGCTTATTGTACCGGGATTGGCGGGCGGTAGCGCCAAATATGACCGCCGCTATACATACGTAATGGAAGAGGGTCACGAAGGTGAGCCGGCGGTGATTTTGTCTAAACAGAATATATGTCGTCTCTGGGACGATTATACTACAACATCTCCCGCTGGAATGATTCCTACCCTCGGCTGTTTCCGCGACGGACTGCTGTAACCCTTCCATAATGAAACGATTGACAGAGTTGCGCCGCCTTGCTAACTTAAACAGGAATTGGCAAGGACGGCGCAATGATTGAGCCCGGTTATGGTAGCGACCGTGAAACAATTTGGGGGATAAACCGCAAAGACTGACCGGGGTTCCAATTCATCACTTTGCTGGGCGGAATATCCGGCTCGGTCACACTGACGCTACTGGCGTTTATGTACCGGCCGGACGACGGTACGCCAAACGAGATAGCCCTCAATATCGTGCTGGGGATTGGCGCTAGCTTTGTAGCGTCCGGCTTTATCGCTTGGGGATTGCTGCAAATCAAGGAGATAACAGTGTCGATCGCACATTGGATTAACGAACGGCGCGCCAAGAACCGGGAGAAGCTACGTGCGGAAGGGTATGATCTGGGCTACGAGGACGCTCAAAGCGGACGGCCTCGGAAACCAGCATACGCGGTGCGCTTGCGCCAGCCCGCGGTCCGCCGTCGCCGCTCCCTGCGCCGCCGCGGGTATTCGGAGTAGCTCCCAGCCCGGGTGTCCCAATCCATAGCGGCCAGTTCGCAATCTGCAACCGGGCGTAAGATTACAGCCCGCTAGCCTGCCGCTCGCTCCAGATTCAGCGCCAGTAACCGCTCCAGTATTGCCGAATCCGCCAGCCAGCTGTAGGCGATGGCGGCGTCCAATGCGTTATGCGCGTTGACCAGCCAGGTGGGACGCTGGTTGTAGAGGTTGGTCAGCGCAACGAATTGAGTTGAGTGCGCTTATTGTACCGGGATTGGCGGGATGACGTGGGAGGGCGGGTGATTTGTTAGCTCCTGCGGTACACCTCGCTGCGGTGTCCCACCAACTCAACGACTATCCGGCGGTTCTCCCGGTCAATGGTGTACAAAGTCCGGTAATCGCCGGCCCGTAGCCGGTAAAATCCATCCCAACGTCCGGTCAATGCTCGGTGGTTCACCAGATCGACGTTCTCGGCCAGGCCAGGTCAGCCGGTTGATGACAAGTTGCGCTGCCGTCGAGTCCAGCCGCGCCAGATCGTCATTGGCCTCATCCGAAAGCTCTACGCTGTACATTACTCGGGCAGCCCGTATTGCCTTGCCACTTCCGTCAACGGAACCGTCTGCAGCTCACCCGCCGCCGCCTCTTCCCGCGCCGCTTCCAGTCGCGCCGCCGCCCAATCGCTCAATGCCAACCCCTCGTCGGGGTCTCCCACCAACTCCTCGACCACCTCGGCAACGGTTTCCCGAATCAACGCCCGAAACTCTGCGATGGTCAAATCGGCTACCGTTTGTGCTGTTTGCGGCGTCATTGCTATCCTCCATGCGAATTGAGTTGAGTGCGCCTTTGAGTGCGCTTATTGTACCGGGATTGGGGGGATGACGTGGGAGGCTTGACTCCGGTTATCGTCGATATGCTTCGCGGCGGTGTTGGACGCGGAGGACGGTTATCCGGCGGTTTACCCGGTCCAGGGCCTGTTGACAAATACCGTCATTCCCGCGAAAGCGGGAATCCAGAGGTTTGGGAGGTGGCTAATTTCGGGATAGTTATGCTTACTTGGAGCACTGGATTCCGGCTTTCGCCGGAATGACGATGTCAACAGAACCTAGTCCAGTCCCAGCTGGCGGAGCACTCCTTCAATTGGCATCGTGGGGTTGGCCAGCGCCGTTTGCTCTATCAGATCCATCTCAGATTCGGGCCGCCATTCCAACCCCTCGTCCGGGTCAATATCCGTCAGCACGTCAATTTTGAGGTCGACAATCTCCATCGTCTTCACGCTTACGGTGCAGACGCGCTGCAGCAGGTCGATTACCCGCTCCTTGTGGTCGGCGAAGCGGTAGGTGTTGAATTTTTCGGCGATGGTTGGGTCGCGGGGCTTGCGCTCCTTGTACTGGTCGAGCACCCATTCCAGCGCGGAGCGGCTGCCTAGCTGATAGCGCCAGGCGTCCGGCGGCACACCGGACAGCGTGGTCTGCTCGTCCAGGGTGATGATGCCGCGCTTTCGGTCAGCGCGGAGGATGGCCCGGTGGGGGGTTATGCCGTGCTTATCCCGCCGTTCCAGCGGGTACGGTTCGGCGGATTCAAACCCGATATGCAAATCCAGCAACCGCTGTCCCATCTTGGCCCAGAGGTCAAAGTCGTGATACAGCGGCAGCCGCGGAAACTCCCGCAACAGGTCAACCCCGTAGTCGTAGCGATACACCGGGTCGTGCAGCACCGCGTAGGTGTAGGCAAAAATATCCTCGGCGGTGATACCCTCGTCCCTGTAATGCTCCCGGAACTGCCGCAGCCCCCACTCGGTGATGTTGCTAACCCGCTCGCCGTCCGCCGTGTAGCGGTAGAGGGGCAGGCCACCCGCCCGGGCTGTAACCGTGCCGACTATCCTGCAACGCACGGGGTTGAATGGCATCATAGAATCGGGCTTGTTCGTTGGCCCGATGATAGGTACCTTTGAACATTGAACGATGTTATCGTATCGACCAACTTGATTGAATGTCATGTGCCGCCAAATCGGAATCGAAAAAGCGGGTTGACTCTGGGGTGAACCGAATGAACAAAAAGCAAGAGAAGGCTGCATTCCTTAAAACGCTCCGTAGGCTCGTCGAGAATATCGGGGACGATATCAAGACCAAAGATGGGCAGTGGACAGTCAAGGGCTTCATAGACGTTTACCGCAGCATTTACACAATCTCATCGGATACGAAGATCGTATCAAAGATACTTGAAATCCACCTCTTGCCTAAGCTCCTCACATTTGCTGAGACCGCGGGGTTCGGGTTGGTCCTTGCTGACCATCAGAACTATTACCCTGACATTTCTTTCGTCAAGACCGCTGACCCGCGTGTTAAGTTCGCCGTAGATTTTAAGACAACCTATAGACTCCCTGACAGCCCCGATTTCTGCAACGGGTTCACCCTCGGGTCGCATGGAGAGTATTTCACCGACCGCAGTAGCAAGAAGAACATACAATTCCCCTATCAAGAATACGCGGGGCATTATTGCCTGGGAATCATTTATTCTCGGAGTCCGGAGTCGGACATTGACGAAACAAAAATGTTCCCACTTAGAAACTTGAAGTCTATAGTGTCCGTGATCCGGGATTTCCAATTTTTCGTGCAGGAGAAATGGACAATCGCTAGCGACAAGAGTGGCAGCGGAAATACAGCCAACATCGGAAGCATCTCCAAAATCGATGACGTCGTTGCTGGAAACGGGATGTTCTCAAAGTTGGGAGAAGACTGGTTCGATGATTATTGGATGAACTACGGCAAAATCACCATAAAGGATCCAAACGGCCAAACCCGTACAATCCGAAGATTGACTGACTTTGTTAAGTATCGTAAAGGCGACGTGGGTAAAGTCGTACCCAAAGCCAGGCGAAGCCGGGCAAGGAGCTAACATTGCGTGTGCTAACCCCCCCCATCAAATGTCAGGGAATTAAAACCAAGCTAATTCCGATGATATTGCGTTGCATTGACCGAGATCAAGACGGGCTTTGGATTGAACCGTTCTTGGGTTCCGGGGTCGTGGTGCTAAACGTCATGCCTAAACGGGCGTTGCTGGCCGACACCAACCCTCACCTGATTCGGTTCTATCAAGCGATTAAGGATGGCGAAATAGATGGGCCGAAGACGAGGAAGTTCCTTGAACATGAAGGCAATCTGCTGTCGGAACGAGGTCAAGACCATTATTACCGTGTTCGAGATCGGTTTAATTCGACGTTTGACCCTCTGGACTTTCTATTTCTAAACCGATCATGTTTCAATGGCGTGATTCGCTTTAATAAACGAGGGAAGTTCAACGTTCCCTTTGGACACAAGCCACAGCGGTTCGCACCTGCATACATCACGAAAATCATCAACCAAGTTACGAGATTCAGTGTCGCCTCTCGTACGTTCGACTGGCATTTCGTATGCCAAGGCTATCAGTCTACCATCCAGATAGCGGCAGGTCGCGATTTCATCTATTGTGACCCTCCATACGTTGGCCGACACGTGGACTACTACCACGCTTGGGATGAACTTTCTGAGAAGCAACTGCACACCGCGCTGAAGAACTGTGGGGCTCGTTTTATGCTCTCGACTTGGCACAGCAATCAGCACAGGGAGAATGAATTCTTCCGCACGCTGTGGAGCGAATTCACGGTATTAACTCAAGAACATTTTTATCATGTCGGTGCCCATGAGAAAAATCGAAAGCCAATGTTGGAAGCTGTCGTTATGAGCTACGATCCAGCATCTGCCAGCAACTCGTCCGCAAGCCATCAAGGAAAAACATTGGAGTCGGTGGCCAAGCAAGGTGTGCTGACGTTTGGTCAATAAGGTTTACATCGCGAGCAACTAAACAAACCCGCACGTCGGTATCCGACACTTCGGGGCTGATGGTGCGCCGGCAGTGCTCCAGGAAACGGCCGGCGGCAGCCTGATACTCGGCGTTGCCGGTTTCGGCCTCGGCGACCACGCCCCGCAGATTGTCCAGCACGGCGGGCAGGTCGTCCTTGAATTGCTGACGAGCCTGGCGAAACTCGTTTATCTCCGGCAGTTCATAGTCCAGGAATCGCTGGATGAGCCGGTGCAACTCTCCGGGGCGGGTCATATCAACCCGCATTACCTGTTCTCCGCCCTGAATCAGCGCCGCATGACGCGAATCCTCAAAGAGGATGTTTTCCCGTGGGTAGCCAATGTTGAATTTGCGCTCAATCTCAGCGTCCAGGTTGTCATGGGTGTCTTTAGCTTCCCAAAATCCCCGAGGCATCCGCAGAGCGTCCATCACCGTGCCGTCCGGCACCACGTTGCCCGGCGCGCGCAACTCCGGCACCAACGCCAGCTGCTCCCGGTGGTCCCGGCAATAGGCCCGCAGACAATACTGAAAAGCGGCCCGGATGCTTTGTTCGTTATCCGAGCCGCCAAACTCAATGAGCTCCTGCAAGTCAGCGCGGTAGCGTTCTATGTGTGAGTAATCTGCCATTATGCTGTCATGTTACCAACGGCTGCATTCCGTTGGCAATGCGGGCGATTGTCACTCTCACCCCAACCCTCTCCCATCAAGGGAGAGGGGGAGGGACGGGATTGCCACGTCCCTCGACAGGCTCGGGATGATCCTTCGACGGGCTCAGGATGAGCGGGTGCTCCTCGCAGGATGGGCTGAAGCTCCTCGCAATGACAAGGCGGGTACGCGTGGAGCCTCCGCGCCGGTGAGAGTTGAAGCCGGCCGGCCGCCGTTAACGGAACTTGGGGATCACTTCTTCCGCGAAGAGCTTCATCGCCCGCATCACCTTCTCATGGGCAATGCCGCCGAACGCCATGTCCAGCCCGAAGTATTCCATCTGATACTGATCCTGCAAGCCGCGCAGCCATCCGCACATCTCGTCCGGCGTACCGAAGTAGGCGGTGGTTTGCAGGTCTTCTTCGTAGCTCGGAGGCGGCGTGGCGCGGGTCTGACGCCAGTGATCCAGATCCATGTAAATTTCGCTGCCGCCGGTGAGAGTGCGGCGCAATCCGTTGAGGTCGCGGACCCAGGACAGGGCTGCGCGCGGGTCTGCGCGGGCGGTTTTGGCGTCCTCGGCCACGTAGGCCAGACGGAAGAAAGGCATGTCACGCACGGGCGGCTCTTTGCCAGCCTGTTTGCAGGCGTCGAGGTACAGGGTGCGAATGCCGAGGACGTCCTCGTCGGGGGTGTTGGCGCCGGTCAGCACGGGCAGGTCGCGGGAGACGGCCACGTCCACGCTGGCCGGCGTCCGGGACACTGCCAGGTACAGCGGCGGATGGGGTCGCTGCACCGGAGACGGCGTGATGGTCATGTCCTCGACCTGGTAGTAGCGGCCGCGGTAGGTGAAACCGGGCGTTGACCACAACCCCAGGATGATATCGACAATCTCGGCGAACCGCTGGGTGCGCGATTCGTAGTCCACGCCAAAGTTGTTGTACTCGTAAACCACCTGCCCCCGACCCACGCCAAAGTCCAGCCGGCCGCCGGACAGCACATCGAGCATGGCGGTTTGCTCGGCGACGAAAATGGGGTTGTGGAAAGTCAACACGCTGACCCCGGTGCCGATGCGGATGGTTTTGGTCTTGCCGGCGACGTAGTGGGCGAAGGACAGGGCCTGGGGCACGATGCCGAAGCGGGTGAAGTGGTGTTCGGCCAGCCACACCGAATCAAATCCCAGCTCCTCGGCGTACTGGATTTGCTCGATGGTTTCGGCAAAGATGCGGGCCTGCTCCGAAGTGTCGGGATCAGGCCATGAGGGCAATATGAACAGCCCAAATTTCATAACAACCGGACTCCTGCGGGTGGTGGGACTGCGGGCATTATAGCGCAAGGAATCGGCCGGACCGGCGGGGACGCACGCTTACCCACATTAATCTGTCATTGCGACCCCGTACTCGATGCGGGGGTTGGCAATCTCGTCGCCGTAGCAACGGTGGTTTGCCAACGTGTGTTCAGCCTCATCGAGATTGCCACGTGGTTCGACAGGCTCACCATGAGCGGCTGCGCTCCTCGCAATGACAGATGGGGGTGATTGTCACCCTCACCCCAACCCTCTCCCTTGATGGGAGAGGGGGAGGGACGGGATTGCCACGTGGTTCTACAGGCTCAGGACGAGCGGGTGTTTAATTTCCACAACTTTGAAAAGACCCTGGTGATGATGTGGCCCCGATTGACCCGCCAACCCATCGACGCCTACAATCCACTTAACGCCAGCCAGCAATCGCCAGACGATAAATGCTGGTTGACCCAAGGAGCCACGCCATGACGACCGCCGCCGAAACCTACGCGCACCCCGAATATCTCACCGACCCCGATTGGGTAGCCGCCCACCTGGATGATCCCAACGTGGTGGCGCTGGATTGCAACAATAACGATGCCTGGCAACGGGGCCACATCCCCGGCGCGGTGGTGGTTCCGGACAACTGGGCCAAGAACCCCGATACCAATCGGCAGCACGTGATGACTCCGGAGCAGTTCAAGGCGATGGCCGAAGGGATGGGCGTTGGCGACGACACCACCGTTGTTACCTACGATCACGCCCAGGGATTGACGGCGGCGCGGATGTGGTGGGTGTTCAACTACTATGGCCACCGCAACGTGATGGTGCTCAACGGAGGCTGGCGTCGTTGGGTCGCCGACGGGCAGACGGTCAGCTTTGACCGGTCACGTCCGGCGGGGAACGTAACCTTTACGCCGCGCGTCGACGATTCGTTCATCGCCAGCGGCGACGAACTGAAGGCGGCCTGTACCCTGGACAACGTGGTGGTGTGGGATGTGCGCAGCGACGCCGAATGGGACGGCGCCGCCGAGAACTACCGCAATCAGCGGCCCGGTCACGTGACCGGAGCGGTGCATCTGGAGTGGTTCAATTTGATGGACCGACACACGCATATGTTCAAGCCGGCCGCCGAGATTCGACGCATACTTACCGAGCATGGTATTACGCCGGACAAAACTGCCTATTCTTATTGACAGGCGGGCATCCGTGCGGCGCACGGAAACTTTGTGCTCCGGCTGGTGGGATTCGAAAATTCCAAAAACTACGATGCCTCGATGGGCGAATGGGCCAACCGCAGCGATACGCCGATGACGGTGTGATACCCATTCGCAGCTGCATTCGCATTTTGTAGTCTCCCGCTGGGGCGCCATGTATAGTAAGACCGGGTAATACTTGAGGTCGTATGGCTAGATCTACCAAGACATTTACTTTCTCGTTGCCTCCGGAGATGGCAGACCGAGTCGACGAAGCCATGAGGCAAGAAGGCCGCACCAGGAGTGAGTTTGTTCGTGAGGCGTTGGTTCGTTATATGGAAGAGTACGAATGGAGGCGGTTGCTCCAATACGGAGAACAAAGGGCGCGGGAAGAAGGCATTGACCCTGGGGACGTTTCGACCCTGTTGGAAGAATACAGAGCGGAGACCCACTCGTTCCGGGATTAGATTGTTTTCGGAGTGAAGGTAGTTCTGGATACCAACGTCATCGTCTCCCTGATGCGTACCCACTTTGTCATTGCGGGTGTAGCGTGGGAACCTCGTCGGCGTAGCAATGGTGGTTTGCCGACGTGTGTTCAACCTCATCGAGATTGCCACGTCGCTATGCTCCTCGCAATGACAGATTAGGCTCTGTTGACATTTTGAAATTTCATTTCGTCATTCCGGCGAAAGCCGGAATCCAGTGCTGCAAATAGGCATAACTATCCCGAAATTAGCCACCTCCCGACTCTCTGGATTCCCGCCCCGTATCAAGTACGGGGTGACGTTCTTTCGCGGGAATGACTGGAAATGTCAACAGAACCTGAAGCGGGTACGCGAAAAACACGCTATGAACACACTTGTTTTCAGGCAGATAATCCGTGACCCGCGCTACGTCGATGTTCCCCGGTGATAACCCGTAATGCGCCGGCGTGATTCACGCCGCTCGCGCCGGGTGCTGGTGCAATCGGTGGTGGATGGCGACTCCCTTCACGTGAAATATGCCGGTTTTTTCAGCTTCCTGCGGCGTCCCTTTCCGGTGCGGCTGTACGCCATCGACGCCCCGGAAATGGCCCAGCCCTATGGCGCGGAGGCGCGGGATGAGCTGGCCTCGCTGGTGCGGCGCGGTCGCATCAACATGGAGGCAGTTGCCACCGACCGCTACGGACGGACGGTTGGTTTGCTGTACCGGTCGCGGCGCGGACGTCAGCAGTCGGTAAACCTGATGATGGTGAGCTCGGGCATGGCTTACTGGTATCGCCGCTACGGTGGCAGGGAGTTGGGTTTCCCCGAAGCTGAGGAGGAGGCGAAAACCAAACGGCGCGGCGTCTGGAAAGACCGTCGCAGTAGGCAGCAGCGTCCGTGGGACTATCGGGCGGAACTGCGGCAGCGGCGGCAACGGCGGTTCCACCCCGTGCGGTGGCTGGTGTTCCTGGTGGCGCTGGCGGCGATAATGGGTATACTGGCCGGGTTCGTTTTCTGGCGTGGATGGACAGGATGAAGGGAGGATACCCCTCACCCCAGTCCTCTCCCACAAGGGGAGAGGGGGTTTGGCGCTTGCTTACTGGGTCAGGGGTTGGCCCACCAGGTTCCAGTAGGGCACGACCAGGGCAAAAAGCATCCCGATGGCAACTGCCGTCATGGTGATGCCGAAGCGGAAAATTTCGGGGTTGGATATGTTGGCGCGGCTGTAAATGAACACTCCCGACATTCCGCCCGCTCCGTAGTACACCACGGAGTCGCCCACCACCACGGCGGCCATGCCGCATACCAACGGGTTCAGCCCCAATGACTGGCCGGTGGCCATGGCGACCGGAATGACCAGCGCCAGGTATCCGGCGATGTTGGGCAGCAACATGCGCACGCCGGCGAAACACACGCAGAGCGCCAGCAGCACCAGCAACGGGTGATCCTGAAATTGGCTGGCCCCGCCCACCAGAGTTTCCGAGAACCAGGCGGCGGCTCCGGTGGTAACCAGGGCGTGAGCCAACGACAGGGAAGTGGCGATGACGAAGAAATTGCTCCAGCCGACGTTGCGTTCAAATTCCTGCCAGGTCAGTATGCCAATACGGGGCATCAATATGACGCTGAGGGCGATCAGGGCCGGTATCGCCGGATGCAGTCCGTGAGCGAAGTCGGTGAACCACAGCAGGGCGGTCAACATGACGATCACACCGGCTCTAATCTCAACGCCGCTGATTGGCCCGACCGACATGGGAGCGGCTTCCTTGACTCCCTCCAGCCTGAATCCGGACCGGTAGAAAACGTAGAGGACGGTTCCGCCGACGATCAGGTTGGCATAGAAGGGAACGCTCATCAGCACGAACCAGTGGGTCCAGGAGAAATCGCCGAGCAACCCCGAAGCAACCACCGGGGTTATGCCGCCGGCCAGCAGCGCCGTGGATCCGAGTCGATTCAGGCTGCCCATGGCGATCATCAGCGCGGTGTAGTAGCGGTGACCGCGCGGGATGTTCCAGTGGGCCAGCACCTGCTCGTACACGTGCACCATGATGGCGCCCCTGGTGCTGGCTGACGGCAGGGCGAAGGTGAGGGCGGCGAAGGAGAACAGCATCTGGAAGTACAGCAGGTGGGGGCGTCCGCCGGCGCCCCGAATGAGGAAGGTTGCCATCCGTTCGGCCAATCCGGAATGCTGGACGGCCAGGCCCAGGGTCAGGATACCGATGAGGAAGTAGGCGACCGGCTGCGAAAAACCGTGCAGCGCGGCGCCCAGATCCGGGGTTGCCCGCATCAGGACCAGCAACACCACGCCCAGGATGCCGGCCACCGGGACCGGTATGGCCTCGGTGGCCCACAACACCACGGCCAGCGTCATTACCGCCAGCGCGCGTTGACCCTCAGCGGTGAGACCGTCGGGCGTGGGCATTAACAGGATCGCGGCAAATGCCACTACCGCCACGACCAGTTTCAGCGCCGCCCGCCGGTTGGGGACGACGCGGGAAATGGATTGAAGCGTTGACGGATGGACTTCAGCCATTATTTTGCACAGCGGGTCGCGCCGGGTTCGGGCGCAGTAACAAAATGCGAAACCCCGGATCACATATCCGGGGCACGCCTGGAGTTGGGACAGATTACTACCGCCTGTGGACGGGCGCAACCCATGTTGGGCACCCACAAGGGCCTTTTCAAAGTTCTCCGACAGGCTCAGGATGAGCGGGGGAGGGGACGGGTTTTTACCTGGATGAACAGGATGAACGGGATGGACAGGATTTTTTGGTGTTACGTGTAACGGGATTGCCACGTCCCTCGACAGGCTCGGGATGAGTGGGCTGACAAGGGGTAGGTATCGAGTGTTTAGCAGAGGTTTTCACCCTCACCCCCGCATCAAGTGCGGGGCAGGCTCTAACCCTCTCCCATCAAGGGAGAGGGGACATTATCGGGGTTACATACCCTTGTCAGGGATGAGCGGGGGAGGGGACGGCAGGGCAAACGCATTCTAACTTTAGGAGACCTCATATACCGTCATTCCCGCGAAAGCGGGAATCTAGGTCGTTTGGTTGTACGTCAATTGTCTGGAAGCAAGCTGTATGGATTCCCGCTTTCGCGGGAATGACGGACGCCTGCAAAGCCGATTAAATTAGAACGCGGTTGCCCTGGGAGGGGACGGGGAGCTACGGGGTGGTTTGGCGCAGTGGGCTGCTGGTGACGCGGTTTACCGAGGTTACGCCCCGGATTCCTTCCACGCGCGAGAATACCCGATTCAATTCGGCCAGCCCGGCGACGTGGATGGTTAGCTCCATGCTGACGGTGGCGTCGTCGTTTTCCCGGGTGACCACCCAGGCGATGTTGATTTTGTCTTCGGACAGCTTGGTGGTAACGTCGCGCAGCAGCCCGACCCGGTCGATGGCCTCGATACGAATACGCAGGGGGTACAGTTCCTGTTTTTGCCCCCATGCAACCGGCACCAACCGCTCCTGTTCGTCCTCGTTGAGCACATTGATGCAGTCGGTTTTGTGTACGCTGACGCCGCGCGAACGGGTGACGAAGCCGATGATGGGGTCGCCCTGAATGGGATTGCAACACACGGCGATGCGAGTCAGCAGGTCGCCCACACCAAGCACCGATATTCCGGATGACGGGCTGTCCAGGGGAACGGCGCTTTTGGTTCTGGGCATCCACGCCGCTTCGTCGGCGCCGTCAACGCGGAGCTGAGTCAGGCGATGGTCCAGGGCGGTGTCGCTAAGCTCGCCGGAGCCCAGGGCGGCCAGCAAGTCTTCCATCGTTTCGTAACGGCACCGCGCCACTACATCGCGGTCGGGGATCTTAACGCCCATGCGGTTCATTTCGCGGCGCAGCAACTCTCGGCCCCGATTGATGTTGGCGCTGCGGGCCTGGCGGTTGAACCACGAGCGAATCCGCTGGCGGGCGGTATTGGTGGCAACGTAACCGCGGGAAGGATTCAGCCAGTCGGGGGATGGCCCACGTCCCGTTTTGCCGGCGACCACCTCAACCGTGTCGCCGTTCTGCAGGGGAGTGTCCAGAGAAACCAGGCGGCCGTTGATTTTGGCTCCCGAAATTCGGTGGCCGAGGTCGGTGTGAATCTTGTATGCGAAATCGATGGGCGTGGCGCCGGCAGTGAGCTCCATGATGTCGCCCTTGGGGGTATAGACGAAAACCTGGTCGCGGAACAGGTCTTCGCGCACCGACTCCAGAAATTCGTTGGTATCCGGCGTTTCCCGCTGCCATTCCAGCAACTGGCGCAGCCACGTCATGCGTTCTTCGAAACGGCCGCTGTTGCCGTTGGGGCCGGCGCCTTCCTTATATCGCCAGTGCGCCGCCACACCGTACTCGGCGATCCGGTGCATTTCGTCGGTTTTGATCTGCACTTCCAGCGGATGCCCGCCGTCGCAGATTACGGTGGTGTGCAGCGACTGGTACAGGTTCTTCTTGGGCGTGGCGATGTAGTCGTCGAACTGGCCGGGGATGGGGCTCCACAACCGATGGGCAATGCCCAGGGCCTTATAGCAATCGGCCACGTCGTCAACGATGACGCGGAGGGCGTAGAGGTCGTAAATATCGCTGAGTTCTTTGCCCTCGAGGGCGTATTTTTCGATCTTGTTGTGGATGGAGTAAATGCTCTTGGGTCGGCCGCTGACTTCGGACCGCAGCCCGTTGACCGCGAGCTCATCGCGCAGGTGGTCAGCCACTTCGGCGACGTAGGCTTCGCGCTGGGAACGGCGGGCGGCCAGCATCCGGGATATCTCCCGGTAGGTGGACTCGTCCAGGTGTCGAAAAGCCAGGTCGTCAAGCTGCCATTTTAGCTCCCAGATGCCGAGGCGATGGGCCAGGGGGGAGTAAACGTCCAGCGTTTCCTGGGCGATGCGACGCCGTTTATCGTCGGGCAGGGCCCCCAGCGTCTGCATGTTGTGCATGCGGTCGGCGAGTTTGATGAGAACCACGCGGATGTCCTCTGCCATTGCCACCAGCATCTTGCGTAGGCTTTCGGCGTAGAGGCTTTCGGCATCGGACGTGGTGTTGCCGTTGGCGTCGGGGGGTCGATAATCGACGCGGGCGAGTTTGGTTACACCGTCGACCAGGCGCGCCACGTCGGGGCCAAACCGCTCGGTAAGCTGGTCTACGGTGACGCCGCAATCCTCCAGAACATCATGCAGGAGGGCTGCCATGATGGTATCGGGGTCGAGATGCAGGTCGGCCAGGATGGTGGCGGCGGCCAACGGATGTACGATGTAGGGGTCGCCGGATAGACGCATCTGCCCGTGGTGGCATTGTGCGGCGAAATCGTAGGCACGCTGAATCGCGTCGAGCTGGACTTCGTCGTCCAGATACTCCGACACCCGGGCGATGAGATTCGTAGAGTCGCTAATCACTGCGACCATCGACCGCCCTCCTGTTGCAACAAACCCTTTACCCCTGGGCACGCTGCGGCGCTAATAACCTGTGCCGCGATGATACCCACCATGCAGGCCAATGTCCAGCGTTGGGGCTGCCAGGTCCAGGGTGATTTGATTATCCGAGCTACGGCGAGGGGATTGCCAAGGTGGGTGCGGCCCTCACCCCCGGCCCCTCTCCCACCGGGAGAGGGGGCGTTTTTACCTGGATGAACAGGATGAACCGGATGGACAGGATTTTGAGCGGTGGTTTGCTCTGCTATTGGTTGCGGGGTGCGGCTTGTATCGACCGCCTTATGATGGTAGCCTGCCGAATTATCGTAGCCCAAAACTCTTTGGCGCCGTTGACTCGCGTGTTTGGAGCCGTGAAGAGTCGCTGTGGCGATTGGCAATGGCGCCTGACAAAAGGGGTGTTGTGATGTGGAAATCCAGCCGACAAAGCATCCGGTGGATAGCGGGTTTGACGCTGCTGGCAACTATGCTCGCCGGCGGCTGGGTGGCCTGCGGGGTAGCCGACGATAGCAGGGATGACCGTTTGAGCAGTCGGGACCGCAGGGAAACACGGGAAGCGAGGGCGGAGCGGGACGACCGGCGTGCTGCCGCGGCGGAGTCGCCAGGCGACCGCCGGGAAACACGGGAAGCGAGGGCGGAGCGGGACGACCGGCGTACTGCCGCGGCGGAGTCGCCAGGCGACCGCCGGGAAACACGGGAAGCGAGGGCGGAACGGGACGACCGGCGTACTGCCGAGGCGGAGTCGGCGGGCGACCAAAGGGAACGCACCGGCTCATTGTTCCAGCGCCTGTCATCAGGAGGACCGACAAGGCCGGCAGAAGAACCGACAAGGCGGGGATTCCGGGGGTTCAGCGGCAGGGACGACCACAGCGACGATATTGGTGGGGCAACGGCGCTTTCCACGCGGGGATCCAGGTCGGGAGATATTGAGGTTGACGGAGACCGCGACGTGTTTTCGTTCCGGGCAGAACGGAGGGGTAGTTATGTGATAGAAGCCCGGCTGCTTTCACATCCGGATACGATCATGGAGCTGCTGGACAGCGACGGCGATCAGATTGAGTACGATGATGATGGGGGAAACGACGGAGGTTCGCGCATTGAATGGACGGCGCCGGATGACGGTACCTACTACGTGGTTGTGATGGGTTACGGCGGTTCGAGCACCGGCACGTATGAGCTGTCTCTGGTAGATTTTCGCGAGCGACTCCAATCGGCGGTCCGCATTTCGACGGGTACAAGTATCGAGTCCCGACTTGCCGGGGGGAGCGACGCAGATTACTTTTACTTCCGGGCGGATCGGGGGGTTAGTTATGTGATAGAAGCCCGGCTGCTTTCACATCCGGATACGGTTATGGAGCTGCTTGACAGCGATGGACGCAGGATTGAATCCGACGACGATGGGGGAACGGGCGGCGGTTCTCGCATTGAATGGACGGCGCCTGACAACGATACCTACTACGTGGTAGTGGAGAGTTACGATAGCGATGACACCGGCACCTACCGGCTTACGCTGGATCCCTTGTAATCTATCATTGCGAGGAGCGCAGCCGCTCATGGTGAGCTTGTCGAATCATCGGCGACCGTCCTTCGACAGGCTCAGGATGGGCGGGCAGACGGTGTACGTGGATTCCCGCTTTCGCGGGAATGACGGTTGAGGTGCGGGAATGACGGTGGTTGATCCGTCTATATGCGATAGCCCGGCGTGAGCCGAGGTGATGGGTTGACAAGTATTGCCATCTGATATACTATTTATTGTAATCGCTGGGGTGGCCGGGATACCCCACTCGCAAACCAGATGGCCAAACGGCCCACCAGCACAGGAGGTACGAAGTGGTTTCGCTAGTTACGCTGAACCATAGATGGCAATCTCCGCTATTTCGCCCTGTCGGTGGGGTTGCTGCGGCCTGATTCATCTCCGGTAATTGAGCCGCCCAGAGGTTTGGCAGCGCCTCCGACAGGGCTGTAAATCCGCATCGGGTTCTGTGCCAGGCAACAAGCGCGCAATCGCGACTGAAACCTGATGGAGAAGTGGCCTGCAAGCGAGGGGCCATCCCGATGTCTGGAACTAGCCAGGAAACCGACTGTCTATCGGTTCCTGGCTTTTTCATGGCTGTGCGCCTTCCAATGACAGGTGGGTGCGC
Source organism: Dehalococcoidia bacterium (assembly GCA_965262485.1). Classification (GTDB taxonomy): domain Bacteria; phylum Chloroflexota; class Dehalococcoidia; order Lucifugimonadales; family UBA3495; genus Bin87. The sequence continues at coordinate 3,353,831 of OZ253540.1, read as the reverse complement.
CCCTCACCCCCGGCCCCTCTCCCGGAGGGAGAGGGGGACTGCCGTTTTACATCGATGGACAGGATGGACAGGATTTTGAGCCAGGGGTAGCGGCGGGGCGCTCACCTGTACCCACTTTGTCATTGCGACCCCGTACTTGATACGGGGGTGGTGATCTCGTTGCCGTAGAAATGGAGCAGACTGGTGACGGGATTGCCGGCCATCTGTCCCAAACCGCACAGGGAAGCGGCGCCCACGATTTCTGCCAAATCCTGGAGGTCGGATACGTCGGTGGGGGCTAATTCGCCCGCTGCCATGCGTTGCAACGCTGCCGCGATGCGGGGTGTTCCCTCGCGACACGGAGTGCATTTGCCGCACGACTCGGCAGCATTATAGGCGGCGAGCCGGGCGGCTACGTCCGCCGGGGAAGCCCGGTCATCAAACACCGTGATTCCGCCGGCGCCCATGACCACGCCGCAGGAGTGCAGCATCCCCGGTCTCAGCGGGACGTCGAGCTCGGCGGCGGGCAGGATTCCGCTGGATGGGCCACCCACGGCGGCAAATCCCACCGGTCGCCCGCCGACCACGCCGCCACCGATCAGCTCAATGACCTGGCGTACCGTGGTTCCCATGGGAACCTCTGCCATTCCGGGGCGACGCACCGCACCGCTCAGCGATACCAGGCGGGTGCCGCGGGCATCGTTCAGGCCAATGGAGGCGAACCGGCGCACGCCGCCGGTCAGGATGGCCGGTACGTTGCAGAGGGTTTCGACATTGTTGATGACGGTGGGTTCGCCGTACAGTCCGGCATCGGTGGGGAACGGCGGCCGCAGCCTGGGCTCCCTCCGCCGGCCCTCAATGGTGTTCAGCAGGGTGGTTTCCTCGCCGCAAACGTAGCCGCCCGCGCCGCGCCGGACGGTTGCCGTGCATCCGAAGCCGCTGCCGAGGATGTTGTCGCCGATCAGGTTGGCAGCGGTGGCAGCGGCGACGGCGCGGGACATTCGCTCCGCCGACAGGTTGGCCGCGGCGTTGACGTAGATGACAACGCTGTCGGCGCCGGCAGCGTGGGCGGCGATGAGCGCTCCCTCGATGATGCGATGGGGGTTGCCTTCCATCAGATGGCGGTCTTTGAAAACGCCGGGTTCGCCTTCCTCGGCGTTGACCACCACGTGTCGGCGGCGGGCGTTCACGCTGCGGGCAGCCTGCCACTTGCGCGCCGCCGGGAAGAATGCCCCGCCGCGCCCAAGCAGGCCAGCTTCCAGCGCCAGCGCGCAAATTGCATCGGGGGACAGGGACAACGCCGCTGCCAATCCGTGGTAGCCACCGCCAGCCACGTATTCATCCAACGAACGGGGGTCGATATTGCCCAATCCTTCCGCTACCGCAAGGTGCTGAGGATTGAAGAAGGCTTCTAATTCCGGCGATGGATGTGAGGGCCCCGCATCGGCGTCGCCACGGGTGGCGGCCAGCACGCCGGCCAGGTCGTCATCCGGCCCGAGGTGTTCAAAATAACTGGCAGCGCCGTCGGGTCGCTGGACGACCACCTGGGTGGCGGCGAAACAGGCGCCGTCGCAGCCGGTCGCAACGAGGGACACTTCCGATTGACCGGCCAACGCTGCGGCGAGGCGGCGATAGATCAGGTCGGCGCCCACTGCCTGGCTGCAATGACCCCACTGCACCAGCACGCGGGTTGCACTGCGGGCTGCGGCGCGCGCTTCGAGAGCCTGTCGATTCAGGTCTGACAACCGCTCGCCGGGATCAGTGGATTGCGCGGGAGAAGTCATGATTCGCCCACCCGAATGGCAGCAAGCAGTTGGTCGGCGTCCAGGCGGCCCAGCCAGCGCCCGTTGACGCTGGCGGCCGGCGCGACACCGCAGATAAAGGCGCAGGCGGTGGTCTCCACCCTGGCGTCATTGCGGCCGGCCAGTTGTTGCTGGGCGCGCGTCAACAGCTCCCCGCCGCCAACCATCCAACAGGCCAGGCCCGTGCAGACGGTTACGGTGTGTGTCGCTGGCGTCTCGATGCGCAGTTCGGAGTACGACGTTGCCGCCCCGTAGAGCTCGGACGCGGGCACGCGCAGGTGCCATCCCACGACTTGCAACGCCCACTCGGGGAGGTGGCCGTGCTCATGCTGGAGCGAGTGGAGGATGGGCAGCAGGGAATCGCGCCGGCGATCCGGAAATTGCTCGCGCAGGGTTCTCCGTAACTCCGATTGCCGGTCGCGCCGCCCGGCGTCTGCCGTTCCGTCGGTGGCCGGGTCGGGGGCAGAATCCCGCCGGCCGCCACGCCCGCGTCGCCGGATAATTTCGCCATCAGCCACCATGCGACGGATTATAGCAGGGGGGCAGGGAATCGCAACGGGTGGCGGTCCCTCTGGTGATTCGCCCTCACCCCCGACCCCTCTCCCGGAGGGCGAGGGGCGCTCCTCGCAATGACAGCAGGCCAGCGCTTTCTGAAAATCGCCCGGCGGTGTAGAATACCAGCCGTAGAAGAATGCCTTTCAGGGGGAGCTAAAGAGCGGCGATGGCAGCCCAACAGCGGGCCGGCGTCGGCGCCAACAGCCAGGTGCGACATGACCATACCCGACACCACCACCTTCGCCAAGACCTCCCAATTCCAGGGCGGCTTCCGGCTGCCCGACCCGCCCCGGCGTGAACCTGACGAGATGACCAACTACGACCACGTGCATATGCCCGGCAACAGCCACCACTTGATCCAGCACTTCGGCAATCCGGAAACCACGCTGGTGGGTGCCGACCGCTGGATCATCGCCGAACCCGGCTCCTTCCGGGACCTGGCGCGGTATCCCGACCTGTTCGTGGCCTTTGGCGTGGACCCGGCGGCCTACAAGGCCAACAATGGGTATGTCATCTCGGTGCAGGGGAAGCCGCCGGACTTCGTGCTGGAGGTGGCCTCGGCAAGCACGGGGGTCATTGACGTGACCGATAAGCGGGATGACTACGCGGCGCTGGGGATAGGGGAATACTGGCGCTTTGACGAGACGGGGGAGCATCACGGGATGCGGCTGGCCGGAGAACGGCTGGTGGACGGGGAGTACATTCCGATAGACATTGAGGAAGTGGCTGAGGGTATCCTACAGGGATACAGCGCGGCGTTGAACCTGTACTTGCGCTGGGAGCAGGGGCATCTGGGCTGGCACGACCCGGCCAGCGGGCAGCACATCGCCACCTTTGAGAGCGAGCGGGTCCGCGCCGACACCGAGCAGGCCGCCCGCATCCGTGCCGAAGAACGCATCAGCCAACTGCAAGAACAATTGCGTCGCACCGAGAAAAAATGACGATGATGGTGAGGACTGGCCCAATGCGAGTTATTGCCACCAGATTTCCACTGCTCCGGTTAGCTCTGTAATGCGTGCTGTTGGGTCTCCTGACCGTCCTGCTCACAGCCGGCTCCAACGAACCCACGCCTGGCGCCGAGATGGGCCGGCATTTTGCGGCGCTCAAGGCGTCTGCCTCCCGGCTGGTGGAAGCCGGATACCGGCTGGCCGAAGACGTTGATACCGTGGTGCAGTCATGCCTGGCTCGCTACGACTGCGCGTTGGGGCCCGGCGTAACGCAGGGTGGCACAGCGGATGTCGGGCTCCGGGTTGGCGAGGACACTGCCCGTCGTGGTCGTCGCCGTGGCGATGGTTGCCATGATGGCAGCCTGCGGGCGTGAAAATCCGCGGGTAGCCCAGGTGTAAGGGTGTTCGCGGCGCTGGCCCAAGGTCTGTTCGCCCGAAGGGGACTGGTGGGTTGCTCCTGAGTCCAGTCTATTTCGGCGTCTGTCTGGGCCACAAGGGCACTGTCATCAAATGCCCGACGCGAGTACGATGCTGGAAGGCTGCCCTAGCGGTGTGCGGATGACGGTGCGGGACCACATTGAGAACATAAGAGTGAAGCTGGGTGCTTCAAGCCGGCTGGAGGCTGTCATGGTGGTCATGCGACTGGGGATAGTCCCGTCGGGATGATCGGGCGTGGCTGGCGCGTAAAGGGCCGAAAGATCTTTGAAGGAGGGTTATGAAAGAGAGAACATTCGACCGAACTATCGGCATCGACTATTCGGGCACACGCAGACCGGCGGACAGGATACCGGGTTTAGCCGTCTGTTGGGCGGATGCCGACGGCCACGCGGAGATTGTCCCTCCGCAAACAAAGGGGGTGAAGAATTGGAACCGCAGGGAGCTTGCCGAATGGCTGGTGAAACAGCTCCAGGAACAAGATAAACCAACTTTGGTGGGCATCGACCATGTGTTTTCGTTCCCAATCGACTACTTCAAGGAGTACGAACTGCCCGAGGGGGCTTGGGATCATTTTTTGGCCGATTTCCGGGAGTACTGGCCTACCCACGAAGACCATAAACGGGTGATCGACATACTGGCGAACCAGAGGACGCGCAAAAGATGCGACACAGAGGGAAGAAAAGATCACCGCTTGGGCGGTCCCAAGTGGACGCGGTTGACGGACAATCGCGCACCTGGGGCCAAGCCGGTGTTTGATTTCGATATTAAGCAAGGCCAGGTGGCAACGTCCACACATGCTGGGCTTCCGTGGTTGCTGGACATCCGCGAGAAGTTGAGAAAGTCGGGGGCCAAAGTCCACTTCTGGCCTTTCGACGGTTGGAAGTTTGATGAAGGCGATTCGGTTGTCGCTGAGGTGTACCCGGCGCTCTGGAAAGGGAGATTCGAATCCCGCCCGAGGGACATGTCCGATCACCAATACGATGCCTGCATCGTTGCTACGTGGCTGTCATACGCGGACCGGAACGGCTTACTCGGTCATTACTTCCAACCTGAGTTGTCTCTGGAAGCGCTTGATACGGCTAAAACGGAAGGTTGGATACTTGGGGTGTTGGATTTTATCCGCTTCGACCCCGGAGCAGCTGCCGCGGGCTGCGGGCCGTCAACGACAGATTAGAGCGGGTACGCGTGAGGGATAGTAACTGTTCAGAGTTGTGGGGATCTGCTGATTATTCGGCCTCTTGTGGAAGGGCAGCCAAGCACGGAACTTCCATAGCAAACCGATCTCGTCCCCTCAAACGTGAACAGTTACGAGGGATAGCGTAGGCTTGACGTTATCGAACATTAGGTCTAATATGGACAGTACCTAATCAGAACATCCGTTTGCCAGCCGGAGCGATTCGGCCACGAGATTCAACGGAGGACTCACCGATGGTTGCTGCCGAAGTTACCGAAATCAAATGCAAGTCCCTTATCAATCACGTTAATGCTCCTGATTTCCCCTTCAACTGGACCATTAACACTTATCGGGGCTGCCGGCACGCCTGCCGTTATTGCTATGCCCGTTCCACGCATCAGTACTGGGGGATGGACGCCGGCGCCGATTTCGACCGGCAGATTTTCGCCAAGGTCAACGCGGCCGCCGTGCTGCGAGACGAACTGTCGCGCCCGAAGTGGGCCGGCGAGGCCATCGCAATTGGAACCGCATCCGACCCATACGAACCGGCGGAGTCTCAGTACGCCCTGACCCGGCAGGTGCTGGAGGTTCTGGTGGAGTTTCGCAATCCGGCATCGATCACAACAAAGGGGACGCTGGTGCGTCGGGACATCGACCTGCTGCGCCGGCTGAACGAGGTGGCCGGGACTCAGGTGGTGTTCAGCGTGGGCACTATCGACGAAACAATCTGGCGGCAAACTGAGCCGGGAGCGCCGCACCCGATGGCGCGGCTGGAAGCGATGCAGTACCTGGTGGAGCACGGCATACCGGCCGGGGTGATGGCCGCGCCCTTGCTGCCAGGGTTGTCCGACTCGGCGCAAAGCATCAACGTGTTGGTGGAGGCGGTGGCCGCGCACCGGGCCCAATTCCTGTCCAGCAACCTGCTGTTCCTGCGCCCGGGCAGCCGGGAGTGGTTCATGCCGTTCATCCGGGAGGCCTACCCGCACCTGGCGCCCGGATACGCCCGGTTGTATCGCAACTCACACGCTCCCCGTGATTACACCAGCGCCGTGCTGAACCTGGTGGACGACGCGCGTCTGCGTTGGGAGCTGCCCCGGATGCCATCCATCAAAGGATTGCAACCGGCCACCTTGCCGGGGTTTTCAGACGCGATGGAGGCGAGGCCGGCCCGCGGGGTCGCGGGTCCAATGGACTTCGCAACGCAGTTGGAACTGCCGCTGGCTGCGTGAACGGTGGCCGGTTCAGGCGGACGTTGGCGTCCACATCTGGCCGCGCTGTCGCACCGGTTCCAACAACGACTCGTCCAACGGTTCGGGGTTGTAATCCGCCCGGTTGGGAGCGCGGTACTTCAGCAGGTCGAATACGGTTTCGTTGGTGTAATAGCCGCGGTAGGTCTGCGTAACCATCAGCTGGAAAAACTCAGGGGCCGATGACTCTATGACCTGCAGCGTGGCGTCCTGAGACTGCTGGGACAAAGCTGCAAAAGAACCGCCGTGCTCCTGGGCGGCCAACTCGATCCGGACCAGACCATCCAGAAACAGGCGGCGACGCTGGCTGCTGTCGGCAACCACATCCTCTACGAAAGCGCCTACGCCCAGGTCGCCGGCGGCAGGCATCTCGCCGTCCGATGGGACGATGCGGTTTAGCGCTGCGATGAGAAGGTCGCGTTGCGTGGCATCGAGGATGGCGTTGGAAGAAGTCATGGTCAAATTTCCTGTGTGCTTGGTGTGGCGCTGATGATACCACGGAAACGGGGCGGCCGGCGGTGGGATATTGCCTCGGCCGGCAATGGTTTGCGCTGTATTTTCCGGGGGGAAATCACGTGGGTCAACCCTATGGTGTGTTGACAGATACCGTCATTCCCGCGAAAGTGGGAGCCGAGGATCGAGAGCGTTTCCTGCTGGCAAAAGTTCCTGGATTCCCGCTTTCGCGGGAATGACGAGTAGCGGGAATGGCGGGTATTTGATGACACACCCTAGAGAATGATGCTGAGCGCGCCGTGGTCGGACAGAGATTCGTGGTCCAGGACGGCCCGCTTGTAACACAGGCGCAGGAGGCCATCGACGCGGCGCATCCGGACGTCATACCGGCCCACGTAGGGCGCCGACTCCCCGGCGCGGAATCGCCAGACTGCCACCGATGCCGTGGCGGAAACTTCGTCGCCGTCCACGCCGGTGACCATCACGTTGGCGATGAAGCGGCGCGTGCGGGACCAGGGGTATTCCCGGTGAGCATGGCGACTTTTCAGACGGGTTATGCGACCCGCCATGCGGCTGTAATCGTCGTCAATGAACACCAGGTCGGTTTCCGGATTGCCGTCGGGCAGGTCGGTGGTGGGCACAATATAGCGGGCGTCGGGGGTGTAAAGCGTCAGCCAGGCGTCCAGATTCCAGTCGTCGAGGATGCGGGCTTCCTGGTAGAGCAGTTGTTCCACCTCGTGCTGCAGCATCAGGGATTCGGCGCTGGCGGGCAGACCGGAGGCCGGAGCCGGGAACGGCGGGATTGGTTCAGATACCATGTTGGCGGGGCTCCTGTTGGTGGGCTAGTCGTCGGCAGAAGCGGTAATCTCCGGCGTAGGGATGACTTCGGGTATTTCGCCCGGGAGCAGACCATGTTCGTACGACTCTGTGTAGGGCAGGTCGGCAACCAGCGACTGCCAGCGTCGCCAGAAAGTCCGTATCTGCAATTCGTCGTTACCCCGGGGCGAACGGGTCATGCCTCGGGAAAGATCTGACCATTCGACGCCACCGGAGCCGAACCCGAGTTGGCATGACTCCAGCGCTTCGGTGTCGTCGGGGGTGGCGAACCCGCCGGGGCCGAGGAAGGTGAGGAAAGAGTCCAACCGGCGGTGCAGCAGGCTGCCGGTCTCGCCGGCGGGGGCCATCTCCCACGCCGTCACATCCATGCCATTGGGACCGGTGGGCTGGTACGCCCGTATGGTAACCGCCATGATGTCGTTGATGATCAGGTTGGGGAATATCAGCAGGTTGCGGCTCTTCTCGCACATACGCAGGGCCTTGGTGCGACCGAAACGGGCGATCAGATCATCCTTGGTATCCTGAATCTCGGGTCTGGCCTCTTCCCCGAAATACGGATGCCACATTGCGATGGGGCGGCCGTAAATGGAGTCGTTTTCGATGACGCCGTGGCCGTTGCCCAACGCCCGGCCAAAGCCCTTGCGATTGCTCATCATGTTGGCGGAGCCGCTGGCCATATAGTCGAAGTAAGTCTGGTGCGTCGGGATGGCGTGGTAACCGTCAATGCTGTTCTCGCCCAGCAGCTTCCAGTTCGCCTTGATGGAGTAGCGGTTGGAACCGGGGATGACCTTCATACCGGCGGCGGACTGGTCGGCCACCAGGTCGAGGTATTCGGCGGCGCCGGCCAGGTATTCGGTCAGGGACACGGTTTCTTCGTCGAAACACACGAAGATGAAACCGCGGTAGCTCTCGAAGCGGGGCGAACGCAACCCCAACTCGGAGCGGTCAAAGTCCGGCCCGTAGCCTTCTATGTCGGGCATGCCGATCAGTTCGCCGGTGGTGTTGAAGCTCCAGGCGTGATAGAAGCACTGGAACACCTGGGCGTTGCCCTGGTCGGTGCGACAGATGAGCGCGCCGCGGTGGGGACAGGTGTTGTGGAACACCTTGAGGCTGCCGTCGCGGTCGCGGGCGAAAAACAGGGGTCGTTCGGCCACGACGCGCCGCACGTAGTCGCCCGGGCCGGGTATTTCCGACTCGTGGCCCAGGTACAGCCAGCACCGGTCGAAGATGTTGCGTCGCTCCAGCTCGTAGATTTCCTGGGACACCATGCTGGAACGGTGTACCTTGAACTTGTTCAGGTCGGGTCGGTCGTAAACCAGATTGCCGATGTCCATGTTGTGTCTCCCTTTAGCGTGCGTTCCCATTTTGTCATTGCGAGCGTAGCGTGGCAATCTCGATGAGGTAGTGCAATGACGGTAGGCTGATGTATCGAGGTTGCCACGTCGCTGGGCTCCTCGCAATGACAGGCCAACGTAATCCTTCGACAAGCTCAGGATGAGCGGAAGATTCTCGCAATGACAGATTAAAGTGGGTACGCGTGAGGGATGATCCGCCGGTAGTGGCCGCGATGCTAGCGCGGGATCACCGGAAGCGTGATGTGAGAGGGGTATTGCGCGGAGTGATGGATGGTTTGCCGGGCGGTTTCCAGGCGAGCGTCCGCGCCCAGCGCCGCCCCGGTATTGGGATTGCGGTCGAACCGGGGGAAGTTGCTGCTGGAGATATCAACGCGGACGCGGTGGCCCGCCTTGACGACGTGGCTGGTGGCCCACAGGTCGATGGCGTACTGGTACACACGTCCCGGGATGATCGGCGACGGCTCGCGCACCGACGTGCGGTAGCGGGCGCGGACGATCCCGTCCTGCAGGTTGTGGGCGTACCCGTCGGGCCGCACGTCCACGAGTTTGGCGGTGAAGTCGGTGTCCGCGGCGGAGGTGGCCGCGTAGAGGGTTACCGAGATGGGGCCGGTCAGCTCCAGGTCGGACGGCAGCGGATCGGATGTGTACACCAGGACATCGGGCCGGTTTTCCGCCGGGCTTTGGTCGAACACGCCGTAGTCGATGATGAGGGTGTTGCCGCCCAGGGTGGGCGCCGGATCGGCGGGGTCGTAGATGAACTGGTCCTGGGGTTCGTTCGCATCGGGAGGGACGGTGGACAGGGTGCCATCGCCGGCGCGGGTGTTGGCTCCGCCGGCGGAGTGGAGATACCAGCGTGTGTAGTGGGTACGGGCGAGGGGCCATTCCTGCTCGTCGCGCCATCGGTTGTCGCCCATCACGAAAATGCGCACGGGAGCATCGTCCATGATGCCGGTTTCGATGTCCTTCAACCAGTAGTCATACCACCGCAGCATATCTTCGTGCAGCTCGATGGCAGCCTCGGCGCCGAAGTCGATATCGCCGGCGCCGCCGGTGGTGGGCTGGGTGAACGGTCGCAGGTGAGCCCACGGGCCGATGAGGAGTTTCTGGTTGCGGCGGGCCAATTCGCTGCCGCCGTGCTGCTGGATGGCCTGGAAAGCGTTGATGGCTCCTTCCATGAAGATGTCGTACCAGGCGGTGATGTGGTACATGGGAATGCTAACGTTGCTGGCCTGGCGCATCATGTTGATGGGCCACCAGTAGGGGCCGTCCAGTTCCTCGTCGAAGTATTCGTGGAAGTAGGGAGCGGCCTCTTTGAGGCGGTCGATCCAGTCGCGCAGGGGAAGGTGGCGATACCACTGGTCGGACAGGGGCTGCCCGAAATTGCCGGGTTCGATGACGTATTCGTCCATCCTGGCGATCAGGTCTTCCCGGCCGGCCCGGGCCAACGTGTTGCGGCCCTTGAGGATGGCGTAGGGAACCGTCCAGCCCCATTCCATGACGCCGCCGGTGTGATACACCCAGGACTGGTGAAAGTCGGACGACGCGGAGACCGGCATCAGGGTTTGCAAGTGGGGCGGCAGCGGGTGTCCGCCGGCCAGGGTGTACTGCGTCGCCCCCAGGTAGCTCTGGCCCGTGGTGGCAACGCGGCCGTTGGACCAGGGCTGCCGAGCCGCCCATTCCACGGTATCGTAGCCGTCGTGCGGCTCCTGGAAGAGCGGGTTGTACTCCCCTTCGGATTCAAACCTGCCGCGCACGTCCTGGCTGAGCAGCACGTAGCCGTTGCGGGGGAAGAACCAGATGGTATGGTCGGGGTTATCCAGGTAGCTGTTTTTGCCGTAGGGGCCCCGGTTGATGATGACGGGGAAACGTCCCGGTGCGTCGGGCCGCACCACATCGGTGGCGAGATGCACGCCGTCGCGCATGGGAACCATGACGCTGGGCTCGCGGATTACCTGGTACTCACGTCGTTGGGCAGTCATGGGGCAACCTCCCTGGATGGCCGACATCTGGGCGACTTCAACTACCCGCAACGATACCTATCTTACTGAATAGCGTCAACAAATTCCGGTGGCTCACGTGTATCCACTTTGTCATTGCGAGGAGCGTAGCGACGTGGCAATCTCGTTGAGGTTGAGCACACGCCGGGAAACCATCATTGCTACAGCGACGAGATTGCCACGCTGCGCTCGCAATGACAGATGGAGATGGGCGGCGGCTATCCGGTTACGGCGCGGAATCGATCAGCTCCGGAATTTGGCGGATTAGGCCGGGCAGGTCATTGATTTGCCGCACCATGCCGGCCCGCATGAACAGGAACCGGACGGCTTTGACCGGCATGTTGGTGGCAGTTTCGACAGCGACGGCGTAGGCTGCGCCCTGGTATTGGTAGTGGGCCATTTTGGAGTCCACGTCGGCATCGTTCCGGACGGCATCCGATTTGTAGTCGAGGATTACCAGTTGCCCGGCGGTGTTTTCGTACAGCAGGTCGATGATGCCCTCTATGACCACGGGGCCGCGGGAGGTCTGCACCGGAGCCGCCACCGAAATTTCCGTCCAGCGTCGTGGCGCCCGCAGGGCGTTGAGCATTTCCGGATGGCGCAACGCATCCCGCGCCAGGCTGGCGACTTCATCCTGTTGGGAAGATAATCCTTCGGCGCTGGCGTGGAGGGCCGCCAACCGGGCGATGTGCGGGCCGGCGATGGATGACAGGTCGTCTGCGCTGGCGCCGGCGGACAACGGCAATTGAGGAGACAGACGGTTCACCACGTCCTGCATGACGGCGTGAACCGCGCGTCCGAAGGCGGTGCCGCCGCGACCCGTTTTCCAGGGTTGTTCCGGATCGGGTTCGGCCTCTTTGTCATCCACCGGCGGCGCGATCACCGCCGCGGCTGCGTCGGCGAGCGTCGGGACGGGCGCGGCGGTGCCGGCGGCGACGCGGGCCAGCCAGGTTGCGGTAACCGCCTGCTGTACCGAGCGATGGCGTATCGACTCGGTGCGATTCTCCTGCCATTGTTGCGGGATGTAGGCCGGCGCAGCAGGTGGCGGACCGGTTGGCGTCGAATCTTGATTGGTAAGGATCACGTCGGCGGTGACCGCAGCCGTGGTGTGGGGAAGATCATCGGGCATGTTGGCGAACGCGATCTCCGATTCACCGGGGCTGGCTGGCCGGCGCACGGTGGCATAGCGGCTGATGAACAGGTGGTCGCGGGCGCGGGTGGCGGCCACGTATTGCAGTCGGGCGGCCTCAGCATCGGCGTGCCGTGTTTCCAGGGCGAATATGTCCCCGTAACCAACGGACTCCATGCTCATGCCACCGCTGCCGACGGCGCATACTGCGGTTCCTTTGTCGGCGTCGAAAAGTACGGGCGGCCGCCCCCGGTTGCTCTGGGGCCGCGTCGAGTCGGGCAAAACGACGATGGGGAATTCGAGGCCCTTGGCGGCGTGCACCGTCATAATCCTGACGGCGTCATCATCGGTTTCGGGGGCGGTGGTTTCGGCGATGCGGGCATTTTCCTCCTGCTGGCTCGCTGCCCACCGCAGGAACCGATGGAGGTTCCAGAATGAATTGCCAGTGTCTTCGGGATTGGCGGCCTCGAAACTGCGGGCCTGGTCGATGAGAAATTGCCGGCGCCGCCAAATTTCCCGGGCGCGATATTCGGCCAAATCCAGCTGCTCCAGCCGTCGCTCGCGGATGAACTCGCTGATGAAACGGGACACCGGCGCCGAGTGCCGCTGCCGGTGGTATTGACGCAGGGTTGTCATGGCCTGCCACACCGGGGCCACGGCCCTCAGCTCCTGTTGCCGCTCGCCGCCGGCATCCGAGTCGTTGAGCAGCTCTGAAGTGCAGTCCCAGGGACCGCGGGCAGCGGCCCATTGCAGCAAGTCTTCGTCGGAGCAGGCGAAGGCCAGGGACCGTAAGGCCGCCACCACGGGCACCTGGTTGGTGGGATCGTCGATGGCGTGCAGGCAATTCAACAAGTCCTGCACCTCCTGGGTGTCGAACAGCAACGAACCGCCCTCGATCCGGAAGGGCACCCTGGCATCTTCCAACGCCCGCAGGAGGCTGTCCAGGTTGGTGCGAAACCGCAGCAGGATGCACACGTCGCGGAAATTCGCCGGGCGGATTTCCTGCTGGTCTTTGTCAGATACGCGCCGGCGTTGGAGCGAATCGCTGGCGTGGGCGACGATGAGGTTGGCGATGTGTCGCGCCTGTAGTTCGAGGGCCGTGCCGTACTCCGACGGGTCCGGCGACGGCTCCGGATCACCAAACACCTGCACCGAGCCCAGGCCGGGGCGCTGGATACCGGCGTTGGGGTTCAGCGGCAGATATTCGGCCTGCACGGGAGGGCCATCGGGGTTGTCGTTGACCATGATTTCGGGGAACCGGGCGTTCACCCAATCCAGAATGGATTGTTGGGACCGGCGGTTTTCGGTGAGGGTGAGTACCTGGAGCTGGCCTCCGGACTTGACCTGATTGGTGACGCTGATGTCGGCGCCGCGAAAACGATAGATGGACTGTTTGGAATCGCCGACGAGAAACAGCTTGCCGGCAGACAGCGGCAGGGATGGCCAGGTGTGTTGCTGAATGTCGGCGTCGGGGTGGCTGGCCAGGTAGAAGGCGATTTCGGCCTGCAGGGGGTCGGTGTCCTGAAATTCGTCGATGAGGATGTGGGAATACTGGCGCTGGAAGTGTCGCCGCGCGCCGTCATTTCGCAGCAGATCGCGTCCCCACACCAGCAGGTCGTTAAAGGTGCATACGCCGTCGCTCTTGCGTTCCACCTCGAAGGCGAGAACAAAATGACGGCGCAATTCCCGCAGGAGTTCGATGAGGTGAGGCGAACGGGCTGCAATCTGGAACGCCTGACCGATCTTGCGAAATTCAGCCCGGACGTCCGTGGGGGACACCGGCCAGTTTTTCCTTGCTCCGGGACTGCCGCTGGGAACAATTGGCTCACCTTCTTCCAGCGCCTGCGCCACGGCATTGGGGTCGTTGCCGGCGGCGGCTGCCGCATCGAGAGTGGCGATTGCGTCGTTTATTCGCGTCCGGAGCAGATCGGTTGGGTCGCTGCATCCGGCAGCCAATGCCCGCAGTTGCTCCGCGGCGTTCGCCGCCAGCGCCGGCAGGTCGATGCTTTCGATGCTGGTGTCGCTGCGGAGGTGATGGTAGCGGTCGCTGAAAATGCGGGCGAGATCCCGCCACCGTCGCACGCCGACCTTGGCTGCGATCATGGCGCGGAGGACATTGTGCAGGTCGGGGGAAACGCCGGTATTCGACCCGAGGGCCCATTCCAGCCAACGCTCCCAGGATTCGTTGAAGCGCTGGGTTGCGGCCAGATCGTCCAGCTGCAGCCAGCCGGGAGGAAGGCCGACGTCCGTGGGCCGTTCGCGGAGCAGTTGTCCGGCGAAACTGTGGATGGTCTGGATGGTTGCCTGGTCTATATTCTGGATTGCCGCTTCGATCCGCGCCTTTTCATCCGCCGACAGCGGACCGAGGACGTCGTGGGCATTATCAGTGTCGTGGGCGTCATCAGGGTGGGGGTCAGCGAGGAGTTGTTCCATTCGGGAACGGATGCGGTCGGACAGTTCGGCGGCAGCGGCTTCGGTGAAGGTGATAGCCACCAGCCGGTCCATGGTTGCGCCGCCGTTCTCGGGGCCGGCTTTGATCAGGGATACGACCCGGGTGACCAGGGAGTAGGTTTTTCCGGTTCCGGCGCTGGCTTCCACCAGGAAATTGGAATACAGGTCGTTGGCAATCTTCTGTTCGGTGGACCAGTCTGCGCCGGCAGTGGCCTGATTGTGTTGGACTGTCACGGTTCAACGTCCGGCGCGGATGAGTCGTACACGGCCGCGTCGCCGCCCAGGTCGTTGAATCCCTGGACGGTGGGGTCGCGGCGGCCTTTGTTCAGCCAGATGTACCGCCGGCGAGTTGGGCAAAGCTGTCGGAAGTCGCACCAGCCGCAGTTACCGTACCGGCCTTTTCCGTCCGGGGTCGCCGGGAATATCCCCTGGCGAACCGAACCCACGATGGTGGCTAACGCGCGGTGGAAAGCATCGCGCATTGCTTCGTCCGTGTCGGAATACTCGGCCACGTCGTAGGTTGCCGGGTCGTGCAGCGGAAAGCAGTAGCTGGCGGTTACCGGCAAATCCGGGTGGGCGGTTTTGGCGGCTGCCAGATAAATCGGCAATTGCAACGCCCGACCGTTGGACACGGAATTTTGGGGAGTGGCTTCTGCGCCCCGGGCACGGTAGGAATCGGGGTTGCCGGTTTTGAAGTCCCGCACCCGCACCTCTTCATCGCTTACGTCGATGCGGTCTATTTTGCCGCGGAACCACACGGAACCCACTCCATCCGCAAAGACACTGACATCCTGCCATTGGGCATTGGGGCCGAACGCAATCTCGGAGGCAGATTGGGCGGGATCAGCATCGGGGAACCAGTCAACCTCATCGGCCATGAACCGCTGCAGGCTGTCCCTGATGTTCTCCTTTTCAATCTCCCAGAGCAGGTAGTATCCCGTAGCGCCCTGCTGTTCCGCGACGGCAAATTCCCGTTCGGCGATGGCGAGCAGCTCATCCAGGGTGGCGACGGGGGCGGCAGTGTACCGTTCGAGTATGGTGTGAACCAGTGTTCCGCGATCCAGCGCCGATATTTCGTCCGATTCTTCCATTGGGGGAGCCTCCAGGCGCAGGATGCGGGAAGCGAAGAACTGGAAGGGACAGCGGGCCCACCTTTCCAGTGCGCTGGCCGAAACCGGGTATTCCTGAGTACCGATACGGGCGGTGAGGTCGGTGAGGTCGGCCCCTACCAGGCCGTCCCACCGGGAGTAGGTGGACGCGCGCCGGGCATCCCGGGCGGCCAGGGCGGTCAGCAACCGCTTGTTGGAGAGCAGCGCCGGATGTGCCGACAGGCGGGGACGCGGCCATTGCCGCACATAGGCAGCCAGGTGGGACAGGTCATAGTCCATTGCGTCGGCGGCGTCAATCCGGGCCGGTGGAGACGATCCTGGTGGTGTGGGCAACGGGTTAGAAACGAGCTGCACCAGCCCGGCTTCTCGCGAGGGAACTACGGTGAGCCAGGGTTTTACCTCGGCACGGTGGGCAAGGTTTTCGTGGGATAGCCGCTCGACGTTGCCACCGGCCTGGTGGATCAGGTTGGCCGCCTCGATCAGCCAGCGCGAGGGATAGGCGGCGTTGCGTCCGGTTCCGGCGGTGGGATAGCTGAGCACGGCCCGTTGGGCGGAGGCAATCGCGCCCAGAAAATCGTAGCGTTCCAGCGCCATATCCAGCTGAAAGGTTGACCTCCGGTTGGATAGCCAGGGATTGACCCGTGGCGTCGGCGGGAACTGCCGCTCCACCATGCCGACGGCGAAAACGGCCTGGTAGGCTGCGCCCACGATGCCGGAGGGCGGGCCGACGTAAATGCCGTCGCCAACCGGGCGGCCACGGTCGGACGTTGGGCTTTGCAGGGCCTGCGCCACGGCATCCCGGAGGGTGGACACGCTGTAGGGGGCGCCCCATTGTTGCAAGTCGGCAATATCGGCCAGCAGGTCGTCGATGCGCTGGCGGTGGGATTCGTCTCCGGGAGTGGGCCACTGAAAATCCCGAATGATACCGCGCACCAGGTCAATTGCTGAATCCCACTGCGGTTGGGGTGGAGCGCCCAGGTCGGCCAATCGTTGGCAGAGGCGGTCGATGAATTGCAGCAGCGCGTCGGTCTGTGCCCGTTCGCGCATTAACCAGGGGTGTTCGGTCACGGGCGCGTCGTCGTTGACGCCGGTGTCCTGCTCGACCAGCCGGCGTTGCAGTCGATCAAGGTAGGCGTTCAGCCGGGATTTCCAACCTGGCAGCGTACCGTTGGCGCGGGATTCGCGGGCCAGCGTCGCCCAACGGGCGGCAGGAACGGTTGCCGTTGATCCGGGGTGGCGGTTAGCCGGCAGTGGCAGCCCGTCGGTTACGCCCGTGCTGTTCAGCCAGTTGATAAGACGATCCCGGTCCATGGTGGGAGGGTTGGCATCGGCGACGCCCATCGCCAGGTCGATCATGCCGCGCAGGAATCTCCCGGGCGGGGTGTCGGCCAGGCGGTAGTAGGGCACGCCGCTATGGGGAATGCCGGCGAAATCCAGTTCTTGGCGCAACAGGCTGGCGTAAGGCAAATCCTGACGATGAATCACCGCGATTTCGTGAAAGGGCATTTCATCCGACGCGGCCACAATCCGGCGGATGACCATCCTGACCTCTTCGCCCGGATCGGGAGCGATCACCACCGAGAGGGAACCGGACGCGACGCGCTGACTCAGGGGATCCGGAACCTGATCGGGCGCAGCGGCCGCGGGATGGAGCTGTGACAGCAGACGGAGCGCCGGCAGGTCTGCGGCGGGATCACCGGTTACGCCCAGTATGACCTGGCCCTGGCCCCGTTCCAGCAGTTTTTTCGCCAACCGCAACTCGCCTTCCGAGAGGCGCCGGGGCAGGTAGTAGATGACGGACGGTTCCGCGTTGGACTGGTGTGGCGCGTCGGTTCGCCGGGAAGACAGCGCCTCGACGGCCATGTCGGGGAGTTGGCTGCGAGTATAGAACCCGTTGTCGTGCAGCGATTTCAGGTAAGCCTGGAACATACCTTCGATTTCCGAAGATACGGCCTCGGAAGATGCGGCCTCGGGAAGTACGGCGGGCGTCGGTTCCGGGCTGTTTCCAGCGGGACGCTCGGCCATTTGCCGGAAGGTGGCGGCCAACGCATCGTAAAAACGCCCCCGACCGGTGTCCGACAGGTGCGAGATGTCGGAAGCAGACCACGTTCGCGCTGCGTCTCGCACCGCCTGCGATTCGAGCAGTCGGGACAGGGGACGGCGGAGGGCGTCGCCGCTGACTCCCGCTGGCCTGAGGATGGGTTCTGCCAGTTCGGCGGCCAGGCGGTGGCCCACCTGCACCGTGACGTTGATGGCTCCGTTGGAACCGAGATGGTGCCTGACCGCGCGGGCCACGTCGCTGTGGTCGGTCACCACCACGACGCGGGCAAACGGGTCGGTGGATTTGGCGCGCTGCACCGCACCAATCAGGGATTGGAGCGACGCATTCCCGATGGGCGCGGTGGTGACGAAGGTTGTGTCGGGAGGCATCGGCAGGGTTCCTGGCGAATTGCTGCGGGTATTCGCAGCGGATGCTACATTATCACAGTAATCGAGCGGGTTGGCCTCCTCACGCGTACCCACTTTGTCAAACCAAACTGGCCTGCTGTCATTGCGAGGAGTATAGCGACGTGGCAATCTCGTTGAGGCTGAACACACGTCGGCAAACCACCATTGCCACCTCGTCGAGATTGCCACGCTACGCTCGCAATGACAACGTGGGTACGCATGAGATGTGGCCGGGAATGGCGCGCGACGTCATTGTGGTTATAATGTTGCTGCTAACAGGAGGCAACGGCAATGACGCAGCAGAATACAACCGAGACTGAAAGGCTTTGGACTTACGACGCGGTGAGGGTTGGGCAGACCGGCGGCGTCACCGTAGTAACGATGTCGGATGCCGACGTAGCCGAGTACGCGGCCTGTGCCCAGAATCCCGACCCTCGCTACCGGATGCCACCCGTGGGAAGCGCCGCGCCGCCGTTGCTGGCGATGCCCACCATGGCGTTGACCTACGCACCGCTGTTGCGCGAAGAGATCGCCGAAGCCAACGGATTCGTGGCGCAGGAACGATCCACGACGGCGCGGCGACAAACGCCGTTCGCCAAGGGTGAAGTTCGCTGGTACCGTCCGGTGTATGCCGGAGAAACCATAACGAGCACGCGGCGGGTGTACGAGAAATACGAGCGGCGGGGCAGCAAGTTCGTTACGTTCCGGGTGTCGGCGTTCGGCGAGTCGGGGGCGGTGGTCGCCAGCAGCGACTATACGTGCATCTTCGAGTACGTTGCCGGCCAGCGGGAGGTTCCACCGGAGGCCAGCGCCGCCGTAGTGACGCCGGACACCGACGCCGTGCCGGACCCGTCCCGATTCCTGACGTGGAGCGACGCCCGCGTCGGCACACCACTGCCGAGAACATTGGCCGTTGCCGAATCTACCGAGAATATCCTGCGGAAGAACGCCCAACGGCTCGCCGGGCGACCCAGTCCCAGCAACATACACACCGATGAGGAGTTTGCCCGGCAGAACATATTTGGCGGCGCGGTGAATGCCGGCCCGGCCACCCTCTCCTACGTTGACCGTTTCCTGGGCCTTAATTTCCCGGTCGAAGCGCTTTACAACGGCGGCAATCTGCTGATGCGCGCCATAACGCCGTTCCGCGCGGGCGACGTGGTGACCTTCGCCGGCGAGGTAACGGGCGCCGGCGGCAACCTGTACGGCCAACGCAAGGTGCAGTGCCGTATCCGAGGCACCAACCAGCGCGATGAGCTGGTATGTCTCGCCGACGCCACTGTGACATTGCAGTAAGCGCCATGAGCAACCTGGCATGAATACCCTGGATAGCGGCCAGATCGAGGCGAGGGTTCGGGAGGCGCTGGCGGCTTTATCCATTGTGGACTGGGAGTGGATTCCCATTGACCCGCAGTTTGGCGACACCGCCGATTTCTGCGCCGAATACGGGTTCGATCTGCCGCACTGCGCCAATACCATCGTGGTGGGCAGCAGGCGGGGCACAGCCTCTTACGCGGCGTGCCTGGTCCGGGGCTGCGACCGCCTGGATGTGAACCGGACCGTGCGACGATTGATGGGTGTCTCCAGGGCATCGTTCGCGTCTGCGGAAGACACGCGTGAGCTGACCGGTATGGAGATTGGCGGGGTTACGGCGCTGGCGCTGCCGGCCGATTTGCCCATTTATGCCGACCAACGCCTGCTGGAGATGGATTACGTGATACTGGGCGCGGGCAGCCGCTCGGCGAAGCTGAAAATGCCGCCGGCCGAGTTGTCCAGGCTGCCCAACCTGCAGTTCGTCGATGGTCTGTCGATGGCGTCGGAATGATGCGATGATCGCCGGGTGCAGCGCGTAATCCGTACCAACACCACACCGTCGGCGCGGGCTTCAAGCGGGTGAAGGCCGTTTTGTAATCCCTGGCAAACGGGCGGCGGCAAAGGGGCGGCAAACCCGCTATAATGGCGACCACCCGCGCCAATGCACTTGCAGGCCGCCCAGCCGGAGGAATCATGCCCATCATACAGCGCCCCTACGTTCCACCTGAAGACAAGCCGCCGCAGGAGGACGCATTCCTGAATCCCGGCGATGTTGCGCCGTTGCAGATCAACACCGGCACGTCCGCCGCCGCCGCTCCGGCAGAAGCCGCCGGAACACTCGACGCGGTTACCTTCTACAGCGACTCGTTCCACATCTTCAGCAGCCTGTATTCGGCGGTGCTGTTTTTCGGCGAACAGCTGGAGGAACGTGAGCCCATCCTGAGGACCCGCATCAAGGTGAGCCCGCAGATGCTGAAGGCGATTGCCGTGCTTGCCAGCAAGCATGTGAAAGATTACGAGGCGGCCGTCGGGCCGATTACCCTGCCGGATCAGGTGTATGCGGCCTGGGAAATCGACCTGGAAAGCCACGACCACTAGAACGCGCCGGAGCCCTGCCATGACGACTCCTGATAATTCTGGCGACGATACCGGTCGCCGGCACAACCTTCGCCAGGCGGATGATCCCGGAGGCGACGGCAGGCCCCTGGCAGAGGATCTGGCGCTGCCGGTCATAGTCGAACCGAACGCCAGCACCTCGGAAGTGGGTGAGGAATGGAACTGGAAGAATACCTCTGCCAGCCAGCCCAACGCGGCTCTTTTCCACATCAACCACAGCGATGTAACCCGGTCGTTCGCCGGTATGCTGATGCCCGAAGACAGCCCACCCGAGGCGCTGTTTGTCGTCTCTCGCGAGATTCCCATCGTCATCATCGACAGCCTGGACAAATACTGGGCCGGGGAATCACGGCAGGCGTTGCCCCTGAACGGGTTGCGGGTTCCGGTGGAAGGCGACACCGTGGCCGAGGCGAAATCCAAGTTGGCCGGTGACCTTTCGGCGCAGATACGGCTGCTGCTGCTGCTCACGGCGGGCGGCACCGAGCTGGCGCCGCAGCTGAAGGCCAACATGGTGATGCTGGGTCAGTTCCTGTCGCCGCGCTAGAGCCTGTTGACAATAAGCAGACCAGCCCGTCACTCCTGCGAAAGCAGGAGTCCAAAGAGCGT
The DNA here is from genome assembly GCA_965262485.1 of Dehalococcoidia bacterium. GTDB lineage: Bacteria > Chloroflexota > Dehalococcoidia > Lucifugimonadales > UBA3495 > Bin87. Next base: position 3,332,874 of record OZ253540.1, on the reverse strand, counting down.
ACGGTGAAATAATCAGAACCGTTGTTAACGACTTCGGCCACTGGATTCCCGCTTTCGCGGGAATGACGGTTGAGGTGCGGGAATGACGGTATTTGTCAACACTCCCTAACCCTCCGGCTGGAGATTACGCACCGTATCTACCACCGAATCCAGGGCGACCATTTGGGCTTCCGACTCGGTGCGGCGGCGCACTTCCACCATCCCCTGGCGCAGGTTGCGCGGGCTGACCACCAGGCGCACGGGCAGGCCGATGAGGTCGGCGTCGTTGAACTTTACGCCGGCTGCGGCGTCGGTGCGGTCGTCAAACAGCGTCTCAACGCCGGCGGCCCAGAGCCGGTCGTACAGTTCGGTGGCAGCGGCGGCCACGCTCTCGTCGGACATATTCAGGCCCACCAGATAAGCCTGATACGGGGCGATGGGGGCCGGGAATATGATGCCGTTTTCGTCGTGGTTTTGCTCGATGGCAGCGGCCAGGACCCGGCTGACACCGATGCCGTAGCACCCCATAACGATGGGCCGATGCTGACCATCCTGGTCCAGGTAGTTGGCGCCGAGAGCCTCGCTGAAGAAGGTGCCCAGCTTGAAGATGTGGCCGACCTCCACGCCGCGGGTGGCCTGCAACTCGGATCCGCAGACGGTGCAGAGATGGCCGGGTTGGGCGAGGGCGATGTCGGTGAGCAGGTCGGTTTGGAAGTCCCGTGGGTGGTTGGCGTTGCGGTAGTGGGTGTCGGGCCGGTTGGCGCCGACCACGAAGTTGCCGCCGTTGTGGATGGACGGGTCGGCGATGCGGCGGATGTTGGTGATGCCGATGGCCGAGGCCGAACCGGCCACCAGGCCCGCCGCCGCCACTTCATCATCGTCGGCGAGGCGCAGGTCGTTGCAGTGCAGTGCGTTCTTGAGCTTGACCTCGTTGACATCCAGGTCACCGCGAATCGTTACGAACACCACCTCGTCATCGGCGCAGTAGAACACGGCTTTGAGGGTTTGGGATTCGGGCACGTCGAGAAACTCGGCGAGGCCGGCGATGGTCTTGATGCCGGGGGTGCTGACGGGTTCCAGGGGCAGCGGGTCGGGAATGTCCTGAGCGGGATAGACGCCGGCGGCCTTCTCGGCGTTGGCGGTGTAGCCGCAGCCGGGGCAGGTGATGACGGTATCCTCGCCGGTGTGGGTGGGCAGCAGGAACTCGTGGGAATCTTTGCCGCCGATGGCGCCGCTGTCGGCTTCGGCCATCAGCACCGGCACGCTGCAGCGGCGGAAGACGTTGCGGTAGGCCTGGGCCATGGCCTGGTACGACACATCCAGCCCATCCTCGTCGGCGTCGAAGGAGTAGGCATCCTTCATGGTGAACTCGCGGACCCGCACCAGGCCGGCGCGGGGTCGGGGTTCGTCGCGAAACTTGGTCTGCATCTGGTACAGGATGACGGGCAGATCGCGGTAGCTCTGCACATTGCTTTTGACCACGTTGGTGATAACTTCCTCGTGGGTGGGAGCGATGACCATGGGTCGGCCACGGCGGTCTTCGAGGGTGAAGAGGTTGTCGCCAAAGGCGGCGGCGCGGTTGGTCTGCTCCCACAATTCCCGGGGTTGCAGGGCGGGCAGGCGCAGTTCCTGGCTGCCGGCGGCGTCCATTTCCTCGCGGACGATCTGCTCGATTTTGAGCAGCGACCGCCAGGCGAGGGGGAGGTAGGCATACACGCCGGCGGCGACCTGCTGGATCAGGCCGGCGCGCAGCATCAGGCGATGGCTGGCGGTTTCGGCCTCGGGGGGGTCGTCGCGCAGGGTGCGGGTTACTAGCTTGGAGACGCGCATATTTATGTAGTCGCTTCCGTTGGCCAGGGGTTGATGACATCGATGCCGCTGTCGAGGAAATCGTTGACGTTTCGGGTGGCTACCTCAGCGTCATGCACGCGGGCAATGGCAGCGATTTGGCAATCGAACGGGCTTGTTGACCGTCCCTGTAAACGGCGGTCAGCGTATATGGCAGCATAGGCACGGGCGGCGGAGCTGTCGAAAGGTAGGATGCGACCGCCGATCTCAAAGGCCAGGAAATTTTCGGTTTCCATTGTCAGGCGGTCGCGGCGACGCCCGGCGGGCATAATAGCAAGGCCGTACCGGAGTTCAGCTTCGGTGATGGCCGTGATAAACACATCAGCGAGTGTTTGTCTGTTCCACCATGCCACGACCGCGAGGTTTGGAACTGGCTTGGTCAATTCTGACACGACGTTGGTATCAAGGATTATTGACACGGCGAGCCTCAATCGAACCTGGGAGGTTCCGAGACCTTCTGTCGTGTCGGCAATTCCAGTCCATCGCCGCCGTGGCGCTTGAACCGCTCGTGGATGGCGGTGCCGGGGTTCCTGGGCTGCGGCAGCATGCCTCGGTGCTTGAGGACATAGGACAGGATGTTGCGCGCCTCTTCTTCCAACGTGCAGTCGTTGGCGAGGGCGCGGATACGCAACTCATCAGCGGCTGCCGCATCCAGGCCCCCTATAGTTATGTTGGCCATCGCCCACCTCCGTCCGCAACGTGGCTGTATTGTAGCATGATGGTTTTGCAATCATAGGTTGGCGGGCATAGACGCCGCGGCGACCTGCTGAATCAGGCCGGCGCGCAGCATCAAACGATGGCTGGCGGTTTCGGCCTCGGGAGGGTCGTCGCGCAGGGTGCGGGTAACCAGTTTGGAGATGCGCATATTTATGCAGTTGCGTCCGTTGGCCAGGGGTTGATGACGTCGATGCCGCTGTCGAGGAAATCGTTGCTGTTTCGGGTGGCTACTGCCATGTCCTGGGAGCGGGCGATGGCGGCAATTTGAGCGTCGGGGTGCTCGATAGGCCGGCCGATTGCGCGTCGGTTAGATCGTATTTCAGCGTAGGCTTGGGCGGCGGCGCTGTCAAAGGGGAGGATTCGATTTTCAAAATACACGCGGAGAAGGAAATCGGTTTGCAGAAACAGACTATTGCGCCTCCGTCCATACGGCATGATGGCAAGGCCATAGCGCATTTCCGCTTCGGTTACAGCGGTGGTGAACATCTCTTGAATGGCCTGCTCATGCCACCAAGCCAGGACCGTCGGATTCGGGTGCGGGCTGGTTATCTCCGACGCTACATTGGTATCAACTATTATCGCCATCGTCTTCGTCAAGCCAATAATACCGAACCACCGGGTCAGGGTTTTCGCTTCTGGGCCGTACTTCCACCCCAAAACCGAGGTCTTTGAACAGCTCGTGGATCGCGGCGGCGTGGTTCTTGGGGTAAGGCAGCATCCCCGGCTTGTCCAGCGCAAGGCGCAGGATGTTCAGCGCTTCCTCCTCGATGGAGCAGTCGTTGCCAACGGCGCGGGAGCGCAGGCGCACCGCCGTTTCTTCGTCAAGGTCATCCAAGTTTAGGTAGGCCACCGTGCCACCTCCGTCCGCAACGTGGCTGTATTGTAGCACGGGTGGCGTTGCGGTCATTTGGGGTGGCGTGCCCGCCAATCGGCCAGCCGTTCCGCAGCGGTGTCAATGTCGCCCTGCTGGTCCGGCTTGTCGCCGCCTCCTAAGATGAGGACGGATGTTGCCGATGCGCATTACAACATCCGGAATTGAAGGGAATGGGGACGGTCGTTCCCTTGATTCGGCAATGAGTCCTGATGATGTTGAGGTGGATTTAGCCGTTCCAGCAGTAAATCTGCAAGGGCCGGTTCCGGAACATTGCCAAGTTCTTTTGGCTCCAGCTTGTGCAGCCCACCGCCATACACCCTGCCCTCGTCAAGCATAGTTTGAGGATGTATCCGATTCAGGATCTTCCAAACCTCATATTTCAGAGCCGGGTTTTCCTGTAAAGCTCCGGCGAGGGAATTTTTGGGATACAACATTAAATACACATTAGGGGCCGTTGCCTGCGAATGGTTAAGGATAAATCGGAATGGGCGGCCGTTTTTCTGGTCGCTCCGACCGAGGTAGGTGCATAGGAACGGGGCCGGCGGGCGCTTCTCCTGAGTGTACCAAATTGCTCGATGACGACAGAGATACCGTTGGTCTATACCCTGCAATTTCCCTTCTTCGAGATAGGCCCACAGTGACGGGTATTGCTGCTTAATATCGCTTTCCATCAACTGACAATCGAGCAAGAACAAGCGTCGCTCCAAAAGAGGGTTTCCCAGATTGTCAGCCATCACCTCGCTTTCCGGTAAATAGCGCGGGCTAGGCAATATTGGACGGAACGTTGCCATTGGCAAGCCACGCTGCTTAATTTCCTCCTCCGACAGGATAAAGAAACGGTTATTGCCGGTCGCTATGCCTCGTTTGATCTGGAAGAAATCCCTTAGAACGGGGGAAGTACCACGTTCTTGGCTCTTCTTGATTGGAAATAGCGTCCACTTGGACGTGTGGCGCAGAGTTTCGGCCGGCACATAACGGCTGAGCTTTGGGTGTTGTAGCGACCCGCCATAGGTGAAACGCACACTGCGATTGGGTGGCGGTTTTTCTTTGCGGAACCAGACGACAGCCGACGATACCAGCGCGTCGTTGAATTGCACATCATTTGGGTCAAACCGATGAACGTGGAGTAGTGTAACTTCGTCGAGGAGATAGCTCTTCACCGCAGCGCCATAGTTGACATCCATAAACTCGCTTGGAATAAGCCATCCTGCCAATGCGCCGTTGGCCATCCACGTATGGCAGAGGCCGAGGAAATAGCAATATAACCCGGCCAATCCATTGATTTCCAGTTTGCAAGAGTTCCTGGTACGAATTTTTAATCGCAACTTTTCTGGACCATCTATGTGGTGGTGCCGTACATACGGAGGATTGCATATCAGGAGGTTGAATTTTTCGGATTCTGCCGGTGGGTCAGCTAATGTGAAATCTTCAACACGGATATCCAAACCCGTTTCCCGCCATAGCTCCGTAGCGGGTGCGCCATAGTGAGGGTCTATTTCGTAACCCACGGCTTTCTGTACACGGGATTTTGAAAACGTTGCCAGCAGTGCGGAGTAGAAAGCGCCGGTTCCTATCGCCGGATCGATAAATCTAACTTGAGAGCGCGTTCCCAGCTGGACATTTGCATATCCGAGTATCTCAGCGGCGAGCGCGGTTGGCGTTGCGAATTGGCCCATACGATTCCGTTCCGCCGGGGTTTTGGCGGAGTCCAGCTGAGTCTGAATCTCTAAGCGGGACTCTTCCATTTCAGGTAATCGATCTATCATTTTTTACAACCGGAACTTAGCAAGGTCGTCAATGCGGTGCTCCCACGCCCAATCGATTCCTTCCGCTGCCTCGTAACCGAGATACCCACTGTCGAAATACCCGCACAGGAAGAGTATAAATTGTACTCTGCTTCCGTAGGTATTACGTAACTGGTTGACCTTGGTTGCCTCTTCTTTACGACGCTTGTTTACGTTGGCGAAATCGCCTGCTGACTTCGCCTCAACAAGCAACGGCAGTCTTCTTCTGCCGGGGTTCTGCGGCATAATCACAGCGTCAATAGGGATATTGACATCTCTATCTGTATCGGGCTGTTTTGCCGGCATATTTAGGCGAAAAGCGAAAGTCCCTGGCTGCATCGTGTCATATCTTGTGCCTTCGCCTGCTGGCAATTCCGTGTAACCTCTGTCGGTCAACCAAGTTCGGATCGCATCAAGTTGGCGACGCTCTTGTGCGTTACGAATGATTGGGTTAGCAACGGCGCCACATAGACGGTCAGCCACAATTGTCGCCGCCCGGTATAGCTCCAGGTCCGATGGGACATCCTGACGTTCCAACCAGACGAATATATCAGGGTCTGCCATTTTCTTGATGGTTTCTCCGATTTTCAGGAGGTCGCTGTCCAAGTCTTGCGTGGACATCCTCGACGGCAATATACCCTGCTTTTCCATGACCTTGACCAAGTTGGGACGGACACCGGCAAGCCCAATTAATCTATCCGTCGCAAGTGGCGGGCAAGTGCACATCCGCAATGTCGGCAGTACAGTAGGACTAGCTTTTAGTAAATCTATGCCGATATTGGTCAGGTTACTGGTCTGGTTCAACGTCGTTCTTACGTCATCTGTAGTCTGCACTCGAGTTGTACGGTAAGTTTCAGGCGCAAATCGTATGAACCAATCGTTGTACATATCCACTGAACAGGCGATGTCATTTTTCCACCGCTTGGGTTTGTTACTGTTAACCGGCATAATTTACCCCCCATTTCATCACCCCACCGCATTCACGCCCGCCATGCCCAGGCGGAATTGCCCGAAGTTGTCGTAGGCGCTGGTGTTTGGCATTGGATGGTTGCCTGGTTCAGCTCCGATGGTGGCTCAACCGGCGGACAGGTTCTCAGCGTCCCGGATGTAGTCGGCGGTTTCCCGAATGCGGCGTTCGGTATCCGGACCACACATCCCGTTGTAGAAGCAGGATCCGTGCAGGTAGCTGATTCGCGTGAAGTATCGGCCGACCAGGGTTTCGAAGTCGGCCGATTCCCTTGCTAATCTCAGTAACCCTTCGGTGGTCATGGCGGTGGTTGGCGGCTCTTCGCCGGTTCGGGCCAGGATAAGGGCGTCGGTGGCCCGTTTGGTGGCGCACCATGCTTTTTCCGCCGCGTCCCGAATGTCTCCCTGCTCCAGCCTGTCAATGGCCTGGGAGTGGACTTGGTACGCATCGGCGAAAATCGCGCGGTAGGTTAGCGCTTGGGTCATAGTTTTTTTACCTCGAGGGGTTGTGAGGAGGCCGCGACATCCGGCGGGTCTTTACCCCATCGGGTTTACGCCCGTCATGCCCAGGCGGAATTGCCCGAGGTTGTCGTAGGCGCTGGTGTTGACCATGAAGTGCTGGGCGGCGGCGTTGATGTCGCGCGTGTCGCATTGGAGGATGCGGTCGTTACGCTATCGGTTGGTCCCGTTATCGTGATGGGTAATGTATTCCCGGAGCGCCTGGTTGATGCGAGTCTGGTAGCCGTGTTCGCCTTTGGCGCGGTTCTTGAACCAGGCAACTATGTCGGCGTCCAGCCTGATGTGGACTGCCGTTTTGGTGCGCTCTTTCTGCTTGCCTCTGCTTCGCCGGTATCGCTCCAGGATATGGGGCACGGCTTCGTGAGATGGTTTGGCGCTGCTGAACCATTCATCGCTCAGCTCGAACGTATCCGGGTCGTCTGCGATTCCGGCGTTGATAACGGCATCCTCTTCCGGACTTGGGATTACGATTTCAGTTTTGTTGTTCAACATAGCTGACGGCCTCCCGCTGAGGCGAAGTCAACACCGCGGTCCAAGAGTGTCTCGGCTCGTTTAGCCTCGTCCCATTCGTACTGCATATCGCTTTGCATTACAAATTGTAGCCACAATAAATTATGAAAGCAAGCGCAATGACGAACCGCCGTTGCTACGGCGACGAGATTGCCACGTCGCTGGCGCTCCTCGCAATGACAGGTTAAAGGGGGTACGAGTGAGGGCTGCTACCCCATAGCATCCACGCCCGCCAGGCCGAGGCGGAATTGGCCGAGGTTGTCGTAGGCGCTGGTGTTTACCATGAAGTGCTGGGCGGCGGCGTTGATGTCGCGCATGCAGCGCTGCAAGACCCGATCGTTGTAGATGGCGTTGCCGCCGCCGTAGCGGAACGCCGTAGTTGCCACCTGGCAGGCGATGTCGGTGGCGTAGGCGCAGGCCCCTCGCAGCCGCAGCTGGCATTCCAGGTCGGGGCGTTCCTGGCGGAGGCAGAACTCCCAGGCATCTGCCAGGACCTCGCGACACAGCGCGCGGACGGCCCGCAGTTGCTGGTCGCACTTGCCCAGGTCGTGTTGCAAAGCGCCGCGATTTGCGATGGGCGAGGTCAGGTATCCGCGCTGGTAAGAGCCGGCCTGCAGCGATATTTCGTCCAGGGCGCGCCGGGCGACACCCAGGGCGAAGGCGGCGTGGTCGGTGGTGACGAATCCGGGCCGGCCCAGCCAGAACATGGGACCGCCGCATCGCGGGTCGGTGGTCAGCAGGTCGAAGGCGAAATCGTGGGAAATGAAGCAGTTATCCAGGACAAAATCGCGACTGCCGGTGCCTTTCAGTCCCATCACCTGCCAGTTGTCCAGAAACTGCACGTCCTCGATGGGCACTGCCATCACCATGTGCTCCGGCCCGGTTTGACCGTCCCGAACGATGCGAAAGCCGGCAGACATCCAGGAAGAATGCCCGGAACCGCTGGCAAAGGGCCAACGCCCGCTGACCCGCCATCCGCCCTCCACGGGGGCGCCCAACCCGCGGGGAATGATGGACCCGGAAGCGATGGGCATGCGCCCGTTGGCGAAGATGTGTTCGACGCCAGCATCGGGAAGGAAAGCGCCCTTCCACGCGGTGCTGGTGCTGTTGATGAAGGTGCACCAGCCGGCCGAGGGGTTGATGTAGCTGATCTCGTCGATGAGTTCCAGGTAGAGCAGGGGATCGACTTCGGGGCCGCCGAGTTCCCGGGGCACTTTGAGGGACAGCAACCCCTCCCGATAGAGGACGACTACCGACGGCCAGGCCAGGGTTGCGCCGGCATCGTTGGCTTCAGCGTCGGCTTCCAGCGTGGGACGGATGCGGGCGATGGCGTCCAGCAGGTGGCGGCGCAGCGGTTCGCGTTCGGCGGGCAGGGTCGGGATGCCGGCGTCTTCCAGGGCGACGACGTCGAAGGGCGCAAAGGTGATGGGGGTGGACATGGAGAGGTTCCCGAACAACCGTCAGGCGGTGGTTCTCTTCCGTTTCAATTCCGCAATTTCGTCCTCATCAAGGCCGAATCCACCCCGCAGTATCCGCAGGGCAACTCGACGATCCTCGTCGTTGCCTTCCAGTAGTTCAATCGCGGATTCACGCATGAGGCGGGCATATTCAGGGTCTCGTTGTATGCGTTCTCTGACAGCATCGTCGTGCCGGGTAAGAGCCATGTTTTGCTCCTTTATGCGTACTGTTCGCGGAGACGTAGTGCCTGGGCAATGTCTCTTCGTTGTTGTGTTGCTTTATCACCGCCGGTTAATAGCAACACAACGTTGCTGCCTTGCCGGCAGAAATAGAGCCTGATGCCGGGCCCTCTGCCCATTAGCCGTCGCTCGAAAATGCCAGGAGTGTTCGGCAGTGGCTTATAATCTCCCCAGTTGCCCTCCGACATTCGGTAAATTACCATATCGAGCCGGTGCGATAACGCAGTATCGAGAGTAGAGGCCCACTCGTCAAATTCTGGTGTTCTCAGTACCTCGTACACGGTCTGATTTTTATCAGGCGTTGGCGGGCGTGTTTTCGATTTCCTCCATGAGAGCGGTTAGCATTTCGGCTTCGGGGACTACGCGGACTTTTTCGCCTTTGCGGAATATGATGGCGCGGCCGGCTCCGGCGGCGATGCCCACGTCGGCGTCCTTGGCCTCGCCGGGACCGTTGACCTCGCAGCCCATTACGGCCACCTTGATTTTCTTGTCGCTGCGTTTGACCAGTGCGTCCACGTCGTTGGCCAGCTTCACCACGTCCACGTCGGCGCGGCCGCAGCTGGGGCAGGCGACCAGCGTGGTGCCCTTGTCCCGCAGGTTCAGCGACTTGAGAATCTCGTAGCCGGCGGTAACTTCCTCAACGCTGTCGCCGCTGAGGGAAACGCGGATGGTGTCGCCGATGCCCTCGTAGAGCAGCACGCCCAGGCCAACGGCGGTGCGGATGGAGCCGGACTGCACGGTGCCGGCCTCGGTGATGCCAAGGTGCAGAGGATAGGGCACCATCTCGCCGAGACGGCGGTACGCCTCCACGGTGGTGGGAACGTCAAAGGCCTTCATGGAAATCTTGATCTGGTCGAAGTCCTGTTCTTCCAGCAGGCTGATTTCCCAAAGGGCGGTGGCCACCATGTGATCGACGACGCTGTAGTCGCCGGATTGGGCCTCGCCGGCTTTGGGCAGGCGGTTGACCAGGTCCATGTGGCGGGAGAATCCGCGGGTGCGACCGATGCCGCCCACCGGGGGGAGGCTGCCGAAGTTGACGCCGATGCGGATGGGGATGTTGCGTTCCTTGGCGGACTGCACCACTTCGCGCACCTGGTCGGCGTTGCGAAGGTTGCCGGGATTGAGGCGCAGGCAGTCCACGCCGCCGGCGGCGCACTCCAGGGCCAGCCGGTAGTGGAAGTGGATATCGGCAATCAGGGGAATGTGAATTTGCTTCTTGATCTCGGCCATTGCCTGGGCGGCTGCCATGTCGGGCACCGCCGACCGGATGATTTCGCAACCCGCTTCTTCCAGTTCGTGAATCTGGCGCACGGTGGCCTTCACGTCGCGGGTGTCGGTTTTGGTCATGGACTGGACGGTAACGTCGGCGCCACCGCCCACTTTCACGCCGCCAACGTACACGGGTTTGGTAACTCGCCGTCTGTTATAGGTCATGGTCAACACCGCCGTTCAGTAGGGTGGTTGGAGGATAGTTCGGTAGGTCGAACCGACAGGGCAATGATACACGACGGGCCGGGGGCGATGCCACTGGTGGGGGTGGCGCGGTGTTGTGGAATACGGGCCGGCATGGATGGTCAGGATGAACAGGATTTTCCGTTGGGGATGCGGTTGATGCGGGGAAGTCCGCCCTCACCCCGGCCCTCTCCCGGAGGGAGAGGGAGATTGACTGCTACGGCAGGATTAGCCCTTCTCCTCAGTTTGGAGCGGTTGGGATGCGGGGCCCAGCTGCGGCTGGCGCGCGAACAGGGCGAACAGGCCGGCGCCGATGACCGCGGTGGTTCCCCCGATGCGGAAAGCATCCCGGTAGGCCAGCAGGAACGCCTGATCCGGGTTGATGGCGGAGCTAGCGGCATATTGGTCACTGAGGGCAGCGAAAATCGCGCCGACGACTGCGACGCAAAACACGGTGCCCGAAGCCTGCGCCAGCGACATTGCGCCGGATGCAGTGCCGTAGCGGTCGGCCGGCACGCTGCCCAGCATCAGGGCATAGGCCGCCGACTGGAACCATCCGACGCCCAATCCAACCATGGCGATGGTGGCGGCCGGGTGCCAGATTTCCGAATCAGCGTTGAGCATCGACATCGCGAACAGTCCCACGGCAACGCCGGTCAATCCCAGCGCGCCCACCGGTCGCACACCCCACCGGTCGCAAAGCCAGCCGCCGATTGGCGCGGACACGATGTTGCAGGCGGACAGGGTCGCCAGCATGATGCCCAGGGTAACAGGCCCGCGGTTCAGCGAATCGGTGATGTAGAAGGGGAATATGAACCAGATTACGAACTGGGAGAAATGCCCCAGGAACATCACGGACGTGGCGGTTTGAAAGGCGCGGAGTCGCAACAACGTGCCCGGCAATACCGGCGACTGGGCGCGGGTTTCGGTTCTGATCAGCGCCGCCAACACAACGGGAGTCGCCGCCAGCAGCGCGATGACGATGGGCGAGGTCCAACCGATGGACTGCCCCAGCCTCAACCCGATTATGAGGCACAACAGCAGAGCCAGCGCCAGCGCGGCGCCCAGTACGTCGAACCGCCGGTTTGATGCCTGGGCCGACAACCGGCCGGGCACGGCCAGCAATCCGGTGGCCAGCGCCAGCGCCGTCAGAGGGACGCGGCCGGCGAACACGGCCTGCCATCCGTAGGTTTGAACCAGCGGCCCGGCGGCCAGGGTTGAAGCAACCATCCCGAAGGCCAGGCTGGCCGATGTAAAGCCCATCGACAGTCCACGGCGGTGGTCTGGGAAGATGAATGCCGCGATGGCGGGCGCGGTGCTGTACAGGCAGCCGGTGCCCAGGGCCTGCAGTACTCGAAAACCGACCATGGCTTCCAGCGTGGGCGACAGCGTCAGGCACAGCATGGCGATGAGGTAGGTTACGGTGCCGAACAGGTAAACCATCCGCAGGCCGAAACGGTCGGCGAAGGCGCCGGCTCCCAGGGCCAGGCCGGCGCGGGTGGCTATGAATACCACGATGACCCACTGGACGGCGGCCAGGTCGCTGTCGAAAGCGTCGCGAATGGCGGGCAACGCCACGTTCACGGAGAAATCCAGCGACGCCAGGATCATGCCCAGGGCGGCCGCTGAGCCCATGAGGACGGTGCGCCAGGTGATGGGGCTCGTCAGCGCGGCGGGTTCCCTTTCGGCGGCGGCAGGCATGGCAGTTGATTGTACGGTATAATCGCCCGGAGCGTGCATGACGCCCAGCGGACAGGGTCTTTTTATTTCTCCATAAACCCGTCGTTCCCGCGAAAGTGAAAACCCGGAAACTCTGCCAGTGTAAGTCCGCCTGAGTCCGACTCAGGCGGTCAACACGGCGCAAGCTCGGCGGATTTAGAAGAACAGAAAAACCCTGTGCGCCACGGGACGCGTAACGTGATGGCCACAATTGCCAACCTACTAATCCCACAGCCCGGCGACTTTTATATCGCCGACTGTCTCGCCGTTCTTGAGCGAATGCCGGACGCCTTCCTTGATGGCGTATTCATCGACCCGCCCTTTGGCAAAGCGCGAACCTTCAAGGGAACGCTCATTAAACCACTGGACGAGGACGAACTTGCTGCCGAGTCAGCCCTGCTTAGAGCCTATCCTAATAACCCATTTTTCGTGCGGGTGTTACCCGTTATTAGGATAGGCTCTAAGCCAGTGGGGCATCAATACCAAAGCCGATGCCGACCATTACGGTGTCACTTGGCCGCAAGATACGGACACCACCAACTTCCGTGACTTGTGGACCTGGCGGGAACACGTCCACGGAGACTGGCTCAAGACTCTGGACGAGCACGCGCCCAACACGGCGCTGGTAGTGAAATGCGCCAAAGAGAACGCCGGCAATCAGATTGGTGCTTACATAGCCTGGATGGCCATACGCTGCTGGCATATTCACCGCGTCAGCAAGCCAACGGCATGGTTCAGCTACCATTGCGACAGCACTGCCAACGGCTATATTAGACCCATGCTCGACAGCATTTGGGGCAGGGAGGGATTCGTCAACGAAATCACGTGGCGACGTAAAGAAAACCCGTCAGGTAGTCAACACCCCCCCGACAAGCTAGGCGTACTGACCGACACCATCTTCCTCTACCGTCGCGAAAGTGCTGGTAAACCAAATACTTACCGTCCCAGAACCGGGGATGAAGCCAAAAAGCATTTCCCGCTGACCGATGAAAATGGCGACCGGTACCTTGATGACACAAAGAGCATCTACAGAGCGCCATCCATGGCACCAAGGCCAAACCTGTGTTACGAATGGCGCGGCTTTACCAACCTGAACCCAAGCGGGTGGCGGTTGTCCAAAGCTCGCATGGAAGAGGAATATCGGAAAGGAAATATCGTCATTCTCGATGACGATGACCCTGACAAGCGACGCTTGCAACGCCGCGCTTACGCTAAAAATAGCATCGGCCTTCGTCTTAGAGCCTATCCTAATAACCCCCTTTCCATGCGGGTGTTACCTGTTATTAGGATAGGCTCTTAGTACGCTCATCTCCGACATCAGACTACTAACCAATGCTGGCCCGGACGGTGAAAAGACCGGTTACCCGACGCAGAAACCTATCGCCCTGTTGGAACGTCTGCTCTACATCGCCGACATCCAGCCCGGTGCCATTATCGGTGACTTCTTTGGTGGCTGTGCCACCAGCATTATCGTTGCGCAAAACAGAGGCATCCGCTGGATTACCTGCGACGTGAACGTTCGCGGTTGGACAATGACCCAACGCCAGTTTCCCAAGAAAGGCTACGAACTCGTACTGCCCGGAACCACGCCGCGCCTCCAAGATAAGACACCGGTAAATTGCCGAGCGCTTGGTCCGCAATACCCCCTGCAATTCGACCGCGCCACGCTGATTATGCCCGACTACAAACCCCCGGAGCCCATTGAGACCAGAGACGCTCTGCTACTGCCCGAACCGCTTATGCTTGAGCTACTGCTCGCTGCCACCGGGTGGCAATGCTGGGGCTGTGGCTACCATGTTCGCAATCAAGTTGGCGAACTGCGTCAAGACCGCAGGTACTTCCACCTTGACCACGTCAACCCCAGTAGTGCCGGCGGTAGTGACGAAATCATCAATAGCGCCCCGTTGTGCCCACCCTGCAACGGCGACAAGTCCGACGATATGAACCTGGCCCTACTCCGCAATGCCAATAACTCGCCGGCTATCAATCGCCAATTCTGGCCGGGCACTGCACCGAGCCTCAGACGGCTAACCCAGATTCAGGAGCGTCTCAACCGCCACTTCGAGGCAATGCGCGGGCGGACCAGGCTCGTCCGCGTTCGCGAAGGGGAACGCCTCCTCAAAGACACAACGACGCTCCACAATGTCATCAGATAACGAATACGGACGGTATGCCTTTGGTGATCAGGGTGTCTCTCCACACTGCCCGGTGGCCGGTGGCATAAAGTCGTCCACCGCCAGGGTTACATCGGGGAATGCTTGCGGGCTGAGGCTGTCGCCGGCCCGGTAAGTACGGACGCTGGCGTATGCCGAACCCGCCGCGTCGGCATACGCCGTGACCTCCCGCGTCCGCAGGTTCGCGACCCATACTTCCGGGATGCCGGCGGCAGCATACCGCGCCAGTTTCGCGCCCTGGTCATACGCCAGTGAACTGTCGGCGAATTCGATAACCAGGTACACGTCCTCCGGCATCGTCCGCCCGGTCACACCGGAACCGGGGGGATTCCACCGTACCAAGGCAAAGTCCGGCTGCGGCGCGCTGCGGTCGTTCAGGTAGATGGGGCCGCCCCCCCGCACCGTCGCCCGCCCTATCAGCGGTGGAACGAGCAGCGTATTCATCCAGTCAGTGCCACCCACGTGGCGGAGGCCAATCGGTGGCATAATGATTATCACTCCGTCCATAAGTTCAACACGGTCGTCCTCGTGGAGGATGCCGGCTACTTCCATTGCCAGGTACTCGTCCACCGTGAAGCGACGGCGGCCAGCCAGCACGTCGGCCTGCTCGGCGGTGGCGATGATGCCGGACGAGACCATAGCCGCGCACTCTTCAGGGCTGAATGGGCGTGCCGGCGGCATCGTGGTCGTTGTTGTAGTCATTGCGCCTTCTCCTAATCTGCTGCGCGCCCGCCGGTCGGCGGCGATTTCTTTTCCGGTGTGGCCATATTAGAGGTTAGGGCGTCTCCCCAGGTGGCCCGGCAGCGGGTGGGATAAAGTCGTCCACCGCCAGGGTTACATCGGGGAAGGCTTGCGGGCTGACGCTGTCGCCGGTCCGGTAAGTGCGGACAGTCGTGTACTCGGAGCCGGACAGGGCAGCGTAGGCCGTCACCTCGCGCGCGCGCAGGTTCACAACCCACACCTCTGGGACGCCAGCGGCGGCGTACCGCGCCAGTTTCGCGCCGCGGTCGTAGGACAGCGAACTGTCGGCAACCTCGATGACCAGGTACACATCCGGTGGGAAGTAGGGCCCTACCTCGCTCAAAGGGCGCTCCCGCAACAGGGCAATGTCGGGTTGGGGAGCGCTGCGGTTGTTCAGGCGGATTGCCCCCTGCACCCGCACTATTGCCCGGTCGATCAGGGGCGGAACGAGCAGCCTGGTCAGCCAGTCAGTGCTAACCTCGTGAGGGTCGCCGATGGGTGGCATAACGATTATCACTCCGTCAATCAATTCAATGCGGTCGTCTTCGTGCAGGATGCCGGCCACTTCCATAGCCAGGTACTCTTCCACAGTGAAACGACGGGTGCCAGCCAGTACGGCGGCCGGTTCTCCTGCGGCGATGATGCCGGCCGACACCATAGCCGCACACTCCTTTGGGCTGAATGGCCGCGCCGGCGGCAGTGGGGATGTCGTTATCGATGTTGTCATTGCAACCTCTCCCGATTCGCCGTGCATCCGCTCGTATGCGGCGATTGCTTCTGCCGGATATTCTTGCGCCTCCGCAAGGGGCTGACGATAAGCGGATTTTACCATGCTGGCATTGCCCGCACTGCTCTTTGCCGGCAACATCCATAGCAATACTTTGAGGAAGCGGAGTAGCGAGCCGGGCCGGCGGTGGGCGGGATGTGCTAATATCTGCGCTATCAAACCCTGATATTTTGCTGCCCGGAGGTTCTTTATTATGACTCAGAATACCGGCGCTTTTGAGGCCCTGCTGCAGGAAGACCGCACCTATCCGCCGCCAGCCGAATTCGTTGCCCAGGCCAACATCAGCGACCCCGGCGTGTACGAAGAAGCGCGTCGCGACCCCCAGGCTTTCTGGGCGCGGTGGGCCGGCGAGCTGGACTGGTTCAAACCCTGGGAAACGATACTGGACTGGTCGGATGCGCCCTTCGCCAAGTGGTTTGTGGGCGGACAGCTCAACGCATCATACAACTGCATCGACCGGCACCTGAACGGGCCGCGCAAGAACAAGGCGGCCATCATCTGGGAAGGCGAGCCGGGCGACTGGCAGGTGTACACCTACCGCGACCTGTACCGGGAAGTCTGCAAGTTCGCCAACGGACTGAAGAGTTTGGGCGTGCAGAAGGGCGATCGCGTAACCCTCTACCTGCCAATGGTGCCCGAACTGGCGATAGCGATGCTGGCCTGCGCTCGCATCGGCGCGCCCCACAGCATCGTGTTCGGTGGATTCAGCGCTGAGTCGCTGCGGGACCGCCTCGAAGATTCTCAGTCCAGGGTGATGATTACCGCCGACGGCGGCTGGCGACGGGGCAACGTCATTCCGCTCAAGACCAACGCCGATGCGTCGGTGGAAGGCGAAACTCCGGTGGAGCATGTCGTCGTGGTGCGCCGCACCGGGCATGCCGACGACCAGATGAAAGAGGGTCGGGATGTGTGGTGGCACGATCTGGTGGCCGACCAGCCGCTGACCTGCGACCCGGAGCCGATGGACAGCGAAGATATGCTTTTCATGCTCTACACCAGCGGCACCACGGGCAAACCCAAGGGGATTGTCCACACCACCGGCGGCTACATGACCGGGACGTATGCCACGACCAAGTGGATTTTCGATCTGAAGGAAGATGACGTGTACTGGTGCACCGCCGACATCGGCTGGGTTACCGGACACAGCTATATCATTTACGGCCCGCTGGCCAACGGCGCAACAACGGTGATGTATGAGGGCTCGCCCGACTATCCCGACCGGGACCGGTTCTGGGCCATCGTCGAGAAATACGGCTGCACAATTTGCTACACGGCTCCCACGGCCATCCGCACCTTCATGCGCTGGGGCGAGGAGTATCCGGAGCGTCACGATATGTCGTCGCTACGGCTGCTGGGCTCGGTGGGCGAACCCATCAACCCGGAGGCATGGGTGTGGTACTGGCAGCACATCGGCGGCGGCCGGTGTCCCGTGGTGGATACATGGTGGCAGACCGAAACCGGCTCGGTGCTGATTACGCCTCTGCCCGGCATCACCACGCTGAAACCCGGATCAGCGACGCAGCCGTTTCCCGGCATAGATGCCGCTATCCTCGATGAGCAGGGCAACGAGGTTGGGCCTGGCGGTGGCGGCTATCTGGTGATCCGGCAACCGTGGCCGAGCATGTTGCGCGGCATCTACGGTGACCCGGAACGGTTCAAGGAGCAGTACTGGTCGAATTACGAGGGAATCTACTTCACCAGTGACGGAGCCAAGCTGGACGAGGAATCCTACTTCTGGCTGCTGGGTCGGGTGGACGACGTGATCAACGTGTCGGCGCACCGGATCAGCACGATGGAGGTGGAGTCGGCGCTGGTGGACAATTTGAAGGTCGCTGAGGCGGCCTGCATCGGGCGCAGCCACGAGGTGAAGGGCCAGGCCATCGTTGCGTTCGTGACGCTGAAAGACCAGGTGACCCCCTCCGACGACGTGATCGCCGAGTTGAAGCAGCACGTGGCGGGCAAGATTGGCTCCATGGCCCGGCCCGACGACATCTACTTCGCCGCTGAGCTGCCCAAAACCCGCAGCGGCAAGATCATGCGCCGCCTGCTGCGAGACGTTGCCGAGGGTCGGGCCCTGGGCGACACCACCACTCTGGCCGACCCGGCGGTGGTAGAGATGCTGAAAGAGCAGTACGGTGACGAGGAGTAGCCACGATTGGGCGGGGGATAAATCCTCCGCCCAGCCATGTTTGAGTTGGCAAGTCTGATGACACTGGCTGGTTTACCCGGCCCGGCGGGGCGTGGTAAAACGTCTGGTGGTTACCCGGCAAGCGCAGTGCCACGACGGTAGTTTGGCGATATTGTGGTTTACCGAAAAAGGGGCGGCAAATGCAGAATTTGTTCCATCCTGGCGACAATCTGGATGGGTTGAGACGTGTTGCCGAGCTGGGCATCAAGGTCGATTTGGTGTACATCGACCCGCCGTTCGCCACCAATAACGACTTTCTGATTGACACTGACCGGGCCAACTCCGTCAGTCGCTCCGGTCAGTTGGCTTACTCCGATACCACCGTGGGAGCCAAATATCTCGATGAACTGAAAGCGCGGTTGCAGGCCATCAGTTTCGTGATGAATCCTGCCGGGTCGGTGTATGTTCATATCGATGTAAACATGGAACACCATGTGCGATTGCTGATGGACCAGGTGTTTGGCCCGGAGAATTTTCGCAACAGTATTACGCGCATCAAATGCAACCCCAAGAACTTTGCGCGGTACTCCTACGGCAACATCAAGGACACCATACTTTTCTATTCGATTTCTCCACGGCAAATCACCTGGCACCCACAGCGGGTTCCCATGACCGACAGCGAAATAGCCAGCCTGTACCCGCTCACCGATGATGCGGGCCGGCGGTACGCGACCACGCCGGTGCATGCGCCGGGCACTACGATGAATGGCGCCACCGGCGAACCCTGGCGCGGCACGCTTCCGCCGGCCGGCCGGCATTGGCGCTACCCGCCCGAAAAGTTGGAAGAACTGGACGAAGAAGGGTTGATTGCGTGGAGTTCGACCGGCAATCCGCGGAAAATCAACTATGCCGACGATGCAGCAGGTAAGTTGCCGCAGGATGTCTGGTGCTACAAAGACCCACAGCGGCCGGCATATCCCACCCAAAAAAATGCCCGGATGCTGGAG
This sequence comes from Dehalococcoidia bacterium, assembly GCA_965262485.1. Taxonomy (GTDB): domain Bacteria; phylum Chloroflexota; class Dehalococcoidia; order Lucifugimonadales; family UBA3495; genus Bin87. The sequence continues at coordinate 3,313,972 of OZ253540.1, read as the reverse complement.
CGCATCATCCTCACGTCATCACAGCCCGGTGACACGGTGCTGGATTGCTATGCGGGCAGTGGGGCGACGCTGGTGCAGGCCGCGCGGTTGGGTCGTCGGTTCATAGGCATGGATGATTCCGAGGCGGCGCAACGTGTTGTGGAGAAAAGACTGGCAGAGGCAATGGTCAAATGGAATGACCTCCGGCAAATTAGTGCCGGCTTAAACTATTCTGGCGCAGATTGACATGGCTAATACAGAGGACCCTGCGCCCCCTGATTTCGAGGCTATTGAACGCCAGCAAAACATAGACAACCTGCAATCTATGGCGGGCGAAATAGTAGGCCGTTCCCAACGATTGCAAACGAGGATCGCCCATTTCGCGACCCAGTTTGGGCTACCAGCAGATCGGTTTTGGGAAGCGCTTGAAGCCGATCCGGCTGGTCCTCTTGCTGCTGTCCTGGCACGGGAAGCAAGGCGGCAGAATGTACATGAAGGTACCGCCGCCGAATATGTTGCGGGGTTGGTTTATGTAGAACATTTCGAACGTCTGCCCTCTACGGGCCCCCGAGCAAAATACGTTGACCGCTCAGGGTTCGTCATAACCGGCGCCAGACTGGAGGAATTACTGAACCGACGACCGCGGTCTGCGGATAAACCCTCGAAGTCAATTGATTTCGAATGGCGCACCGGCCGGGTCACATGCTATGCGGCACAGAAGTACACGAAGGAAGAAGGAGGAAATCAAGACAGCCAGTTCATCGAGGTGCAGCAATTATTGCAGAATTTTCAACAACGGACTACCAATGATTCAGCGCTCTTCATCCTGGTTGACGGACCATTCTACAACCAGTCGAGACTGGATGCGTTGCGAGCCAGCACGAGAACGCAGAGTCCCCGGAGCTACGTAACCGGCGCCGGCGGATTGCCGCGCATCCTTGCCGAAATTGTTGCTGAACATCCGTAGGCAATAGCCTGTTCTTCTCCTTGCTATCCTGTTGGAAATTTGGCCTTATCCGCAGGTTGATTAGAGCCTGTTGACAATTAGCAAACCAGCCCGTCACTCCTGCGAAAGCAGGAGTCCAGAGAGGGTATGATGAAAGAATCAGAACCGTGATTAACGACTTCGGCCACTGGATTCCCGCTTTCGCGGGAATGACGAGCTGGGGTTAGCGAAATCGCCTTATATCTCAAATGTCAACACGGCCTATGGTGTGTTGACAAATACCGTCATTCCCGTGAAAGCGGGAATCCAGAGTACCGTGAATGTGAACGATGGTTGCTTTCCAAAGCGCCTGGATTCCGGCCCCGTATCAAGTACGGGGTGACGTTCTTTTACGGGGTGACGTGAAATGTCAACAGAACCTAGCTCCTGCTATACTGTCCGCCACACTCGGTATGCCCTGCGAGGTTGCCATGACTACCAAACCGCCGCTGGCGGCTGTTGATCCACGGCTGGCCCACCTTTACGACGAGAACGGGGTTTTCTACCCCGAAACGGACGGTATGCCCTTGCCTGATGGACTCGACCATGAGCGCGCGTTTGTTCGCGCCGTATCAACTCTGGAAGCGTATTTCGGCAACCTGCCGGACGCGGCGGTTAGCGGCAATACCTTCATCTACTACCGGCAGGGCGAGCCTCGGCGGTCTGTGTCGCCGGACTGTTACGTGGCATTCGGCGTGGACATGTCGCACCTCATGTATCGCAACACGTACCGGGTGTGGGAGATGGGCAAGCCGCCTGACTTTGCGCTGGAAATCGCATCGGAAAGCACGGCAGGGCGGGACACCGGAGAGAAGCGGCGTCTTTACGCCGAAATCGGGTTTGGCGAATACTGGCGTTACGACGCCACTGACGACAGCGAGTTTTACGGTGAGCCGTTGGTAGGCGAACGGTTAGCAGCGGGCGAATACGAACGGCTCCCCATCAACGAGGAACCGGACGGGCTGATTTGGGGCCATAGTCCGGCGATAGGTCTGGATCTGTGCTGGGATGGCGGCAGGCTGCGGTTCCGCATCCCGGAAACCGGTGAGTACCTCCTCGATTACGCGGAATCCCAAGCCGCCCTGCTAGCCTCTGAAACCGCCCGAACCGCCGCTGAAACTGCCCGAACCGCCGCTGAAGCCGAAGCCGCCGAACTCCGTGAGCAACTGCGTCGATTGCGAGCGGAACAAGAGGGTTAGGGGTGGCGGAGGTCTATTAGCTTCACGGAATGCTGATGCAGTACGAAACGGTTATAGGGCTTGAGGTGCACGTGCAGCTGAAAACCCGCAGCAAGATGTTCTGCGGGTGCCCGGCGGATTATCAGGCTGCCGAACCCAACACGCGCACTTGCCCGGTTTGCCTGGGGCTGCCCGGCGCCCTGCCGGTGATCAATCGCAGCGCCGTCGAGTACACGGTGCTGACCGGGCTGGCGCTGAACTGCAGTATCCCGGAATTTACCAAGTTTGACCGCAAGAACTATCCTTACCCCGACCTGATGAAGGGGTACCAGATATCCCAGTACGATTTTCCGCTGGCGCTGGACGGTTACGTCGATATTGCCGGTGACCCCGCGCTGGATCTGGGGCAGCGAAGTATCGGCGTGGAGCGGGTACACCTGGAAGAGGACGTTGCCAAGTTGCAGCACTTTCCCCATGCCGCCAACGAGGACGGGGGCGACGGTTACTCGCTGGTGGACGTGAACCGGTCGGGCGTGCCGCTAATGGAAATCGTGAGCAAACCGGACCTGCGCTCGCCGGAAGAGGCGCGCCAGTACCTCACCTCAATACATTCTCTGGTGCAGTATCTGGGCGTGTCCACCGGCAACATGCAGGACGGCAACTTCCGGTGCGATGCCAACGTGAGCATCCGACCCGCCGGCAGTGAGGTGTTTGGCACTCGCACCGAAGTCAAGAACATGAACAGCTTCCGCGCGGTGTACCAGGCGTTGGAGTTCGAGGTGGAGCGTCAGAAGCGCGTTATCGCTGACGGCGACGCGGTGGTGCAGGAAACCCGCGGCTGGATCGAAGAGCGGGAGGTTACGGTCTCCCAGCGCAGCAAGGAGTATGCCCACGACTACCGGTACTTCCCGGAACCGGACCTGCCTCCCCTGCGCATCGGCCCGGAGAGAGTGGCGCAACTGAAAGCCGCCCTGCCTGAGCTTGCGCCCCAACGCAAATCCCGTTTCCAGTCCGAGCTGGGACTCTCGGAGTACGACGCCGAGTTGCTGGTGGGGTCCCGGGCGATGGCCGACTATTTCGAATCCACGGTGGCCTTCAGGAACGCGACGTCCGTTGACCGACCCGCCGTTGCCAAAGAAGTTGCCAACTGGATGCTGGGGGATCTGGCCCGTTTGCTGAATCAGGACCACCAGGATATCGACGCATCGCCGGTCACGCCGGAGCGGCTGAACGACCTGTTGACGTTGATTGACGATGACACGCTCTCGACTTCTATGGCCAAGACGGTTCTGGATGAGATGTACGCCTCGGGTGGCGATCCGGCGGACATCGTACAAGCGCAGGGTTTGGGTCAGATCAGCGACACCGGCGCCATCGAAGATGCCGTCGCCGAGGCCATCGCCGCCAATCCCAAAGCCGTGGCCGACTACATCAGCGGCAAGGACACGGCGGCCCGCTTCCTGATGGGTCAGGTGATGCGGCTCACCAGGGGTCAGGCGCAGCCCGAGCTGGCGTTGCGGCTGGTGCAAGAGGGGTTGGAAGAGGAAAAGGCACGGCTGGATGGGTAGTCGGTAGGAACGATATTTTTTACCGGGATATACAGGATGCACCGGATTCATTGGGATTTGCCGGGTTCCGGCGCGGGCCGTAATGACGATATTGGGGAAATTGAACAGAAGTAAACTTTTCTGATTGAGCTTGCTGGATTCCCGCTTTCGCGGGAATGACGAACATATGAACCTTCTGAAACAGAACGCTCCGGTGCGCCAGGGCCTTTTCAAAGTTGTGGAAATTAACCACCCGCTCGTCCTGAGCCTGTCGAAGGACATGGCAATCTCGTTGATGTTGAACACCCGTCCCCCTGCGTCCTGCCACCCTGCTGTCATTGCTACGGCGACGAGATTGCCAACCCCCGCATCGAGTACGGGGTCGCAATGACAAGTTTCGCAATTTTCTAGTAGTTAGGCAGCGCCGGCGCTGATGAGTCCGTGTTACAATCGTTGTCGCGGTTAGCGATCATGTCTCTTTTCAACCTGGCTCAAATATTTATTTCTGTGGTGCTGGTGCTGCTTATCCTGTCGCAGGTGCGAGAGGCTGGCAGTGGAATGTTTGGCAGCGCTCAAAACACCGCCCGGACCCGCCGGGGGCTGGAGCGCACGTTATTTCAGATTACCATTGCGCTGATTGCCATTTTCCTGTTGGTGTCGGTCCTCAGCGCCCGCTTCACCTAGCACGGGCCCGACGGTGCGGCGCCGGTAAAACCGGCCGCCAACATATGGCAGCGCCCCCGATCGTCCTGGCCACCGATTTCGGCCTTACCGATGCCTACGTGGGCATGATGCGGGGGGTCATTCTGGGCATCAATCCCAGTGCTACCGTGATCGACCTCACCCACGGAATTGGCCCGCAAGACGTTCGACACGGCGCGGTGGCGCTGGCCGACTCGTCCCCGTATTTCCCCATCGGCAGCATCTTCGTGGCGGTGGTTGACCCGGGCGTGGGCACCGAGCGGGCGGCTCTGCTGCTGGAAACACCCGACGGCAGGTTCGTTGCGCCCGACAACGGGCTGCTGACGCTGGTTTGCCGGCGTTATGACGCGGGATTCGGAAATACTTCTCACGCCGGTGCGGCGGCGATTCCGGACGGCTGCCGCGCCTGGAGACTCACCAACCCGGAGTATTGGCGGCATCCGGTTAGCGCGACTTTCCACGGGCGGGACGTTTTTGCTCCGGCGGCGGCGCACCTTTCGTTGGGCGTGGCCGCCGACCGGATGAGTGAATCGACAAGCACGATGAACACGCTGGCGATGCCGATTCCAGAACCGCAGAACGGCGTCATATTGGGCCAGGTTGTGTACGCTGACACGTTCGGCAATCTGACCACCGATATAACCGCCGACCTGCTGGCGAGGATGGGTGTGGCCGCTGGCGACCGGGGCACTGTCAGGGTCAACATTGCCGGGAATGCCATCACTGGATTGTCGCGAACATTTCACGACCCGCCGGGATCGGGACTACGAGCGCTGGTAGGGAGCCACGGTCGTCTGGAGATTGTGGTAGTGGACGGCAGCGCGGCGGACACGCTGGGGGTAGGGGCAGGGGAAAGGGTGGGGGTCAGGCTATGTTAAGATGGAACTGAAGGGCCAAGCCACATCCGCCCATCGCCGGGAGGCTGCACTATGGAATTGATCGAACGCATCACTAAAGACCCGCTAATCCTGGCCGGCAAGCCGTGCGTGCGCGGAATGCGAATCTCCGTAGAGCTGGTTATGGACTATCTGAACGGCGGAGTGTGGACCGAAGAGGACATACTCAGGGAATACCCGGCGCTAACTCAGGAGGATATAGAGGCTTGTCGGCTTTATGCAGCCACCGGCGCGCGCCTCTCCAACATTACCTGGGCCGAGTTTGAGGCCAAATTTGACGAAGCAGTGCGTCAGGATGCCGAGAAGCGTAAGCAATCGAAAGAGGCATGACCCGCAATGCGGATTCTGGCCGACACGAACTTCAACGGCACTACGGTCAGGCTGCTGCGTGATGTCGGCCACGACGTTGTCTGGATGTATGAAGATGACCGGCGAATGGTGGATCCCACCATACTGGCCCGTGCCGTGCGAGAGGATCGCGTGCTCATAACCTTTGATACTGACTTTGGGGAATTGACTTTCCAGGGACGCTTGCCGGCATCCTGTGGAGTCGTCCTCTTTCGCATTGCCGAGGCCGTCACGGCATTGGAAAGAGCCCAGCTGATTGTTCACAATCTTGCTGCGCCAATAGTTTGGCCGGGCCGGTTCTGGGTTATCAACATTCGGAAGCGAGCGCTACCCACGGGTTAATGTCCCATTACCCCGCCGGCCGCAGCCCGGCGTAGCGTTTGCCAGTGACCGACGGCTCCATCGCCAGGTTGCGGCGGATGGTGGCTACCAGTTCCAGGTCCAGGCCCAGGGCGGCGGAGACGCTGGGGGTTGGGGCGGGGGGAAGGGTGGGGGTGAGAGTTAAGTATTGATGCCAACCCTCACTTACACCCTACTATGGGAAACGTGCCTGCGGAATCTTGAATGTCGCTGCGTACTGGTGCATCATATCGTATGAACCGCAAGAGGTTGCAGAGACCGTAAGTCCATGAACCAGCCACTGACAATTCAACTACTTTGCCTCGAGGCCGGACGTTTCGCCGCAATGGAGTCTGTCCATGCAGAGCCGTCACTTTTTGGCGTAACGGACGGAAAAGCCATCGGAACGTACTTTGAGCATAAGTTTCGTGCCCACCTTCGGGAAAGCTATTCTTATGAAGAGGGTAGTTCTGCAGTCGGAATAGACTTGCCTGGGCTGGATGTGGACATGAAAGTTACACGGATCACGCAGCCGCAATCCTCTTGTCCGTTCAAATCGGCGCGTCAGAAAATTTACGGCTTGGGCTATTCTTTGCTGGTATTTGTTTATGAGAAGACTGACGACCCGGAAACACGGACTGGAAGGCTCAATATCCTGCACTCTGTTTTCGTTGAGGACAGCAGAACTGCCGATTATCAGACCACCACGGGTATTCGGCGAATTATCGAAAATGCGGGTAATGAGGACGATCTGATAGCGTTTATGCAGGAGCGGTCTCTCCCTGTTGATGATATTCAGGCTTTGCAGTTGGCTCAGGAACTATTGCGAAATCCTCCGGAGATCGGGTATCTGACTATCTCCAATGCCCTCCAGTGGCGACTCCAATACCGTAGGGTGATTGACGAAGTCGGCGTTGTGGAAGGTATCCGTCGCATAAGGTAGCGCCATGGCAGTGAGAAAACGGGCAATTCGGGAATTCGGGGATTTCCAGACGCCGCCTCAGCTTGCGGCGGACGTGTGTTCAATACTCGCTGAACAAGGGTTGGCCCCGGTTTCCATCCTTGAACCGACTTGCGGAGAGGGAAATTTTCTGGTCGCCGCTCTTCAAACTTTTCCGACTATTCAAGAGGCTGTGGGGGTTGACGTTAACCCTCGACACATCGCGCGGGCCCGCGCTGCTCTGCCGGCAACGCATGACGGCAGCGTAGACCTTCGGTGGGAAGATTTTTTCGATGTTGACTGGCCTACTTTGCTAGCCTCCCTGTCCGAGCCGCTGCTAATCATAGGCAATCCTCCCTGGGTCACGAACGCGGCACTCAGCACTTTGGGCAGTTCTAATCTGCCAGTAAAGTTCAACCTCCAGAAACTTCGCGGGATTGATGCAGTCACCGGGAAAAGCAATTTCGACATATCAGAATCAATGCTGCTCAAAACGCTGGGCTGGATTTCGGGAAAGCAGGCTACGGTGGCTATGCTGTGCAAAACCACCGTAGCCAGGAAAGTCCTTGCTCATGCTTGGCAAAACGGACCTAGCCTGGCACAGGCTGACATCTATCACATTGACGCGATGGCTCATTTCGGGGCTGCTGTGGATGCCTGCCTTTTGGTTATAACGGCATCTGAAACGGCGCAGACTTTTGAATGCCGAGTCCACAATTCATTGAACACGCACTGCGTGAGTGCCGTTCTCGGGTATAGCAATGACCATCTCCTGGCCAATGTTGAGGCTTACCAGACCTGGAAGCATCTAGAGGGAAGCGGATGGTACAAATGGCGGTCTGGGATCAAGCACGACTGCACCAGGGTCATGGAACTGCGTGAACGGGACGGGCTATATCGGAACGGCCTTGGGGAAACGGTGAACCTTGAGACCGATTACATTTACCCTATGCTCAAGAGCTCCGACGTTGCCAATACTGGTGATCCGCTTCCTTCCAGGCATATGATAGTTCCCCAACGTTTCGTGGGGGAAGAAACTGGAATGATGCGACAGCGCGCTCCCAAAACATGGGAGTACCTCGAGAATCATGCAGACTGCTTGGAACGTCGGGCCAGCTCCATCTATCGCAACCGCCCAAGATTCTCCATATTCGGCGTCGGCGAATATTCATTTGCGCCCTGGAAAGTCGCCGTATCGGGTTTCTATAAGAACTTGCGTTTCAGAGTAGTTGGCCCGTCATCTGGGAAACCCGTTGTGCTTGACGATACCTGCTACTTCATTGCTTGTCGAACCCAGGAAGAGGCTACATGTATAGCCGGAATGCTGAATTCCAGCGTCGCACGGGATTTTTTCTCAGCCTTTATTTTTTGGGACTCCAAACGCCCAGTTACAGTGGAGCTGCTGAAACGGCTTGACCTGCTGGCTCTCGCCAAAGAATTGGGCGTGGCGGAGCAATTAATAGATTATCGACCATCCGGTTCGCATCAATTGCCCTTGGTATAGGTTATCGACACTCGGTGGGCCGTCGTCTGAACGCTGTCTACGGCTGTTGCGCCAGAACATCTATTACCGTTGCCTCTCGCCTTGACAGCATCCCGGCCCGTGCTACTATTGGGCCACTTATAATGCCGGCGAACTTCTCGCCGGTTTTTGTTTACACTACTGCTGCTGATCCCAGCGCCACACAAAGGAGCGTGTTGCTATGGAACTCGATCGCGACACTCTGCTGCGACTTTATCGCACGATGACAACCATCCGGCATTTTGAAGAACGCGGCGTGCCCGAAACCGGACAACGAGGCATGTCTGCATCCGTTCACTCGTCCGTGGGACAGGAAGCGGTGCCCACGGGAGTTTGCGCTCATCTGAGCGACGATGACTATATCGGAAGCACCCACCGGGGACACGGCCACTGCATCGCCAAGGGTGTGGACCCCAAGTTGATGATGGCCGAGCTCTTCGGGCGCAGCGGCGGTCCCAATAAGGGCAAGGGCGGCTCCATGCACATCGCCGACATGAGCAAGGGAATGCTGGGCACCAATGGCATCGTTGCCGGCAGCGTTCCCCTGGCCGTTGGCGCTGCCCTGACCTCCAAGATTCGCAAGCTGGATCGGGTGGCCGTTGCATTCTTCGGTGACGGCGGAGCCAACCAGGGCGTGCTGCACGAGTGCATGAACCTGGCATCCGTGTGGAAGTTGCCGGTGATTTTCTGCTGCGAGAATAACGGATATGCCGAGTCCACTCCGGTGGAGTACGGGCTGTCCGTCGCCAACGTGGTTGACCGCGCTCCCGGCTACGACATGCCCGGCATCTACGTGGACGGCATGGATGTGCTGGCCGTGTACGAAGCAGCCGGGCAGGCGGTGGACCGCGCCCGCTCCGGTGGCGGACCGGCGCTGCTGGAAGCTCGAACCTATCGCTACTACGGCCATACGGTGTTCGACGATCCGTTGACCTACCGCACCAAAGAGGAACAGGATTACTGGCGCGCCCGCGACCCGCTGCTGACGTTCCGCAACCACATGATAGCCCAGGGGAATGCCATCACGGCCGAGGAACTCGACCAGATGGACGCCGAAGCCCTGCATCTAATTGAGGAAGCGGTGAGTTTTGCCGACGCCAGCCCATTGCCGGAACCGCACGAAATTTATGATGACGTGTACGGGGATTATCCGATAGAGATGATGCGCCGCGGCGCCAACATGTCGGTTTAGGTGCGCTTTTCGGCCTGCTTTGTGGGGAGATCCGGAGGTTGGATATGGTATCGACTGATATTGATTGGGATGCAGCCGCAGAAAAAGCGAGGCGGCTGTACCACGATAAAATCCGGCCCACCCTGACCGAAGCGGACATTGGAAAGTACGTAGTTTTCGACGTGCTCAGTTGGGACTACCAAATCGACGATATGTCGATCGACGCCGCTCTGAAATTGAAGCAGCGGAAACCCGGAGCGCGTATGTGGTTTATGCGCGTCGGGTTCTCCGCTGCGGTATTTATCGGTTGGCACGAAGAGCCTAAACTGTGACGCGTGGTTATGTCACCACCACGCGCAAACCGATGTTAACGTTGACCATACTGGACAGGAACGGTAATGGTCATGCTATACAATTCATTGTGGACACCGGGTTTACCGGGCAAGTTCTGCTCCCAGAGTGGTATATCCGGCGACTTGGTCTGATAATGGACAGCTGGTTTGAAGGCCGACCGGCTACGGGAGAAGTTACAAACATACTTGCTGGCGAGGCCATGATTATTTGGCAGGGCCAGCGTCGCGACGTGCATGTACTCCAGTTGGACTCCGAGCCGTTGCTGGGCATGGAATTACTCTGGAATAATCGCATTGCCATTGACGCCGTTGCTGATGGCGCGGTAACTGTTACCCCTTTGGGAGGTTAGTATTTATGACTACGATTACCGAAGTTCCAATGTCGCCCCCGCCGGGCGAAACCCGCGTGATTCAAACGCGTGAGGCCATCAACGAGGCGCTGATCCAAGAAATGCGCCGCGACGAAACCGTCATTATCATGGGCGAAGAGATCGCCGGCGGCGCCGGGCGCGAACATCTGGGCATCGTCGATGCCTGGGGCGGCGCATTTAGAACCACCAGAGGACTGATCCAGGAATTCGGCAACGAACGCGTACTGGACACGCCGTTATCGGAAGCTGCCTTCGTCGGCACCGCCATCGGCGCCGCGTCCACCGGGATGCGGGCGGTGGCCGAGCTGATGTTCGTGGACTTCATCGGCGTGTGCATGGACCAGTTGTTGAACAACGCGGCCAAGATGCGCTATATGTTCGGCGGACAGGTGAAGGTGCCTTTCACGATGCTGACCCGCATCGGAGCCGGTTTCGGGAGCGCGGCCCAACACTCCGAGTCGTTCTACTCGCTGTTCGCCCACATCCCCGGTTTGAAAGGGGTTTGTCCGTCAGACGCTTACACTGCCAAGGGCCTGCTGATTTCGGCCATTCGCGACGACGATCCGGTTATCTTCTTTGAACACAAGGGACTGTACGGAGATACGTGCCCGGTGCCCGAGGAGATGTATGCCATTCCACTGGGCAAAGCGCGCACGGTGCGGGCCGGCACTGATGTTACGCTGGTGGGCATCAGCAAGATGACGTGGGTGGCGGTGGAAGCCGCCGAGGAACTGGCCAAAGAGGGGATCAACGCCGAGGTGATCGACCTGCTCAGCGTTTCGCCCATCGACTACGACCATGTGCTGGACTCGGTGAGACGCACGCATCGGCTGGTGGTGGTGGACGAAGACACGCCAGTGTGCAGTATCTCATCTGACATCTGTGCGCGGGTTGCCGAGGAAGCCTTTGATTATCTGGACGCTCCTCCCTCCCGCGTGACGCCTCCTCACACACCGGTGCCCTACAGCCGGCCGCTGGAGAACGCATACCTGCCCAACGCCCAGCGCGTGATTACCACGGTGCGCAAGCTGATGTCCTGACGCACCCGCCGGAACTTGACGCCGCCGATCGAGATATTTTTTATCGTTCGCACGATATGCCAAACCAGGAGGCCAAACTATGACCACAGTTGGAACCGGCAAGCATACCTATACTCTGGAATCAGACTGGGCCAAGATGCCCGCGGCGCATCCCATGGGAGCGGTGAGCGCCCTGGCCAGCGACTCGGCCGGCGACATCTACATCTTCCACCGCGCCGATCCGCCCGTCGCCATCTTCGACCGCAGCGGCAATTTCAAGAGCGGCTGGGGGAACGGGTCGTTCGTTTACGCCCACGGGTTTTACATCGAGGGTGATATTGTGTACCTGACCGACCGGGACACGTCGGTGTGCATCATGTACACGCTGGACGGCAAGCCAATCCAGATGCTGGGTCGCCACGGCGTCCATTCGGACACCGGCGCTCAGGTGGCCGGTGAGCTGGTGCCGCGGGCCGCCGGGCCGTTCAACTATCCCGCCGAGATGGTGCCCTCGCCCAGCGGCGACCTGTTCGTTGCCGACGGCTACCGCAACGCCCGCATACACCGTTTTGATAACGACGGCAAGCTGAAGTTCTCCTGGGGGAAGCCCGGCAAGGAGGCCCCCTACGAATTTCACCTGCCTCACAGCCTGCTGGTTACGACGGATGACACGGTGTATGTTTGCGACCGCGAAAACAGCCGCATCCAGGTTTTCGATACCATGGGCAACTTCAAGACCATGTGGACCGATTCCTGCCGGCCCACCGACATAGCGGAGAGTCCCGAAGGCGATTTCGTGGTCAGCGAGCTGCCGCCGCTGGACGGCTCGCATCCGCCGCGGGTGAGCATTTACGACCGGAACGGCAACGTGCTGGCCCGCTGGGACAGCCGCTCCGCCCACGGCATCTGGTGCGACGCCCACGGCGATGTGTTCCTGGCGCTGACCGGTGACAAGGCAGTGGACAAGTACGGACGCAGCTAGTTGGATAGCGCTCCCTTCACCCCAAGCCCCTCTCCCACCGGGAGAGGGGCTTTTTTTGTGGGAGGATGATCGACGGGATTGGGCGTTGCTCGGAGGCTATTGGCCCTCACGCGTACCCACTTTGTCAAACAAACCGGCCTACTGTCATTGCGACCCCGTACTCGATACGGGGGTTGGCAATCCCGTCCCCTCCCCAATCCTGTCCATCCATATTAGATTCGGCTCACCCCTCTCCCACCGGGAGAGGGGCCGGGGGTGAGGGGCGCACCCCCACCTTGTCATTGCGAGCGCAGCGTGGCTATCTCGTCGCCGTAGCAATGGTGGTTTGCCAACGTGTGTTCAACCTCAACGAGATTGCCACGTCGCTATGCTCCTCGCAATGACAGGTCAAAGCGCGTACGCAGGAGGCTATGGGCCCCCTTGTCATAATTTGGGCGGGGCGCGATAATGCCGCGCGTTTTGGCTTCCGCATTTAATTCCCCCCCCCCCCAGAATCAGGGTCTGGGACCCGGACCAGCGCGTTTGGCTCGGCCGGCCGCCGTGGCCACGACTCGACCAGGTTCTACGCGGGACGGCTGTATGAGGGATTGCCCGCTGAAAAGCGCGTTGACCGCGTTGACTATGTAGAAAACCCGCTGCCGCCGGGAGTCGCTAACTCCATATTCCCCCAATCGTCCACGCGCCGGATGCGCCAGTTGCCCGATTGCAGCGTGCATCTGATGGTCACGTCGCCGCCCTACAACGTGGGCAAGGAATACGACGATGATCTGACGCTGGGGCAATACCGGGCGTTCCTGCGTCGGGCGATGCGCCAGGTATATCGGGTGCTGGTGCTGGGCGGCCGGGTCTGCTTCAACATCGCCAATCTGGGCCGCCGACCGTACCTGCCATTGCACCGGTACATCATCGAAGACCTGCTGGGCCTGGGGTTCCTGATGCGGGGCGAGGTCATCTGGGACAAGGCCGGCCAGCGCCGCATCATCTACGGCGTGGGGCAGCTGGAAATCGGCGGCTAACCCGACGCTGCGGGACGTGCACGAATACATCCTGGTGTTGTCCAAGGATACGTACCGACGCCCGAGACCGGAGGGGCGAGAGTCAACCATCAGCCGGGACGATTTTCTGGAGTGGACGAAGAGCGTGTGGCAGTTCCCGGCGGAGTCGGCGCGACGCGTGGGGCATCCGGCGCCCTTCCCGGTGGAGCTGCCGCGCCGGTGCATCGAGCTCTACACCTATAGCGACGAAGTGGTGCTGGACCCGTTCATGGGCAGCGGCACCACGGCCATCGCAGCGTTGCGAACGGGTCGGCGGTTCGTGGGGTACGAGGTGTCGGAGGAGTATCTAGCGCTGGCGTACCGGCGGTTGTCGGGGGTGCCAAGCCTGTTCGTGCGGACTGACGGCAGCGGGCGGGTAATAGCGGAGGCGTGTGATGCCGGCTATACGGTATGACGACATCGCCGCCGCGAATTACCTGCGATTCATCGAGAATCGCAGGCTGACCAATGATCGGCTGCGACACTATTTCAATGCCTGCTTTCAGGATGCCATTGACGAAGCCGGCTGCTATCCGGCGTGGGCGTGCGTAGCCTGCATCGGCAACGGCACGGCTACTGCGGAGTTCGGCAATACGCCGAACAGATGTCCAACTTGCGAGTCTCCCAAAGTGTTTGAGGTCGCTACATTTCAAAGCCGCGCGTCGGTAGTCGGCAACGCATTTGAGCGCGCCGTGCGCCATTTGTTGGCAACGCGGTTTGAGATGCCAGCCGTACCCACTCCGGGCAATACTCGAACCCACGACATCGAAGTAACGAGTCGCATCGCCATAGAAACCAAAGGCTCGCCCAGCCAGTTGCTAAACCCAAACAATACTATTACAAGACTATCCCGCCCCGGGCTGGATCGCTCAGATACCTGGAAAAAGGCGCAGGCCAACGCACACAACTTCCGCGCTCACAATAAAACCGCTCCTTTCTTTATTGTTTCCAACTCCGTTCCATCTGATTTAGTAGGATTCCGCAGCGACGACATTACCGGCATTTTCAACATCATGCAGGCTAATCGCGTCAAGTCGCTGGTTGACGAAATCAACGCTGCTTTGCCCGAATAAGAGGCGGTCGTAAAACTCCGGCTAACTAGCGGCAAATGGAGGGCTCCGGGAATCGCCCGCGGCCCGGCGCACTCCCGGAGGATAGGACGGACCGTGATTTCGGCGAGATTGCCACGTCGCTGCGCTCCTCGCAATGACAGGGGTGGGTACGCCCCTCACCCCAACCCCTCTCCCACCGGGAGAGGGGCTTTTTTGTGGGGGGATGGTCGAAGGGATTGGGCGTTGATCGGACGCTATTGGCCGGCGGGATGCCCGAGGCGGGGCGGCCAACGCCTGCGCGGGCGGCTGTACGGTCAGGTAAGCGGGCTGGTGGCTGCGCCAAATCTGCTACAATGCGCACAACTACCGGATCGATGAAATTTATTGCACGTTTGGCCCGGAGGCGCACGTTATGGAACTCGGCCTTTTTTACCAGATTCAGGTGCCCAAACCCTGGGACGATCAGAGTGAGTCGCGCAAGTTCCAGGAGATGATAGAGCAGGTCTGCTTTGCCGAAGAGATCGGCATGACCAGCGTTTGGTTTGTGGAACACCATTTCCGCTCGGAGTGGTCGCATTCCAGCGCACCCGACATTACGCTGGCGGCGCTGAGCCAACGCACCACCAACATGCGTCTGGGCATCGCCGTGGTGCTGGCTCCCCTGCATCACCCGCTGAACGTCGCATCCCGCATGGCCACGCTGGACATAATCTCCGGCGGGCGCGTGAACCTGGGCATCGGACGCTCGGGCTATCCCTACCAGATGTTGCCCTACGGCTCCGACCTGGCCGATGTTTCGGAGATGGTCGAGGAATATCTGCAGATCATTCCCGGCGCCTGGACCCAAGAGATTTTCTCCTTCGAGGGCAAGCACTACAAGATCCCGCCCCGGGAGGTGATCCCCAAGCCGGTGCAGAAGCCGCACCCGCCCATCTGGCAGGCCGTGAGCCAGGAGTCCACCGCCGAGAAGGTGGGACGGCAGGGCCTGGGCTGCCTGGCGCAGACCAGCGTTGGCCTGGCGCGGGCCGAGGCGTTGATCAAGATTTACCGCGATGCCATTCAGAATCCCGAGCCGGTCACCGGGATGGTTTATCCGCGCGTGGCGGGCAACACCGTGGCGTTGTGCATGGAAGACCGCGAGAAGGCATTCCAGCGTGGTGAGGAGATTATCGATTGGTACCGGGTGCAGCAGCGCATTCGCGATTCCTACGTTTGGCAGGGTTACGACCCGGCGAAGGTTCCGGACGATTACCAGTTCCACTACCAGCGGGCGGTGCAGGCCGATACCGCCCGCGCCGACGAGGTTACATCCAGGTCGCTGATCGACGACGGTGGTCGCTTCTGCATCGGCAACCCCGACGATTGCATCCAGTACATCGAGTCCTACGAACGGATGGGCGTGGACGAAATCATGCCGCTGTTCCAGGTTGGCCCGGTGACGCACGAGGAGGTGATGGAATCGTTGCGGCTGTTCGGCAAGTACATCATCCCGCACTTCCAGGCGAAGGCTCGCAAAGAGGCAGTGGCCGCCGATAACTAGGGCCTGTTGACAATTAGCAAACCAGCCCGTCACTCCTGCGAAAGAACGTCACCCCGTACTTGATACGGGGCAGGAGTCCAGAGAGGGTATGATGGAAGAATCGGAACCGTGATTTACGACTACGACCACTGGATTCCCGCTTTCGCGGGAATGACGGTTGAGGTGCGGGAATGACGGAATTTGTCAACACACCCCAGGGCAATTTTTCGGGCGGACATGCCGTAGGTCCGGAGAAGATGAACCCCCGCCGGAGTTATCCGGCGGGGGTTCAATTGGTGCGGCGGGCAATCATATCGACGGTTAGCCGGCCAATGGATTAAAAAAGGAACCAGCGCTGGTTGGGCGATTGCCCGCAGCGCCGGCTTTCAGGGCCTGGCGGGTTAGGGAAGCAGATTACCGACGGAATTCGCTTCCAGCGCCGCTATCGCCGTTGGTGTAGCCGTTGCCAGACTGCTGTTCGGCAGCGGCGGTGCGTATTCGGTTGAGCTCCCGTTCCCGCTCGACTCGGCGGAGGTGTCCGCGCGACAGGTAACTGTATTGATCGGCCAAGGGGCTAGCGTACTCGTGTTCGCCGTTTTGGGGCATGAAGTGTTTGGTTCCGAAACCGATCTGGTAAATCCGGCCGTCTTCGCCAAAGCGGTGTTGGTCTTCGTTCTTACCCATGATGCGCTCGATGCTGGGAATGCCAGCGCTGCGGAGCGGGTAGATCATGCTGACGAACATGTGGTGATCGCTGCTGTCGATGGGGAAACGGGCCGGAGCGAAGGAGTACGACATGTTGGGGAAGGCCTCTTCGTAACCTTCCCGGTCCAGCTGGTCGCGTACGTCGGCTTCAATTTCCTTGATGCCCTCCGGGTTGACGGGCAGGGTAACAACCATGCGCATGACCGATTCGTCCTCAATGGGATCGTGGTCAGCCATTTGCAGGTCTCGACGATTGGAGTCAACCATTTCCCACAGGGCGTTCTTGATCTGCCAGGTTATATGATTATCTTTGCCTTTGACGACTGCCATCTGGCGGTTGCCGAAGGGCAGCTGGAAACGACCGCCCTGGCGAACCTCGGCGACATCGACGCGGCGGCTGAGCACTCGCATACCCAACCAACCGTTGGAGTATTGGCCGAAGCTGGATGCAGTTTCGGCCAGCGATCCGCTATCGGACTGATACTCCATCGCTGCCTCGACAGAGGCGAGTCCGATGGCCAGTTTGTCGTCCAGGGTGTTGTAGTTCCGGTACATGCGGTTATCGGTGAGCAATGAGGGGAAACTGACTTCAGTCTGACCGGTTTGCGGGTCGACTTTGGTCATGGTTTCTTCGTAAGCGCCCCAGGTCTCGCGGCGCATGTTTTCTTCGAGGGCGTGCTCTTTGGGGAGCAGCACTATGGGCAGAAAAAGAGCTTCGGGGAACTGCTCGGCAATCTTGCGGTGGAGCAATCCACCGAGTTTGGCGTGGCCGCCAAAGCCCAGCCATTCCACGATAACCTGCGGAGGTGCGCTGACCGCTTCGGATCGCTGCACGACCAAGTCAACCATACGGTCCAAGTCGCGATCAATCAGCCCGTAGAAATCTTTGAAGGCGTTGGGGTCCCGGAGGAACCCGTCGACCTTGGGGAAGTATTCGGGCAGGATGACGGGCAGACTTCCGCCGCTGGGAACGCGCCGCATCTGATGTACTTCAGATTCTATGTCCGAAACCGTGGCCTGGTTGCAGTCATAGATGAACATACCCTGGAGGCGGTTGAGAACCCCGGCCTGGCCCATTCGTTTGGCCCAGTTCCAACTCCGCCGGTAGCCGGCGGTGCCGACTGAGACAGACAGGATAGGAGGCGGTTTGCCCCCGTCATATCTATCGTCTGCTGTCACCACCGGGTGGACAGATTCTCTTCGGACTCTGAAAGTTCGTGCTTTCGGTGGCATAGCTGCTCCGTGGCCTCCTTCCTACATTGACCAGGTGACTCGGGATCTGCCTTGGGTAAATCTGCCCGGGAAGTGAGGCCAACTGAAGGGCAGAATTACTTTCGGATGATACTGGAAGCGGTCATTATTCAAAATCACATCGCCCGCGCTTTTCCAGGTAATTGTTCACCAAATTATTGGTTGTTATGGGTTCGGATAACTGTTGAAATCATAGCAGTGACAGTTTCGGATTGTCAAACGACAGCATTTGCACGTTAAGTCGCATTTGTAAAATTTTTAGATATTGCAATTTGCTCTCATCTGAAGTCGCTACGCTCCGATTAGGTTCTGTTGATATTTCACGTCATTCCGGCGAAAGCCGGAATCCAGGCGCTTTGGAAAGCAGACATCGTTCACATTCAGGGTACTCTGGATTCCCGCCTTCGCGGGAATGACGAGATGGGGTTCGGGAATGACGAGCTGCGGGAATGATGAGCTGGGGTTAGCGAAATCGCCTTCTTTCTCAAATGTCAACACGGCCTGGCCAACATCTGCCGGGCGTGCAAAAAGCGCGGGTAACTAGATGTAAAGTGTAGGGCCCGGCCTCGCCGGATATTCGCCCGGAGTTAGTGGTGCGGGAAGGTTAGGCCGGTCGAGATGGTAATAAGAACCGAACCCGGTTTCGGCAACGACCCGGCGGCGGCCTTCGTCGGGCTCACGGTCGGGATGCAGAATGTCCAGCACGGGTTCGAGATCGCCCTGCACCGGATAGATGCGGGTAACGTGCATATACGGGTCTTTTTTGAGACCTTCGGTGAAGCGGGCGGTATTGAAGGCGATGTCCATGTTTGGATATCTGGCAAATATGCCGCTGCGGTCCAGGACTTCCGCTGCCTCCAATGCCATGGGTTCCAGCGCGTCGGGATGGATGGGCAGCGAAACGACCACTTCCTGGGGAGCATTGGGGGAGGTGTTGACGCCGGCGGCCATTTGTGCGGGTGGGTCGAAGGTGGACCAGATCGCGTGTCCCAGAGACATGTAGGTATCGTCTTCGGGGCCTATTGCCGCGTATTGCTGCCATCTGGGTGGGAATCGCAGCCACCGGAACCGGTTGGTCACCGGCATGCTGCGCTTGACGATGCCCATGCCCAGCCAGCCGCTGGAAGCGGGGATCAGGCGTCGGCAGGCGCGGGCCAGGGGGCTGTCTGAAGTTTCTCCCTCTTCGAAATCTGCCATCTCGATGCCGGCCAGGCCGGTGGCCAGCCGCAGGTCGTCTTCGCCTGACACGCTGGACGATTGCGTGGTAACCAGGCAGTTGGAGCCTTCCAGCAGGGATTCGTACTGCTCCCAGATGCAACGGCGGGTCCATTCTTCGCAAACGTGGTCGGTGGGCAACATCATGACCGGCAGTATGACGGCCGAGGGGAAGGTGTTGCGCAGTTTGCCGTGCAGATGGCCGCCCAAAACGGAGTGCCCCGCAAATCCCATGAATTCGATGATGATATCGGGGGAATGGCCCGACCGGTCGGATTGGGCCATGATCTGGCTGATTACGTTGTCCATGTCCCGTTCCAGGGGGCCGTTGTATTCCTGGAAGATGAGCGGATCCCGCATGAAACCGTTGGGTAGGGGTACGTAATTCGGGAAAATTATCTGGATGCCAGTGCCCTGCCGACTTTTGCCGAGGAACTTGCCCAGATACCTCTGGACGTGGGAAATGGTAATTTCGTTGCAGTCGTAGAACACCGCGCTCTGGATTCGGCGCAAGGCGGAGAGTTCGGACATGCGCTGCAGAAACATGAGGGCGCGGCGACCGCCGGCGGTTCCCATGCCGGCCACCACAATGTTGGCCGGGCTGGCCTGGGTGCGGCGGTTCGCGGTTCGCAGCAATTCCGGGCTGCGGTTGCGGGATTGTACGAAAATGGTTGACATATTGTGACAGTCTGAAGGGTATTAATGGCACCGGATGCCGACGCTGCTCGCCGGTAGCGTCCGGAGTTGGAGACGTTCACCACGGTTATAGTTAACCGTGGTGAACCCGTCGTGGCTAACCGGAGGATATACGAGAAAATTGTGAAACTCCAGTCCCTACCTGCTGTCATTGCGAGGAGTGTAGCGACGTGGCAATCCCGGTGAAGCAACGGCGGCGGTTTCGACGACGAGATTGCCGCGCTGCGCTCGCAATGACAAGTTTCGCAATTTTCCAGATATACGGATTGTCTTGTTTTTGGCGTCAGGGCCCGGTTTCAGGCCGGTTTCAGGAAGGAAACCACCGCGTCCACAAATCCTTCCGGATCTTCGATCTGTGGAATATGGCCCACTCCGGGCATGATGTGCTTGCGGGCCCGCACGATGTTGTTGTGGAGCAGTTCTTCGCCATCCCGCAAACGGTCGAGTTCGCCATAGAGCACCAGGGTTTCCCTGGCGGTGATGCGGGGCAGGCGGGTCATGATGTCATACCAGGCCAGCGACTGGTGCAGCTTCTGTACCCAGACCCCGGCCTGCGCGCGGGTGCCGTTGGTGGCGTCCACCCATTCGGGCCGCGGCTCGGCGAAGGTGGTGGCCTCCTTGAGCTGTTCTGCGCTGCGCGGCACCGGCATACCATCCCCGTCGTAACCGGCGGCAGCCTCGGCGATGCGCTGGGGGGCGGTTCGCGCATCCCAAACCGGCGCGCCAACCAGGACCAGTTTGTCCAGCCGGTCGGGGTAGGTTGCAGCCATTTCGGTGGCCAACACCGCGCCCACCGAGTTACCCACGTAGTGGCCCCGGTGTATGTTAAGAACCTGGCAGGCGTCGTCGAGGGCCTGGGCGTAGTCGGGAATGTTGAAGTGCCGGGTGGGTTTGTCGGACTCTCCGTGCCCCATCATGTCGAAGGCATAGCAGGTGTAGTGTTGGCTGAAGGCGTCAATGACGGTGCTCCACGCCCAGGTCGATGTGCCCAGCGGGTGCAGCATTACCAGCGGATAGCCGGCGCCCTGTTTGACGAAGTGCATGTTGCCTTCGCGGGTTTCAACTGTATCGGTGAGGTTGCGCTGTACGAACATAACCGTGGCCTCCTTTCTGTAGCCAAAGGCATCTATGGTCAAACGCAGGACCGACCACTGAAAATCCGTAAGGGGGTCGGCCAGTTAGTGTAATGCTAGCGATGCCCCATTACAATGTCAATTGGGCGCATCGCTTATGCGTACCCACTTGATCTGTCATTGCGAGCGCAGCGTGGCAATCTCGATGGGATGGCAAGGTGTTGGGTGTGCCCCTCACCCCCGGCCCCTCTCCCGGTGGGAGAGGGGAGCCGAATCCGACATGGGTGGACAGGATTTTGGGCCAGCCTGCCGGGGGACTCTGACGCCTTTGGCGAGCGGGCATGAGAAAGCCCGGGGATTACCCCCGGGCCGTCTGAAACCGGTATCGGATGCGCTAGTCGGCGGCCTGTGGAGCCGTATTTGCCTGTTCTTGAGTCAGGGGCGACACCAGGTTGGCGTTGGCGTTTTCCTTGCGCCGGATCAAGTACCGCGGAACGATGACCCACAGGGCGAAGAGCGCGATGAATGCTGCAATAGCTGCGATGGCGATCATTTTTAATGTATCTCCGGTGGTTTCGGTCTATCGGGTTGTCAGTGATGGGTTGTAGTATGGCGGGGTTTTGTTACACAGATTTTGCGACAATGTAACGGTTATGTAACGGAGGGGACATGCGCTGTAAGCCCCGGCGTGGCGGGCTGTTAACATCAAAAACCCGGGAAATAATCTCCCGGGCAATGATCGCGAAGCAGGGATGTCGGTAGTTATTAGTCGGCAGCCTGCGGGGCAAACTCTTCGTGTTGCAGCAGGGATACGGTGGGGGTAGAGCTTTCGCGGCGTCGAAGGAGGAACCTGGGAACGACGACCCAAAGGGCGAAGAGTCCTACGAAAGCGGCTGCGGCGGCGATTGCGATCATTTAGTGTTTCTCCGGTTGTATGGTGGGCGATGCCCTTTCTTGATGTGCCCATTATGTGCCCATGATGTTACGGGCATTTTGCGCCAATGTTACGCGTGTGTAACCAAACTTGGGATTTCGACGCGAAACCGGGCGCCGGGCGCGGTACGTTAATCCTGCGGTTGCAGGCCCACCCACCAATGGCGTCCTTTGCCGCGACGTTTGCGCTGGTAACCCCGAGCAGTCAGTTCCAGGCCGAATTTGCGCTGGCTGGCGGCCAGGTACCCATTGTCCAGACACCAGGTGGCGTAGTGGGTATAAAGCTCGCCGGCCAGGGTCATCGTGTCGCCGCCCACGGCGCAGGCGTCGGCGACAAAGTCGGTGATGGGTCCTTCGTGGGTGGCCTGAGCTGCCACCGAGATGCGCTGGGCAGGCGGGCCGTCGGGGACGATCCAACCGGCGGGTTCGCCCAGGGTGGCGGCCACCGATCCGTTGCGGGGCAGACGGCCCGATCCGCTGCCGAAACCGCGGACCCCGGCTACCGGAGCCAGATCGGGCGCATCGTGGGATGCCTGGCTGGCCAACTCGCCGGCAACGCCATAGTCTCCGGGGAGGTCCTGCGCCGCAATATCGGCTTCGTACCCGTCCAGGCAGCGGGACAGGAACAGAATCAGGTCGAGGTAGCGAGGGAGGCCGCCGAAATGCTCCCACCGCACTTCCTTCCCGTCCAGTTCGGTGGCGTCCAGCGTAAAATTGAGATCGGGGGCGGCGAAGCGCTGCCGGTATTCGTCGGGAATGCTCCACTTGGGCGCAATCAGGTCGGCTTCGACGCATTGCGCGATCAGGGCCACGCACACGCGGGCGGCGCGGAGGTTGGGGTCGTGTTCTTCCAGTGGTGGCGTGGTGAACGCAGCCGTCAATTCCCCACGGGTCTGCAATGCCGACAGGGCAAAGGCCCCGCGAATCTGGTTGCCGGCGCTGCGAACCAGGGATTGGTAGTCTGAAAAGGCCGGCGGAGTGTAGGTGTCCGTTTGCGGCGGGTCGTCCCGATTGGCGGCGTCACTGCCCGACACAAAGGAGGCGGACACCAGACCCTGGTGGGACGCGGTGAAGAAGGCCATGGCCAGCGCCAGGTTTTCCCGGGTGAGCCTTACGCGCTGGCCCGGCGTCAACGATCGCGAGGGCGGGGGCGGGACGTTTTTAGCATCAGGATGGTCGGGGTGTTCGGATTTGCCGGATGCAGTTGTCATCCTGTCCATCCTCACATCCCGATGATCCTGATCCCGTCAATTGCTGTCCCAAGCGCTGGCCAGGAGTTGATGCTGGCTAGGAGTTGATGTCCATCACGACTTTGATGATGCCGTCCTGACGCTGTTCGTACATATCGTAGGCATTCTGGACGTCGGAGAAGCCGACGCGGTGGGTGATCAACTCGGCGGGGTCGGCCCAACCGCGGGCGCGCAGGTCAACCATGTCCTGGATCTGGCTGATGGGGTCGCCGCTGCGGGCGCCGGTGGTGGGGGTGATGCGCGGTTGCTTGTCCATCCAGAGGTTGTGCTCGATGGGCACCATGTGGTCGGTTTGCACGCCGAACACGATCACCTGACCGAACTGGCGCACGTGGCGGAAGCACTCGTTGAGCGAATCCGGGTAACCGGCGGCTTCCACGCACACGTCCGGCCCGCGTCCCTTGGTGATCTCCATAACGGCTTCGTGAACGTCCTGCTGGTCGGGATTGATGCGGTGGGTTGAACCCATCTGCTTTGACTTCTCCAGCCGGTATTCCAGCGGGTCCACGACGATGACGTTGCGAGCGCCCATCCGGGAAAGGATCATGGTGAAGCTGAGGCCGATGCTGCCCTGTCCAAAGATCAGGATGTTTTGCTGCAACGGGCTGCCGATCTGCCGGCAGGAGTAGAGCACGGTTCCGGGAGGCTGGCACAAGACCCATTCGTCCAGGCCGCCGTACTCGGGCAGGACGGCGATGCGCCCCGGGGCGGAAAGGACGTATTCGCAAAGCCCGCCGGTGCCGGCGAACGGGATTACGATGACGCGCTGTCCCTCGTGATACTCGTCGGTCTTGCTATCGACGATGACGCCGGCCAGTTCATGGGCGCCACGGCAAGGCGCCAGGGGGTATTCCGACTCGTCGAGCACCGGCCCGTAGGTGTGGCGGATGTCGGAGCCGCAAACGCTGACCCGCTCCATCTTGACCAGCACCTGCCCATCGGCGGCGGCGGGTGTTTCGACTTCGGTGAATTCCCAACGCTTGGGGGCAACGAGTTGGGCTGCTTTCATAGTTTGGTTTCTCCTTAAATTATGGATCCGGTTGTAACGGATCCGGGTATGGGAAATTACATTGATGCGGGGATCAGGGCAAGGCGTTTAGTCGTCACGGGGCCGCTGGCGGTGGTGGAACAGGTCGGCCAGGGGGATGTCCAGTCCGGGGAGCAGGGGAGTGGTCAGAGTGTCGTCCGAGGTAAGGATGCCGCGTTCTACATACTGTCCTCCCTGCAATTCCAGCCGGGTGACAGTATCGTTCTCGGAGTCAATAATCCAGTACTCAGGGACGCCGGATTCAGCGTACAGTTGGCGTTTGCGGACCAAATCGCGATTGCGGTCGGAGGAGAGGATTTCGATAACTATGTCGGGTGGCCCCTCGGCGTAACCACGGACAAAGATGTCCGTATGCTCATGCAAGATGATGGCCAGGTCAGGCACCAGGACGCGGCGGGGTTCCCGGGAGAGGATGGTTACTAATTCGCTGTACATCACCGCTGGCGGTTCCTGGAAACTGTCCAGATGATTCCTAAAGTACGCCACTAGTCCATCTTTCAAAAACTGGTGAACGCGTCGGGGTCGGGGCATAACGTAGAGTTCTCCGTCGTCCAGTTCCAGTTTGGGTTTGTCGTCGGGTTCCGGCAAATCGAGGAACTCATCGACGGACATACGCATTCCGGTACGGAGGATTGGTTTTGCGGTGGTCATGGCAGCCTCCGGTTATTCGTCGTCGCGGGGCCGCTGACGGTGGTGGAACAGGTCGGCCAGGGGGATGTCCAGTTCGGGGAGCAGGGGAGTGGTCAGAGTGTCGTCCGAGGTAAGGATGCCGCGTTCTACATACTGCCCTCCCTGCAATTCCAGCGGGGTGACAGTATCGTTCCGGGAGTCAAAAATCCAGTATTCGGGGACGCCAGCCTCAGCGTACAGTTGGCGTTTGCGAACCAAATCGCGATTGCGGTCGGAGGATAGGATTTCGATCACTATGTCGGGTGGCCCCTCGGCGTAACCACGGACAAAGATGTCGGTGTGCTCACGCAGGAAGATGCACAGGTCGGGTACCAGGACGCGGCGGGGTTCGCGAGAGAGGATGGTTACTAACTCGATGTACACTTCCGCCGGCGGTTCCGTGAAACTGTTCAAGTAATTCTTGAAGTGCCACCCCAGATCAAGCGTTAAAAACTGGTGAACGCGTCGTGGTCGGGGCATAACGTACAGTTCTCCGTCGTCCAGTTCCAACCTCAGTTTATCGTCGGTTTCCGGCAAATCGAGGAACTCATCGACGGACATACGCATTCCGGTACGGAGGATTGGTTTTGCGGTGGTCATGGCAGCCTCCGGTTATTCGTCGTCGCGGGGCCGCTGACGGTGGTGGAACAGGTCGGCCAGGGGGATGTCCAGTCCGGGGAGCAGGGGAGTGGTCAGAGTGTCGTCCGAGGTAAGGATGCCGCGTTCTACATACTGTCCTCCCTGCAATTCCAGCGGAGTGACAGTATCGTTCCGGGAGTCAATAATCCAGTACTCAGGGACGCCGGATTCAGCGTACAGTTGGCGTTTGCGAACCAAATCGCGATTGCGGTCGGAGGAGAGGATTTCGATCACTATGTCGGGTGGCCCTTCCGCGTAACCACGGACAAAGATGTCCGTATGCTCATGCAAGATGATGGCCAGGTCAGGCACCAGGACGCGGCGGGGTTCCCGGGAGAGGATGGTTACTAATTCGCTGTACATCACCGCTGGCGGTTCCTGGAAACTGTCCAGATGATTCCTAAAGTACGCCACTAGTCCATCTTTCAAAAACTGGTGAACGCGTCGGGGTCGGGGCATAACGTAGAGTTCTCCGTCGTCCAGTTCCAGTTTGGGTTTGTCGTCGGTTTCCGGCAAATCGAGGAACTCATCGACGGACATACGCATTCCGGTACGGAGGATTGGTTTTGCGGTGGTCATAGCGCCCTCACTCTAACCCTCTCCCTCTGGGAGAGGGGATGTTTAAGTGTGGAAACGGGGCAGGATTTCTTCGCCGGCCTGTTCCAGCTGTTCCATGGATTCGGCGCCGGAGCAGAGGGGACGGATCACGAATTTATACCCGCCGGCGTCAACATATTGTTGGATGAAATTACCGATCTGCTCCGAGGTGCCGACGGCTGAGTACTCGGTGAAATGGGCGTCGGGACGCTGACGAGTAACAAACTGCTCGGATTTGGCTTCGCCAGCCTCCTGATCGTCACAAATGTAGTAACCAATGAGAACGCCGACGTGGTCTTCTTCGATTTCGCGGTCGTACTGCTGAGCGGTTTCGAACACGATCTCGCGCCCGGAGCGCACCTCCTCGGGGGTAGCGCTGGAGACCAGCCAGCCGTCGCCAACGCGACCGACGCGCCGGGCCGCCGCCGGACTCCGGCCGCCGATCCAGACGGGCGGTGAGGGTTTCAGGAAGGTGCGGGGCGTAACCGAGACGTTGTGGGTGGTGAAGAAATCGCCCTCGTGGGTTACGTATTCCTCCTGCCACAGACGGCGCATCAGCTGGATGGCCTCGTCGGTGCGGCGAGCGCGGTCGGCCTTGGGCACCCCGCAGGCTTCGTATTCGTCGGGGTCTTCCTGACCCAGGCCGACGGCGGGGAAGAACCGGCCCTGAGACAGCCAGTCCAGCGTGGCAACCTGCTTGGCGAGAACCACCGGGTTCCGCAGAGGCAGGGCGAGGACGCTGGTGCCGAACTTCAGGCGTTCGGAATAACCGGCCACCAGGGACAGGGCGACTATGGGTTCCAGGCTGAATCGCTCGCTGCAAATGCGGTCGCTGAGCCAGATGGAGTCGTACTCGTATTTGTCGCCCAGCTCCACCAGCGTCCGCAGGAAGGAGGGGTCGTCGCCCCCCTGTCCGAAGGCTCCGGGGACATAGCCGATGGCAACGCTCATGGTGTTGGCCTCCTTGGGGGTTGTGGGTGGTTGCGTTGAGTGCCGCAATCAGTACGGGCAGGCTATTGACTACCGTATCGTGTACAACGCGCGGCTCGACGATGTAGTACTGGTGAATGAGAATATTCCGCATACCGATAATTTCCGACCAAGGAACCATAGGCAGAGAAGCGCGAGTTGCGTCGGCAGGTTTATTGGCGGCTTCGCCGACAACCGTTATTAGGTAGTTGAGAGCGAACTGCTGCGTTCGGTTGCTTACCAAGTCGGGCAGTGTAGCGTCGCCTAGAATGGCAATGGCTTCTTGGGCGTGATTGATGATATGGCCTATCCGTTTGGCTTCAGTTGGCGGGGGCCGTCTGGAATGTCGCTGTGTCACGGAAAATTTCCTCAAGGTCGGTAGGAAACTCTTCGGAAGAGAGTTCTATGTCCACCACACAGCCGAGGAGCTCTCCGAGTTCGCCGGCGACGCCGAGCGTTCCCCAGGATAATTTGGCATCCTGAGCAAATTCGGCCAGAAAATCAACGTCGGCAACGTTGATGATGCTATCCCGGCGGGGACGAGGAAAGCGGGCTAACCGCTTGATTTTGTGGCGGCGACAGAACTCAGCGATTTCCTCGCGTGGCAGCGGGATCTCCATATAGTCAGCACGGTCGTACTCTATCTCCCCTTCCCTGGGGGTGTTCCACAAGTACAAATCCCTGATATAGAGATGCAGGTCGGTTTTCAGGCCCAGGATGCGGCTGAATTCACTTTCCATTTTGGCCAGCGTGGACAGCGACGGTGTGTCGTTCCGGGTGAACTCAATCAGGAAAGCCACCTCGCTGTCAGCGTCCGGGCCGATCCGGACGGGTTCGTAGAGCCAGGTAAGGCGACGGACGCTGTGCTGCTGGCAGAAGGCGGCGATTGCATTCCGCTGCGCGGCGGTGGTTTCGCGTTTGCTCATGGTAGTTCCCCCGGCGCAATGTTGGATTGCGCTGATGCTATTATAGCAAACGGCGCCAAGGCGGCTGGCTACTCTTCGACAGCTACGATGCCAGTGGCTGTTTTTGAGATCTCGTCCCAGAGTGTATCCTGAAAGGCCGTTATTTGTCGTGCCACCATGAACGCGAAGATGCCCGCCAGTATAACCAAAATGTCCGATACTATGGAGGAAATTTCGCTACTCAAATTTCCCGATTGTGACAGCGAATGTCGTAAAACTGATGGCGGATTACGTCATCACGGCCTCGGGTAATTCAAACCTGTTGCGTCCTAGTGTTTTGTGCCTTGGAAATCGAGGCGCAACTACTTAGCTAGGTCATTTTGCGTGCGTCGTTGTTTAGGAACCGATGCGTTTTTCTTGGGCTGACCGTAGACGGCACATTACGCCCGATTCCAACCATGTCGTGTTCAATTGCCCTTAGGCGTTGGCACATTTGGTGCCGGAACTCCTCCGCATCTGGTGCCACCGAACTGGAAAGCGGTACCGCCAAGCCGCGATACCGCTTTCCAGATTGCGCACAGCTCTCAGTGCCCTCTGGCTAACCTTTTCCCCTCCCTTCTCCCACCTCTACCCGATTCCGGGATAGCTCATGTTGGCGTTCGTGCTGCGATAGTCTTACCGCCGGAATTGTCTCGCTGGGAAACAAATATGGACCCAAGAGCATAACTACGGCTATGATGACGCCCAGCACCACCAATGCACCTCCCCACCACCATCTGGCGCGTTTGAAGTATGCCAGTGCCACTCCTGCCACGATGAGCAATGTCGAAAGTGTTATCCAAAGTACAGCCTCCATTCCATTTCCCCTGTTCGCCTTCTATTGGTACCCCACGTACTCCCAGGACAATTCGCATTCCAAGCTGCTGAGGCTTGGTATGCTGTATCCCCGGCAGTCGTTGCCGAACATATCGGGCACTCCTTCGCCAGCATAGGCGATGGCTTTTGACGTAACTCGGTGCTCGAAAGAGTCAATCAAAGTGTGGATGAATTCGCCCTCTGTCTTTGAGTACATTTCGGTAGAGCTGCTCATGTCGTAGTCCGTCAGGGTGCATACGTCAACGTAGTAGTAGTACGGCGGCTTCGGGAAATGCTTGCCCCAACAGCTGCCGGCTTGACCGAAACCAGAGTGAAGGGTTCCCCCGCCGGTGATAATGCTGGTCTTGAATTTGAACCATGACCTGGTCTTGGTCAAGTCGTCGATGGAGTTGATGCCTACGATTTTTGCCAGCGATTCCACCCGCCATGTCCAACCAGCAGAGGTCTGGAACTGACTGGAGGCGTTGCTGTCGTCGGTCGGTGCTGGGGTGTCGTTCATTTCCAACACTTTGACCTCAAAGTTGCACGTATCCTCTTCTGGTCCCACCACCACCCGCTTTACGTCGCCGCGCATTTGGATTGATATATCGGGTGCGTCGCACTTCACGTCCCCTACAGTGCCCCGATGAACTACGTCGCCTTGCCTTACTTCTCCTTCGAATGCTACGCCGTTGACCTTGATTCGCACGCTGTCTGTCGCTCTGGGTTCCTCGCCGCTTTGTGTGTTGGTGGCTCCAAACACCAACCCGGGTGCAAGCAATGACGCCAACAGGAGCAGCGGTGCTATGACTCTTAGAACATTGTGACCCATAAGGTTCACCCCTTTGCAATTTTGCCCAATCTGATGGGCTGGGCGGGATTATCATAAATCTTGATAGTAATTGTCAGCCTTACGAATACTGTTGCTCGCCAGCACGCTTCGTATCCGTTTCTCTTGATGCCGGCGATGTTGCAGACTAGCGAACAAAGGGAAACCGCGAAGTTGGTGTCGAATGCCATCAATATGTGGGATTGGCACCACCGATATCAATTTTGTCATTTTTAGGCGGCCTCCACCCTGTGTGGGTCGGGCCGCTTGACATTGGCTCGAGTTTGTCGGGACCTTCAGTTGGTCCGAATTCTGGTCAGCAGCAGAAGGGCACCAACGCCACTTTCCCGCACCAGCCAACCCAACGTCTCCGCAGCCCCGCGTCAAACCCAGCCGGCGAGGTGAAATGTCCGTTGGAGGCGGCAAAATGCCGAAACGAAATACGTCGCAGAATTGAACGCTTTCAGCCGCCGTTGAGCCAAATCCCGAGTAGCGAAATCGCCTCGATACTATGCTAACGTAATTGACGGCTATCAGTTCCTCGATAGTATCGTCTCCATAGATAATTTCAACGATAATCTGAACTGTAAATCCGACAACCCAAATAGAGATGAGCCACATTGCCCACCACCAGCCCAGTATGGGAGAGCGCAGCGCTTCGCCTTGATCTGTACCGTAGTTGTCTAGCGTATTGGGACGGCTCGATAGATAAATTTCCATTAGGGAGCATTTGACAAGGGCGTTTCACCCTCACCCCAGCCCTCTCCCATTGAGGGAGAGGGAGTCAGCCGGATATGGGCTCCAGGCCGGCTTCGGCGCGGGCGTCGTTGATGTGGTCGAGAACGCGCATACGCAGCGGCGGCAGCTCGTAGCCAACATCGGCCATCATGCGGCTGTTGTCCACCAGGTACACGTGGGGAACCGGGCGGTCGCCGGTGCGGATGCTGGCGTCGGGGATGTAGGAACGCACGATATCGGCCACGTCGGCGATGGTGGCCAGTTCTCCTCCACTGATGTAAATGTGGTGGCTCAGCCGGTCGGCAAGGGCCACGCGCACGAAAATCTCGGCAGCGTCTTCAGTGTGAATCATGGGCGACGCTTCCCGGGGATCGAAGTTCATCTCCACCGGCTGGCCGATGGCGGGCAAAGACATCATCAGGCCGCCGATCATGCCGGTCATCCCGGTGACGCGCCCGTGGCCGAAGACGGTGCAGATGCGCACGCCCCGGATGTCCAGGCCGTGGAGGGTGCGGTAGCGGGCGGCGGCAAAGTCGTTGACGGCCTTGGTCATGCCGTAAACATTGATGGGCGCGGGCAGGTCGTCCTCGGTGAGCGGGCGGTCGCCGAAGGTGTCCTGCACACCGTACACCGCGATGCTGCTGGCATACACCACGCGCTGGATATTGCCCCAGCGGGCCGCCTCGAAGACGTTGTTGGTGCCGTCGATGTTGACGGCCATGCCGGTAGCGGGACGGTCTTCGGTATCGGGAGGCAACAGGGCGGCCATGTGGATGATCCGGTCCACGTTATGACTGTTGATGGCCTCCAGCAGGTGGTCCATGCGGGTAACGTCGCCGCGGTAGATGGAAATCCGGTCCAGCAGGGGTTGCAGGTTAGCCCGCGGGGGAGCCAGGTCGAAGCAGAGCACGTCTTCGCCCCGTTCCACCAGCTTGCGAATGATGCGGTTGCCGATAAATCCGGTACCGCCGGTTACCATCACGGTCATAGCCAAACCTCCAACGTCGCGTCCGCCACCGCCGGGGAAAGCGCCGGAATGGCGCCGGCGGAACAGTCCACAGCATAATACCGAGCATGATACCGGGGGTTGGTGAGCCGCGCAAACCGCGACAGCGTTTATAATAGGGCCATGGATCTGATTTATTCGGCTCAGGAAGCCAAAGCGAAATTCTCAGAGGTGATGCGGCACGTGCGCGCTGGCGGCACCGTTACGGTTACGTACCACGGCAAGCCCGTAGCGGAAGTCCGGCCCATCGAAAAGGAGCCAACTGCCACCGACCGGCGAATAGAGGAACTAACCCGGCGGGGCATTATCGGGCCGGCGCGCTTTTATGATGCGGAAATCGGGCCGTCGCAGCACAGCCCGGGAGCGCTTGCCCGATTCCTGGCGGACCGCGACGAGTGAGCGGTGCCTCATCGAGATTGCCACGTCGCTGTGCTCCTTGCAATTAC
This sequence comes from Dehalococcoidia bacterium, assembly GCA_965262485.1. GTDB lineage: Bacteria > Chloroflexota > Dehalococcoidia > Lucifugimonadales > UBA3495 > Bin87. The sequence goes on along the minus strand of OZ253540.1, from coordinate 3,282,211 downwards.
AGGTGGGTACGCGTGAGGCAATGGGGATGATGCTTCATCCTTCGACGGGCTCAGGACGAACGGCGTAGGGGACGGGTTTTTACACGGATGAACAGGATGGACAGGATTTTGGGCCGTGGTTTGCTGCGAGATTGGCAGGATCGGCAGCGGCGTGGCAATCTTGATGAGGCTGCACACACGTCGGCGAACCGCCGTTGCTGCGGCGACGAGATTGCCACCCCCGTATCAAGTACGGGGTCGCAATGACAGGTGGGCTTACCAGGCTCAGGACGAACGGAGTAGGCCGGTGAGCTAGCGCGGTGGTCTCGTGGTAGTTCCAGTTAGGATGCCTCGGGTATTACGCGACAGCGGCCAATTGGCTGGGTTCCGGGGCGTAAACGAAATCGTTGGCAGCTACGGGTCGGTGGTCGATGCCGTGGGCCAGTTGCCATACCAGCCTCCAGGCGTCGCCCACCGCCGACTCCAGCGTTGACGGGGATACAGCCGCGACGTGCCCCAGGGTGTGGATGCCGAGATCGTGGAGAGCGGCCAGCCGTCGCACGTCGATGGGCAGTGAGTTTACCGACACGGGGGCCAGGCAAGCGCGCCGGGCGGATTCGTCATCGGGGAGTCGCACGGCGCGGTTGGGGCGGGCCGTTGCGGCGGCACACCGGGCCGGGAATTTACCCGGTCCGACACCGACGCACGCTTTCCAGTCGGTGGGTACAGCACGCATCAGCGCGGCAGTGAATCGCGCATCGTCGCTGCCGAACCGGTCGGTGTCATGCCGGTCGGCGCCTTGGTTGACGGCGACGTAAGCGCAACCGAGGCCGGCGTCTTCCGCGTCGCCGCCGATGCGCTCCAAACGGGCGACGATTGCTGCCCAGCGCCGGGCGTAGAGGCGAAAGTCGGCGACCAGCGGGATGGCATCGGGGCACCGTTGCAGGGCCGTATTCAGCGGCATACCGGCGTGGACGCCCATGCCGGGAGTGGCATCTACAATTCGGGACAGAGGCGAGCCTTCATCGTAGATGACGAAGGGTTGTCGGCGCAGGTCGGGTCGGCGGGCGATTTCGACCCGCAGGGGGAGGTGTGGGATCAGTAAGCATGCCACCAGCATAATGGCGGCATTATATCAGAACATTATTTCTGATTTCCAGAGCAAGTGTGTCCCTGGAGAAAATTGCGAATCTTCAATCCCTGCCTTCCGTCATCGCGACGTGGTTCGACAGGCTCACCATGAGCGGTTGCACTCGTGGGGATGGACCGCGCAACGGCGCATTCGGGGATTCGATATGTATAATGCTGCCTATGGACAGCCGGAGGGTTTTGCGGCGGTTGGAAGCCGATGGCTGGTACGTGCACCGGATTGTTGTATCCCACCATCAGATGAAGCATCCTGACAAGTCCGGCACGATCACTGTTCCTCACCCGCGAAAAGACCTCAAGATAGGGACGATACTCAGCATCGAGAAGCAATCCGGCATCAAGTTGCGACGGTAAAGGAGGTCGATATGGAGCGAACCTACATCGCGCTGGTTGAAAAGGACACAACCAGCGATTATGGGGTGTGGTTCACTGACCTGCCCGGCTGCATCACAGCGGGGGCTACTTTTGAGGAAGCGCGTGAAATGGCGCGAGAGGCGCTGATGCTGCATTTGGAAGGACTGGCTGCCGATGGGGAATACATCCCGCCGCCATGCTCTGCCGATGCGGCTTTGGCCCACGAAGACGCTTTCGATGCTATCGCCTTAATCGTGGTGGAGGCGCTGCCGGAACGGACGGAGGAAGAGGCGAAGGCCGAGTTTGAGGCGTTGCTGGCGTCGGACGAGTATCACGAGATATACGGCCATCCGCTTGCCGAGGATGACTTGCCTTATTATGAGGAGCCGATGGTATCCGAGACGTTCATGGCCGGCATCGAACTGCGGCCGATAATGGTGGGTGATACGGAACCGACTTACGCTGCCTTGGTACGCCAGAAAGCCGACGGAGATTTTGGCATCAGATTTCCCAACCTGCCCGGCTGCATCTCCGGCGGCGGCGCTCTTGAAGAGGCTTGCAAAATGGCGCGGAATACGTTGGCCCGGCATTTGGAGAGTATGTCTGCCAATGGGGAGTGTATCCCAAAGTCCAGTTCCGCCGACGTTGTGCTGTCGCACCCGGCGGACGCTATCGCCTTGATTGTGGTCAGGGCGCTGCCGGAGCGCACCGAGGAAGAGGCTCGGGCGGCGCTGTCAGTAAGCACGCCACCAGCATAGTGGCGGCATTATATCAGAACATTATTTCTGATTTCCGCAGGGAGGATGTCCTTACGCGTACCCACTTTGTCATTGCGACCCCGTACTCGATGCGGGGGTGGCAATCCCGTCGCAAACCACGGCCCAAAATCCTGTCTATCCCGTCCATCCTGTTCATCCAGGTAAATAAACGTCACCGCTGTGCCGCTCGCGCTACGCTCGCAATGGCATCCGGTGTGGCGCGATGTGGCAGCCGGCTATTGCAGCAGGCGGATAACCTCGTCGCCCACCTGCTGCGTGGAGGCGTTGCCTCCCAGATCGGCCGTTAGCGTGCTGCGTTCGTTCAGGACGCGCAGGGCGGCGGCGTTGACGCGGTCGGCGGCATCGTGTTCGCCGAAGTGGTCGAGCATCATGGCAACGGCCAGCACGGTTGCCAGCGGGTTGGCCAGCCCCTTGCCGGTGATGTCGAAGGCGGCGCCGTGAACCGGCTCGAACATGGAGGGGAACCTGCCTTCCGGGTTGATGTTGGCGCTGGGAGCCAGACCCATGCTGCCGGTTACGACGGCGGCAATGTCGGACAGAATATCGGCAAACAGGTTGGAGGCCACGATGACGTCGAAATCCTCGGGCCAGCGCACCAGATCCATGGCGGCCCGGTCAACCAGCAGCGATTCCGTTTCGATCTGCGGGTACTCCGCCGCCACGTCCGCGAAGACTTCATCCCAGAACACCATGCTGAAAGCCTGGGCATTGGATTTGGTCACCGAAGTAACCTTGTTCTTGCCGCCCCGGCGTACGCTGTGCTCAAAGGCCGCGCGGATGATGCGTTCGGTGCCGCGGCGGGTGAATACGCCGCTCTGGATCACGGTTTCGTGGGGGGTGCCGGCATACAGTCGTCCGCCCACCGGAGCGTATTCTCCCTCGGTGTTTTCCCGGAAGATCACCATGTCGATGTCGCCGGCGGATTTGCCGACGATGGGCGACTGAACGCCAGGGTAAAGTACCGCCGGACGCACGCAGATTGCCTGGTCGAAGGCGCGGCGCATGGGCAGCAGGAGGCCCTGTAGCGTTATGTGGTCGGGGATGTTGGGGTCGCCCACGGCGCCGAACAGCACGCCGTCGAAGCCGGCGATCTGGTCGAGGCCGTCTTCGGGCATCATTCGGCCGGTTTCCCGGTAGTAGTCGCTGCCCCAGGGAAAGTCGGTCAGCTGAAATGAGAGGCCATCGGTTCCGGCGGCCACGGCATCCAGGACTTTCCGCCCCTCAGCGATAACCTCAGGTCCAATGCCGTCGCCGGCGATGACTGCCACGTTGTATTGCGCCATGTTGACCGAATTTCCTTTGCCGTATTTTCTGTTGCCGAATTTCTGTATCGATGTGAAATTGAGCGGCAGTTTACCACCACGGGGGGATTCGGCCCTCGCGTTTGCCCTTCCGGGGGCTAGCGGTGTCCGCTCCAGCTCCATCCCTCTCCCGTGGAAAGGGATGAGCCGGAGACGGCGGTGTCACGCAGCAGACGTTCCTCACGATGACGAGGGGCGGGCTGGAAGGGGTTTCAGACTGGAGGGTTTATGCGTCGCGCTGGATGGGTGCGCCGACGATGCTGCCCCACTCGGTCCAGGAGCCGTCGTAGTTGCGGACGTTGTCGTATCCCAGCAGCTGGCTCAGCACAAACCAGGTGTGGGATGAGCGCTCGCCGATGCGGCAGTAAGCGATGGTTTCGCGGGATCCGTCGATGCCGCGGTTGCCATACAGCTCGCTGAGGTCGTCAGCCGACTTGAAGGTGCCATCTTCGCTGACAGCCTGGCCCCAGGGGATATTGGCGGCTCCCGGGATGTGTCCGTTGCGCTGCGAACCTTCCTGCGGCAGGTTGGGGGGAGCGTTCAGGGCTCCGGAGAATTCGTCCGGCGAGCGGACATCGACCAAGGCGTGGGAGCTGCTGTTGACGGCCTGCAGCACGTAGTCGCGCATCGCACGGAGGTCGGCGTTCTCGGTGGTGATGCTGTACTGGGCGGCGGGGTAAGAGGGCACGTCGGTGGTGATGGGGCGGTTTTCGGCGAGCCACCGGGCGCGGCCGCCGTTCATGAGCCGCACGTCGGCGTGTCCGTAGTATTTCAGCTGCCAGAAAGCCCACGCCGCGAACCAGTTGTTGTTGTCGCCGTATAGGATGATGGTGGTGGCGGGCGAAATGCCCACACCGCCCAGGAGCGATTCCATTTCACTGCGGGACACGATGTCGCGCACGACGTTCTGCTGCAGTTGACTTTGCCAGTTCCAGGTTACGGCGCCGGCGATGTGGCCCTGTTCGTAAGCGGATGTATCCACATCGACTTCCACCAGGCGGACGTTGGAGTCGCTGCCGTGTTGGGCTACCCAATCGGTAGTAACCAGAGATTCGGGATGCGCGTAATCAGCCATAATTACACCTCGTAGTTAGTGGACCGGAATGATGACTATTGCAGAGTTCTGACGGTTGGAATGACATGGCAGGGCCGGCAATGTTCGGCTCGTGCCAGCGGGCGGCCTCATTATACACCGCATACGCCGCTGGGGTTCCGACCAATCGGCGGCCTCAGGGCCTTTCGGTTTTACAAGAAATCCCCTCTCCCTTGATGGGAGAGGGTTAGAGCCTGCCCCGTACTTGATACGGGGGTGAAGGTGAAGGTGTGAGCTAGGGAACTATCCTGCGGCAGGTTATACCCCTCACCCCAGCCCTCTCCCACAAGGGGAGAGGGAGAATCGAAAGACCCTGTCGGCGGCCTAGAGCCTGTTGACAATTAGCAAACCAGCCCGTCACTCCTGCGAAGGCAGGAGTCCATAGAGGGTAAGATGAAAGAATCAGAACCGTGGCTAACAACTTCGGCCACTGGATTCCCGCCCCGTATCAAGTACGGGGTGACGTTCTTTCGCGGGAATGACGGTATTTGTCAACACACCCTGAGTCGCGCCTGGGTTGGCGCGTTTCCGGGGTGTCTCATTATGGGAGCCGATTACACCCTTCGATGTTCACCTGGATGATGACATAACGAATATTAGAAGGGTTGGAATATGCCGATACGAAACAGGGGCGTTACTTTTCGGCAATAGGTTGTTCACGTTTACGCAACAAACGCTTAACACTCCCGAATTAAAATTTCATAGGTCACATTACAAGGGACGCCGGCCCACAGCGCTGTGGCCACACGCTGGGAGACGACGCCTCACAAGCATAGGAGGCAAAAATGCTTTCGGCCACTAAATCATTGTTCAGTTACGGCGTATTCAGCCACGGCGTCGCCGCGGCAAAAGAGTACCCCTTCTCCATGCGGCGTACCCTGCTCGCATTGGCGGTGGGACTGCTGGCGATTGGACTGCTGGCGACGTTTAACATCGCGTTCGCGCAGGACGAAGCGCCAACCAACGAATGGCTGGGCGGCTACAGCAATAACATTGTTACCGTCGTTGCCGCAGCCCTGGTCTTCTTTATGCAGGCCGGTTTCGCCTTCCTGGGCGCCGGTCTGATTCGATCCAAGAACACCACCAACTACCTCACCAAGTCGTTCATGGACTTTGCAATCGCGTCCCTGGGCTTCTGGGCTTTTGGGTTCGCCTTTATGATGGGTGAAACCGCCGGCGGATTCATCGGTCTGACCGGCTGGTTCCTGACGGGTGGAGAGTACGTTGACTGGATTTTCCAGATGGTATTCGCCGCCACCGCCGCCACCATCGTGGCCGGCGCCATGGCGGAGCGCACCAAGCTGCAGGCTTACCTGGCTTACAGCTTCATCGTATCGGCGCTGATTTACCCCATTTACGGCCACTGGGTCTGGGGCGGCTTGCTGACTGGCACCGCCGGATGGCTGGAGGGCCTGGGAGCGCTGGACTATGCCGGTTCCGGCGTGGTGCACGCGGTCGGCGGGTTCGTTGCCCTGGCTGGCGCCTGGGTGGTCGGGCCGCGCATCGGCAAGTTCATCAATGGTGTAGCCCAGGAGATGCCGGCGCACAGCACCCCGTTCGTAGTGATCGGCACGTTTATCCTGTTCTTCGGCTGGTTCGGCTTCAACGTCGGATGGGGCGATGACATTGGAATCAACGCTGTCAATACTTTGCTGTCCGGCGCCACCGGAGCGGTGGTTGCGATGTACATCACGCTAATCGTCAAGGGCAAGGCCGACATCCTGATGGCGTGCAACGGCGCCCTGGCCGGTTTGGTGGGAATTACTGCCCCCGTGAACTTTGTGGACCCGTGGGCTGCCGTAGTCATTGGCGCCATCGCCGCCCCGGTTATGTACCTGTCGGTGATGTTCGTCGAGCGGGTACTGAAGGTTGACGACCCGGTAGGCGCCATCAGCGTTCACGGCTTTACGGGCTTGTGGGGTCTGCTGGCATTGGGAATTTTCGCCAACGATGGCGGGCTGATATTTGGCGGTACTCAGATACTCCCGCAGATCTACAGCATCATCGCCGTTGTCGTATGGTCGCTGGCGACCGGTCTCGGCCTGTTCTACCTGCTGAAGTTCGCGATGGGCGTGCGGGTCACCGAGGCCGAGGAGCTGGAGGGCCTGGATATTTCCGAACACGGAATCCAGACTTACCCGGAGTCGGCGGCTACCAGCTAGCCGACAGCTTGGAAACTCTTCCTCTCCTCACTCCGAGGGTCGGGGGCTGTGGCCACCCCTGGCCCTCATTTTTGTAGAGGTACGGCCCTCATCCTCACGTGTACCCGCTTTGTCAAACCAAACCGGCCTACTGCCCAGAGCTTGTAATCTGCTGGATTTTTGCGGCGAAGCCACCGGCATCGGTCACTAGGCCGTGTTGACATTTGAGAAATAAGGCGATTTCGCTAACCCCAGATCGTCATTCCCGCGAAAGCGGGAATCCAGAGTACCGTGAATGTGAAGGATGTCTGCTTTCCAAAGCGCCTGGATTCCGGCCCCGTATCAAGTACGGGGTGACGTTCTTTCGCCGGAATGACGTGAAATGTCAACAGAACCTGGATTCCCGCTTTCGCGGGAATGACGGTGGGTAATTGGTCCATATGCGATTGCCCTGGCCTACTGTTATTGCGAGGATCTTCCGCTCATCCCGAGCTTGTCGAGGGACGTGGCAATCTCGTCGCCGTAGCAATGGCGGTTTGCCGACGTGTGTTCAACCTCAACGAGATTGCCACGCTACGCTCGCAATGACAGCGGGGCGTCCTTCGACGGGCTCAGGATGTGCGGAAGGTGGTCAGTGCGGAAGGTGGTCAGTGCGGATTTTCACCCTCACCCCAGCCCTCTCCCATCAAGGGAGAGGGTGTTTCGGTCTGCCGCGCCTCTACTTTACATACAAGGGGGGCAAATGCGGGTGTGTAACAATTTTGTAACATTTCCGTCATTGATACGTAACACTGGAATTTTATACTTGCATACGCTTTACGCATAGTGATACGGCTGGTTGTGTTTCGTGGGCGGTGCGGCCACATTGCCACCGCGAAATTCCGGTATCCGGGGCGCAGAGCAACATTGTGACGGGGAGAAGACTGATGGAGTTCACGGAACTGCAAGTACTGTCCTTTCTGATATCGTCGGCTCTGGTGTTCATTATGGTGCCCGGACTGGCGCTCTTCTACGGCGGCCTGGTTCGCCACAAAAACGTGATTGGAACGATGATGCACTCCATCACCGCAATTGGGCTGGTGAGCGTGTTGTGGGTGCTTTGGGGTTACAGTCTGGCGTTCGGCAACAGCGTGGGCGGCCTGGGCTTCGTGGGCGACCTCACCAAGTTCGGGATGATCGGCGTGGAACTGGACGAACAGGCGTTCATGGTGTTCCAGGGGATGTTCGCCATTATTACGGTGGCGCTGATCGCCGGCGGCTTCGCGGAGCGGTTCAAATTTTCGTCCTACGTGATTTTTTCAGCATTGTGGGTAACCATTGTGTATGCGCCGCTGTGCCATTGGGTTTGGGGCGGCGGCTGGCTGGGCAACCTGGGCTCGGTGCTGGGAATGAGCGAAGCCGGGTTTGCGCTGGACTTCGCCGGCGGCACCGTGGTGCATATCGCATCAGGGACCGCAGCGCTGGCAGCGGCCTTCATCGTGGGGCGCCGCGCCGGGTTTGGGACGGCAACGGTTACTCCGCACAACGTGCCCCTGGTGCTGCTGGGCGCCGGCATGTTGTGGTTCGGCTGGTTCGGCTTCAATGCGGGCAGCAGTTTCGACCTGACGAGCGGCCAGGGCGTGAATGCCTTCGTTGTTACCAATGTGGCTGCCGCCACCGCCATGTCCTCGTGGTCGCTGGTGTCGTGGCTGGTGACCAAGCGACCGTCGGCCAGCGGCGCCGCAGCGGGAGCAGTGGCGGGTCTGGTGGCGATAACGCCGGCCGCCGGTTTTGTGGGAGTCATGCCAGCCATCATCATCGGCGCTGGCGCTGGCGCCGCGTGTTTCGTGGCCGTTGGGTTGGTTCACAAGCTGCGCATTGACGATTCGCTGGACGTGTTCGGCATCCACGGGATCGGCGGGATCTGGGGGGCGCTGGCTACCGGAATATTCGTCGGCGTTGGCATTGGGCTGGATGGCCTGGACGTCGACGTAACCCGCATCGAACAGGTTCTCTACCAAGTCATTGGCATACTGGCGGCCTTCGCATGGTCGTTCGTTGTGTCCAGCATCATTCTGCTGGCCCTTAAATACACCATTGGTCTGCGCATCACTGACACCGAAGAGGAAATAGGAATTGACCTGACGCAGCATGGAGAAGGCATGAACCAATAGAGTCCTCCCTCACCCCAACCCTCTCCCAGAGGGAGAGGGGGCAGGATTCCAGCGAATGACGGAAAGGCGAAAGAAGAAGCCGGAAGGGCGGTTGAGGCGCAGGATGACAGTTTAGATGACAAAACACACACGCAACCCAAATCATCCCGAAAGGAGGAATCCAAAATGACCCCCACTGAAGTAATCGACTTTTGCAAGTCAAACGGCATCGGCATCATCGACCTGCGATTCACCGACTTGCCCGGCACTTTGCAGCACGTATCCATACCGCTCAGCGAGTTGACCGAAGCCAACCTGGCCGAGGGCTACGGTTTCGACGGTTCCAGCATCAGGGGCTTCAAGTCCATTGATGAGAGCGATATGACGCTCCTGCCGGACACCAGCACGGCGGTGGTTGACCCCTTCTTCAGCATCCCCACGCTGCATATGTTTTGCGACATTATCGACCCGGTCACGCGGGAACTGTACTCCCGGGACCCGCGCCATGTAGCGCACAAGGCCGAAGCGTACCTCAAAGAGAGCGGCATTGCCGATGTCAGCTACTGGGGTCCGGAACCGGAATTTTTCGTGTTCGATTCCGCCCGTTTTGACCAGACCGTTAACTCTGCTTACTACTTCATTGACTCTGACGAGGGCGTATGGAATACGGGCGCCGAGACCAACATCGGCGGCGGCAACAACCTGGCCTATCGGCCGCCGCTCAAGTCCGGGTATTTTCCGGCCCCGCCTTTCGACACCTTCCAGGATATTCGCTCCGAGATGGTGCAGAAGATTGAGCACTTTGGCATCATCGTCGAAAAGCACCATCACGAAGTTGCCACCGCCGGCCAGGCCGAGATTGACGTGCGCTTCGACAGCCTGACCAAAATGGCCGACACGGTTTCAATTGTGAAGTACGTGGTCAAAAATGTGGCGAAGGCGCATGGGAAGGTGGCAACGTTCATGCCCAAGCCGCTGTTTGGAGACAATGGCACCGGGATGCACACGCACCAGAGCCTGTGGAAAGACGGGAACAACCTGTTCTACGACGCCAACGGCTACGCCCTGCTGTCGGCCACCTGCCGCCACTACATCGGCGGGCTGCTGTTGCACGCGCCGGCGCTGATGGCCTTTGCCGCGCCGACGACGAACAGCTACAAGCGGCTGGTGCCCGGCTTCGAGGCTCCGGTGAACCTGGTGTACTCGGTGCGGAACCGTTCGGCGTGCATCCGGATACCAACTTACTCGAACAGTCCGGCGGCGCGGCGGCTGGAATTCCGGGCGCCCGATCCGTCCTGCAACCCCTACCTGGCTTTCGCCGCCATGCTGATGGCGGGCATCGACGGCGTCATCAACGAGATTGAACCGCCGGACCCGGTGGACCAGAACCTCTATGAAATGTCGGCGGCGGAGCTGTCGTCCATCCGTCAGATTCCCGGTTCGCTGGAGGAGGCGTTGGGCGCGCTGGAACGGGACAACGAGTTCCTGATGCGCGGCGGTGTGTTCACCGACGACCTGCTCGAGACCTGGCTGGAGTCCAAGAAGGTGGACGTGGATGATCTGCGCCTGCGCCCGCATCCCTACGAATTCTTCAAGTATTTCGACGCCTAGCCGGGTGGTAGAATATCGCTAACCGCAACTACGGGGACAGGGGCGAATGATTATTCGCCCCTACGCCGCCGCTGAGCAGGAGTGCGATGATGGAAAAATACGAAGTAGTGCTGGTCAAGTACCCGGACATCGGATACCCGGACAACCTCTGGTGGACGGCGGTCTGCCTGGCCATGCGCGGCTGCGTCTCCGACGGCCAAACCCAGGAGGAGGCCCGGCTGATGATTGCTGATGCGATGGCGCTGTACCTGGAAGAAGTACCGGGACGGAAGGTCGTGATTCTTGACGCCGAGCAGACGCAAGTGGAAAAAGAAGTAACACTTGCCGAACATCGTCAGCAAGGCGGCGTTAGCGAAATCCATTGGGTTGAACCACGGTTTATGACGGAGGAGGAAATCCGCAGCAATCCGCGCTTTGCAGACACTGAATCCCCCGTCGTTTAATGCCGTCGTATTTCCGCAATTTGAGCGCGCGGGCAGTATTGTCAGTTTATCGTCGGCTTGGCTTCGTACCAGATGGTAGCGGAAGAGGGCCGCATGGCAAGATGACCCACGAGGGATTGGGATTGACCGTTTTCATTCCCAGGCACCGGGGGACGATCCCGCTGGGCACGGTAACCGATATGGTTCGTAGGTCCGGAATTACCGACGCAGAGTTTCTGGCAGTGCTCAACGGAAACATTCCACCTAGATTCCGAAACTGACGACAGAAGAGAGATTGATTATGGCGTCCAATCCTCCCCCGAGTTCTTTCATCAGACACCGTCGCGATGGACGCCAGCGTCTGAACCGCTTCCCCATACTTCGGGACCGAGAGATTGGGATTACCGCCGCGAGACCTGGCTGGATTACAAGAAGGTGGACGTGGATGATCTGCGCCTGCGCCCGCATCCCTACGAATTCTTCAAGTATTTCGACGCCTAGCCGGGTGGTAGAATATCGCTAACCGCAACTACGGGGACAGGGGCGAATGATTATTCGCCCCTACGCCGCCGCTGAGCAGGAGTGCGATGATGGAAAAATACGAAGTAGTGCTGGTCAAGTACCCGGACATCGGATACCCGGACAACCTCTGGTGGACGGCCGTTTGTCTCGCCATGCGTGGCTGCGTCTCCGACGGCCAAACCCAGGAGGAGGCCCGGCTGATGATTGCTGATGCGATGGCGCTGTACCTGGAAGAAGTACCGGGACGGAAGGTCGTGATTCTTGACGCCGAGCAGACGCAAGTGGAAAAAGAAGTAACACTTGCCGAATGCTATGAAGAAGGCGGGATTACCGAAATCCATTGGGTTGAACCGCGATTTATGACCGAGGAGGAAATTCGCAGCAATCCGCGCTTTGCAGACACTGAATCCCCCGTCGTTTAATGCCGTCGTATTTCCGCAATTTGAGCGCGCGGGCAGTATTGTCAGTTTATCGTCGGCTTGGCTTCGTACCAGATGGTAGCGGAAGAGGGCCGCATGGCAAGATGACTCACGAGGGATTGGGATTGACTGCTTTCATTCCCAGGCACCGGGGCAACATCCCGCAAGGTACAGTAACCAAGATGGTTCGCAGGTCCGGAGTTAGCGACGCAGAGTTTCTGGCAGTGCTCAACGGAAACATTCCACCTAGATTCCGAAACTGACGACAGAAGAGAGATTGATTATGGCGTTCGATCCGCTCCACGAGTCCTTTCACCTAGAGCCTGTTGACAATTAGCAAACCAGCCCGTCACTCCTGCGAAAGAACGTCACCCCGTACTTGATACGGGGCAGGAGTCCAGAGAGGGTATGATGAAAGAATCAGAACCCCGATTAACGACTTAGGCCACTGGATTCCCGCTTTCGCGGGAATGACGGTATTTGTCAACACACCCTAGGAGACCTTACTTGATGACCGATAATCACGCCGCAGAACGCGAGTATGTTCTGCGCAGCGCCCGCGACTTCGATGTTAAATTTATACGCCTGTGGTTTACCGATATTCTGGGCCACCTGAAAGGGTTTGCCATAACGGTTGACGATCTGGAAGATGCCCTTGAACTGGGGGTTGGCTTCGATGGAGCGGCAATCGAAGGCTACTCGCGGGAAGAGGAAAGCGACATGAGGGCGTTCCCCGACCCGACGACGTTTTCCCTGCTGCCGTGGCGACCCCGACGCAACTCGGTGGCACGTATGTTTTGCGACATTCGCACGCCCCGGGGCGAACCGTTCATCGGCGACCCTCGGCAGGTTCTGAAGCGGAACCTGGAAAGGCTGGCGACCATGGGCTACATATATTACGTTGGCCCCGAGCTAGAGTTTTTCTACTTGAAGGACGCTGAATCGCCGGTACCGCTGGATACCTACGGCTACTACGACCAGTTGTCCAGCCACCCGTCATCGGACCTGCGCCGCGATACGGTGCTGAACCTGGCCGACATGGGCATTCCGGTCAAATACTCCCACCACGAGGGAGCGCACAGTCAGCACGAAATCGATCTGCAGTACACCGACGCGTTGACCATGGCCGACAACGTGATGACCGCGCGATTGGTCATCAAGGAGTTGGCCCAACTGCAGGGTGTGTACGCGTCGTTTATGCCGAAGCCGTTTACCGGCAGCAACGGCAGCGGCATGCATACCCACCAGTCCCTGTTTCGCGGCAACACCAACGCGTTCTACGATTCCGACGACGATTTCCATCTTTCGGTTACGGGCAAGCGGTTCATCGCTGGCCTGCTGCGCCACGCCCCGGAGATTACGCTGGTGACCAACCAGTGGGTAAATTCCTACAAGCGGCTGGTGCCGGGATACGAAGCGCCGGTGCACGTTTCCTGGACGGTTTCAAACCGGCTGGACCTGGTGCGCGTGCCATCCTACAAATCCGGTTACGACACGTCGCTGCGGATCGAATACCGTGCGCCCGACCCGGCGTGCAACCCTTACCTGGCCTTCAGCGTGTTGCTGGCAGCCGGATTGAAAGGCATCGAAGACGAGTATCCGCTGCCCACACCGGTAACCGCCGATGTCGGCTCGATGTCAGTCGAAGAACGCACGGCGCGGGGCATCACCGCGCTGCCCGGCAGCCTGGGCGAAGCCATTGCGTTGGCTGAGGGCAGCGAACTTCTGCGCAAGACGCTGGGGGATTTCGTGTTTGATTCGCTGCTGCGCAACAAAAAGATGGAGTGGGGGCAGTATCGCTCTACCGTTACCGATTACGAGATTTCCCGTTATTTGCCGCTGTTGTGATGGGACGGCCCTCACCGTTACCCCCGTATTAAGTACGGGGCAGGCTCTAACCCTCTCCCATCAAGGGAGAGGGGATTAGGTTCTGTTGACATTTCCAGTCATTCCCGCGAAAGCGGGAATCCAGAGAGTTGGGAGGTGGCTAATTTCGGGATAGTTATTCTTATTTGGAGCACTGGATTCCGGCCCCGTATCAAGTACGGGGTGACGTTCTTTCGCCGGAATGACGAAATGAAATTTCAAAATGTCAACACGCCTAGCTTTTTCTGGAGGGAGTAGGAATGCAGTTTTCCGGCAAGCTGGTTATCATCGCCGCGCTGGCGGTGACGGTGCTGCTGGCCAGCAACATCATTGCCATCAAGCCGGTTACGCTGTTTGAACTGCCGTTCAACCTCATTGGCAGCAATCTCTTTGTGGTGTCGGCGGCCATCGTCTGCTTCCCGGTCGGCTACATCATCAGCGACATTCTGACGGAAGTGTATGGATTTCGGGTAGCCCGCGGCGTCATCTGGCTGGGGTTTGTGTGCAACCTGCTGATGGTGCTGCTGTTCTGGTTGGGAAACATCATCCCCGGCGCAGGGTTCTGGGAAGACCAAGCGTCGTATGAGAGCATTCTGGGCGCCACCACCTGGATCCTGTTGGGTTCGTTCGTTGCCTATATCATTGGAGAGTTCGTCAACGCGGCGGTGATGGTCATTCTGAAGAATCGAACCCAGGGCAGGATGCTGTGGCTGCGGACCATATCGTCCACCATCGTAGGGCAGGGTATAGACTCGATACTGTTTTTTACCATCGCGTTCGGCATTTCCGGTTTGTGGGTCACTGAAAGCGGTTCGTGGGCGCCGGTGTTCAACGCCGCAGTGTGCGCCTGGATCGCCAAATCGCTGTACGAAATCGCAGCCACACCGCTGACCTACCTGGTGGTGGGCTGGCTAAAGCGCACCGAACAGATGGACGCGTACGATGCGCCCCGCTCGCTGAATCCTTTTGGCGTCTTTGGCGGCGGCCCCGATGTCAACGCGGCGAGTACAGCGGGAGCAACGACGGGATAGCCGTCCGATGTGCGATAGAAGGGACAGCCATCACTCCGGCCCTCTCCCGGAGGGAGAGCGGAATGATGAACGGCGGTTTGCGCCGTTGGGGAATTTACGCGGCAGCGGGTTGCCCTGGCATGGCTGGACGGCAGCGATTGTACGCAACATTTGGCGTCGGGTGTTTCCGCCTCGCGGTTGTTGCGGGAACTACGGACAGCCGGGCTGTTGACGGCGGTAGGTTGGGCCGGCGTGTTCGGCCAGCGGCTACAGCAAATCCCTGAACTCACTCACGATGAGACCGGCACGGTGAGACCGGCCTGGACTATGATTCCACCCATCGTAAAGGCATGGATGGGATTGTTGCGTGGAATCACCAAGTCCACCTCCCAGTTGGTCATTATCACGTGGCGGCCCTGCCGTTCAATCCGGAATCCAACCCTCATAAAGGCTCTAATGGCTCTTTGGTGGTTGATGCCGGGGCAACGGGGCATCTATACCGGCACTTGAATCTCACGCAACTCGACCTGAAACCCCGACCGTTGTCCCACATCGAGGATTTGTTCCTTGCGCAGAGTGGCTCTATCGGAAACGTAATCGAGATATTCCGAGATGGCCGCGCGGATATTCTCTATCGCTTCTTCGGGAGTGGCGCCTTGTGACCAACACGCGGGCAAGGCCGGACAATGGACCGCATAACCTTGGTCAGATTCGATGAGGACGACTTCGTATTTCATCAATTAACTCCGCTGCTGGCCTCGCCGGCTTTGATCGTTGGTTGCTGGTAGCGTAGCACAGTCCCAACGCAGTTGTCCGACGCAAATTGTCAATGTGTCAGGAAGGCCCTTATTGCAACCTTTCGCATCGAGGGGAGAGGCTAAACCGCCGGCGGTGCAGGGAAAGGCTGCGCTATAATACGCGCACACCGCTGCTAGCGTTACGCAATGGGGAGACCGCTATGACTACCCCGAAGCCCAAAATCCACCCGGCGCCTGATTACTGGGAGCCTTTCCCTCACCACGAGCGTGTACACAAAGATATGTTGCAGTCTCCAACCATCAACGATTTGCGGGAAAGACTTCACATGATTTTAGCTCCGGGGGCACATTTCCCCTGGCATCCCACTAACCTGGTTAGCGACGAAGTTCCCGTGTACTATGCCAACACCGACCCGGCCACGGGACGCACCCCTTACGTTGTTCCGGACACCCTCGTTGTGCTGGGCATTGACACTCAGGCGGTTTGGGACCGGAACGGGTATGACATGCGTCAAATTGGCAAGCCGCCGGATTTCGTGATCGAGGTTGCATCCCATACTACATATCTGAGGGACACTGTCGAAAAGCGGGAGATTTACCGGGAGATGGGAGTTCCCGAGTACTGGCGGTTTGACCCGTCCGGCGGGAATCACTTTGGGCAGCCCATTATCGGTGAGGGGCTGGTCAATGGCATTTATGAACAGTTCCCGGTAATGGATTATGCCGACGGAGCCATCGGGTCAACCAGCGCGCTGCTGAACCTGGATTTCCGTTGGAGAAGCGGGCGCTTCCGGATACACGACCCGGCGACCGGGGCAGAATACGAAAACCCGCGGGAAGCCAATGATAATCTGCAGGCGGAGATAGCGCGGCTGCGGGCCGAAAACCGGCGACTGCGCGGCGACATCCCGTAGTCCTTTTAGTGAATGAGACCGGACGACAAGGAGCGGATTCCATGCAATCTGAACAGCGCAGGGTGGCCGGCGACGGCCTGCATTACATGTTGATATTCCCCGACGACTACGACGCCGACGCATCTTATCCCCTGGTGGCGCTGCTGCATGGTTTCGGCGCCAATATGCAGGACCTGGCGAGCCTGGCCCCGTCAATCAACCGCAAGGGCTACGTGTACGCCTGTCCCAACGCGCCGATTCCCTTTGAGCTGGGGCCGGGGATGATCGGTTACGGCTGGCATCCGCCGCGCGGTCAGGCCACGGACGAAGACTACGCGGAGGCGGAAGGATTGCTGGATGACTTTTTCGCCGAAGTCCTGAAGGAATTCGGGGCCGACGATGGCCGCGCGATGCTGCTGGGATTCTCCCAGGGCGGTGGCATGACCTACCGGATGGGGTTGGCCCGCCCCGACAAGTTCGCGGCCCTTATTGCCCTGAGCGCGTCGCTGCCGGATCCGGAAATACTGCGACCTCGACTGCCCAACCACCGCAACCAGCCGGTTTTCGTCGCCCACGGCGTGTATGACCAGATGGTGTCGATGGACAGCGCCCGGCGCACGCGGGAGTTTCTCAACGAAGAGGGTTACACGCTGTCTTATAATGAGTACAACATGGGTCATGAGATACCCGTGGAGGTGCTGCGCGACATGGTTCCCTGGATGGAAACCGCCGTGCCCCCGCTGGTGGCAGAGACGGATCGGATTTACTAGCCATGCCACCCGCGCTCCGTGGGCGGTAATTTTTACCGGGATGCACAGGATGAATGGGATAGACAGGATATAAATGCTGCATTCGGATCTGACGGAGAAGATAATTGGATGCGCGTTCGAAGTCCAGAACGAACTCGGGGCCGGATTTTTGGAATCAGTGTATGAAAAGGCGATGGTAGTTGCCCTCAAGGAATCCGGAGTGTCGGTACGTGGGCAGGCGCCTATCAAAGTATCTTTCCGTGGCGTGTCGGTCGGCTCATTCTACGCGGATCTACTGGTAGAGGACCTCATAATCGTAGAGCTGAAAACGGTCTCACGACTTTCCGAGCAGCATCGAGCTCAGATAATCAACTATCTAAATGCCACCGGCATCCCGGTGGGACTGCTGATCAACTTTGGCAACCCGCGTATCGAATATCGCAGGCTCATTGCCAAGGGGAACCGGAACACACAACAGCACAACGTGAAACCGGATTTAAAACAGCAGTATCCTGTTTATCCTTAACATCCTGTCCATCCCGGTAATAAATCAATCACTTGTCAAA
The DNA here is from genome assembly GCA_965262485.1 of Dehalococcoidia bacterium. Classification (GTDB taxonomy): domain Bacteria; phylum Chloroflexota; class Dehalococcoidia; order Lucifugimonadales; family UBA3495; genus Bin87. Next base: position 3,264,467 of record OZ253540.1, on the reverse strand, counting down.
CGTTCGTGGAGGTACTGTAACTATGAAAGCTACTACCAGGTTGCGGCAGATGCTGGCTTCCGACCAGTTGATTGTTGCTCCGTTCGTCTTGAATGCGCTGCACGCCCGGATCGCCGAGGACGTGGGACACCACGCGGTGTACATGACCGGGGCCGGCACTGCCGCCGAACGTGGGTTCCCCGACGTTGGCCTGATCACCATGACCGAAATGGTGTCCAATGCCAAGTACATTGCCGACGCGGTGAACATCCCGGTGATATGCGATGCGGATACCGGTTACGGCAATCCTCTCAACGTGCATCGTACGGTGCGGGAGTATGAGTCCGCCGGAGTGGCGGCCATTCATCTGGAGGACCAGGTATTCCCCAAGAAGTGCGGCTTTTTCGCCGGTAAGCAGGTGGTGCCAATTGCCGACCACGTGCAGAAGATTCACGCCGCGCTGGATGCCCGCACCGACCCCGACTTTGTGATCATCGCTCGTTGCGATGCCTACGCCGTGAACGGTTGGGAAGATACCGTGGAGCGCTGCCGGGCCTACGCAGAGGCGGGAGCCGACCTGGTGTTCGTGGACGGGATCAAGTCGCAGGACGATATACAGCGGTACGCCGCCGACCTGGGTGACGTGCCCAGGATGTACAACGGCGACCTGGCCACCACGCAGACGATGCAGGACCTGGGCTATAAGATCATGATCTGCGGCAGCACCATTTGGCTCATCTACAAGCAGGTACGGGCCGCCTACGAGGAGCTGATGACCGACGGCATGGTCGATCCGGATCGGTACGGCACCCGCTGGGATGTAGCCTCGGTGCTGGGTCTGGATGCCATCTACGAGCTGGAGAAGAAATACGGGGTGCAGGACGTGGGCACGGACGTGGCGGCTTTGGCCGCTGCCCAGGCGGCTCAGACGGCAGCCGACGCGGCGGTTCCCGCACCAGCCGATGACTAACGCGGCGGCGTGACACAAGGAGCCCGGGCGGTGGACAACCGCTACCAACTGTTGTACGACGGCGCGTGTCCGGTGTGCAGCCGGGAGGTTCTGTGGCTGCACCGCCGCCGTCCGGCCGCCATCGAAGCGGTTGATATTTCGCTGGAGGGTTTTGACGCTGCGGCCTACGGGCTTACGGCTGAACAGGTGGACGGCGCCCTGTACGGCATCCGGCCCGACGGCGGTGTTACGGTGGGCATGGACAGCCTGCGCGAGGCTTACCGACTCGGCGGCCTGGGCTGGATGGTTGCCTGGACGGGTTGGTGGCCGGCGCGTCCGGTATTCGATGCCCTGTATCGCGGTTTCGCCCGCAACCGTATGCGCATCGGGCGGCTGCTGGGACGTGGCAGCGACGACTGCGGCGACGGCTGCCGATTTTGAAAGCGTTAAAATACCAGAGCGTCAGATGTCGTACTCGCAGAGTACTCCGCCCAACGCTGATTTTATGCTAACTTTGCCCAGGTAATCTGTCAATGCCCTTGTTTTCTATGAGGAAATTTCGCTATTCCGGTTCCGGGGTAGCCACGACGTAGATCAGCCACCTTTGCTTGGTAATTGTCTGTATGAGGAACGTGTGGGATGGCTTTTTGATCGCATAAATACACCTGTGATTGTGCCCTCTGGAGGTGTGGCGTGAGTGCTGTGCTGAAATTACGATTGGTTGCTCCGGTTGGGGACAACGTATCATCGATGCGTTGTTTCAGTCTTGGAATGAGCCTGAACCTGAGGTTCATGGTCGCTGCATTTGTTGGTTCTGTCGTTGCTCCAGTCTGTCCTATGGACTAACTGGACCCAGTTAGTCGCCTCTGCACGGGCCGGACACGGGCATAATGTTGCTCCCAATTAGGTCGGCCTATGAGGGCTGAAAATTGGCCAAACCCTCAAGTCATTGTATGGGCGGCTGATTCCCCCGGCGTCGTTCCGCTGCGGATCAGATAACGCTGTGTGCTTTCGGTGCAGTCGATGTTTTCGGATGTGATTCGAGCCGGCAGCGGCGATACCTGGGTGTTTGACGTCGGATTGGCCAGCCCATAGCCTGCGTGGGCCAATAAAATGGCCCCGGTGCAGTGAACACCGAGGCCGCGGTCAATGGGGAATGGTGGTCCGCCATTGGGCTCTTCGGTAGCACTACGCCCTCTGTGTGTCCAGCCCTGTCGTTCGCCGGCCGAATAGTCGTTTTGGCAATCACGGCAAGCCCGCCACGGGCGCGGTGAAGGAGAAACCTCGTGGGCTTCATAGTGACATGGAAGAGATTGATAACCGCCGGAGCATTGCTTATTGCGATGATGGGTGCCGTCAGTATCTTTGGCCTTCAGGCTGGAGTTCTCGGCATTCCGACGGTGGCGGCGGATGGGCACGAAACCTCTTCGGGAGTTGCGCTCAGCAATGATCCGGGAACACTCTGAATAAACGCGACTTGGGATCACGTTCCCCAAGCGGACACCTACCGTGTCCGTTGGCGTCTTCGTTATAGCGATTTCGCCGACGGAGACGTAGCAGTAACCAGCAACCCCGCGGCGTCGTTCGATGTACCAAGGCAGGGTGCTTGGGCGGTTCGTGTGGAGTTTTGTGACTTTGTGACGATGATGGGTGTGAGAAACACGGAACGGGATCCATCAGCGTCGTAATCAATATCCCAGGCCACGAGGCAGTCAGGCTCTGGTACGATGGTGACGGGGTCCATCTGGATTGGGATGCCTTGCCTGGCAAGTACGTTGTGAGGTACAGATTGACCGGCGAAGAGGCTTGGCAGAGCACGGAACCACTATCGAATGTCGGCTACGACCTGACCGATGGATTGGAAGAGATGGAAGGGGAAGGCACTCTGATTGTGCGTGTGTTCTACAACTGCAATGATGAAGGCGCGCGATGCACTCGGCTTGGCCGGTTCCCGAACAACACACTGCAAACTGTGGATTACCAGCAGATCCGTCCCGCCTCTGCGGGAGCAGCAGGTAGCGGAGTTCAAGGTGCCGGAAGCGGTAGCGTGGAGGTCGACCCGGTTACTGGATTGCTTCGTTCCGACCTGACGGTGACGTAATGAGAAACAGGAAGATGGTTCCGTTCATCGGTGTGTGTCCCGACTCGCTGAGAATTCTTGGGAGCGCGCCACCATCGGTGACCGCCCGAAGTCTTGCTTCTACGACCGTGATATTGACCAATATATGCTCGACTCCGACGCCGAATTCGACGATGGCGCGACCTGCGGCGTGCGGGAGACCGAAACGGACGAGGAGCGAGAAGTCTATGGCGACACGGTAAAGGTTTGCAACGATTTTGCCCCGTTTGAGGGAGCCAATGGCCCCGGGCCGGTATCAGGCAGTGATGAGGTCACCGGCAGTTCGCACCTGTTGTCCCACGTCGCTGACCGGTACATTACGCTGGATTGGCCCTCTGGCATCGCGCAGTCCGAAGGCAGTTTTTACCGGTGCACCCGGTCCACGAAAACGAACTACAAGACGTACGTGCCGAGTGGACACCAGATCAGGACTAAGATAACGGTCGATTGGTGTTACGACTACCGAAATCGAGTGGAGATGGTGCAGACTCTGCGGGCCAGTTCAGAGATTTACGCATCCGAGAGCACGTTGATACTGCACAAGTTCTGCGAATGGTACGAGGGGTATTCTCCCAGCGACCCCAATGAGACCATCTGGCAGTATGAGCATCCCGACGAGGATGAGGGTGAATTGCTGGACTGGGGTTACACCAGTCAGGTGAAAGCCAAGTACGGGAACAAGAAGATCAAGAAGAGCTGGGGCAAGCTGATACCTGCTTGCTCAACGACCGTGTTCTCCGCTCAGGCTACCGTGACTGCAGACTGGGAAGGGCAAGCTGGCTGACTGCAACCATAGTACTGGAGCGGAATGCCCAGGGCCCGCACGCGAAAACGCGCTGCGGGCCCTGGGTCTCAAGATGGTTGCCCTGTGTTCGTTGTGGTTGCCGTTTTTCTTGATATTCGTGGAACTGCTAGGGCACGGTGGCCTGCACGGCTTGGAATACCTTTTCATCGCCCTGTCTTGGCCGGCGGCGGTGCCTTTGGTATTTTCCCTTGCCTTGCTCTATCGTCAGGCGCCATTTTTCGCGGGGGTCGCCTCAGTATGCCTGACCGGCGTGCCAGCGTCTGAGTTCCTGTGGACAGGATTGCTCAGCGTTGCTCTGGGGGCAGATTACTGGCAGTCCAGCCCCCCGGGTTTTATCGATGTCGTCATGGGCGCCGTGCGTTTGGTCGGGATCGCTGTCGTCCCATCACTGCCGGTCTACGCGGCGGTGGGAGCAATCGCTTGGTTCCGCCGCCGGGGCCGGATCGGGTAGAGAGGAATCTCCGTTTCCGGACTTTCCGGATGCCTAGGATCGTTCAGGGATGGGATGGTGGGCCTACTAAATTTTGTCTCTTGATTGAACAGTAACCTCCTTTCCTTGCTGTAAAACGCTACGAACGGGTCCGTTGAGAAAGTTGCTGAACGGGAGGCGGATCTACCGCGGCACTTCACGCCGGCTGATTGTGTCCGCGAATCGTTTGCCGCTACGCGATTGTCAACGCCAATATCGTATTGTGCTATTGTGCTGAGGTTTCGGTAAGGTATTGTGGCATCGGTCCACGATGCCTATAGCCCAAAGATCTGGAGCCAGCTCGTTCGGCTGGCCTTCGGTTCAAGCCATCGGATATCGGTAAGACCGTAGTAATGTTCCAAGTTGTCCGCCTTCATGACGATTGCGGAATCCGTAAGCATATCGGTCAATATCTAGTGTTCCTCTCGAGGATTCGGAGTAGCGAAATTTCCTCTTTCTATGCGGCGATTCCTAAACTCCCGCCATGCACAAGAATAGGCCCACCCCGTACTCATTGGGGCGGGCCTATTGGCATCTGCCTGGCCTCTTGATCACAGCAGAGGTTCAAGCCTATCTATGAACATGCCTACCTCATCCAAGCCGCTGCTCACCATATCCGCCGACATCCAGTGCTCGTAGAAATTGGCGTGCAGGCTGTTAGCCACATGAAATTCGGTTCTCGCGCTGTGGTCCTGTGTTTCCCTCGCTACCTGGTCCACTACCGTAAACAAAGCCCCGTGGCCCTTGTGCTCCCAGCCTCGCTGTTCAGCCACCGCTTTGACCATCTGCGCCGCTGCACCCCAGCCTTTTTCGGACGCCTGCCGCACGTCTCCCGCCGCCAATTCGTCCCTTGCCTGGGCCAAGAGTTTCCTGCTGGCCTCGTGGTAAGTTTGCGTAGTGATGCCGATCTCCAATTCCGAATTGCGCCCGAGTGGACTAGTCCGCGCTGGTATAATTATAGCCGTTCCGACGGCGTTGACAACCAATCTCATCGTGCGCGTGTATCCAGACTGGCAGATTCGGGCTGCGGCCGGGAGTTCATGCGCCCGCGAGATGGGCAAGGGGCTGTGCATTATCTTTTCCGCTCAAGCGAGGGAATACAGATTGCCGATATGTGCGCCTATGTAATACGGGTTTATCAGGAGAACAGATTATTCAGAGAAAATCCACCGCAGGGCGATGAATATTTGACCGCAATTCGTCGTTGGTGTCGCATTGTGGAAGAGCGCACCAAGGGCTTGACTACACCCGAGGGTGAACCGCGCCCAGGGTTCTATTACTTGACGCAGGGGCAATACTAACTTCCGCAAGCGCACGAACGCGACGGGTGTGGATTTTTCTACACACCGGGCAGTGTCCTTGTTGAGCTAACACTATGTGGGCAATCCTTGCATTGGGCAGTTCGGTTGCCTTTTGCTTTGTAAGTCTGTGCGATAAACGCCTGCTGTCGTTCCATCTGTACGGAGTGCGGCCGTTGTGCCTGTGGTGCGGCGTGTCGGGAACGTCGTACGGCGTGGTCATGCTGCTGGTGGTGGGGATTCCATCCGGTACTCCCTGGGCGGTGGCCATTACCCCGATTCTGGCGGGACTGCTGATGGGGTGCTCGGTGGTGCTGCTTTTCCGCGCGCTGAGGCTGATGGAAGCGTCGCGGGCCATTGCAATCTCGCAAACCAATCCGATTTTCGTTGCCGTGCTGGCCCTGCTGTTTCTGGGAGAACGGATATCTCCGGTGCAGTGGGCGTCGATTGGCCTGGTGGTGGCGGGAGCGGCGTTAATCTCGTTGCGGCTGTTTCACGTTGCGCCCAACGAAAGGCTGACGGCCAGGTCATCCGACCGGGAGACCGGAGGGGTTGCAGCTGCGCCGCGGAATCTGACCCGCATCGGCAGTATGGGCCCGGTGTTGCTGGTGCTGAGCTCGATGTGCGCCGCGTCCAGCTTTGTGTTGGCGAAAGCGGGGCTGAACGCCGATCTGCCGGTGTTGACGGTATTTGCGTTGCAGCAGGCGACGGTGGGGCTGGTTTTCGTGGCGGTGGGTTTAACCGGCGGCCGACGCCTGGTCTCGGCCATGCGCCAGCCCCAGGTATTGGCGATGCTGATATTCGGCGAATCGCTGATGCCGGCGGTGTCCATTCTGCTGTCGGTGTATGCCTACAGCCTGGGCGATGCTTCGGTGGTGGCGGCGGTACTGGCGACGCGGCCGCTCTTCGTGTTCGTGGCGTCCACGGCGCTGTCGAGGGTGCGGTGGCAGCTGCTGGACGAAACGTTGACACCGCGGGCGCTGGCGGTGAAGGGCGTATCAGTATTGATGATTGTTGGCGGGGTTGGCGCGCTCAGTCTGGCGTGATGCGTAGCCGATGCAGCAGGTGGGGGAGAATGCCGTAATGTAATGTTCGTTATTGCATCACGACACGTAATATGCCGGCGCAACGATGGCTTACGTTAAAAAATCGTGTGCGCTCTGCAATCAGGAAGGAATCCGTCGTGATTCAAACGGATAACGGTATCGTCAACCGCAAAATTGGTTGACAACCGACGCACCAGGGCATATCATCCATTAGCCTATTTTGATTCCGATGCGGCCCCACGCCGGCGCCGGATCTCGGACGGAGCCAACAAAGAAATATGGATGAACTTGACCTGAAGATAATCGGTATCCTTCAATCTGACGGGCGCGCGTCCAACGCGAAGATAGCCCGGGCCGTTGGAGTAAGCGAGGGAACCGTGCGCCGTCGGTTGCGGCGTCTGATCAAGGATGATATCGTTCAGGTGGTGGCGGTGCCCAACCTGGAGAAAATGGGATACGGCACGACGGCGTTGATTGGGCTGGAGACCGGCCCCGGGAAGTCGGATGTCGTAGCCGAAGCGATTGCCGCGCTGGACGAAGCCCACTACGTGGTGGTGGCCACCGGGCCTTATGACGTGTTCGTCTGGACAGCCTTGGAATCGGCGGAGAGCCTGGGCGAGTTCCTGCGTACCCGCATCGGCGTGATTGACGGGGTGCAGAAAACCCAGACCTTCGTTACGCTCTCGACCAAGAAACGGTTTACCCGCGTGTAGTTGCCATCGTTTGACGACGCCCGGTGACGGGAGGCGATTTCGCTACTCGGCCTTCTTGTCGCACCCCCGCATCAGCGTCATGGCTCTATGCACCCGATCAGCGCCGACTTTGCGAATCTCAAGCGCTCATCCGGGATTGCCCCTCTATATCCGGTAAAGCGTTCGCCTGCGGAAACTGATCTGGCTTGGTATGTGATGGCAAATCCCCGCTGTTCAGGATTCTCGAGCCTCACCGGGATGCTTTGCCTTGGATTGCGGCGTGGTTGTGAGTCTACGGCCAAGGCGGTTGCTATTCCGGTGTACCGGTTGGACGTGAGGGTCAGGAGTTCGCCCTCGTAACTCAGTCCACGGGCGTTCGGTATGGACGCGGACCATAGACTGCCTGGACGTACTTCTCGCCCCAAGGCTGTAGCGCACTCCTGGTTGTCGTAATTGAGGTCTCTCGCCAGTCCTTCTCTGATCTCGTCGATTTCATCGGACGTAGCGGTGCCGATGAATCTTTTTATTCTCGTGATGTGAACCGACTTGACGTGGCGGATATAGGCGTGTGAGTTCGTATCCTCAATCTCCACGGCCCAATGTACTGGGTGGTTGGGCCGGGCGCTGGTTAGGGGGATTACTATGGCGATGCCTTGGTTATCGATTAGGCTTTGCCTGCCCACGACGATTACGGGGTGTCCTCCGGCTAGCTCGTGCCCTTCCTGGCTGTGACCGTCGCATTCGTAGATGCACCCGGTGGTCACTTGGGCCATCGGGCCACTTCGTCGCTGTATCCCGCATCCGCGATGGCCCGGTCCCTCTCGATGGTGGCTGCGTCGGATGCTTCCTCGGTAGCGACCGGGGCCATACCGTCCACGATGGCCAGGTAGAGTGCGGTAGCCGCCGTCTCGTATATCTGGCAGGCGGCGTAGGCACTGGCGAGGCTGTTTTGTTCGTCGCTCAGGCCGGCAAACTGCGAGCTGAGAAGCTGGAAGTGTTGCGGTTCAGGCCACCTGTCCAAAAGGCTTTCGATGTCTTTCTTTGCTTCGGCGCACTCGCGAGCGGCAGAACGGAGAGAGGGTTTGGCGGTTTTTCCGATGCTCCCGGCAGTGGTTCGGGTTATGAGTTGGATCGTATCGTCGTCGCATCCGGCCGTTCCGAGGTACTGGATCCTCTTGTCGTTGCTCATGGGCGCCATGAGCCTGCAGTGCACCTTGGATCGGGCTGCCCAGGCGGGTTCGGTGCCTGAATCCGTATGGTCGTTATGCCTCTGGACGATGCCGGCGGTGGTTTCGAATGTTATGGCAGGCGGCGACGCGATTGGGATGGTAGTCACGATAGTTCTCCGCAGTGTCTTGGAAATCTTGGGTTTATCGAGGACTGGTGAGGCGAATTTTACTCTCATGCACTACGGGCAGCAATCTTCGTTCCAATCTTACGAGTAACGAAGTCGCCTCGATGACGGGTTCTGCGGTTGCATTCAATACCCGCCATGCTATAATTTGCCTATCCGGGAAAGGCGGTCCGTTGGTGCGGTTTGCCTGCCTTGAACACAACACATTTGCAGAGGGAATGCCGCTATGACCTACATCATTACCGAGCCATGCGTGGGTGTCAAAGATGCCGCCTGCGTCGACGTTTGCCCGGTAGACTGCATCTACACCACCGACGATGACGATATGTTCTACATCAGCCCCGATGAGTGCATCGACTGCGCCGCCTGCGAACCCGTGTGCCCGGTAACGGCCATCTTCGCCGAGGAAGCCGTTCCCGAGATGTACAACGAATATATCCAGAAAAACTACGATTATTTCACCAAGTAGGCTGCGCTTGCCGGGCCGATTGCCTCTGCCGATACCGAGGCAGGTCCTCCTTATGGCTGTTGCCAACCGCTGCGGGCAATGGGCCGACCGGCTCTATTCGCAGCATCTATCGAACCCTTACGCCCGGCCCTCGGCAGCCGGGCGCAGGTTTAATTTCTGCGCTACCCGTCTGGCCGATAACCGATGAGTGAACCCACCCACCAGCCAATCAGCCCCGAAGTGAATATTGTCGTTTGCACTGACGAATACGGGTGCGGACGCTGGTATCACAAGGGGCGGGATGCCGACGCGGTTTTGCGGGGATTGCGGGACGCAGCCTCCGGTTATTCCGGGAGCGTGGCGGTTACCACCGCCGGTTGCATCCTGGGATGCACCTACGGGCCCAGGTTCGACGTGGCCCGGCGCTGGTCTGGCGAAAAGGCTTTGTATGGGTCGATAGCCGGCGACGCCACCATCACGCGGCGGGGGCGCGTTGGATTTGTGCCCATCCCCGATGATTTGAGAACGGTGATCGCGGACAATCTGCCCGACACGGCTCAGGCGTTAACCGACCTCAAGGGCGAAGCCGGTCCCGCCGACGTGGACCTGCTGCGGAACGTGCTGCAGGATTGCAGCCGGGGAATGGATGGTTGCGGCGTGGGCCTTAACGAAGCGATCGTGATGGTGCATAACGAGGCGGCCATCGCGTCCATTCCGGCCACGCTGAACGGCCTGGAGTTTGTGGATGGGAGCGGCCAGCCGCGCGACCGGGGCGACATCGCAGTGCTGGTTACCGAGGGCGACGGCCGGATTGCGCTGCAGTTGAGCCGGGTTCGCCAGCTGGAGTTTATCCATCGCGACCTGGGCAATGGTATGCCCAGTTATACCGTCTGGCTGCGGGATGCCAGGCTTGAAACGGTGTACCGCATATACCTGCGGCGGTCGGACGATGCCGCCGCCAATCCATTGCGGCACCGGCTTTTCATGGACCTGATCGCCAAATACGGCGCAAAAGTATCGTTTTAAGTGTGCGTCGGTCGGAGGCCATAACGAATTGGAACACCCGAGGGTGTGGCGGGCCGGCCCTGATGCCGCTAAAATTGTTATTCCGAGAACAAACATGGACATTCGAGGAGGAGGGAATCTGCGATGAGCAACATTGATTCCACACCGGAATTTGTGCGGGAAACGTACCGCAAGATGGACGAGAAACTGGCGCAGGTTCGGTCGCGGCTGAACCGCCCCCTGACCCTGTCCGAGAAGGTTTTGCTGTCTCACCTGGACGACGTGGACGAAGCTGAACTGCGCCCGGGCGAGAGCTACATCAACCTGCGGCCCGACCGGGTGGCGCACCAGGACGTTACCGGTCAGATGGCTATTCTCCAGTTCATGCAGTCAGGACGCAACCGGGTGGCGGTGCCCACAACAGTGCACTGCGACCACCTGATTCAGGCCCGGGTGGGCGCTTCATCCGACTTGCAGGATGCACTGAACGAAAGCAACGAGGTGTACCAGTTCCTGGAATCTTCCTGCCGCCGCTATGGCATGGGATTCTGGCGTCCTGGCTCAGGCATCGTCCACCAGGTGGTGCTGGAAAAGTATGCTTTCCCCGGCTGCCTTATCATCGGCACCGACTCCCATACGGTCAACGGTGGCGGTTTGGGTTCGCTGGCTATCGGCGTGGGTGGCGCAGACGCCGCCGACGTAATGGCCGGGCTGCCCTGGGAGGTACGTTATCCGCAGATTATCGGCGTGAAACTCACCGGCTCCATGAGCGGCTGGACGGCCCCCAAGGACGTAATCATCAAGCTGGCTTACGAGCTGACGGTGTCTGGCGGCACCAACGCCATCATCGAGTACTTTGGACCAGGCGTGCAGTCCATATCGGCCACCGGGAAGGGAACCATCTGCAACATGGGCGCCGAGCTTGGCGCCACCGGCGACATCTTCCCGTACGACGATCGCATGGCCACCTATCTGAAAGCCACCGGACGGGCTGAACTGGCGACCATCGCCGAGGAGCACAAGCACCTGCTTACATCGGACCCCGAAGTGGAGGCCAACCCGGAGTTGTTCTACGACCGGGTGGTTGAGATTGACCTTTCGACCCTGGAGCCGCACGTTACGGGGCCACATTCCCCGGACCGCGCGCGACCCATTTCGCAGTTGGCGGCCGAGGTTGAACGGGAAGGGTTCCCGGACACCGTGGCGGTGGCATTGGTGGGCAGCTGCACCAACTCGTCCTACGAGGATATGGAAAGGTGCGCCGACGTGGCCCGGCAGGCCGCGGCCCACGGAATATCCGCCGCGTCGGGATTGCTGGTAACACCGGGATCGGAACAGGTGCGGGCAACCATTGAACGAGACGGTCAGCAGGCCGCCCTGGAAGCGGTGGGAGCCACGGTGCTGGCCAACGCCTGCGGCCCGTGCATCGGCCAATGGAACCGACCCGAAGCGCGCGGCACGGACAACAGCATCATTACGTCATACAACCGCAACTTTCCAAGTCGCAATGACGGCAACGCCGGCACGATGAACTTCATCGCCAGTCCTGAGCTGGCAGTCGCTATAGGACTGGGCGGCCGTCTGTCGTTCAACCCCCTGACCGACCCTCTGGTTGACGCTGACGGCAACGAGTTCATGCTGCAGCCGCCATCCGCAGCTCCGGAAGTGCCGCCCACCGGGTTTGATCCGGGCGCCGATTTGTACCTGGAACCGCCGGAAGACGGCAGCGACGTGGAGGTGAGCGTCGATCCCACCAGCAACCGCCTGCAGGTGCTGGATCCGTGGGAACCGTGGGATGGCAAGGACTTTGAAGACATCCCGATTCTGGTAAAGACCCAGGGAAAGACGACCACTGACCACATTTCTCCGGCCGGGCCGTGGCTGCGGTTCAGAGGACACCTGAACAACCTGAGCGACAACATGTTCCTGGGGGCTTCCAACGCCTTCACCGACGATAATGGCACCGGCAAAAATCAGCTTTCCGGCGAGGAAGTCGCTCCCATACCGGAGATCGCCCGCGCCTACCAGGCCCAGGGCGTCCGGTGGGTTGCCATTGGTGACGAGAACTACGGCGAGGGTTCCAGCCGTGAGCACGCCGCCATGTCGCCGCGTATGCTGGGAGCGGCGGCCATCATCACGAGGAGCTTCGCCCGTATTCACGAGTCCAACCTGAAGAAGCAGGGGCTGCTTCCCCTCACCTTCGAGGATTCGGGGGACTGGGAACGCATACAGGATGACGACCGGATGAGCCTGGTTGGATTGGACCAACTGGCGCCCGGCCGCCCGGTACAGGCGGTTTTGAAACACGCCGACGGCAGCGAAGAAACCATCAACCTGCGCCACACGCTGAACAACCCGCAGATCGAGTGGTTCAAGGCGGGCAGCGCCATGAACTACATGAAACAGCTGGAGGAAGCCGGCGGATAATCCCTACTTCAGAACTCCATAGGAAAGGCCCCCTTACCCAAGTGAGGGGGCCTGGTTTTTTTCGGTGCGGTTCGACGACTACACGGTAAGGGCGCGCTTTCCAACCACCTCAATGCGGGCAGTCAGCACGGGGATCAACCGTTCCAGCTGTTCGCGCCGCACCTCGCCCATGAGACAAATTTGCAGCCAGTTTCGTTCTCGCAGGTATCCGCTGGCGTAGGACGTGAAAAACCCGAACGCTTCCAGCGAACGCCCCAACTCGTCAGCGTCGATTTCATCCGGAGGCAGGGCGATGGTGGTAACTGCGCCGATGCTCTCGGACTCTGAGGCCACCAATTGCAAACCCATGCTCCGGAGTTGCTGCCGAACCCAACGTCCGTCTGCATCGATCCGCGCCAGCAGCTCGTCGGATTGACGATCCAACCCGGCGGAAAGGGCAGAGAGCAGGTTCGATGACAGCGTGAAGGGGACTGAATCGGCTTCACCCGTAGCGCAGTAAAGCCCCAGATCCAGGTACCGGGGCAGCGTTTTGTCCGGCGTGGGCATCTCGGAGCAGAACACCAGGGCCAGACCAGGGTATGCGGCCAAACCCTTGCCGCTGGCGGCGGTGGCCAGCCAAACATCGCGCAGGTCAACCGGGATGGCGCCCAGGCTGCTGATGCAGTCCAGCGCCAGACGGGTGTCGTAGCGGCGGCAAATGGCTTTGAGGCGGGGTAAATCCGCCAGGGCGCCGGTGGAGGTTTCGCAGTGAACCGTCCACAACCAGCCGCCGGGCTGAGTGGCCACCGCCGCTTCAATCCTTGCATAGTCCAGCGGGTCGCCCCAACCGTGGAGCGCCCTGGAGTAGGTCATACCCATCCGGTCGGCGTGGTCGAACAGGCGTTGGCCGAACTCGCCGGCGGCAACGATAACGCCGGGAAGGTTGAGGCGCTTGAGTTGTGAGGCTGCCAGGTCGTTGGCCAGGGTTCCCGACCCGACGGTTACGGACGCGTGGTTGGCGCCGGTAAGCTGGGTCAGACGGTTCCGCACGCGACGCAGCAGCTGTGCGAACTCGGGGGCGCGGTGAGAAACCGGAGGTTGCTGGAATGCCCGCACCACGGACTGCGGCATATCGACCGGCCCGGGGGTCAGGATAACGGGTTCGTGCGGAGGGCGATCAACCGCCTGGTGGAAAAGTCCGGCGAACTCGGCGCCAACGTTGCCAACGGGGCGATACATCGGCTGGTAGGGGGCGTCGTCGTCGCCGACCACCGGGCCGAACGGAATGAAACCGATGTGCCGATACAGGTGCTGCTGCGACACTCGTCCAGACATCACGACGTAATCGTAGCCACCGTTGTGGCAGTAGTGGGCCATCATAGTAAGCAGGCCCGGCAGGACGCGGGTGCGTCGCATACCGGGACGAACGGCGAGGAGGCGCACCTCACACAGGGAGGATCCTTCGGCCTGGGGCAGATGCGATTCCAGGCGTCCCAGTTTCTCATCCAGAGAGAAGGGTCGGCGGTCGCGGACGCAAACCATACCCACCAGTTCATCGCCGCGGCGGCAGATGAAGTAGGTATTATCGCGGTGGAACCGGTCGACGAGTATCCCGTCGGAATTACCGGGATGCTGGGGCACTTCTTCAACGAAGGAGGTGTAATTGAGCTGAGCGATCTCGGCAAACTCCCAATCTTGGTCCGCTCGTTTGAAGACCAGAGAGCTTGTGTCGTCTCCGTGCTGGCCGGCGGACTCCGGGGAATCCCACCGGGGCGCGGCGGTCGCAAATTCTCGTTTCGTTTCCGTCATAAGCGTTTCGGGGTGAACCGTTCCTGGCGCAGGTGGGTAGAGTGCGAGTATTAGGAGCCGGATGTGGCGGGCAGCATTATATTAAACCAAACTTCGGTATGATGGTTCGTATCTTACAGCCGTTTTTACCATAATCTTACTATTACACACCATAGTAACGGTGCGCTATAATGCCGACAACATCGGCCTGAACGCTATCGGGCCACGAAATCTTACGACGGGAGGTATGGTTATGGGATACACACCCAAGCAACTGGGCCATCTGGTAATTAAGGTACGCGACATCGAGCGGAGTGTAGATTTCTACACCAACGTCCTGGGCTTGTCCGTGATGACGGCGCGCCCCGGCGGGATGACCTTCCTCTCGGCCAACACCACCATGTCCCATGAATTGGCCCTGGTTCCGCTGGGGATGGATGCCCCGGGGCCCGACGAACGGCGGGTCGGAATGGCGCACATGGCCTGGCAGATGAACTCTTTCCGTGACCTGAAGGAATTGTACCAGCGGTGCAAGGATCACGGTGTGCGGTTCAAGAGGCTGGGCGATCACGGTATCTCCATGGGCGTTTACATCTTTGATCCGGACGACAACGAAATCGAAATTTATTACGAAGCGCCGGAATCGGAGTGGGGCAACCGGGAGGGCTTCCTCTTTGAGGGCAACTTCCAGTGGCAGCTTGATCCCATCGAGGAACCGGCAGCGGTAGGCGACGATTAGTCGCACTGCCAGGTAATTTGAAGGCCGGAGCGTCACCCGCTGGCGCTCCGGTTCTGTATTTGCCAGCCTGACGGCCCAAACCACCGAACGCAACGTGACGAATCCTGCTGCACCAGTGGAACCCAGCTACGACTACGTAATTATCGGCAGCGGCATTGCCGGCCTGAACACGGCGCTGCTGGCGGCGCGCCACGGCAGCGTGCTGGTGGTCACCAAGGGTTTGATTGACGACTGCAACAGCCGTTACGCCCAGGGTGGCATCGCGGCGGCGGTGGGGCCCGGCGACTCTCCAAACCTGCACCAGCGGGATACGCTGGATGCCGGAGCCGGCCTGTGCGATCCGGCAGCGGTTGGCGTCCTTACCGGTCAGGGGCCCGAGAGCATTGCCAGCCTGATCCAGTGGGGCGTGCCGTTCGATACCATTCACGGTCAGATCGCCCTGGGCCGGGAGGGCGCCCACAGCGTCCCGCGGATCCTGCACGCCGGCGGCGATGCCACGGGTCGGCACATCGAGGACACGCTGGCCGATCGGGTGCGTGCGACCGCCGGGATAACCCTGCTGGAGTACACCCACGCCATTCGCATCTGCGTCGATGGCGGGGCGGTTCGCGGCGTGGAGACCCTGCATAGCATCGACGGAAAGGCGCAGGTATTCCGGAGCTCGGTGGTGGTGGTCAGCGCCGGCGGCGGCGGACAACTCTACCGGTACACGACCAACCCGGAGGTGGCGACCGGCGACGGCGTGGCCCTGGCGTACCTGGCCGGCGCGGAAGTTATGGACATGGAGTTTTACCAGTTCCATCCCACCGCGTTGTGGCTTGAGGGCGCGCCCACGTTCCTGCTGTCGGAGGCGATGCGGGGGGAGGGGGCGATTTTGCGCAACGCTGCCGGCGTTCCCTTTATGACCGACTATCACCCGCTGGCAGACCTGGCGCCCCGGGATGTGGTTTCCCGCGCCATCGCCGACGAAATGGAACGGTTTGACGGCCAGCCGGTGTCGCTGGATATTTCTCACCTGCCGGCGGCGATGGTGAAGGGACGGTTCCCCACGATTTACGCCGAGTGTTTGCAGTACGGGTTGGACATTACCGGCGAGCCGATACCCGTGGCTCCGGCGGCCCACTACATGATGGGCGGCGTGCGCATCGACACCTGGGGGCGCACCAACGTGCCTGGCCTCTACGCCTGTGGTGAGGTGGCGTGTTCGGCGGTACACGGAGCCAACCGGCTGGCCAGCAACTCGCTACTGGACACGCTGGTGTTTTCCCAACGGCTGGTTGACTCGACGCTGGGCAATGCGCCCGACTACGTGCCGCACGGAGAACCTGGCGATTACGTGCCCCGGACGCTGGAGGACAGGGCGATGGTTTGCGCCACCGTGCCGGGACGCAGCCGGGAGAATCTGCAAACCCTGATGTGGCGCAACGTGGGCATTACTCGCAACGGTACCCGCCTGCTGCTGTCGGCGCGTATTCTGAACCTTTGGCAGCGCACGATGGGTCCCCCCGAGGCGGCCGCCGATTATGAGCTGAGGAACATGCTGGTGGTGGCCCGCCTGATAGTTGAGGCGGCATTGCACCGGCGGGAGAGCCGCGGGGCTCATTACCGGGCCGACTTCCCGGAACCGTTGGCCGAGTGGCAGCGGCACATTGTGTTGAGTCTTGCCGGCGGGTGAAGCAGCTGTCATTGCGACCCCGTACTTGATACGGGGGTGGCAATGTCGTCGCCGTCGCAATGGTGGTTTGCCGGCGTGTGCTCATCCTCATCGAGATTGCCACGTCGCTGCGCTCCTCGCAATGACAGTGGGCCAGTTTGGTTTTACAAAGCAGGTACGGGTGAGTGACCAGGGCCTTTTCAAAGGGAATGTAGGCCGACTTTACCCACGTGCGTGGAAGTGTGCGAAATTCAGGAGGCGGTCCGACGGCTCGGACCTTGACTTCGCACACTTTGGATTACCTATTCGCCATCGTTTCGGGACGGCTGCGCGTCGCGTCTAAGCATCGTGAGGCTGGTCCGGTGGAAATTCGTCCCATGTCCTGCCGTCGAGTTCTCTCCCCGACCGTTTCTTGTTGGTTCCGCCCCACTGCTTGAAGAAGAACGCCGTCGCTTGGTCGGCGCACTGGTCGCGGATGCTCTGCACCCATTCTGCCTTGATTTCCCTGGCCTTCGGGCCAGACTCGCCGCCGGCGATCACCCAGGCGATGTCCGTCAGGTCCAGATTTGGCACGGGCCCAAGTAGCGGCTCCAAGGAGATGAACCTGGTCCGGGCGGGTATCCGACGCAGGATGTCCACACGGCGCAGGTAGTCGTCGTTTTCGACGGATACCCCCAGCCATAGGTTTGCCGGCCAAGGCAGTTCGTCAGCGAGTTCCAGTGCGCGCTCGGGGCGTTTCGTCAGCACCTGGAAGGTGTGGCGTTCGGCTGACGCGATGGTGACAAACACCGACAGGATGAATTCGGTCGGTACCTCGTCATGGAAGAGGTCGCTCATGGAGTTCACGAACACCCTGCGGGGCTTGGCCCATCGTGATGGTAGTTCAACGATGTCGTGGTGCAGTGTGACGTCGAAGCCGTTGGAGTAGCGCGGGTTGCCCATGGCCTGTAGTCGGGGTGCTAGGCGGGCGGCATAGCAGTTCTTGCAGCCGGGGCTGATTTTGTGGCAGCCCGTTACGGGGTTCCAAGTCGTGTCGGTCCATTCAATGCTAGTGCCTTGAGCCATGACTTACCAACTCTTCAGCAAGTGGTTTGCAATCCTCACCGCAATCTCGGCTCCTTTGGGGTTCGTGGCTGCGAACATCATCGCGAACAGCGGAGAGTTGCGGGAGTTGCGAAACCACCTAGTCGTAGGTGATACTCTTTCGAAGGTAGTCGCCAGCTTTTCTAAGTACAAGTCAACGATCGCTTGCTGATCGTCCCTGACTGTTTTGGTGTACTCAGGGCTGCCTACCAGCAATGGCATTTGAACGACTCTGGTTTGGTAAAGTTCGCGCCATTCTGGACCTCCGAAGACTCGGTCTAAGAGATGTGCATGTGATTCATCGGGTTGTCGGTAACGCGGTAAAATTCTGCTAAGTGCCGAGAGCGGGAACAATATCCACAAATCCACTGATTTGGTTTCGGCAATTGTCTCGACCGTTTGCCAATCGACCTCAGTGGCGAATGGGTCGAGAAAGACGACCACTCGCTGGTTCCTCCAAGGGACACCGAGTTGTTGGTTTTGTTCTTCGCACCATCGTTGCAGAAACAGGTTTGCTTCACCTTTTTCGATTTGGATGCCGCGGTTGGGGAATTCACTCCTCAATTTGAGTAACTCTTGGGCAAATGTGGCTTCCTGTTCAATGAATATGAGCTTATCGAAAGGTTTGTCGACCACCTCGAGAGCTACGCGTGCTGATCCCTTTACGACGTTGGCAGCTAGTACAGCCGCTTGCCCCTCTTCGCTCAGTAGCGACTGAGTCAATCTTTGAGTTGCGCCTTTTGGGTTTAGGTCGACCGTTCCTGTGCCCGCAAAGGCGTCAATGTAAACCAATTTGAAGGGGCAGCTTTTCAGCGCGGTGGTGTAAGCGTCCAGGTACCCCCCCGAGTATGTTCAGTTTTTCCCTAGTCCAAGGTCCGCCGAACGAATTCGTTGTTGTGCTAATCATTCCACCACACTGAAAATGTTGTGCATTGTGATTGATTGCCTACTCTGAATCTCACAAGCCGCCCCCCGTTTGTCAGTAGTAGCTCGTGCCGTCGTTGGTCAACGGTAAGTTCATTATGCCATCGCTGGATGGGCCCACGCTACGGCCTAGAGGCGTCAAATTTTGGCCCTGGTGAGTGACAGGGGGTGGTTGACTGGACGGATGACCGGTTTGTAGGCTGAAGAAAATCCAAAAACCAGATAGCCGGTGGGACTGACCTGATGCCGGGTTGGTCGCGCCGGCTTTTTGCGTAGCGCTTCGACCCCTCGCTGCACCGGCTGGGGAGGTCGAAATGATCAACACGCAATTGGGACGCGACCGGTGGCCGTCGGTGGTGGCGCCGTCGGTTATCGGGCCTTTGGATTCGCGGGCGGAGTTGTTGCGGGCATTGGACGCCTTCCGCCGCGGCGTCGCCGGCGCTCCGGTGGTGTGCAAGGGGTCGCCCGGTATGCCGCGGATTGGAGAAAGCGCCCCGTCGGCGAACGCCGCTGGGAGCCACACTCGGCATTCTCCGGCGGACGGAATTCTGTCGGAGGGCGCTGGGTTAACGGTGGTCGCCTCGACGGACGATGCCGACCGGCACGGCGATACGGTGGCCCTGGACGGCTGGCAACTGGACAACTACCGAAGGAATCCGGTGCTGCTGTGGGCGCACGATTACGGTCGGCCTCCCATCGGGCGGGCATCGGAGCTGTGGCGCGACGGCCATGCGCTGGTGGCCCGCATGGAGTTTGCGCCGACCCGGTTCGCTCAGGAAGTTGAGGGGCTGTACCGGCAGGGGTATCAGCGTGGCGTGTCGGTTGGATTCAGGCCACTGCGGTTCGAGGAACGGCGCGACCTGCGAAGCGGCGCCCTGCTGGGCATCAGGTTTCTGGAACAGGAGCTGCTGGAGATAAGCGCGGTGCCCGTTCCGGCCAACGGGGCAGCCCTCCTGCAAACCAATGGCTCCGCCCACGCTGACCCGCCGTCGTCGGTAGCATCGCTGGTGTCGTTGTTGCGAACCTGGCGCGGCGCGGCGTCCTGACCGCCTTTGTCATTGGGATCGCAGCGTGGGGGTGGGGACGGGTTTTTACCGGGATGAACAGGATGAACGGGATGGACAGGATTTTTGGGTGTTACGTGTAACGGGATTGCCACGTCCTTCGACAGGCTCAGGATGAGCGGAAATTCCTCGGAATGACACTGGGGGCTGTGCTCCTGGCAACGACAATTGAAATGAAACGCAAAGGAGTTTTGCAAGTATGACCCTATCTAACTGGGAAATGGAAACCATCAAAAACGAAGTGGCCGAGGTGCGCGAGTTTTACCGCCAGCGCCTCGACGCCGACTTGCCTCCGCTGCAGGAAGAGATCAAGCGGTTGAGTCAGGCCGTGGGCGAGATTACGGAACGCCGCCGCGAGGCCGAGCGTCAGCAGGTATTGGCTCATTACAACGGAGGGGCCGGGAGCGGCGAGCGTCCGGTGGTTTCCTTCGGCAAGTATCAGGGGATGGACGCACTGGACCTCGCCTGCGTGCGCAGTGTATTGGCAGCGCAGCAGCGAGAACCGGGCGACGTCGATTCCCGGGCGCTGGAAGCATGGCAGGCCAACCTGAAGGCGGCAATGGACAGCGCCACCGCCGGCCGGGGCGATGAACTGGCGCCCACGGCAGAAGCAGCCACGTTGTGGGCCGACGTCAATCTGGACACGCACGTAGCGGCCCTGTTCCCGCGAGTGGACATGCCCACCAACCCGTTCCAGATCCCGTTGCAATTGGGCGACGTGTCCTGGTACCCGGGCGCCGAAAACACCGCCACCACTGATACGGCGTTGGCCACGGCCCGCCAGACGCTTACCGCGTACGAGCTGGTGGCCGAAGTGCCCTGGTCACTAACCCTGGACGAGGATGCGGTGATCGCCATGGCCGGCGAGGTGCGCAGCACGCTGGTCCGCAACGCCGTGGAAGTGATCGACGACGTGCTGCTCAACGCGGATACGACGGCGGTCAACAACATCAACGCTGACACGGCCACCATCGCGGCGTCGGATGCCGGCAAGGGACACTGGCTGGTTGGGTTCGACGGCCTGCTGCACCTGCCGCTGGTCGATAACGCGGCGCAAGGCAACGACCACGGCGCTGCTCCCAACGCCGATATGTACAACGAGGCGCGCGGGCTGCTGGGCAAGTATGGAGTGCGTCCGTCGGAGCTGGCTTACATCGTGGACGTGAGCACCTACATCAAGTCGTTGGGCGCAGAGGAGTTCCGCACGCTGGACAAACTGGGGCCACAGGCAACCATCCTCAACGGGCAGCTCGCGCAGGTGGACGGCATCCCCGTCATCGTGTCTGAGCAGATGGCTAAATCGGATGTGGACGGCAAGGTTACGTCGGGCGGGGCCAATGCCAAAGGCCGGCTGCTGTTGGTGAACCGTTCTCAGTGGCGGTTGGGGTTCCGGCGGGAGCTGATGATCGAAACCACCCGCGACATTCAGAAACGCCAGAACATCATGGTCATAAGTGCCTCGTAAAGACACCTTTTATTTTCGCCGTCTTTTTTTCAAAGCGAACGGACTGGACATTTGATTGAGACGCCGGCGTTTCGCTAGGCAGCGGGATGGTGTAGTAGATGGTGCCTTGCCACTGATTGTTGATGGTCACCTTTTTGATGAATGACCGAAGGAAATTGCGGACGGTTTGGGGGTCGTCTGATTCCAAGTAAGTTCTGACGTCGAGGGCGTTGGATATGATCAGTTCTGGCGGTTCAGGAAATCCAAGTGATCACCCATAATTATGTCTATTTCTTGCAACTCTGCTTTCACTTGTTCCAGCCGGGCTTCGTTTTGTTTCAAGCTGGCGTAGATCGACTTACTTCCGCCCGTGTCCTCAACAGCCTGGACCAAGTGTTTGACTCGCCGATTGACACTGGTCGCGTTCTTCTGGAGGTCTGCGCGTTTAGTTTGCTGCTCCAGCAACCACAGTTGGTTCTCTTGGGCTACGGCCTTGATCTGTTGTTCGAGGGTTTCCCTGGTGAGGATATGATCCAGCAGTGCTGTGACTACGGTTGACAGTACGATGTCTAGCGGAATATTCCTTGAAACGCAGGCCTTGGCGCCAAGGTCCTTTTTCTTCTTGCACCGGAGCTTACGTCCTTGACGGGAAGGTTGTACGACCATGTTGGAGCCGCAGTGCTCGCATTTCGTCAGTTTGCTGAGCAGGTTCGGGCTTGAATGGCTGCGCGTCCCGCCGTCTGTAGATGCTCTTTCGGCTATGTATTCCGGTATTTGGTCGTACTCCTCTTGGCTGATCATGGCTTTGTGTGCACTCTCGCAAACGACCATAGCGTCGTTGTTGGGGATGAGCTTACTGTTTTGTCGGAGGCCCCGGTACGTTTTGCCGGTGTTGGTCGGGTTACGGAGAAACGCCAGAACTGCATCGCGGGTCCACTCGTTGTTCTTGTTGGTGCGCACACCGATACTGTTCATGTAATTCGATATTTCCATGGGGGCAGACCTGTTGAGTGCCATCTCCAACATCTTGAGGGCATGAACCCACTGGTCGGGATGAGGTCTGAGCTTGGGGTGTGTCTTATTTCCAACAGTAACTTCGTACTTCTCGTACCCGAAGGGGGTATGTGGCGCGAGGTAGAAGCCCTCCCGTACCGCGCCAAACTGCATGTCGCGGGTTCTCCTGGCGACATCGCGGGAGAAGCTAGCGTTCATTAGCGCTCTGAAACCCCAGCTCATCCTGGAGTATTCGTCCTCTCCGTAAAGACCGTCCCGTGCGGAGCCGAGCTGGATGCCGTGATCGGCCAGGACTCTGGCATAATGGTAAAAGTCGAATTCGTCCCTCACGAATCTGGATTGGTCGTAGAACCAGATGGCCTTGATGCCAGTGCCGGGAGCTATGCCCTCTCCAATCATGAGCTGATACTGAGACCGGCTGTCATTCGTGGCGGATCCGGTCTCTCGGAACGACTTGGCGATGTAAAAGCCGTGTTTTTCTGCTGCGGCTTCACCCAGTTGGGTGTCTATGGTCAATAGCTTGTCTTGGTGGTCGTCGTCGGAGACCCTTCCGTACGAGAAAGCGGGTTGCAGTCCGTTGATTGGAAGATATATGGTTGCTTTCGCCTGTGGCATTATTCCGCTGTCTCCTATTCCAGTAATCGCTTGCCCGTGAAGTGCTGGTAGAGCTGTACCACGAATCGTTGGGTTTCTACGGGCACGTCCTCGGAGGGTTTCGGATAACCGACCAGGCTGGGGTCGTCCATCACGAACCGAAAGCTGCGTCTGATGTCCGCGTTCGAAAAGTGGAAGTCCGCGTCCTGACTCTTGTCGATCCCCGCCTTGTCGAGCAGTTCGCCCCGAGGCACGTTGTGGTAGTCGGCGAGTTTCGTCAGCACTTTCTCGCCGGGAGGTTTGTTTCCCCGTTCGATGTTCGAAAGGTATGAGTAAGTGATGCCCGTGCCTTCCTGTACCTGTCGGAGTGACCGTTCTCCTCGCAGGTAGCGCAGCAGTTCGCCCACTGTGGCGAACTGCTGCCCGTGGTCACGGGCGTCGTTGTGCGGTTCTGCACCTTCGGTGCCATCGGTCCCCGTTTGGACGTTTTCCCAACGATTTAGTGACATTTGCCCCACCCCGACAATTCGGCCGTGTGTTACAATTCTGAGTGTACCTTTACAAAGGTAGTCTGGCCGTGAGGCCATTTTATCGCAGTTCAAGATGGAGGAAAAAATCCATGGCCGTGAACACGGCCCTCTGTATTTATCGTAACACGAAGCAATGAGCGACACCAACGTTGACGTGCGCGTCTTTTACAACGAAGACGACGAGAATTATAACAAACGGGACCAACTGACCCAAGAAGGCTTGCGTATGGTCACGCGGCTGATAACTTCCAGGAGGTTGAAGCAGCTGGCCGAGTTCCAGCGGATTATGGGGCTGCTCGAGTTTGAGGTGGAAATTTTCCGAGATGGGGAGAAAATGCCCAACGTGGCTAGGGATTACCAGTCAGAGGTGGCAGGAGACCGCGTAAAGGTTGGCGACCTCGAAACCCTCGACGTGAAAGCATCTGACGGGAGTGATGATCCGGTGCTCTCCTTTGAGGAAAAGGAAATGGACGGCGACGGTTCAGATGTGGAACTCTACGGCCTGCCGTTCTGGTAGCGGGAGCGTAAGGCGGCGGTTTGTCGTCAACGACTGAGGCCGGTTCGTCACGAACCGGCCTCAGTTTATTGTGAGGTGCCTGTACGGCGGTACAGAGTTTTCGTGGGCGCTCAGTTTCGCTGCAACCAGTCGGCTGGCTTCTCGTCCCACTGAGGCGGGCGAGGGACCTGGTCCGTGTAGTTGATGGCGATGCTGTCGTTACTCACGTCCACGCTTTGGATGAACAGGTTCAGTAGATCTCGGGTATCTTCCGGCGACGCTCCTTCGAGGTAGGTCGCCGGATCCTGTGCGTTGGTCTTGATGCGAACCTCGTCCGTGATGAAGTCGTAGTCGTCAATTTCCTTGCGGAACAGACGGGCCTCGTACGACAGGCCGAGGGTTTGCTGGTTGATGTCCTCTACACGGCTGATGACTTCCGAGTAGGTGCTGTCGCCCTGCTCCACTGGATGTACGACCTGTCCTTTCAGTTTGTTGCGTTCCATGATGGCGGCTTCGGTACGGTCAAGGTTGTCGTGGGCGCGACGTGACTTCTCACCGTATTCGTTCTGAATGGCCCCCACCAGCTGGGCCGTCGTCTGTTCGTTGATGACCCGGTTTATGAGTTGTCCCACTACCAGTTGGAGCAGTTCCTGCGCGTTGATCGGTCGCGTGGCACAGGTGTCCGAAAGGCTGTAGGGCGAGTTGGGGCAGCAGTAGTTTGTGCCGATTTTCAGCAACGGGGTTCCACACTGGGCGCAGCGGGCGATGCCGTTGAGGGCCCGCACGTGGTCCCGTGTGCCTGTTGGTTCAAGCATGATGATCATCAGGACGTCCTGTCCTTAATAGCGTGCGAATTTGGGAGGTTCGTCAAGCGGCGGCCCTGCCGGGGTAAGTGGATTTTTGGACCGGCGCTTGACCGGATTCTAATGCTTAGGATTGGTGCTTCGCCGTCAGTCCTTCTGACGACCGTCGGTTCCCGCGAATTCGGCGTAGCGGAGCGCCAGTCGGCGCATGGCCTCTGCTTGGTCCGGCGTGAGCTTTCGTTCCGGGTCCGGGTCGAACGATTCTTCCAGTGCGAGAAAGACCGGTGCGGCTGCACGGATGATGGGTAGGTCTTCCGGCCATCTTGGGTCGTTGTGGTACTCGACGGTCGTGAAGGTGGCGGTGGTGTACCCGACGGCGCTGATGCGACCGCGCAATCTGCCGAGGGCCAGTTGTTCTGGAGAGTAGCGCCAGACCGTGATTGGCGTGTCGGGTTTTAGGCTGAGGGAATCTTCGGGGTTCGTTAGGATGAAGGTCGCGCCGGTCTCGGTGGGCCGATCTATGAAGCCAAGGGGCATGATGTAAGGCGTGGGCATCTGGTCTTCCGTCTCCTGGTGGTCTTGGGTAAGAAAACGCAAAGGGCAGGCACTTGCCTGGCCCTTTGCGTTCGGGTATGATTTTTCGGCTGTAAGGCGGTGGTGCGTGTTGACGGTCGCTGACCCGGTCGGCCGGTGCCGCATAAGGGGCTGAATTTCTGCCGTAGACAGCCCCTGGGTGTGTTTGAGGACCTCTGGTACTTTCCACTTCTGGTACTTGAGGGTGTCCTATTGGCCTTTTGAACGCAGGCAGTTTCGGCTGTACCACAGAACCGGCCGCCCGTCTGTGGCGTCATCACGTCTGGCGAGCCCTGCTCCGTTGCCGCACGTCCAAGTCGTGGCAGGTATTGCCCAGCTTCCCGTCAGGAAGCAGCATCTTGTCGTTGCTGCACTCGCAGGTCCTTTCTAGGATCTCGAGTGCCCGGTCGAATTCGCGGTACCGCTTGGTGAATCTGGCGTAGGCGGTTGACGGTTGGCCGGCTACTACATCAGCCCGGCCGTGGCTGACCCAGTTGGAAATGGTGTGGTAGTGGACGGTGCCGCCGTACGGCTGCGCCTTACGGGCGACGTCTCGGTACGTTCCGTCGCTTTCGGGGATTGCTCTAATTGCTGCCACGATGTTTTCGGCGGTGAACAGTCCGACGCCTCGTGTTTTGTTCGGCATGGTGGTCTCCGGTGCTGCTGGAGTTTGCTTCTTCGTGTTGGCGGATGCGCTCAGAGCGGCGCCGTCGAGCTGTCGTGCCCCTCTGGGCCTTTGGTGTGCAAAGCTGGCCGGCAACGTGCTCTGGTGGGCTGTTTGGCCTGCTATGCGCCCTCGTAGGGCAGCAAAAAGGGCGGCTCAATTGAGCCGCCCATCGTGGGTCGTTTTTGCCCTGCCGTCGGTTAGTGGCGGCTCAGGCACTGTAGAAGGGCTGAGTTCCGCCGTAGACAGCCACCCAGTTCGTTTGAGGGCTGCTGGGGTACTTTCCTGCCCTTTTGGTACTCGAGGGCGTCTAGGGCCGTTTGCGGGTAATTCCGGTAGTTTCTATACTTTGCAGGTAGAGCTTCTTCTGGTCTCGCCGCCAGCGGTCCAGTTCGGTTACTGCCTTGCACTTGAAGCGGTCAGCGTCAGCCCAGAAGCGTTGGCGCTAATTGTCGTTAATTATGGTTGGCGGACATCAAGTCGTCGGCCGGCGTTTTCCCGAGACGAAAACCGGCTTCTGGCAGGTGGGCCATCTCAAGGAGTGGACCCTGCTCCGGGTCCAAGGACAGTCGTAGTCCGCCAATGGCCACCACGTGGTGTGGTTGGGGTCTTCCCCAGTTTGCATAATTCGCCCGGCGCCGTTGTCCAGTCGGACTAGATCTTGTGGACAAATTGATTGTGGGTCCGCAGAATGGCTCTTGCGCGGGTGTTTGCGAAGTGCCCGGTGCGGTCAGTAGCGGATCAGGTGTGTGGGAATGAGGCGGCCGTTCACTGGGTCGACGGCGAGAACGGCTTCTTCGAGGGTTACGGCTCCGAGGAAGCTTGGCTCGTTCTCGGCGGCGAATATGACCGGTGTGTAGAACTCGAATCCCTCTAGCCTTACGATGGTTTGGCCGATGTCTACTGGGACGATCCTCCCGTCCGCGGTCTGTGATGGCATTGACCGTTGGATGGGCACTCCCAATCGTTCGAGCATGGCCCGGGGTACTGCCGTGTAGGTGGAGCCGGTGTCGACGATGATGTCGAGTTCTTCGAATTGGTGGCCTTGGAGGTCGCCGACCTGAATGGTTACTGTTACGGTTCCCGAGATTTTTCTCCGGTGGTTTGGCGCCGTCTGCGCAGCTTGCGTTTTTCCATGCTAGTGGGCAGGCGTATTATTTGTCCACAGACCCTAGAAACCGGGCCGGAAAGCCCTGGTTGGGGAGAGGGATTTCGGCAGTAAAGCCGACGTGAGCAAAATCAGGGACCATAGTTGTCCGAGCCGGACAGCGCTGAAATTGGCCGCCGCATTGGCGACCACAGCGCGGACAACATTGCGGACAACATTGAGGACGACGTTGTGGCCTGCTGCGCCGCCGCCGGTACTGCCCAACAGCCCGATTTTGCCCAACACCAGGGTCAGGTTGGCCACCGTGGCCGCCAGATACAGCTGGAATCGCGTCTTGACCCTACCGAAGTAGCGGGCCTGCCGGATGCCCAACTGGACCAGCCGGGCCAATCTGTGCTCCACTACCACCCGTCGCGCTCGATACTCGTCGTAGTCGGCGCTTTGCTGCAAGGCCCGGGCCTGTTGCAACAGGGCTTCCTGGGGATGGATTTGCACCCGCCGTCCCTGCCTGCCTTTGGCCGCGATGCACTGGGAGCGCAGTGGACATACCCCACATACCGCCCCGTCGAACTGGAAAGCCTGCAATCGATAGACACGACCGGCGCCATCCGTCCGCTTTCCCGCCGGCACGATGGCGCCGGTAACCTGCCCTGCCGGACAGGTGCAACTGCCCGCCGCCAGGTCAAGGTGAAAGTCATTTTTGGGAAAGTGTTTCCGGTTGGGCCGGCCCGGCACTCGGGCCACCAACCGGCGTCCCGCCTCGGCGAAGGTCTGGCGAGTCCCGCCGTCCCCATAGGCGGCGTCGCCCATGGCTTCCTCCACCACCGAGTCGGTACTCGCTTCGCTCCGCTCCACCAGTTCCAATGCCCCCAGATTGTCGGGAGCGTTGCCCGGCAACACGTCCACGGCGGTGATCAGCTGGCTGTCGGTGTCCACCACAATCG
Organism: Dehalococcoidia bacterium; assembly: GCA_965262485.1. Lineage (GTDB taxonomy): Bacteria > Chloroflexota > Dehalococcoidia > Lucifugimonadales > UBA3495 > Bin87. The sequence continues at coordinate 3,236,475 of OZ253540.1, read as the reverse complement.
CCGCCTTGTGCCCGTTGAAGCGTCGCCGGCTGCTCTTGTGCCCGTGGCGCAGCTCCGGGTCATGCACCGACAGCATCCGGTCCCTGCTCACCCCGTCAGCAGCAGCAGCAGCATGAGCATCGCCATCGCCGCTCTTGCGCTCGATGTCCTGGAGCAGCAACTGTCCCAGCAACTCCGCCCCAGCCACTATGCTCTGCCGCTGGGCGCTGTCCTCCGGCAATTCCACCCACGCCTGCCGCGCCAATTCCAGCAGCCGGTCCGCATCGGCCACTATCTCCCCCAAAAGCTTCCGCCGCGCTTTGCGGTCCGACCAGTCAATCGTAGCCTCGCCCTTGATGCTGGAGCCGAAGTACCGCTCGTACCCCTGGGCTTCGGCCCATTCCCCGACAGCGATGTTCGCCATGGCCGCCAGAGCCCGCAACAGTTTGACGATGCCGTCCGCCAGCAGATTATAGGTGTCCTTCACCGCGCCCCGTCCCAGGATGTAGGTCGTGTCCAGCGCCACCCGCATCCCACGCTTTTTCAGGTCTCGAATACCTCCCGCACCTTGTCGTGCAGTATCAACTGCGCCCGGAACAGCTGCAGCGTACTCTTGGCAAAGGGTCTATCCTCAATCTCAATCCCCAGGGCGACCCCCGGTCGTGGCCGAGGGCAGGCTTTTCCACCGGATGTCGAAGTCAGCCCTCGCCTTGGCCTCGGCGTCGCTCACCTTGTCGTAGGTCTGCAGCAACAGCGCCGTGGCCAGCAGGCTGGGCGGCACGCTGTCCCGTCTATTGTCCGGACAGTAGATCTCGGCGAAATCGTCATCGCTGAACAGCTGGCCCCGCAGTGAGGCCAGCAAACCGTAGAAGGTGTCCTGGCCCACGTGGTCCAGATACAACCGGTCCGCTTCCCAGAGGCCCTTCTGGTCCGAACGCTTTCCCAGCATTGCCCTGCTCCGCTAGCCTCGATTGCCCGGAGTATAACCGCTGGCCATAATCCGGTCGGTTTCCGGCCAGCTTTCTAGGCGAAGCTATGGAAGGGCTGTCTCAAAGGCCCTCGTTCGGTGGATTCTGGCTAAAACTTTGGCTGGCGTTCATGAGCTTCGCGTGTCGGAGCCCAGGTTACTCACGAGATCGGACAACCAGTCCATAGCCTTAGGGTAGTAGGCGAGATCGAGCACGAACTCCTGTCCTCTGCCAACGCTCTGCAAATAGGCGTAGATCGTGTCATGCCGCCAGCGTTTGCGGTCAGGGTGGTAGGTCAACGGCGGTTTGTTGTCGTCAGGATAGAACCACCGTGGGAGCCGCCAATCCGACACGCCTGCCCCATTAGGGTTAGTCAGAACCAATCGTTGGTCAAATCTTGGGAATACTCCCCATCCGACACTTTGGGGTCGGTCATCTGCACCGCCCAAGTCCAATTTCATGGACGCCGCGTACACTGTGTTTTTACCGTCGCCGTATTCGGAGAAGATGTGCGGATGATGGCGCGCCCATGGGAGGTCATTTGGCCCGATGTCGGTGACCAGATGCTTCTCGTCAACCTGAAGCCAGCCCCACAGGATGTGTAATTCCGTGGATCCTCTGACAAAGCGCCAGCCCTGAGCAGTTTCCTCAACCCGTCGGTAAAGGCCGAAGAACAAGAACACATCGCCGCTGGCGACGCCTTGGTTGCTGAGATGACCCTCAGCGGCGCCGGCCTGGCCAAGCATTCCCAGCCATTCCTCCCAGCCGGCTCGGTCTTGCCGATGCCGGTAAGCGTCGAAGTTGAGGTCAGGATCCAGATGCACAAGGTGGAACTCACCCAGACGCCCACCGGTAATTCCTTTGACAACACTTCCGATGTCTATCGCGCCGTGTTGAAGGTCTTCGAATGCTTCCTTGTCTCCGGAGGGTATCGGTAACGAAAACATCGTGCCGTCGGGGAAGATAGGGCTGGGACAGCCTCCTGATGCAGAATCGAAGCCCTTGCGGCTGAGGATCAATTTCTTCGGTTCCATGGTTCCATGTCCTGGGTTTCAGCCACCTTTGTTGCTTGAGGGCGCCCTGTGGGCGTTTTGAGCGCAGGCAGTTGCGGCTGGTGTCTACGTTGGTCGGCGACGGCTTCAAGGGCCGTACACCGGCGGGGGATGAACGGCACGGCTGCTGTGCCCTGGTTTCAGCCCGTTGTCCCTGGGACGGCAGGGAAGTCCCGACGTGATCAGGGAACGTTCATTGCATGATCGCCTGCTGGCCGAAGACGGAGAGGTAAAAGCAGTTCTATCCTTCAGTGATCATCTTTCGCACACGACGCCGTCGCCATCTCCGTCCCTGGCGCTGGGCACCATCCACTTGGGGAAGCCTCTGCCATTGCCTTTGCTCCCCTGAACACGGGTTTCTCCAGCCGCCTGTGCCGCGTCGCAGGAGTTGTACGTCCTCATCTCCGGCGTCGGCGTCTGTTGTACCGGATTGCTGGTAGGCCTTGGTGTCGGTTGCACTTGGCTCTGTTGGGATACCATCAGTTCCGGACGTTTCGCGCACGTATTGAGCATCTGGACCAGAGCGGTATGTTCCTGCTGGGTGACCGTCAGTTCCCAGGTGCTCTTAATGGTAATCCAGTCGACGGCGTACTGGCACCAGTAGGTTCGGTCTTCCGGTTTCCATTGGTCCGGTCCTCGTGCGCCCTTGGAACGGTTCGCGCTGGCCGTCACGGCGATCAGGTGCTGAGGATCCTCCAGGTAGTTAGCGTACTGCTCCCTTCGATTGGCTGACCATTGCCAGGCTCCACTGTCGTGCGCGTTGCCCAGTGGCACCATGTGGTCAACGTCGAGTCGGCCTGGATCAGTGACGATGGTGTTGCTGTACGGGGCCAACCATTCGCCGGCGGCGACGCGGCACTTCCTGTCGGTTCGATAGGCAACCCTGGTCTGGCTTTCGGCAATCAGCACCTCGTTGCGGGCATTTTGGCAATCTCCGTCGGCGTCGGTCCATTGTTTCCAATCATGGCGGTCCTAATCCGGCAGCGTGGCTGGGACTGCTGACACTGTCACGCGTAGAACTGTTGCGGCGTCGGTCGATGTCGATGTCGCCTGTGCCGGCAGCCGTAACCCCGACGATCGAGCCGCCCACGTGGTCCACTTTAACGCTGCCGTTTACAGATGCGACACCTGGCGCTCAACCTGCTCAAAGTCCTATCATAATGAAATGCGATTGCCCTGCCTGTCGGGACAGCCGGGTTTTGCCATCCTGCTATAATTGCCCACGCTGGGAGGATGTTTCATGGGTTAACTGGATCAATTTTGGTTGCCTCGCGGTAGGCGGTTGGTATGGCACGCGCGGATCTAATCTTGGACTTGGTGAAGGCTGGTTCCAGCGGCGATCAGGTTCAGTTTCGCAAGGCCGTGGAAGCACTGGCCGCCGACGAACGTGCCAAGCACCACGCGGTCCTCGCCGACCGCATTTTGGGTAATCTCTCACTCAATGGACACAGGAGCCGTAAGCCCGAAACTCCTAACGGTGACCCCAAGGGCGGCACGTCAGGGGAACTCCTTTTCGAACGGCATCCGTCCCGTGGCTTGGACAGTCTCATACTGCCTGAAGGCGTCAAAATTGTGGTCTCGGAACTGGTCGAGGAGCAACTGAGGTCCGATTTGTTGCGGGCCTACAATTTGGAGCCTCGCAATCGCGTTCTGCTTACGGGCCCTCCAGGAAACGGCAAAACCACCTTGGCGGAAGCCTTGGCGGACGCCCTTAGTGTCCCGCTTTTGATCGTGAGGTATGAGACGGTCATTGGCAGATACCTTGGTGAAACCGCTCAGCGGATCTCCCAGGTCTTTGATTACGCTCGCTCGCGGCAATGCGTGCTGTTTTTCGACGAGTTCGACGCGGTGGCCAAGGAAAGGGGCGACGTCAACGAAACCGGGGAGATCAAACGGGTCGTCAGCTCGTTGCTGTTGCAGATTGATGCTCTGCCCAGTTACGTGGTCGCCGTGACGGCCAGTAACCATCCCGAGTTGTTGGACCGGGCGGTCTGGCGCCGTTTTCAACTCCGGTTGGATCTGCCGATGCCGGGGCATGAGCAGATCGTGAATTGGTTGCGGCAGTTTGAGAGCCGGACGGGTCGCGAGATGGATTTCTCCATCGAACGGTTGGCGCGGAAGCTACAGGGCTTGAGTTTCGCCGAGGTCGAGGACTTCGGAATGGACGTGGTGCGCCGTGCGGTGCTCAGCCAACCCGAGGCTGATATGAAGACCATCGTCCGGGAACGTTTGTGCCAACTGGGCGACAGGGTTGGAGAACCGGGGAGTTCGTAACGTGGCCTACTACCCCCTGCTTTCGTTTCCTGATCCCGAGATTACGCAGCGTCAACCACGAGGCGGCGGTGGTCCGTCTCACATCCGACTCCCGGGCGCGCGTCGTCAAGGCGAGCGGTTAGGTTCTGAATTCCGCCGATTGGCGGAGGCGATCAAGGCCCGCAACATAGAACTCCGTGATAATCCTGTGGGGGTGCTTCCCGACCAGGTGTTGGTCCTGGAGACCGTCGGTTCGGTCGATGATTTCGTAGAGGCGGTTAGTAAGGTCGACGGTCTGGAATGGCTCACGGAAGCCGATCTGTCGGACCTCGAACCCGACGACGACTTTCGCGACGACCGCGACGGTCGCGACGACAGGGTTCTGCCGGGCAGGTTGTTCCTGGTGATGACCGACGCTGGGGCTTTAACCACGCTGAGGTTGCGGTTTGACGAATTCCGGGGAAATCCGGATGCCAGGTTTCCCGGTGGCTTGGCACCGTTAAGGCACGTCTTCGAACAATTGCGGGCCGTGCGGTTTTGGGGACCGGAGGATCGTCTCGCGGAATTCGGTCTCTTTGAGGATTGGCGTTTCAGGTTGGACAATTCGGACCAGACAGCTCTATTGCCCTTTGGGGCTGAGTTGTGGTTTCGAAGAACGCCGTTGCACAGACAGCAGGCGGAAGCCAGGTTTCGAGACCTCGTGAGTTCACTGGGCGGGGAGATTTCCCAAAGCTCCGTGATTGCCGAGATCTCCTACCATGCTGCATTGGGGCGGATCCCTGCGAACCGCGTTTCGGAGCTGGTCGGGCAAAATAACAGCCAACTCGTCATGTGTGAAGACGTGATGTTCCTACGGCCGGTCGGCCAATTCTCGGTCCCAGCAACCGACGAGTTGGCCGATCCGGACGATGTGTTTCTGCCAGATGGGGATCGGACTGAGATGGGTGAGCCGGTTGTGGCCCTTTTCGATGGCCTGCCTCTGGCCGGGCACCAACTACTGGACGGTCGTTTGGTTTTGGACGACCCTGACGGGTACGAGGAGCGCTACCAGGCGAACCAACGTCATCATGGGACCGGCATGGCTTCCCTTATCTGCCACGGGGAGCTCGATGCTGGTGAAATGCCCATAAGTCGCCGTCTTTACACACGGCCCATCCTGCGACCTGTTGCGGAATGGGGAGGGCAAGCCTGGAGGGAGAAGATACCCGAGGACGAATTGGCGGTGGACCTGATCCACCGCGGGGTGCGGCGCTTGTTCGACGGAGAAGGTGATGAGCCGGCGGTGGCGCCCGGAGTGCGGATCATCAACCTGTCGGTGTGCGACGGACGGCGCCCGTTCGTGCGCGAGATGAGTCCGTTGGCGCGTCTGCTCGATTGGCTCGCCTTCAAGTACGGCGTGCTGTTCGTGGTGAGCGCCGGAAACCATGGCCACGCCATTGAGTTGAATGTACCCCGCCACGGCTTTGACGAGTTGGACCAAGAGGGCCGCGCGTCTGCGGTGTTCAATGCCGTCGCGGCCGATACGAGGAACCGCAGTTTGCTGTCGCCGTCGGAGACGCTCAACGGTCTAACCGTTGGTGCGGTTCACTCTGATTCCTCAGAAATACCCGAAGGTTATCGTCTGATTAACCCGTTCGACAGGAATGGATTCCCCAGTGTGGTGAGTGCGCACGGGCCCGGCCACCGACGGTCCGTCAAACCGGATCTCATGCTGCCGGGCGGGAGACAGTTGCTGGCGGAGAAGATGGGTACCACCCATGAAAACGCTGTCCTTGAGATCAGGGATTTGCGTTCGGCTCCGGGCCAGCGGGTGGCGTGGCCGGGTGAACAGGGAAGTCTGGACGCCAGCCGCTACACTCGGGGGACCAGCAACGCTACCGCATTGGCTTCCCGCGCAGCTAGCCGACTGTACGACGTGCTGTGTGATTTGCGCTCTCAGTCGGCGTCGTTCCCTGGTGAGTCTTACGACGCGGTGTTGCTGAAAGCGTTGCTCGTTCACGGAGCCCACTGCGAACTGCCGCTTGACCATTATGCGTCGCTTCTGAATGGCGACAACAGGAAGCGTCAGAACAAAGAGGTAGCGACCCGGTTGATTGGGTACGGAGCCTCGGACACGGAACGGGCGATGTTTTGTACCGACCACCGTGTAACGGTGGTGGGGTGTGGCGAAATAGGCGCTGAGGAGGCCCACACCTTCCGCCTCCCGTCTCCGCCGGGGCTTTCGGGCATAGCTGACCCGCGGCGGATGATCACAACCTTGGCTTGGCTGTCTCCAATCAACTGCTCCCATCGCAATTACCGGCGGGCCCAGCTCGAGTTCAGGGCAGGTCGGTCTCTGGCGGAAGACCCCATTGGAGCCACCTATCCCCAGGTACGCCGTGGTACCGTCCAACATGAAGTGAGGGAGGGCAGAGGATCCCCGGTCGTGAACGACGGGGACGAAATCGAGATCCGCGTTGAATGCCGCGCTGACGCGGGAGATCTCGATGAAACGGTCGGGTACGCGTTGGTGGTCACGCTCGAGGTCGAAGAGAGCGTCGATCTTCTTCTTTACGAGGAGATTAGAGACCGGTTGCAGCCGCCTACTCCCGTGCGCATCAATCCTTAGCGCCGCCCCGAGCAACTGGGGTCAGACGGGCCTTCTGTGGCGGACTGGAAAGAAAAACCCCGGTTCTTTAAGGAACCGGCTCCGCGATGTGTTCGAACCTCGATGAAATGCTACCGTTCGGTACCTTTCCTCGCTTGCTGAATTTTCCGATGCAATTGTCTCCGGCTCGGGTAGGAATCAATAGGGGTCCCAGCTGCCTTGACTGGGACCCCGACCGTTGCGGAGCGATCCGGTTACTGCTTATGTCCTTCTTCAGGCTTCACCGGATCGGACCTTGGTACGCTCATTCTTCACCAGCGACACCTGCTTCATCGCCGGTAGCGATGTGGATCGTTTGGAGCGATTGTCCCTCGCCACTGCCATTTTCTGTAGGCTGCGGGTCCGCATTTTGAGCAACTCCCGCAGGCGCGTGTTGCGAACCATGCGTTGCTTGTTCATTTGTTCCTCCAGAGGGCAAACTTGCGTCGTTCTCAGTTTCGGAGCTAATTGGCTCGGGGGATAGAACTTGGACAATGGGCGGTTCTTGGTCGTCTGGATTGACCGGCCACGATGCAACCTCGCCCAAAATGTCTGCTAAGGCGTCCTCCTTGTCGGTGGGAGGACGTACGTAACGAAACAGCTGTGCGGCTTCATCCCGATCAATCACGAAACCGTGTGAAGGATAACCCGAAATGATGTAGCCCAGTTCTTCCTTTCCAATGTTCCCAGCGACATCCAGTAGGCGTTCGCCGTACTCGGATGTGATGTTCATTGCCCGTGCGGATTCCCCCACATGCAGCGGGTCCACTTGGCCGTAAATTGGCGCGAACAGGCCGGTGGTCATTGATGTGGCGATTTCTGTCGCCATTTTCAATGATACGGCCCCGCGACTTCCGCGTTTGATTTCCAACAGGGTAGCCACGAATGTTTCCAACGCGTGGTGTTGCAACGTGTCCAACGTGTCTTGCACGGCTAACCCTGACTGGGATTCCTATAATTCGTCCCTTTTCGACATCTGCACGTCAAGTGGTACGAGCTCGCCGTATTTCGACATGACCAACTCGTGTGCACCCGTGGCGACCAACGTCCCGGCGCTTTTACAGTAGCCCGAGACGAACAGTATGAACTTCTCGTAATGGCTCTGAAGCCATCGGGCTATCCGGTATGCAGAATCGGCATCCCCACCTTGGGTTACCAGGATCAACAGGGCGTTGGTTCGCCGGCGGCGCTTATCGGTCTGTTCGACTAGGAGTTCAACCCCGATGCGATAAGTCGCCCCGTTGTACAGAATGATGTCGGCGTCTAGTGCGACTGCTACGTCGTCGGCTAGTTGCGCGAGTCGTTCCAATGGCTGTGAATCGGGATCTGGTTCGTTCATTGCTCTCTTGCGGGTAAGCGTGGCTTGAAACCGCGACGGTAGGAAGCTTGTGACCCCATCCGCTCACCTGGGGCGTAAAGTCTATCATCGGCCGAGGTCTTTGACAAAGAGGCCGCTGGCGCCGACAAGCCATCACATCAGACAATAAATAGTATAGCATATTCTTTTTGCAAGCGGCACCAGCTCAAACAGATGCTTGAGGCGATTTCGCTACTCGGGATTTGCCGGATCGGCGTCCGAAAACGGTCAATCCTGTGACGAATCTCGAAATCGTGGTTTGGCTGTTTTTGCACGGGGCAAAAATCATTGGTGCTTGGATGCTGGTCAGTTAGCGTGACGCTTTTTGTCGTTTCGGGCGAACTGGTCAACGCTACCCATCTTGGCGACATTTGACGCAGTTTTAGTTGTGCCCGTGAAGGGTAGACGGCACTGAAGTGCCGACAGTTTGCTAAGTGTAGGCAACAAATTGGGACGCCCTGCCGTCCGAGACGGCTTGCATCGCGTGGGCCGGCAACAGTCTCATTGTGCCTTCGCTAGGTGCGTATTGCGTCAAAGACTTGCACCAACAGGGACAATTGCTAAAATTGGAATTGCGTGCGTAGCCTCAACTAGTACTAGTTCCAGATAGATTTGTAATAATATGAGAAGGCAGGCATAATTGGGTATGATCTTTCTGTGGGGGAGTATCCAGACATGGCTGCCATCAAGTATAAAGTCAAGCTGACCGAGTCCGAACGCTCCCGTCTCAATGAGGTTTCCCACCGGGGCAAGCTGTCAGTCCGTACCGTCAAGCGGGCGCTCGCGCTGCTCAAAGCTGATGAAGGACTTCGGGACGGTGAGATAGCCGATGTGCTTTTGATCAACGCGGCTACCGTTGCCAGAACCCGGAAACGGTTCGTCGAGGAAGGACTTGAGGCCGCCATCAATGACCAGCCGCGGCCGGGCCGGGAGCGCAAGTTGGACGGCAAGCAGGAAGCGCACCCCGTATCCAGTACGGGGCAGGTTCTGGTTGCCGTCGCGTGCAGCAGTCCACCCGAAGGACACGTCAGCTGGACACTCCAGTTGCTGGCCGGCGAGGTGGTGGAGCTGGAGTTTGCCGAGAGCATCTCCCTGGAGACGGTGCGCCAGCTACTCAAAAAAACGAACTCAAACCGTGGCAGAAGAAGGAATGGTGCATCCCCAAGCTGAGCGGGGAGTTCGTCGCCCGGATGGAAGACGTGCTGGACCCCGTATCCAGTACGGGGCAGGCTCTTTATCACGAAGAGTACGACCGGGAGCGTCCGGTGGTGTGTTTTGACGAGTCCTCCAGGCAGTTGCTCGGAGAGGTGCGGCCTCCCATTGCAGCCGCTCCGGGACGGGCGGAGCGCTATGGCACCGAGTACCAGCGGAACGGGACCCGGAATCTGTTCATGTTCTGTGAACCGAAGGGTGGGTGGAGGCACGTCGAGGTGACTGAGCGCCGCACTGCCGTGGACTTCGCGCAACAGATGCGGTGGCTGGTGGACGAGGCCTACCCTGATGCCGAGGTGGTCAGGCTGGCGCTGGACAATCTCAACACCCACCAGCTGGGCTCCCTCTACGAAGCGTTTGAGCCATCCGAAGCCCGGCGCATCGCCAAACGCCTGGAGCTGCACCACACACCCAATCACGGCAGCTGGCTGAACATGGCTGAAATCGAGTTGAGCGTCTTCAGCAGACAGTGTCTGAACCGCCGGGTCGGCGATGAAGCGTTGCTGAGACGGGAAGTCGCGGCCCTCGAACGCGAGCGCAACGAGGCCGCCGCCAGCATAGACTGGCGGTTCTCCACCCAGGACGCTCGCAGTAAGCTCAAACATGTCTATCCAATAGAATTAAATTGAAACGGTACTAGGGGGCCTGTCTTTTCCAAAACTCCGATAGACGTAGCGACGGTGGGACGCTACGCCTGTGAGTGGCACGATGGTCTTTTCGATCCCATTGACAGTGTCCCCTATGATCTCGCTGACAATGCCACCGTACCGACATTTGTCGCCCTTCGCGCCACCCTGATGGAGTACTTCTTGGCATTTCGACATTCGGAGTTCTTCGGAAAGCGAGCTGGTTACTGCCGGCATGAAGTCGAAAGGTGGCCTAGGGGACCACAAAAATGCGACTGTCGGGAGAAATGGAAGAACTTTAGTGATAACGATCAACGAAACGCTGAGCGAGCCTCCAGTTCACACGTGCCGGCATTGCTACAGGAAAGTAAACATCTTGTTGCTCTCGTGAAAGCCAATGACTCGTCGAAAATTGTCCTCTCCAAGTTTTTCTGCCAGGTGAGCCCGCGGTGGGTGGAACTGTAGTATGGATTTCTCACATGGGTGATCCCATGACCCTGACAATCGTGCCCGTAAAGGATGGCCATCATTTCTACATAACGTATCACGCAAAACCGGCAAATGTAGTGCAAAAGCTCGTCGCTGACCTCTTGTCCAATCGTGTCTCAAACGCTCGGAAAAGCCAGTATGTGTCTGAAATTGTGCTGCAGCAGAACTGGGCCATGTTCATTTTGAAACCCAAATGGAAATCAATGAGCGAGCAGGAACGGGACATGGTTCGCGTGATTGCAGACGAAATGGGCCTAGCACAGCCGGGTGGCACATTGCTCGGCCCGTGGTTCCGTCAGTTTATGTGGCGGCGGCAACGCGCGAGGCCCTGGGCACTGAGAGGCGACCCTAGGATACCCAGCCTGTTTTCGTAAGAACCCGTGGTCCCCTTCAATGAGGCGATTTCGCTACTCTGGGTTTGCTGGATCAGCGGCTGAAAGCGGCTAATATCGTGACGGATTTCGTCTTCACGTTTCGCTCGTTTCGACGTGGTTTTTCGAGCTCACAGGGGCACAGCAGGACGTGGCGATTGCTGCATGAGCGTCGGTAGGGACTGGTTTCGAAATTGCTTACCACGCGTTCTGACAATGGCCGATGCTTCTTTGGTCAACGCCGGCGTTTCACTGCAATCCGTCGGAACAGATGATGCGTGTGATATGTGACGTTGCGGCAGATTCGCTCTGCGCCCCTGGGTTGAGGCGGTAGCGTTCTCGCAGCAGTTCCAACCGGAGCACCAGCTCATGGCCTTCCAGGTTGAGCCGACGTAGCTCTGACAGTTCGTTTTCCACTACGCTGGGCAGGTCGCCGGCGAACGCTTGGCGCAACGCGGTGATCCTCAGTGGCTCGGCAATCGTGGTGTCAATGCCGTTGAGCTGGCGGTTGATGAACTGACGGTTGCGTGCGTTGCCGCCCGTGCGCCTCCGCCCGTTGCCCAGTATCCTACTCAGGTCCTTGGTGAACACCTCCGCACAGGCGTTAACCCGCGCATTGGTGTTCTCCGGCAGTGGCTGGGCCGGCGTGTCCGGTTCGCATTCTACCGCTGCTACGAACTGCGCCGGCCGGATTGGACGCGGCGCCAGTGCGTCGCCCACTGCGTAGCAGCGCACGGCTTCGGCGGTAGCGAGCATTACCACGGTTTCGCCGACCTGCGGCGCGTCGTGGCTCTCGCTGGCGTTGTTCCGCATAGCCATTGCCGAGCGGATGCCGTCGGGTAGGTCCTGTATCTTCTGCCAGAGCGTCGTGTCGTTGCCGCGGATGTTTTCCAGCAGGGCGATGGCCCGCTGGTTGGCGGATACTTCGTCCAGGGCGTCGTTCATTTCAGGCAGCTGATGTTCGTCGTAGATGACGCCGATACCCTTGGCGTTGATCTGCTCTTCTTCCGATAGTACCTTGTTGTCCAGCCCAATCAGGTCGTGGAACGCTTGCAGGCGGTCGCCCAGCGTTGCGGTAAGTCCCAGCCTTTCGTCCAGTTCGGCGTCGGGCATCATGTTATGCAGGTGGATGGCGTCGTGTGGCGAACCGATGCGGTCCACTCGTCCGAAGCGTTGGATGAGCCGCACCGGGTTCCAGTGCAGATCGTAGTTCAGCACGCGGGCGCAGTCCTGTAGGTTCTGCCCTTCCGACAGTACGTCGGTGGTAATCAGCACCCTGATTGCCGGCTCTGATTGTTGCCCGCTGGCCGAAGGATTGGCGTTGGGAGCGAAGCGGCGGACGATGCCGGCCCTTTGGTTTCGGTTGCTGCCGCTGAGTCGGGCTATGGTAGGATCCTTTCCATCTGGGTTGAGCTGCTGGTACAGGTAGTCAACGGTGGTTTCCGCCTCACTGAATACCAATACCTTTTCGTCGGTGACTGCCGGCTTTTGCAGGAAGGCTTGCAGCGTCGCCAGTTTGTCGTCGTCCTCCGGACCGATGTTGGCTATCCTTGTCAGCAGGTCGGTCAGCACGGCGTGGTCGGCGTCCAAGTCTTGGTTCCAGCGGGCGACGTCGAAGTCGCTGGCTGGGAAATGGGTTTTGGCGGTTCGGGCTGCCTCTTCCCTTTGGAGGATGTTCAGCGCTTCCTGCGGGTCGAAGTTCTGACCGGCCAGCAGGCCGGTGGCGACGCTGCCTACGGGCACGTAGCCGGCCGCCAGGGCCGCCCGGAAGTTCCGGTTGCTGTTGCTGATGGATTGCAGCGTGGCGTGGAACGCCTCGATGCTGGATTCCAGCCGCTTCATCAGCAGGTGCTGGATCATGCCGGCGATGCGTCCCCGCGCCCGAAACAGGCCGGCGTAGCGTTGGCTGCCGCGCTGGCTGCCGCGCTGCGAGGGACTGAGATATTCGGTGGGGTTGTAGCGCGCCGCCTTGTGCTGTCCCAAAGTAGCCAACAGGTCGGTGAAGTTGCCGGCCTTGGCGTACACCCGGTCCAGCCGGTACTCCAGGTTGGACAGCCTCGGTTCCGGGAATTCCACGGGCTCGCCGTTGATGGTCGCGGTGTCGCCGTACAGTTCTTTGATGTCCTTTCGGCGGCGGCGAATGAACACCGGCGTCAGCACGTCTGCCAAGTCTGCCGGCGGCGTGTCGGGTCGCTCCGGCTCGCTGGGTGCCGCACCATGGCTGCCGCTCTTCAAGTGGTCCGCCAACGCTGCCGAGTAGACGTCCACTTCCCGGCGGTACTGCTGCCACGTGACCACGCTGGCGAAGTAGTCTTCCAGCCCCAGGGGTTCCAGGGGCAGGCCGTGCTCCGTTTCGTCCAGGAACAGTCGCACCTGCCGGTAGATGTCCCGCGGCCCCAGGTTCTGCGGCGTGGCGCTGAGCAGGATGACCTTGTGGTCTCCCCGCTCCAGGTAATCCCGCAGGCCGCGGGAACGGTTCACGTCGTTGCGGAAGTTGTGTGCCTCGTCCACCAGCACCGGCTCCCGGTAGGGGTAGGCATCCGCCAATTGGACGCCCCGGACGCCGGTGGAAATCTCCTCGTACTCCTCGGTTTCGGGGTCGAACGCCAAGCCGGGCGGCGGCGCGATGCGGGCCTGCGACAGCACTTCTGCGCCGAGTCCGTAGAGTTCGTTGAACCGCTCCCAGGTGTCGGTCATCCCGGCGGGGCAGATGATCAGCGGCGGCCCGTCGTGAGGATAGCTCTGCCGTAGCTGGCGCAGCAGTTCCGCGCCGATGTGGGTCTTTCCCAACCCAACCACGTCGGCGATGTAGCAGCCGCCGTAGTTGCGGATCATGTCCAGCCCCCGCCGTACCGCGTCCAGCTGGAAGTTGGCCAGGTCAACCTGTCGCGCCGGTTCCAGCGGCAATGGGGCGTCGCTGCCCAGATCCTGGCCGTACAGTTCGTAGAGGGCCTTCAGGTAGATGGCGTAGGGCGTGTACTGCTTGACCGCCCAGCTGACGGTGAGGCTCTGCTCCACCTGGGCGCTGATGTCCACGGAGTCGGCCCAAAGGTTTTCAAACCACGCTTTCAGCGTCGCCATTTCGTCGTCGCCGGTGACGCGGACGTTGAGTTCGGTGTTGCCGGTGAAGCCGGCCAGGCTGAGGTTGGAGGAGCCGACCATGGCGGCGCCTGGCTCGGCGTGGTTGTCGTACCAACAGAGGTAGGCTTTGGCGTGGAGGAACTCCTTGGGGTAGGCCCGCACTTCCAGCAGACCGGCGGCCACCAGCTGGCGTAGCCGCTCTACGGCGTTCTGGTTGGCGTCGGTCTGGGGCATGGCCGCCACGCCCTCCGCGATTTCGGACACGGCAACGGTAGCGACTTCCTGACGCTGGCGGCGGGAGATAGTCTGCTCGGCGTCCAGATGGGACCGCAAGGCGTCAGCTTGGCGCAAGTCGGCGGCCACAGCTTCCAGCGTGGGTTGGTCGGCGCGTCCTACCAGGATGCGGGTCTTGTTGAGCCGAGCCAGGTCGTCCACCACCTCGGCGAAGCCGGACATAAAGAAGTAGCCCACGGCGATGTCGGCGCGGGCGCTGCTGCCGAGCATCTGCTTGAGCCGGGTCAGCAGGTCGGGGTCGGTTTTGGCGTGGTAGACGGTCATTCGCGCTCCTGAAATGCGCTGGCACTAGGGATTCGGTCTTTGCCGGGACGCGTCGCCAGCAGGTCGGCGACCTGGGTGAAACCGGAAAGGTAGAAGTAGCCTACAGCGATGTCCACGCTGTGGAGCTGGCCGTTGGCCTCGGCGAGGATGGAACGCAGGTGCTCGGCGAACTGCGGGTCGCTGTGGGCGTGGAGGATGGTCATGGTTAGTTTCACTCCAGCTTTGCCTGGATAGAGTCACTCAGAGTGGACCTGGATTCTGCGGTGGACTGATCGTTCAGATCCGTGTTGATGAGGTATTACTCGTTTAACGGTTTTTCCTTGTTCCAATGATGTGACGGTATGTTGTTGTGTGAACAACACCAGCAACTGGAGGGTGCTGGCTGTTCGTCGTGAGGCCCAATCATTCTACCTATGTCAGGATGAATGTGAATAATTCCACCATCAGGATTCCTTACAGCCCAATCCTGCTTCGTTACGATGCAATTTGTGCCAAATCCACCCCAAGTCTGAATTAACCAGTCCACAAATTCCTTCGGAGTATTAAGTGGAAGGCAGAGATTAGATAACTCCATCCCGCTCTTGGTCAAGTTCACTGCTCCAATATTTACTTGGCCTTGAAACTTTGTAACCTGGCCGTATCTGAGCTCCGTTGGACCGTTAATTTTAGAATCATCAACGTATTTAAACGATAAAATACCATCACTATAACCGAGTAATGCTGTGGATAAAATAACGTCTAGGTCACCGTTCGTTTCGGGATTGCCCCCAAAAGTGATTAGCCCAAGATTCTGTAAGGTATAAACAACATCGGCCGTGACGCCATATTCTTCGTAAATATGAAAACCGTGTTGACGTATTACTAAGATACGCCCGTGTCTACTATCCATGTCCATCAACTGGAAGCGACAGAGATTACTAAATGATTTGGCATCATGCGCATCCATGTCAGCAAGCACGTTGGCCATCTTTCGGGAGTATGAACCCGGGGCGTTCGCCTCGCTTGCTAACAACTGAGCCCACAGTTTGGCCATTTCCTCGTCAGAGCAGGTGCGTGCCTTCTCCTTATAGTTGGCGGTCCAATCGTCCGTGATGAGAGCGGGCGTTGCCGTTTCATTCAACTGGAATGATGCCATCTGCACTATCTTGGCAAGGTTGATGAGGTTCATCTTGCCTCCACAGGAGATGATTTCATCCAGCACATCGGGATTGCTAGGAAATTCCTCTATGTAGGCAGCTAGTTGTCTTGCCATTGCTCCTTGTAACGCGGATTGCGCATCGGCTTTTGCCTGCCGTTGTGTGAATGAAGGGCCAAGTATTTTGGACGCCAAGTCCATCACAGCGTTGCCGAGTTTGAAGCCCTCGTTTATCTCGCTCATTTTGCGCTCCAATTCTACTTGGCGACCGTTTTACACGCTCCGCGCCCGCCGGCGGCGGTTTTCACCAGCTCGGTTACTCCAGCGTACACCCCTTCGCGCTCGCCGGCCGTCAGGCCCAGCGCGTCGAACACCGCATCGTCAATCCGACGACGGGCCGCCGATGGTGTCAGCACGTCCCAATCCGCGGCGTTGAATACCGCAGGTTCTACTTCCGGCAGCAGTTGCGGGTTGGGCAGTGTAAGGCTTTCAAACTCATAAAGCTCCAGCTTCAATGCGCCGCCGCCCAAGTTGCCCCGTCCCGTCAAATTGATGATGAGTTGTGCAAACGTGGAGTTCAAGACCGCGCAAAGTTTCACTGGAAGATTGTCCTTGCTCCGTGCAGTGTGAAACACATTCGGTACCAAACAGCCGTCCTCAAAGTAGTACGTTCGGGCGGTCGTGTCGATGACATAGTTCATCGCGATTTGCGCCGTATCCCGCTCCCCTAAGTCGTACCAC
Source organism: Dehalococcoidia bacterium (assembly GCA_965262485.1). Taxonomy (GTDB): domain Bacteria; phylum Chloroflexota; class Dehalococcoidia; order Lucifugimonadales; family UBA3495; genus Bin87. Next base: position 3,220,027 of record OZ253540.1, on the reverse strand, counting down.
CGAGGTCGTGATGCCGTGCTGCTACGGATGTGGTACTCCTGCGCCTCACCCCATTCGATGTACGCCAGTGCCCCGGTGCCGGCCAGCGCGTCCTTATCGTTGTGGCACATAAACAGGCGTTTGGGCAGCGTAGCCGGGTCAACGGTGATCCTGCGTGATTCCTGCGGCGTGGTCATTACCGGACGGCAGTACTCCGGCTCAATGCCGAACTCGGCGATGCGTTCCGGCGTCAGGTAGAAAAAGTCGTTGGCACCGGTGGTTACGCCACGCCGCACCGTTGCTACGTCGCCTAGGCGCACCAGCCGGTTGCCGTAGTTGTTCAAGATGGCGTGATAAATGTCTGGGGCGCGCAGGTATTTGCCGCCCCACTTGTCGCCGACGAACTTGCGCCCGATGATGCCGGAAGCCCGCAGGCCGGCACGGGTCTGCGTGATTTCCCGGCGGCTGGCCGGGTCGGACAGGGCGGCGTCGAACTCAGCCCGCAGGGAGACGAAACGAGTTAGGTCGCCGTCACCGACTGTGTCGCTTTTACGGATGACGGTGATGACGGTGTTGATGTCGGCGGTGGCGAACTGCCGCTGCACGGCACTCTCGTAGATGGCCCGCACGTGAGCGCGTTTGAGCAGATGCTCCTGCAACTTCGCGCCGTAGCCCACGTCCAGCCAGCTGTTGGAGCAGACGAAAACGTGCATCCCGCCGTCGCGGAGTAGCTGCAGGCCGCGAGCGTAGAAGTAGCAGTATAGGTCGGAGCGCAGCGTTGCGGCGTCCTTGTACGCTTTGGCCAAGTTTTCCTTGTACTTCTGAGGCGTAATTGATTCCTGCCGCACGTAGGGCGGGTTGGCGATTACCACGTCGAAGCCTCCGTTGAGCATCACATCGGCGAAGTCGATGCGCCACTCCACTACGCCAGTAGGCGCAACACCTTTCAGTTGGCTACGCAACTGCGTCTTGGTGGCGTCCACCTTCTGCTTCAGATTGGCCTTGTCTTGCCCGTGGGCGGTGGTGTAGGCGGTGATGTCCTGCTGTAGGCCGCTTTGCTCCGCGTACACTTTGAACCAGTCTTGTTGTAAAGCCTTGCTGTCCGGGTTGGGTCCGGCGATGGCGTCACCGGCTACCAGCTTCAGGTCCAAGTTGGGCAGTGGCTTGGGTGGCCCGCTGCCGTCGAAATCAACGGCTAGGCTGAGCCACAGGCGGAGCATGGCGGTGCTGACCGCCAAGACGTCCTTGTCCACGCCGTAGATGTTGTCTGTGATGATACCCAGCTTCTGGTCATACAGGCTCTCCGCCGTGTGGCCGGCGCGGAACAGGCTGTCGTTGAGGGCCAGAATTTCCTGCAACATCCCCAGCAGGAAGGCACCAGAGCCGCAGGCCGGGTCAACGGCTTTCATGCCGGACACAGCGTTGGCGATTTCCAACGCCTGTTGTGGCGTGATGGCATCGGGGTTGCGCTGGTCTACCAGGTCGGCGATTTTGGCGTCGTCCAGGCCGGCGATTCCCTTGCCGCTGAGGTAGCCCTTGATGGCCTCGCGGCACATGAAGGCGACCACCGGGCGTGGGGTATAGTAGGCGCCGTTGCTGTGTCGCTCGTTGACGGTTTCCTCAAACAGCTTGCCCAGCATCTCCGGGTCAACCGCCACCTCGGTGTCCAGCGGCGTCGCCTCCGTAACGGTGAAGTTGTAGCGGTTGAACAAGTCGGTGAGCAACGGCGCGACGGCTTCGTCCGGCACCGCGTTCACGGCGCTACGGTCCAGGTCGGTTTCCTCGAACAGGCCGCCGTTGAGGAAGGGCACGTCGCCGATGAGTGGTTGGACTCCGGCGCTGAGGTTCTGCGACTGCGGGTTGTTCAGCCCGGCGAAGAACAGCGTGCTCAGCCGGCCACGGTAGAAGTTGGTTTCGCTCGGTGTTGTCTGGTAGTCATGCCACAGGGCGTTGAGATAGTCGGTGTCGCCGTTGAACTTGAGCCAGCCCTTGCGGCTGACGAATTGGACGAACAGCAGGCGGTTGAACAGCGTCTGCGTGAACTGTTCCGCGTCCTGTTGACCCAGTTGGGGAGCCAGCAGTGCTACGGCGTCATCGTAGGCGGCTTTGTAGTACTTGAAGAACGCCTCGGTTACCGGCTGGACGCTGAAGGCGCTGTGCACGGCTTCGCCCATCGGCTTGCCCAGCACGCCATAGTCGTGCCACAGGTTGGCGATCTGCTGGACCACGGTGCGCTTGGGCCGGTCCCGGTGTGCCACCATCCTTTGCAGCGTGGCTGGCTGCCCGACAGGTCAGGGTAGATGACGTGCAGTTGATCGTGGTCACGGCTGGTGAACAGCAGCAGCGGCGCGTCGGCAATGGTGTCGCCGATGATCTTGGCTGCGGCGGACACTACCGCAGTGGTGACGTGGTTGCCGTTGGAGTTGTCCAGCGGGACGTACAGCGCGCTGATTCCGTCGCGTCGGGCGAGCAGGCGGGCGTCGGACGGCAGGTTGGGGTCGGCGTCGTTCAGCGGAACCAATCGGTCGGCGTACTCGTAGTCGAGGGTTTCTACGAACAGGGTGTGGATGGCCTGTGCTGTGGCGTCGGCGTCGGGGGCTGACAGGATGGCCTGCAAGCTACGCTCAACCTCGCGGGCGTCCTGAATGTTGGCAATGGGCATCTGGGAGCTCCTGTGGTAACCAGAGTCGTTCGAAGCTTAGCCCGCAGTGTAGCGGGGTGGCCGGGTGTGCTTTGTCTGATCGTTTCGGACCTGTTCCACAATGTAGATTGTAGCGTCGGCTAGCCTTGAGTGGGTCACATCAGACGTGTGATCTGCCTTTGATGTGGTGTTCACTCTGGACATTTGTGGTCGTGACCTGAATTCCAGCGTTGTCGCCCGTTTGATGCGGGCTTTTGCGGTGGACATGTACGCCATCTGCGACATCAGTGTGTGCAGGCTCATCTGCTCCATGCTTGGGCACTGATGCTGACTCGCCGGCGACGAACGCGGGGTGCTACGGACGTGCTCTCGAACGGCTACTCGAGCCTTGCAAATCTGTTTCCGCTCGTCGGTGGATGTCGTCAGAGCCTGCGTCGACTGTCAGCCGTGGAAGCTCAGTAGCGCCCATGCTACGCAGCTTCGCGCCACCTACCGCAGCAGGTGCAACCGGGGTTGCGGCAGGCTCGCTCCGGCGGCTGTTCCTGTTCCCTGCGTAGTGCTTTGGGCAGATTGATCCGCATGTGTCGTATGTGGGCGTAGTCGTCGGCTTGAAGGTGAGCCAGTGCCGTGGCCAGGTAGGTCAGCATGGACATCAGTACGTGCAACGACATCTGGGAGATGCCGAAGTAACGGTGCTGATCCATCAGCCGGCTGTGCTTCGCGCTGCTGAAGTACCGCTCGATGGTCGTCCGCTTCTTGTACTCGGTCTTCCACGCACCCGAGCAACGGGGCAGTAGCCCTACTATGCGCAGCAGCCAACCCTCGGGTTTCTCGTAATGCTGGTCCTTGCAGAACCCCGTGAAGAGGACTTTGTCTTTGAGATGGCAGCCCTCGGCAGGGCACCGGAACAGGTGACCCTGCTCCGGGTCGGTTGTAACGTACTCCATCGGCTTACCGCCAAGGCAGGTGGGCCGGCCATCCTCGAAGTAGATGCCGTCGTAAAGTCGCTCGCCCGTCTCCTTGCCCTTCGGGGGTCGCCGGATGGCGATGATCGGGATCATGCCCAAGCTGACCGCGTGCAGGATGTTTTCCAGTTTGTCGTAGCCCTTGTCGCCCAAGAAGTACCGCGGCCCCAGCGTCTCGTAGAGAGCCAAGCAGTCGTCTAGGTCTTGGACCATCACCATCACGTCGCTGGCGTTGGCCGGACGGGTTGCGTCGAACAGCGGCAGACCGTGGTTGGCGTCAGCCAGGATGTTGACCCTATAGCCGAAGTAGGACTCGTCCTTGCTGTCCTTTTCGCCGGCATCGCCCTTCTTGCTGCTCGCGCCTTTCTTGGAGTTCCGGCGTTTCTTGGAACGGGACTTGTAGGAGCGCGGGTTCTTGGCAGTACGGTGTCCCCACTCGGCGTCAGGGTCTTTAGAAGGTATTTCCTCGCCGGTCTTTCGGCTGGTTCTGCCGGGGCGTGCCCAGGTTTCAACGTCGGTGCTGTCCATGACCAGCGACTCGCCCAGCGGCGGCTTGTTCGCCGGTACGAGGCCCAGTGCCCGCAGGCGTTCTATCTGCACGCCGCATTCGAGGAAAATCTCGACGATGATAGATCGTAGCAGGCCCTTGTGATTGGCCAGCTTGTACTTCTTGAATTGGCTGTACGCCCGCTCGCTGGGAGCACAGGGCAAACCGCAGATCGCCAGTAGGTGCGCATTGCTGTCGAGTGTGTTGAGGAAGGCGTTGGCGTAGCGTTCGCCGAGGGCGAACTGCATGGCGTAGGCGCTGAGCATGGCCAAGGCCAGATAGCCCGGATTGCCGCCTTCTTTGTGGGGCGCATCCAAGATCTCGATCAGCTCTCCAGCGCGAGAAATAACCCCTGTCACGACAGCTTCCAGGAAGCCGTAGCCGCTTTTCGGGGGTTGTTTGGGCTGTCTGGTATGATTAGAATAGAAATTGCCCACGAGGATTTTTGCTGGTCTGAGAGGGCAAGCGACCGCCTGGCGTTACGAGCGTTGGGCGGTCAACTTTTTTATTCTGATTTGGCTGCCTAAATTATACTTGATGACTCCCTTGAGGCTCAACATAAATGAGGGGTTCAGGCAATTTCCAAGTAGGAAAACTGCCCATTTTGAGCATGGTTGGGCGGCTTCTGGACGAAGCCGTTGGACTGCCGCCTGGTGGACTTGAGGCCCTAAATGCACACCAAGAATTTGCCATAGCGGCATAGCATGGCCCTGAGGCGTCCCCAGACGCCCGCTGACAGGGGTATGTAACGGCTGAAATTAGGTTGGGAACTTGGAAAGCGCGGTAGAAATTGGCATCTTATATCCAGAGAACTTACCTACTTGGATATGAAACATCATCTGATGGCTGGCCTATCCAGGTACAAAATCGCTCCCCTGGGCGTAAATCCTGGTCCAAACCGTCGCCAAGATCTCGGCCCAACCTAACGATCACCTAACCATGTCCCCATTTGTGAAATCCTCATACATACCCCTTGTCAGCCAGACGCCCGGAGGTCGGCTTTCCCGAGATTTCGTCGGGTATTATGCGCAGAAAGGAAAAACGCCGTCACCGGGCGTGATTCGCGGATTTTTGCCGAAGCAATCTCCCGATGCCGGGAAAGATGCTCACGAATGTCACGGACGCTCAAGAATCGAGAAATCCCGGAAAGCTGCTTCACTACCCGGAAAGGATGTCCTCACCGCTCATGCTTACCCGGGACCGGGCGGATTTGGATGGCAAACCGGATTACGAAAATCGTCGGTGCGGCGGCTGATCTCTGCCTCGGCTACCCCAGAATCGGAGTAGCGAAATGACCTCATGCTTGCACAATCGTCGTGCTTTGAACGTTGCCCCAATCGCCGTTTGACACTCCCTGACCGGGTTCTTTCGACCTACACCGCTACAGCTGGCACCCCATCGGGCTGTTGTGGTTCTCACGACCAACCCCGGAAGGGCTTGGTGCGTGGTGGGCTTGTCCCGTGCCACGGCCAATTTGGTGTTCCCGTGCTGGGAGCGCGTTTGACGAGGTCCACCGAAAACATCACTGGGGTGTATCGGTGCCGGTCAAACCGGAGGGTGTCCAGATATCCCGAGTAGGCTGATCTCTGATGCAGCGGCGGATAGTCCGCCAAACACGGTGGCGCAGGGCTTGGACGTGCTGCATAGTTGGCACCGTTCACTCCATGGATTTGAGTCGCTCATAAGTCGCTTTGACCAATTCATCAAGTGCCGCTGCTGCTGTGGGCGAGAGGTTTTTGTCGGCCCTTAGGTAAGTGGAAATCATGGCCAGCGGTTCTGGAGCCGCGAGCCGTGCTTCGGAGCGCACGAAGTCGTCGGCGCTGAGCCCGGACCATGACGCGAGGGCGGCCATCCCGTCTACGTCGGACCGCTTGCCGTGGGCCATTCGGGTAAGTGTCGACGCGCTGACGCCCGATTGTGCAGCGACCTGTTTCCAATTCAGGTTCCTGGATTGCCTGGTCCGATCAAGTGCCGTGTAAAAACCCGTACTGTCAAACCAGCCATGCTTCCCGTCCATTTTACCCTCCAATAGACGGTTGTACAAATGCAATCAACCGTTTATAATGCAATTCGACGGCAGCAATCGTGCGCCGATTACTCAATCAGGATGGTACCACAAATGACACAAATGACAACCAGCCGAGGCGAGCCGACTTTCGGCAAGCCGTTCGAAATTTCCGTCAACAGGAAGCCTGTGTCGGTCGATGAGCCAATCGTCACCGGTCTGCAGATCAAGGAGGCGGCCATTGCGCAGGGCGTGGTGATCGGGCTGGACTTCCAGCTGGCCTTGGTCGACGCTGACGGGAAGCACCAGGTCATTGGCGACGCGGACAAGGTCAACGTCCGCGACGACAAGACGTTCTTCGCCACCGCGGGCGACGACAACTCCTAAACGGGGCCGGCGACGATGAAGCCAGAAGTTGAGCAGGCGGTCGCCGAACTGCGGCGTTGCTTCGGCGACGCCGCAGTGGTGGCCCAATCCAAAGATGATGGCGGCGCAGCCGTCACAATCGACCCGATTGACGTTGGCTCAGTGTACGTGCCACAGAAGACGTGGCTCAAGTTCCTGATCGGGTTCCAATACCCCTACTCGGACATCTACCCATTGTACGTGCATCCCGAACTGGCACGGGATGACGGGTGCCCACATGGGAAAGGCATCGCGCTCGCCGAATTCGAGGGCGAACCGGCGCTGCAGCTTTCCCGCCGCAGCAATCATCTGGACGTGGAGATCGACACCGCAGTCCTGAAAGTCACGAAGGTGGTTCAATGGCTCAGAGAACGTTAGGTAAGCCTGTCACTCTCCGCCTACCGGCGGAAATGGCAGCTGAACTCAAGCGCCACCTGTTTCCGGGCGACGAAGACGAACACGGAGCGGTGATCGGCGGCTTCGGTTGTCGAGACGGCGACTGGGTACCGTCTTCTCGGTCGGTGTCTGTTCTTGGCGGAGGACGGAGTCGACTATGTACTTGGTGACTACGGTTACCGGATGCTTACTGCGGACTTCGTCCGACGCTGCGCCATCGCGTGCGCGGATCAGGAACTTGCCTACTTGGCGGTTCACAATCACTTCGGCAGCGACAGCGTGGCTTTCTCAGAACCCGACATGGCGTCACATCGCCGTGGCTACCCTGCCGTAATCGACATCCTGGACGGCCCGCCTACAGGAGGGCTGGTGTTTGCGCGGCACGCCGTGGCGGGGGACATCTGGCTGTCGGCCGACCGCCAGACGGATCTCGAGTGCGCCGTGGTTACCGGTCGCTCGCAGGAGTTCCTGTACCCGTCGCCACGCCGGCCTCGCGACGCCGACCCGCAGTACGACCGGCAGGTGAGGCTGTTCGGAGATCGGGGTCAGGAAATTCTCGCTGACCAGAAAGTCGCCGTCGTTGGAGCCGGAGGGGCCGGTTCGATCATCAATGAACATCTCGCACGCCTTGGCGTTGGGCATGTCATTGTGGTGGACTACGACCGTCTCGACGACACGAATTACCCTAGGGTGGTGGGTTCTGTTCCAAACGACTTGAACCCGTGGCCCCACTGGAGGTTTTTCTCGCGTCTGCTGGGCCGGAAGCCTTCGTACAAGGTGTCCATTGCGGAACGTGTGGCGCGAGAAGCCAATCCTCGCATCCGGTACGAGGCCATCGTGGGGAGCGTAATTGACCCGGAGGTGGCCGAGCGACTGATTGACTGCGATGCGATTTTCCTCGCGGCCGACACCATGCAGGCCAGGCTGGTGGTGAACGCTGTATGCCACCAATACCTGATTCCCACTTGGCAAGTAGGGGCAAAAGTGGTGAACGACCTGGACGGCGCAATCGGGGATGCGTTCTCGGTGGTGCGTACCTTGGTACCGGGACAGTCGTGTTTGTGGTGCAATGGTCTCGTCAACCGCACGCGGCTTGCGGAAGAAGCAGCGTCGCCCGAGCAGAGAGCCGCGCAACGTTACTTCGAGGGTGTACCGGTGCCTAGTGTCATCGCGCTGAACGCGGTCGCCTGCGCCCATGCCGTGAACCAGTACCTCTTCTCGACGTTGGGCATCCAGGAGATGCCCACGGAAGTGCACTGGATGAAGTACCGGGAAACTGAGCCCTACCCAACGGTCGAGTTGCCTCGCCGAAATCCGGACTGCTCCGAATGCCAGCGGCGGTTGGGCGCAGGTCGGCTCGCACCATTGCCAGTGCGAGCACCATGAAATCAACTGCAGGTGGCCGGCCACCAACGCGAGCGTTTTTGGCTGGTCGAGTTTCTCTCCGACGATGATTCCATCCAACTGTCTCTCCAGTTTTTCAGGACGATTTTCCATGCGAGGACTCATCACCCCCAAACGGGTTTGCGTTTTCAAGATATTCTGTGGGCTGTTTTCCATCGCGTTCGTTGTGCTGGTCATGAGTGCCGACATTACAGCTTTATATGAGGCAGGGGTACCTGCTCAAGATGAGCAACAGGATCCGACGGCCTGTTTGTGCGTCGAGGACTCGGAACGAGCCGCGGCGATTCGGGCACCGCTGCTCGCCATAGCGAGCGCGTTTATTCTGCTGATTCAGCTAATTCCGATCAGCAGCCTTCGATTGGATAGGCTAATCAGTGCGTGTGTGCTTCCCGCCAGCGTGGTGGTTGCTGTGGTAGCCGGATGGCACTGGTTGTCTGCTGAGACATCTGGCGCACCGGGAATCTACATGATCAGCTTCTCGGTCGTCGCCGCCATTCTTACCGCGACCATGCTGGCGTACCCGTTCTACAAAACGCTCACATCGAATTCTGGTAACCCGGACGACGGCAACCAACCTCCGCAAGAATAACTGCGTGGGGTGCCGCTGAAACGTCGGTCCGGTTCCCGGGATGACCGCCGTTGAGCGCCACTGCGTTCGAGGAACGTCGTTGGCGCACGGCTTCACAAAGTAAATCGAGAGACAAAATGCTTACTCTGGTCATTGTTGCGACGGTCATCGTGGCTGCGTGCTTAGCAGTGGCACTGTTTGCCAGGGAAAACCGCCCTGGACACCTTCTGGCTTTTCCCAAACTTCACAGTCGCAGTAGCGGGACCAGTGAACCTCGTGCTTAAGGTTACGCCTCCGCCTGGACACCTGAACAGGTGGCCCTTCTCTGGGTCTGATCCCAGGCACTCCATCGGTTCACCACCGACGCAAGTGGGCATCGACCTATCCAACTGGAAACGGAAGTCCACTAGTGCCGGCCAGGCTTCAATCAACTAATGGTTAATCCTCAGGTAACGGATTATCTCCATCATCACCCGGCAGTCCACCTCGTTGTACAAGTTACTCAGATTGGCCCTACAGCGTGATCGTGAGGCCGTGGACCCACGGCGACCCTAGGGATGCTCTGGCTGAGTAACTTCGGCTGGTTGCTGCCCGGATCTCCTGAAATTCCAGAAGATCGCTGTTAGTTCATGGTGAGGCCGTTTGATGAGACGATTTCTCAATTCGTTGTTGCTGAGAGTCAGGGAACCTGGTGGTCGGGGTCGATTGGTGATGAGCCTGCACGGTGCGGGTCAGTTGGTTTCAGATTAGTTGGTTGTCATGCTCATTTCCTGTTTGGGTTGCCGACGTCCTTGACACCAAATCACCGCTTACGAGACCGAGCGCAACGCAGCGGGCGTCACCATCAACTGGCGGTTCAGCACTCAAGATGCCCGATCCAAATTGCATCGCCTCTATCCCTGCCTTTCCAGACTTGATTGAGTACTAGTACCGTTTCCACTTGAAGATGCCTTATATCGTATATCTGTTCACCTGTTAATCATTCCCACACAAGCAGGAATCCAGAGTTAGAGGCAGCTTTCCGGCATTAACAAATCTATCTGGAAACGGTACTAGCATCCTGGTGGTGGACGATGACCCTCAGACGCTCAGGTACGTTCGGGACGCGCTTTCGAGGGCGGGCTACTCGCCGACCGTGACCGCCTACCCTGTTGAGGTTCCCCGCCTGATGGAGGAGGAACAGCCTGAGCTGGTCCTATTGGACCTGATGCTGCCGGGTACCGATGGGATCGTGCTCATGAGGTCCATTCGGGAGACGGTTGATGTGCCGGTCATCTTCATCTCCGGATACGGGCAGGACCAGGTGATTGCCAGGGCCTTCGAGATGGGAGCGTCCGACTACTTGGTCAAGCCGTTCTCGCCGACTGAGCTCGTGGCGAGAATCCAGGCGGCGTTGCGCCGGCAAGTGGCGCCATCTGTTGGCTCCTCTGGCGCACCCTACGTGTTCGGCGACCTGACGGTTAATTACGGTGAACGCAGGGCGTCCATTGCCGGTAGTCCGGTTGAACTGACGGACATCGAGTACTGGATGCTGGCGGAGCTTTCGGCGAATGCCGGCCGGATCATGTGACCCATGAGCAGCTGCTACGACAGGTTTGGGGCCGGGAGAATTCAAGTGACTCGGTGCCGGTGCGGGCCATCGTGAGACGGCTGCGCCGCAAGCTGGGCGATGACGCCGACGAACCCACCTATATCTTCACGAGGCGACGGGTCGGCTACTGGATGGAGAAGTCGGGGGAGCCGGAATCGGCGAGTCCGTGAGCGTGGTAGAGCTTTCAGTTGGGCGTTTAGCTCGCAGGTGCGGGATAGAGCGACCGAAAACGAGATTTGGTCGTATCATGTAATGAGGTGGTAATGAGCGCGCTAACCGGGTTTTGCGGAGTTCCATTTGTCAGAGTGGCTGACGGTGTGCAATTGCCTGTATCTAGCGAGGTTTGCGCACCTTCATCCGCGTGTTGAGTTGGTCGCCATGGGTCCTTTTGCGTTGACACGGGAAGATTCTTCGGTGCTAGAATGACCGACTAGGATTTCACTTTGATGGCGTGCCTACGCGCGTGTTAGTACGATGAACTTGAACTTGCCGAAATATGATTGCATCCTCTTTCGCGTGAGTGGGCAATCGCAGGTGTTCGATGGTCAGGACGAGCAGTTGCAGTCGTTGATGTCGGAGACTCACGCGCATACTGGTCCCGACCATTTGCCGCGGGTTGCGTTGTTCGGTTCTAAGTACTCTACTGATGGGGTTACATCTAAGAGCCTGTCTACGATCTTTTCAGGATTAGCACCGTGAAGGCAAGCACCACCATTTGCAGGCTGGTATTGAGCTTTCTTTCACAGTTCTTCCAGAGTCGGCGGCACTTCTCCAGCCAGGCGAAAGATCGCTCTACCACCCATCGCTTTGGAAGCACCACGAAGGTGTGCAGTTCGCTGCGTTTCACCACCTCCACCGACGCTCCCAGCCGGCTTTGCACCCCAGCGGCAAAGGGTTCCCCGGTGTAACCCCCGTCCACCAGCACGTTCTGCACTTGACTGAGGCCGTCCCGGCGCCGGTCAAACATCGCCAAAGCCCCAGCCCGGTCGGTGACGTCGGCGGTAGTCACGTGGATCGCATGGGGCAATCCTTGCGTGTCCACCGCGATGTGACGCTTGATTCCGGATACCTTCTTGCCCGCGTCATAGCCCTTGTGCTCGGCGGTGTCCGTGTTCTTCACGCTCTGGGAGTCCACGATACAGAAGCTGGTCTGCTTTTTCCGACCATTGCTTTGTCGGGCCGCGCCAACCGATTTTTTTTAGGACTTGCTCCAGAATGGAATCCTGACCTGGGCCAGGCCGCTCGCTCCATTGCCGGAAATACTGGTAGCAAGTGCGCCAGTTTGGGAAATCCGCGGGCAGCATTCGCCACTGGCAGCCGCTTTTCAAGAGGTACAGTACGCCGCAGAAAACGTCGTACAAGTCCACGGTGCGGGGCTTGGTCCGGCGGCGGGCCGACTCCAACGTCGGCAGAATACGGGCGAATTGTTCCCGGCTAATGTCGCTGGGATAGGAATGAGACATGATTACCCCTCCCCTGATAATAGCCTCAACTTAACCTATTTCAGAGATCGTAGACAGGTTCTAAGGCGGAAGGGACCTTGTATAGAAGGCAACAGGGTGACGAGGTCACTTGTAGTTTCGAAATCAGCTACGAGCAATCTGACGTGAGCCTTTCACGGCCTCCGCGCGATTATAAACCGATGTCGGTGCTGATAGATGGAGCGGCAGGATGTCTGGGGGCGGTGGCTGTGAAGTGCCATGCGGTGTTCGAATATCCAAGGTCGGGGATGTATGAGTCTAAAGTACAGTTGCCTGTACCTTTGGTGTTCTCCGATTCTGGGGGCGGTGCTACCCATATAGAAGGTGTGGAGTTCAGCTCGCGTGATGGTGAAAGGATGGATTTTCGGGTCTTGGTATCGAATTCCGAAGAAAGGGATGTGTTCGTGCATATCATCCACTTCGACGTGGAGATAGAATTGGACAGGAAGGGGCTCCGTTTCTTGCGTGACCGGTCCAGGGCTATTTCGCAAAGGTTTTTGAGTACTCGGGAGGTAAATGGAAATGGAAGAGGTGTTGGGGAGCCATTGGGGTTATGACGGGTCTTCGGCGTGGAAGGACGCTCCCGACCATGAAGGGGGAGATCACCTACTGCGCGGTTTGGCCGGTGGTGTTATCCGGAGCTACGTGCGCGGGATGATTTCTGGCATAAATGTGGAATTGAGGGAGATTCCATTCGAGTTGGTTGAAAGGGCTGATACAGAGGAACTTGGTGTTTCGGAAGCGGTCGCGAACTTGGATGATATCGGTGCTGATGCTCGAGAGATGGGGTACGACGTACCGAGTGCGGAGGTGGTTGCCGAAGCGAAGCGCATCCTGCTGGGGATGAATGATTTTCGGAAGGCATCATATGACGCCTACGCGATGTCTGACGGTCGAGTGGGTGTGGCGGTTGATGGAGGCTACGGTAATTCAATGCTGTTGGTGTGCGAGCCGGGTGGAACCGCATTGTGTGTGGTTACGGAAGGTCTGGTGTCGCGCCATGCGGAGTATGAAGATGTAAGTTTTCTGCCGGATGATTTTGTGCGGCAAGCGTTGCGTAATCTGACGAGTCCTGAGTTGAGCGTCGGCTCTATGTGGGAGGAAGTTGCCAAATGAATTTGGCACGGGTCGAGGATGGGGAGAGATTGGGGCATTGCGTATTCGATAGCGGCAATGCAAATCGTAAGAAACCGCGTGCGCGGTTTTTTGAAGATGCGATCAAGCACGCGGTTGGGCGGATGTCGGTTGACCGACTGACGTACGTACGCGGATTGGGACGTTCTGTGTGTAGTGCACGACGACGGAGCACGTAGTCGCGGAGCCAACAGGAGTTTCTACGGGTGGTATTTTTTTACATCGGATGCGGTACGCGCTGCCCGTCTGGATGTAGAACCGTCTCCTTCTACGGACGCTCGTAATGTATGGCACGCGGAAGTTTTGTTCCCTGACTTTGACCCGAGTCGGTCGGCGTTGGTTTTGCGATACGCCAACGCCTTACATTCGGCTAGTAAATGGGAACCACGTCCTTGGAATCCTCGATTGCGGGATGATGTTGAGCAATCTAGTGGGGACGTCGTCGGATGTTGCTGACAACGTTGTCGCCTGGCTTCTAGCGTTCGCAAACTACGGCATGCCCTTCGGGGGCGTTGGGCACTATCCACTTCGGACAGCCTCGTGCGTGTCGCTCGCTTCCTTCGATGCGGGTTTTCTCGGGGTTACGCCACCTTGGATCTTGCCGTGCTGTCCTACAACATCGAGTCGCAGGGCTGTGTCACGGAGCCATTGGCCGTAAATGCGGGCGCCTGTATGGCACGCTATTTTGATGCGGGAGGCGGTGAGATCTGGATGGTCACCCGCTCCGTTCCAGTGCGGGATGCCGAGGGCGTCTTTGCCCTCATCACCACCGATCTTCCCGTGGAAGACCCCGGCCAGTAACGGTTGCACAGCGTCGACACCTCTTCCTTTTTCCGCTATGGCGCGGTGTTGGTTGCCAGCCAGGCGTTGTGATGGGCTTCGGGTGATTTGCCGTCCTGTTGATGGGCCCACTGTTCGGGCGACATGATGCTGGGGGTCGGCCGAAACGGCGTCCGAGAGTGCCCGGCTTCGGCCTTGGGGACGACCCACTGGGATTTACGGTGATTATGTGTTCGCCAACGGGTCTGGCGGGGGCTTCAGCGGCAAAGGTCGCTGGAGATTTTCGTTCGTGCGGCGGCGTGAGCCAGGCTTGGAGGGCCTGCCGGCGAGTTCATTGCCTTGAGGAGAAATGTTCTCGGGATTGGAGGCTCCTTCCATGGGGCTGATTGCTTGGGTCTGTGGTTAGCCGTTCTTCCCGTCTTTGATGGTTTGCCTGTTCCTGCGTTTTTGAGCTCTTTGCTTTTCGGCGCATGACGCACATAGGTTTTGTTCGGGGATGGCTTCGTTGGAGCAGTTTTGGCAGAGCCCGAGCAAGCTTCGTCGGGCTCGTAATCGACGGATGTCTGTCCGTCGCCCTCGGCACAGATTGAGCAACGGGTGAGTCCGGAGATGGCTGGTTGGCCTCAGTCTTGGCAGAGCCCGAGAGCTTTGCGCCCGTTTCGGAGCCGGGCGATACGTTCGCCACGAATTTTCGAGCAGGATGGGCAATATCTTTTGCCATCTTCTACTTGGTTGGAGCAGTCCGAACATAGCCCTAGGTTTTTGCGTTTGGCGCGGTAGGCCGCTCTCTCTGAAGCGGATGGATTGGCGTTCGCCTCGCGCTGGGGGTTCTGGAGCTGATGGTCGAGTTGTTCGGGAGCGTTGTTGTGTTGGAGGTGCTTTGCTCGTGGGCGTCCGCGGCGTGCCGCTTTTGATGCTGGGATTTCGAATGGGAATTCGAAAACGTGTCTTTTAGGCAACCTTATGGTGGTCAGTATGCGGCTGGCTTTCATGGAGCGCACGGGCAACCGGGGAGCCGCCACCCACACCGCGCTGCAATACAACATCACGGTGTAGCGGCGGTGTGACGCCCTGAATGCAAAGCCTTTACCGGCGGGCCTAACTGAAGCAAACGATGGGTTCAAGACAACGCAATCTGGAGGAATTGGATGGCAAACGCATACGCAGACCTGGCAACTCTCAAGTCGGCGTCGCTGCTGAACGTTGCGGTGGATGACTTCGACGACCGGCTGCTGGGTCTGCTGGGGAGCGCCTCGCGGTGGATTGACGGCTACTGCGACCGGCATTTCGCGGCGCGACACAGGCGGCTTACTTTCGATGGTTCCGGCGATGGTTCCGGATGCGACTCGCTGGCGGTACCCGACCTGATCGAGGTCAGTTCCATCAGCGTCGGTTTGGGTTCGGGCCGCCGGAGCGAGTGGTCGGCGGATGACTGGACGTTGTACCCGCTGAATGCGGAACCGGATGAGCCGTGGGGCCGGCCTTACACGCGCATCAAGGTGGCCGCCGGTTCGACGCGGCGATTCGTGCGCGGTTCCGGCGCCGTGATCGTCGATGGCGTTTGGGGTTACAACAGACGCCTGGTCGACAGCGGGTGGCTGGTGGCCGACCTGGCTCCGGTGGGATCGGGGGACACCAGCATCGCCGCGGCTGCCGGCAACGGAGTGACGCCGTTGGCAGTTTCAGCCGGGCACACCATCCGGATTGACGACGAACAGCTTTTTGTAACCAGCGTAGACCGCGTTGGCGGCGTCGCCGCGGCAACGCTTGTGGTGGAAAGGGGGGTTAACGGCACGTCGGCGGCGGCGGCTCATGCCAGCGGACAGGCCGCGTCGCTGTTTCGCTATCCCGACGCCGTGGCCGAGGCGTGTTTGCTGCTGGCCTCCGGCTGGTGGCGGCAGCGGGATGCTGCGCCGTTTTCGGCGGCGGTGGAACACCAGATCGGCGAGTCCGCCGGCGTTGACCGCGCGGTGCAAGGGTTGCTGGAGCCGTTCCTGCGTCGGACGGCGGCCCTGGGAGTTTAGGTATGCCGAGGATGGCCGCCGCCAGCCGCAGTTACCTGGCGGTCGCGGACGCCGCCGGGGTGATGCGCGACCTGTCGCCCTGGTTGGAGAGCGTCAGTCCGCTGGGGAAGGTGGTGGGTTGGCTGGACGCCACCGGGTTGAACGATGTGGCGGGCAGGACGATGTCGGCGACGGAAACAGCCCAGGAATTTACGGTATCGGGCCGGTGGGACGATGCGCCCGAATCCAGCCCCGACGCCGTCCTGTCGTCCATCGTGGGCCGGCCGGTGGCAGTGCAATACGGGCCGGCCGGAAACGCTCCGGGTCAACGCCGGGTGGCGGGAAGGTTCGTCTGCCTGTCGTACCAAATCTCCAGCCGGTCGGGTCATCCGGTGCGGTTCGAGGCGCGGTTCCGGCAGGATGGCCCGGTTACATTGGAGGTGTGGTAGATGGCGCGCTCAGTCTGCCGCCACTTCCTCCGGGGTGATGACTACTCTGCCGACATCATCATGGCGATGACGCATCAGCAGGTCCATCCGCTCGTGCAGGGAGATCATCATACCTCTGATTTCGGCGACCTGTTCGCTGAGAGCGGCCAGCTGTTGCTCGAAGCGGTCCATTCGGGTCTCGAACCGGTCCATTCGGGCGTTGAGGCTGTTGAATTGGCCCTTCAGTTCGCCAATATCGCGGGATTGGCGGTACAGCACGCTGAGGATGGTAACCAACAGCAGCGACATAAAGGCCAGAAAGGCGTAAAGGATGTAGTCTTCACCGGCAGTCATAACAAGCTCGAATGGCAGAGGCCATTTGCGACAGTATCGCAGATGACGGCATTACGCACAAATTAGTACGCCGATATGAAACTGCCGCCAGTAGCATCGGCGAGAAGTTGGAGCATGTGTTCGTCCGCATCAGCTCCGAAAGCGACGGTATCTACTGGGACTCCTGATTGCACCAAGTCGTCAATCGTTTCCTCGGCGCTCTCGAAATCGGATGCCATGCCGTCTGACATGAGCACGATCCGGTTCTCCCGGCAGACGGTTTTGCTGAAAAGGAGCCAACGGGATTGTTCCTGGCATACGGGGCGGCCCGGGAACATTCGCTGAGCTTCCTGCAAAGCCGTAAACATGGCGGTGCCACCACTTTGGGCGGCAAAAGATGGAATGGCGGTGTCCCAGTGCGCTGTGTCAGGTTCAGTGAAGTCAAACAGCAACTGAGCTTCGTCACCAAACATCAGCAACGCTATTTCGCTATTGTCGGTAGGTTTGTTGGCTAGTTCACGCAATGCCTCGTGCAACGGCGACAATTTGTCCGTCATGCTCCCGGAATCGTCCACGACGTAAACAACCATTGCATCATCGGTGAGCAATACCGGCAGGATGGTCTGAATTGGAGCCGGCGCACCACTGACGATCCCGTCCGATTCATTGAGAACGTACCCGGCGCCGATGATAAGCAGCGCCAGCAACAGAAGGAGGAGCAGTATCCAGGGCCATTTTCGGCGACGATTTGGACCCTCAGGCTCTTGTGAAAGCCAAAGTACGCTGGGGTTATCAATCATATAGCAGGGCCTTACTCTTACGGAATTGGAGCAATGGCGCGGTCATTGTACAGCAAACGGGTACAGCAATTGCGCGGTGAGAAATATTTTTGGAGGTAAAGGAGAATATGACAGGTGTTTTGGATGAGTTGGCCGTCAGGTCGGCTGGCGTTTCTGCCGCCGCCCCGGCGCTGCGCTGGCAGGTTCTGGTGGACTGGTTCGGGGACGGATTGTGGAACGCTCAAAACGTGGACGATTCCGACTACCTGGCCGGCGTTCGCTGGCGCTGGGGTCGCGTCGGGCTGCCCGTTCCCGAGTTTGTCGGGCCGGCCACGCTGGAGCTGACGCTGAAGAACCCGCAGCATCGCTACACGCCGGGCAGCCTGACTTCACCGCTGGCCGGCCACGTTGCCCCGGGGCGCGCGGTTTGGCTGCGGGCCGGGTGGCTGTATGATGATTTCGAGACCGATACCGGCGCTGCCGAGGAACTGGACGATCGCGCAACTACTCACGGCGCCGCGCGGTGGGAAACGCTGACAACTCGGGGCAACGGATTTGATGCGTCCGGCGGCGAGGTTAGAGGACGGGTCGGACGCGGTGTGCCGTCGGCGGCCCTGGCGGTGGTGGAAACCGGGGATCCCCTGGCGACGCTCATCGTCCGCTACCGGCGGGTGAGTGACGGGCTGGGTGGATTTGGATTGCGATGCGCGTCGCTTACCGATTTTCTGCGGCTGCGGTTCACCGATGATATGACCCTTCTGGAGCGGGTTTCCGGAGCGTCGGCAACGGCGCTGGCGACCGGCGACGCGCTGGCCGGATCGGTTTGGTATGAGCTGGAAATCGTGTCTGACGGTGGCGGCGTGGCAGTGTACGCCACCAACCTGGAGTCGGTGGGCGTGGCGCGCCGCGAGATTTTGTCGGCAAGCGACGTCGGTGATGCGCCGCAATCGGGGCGGCACGGCATCTGGCACGGTTTCCGAAATTCGGTTGACCGATGGGGACCGTTCCACGTTGGGCGCAGCCTATTCAGCGGCAGCATCACCACAATCGAGCCGGACGATGCAGCGGGAATATGCCGCGTGTCGGCGGTGGATGCGTCGGCGCGGCTGGACGGTGTGCGCCTGTTCCGTCAACTGGCCGGCGGATTGATGCGCTCGGGCGCCGTTACCCGCGCCATACTGGACTGGGCGGGCCTGGACGCCGGCGACATCGACGCCGACGCCGGCAGGGTGCTGCTGACCGGTGGGCCGCGTCCGGTGTGGGACGTTTCGGCGGGCCGGGCCCTGCGGCAACTGCAGCGGGAGGAGCACGGGTTGATCTACGTTGACGGCCTGGGCCGTATCCGGTTGGAAGCGGCGGCGGCGCGCTCGGCCATCCGCGCCAATGATGCCCCGACTGACTTCGCCCGCACCTCGGTGGGCGACACCGCCGGCGGAACCACGGCGTATGCCTCGGGGATGATCTGGGACAGTGGAGCCGGCTCCGTCGAAACGGAGGTTACATTTCGTTACTTCCGACCCGTGGACAGTGGCCGCCAACAGATTTGGACTTTGCCAGAGCCGCTCACCCTGGAGCCACAATCCGGCGAGACGCTGATAGCCACGACCGACGACTACGACGCCGTCACCGGCGTGGAAACTCCCGCCGGTGCGACGGATTTTGAGGCGACGGCCAACGCCGACGGCACCGGGGATGATGTTACCGACTCCGTGACGGTTGAGCCGGTGGCAGAAGCCGATTCTGCCGTGGCCGGCCGGGGAGTGGCGTTGCGGATTCGCAACGAATCAACGAGCATTGCGTATCTGCAACGCCTGGAGGTTTACGCGGGCCATTGCTGGCGGGCTTCCGCAGGGGTTGCCTACCGGGCCGATGTACCGAGGGATTCCCCGATTAGCCGGGTGGTGGAGTGTTGGTTCACTGACAACTACGCCGCGGCCAGGGAAACGGCGGACGCCCGGCTGAATGACCGATCCGTCGCCCGGCCGCAGCTGGAGATTGCGTTGCCGTTGGTCAGTTGGGCCAATCTGCGCGCAGTGGTGGAGGCCCGGTTGTCCGACGTGGTCACAGTGCAAGCGGCAACGCAAGGCATCAGCGGGGCGTGGCTGCTGGAAGGTATGGAGATAAATGTGGTGGTGGGTTCGCCCCCGGCGGCCCGGTGGTGGCTGACGCAGGTGTAGGCGCAAGCGGGCGCCGCAATAACAGGAGACATTCTCACCCTCACCCCAACCCTCTCCCATCAAGGGAGAGGGGGAAGGATCGGGTTTTTACCTGGATGAATAGGATGGACGGGATGGACAAGATTTTGGGTGTCATGTTTAACGGGATTGCCACGTCGCTGAGGCTCCTCGCAATGACAGGTGGGCGATTGTCACCCTCACCCCAACCCTCTCCCATCAAGGGAGAGGGGGAAGGGACGGGGTTGCCGCGTCGCTGTGGTATTATCGGATACGCAAAATTGCCTGCTGGCCGTTGAGGTGCCGCATTGCCTGCTAATGACAATATCTATGACGTAATCGTGGTGGGAGCCGGAAACGCCGCTTTGTCTGCCGCCATCGCCGCCCGCGAGCAAACCGAGTCGGTTTTGGTCGTGGAAAAAGCGCCGGAGTATTTCCGGGGTGGAAACACCTACTTCACCGGCGGCATCATCCGCTTCGCCTATAACGGCCTTGACGACATCAAGGGGCTGATACCCGACATGTCGGAGACTGAGGCCAACTCCATTGAGGTGGGGCAGTACACGGCCAACCAGTTTTATGACGACATGATGCGAGTTACCCACGGCCTGTCTGACCCGGAGCTGGCTGAGATTCTGGTGAGCCAATCGTATCCGACCATGAAATGGCTCCAGGAGCATGGCGTCCGCTTCGTGTTGTCCTTCGGACGACAGGCGTTCCGCGACGGCGACAAGTTCCGGTTCTGGGGCGGGTTGGTGGTCGAGGCGGTTGGGGCCGGCAAGGGGTTGTCTGATCAACAGTTCGACGTGTGCCAGGCGTTGGGCGTTGAAGTCCGTTATTCCACCGAGGGCATTTCGCTAATCCAGGACCAGCGCGGAAATGTGGCTGGCCTTCGTGTAAAAGGCCCGGAAGGTTTCGAGGATCTGGCGGCTCGCACGGTGGTGCTGGCGGCCGGCGGTTTCGAGGCCAATGCCGAGATGCGCTGCCGGTATCTTGGCCCCGGCTGGGAAATGGTCAAGGTACGCGGCATCCCGTACAACACCGGCGATGGCATCCGCATGGCGCTGGACGTGGGCGCGCAATCTTACGGGCACTGGTCATCGTGCCACGCCGTGGCCTGGGACATGAACGCTCCCACCTTTGGCGACCGCACGATAACCGAACTGTTCCAAAAGCACTCGTATCCCTTCGGCGTGATGGTTAACATCGAAGGCGAGCGCTTCCTGGACGAGGGCGCCGACTTTCGCAACTACACCTACGTAACCTACGGACGGGCGCTGATGAATCAGCCCCAGGGTCTGGCATTCCAGATTTTCGACGAGAAGGTGAAGCACCTGCTGCGCGATGAATACTGGATTCCCCAGGCAACCACCGCCGAGGCCTATACCATCGAGGAACTGGCGCGGCTGCTGGACATTGATCCGGTGGGCCTGGTGCGCACGGTCGAGGAGTACAACGCCTCGGTTCGCACCGACATTCCATACAACGCCACCGTGAAGGACGGACGCTGCACGGAGGGCCTGGAGGTCAATAAAACCAACTGGGCCGAAACGCTGGATACTCCGCCGTATCGCGGCTGGGCGGTAACCACGGGCATCACGTTTACCTTCGGCGGCGTGAAGGTGAACAACCGGGGCCAGGTGGTAACCAACGCTCAGGAACCGATCCCGGGACTCTACGCGGCCGGTGAAATGGTGGGCGGGCTGTTCTACCACAACTACCCGGGCGGCAGCGGCCTGAGCGCCGGCATGGTGTTCGGACGGCTGGCCGGCGACAGCGCCGGCGCGGACGCCTTGGTGTCCAGCGATATTTAGGCCAGTGACGGCTACGGTAGGGGGAACTCGGAACAACCATCTAATCTTGCCCGATTGTTATAATGGGAAACAGCGATGACAATCGGTCCTGGTGGCGATTCTTCGATGGCTCGGCGTCGGTTAGCGTCGGTATGCTGGCCGCAGTTGCTTTCAGATACTGTGGGTCCTGCGACGACATACCGATATTGGGCTTCATTAATGGGCTGACCCGTGATGACGACGGCGTAATAATCGTCGCCACTCTGCTGCTGTTCCCCACCACGGCGGCGCTATACGGAGGTTCGAAGATGTTCTTTGCGGCCAAAGAAGCGGTAGAAAAGAAGGCTCGCGAGCGGGGTCGGCGGGAGGGTCGGCAAGAGGGCCGGCAGGAAATGCGTGAGCGGATCATGCGCATACTGGCGGAGCGCGGTACGCCGGTAACGCAGGAGGAACTGGCCCAAGCCTTGGCCGGCGACATCGATTAGGCGCGGCACGCTCCAAGTGGCAGCGGCCAGAGCGCCGGCATGGTGTTCGGACGGCTGGCCGGCAACACTATACCGGCGTGGACGCCCTGGGGATGAGGGGCGTGGAGTGCTCAACAAACCTGTATGTAACGAGTGAACGTATGGGCGCAAGCGGATACACAGAAGTGGTCAGAAACTGGTGGGAGTCATTCCAACCTAGTTCTCGAAGCCGTGGCAACATCGCTGGCGGCTTGGTTTTGCTCGAGAATTTGCGGACCAACTTTAGCTTTGACATTGACGGCCATAAGGCGGCCGGCAGCGATCAGCTGAAGAACGCCACACCCAACCAATGTGCGGAACATATTGGCACGTTTCGGCGAGACGCGGGTTTTATCAAGGGAGGCCGGCAGGACGAATCGCGGTTTGATGACGAATCTTGCGCCCTTGTTAGCCGCCCTATCGGAAAGCGATATTGCGAAGCTGACAGTGGAAGATAGGGCTGCTGCAATCGACGCAATGCAGTCGTTCTTGGTTGATCGTGCCAAAGACGTGTTTAACGCAGACTGGATTTCATTTGATTACAACTCCAGCGCAAGTTCACGTGAAATCATCAGCAAGATTCTACGGGTAGCCCGGGAACGTCAAAAGGCCGGGGATGTTGCAGAATATCTTGTTGGAGCTAAACTTGCGCTACGCTTTCCCACCTACGACATAAGAAATTCTGCGGCAAGCGCGGCAGACGAACAAACCGATGAGCAAGGAGATTTTCAAATAAACGACTGCATTTTCCACGTAACGGTGGCCCCGAATCAGGGTCATTACCATAAGTGCAGGCAGAATCTTGCCAATGGTCTTCGAGTATTTATGCTGGTTCCAGATGACAGGCTGGTGGGAACGCGTCAAAACGCGGAGCAAGAAATAGGCGATGGAATTTCCGTTGAGTCGATAGAATCATTCGTCGGGCAGAACATCGAGGAACTGTCCGAATTTGCGGGTGACAGAGTTGCGCAGAATATCCGACGGCTCCTGGAGAAATACAATGAGAGAGTCAGTCAGGTAGAAACGGACTTGTCTTTGCGAATAAGGCTACCATCGTCTTTGGAGCGATAGATGTTTCTGGGTTGCCCATGCCACGCCGAAGATGTTATGGCCTGCACACTGCAATGTACCCGCTAACTGTAGCCGAATATTTCGCCGGAATAGGGTTGTTCCGGATGGGCCTTGAAAGCGCTGGATGGAAAGTCGTCTACGCCAACGATTGGAACCCGGAACGGGCGATGATGTACGAGGGGTTCTTTGGCGATAGGTACGAGGTCAAGGATGTGTTCTCAGTCGCCGTAAAAGACGTTCCACGAACGACATTGGCGACGTGCTCGTTTCCCTGTATCGACCTGTCGCTGGCGGGGAACCTCCGTGGGTTGGAAGGCGAACATTCCAGTGCGTTTTGGGGTTTTTACGGAATACTGTGTGAACAGGGAGCGGAAGCCCCGCCGATAATCCTGCTGGAGAATGTTGGCGGTTGGCTGTCGAGTAACAAAGGCCAGGACTTTTATGCCGTGGCCGAAGCGCTCAACGAACTAGGGTACACCTGCGACGCGTTTACGCTAAACGCTCGGTGTTTTGTGCCGCAGAGCAGGCCACGTGTTTTTATGGTCGGCATAAACGAAATTCATTCTCCAGATGGGTATGATCGGAAGACTGCCGCTCGTTATCCCCTTTTTAGATCTGAGCGTCTATTGCCCGCTAGATTGAGGCGGCTGATTCGGGATAACGACTGCATCCGTTGGGCGCACTTGGATATACCTGAGCCGCCGCTTTACAAAAACCGGGGGTTTTCGGACGGTGTAGTCGAGGAATTATTTTCCGATGACCCACGATGGTGGCCGCGTGAAAAAGTTGAAAAGCACCTCGCGATGATGCCACCGCTACATTTGGATATGGTGCAAGATTTGGCTAAAAGGAAGCGGTGGACAGCTAAGACTTTCTACCGCCGTCGTCGCTCAACAGGTCAGAAAGCAGAAGTTCGCTCTGATGACATCGCGGGCTGTCTCCGTACCGCTGTAGGCGGCAGCGGAATACAGTTCCTCGTTTCGGCGGGAAATGGCTCAATCCGTATGCGGACGCTGATACCCCGAGAGTATGCCCGCCTGCAAGGTGTTCCGGACTCATTCCCAATTGTGGCCAACACAGAACGACAATCTCTGAACGCTTTTGGCGATGCAGTGTGCGTTCCGGTAGTATCGTGGATAGCTCGGAATGTACTGGAGCCATTGGTCGAAAAGCTTAATATTTGCTGAATGGCGTCAGTAGGCTGAGGTCAAGCCATGGCCGACACCGTTTCCCCCGAAGTCCGCAGCCGGATTATGGCCCGGGTCAAGTCGAAAGGGATGAAGCCGGAGATGCAGGTGCGCCGGTTGTTGCACGGCTTGGGGTATCGGTATCGCCTGCACCGGGCTGACTTGCCGGGGCGTCCTGATTTGGTGTTTCCGTCCCGGTGCAAGGTCGTATTCGTCAACGGCTGTTTTTGGCACCGGCATGAAGGTTGCAGCAAGGTTCGCATTCCGGCTACCAACCGGGATTACTGGCTGGCCAAATTGGAGCGCAATCATGCTCGCGACGCCCGCAACGTTGCTTTGCTGGAAGAACGGGGCTGGGCCGTGCTGACAGTGTGGGAATGCCAACTGCGCGATTTGCCGGCCGCTACCGACCGGCTGGTTGCCTTTCTGGGAGGCCCGGCGTTAATCCCCTAACCCTATCGCTGGTGAACCCTATGCTATATTCAAATGAACGGTCATTGCCACTCAGCAAAACCCGGAGGTCGATATGGGGTTTAGGGGCGATAGGAAATTTCTCAGATTGACCATCAGGGATCTAATCAAAGATGATGGCCCCATCGTCGCTTACGATATGGGGCTGCGCCTCACCAGAACCCTCACTAACAGTGACATAGCCGATTTGGTCTGGCCTCCGCAGGAATGCGACTTGACGCCGGATGACCGGCATAACTTCCTGCGCACTACTCTGATGCTGGAAACTACCGATAAGGACGGGCAAACCGTGTACCTCGCGGTTGTATCGGCTTACATAGCCGAGGAAGTCGATGCCAGAATCGCCATCCGTACTGCCGAGCATCTGACGCGGCTGACCGGGTATCCCGCCCGACCCGTGGTAGCGTCGCGGCTTGTTGGAGACTGGGTTGACGAACTGGTGGAGTCCGGTCAGGTATTCTGGCACGAACTCCACCATAAGATTTTTGAAAAGATGGAGAGTCCGCCAGAGACAGAAGAGGAATGGGCGTTGAATGATGCTGCCACCGCCCGCTTGCTTGCTTTGAAGCAACAAGGCAAAATTCTCTAATCATAGACAATTCCGCCAAGGGTGGCCGCTTCCGCCATCCCGGAGCTGACCTGATGACCACAACCGCAACACAGTCCCAAATCGCCCGCCGCCTGTTCACCGTGGCCGAGTATATGGCTATGGGCGAGGCCGGCATTCTGGGGGAAGATGAACGAATTGAACTGCTGGCCGGCGAGATAATCAAAATGGCGCCTATTGGAAACCGACACCTCTTTTGCACTGACGCGCTGAATATGCTGCTGGTTCCGGCACTGGTGGGGCGGGCCGTGGTGCGGGTGCAGGGTTCCATTCAGCTGGACGACTACGGCGCGCCGGAGCCGGATATTGTCCTCCTGAGGCCACGCCCCGATTACTATGCGGGGTCAGCAATGCCAGCCGACGTGCTCTTACTGATTGAAGTTGCCGACAGTTCCCTCGAATACGACCGTGGCTTTAAGCTGGCCCTCTACGCCGCCGCCGGCATTCCCGAGCTGTGGATAGCCAACCTGCGCACGGGCGAGGTGGAAACCTGCGCCAACCCGGTAGGAACGGAGTACACCAGCGTCCGCACGGTTTCAGCCGGCGGCAGCATCAGCCCGCAAGCCTTTCCCGATATGACTCTGGAACTCCGCCAGTTTATGCCCCCCGTGGCGCAATAGCGATGACGTCGGTCAAAATTGTCAGGATCAGGATTTGACGGATTTGGGGATTTCCAGGCTGAACGCCCATCCTGCTCACCTGTCAATCCTGAAAATCCAGCTTCTGACGCAACGTAAGGAAACTCGTCCCCGGCAGCAGGGTTATCGCATATGAAATTACAGCCACGTCACTCCGGCGAAAGCCGGAGTCCAGGGCTTGTAATCTGCTGGATTTTCGCAGCTAAGCTACCGACATCGTTCACTGGATTCCCGCTTTCGCGGGAATGACGGTGGTTAATTGGTCCATATGCGATAGCCCTGTCCCCGGCAGCGGGCTGCCTTGCGTAGGCGCCCGGTGAGGCATACAATTTCGGCATCCGGCTGAGGGACTACGAAATGGATTCTAATCCGGCGCGCCCCGGCATGTTTTATGGGTGGTATGTAGTTGCCACCTGCATGTTTATCGCCTTTTTGACCATGGGAACACGCAACGCCTTTGGCGCATTCGTGGTGCCGATGGAAGCCGAATTCTCCTGGGACCGCACGACGGTTTCCTGGGCTGCCGCCCTGGGCGCGCTCCTCAACGGTGTAACGCAACCCTTCATGGGTTATTTCTTCGACCGGGTGGGCGTGCGCATCGTGGTGATGACCGGCATCACCATTATCGGTATTTCCACGGTGATGATGACGCTGACCGGCAGTATGTGGTACCTGATCGGGATGTTTGGCGTGGTGAGTGCCGTCGGTCAGAGCGGTACGTCGCTGACCAACACCGGCGCGATGCTCAGCAAGTGGTTCCGCCGCCGTCGCGGATTGGTAATCGGGCTGAACGCATCGGGTATGTCGCTGGGCGGTCTGATTCTGGTGCCCTTTGCGGCGTTTCTGATTGCCCTGATCGACTGGCGGCTGGCTTGGGTCGTGCTGGGCGTGATGATCCTGGTGCTGGGGCTCCCGCTGGCTTTCGTTTTTCTGCACGACGACCCATCGCGCAAGGGTCTGACGCCGGACGGCGATCCCGAGCCGCCGGTTCCCGCGGGCGGAGGCCAAACCCCGGCAACAACCCAACCGCTGTTCGCCAACCACTGGAGACAGGCGTTTCGGTCGTGGCCCATCTGGCAGATGAGCGCTGCGTATTTCATCTGCGGTTCCACCACGTTCATGCTGTCGGTGCATTTTGTGCCCATGGCGGTGGAACAGAAGATTGATCCACTGCTGGCGGCGACGATATTCGGGTTTATGTCGCTGCTCAACGCCATCGGGGCCACCGGCGCCGGCTGGATATCGGACCGGGTCGGCGGACGGAAGAACTGGCTGACGCTGGTGTACTTCTGCCGGGGCTGCGCCTACATCCTGCTGGTGGTGGCGCTGATAGTGCCGCAGGTTCCGGTGCTGGCTGGACTCTGGGTGTTCGCCTTCGTGGCCGGCCTGTCCTGGATCGCCACGGCGCCGCTGACCACGTCGTTGACGGCAGAGGTATATGGATTGAAATCGTTGGCTACGATCTCGGGCATAGCGTTTTTCTTCCATCAGCTGGGAGGGTTCTCCAGCGTGCTGCTGGCAGGGTACCTGCGCGAAATCACCGG
The DNA here is from genome assembly GCA_965262485.1 of Dehalococcoidia bacterium. Lineage (GTDB taxonomy): Bacteria > Chloroflexota > Dehalococcoidia > Lucifugimonadales > UBA3495 > Bin87. The sequence continues at coordinate 3,192,600 of OZ253540.1, read as the reverse complement.
CGATTACACCATCTCTTTCGCCATAGCCGCCGCGATGCTGTTTCCCGCGGCCCTCAGCGCCTTTACAATCCGCGAGCGGAAATATTCCATCCGATACCAGACAGCGCCGGCATAGTTGCCCGGCGCCGGTTTGGCCCAATCTGCCGTGTGCCCCGGCTGGGCGTGTGCCCCGGCTGGGGAGGGAGAGGGGGACTGCCGTTTTACATCGATGGACAGAATGGACAGGATTTTCGGGTGTGGGGGTTCACCCTGGCCCTCTCCCATCGAGGGAGAGGGGACATTATCGACCGTCGTAGTAGCGCGGGTTGGCGCCAGCCTGCTATGATTGCACGACTACGCGACGGTTGCAGCTGCCGCATAACGTCCTTCCAAACAAGCGAGGGCAAATGACTTCGAAATCTGCGGCACAAACGGGCGCACCACTCTACTTCGGTTGGTACATCGTTGCGACCTGTTTCTTCGTAGCCTTTCTGTCGATACCGGGCCGACAGGGATTCGGCCTGTTCGTAACCGAAATGGAGCCCACATTTGGCTGGGACCGTTCGGATATTTCCTGGGTGGGTTCGGTTGGTTTCCTCATGAACGGCGCCATGCAACCCATCATGGGGGCGCTGTTCGACCGCTATGGGCCTCGCTGGGTGTTCGGGATCGGATTGTCCGTGATGGGACTGGCGATAATGAGCCTGGCGTTCATGATGGACCTTGACCTCGTGCTTAACCTGGGCTTCGCCCGGATCCCGCTGGACTTGATCTGGTTCATCCTGGTGTTCTCCATAGTGGTCAACACCTGCCTGAGCGCAGCGTCGATCACCAATATGTTGGCGCTGGTAGTACGGTGGTTCCGGCGGAAGCGGAGCAAAGCCACCGCGCTGGCGGCCTGCGGCACCTCCATCGGCGGCCTGTTGATGATCCCCTTCGCCGCTTACATGATGGGCGTGATTAACGAATCCGGTTTGACGATAGGCGGAGTTGATCTGGTAGGCTGGCGCACGGTGTGGTTCATCCTGGGGATGATCGTAGTTGTGCTGGCGGCGCCACTGGCTGTGTTCTTCCTGAGGCCCAGCCCGCAGGCGCTCGGCCTGAATCCGGACGGCGACCCCGACCCGCAGAACGCGGCCGACGGAACGCCTCCGCCCCCACCGCGTGCCGGATTGTACGAGGTGGACAGCTGGCGCAAGTGCTTCAAGACACCGCCGATGTGGCAATTGTCCGGAGCGTATGTGGTTTGTGGCATCACCACCGGGTTGTTGAGCATCCATTTCATTCCATACGCCGAAGATGTGCTCCCGGAGACGGTCAACTTCCTCTGGATAACCTTTGACGACAAAAAGGTGTTTGCCGCGTTGATGTTCGGCATCATGACGGGGTTGAACGCAGCGGGCGTTATTATTACCGGGTTCATGGGGGACCGGATGCGGCGCAAGAACGTGCTGGCGGTGGTTTACGCCACCCGGTGCGTTGCATTCATGGCGTTGGTATTCCTGCCCTACTTCGGCTATGGAATGTTGGGGTTGGTGGCCTTCGCCATGCTGTCCGGCATGTCGTGGGTGGCCAGCGTGCCGCTCACTTCGACGCTGACGGCGGATGTGTACGGGTTCAGGGCCCTGGGTACGATCAGCGGCTGGGTGTTCTTCTCGCACCAGATTGGGTCGTTCATAAGCATCCAGTTGGCGGGTTACGCCTACGAATGGTTTGACGAGAGTTACTTCTGGCCGTTCCTGATTGCGGGCTTGACGCTGATACCGGCAGCGATTGCCGCCTACAGCATCAACGAGCATCATTATTCCGGGCGGTACAACTCGGCGCCGGCGCCGCAGCTGGCGACGGCGACAGCCGGTTCCGGGGGCACTCGCATTTACTAGCGGCCTGGGCAGCGCCACGGCGCGAGGTAACTGAGATGGGTAGCGTAGCGATGGGCTTCGTGTTGGCGATGGTGGGCCGGCATCATGGTGAGGCCGACCCAACGCTGCTGCAATGGATCATGCGGGCGCTCGACCACATCCTGATTGGGGGATTTGGCCTTTCGGAGCTGACCATCGTAATCGGCATCGGTCTCATCATTATTGCAATGCCGGCGCTGATCGTAATTTCCTACTGGGCCGGCGCTCGTCGGGCTCAGCGCGCCACGAGTGAAATGGGCGTGCCCGGCACGGAAGTGAGCGTCTCTACCGACGCCCATGAATAATGCTCCAGGAAAAATCGATTTAATTATGGTTAGATGCTTGCCGGCGGCGTCGATAGAGGGTAATATACCCACTGCTGCCATATATACGAATGCTGAGGCGCCGGGCATACCGCCCGTGGCTTCCCGGTGGCGGCACAGGTGAGCTGCGAGGCTGCCGACAATCTGGAGGAGGTAACAAGCCAATATGTTCGACAAGGATTCGCTGGACCGGCTGTTTGAAGAGCTGCGAGACGAGTTCGAGCTGGAAACCGATTGGGAAGAGATTCAACGGGATGCGCATCTGGCGGTTGCCTACGCTGATGCCGGGGTTCTCGACGACCAGAGCGGAGCCCTCGACTCGCGTATCATTGATTACGTTGCGCGCCATAACCCCAACTAATTCGCCCTAACTGAACCGGATGCTCGATCCGGTTGGGCCGTTTACCCCCCGTTGGCATTGCCAACGGGGGTTTTTATCGTCATTCCTGGCAGGGGTGAATGGCCCCGGAAACCGGGCCGGGGCCCGGATTGCCCTCCGCCGGAGTGTCCGGATGCGGCGAAACGACACCGGTATGCGTGTCGTCGGCAATGCTGACGCTGGCGCGTTGACGCTACGGATGGCGACTGTTTAGCGTGTTTACTGTGGCGACGCACCATATTTTGAGCGCCACGAACATGAGGTAACAGTGCTGAATTGCCGACGATGCCAGGCTATGACCCTGCTGGAACTGGCCCGACTGAGCCGAGGAGACCACACGGTATTCCGCTGCCGGACGTGTGGGTTCCTGTTCAGTCCTCCGGACACCGACTTACGGGGACACCACGGGGTGGACGTACTGCCATCCGCCCCGCCCCGGAAATCTGCCGAACTGCGAGTTAGCCGAGTCAGGCTGCCAGGCGATGACCGAACCACGCCGTTGCGTTAGTGGCTCCCCGGGGCCCCACCGAAGCGTCCGCCACTCGCTCCGACACCCAGCCGCCGGTTCCCCTGGACCCGGAGGACTTCGCCAGCCAGGTGCTGGGCGTAGACCTGTGGTCGAAACAACGGGAGGTGCTGCGAGCAGTGGCCTGCCATCGGCGGGTGGCCGTGAAGTCGGGCAACGGGTTGGGCAAAGATTTTACCGCTGCGGTGGCGGTGTTGTGGTACCTGCATCAACACGACCCTGCCATTGTGCTCAGCACCGCTCCCACCTTCCGGCAGGTGCGGCATGTCCTGTGGCGTCAAATACGGGGACTATACCGCCGGGCGTCGGGCGCCGTGGGGGGCGAACTGCTGGACACGCGCCTGGAATTGGCCGGGGACCGTTATGCTCTGGGTCTTTCGTCCACCGGAGCCGACCAGTTTCAGGGGTTTCACTGCCAGAACATGTTAATCGTGGTGGACGAAGCCGGCGGGGTCAGCGAACCCATCTACGAAGCCATCGACGCAATCATGACTTCGGCCAATCCGCGACTGCTGCTCATTGGCAATCCAACCACGCCGTCGGGGGCGTTCCACCGGGCGTTTTACCAGGAGAGCAGCATCTACGAAACGATCACCATATCGGCGCTGGAATCGCCCAACGTGGTGGCTGGCGCCGTGGTGATCCCGGGATTGACGACCGCCGAATGGGTGGCCGAGCGCCGGGCGGTTTGGGGTCAGGACAGCCCGGTGTACCGCGCGCGCATCCTGGGGGAGTTTCCCGACCGGGCGGAGGACTCATTGTTCAGCGTTTCTGACATCGAAGCGGCGGTCATGCCGGCGGAGGCGCCCGGGCATCGCGAGGTCGCAGGAGGGGAACCGGTGATGATCGGGGTGGACGTGGCCCGATACGGCAGCGACCGGAGCGTAGTGTTGGTGAGACAGGGCGACGTAGTGCAGGATATTCAGGTGTATCCCCGGCTCGACACTATGGAGTTGGTGGGACGCGTGATCACGACGGTGCGCGAACGTACCCCCGATCTGGTGAACGTGGATGAGGTGGGACTTGGCGCTGGTGTACTGGATCGCCTGCGGGAGTTGGGAATCCAGGCCCGCGGCGTGAACGGAGCGGCGCGCCCGTTTCTGGACTCGATCTGCGGCAACCTGCGCGCCGAGGGTTACTGGTCGCTGCGGGAAAGATTCCAGAACCGCCGCATTCGCATACCCAGGGATGCAGAACTGATGGCTGAATTGGCGGCGCTGCGCTACCGGATCAACAGCAGTGGGAAGGTGATGATTGAGAGCAAGGAAACCATCAGAGGACGCGGTCTCCCGTCACCGGACAAAGCCGACGCCCTGATGCTGGCATTTCTGAAGGATGTCCCGCCGGTTGCGCTGTTGTGACCGTAGCAGGACACCAGGGTCGTTCGGTTTTCCTCATGTCATTGCAAGGAGCGCAGCCGCTCATGGTGAGCCTGTCGAACCACGTGGCAATCTCGCAGCAAACCACGGCCCAAAAATCCTGTCCATCTTGTCCATCGATGTAAAACGGCAGCCCCCCTCGCCCGCCGGGAGAGGGGCCGGGGGTGAGGGCCGTACCCACCCCTGTCATTGCGAGGAGCGCAGCGACGTGGCAATCTCGCAGCAAACCACCGCCCAAAAATCCTGTCCATCCTGTCCATCGATGTAAAAGCCCGTCCCCCACCGGAAGAGGGGTTAGCGATTGCCCGGCGCGTCCAGTGATACAATTGCGCTATCGGAATTTGACCATCCGGCCCGGGTGGTCCGCGGGGGGATTTGATGACTGGCAGAATTGGCGGGCGCCGCCGTGGCGGCTTGGCGTTTTCTCTGCGGGGCGTTGCGGCCTTGCTCTTAACGATGCTGATGGTGGCGGCGCTGGCTGGCTGCGGCGGCGATTCGCCCGATGACGGCAGGGAACGGGACAGTTCCAGGCCGGAGGCTACGGAGAGCCGGGAGGAGGCCACCGAGGACCGGGCCGCGCGTCGGGAGACCAGGCAGGCGTCGCCCGGGGCAACCGCCGAGCCGGAGGCCACCGAGGCCGCGGGCGGCGCTATGCCCAGGCTCAGAGGGGTCGAAGTCGTTGAGGAGACGGAAAGGGAGTTCGCCTCCGTCAGCGCCGGGGACGACCACACCTGCGGGGTGACGCGGGACGGCGCCGTCGCCTGCTGGGGCTCGGATTATGATGGCCAGGCCACGCCGCCCGCCGGGGAGTTCGCCTCGGTCAGCGCCGGGGGCGGCCACACCTGCGGGGTGACGCGGGACGGCGCCGTCCTCTGCTGGGGCGATGATGATGATGGCCAGGCCACGCCGCCCGCCGGGGAGTTCGCCTCGGTCAGCGCCGGCGGGCGCCACACCTGCGGGGTGACGCGGGACGGCGCAGTCCTCTGCTGGGGCTATAACAGTTCTGACCAGGCCACGCCGCCCGCCGGGGAGTTCGCCTCGGTCAGCGCCGGCGGGCGCCACACCTGCGGGGTGACGCGGGACGGCGCCGTCGCCTGCTGGGGCTCGGATTATAAAGGCAAGGCCACGCCGCCCGCCGGGGAGTTCGCCTCCGTCAGCGCCGGCGGGCGCCACACCTCCTGCGGGGTGACGCGGGACGGCGCAGTCGCCTGCTGGGGCTCGGATTATGAAGGCAAGGCCACGCCGCCCGCCGGGGAGTTCGCCTCCGTCAGCGCCGGGTATGACCACACCTGCGGGGTGAAGCCGGACGGCGCAGTCGCCTGCTGGGGTGAAGATTATGATGGCCAGGCCACGCCGCCCGCCGGGGAGTTCGCCTCCGTCAGCGCCGGCGGGCGCCACACCTGCGGGGTGACGCGGGACGGCGCCGTCGCCTGCTGGGGCGATGATGATGATGGCCAGGCCACGCCGCCCGCCGGGGAGTTCGCCTCCGTCAGCGCCGGCGAGTACCACACCTGCGGGGTGACGCGGGACGGCGCCGTCGTCTGCTGGGGCGCTTTTGAGGGCGGGGGCGAGGCCACGCCGCCCGCCGGGGAGTTCGCCTCGGTCAGCGCCGGCGGGCGCCACACCTGCGGGGTGACGCGGGACGGCGCAGTCCTCTGCTGGGGCTGGGCCACGCCGCCCGCCGGGGAGTTCGCCTCGGTCAGCGCCGGGTATGACCACACCTGCGGGGTGACGCGGGACGGCGCAGTCCTCTGCTGGGGCGCGGCCACACCGCCCGCCGGGGAGTTCGCCGCGGTCAGCGCCGGGGACGGCCACACCTGCGGGGTGAAGCCGGACGGCGCCGTCCTCTGCTGGGGCGATGATGATGATGGCCAGGCCACGCCGCCCGCCGGGGAGTTCGCCGCGGTCAGCGCCGGGGACGGCCACACCTGCGGGGTGAAGCCGGACGGCGCCGTCCTCTGCTGGGGCGATGATGATGATGGCCAGGCCACGCCGCCCGCCGGGGAGTTCGCCTCCGTCAGCGCCGGAAAGGAACACACCTGCGGGGTGACGCGGGACGGCGCCGTGGAATGCTGGGGCCATGATGGCTATGGCCAGGCCACGCCGCCCGCCGGGGAGTTCGCCTCCGTCAGCGCCGGCCAGTTCCACGCCTGCGGGGTGACGCGGGACGGCGCCGTCCTCTGCTGGGGCGATGATGATGATGGCCAGGCCACGCCGCCCGCCGGGGAGTTCGCCTCGGTCAGCGCCGGCGGGCGCCACACCTGCGGGGTGACGCGGGACGGCGCCGTCGTCTGCTGGGGTTTGCAGGCGCGGGGACTGACGGCGGCGGACTTTGAATGACGGCGCAGACGCGCGGGCGCGGGTTGAATCGGGGTTTGCCGGGCCAACCTACCACCATTGCCGCCTCATCGAGATTGCCACGTGGTTCGACAGGCTCACCATGAGCGGGTGGAGTGGAGGGGCGTACCCCGGAGGCCAGGGGCACGTGGATTCCCGCCTGCGCGGGAATGACGAGGTGTGTGTCCCCCCTCGCCCACCGGGAGAGGGGCCGGGGGTGAGGGCCGTACCCACCCCTAGTTCAAACCACCACCGCGACGGCTCTGCCTCCCCGCTTTACACGTTCCCCGGCGGCGTCATATAATCGATTTGGTTTACGAATTTCGCAACGAACGCCGACGGTACTGTCCAGGCCGTCGCCCAGGGGTGCTATTGTGTCCGTGCTGGAAATGCGGGTATTCCCCGATCCGATCCTGCGGCAGCGGGCGCGCAAGGTAACGCAGTTCGACGCCAGGTTGAAGCAGTTGGCCGGCGACATGATCGAAACCATGGACTCATACCACGGCGTGGGCCTCGCCGCCAACCAGGTCGGCGCGCTGCAGCGCATGTGCGTCATTAAGATGCACGACTGGGAGGAGGCAATGGTTTTGGTCAATCCCGACATCATGCGGCGCGAGGGAGAGCGGGAAGTGGAAGAAGGATGCCTCAGCCTGCCCGGCTACCGCGGCATGGTGAACCGGGCGGTGCGTATTCGGGTGCGTTATCAGGACCTGACCGGAAATCTGGTGCGTCTCAAGGCCGACTGTATGCTGGCCCAGGCCATCGAGCACGAAACCGACCACCTCAACGGCATCCTGTACATCGACCACCTCATCGCCCACGACCAGTTTTTCCGCATCAAGGTGAACGATGAAGGCGAGGTGGAATACCTGCCCACCGGCGAACCCGACGCCGCCGAGCTGGAAGCCGCCGCCTGGCGCATGAACAACCGCCCTAACATACCCCAGTTCGACCCCACCAACGGTCGCCCGGCGACTGGCGCCCCACCAGCGGATACCGCCGGCGCCGGTACCCCAGCCGACTAGCTTTACGGTTCGGCGCGGTGGCGGTGGTGGATCAGGCGGACATCTATCTGGATGGCGACAGGCCCGATGGCGACGGGCCGGTCGACGCAGTTAACCTGCTCACGATCCTGTCCACGCATCTCTCCGGCAACGTTGCCGCCGATGTGTGGCTGGTGGGCGGCGCCGTGCGCGACGTTATCGTCGGCCGGCAGATCCGCGACATCGACCTGGCGGTTGCCGGCGATCCCGCGCCCATCGCCCGGGCGGTTGCCGACCTGGTGGGCGGCGCTCCGGTTCACCTGGAACCGTGGAACATCGTCCGCGTCGCCCTGCCCGTTAAGCAGGACGGCGAGAAGCCCTTTTTCATTGATATCGCAGGTTTCAACGGCGCCTTTGAAGACAATCTGCGATCGCGGGATTATACCGTGGACGCCATGGCGCTGCCCATCGGCAGCTGGGACGCTGGCGAGCCAATGGACGGCATCATCGACCCTCTGAACGGGCGTGCCGACCTGGCCCGGCGTACCTTGCGGGCCACCGGAGACGGCATATATGAAGACGATCCGGCCCGGATGCTGCGTGGCGTGCGCCTCGCCAGCCAGCTGGGGTTTCGCATCGAACCCGCAACCGCCGGCCTGATTCGCCGCAATGCTCCCCTCATCCAGCGGGTGTCCGGCGAGCGCGTCCGCGACGAGTTCATGGCCATTTTGGAAACCAAAGGGGCGCGCACCCAGCTGGAGATTCTGGACCGGCTTGACTTGCTCTGCCGGGTGATTCCCGAACTGGAAGCCGCCCGCAACTGCGAACAACCCCGCGCTCACCATTACTGGGACGTGTGGGGACACTCGCTGCACTGCGTGGAGTTTGCCGAGGAGATTACCGCCGGCAACCGCAACAACGCCATCTACACCCTGGCTCCCTGGACCGCTGCCGAGGACGCCCACTTCAATGAGTTGGTCGGTGACGGACACCGGCGGCGCACCATGCTGAAACTGGCGGCCCTGCTCCACGACATCGCCAAGCCGCAAACCCGCGGCCCCGACGCCAACGGCCGCATCCGGTTCCTGGGCCACAGCGAGCAGGGGGCTGAGATCGCCCAATCTCGCCTGGGAACGTTGCGGATGTCTCGCCGGGTTATCTCGCTGGTTTCAACCATGGTGCTGCACCATTTGCGTCCCAGCCAGCTGCGCCACGGCGACGAGATGCCGTCGCGCCGAGCCATCTATCGCTACTACCGGGACCTGGGCCCCGCCGCCGTGGATACGCTGTACCTTGCCATGGCCGATTTTTTGGCCGCGCGCGGTCCGGAATTGTCTCCGGAACGGTGGGCCAACTATGCTAGAATGGTCGCCACTGTGCTCGAAGCGGGGGCGGAACCACCCCAGCGAGAAGGCGGCGTCCGCGGTTTAATCAACGGCAACGAACTGATGGACGCATTGCAAATTCCCCCCGGCCCCAGGGTCGGTGAGCTGCTCGAAACCCTGCGCGAAGCCACGGCCACCGGCGAGATTACCAACCGCGAGGAAGCCTTGGCATTCGCCGCCCAACTGTTCAACGGCACGGGAGCCCTATGACCACCAGACAAATGACGGTTCAGGAACACGCCGGCACCGCACGCCGGTTCCTGCAAGCGTCCGACCGCGAATTCGCTGCCGGCGACCACCTGCCGGCCGCCGAAAAGCTATACGGGGCCGCCAACCACGCCGTCACTGCCGTTGCCCAACAACGGGGATGGCAGCACGAAAGCCACCGCGCCATGAAAAATGCCATCTACCAGTTGGCCCGCGAATCCAACGACCTCATGTTCGTGGCGGGGTTCTCTACGGCTGAAATGTTTCACCGGCATTTTTTCCATGACACCATGGAACCTTACGAAATCGAAGGGGAGCGTCCCGTCGTGCATCAGCTGGTTGCCCGTTTGCTGGCGATGCTTGACCTTGCCCCCGACCACATCGCCCCCGACCACATTATTGAGGTGTGACTGATACCCTATGCGACGACGCGCCGTATTGTTGACTGTTCTGATTGTGGCGGTGTTGGGAATTTCGGTCGTCGCGCTGACGCTGCCTGAAATCCACATCGGCATACCCGGCCTGCCGCGCATCGACCGCTCGGCCACCGGACCCCTCGGCCTCAAGCTGGGGCTGGACCTGCAGGGCGGCGCCCACCTGGTCTATCAGGCCGAAACCGGCACCACGCTGGCCGTCTCCTTTGAAGAGGGCGCCGGTGAAGAGGGCGCCGAGGTTGACGCCGACGCAATCCTTGACGCATTGGCCGACGCTGGATACGAGGCCGACGTTACCCAGGTCGGCGAGGAACTGCAGTTCCTTATTGTCGGCGGGTTCCTGACCGCCGAACGACGCGCCACGGTCCGGCAGGCCATAACCGATGCCATCGCCGAACCGGTCGATTTCGTCAACGATGACATTCCGCCGCCGACCGCCGAACAAATGGAAGGCGTTTTGAGCATCATCAGCCGGCGGGTCAATCTGTTCGGCACCGAAGAACCCATCGTGCAGCGCTTCGGAGACGACCGCATCATCGTGCAACTCCCCGGTACCAGCGGCTCGGTAATCAACGTCCAGTTCAACGCGGAAGTCGCGGCCGACGCCGGCGGCATACGCAATTTCCTCTCCGAACGGGGTTATTCCGGTTTCCAAGTTACCAGCGTAGGTAACAACACCTTCCGTATCGCCATCGACTCAACCGTGGGCATTGACGAGCGGCGCACCCTGCAAACCTACTTCGCCGACGAATTCGGCCCGGTGCTCAGTTTGCAGGTAACCGGTGGCATTGAAGACGCCAAAGGCCTCATCGGTCAAACGGCCCAACTGGAGTTTCTGCGCCGACAATGCAGCTTACCGGTTAAAGACAACGCCTGCCTCCCTCCGTTTACCGACAGCAGGATCGGCCTCACCGGCGACGATCTGATCGACGCCTTCGCTGGCACCGACCAGCTGGACGCATGGGTGGTCAACATCCAGTTCAACGACCGTGGCGCTGATCTCTTCGGCGAGTTGACGGGTGACATCAACGTCCGGACCAACCCAAACTCTACAGAGTTGATCGCGGTGTACCTCGACGGAGAGCAGTTGATTGCCCCGGTGGCCCAGGCTCACATCCGCGACGGTCGCAGCCAGATTTCCGGCAACTTCAATCGCGAATCTGCCCGCACCCTGGCCATCCAGTTGAAATCCGGCCGGCTGCCCGTGCCCCTGCGCCTGATACAGGAATCTGAGGTGGACTCGCTGCTCGGCGCCGAATCCCTGGAGCGCAGCCTCCTGGCCGGCTTGGTCGGACTCGCCCTCGTGATGGCTTTCATCATTGCTTACTACCGCGCCGCTGGCGTCGTGGCAGCGGTGGCGCTGGTCTATTACGCCGCCGTGACCCTGGCGATTTTCAAGTTGGTTCCCATCACCCTCACGTTGCCCCACATCGGCGGCTTCATCCTGTCCATCGGCCTGGCGGTTGACGCCAACATCCTGATTTTCGAACGCCTCAAAGAGGAACTCCGGCTGGGCCGCAGCCTCGCATCCGCGCTGGAAGTCGGGTTCAACCGCGCCTGGCCGGCCATCCGCGACGGCAACGTCAGCACCTTGATAACCTGCGTGGTGCTGCTGTGGTTCGGCAACCGCCTCGGCGGCGGACTGATCAACGGATTCGCTCTCACCCTGATGGTGGGAGTCCTGGTCAGCATGTTTACTGCCGTCTTCGTCAGCCGCAACCTGCTACAGGCATTGCACGCCATGGGCCTGCGGCGAGCGGTTCAACTGTTCACACCGGAAAAACTCCGGCCCCGCGACACCGGTCAACGACCGCAGTCGGCCGGCAGAGGCGGCGGATAATGTCGCGCCACTCCGCCATATCTATCGGTTTCAGAGCGCCGACAGGTCAACCCCGCCGGCGTACTGGATTTGGCGGTTTTGCGCCGTCCAAACCGGATGAGCGCCGCCAGGGTTGCCCCCCGGCATCCTCGTAACAACAGAGCCATCGGGACTGGGTAGATCAGAGCATGTACAACATTGTCGGCAAACGCGGCTGGTATTTCGTCTTCTCGGCGTTATTGATCATTCCTGGGCTGCTTTCCATGCTGGCCCCGCCCGGCTGGGTGAGCGGCGGTTCGGGATTGCAACCGGGCATCGACTTCACCAGCGGCTCGGTCCTCACCATCGCTTTCAAGGAACCGATTAACCCTCAACTGCTTCGCGACGAGTTGTCCACCCTCGGCCATCCCGAAGCCCTGGTTCAGGTCCTGGGGGGCACCTCGGTCCTGATTCGCACCCGGGTACTGGAAGAGGCATCGGGCAACCAGGTTTCAGAGCGTCAGCGGATTCAAGATGCGCTGGACGAATCGGTGGGCCCCATCGAGGCCTCCGGCGTCGATACCGTGTCGCCCATCATAGCCCAGGAGACCGTTCGCAACACCTTCCTGGCATTGGCGGTGGCGTCCGTGTTCATCCTCATCTACATCTGGTACGCCTTCCGCCGGGTGCCGCGAGCCTATCGCTACGGCGTGGCGGCGGTGGTAACGCTGGTTCACGACACCCTAATCGTTCTGGGCGCGTTTTCAATTTTGGGACGGGTGTTGGGCATGGAGGTTAACGCCATGTTCATCGTCGGCATCCTGACCGTGGCCGGTTACTCCGTCAACGATACCATCGTGGTTTTCGACCGCATCAGGGAAAACACCATACGCGTACCCGACCGCGCCCTGGCCGACACCGTAAACCTCAGCATCATAGAAAGCATTGGCCGGTCGATCAACACCAGCTTCACCACGTTGCTGGTCCTGGTGGCAATGCTCATCATCGGCGGCGCAGCCATCCGTGAGTTGCTCCTGGTGGTGGCCCTGGGCGTGGTAATCGGAACCTACAGCTCCATCTTCATCGCGGCGCAATTCCTGGTCATCTGGGATCGTCGGGAATTCGGACGCATCTTCACCCTGGGCCGCCGGCGATCCGCTGCGGCCTAACGGCCCCTCCCCCTCATCCAGGGTCTTTCTATTCTTCGTAAATCATCATTCCCGCGAAAGCGGGAATCCAGAGAATCCTACGGCGTCAGCGGCCATGCTTGCATCCAGCATAGCGAAAAACACGCCGGATTTGAGAGAATAGCAAGACCCTCCCCCTCGTCCCAGAGTCTTTCCAAAATCGTCCCAGAGTCTTTCCGTCCGCTCATGGTGAGCTTGTCGAACCATGATCCTGTCGCGCCAGCGCCAACCTGCCCAGTGGTTTACGCTCGGCAACCATCCTCCAGGCGTCGAGCGCCCCCTCCGGGGTCAGCGGCAAGGTTTGGGCAACCACCGGTCGCAGTTCGCCGGCCGCCGCCATTGCCACCGCGCGCTCCAGCGTGGCCCGCGATACCCCCGAGTGCCCAATGATGCGCAGGTCGCGAAAGATGGTTTCGGCCAAACGGATGGGCACCTCCTCCCCGGTCAGGTCGCCCAGCAGCGCCAGCCGCCCGTACTGACCCAGGCAACGCAGGGTGGACGGCCACAGCGGAGGCCCCACGGTGTCGATCACGGCATCAGCGCCGGCATCGTCGGTAAGAGCCATCACCAGTTCAGCGAAATCCAGATCGTCATCGGCCGGTATAACGTGCGTTGCCCCCAGCGTCTCGAGGGCGTCCATCTTGTCGGGAGAGGTGGTAACCGCGATGACCACTGCGCCCAGCATCGCGGCAACCTGCACCGCGTGGACGCCCAAACCACCGCCGGCTCCGGTAATTACCACCGTTTCGCCCGCCCGTACCTCCACCGCGCCCAAACCCTCCAGCGCCACGCCGGCCGGGCAGGCCAGCAGCGCCGCCGATTCCGCGGGCAGATGGGGCGGGATTGGAACCAGCGCCGCGGCGGGAAGGGCCACGTATTCCGCGAATCCGCCATCCCGCCCGTGTCCGATGCCCAAGCCGTCAATGCAGCGGTGTTCGCGTCCCGAACGGCAACGGACACACCGGCCGCACGCAGCGGTCAGCAGGCTGACTACGCGGTCGCCGGGCTGCAACGTGCCCACATCATCGGCAACCGACATCACGGCGCCGGCGATTTCGTGACCCAGCGCAACTCCGGGCATGACCCCGCGCCGCAGTGTTCCGGTCATTACCAGATAGTCGTGGTGGCAGAACCCGCAAGCGTCCACCCGGAGCAACGCCTCGCCGGCGGCCGGCACGGGAGTGGGCCGGGCTGTCAGCTCCAACGTCGGCGGTCGTCCGGCTGCGCTCACAACGATGGCCGTCATCGTGTCGGGGATCTGGCCGTCGGGAATCGGTCGGCCCGGATTCGGCTGGCCCGGATTCGGTTGGCGCAGATTGGGTTCCAGCGGATTCCGTTCTTGGGAAGTTGCCATAGGGTTACCCGAACGCGGAGAATTTGCGATACTGGCGTCGCCTCACAGTATAAGTATGATAGTTCAAGTAGGAAACTGAAAAACCCATAACGTAGGGTAATAGCATAACGTGCATTATTCCGACCGGAGACGTTACGAATACCGGATTAGAGATTTAGCACCGAAACGGCCCTAAATTGTAGTGCCAGGCACCGCGGGAACACTGGCATGACACATGATCAAACACAAGCTGGGCTGTCACCTCAACCAGATGCGGCACACGTCTTGGACCCTCCCGACGGGCCTAACGCAAGAATCACGGAAGCCCATTCAGGCTCCAGTGATTCGCACCAGCACGATTAAGTTTCGTGGTGCGACCGGCGCGTTCTGGACGCCCCGCCGGCCACCACTAACTAGTTACGGCGCCAATGCCACCGAACCATCCGCTGGGATACCTCTCTGAATGCCAACTACCTTGACCGTCCTCTCTTCTAAAGCATTGCAACAGTTTCGTATGGCGACACCGACAACACCCCTACATCTGGGGCAAATGGCTACCCAGGCCGCCCACCAAATTACTCCGGCGGCGTCAACTCGCCGCACTGGTCCGCAAACGAGCGGAGCTCGTCAAACGCAGCGCCTGGTCCTCTGAACCTTTCCGCGAAAGCATCTTCCCACACACCCGTGATCCGGTCCTTCTCTTCCTGAGAAAGCCCATCTGCCAAAAGGCTCTCCCCATCGGGAAACGTCATCAACCACAACACCTCCTCCTGGGCGCACGTCAGAACCGCATCCGACGACTGTCCCTCCACCAACGGAAGATCAGGCGCCTTGTCAGAGATCCCATCGCCCCAGCTGCTGCCATCGTTCCATGTAAAACCGTCATCACGCCCGTAGTTAGCCTGCTCACCCCAAGCCACGTAATCGTGCAGATACTCAGCTTCCCTGTCCACCAGTATATGAACTCTCCCGCATCCAATGGCGAAAGCCGACCCGCAGAGCAACATCACACCAGCAAAGACCAAGCCTATCCTCATATCGCGAACCACTCCGTTGCCGCCGTTATCACATCAAATTATACGTCGTTCCCCTCGCCATAGGCGCTCACTCACCCACCCGACTTTGCCACTCACTCCGGCTACCAACACTAACCCACGAACCGACCACCCCCCACTCCATTCAACCAAACCGTGACCATCAGAACAGGGGCCGATGGAGCAACCATCGACCCCTGCACCGATAATCCCGACAGGCTCAGCCCATTCTAGGAAGACGGATCGTACTCGACCTGTTCCGCAATCGCACTATTGAACCGCTCGCGAAGATCATTGGCGTCATCGCTGCGCAAGACTTCCTCACGGCTCGCATTGTCCGCAACATAGAGATCAATGTTCCCGTAACCAGGTACCAGCGTGTTGTAACCTTTCACGCCGTGCCGCCGGGTAACGAACAGATACGACTTCCCAGGCGACAGCAGGGCGGAATCCCCGATCATCCGAAAGGAATTCCCGTCGCTGAGATCCGCACCCTGCTGGTTGACGGACACAGTCCCCGAGAGGTCTCCCTTGAGCGTCTCCAGCACGGTCACGTTGAACTGCGTCGCGGGCGGACCATCCGTTTCACTCTGCCCGGTCTTCGACACAACTTGGCCGAAGAACACATCGTTCCCGATTCCCACCAGATTCCGGTCATTCTTTAGATCCGTCACATACGACGGATCCCCGATGATCGTCCCTGGACTGCCGCTCTGCGTCATTTGCCAGACGCCGAACACCATGATCACCACGGCGGCCAAGACCACCAGAGCCCAGAATCCTTGGTTTCTCTCAACTTTGAGCCTCATAACTAGCTGTCCCCCCAAAGCTCTTCGTAGTCGTGCACGTCGTGATCGCCCAACGTGCAGACATTCGCGACGTTTTCCTGCATCACATTCGGTGAGTACGAATGCGCCAGACCATGCGCGTGACCCAGCTCATGGTATGCAACGAACTTCTTCCGGCAATCGTTGTAGTTCTCCATGTAGTGGTCATTGAAGTAGACCGAGTCGGCTCCGATCGAGCTGTGGTAGTACAACCCAGCCCACGTCACATCCTCGTAATCCACGTCTTCGTACTTCAGGTCGTGCATCGTGGTCGCAGTGTCGGGCTCGACGCTAACGCAGTCGTCCGCACCGTTGATCGCTTCCCACGCCGCCTCAGCGGCAATGCGCTCCGTATCGTACTTGGTCCATTCCTTGTACCGGATCTCGCAGTCGTCCACCGCGTTGTATCCCAAGTAGTGGGCCTGCGCCGTCGAAGCTCCGACCGCAAACACGACCGAAACAGCGAACAGCGTCAAAGCCACGCCTCTCAACGAGAAACTCATCGTATTTCTTCTCCTTTTGTCTCCAACCCCGCCACAATCCTCCGGACGGAGTGGTCTTTCTCCAGCGGCATACCTTTCCCGATATCCACCGTTCCGAGATGCCGACCATTACAGGTCACCGCACAAAGACAATGCGGACCGCAGGTCGTCATACAGTCGAATAACTCATTCCCGAACCTCCTTTGCGAATTACGCCAACAAAACAGCCCTGCCGCGAACGACAGGGCTGGACACACCAGAGACACAGGGCTACCATTGAGCCCGATGGCGGACCGCAATTCCCCATCGCTGCGGCCTTGGTCTTGTCCACCGGGGCCGTTTTGTTGGCTCCAGCAGCCTATGGGTTGTCCAACCCGCTGTCAAAACTGCCCGAACCGCTACGGGCCGTACGACTGTCAGTTGAATCGCCCAAGTTTCAGAGAACACTCTACGGAATATCGCCTAATACCGACATACCGCAAACAAATCCGCCGCTAAATGCGTTGGCTAATAGTTACGTGTCATTTTCCCTACCGGCATGCACAACAGGGCAAGAAGGACACCACGGAAAACACGCGCACCCAACGCGGCCACAAATGTGGAAATTCACGAGCAACCCACCGGCCAGCAACAGCAATTTCGTCAACTTTCTCGCACATCGGTAGAATCGGAGCACAATCACCCAATTGACTCGTCCTGCCACCACATGCCGACGCCGAAATCCAAAAACCGCAATCCGAAACGACTGCTCTCATGCACGGTAAGTGACTCGTCAACCAGCAAGACCGCCTCAACAGCGCGGCCGGGTTTTAGCACGCCCTACACGACGCTACGTAAAGCACTGCCCTCGGCACTACGTCGGCAGTCGCCGACTCATCCTGAGTTAGTCCGGCAGAACAACGATTCACCGCCCAAGGCAAAAGCCCAGGTCACCTCGAATTCGGCGCACCACAGATTACGGATTTCGTACCGACGCCGCCTACTTGAACTATCCTTCAGTATAAGGGAGTATTATTGCTCGGGCTCATTGCAACAGCCCAAAGCGTCGCGACACCACGATTCTGGCAGCGGCCGGACCCGGACCACCTCTTCAGGAGTGAACAAGATGATTATCGGAGCGCACGTTTCCGCGGCCGGCGGAATCGCCA
Organism: Dehalococcoidia bacterium; assembly: GCA_965262485.1. Classification (GTDB taxonomy): domain Bacteria; phylum Chloroflexota; class Dehalococcoidia; order Lucifugimonadales; family UBA3495; genus Bin87. Next base: position 3,174,958 of record OZ253540.1, on the reverse strand, counting down.
AGGCCATCGACCGCGGCGCCGAGATTGGCGCGGAGGCGGTGCAGATATTCGGGTCGTCAACCCGCTCCTGGCGGTTCAAGGCCCTCACCGACGCCCAGGCCGAGGGTTTCCGCGCCCGGAGCGCCGAGGCCGGAATGGCTCCGCCCTTTCTGCACGCCATCTACCTAATCAACCTGGGCAACCCCAACCCCGACAACATCGAGAAATCGGTGACATCGCTGGTCAACTACATGAACCTGGCCGACCAGATCGGCGCCGGTGGGGTCATATTCCATCCGGGCAGCCACGGCGGGGCCGGCTACGACGCCATTTTCCAGCAGGTGGTGGACAGCATCAACCTGGTGCTCGACCAATCCCCCGAGGGGCCGTTGCTGTGCCTGGAAAACATGGCCGGCATGGGCCAGCACATCGGGGCCAAGTTCAGCGAGCTGGGCGACATCCTGCGCGCCGTGGACAGCGCCAGATTGGGCATTTGCCTGGATACTCAACACGCCTTCGCGGCGGGCTACGACCTCACCAACCCGGAAGGCGTTGCCGGCATGATTGACGAGTTCGACCGCGACATCGGCCTGGACCGGTTGTCGGCGGTGCACGCCAACGATTCCAAGCGGCCCTGCGGTTCCGGCGTCGACCGCCACGACAACATCGGAGAAGGATTGATCGGCGAAGCGGGCTTTACCAACATCATGTCCCATCCCGCCTTTGCCGACGTTCCCTTCTTCCTCGAAGTTCCAGGCTTCAATCCGGACCGCCGTGGCCCCGACAAACCCAACGTCGACATCCTCAAGGCCATCCGGGCCCGGGTCAGTGGTTAGGGCAGCGCCCCTGCCATCGCGAAGATTACAAACCAGGGTCATCCAGTTGTCATTGCGAGGAGCGCAGCAACGTGGCAATCTCGTTGAGGTTGAGCACGTGCCGGGGAACCATCATTGCTACGGCGACGAGATTGCCACCCCCGTATCAAGTACGGGGTCGCAATGACATGAAGAAAACCGAAAGGCCCTGGATTACAAACCAAGTTTTGTTGACATTTCACGTCATTCCCGCGAAAGCGGGAATCCAGAGTACCCTGAATGTGAACGATGTCTGCTTTCCAAAGCGCCTGGATTCCCGCTTTCGCGGGAATGACGCGTTGGGGTTAGCGAAATCGCCGTATATCTCAAATGTCAACACGGCCTAACCCCAACAATATGCAGATACCGCCGGCAGAGTTCGAGCAACTGGTTCAGCAGGCTTACTGGCAACTACCCGACTCGGTGCGCTCGGCGCTGGGAAATCTCGATATTATTGTCGAGGACACGCCCGGGCCGGAGTCGGAGGGCGCTATTGACCCTCACGACCACGGGCATACGCTGCTTGGCCTGTACGTAGGCGTCCCACTGCCCGAACGCCATCTGGCCGACCCGCTGCTTCCCGACTGCATCTACCTCTACCGCCTGCCCATCATGTCAATGTGCGACTCCCACCACGATGTTACCCATGAAATTCGCACCACGCTGCTGCACGAGATCGGCCACTACCTGGGACTGAACGAACACGATCTGCACCGCCTGGGTTATGCCTGACTGGCGTCAACTGTCTTTGACAGACAAACTGGCGTGGATTATCGGCAGCGGGTTCGGCACGGGTTTCTCACCCATCGCGCCCGGCACCGCCGGTTCGCTGGCGGCGGCGCTGATTCTGTATTTCGTGTCGTGGCAACTCATCGACTCACCGGTTTTCCCGACCGCAGCCCTGGTCCTGCTTCCGGTCGTGTCATTGATGGTGATCGTCGTTGGATTTTTCGTTGGGGTCTGGGCTACGGGCAAAATGTCCACGCCCGATGCGCCCGATCCAGGGACCGCCGTCTGGGACGAATTTGTAGGGATGTGGATTGCCGGTCTGGCCACGGTCTTTATGGGCTGGATATTGGGGTTCGGGTGGCTTTTTACTGGCATCGGGATATTGGTTTCCTTCTTCATTTTCCGGTGTCTGGACGTGTGGAAACCCTGGCCCTGCCGGCAATTGGAGCGACTGCACGGCGGGTGGGGCATCATGCTGGACGATGTAGCGGCCGGGTTGATCGCCCTGGTAATTATGTCGTTGTTGCACGTCGGATTAGCCTGGTTCACGGTGTGCCCATCTATGGGCACGAGCCAGTATCTGCAATGATGCGGTATCTGCATCTCACGCGTACCCGCCTTGTCAATCCAACCGGCCTGCTGTCATTGCGAATGGCGCCCACCCCCACCTGTCATTGCGCGGAGCGCAGCGACGTGGCAATCTCGATGAGGCTGAACACACGTCGGCAAACCACCATTGCTACCGCGACGAGATTGCCACGCTCCGCTCGCAATGACAGATGCTGCGACGACGAGATTGCCAACCCCCGCATCGAGTACGGGGGTCGCAATGACAAAGTGGGTACGCATGCGGTATCTGCATCAGTTGCCCTCAAAAAGGCCGGTCAACGCCCCTTGCTCCAGCGCCTGCATCTCTTCCCGTGGCGCGTCGTCCAGGTGGTCGTGCCCCAGCAGATGCAACGCCCCGTGAACCAGCAGCAGCGCGATCTCCCGATGCAGCGCCACTCCCTGCTCCCTGGCCTGCCGCGCCGCCTGCGGCACCGAGATTATGATGTCGCCCAGCGGCAACGGCTCCCCTTCGGGTTGGGGCCAGTGAGCCGGCCCGTCGGCGCCGGAACCGGCATCGGGCCGTTCATCGTCGCCCTGCCATTCTCCGGCGTGTTCTGCCGAAAAAGAGAGCACATCGGTGGTCTCGTCCAACCCGCGAAACTTGCGATTTAATGACCGTACCGTGTCGTCGTCAGTCAGCAGCAAACTGACTTCGCCGGTCGCATCGGCTGGCAGCGCCTGAGCCAGGCCACGCCGGACGACGTCGGCCAACCACCGGGCATCGCCGATCACCAGATCCCCGTCCGAAGCGCAAACGTCATCCAGCCAGCCATTGGGCAGGTCAAACAGCACTTCGACATCAATGTGATCGCATTGCGCTGACATATCAGACCCGCCCGCACCATAACACACCCTTGATCCCTCGCTTCAACCCCCGGCAAAAACCCGCCCGTCCCCCACCCCCGCTCATCCTGAGCCTGTCGAAGGATCATCCTGAGCCAGTAGAAGGGCCACCCTGGCCCACCGGGAGACGGCAGGGTGCGGGCCGTCCCCCCCGACTGACACCCACCCCCTTGCGCCCTCGTAAATCACCCCCCTATTATCAACTATGTCAGGTTAAAACTCGTCAATCAACATCAACCACACCTTCGCCAGAGGTTTCAGGTCGACGGCCACCCGTCAGCATCAAAATCGCAAACCGGCATGATGCCGGACTGCCGCAGTCTATTGCTTCATCTGCGCAGTCCCATCTGCCACAGCGGACGCCACTACGCTGCGTGCTGCGACCCCGGCCTCACCGCCGTTCGCAGAGCACGGAAACAGGGGCTAAATCTTGCGTAATCCCCCGGCCGTGGGGCTGACAACGACCCGAAACCTCTGGCGAAACCCAACCACCCACCACCAACCTGACACCCACAACACCACGCAAAACCCACCGCCTGACCAAAAGGAGCCGCCATCCCCAACATCCCACACTCAAATCCTGTCCATCCCGTTCATCCTGTCCATCCAGGTAAAAACCGTCCCCTCCCCCACTCCGCTCGCAATGACGGATAAAGTGGGTACGCGTGAGCCGCCTCAAGCCCGAATTATACCCACCATGATACAATCATCCAACGCGCAGAGCGGATGCGGCGCCGGCAGGGTGGCTGCTGACATTGGCAGTCTCCGACGCCCGGCCCACCAACTTTGCCCTGCAGGATTATGTGATGAGCGACGACCGGAACAACCCCAACCCGGAACCTGCCGCCAACGAGTGGAGCCAGTACGCCCTCCCCGAAGCAGGCGTGGCCGACCTTACCGACCGGCTAACCGAATTTCTGCCCGAGCAGGACGTTGACGACCCGCCCCTGATTATCGGCCAGGTGCTCGACGATTTCATCGACCAGGCGGGCGCCATGCCGGAAAACCTGCGCGATGAGGACGCTCATGCCCTGATTTGCCAGATGCAGATGGCCGTTACCCTGGCCTACCAGTTGGGCCGCCTCGAGTCCGGCTCCCCAGACATGGTGCAACGCTTCATTCTGGAAGCCATCCAGAAGTGGGAGGCCAAACCCCTGCCCGATTCCCTGGACTTCGTGGAATCCGACTTCCGCAAGCCCAAGGAAATGGTGCTGCCCCGACTGCGCCGGTGGTGGCAGGAAAACCTTACCACCGAAGATTTCTACTGGGACGAGGAATAAGAAACTATCTCAAAACTGGCAGCCTCGCGCAACCCGTCATTCCCGCCCAACCCGTCATTCCCGCGCAACCCGTCATTCCCGCGCAGGCGGGAATCCACGACTCACCCTGTCTGCGACCGGACTTTTGGAGAGCATGGCGAGTTTTGAGATAGTTTCTAAGGGCCGCCCCATCCCAGGAAGCATCCCGGCATCCCCGGAGGTTTTACCGATGACTACCGCAGCTTACGACCTGGTGTTGACCGGCGGCAACCTGCTGGACCCGGCCCAGGGCATCAACAATGAGCGGCGCGACGTGGCGTTCAAAGACGGCAAGGTTGCCGCCGTCGCCGACAGCATTTCGCCCGACCAGGGAACACAGAGCATCGACGTTGCGGGCAAACTCATCACGCCGGGCCTCATCGACCTGCATGGCCATTTCTACCACGGCGGCAGCGGCAGCGCCGTCCACGCCGACCAAACCTGCCTCAGCAGCGGCGCCACCACCGGCGTCGATGCTGGCAGCGCCGGTTTCCTCAACTACGGCGCCATGCGCGACTACGTGTTCCCCGCCCACCGCACCCGCCTCATTGCGTTTCTGCATATCGGGGGCGTGGGGCTGGCGGCCAACGGCGCTCTGGGCGGCGGTCTCCACGATATGCGTATCATCGACGTGGGCCGAACGGTGCAGGCCATCCGCGACAATCCCGGTTTCGTGTTCGGCGTCAAGGTGCGGATGCACTACGATGCCGTGGCCCGCTGGAATGCCCACGAAGCCATGGCCAAAGCCAGGGAAGCGGCATCTGAAGCCGGCGTCCGCCTCATGGTTCACGTCAGCGGAACGCCCATTCCGCTGCCCGACGTGCTGGAACATCTTGGCCCCGGAGACATCTCCACCCACGCCTTCAACGGAAACCCGGAAAGTATGCTGGACAACGCCGGCAAGGTGCGCCCGGAAGTTCGCGACGCAGTGCAGCGGGGCGTAATCATGGACGTGGCTCACGCCGGCGTCCACTGCGACGTCGCGGTGGTCCGGGCGGCCATGGATCAGGGAGTGATGCCCGACACCATCAGCACCGACGTTCACATCGCACCGCCCGGCCGCACCGTTTACCTGATGAACGACCTGGTGAGCAAATTCCACGCCATGGGAATGACGCTATCCGACGCCATCGCCGCCAGCGCCAGCCGTCCCGCGCAGGTGTTGGGTCTCCAGGACAGCATCGGTTCGCTGGCCGTGGGCATGGAGGGGGACGCCGCGGTGTGGGAGCAGCGTCAGGGGCGGTTCGTCTGGCACGATATGGCCGGGCACAACGTGGATGGAGCCCTGCGTCTCGATACCTTTGCCACCGTCAAGGCAGGCTCCGTCGCCTGGCGGGAAGGCCGCCTAACCCAGATGGGTGAGTGCTAGGCCGCAGACACGAAACAGTAATCATGGGAACAACGTCTCGCAAGACTATTGTGGAGCAGGGGCAATGGGTTTCAATTCTCAGCGTTCCGCTGCGCCGCATCCGCCCGCACTTCTGGACATTCAGCATCGCGGTTACGTTGCACTTGGCATTTAACACCTACGCAGCGGTCACCGTCACCCCAAGCTTGCCATGGCGCGAACTGCCAACGGCAATCATCGCCCAAACCTTGCCAGCAACGGTTTTCTGGCTAGTATACAGCCCGATTCTGGTAGAAGGAGTTTTTATGGTTTTCGCAGAAATTTACCGCCGGGAGAAAATTGAAGAAGGCCGGAAAGAGGGGCGGAACGAAAGTGATGCTGCCTGGAAGGACTGGAACCGGCGGCGCCTGGAGGCCGAGGGCCGCGGTGAATCTTTTGACGAACCACCACCGGATTTCAGTGATGGCGTCAGTGGTTCGAGCCGGTGATCCGGGACATTGCAGCTGGTTCTGGTCAAAAAACACTGGACGCCGGCTGGCGCCTCATGCGTACCCACTTTGTCAAACCAAACTGGCCTGCTGTCATTGCGAGGAGCGCCCGCTCATCCCGAGCCCGTCGAAGGATCATCCCAAGATTGTCGAGGCACCTGGCAATCTCGATGAGGCTGAACACCCGCCAACGAACCGCCGTTGCTACGGCGACGAGATTGCCACGCTACGCTCGCAATGACAAAGTGGGTACGCGTGAGCGGTCAGGGCCTTTTCAAAGTTGGGGAAATTAACCACCCGCTCGTCCTGAGCCTGGCGGGAAGGCCGCCTAACCCAGATGGGCGAGTGCTAGGGAAGAAGCCACTACCATGACCGCTTTCACCAACCAGCAAATAGCCGATGCGATCCGCCGGGGAACCGGTAACCGCAGCTCGGGCTTGACTGAGCCGGAATCTGCAGCGAGAACGGACACCTACCGGCGATGTCTGGCCCACTACCGCGAGCACGTACTGGCCAGCATTGCTGCTGGCGATTATCTACAGGTCGCAGAAAAGTCATGGGGCGCTTATGCCCAAACCATAAAAATCATCGGCGCAGAGCGCCGTCTGGGGATATCACACCATGCGGCCATCATCGGAGTGGCCAACGAACTGGCCGACCTGGCTGATGCTGCAACCAGAGACACGCTGGACAATGGACTGTCAACGGCGCGCTCTATGCACCAGCACTTTTACGAAGACGACCTGTCAGACACCGCCGTAATCAGGAATGCGAACCGCGTAGCCGATGTCATTGACCTGATGATGCGGCTGTTTTCAGCCAATCCACCGGAACCGGCGCCTTGACGCTGCCCGGCGCGGGTGTTAGCGTGAGGGAGCCCTATGCGTATCGGCGAATTTGACATCGCAGAACCGCTGCCCGAGCTTCGCGACCCCCACCTGTTGGCCGTCCTGCGGCCCTGGATAGACGTGGGTAACGTGGGCAGTCTGGCGTTGGGGCGCATCGAACGGCACCTGCGCAGCCATGAGCTGGGTCGTCTGCACCGCCCCGGCCACTTCTACGATTTCACCCGTTACCGCCCCCGCAGCTATCTGGTCAACGGCCACCGCGAAGTAACCATTCCCAACACCATCATCCGTTACGCCAACCCCGAGAACGGACCACACCTGCTCACGGCCCATCTGCTTGAACCCCATCTGTATGGTGAGGATTACTCCGACGCGCTGGTGGAAATCATCAAGTATTTCGGCGTCAAGCAATACTCTCTGGTGGGCGGCATGTACGACATGGTTCCTCACACCCGGCCGCTGGTGGTATCGGGATTGGGCACCGGAGAAAATGTTGAGCGTGACTACGAAATTGCCGTGGCCCGTCCCAGCAGTTACGAGGGACCAAGCACCATCACCTACACCGTCACCGAGGCCGCTACCAACATGGGGCTGGAGACTCGGGGCTACGTCGTACACTTGCCCCAATACCTGACGTTGGACGACGACCACCAGGGCGCGGCTCGCCTGATGCAGTTGCTCTGCCGCCTGTACGACTTGCCCGAACACATCGCCCAGCAAGAACGGGGTCAAAAGCAATACGATGAATTGACCTCCCGCGACGGACAGATCCCCGAGGGCGACGTGCTGACCCGCATCGAGGATCTCTACGACTCCGAGTATGGCGCCGCCGGAGGCGCTGAAACGCCCAGCGCCGCCCTTCCGTCCAGCATCGAGGAATTTTTGCAGGGATTGAACGTCGATCTGGAAGGCACCGACCTGGACGATGACGGCGATGATGCTCGCCAGTAAGCAGCCCTGGCTTCCGGTCGGTGAATGACGACCGCGCCAAACGGCGCCGATTCCAGGCCGCACGTCGCTGAACTGTTGCAGGCGCTGATCCGGCACGACACCACCAACCCGCCGGGCAACGAACGCGCCTGCGCCCAGTACAGCCAGGAAGTCCTCAGGTCCGTCGGTATAGAATCCCAGCTCATGGGCGATGATTACGACCGCCCCAACGTTATCAGCAGACTGCCCGGCCGCGGCGATGCTCCGCCCCTGCTGCTGTACGGCCACATCGACGTGGTGCCAACCGCCGCGCAACCGTGGGACGTGCCACCCTTCGAAGGCCGCTTGCAGGACAACTACGTTTGGGGACGCGGCGCCTTGGATATGAAGGGCGGCGTCGCCATGATGATGGACGCCTTCATGCGCGCCCATCTGGAAGGCGCCGACCTGCCCGGCGACGTTATTCTGGCTCTGGTTACCGATGAGGAGGCCGGCGGTTTCACCGGCGCCGGCTGGCTGGTCGACAACCACCCGCAGCTGTTTGAGGGTGTGAATTACGGCATCGGCGAGTTTGGCGGTTTCAGCAAATCCTACCGCGGCCGCAAGTTTTACATGGTGCAGGTGGCCGAAAAACAGGGCTGCCGCGTGCAGGCCGTGGCCCGGGGCCCCGGCGGCCACGGCTCTCTGGTCCACCACGACACCGCGCCCACTCGCATGGCCAAATTTCTCGTCAAGCTCGACGCGTCGCCCCTGCCGTATCACATCCACCCGGTAACCCGGATGATGATCGAGGCGATGAGCAGTCGGTTGCCGCTTCCAGACAGCGCTTTCCTGCGCCTATTGCTCAACCCCATGTTCACCGGGCGAATTCTGCGCCGCATGGGTACCATCGGGCAGGAAATGGAACCGCTCTTCCGACACACCTCCAACGCAACCGTCATCGCCGGCGGCGAAAAAACCAACGTCATCCCCAGTGAGGTAACGGTAAACCTCGATTGCCGGATGCTTCCTGGCTACGGCGCCGAAGACCTGGTGGGCGAGTTGCAGGACATCGCCGGCCCCACCATCGAATTCGAGGCGCTGCGTTTCGAACCCAAACCCTGGGCGCTGAACATGGGCCTGTTCGATACGCTGGCCAGGATTGTCGAGGAGCAGGATCCAGACGGCGTATCGGTTCCCATGCTCATGCCGGCCGGCACCGATGGGCGCCACTTCGCCCGCCTGGGCATACAGACCTACGGGTGGATGCCCATGAACCTGCCCGCCGATTTCGACTTCCTGAAAACCATCCACGCGGCCAACGAACGAGTCCCGGTGTTGGCGCTGGAGTTCGGCGCACAGGCGCTACACCAACTGCTGCAACGATTCCACCCCTGATTCCCGGCCAACCCCCGGCAACCCCCGCCAGCCCCTGCCAACCCCCGCTCATCCTGAGCCTGTCGAAGGATCATGGCAAGCCCGCCGAACCGCCCGCGCCCTCAATGGAGCAAGCCCTGCGTAAGGCTCCCGCGTACCCACTTTGTCAAACCAAACCAGCCGACTGTCATTGCGAAGGGCGCCCACCCCCCACCTGTCATTGCGAGGAGCGCAGCGACGTGGCAATCTCATTGAGGTTGAGCACACGCCGGGGAACCATCATTGCTACGGCGACGAGATTGCCACCCCCGTATCAAGTACGGGGTCGCAATGACAGATTAAAGTGGGTACGCGTGAGTGTCGTGAGGGCGATACTCGCTGCTGTAGTGCTGACGGCGGCATCGCTGGCCTGCTCCGTTGAAGTTACCCCGGGCTCCCCGCCGATGCCCGCCGCCACCGATTTGCCCACCTACGACGTTGCGCCGACCCATTCTCTCGAACCAACTTACGCCGCGGAGCCCACATATGCGCCGCAGCCCACCTACGACGTCGGGGCGTCGGTTACCCCACCGTCCGCTGCTACTGCGCTGCCCACCTATGCTGCCGGGCCATCCCCAACCGCTCACATCCCCGGCGGGTGGCGACTGATCCGCTTGGCGGACAATTTGGACAACCCACGGGGCTACTGCATCGACGTGCCGGGATTCGGGGATAACCTCCGGCTTGATGCTCCCCTGCAGGCGCATACGTGCAAGCCGGGATCGGACGATCAGCTGTTTGCCCTGCCAACCGCAGCAATTCATAGCATCGAGCTGAAAGACTCAATGCTCTGCATAACCGCCGAAGAACCGCAGCCCGGCGCATCGCTAGCGCTTGGTACATGCGGTGGGCAGCCCAACCAGGATTTCGCCCCGGTCCTTGACCATGACCAGGATCGGCTGGCCTTAAGAGTAGAGACCGACACCAGCATCAACTGGGACCTGTGCATCGGCGTGGCGGCTGGAGCAGGAGAACCCGCTGGCGGCCAAAATCACCTGCGCCGCGATTTGTTGCTGTACGCCTGCGATGAGGCTGACCCGGCGCTTATTACCTGGGAGTTCCCTGATCAGTAGTAGCGACGCAATTTTGCCTTAGCCGCCTGCCGCTCTTCCCACCATGCCGCCGCCCAGAACTTACGCGTACCCACTTAAATCTGTCATTGCGACCCCGTACTTGATACGGGGGTGGCAATCTCGTCGCCGTAGCAATGGTGGTTCCCCGGCGTGTGCTCAACCTCAATGAGATTGCCACGTCGCTGCGCTCCTCGCAATGACAGGTGGGGTGTGTGCCAGCGCCGTTTATTCTGTACCTACCGGGGTTCGGCGGATTTCCTCAATCAGCCGGTCAATCCGGGCGTTCACTCCCGCAATATCAGACCGTACATTCTGAATTTCGGCCCGCACTTCCCGAATTTCGGCCCGTAATTCCGACTGAACATCCCGAATTTCGGCCCGCAATTCCGTCCGTACATCCCGGATTTCGGCCCGCAGTTCCGCGCCCAACTGGTCAATCCGGCCATCCAGTCGATCAATGCGGTCGTCGAACCGCTTCTCCATCCGGTATAGATAGGTCGCCATCAACGCTATAAGCGCTACGCCAACTCCCAGAATGGTGATTAGCGTTGGGATGTCCGTCATTGTTAGCTCTCGCCGGCAATGTCAATCAACCGCTTAAAGGCGTCCGGATCGCGGACCGCCATATCGGCCAGCATCTTGCGGTCGATCTCCACCCCGGCCGTGATCAGCCCGTGCATGAACTGGCTGTAGGTAGTGTCATGCTGACGGCAGGCGGCGCCGATGCGGATAATCCACAAGCGTCGGAACTCTCCCTTGCGCTGGCGGCGGTGGCGGTACGCGTGGCTCCACGCGTGCATCACCGCTTCTTTGGCCCATTTGTAGTTACGACCCGACGAGGCCTGGTAACCCTTGGCGGCCTTGAGAATTTTCTTGTGGCGGGCGCGCTTGGTAACGCCTCGTTTTACTCTGGGCACGGTTTACTATTCTCCGGTATTAAAGGTCGTATGGCACCAGGCGGCTCAGCCGCTTGACGTCCGCGTGAGCGAAGGGCACCTTCTGCGCGAATTTGCGGGTCACCTTCTTGGGCTTCTTGCGGCGCAGGTGGCTGCTCATACGCTTGCGGCGCATCAATTTGCCCGATCCGGTTACGTGGATTCGGGCTTTTGCGCCTTTATGGGTCTTTAGTTTAGGCATGTTCTCGTTATTCCGTATTTACTGCGGTAGCGGCATTCGCGTCGTTGCGTTCGACGCGGGTTGCGCTGGGAATGAGCACCATGAACATTGCGCGGCCCTCCATGGAGGGAGCATGTTCCAGGCGAACGTCGTCCTTCAAATCGTCGGCAACCCGTTTCAAGAGCGAAAGGCCAAGATTCTGATGCACGGCCTCACGACCTCGGAAACGCACTGTGAGTTTAACCTTATCACCATTTCCGATAAATTGGCGAACTTTGCGCAGCTTTGCTTCAAAGTCGTGTACGCCAATGTTTGGCCTGAACCGAACTTCCTTCAGCTCATTGCTCTTCTGCGACTTGCGTGTCTCACGTTCTTTCTTGGATGTCAGATACCGCAACTTGCCATAATCCAGCAACCGGGCCACCGGCGGGTCTGCGTTAGGCGCCACCTCCACCAGGTCAAGTTCGCTGTTCCGTGCCCGGGCCAAAGCATCGGGCATGGTCATTACTCCAAGCTGTTCGCCATCCTCCCCGATCACTCTAACCTGTGGAACGCGAATTTGCTCGTTGACCCTGTATTGTCTGGCGATAACGACACCTCCGTGTAGTATTTGTGCTCTGGTCGCCGCACCTGATGTTAGTGATTCGGCAACCGTACTGGATTGACCTATTCTAGCGGCGGGTTAATTGCCCGTCAACGATTTAACCGTCGCCGCGGGACAGATTCCGTTGGGTCTGGCGGTTCGGCGACAGACATTGTTGCTATCCGACGCCTCTTTTGCTGAATCCGACACCAGGCATACAGAATATTCAGGTTAACGATAACGGACTTCCCTTCGACACCAGGGCCTTTTCAAAGTTGTGGAAATTAACCACCCGCTTGTCCTGAGCCTGTCGAAGGACGGTCGCCGATGGTTCGACAAGCTCACCATGAGCGGACGTCGGAGGACTTTGAAAAGGCCCTGCTTCCACACCGGCATTATCCCCATGATACCCGGATGGCTCGGCATCCTCTACTCTTCATCCTCTTCGGCAATCTCTTCCTCGAATGGATCATCAAATTCGTCATCTTCCTCTTCGACGTTATCCGAGTCTTCAAAGAGGTCATCGTCGTCCTCTTCCACGTCCTCGTCATCATCGTCCAGGTTCTCGGCAATGGCGGCAACCACCTCGGCCAGAGAAAGGGCGCCAGGTTGCCCGGCGTTCAGCATGGCAACGCCTGCCTCACCCATGTCATCTGCATCGCCGGGCAGAGCCAAAAATCCGTAAAACGCATCGCTATCCAGGATGCGCGCCAACCCGCCCAACGTCACCGTTATGGGTCGGATCGGCGATGACCAGCGTTCGGTCAGCTCCTTATGGATTCCGCCCAGGGTCATCACGGGTTCATCCCGCAGCAACAGCGTCCTGAAAACTATTTCCTGCAACGGAAACGATTGGCGAATGAAGTCCGGGTCGTCGGCGCAGTGGGAGCGGATTTCGCCCATCAGCCCCACCGGATCGTCGATGTCTCCGGCCGACTTCCCAAAGGAAGGGCAGGCCGAGTTGAGCCGGGCCAGCAGCAGTGGAGTCGCCGACCGGTTCAGTTCGGTCAGGCGCTCCAGGCTTATGCAGTATTCTATTCCGGCCGTCCGGCTACTCGAGACAACAGTGGTGGTCATAGGTCAACCTCTTCGTTCCAGTCCAGCATGATTATTTTTACAGCCTGCCCGGCATTCTTGCGGGGCAGGTCGGCAGGGCAAATGGCCAGGCCGTTCGCCCGGGATAGCGAGGTGAGGATATTGGAACCCTGGGGGCCGGTGGGCGTGGCGTACCAGCCCCCATTCTTCCGCTCTACCTCCACCCGGGCGTACACTCGCCGGCCATCGCTATTGAATATCGGCCCGGTCAGCACGCCTTCCACAACCGGGCGAGCCAGCAGGTCGCGCCCCAGCATCCGCCGGATGGCCGGCCGGCCGAACATTTCGAAGGCCAGCAACGCGCTTACCGGGTTTCCGGGCAGGCCCAGCAACGGCAGCGGCCGACCCTGCTGAGTGCGTATCAAACCGAAGGCCAAGGGCTTGGCCGGGCGCATCCGCACCGACCAGAAATTCATGTCCCCGCGCTGCTCCAGCACGTCTTTTACCATGTCGTAGTCGCCCTTGGAAACGCCCGCCGACGTTACCAGCAGGTCAGCGTCGGAGGCTTCGTCGATGCAGCGATGCAGATCATCCAGGTTATCCCGCGCGATGCCTATCATTCGCGGAGTCCCTCCGGCAACGATCACGGCGGCGGCGATGCTGCTGCTGTTGCTGTCGTAGATGTGTCCCGGAGTCAGCGATTCGCCGGTGCGAGTCAGTTCGTCGCCGGTTGACAGCACCGCAACCACCGGGCGTCGGATAACGCGCGCGGTTGCCAGCCCCAGAGATGCCATGACTCCTGCCTCGGCGGGGCGAACGACCGTTCCTGCCGCCAGCACCAGTTCGCCGGCGGACACGTCCTCGCCGGCCGGACGCACGTTGCTGCCCAGCGGGAGCGCCTTGCGGATTACGATTTCATCCAGGGACTCTCCGGCTCTACGCCGGTCGATCTCATCGGTTTCCTCGAACGGCACCACGGTATCGGCGCCGTCGGGCACTGGCGCGCCGGTCATAATCCGGATGGCCTTGCCGCGGCTTACCGTATCAGCAGAAACCTGCCCGGCGGCCACCGCAGAGATGACTGATAGCGTGGGCGGCGTCTCTCCGGAGCCGGCAATATCGGTGTGCAGCACCGCGTAACCATCCATTGCTGAATTGGCCAGCGGCGGCAGATCGAGGGGCGAGGTTATATCCTCGGCCAGCGTCATACCCAGCGTTTCGAGCGTCGGCAATTCCACCGCGTCCAGCGGTTCAAAGTGAGACATGATACGCTCGAAAGCCTGCTCCACTTCCAGCATATCCTCGTGGCCGTGGCCACCATCGTGCCCCCGGTGATGGCTGCCATGATGTCGTTGCTCGTCGTGGCCACCGGCATGGTCGTGAATACTCTCGTGGTCGCCGTCCCCGTGAGCATCATGGGCGTGGAGGCGACTGGTATGTTCGTGTGTAGTCATGGCGTTGGCCTCCAGTGATTGGGCGGTCGCAGGTGCAGAGCAGGGCGGCAATCAGGGCATCAGCCGTCATCGAATAACCCGGCGCCGCCTGAGCGTGTTCCCGGACTCAAATACCGGATATCCGGTTGGGTCAACAGATTTGAAAATGCCGTGATGTATCATTCGCCGATACAGTATTATAACCACTATCCCCGCACTGTGGCCCCCACTTCCCGTTCCAGAACCCGGGTCAACCCGTTCAGGGCACGGTTTACTTCGTCTGCGGTTAGTGTGCGGTCAGCGGTGCGGAACCGGATGCGATACGCCAGCGACCGCATTCCTTCCGGCAAGTTCTCCCCGGCATAAACGTCGAACAGCTCGGCTGTCTCCACCAGGCGCACCCGCCGGATCAGTTGCCGCACCCGGGCTGACGGCACATCCGTCGGCACCAGCAGGGCCAGATCCCGGTTGGCCCCCGGGAAACGGGACAGCGACTGGAACCGGTTGGCCGCTACCTCACCTCCTCGCGCTGCCGCCGACAAGCCGGCCAACGACATCTGGAAATACAGCACGGGTTCCGGACGCAGGCCGAACCGGTCGCAAACATCGGGATGCAATTGGGCCACGGTCCCAATTTCGGCAGCCTCCGCAGACGGCCCATTCACCGAAATAGTCGCCGCCCGTCCGGGGTGCCAGAGCTGGCCTTCCACGGCCTCGAACACCGCCGACAGTCCCACCCGTTCCAGGGCGGTGGCCACGGCGCCGGATGCGTCGTAAAAATCCATCAGGTCTGCCGTCGTGTGCCAGTTGTCGCCGTACCGCGGACCCGTCATCACGCCGGCCACCCACTCAGTCTCCTGCGGCAGATCGCGGCCCCGGTAATCAAAGGTACGTCCAACCTCAAACAAACGGAACCCGCCATCGTTGTGGCCCTGGTTGTAGGCCAGCGTATTGAGAATGCTCGCCACCAGCGTGGGCCGCATGATGTTCTGCTCTGCCGACATCGGATTGGCAACACGCACCCACGGGGATGTTTCATCCTCGAGCATTTCCAGCCGCTCCAGATCGGCGGCGCTCACCAGCGGGTAGCTGATGGTTTCATCCATGCCGGCGGCCGCCAGGGCATCCCGCAGCCCGTCCTTCAGCTCGGCGTCCGGGTTGGGGCGATGATAGGGTATCGGGGAAGACAGCATCGTCGTGGGCACATCATCGTAACCAATGATCCGCACCACCTCTTCGATCAAATCCTCCTCGATGGCGATGTCGCTGCGCCAGTAGGGCGGATCGGCCTCCAGGCTGTCGGGGCCGGTGCGGCGCGTGGCTATTCCCAGGCTGGCCAACACCGTTTCGGCGCGGGCTATATCCAGATCCATGCCCAACACCTGGCGCAGGCGGCTCTCGGTCAGGGGAACCGGCGTCGTTTGGTTGCCGCCCGGATACACGTCTATTATCCCGGTGGCGGCCTCCCCTCCGGCAGTTAGCAGAATCAGCTGTGTGGCCCGGCGCAGCGCAATTGGCGCCAGATCGGCGCTCAACCCTTTCTCAAACCGCAGGCTGGCCTCGGTGCGAAGATTCAATGCAGCGACGGTGCGCCGGTTGTTCAGGTTGTGGAACGTGGCCGATTCCAGCAGCATGGTCCTCGTATTCGCCGTGATCTCGCTGTTGGCGCCGCCCATAACGCCGCCGATGCCAATGGCGCGAGCCGAGTCGGCGATCATCAGGTTGTCGCTGGTCAGCGTGCGTTCGATGCCGTCCAGCGTGGTGAATTTTTCGCCGTCGCCGGCGCGCCGCACCACCACGTGCCGGTCCGTTACGGTGTCCAGGTCAAAGGCGTGCAGCGGCTGGTTGAACTCCAGCATCACGTAGTTGGTAACGTCCACCACATTGTTGATGGGACGCAGCCCAGCGCGCACCAGTCGGTCCCGCATCCACTCCGGTGAGGGCCCGATTTGTATCCCGGTGATGACCGACGCCGTGTACCGGGGACAAAGGTCGGGATCGGATATGGAAACCTGCGCTACGGTATCAATGGGAGGGCCGGTTTCGGGGTAGGAAACATCGGGCACGCTGACGGGTTTTCCGGTAATGGCCCCAATCTCCCGGGCCACCCCCAGGATGGACAGGCAATCGCCCCGGTTGGGCGTCAATTCCAGTTCCAGCAGCGTATCACCCAGCGCCTCGTCCAGGGGAGCGCCCGGCCGCGCGGATTCGGGCAACACGATGATGCCGTCGTGCTCATCGCTGATACCCAACTCGGCCTCGGAGCAGATCATTCCTTCGGATACCACGCCCCGGATGCGCGCGGGTTTCAGCTCTTCGCGCCTCCCGGTGTGCATATTGAGCAAAAGAGCGCCCGGACGGGCAAAGCAGATGTTCTGTCCCGCCGCCACGTTGGGCGCTCCACACACCACCTCAACGGGACCACCATCGCCGGGATCCACCAGGCACAGCGTCAGGCTGTCGGCGTCCGGATGCGGTCGTGTCGAGCGCACGTGACCAACGAAGCAATTTTCCCAGCCACCTCGGGTTATCACGTCGCCCACCTCGATGCCGGCCATCGTCAACCGATGGGCCAGCTCATCGGGCGCCAGGGAGATTTCAACGTACTGGGACAGCCAGGAGAATGGGATGAACATAATTATCAGTGGCGCACGGTCCGCATCAACCGGACGGTACTACTTTGCCCTCCTGATGGACGCGGCGTTCGCAGGCGCGATGATCAATACGATTACGCTAAAGGGGGTCACTATGACGCAGGCTCTACTCACAGTATCAAAACTGGCGCAAAAAACGCACGTCGTTGCTGTAAAAATGGCGGATGTCATCGATGCCGTACTTCAGCATCCCAATGCGCTCCGGCCCCATCCCGAACGCGAAACCGGTGTACCGGTCCGGATCATAACCCACGCCGGCCAACACCCTGGGATGCACCATGCCGGCGCCCATAATCTCGATCCAGTCTTCGTCACGGTTGATGGGTCGTTTGCCCGTCGCCGGATCGCGGAAGTTGGAAATCGACATATCCACTCCAGGCTCCACAAACGGGAAGTAATCGCAGCGGAACCGAATCTGCCGGCCTTCGCCAAACACCCGGCGCGCAAATTCGTACAGCGTACCCTTCAGATCGGCAAAGGTGATTCCCTCGGCCACCGCCAATCCTTCAACCTGGTAGAAATGCCATTCGTGGGTAGCGTCGGTCGCCTCGTAGCGGTAACACTTGCCCGGCACCACAACCCGCACCGGCGGCTCCTGGGATTCCATCACCCGCGCCTGCATGGGCGACGTGTGCGTACGCAGCAGCATCGGTTGCTGTCCCTCTTCGTTTACGTAGTCCACCCACAGCGAGTTCCACATATCCCGTGCCGGGTGGCCGGCCGGGATGTTCAGCATCTCAAAATTGTAGTGATCCAGCTCCACCTCGGGGCCTTCCACGACGCTGAACCCCATCGCCATGAACGCATTGCAAATTTCGCGCACGATCCGGGTGGTGGGATGCAGCCGACCGGAGACAACCGGACGTCCCGGCAGGGTAACGTCCAGCCGGTCGCTGGCCGCCAGTTCGGCCTCCGCAATCTCCCGGGTGCGACGGGCCAGGGCCTCTTCCAGCGTGTTCTTGGCCTGGTTCGCCCGCGAACCCACCGACCGACGCAGGTCCGGATCCAGCCCGGACAAACCACGCAGCAGCAGCGTCAACTGACCCCGCCGGCCCAGATACGATACCCGCCATTCGTCAGCCGCGCCGGCATCTCCAACGGCGGCCAATTGGCGCAGCGCATCCTGCGTCAGTGCGTCGACAGACTCAGGCGATGGCTGCTGGGTGGTGGGTTCAGGCATGGGGCATCAAACCGGATGCAGCGGGCCGGATGGATTGTGCGTTGGAACTCCGCTGCGGCGACAAAAATTATAGGCAGGCCGCACGCACCCGGTCAAGGAATCGCCCCGCGTTCTCAAGGATCATCCCACGCCCCGTCATTACGAGTATCTTCCGCTCATCCTGAGCCCGTCGAAGGATCATCCCGAGCTTGTCGAGGGACGTGGCAATCCCGCCGCCTGCCGCAACCCGTAATCCTGTCCATCCTGTTCATCGATGTAAAATGACGTGCCCCTCTCTCGATCCAAGAGGCCGAGGGTAGGGGTCCAACTCCCATATCCGGCGTGTATAATCGGCGGGTGCTACGCCCGCCACCAACCTGCCGCCTGCTCCCGCGTCCCTCATGTTGCCTGCGACTCTTATGTTGAAGGGAGCAAGGTCCCGTCTCCACTACGGTTGGGCAATCTTCGTCCTCTCCCTGGGCAACCTTACCGTCGAGGGCGGCACCAAAAACAGCGAAGCGGTTTACTACAACGCCCTGCTGGTATATTTCCAGCGCAGCGCCACGTACACGGCGGCGGTTTTCTCGGCGGCCGGCCTCGTCGGAGCGTTGGCCGCACCCTTCCTGGGCGTGCTGCTCGACCGCTGGGGAGCCCGCGTACTTTTCCCTCTGGCCGGTTTTTGCATCCTCTTTGGCTGGTTCGCTTCCAGCTTCGCCACCGATTTGTGGCAGCTCTTCTTTTTCTACAGCATCTTTGCCGGCATCGGGCAAACCGCCATCTCGTCCTTTTCCATGACCGCCACATTGGCCCCGTGGTTCCCCAATTCTCGCGGTCGGATGCTCGGGTTGGCCGATTCCGGCAACCCCATCGGCCAGGCCATTTTTGCGCCTCTCGCCGCCATACTCACCGAATCCATCGGATGGCGTTGGGCTTATCGTTGCTTCGGTTTCATATTTTTCGCGCTCATTACCTTCCCCAACGGCCTTTTCCAGCGACGCCCGCCGGCCACCGCCTCCGTATCCACCGCCTCCGTATCCGCCGCCTCCGTAGCGGCCCCGACCGCTGTCTCCGCGCCCACCGACGCCCAACCGGCCCCCATCGCTCCGGTCGAGACTGCCACGCCATCCGACGCTCAACCGGCCCCACTATCGCCACCGGACAGCCGGCCCCGAACCAGGGTTGCGCCACCCCCGATGTCCGGAATCGTGACCCAACCCGCCATGTGGCTGCTGGTGCTCACGCGCGTCACCGGCTCGGTGGGTGTCCAGCTGGTGCGGGTACACCTGGTAGCCTTCTTCGTGTTGGCTGGATACACGCCCCTGATTGCCGCAACGACCATGGGCGCGGTTGGCGGAGTCAGCGTATTCGCCCGTCCGCTGGTGGGCATCGCCTCCGACCGGTGGGGACGCGAACTGGTGTTCACCGTCGGCACGGCACTAACCGTCATATCGATAGTGCTGATCGTCTGGTTGGGGGATGGCAGCTTCTGGCCCCTGGTGGTGTACGTCGCCCTGGCCGGCCTCAGCGACGGCATCAGCGGCCTCATCGTTGGCGCGAAAGCCGCCGATTTATTCCCTCCCGAAGCGTTGGGCACCATCATGGGATTCATCGAGATGGGACGCGGCGCGGCAATTTTCCTCGGCCCGATCATGGGCGGCTTGATGTTCGACTGGCAGGACAACTACATGGGCGCATTCCTCGTGTCGGCCGGGCTGTCTTTCGCGTCCATCTGCACCGTGTGGGCGGCCCAACTGGTTGGAACCAGGGGCAAAACCCGCCTCGCCCGCCTGACGTCACACCCCTGACCAAAACTCGGCATCCCCGGGCCGCGCGCATCCACGCCGGTAGTGTCCGGTTCCCGCCCCTTTCACCACCGCATCCAAAGACGCTGCCCTTACGCGTACCCGCTCTAATCTGTCATTGCGAGGAGCGCAGCGACGTGGCAATCTCGTTGAGGTTGAACACACGTCGCCAAACCACCATTGCTACGGCGACGAGATTGCCGCCTCCGTATCAAGTGCGGGGTCGCAATGACAGTTAAAGCGGGTACGCGTGAGCGGTTAGGCCGTGTTGACAAATACCGTCATTCCCGCGAAAGCGGGAATCCAGTGGCCGCAGTCGTTAATCACGGTTCTGATTCTTTCATCATACCCTCTCTGGACTCCTGCCCCGTATCAAGTACGGGGTGACGTTCTTTCGCAGGAGTGACGGGTTGGTTTGCTAATTGTCAACAGGCTCTACGGCGATGGATCTTCCCGCTCGCAGTAAACCCTCCCCTCGCTGGGGTACACGCGGTCAATCAGCGCCCGGTGAACGTGGTTGTTAACGCATTGGTTTTTAGGGTAAACGGTGTGCGTGGGGTGACGGGTCTCCACCAGGTAGCCATTGCTGAGGACCCCCGTTGCGAACTCTTCGGATTCGCTGTACGAAGTGATTGGGTCGTTGTGGTTGCCGACTACCAATATGGGAACGCCTCGGCCATCGAGCGGCCCCTCCAGAGGCTCGGGGGCAAACTGGTCGTAGTAGTCGCAAACGACGGCGGCCGACGTGCTCCTTACCGTTGCCGAAAGGAGGGGAGTTGGATCGTCGTCATGGTCGGCGACCATATCGACAGCGGCCAGTCGAGCGGCGCGGTCAAACTCAGGATGCAGCGCCCATTGGTCCAGACAATTGACGTGCGACGTGAAGCTTGCGCCGCCGGGTTCCTCCCCCAGATTGAACTCGGCTAACGAGAACAGAATAGACGGGTCGTCGTTCTCGTTGAGCTCGAACAGACCCTGCCACAGGAGAGGCCAATCCGCTTCGCTGTACAGGGCCCCGATCATGCTCAACGCGCCCGCACTGGGGTTATTGTCCGCCAGGGCGATGACCAGGTCCAGTTTGGCGGCGGCCTGATAATAGTAGCCCACCGGGTCGCCGTCGTTGTAGATCGGGCACTCCGGGTCAGCGCACGCGGCCAGCACTTCTCCGAGCTTGGCCTCAAATTCTATGCCTTCCCCGTTTTCCTCGTCTTCACCTTCCTGCTCGGTGGTGGTTGAGCCAACCGGGTTGGACGCGCCGTCAACGACCATCGCCCGGACCGACTCGGGGAAGAGGGTTGCATACCAGGCTCCCAGCGCCGAGCCATAGGAATATCCCAGGTAAGAGATTTGCTCGACCCCCAGGCCCTTGCGTATTTCATCCATGTCGTTGGCAACGTAGGCGCTGTGCAGCAGGCCGCCCACCCGCCCCATTGACTGGATGCACAGGTTGGCCGCCGCTTCGCCGGCCGCTATTTCTTCTGGGGTGTCAACGTACCCGTCGATCGAGGCCAGCAGCGCGATCTGCTCACCGGGGTCGCCGCAGGCGAAGGATGGCTCGGACGCCCCGACGCCGCGGGGGTCGAATCCTACGATGTCGAAGCGTTCAACGATTTCATCGGCGTACTGTCCAAATGGGGCGCTAAAGGCAAAAGCTCTGCCGGGATCTCCCGGACCGCCGGGATTCACGAACAGATAGCCGATCCGTTTTTCCGGTGCAGTGGCCCGGTGCACCGCGAATTGAATTATTATGATGCCAGCCTCCGGGTCCCGGTAGTCTGCGGGAACTGTGATGGCTCCACACTCGTAGATCTCGGCGCACGGTCCCAGGAAGAAGACTGGCTGCCCGACGGCCGCGGCTGTCTCCGCCTCCGGGTCGTCCCGAGCGCATATGATCTCTCGCGCCGCGGGGTACACGCCTTCAATCAGCGCTCGGTGAACATGGCGGTTAACGCACTGGTTTTCAGGATAGACAACATGCTTGTGGTGGGAGGTCCGCACCAGGTAGCCATTGCTGAGCGTATCGGTGGCGAACTTTCGAGATTCATCGATTGAAGTAAGCGGGTCGGCGTCGTTGCCGATTACCAGTATCGGCGCTCCTCCGCCGTCAAGCGGCGCCTCAGGGGGCTCGGGGGCGAACTGGTCGTAGTAGGGGCAAGCGCTGGCGAATGACAAGTCGAAGACCGCCAGCAAGGGCAGTTCATTCGTGATGACCTCCTCCGTGACTGCGTCGTCAAACAGCCGCGCAGCCCGGTCCACCTCCGGTTGGAGGGCCCAGCTGTCCAGGCAATTAACGTGCGCAGTGAAGCTCGCAGCGGTGGGGTCGTCCCCCAGGTTCAGTGAGGCGGCATTGACCAGGAAGGTCGGGGCGTCGTTCTCGTGGAGATTGAACAGACCTTGCCACAGGACCGGCCAGATCAGCTTGTCGTAAAGGGTTGAGATCACTCCCAGGACGCCGGCTTGGGGATTATCCGCCGCCGCGTTGACCAGGTGCATTTTGGCAGCAGCCTGCTCGAAGTAGCCCACCGGGTCGCCGTCGTTGTAGATCGGGCATTCAACCGGGTCGTCGCAGGCGATCAGCGCTGCTTCGAGACCCGCAGCCAGCGCTGAAGCTGCCTCGACTTGCTCCAGGATGCGTTCATCTTGGGTAGCGGTTGAATCGACTGCGTTGCTGGCGGCGTCAACAACCATAGCTCTGACCGACTCGGGGAAGAGCGTAGCATACCAGCCTCCCAGCGCCGATCCATAGCCGGCTCCGTAGTAAGAGATTTGCTCCGCGCCCAGGGCCTGCCGTATCTCATCCATGTCCCGGGCAACATATTCGGTGTGCAGCCGGCCGCCCACCGGCCCCATCGACTGGATGCACAGAATGGCGGCCGCTTCACCGGCCGCCATTTCCTCAGGGGTGTCGCTGTTCTCGTCGATGGTGGACAGCAGCGCGATCTGCTCACCGGGGTCGCCACAGGCGAATGCCGGCTCAGACGCCCCGACACCGCGGGGGTCGAACCCGACAATGTCGAAGTGTGCGACGACCTCATCGGTGAATGCTCCGTCTCGGGTGGCTGCGGCCAACTCCAAACCGCTGCCGCCCGGGCCGCCGGGATTCACGAACAGATAGCCGATCCGTTGGTCCGGAGACGTGGCCCGATGCACGTTGACCGCGATGCTGAGGCTGCCGGCCTCCGGGTCCCGGTAGTCCGCCGGAACTGCTACGAATCCGCAATCCAGCCCGGGGTCAGACTCACACGGGTTCCAGTCTATCTGCTCGCCGGCTGGAGTTGGCTCCGGCTCCGGCGTTGGAACTCTCGTAGGCGTGGGCTCCGGCGTGGCCTCCCGCGCCGGCTCCGGTGTTGGAGCACGCGCAGCCGAGGGCGTCTGAGTCGGCGCTGGAGCAACGGTTGCCGTAGGCGAGGGCATTGGGGGCACAACTTGTGTAGCCGGCGGCATGGTCAATACCGGCGCTGGAGGCGCAACCGGCGTAGGCGCAGGACCTTCACAGGCCAAGCTAACTATAGCGGCCAGAATCAGGACACTGACGGCGATTAACTGTTTCATTGTCTTACCTCTTACCGACAAATTTCTCCCCTCTTCTGCCCCGCGAGCGGGCCTGAAGGAGGCTTGCACAAACTGTATCAGGGCCTGTTGACATTCAGCCATCGGGACAGCTGCACCCGAACCTGGCGCCTATGCCCGCGGGTCGGGGCCGAATCGGTTTTCGCCTGCTTCACCCCGCCGCGCCATCCAGATTATCGCCCAGATAATGACCGCCAGCGTGATGGCCAACGCCGCGATAAGCATGATTGCAGCCGGCAGGAAGGCAAAGGCTTCTCCCGCAGATTCCCACTGAATATCATCATCGTCAAAACTCCAACCACCCGACGCGTTGGTGGCGCCGAATGTGATGACCAGGGCAACGATGAACATTATGCCGGTGGCGAGCCAGGCTATGAAGGGGATGACATACCACCCCAATTGCCACCAGCCGGTCTGGCCGATGTCATGCAGGCGGCGGGTGGTAACGGCGATGCTGGGCAGCAGGGTTGCCAGGCTGAACAGGGTCTCAAGGGGGCCGTGCTCCCAAACCCCCAATAAACCACTGAGATTGTCAATGACGCTCAAAACGATGCCGATAATGATGGTGAACAGCAGCCACCACCAGTATTCGGCGCGGGTTGCCCGCCCGCCGAAAACGACATATTTGCGGAACCCGCGTATGACGGCTGTAATCGGCGTTGTCATCCTCGACCTCCGGCTTTTTGGAAAGCCTGCCTGATTTAGCGCTTCGGCGTGGCCCCGTTGTTAGTGCAACCGGGCTGCGTTATGTGGATTTTCGCTGCTACTTTGCTGCCGGCATTTTATTATCGCCCCCCCCCCCCCGCGCAACCCTGCTGTGCAGAAAGTTTCTCACAGAGCCAGGGCAATCGCGTTGAGGTTGAACACACGTCGCCAAACCACCATTGCTACGGCGACGAGATTGCCACCTCCGTATCAAGTACGAGGTCGCAATGACAAAGCGCGTATGCGTCAGAGACGCTGCCGCCTTGCATAAATCAGAACATATATTCTATAATCAGCACTGCGGCTCCTAAACTGATCGGTGGGCTGCTCATTCCACCCTGTGCTTTTTGGAGTTTGCATTGGCTCGGTTTATCTTTCGCGGATGCCGCCGCTGCGCCGGCGATCTGTTTATCAATCAGGGCGACTGGCAATGCCTGCAATGCGGTCACTATTTCTATCGCCCGTCGCGGCCGCCCCCGGACAACGCATTCTGGGACTACTGGCGCGCGCAGTCCGCCTCGCCTGCCCAGTCCTCGCCATCCCCGTCCGTAGTGGAACCGCCGGTGGCGCTGCTGGCCGTACAGCCCCGTCGGAAACGGCGCCGCTGATGCGTAGCAAACCTGCGGTGTTGCTCGCCCTTGACGCGGCCACGCATGAAACCGGTTGGGCGGTATTTTCGGGGTGGGAACTGCTGGAAACCGGCACGATCATTCCCGGTCGGGAACCGGGCACTCCGGCGTCAGTACGCATCCGCCAGCTGTTGACAGCGCTGGACAAACTGAAAACCCGATACCGGCCCGCCGGCGTTGCTTTGAGCCGGCCCTCCGGCATCAATTGGGACGTGCCCGCCCTGGAGTTGCTGGAATTTGAACTGGAGCAGTGGGCTGCGGACGCACACCTGCCGATGTGGGCCTACTCCGCGGCCGAAGTGCGGCACGCCGCAACGGGCCATCCCCGGGCGTCTCAACCGGACCTCGCGTTTGCCGTGATGTCTGCCCTGGGTCTGGTGGGTCTGCAAAAGTCCGCCCACGAATGGGAGGCCATCGCCGTGGGAGCCTATCACCTCTGCCAACAGCCGCAATGACAAAGTGGGTACGCGTGAGAGTCAATGCCGGCTTGTTTGGGCCGTAAACCTTTGTTACAATTCCAGCGCACGGGCGGTACGGCTGGTAAACAGCCACACTTTTTCGGCGGTACACGCTGTACATCCGTCTTTTGCGTAACAATTGGAGGAGGAATATACTATGCCGTCGTTCTGGGAAAACATTAGAATGCCAGACCTCGATCGGGAGTCGGGCGCCAATATCGCTGAAGGCGGCGATATGGCTGCCTATGTGAGCTTCCCCAACCCCAACGTCGGGACCAGCTTGCCAGCCGTTATCGTGGTGCAAGAAGCCTTCGGCGCAAACGCACACATCCAGCGCGTGGCCGACCAGTTCGCCGCTGCCGGTTACGTTGCAGTCGCCCCGGCGCTGTTCCATCGCAACGAGCGCAACCCCAACCCCATGCTGGGTTACACCCCCGAAGATTTTGACGCTGCCGTCAATACCTACATGCCCGAACTCACGGGCCAGGGCATCATCCAAGACATCAACGGTGCCATCGACTATCTGCAACGCACGTACCCCCGCACCCGCGGCCAGAAAATTGGCATCGTCGGTTACTGCATGGGTGGCCGCGTTGTTTACCTCGCCGCCAGTGCCTGCAGCGGCCTCAGCGCCGGCGCCGTCTATTACGGTGGCGCAATCCTCGCTCCCTACAGCGACGGCGTAACCCCGGTCGACGGCACTGCCAACATCAGCATCCCCCTGATGGGCAACTTCGGTGCAACCGACGGAAACCCAACTCCGGATGATGTTTCAACGATTGAGGCTGCATTGACCGCCGCCGGCAAGACATTCGACTTCAAGATGTATGACGGCGCTGGCCACGGTTTCAACTGCGACGACCGCGACAGCTACAACCAGGCTGCTGCTGAAGACGCAATGGCGCGCACTGTGGCCTTCTTCGACAGCAACCTGAAGTAAGCCCGGCTAACGCCCGCTGCCCTCCGGCAGATAAAAGGCCCGGCTCGCTTCACAGCGAGCCGGGCCTTCCTGATGTCCCCGCACCACGACCTCGCGCCACAACCTGGGAAGCGCCTATCCACCCAACGGAGAAATCCCCTGCACCAGTTTGATGATGTCGTTGGCGCTGATTGCGATTACCAGAGCCAGCAGAGCCACGAACCCAATCAGGTGCACCAGGCCCTCTTTCTCCGACGGCACCCGCTTGCCGCCGCGAACCCACTCGATAAACACAAACAGCAGCCTGCCTCCGTCCAGCATCGGTATGGGCAGTATGTTCAGCACCGCCAGGTTGATGCTCAACAGGATGGCAACCAACATCCAACCCTGGAATCCACCCTCCTGCGTAATCTCCCCGGTAATCCGGGCGATCCCGATCGGCCCGCTGAATTCCGGGCCGCGTCCACCGCCAAACCAACCGCGCACCTCGGCGGCAATCAATTGCACCATGTCCACAGTTCGGGTAACGCCCATGGGAAAGGCGCGCCAGGGCGGTTCGGCCCGCCGCTCCTCAGTCTGGCCAACCACCGTAAAGGCGATGCCGGTGGCGCCCTGCCCAGCGGGTGGGTTCACCCGCGGCGTAACGGGGATCAGTTGTTGGACGCCGTCCCGTTCCACCGACCACAGCATTTCGCTGCCGGCCCCGGACCGCACTTCCTGAACCAGGCTGTCCGGCGCCTCCAGCGTTTGCCCGTCGATAGCCAGCACCCGGTCGCCAGCCATCAGCCCGGAAGCCTCTGCCGGCGAACCCGGAGCAACGGCGGTTATCTGCACGGTCCCCCCAACCAGCTCGGTGTGGGGAACCATCAGGATGATGGCGAATGCAACAATCGGGAAGAGGGCATTCATCGCTGAGCCGGCCACCAGCACTATCGCCCGCTGCCCTACTCCCCGTCGCGCCAGGCTGCGCGGAGCCTCCGGGTTGTTCTCCCCCGACAACCGCACGAACCCGCCCAGCGGCAGCCAGTTCACCGAATAGATCATGTCGGCCAGCACGATGCGATCGCTCTGCACCTCGCGTACCCGCCCCTCGTGGCGCAGATACCGGTCGGATTGCAGTTCGTCCAGCGACGCCCGCGCCGGCGTGTCTCCATTCTGATTCCGGCCGCCGACGCCGGCGAAGCGCCGCAACGCGCTCAGGATGCTTCCACCCGCCCTCGAATCTCGAACCTCAACGTATCGCGCTTCCAGCTGGCCAGCGGCAGTTTCACCGGACAGAATCCGCACCACCATGCCGGGGCGAATCTGCTGCACCGCGCCGTTGAGACACACCGTTTTGCCGGTGAGCAGCGTTTCGGTGCGACCCGTATAAACGCCCCACGCCCGCGGCGGATACCCGACTCCAAACTCCAGCACTTTCACGCCGAAGGCTTTTGCCGTCCAGAAGTGCCCCAACTCGTGCACCACGACCAGCAGGAGCAGCATGGGAATAAACGAGGCCAGCGCGATGACAAGAGTTTCCATGGTCAGTACGTCGGCTTGATGCGGGTAGCGGGAGAAACCGGTTCAGCCGCTACCTGGCCAGCCGCTGGGCGATTTCGGCGGCCCGGGCGCTGGCCCAGCAATCCGCATCCACCACGGCTTGCAGGTCAGCGTCTTGATGGTTTTGATTCTCGGCAAGCACTTTTTCGACCACCCGGTAGATGTCGGTGAATCCGATGCGCCCCTGCAGGAACGATTCCACCGCCACCTCGTCCGCTGCGCTCAACGCCGTGGGAGCCGTTCCTCCCTCCCGTCCGGCGGCGATAGCCAGATCGAAGCAGGGATACCGGTCCTTCTGCAGCGGCTCAAAGTCCAGCGACCACGCCACGCCGATGTCCAGGCGCGGAATGTCCTCATTGGGCAAACGCAGCGGATGGAACAGCGCGTACTGAATGGGCAGACGCATACTGGGCGGCCCCATCTGCGCCTTCACCGAGCCGTCGTCAAATTCAACCATGGAATGAACGGTGCTCTGGGGATGCACCACCACCGCGATGTCATCCCAGGGCACGGAAAACAACCAGTGTGATTCGATAACCTCGAACCCTTTGTTCATCAGCGTGGCGGAATCTATGGTGATTTTGTCACCCATGCGCCACGTGGGATGCTGCAACGCCTGTTCCGGAGTAACCGATTCCAGCTCAGCCAATGGTGTCCGGCGGAACGGGCCGCCGCTGGCGGTAATCAACAAGCGGCGAATGTGGTTGTCCTCACCTTGGAGGCACTGCCAGATCGCGCTGGGTTCGCTGTCCACGGGCAGTATCACGGCGCCGTGCTTGGCTTCTGCGGCCTTCAGCGTCTGGCCCGCCATCACGATGGGTTCCTTGTTGGACAGTGCCACCTGCTTGCCCGCCCGCAGGGCGCACATCGTGGGCTCCAGACCCACCGCTCCCATCAGCGCAACCATCACCTGATCCACTTCCGGCAAACCGGCCATCTCGTCCATGGGCATGAGGGCTGTTCCCGGCGGCAGCGATGACGGCGGGTTTGTACACCACAGGTATCTGGGATTGAACTCGGCAACCTGCTCCATCAGGAGCGCGGTATTGTTTCCGGCAGCCAGCCCAACAACCTCAAACTCGTTGCGGAACGCCCGCACAATATCGAGAGTTTGACGGCCTATGGAGCCGGTGGAACCGAGTATGACGATGCGTCGCATAATAACCGGTGCG
Organism: Dehalococcoidia bacterium; assembly: GCA_965262485.1. Taxonomy (GTDB): domain Bacteria; phylum Chloroflexota; class Dehalococcoidia; order Lucifugimonadales; family UBA3495; genus Bin87. Next base: position 3,145,787 of record OZ253540.1, on the reverse strand, counting down.
CCAGTTTAGGGAATGACAGTCGAAACCGCCACGAGAATGTACAACACGGTCAATGATGGGAGCAAACTGTCAAGCCGGTCCAGCATCCCACCGTGGCCAGGGAAAAGGTTGCCGGAATCCTTGATGTTCGCCAAACGCTTTATCTTTGATTCCAGAAGATCGCCAGCCGGCGATACACAACCTAAAATAACACCAATCCCCGCCAGATGCCAAATCGCCGCGCCCACCGGAAATAAAAGTCCCAGCGCTACCGCGGCTATCACCGCTCCGGCCAAGCCGCCGACGGTTCCTTCCCACGTTTTGCCGGGGCTGATTCCAGGCGCCATCGGGTGACGTCCGATCAACCTTCCCACTGCATAAGCCCCGGTGTCCGCCGCATACACCGTCAGGATACCCAGCAATACCCACCAGCCTCCGTAGTCGGTGACCAGCCAGGGTATCTCAACGAAACCGCCTTCCCCGGCATTCAAAGACGACCCCCACTCACCAAGTTCCGTCATCTCAGCCGCCGACAGTTTCACCGCCGGCCCGGCCGCTCCCCGCAATGCCACGGCGCAGGCCAGCGCCCCGCCGACATAGACGGGTGGCAACACCAGATAGAGCGCCGCCGCCGCCACGCCGCGCCCGTGCCAGGCCGCAATCATCCACAGGCCGCTCCCGATGCAGCCAACGATGCAGATAACGCCAACGGCAATTGCAAAATCCGCCGGATCCACGGCCATCTCTCCGGCCAGAACCAGCGCCACCGCCCAGGTTCCCCCCAGCCACGCCGGCAACGGCGTCGGCGGCTCCCCGTCGTCGTTGGGATCAAGCGGCGGATACAGGCGGTATGCTTCCCACACGCCGATGGCGGCCACCACTGCGGCTAAAATCGTAAGCCAGGGCGGGCCAAACCAGATGGCAGCCAGAACTATCGGTACGCCCACCAGGGCGGTCAAAACCCGGTGGAGCAGCAACGGCCTACTCCTGGACGGCGGTGTCGTAAGGGGAGACCACGGTTCCAAAGCGGCGCTGGCGTTGTTGAAACGCTTCCAGCGCCCGGTCAAGTTCGTCCTGGTCCAGGTCCGGCCACAGCACCGGAGTATGGTAATACTCGCTGTAAGCGGCCTGCCACAGCAGGAAATTGCTGATCCGCTGCTCTCCCCCCGTGCGAATGATCAGGTCCGGGTCGGGACAACCCGCAGTGTAGAGATACCTGCTGAACAGCGCCTCGTCTATTTGGTCTTCGGGAACGCCGTCGGCCAGAATGCGCCGCACCGCCCGCACGATTTCGCCCCGGCCACCGTAGTTAAACGCCACGTTCAGGGTTACTCCGGCGTTATCGCGGGTCAGCTGCTGCGCCGCGGCGATGGCGTCCTGCAATCCCGGATCCAGTGGCTCCGGGTCGCCCAGATGAACCAGGCGCACGCCGGCGCGGTGCAGTTCCTCGGTTTGCGGAACGATCTCTTCGGCCAGAATTGCCAGCAGCCCGTCCACCTCGTCCGACGGGCGGTGCCAGTTCTCCGTCGAAAAGGCGTAAAGTGTAACGACGCCGACCCCGCGTTCCGATAAGGATCGAACCACACTGCGGATGTTGGCTACCCCCTGCCGATGACCGGCAGACCGGTTCAGCTTTCGCTGTGCCGCCCAGCGTCCGTTGCCGTCCATGATGATGGCAACGTGCCGCGGGACCGGGGGATTGAATTCCCGGCCCTTCCCGTCGGTATGTTCTGTGCGGTTTGAGGCAGCCAATGGAGGAACGACGGGCAGTTAAACCTGCATTATCTCCGCTTCCTTGGTGGCCGCAACCTCATCTATGGACTTAACGTGGGCGTCGGTGGTTTTCTGCAAGGTTTCCTGGCTGCGACGGTTTTCATCCTGAGAGATGGCCTTGTCCCGCTCCATCTTGCGCAACGACTCAACGCCGTCCCGACGAACATTTCGCACCGCAACCTTGCTGTCCTCCGACTTGCGCTTCAGTAACTTCACAATTTCCTGCCGGCGCTCCCGAGTCAACGGCGGGATGGGTACCGTGATGACGCTGCCGTCGTTGGAGGGATTGAACCCCATCTCCGATTGGGTGAGGCTGCGTTCGATATCCCGCAATGCCTGCTTGTCCCACGGTTGCACCATGATGGCCCGGGCGTCGGCCGCCGAGATGGACGCAATCTGTTTCAACGGCGTCGGGGTGCCATAGTAATCAACCGGCAGGTCTTCGATCAACGCCGGGGTGGCCCGACCGGTGCGCAGGGTGCCAATGTCCCTCCGCATCGCCTCGATTGACTGCCCCATTTTGCGTTCGGCTTCAGCCAGCACGTCTTCCACCGTTTTCTCCGGCTGGTTGTTCTCGTTGCCTCGATCTCTACCTTTGCGCTGCGTCATTTTGTTCCCCTCCGTTGATGGTGGTGCCAACGGCATCTCCGCGCAGTATACGACTCATCGTGCCCTGTTCAAATATGTCGAACACGACAATGGGTAATTGATTGTCCATGCACAGGGTCATCGCGGTGGAATCCATCACCTCCAGACGTCGGTTCACCGCTTCCAGATATTCCAGTTGACTGAATCGAACCGCCTCGGGATTGGTGCGCGGGTCCGAGTCATAAACGCCGTCCACCCCGTTCTTGGCCATCAGCAAAATCTCGGCGCCGATTTCCAGGGCGCGCAACGCCGAAGCCGTATCAGTTGACATGAAGGGATTTCCCGACCCGGCGCAAAAGATAACCACGCGGCCCTTTTCCAGATGGCGGATGGCGCGTCGCCGGATGTAAGGCTCCGCAACAGCCTGAATCGACAGGGCCGATTGAGTGCGAACGCTCACGCCGCGCCGTTCGATGGCGTCCTGCAGAGCCAGGGCATTGATGATGGTGGCCAGCATCCCCGCGTAGTCTGCGGAGGAGCGGTCCATGCCCTGCTGTTCGGCAGTTACGCCCCGCCAGATATTGCCGCCGCCGATGACGACCGCTACCTCCACCTGGCGGGATTGAATTTCTACGATCTGATCGGCGATGTAGCCGACCGCGTTGGAATCGATGGCGCCGGAGCCGGCGCCCTGCAACGATTCGCCGCTGACTTTCAGCAGCACCCGGCCGTAAATGGTGTCGCTGTTGACGCTACCGGTAACAACCATGCACGGCCTCGCATACCCACAACCGTAGCCGCGTCGTTTATTCGCCGAGCGCTAGCCGGCGGAAATGCACGATGCGGACGTTCTCGCCGGTTTGCGCGGCGGTTTCTTTCACCAGGTCATCCAGCGTACGGGAGCCATCTTTAATGAACGGCTGCAGCAGCAGGCAAACCTGCGCCGGCGGCCGGTCGTCTCCCTCTTCGATGTCGTCTGCGCTCAGGTACACCGGCGACATGGCGGCCACCTGCATGGCTATGTCGTGGGCCAGCGCGCGAAACCCCTCGGTGCGCGCCACAAAGTCGGTTTCGCATCCCAGCTGCACCAGCGCGCCCACGCGACCCCCGGTGTGGATATACGATTCAACCAACCCCTGCGACGTTTCCCGGTCCGACCGCCTTGCAGCCTGCTCAAACCCTTTTTGCCGTAACGCCTCAATGGCTTTGTCCAGGTCGCCGTCGTTGGTTTCCAGGGCGTTTTTGCAGTCGCTAATGCCGGCTCCGGTTTGCTCGCGCAGGGATTTGATAAGTTCTACGGTAACTGCTGGCAACTTTGGAGCCTCCTGGTATATGTATCTGATAGTGGGCGGGTTTCGGTGCGGTCGGGCTTCGGTGCGTTGGTTAGGGTTCTAACGGGCGCGACGACATCATCTGGCCCAGTTCCTCCAGCGTAATGGTGCCAGAGAAGCGGGCTTCTTCCTCGGGGCTCATTTCTTCGTCGGCGCCTTCGCCGGATTCCAGGCCTTCCGCTTCTGCCTGCGCTATCTGCATTGCCTCTCGCTGGGCTTTTCCTTCCTCAATGGCGGCGGCCATCCGACCGGTTATCAGCCGGATTGATCGTACAGCGTCGTCGTTGCCGGGCACCGGGTGGGTAACCTGACCCGGGTCGCAGTCGGTGTCAACGATGGCAAAAATGGGTATGTTCAGGCGGCGCGCCTCGGCAATGCACAGATCTTCCTTGCCGATGTCAATCACGAAAAGGGCATTGGGCAGCCGGTCCATATCCCGCAATCCGGTAAAGTACTTCTCCAGCTTGTCCAGGACGTGCGTCAACCGCACGGTTTCCTTCTTGGGCAAGCGATTCAGATAGCCGGAATCCCGTTGCTCCTGCAGCCCCTTCATGTAATCGATACGGGCCTTGATGGTCTGGAAGTTGGTCAGCGTGCCACCCAGCCAGCGCTGGTTGACGTACCAGTGCCCCACGCCCTCCGCTTCCGACGCAATAACATCCTGAGCCTGCTTCTTGGTGCCGACAAACAGGACTTTGCCGCCTGCGGCAGACAGTTCAACCATGGCGCGGTAGGCGTCGGTGATCAGCCCCATCGTCTGTTGCAGATCGATGATGTGTATGCCGTTGCGCTGGGTAAATATGTAGCGCCGCATACGGGGGTTCCACCGCCGGGTCTGGTGGCCAAAGTGGACACCTGCTTCCAGCAACGATTTCATCGTGATGGGTTCCAGCCGGGGCGCAGCCTCTGCCGGACGTTCTGGGGCCTGTACCATAAAATTCTTCGCCTCGTATTTGTGGGGCCTCACACACGGTGAAACACCCTTGTTTAGGCCAGATTTCTATAACCTTCGGCAGTATAGCATAGGGCTCAATCCGGCGGCAACGCACGAAGGCGCTCACGCGTACCCGCTTTAATCCGTAATTGCGAGCGCAGCGTGGCAATGACAAGGTGGGTACGGCCCTCACCCCCGGCCCCTCTCCCGGTGGGAGAGGGGGGACGGGCTTTACATGGATGGACAGAGTTTTAGGCCGGGGCAGGGGTCGGGTTTTTACATGGATGAACAGGATGGACAGGATTTCTGGGTGTTATCTGTAAAGGGATTGCCACGCCGCTGACGCTCCCGGCAATGACGGCGAAGGTGGGGGGCAGAGTCATTCGATTAACGCCAATCCCTGCCCGTCATTCCCGCACCGCAACCGTCATTCCCGCGGAAGCGGGAATCCAGAAGGCCCCAGCGTTAGCGATCGATAAAGTGCCCGTCTTCCGCCGGAGGCAAAAACGCCCTAATTGCTCAAAATCCTGTCCATCCTGTTCATCCATGTAAATACACGTCCCCTCCCCGGCTCGTCCTGAGCCTGTCGTAAGGATCATCCATGTAATAACCTGTTCCCTTCAGTTCAACCCCAGCATCTCGCCGAGCCAGGCTGCCCGTATCTGGGCATGTTCGTGACCGCCGCCCTCGGCTCCGCCGTCGTAGAGCCTGAAATCGCAGTTGGGCAGGGCGGCCGCCAGTTCCTCGCTGAACGCCAGGGGACACGTGCTCCGGTCGAACCTGCCGGCGCTGAGCAGCACCGGCGCCCGCACCGATGCCGCGACGTGCAGCGGATCGAGTACCGACAGCGTGGCCTCCACCCGGTTCCGGCGATCCGGATACAACCGCAGGTAATCCCCCAGCTCCGCCAACGGGTAACCCAACCCCGGTTCCAGCGCCGCCCGATTTCCCAACGGCATCGGTGTATCGGCCGCCACCGCCGACACTCGCGGTCGCCTGGCCGCCGCCGCCAGCGACAAACCGGCTCCCAGGCCGGCGCCGGTCAACGCCACGGTCCCGATCTGCGCCACCTGTTGCGCCTCCAGCACGTCCAGGGAGCGCAGGGCGTCGGCGAAAGCGCCCACAACCACGCAGGAACGCACGTCTTCAATCCCCTCCGTCAGCAGTCCCGGATAACTCGCCCGCACCATGCCGTCGCTATGGCGTTGGCCTCGGTAGGTGGGATTCATCACCACCGCTCGGTGGCGCAACGGCGTGTAGATGATGTCGTGGACGCTGGCATAGTCGGGCATCCTGACCAACGCCGGGTAGGGCCCATCACCCCGTGGCGCCGAAAACCAGGCGAACAGCCGTTGACCGCCGGCGCCGGTGTAGTGCATCCGATATACTTCCCACTCCGGCTGCGAGTAAAAGGAATCCACCTCCACCGCCACGTCCGGATTCCATTCCGACAGTTCCGCTTCGGTCTGCTGCCAGAACACCTCGGGAGTTATTGGGTTTTCAGTCATGCGTCGGTACCCTGCGGACGCGCGCCCTGGGCGTTGGCTGCCGGCGCCTGGCTCACCCCGATCTTCCGCTCCAGCCAGGCCGTCTCCTGCGCCGGATAGTCGTGGGCGTTGCCGTGGCCTGAGTTGGGGAACAACCACAACTCCCGTTCGCCGCCCAGCAAACGATAGGCGGCATAGCTCGTACCCGGCGGGCACACTTCGTCCTCCAGGGCAATACCCACCACCATGGGACACCTGATGCGCGGCGCAAAGTTCACCGCGTCAAAATACCGCAGCGTCTCCAGCATCCGGTCGGTCCGGTCGGGATAAGCCCGGCTGTAGCACGATAACTCGTCATACGGATAACTGCGCAGCATCTTCATGGATTCCGGGAAACAGCACAGGAACGGGTATCCCGAAACCCCCGCCTTTATTTCCGGCCTCAACGCCGTGGTGATCAGGGTCAACCCTCCGCCCTGGCTGCTACCGCAAGCGTAGATGCGTTCCGGGTCCACCTCCGGACGCGACAGCAGGAAGTCCACGCCGCGGACGCAGTCGGAGATAACACCCCGATAACTGTAGGTGTCCCGGCTTTCCACCCCGTGAGTCAACAGGCCCGGGTAGCCCGGATTGAACTGCGCGCTGCTGGGCAGCTTCCCCCTTACGGCCACACACAGAGCCACCACACCTTTCTGTCCCCAGTCCCGCCGCAGCGATGGTTCCGACTTGTACCCGGGGAGAATCAGCACGGCGGGAAAAGGACCGTCCCCCTCGGAGGGCACGCTGTACCATCCAAATATATCCAGCCCGTCCATGCTGCGGTAGGTAACCTGATACACGTTCACGGCGTCCGTGCTGCGCAGCGGGTCAATATCGACCCTGGCATCCAGCGGCATTTCGGCCAGCTCGGCCAGCACGCCGTCCCAGAAATCGTCAAAATCATCCGGGCGCGTAACCTCGGTAACAAAGGATTCAAGGTCTGCCTGGGTCGCCATACGCCTGCTCCTTGATGGTGATTGCTCACGCGCACCCGGCTTTGTCATTGCGAGGAGCGCAGCGACGTGGCAATCTCGTTGTGGCTGAACACACGTCGGCAAACCACCATTGCTACGGCGACGAGATTGCCACGCTATGCTCGCAATGACAGACGCGGGTACGCCTGCTCCTTACGGTGATTGTCGGTTGCTGCCCGTATTATACATGGACTGGCAGGTGCGCCTCGCCTCCCCGGCAAAAGACGGCGGCACAATGGCGCAATCCACACCACCAGCCGGGGCGAACCCAACACGGTGCTATAATGCGCCCACTTATCGCCCGCAGAGAATTGCCGGCGTCTTCGAGGAGATTTGCGTTATGAAAGCTGGGTTCATTGGCGTTGGAAATATGGGCAATCCCATGGCTGCCAACATGATTAAAGCCGGCCACCAGCTGACCGTGCACGACCTGCGCCGCGAGTCGGCCACCAACCTGCTGGAGATGGGCGCGACCTGGTCCGACAGCCCGGCCGGATGCGTCGTTGCCGCCGACGCCGTGTTCACCTCGCTGCCGGTGCCCCGCGATGTTGAGGCGGTGGTTATGGGCGAGAACGGCATCATGTCGAGCGCCAGCCCCGGCGATATTTACGTTGACCTGTCCACCAATTCGCCCACCGTCATCCGGCGACTCCATGCCGAATGCGCCGCTCGCGGGGTCACCGTTCTGGACGCTCCCGTCAGCGGAGGCGTGTACGGAGCCGCCGCGGGAACCCTGGCTGTGATGGCCGGCGGCGACCGGGCAACCTTCGAAAAGGTAAAGCCAATGCTGGATGCCATCGGCGCCCACGTGGTCTATTGCGGCGACATCGGCGCCGGCATGGTGACCAAAATCTGCAACAACCTGCTGTCCATGGGCATCGGCGTGCTGATGGCCGAGTCGTTGACGCTGGGAGTCAAGGCGGGTGTGGACCTGGAAACGCTGGCCGATGTCATTGCCAACAGCAGCGGAGGCAACCGCCGCCTCACCGAAAAATTCCCCCGCTACCTGTTCAGCGGCAACTTTGAACCCGGATTCGCCACCGCGCTGGCCGCCAAGGACGTCCGCCTGGCCACCGACCTGGGGCGCGAATACGGTATCCCGATGGAGCTTTCCAACCTGGTTGACCAGCGACACGTCGAGGCGATGTTCCGCGGCTGGGGTCCCGAAGACTCAGACGCGGTGGCGCGCCTGCAGGAAGAGAGGTCCGGAGTGCAGCTGCGTTTCCAGAGCATGGGCGGGTAGTCTTCCAGCGTCCATAACCCTGGCTCATTGTCGTAACGAGCCTGTCGAGGGGCCCCCTGTCATTGCGAGGAGCGTCAGCGACGTGGCAATCTCGATGCATCAGCCTACCGTCATTGCACTATCTCATCGAGATTGCCACGCTACGCTCGCAATGACAAGGCGGCTGAACAAGCGGCGACGAGATTGCCAACCCCCGGCATCGAGTACGGGCTCGCAATGACAGGATGATCCTTCGACAGGCTCAGGATGAACGGGGTAGGGAACGCGAACGGTTTTGTAGAGCGCATCATGTTCCGCCAGCCTGATACCTCCGGCAACAAACCCACCTACACTACCAGGTATGTATACGCCGATACCACCGTATCCACCCACGGCGGTAGCGCCGGCGGCGTCCGCATCACCAGCGAAGAACGGACGCGGCTGGCGCAGATGACAGACCACCTGGAACGATGCTGCAACGATTTGGACGCGGCCGGCTATGACGTCATATTCATCACTCCCATCGTCAGCGGGCGCACATCCTTCATGGACACCAACAGCCAGCGCGAATTTCCGGGTCACGGTTACAGCGTTACCGATGGGTTAGTTGTTACCGGCAAGCTCCGCGAGTAAAGTAAAATAGAGCCTGAATCGTTCACCCTCCGGAGCTCTATCCCATGACCCAAACCTCCCCTATCGAACCTTTCGACCAGAACAGCGCCGTTGCCGACTACCGGCAGCAGGCCCGTGAGTTTCTGGTCAAAAGCCGCCAATACCTCGCCGAGGACGACCTGCACCAAGCTTCCGAAAAGGGCTGGGGCGCCGCGGCCTGGATGGCCAAAGCCGTCGCCGAAGCCCAGGGCTGGAAATACACCCGCCACGACGAATTTGTCGACGTGATGCACCGCGCGCAACAGTTGTCCAGCGATGCGCGGCTGCGTGGCTTGAGAGCGGAGGCCAACGAACTCCACGGCTATTTCTACACCAGGAAACGTTTTCTGCGCCCAGACGATATAGGCGTCGGACTGGACCGAATGGCAATCCTGCTGGACATCCTGGAACCGTTGACCGAACACCAACCCGACGCCTGACCCGTAACCCTGTTCACCTCACCGGAACAACGCCGGAGCTCTACCCCATGACCCAAACTTCCCCCATCGAACCTTTCGACCAGAACGACGCCGTTGCCGACTACCGGCAGCAGGCCCGTGAGTTTCTGGTCAAAAGCCGCCAATACCTCGCCGAGGACGACCTGCACCAAGCTTCCGAAAAGGGCTGGGGCGCCGCTGCCTGGATGGCCAAAGCCGTCGCCGAAGCCCAGGGCTGGGAGTATGAAACACATTCCCAGTTCAATGTTGTGTTGGAAAATGTCCGCCGCGCTACCGGCGACGCGCGATTGATCGGAATGGCCGGCATCGCCAATGTCTTGCACGCGAATTTTTACACGCGAAAACGGTTCCTGGACGTTGAGGGTATCGACTTGCGACTTGACCAAATGGCAACCCTGCTGGACATCCTGGAACCGCTCACCCAATCCTCTGACGCCGCATAACCGCCAGGTTCGATAAACGCCGCCGCCCGGTGTACAATCACCCCAACTTGCAGACTACGCCCTACCAAGTGAGGACAGCATGACCAGCAGCGCGGAACGCCACGTTGAAACCGCCGATACCATCGAGGCCATCGAGGAATGTTTCCGCCTGGGCTGGACGGATGGCCTGCCCGTGGTTCCCCCTGCCGACTACAAGGTTCGCGAGATGCTGTCCCTGGCCGGTCTCACCGGCGAAGAAGAGCTGCTTAATCTGGACATGCGCAGCCGTGTCATCACCTCCGAAAACGCCGCCGCCAATGCCGTGATGGCCGGCTGCCAGTCCGACTACTTCCCCGTTCTGGTCACCGCCCTGCGCACGCTGGAAGAAGAACGAAACTTCGTCAATATGGCGGCGTCGTCCACCAGTTCCCCCAGCATCCTCATGGTTCTCAACGGGCCGATTCGCGAAGCCCTGGGCATCAACAGCCGCGACGGTCTTTTCGGGCCCGGTTTCCGCGCCAACGCCAGCATCGGTCGAGCCGTGCGCCTCTGCTTTATGAACGGCTTTGACGCCTGGCCCGGTCATCTCGACCGCGGCACCCTGGGCACGCCGGCCAAGTACACCTTCTGCATCGCCGAAAACGAAGAAGATTCCCCCTGGGAACCGCTGCACGTCAGCCGTGGTTTCCAGGCCTCCGACAGCGTCGTAACAGTGGCCGTGGCGTACAATCCGGTCAGCGTTCCCAACAGCTACGGCCACACCGGCCGCTCGATACTGCTGGGGATTTGCGACGCCCTGCGGTCAACGGCCCTAGCCCATCGGTACCCCGCCCAGTGGGTCATCGTCATCGGGCCGGAACATGCCCTTACCCTGCAGGGCGACGGCTGGACACGCCAGGACATACAGGAGTTTCTCATCGAAAACAGCGGACGCTCGCGGGCCGAGCTGGTTCAACTGGGTTCCAAGCAGGGACCCGAACGACCCGGCGACGACCGGCTGATCATGCGCTGCGCCGACGACCCCAACGACATCCTGATCATGCACGGCGGCGGCACCGGCGGACGCTACAGCGCCATCATCGACACTACCGGCTACCGCATCCGCACCCGCAAAATCGCCGCCGCGGGATAATGACCAGCGCACTGCCGGTAAACCCTTTCCCGGGGATGAACCCTTATCTGGAGCGCGCCGACCTCTGGCCGGGTATCCATAACCGTATTATCGCCGGCCTCGACCGGTTCCTCGGCCCGCAGCTCCGACCGGAATACATTGTGCGCATTGAACAAAGGGTATACGTAGCCGAAGAGCCCGACACCAGTGGTCGGCGCAGCTACCGCATACCCGACGTTATGATTCTGGACGACGGAGCCGCAACAGCCACGGCCACAGCAGTGGCTGAGCCCAAGCAAAACGACGAAGCCATCACCGTTCAGCTTCCGGCTACTGATATGGAAAAGGAGAATTATTTGGAAGTCCTGCGAGTGGATAATCGGGAAGTCGTTGCCGTGATAGAACTGCTGTCCTCCACCAACAAATACGGCGATAGCCGCCGCGAATACCTGGCCAAGCGCGCCGAAGTGCAGTACAGCTTCTCCCACCTGGTGGAGATTGACCTGTTACGCGCCGGTCTGCCTATGCCCGTTGTTGGCGATGTTCCCCGCAGCGACTACCGTATCCTTGTCCACAACGCCCGCCTGTCCCCCGATGCCGAGCTGTATGTCTTCAATATGCGCTCCCGTATCCCCCAGTTCGTCCTCCCTCTGGCCAAAGGCGCGGAGGGCATCGCCATCAACCTGAAACCCATCGTGGACGATGTGTATGCCATCGGGTCTTACGATCGTGACATTGACTACCAGCAAGACCCGGAGCCGCCGCTTTCGGAGGCCGACCGGGCGTGGCTTGACGGGTTCCTGCGCCAACAGAGGTTACGCAACGTCGCCAATTGATGTCCAATCCGCCCGCGCCGCCGAAAGGTGCCAGGTGTCCGGGACTTTGGTAGAGATTGAAATAGCTACATCTTATGTTCAGGACATACTTGGGCCGCCCGATTTCACCGCGTAATTTCGCTCCTGTTCTGCGCTCGGTCGCCTTCCTTGGGGCGTTTCTCCTGCTGTCCCTGGCGCTCTTTCCGGAGTTCCTGGCTCCGGCGCCCCTGTCCGCTCAGGACGCGGATGACGCGGATCGGGATGCCCTGGTCGCGTCATACAATGCCACCGGGGCGACAACTGGGCCAACAACGAAAACTGGCTGAGCGACGCGCCGCTGAACCAATGGTATGGCGTGGCCACCGACGACCAGGGACGCGTTGGGTCCTTGGATCTTAACAGCAACCGGTTGACGGGCCAGATTCCCCGGGAACTGGGCGGCCTGTCCAACCTGCAAGGGCTGTATCTCATCAGCAACCAGTTGACGGGCGCGATTCCCCCGGAACTAGGCGGCCTGTCCAACCTGCAAAGGCTGGTTCTCGGCGGCAACCAGTTGACGGGCACGATTCCCCCGGAACTGGGCGGCCTGTCCAACCTGCAATGGCTGTTGCTCGACAGCAACCAGTTGACAGGCGCGATTCCCGCTGAACTAGGCGGCCTGTCCAACCTGCAATGGCTGTTGCTCGACAGCAACCAGTTGACGGGCAATCTCCCTTCGGACCTCACGGGACTGACGGGACTTGAGCTATTCTATTTCGGCGCCAACGCCGGGCTGTGCGCGCCCACGGATGAGGCTTTCCAGAACTGGCTGCAGCGAATTCAAGATCGAGACGGCCCGAACTGCGCGTCCGTCTCCCCGGACCGGGAAATCCTGGAAATCCTTTACCGGGCCACCGATGGGGACAACTGGATTGATAACACTAACTGGCTGAGCGACGCGCCGCTGAACCAATGGTTTGGCGTGTACACCGACGACCAGGGACGCGTTGAGTCCTTGGATCTTAACAGCAACCACTTGACGGGCCAGATTCCCCCGGAACTGGGCCGCCTGTCCAACCTGCAAGAGCTGTATCTCGACAGCAACCAGTTGACGGGCACGATTCCCCCCGAACTGGGCCGCTTATCCAACCTGCAAGAGCTGGATCTCTTCGACAACCAGTTGACGGGCCAGATTCCCCCGGAACTGGGCCGCCTGTCCAACCTGGCATATCTGTATCTCGACAGCAACCGGCTGACGGGCGCGATTCCCCCGGAACTGGGCCGCCTGTCCAACCTGCAAGGGCTGTATCTCATCAGCAACCAGCTGACGGGCACGATTCCCCCCGAACTGGGGGGCCTGTCCAACCTGCAAGGGCTGAGTCTCTATGAAAACTCTTTGACGGGCGCGATTCCCGCTGAACTAGGCCGCCTGTCCAACCTGCAAGGGCTGTATCTCAACAGGAACCAGTTGACGGGCAATCTCCCTTCGGACCTCACGGGACTGACGGGACTTGAGGAATTCTTTTTCGGCGCCAACGCCGGGCTGTGCGCGCCCACGAATGAGGCTTTCCAGAACTGGCTGCAGCGAATTCAAGATCGAGACGACGGTCCGAACTGCGCGCCCGTCTCCCCGGACCGGGAAATCCTGGAAATCCTTTACCGGGCCACCGGGGGCAACAACTGGATTGATAACACCAACTGGATGAGCGACGCGCCGCTGAACCAATGGTTTGGCGTGGACACCGACGAGGGACGCGTTGAGTACTTGTATCTCGACAGTAACCAGTTGACGGGCACGATTCCCCCGGAACTGGGCCGCCTGTCCAACCTGCAAGCGCTGTGGCTCGGCAGCAACCGGCTGACGGGCGAGCTTCCCTTTAGTCTCACGTCTCTAACGGAGCTGCGCGATTTTCTATTTGGCGCTAACGCCGGACTGTGCGCGCCCACGAATCAGGCTTTCCAGAACTGGCTGCAGGGAAGCAGGGGAGACGGAGGCGGCCCGAACTGCGCGCCTCCACCAACCCCGACTGCTGCTCCTACACGCGCGCCGACCCCGACTGCTGCTCCTACGCGCACGCCAACCCCGACTGCTGCTCCTACACGCGCGCCGACCTCGACTGCTGCTCCTACACGCGCGCCGACCTCGACTGCTGCTCCTACGCGCGCACCGACGCCAACTGCTACTTCCCACGCCCACGCCGACGCCAGCTGCTACTCCCACGCCCACGCCAACTGCTACTCCTACACGAACGCCGACCCCGGCGCCAACGCCTACTCCTGAACCGACAGCCACGCCCAGACCCACGTCCACACCAACGCCGACTGCTACGCCGACCCCGACAGCCACCCCCGCACTGCTCATCGTGCCTACTGTTGGCCCTCCGGGTTCGGGGGGAGATTCCGGGTTTGGCCGCAATGGGGGATCGGCCTCGGGTTCAACCGGCATTCCGGTTCCCGTGGTCGGCGGAATACAATCGAGCAGGACTTTCCAGCTGATCAATAACAACGCGGCAACGATGGACTGGAGAGTAGCCAGCTCCGACCAGTGGGTTACCGTGTCGCCGGCCAACGGGATTTTGAAGGTCGGCGAGTCCACGATTCTGACGATGCAAGTGGACAACAACGGCCCCGCTCAGGAAGCCGGGTCTGAAAACAGTGACGGCCTGTGCTGTGATGTTTCGATAGAGGTTATCCTGATAGAGGAACCATGGACGCCACCGGACAGCGCCGGGGAAGATGAACGTCCTACCGACCCTCTAACCCAGACGGTGATCCGCCTGCTCCCCGGCGGCGCGCAAGACGCCGCTTACGACACATCCCGGAACTTTCCCCTTATTTCGTTGATTGGGTTGGCGCTGACCTTATTTGCTATCGGCATCCAAGTGTTCCTGGGGAGGTAGATATGGTTGAACAGCAAGCCAGGGAACCCGACGGCGAACTCGCCGAGCCGTCCCAACCGGCTACGCAGGAGACGACGCTTCCTGAAGGCCGGTTGGACGTGAGCATTCCGGTGGCGCTCCGAATTATATTGGCCCTGGTGATCGGGTCGCCACTGGTTGCGGCCGGCGCAGCGCTGTACTTCGCCGCCGATTTGGCCGAATGGGCCGGGCAGGCGATCATGCTGGTCGGACTCGCGATAACACTGGTCGGGTTCTACTTCAGCTTTGCCGGCGCTTTGCCCCGTTTGGACCTAACGCCCGAGGAGCGGGTGCTGGCGTTGCGCCACCCTTCGCTCAAGCCGGCCATCGCCCGGATAATAAGCAGTTTGCCCTTTTACGCCGGCGCGGGCTATCTGCTCTTTTTTGCGGAACAATCCTACCCCATTTATTACTTCGCGTTCTTCCTGATGGCCCTGTATCTCTATTTTTCGGGGATTGTCCGTTACTGGTTGAACCACCACACTACCTACTTCGTGACCGACCGACGAGCCGTGCGCATGTACCGCTTCCTGTGGCTGGATACTACCGAGGTGCCGGTCAATGCGATTAACTCAATCTCGGAGACCCGCAATATGTTCGAGATGGTTACCGGCCGGGGCAGTGTGGTGGTTGCCAGCGGCGTAACGGAACGCCACAAGGTTCGGATGCGGGAGATAGGCGACCCCGGCTCGGTGGCCGGGATCGTTCACCAGATGATTCGTTAGCCTCCCGTCGGCGGAAAACGCGCGCTCAATTGCTTTGCGAATGGGGGTTATGCAACACCGCCAAATAAAGGTACAATCCGCCCATCAGCGCCATCCAACAACGCCAACGGAGGTTAGTTATGACTACTGCCGAATCCATGTCCCGGCTACGCATGGTAAATCCCCGGGGCACCGAACTGCCCACCACCGAGTTTCACATGAACGACCGCTCCGGCGGTTTGGCCGGCAAGCGTCTGGGCCTCATGGAAAACTCCAAGGCCAACGCCGACAAGCTCCTCCATGAGCTGGGCAACATCCTTAACGAGCGGCACGGTTTCTCCGAGGTTAAGTACTTCGCCAAGCACCACGCCAGCCTGCCGGCCCGGCAGGACGTGATTGACTCCATCCTGGGGGAGGTCGATTACCTCATCACCGGGGTTGGGGATTGAGGGTCCTGCAGCTCGTGCAGTGTGCACGACGGCATCGATATGGAAAAGCGCGGCGTACCCACCGCGGCAATCATCACCCACGTGTTCCTGAACACCGCCCAGGCCATGACCCGTATGATGGGCGTGCCTGACTATCGGTACGTGGTCGCCCAGCACCCGCTGTCCAGCCTCACCGACGATGAGGTGAAGCAGCGCGCCGCCGAACTGGCCGACGAAGTTGAGTCCATCTTGACCGGTCAGGAAGCAGCGGTGGCCTCCGACGACTAGCCCCGATACATGACGACACCCGAGCCTTCGCCGGCTCGCCCTCCACTCAACCCGGCCATTCGGCCCGGGCTGGCCGGCGAAGCGCGCATCACCGTTGGCGCGGAGCACCTCGCTCCGCACACCCCCAAGTTCAGCACCCCCGCCATGGTGATGCTCATTGAACAGGCCGCGTACGGCGCGGTGTATCCTCTTTTGCACCAACAGCAAACCCTCGTCGGTTACGAGATCAACGTCAAGCACCTCGCCTCCGCCGACGCCGGCAGCGATGTCGTGGCCCGTTCCACTCTGGCCCACGTTGCCGGCAACAAGCTGCTGTTCGAGGTCGTGGTGCGGCTCGGAGATCTGGCGCTGGGCACCGCGGAGCTCCGAATGGCCATCGTTCCCCAGGCGATTGCCACCCCGCCGGCCGCCGCAACGCAATAACCTGGCCGGCCATCGGCCGGCTCCTGCTGGGTAGCGACCCTGGCTGCTGCAACCGGAATCCGTACCGTCTGCCGACTGATACCCCAAGTCAAACCACCCGGAGGGAATTATGACGCTAATGCCAACTGGCCGCCGGCGCCTCGAAGGAAAAGTCGCCGTCATCACGGGCGCCGGCTCCAGTGGTCCCGGATTGGGTACTGGAAAGGCCGCCTCCATCCTGTTCGCCCGTGAGGGAGCAAAGGTGCTGCTGGTGGACCGCAACCCACAGGCCGCCGAGGAAACCCTGGCCACCATCCGCGAAGAGGGCGGCGAAGCATCCATCATCGGCGCCGACGTTACCCTGGCCGTGGACTGCCAGGCCATCGCCGATGCGGCGGTTGAACGCTACGGAGCCCTGCATATCCTCTTCAACAACGTGGGCATCACCGGCCCGGGGTCTCCCACCGACGTCGAAGAAAGCGTCTGGGACAACGTGCTGGACGTCAACCTCAAGAGCATGATGCTCACCACCAAGTACGCCGTTCCCAAAATGATGGACGCCGGCGGCGGCAGCATCATCAACATGTCCTCCATTGCCGGCGTCCGTGCCGGCAGCGGCGCCGCCAGCGTCCCCTATTCTGCCTCCAAGGCCGGCGTCATTGGAATGTCGGAGACGATGGCGGTGCACCTGGGTCGAGACAATGTACGGGTCAACGTTATCGCTCCCGGCCACATCTACACCCCCATGGTTGGCGGAACCATGGAGCCCGTAACCCGCGAACGGCGGCGAAAGGCTGGCCCCCTTGGAGTGGAGGGCAACGCTTGGGACATCGCCTACGCCGCCCTCTTTCTCGCCAGCGACGAATCCCGCTGGGTGTCTGGCGTGGTGCTGCCCGTGGATGCCGGACTGCTGGCCGCTACGCCCCTTGCCATGTACTCCCGCATCAGCGAGGGCGAATAAATTGGGGTGAAGTTTGACATTCCTCGACTTATTGCCATACTTTGAAGGTGCGGCATACATCGCAATCGTCCTTGCCGTACTGGGAGTCCCGCAAATGCTGTCCAGCTACTTTGACATTAGAGAACGCCGCCGATCCCGCAGCGAAGACCGCCTGGAAACGGAGCGCATCCGTCTGGAAGCCGAACAAACCCGCCGGGAAGAACGTGCCGAGGCAGAACGCCGGCATACCGAAATGATGACCGCTCTCGCCGGAATCATGGCAGGGCAGTCCAATGGACGCCCTGCTACCACAAATGGCGCGGCGGACAACGCCGAGCTGCTGCGTCGCCTGGCCGCCATCGAAGCTGCCCTCGGTATATCTGACGGGCCGGCTCACAACCACTCGGACGGCTAGGCCCAACAATGCCCACGCCCGGCCGCTACGCCCCTTGCCATGTACTCCCGCATCAGTGAAGGCGAATAGATTGGGGTGAAGTTTGACATTCCTCGATTTATTGCCATACTTTGAAGGTGCGGCATACATCGCAATCGTCCTTGCCGTACTGGGAGTACCGCAAATGCTGTCCAGCTACTTTGACATTAGAGAACGCCGCCGATCGCGCAGCGAGGACCGCCTGGAAACGGAGCGCACTCTCAGCGAGAACCGCCTGGAAGGGGAGCGCACCCGCAGCGAGATCCGCTTGGAAGCGGAGCGCATCCGCCTGGAAGAACGTGCCGAGGCGGAACGAACCCGCCGGGAAGAACGTGCCGAGGCAGAACGCCGGCATACCGAAATGATGACCGCTCTCGCCGGAATCCTGGCAGGGCAGTCCAATGGACGCCCTGCTGCATCAAATGGCGCGGCGGACAACGCCGAACTGCTGCGCCGCCTGGCCGCTATCGAAGCTGCCCTCGGTATATCCAGGGGGCCGGCTCACGACCACTCGGACGGCTAAGCCCGACCATGCCCACCCCCGGCGACACGACTTCGGTATCCCTCAAACTGGTCGAAACGCCCACCGAACTGGAAGGTGCGATCTCCGTCCGGATGCGCGTGTTCGTCGGTGAGCAGGGCATCCCCGCCAACGTCGAGGTCGACGACGCCGACACCGCGCCCGACACCGTCCACGCCGTTGCGCTGCGTCAGGGCGTGGTCATTGCCACCGGGCGTCTGCTCCCCGACGTGGACGGCAACGGCCCCCACATCGGACGCATGGCCGTATTGCAGGAATGGCGACGCACCGGAGTCGGCGGGCAACTTCTGGACTTTCTGGAAAATCAGGCCCGCCGGTTGGGTTTCGGTCGCATCACGCTGCACGCTCAGGAATACGTCAAATCCTTTTACGCTGCCCACGGCTACCAGGAAGCCGGCGATATGTTCCTGGAAGTGGACATCCCCCATCGCGAAATGGTCAAGGACCTGTAACAGCAGGAAGGGCAGGGTGACGCACTGGCCGCCCTGCCCTTCGATTTACCCGCGTTGCCAGTTACGCGACGCCGGCCGTGGCCTCCACGCCGTCCATCACCCGAACTTCCATCTTGGCGATGTGGCTGGTGGGTCGGTCTCCCAGAGCCGACCGCTCCGGCGACGCAAAGTACGCGGCCTCCTTGGATGCAATATCGTCGGCGTTGTCGAACCGGCGCACCCAGATGAACTCCGTGCGGTCGGCATTGACGTAGCTCGATACCACCGGAATGCCCAGGCGTTCGTGCAGCGGACGGATGTGCTCGTTGAACACGCCCAGCCAGGAGTCCATCATGCCCCGGTTGATGGTGTAGATGCGAAGTTGGTAAGCGGCCATAGTTGTACCTCCGGATGATGCGGTCGGATGATGCGATTGGTGTTGGATGTTGGACTATTCTAAACCAATTCGTGCCGGCAGGCTGTGCACGTCGGTTAGCTGATCTGATACTGGGCGATGGCGTCCTGGCTGAAGGACAATCCCAGCCCCGGCCGGTCCGGCACCACAATGTCCCCGTCCACAATGTCAGGCGTCTCGTCGAACAGCCGCAGCGTCCATGGCATGTACTCCACCGTCAAACCGTTGGGGATGGCCGAAATCGTATGCACCTGCACCTCGGGAATGAGATGAGACACCACCGGCAGGTTGAAGGCTTCGGCCATGCCGGCTATCTTGCGGAACGGCGTGATACCGCCCGCCCGCAGCAGGTCAACCATCACAATGTCGATGCTACGCTGCTCCAGCAGGTGGCGGAACGGCCTGATGCCATACACGTATTCACCGGCGGCAATGGGTGTCGTCAGCGCGTCGGCCACGCGAGCCAACCCCTGATAGTCATCCCGGGCCACCACGTCCTCCAGCCAGAACAGGTTGTATTCCTCAACCATCGTGCCGATCTGGATGGCCTGGTTCACGTTCCACAGCTGGTTGATGTCGCACATCAGGTCGATGTCCGGGCCAATGCCCTCGCGCAGCGTACGGATGCGAGCCACTTCCCGGGCGGCGGTGGGCTCGGCGCCCATCTGGGTTTTCATCTGGCGAAACCCCTGCTCCACCAGGCGGGGGCCGGCCTCGGCCAGGTACTCCACGCCCATGGGTCGCATCAGGGCTCCGCTGGCATAGGTGGGCGCCCGGTCCCGATAACCGCCCATCAACGAACACACGGTCTGGTCCAGCGCCTTGCCCTTAATGTCCCACACCGCCAGGTCAACGGCGGCCAGCGCCAGCGACACTATGCCCTCCGGCCCAGCGGATGCGCACGCTCCCATCAGTTTGTTCCAGACCGCCTCCGGGTTCATCGGGTCCTCGCCGGTGGCCAGCGCCGCAATATCCTCCACCGCCTGACGCAGCGGGCCGTACAGTGGCCCCCCGAAAAAGGTGAGTCCCACGCCCTGGATGCCCGCATCCGTGTTCAGCTCCAGCGTAACGAACTCCCTTACGCCGGGTTGGTCAATGCCCACTACCAGCGGATTATCGGCGGGGGTTTGCAGCACACGCGTCGTGGCGCCAGTAATTTTCATGGTGGGTATGCTCCTCTTTTGGTAATGTCTTCTCCCAAGATGGTATGCGCCATCTATTATTTCGGTAGTATGAACTATTTTCCATCAGGATTAGAAGCGGGCTGAGTAGGATTCGAACACGTTCCGGTGATGAGTGCTTTTGGGTCATATCGCAGTAGTGTGTAACGCTTCGCGCGCGTGCGCTCTGCACTGAAATAAAGAGGGTATGATAGGTTGCCACAAGTGTTGCGGATTATGTCCGTATCTTGCCCTCTAGGTGGATGAAGTTGAAAATTATTGCTCTTGATCTCTCCCTTTCCGCGTTTGGCATACCATTCCGTGCAGATAGCCCTAAAAACCTGATCACTTCTAGGACGTACTACCCATATCCTGCAACGTGCAGTTTTGCGTTTAGTTTCATCCCACAACACTAGATACAAGTTGGGCATGGCGTCAAGGCTAGCCAATTGACCTGACGTACTAGCCAAAGTGCCAGCTTTGATTACACCGTTGAAACGCGGCGTATCTATGGCTTTCCATGTATTAGCACCTTTCACATCCGAACCGTTTTTCAAATCCGGGCCCTTCTTTCTCTCCAAGCCCCTTATGCCGCACAACGTGCTGACCAGTATCTGGGACCAACCACGGGTATCCGTAGGTACGGGGTGTCCTGTCTTTGAGGCGTAAGATTCCGCCGCGTAGAAGGACTCATAATGAAGATCGAGTAGGCTAAGTGCTGCCCTCGCACGCTGGTCAGTCATGGTTATCCCTCATACATTCGGCGATTAGAGATGGAAGGCACTCACCAAGTGCATTGGCCAGACGGTGGGCCGTTTCCAGCGAAGGACTAGCTAACCCTCTCTCGATCCTGCCTACGTAGCCGCGGTTTAGCCCGGCGAGTCCAGCCAAAGAATCTTGTGAAATGTGCCGAGAAAGGCGTCGGGCCCGGATCAACTTTCCAAATTGGTGCGCAATCCCAATCATGGTGATATTATCAGTCCAATAATCATGCCGTATGGGCTACTATCGTAGTCAAAGCGAAGCTACTTGAAAGCAGGAGCTAGTGATGGTAGATCAATCCACATGGGCTGACGCATTCCGTGAAGGTCATGCAAGCACCTATGATGCGTTCTCTGAATTGAGGGAAAGCTTCCATCGGTCGGGGCGTCTTGACGACTCCAACGCCAAGCTAGACGAGGTTGCTAAACTCTTTGCTACCTACCTAGCGTTCAAAACGGGTCAGATACAAAGGTTTCCGACGGCGGAATCATGCACGTTGGTGTCTGAGTTACAACAAGCATTCTCAGAAACGGTGGTTCTGCCTCAGTATCGCTTGGGCGACGGGAATACCATCTTCGGTTCTCAACCCGCTTTAGCGATTCGTCAGGGCGACGAAACAATGGCCGTCGACATGGTGAGATTGGTTCAACGCGGCATCGACTTGGCGTTTGATGTGCGAAGGTATGGTCACCCGTTCGATATTCTCAACGAAGCATTCGGGCACTTTGTTCGCGATAATTTTCGTAGCAACGTAGAGGATGCGCAATTCATGACCCCACCCGAAGTTACCAACTTCATGGCAGAACTAGCCCTGCGAGACATTTTGGCCGAAGATTCTTCAGCCAACGATCCTGACAAACCATTGACGGTCGTGGACCCTTCTTGTGGTGTTGGGTCGTTTTTGGGTGCTGTCTATCAACTCGCCCGGGACAAAGCCCTTGTTGACCCTGGACGGATTAGATTGTTTGGGCAAGACAAGGTCGAGCGTATGGTTAGATTGGCGACGCTTAACCTAGGGCTATTCGACGTGGATGAGCATCGTATCACTCTGGGCAACTCGTTAGAGAGAGGCTCACCCCTAGATATCGTGAACGGGAAAGTAGATATTATCCTTACCAATCCGCCATTCGGGGCAAGGTTTGACCATACGTATGTGCATGACGTATGTGGGGACAACGTTCCCTTTTTTCGCAGCCTTCGTCGTACTGCTGGCTCCATAGATTCTGAACTACTGTTTGTAGACCGTGGATTACGTCTCCTTCGGGATGGGGGACGTATGCTGATCATAGTACCAGATAGCGTTATCTCATCCAAAGGCATCGCTGCCCTGCTTCGTCATAACTTGACAGTAAGGTCTACCTTGCGCGCGGTAATTGAGTTACCCGCAAGCACGTTTGCCCAAGCGGGCACTAGGACTAAAACTGCGATTTTGTACCTTCAAAAAGGTCGGACAGATGCTAACTTGCCGGTGTTCATGGGAATAGCTAATCACCTCGGATTTGAGGTGTCTTCTAGGAAAGGTGTGCAAATCAAGACTCCGTGCGGCAAGAACGAACTCCCTGCTATCGCGGCGACTTATGCCGAACATCGGGGTGAACTTCCTTCCGGAGACACGGGGATATTGTCCTCTACCCCTTCATGCGTGATGGTTAAAGAACCCGCCGTGTTCCGTGGAAATTGGACTCCAAAGCATTACAGTGCCACGCGTATAGAGACCGTTGCGGAGATTGGAAGGAATGTGGAATTTGAGATGGTACCTCTTCGAGAGATGGTGGAGTTTTGCTCTCGCGATAGAAAACCCGAGCACTGGCGTAACGGGTGGGCATTTATTTCGATCCTTCACATATTCGGAGAGGGATTGGTGAACGTGAGTGGCGTATTTGATTATTCGCCCAAAACACCAGGAATTCCGACAGAAACAGGTGAGCTTTTATTTGCTCGAATCAATCCGAGAATTCCAAGAGTGTGTGTCACGCCGGATTTTGGAATAAAAACTCTGTGTTCGTCTGAATTCGAAGTAATGAAAGTTAAAGACGGCGTTGATGCGTATATGCTGGCCTATATGCTGCAGACACACGCGGTGCAAAATCAGATCCACAGCCTTACGTCGGGCACTTCTGCTTCACACAATCGTATCCGCACATCAGAACTGAGCCAAGTGTTGATTCCGCTCGCAAAGCGCGAAACCAACAAGGCGGACTTGATAGATAAATTGACAAATGACTATCGTGTCGTATTGGATTCACTGGCCGAGAGTGCCACGATGCTGGCTCAGCTTCGGCAGCGAGAGGCCGAGGTTTTCGGCGACGACTAAGAAACTATCTCAAAACTGGCGACCCGCCCAACCCGTCATTCCCGCGCAGGCTGGAATCCACGACTCACCCTGTCTGCAATTGGACTTTTGGAGAGCATGGCGGGTTTTGAGATAGTTTCTAAGAGCCTGTTTACAATCTTTTGAGGATTAGCACCATGAAGGCAAGCACCACCATTTGCAGGCTGGTATTGAGCTTTCTTTCGCAGTTCTTCCAGAGGCGGCGGCACTTCTCCAGCCAGGCGAAAGACCGCTCCACCACCCATCGCTTCGGCAGCACCACGAAGGTGTGCAGTTCGCTGCGTTTCACCACTTCCACCGCGGCTCCCAACAAGCTTTGCACCGCAGCAGCAAAGGGCTTTCCGGTGTAACCCCCGTCCACCAGCACGTTCTGCACTTGACTGAGGCCGTCTCGGCGCCGGTCAAACATCGCCAAAGCCCCAGCCCGGTCGGTGACGTTGGCCGTGGTTATGTGGATCGCATGGGGCAATCCTTGCGTATCCACCGCGATGTGTCGCTTGATTCCGGATACCTTCTTGCCCGCGTCATAGCCCTTGTGCTCGGCGCTGTCCGTGTTCTTGACACTCTGGGAGTCCACGATACAGAAGCTGGTCCGCTCTTTCCGCCCATTGCTGCGTCGGGCCGCGCCAACCGATTTTTTTTAGGACTTGTTCCAGAATGGAATCCTGCTCCGGGTCGGGCCGCTCACTCCATTGCCGGAAATACTGGTAGCAGGTGCGCCAATCGGGGAAGTCCGCGGGTATCATTCGCCACTGGCACCCGCTTTTCAGGAGATATAGCACACCGCAGAAAACGTCATACAAGTCCACGGTGCGGGGCTTGGTCCGGCGGCGGGCCGACTCCAGCGTCGGCAGAATACGGGCGAATTGCTCCCGGCTGATGTCGCTGGGATAGGAATGAGACATGATTACCCTCCCCTGAATAATAGCCTCAACTTAACCTATTTCAGAGATCGTAGACAGGCTCTAAGAACTGCTTTACGTTAGCCAGAACCGTCGGTGCATCGGCTGTGAGTACGAACTGCCCCTGCACGTATTGACCATCGACCACATCACCCCCCGGTCTCGAGGCGGCCAGGATTCCGTCGGCAACCTGCAATTGATGTGCCATACCTGCAACGCCATCAAAGGCAACCACAGCATGGGATACTTGAAACAGCAGTTGCAGATACGGGGGATTCTTTCCGGGTAGAATCGTGGCAACTCGCCTGATTACCCTATCTGAAAAGTTTCCGTCCAGCTGCTTTCAGCATACTCTCCGGTCCATCACCAAGATAACTCGGTTTGACGCTTGCCCCTAACGTGCGTAGCATAGGGAGTAATCGAGCCAACACGTTCAGGAGGTGCGGACACCATGACCATCAACAACGCTGACACCGGCGAAATCCGGCGCATCGTGCAGCAACAGTACGGCCAACGCGCCCTCCGGGTGATCGAGCTGACAGACATAACCCCTCAATTCGAATGTGGCTCCGAGAACTGCGGCAACGGCAATTGCGGCAACGCCGACTGCGCCGCCGAAGCTCATGCCCACACCGAGGCGGCCGCCTGTTGCGGCCCGGCGGATACGGAACACGCGATGGCCCTGTACAACGAGGCCCAAATCCAGGGCTTGCCGGTAGAGGCAATGGCGGCCTCGGCGGGATGCGGCAATCCCACCGCGCTGGCCGATCTGCGCCCCGGCGAAACCGTGCTGGACCTGGGCTCCGGCGGCGGCATTGACTGCTTCATCGCCGCCGAGCAGGTGGGTGAGTCGGGCCGCGTTTTCGGGCTGGATATGACTCCCGAGATGCTGGCGCTGGCCAACACCAACCGCGACCGCATGGGTTTGTCCAACGTGGAGTTCATCGAAGGCCATCTGGAAGACATCCCGCTCCCCGATTCCGCCGTGGATGTAGTTATCAGCAACTGCGTCATCTGCCTGTCTCCCGATAAAGACGCCGTGTTTCGGGAAGCCTACCGCGTGTTGACGCCGGGCGGACGCCTCCACGTTTCGGACATGCTGGCCCTCACCGCCGAAGGCCCCACCCTGGTTGATGCCGATTCCTGGGCGTCCTGCATTGGCGGCGCGGAATACCGCGAGACCTACCTGGCCCGCATGGTTGCCGCCGGTTTCACCGACATCTCCACCACGGAAGATGACCTGAAATGCGACGAAAACGATGTCTCTCTAAACGTGGCCAGCGTGAAGGTATCGGCCCACAAACCGCGCTAAAGCCACTGCCAGCGCATAACGTCAGCAGGGCTTGTGCAAAGTTGCAGGAGTTGACCCTACCCGCTCGTCCTGAGCCTGTCGAAGGACGGTCGCCTATGGTTCTACAAGCTCACCATGAGCGGATGCAAGAGACTTTGCACAGGCCCTGATAACGTCGGTCCCAGAGGTTGCCATAACAACGCAGACTTCAAAACTCCGCACTGGAATGCGAATGTCCCTCGACGATTTCCTTGCTCTCGGCGAGACCGATGGCAAATGGGAACTGGACGATGGTGTGCTTTACATTGTTCCGTTCTCTGGTAGCAAAGACCACCAATTCCTGGTGCATCAGTTTTGCCGGTACATTGAGGATTATCGTCACACCTCGGAGTCGCTTGTCGGCGAGTTGCATCACCAGATAACTACCATTTTGTCCCCACGCCTGCACCGCGCTATGGAGCCGGACATCGTTGTCATCCTCGCCGGGCGCACCGATATCGGCGGTGTGGTTCACGTTGAAGGCATACCCGACATCGTTGTCGAAATCCTGTCGTCAGACCGCTCCAGAGACCTGGTGCGAAAACGGCAGATATACGCCGAATCGGGAGTGCAGGAATACTGGATTATCGACCCGGCAGCCGATACCGTTTCCCAACTGGCATTGCGGGACGGCGAATACACCGAACGCGCCACCTTGGGCATCGACGATACGTTGTCCACGCCTTTGCTGCCCGGCCTCGCAATTCCCCTGGGAGCGATATTCCGGCACCCTCGCCGCCCGGCCCGGGAGGAATGATCCACCCGCCGGCCGCGTTGTCGTTACTCCAGAGCGTGTTGACAAATACCGTCATTCCCGCGAAAGCGGGAATCCAGCGAGCGTAAAACCGGACCAACGTTCCTATCTCAGAGGCTTTTATGGGTTCCTGCCCCGTATCAAGTACGGGGTGACGTTCTTTCGCAGGAACGACGGGTTGATTTTCCAATTGTCCTCACTCTAGGCCAGCCTGAACCGCTTGAACGCCTCGGCATACTCGACGCCGATGTTCCGCCCGTTGCGGCGCCGGCCCTCTCTCAGGTAGCGGTCTGCAATGTCCGGTTCAACCTGGCTGCGGTGAGCCTGCAACGCTGCCACCGCCGTGTCGATGTGATCCGAAACGTCAACGTATCGATCCGGCTCCTCGTGCTCCATCACCCATAGTTCCTTTACCTTGTGGGGCTCCAGGCCCTCGCCTTCCAGCAGCTCGGGAAAGGTTAGCCGGTCCCGCGCCGACGGAAACACCGCCGACATCGCCGCCTCCCCGGACGCAAAGTGATCCGGATGGCCGATGTGACCGTCTCCCGTCAGCCGACGCACCGGGTTCATACAGATCAAAACGTCGGGCCGGTGCCGCCGAATCTCCCGCGTAATATCCTTGCGCACCGCCAGGGTGGGCTCCAGATATGCGTCGGGATGGCCCAGAAACACCACGTCGGTCAGACCCAGAACCCGGCCGGCTTCCTGCTGCTCGCGTTTGCGGATTTTCGCCAGTTCCTCGCCGGTAATCTCCGGATTTTCGCTGCCCTTGCTGCCGTCGGTGCACAGAACGTAAACCACGTCCCAACCCTCGGCGCACCAGCGGGCCACCGTGCCCGAGCAGCCCCACTCGGCATCATCGGCGTGGGCCACCACCACCATCCCGCGAGCAAATTCGCCGTCCGTTTGTTCACGCATCAAATTGTGTGATCTCCAGTTCGCCTCGTGAACCGTCCCACATTGGCCTCATCAAACAGTCGCCGCCGCCGCCGTGGGGTTGGGAGGCGTGGTTGCCGTTCGACGGCTGTTGAAATACAGCACGAATCCCAGCAACGCACCCGCCAGCGCCATCCCCGTTGACATCGCGAACGACCATTGTAGCGTATTGGTTGCGTCGGCGATGGGCCCCGTGATAACCGGCGATAGCGTGCTGCCGATGCCCGCTCCCATCCCCATCAGGCCAAATGCCGCCGGCGCCATGTACACCGGAACATAGTCCCCCGCCGATGCCGCGCACAGCGTGTAGGTGGCCCGCATGACCAACCCGGTCAATATCGACGCGATCACAAATGCCGGCAGCTCCGGAACCAGCCAGAACAACGCGTGGCTGGCGCCCTGGATCAAAAATGTTGCGCCAAACGCCATCCCGCGCCCCCACCGGTCGGACAACCCGCCCGGTACGATCCCGCTCATAATGCTGAGAACCCCGATCACCATGAACAGGATGCCCACCGTGCTGACGTGCACGCCGTGTTCCGTCTCCAGGTACGACCCAAATGACGATGTGAGGATGCCCTGCACACAGCCGGAGCAGAACGCCATTGCAGTGATGTGCCAGATAGCCCGGTTGGTGTACACGGCTATCGGCCACCGGCTGCCCCGAACCGGCGGACGGGTCACCGCCTCGGCCGTCCGGGTCACCGGCGTGGGCGTTGACGGCGCCTCGCGGATGAAACCCACGCACGCCAGTCCAATCAGCAGGCTGCAGCCGCCCAGGATGTACCACGCGAACCGCCAGGCATCCTCACCGAAAAACCGGGTCAGGGGCGGGAACATCAAACCGATGACTACGATTGCCAGGCTTCCGCCGGCGGCTGCCAAACCCGCGGCAATGCCCCGGTCGGTGGCCCGGAACCACGGAGACAGCATCCCCATCATCGGAGTCAGCGCCGACCCCGAACTGAACCCCACCACTATCATCGCCGCCATGGCGACCCAATAATTCGGAGACCATCCCAACAGCCACATTGCCAGCGTCGAACTCATCAGGCTGACGATGATTAACCACCGGCCCCCGTAGCGGGAAGCCAGTATTCCCGACACCAGTCCGGAAACCACCCGCGACAGCGACAATGCAGCCACCAGCACAAACGCCTGGGTGTACGTGAGGCTGAAGGCCAACTTCATGCCTGGTATCGTCAACGCCTGAACATACAGCGAGAAGCTGGTGATCAGGTTCACTGCCATCGATACCGCCAATATCACGGTGGCATAGGTGCGTAGCCAGGGGGGTTTCAATACGGCGGGAATGGCGGCCATTGCCGGCCCTCAACGGGAGCGGGACGGCGCCGATCAACAAGTCGGCGTCACGATTCGGGTTGCCATCATACCATAACGCACGCAGCATCCGACCCCAACGGCGGAGTGGTAACCGGGTCTTTAGATTGCCCACCCGCCTGTCATTGCGGGGAGCGTTAGGGTGTGTTGACAAATACCGTCATTCCCGCGAAAGCGGGAATCCAGAGAGCGCAAGATGAAAGAATCAGAACCGTGATTAACGACTTCGGCCACTGGATTCCCGCTTTCGCGGGAATGACGGGCTGGTTTGCTAATTGTCAACAGGCTCTAGCGACGTGGCAATCCCGTGCCCCCACCGCCCGCGCATCCTGAGCCTGTCGAAGGACCGCCATTATCCGACTACTCCATTGGCAGCCGGCAATCGGAAGTCCGCTGGGAGTGGTAAAATTACGTCAATGTCGATCTGCCGGGAGGGTTCGTACAATGGAAGATGACGCATTTGTCGGGCGGCTGAAACAGAAATTGGAGCGCATCACCAACCGGGACGTTGAGGTGCGAGTGGAAGAAGACGATCCCAATTACCTCGAAGTGGACTTTGACGGCCTGGTACCGCAGGTGGTGCTGGGCAAGAACATCTACGAGTACCCGGGCTTCGCGCGCATGTGCCTCGAATACGCCGCCGCGTCCATCATCCAGGGCCGGCATATCGGCGAGCTCGAATTCCACATCCTGCTGGCCCGCAACTAGTACTGGTTCCAGATAGATTTGTTAATGCCGGAAAGCTGCCTCTAACTCTGGATTCCTGCTTGTGTGGGAATGATTAACAGGTGAACAGATATACGATATAAGGCATCTTCAAGTGGAAACTGTACTAGGTCGTGTTGACATTTGAGATATAAGGCGATTTCGCTAACCCCAACTCGTCATTCCCGCACCCCAACTCGTCATTCCCGCGAAGGCGGGAATCCAGAGTACCCTGAATGTGAACGATGTCTGCTTTCCAAAGCGCCTGGATTCCGGCCCCGTATCAAGTACGGGGTGACGTTCTTTCGCCGGAATGACGTGAAATGTTAACAGAACCTAACCTGCCACCCCACGGCTGACCGTTCATGCAGCGCCCACTGCCTCATAACGAGCACGATGACGAGCCAGGCGGCATCCCGGCCGACCCGGACGAAGGTTCCGGTTCGGCCCCTGAACCGGGACTTCCGTCTGCCAGCGAAACCGATCCTCCCTTTACTGAACCCACCTATACCGAACCCACTTACGAGCCGGTGCCACCGCCGCCGCCGGTTCCGCCCAACGCCCTCCGACCCTGGTACTACCGGGAGTGGTTTCTCGTCCCCACCTTCATCTGGTGGCCGTGCAGCGCCATCCTGCTCCTGCGGTCCCCCTGGCACAACGGCGTCCTGACCGGCATATTGTCGTGGACCTGGCTAATCGCCGGCGGCATGTGGATTTTCCTCCGCATCCAGTACAACATCCAGCTCGAGGGCACCATTGCAGATCCCACGCTATGGGCATTGGCCGCTCCCGGTCTGTTCCTTACCATCCTCACGCAATCGATGTGGCTCACCCAACATCGTCCCCGCATCAGGCGCATCAGAGCGGCCGGCGGGTTCGCCGACTACGCCACCGCGCCGGAACCGGTCGCGTCTGCACGGCCGGCGCGTCAACAGACTACCGGCCCGCGCCGTCGCTCCAATCGGGGCGGTACCCGCAGCCGTCGCCGCCGCCACTAATCCGCCCCCGCGCCAACGCACGCATCTCCGGTCATTGCGAGGAGCGCAGCGACGCGGCAATCCCGTTCCGCCCAACTGTCATTGCGAGGAGCACAGCGACGTGGCAATCTCGTTGAGGTTGAGCACACGCCAGCGAACCATCGTTGCTACGCCGACGAGATTGCCGCGCTACGCTCGCAATGACAAGCCTTAACACTCCGTCCCTAATCCTGTCCATCCTGTTCATCGATGTAAAACCCGGATTCCCCTCCCGACCGTCTGCTACGGCGACCGCGCAAACCCGTCCAGCGTGCCGTCCACCAGTCCCTTCACCGCCGCAATCCGATCGTCGGTGGTGGAAAACGCCATCCCCATCGGCGTGATGGTGATGTGATTGGACTTGTGGGATTCTATATCGCTGCCGTCGCCACCGGCCAAAACCGGTCGGTTGCGCGATATCCAGTAGCGTTTGTGGCCGAACGACTCCTCGGTGCGCACCGATTCACCATAGGCGCGCCCGCCCAGCCTGGTTATCTTCACGCCGGCGATCCGGTCGGGCGGCTCATTTGGAACGTTCACGTTCAAAAAATACGGCGGCGAGACTTCCGGCGCATCGGCCAAACTGCGGGCCAGGTCAGCCACCAGGTCGGCCGCCACATCGTATCGCGGCGACTGCACCGAACCGACCGAGATTGCGATGGTGGGATATCCTCGCACAAATCCCTGCACCGCTGCTCCCACGGTGCCCGACACGATAACGTCCCAACCCAGATTCGACCCCCGATTGATGCCGCTCACCACCAGGTCCGGCTTCGGCATCACCAGCTGCTCCAGGGCCAGGATGCACGAGTCCGCCGGCGTACCCTGAACCGACCAGGCGGTTATGGCGTGGGGCAGCGTGGCGGCAATGTCCGCCGGCCCCGGCTCGGGCGCGGCGTCGGCGGCCAGCGGCGGCGTCGATTCGCCGGGCGCAAACTGGGCCAGATAGTGTTCTGCCGGCACCTGGTGCACAAACAGCGGCGAGTGCAGCGTCATCGACGCGCCAACTCCCGACTGCTCCCGGTCGGGCGCGACCACGGCCACCTCGCCCACCGTGGAAAGGGTGCGAGCCGCTGCCCACAGTCCCGGCGCGTGAATACCATCGTCATTGGTAAGGAGTATTTTCAAGGGATGTCCTATTACACTGTTGCTATGGGGTTAGCAATGATAACACCCGCAACTGTGGGGTGGCGGCTTGCATACGCAGGTGAATCCGGTCGTTGGACACCAGCGGACAGTCCATTTCCAGAGCGACGGCGGCGATCCAGGCGTCATTGTCAGTGTTGCCGATTCCGCGTCGCCGGCACTCAAATCGCAGGGAGGCCCAATGATTGGCGGTAGTTTCGGTAATCGGCAGCAGCTTAACCCTTTTCAGGAATCGCTGAAATCGCCGCCGCTTGGACGATCCCCACCCATCAATAAGTGCGCCTTGCTCCAGCTCGGCGTAGGTGACTATTGGCAAAATCAGATCGTATCCCCGCGTGAGTCTCGCATACTCGGTTGTGCCGGCACGTGGGCCGAGAAACAGTGAAGCGACGGAAGTATCCAGCGCCACTGGCGGCCTTGACGATTGCTCTGGTTGAAACGCAGTCACTGGTCTTTATACGTCCGGTTCTGGATGGCGTCCACGAAAGCGTCCAGCTCATCGTCGTAGAACCACTCGTTCTGCTTTTCTTCCCAGCGGATTATGGCCAGGGCTTGTTGCACGTCCTCCGCGAGTGGGTCAATCTTGCTTACCCGGTGGTCATTTTCCTCAACGATTTCAATGGCTTCAATCTCGCGGATGATGGTTACACCGTCAAGGGTGCCTTCGCCCACGCCGGTAACGCTGATGAGCCGATTGCCCGCCTCGTGCATCTTTTCCGCCATCGTTCCGGGAAACACCAGCAGGCATACCCCCAACCAGGTTCCCAGCACGGCGGTGCCACGCGACCAGTTGACTTCCTCAAGCCGTCCATAGCAGCGGAAGGTTTCCCGCTGCGGGGGGCCGTCGGCAAATAATTCGCGCGTCAGCTTGAGCGGGGGCAAGCTGGCAGGCCCGGCGATTACCACCGCGTCGATGCCGTCCGGCAGCCCTTCCGCAACTTGCCGCAAGGGGAAGGCCACGTCGCTCGGCAGAGCGTGGACATCGGCGGCGGCGTTGGACAACAGCGCGGTCAGCCCGTCACGGGGAGCATCAGCCAGCTTGCCCAGGGCCATCGGCCCGTCGATTTCCAGCGCCACCGAGTAGGAACCGACGTCGATGGCCGCTAGCCGCAGCGCACTGGCCGACAGTAGCGCGGGGTACGGCGGCCGGCGGCCGGTAAGCAAGGCGTGCTGGTGGCGTATCATCCGCCGGAAGGCATCGCTAAACCCCTCAACCACCGGCAGGACAAAGGCAACATCCAGCGAGCCGGCATCGGCTAGAGGGCCTCGGAAAGTGATAGTAATGGTGCGGTCACTCATGCCGATTGGTCCTCAATCTCGCGAACCTGATGATGGTCAATTGTAACATGGCCGGTGGTGCTGGCATTAGATTCTCGAACTGGCAATCGGTAATACGATTCAACATTATGATTCACAATTACAAATTGCGTATTGGCATCGTAATTGCGGTTCGATATATTAGGTCAACTAGACCGTATGCGTCTGTGCAAAATCAAAAAGCCAAGAGAACAGCAATGACCATGACCACGCGACCGATCGCCGAGACCGTGCACCGGCTGCCCGTCATCATTCAGGATCTGCCGGACCTCCGGTATGACAACGGCGAATGGATGTCCCAAACCCGTCGGAAAATCGCCATTGGCTCAATCCTGATACCAACTTTGGCGGAACTGTACGAGGTGGACCGGATGGAACGTCCCTGAAATCCCGAGGGATACCAGCGTGAAGAAAGCACGAGCCGTGTCGGTTCCCTCAAAAGGGACTTGGCTGACAGAAGGGTGGACTTACCTACAGCGATTTTGCTTAATCTCAGGCAGTTCAATCAGTCTGAACATCTCGAAATCGGGAGTGCTGCAACGGAGTTGATTCTCAGTGCCAATGACCGACTGTACGTCGTAGATGGGCAGCACAGGGTGCGATCTCTAATTGCTCTCTATGAAGAGGAGCCGGAGCAATGGTCAGGCTACGCGCTTCCTTTCATATGCCTGCTTGGGGCTGACCGAAATGGGGAAATCACTGAATTCCACGTCGTTAACAGCAACGCCAAGAGCATTGGTACCGATCTTGCAATGGAACTGCTCAAACGCCGTTCCGAGAACGACGAGGTGTACAAAGACCTCGTCGGCACAGGAAAAGCCTGGATGCTCAAAGCAAGCAGATTGACGGACAGAATTGCCGAGACAACCCTCTGGAAAGGCAATATCCAACTCGCGGGGGCGAAGAAAAGCGGAACTCTCATCTCATACAACGGGATGGCAACATCGCTCCGGATTTTGGTGGAACAGCCTGGGTATTTCCAATCCGTTGGCGACGAAGAACAACAGTGCCGTATTCTCAATGCTTATTGGGAGGGCATCAAAATGGTTCTGCCAGATACTATGCGGAACCCCGGACACTACAATCTTCAACGCACGCTGGGGGGCAACTGCTCTGCACAATGTATTGGTCAATGTGCTGGCAGTGATGGTTTCTAAAGGGTTTTCCGTCTTGGAACCCGCCAAATACGCCGAAATCATGGAATCTTCTCTTACCCAGCTTGGAGAAACTAACGCCGAAGGTTCTTGGGTAGAGGGCTCTGACTTCTGGAAACGCGGTGCTGAGGGTGCCAGTGGATTGTTCAACGGGCGTCCCGGAAACCGTGTGCTCCAGGCAAAAATTCTCGAAAACCTTCCGCCTCTTATCGTGACTTAACGAGCGGTAGAGTCGGTGCTCGAACGCAACCTAAAAGGCCGCCGGATAATTCTGGCGGCCTCTGTCATCAAGAGCGACTTACGTGTCCTTATCAGTGGTGCGCCAGCCCGATGGCGTGCATCAGCGCGTGTTTCACCTCGACGGGCGCCACGCCAGCCCGGTAGTCCGCCGAAGCGTAAACATCACCGATGATGTCCACGCCCGCAGCGGCAATATCCTCGCCCAGGTGCGCCGTCGCCGAGGCGATGTTGTCCGCCGTCAACCGCGTTCCCGTCAGGGCTGCTTCCACCGCCGGCGCTTTTACTGGTCGCGGCGTCAATCCACCCACTGCCACCGAGGCGGCGGTGCACCGGGCGCCGTCCCCGTCTAATGTCACCACCACGGCGCCGCCCACCACCGAATAGAAACTGGCCGGGTGGGCCATCTTGGCGTACTCGGCCCGCTGGTTGGCGGCCAGCGTGGGCACCGTTATGGTGGTGATGATCTCGTTGTCGGCCAGCGCAGTCGCAAAGGCATCTTCTATAAAATCACTGGCGTCCACGGCGCGACTGCCCGACGGCCCCTGCACGTGCACGGTGGCTCCCAGAGCCGTCAGCACGGTTCCCCAGTCCGACGACGGGTCGGCGTGAGCCAGGTTGCCGCCGATGGTGCCTCGGTTGCGAACCGCCGGGTCGCCGATCCCCCGGGCCGCCTCTGCCAGCAAACCGTTGGAGCGCTCCACCTCGGCTGAATTGGCAATCTCGGCGTGGGTGGCCAGCGCGCCAATCCGGATGGTGCCGTCGCTCACGGTTACGCCCTTCAACCCGGCGATGCCGCCGATGTCGATCACCGTTTCGGGTCGCGCCAGCCGGAACCGCATCAGCGGAATCAGGCTGTGTCCGCCGGCCAGTATCTTGGCGTCGGGGTTGTCGGCCAGCAGCTGCACCGCTTCCGCAATCGAACCGGCCTTCCGGTATTCAAACTCTGCTGCAAACATTGCAATCAGTCCTCCCTGCCCTAATTGTCATTGCGAGGATGCCAAAGGCGTCCGTGGCAATCTCGATGCCCATGCTTTGTTCCCTGATCTGACGAGATTGCCACGTCGCTACGTTCCTCGCAATGACAGGAAATTGTGGCGCTCTGCCGGTTAGTGGTTGTGTCCATGACCGTGGTCATGCCCGTGTCCATGGCCGTGACCGTGCCCATGACCGTTCCCGTGGCCGCCCTCCTGGATGGCCCGCCACACCTTTTCGGGCGTCAGCGGCATGTCCAGCTGGGTAACGCCCAGCGGTTTCAGAGCGTCCATCACGGCGCTGTAGATGGCAGCCGTAGAGGCAATGGTTCCTGTCTCGCCGATGCCCTTCACGCCCAACGGGTTGTGCGGCGACGGCGTAACGGTCGAATGCACCTCAATGTCGGGCACCTGGTGGGCCCGCGGAATGGCGTAGTCCATCATCGAACCGGTGAGCAGTTGGCCGCTGTCGTCATATACAGCCCCCTCCCAAAGCGCCTGACCGGCGCCCTGCACCACACCGCCGTGAACCTGTCCCTCAACGATCATCGGGTTGATCTGGGGCCCACAGTCATCTACGGCCACGTAGCGATCCAGCGTAATGTGCCCGTTGTCCGGATCAATGCTCACGATAGCGGCATGAGCGCCGAACGGATAACTGAAGTTGGGCGGATCGTAGTAGGTGCTGGCTTCCATGCCCGGCTCGATGCCTTCGGGCAGGTTCCAGGCCACGTTGGCCTGCAGCGCCACGTCCTGTATCGACTGCGCCCGGTCGGGAGCGCCGCGCACGAAGAACTGCCCGTCTGCGTATTCTATGTCAGCCTCATCGGCTTCCAGCAGGTGAGCGGCAATTACCCGCGCCTTGTCCCGCAGTTTTCGCATGGTGAGGGCAACCGCGGCTCCGCCGACCGCCGTGGTGCGGCTGCCGTAGGTTCCCCATCCCATTGGCGTGTTGGCGGTGTCGCCGTGAACGATCTCTACGTCGTCCACCGGCACCCCGATCTCGTCAGACACGATCTGGGCAAAGGTAGTTTCCTCGCCCTGGCCGTGGGGTGAGGTTCCGATAAACACGTTCACCTTGCCGGTGGTGTAGATGCGAACCGTTGCGCTCTCCCACAATCCACCGCCGAACCCGACCGCCCCGGCCACCTGAGAGGGGCCAAGGCCGCAAATCTCGCAGTAGCAGGCTACGCCGATGCCGCGGAAAGTGCCGTGTTCACGTTCGTGTTCCTGATCGTGCCGGAAGCCGTCGTACCCAATATGACCCAACAGTTGATCCAGCGCGCCGGCATAGTTGCCGCTGTCGTAGGTAATGCCGATGGCAACGTCCCGGTTGTTGTCGAACGGCTCGATCAGGTTCCGCCGCCGTACCTCCACCGTGTCTATTCCCACCGCGTCGGCCACCTTGTCCATCAGCCGTTCCAGCAGGAACGTGGCCTCGGGACGCCCGGCGCCGCGGTACGCCTCCACCGGCGTGGAGTTGGTGAACACACCGTACACGTCGGCCTTGATGTTAGCGATGTCGTAAGGACCCGAGTACATCAGGCCGTGCAGAATCGTAGGGATGCCCGGCGCTGCCGTGGACAGGTAGGCTCCCATGCCGGCGTACACCACGCTCCGGACGGCGGTTACCTTGCCGTTGCCGTCGGCGGCCATCTCCACGTACTCAACGTGGTCGCGACCGTGGGTCGTGGCGATGTAGTTTTCGGTTCGTGTTTCCGTCCACTTGACGGGTACGCCCAACTGCATCGAACAGAAGGCGGCGATCATCTCCGACGGATAGACGGCAATCTTGGAGCCGAACCCGCCGCCCACTTCGGGGGCGATGATGCGAATCTTGTGCTCACCGATGCCGGTAACCAGGCAGGTCACGAATCTGGCGATGTGCGGGTTCTGCGTGGTGTTCCAGATGGTCAACTCGCCCATGGCCTGGGAATACGAAGCAATTGCCGAACGTGTCTCCATTGCGGTGGGTATGAGCTTCTGCTGCCGGATGGTCTCACTCACGGTTATCGCAGCGTCGGCAAAGGCGGCGTCGGTGTCGCCACCGGCGGCCACCCAGTGGAAGGCCTGGTTGTTGGGAGCATCCTCGTGGAGCTGCGGAACGCCGTCGGCCAGCGCGCGTTCGGGGTCGATGATGGCCGGCAGTGGCTCGTAGGCCACGTCGATCAGTTCCATCGCGTCCTCGGCCTGATAGCGGTTCTCCGCCACCACCACCGCAACCGCATCACCAACATAGCGAACCACGTCGGTGGCAATCGCCGGGTAGGCAACGGCCTTCAGATCAGAGTCGGGGATGGCCCAGGCGCAGGGTATGGGGTTCAGCGCTCCGGCGGTGTCGGCGCCCGTGTACACGGCCAGCACTCCGGGCGCGCCCTGCGCTGCCGAGGTGTCAATGCCGGTGATGCGGGCGTGAGCATGGGGGCTGCGCAGGATGGCAGCATGAACCATGCTCGTCAGCTTGATGTCGTCGGTATATGATGCCTGACCGGTGATCAGGCGCGGGTCTTCACGCCGGCGGATACCGGAGCCAAAAATTCGGGTAGTCATAGTGCGTCCTTAGCCTCCTCGCTGGGCAGCAGCGGCGGCCAGAGCGGCCCTGACAATGTTGGTGTAGCCCGTGCAGCGGCACATGTTTCCTTCCAGTCCGGCCCGCACTTCGTCCGCCGACGGGTTCGGATTGCGTTCCAGAATCTCGGTCACCGACATAATCATGCCGGCGGTGCAATAGCCACACTGCAGGCCGTGGTTGTTCCAAAAGGCTTCCTGCACCGCGGTCAGATCGCCATTCTGGGCCAGCCCTTCGATGGTTGTAATGTCGGCGCCGTCGGCCTGCACTGCGAACGCGGTGCATGACTTCATGGTTACGCCGTTCATCTTTACGACGCAGGCGCCGCACTGACTGGTGTCGCATCCGATCTTGGTGCCAGTGAGGTTCAGGGATTCCCGCAGGAAATGCACCAACAGGGTGCGGGGTTCCACGTCGGCAGAATGGGAGCGGCCATTCACGTTGATCGTGATGGGTACTTTATTGGGCAAAATAACACCTCCTCTGGTCAGGAACACCGACGAACACACGGTCGCGGCAGGGGCGAGGTAATGTGGAGGAAGCAGCCAATATCACCGTGGTCAACTCCCGCCGGCAGTATAGACGGCAGCCGGGGGTGGGTCAAATGAGGCGCAATTACCGTGATTGACAGACCGTGCTATCATCTGGAATAAGGCACTTGCCTAAGCGAGCAAATGGCTGGTGAGCGGCTGGCAGGTTCCATGACAGCGGACGAAATTAGTGCGTTTATCAGCGACTCTGGCAAGCTCTTGGTTGGTGATATTGAATGGGAAACGACAAAAAGCCCCGGAGGTCCATTCAGATTTCGTCATACTATCCAGCATAGTAACAGTGAACGGCATACAATAGGGATAAACGTTTGGTGCAATCCATTGGTTCCGAAGCTTACTATTGCATATTTCGTTGATGGGATTGGTCGAATTTATGGGTTTTGCTTGGGGGTGCCGCATAGGGGAATGCCTTTCCACAAGCATCATGGAACACAAGGAAACGAACAGGTCACGCCGCTGCCTGATAGCATCGCACGTCTAGCTGACGACCCGGCAGCGGCATGGATTGCGTTTTGTTCCGAGTCATTACTGACGCATAGGGGAAGTTTCCACAATCCAGCGAGGCAACAATGGCCGCCATTGCGACAGATATGACCATTGAAATTTGCCGATCACTGCATTCGCAACTCGGCTCCATGTTTGAGTGCATAACCGCAGGTGACCGTGTACAGATTCGGACGCCCTTTGTCTTGCCTGACGGCCACCAGATTGACGTGTACTGGCGCGACACACCCTGGGGCCAGGTTGTATCCGACTTGGGAGATACTTACGGCTGGATTTTTGTTAACGGAGCATATGACCGCCTGACGCCTAAACAGGACGAGGCATACTATGCTGCCTGTTCAGCCTATGGTGTGGAACGTTTTGAAGAGGCGATATTGGCCCGCGTTTCCGATAGCGGTTTGGCTGATGCCGTAGTCCGACTGGCGCAGGCTATTACAACAGTGAGCAATACGCTAGACGTTGGCGAACAACCAGCGGATGTATTCACCGAGAATACTACGAGGCAAATTGCAACAGTGGGCCATACGCTCGACTTTGCCCCAGGACTACCGGGGGAATTCACCGGGAATACTGCACGGCAAATTACTGCAAGACGGATTGCTGCCACGATTGAAAAAAACCAGTGGGACTACAAACGCAACATCAAATTGACGGGACGGACGAAGTACAGCTGGAATCTAGACTACTTTGTTCATACCAAACGACAAGATGCTGCGCTCATGGCTCTCCACGGGCGCAAATATGCCGGATGGCAAAGGCGGGCCATCGAACACGCTTTTACGGTGTTTTCGGATTTGGCCCCCGTGCTAGGGGAACAGGGCCTTCCCGTTAAGGCTATTTCAGTAATCGACGATAATGACGTCCATTGGTACAACGAACCCATCGAACTGCTGTCGGAAGTGTCCGAGGTAGTACGCCTGTCCGTTCCCAACGGCTTGGCCGCCGCTATTGCAGGGGAGTTGGCATAGTCGAGTTTTCACGGCCTCATTTCCGGCTCATTTCGCAAATTCGTGCGTAAATTATAGCATTTTGGCCGTTTCATTTCCGGCTCATTTCGCTTCCGTTTCGGTTGCGTCCACAAAACTACTGTGGTGATTAGACCGCTGGATTCCGGCCTGCGCCGGAATGACGAGTTTGGGGCAGTGTGCTAAATTATCCATGCTTACATCCATCCCCACCTCCGGAGTCTGTCTGCCATGCTGCCGTCTCACCTCACCCACGTTTTCCCCGATACCACCGACACCAACGCTGCCGGCCACCTCACCATCGGCGGCTGTGACGCGCTGGACCTGGCGGAGCAATACGGCACTCCTCTTTACGTCCTCGACGAGGCAACCCTCCGCGCCCGTTGTCGCCAGTTCTCCGGCGCCTTCGCCTCCCGCTACCCCAACTCCCAGGCCGTTTATGCCTCCAAGGCATACATCAACCCGGCGTTGGCCCGCATCTTCGCCGAGGAGGGGCTTGGTCTGGATGTTGTATCCGGCGGCGAGCTGGCCGTTGCCATCGCTGGCGATGTGCCCCTGGATCACGTTTACTTCCACGGCAACAATAAGTCTCCCGCCGAGCTGGAAGAAGCCGTCTCCGCCGGCATCGGACGCATCGTCGTTGACAGTTTTCACGAACTCGACCTGTTGCAGCAAATCTGCGCCCAAGCCGGCAAAAATCAGGATATTCTGGTTCGCGTCTCTCCGGGCATCGATCCGCACACCCACGCCTACACCACCACTGGCATCATTGATTCCAAATTCGGCTTCTCCATCCAGACCGGCGACGCCGAACGCGCCATCCTGCGGGCCATCGCCGCACCCAATCTCAACCTGCGCGGCCTGCACTTCCATCTCGGTTCACCGATTTTTGAGCTGGAACCCTACCAGGCGGCCACCGATCTCGTGCTGCGGTTCGCCGCCGGTCTGCGCGAGCAGGGTCTCAACCTGCAGGAGTTCAGCCCCGGCGGTGGATTTGCCATCGCCTACACCCGCAACGACCGGCCGCCGGCTCCCGACGACTACGCCGAGGCCATCGTCAGCACGCTGACCGCCACCTGCGCCGAGTTGGGAATGGATCAGCCCAGCCTCGTCATCGAGCCCGGCCGCTCCATCATCGGCCCGGCGGGCGTGGCCCTGTACCGCATCGGCGCCATCAAAGACATTCCCGGCATCCGCACCTACGTCAGCGTGGACGGCGGCATGGGAGACAACATCCGTCCCGCCCTCTACCAGGCGTCCTACGAAGTGCTTTCGGCCAACCGGCCGGCCGCCGAACCCGACGCCACCGTTACCATCGCCGGCAAATACTGCGAGTCGGGCGACGTGCTGGCCTCAGACATCCTGCTGCCCGCGCCGGCCGCCGGCGACGTCATCGCCATTCCCGCCGCCGGAGCCTACTGCCCGTCCATGGCCAGCAACTACAACCTCAACCCGCGCCCGCCCATCATCCTGGTACAGAACGGCGCCAGCCGCCTCATCCGCCGCCGCGAATCCTACGCCGACCTGATGCACTGCGATGTGTAACCAACCCCCTCTCCCTTGATGGGAGAGGGCTGGGGTGAGGGTGAAATTCTGCCGCCAGTGACCGTCATTCCCGCGAAAGCGGGATCTAGGTCGTTTGGTTGTACGTCAACTGTCCGGAAGCAAGCTGTATGGATTCCCGCTTTCGCGGGAATGACGGTATATGAGGTCCACTGAAGTTAGAATGCGTTTGCCCTGCATGGCAATCCCGCCGGACGCAATGACAATTTCACAATGTGGTTAACTATCGGTCAGGAACCTCTGCTGCGCCAGCTCTCCGCGAGCCTGCGGGCCGGTCGGCTGGCCCACGCCTACCTGCTCACCGGCCCACCCCACGTCGGCAAGATGACCCTGGCCATCGATCTGGCCGCTGCCGTCAACTGCGTCGGTGGCGGTGATGCCGGAGCCGGCCCCTGCGGAGAGTGCGCCCCCTGCGCCCGCATCGGTCGCGGAGTCCACGCCGACGTCCGCGTCGTATCGCTGCAACAGAGGGAAGCCGGCCAGCCGACCCGCACCCGCATCGGGATCGACGAAGTCCGGGAGGCGATGCAGGCCACCAGCCT
Source organism: Dehalococcoidia bacterium (assembly GCA_965262485.1). Lineage (GTDB taxonomy): Bacteria > Chloroflexota > Dehalococcoidia > Lucifugimonadales > UBA3495 > Bin87. The sequence continues at coordinate 3,103,764 of OZ253540.1, read as the reverse complement.
CCGGTCGGTGGAAGGCGGTTGGACCGTTATCATCTTCGACGGCGCCGAGACTTTCAGCCCGGAAGCCGCCAACGCTCTGCTCAAAACCCTGGAAGAGCCACCCGATCTGGTGCTGATTCTGCTGCTCACCGCCAACGAAGACGCCATCCTGCCCACCGTCCGTTCCCGTTGTCGCCTTCTCCCTTTGCGACCAATGGGGGGCGCGATGCTCACCGAATTTCTGGTCGAACGGCATGGCGTGGAGACCGATCAGGCCCGGTGGTTGTCCCGGCTTGCCCGCGGCTGCCCGGGCTGGGCGGTCAGCGTCCTCGCCGACTCGACAATCCTGGAGGAGCGGGCCGAAGCGCTGGACTTCATCGCCGCGTCGGCAACCACACCGCTCGACGAACGCTTCGCCTACGCCAACAGCCTGGCCGGCGTGTATTCCAGAGACCGGGAAACCGTCCGCCAAACCCTGTTCCTCTGGCAACGCTGGTGGCGCGACCTGTTGATGGTGAAGGAAGACGCCAGCGATCACGTGCAAAACACCGACCGCCTCGCCCAGCTGACCGGTCAGGCCGGCGCCGTGTCCTCCGCCGACATCGTCCGTTTCTTGCGGCGCATCCAGGAAACGCTGGCGGCGCTGGACTCCAACGCCAACCCCCGCCTGGCCCTGGAATGCCTGATGCTGGCAGTCCCGGCAGCGTAATCCGCGCCGACGCTAAACTGCCTCGTACACCTTCACCCGCCCCCGGTTCGTCGCGCGCAACCGTCGCTGGGCTTCCAGGCTGCGGATGGCCTGCAGCACCTGGGGATCACCGTGGCGGCGAAACCGGCCGGTAATCTTGTTGAGAGTGCGCGGCCGCTCGCAGTATTCCCACACCTGTTCGGCCAGTAGCTCACCCGTGTCGGGAAGGCGCTGCAGCGGCACAACCAGCGTGTGTCCCGGATTGCCGTCCAGCTCCTCGCCCGGCTTGAATTGCAGGCGTTGCGGATGCTTTTCCAGGAATGCCCTGATCCGCGTGCGCAGCACACCCCCAGCTCCGCTCGACCCATAGCCATGCACCACGTCCACGCTGCCCGACCCGCCCGCGTGCACCGAGCGGTTGTAAAGGTCGATAAACGCGGCCAGCGATTCCGACCAGGTTTTTCCGTGAAAGTCTATGCTGGGCATACCGCTTCATTTCGTCATTCCGGCGAAAGCCGGAATCCAGTGCTCCAAATAAGCATAACTATCCCGAAATTAGCCACCTCCCGACTCTCTGGATTCCCGCTTTCGCGGGAATGACGGTATTTGTCAACACTGCCTAGTCGGCGACGGCCATCGCCGGCTCATCGGACGGATCAAAATACTGGTTCCGATTTCGGTCAACGGTTTGCCACGGTATGTACGGGCTCCATTCCTCAAGAATGGTGCGGTTCTCCAGGATACGGTACGGATTCGGCTGCGGCGCGGTGGGCAGGCGGTTCAGCAGCATATTCGCTTCTTCCGGTGTGCGGCCCGCCTTCCGCAGGTTGCACCGCCCGCAGGCAGCCACCACGTTGTCCCACGTATGCGGCCCGTGCTGACGCCGCGGTACCACGTGATCCAGCGTCAGGTGCTGCGACCGCTTTCCGCAGTATTGGCAGGTATAGTGGTCGCGCAGGAATACTTCCTTCTTCGACAGCCGGCGCGGGGCGAACGGGCGTTTCACCAAGTACACCAGCCGGATTATCGACGGGGCATTCAGCGCCGCGTTGAAGGTTCGGATGCGAACGGCGTCGGCGCGCTGTTCCAGCAGCTCAGCCTTGCCCTTGGCTACCAGCACGATGGCCCTGCGCACGGTGCAAACGTTGACCGGCACGTAATTGAGGTTCAGCACCAGAACCGGGGCCGTCAGTCTGCCGGGGAGTTTAGCGCCGGATCGCTTTCGACCACCCTCTTCGGCATCGGCTGCTGCGCCGACCGCTGCGGAACCCCGCGCAACTTTCGACTGGCGGCCAGACTTTTTGGCCACAATTTTTCGCCGACCCGTTCGTCCCCGACTTGCCATCTGCTCATCCCCAATGCAGCTAGCGGTTTGGTTGCGGTTTCGTGCCGAATTTCACACCGATATTTTTACACTGGCCGCCATTATACCCCAACCAGGCCGTGCGGAATACTTGCCTGATATTTAGAGAAAATTGCAAAACTCCAGTCCCTGCCTTCTGTCATTGCGAGGAGCGCAGCGACGTGGCAATCCCGTTGCAGCAACGCGGCGGTTTCAGCGAAGGGATTGTCGCGCTCCCTCTCCCTTGATGGGAGACTGACAGGGGTAGGTAACGGCTGCAATTAGGTATAAAACTTCGGATTTCACAAGAGTTGAGCACAGACCCCTCCAGGCCTTGCGAGGGTGTGAAAGCCGAGTTTTCAGGTTTGCAAACCATATTCTGAGTCATCGACCGAAATGAGGGTCATCAACATGGCGCGAAAATACCTACCCCTGTCAGTTGATGGGAGAGGGTTGGGGTGAGGGTGAACTCCCCCGCTCATCCTGAGCCTGTCGAAGGATCACCCTGTCATTGCGCCACCTCATCGAGATTGCCACGTCGCTGCGCTCCTCGCAATGACAACCGAAAATCCTGTCCATCCGGTCAATCCTGTTCATCCAGGTAAAAACGCTCTCCACCCCGCTCATCCTGAGCCTGTGGAAGGATAGCCATTATCCGGCCAACCGCATGGCAACCGCAGGGTCATTAAAGAGCCCAACCCAGCTTGGCAATTATCGCGTTGAAGGGGCCCAGCAGGAAACCGCCCAGCGCCGAATCGCCGATGTAGGCGCCCGCACCGTCGGGGCCGATCTCCGCTATGCCCGAGACCACCGCGCCGGTCAATAACAGCGCCGCCACCAGGCCCACCCCCGCCCCGATGATCCGGTTCAGCAGTCCTCCCAGCGGCAGTAATCCCACAACCTTGCCCAGCAGCCATCCCAACACCGCTGACGCCACCAGCGCCAACACTACCAAAACGAGATAGGCCGCGCCCCGTTGCACCGTTTCCGATTCGGACACGAAACCGAGTTGTCCCTGCAGCGCGCCGGCCAACGGTCGCGCTATCCACAACCCCACTACCAGCACCACGATCAGGGCAACCATCCCGGTGGCTCCGTTTTTCAAACCCCAGAAAGCGGCAAAGCCCCAAACCACGAGCAATATCAAGTCTATCCAGTTCATGGGTAAACAACCTTGGTTAATATCCTTTTCAGACTAACACACCCCCCTGCCGCCACATTGCAATGGCGTGGCGCGAATGCCGCCCAATTCGCCGCTGCATTCTCTCTAACGCCGGCATGGGCCGGTGCTATAATTTCGGCCATGAATACCCCAACGCGCCATCGGGATTGCCAGTGCCCGGCGGTCGCCATCGACGGGCCGGTGGCGTCGGGCAAAAGTTCCGTGGGTCGGGCGGCGGCTAGGGCATTGCGCCTGCGCTTTCTCGATACCGGCATCATGTACCGCGCCGTAACCTGGCTGGCCCTGCACCGGGGCATCGCAGCCGCAGATACCGCCGCCGTCGCCGAGCTCGCCGGTCAATGCCGCATGTCGCTGGACGACACTACGGATCAATCGCCCAACCACGCGGTGATCGCGTCCAGTTCGCCAATTCCAGATGCGGCCATTTCGGATGCGGCCATTGCGATAAATGGCCACCGCCTCCGGGATGAACTGATTTCCGACGACGTTGACCGTCACGTGTCGGCGGTTGCGGCCATAACCGGAGTGCGCACCGCCCTGGTGAAACAGCAGCGCGCCATTGCCAACGGCGGAGGGATCATCATGGCCGGCCGCGACATCGGCTCGGTGGTCCTGCCTCGGGCTGACGTAAAGCTCTACATCGACGCCTCGGTTGAAGAGCGGGCCCGCCGCCGTTGCGCCCAGTTGCAGGAGGCCGACCCGTCGGTGGACTTTCAGCAGGTTCTGTCCGACACCCGCCGGCGTGACTGGCTGGATTCCCAGCGTGCCGACTCTCCCCTGGTCATTCCCAGTGGCGCAATCGTAATCGACACCGACAGCATCGATTTTGACCGATCCGTTGCCGCGGTAATCCACGCAATTCGCAGCGCGGTTACTAGAACCTGTTGACATTTCACGTCATTCCGGCTTTCGCAGGAATGACGGGCTGGGGTTAGCGAAATTGCCTTATATCTCACATGTCAACACGGCCTAACCACAAGCAGACGGGGTAATCTTATGGCATGGCTATACCAGCCCAGCCGCCGTTTCGGACAAATCCTCTGGTCGGTTTCCGCCCGGCTCTCCATAACCGGCAAGGAGGCCATGCCGCCCTACGGTCCCCTGCTGGTCGCCTGCAACCACCTGTCCCTCAACGACCCGGGCACGCTGGTGGTGGGGCTCCCCCGTCAGGTCACTTTTTTGGCCAAGAAAGAGCTATGGGACAAACCCCTCGGCCGTTTCTACTGCAACGCAGTGGGGGCAGTGCCCCTTGATCGCGAGCGGGGCGGTGGCGAGGCGATGCGGTACGCATTGAGAGCGCTGGGTCAGGACAAGGCCATCCTCATTTTCCCCGAAGGCGGCATCAGCCCCACCGGCGGACTGCAAAAAGGACGCACCGGTCTCGCCTGGCTGGCGCTGAAAACTCAGGCTCCCATTCTGCCCGTGGCCATCGCCGGCTCCGAGAAATTCTCCTCCTGGCACCTGCCCATTCCCCTGGCCAGCTGGCAGCTCAAAATCGGAACGCCCTTCACCCCGCCCGTAGTGGAGGGCCCCATCACCAGGAATCTGCTGAATGCAGTTACCGGTATGGCCATGGAGCGCATCGCCGCGTTGCTTCCCGAGTCTTACCGCGGCGTGTACGCTGACGCATTCCGCGTCCGCCAGCCGTAGCAGCGACGCCCCAGCCGACGCCGACCCATCGGGCCGCGCGCGGTCGCGCGCGGTTGCCGGAACAGTCAGTTCAGCAGAGGTTCGATTTCCGAATGTAAGAGTAACGGCTCCTCGTCCAGGATCCGTTCCAGCTCCGCCGCCCGGGTGTTGATGGTGTCCAGGATGGCCGGCGGAATCCCCGCGTGTTCGTTGACGTAATTGCTCAACAGCTCCAGCTCATCAAAACCCTGGAAACAGTCCACCACCCCCCGCAGCGCCGGCGAGAAGAACTGGGTGTCCTGCCCTACGCCGCGCCCAACCGAGAAGTGGTAAACGTATTTCAGGTTGTCTTTCAGATAGCGAACCACCGGAAAAAAGTCGCTGTCGCCCGACACCAGTATGGCCACGTCGAAGTTGTCCATCTTGGCTATCATGTCCACGGCGATGCCGATGTCAACGCCCTTCTCACCCACCTGCGTACCCTGGTACATGATGTTGCCGTCGTAGTCGTACTCCAGCCGGTACGGACGGAAGGGTTGCACCACGTACTGCCCTACATACTTGAACTCCAGGAAGTTGGTGCTCTGCTGGATCTCCTCGAATACCGACTTCCGCAGTTGGTGGAACCGCCGAAACTCATGGTCGTACCAGTCGTGCGCCTTCTCCACCACTATGTCGGACGTGAGCTCGGGCATACGCGGCCCGTATTCCTCTACGATTCGCTGGGCGCGCCACAGGTTGGGCGTCCACGGGGTTATGCTCTCGGCGTAGTACCAATACACGCGCACCAACCGGTGGTCCCACCCCGTAACATCATCGAACTTTGCCAGCGCGTCCTGGAAAAACTCCTGCCAGCGAAAGTGTTTTTCATCCAGGCGGTACTCAGGATTATTAGGGTGCGGCGGATCGGATCGGAAGTGAAAATCTCTCAGGTTGTGACGAAAGTTTTGTCCATCCACAAATACAACTGTTTTTAGGGACATTGTCAGGCTCCTTGTGATACCAAGGCATTTCGATCATCCGTCCAGTACGCGGGCCGACCGACTAGAAAAAAACAGTTATAGGGATAGCATCGAACGGTCGGCGGGGGCCATGCCGATCCGGAGAGCGTGTATAAACGCTGAACGGCGGTTTAGCCGGTGGGTACCGGGATATCTATATCGTAGCGATCCAGCAATGCATCCAGCTGGGCAGCGGTTTTCTCGTCCGGCGGCACCAGCGGCAATCGGGGCTCCCCGACCCTGAATCCCGATCGGTTCAATCCGTATTTAACCGGGATGGGGTTGGACACAATGAACAGGCCCTTGAAAATGTCGAGCAGACGCAGGTGTTCCGCACCCGCCGCTTCCACATCGCCCTCAAGCGTGTAGCCCATCATCTGTTTGATCTGGTTCCCCACCAAGTGCGCCGCCACGCTAACAACCCCGAACCCTCCCATCGACATGATGCCAAAGGTTTCGTCGTCGTTGCCCGACCAGATGCGAAAATCGTCGGGAGTGTCGCGAATCACCCGGGCAATCTGAACCGGGTCGCTGCTGGCCTCTTTGATGCCAATGATGTTATCTATCTCCGACAGCCGCACCGTTGTCTCGTTAGTCATGTTCAGGCTGGTGCGACTCGGCACGTTGTAAAGCATCCCCGGTAGGTTCGTGCATTCCGCCAGTGCCTTGAAATGCCGATACAATCCTTCCTGGGGCGGCTTGTTGTACGCCGGAACGGTTAGCAGCAACGCATCGGCTCCAACCTGCTCGGCTTCCTTGCTCAGTTCTATGGATGCAGTCGTGTTGTTATCGCTCGTGCCGGCGATTACCGCGCCCCGGTCGCCGATAGCGTCTTTAACCTCACCGTACAGGCGGGCCTTTTCGTCCATCGACAACGCCGGGCCTTCCCCGGTGGTTCCGGTTACTACCAGGCCATCAGAGCCAGAATCCAGCAGCGCCACTGCGAGACGCCTGGCCTGTTCGTAGTCAACCTGGCCTTCAGCATCGAACGGAGTAACCATAGCGGTAATCAGTCGGCCAATCTCAGTAGGCATTTAGCGTCCCTCCTCCTCGGTCGCGGTGGCCCGTTTGGTCATAAATCGGGGCCCGGCGTCTGCAAACCGGCAACTTTGCCGGCATTATACACATTTGGTTACTTGGGGGCGATAGCAAATGCCACCCGCCCCAGGGCTATCGCATATGGACGATTTAACCACCGTCATTCCCGCGAAAGCGGGAATCCACCCACCCCTGCCCCCGGTGGATTCCGGATCAAGTCCGGAATGACGGGAGTTCGCCACCCCTAGCATCGGGATTGCCACGTCGCTGCGCTCCTCGCAATGACAGATTAACGTGCGGACGCGTGAGGGATTCAGCTGCGTTGCCCGTGCACCGCGCCGAGAGCAACAGCTTCTTCGGCGATTTGCAGAGCGTTCAGCGCCGCGCCTTTCACCAGGTTATCCGTCACTACCCACATGGCCAACCCGTTGGGATGCGATGCGTCTTTGCGAATCCGTCCCACGAACACATCGTCGCAGCCGGCCGCCGATACCGGCATCGGATACACTGACGCTGCCGGGTCGTCCTGCACGGTTACGCCGGGCATCTGGCTCAACAACTCCCGCGCTTCTCCCGCCGATACCGGCTGCTCAAACTCCAGGTGTGCCGCCACGCAATGAGACACCAGCACCGGAACCCGCACGCACGTCGCCGACAACGCTATGTCCGGTGCGTGCAGAATCTTCCGGCTTTCATCGATCATCTTCTGTTCTTCCCGCGTGTATCCGGTTTCGTTGAACCCGTCGATGTGGGGAAACACGTTGAAAGCGATGCGCTGCGGCTGCGCGTCCGGTTCTGCCGGCCCGCCGTGCATCACGGTGCGGGTCTGCTCGCGCAATTCGTCCATCGCCGCGCCGCCGGCGCCGGAAACAGACTGGTAGGTGTCGGCAACGATGCGGCGGATCGGACTCGCCTGACGCAGCGGGTGCGCCACCATTACCAGCGGCGTGGTCGAGCAGTTGGGAATGGACACGATGCCGTCGTGCCACAACAGATCAGAACCATTCACTTCCGGAACCACCAGCGGAACCGCCGGCTCCATGCGAAAGGCGCTGGAATCGTCGATGACCATCACGCCGGCCCGCGCCGCCACCGGCCCAAACCGCCGCGACGCCTCGGTGCTCACCGAGATGAAGGCGATATCAACGTCATCGAAGGAGTCATCAGTGGTTTCTTCCACCACAAATGTCTTGCCGTTCACGTTCATCTTCCTGCCGGCGGAGCGCTTTGATGCCAGCAGCTTCAGGTTGCGATGCTGCGGGTAACGTGCCTCGATGAGGCGCAAGGTTACCTGGCCGACGGCGCCGGTAGCGCCCACTATGGCGAGGTTCATTCCTTGAAGGTCCATGTTGCTCCTGTGGTTTGCGTTCGAGATGTAAGAACGGATTTCACGACGAAATCCCGGCGATGTGCGGTTTGCGGTTTGCGGTGTCGGGGCTACGGGACTGGACGGTCGATCAATCGGTGCAGTTATTGCCGCGGCTCACGAACCGGTTGGCGGGACTGCCATATTGCGCATTATTCAGATTACACCCGGCGCCCCATATCGTCCAGATTGCCCATCTCCTCACCCAGGGCCATTCGGTTGTCGCCAATCGCTGCCCGTCATTCCCGCACCTCAACCGTCATTCCCGCGAAAGCGGGAATCCAGAGCGTGTTATCCGCCTGGTTTTCGCAACAAAACTGCTGATTTCGGTTTCTGGATTCCCGCTTTCGCGGGAATGACGGGGGGTATCTGCCCATATGAGATCGCTCTGATTACCTCACATCCTGAGCCTGTCGCAGGGCCGCCCCCTGACACTGCGCCGCCTCATCGAGATTGCCACGCTGCGCTCGCAATGACAAGCCTCCGCCGACGCTACAGCCCCAGCACGGTTTCCAGACCCACGGTAAGGCCGGGACGATTGCCGACCTCGCGCACGCAGCGCAACACACCCGGCATGTAGCAGTCGCGGCCCAGCGTGTCGTGGCGGATGCTCAGGGTCTGGCCGCCCGCCCCGAATACCACCTCGTGGTGGGCGCTGCGGCCGGGCAATCGCATACTGTGGATGCCCACGCCGCCAATGTCGCCGCCTCGGGTTTCGTCCAGGTGGTGAATCTCGGTTTGATTGCGCTCAAAGTCACGGCCCCGCTCTTCTCGCATACCCCGGGCGATGGCGAGCGAAAACCCCGAGGGTGCGTCAATCTTCATCTCATGGTGGGCCTCCACCACGTCCACGTAATCGAAAAAGGCGGCGGCCTGTTCGGCCAGTTTCTTCAGCACCACCGCTCCCAGGGCGAAATTCGGGGCCACGATAACCCCGATGCCGTGCTCGCGACTCATTGTATCCAGCGACTGCAGCTGCTCAGCGTTCAGGCCACTGGCTCCCAGCACCATGTGGATGCCACGGGCCGCCGCCAGCGGCGCTGCTTCCATGCAGGCCGCAGCGTGGGTGAACTCGACCATCACGTCCGGCCGGGTGGCGTCCAGCATACCGGCCAGGTCGGTTGACAACGGCACGCCGCCGCCCGGGGTGGACAGCGTTTCGCCGCGCGGCGTATTGCAGGTCGCGCCCACCAGAGCCATGTCGTCGGCGCCGGACAACGCCAGCACCGTCTCGGCGCCCATCCTGCCGGTTGCGCCGTGAACCACCACCGAAATCTTCCCGCCCGTTGCCGGATCACTCATTGCGTCCTCCTGCCGAAATACCTGCCGAGTTGGGCTAATAATATCGCCCTGCCACCAAGTTTGGCGGGGCCTGTTCTGAACCCGTCAAGCGCCTGTCTGCCCTCACGACGTAACCACTTTAATCTGTCATTGCGACCCCGCACTCGATGCGGGGGTTGGCAATCCCGTCGCCGTAAGCAATGGTGGTTTGCCGGCGTGTGTTCAACCTCAACGAGATTGCCACGTCGCTATGCTCCTCGCAATGACAGATTAAAGTGGGTACGCATGAGCCTGCTGGCCCAAATATATCACACTACGATTTACGCATCCCGACTCGCTCTCCGCCAAGAAAAGCCCCTCTCCGTTGGGAGAGGGGCTGCATTGGGAAAGGTCGGCGCGGACGGTCTAGGGCCGTGCTCCGCCGCCGCCCAGGAACCGCCGGTCGGAGGGGTTGCCTCGTCCGGAGTCGCGCCCAGGGGGCCGGCCCGGAGGACGACGCCCACCCCGGTCACGGTCGTTGGGATCGCTCCCCAGAATCGTGTTGCGATCACGTTCGCCGCCGCGGTCTCGGTCACCACCACCGCCGGAACCGCTACGGTCTCGGTCACCGCCGCCGCCGGATCCGCTGCGATCTCGGTCGCCACCGCCGCCGGACCCGCCGCGGTTTCCACCGCCTCCGGGTCCGCCACGGTTTCCACCGCCGCCGCCATAGCCGCCACGGTTTCCGCCGCCACCGCCACCAGGTCCGCCACGGTTTCCACCGCCGCCGCCGCCATAGCCGCCACGGTTTCCGCCGCCGGCGGGTGCGTTGCGATCACGGTCACCGCCACGGTCCCCGACACGGTCCCGGTCTCCGCCGCGGTCTCGATCACCGCCACGGTCCCGGTCACCACCACGGTCGCGGTCGCCGCCACCGCCGTAGCCGCCTCGGTTTCCGCCGCCACCGCCGCCAGGTCCGCCACGGTTTCCACCGCCGCCACCACCGTAGCCGCCGCCTCGCGGGCCTCGATCTCCACCACGATCTCCGCCACGGTCTCGATCACGGTCACCGCCAAAGTTGCTGCGTTCCGGACGCGGCGGTGGCGGCGAGTCGTCGCCCAACAGGGCCCGTCGCGACAGATTGATGCGGCCCATGTGGTCGATCTCGCGGATCATTACGGTAATTTCCTGGCCCATTCCAACGTCATCGGCAAGGTCGCCCAGGTCTTCGTTGCGAACCAGTCCGTCCTTCCCGCCCGGCGTCAACTCAACGAACACGCCGAAGTTGGTCGTCCGTGTGATTTTGCCGGTAATGATGTCTCCCACCTCGGGATCACGGGTCAGGCCGTCAACCCGGCTGCTGGCCAGCTCGATCATCGTCTGGTCGCTGGAAGAAATAATCACCGAGCCATCGTCCGACACGTCGATTCCGCAACCGGTCTCTTCCTGGATGGCGCGGATTACCCGGCCTCCCGGCCCAATGAGAGCGCCAATCTTCTCAACCGGAATCTTCATCCGCACCAGCTTGGGCGCGTACTTGCTCATCTGGTTCCTGGGCTCAGAGATGGCTTCCGACATGCGATCCAGGATGTGCAGCCGACCCACCCGGGCCTGCTCCAGCGCCTCACTCAGAAGCTCCTGGGTCAGTCCATCAATTTTCACGTCCATCTGCAGGGCGTTGATTCCCTCTTCCGTGCCGGCAACCTTGAAGTCCATGTCGCCGAGGAAGTCCTCGATGCCCTGAATGTCGCTGAGGACGGCATACTGCCCATCAGCGGCGTCGGTGATCAGGCCCATCGCAATACCGGCCACGGGCGCCTTAAGGGGCACACCCGCATCCATCAATGCCATTGACGAACCACACACACTACCCATCGACGTCGACCCGTTGGAGGCCAAAACCTCGCTGACGACGCGAATGGTGTACGGAAATTCCGCTTCCGGAGGCAACGCCGCCTGAATGGCCCGTTCGGCCAGTGCGCCGTGTCCGATTTCCCGGCGGCCCGGTGAACCCACGCGCCGCGCTTCGCCAACGCTGTACGGCGGGAAGTTGTAATGGTGCATGAACTGCTTGGTGTTGTCAGGACCCACGGTGTCAAGCGTCTGCCGCATCGACAGCGATGCCAGCGTGGCAATCGACAGCACCTGCGTTTGACCACGGGTGAACAGCCCGCTGCCATGTACCCGGGGCAACTCGCCCACGCTGCAGGTGATGGGGCGTATCTCGTCGAGCTTGCGCCCGTCGGGTCTGACGTTTTTGTTCAGAATCCGGCTGCGGACCTCCGACTTCACCAGGTTCTTGAACGATTCGGCCACCTCGCCGGCAGACAGGTCGTCGGCCAGTTGCGCCGCAATTTCTTTCTCAATGGCATCCAGGCTGGAATCGCGTTCGCTCTTGTAGGCGTTGCGCTCCAGAACTTCGGCGATACGTCCGTTGACCAGGGCGTCAACTTTCTGCTGACGGGCTGCCGTGGACTCGGCGTCATAGGTAACGGTGATCTTTTCGGCCCCGCGTTCGGCCACCAATTGATCGATCAGTTCTATGGTCTGCACGTTGCTCTCGTGCGCCAGGCGAATGCCCTCCAGGATCGCTTCCTCCGACACGTCCTCCGACCCCGATTCCACCATCATGATGGCGCCCCGGTTGCTGGCCACAATCATATTCAGACGCGATGCGCTGATCTGCTGATAACTGGAGTTGATTGAATACCCGCTGCCATCCCACGTTACGCGGCAGGCGGCGATGGGGCCCTCGAAGGGTATGCGGCTGATGGACAGCGCAGCGGAAGCGGCCACCATGCCCAGCGTTTCCGGCGGATGGGCTTCATCCACCGACAATACGGTGATGATTACCTGGATTTCGTTGTGCATTCCCTTGGGGAAAAGGGGCCGGATGCTGCGGTCGGTAAGGCGCGCCGACAAAATGGCTTCGGTACCGGGGCGGCCTTCGCGACGGAAGAAGCTGCCGGGAATTTTACCCACCGCATACAGCCTTTCTTCAAACTCAACGGTCAACGGCAGGAAGTCAATCCCCTCCCGCGACTGTTCAGACATCACCGCGGTCGCCAGCAATATGGTCTCGCCGCACGTGATGGTTACGGCGCCATGCGCCTGCTGTGCCAGGCGGCCCGTTTCCATAACAACGGTATGGCCGCCAATCTCGCCGGTTACGGCAAACGGATTCATAAGTGCGCTGATTGTGTCAGTTGTGGTCATAACCAGAGTGTTCTCTACCTCTCTCTTCCAATTTGGTGTGCTGGCCAGCCGTGCTTCATATCAGAATGTGGCCGGCAATATCCCGTGTGAAAACTGGGCGACGCGCAGCCTGTCGGCTGAATCCGGCGGCGTCGGTTCCCCCGACTCTCTCTATCCCGTCCTCCGGTTCTTCCATACCGGTTCTTCTTCGTTTCTCGCCCGACACGTCCGGCGTCCCGGCGGGATCCGGTTCCGTCATCTCTCGGGCTGTTATCGCACCTTCCGCTCAGCGGTGGCGCACTGCTCTACACCAAATACGTACAACGGTGATTCGCGGTTTGGCCGATGCCGGAAAACAGTGGCGTCAATGGGGGCCTTTCTACAACGGCTTGGCGTCGGTCAATTGCAATTGCCGGTTAACGGCTGCCACCGAGCCTGATCGCCGTGGAACCCGCCTTAGCGGCGCAGCCCAAGTCGTCCAATCAATCTTTGATAGCGTCCAACGTCCTCGCGGCTCAAATAGTTGAGCAACCGCCGCCGTTTCGACACCATAGTAACCAGCCCCCGACGCGAATGGACGTCTTTCCGATGGGTGCGAAGGTGGTCTGTAACCTGCCGGATCCGCTCCGTGAGCATTGCTACTTGCAACTCGGTGGAACCCGTGTCCGACTCGTGGGTGCGGTATTCCTGAATAATCCCCTGCTTAACTTCTACGTCTATCATTACCGGACAAGAACCCTTCCATTCATAATGGTCATAATTGCGTCGTTATTTCTTTCGTAAACAGGCTATCACGTGCCGACCAAATAGGCAACCAACCCCGCGACCTCACGCGTACCCACTTTAATCTGTCATTGCGGCCCCGTACTCGATGCGGGGGTTGGCAATCTCGTCGCCCCTAATCTGTCATTGCGACCCCGTACTTGATACGGGGGTGGCAATCTCGATGAGGCTGAACACACGTTGGCAAACCACCATTGCTGCGCCGACGAGATTGCCACGTCGCTGCGCTCCTCGCAATGACAGGCGGGCGTGGGCGCCCAGCGGAAGCGGGCCGGCGTCAAGGCGTAACCCATTCCCGAAGAAACCCGCAATGTTAACCTTTTGTCCCAGCCCGGAATCCTGCAATTTTGTCATATAATAAGTTGCCGACGGTTACTGGCGCCTGCCGATGTTCCTGCCGGCACGGCAAGACCCCAGACGCATGATTGCAGACGGAAAAAATTAAGGAGCTTTTCAATGGCCGACGAATTTGTCAAAGTTGCCTCACTCAGCGACGTTCCCCCGGGCGACATGCTTTCCATCAAGGTGGGGCCCGAGGAAATATTGCTGGTTAACCTCGACGGCGAACTTCACGCCTGCGACGACATCTGCACCCACGCCTACGCCAACCTTTCCGAAGGCGATCTGGAAGAAGGCGAGCTGGTTTGTCCCCTCCACGGAGCAGTATTCGACGTGGCCAGTGGTCAGCCCATTACTCCCCCGGCCACCCAGGCTTTGCGCAAGTTCGCCATTCGCGTCGAGGGCGACGACGTCCTGGTGGGGCCAGCCATCGAGGCCGAATAGATCTTCCCCCTCTCCAGGCTTCCACGTCTCGTAAACTTGCCGGGCGCATCAGCGTGGCGATCCCGCCGCCAAGGGTTGCTGACAATCACTCACGCGAGCCTGGTTTCGCGCCCGGCACGTCATTAACGCAGCAACCCCCACGCCGACTGCGGCCAATACACCACCCACACCTTTCCGATGATGTGGTCAGCAGTCAGCGTGCCCCAGTCTCGGGAATCCTGGCTGCCGGTTCGGTTGTCTCCCAGCACAAAATACTCGTCGCGGCCCAACGTCAACGGCCGGTAGTCGGTATTGCCCCGCACCGTCAAATAGGGTTCATCCAGCCTTGCGCCGTTGATGCTCACCGACCCGTTGGCAATCGCCACCGTGTCCCCCGGCTCCCCGATGATCCGTTTTACGAATTGACGCTCCGTATTCCGTGGGTAGTCGAACACGATAACGTCCCCCCGGTGCGGCGAACGCCCCAGGTAAACGTCCCGGGGTTCGGCGGGCCGCCAGAATGGGATTATCCTCCCCAGCCGGCCCGTATCCAGCTGAAAATAAACCAGCTTGTTCACCATCAGGTAATGGCCCGGCAACAGCGTGGGATTCATGCTTGAACCTTCCACGCGAAAGTTCACCACCGCAACCTGAATGGCCACGAACACCAACGCGCCTATCAGCGTGGCCTCTACCAGTTCCCTCAGCCAGTTACGTTGTTTCATATTGTTCAGCATCAGGCGGACTCCCCGGCATTGGATCGACAATCCGGCAGCGGCGCCCGTCCTGAACAAATCTTATCACTCGCCTCGCGATGAGAGGAACACACCCGCCGCACAATCTCCCGGCAAATCCGTTCCCGCTCATCCTGAGCCTGTCGAACCATCCGCTCCCCGCAATGACCGCCGCTGATTCCTCACGCGTACCCGCCTTAATCTGTCATTTGTATGTTGTGTATGCCTTGCAGATGGGCCAATCTGTGAGGCGGGCGCGAGGGGCGCAGCGACGTGGCAATCTCGATGAGGCTGAACACACCTCGACGAACCGCCGTTGCTACGGCGACGAGATTGCCACGCTACGCTCGCAATGACAAAGCGGGTTCGCATGAGGCCAGGGCCTTTCGATTCTCCCTCTCCCCTTGTGGGAGAGGGCTGGGGTGAGGGGTATAGTCTGCCGCAGGATAGTTCCCTATCTCACACCTTCACCCTCACCCCCGTATCAAGTACGGGGCAGGCTCTAACCCTCTCCCATCAAGGGAGAGGGGATTTCTTGTAAAACCGAAAGGCCCTGCGCCTGCGGCAACCAAACGTTGACTAGCCTTTGCCGCCCCTTTACCATGACGTAGCTACCCCGTACATCCGCCGGTATGCCGCCTGAGTGTGCCCGGCGCCGCTCATTCTCCGCAATTCAAAAGGTGCTGCTATGTCAATGCTCAACGAACTAAAGGTGTTCTCCGGCAACGCCCACCCCAAACTGGCCCGCGATGTTTGCGCATACCTGGGCATCGAGCTGGGCCAAAGCGAGGCGTTCAAGTTTGCCAATGACAACACGTTCGTCCGCATCGGGGAAAACATTCGTGAGCGCGACGTTTTCATCATCCAGCCCACCGTGGCTCCCACCAACGATAACCTCATGGAGCTGCTAATCATGATGGACGCCTGCCGCCGCGCGTCCGCCGGGCGAATCACCGCCGTCGTCTCCTACTACGGCTACGGCAGAACCGACAAGAAAGACCAGCCCCGTGTGCCCATCACCGCCCGCCTCGTCGCCGACCTCATATCAACCGCCGGCGCCGACCGCGTGCTCACCCTCGATTTGCACGCCGGCCAGATCCAGGGCTTCTTCAACATCCCCGTCGACGAACTCACCGCCGAACCCATCCTGTCCAACTACTTCGCCGAAAAAGGCCTGGAAGACCTGGTGCTGGTGGCCGTCGACTTCGGTATCAGCAAGCGGGCCCGCGACATGGCCGGACGGTTGGGCATTCCCGTGGCCGTGATCGAAAAGCGCCGCACCGGCAACGATGATAGCTCCGAGACTCTCAACGTCATCGGCGACGTTCGCGGCAAGCGCGCCCTCACCTTCGACGACGAAATCCTCACCGGCGGCACCATCGTCAACGCCGCCAACGCCCTGCTCGACGCCGGCGCTACCGAGGTGTACTGCTGTGCCACGCACCCGGTTTTTTCGCCGGTCGCGCCAGGCCTGCTGGCCGACAGCCCCTACTCCGAGGTGGTTGTAACCGACACCGTGCCCCTCAGCGAAAAGCAGAATTTCAGCAACCTCACCGTGCTGTCGGTGGCGCCGCTGCTCGGAGAGGCCATCCGCCGCATCCACGAGGGCCGGTCCGTCGGCGAGCTTTTCCAGTAAGCGGCCTGTTTTCCTAACGTGCCGTCCCGGCGGATACGCTGGTTCTCTCTCTACGCCATCGCTGTTGCGGCTGCGTTAATCGCCGGGTTCAACGACCACGGGTTGATTCCAGGACTGCCAACCAGCATTATAGGGAGTATCCTCAACCAGCTGGTGAAAACCGTTGGCCTGTTAGGAGTTGGTGATATGGTTCTGTATTTTCGGGAACGGGAAGCCCATGATCGCACGAAGGAAGCACACGATCACACGAAGCAGGAATTGGCTGAACTCCGGGTCGCGCAGCAAAAGGCTCAGGAACAGCAGGCCGAAGAGCAGCAAACGCTAATGCAACAACAGGCCGAAGACCGCCGGCTTTTCCTGGAACAATTGAGCCTGCTGCAAGAAGAAATACGACTGCTGCGCTCCGAATACCACCACCATAATGGCGACAACGGCGCCGGCGACAGCGGCAACCACGAATCCACTGCTACATAGTTCCGGCTGCGTTAATCGCCGGGTTCAACGACCACGGGTTGATTCCAGGACTGCCAACCAGCATTATAGGGAGTATCTCAACCAGCTGGTGAAAACCGTTGGCCTGCCAGGAGTTGGTGATATGGTTCTGTATTTTCGGGAACGGGAAGCCCATGACCGCACGAAGGAAGCACACGATCACACGAAGCAGGAATTGGCTGAACTCCGGGTCGCGCAGCAAAAGGCTCAGGAACAACAGGCCGAAGACCGCCGGCTTTTCCTGGAACAGATGCGGTTGCTGCAAGAGGAACTCCGGCTGCTGCGCTCCGAATCCCACCACCATAACAGCGCTGTCGGCGACGACGCCACCCCTACAAACTAGAACGGAGGCATATCGCTCATGTATGACCTGCTCATCAAGGGCGGCACTGTTGTCGACCCCACGCAAGGGCTGAACGGCGCGTTCGACGTAGCCATCGAAGACGGCAAAATCGCCGCCGTCGCCGCCGATATCGCTGCTGACCAGGCATCGCGCGTTGTCGAAGTAAAAGGCAAATACGTCACCCCCGGCCTCATCGACCTCCACACCCACGTTTACGAAGGCGTGAACGGCAACGGTGTCAACGCCGATGTCGGCGGCGTGCGCGCTGGCGTAACCACCATGGTGGATGCCGGCAGCAGCGGATGCGATACCTACGGCGGTTTTCCGGCCCACATCATCCCCGGCAACGCCACCGAGATCATCCCCTTCCTGCACATCTGCCGCACCGGACTCGCCACCACGCCCGACATTTTCTCGCCCAGCAGCATCGACCTGGAACGCACCATACAGGTCATCGAAGAAAGCAACGGCGTCATCCGCGGCATCAAGGCCCGCATGGTTTCGCCGGCTCTCGAAATAATGGGCATGGAAATGCCCCGCCTCGCCAAGCGGGCCGCTAAAGAAGCCGGCGTCCCCCTGATGGTTCACATCGGCGACACCGAAAAACGCTATCCCGCCGAGGTCATCCGCGAACTGCTCCCCATCATGGAGCCGGGCGATATCGTCACCCACTTCTTCACCGCCAACCCCGGCGGCGTGCTGGACACCGACGGCAACCTGGTTCCCGAAGCCAGGGAGGCCCACGAGCGCGGCGTCTGGCTCGACACCGCCCACGGTCGCGCCAACTTCAGCTTCGACATCGGCGAGCGCGTGCTCGACCAGGGAGTGGAACCCCACTGCATCAGCACCGACCTCACGGTTCCCGGCCGCATCCGCACCGTCCACAGCATGACCGAGATGATGACCCGGTTCCTGGCCATGGGGTTCACCCTTGATCGGGTGGTGGAAATGTGTACCATCAACCCGGCCCGCGCCATCGGCGAGGGCGACCGCCTGGGCAGTCTGGAGGTTGGCAAACAGGCCGATGTATCCGTCCTCGATATTGTCGATGGCAGCTGGGTGGTGTACGACGTGCTGGGCGCCGGACGCCCGTCGGAACGGGCCGTTGTTCCAGTCCTGTCCGTCAAACGCGGTCAGGTACACGAAGCCGGCTGGGGCCCCCGGCCCTGGGGCTGGGAACCCGATAGCGCCTAGCATTGCCGCGACTTCCGTCACCCCTGCAACCTTGCCCATCCCAAGCCTTGCCCATCCCAACTACCTTGCCGTCATTCCCGCGAAAGCGGGAATCCAGAGGCTCCACACATGAAAACGCCTTGCGTTTACATGCTTGCAAACAAGCCTGATGGCACTCTGTATATCGGCGTAACCTCGAACCTTGTCCAGAGGGTCTGGCAGCACAAGAATGACTTTGTGGCAGGCTTCACGAAGCGTTATAGCGTTCATAGGCTCGTTTGGTATGAGATTCACGAATCCGTGGAAAGTGCCATCAGCAGGGAGAGGGCGCTCAAAAAATGGAACCGGGCATGGAAGATTGAGTTGATTGAGAAAGGTAATCCGACATGGGAAGAATTGTATGACGAGATTTGCTGAGGTGGATTCCCGCTTTCGCGGGAATGACGAGCAACTGCGCGGGAATGACGGGCAACTGCGCAGGAATGACGGGCAACGTCGATACACCCTAATCGCAATTGAGGTCATAAATGGTTGAAGTCGTACTTAGCTCACCCCGCGGATTTTGCGCTGGCGTGGTGCGCGCCATCGAAGTGGTGGAGTTGTGCCTCGAGCGTTTCAGTCCTCCCGTATACGTCAAGCACCAGATCGTCCACAACCCCTACGTCGTGGCCGAACTGGAGCGCAAGGGAGCCATCACGGTGGAAGAGGTCGACGAAGTGCCCGACGGCGCTTTGGTCGTATTCTCCGCCCACGGTTCGCCGCCCGAAGATTTCCAGCGTGCCGAACTGCGCAACCTGAGAGTAATCGACGCGGTTTGCCCTTTGGTAACCCGCGTCCACAACGAGGCCAAGAAGTACCACCGCGAAGGCAAACGCGTTCTGCTGGTGGGACACCGCGGGCACCAGGAAGTACGCGGCACCATGGGTCAGGTTCCCATGACGCTGGTGGACGATACGTCTCCCCTGCCCGACGAAGTGGCCGACCCCGACATCGGCTGGTCGGCAGACTCCGAGGTGGCCGTCATCACCCAAACCACCCTGTCCGTCGGCGACACCGCCAGCGCCATCGCCGCCATCAATAACCGGTTCCCGGCCGCCGTCGTACGCAACGACATCTGCTACGCCACCACCAACCGGCAGGACGCCGTTACGCAAATGGCCGGCCAGGTGGACGTCGTGCTGGTAATCGGAGCCCAAAACTCCTCCAACTGCAACCGCCTGCGTGAGGTCGCCGAGGCCAACGGAGTGCCGGCGTACTTGATTAACGGCCCCGACGAGATCCAACCGCACTGGCTGGACGGCAGAAACCGCATCGGCATCACCTCCGGCGCATCCACCCCCGAGGTGCTGGTAGAGGCCGTCATCGACGCGCTGGAACCCGAACGCGTCTCGCTGATAACCGGCGCCGACGAGGACATCACCTTCACATTGCCCAGAGAACTTCGCTAACCCCGTCCCCCCGCTCATGCTGAGCCTGTCGAAGCATCATCCTGAGCCGGTCGAAGGACCCCCTGTCATTGCGAGGAGCGCAGCGACGTGGCAATCTCGATGAGGTTGAACACACGTCGGCAAACCACCGTTGCTACGGCGACGAGATTGCCACGCTACGCTCGCAATGACAAGGCTCCACCCTACCACTCCGGTCGCGGCGGCCTCTCCATCAACGCCGGTATGCAATCCGACGCCGGCAACCCCTCGAACAACACCTGTGCCATCAACCGCGTGATCGGCATGTCCACGCCCAGCCGCTCCGACAGTTCCAGGGCGCCCAGAGTCGTATTCACGCCCTCCGCCACCGCGTCCATGCCAGCCAGAATATCCTCCAGACGCCGGCCCTTGCCCAGCTCCTCGCCCACACGACGGTTGCGGCTGTAGGGACTGGCGCACGTCGCCATCACGTCACCCAGGCCGGCCAGGCCGGCAAACGTCATCAACTCGGCGCCGGCGGCGATGCCGAGGCGTCCGATCTCGTTCAGCCCACGGGTTATCAACGCAGCTTTGGCATTGTCGCCGCCGTCCAGGCCGTCGGCAATGCCGGCGGCCAACGCCACGATGTTTTTCAGCGCGCCACCCAATTCTACCCCCACCACATCCTGGCTGGTGTAAATGCGGAACATTGGGGACATCAAGGTATCCTGAACCAGGCGGCACGACGCATCGCTCTCGGACGCCACAACAACTGACGCCGGCTTTCCGGCGATAACCTCGTCGGCCAGGCTTGGCCCCGACAGCGCGGCAAACTGCCCGGCGTCCAGGTCCGGCAATTCCTGGGCCATCACCTCGGTCATGCGGAGACTGCCGGGCCGGTCGAAGCCCTTGGTCACGCTCAGCACCACTGCGTCGCCGGCCACCGACCCAGCGATGCGCTGCACATTCTGCCGGAACCGGTCCGACGGCGACGCCACGATAATCAGTTCAGCGCCATCCAGCCCCCTCGCCGGATCGTGTTCCAGCGTCAGCCCCGGCGGAAATCGGTATCCAGGCAGGCGGCGCACGTGTTCGCCATCTCTGCGCAGTCCGTCGGCTTCCTCAGCCGTGCGGCACAACAACCGCACCGCATGACCCAGCCTGGCCGCAATAATCCCCAGCGTAGTACCCCAGGTGGTGGCTCCGACCACAGTAGTCACGGCGGCGGGCCGAGGTTGGTAATCAGTTGCCAATGTTTCTCCTGCCACCCGTCGCAGTTTCAGTCCCCGTCAGGAACGCAGCGTGCAGATTATCAACCCGCCGCCAATCGAAAATCAAGGCCACACACAACCGGCGCCAGGGTCTTTTAATTGTCCGCAGACTCGTCCTTCCCGCGAAAGCGGGAACCTGGGACAATCTCATTGGAAGCCATCGAACCCTTGGCGGAAGCCTATAGATTACGGCTCAAGGCCGGAATGACGGGATACTCGAAAGGCCCTAACCCTCGCGCGTACCCGCTTTAATCTGTCATTGCGAGGAGCGCAGCGACGTGGCAATCCCCCCGCTGGTCCTGAGCCCGTCGAAGGGCCGGCCCCACCGGGCCGTTCGTCCTGAGCTTGTCGAAGGATCGTCTACATGTGTTCGGCCTCATCGAGATTGCCAACCCCCGCATCGAGTACGGGGTCGCAATGACAAAGAGGGTACGCGTGAGCGGCCTAACCGGACGCCCCTAACGACCGGGCCTTATCGTCAATCGAAGACGGGCCAGCGCCTCAACAACGCCAACCCGTCATGCTATTCGTGATTCGTCGCGCTCCGACGCCGTCGCCGGGTTATCGCGCCCTACTTGTTGAAGTGCGGCATCACGTCGCTGGCGAACCATTCCAGCTGTTCCAGCGACGCCGACGTCGGCATACCCATGTTGGTAACGCCGATGTTGATTTCCTGGAGGCCCGGGTAGCGCTCCTGCACTTCCATCAACTGCTCGGTAACCCGTTCCGGCGGACCAACCAGGTACTGCCCGGCCGCCACCGACTCTTCTATCGTCGGCATCTTCAGGCCCTGCGGCACCGGACGCCCGAAAGCGTTCAGCGCGTTCAGCTGCTCGTCGCTCAGGCCGGCAATGAAGCCCAACGGCCCGAACATCTTCACCCGCTCTTCCATCCAGTAGCGCGCTTGGTCCATCGCTTCCTTCTCGCTGTTAGCGAGCTGCACCGAGTAACCGACGATCAAACCCTCGCCCAGCTGGTAATCCTTGCCCTGCTCGGCGTGGATGGCCTGCCAGCGTTGAATCACGTCGTCGCTGGCGCCGCCCGTAGCCGCGCCGCCGCCGATAATTCCATTGATTCCCCACTTGGCCATGAAGTTGATAGCCCGGTCGCTGGCCGATACCACCGGCTGCCACCATTCCACCTCGTGCTTGGGCCGCGGCACCAGCGTAATCTCTTCCAGATCATAGCCGCGATAGGGTACGTGCGGCGGGATGTCAAAATGCTTGCCGTGGTGGGAAAAACTGCGCTGGTTGAAAGCCTTCCAGATCACCTCCACCTGCTCCTCGAACAGCTCGCGGTTGGCGTTCTGGTCCATAATCGGGGATCCGAACACCTCCACCTCGCGGGTGTGGTATCCGCGACCCACGCCAAAACGCACCCGCCCGTCGGTCAGCCAGTCGGCGGTTGCATAGTCCTCGGCCAGCCGCACCGGGTTCCACATGGGGTTGATGTTGAAACCGCAGCCGTAGCGCAGATTAGTGGTCAGGTGAGCCAGGTGTACGTACAGCATCAGCAGGTTGGGGATGCACTCGTAGCCTTCCCGCTGGAAGTGGTGCTCCGCCACCCAGAAGCTATCGTAGCCCAGGCGGTCCATGGTGGTAGCCAGCTGCTCCGCCTTCTCGATTGCGCCGCCGCCCAGCTCCTCGTCGGTCAACCAACGGTCATTGGCGGGAGTTCCCTGGTAGCCGGGGTTGTCCATATCGACGTTGCCGGCCCAAAGGCTGCCAAACTTGGTAATCATCTAACGGGTTCCTCCTTGTTGTCCGGCCCATTTGCCAGACTTGCGTTGCCTCATGCTTGAGCGTAATGGTAACGTTTTTTGGTGGCCGTGTCAGCCCGATGGAACCGCGCGGGACAATGGCATATCGCGGCTCTGCAATGATCGTTTGATGGATTCGTCACACACGCGATGTTTTTCCAAATACCTTTCGGTACGTCGATTTCCGCTTCATTGCCTATGGCGGTTAGATGTTCTGTGCTGATGCATCGCATCTTGCGTGTCCTTTTCCGTGGATGTTCTCGGATTTGCCGTTAGCGGTTTGCGCTCACAACCCTTCGCATGGTGGTCGTGGCGTCGCCGTACGGTCCACCGGAAAGCGACTCCGGGCTGCGATGTTCGATCACTGGTCCGTGGTCCATTTTGCTGCGCCAGCGTCCATTGGGCACTTGCACCGTTGCGTGTTTCGCTTCACCTTGCACTTCGTACAGAGCGACCTTTTGGTAGCCGTCTTCGGCGTCACTGTCGTCGCATGGGTCGTATCCCAGTCCGGCGAACACTTCCTTCAGGCTTCCCATCCTGTTATCCCTTGTCGCCCACGGAGGCCAGTAGTTTATCCCGTCAGGCCACCACCATTCTGTGGTGTCGCCGGCGGCGTAGGCAATGCAGTTGTACCGTCGTGAGGGTTGATCTACGATTTGGAAATCTTCGCTTGACAGCTTTTGGAATGCCGCAATGAGCGCTTGCGCCAATCTAGGCGTATCCATTCCCCTCGCCCCACTCGAGCCAGGCTGCCTGCATTGCTCCAACGTTGCCGCGGTCAGCCGGTTTCACGGGGTTTTCGTCAGTGATGTCGTATAACGCGTGGAACCAGTGACCACCCTGCAACTGCATTCTTTCCAGAATCAGGGGCACTGCCGTTTGGCCCATGCTGACGATTTCCTGGTGGGCGGGGTGTTCAGCTGCCCGGTCCGAGTTCGACAAGAATACTGTTTCATTCTCCCATCGGTCGGCCAGTTCTTGGAAGCGTTCGCG
The DNA here is from genome assembly GCA_965262485.1 of Dehalococcoidia bacterium. GTDB lineage: Bacteria > Chloroflexota > Dehalococcoidia > Lucifugimonadales > UBA3495 > Bin87. The sequence goes on along the minus strand of OZ253540.1, from coordinate 3,079,731 downwards.
GTCGGCAGGTTTGACGTCCGCTTCGTCGGCGTACTGGTTGTAGCCGAGGCCGCGAACGTGAGGCTCGTTGTTGAGCAGTTCGCGCCGGCGGGCCAGCTCTTGGGCATCCCAATCCATCGCCTCGGCGACGGCTTCGTCCCACAGGCGGCGCACTTTGCACTCGCCGTCGCGGAACTGCGGCACTTCCATGTCCCTGGTGCGCTCCCAGCAGTCGGCCAGGATTTGGCGGATGCGGGTGTCCTTGATATTCGGGATGCGGATGTTGGCGTATGCCGCTGGCGGGTAGGTGGGGTAGTCAAGTGTCATACCAGTGTTTCGCATCAGTTGTATGCGTCCGGGTGTTGAGTTCATAAACACGGCAATCGCCTTGGATGCTTCGGGCGATAGGCCGGGGGCAGGCATCCAGCCGGTGCCCACTAGCTTTTCGTCGCTTGCGACTGCGGTGAGACGCGCTGTGTTGTTGCGTTGACGGAAGGGTACCAGGAGGTATCCCGCTTTGGTCAAGATTTTGTCGGATTCCGGGTATGTTCCGCCGTTAGCTTGGCGCACTGATTCGTCTGGATTCTTAGGCGCCCAGTATTCGTCAGGATTGGCTTTTATGCGGTCTTGTCCGCCTTTTCCTGATGATGACAGTATGGTTAGGCTTCCAGGGATGTTGGATATTGTCCGTTCATGTGAGTCTGTCAGCTCCCGACCTGTCTGATGTGTTGACACACCGGATTGTTTCATGGTCGACAGGTCTTCGTGGCTGGCATAGTGGGTGGACGCCTCGGCCAGCTCTGGCGAACGCCAGATGGCGGCGGACCAGTCGCCCTCCTCTATACGGATGGTCGGCCAGCGAGACACTTCGCCCCATCCGTTAGCGATTGAGCCTTCAACGCAGTCTGTGAGACATTCGTGCAGGTCTGCGACTTCGGCGTCGTCGGTCGGTAATCTGTCTAGGTTGATGAACCGAGTGGGCGGTTTTATGCCTTCGTGCCTTTTGGAAATGATGATGCTCTCGTTGATGCTGGTGTTTTGGCTCAGGTTCGTCTGCCCCGGTTGGTGGCAAGTAAGCACGGTATGAATGTGGAATCTTTGCGCCAGCACCTTGCGCTCTTGAAGCCCGGATGTGCCGCAAAGCGCCGCTAAGGGAGCGATCATGGCAACTATGCCCCGTTCCTGCGTGGTGCATCGGTCTGCCAGTGCTGTGAACAGTGGGCGTAGTGCATTCTTGTCAACTAAATTGGCAATGGCAAGGTCGTTTTGGACCAGAAATTGTTCCATTGCATCGACCCGCGTTTGCAGCGCCTTCTTGGTGTTTTCTGGGAATTTCTCGCCCATCTTAGCCCGTCGTGTGAACGGCGCGTTCATTATTACGATGCGGGCGTCTTTGGCCGCGTCAACGGCGTCTTCCAGTTCGGCGTCGTCGGGCTGGTTCCAGACGATTTGAGAGCCGATTTTGTCGTCGGTCAGGTTCAGTTCGCTGTTCCTGGGAACAATCGCCTTCTGCCCCAGCAGTTCCAGAGTCCCTACGGACACCCGCGCCGGGTTGTCGGCTTGCGGGCCATAGGGCATCAGGTGCAGGCCCATCTGGCGGTAGCGGATTTCCTGATTGCCGGCGGTGAGCTGCGACGCGGCCAGCTGTAGAGACACCGGGTTGATGTCCAGCCCCTTGATGGTTTCCTCCACCGCCAGCTTTTGCAACTCAGCGATTTGCGTCTCGCTGGCGCCCTGCTCACGGGCGCGGCGTTTCATGTCGGTGAGCATGGCCGCCAGCAGGGTGCCGCTGCCGCAGGCCAGGTCAACGGTCTTGTGGTCTCTCCAAACTTCGGGGTCGGTCCAGTCCACGTCGCCGCAAACATCCAGCGTGAGGCGGGCCGCGATGGACGCTGCCACCGGCCTGGTGAAAAACGCGCCGTCGCTGGCCTGGTTCCCCATGACCTTATTGAACAACGGCCCGGCGTGATCCGCGCCCATGTCGGCGTAGGTTTCCGCGATGCGTTCCGCTTCCGCCGCGATGTGGCGCAGGGCCCGTTCCAGTCCGGCCAGCTTGCCAGTGTCTTCAACGGCTTCGACGGCCTTTACCGCCGGTTCCAGCACGGGGCGAAAGTCGTGGCGCATGATGGCGTTCCATTGGCGCTGGGTCATGTTGACCACGTTGGTTGCGTTCTTGACGGCGGCCAGGTCGGCGACGCCGGACAGCCAGCCGCCGTTGGCGATCCGCTGGTGAAGCATGGCGGCGTTCATCATCAGCAGGGCAGCGATGGTGCAGCCGTCGGCTTGGCCGTTCCGTTCCTGGTCCTTCAAGTTGTCCAACCCGAAATGCTTATCCAGCGCCGGCTGGAGGCCGTCATTCCTCATGTGATGGGCGGCTTCCTTGATGCTGGATTCCAGGATGTTCAAGTCCCTGACGACACGGTTGTCAACCAGGCCGGACTTGGCGAGCAAATTCATTTTGATGGCGTTGCCGTGGTCTTCCAGTCCGCTGAGCAGGAGCATCCGTTGAGCAGACGCCTCGGCTATTTCTTCGCGAGTTCGGCGAGGCTTTGCGCTCCGGGTGACGCGCACGCCCGTACCCTTGTTAATCATGTCCTTGGCTTTGGCCTTGGACTTCTTGATGTCCACTTGGCCTCGTGTGCCATCCGGAGCCGGTTTGGTTCGAGCGACAGTGTCCATGCGGAGCTCATTGCTGCCGTCGTCGTTTTTCTTGCCGGTGATGATCTGCGTGGCCTCGCTCGGGTGCAATGCCGCTGGCTTTGCGTCACCGATGTGACGCAGTTCCTGTGCAGATCCCCTCGCGGTCTCGCCGTACTGGGGGTTGCTACCCTCTTCGGCATTGACAACTACAACCTCGTTTGCCGCTGGCGGCGCTATGGCCTCCGTTTCCGAGATGGGGCGGAATTCCTGTCCCAGCGTGCTTTTTCCTGACAGTACCCGTTCCACGGCCTCCTGAGCTTCCCCAGGCGCACCTTCGTGCTCCCGGTACTGGATGCGTTTTTCCTCGCGGCTGGCCACGGCCACGATGGTGCGCTGCACCGGCGGCGGTTTCGGGATGTACAGTTGCAGCAGGTCGGCCAGGTTTTCCTCAATACGCTGGTCGTGGGCGCGCAGGGCGAGGAGTATCTGCCCCAGTTCCTGCCACCCTTCTGACATGTCGCTGTCGCTGAGCCAAGTTTCAGGGTCCGCGGTGGGCGGAATCACGATGGGGCAGATGATGTACCCCATTTCTTTGCCCGGCACGGTGCGCATGGCCCGGCCTACGGCCTGAATTACGTCGATGGGGCTTCGCCTGGCCTCCAGGAAGGCGACGGCGCTGAGGGAGGGCGCGTCGGTGCCCTCCCCGAAGATGCCGACGTTGATGATGCCGTGGGGGTTGGATTCGCTGGAATCGGCCAGCCGTCGTTTGGCGTTATCCCTTGCCGTGACGTTGCTGGCAGCGTCCAGATGCTCCAGGGTATAGTCGGCGGCGGTTTGCCCTTCCCGGTTGTTGTCGTTCAGCCAGTCCTGGACCCACTGCCTTACCATAGGGATCTGGAGGTCATGCGCCATGTTCCTGGACTTGTCCACGGTGTTCATAAAGGCAATGCAGGACTTGATGGGCACGTTGCCGTTTTCACGGTTCTGCGTTGCGCCGCCCATGGCCAGCGCGAAGGCCAGCCCGCGGAGGAAGTGGGTGGTGGTCAGAGCGTTGCGCCCCCTGCTTGCGGTTTGTCCGGCAAGTTGGTTGGCAATGTTGTGGGCATCGGGGCCGGCGACTCCCACGGCGATGATGCGGTAGTCGGAGAGCCATTTATTCCTGACGGCTTCCACGTAGCTCTTGCGGTACAGCTCTACTCCGAAAACGGTTTCGTCGTCCATGGTGCGGACGATCCAGTCACTGGGCTGGTCCCGGTTCACCTTGCTGGTGTCGTAGATGCGGGGCGTGGCCGTTTGATAGACGCGGTAGGTCGCCGGGAAGCCGTCGTTGTCGTGGCACAGCGTGAAGTCGCGGATACGTCGCTCGTCCTCAGAGAGGGTTCCGTTTCCGGCATTGCGCTTGCGGCGCAGTCCGGCGGTGCGGTGCGCTTCGTCGGCGATGAGGACCTTGGCCGTTACCCCGGTTTCACTCAGCGCCTCGGCAATCCGGTGGCCACTCTGGTAGGTGCCGAAGATGACGTTTACCCGGTCGGCGCCTTGCGCGTCGCGCATCCACTGAGCGATTGCGGTCGGGTTGGTGGTGACCATGCCCTTCACTTCGGACGCGCTGACGTTGCTGTTGTCCAGTGTAGGGTCGGCGGCAGTGTTCCGTGAGCTTTCCTTCCTGGGGTCGTAGCCGGCGGTTTCGTCGGAGCATACGGCCAGCGCCCGGATGTCAGTTTCCGCGTGCTGGAGGTACTCGCGCCTGATCTGGGCGACCAGAGCGATTGACGGACATAAGACGATGGACAGCTCACCCGGCGGCGTCAGTTCCTCGACGATGCGTAGCGAGATTCGCGTCTTGCCGGTTCCGCAGGGCAGGATGATTTTGCCGCGGGCTTGGCCCACGGGCAGGCCACCGCTTGACGATTGTTCCTGCTCCCTGAGGATGCGTACGCTTTCGGCGATGGCCTCGGTCTGCATACAGGTTTTGGTTTGCTGGCGCTCCTCGCCGTCAGGATTGGGCTCGCAGTGTGGGCATTCCTCGTGAGTGAACGTGGCTTGCTGTTGTAGCAGGTCGTTAGCGATATTGACCATCTTGACTGGTTTGCTGGTCATCGCCAGGGTCTGTTTGACGTTGTTGCCCAGAGGGTTGTCGCCGTTGGTGACGATCCAGCGTTCGGACCAGAAATCGCCGGCCGACGCACTGGCAAAGCTGTCGAACTCCTCCTTGTTGATGGGGTCGCCGTGACCGTACTCGTCGAGTTGGCGCGATTTGCACTGGATGGCGATGTGCTCACCGTCGCTGCGGCGGACGGCCACGCAGTCAATGCCCACATCCTGATTCGTCGTGCCGGGGAAATGATCTTCCCGTTCCGGCCATTCAGCCCAGGGCCAGCACTGGCCGATGTCCCATTCCTTGATGTGGGGTCCTGCATCGACGGTCAGGTTTTCCAGCCATTTCCCGCCCGTCTGTTCGCGGCTCGCGGCGGCCACCGTGGCGATGGCGTTTTCGATGACGGCTGGTGCGTTTGCATTCTTCATAGGTTCCATCCAACGGTATTACATCCCTTGCCTACCTCAGTGCGCGGAAAAACTCCCGAATATCGGCCACCAGTTCGGCGGGCTTCTCCAGCGCGGCGAAGTGTCCCCCGCTGTCCATCTCGGTCCAGCGCTGAATGTTATAGGTGCGTTCCGCCCACGACCTCGGTGGTGTCGACAACTCCCTGGGAAACACGGCGATGCCGCAGGGCACGTCGATCCGGTCGTCGGGGCCAAAGTACCACGGCGTCCGGCTGTTTTCGTAATACAATCGCGTGCTGGAATTGATCGTCTGGGTAACCCAGTAAATCATCACCGTGGTCAGCAAATCGTCTTTCGTGTAAACGCTTTCAACATCCCCGTTGCAGTCGCTCCACGTGCGGTACTTCTCCACGATCCAGGCGCACAGCCCCACCGGTGAGTCGTTCAGTCCGTAGGCCAGCGTCTGCGGTTTCGTACCCTGAATGTGAGCGTAACCACCCTCGGCGCCCTGCCATGCCACTCGCTGGTCGATCATGTTGATCTCGTCGTCAGACAGGGTGGCCGTCCAGTCCCGGCGGTAGCCGCCCTGGGTCGTGCCGATCACCTGCTCCAGCCGCTCGCGAGTCCCCAGCCCTTCCAGACTGCCGCCCTGATACGGAATGGCCTGCGTCACCGATGTCGTGTGCAGACCCAGGACGTGGTTGGCGTGGTGAAAGCCCAGGCGGGCGGTAACGCCGGCGCCCCAGTCCCCGCCCTGAGCGGCGTATCGCTGGTAACCCAGTTCGTCGGCCATCAGCTTGTCCCACAGCTCGGCGATCTTCCGCGTGTTGACTCCCCGCTCGCGGGTCTGCGCGCTGAAACCGTAGCCGGGCATCGACGGAACCACCACGTCAAAAGAGTCCTCCGGATTGCCGCCGTGGCTCGCCGGATCGGTCAGCATCGGGATGATCTTGTGCATCTCGTAGATGGTGCCCGGCCACCCGTGGGTAACCACGATGGGCATGGGATTGGGGCCTTTGCCCTGGGCGTGGATGAAGTGGATGCCCTGCCCGTCGATGGTCGTGTAGAAATTGGGAAAGGCGTTCAGGCCGGCCTCCGCTTTTCGCCAGTCAAAACCATCTCGCCAGTAGGCAACCAGCTCCTGGATGTAATCGAGATTCGACCCGTAATCCCACTCGGCGCCCGGTATTTCGTCGGGCCAGCGCACGTGGGCCAGCCGATGCTGCAAATCTTCCAGCGCCTCGTCCGAAACGCTAATGGTGTAAGGCTGTACCGCCATAGTAGGACCTCCGTGGCGAGTCTGCGGTGAACGGTGGGGGCCGGTCAGTGGCCCGCCGGCAGTTTAGCATAGGCGGGGTGAGGCCCAACCGGGCTGCGTTTGTCAGTCGGATTGGCCGAATGGTAAGATGAACTTGCGAGGTAGGCAATATGACTACGCCTGACGTGCAAAGCAACTCAATCGAAGCGGACGCGCTGCCGGGCAATTCTACAGGGGCGCTATCCACTGGAATGCCGCCGTCCGATATGCGAGAGTTCCAATCGAATTCTGATCGTAACAACTGGTCGAACCTTGCGCTGTTCTCTATTGGCGCTGTCGCTGCGGTCGGATTATCGCTGATATTGATTGGCTTTTACCTAACGGAGCAGCAGAGTCTCCTCCTAATTCTAGCCGGCATCATCGTATTGGATATAGCTATACTCGCGTGGGTAATTGTCGCCTTGATGATGATCTCTACCCTTATCCGGGGGATAATCATCTCTCGCGGTACGAAATGGCGTAGGACACAGCAACAACGATGAGTAACACCAAAAGCAGCAAAAATACAATAAGAGCGGCATCCAAACCCGTCACCAGGTGAGGAGTTAATATAGTAGCCGCCTTGCCGATAATTTGGCCTCTGATATGAATGAGGGCTATCATCACGCCCAGAATGAAAAACCCCAGCACGACGATGATTTTTAACCTGCTGGGTAGCTCCACCAGCAGGTCTTTCATCAGTCGTAGCCAATTTGCGGTGAAATCCAACCTACGCCCTGGCTTTTCTACAAAAACCGCGTAAACACCTGGTTGGCTACCAGATACGCCTCCTCCGCCAGCCGCAGCCGGCCGTCCTTCTCCCACACCAGCAACCCCTCGGCCGTCAGCTCCGCCAGCTCGCGTTCGTATCGCGACGCCAGGTCGATGCCGGCCCGCTCCGACGCCGTGGCCAAGTCCATCCCGTCCAGCAGCCGCAGTCCCAGGAACATCGTTTCCGCCGCCGACGTGTCCCCGTCGATAACCTCCAGGTCGTCCACCGTCGGCACCGCCCGGATGCCGTCCGACGACACCACCGGCCAGCGCCCTCCGGCCTCCGCCTGCCGCGCCCATTCTTCCGCCCGTTTCGCATACTCCCGGGGCGAACGCACCGTCCAGAACCGGCACCGACCCAGCGATGAGTGAGCCCCCGGCCCAACGCCCAGCCACTCCAGATTCAGCCAGTAGGCCAGGTTGTGCACCGACTCCCGACCCGCCCGCGACCAGTTGCTGATCTCGTAATGCTGATACCCGGCTGCTGCCAGTTCAGCGCGGGCCAGATCGTACATATCCGCCGCCAGGTCCGGGTCCGGCTCCGGCAGCCGACCGTCCGCCACCCATCGGCGCAACGGAGTGCCTTCCTCCAGCGTCAACGCGTACAGCGACAGATGCTCCGGCTCCAGCGCCACCGTCCGCTCCACTGTGTCCCGCCATTGTGCCAACGACTGCTGAGGCAAACCGTACATCAGGTCCAGGTTCACGTTGTCGAACCCGGCGCGACGGCATTTCTCCAACGCGTCCGCAGCCTCAGCCGCATCGTGTCGCCGGCCCAGCATTGCCAGCAACCCGTTGTCCATGCTCTGCACGCCGATGCTGATGCGATTGATCCCCGCCGCTCTCAAATCGGCGCACCGTTGGGCGGTCAGGTCGTTGGGATTGCATTCGGCGGTAATCTCGGCGTCGCCGCCTACCCCGTAGTTGGCGGCGATGGCCTCCAGGATGCGCCCCACGTCGCCGTCGGGCAGGTAGGACGGAGTGCCGCCGCCCAGGAAAACCGTGTTGACGGCAGGACGGCCCAGCGCGTGCGACCAGCCCGTCATCTCCGCCACCACGGCGCTCAGGTAGTCGCCAAACTGCGACTCAATCCCCTGGTAGGTGTTGAAATCGCAGTACGGACACTTGCTCAGACAGAAGGGGACGTGCACGTAGAGGGAAATGCCGTCACCGGCGCGGTTCGTTGACGGCGGCATCCCCGGCGGGCGTTTGCTTTCAGCGGCCACGGGTCAACTCGTGCCGCAGCCCCGACGCAACCCGGCCGGTCCGGCGGCCGGCGCCATCAGTCCGCGTCGTCGGAACTGCCGGGCGGGCGAGCCTGTCCATCCACCACGCTGTCGGGGTCACGATCCTCGGGCCGCGGCCCCGGCGGGTCGCCCATGTGTTCCCGTACTACCGGCTTGGGGCACAGGTTCCAGAACAGCCACACCGCGATGAACAATATGATGACGTCGTCGTAACGAGCCAGCCCATACGGGAGAGGCAGGAAGTCACGAATCAAGTCGATGGGAATTACGAAATAAACCAACGCCAGCGGTATCAAAAGCTTGATAAACCGATTCACCCGGGTGTCGAAATGCAGCCGGTACAGGGCGCGCCCGAACGTGACGGCGCGCGGCCCCAACTGAGGGAACATCATTAGTATTGGCAGAATCAACCTGAACATTTTGTCCCCTTATCTTACCTTGACCAACTCGCCTTCCCTGCTCGAAATGGTAGCACAATCATTGCCGCCCCGTATTCTCCGCAGTCTTTGAGAAAATTGCGACACTCCAGTCCCGGCCTGCTGCCATTGCGAGCGCAGAGCGGCAATCCCGTCCCTTCCCCCTCTCCCTTGATGGGAGAGGGTTGGAGCCTGCCCCGTACTTGATACGGGGGTGAGGGTGACAATCGCCCACCTGCCATTGCGAGGAGCGTCGCCGCTCATGGTGAGCCTGTCGAACCACGTGGCAATCCCGTTGCAGCAATGGCGACGGTTTCAGCGACGAGATTGCCAACCCCCGCATCGAGTACGAGGCGATTTCGCTGCTCCGATTCTGGCGCAACGGTGACGTAATACCGCCGCCGACCGGCGGGTTCCATGCAGTGGCAACCCGTGGAAACGAACGCCTATTCAATTGGCAATCCTACGTGGAGTGTGTGCTATATTCAGCACACTCCTCAACCGTTGGAAAATACAAAGTAATTCCCCGATTGGCGGCTGCGGAGGCCGTAGAAATGCGGTGTGCCAACCGGCAGGGTTGGCCGTTGCCTGAACCCCAACCCAACCTGGAGATTGCCCACCATGCAACTGCGTGATAATCCCATACCTACCCCTGTCAGCCCCCCCCCCCCCCCCCCCCCGCAAAAGGTGGCTCAGAATGAGGCCGCGCCGGCTGGCCCGTTACTGGCCCTGACCGTAATTGCCCTGGCAGCTCTGTTTAGCAGCGGGTCTGCCCTCGCGCAGACGCCAACGGTTGACTACGACCTGGATGACGACGGCCTCATCGAGGTCTCCAACCTTGCGCAACTGAACGCCATCCGCTGGGACTTGGACGGCAACGGAAGATCTAGTAACGACGTAGCCTTTGTCCCCGCGTACCCCAACAGAGGAGCGAATGACGACGGGGATCCGACAATGGGTTGCCCCAACCACACCTGCATCGGCTACGAGCTGACCACCAACCTGGACTTCGACACCAACCGCAACGGTGTGCCCGAACTCGGCGATTTGTATTCGAACGGCGGCGCCGGGTGGGAGCCCATCCGAGGCTTCACCGCCACTTTCGACGGCGGCTATCACACCATCTCCAACCTGTTCATCAACCGGGCCGAGGGCCAGACGGGGTTGTTTGGCCGTATCGAAGCAGGCTCTGTGATCAGGAACGTCGGCCTCCCCAACGTGGACATCACCGTTGCCGGGGACAGGGTCGGCGCCCTGGTGGGCTTGGTTGAGGGTGGCGGGTTAATCGAAAAGTGCTTCGCCACCGGCAAGGTGACGACGGTTCCGCGCAACGTACACAGATACTATGCCGGCGGTCTGGTCGGTGACTTGACCGGAACAGTGCAGGCCTCCTGGACCGATGTAGACGTGAGGAGCGGAGGAAGAATCGGTGGCTTGGTGGGCCAGATGGAGGATAACGCTAACGCTGCCATCATCGCGTCGTATTCCTTGGGTGACGTCATATCAACCGGTGAGGGAAGCGATCTGTATCCCAAGGGCCGCCACCTCGAAGCGGGCGGCTTGTACGGGAGCGTCCATAACAACGTTGTGTCCAATTCATACTTCGACAACAGCATAGTCGTGCTGTTCCATTATTCCGAGTTCGACGGGCCTCACAGTACCCGGACAGCCGGGTATGGAGCAACTGCTCGCTCAACTGCCCAAATGCAGAACCCGGTAGGCTATACCGGAATCTATACGAACTGGAACCTGGATCTGGACGGCGACGGGACGGTGGACGACCCCTGGGACTTCGGCACGGCCAGCCAGTACCCGGCGTTGAAGGGCGATAGCAACAAAGACGGCGTGTTCACCTGGGAGGAGTTCGGCCATCAGGGACGGGTAGACCTTCCTGACGTCATTGTCACGTCGGCTCAGGCCGCGGTCACCGAGGGCCAGACCGTCCGCTTCACCGTCACCATCGACTCTGCGCCGGCCCAGGCACTCACCATCGACGTGCAAGTCCAGGCCAAGGGCGACTACGGCGTCGACAACGCCGCCGCCACGGTCACCATTCCGGCCAACCGGAAGAGCGTCGCCTACACCGTGAACACCGTCGGCGACGCGGAGGATGAGCGCAACGGTTGGGTGCAGCTCTCCGCGCTGACCGCGCTGCCGAATGGCGAAGCCTACGACCTGCCGGTCCCATCGTCGCGGGTCAACGTCAACGACAACGACGCGCCGGCGTCGGTCGCGGGGGTCTACACGCCCCGGCTGCCGCAGGTCACGGGCTCGCTGGCCGACAACCGCACGCTGAACTCGCAGCGCGTGCCGCGGCCCGGCTCCTTCTCGCTGCACGTGCGCCCCGACACGAGCCGGCAGGCGCGGGCCGATCAGGCGGAGTTCGGCGAGACCCAGGCGTACCAGGACTGGCACGCCTCGCTGAAATACAAGTGGGAGCAGATCAGCGGGCCGCCGCTGGGCCCGCCACTGCGCGGCGGCTGTGAGAAGAATCTCCCCGGCCACCCATGGGGGCACTCAACGTACTGCACCTACTCGCTGTACTCACCGGAACAGGTGATGTCCTGGAACGTCTGGGACGGCGTGACGGAACCGTCGGCGCTCTACCCGTACCGGATCAACGGGGCCAACCCGCCCGGAGACTACGTGTTCCGGCTCATGGTCAGAGACCAGTTCAACGACGACACCTACACCGCTCCGCAGACGATCACCGTCACGGTGGCGGACGAAACCGGAGGGGCCAGCGCGCCAAGGGCGGTCGGCAGAGTGTCGACGAGGTCGCTGCATCCTCAAGGGTCGTCTTACACCGTGAACGAGGTCGGGAAGGGTCCCGACGGCGTGTACGGCGGTGGGGACGACACCCGTCAGGGAGGAGACCCCGGGCCCGACGAAATCAAGGGCACGGACGACGACAACGTCCTGATCGTGGGCCCCGACGGCTTACCCTGCACGGACGACGACACGCTTGCTTGCGGCATGGACGGCAGGCCCGGCACGGACGACGATGAACTGAATCTGGGGCCGGACAGCCGGGCCGGCACCGCCGACGACAACACGTATGTGGTCGAGCCGCCCGGCAACGCGCTCCAGTCACCGGATCGGCCGGTGACGCTGAGCGGCAGCAGCAGCCGCGCCGCCCGCGGGCGTTCCATTCGCAGCTATGCCTGGCAGCAGATCTGCATGAACCCCGATGCGGAAGGCGACCACAAGCTGATCGCGCTCGACCTGCTCCTGCGCGGACAAGGCTACTGCGGCGTCGACGTCACGCTGAGCCGTGCGACCGGCTCCACGACCACGTTCACCACGCCATTGCTACCGGCTGCGGTCAGGAGGGTCTCCGCCGAAATAACCACAGCCGGAACCGTCACGACAACGCCAGAGGACTCGGTCAACCTGTTCTTCATGCTGACCGTTACCGACAGCGCCGGCAACCAGGACTACGACATCGTCAAAGTCGAAGTAGAGCCATTGCCACAATGGGTCGTGGACGAAAACGGGAGACTCCTCCCGGACTACTCGCCCATCCCCAAGGCAACGGCCAGCTACCCGGGCAGCAACGACCGGTATCCGGGCACAACCGCCCGCAAGCCGGCACTGGAAGGCGTAACGGTCACCCTCGACGGCAGCGGCAGCCGCGCCACGCGGGGCAGCATTTCGAGCTACCAGTGGAAGCAGCTCAGCGGGCCTGCGGTGGAGCTGACCAACGCCGATCAACGCCGGGCGACGTTCACCACGCCGACCGGCCAGACCACCGACATGGCCTACTCCTTCCTGCTGACCGTCGAGAACTCCGTCGGCTGGTCGAATTCCGACGTAGTGAGAATCGGCGTCCGGGCGCGTCCCACGGTGGCGGTGGACTTCACCAGCCCCAGAAACGCACAGACCAAGACCGATTGGGAAGCGGGGGAAGTAATCGGGCTGCGGGGCGACATCGGCGGAGTCGCCGGCGAAACGCTGACCTACACCTGGAAAGCCAACGAGGGGCCTCTGGAACAGAACAACAACATTGAGTTGACTGAGGACCTCACCAGTACGCTGGAAGGCCCCGGCGGGCGGGTGCCCAACGGCTTTACAGTGCCGTGCCTGGAAGCCCCAACCCGGTACACCTTTGCGCTCAAAGTGTCCGACGGTGTCAGCAGCGACGGCACCCACATCAGACCGGATCCTATCGGCTTACGCATCCTGACGGTGAACAAGAACGCGGAAACAGGCGCTTGCACGTCGCCGGGGGAGCCGCCCGTGCAGCCGCCGTTTGAGGTGGTGGAAACCGCGCCGACGGCGGACGCGGGCCCGGACCTGGCGGGACAGCCGGGCGACAGCGTAACCCTGCAAGGCACGAACAGCGACAACCCCTACGGCAAGTGGTGGGAGATGGCCCACCAGTGGGTACAGCTCTCGGGACCAACCGTCACGCTGACCCATCCCCTCACCACCCAACCGGCCAGCAACTTCGGAGACCCCAGTTTCATCGTCCCCGAGGACGCCGCCGACGGCACGGCGCTGGAGTTCCGGCTGACCGTGACCGATAAGGAGGGCGTATCCGATTCCGACACCATGACCGTCACGGTGGACGCGCCCGCCCCGGCCACCGGGCAGTCGCAACAGTTACCGGCAGGGCCCCGCATCACCATCGAGCGAACCGGTATCTCCAGCATCGTAAGCGAGGGCGGGACCGCCGGGTTCGAGATCATCCCCGGCGATGTGGTAGAGGATGACATAACGGTGACCCTCGAAATCACGGTCGAAGGCGATTTCGGCGTGAGCGCCGGACAGCAAACCGTGTTGGTGAAGGCCCGCGAGGGCGAGCTCGACATCGAGTTCGCCACCCACGACGACGACATGGGCGAGGCCAACGGAACGCTGACCGTCAGGGTGGTGAGCGGCGACGGCTACCGGGTGGGTTCACCCTCCGCTGCGACCTTCACGATAACGGACAACGACGGCGGCGTGCCCATGACCGGCGTATCGCTGGACAACATCGCGCTGGAGTTCGAGCCGGACCGCACGGAGTACCTGGTGCAGGTGGCAAACGAGGTCACGCAAACGGCAGTGCAGACCACGAACCGCGCCACACTCCAGATAACGGCCAAAGGCGCAAGCGTCGAGGTGGGAGAGGTCATTCCCCTGGAGGAGGGCGGAAACGTCATCAACATCTCCCAGAACAGCGGCGGCACGGCCGGCGCCATCTACACCGTGACAATCACCCGCGCGGCGGCGCCGCCGGAGGAACAGGACGCCGAACCGTCGTCCAACCGGTGGACCATCACGTTGAGCCCGGCGTCAGGCATCCGTCCTGCTGACGGTCAGACCCCCATAGACGTGTTGGTAACGGTCCAGTGCAACGAAGCAAAGCTCATGACCGAGCAGAAATGCCCGTTCGCGCCCGACAGCGTGACCTTCCAGATCCAGGCGGACGGCAGCGAGGCGGGCGAGGCGACCCACCGGACGGACTTCGGCGGGCCGCGCAAGCCGTTCACCATAGAGCGCGAACCGCCGAACTACACCGTCAGGCTGAACCTGCGGCCCGGCAGCGGCGACGCGGAGTACATCCCGTTCGTCCTGCTGGAGAACGGCGTAGCAATGGCGGAAGCCCGCTTCCGCATCACGCCCTAACCGGGCAAGCAGTCCACAATCTCAGCGGGCGGGGCGCGACAGAACAAGCGCCCCGCCCGTTGCCATATCAACATTGGGCCACAGTAGGCGTCGATGTCCACCATAACATCCCAAGAAACCGCCCCTCGCTGTTTGAGCGAGGGGCGGTTTCAACTCCTTTGTCGGTTTTCGGACACCGACCCCGTACTGTGGTAGTAGCGAAATCGCCTCCGAGTACGGGGTCGCAATGACAAGTTTTGCGATTTTCTCAGTCTTTATATTTCCTTTACACTGCCCGCGTATTGTGGTCTCAAAGCAACCGCCACCCGTTACATGAGGCGGTAAACAGGAGGAGCAAATGTTCAATAGAGTTCGCACCATCCGCAAACGCTGGTATGTCGTTTCCGCCACCGTCGCCCTGCTGGTCGTCGGCCTTACCGCCGGCAGCATCTTTGCGGCCAACTCACCCATCCCGGCTCCAGGCGGCCACGCTGGACTTGCCGGAGAGCGGGCCGGCGGCATCGGGAATCACGACGCAACCTACGACCGCTTCATCCAACGCGTCGCCGAAATTCTCGGCATCGAATCGGAAACCGTTGGCAGCGCTTTCGCCACGGCGCAGCACGAGTTGGCTGACGAACAGTTTGCCGCCAAGATGGACACGCTGGTCGAAGACGGCACGCTGACCCGCGAGCAGGCCGACGCCGTCAACGCCTGGTTCACGGCCCGCCCCGCCGACGCCGGCCGCATTGCCTACATTGCCGTCGGCACCGCCGATGCGGACAAAGTTGCCCAGATACTCCAAAAGGCGGTTGACAACGCAGCGCTGAACCAAGAACAGGCCGACGCCATCAGCGCGTGGCATGGCGAGCGCCCCGACTTCCTCCCTGAACACAGCCGCGGACGGTTCGGTGGCTGGGGAGATCACGGTCGCGGCCACGACGGGGACCGCGACAGCGGCCATGACAATGACGGCGACAGCAGCCACGACAATGACGGCGACGCCGGCCACGCCGGATAGCCAACCACCGGCCCATCAATACCCCCGCGTGCTAACCCCTCTCCCTCTATTGGGAGAGGGGCGTTTTGTTATACTGCCGTCATCGGCATCGAATCAAATGCAATCCGTCTGAAAGGAAGTGCCCAATGTCCACCACCAGCCTGCCCTCGACCCTCGGCGAACTCAAAGCCAGCGGTTACGAATCCGTCTCAGTGCGCGAAGAAGTGCGTCGCAACCTCATCGCCAAAATGCGCGCCGAAGAACCCGCCTTCCCAGGCATCATTGGCTTCGACCAAACCGTCATCCCGCAGCTGGAGAACGCCATCCTCGCCGGTCAGGACATCATTCTGCTGGGCGAACGCGGCCAGGCCAAAACCCGCCTCATCCGAGCCATGGTTGGCCTCCTCGACGAAAAACTCCCCGTCGTCGCCGGTTCCGAACTCAACGATGACCCCTACAATCCCATCAGCCCCGACTCCAGGCGCATCGTCGCCGAGCAGGGCGACAACGCCCCCATCGAATGGATCGACCGAGAGCAGCGCTACTCCGAAAAGCTGGCAACCCCCGACATCTCCATCGCCGACCTCATCGGTGAAATCGACCCCATCAAGGTCGCCGAAGGTCGCCACCTCGCCGACGAAACCGCCATCCACTACGGCCTGGTGCCCCGCACCAACCGCGGCATCTTTTGCATCAACGAACTGCCCGACCTCGCCGAGCGTATTCAGGTTGGCCTGTTCAACCTCATGGAAGAACGCGACGTGCAGATCAAGGGCTACCGCATCCGTTTGCCTCTGGATGTGTTCGTCCTTGCCACCGCCAACCCCGAGGACTACACCAATCGCGGACGCATCGTCACCCCCCTCAAAGACCGTTACGGCGCGCAGATTCATACCCACTACCCCCGCACCATCGACGAAGAAATCGCCATCATGGAGCAGGAGCGCAACCGCTTCCCCGATGAAGACAAGGTGGCGGTCCCGGCTTATATGACTGAAATCGTGGCCGAGGTAACCGCCCGCGCGCGGGCCAGCAACGAAATCAACCAGCGCTCCGGCGTCAGCGTGCGCGTGTCGATCTCAGACTACGAAACCCTCATCAGCAACGCCGTGCGCCGCAGCATCCGGCTGGGCGACGCCATCGCCTGCCCGCGCATCAGCGATTTGCCCTTCCTCATCGCCTCCCTGGGCGGCAAGATCGAGCTGGAAACCTTCGGCGAGGGCCGCGAAGATCGTCTCGTTGACGACCTTACCAAGCGCGCCACGCTGGCCATCTTCGGCCGCCACTGCAACGTGGACGAACTGGACGACATCGTAACGGCGTTCGATCTCGGCAACGCCGTTGAAACCGGGAACGACGTTCCCGCCGCCGCCTACGTGGATTCCCTGAGCCGTATTGCAGGACTGCCCGCCGCCGTGGAGAGCCTCACCCAGGGCGACCGGCGGCCCGAGGTAATCGCATCAGCCGTCGAGTTCGTGCTGGAAGGACTGCACCTGAACCGCCGCCTCAACTGCGCCCGCACCCCCGGAGGCGGATTCCGCTACGCCCGGTAGGCCGGTAGCTGCCACCTGGAGGTTCCCTGATGACTACCCAAAATCCAACCACTGCCCCGCCGGTTACATTAGAGGAGTACGCTGCCCTGCCGCAGCGCCCCCGCTATGAACTGGTCAAGGGAGTTTTGATAGAGCAGATGGGCGCGTCCGATGAGCATGAAGAAACTGTCGCGCTGGTCATCTGGCGATTGTCCAGCCACGTTTATCCCAGCCGGCTGGGCAAGGTTTACGGCAGCAACCGTGGCTACGTTACCGTCCCCGACTCACCCGCCTCCTCACGGATGCCTGACGTGTCATTCCTCTCTGCCGAACGCGCTGGCCAACCCGACCTCTTCGGTATGCTCTACAACGGCTCTCCCGACCTGGCCGTAGAAATCTTATCCCCCAGCAATACCATCCCTGAAATTAATCAAAAAATTGTGGAGTATCTTAACAGCGGCTGCAAGTCGGTATGGATTATCGACATCCGTACCCGTACACTCACCGTCCACACTGTAGACGCTCCACCCCAAACCCTCGCCGACGGCGACACCGTGTCCGGCGCCGAGGCCCTGCCGGGATTCAGTTGCCCGGTCGCCGACCTGCTGCCGTCCAACGACTAGGCAGTGTTGACATTTTGAAATTCATTCCGTCATTCCGGCGAAAGCCGGAATCCATAGGTCATAAGGTGAACAAATCGAAAACGTTATTAACGAATTCGGTCATTGGATTCCCGCTTTCGCGGGAATGACGAGAAATGTCAACACAACCTAGACCGGCGACGCCCTTCGTCCCAGCGTCGCCCCATCGGGCAGCGTTATCATCCCTTTCAGGTTGTGGAACCACAAAAACCGGCTCATCGAAAGATCAACCCTTGCGACGATTTCCGCCAGCCCAGGGGCCAACAGCAACTCGATTTCCTCATATCCGGCGCTGTCGTAAGCATCCAGGTTGCGCCGCCGCCTCACATTGGTATCGACCGATACCTCCACCGACTCGCCGGCTCAACTTCGCCAGCACAGCACGTCAAGGACAGCCCGGCCTCCCCTGGCCCGGATGAACCGCGCGGCCTGAGGCGTAATTTCTAATTGAGTTGCCATATCGATATTCCTTGCCGTCCCGCCCCGCTCATCCTGAGCCTGTCGAAGGATCATCCTAAGCCCGTCGAAGAACCCCCTCTCCCTCGATGGGAGAGGGTTGGGTGAGGGCGGAACCCCTCACTCCTCCCATAATAACGCATTTCGCGCATCAATCGCCGCCGGATGCACCGGCGCGCCCGCATCCAGCAGTCGCCCGATATTCCGGGTCAGAAACATGGCGCTGGCTGCCTTCAGATCCTGGTCTGCCAGCTCCCGCAACTCCTGTTGCCAGGGATATAGGTCCACCTTGATCGGATCCAGCTTATCCGCCAAAAACACTATCTGACCCAGCCGATCTCCGCCCGAAGGATTGCCCGTCGTGTGCCAGTACACTGCATCGTACAACGACGGCTCATTCAACCGATCCTCGCGACGCAGCATCTCGGCCCCGATGGGCCCGTGCAAAATCGGAGCCCGGCGCAGCTCAAAATCGTTGGCGGGCAGATCGTATTCCTCCACCCGCAGCAGCAGCTCGGTGGCGCTGAAATGCTTGGCGGCGTCGTGAGCCAGGCCGGCCAAGCCGGCCGCATCGGCGTCTTCCCCGTGGCGTTCGGCCAACTCGCGGGCAATCTGCTCCACCCGCTTGCAGTGATCGCACAACCCGGGAGGCACCCGGTTCATCCGGCGGCGGATGCGATCCACCACCGCGCCGGGAACGTGGATATTGGTCATAATGTACTACCTTTGCCGGAGACCCTGCTGTCAGTGCGAGGAGCGCAGCTACGTGTCAATTCCCGTTAAGCCACGCCGTGAAGCGGTCAGGCAGGTTCGCCAACTCAGCCCACCACGAAACATTGTGCGCATAGACCAACGACATCATGTTCCCGTCATACCGCACCACAGCGGCCCGTTTGAAGCCGCCCCCTACTAGAATCGCGTCGACCGAGGCGATCACGGCCGGCTGCGGGTTTTCGTTACGACGCCCTCGGCTGTACGTGGACAGTTGAATCAAGACTCCGCCTTTGACACTATCCAGAGCGCGTAGCGTTAGTTCGAGGTCTCCGGGGTAGAGATGCCTTGGGTTCCGCATATCGGCATCGAGTCGCCGCATGTCATACCTGTCAGGATCGAACGAGACAAACGTTAGCGACCCATTCGGCAGCTCCATCCCAAACCTATCCCGCCAGTCACCCTCGGCAATCTCAACTCCTGCGTGGTCTTGCGCCCAGATCCTGAGAGCAGCGGCCGTAGCTGGGTCTGTTTCGCATAGCAGCATGGATACCTGCCCTTCCCAAACCTCCCGAACGAACGCCGCGCTGTTGGGATAGCCCACTCCATTCGGGTCTAGGTTGTGCCACGCCTGTTCGTAGACCGATCCGCCGGGGAGGTTTCCACGCACTCGGTCGAACCGAGGCCCGCTGTAGCCAGGATTAGGGTCACGTCTTCTCGCCAACGGCGCCATCGCATGAGCGTCGATGAAATTCAAGCCTGGCGTGTCGTTCTTGCCCGCAATGTCCAGCAGTTCGCACAGCGTCCAGTGCTGCATCAGGTGGCCGGCGTTGCCTTTGTAAGTGCACATACTCTGCTACTCCCGCTCATCCTGAGCTTGTCGAAGGACGCTCGCAATGACGGATGAGCGAGGTTATCCCATCTCTCCCAGCGCGCGGCCGCCCAGCAGGTGGACGTGGGGCCAGGCGATGGTCTGGCCGGCATCGGGGCCGTTGTTGATGACCAGGCGGTAGCCGCTCAACGCCACACCCTCGCGGCGAGCCATCTCCTCGGCCACCACGAACAGATGCCCCATAATCGGCACCTGCCCCGGCCCAACGTACGCCAGTCCGTTGATCGGCATATTGGGAATGATTAGCAGATGCACCGGCGCTTTGGGTTCAATATCACGGATCACAAAACACCGCTGATCCCGATAGATCACGTCAGGATGCAGCGGGTCGCGGGACATTGCCATAAAAGGCGAGCTGCGGGCAGGTGTCATAGTCATCGGTAGTTACTCCTCAATAGCATTCCGTTTCGGGTAGGGCTTGCATCGATAGACAGGATGTACGGGATTATTGATTGAATGTTGCCGGGATCCCTGCTGGTACAAAATGACGAGGCGTACTATGACGGTGCCACTGGCTCACGACTGGTTAGCACTCGCAACCCCACCAACAATGCCGCAAACAATTCCGGACGTAGTACCGATAACAGCAGCACCACCTATCGCGTATATTTTCTGTGCCACATCACAACCGGGGTCGTTGCATGAGATAGAGGCAATGATGAACCCTACCATAGCACCAAGAAATCCACCCAGTAAGAGGCCAATCAGCATCCACCCGAAAGCCTTGAGAACTTGATCAGTAATTTTATTCCCCTTTTGGTGCGGTAGTGGATAATTCGCTATGAGGCCGCCTCAATCTCCTGCAACGCAACCTCTTTGTGGTCGTGGCTGTTGCCGTAAGACAACTCCTGCACCTTGGCGCGTCGGGTATACAGTTGCAGGTTATGTTCCATGGTGAATCCGATAGCCCCGTGGCACTGATGCCCCAGCGAGCACACCCGCTGATAGGCAGAGCTGCACCAGGCTTTGGCCATCGCAACCTCCCGTCGGGCCGGCTGGCCCTCCGAGATGGCCCACGCGGCCTGATACGCGATTTGGCGCGCGCCTTCCACGTCGGTGGCCATGTTGGCGCAATGATGCTGCACCGCCTGGAAGCTCCCCACCGGACGTCCGAACTGGGTGCGCTGCTTCACGTATTCAACCGTCATTTCCAGCACGGCATCCGCGCCGCCCACCATCTGGACGCAATGGGCCGCGGTAGCGCGGGCCAGCGCCCGCTGGATAATCGGCCAGCCACCGCCCACCGTTCCCAGCACCGCATCGTCCGGCACCGCCACTCCGTCCAACCGTACCTCACATAGGCGTTCGTTGCCGATAGTGTTGACCTGCTCCACAGCCACGCCGGCAGCGTTGGACGGCACCAGAAACAGCGTGATGCCCTGGGTCGGCTCATCGCCAGCCGGTGCGGTGCGGGCCGCGACTATCAGCGTATCCGCGGCGTGGGCATCGGGTACGAACAGCTTGGTTCCGTTGATGCTGTACCCATTCCCCGCTGCGTTCGCGGTGGTCTCAACGCCCCAGGCTTCGGTGGTGGCCGATGGTTCGGTCAGCGCCAGCGTGACTCTCACCGTGCCGGCGCACACGCCAGTCAGGATATCGCGTTTCTGATCGTCGTTGCCGGCGTCCAGCACCGTAAGCCCGCCCAGCACTACCGTCGCGAAAAACGGCGCCGGCAGCAACGACCGGCCCATCTCCTCCACCAGTACCGCCAGATCCAGGAAAGAACCGCCGGTGCCGCCGTATTGCTCCGGGAAGGGGATGCCCGTCCAGCCGAGACTGGTTATCTGACGCCACAATTGTTCCGTAAATCCCTGTGCGTCATCTTCCATTTCGCGCACCAGCGTCAGCGGGCACTCCTGAGCCAGAAACTCCCGCGCCGAGTTTTTCAGCATCTGCTGAACCTCGCTCAAACCCATGTCCATAAACGGCCCTCCCGGGCGAAGAAATTGCGAAAGCGAACCGCAGCGAGTATAGCGCACCGCCCCCACTGCGGCAATCTACCCTGCCGCGAGCCATAATCCTGTCCATCCTGTACATCCATGTTGGATTCGGCTCCCCTCTCCCGTTGGGAGAGGGGCCGGGGGAGAGGGGCGTACCCTCGAAGGATCACCCCACCACGTTGCCCGACGGCACTGCCCGTTGTAGAATGCCAAACATAACAACCCATTCATCTTCATCGCCCACCAGAACGGAGGTGCCCCGTGTACCAAAAACCCACCCTCAGCCTTTCCCAAATCCGCAGCGCCATGAACGCCATGCTGGACCAGGCCCAGCAGGAACCCGACCGCCCGCTGGCCATCGCCATCGTTGACGCCGACGCCAAAATGCTCAGCTACGCCCGTATGGACAACTGCCGAGCCCTTCCGCAGCGCATGGCCATCAGCAAGGCCTACACCTCCGCCATGTCTGGCGCCGACTCCAACGACTACGCCCAGCGCCTCAAGAACGATGGCCGCAACATTGCCGACTTCGGCGACTCGCAACTGGTTGCCGTTCAGGGCGCCGTGGTCGTACGCGATCCTGAAACAGACCTGGTTCTCGGCGCCATCGGCGTCAGCGGACTCAGCGCCCAGGAGGACGAAGACCTCGCCCGCCTCGGCCTAAACGCCCTGGGCCTGTAAACCTGCCGTCCCAACATCCGCCACTGTCAGCCATCAATCCGGAGGGCCGCCCAATGCCAAATCCACGCGCCGAATACTCCCCCATTTTCGGACGGCCCGCCCTCACCCTGCCCGACGGAGCCCGCGTCGCCGTCTGGTTCATCATCAACGTCGAAGAGTGGGACATCAATCAGCCCATGGCACGCACCGTGTTGCCCTCGCCGCAGGGCGCCGTCGTATCGCCGGACATCCCAAACTACTCGTGGTTCGACTACGGTATGCGGGTGGGGTTCTGGAGGCTGCAACGGGCGCTCAGCGATTTCAACCTGCCCTGCACCATCAGCCTCAATGCCTCGGTATGCGAGTATTACCCCGAGCTGGTGCAATCCTGCCTCGACCGGCAGTGGGAGCTGCTGGGCCACGGCTACATCCAGCAGGTTCTCCACAAAGAACCCGACGAACGGGCCACCATCCGCAAGACCATCGAAGTCATCAGGGAGTTCAGTGGCAGCCCGCCCCGCGGCTGGATGGGGCCGGGCCTCGCCGAGACCTTCGACACCCCCGATATCCTCGCTGAGGAAGGCATCGAATACATCGCGGATTGGGTCAACGACGATCAGCCATACGAGCTGAAGGTAAAAAGCGGACGAATGGTTGCCCTGCCCTACACTGTGGAGCTCAACGACATCCCCATCTATCTGGTGCAGCACCACTCCGCTCCCGAACTGTTCCGCCGCGCCAAGGACTCGCTGGAAACCCTACTCGACGAGGGATCAGAAAGCGCGCGCGTGATGGCCATCTCCATGCACCCCTACATCACCGGCGCCGCACACCGCATCGGACACTTCCGGCGTCTGCTGGAGTACATAACCCAGCAGGACGGTGTTTCTTTCTGGACCGGCAGCGGCATCCTGGACTGGTACAACGGCCAAGTTGACGCCAACTCCCCTTAACCTCCACTCATCCTGAGCCCGTCGAAGACCCCCCTCTCCCGACGGGAGAGGGGCCGGGGGGTGAGGGTGAAAAACCCAGCACCAACCCACCCCTCTGGCAATCTGGTCAACTCCGCACACCGGTTCACAACTCATTCATAACCCGTTTACAGCCGTTCACAACCTACGTACAACCCCTGCACACTCGCTAGTATCGGCGCCACAATTGTTGACAGTCAAAATCACCTGATCCTCGCCACCCGGTTATCAATAGGTTGTCCACGCGCCCCGTGCTACAATTCACCTGTTATCAACACGCCGGCCCAACCTGACGCCCTCTACAAACTGCATTATCAACGCTATTACTATTACAGTTATTAACCTTGAGATATTCATCCCATGATTGATACAGTCAGAATAAACGTAAAAGCCGGAGACGGTGGCAACGGGTGCGTCAGTTTCCTGCGTCTCAAGTACCAGCCGCGCGGCGGCCCGGATGGCGGCGATGGCGGCGACGGCGGCGACGCCTACATCGTGGGCGACAATTCCATCAACACGCTGCTGCACCTCAAATTCAACAGCACTTTTTACCTGCAACGTGGCAGCCACGGCAAGGGCAAGGACCAGCGCGGCTCCAACGGTAAAGACACCACTATCCCGGTTCCGTTGGGCACTGTGGTCTGGCATTTGAACCGCGACGGCAGTAAGGATTTCATCGCTGATATCGTTGACGACACCCCGCTGCTGATCGCCAAAGCCGGCGATGGCGGTTGGGGCAACGCCAGGTTTGTGTCACCTACCAACCAGGAACCCATGCTTTCCCAATCCGGCGGCAAGGGCGAGTTCATCGTGCTGTGGCTGGAGCTCAAACTGCTGGCCGATGTGGGCCTGTTGGCCAAACCCAACGCCGGCAAATCGACCCTTATCTCCAGGTGCTCGGCGGCGCGGCCCAAGGTAGCCGACTACCCCTTCACGACCATCGAACCGGTGCTGGGCGTGGTGACTCATAGCGGCCAGGATTTTGTGATGATGGAAGTCCCGGGATTGCTGGAAGGCGCACACCGCGGTGTTGGTCTGGGACACCAGTTCCTGCGCCATGCCGAGCGTACCCGCGTCTATGTACACCTTATCGACGGCTTGTCCGATGACCCGGTGGGCGATTATCGAATGCTCAACCAGGAACTTCGCGAATTCAGCCCCATGCTGGCAGCGAAACCCCAGGTGGTGGCGGTCAGCAAGCTGGATACCACCGAAACCCGCGAACTCCAGGATGTGATCGAAGAAGAACTGCGCCGTGCCATGTCGGAGGAACCGGAGGCGTTGAACTTCGGAGGCGCCGACTCCCATATTCACTTCATATCCGCGGTGTCCGGTGAGGGTGTGGACGGCCTGATGAGCCAGCTGGTCAGCCTTTTGACCGACCTCCCAAAGCCCGGGTTGGATGATAACGATGATGAAGGGGAATCGGTGGAGGTCGAGGTCGAAACTCCCGCGGCGCAAACGGGCCGGCAGCGTCTCCCGCCCCTGGGTTTCTACATGGACGGCGATGTTTTCGTTGTCGAGTCTGAACGTCTGGAACGGCTCACCGCCCGCGCCGATATGCGGGACTACCGCGTGCTGCTCCAGTTGTGGCGCGAGATGACCCGCTTGGGAATTGCCAGGCGACTGGAAAATGCCGGTATCGAAGCCGGCAATACCATCCGCATCGGCAAAGCTGAGCTGGAGTGGTTCTAGTATGTCGGACCAGGATGGGCCCGGAACTCGGCGCATCGGCATCCTCGGCGGAACCTTCGACCCGCCCCATCTGGGCCACCTGCTGATCGCCGAATCCGCCCGTTCCGCGCTCGATTTGGAAACCGTGCTGTTCCTGCCGGCCGGGGAGCCCTGGCTCAAGTCCGGCCAGCAGATCACGCCGGCCCGGCGCCGGCGCCGCATGGTGGAGCTGGTCATCGCCGACAACGCCGATTTCCGCCTTTGTGATACTGAGTTGCGCCGCAGCGGGCCGTCTTACACCGTGGACACGCTGCGGCAGTTGCGCGGAGACTACCCCAATGATGTCGTCTTCTACTTCATCGTTGGCTCCGACGTTTTGG
Organism: Dehalococcoidia bacterium; assembly: GCA_965262485.1. Taxonomy (GTDB): domain Bacteria; phylum Chloroflexota; class Dehalococcoidia; order Lucifugimonadales; family UBA3495; genus Bin87. The sequence continues at coordinate 3,054,430 of OZ253540.1, read as the reverse complement.
CTCAATTTCACCGGTGGAAAGAACCCGAACGTGTCTTGCAACTTTGCCGCCTCGCCGTCGTTGAGCGCCCGGGCGGGCCATCCAACCCGGTGCAACTGATGGAACAACGGTATCCGGATGCGGTGGCGTCAGGCGCAGTATTGACGGTATCCGGGCCGCGGGTGAACTTCAGCGCGTCGGAAATTCGCCGGTTGGTTGCCCAGGGTATATCGGCACGCTATCAGATGCCGGACGCCGTAACTGACTACATCCGAGAGCATGGGCTGTATCAAAGCGTTGATGCGTCCCGTTCTGCCAAAACCGATTCCACGGAGCCAAACATGACGATAGACCACAACCGGAACATCGACCGATTGCTGGAGCTGGCCCTGGAACGCGGAGCCATCCGCTACGGCGATTTCACGTTGTCGTCAGGGCGCAAAAGCTCCTACTACTTCGACGGCCGTTTGCTCAGCCTGGACCCCGAAGGCGCATATCGGTTGGGCCATGCGTTGCTGCCACTGCTTACCGATGCCGGTGTATCCGCCATCGGCGGCCCCACGTTGGGCGCAGACCCTATTGTGGCCGCCGTGGCCACCGTTTCCTGGGAGCAGGGACAACCCATTCCGGGGTTCATCGTCCGCAAGGAAGCCAAAGAGCACGGCACGTCCCGGCTCATTGAGGGGTGGGTTACAGCTGGTGCCACGGTTGCCATCGTTGACGACACCTGCACCACCGGAGGGTCCCTGTTCCACGCCATCGCCGCCGCCGAAGACGCCGGCTGCACCGTGGCCCTGGTGCTCGCCATTCTCGACCGCAACGAAGGCGGCAGTGATGACATTCGGCGGCGCGGGTACCGTTTCGCTTCCCTGCTAACCGCCGGCAACGACGGACAGATCAGGCCGGCCTAACTTCCGTTTCCCCCTTGACGGGAGCGGGTTGGGGTAAGGGTGAAATTCCCCACCTTCGCCCCCGCTCATCCTGAGCCTGTCGAAGGACGCCCTGTCATTGCGAGCGTAGAGTGGCAATCTCATCGCACGAAGTGCTCAAAATCCTGTCCATCCTGTGTATCGATGTAAAAACCCGTCCCCCACCCCGCATGGCAATCGTGGCGACACGCTTTGTTAGCGCTAACGGCGCGACATTCCCAAAATGCTGACATTGTGCTATATTGTAATTACTAATATAGACTATCAATGCAGCGGCAGTGAGTCAGTAAGGAGAAACATCGAACGTAGCCAGTGATCCAGTCGGCCAAATCGCAGCAGGAGGTGTCATGATGACCTTGTACCAGAAAATTATCGTCCCGCTCGATGGTTCCGAATTGTCCGATCAGGCATTGCGGCCGGCAATGCTCATGGCGGAAACCACCGGAGCAACCGTCAACCTGGTGCGCTGTTTTGATTCCATTCCCAGGTGGCAGGTCGACAGTTACGAGGGCCGGCACAGCGGCTCCATGGCGGCATCGGAGCATGTCCGCATTACCGCCTGGTTGACGGCGCACAAACTCCGGTTGGCAAAGGACGGGTCAACCGTCCCGATCGAGGTCTCCGCCCACGAAGGCCCGGCTGTGGAACACATCACCCGCCTCGCAAACCAGGATCCGGACGCCCTGATCGTCATGTCCACCCACGGGCGCGGCGGCCTGTCCCGCCTCATGATGGGCAGTGTAACCAGTCGGGTGGTCAAGGCAGTTCGCAACCCGACGCTCATCGTCCGGAGTGCCGCAACCGACATGTTCCATGCTGCGGAAGTCATCGACCGCATCATTGTCCCGCTGGATGGTACGACTTTCTCAGAGGCGGCGCTGTCCCACGCCGGGGCTTTGGCGGTAAGCTTTGGCGCCAGGGTAACGCTCTACCAGGCGACCCACGGCGCCGGATTCTTCCAGCCCAGTTCCGAGTGGGTGGGCGCCAACGGTGAGGCAGGGTTCGAATTCAGCAGCCTCTCGAAAATGGCCACTGAACTCGCCGTCCAGTCCATGAAGTACCTTGCGGGCTGTGCCGACCGCCTGAAGGCGGAATTCGGACTTACCCGCGTGGACGTTGTAAATTCCCAGGAGAATGCGGCGGACGCCATTGTCAAGTTGGCCGGGGATTCTCACAACGGCCTGGTGGTAATGACCACCCATGGCCGTGCCGGAGTCGGGCGGGCGTTGCTCGGCAGCGTCGCCGACCGGGTCGTGCGGGCGTCTCCCATTCCCACCCTGCTGGTTCGGGAGCCGGCCGCCCACGCCGCTATGACTGCCCGGCGCAGCGCGGACAATCTGGCGGGCGTGGTCTTGTAGTCAGCTGTCTTGCAATCATAAGGACGTCAGTCCCCCTCTCCCACCGGGAGAGGGGCCGGGGTGAGGGGCGTACCCACGCTTTGTTAGCGCTAACGGCGCATCATCCCACCCCCGTCACCACTTGGGATCACCATTTATGAATTACAGGCAGTACTTCTTTACCGAACCGGTCGATGTTCTTCATGGTTGCTTCGTGGCCCATGCGGGATTCCTGCCCGTAGAAAACCAGGTGTTCCATCCCCACACGCCGGTGCAGATACTCCAGTTTTTCCAGCACGGTATCCGGAGTGCCGCACACGATGTGATAGTTCTCCTTCAGCTCCTCGAAAGGGTTCCGTTTGATTTCAGTTGACGCGGATTTTACCGGCGTGAGAGGCTCTGCGGCGTCAGAGTGAAGTCGTAGGTGGACTGGTTGGCCAACCCCCTACGCACATCAAGCGTTCCGTCTCTGGCGGGACGCTCTTTACATGCAAGCACCCCGAAGGGTTGAGGCTTCGTGCCTCTCTCTGCGAGTGCTTGTTTGTAGCAGGCGGGTTCGGCTTCACTCTGACAGGTGGCTCAATCCTACGCAGAGGGAGGTTCCAATGTCGCCCGCACAGAGATACGCCGTAACTCGCATCCTACCCGCCATTGTCCTTGCCGCCATCATCATTCACGCCGCCGGTTTCGGCATCTACTTGCTCGCTGGCTACTTCCCCGCGCTCCTTGCCCTCCTCACCAGTTACGTTGCCGGTTGGGTCATTGGGGTGGGCATGAGTTACGAGCAGACAGCAAGGGGCCGGCGCAAAAATGTTCCCGGCTGACCGAAGGTTTGCTACCATGACCCCGCGCCCAACCAGGGCAAGGAGGAACCACCATGACTTGAACCCATTAAACGCCAAACCCCGCTGCTTGTACAGCGGGGTTTGGCGAAGATTTCCGGCCCAAAAGAGGGCTGACCATGTTGATACGCCATTGATTTTATCAGCGGCGCCGGCCCCTTGCAACCCTCTTTCGGGCGCAGGTTCCGTTTGCTTGGTGTCGGGAGGGTTCCGTTTACTATGCCGCCACGCACAAGTAAGACGGAACCCCCTTAGGGTCTACTCGTATGGAATCCGCGTTAGCACTCCGCTCGATAATTTAGCGCCGTCAGCCAGACAGATGGAGCCAGAGACCTGACAGTCGGCTGTTTGTGGTAGAGAGACCTCAATGGCTTGCGATGAGGTAGGTTGCACCGTGATGATCCAGCCCTGATTGCTCCCACCGGTATAGCGGCGGGCGCCGGTGATTTGCCCGTCGGTGACTTGCAATACGGAATCACGTGCTGTCGTGTAACTCAACCCGGGGCCTGTAGTTTCTGTGTTTGTTATGGTCTTAGTGTCTTTAGTTCTGCTATACACTGTGATAATGTGCTGGGTAGAGCAGGAGTAGGAGTAGGCGTGATGCTTTCCTGTGTCTGCTGTAGTGGAATCTGGGTTAGAAGTCCACTCGACAGTTTAGTGCCGTCAGATAAGCAGATGGCGTCTGCTGCCGCACAGTTGGTGGTGGCTGACAGTTGGACCTCAATGGCTTGCGATGAGGTAGGTTGTACCGTGATGATCCAGGCCTGATTGCTCCCACCGGTATAGCGGCGGGCTCCGACTATTCTTCCGTTGGTAACTTGCAGTACGGAATCACGTACTGTCGTGTAACCTAATCCCGGCATATCTTCACTAAAGTGAAGTTCGAGTGCGAACTTGGTTGCGCCGTTATGCGCTGATGGCACGTTGCGTAATTCCGCCGTCAGCAAGGGCGCTGAATTTGCTTGTTGTGGTACTGCCGTTGGCGTTGGCGTTGGCGTCGGTGGAACTGGCGTGGCCGTTGGAGGCACTGCCGTTGGAGTCGGCGTTGGTGGCACCGGCGTGGCTGATTGTGCTGATTGCGGCGCATTGGCGGCAGCGGCAGCACGACGTTCTGCCAGGATACGTCTGACTTTTGGATTCCACTCACTGTGATTGATCCAAGTACCTCTGGGGTATCCTAATTTATCGGGGGCGAGGTCTGAACCCACCGATTCGGTTAGAAGTTCCCCTCTGATGCTATTGGGGGTGTCACTGTGTTCTATTTGTCCGCAATGCACTGCTAACTGAAATACATCGTTAAATTGGGCACCGTCGTCAAGAAGTACATCGACATACCAGAAGCGAAGCGCAGACGCATGATTTGGGCGAACAGCGGTGTTTGTCGTAAGCCAAGTTTCGGCATCATTGGCTTTCGTGGCGTAGTATTCGATTCCCTTATCGTCTTTGGCATCGCTGCGACGTAGCTTGTATTTCGCGCCTGGAATTTCAGTCCAGGAAAGTCTTATAGCCGGATACTTCCAGTGCAGCGGTGGTTGAGTTTCGGCCAATGACTCGTCCACGACCAGGTACCCGTCTCTGATGACGGAGTTAAGCGCCACGTCGAAGGTGCCGCCTGCGGGGTCGTCGATACATTTTGCGGCCTCGGCTGGTTGAGAAAAGAGCGGCGAAAGCGATATCGCCATCGCCGCGCCAACAACGGCAAAGACGAGGAAGCCTGTGATCAAGATGGGTACTCGCTTGAAAATCGATGGCATCCAGACACCTCCTAGAAGATTGTTGTCCCGGATGGGACACTCACTGAGATAAAGAACCAAAGGGCGGAGCCGCCACCGCCATGGGCGTCCCTTCGGATGTGGTTCTCGTTGCAGCAGACTTTCGGGTAGCCGGTTCCTTGCTCTGGGTTGCTGCTGCGCTGCGGGTCGGCGGCCATCATGCCGCCTCGGGTTCAGTCTTATCCTCCCACCGTTCCGGCCGTCGGCACATCGGTCCGCGCCTTCCCTCCAGCCTGGCGCCTAGTGTCGGTGTGCGCCGTTTCGGGCTACAATTCTTCTTCGATCTCGCCGGTCGCTATCTTCGCCACCATCACCGCACATCCCAGGGTTCTGTTTGCTTATGGGTGATACGGTACTCAACGTCCCTGTTGCCATCACCTGAAACCAAACGGAACTCATCCCACCACGTCCGCCGGCCTCTTTTGTCCGCGTGGGCCAGGAGGAACTACGATGACTTGAACCCATTAAAGCCGAAACGTCACTGTAATCGCAGCGGGGCAACGGCCATATAGGAATTCTGCCCGACGGGAGGGCAATGTTTGAAGGACGCCACTAACTTTATCATCGGCGATAACGCATTGCAACCTTCTTTCGGGCGCATCACGCCGACCCGAAGGAGGGTTTTCGATGTTGGAAGGCATATCCGCTGAATTCATCGGCGGCGGCCTACTGCTGCTGGTTCATCTCACCAACTCACTCCGTCCGATTGCATGGCGCTACCTGTCCGCATGGTGGCGATCACACCGCCCAAGACTCGTCGCCGGCTTTGCCTAAGTGTGGCGCAAAGCCCTTGTCGCGCTGACTCTGGCGTGGAGCGCGGGCGGAGTGCTGGCCTATGGACTCACGGGTGGCACGGACGATGCCGTGCCACTGTGGGCTCTGTGCTGGTTCGGGAGCGTGTCGCTGGCCCTGTGGGGCTGCGCCGCCTGGCAGGGATGGTGTGCCGTCCGCTGGGGTGGTTCGTAGAACCCGCCGACCGTTGCAACGTTGAAATGCTGAAAAAGGAACATCCCCGCTGGCAAGAGTTTGGCGACGTTACCGGCGGGGATGCAGGCGGGGATATTGCAGATGGACAACCCGTTCCGAATCGGGGTGGCTATTTTCTTTTTGTGGCCGCTGGGTGCTTCGTCTTGGCGGGAATTTGGCGGCTTGTGGATTGTCGCCACTTCGGAAGTGAAGAGATGTGCGTTCGGATGCTGATGGAGGGGTTGATTCCGGCTGTGATATTCGCCGTGGTTTGGAGCTTACGTTTATCCCGGGCGAAGAAGCAAATAACCACTGCCATCACTAATGTTACGAGCACCAATAACCAATAAGACACCCAACCGAGAATTGCAGTGAGCAGCCCGCAGTCCATCATCGCCTCACTGTTTACTTCGCGCGTTTGGCCTGAGCGCGCTCGCCACCCGTCCATAGGATGTCCCACCGTAATACATCCTGACGGCCGCTCCGATCTGCGCTGCGGTGGCATGACGTCCGCCCACTGCCCCGGTGTCGTTGAACTGCTTGCCGCAGGATTTACAGCGGTAGCGTTGCTTGCCCAACTGCCGACCGTGCTTCACAATCTTGGCATGGCCGCAGTACGGGCAGTTGAACGTGTAGGTTTTCGTGAACTGTGCCGTGCCTGGATGTTACCATGTGGGGCTCAAAATAGGCTATCATCTAATTTCAAACGGAACCCTCGAAAGTCTGTTGCCCCAGCGGTTTCAGCCCCGTCCTGCGGGCGGCGATTGCCGACCCGGCGGCGGAACGGTAGCCCGTGGGCGCCATGTACTCCCGCGGCCCGCGCAGGGTGGGCCCCATCCGCCAGAGAAAGTGCTTTGCCTGCTCGTCGGCCTCTTCCTGCGTGTCGCCCACGTAGCAGCACAGCAGGTATCCGAAATTGTCCGGCGTGGACTGCCGCCCCGCGGATTCGGCCGCTTCGCGGTACATGTCGAATAATTCTGCGGTAACGTCCCGGTCGGTCAGGAAGGCAACGTAGGTATAGCCGTGCTCGCCCGACTACTGGGCGGTCTCCGGCGACGAAGTTCCAGGCACCCAGATGGGAGGGTGCGGTTTCTGGATCGGAACCATCCACGGATTCACCGCGCGGAAGTTGTAATGCTTTCCTTCCCACCGGAACGGACCCGGCTCCGTCCCTGTTTTGATCACCAGGTCGTGGCATTCCTCAAACCGCTCTCGATTTGCCAGCGGGTTGCTGTTGGTGGACACGGTTTCCACCCCGGTGCCACGGACAAAACCGGAAATCAGTCGGCCGCCTGAAATAACATCGATCATCGCCAACTCTTCGGCCAGCCGCACCGGATTGTCATGTATGGGCAGGATGTTGCCCAACAGCAGTATTTTGGCCTGGTGGGTTATGCGCGCCAGCACCGCCGCCGACAGGTTGGTCGCCGCGTTCATGCACGATGGCGTGCTGTGGTGCTCGTTGAGCATAATGCCGTCGAATCCCAGCTCGTCGGCGTACACGCATTCATCGAAGTAGCGCTTGAAAAGGTCGTTGGCCGTGGTCGGATTGAACCACGAATTGGGAAACGTCAGGCGCAGCGACGGATACTTGTCGCCCTCTTCGTCGGGATATTCGTGGTACGGAAACTCGGAGAAATAGTAACTCTTCACGGGGTGGTGGCCTCCGGTGGCATGGTGAATTGTCAGCGTCGCCAATGATAGCACAGTGAAAGCTGGCCTAATAAGTCACCATCCACCACTGGTATAATGGCGTTGCAGGTTGGCAGAGTTATGACCACGATCAACAACATAGAAGATTTGATTCGGGTTCTGGACGAAAACCCTGAGTGGGTCGAGGCCGTGCGGGCCCGCCTGCTGACGCGGGAGCTGCTCGAATTGCCGCAGGTCGTTGCTGATCGCACAGCACGCATAGAAGAAAGAATGGAGGAGCTTGCCGGAAGAATGGAGGAGCTTGCCGGAAGAATGGAGGAGCTTGCCAGAAGAATGGAGGAGCTTGCCAGCAGCCATGCGCAGCTTGCCGGGGCTATGGCCCGGATGGAATCCAGACAAGACCGGATGCAGGACGACTTGGGCTGGTTAAAGGGCAGGATCATCTATGATATCGTGCGCGATGACGCCGGAATAATCGCCCATGAGATGGGCTTTGTGCTGGAGCAAACGTTGGTCCGGGCTGACCTGATGGAATTGACTCGGGGACAGGATGTTTCCGACCTTTCGCGCGGTACGTTACAGAGCTTCCACCGGGCCGACTTGATGATGCGAGTTGCGGATGCTGAGGGCGGTCAGCGCTATATTGCTGTGGAAGCGTCTTTCACCGTGAATGGCCGGGATTCACGACGCGCGTTGCGAAACGCCGAGTTGATGACGCGGTTCACCGGCCAGCTAGCGTTAGCAGCGGTGGCCGGAGTGCGGTATGACTGGGATCTGAAGGACCAGATTGAGTTCGAGCAGTTGCATTGGTACGAGATTCCGTCGGAAGATTTGGAAGCTGAGTAGCAGGTATCCAATATACCCGCGTGCTGAAAGGGCAGATTGCCGTCAAAGCCTAACCCTGTTACTCTGCACTCCCAAGTCCAATGCAAAAGGGAGTTATCATGGATGAGAGGTGTCTTTGGCTGGTTGACGCTGGCTATATGTTGAATGCCCAGCGGTCCGTTTCTGATGGGTATAATTTTGATTACCTGAAGCTCAGGACCAAAATAGAGGAGAACAAAACGATTTGGCGTGCGTACTACCTCAATTCCACGCCTAACCCTCCCTCAGACGCTCAAGACGCGTTCCATAGATGGTTGCGATCTGCTCCTCCGCATGGTCCTAAAATCATTACAAACCTATATCAACTCAAGGACGTTAGGGCAAATCGAGCCTATTGCACAGATTGTGGAAAAAATGTGGATTTGAATTGTCCACAGGGAAATCACCGCATTACGAAACGGCAACAAAAGGGCGTTGACGTTGGCATCGCAACGCTGGCGTTAATACACAAGGAGAAGTATGACACCCTTATACTGTCATCAGGCGATGGTGATCTCCTAGACACTGTTGAATTCCTTTCCGAGTCGGGAAAACGGATTGTGCTCGCGGTTTTCAGGTCTGGAGTTTCGACTGACATACAGCCCAGGGCAGACGAAGTTCTGTGGATCGATGATTTTGCACAGGACGTAAGCAGGGATCGTCAAAACTCCGCTCAGCCGCCGGCAACCCCATATGTTGAGGACGACTAGCAGAATTATTTGCCGGACTGGAAAAGAAGCTATAAGGACACCGTAATTTATTTGTTTACCGCCCCCACGTTCACCGGGCACCCGGCGCACATCGCTCCTTTGCTGCCGGGGATGCAGGCATGTTTCGGCTCACCCGCCAACGTCGCAGCGTCCAGCGTACCGCGTAGCAGAGGCGAGGTTGGCGACGGCAGCGTCAATCCTGCGGCCTCGGCAGTGCGGCGGTCTTGCGCCTCATCGAACAAATCCATCCGCAACTGTTTGCCGGATGGCGGACGCTGGCCCGGGAAAACGACATACGGCCAGGCGCGTTTGCGCACGACCCCCATCGCCTGCAGGTCGCGCCAGCTATCAACCGTGTGCCGCCTCCGGTTTTGGATGATCCGCTCGGCGGAAACCGGCCCGATGCCGGGAATCCGCAGCAGCCTGTCTTTGCTTACGACATTCAGATCCATCGGAAAAGCATCCAGGTTCTCCATGGCAATGACCGTCTTCGGGTCCTGCTCCAGCGACAGGAACCCGCCGTTGTCAAAGGCCAGGTCAATCTCGTCAGAACCGAATTGATACACGCGCCGCAGCCAGTCCATCTGGTACAAACGATGCTCGCGGGCGGCTGGCGTCGCCGGATGTTCTTGCATCGGAGTGTCCCACGCCGGTCGGAAGGGCGGGTAGTAAATGCGTTTCAGGTTCCAGTCGGTATACATCTGGTCCACGCGCCGGTAGATCTGCCGATCCGACTCCTCGGCGGCGCCAACCACGAACTGGGTCGCCTGTCCCACGGCCCCACCGCGGCTTTCCCTGGTCAGCTCATCGATCCACGACATCGGGTCCAGGATGTCTTTTTGCAGGTCTTTGTGCGGACTGATGCGTCGCAGCTGGTCGGCTTCGGGCGTTTCGATGTTGACCGACAGGCGGCTGCCCAGGCGATGAGCTTTTTCCACCAGGTCACGGTTGGCTCCGGGCATAACCTTCATGTGGATATAGCCTTTGAACCCGTGCTTCTTGCGGATCAGTTCCACCGTTTCCACCAGGTGTTGCGTGGTTTTGGAGCCGTCGCCAGCGATGCCAGAGCTCAGGAACAACCCGTCCACAGTCTGCCGGGAATGTAGCTCCATGAACGTGCTGGCCAGCTCCTCCCGTTTGAAAGCGTAGCGTTTTCGCGGCACGTAGATGCTGTTGGGGCAATACGCGCAATCCATCATGCAAAAGTCGGTGAACATCACCCGCATCAGGTTGATTTTCTTGCCGTTGGGCAGACTGGAGCGGTACACGCCGGCCGTTGGGTTTTTGCGTGGGTCGGAATATGCTACCCGGTCCGGTCCCGCAGTGACCTTTCCACCGGTCAATATGTCATCGGTGGCCATGCCGCCCAGGATACGGAGCTTTTCGTAACGGTCGGGGGTCTTCTTGATAAGCATAGCGTTCGTCCCTCCTCTCCGGCGCGCAATCTTAGGCGCGCTGATGTAACGAACGTATGTTCTTATATTACGGCTCCCGCGTCAACCGGCAACTGTCATCGGAACGCGCCACCCCGGCTAGGAACTTGTCTGACTGATCAGGCGATGGCGTGAGTCGGGGGTCATTTCGTACCGCCGTGGTTTCTCGCTGGCGATCAGAACGCCTTTCCCTTCCATCACCGGCCACAGATGCTCGGCGAACCACATGCCAAACCGTTGCGCCGTAAAGGCTGCTGTCATGTGTGCCGGCCAACGCGCTGCGATGGCGGCCTGGGCTTCTGCAGCCTTGAAAACGTCGTCCGGTATGCTGTCCGCTACCTCTGCAACCAGCTGTTCCAGCGTGGGTTCTCCATCGGAGCGCTCACGGTTGGGTTGGCGTTGCGGCGCCGGGGCAGCCGCTTCGGTCGTTGACACCGAGGCGGGTTGTGCCGGTTTTACGCCACCGGATTTTGCCACTTCGGTGATTTCGTAAATACGCGGCGTATTATTGCGGGGCATGGTCACCCCCCGTCCCTGCAGGATCGGCCACAGCTCCTTGGACAGGAATTGGCCGAAATGCGCCGCTGATCCCGCCGATGGATGATCCGGCCAGCGCCGGTTCACGACCTTTTGCGCTTCCCCCGCCCGGAATCTGCCCACCGGCAACTGACGGATCAGCTCATCGGCGATCTCGGCGGCGCTGACTTGCGGAATAGACGGCAACGCCGGAGTCGCCGTTCCAATGGCTGGCCCGGGCGTCGGCGACTCAGCGGGCGGTTTTTGCGCCGGCGGCGCAGCCTGATTCGCTGCGGTAGTTTGAGCCGATGCGGTCGTTCGCGTCGGAGCCGTTGTTCGGGTTGGTTCCGCAACGCGAGCCGGCGCCGGTGTCCAAGTCGGTGATGGGGCTCGAGCCGTTCCCGGGTTTTGTTGGGCCGGCATTGCCAGGTTCCAGCGGAATCGGTCGGGGATGAACCGTTCGATTTCCGGCGAGATTCCGCCGCCGCCCGGCGCGGTGACCCACAGGAACGGCGAGTGATCCCAGCCCCGTTCCGACGCCATCTCACGCACTTTGACGAACAGCGCGCCGAAGTCGCTGTCGTTGCTGATGACCCCGACAAATGTAGCTAAACCCGTGGCCAGATCACCGATGGCGTCGGCAGTTATGGCCAGGTCCGCCGAGTTTTTTGCCATCTCCCTGCTGAAGTGCTGCACCCCGCGCACCCGCACCTTCAGGTCGGGATACGTCGCCTCGACCCACATCCGCCACAGCGCCACCTTGTCGGCCCGCACGTACAGAGAAACGCTGCTGATCGCGGGATACTCCACCGGCCAGTTGGCAATGGTCTGTTCAATCACGTCCTGCGCCAGGTCAGGCTCCCGCAGATTCTCGGTATCAACGTAAATACCCGTGCCCGCAGATGGGGCGCGATTGCCGTTGGGTTTGCTAGTCATGGCGGCGCTTCGATGTTGAGATTGTGCGGCCGGAATGATAACGTCCGGCTCGCCCGGACTCTACAGCATAAGTTCGGCGGGAATGAGCCGTCGGTTCGTTGCGTCGGCGGCCAAGGCAAACGCCTCTAACGCCATCGCACCCAAGAGTGTTTTGCGGGGGTCGGTGCCAAACACGATATAGACGAGTCTGGTGCCACCATCCAAATCCATTTCAGCCAGGCCGATAGAAAGTTCCTGAACGGAGCCGTCGGCCAGGCTAAACAGGGCCTGCTCGTCACGTACTATACCCATCTCATCCAGGATCTGCTCCGGGATGATCGTGTAAGATGCGCCGGTGTCCACCGTACCGTTTAAAGTTCGGGACTGTGTTCTGTCCTGGTTGCGGATGGTAAAGTCGACGCTGAAGGTTCCCACTTCACCCCTTATGGTTGTGCCGGGCAGTATGGGTGGCCATGTGTATTCGGGGACACGTGGCCGGCGCGGGCGTTTGGCCGTCATCGTGTAAACTCCGGCTTCTCGAAATTGCCGCCCACCACCGGGTTGGCGTCCAGCCCCAGCCACTGCTCCACCAGCGTGCCGTACACGCCGCGGAAGTCCGTGTTGAAGGCCAGGTCGCCCTCCACCAGATCGTTGTCCGCCAGGGAGGGATACTCGCCGTACATTCCGCCGCGCACCGGGTCGCCGATGGCAAAGGCCACTCCGCCGCTGCCGTGGTCGGTCCCGCTCCCGTTGTCCTTCACCCGCCGGCCAAATTCGGTAAACGCCAATATCACCACGTTTTCGGCAACGTCGTGCTCCCGCAGGTCCGCATAGAAATCACTCACCGCACTGCTGAAATCGGTCAGCAGCCTGGGATGCACGGTTGCCTCGCTGGCGTGGGTATCGTAGCCCCCCTGCTGGGTGTAGAACACTCGGGTGCCCAGGTTTGCCGTCAACACTTTGGCGATGCCCTGCAGGTTCCTGGCTATCGACGAATCGGCGTACTCGATGCTGGAGGTGTACATATCGGGAGCCGTCTTGAGGATGTCGGCGCCCTTCAGCGCGTCCAGCCCGGTTTGACCCAGATAGTCCATCGTGGCGCCCAAACCCACCGTTGGAGAATACATGCGTGAGAAAATATCCAGCGCCTGCGACCGCTCCGGCTCGCCCGTGATACCCGTAAGCACGCCGTAGGTCTCCAGAACGGCAACCGACGCCACGGGTACGCCCGTCAGCGCCATCGCCCGCGGTAGACCCCGCCCGAAGTTCACTCCGGTCAGCACGTTTTCCGAGTTGGGGTCCAAGTCACGGATCACGCGACCCAGCCAGCCCTCGGTTCCCACCTTTTCCGGTTCGCAAGTGTGCCAAACGTCCATGCTGCGGAAGTGGCTCCGGTTCGGCGTCGGATACCCAACGCCGTTTATGATTGCCACCTTGCCGGCGTCGTACAGGCTCTTGATCTCGGCCAGCGCCGGATTCAAACCCAACCGGCCGTCGATTGCCAATACTTCATCCGCCGCGATTCCGACGCTGGGCCGGCTATCGTGATACCGCCCGTCAGTGTAGGGAATAACCGTGTTGAGATAATCGTTGCCCCCGGTAAGCTGGACTACGACGAGAATCGGGTCTTTGTTGGTGCTGGTCATGGTGTTCTGACTCCGTGCAGGGTGTTGGGCGTAGTTTAGCATAAGCTAACGGAGGAAAATGGTCGTGGCATTGTTGCTGGGATTACCGTCATTCGTTGCCGCCTCATTCGTCAAAAGGTAACCTACTGCGACGGGAGGTCGGGTTTAGCCAATTCTGCGGGTAAGGGGGCTGACTATGCCGATTCCAGAAAGTCCCAAGATTTATCACATTCTCCACTGGGACAAACTGGCCTCTGTTATGAATAGCGACGGACTGCCTTGTGATGCAGTGATTGCGAATTACGCAGATAGCGGTACGACAATCGGAATGTCTAACATCAAATGTAGATGCCTGCGCAAGCCTGCGTATTGTCATTGGGGTACAAAAGTAGCAGATTACGTACCGTTTTACTTTTGTCTCCGTTCTGTGATGCTTAAAGCAATCCATAACAAGAGCCGTAACCCTCATAGGAACGCAGATCTACTTTATACGGGCGGCCAGGAACCTATTGTGCATCTTGAGGCCGACCTTTACGAAGTGGTAAGTTGGGTTAACGCCGACACACGTCGTTGGGCGTTTACCAACGGAAATGCCGCTGCTAACGCTACTTCGTTTTACGACGACCTCAACAAACTCAATGAAATTGATTGGGATGTGGTACTGACTCCGCATCGGTCCGGAGATGAACGAAATGCTAGGCAAGCCGAGTTTTTGATGTACGGATTTTTCCCGTGGCACCTAAGTGTCCAGAATTGGCGTCATATCGCATGATATGAGACAACACGTGGAGCGGACAATCGCCGTTGCCAGTCACGAACCTCCAATTTCGGTAGTCCCGCAGTGGTATTTTTAGAACTGGAATCAATCCATGATTGAGTACCAAACAGGGGATTTGCTTACCTCCGATGCGGAGGCCCTAGTGAACACCGTGAACTGCGTGGGGGTGATGGGCAAAGGGATTGCGTTGGAGTTCAAAAAAGCATTCCCAGACAATTTCAAAGATTACGCTAAAGCCTGCAAACGAGACGAAGTTCATCCAGGGCGGATGTTCATTACGGAGCGATTGGGCAACCCCAAGTTCATTGTTAATTTCCCAACCAAACGCCATTGGCGCGCTAAAAGCCGGATGTCCGATGTCGAGTCCGGTTTGACTGCACTGGCGGACGAGATTCGGACGAGACAAATTCGTTCCATTGCGATACCCGCACTAGTACCGTTTCCAGATAGATTTATTAATGCCGGAAAGCTGCCTCTAACTCTGGATTCCTGCTTGTGTGGGAATGATTAACAGGTGAACAGATATACGATATAAGGCATCTTCAAGTGGAAACAGTACTAGGTAGTGGTCTTGGCGGGTTGGACTGGGAGGAGGTACGCTCCCTGATTGACCAGGAACTTGGCGAATTGTCCGCCGATGTACAGGTAATGGTCTTTGAACCGGAAGGGCCGCCGGACGCCAAAGTTATGGCTCGCTTGACCGAAGCACCGGAAATGACCCCCGGCCGGGCGGCGTTGTTGATGCTGATGCGCCGTTACCTTGCCGGCCAGCTAGAACCCACCATAGTTTCACAGGAAGTGGAGAAGCTGATGTATTTATTGCAGGCGGCCGGCGAGCCGTTGCAACTCATGTATGCGAAAGGCCGTTACGGTCTCTACACTGATGACCTCCACCCGGTTTTACGCAAGATAGAAAGCCATTGGATTTCAGGATACTCTGGTGGCAAGGGTAAGTCTGACAAGCAATTTAAATTAATGACCGGAGCGATCGAAGATGCAGAGGCTCTTTTGCAGAGCAAGCCTAATACCAGCGGTTGTATTACAAAAGTAGCTGATTTGATAGACGGGTTTGAAACGCCTTTAGGTTTGGAACTATTGACCACCGTTCATTGGGTGACTTATAAAGAAAATTCAACATCAGTTGACGATGTTATTCATCGGATTCGTGACGGGAAGTTTTATCGCAAACAAATTGTGCAGGCGTATGAGACGCTCGCCAGCTTGGGTTGGCTGCAGGAAGAGGAAAGTTTTGCCCACGTGATGGGAGAACATTCGGCCCCAGCCGCCGAAGCGGAGGCCTCCGCAGGTACGGTTGCGGAACAAGGCAGCGACTACTCGCTTATTGACGGCAATTCTGTTCTCATCAACATCAACACAGCTACCGCCAGTGACTTGGAAGCATTGCCACGCATCGGCAATAAGCTGGCACAAGCCATCATAACTCACCGCGAGAAGAAGGGGCCATTCCTGACTGCCCAGAGCATTACCGCCGTGTCGGGCATCGGAAGTAGTCTCTATAAGAGTATTGCCGACTTGATTATCGTTGGCCCCGTTGGTTCACGCCTTCTATAAATGGTGGGAGCGCAGCGGGCGCGGCAATCTCGCTCCCGTCCCCAATCCTGTTCATCCATGTAATACGGCGATCCCCTTCTCTCGATGAGAGGGCAGCGTACGGTATAAGATGGATGCCGCAAACAATCTTCCCAGCCCAACATCGTCGTGCCAGGAGACTTACATGACTACGCTGCACATCATCGTGGAGATTACCGAGCAGGTGCCCACCGGTCGCACCGAATGGCGGGTGGGCTGCGGCGAATGTGACTGGTACGACATCTTCGACGACCGGGGCCGCGCCGAACAGGCCGCCACGCGACACGTTGCCGACTCCCACGCCGACGAGGTCGCCTACAACCGCATCGTCCAAACCCTCCGCATCGACGCCAACCCGGAGGAGAGCGACCTGATTCCCTCCGTGGAGGACGGCTGACGCCAGCCCGATTGATCAGTCGGCAGCGGCGTACTTGTCGCCCAGCTGCTCCTCCCACCGCAGGTAGTTCTGCATGTCGGCGTAGGTGCGGTCGGGGCCGCTGAACACTACGTCGGCCGGCGTGCGCATCACGCCGGAGAGTCCGGTTTCCACCGGCAGCCCGGCTTCGCGCCACGCCGCCATACCGCCGTCCAGAACGCCAACATTGGCAAATCCCATCGACCGCAGTGTCGCCGCCGCCAGGAGTGATTGCCGGCCGTCGCCGCAGGTCACCACCACCCGGGCGTCCTCAGACGCCACCTGCTCGGCAACCTGCCACTCCAGCCACCCGCGCGGAACCCAGTGTGCGCCGGGCACGTGGCCCCTGGAGAAATCCTGGCTCGTATCTACGAACAGGACGGCATCGGGCCGGTCCGATGTCAGTTCTTGCGCCGTAATGGTTGGAACGGAATTTCGGGCTGCGGTAACCAGTTCCGGTTCGCCGGCCCCGCCGATGGACCCATCAAAGCGGCCTCCCACGTTGCGGCCCGACTCCAGCGACTTGCCGGCCGCCGCCCACGCCTCAGTCCCCCCGTTCAGCGCATAAACCTCTCCGTGACCCAGCTGCCGGTACCACGACCCGGTCAGCGCCGCCCGCGCCCGTCCGTCGCAGCAAAACACGATGGGAGCGTTTTTCACCACGGCCACGTCATCGCTCCGCTGCACGCATTGACCGCCAGGAAACCACCGGAAGCCTGGAATGTGTCTGGCCGCGTATTCCTCGGCGGTGCGCACGTCGATGAAGTAAACGGTCTCGCTGCGGCTGCGCTCAGCCAGCCGTTCCAGCCCGGCAACGTCCAGAAAATCGACGCCATCCTCGGCGGCGCATCGGTCAGCGTATGCTTCGGCGGCGGTGCGGCCTTCGGCTGAAACCGGCGGCAGTTCGTCCCGGTCCGCGCCGGATTCCAACTCGTATCCGGCCAGCACCCATCCGGAGGTGCCGTTCTTCAGTCCAACGATGTCGCGGTCCAGTCCCATCCGCTGCAATATCCGCGTCCCGATGATGCTCCGTGTTCGGCCGGCGCAATTTATTACCACGGTGGTATCCGGGTCCAGGTCGGCCGTAACGTCGGTTATCCGCAGCGCCAGTTCTCCGCCCGGCAGACTTTGCCCACCGGGAATGCAGAATCGACGGTATTCCTCCGGCGTCCGCGTGTCCAGAATCACCATCTTCTCGCCCCGGTCCATGCGGGAACGCAACTCGATGGCGTCGATCTCCGGCACGTGGTGAACCACCTCCACCCTCTCGCCGAAATCCTTGCTGGGCACATTCACACCCCACTCGGTGGGATAATCCAGGCTCATCCAGCGGTTTACTCCGCCGTCCAGCCACGCCACGTTGGAGTACCCCATCGCCTCCACCGTTGCCACGGCTTTTGCCACGCGCTGACCGTCGTCGTCGCACAGCACGGTAAGGCTGTCGGTGTGGGGGATTGCAACCGGCAGGTCGAATTCCAGCATCCGCCTTGGCATCAGGCTGCTGCCGGGAATGTGGCTGGCGTTGTACTCGCCGGCCTCCCGAACATCCACCAGCGCGAACGGAGCGGAGCCGTTGAACAAATCATCCAGTTGGGCGGGCGTAATCGGTTGAGCCATCAGAACATCTCCATCAGAATCCCCGCCTCCCTCTCCCGATAGGGAGAGAGACGGGGGCAGGACGCATCACCTAGAGCGTGTTGACAATTAACAAACCAGACCGTCACTCCTGCGAAAGCAGGAGTCCAGAGAGGGTATGATGAAAGAATCAGAACCGTGATTCACGACTGCGGCCACTGGATTCCCGCTTTCGCGGGAATGACGGTATTTGTCAACACACCCTAGCAGTTGTCATATTTGTCGGTAATCATCTGCTTGATGGCGCCGGTTTCCAGGTCGTAGCGCACCCGTTCCAGGCCGCGGAGATCGTGCCCGTACACATGCACCTCCACGGTAGGCCGGTCGGTGAAGTTGTCCATCTGATGGATTTCGTCCACTTCCGGAATCAGCAGGCTGACTTCACCGGGCTTGACCGTGGCCGAACGATCCTGTTCCAGCTGGGCCCAGTCGTCCTTGCTGTGGTCGTCGACGCGGCGGAATCGGGTCTCTGTCAGCAGGTTGTCCATCACGCCGATCATGCCCCAGGTGCGATGGTCGTGAGGAGCGGCGTGGTCGCCTGGCCCCCAGACTACCGACGTCACCAGCAACCCACTGTCCGGATTGTGGTGCAGCAACCATGATCCGTGGTTGGCCCGCCGACCCTCACCCACCGGTTGGCGGAACCGAACCGGAATGGCGTCCGGGTTGCCAACCAGCCGAGCCAGGTAGCTGGATCCGCGGTCGAAAATCTTTTCCTGATTGGGCTGACTCTGCAGCAGCTCTTCCATCTCCTGCACGAAATCTTCCAATGAATACTTGACTGCTACCATAGTGTTGCCTCCTGTTTTGTGAGTCGCAGTTGCCGAACGCATCAGGCGTCCGCAAGCGCTAGCTCGGCATTTCGGGTAGAGTAACCGTCAACTCTGCGTCCGTAAAGCCCTGTCCCACGAGGTATTGGCGGATGAGGGCGGTGAAGGCTTCGGCCCTTTGATAAAGCGGCTCCGCATCGGACGCCGCGAAAACTCGTCTAACATCGTAATCGGCTTTTATGCGTAGGGCCAGTGCGTCGTTGAAGGAATCCAGCAGTTCGCGTTCCAGTTCGTGAGTAAAAATCAGATGTTGGTTGAGCAGAGTCCCGGCGGACTGGTGAGTCCTTGCCTGGATTCCTTTAGTCAGCAACGTGGCATTGGTGGCGTGACGTATGGAGTAGTAGGCACGTGAAATGGCATCGGCGTATAGGCCGGCTCGGGTTAGCACCAACGCGGAGCGCAGGGACAGGTGACCGCGTTGCCACTCGGCGATAATCCTGCCCCGGTCTGCCGCCATCATGATAATGACAGGGGCGCCCCGTGGCATTCAATCAGCCGGCGCGATTCCCATGAGTGTTGATGAGCGTCTTGCCACTCGCTTTCCGTCCAAGTCCAGATTGACGGATAGGTTACGGGCGGGTCGGACAGGCTGTACCCAAGCAGGCGCAGCTGCTCCAGGTGCTCAACCTCCATACTGTCCTTGACCACCAGCAGGATATTCAGGTCGGTGAATTCGTGCTGTTCTGCGATGACTCCCTCATGGCTGAAAATCATCATTTTCACTACCGTGTCCGGGTGCTGTTCCCGGATGGCTTTGCGGTAAGCATCCAGCCAGGCCAGTTCGTCATAATTGATTTGTGCGGTCATTCCGGTTCACCTGTTCGGCGTAGTTTAAATGCAGTGTATCCCGCCGCCGTATGAGTAACAAGACGGCCCATGCTATAATCCGCGCGTTATGTCGTCGCAGCCCCAGTCCTCCGAGCGCCCGCCCAGAGACGGCAACGGCCCAGCCTCCGCTCCCTACTGGGAAGAGCCCGCTTCATCGCCGTATTGGGACGCCCCCGAGTTGGCCGAGCACCTCGCCGGCCAATCGGTTCACAGCCCTGAATCCGGCGCCTCGCCCGCCATTTTGCAGGGACTCAACGAAGCGCAGCAGCAGGCCGTCCTCTGCACCGAAGGGCCGTTGCTCATCATCGCCGGACCGGGTTCCGGCAAAACACGGGTCATCACCCACCGCATCGCCTACCTGGTTGAGGAATGCGGCGTCAACCCGTGGCAAATCCTGGCCGTAACCTTCACCAACAAGGCCGCCCGCGAAATGCGGAACCGCCTCGATCGACTTCTGCTCAGTCGCAGCGAAGCCGTTACGATGGGTACCTTCCATGCGGTTTGCTCCCGCATCCTGCGTCGCCACGGCGAGCGCATTGGCCTCAATCCCAATTTCACCATCTACGATCAGGACGACCAGATCGACGCCATCAAGTCGTCCATGCAGCTGGCCGACGTTGACGTGAAGCGCTTTCCTCCCCGCGCCATGCTGTCCCGCATCTCGGCGGCCAAGAGCACACTCCAGGAATCCAGCCAAATGCGGGAATCCGCCTACGCTGCCGAGGACGAATACGGCGCGCACTGGATCGAAACCTGCTCCCGCGTTTATCACTACTACGAAGAAGCCCTCTCCCGTCAGAACGCTCTCGATTTCGACGATCTCCTGATGCGCACCGCCAGCTTGCTCAAAAATGTTCCCGAAGTGCGGGCCCAGTACCACGAACGCTACCGCTACCTGCTGATCGACGAGTTTCAGGATACCAACATCGCCCAGTACCAGCTGGCCCGCCTGCTCACCGGGCCGCACCGGAACCTCTGCGTTGTGGGCGATCCCGACCAGAGCATCTATTCCTGGCGCAACGCCGATATCCGCAACATCCTCAGCTTCCAGTCCGACTACTCCGATGCCACCGTCATCAGTCTGGGCGAGAACTACCGCTCCACCAGAAACATCCTGCAGGCCGCCTCCAGCGTCATCGCCGCCAACACCGAGCGGATCGAACGCCCCCTCTTCACCGGCAATCCCGCCGGCCGACCCATCACCCTCCACGAAGCCTACAGCGCCGATGATGAGGCCGCGTGGGCAGTGGACGAAGTAACCCGTCTCACCAAATCAGGGGAGGTGCGAGCCGGCGATTGCGCCATCATGTACCGCATCAACGCCCAGAGCCGCGCCTTCGAAGACCAGTGCATGCGGCAGGGAATGTCCTATCGGCTCGTCGGCGGCGTTCGTTTCTACCACCGCAAGGAAATCAAGGATGCGGTTTCCTATCTGCGGGTGATCTACAACCCCGATGATGAAGTCAGCGTGCGGCGCGTGATCAACAACCCTCCCCGCGGCATTGGCGCCAAAACGGTGCAGCTGCTGACCCGTTTCTCCGCCGACCGGGGAATCACCATGCTGGCGGCCATGCGGGAGATCGCCGATGCTCGAACCCAACAGCAGCCCTGCCCCATCAGCGTTACCGCCCGGGCCGCCAAATCCATCGCCGATCTTGCCATCACGTTCCAGCGACTCACCGACGCATCCCGGGAGCTGGCGGTTGCCGACCTCCTGGATCGGGCGCTGGACATGTCCGGCCTCGCCCGCCACATCCAGGCCGATGAGAACAGTGAAGATCGCTGGGACAACGTCCAGGAGCTGCGGGCCCTTGCCGAGGAATATGGCCCCTCCCCACAGGCCGACGGCCTCAGCGCATTCCTGGAACGGGTTTCGCTGGTCTCCGACGTCGATAGCTATGAACAGACCGAGGACGCCCTGACCCTCATCACGCTCCACCAGGCCAAGGGTCTTGAATTCCCGGTCGTGATGATTGCCGGCATGGAGGAGGGGTTGTTGCCTCACAGCCGCTCCCTGGACACGATTCGGGAGATCGAGGAAGAGCGACGCCTGTGCTACGTTGGCATGACCCGGGCCATGCAGCGCCTTTACCTGCTGCGAGCCTTCAGCCGTCCCTACCCGTCGTCCGGCGGCATACCGTCGCGCTTCCTGCTGGACGTGCCCGAGGAGTTGCTGGCGTCGCCGGCCCTGGAACGACCCACCGGCACGCGCGCCGACGCTCACGCCCTCAATCCCTTGCGCACCGGCCGTAACGAAGATGCCGTCATCGGCGGTTCCTGGGCCACTTCCCGCCGCGAGTCCCGCGTCCGCCGGGGCGAGGCCGGCGACGGGACTGCCGGAGGCCCCGCCCGTGGCCGTCTGCGCGGCGACATCGACGAAAAACTTACCGAATGGGTCTCCAGCCGCCGCCCCACGCAAGCCCCCCAGCCCGAGCGCATCCCCCTCACCGTCGGCGAAATTGTGCGCCATCCGGTGTTCGGCGAAGGCGTAATTCAGGACGTGCAGGGAGTCGGCGACGAGGAGCAGGTCACCGTGAATTTCAGCAGCGCCGGACTAAAGCGCCTGCTGGTTTCGTTGGCCCGTCTGGAACGCGGTTGACGCAAACATAAACCCCGGCCCGCATAATCAACCCCCCCGCACACGATAATACCGCCGCATACGGACCTGGGCTTCGGTCCAATATGAGGTAGACACGTTGATGAAACCGTTCGCATTGCTTTCGGCAATCGTGATATTTGTCCTGGCTCTCGGCATTGCCTGTCTGCCAGGTTCAGGCGATGAGGACGATAGTCTCAGCAGCCGGGATCGTCGGGAAACCCGAGTAGCCAGGGCTGAACGGGCCCAGTTGCGTACCGACGCCAGGGCCGCCGAGCCCACCGCCACATCCGTCCCGGCGCCCACCGCCGTCCCAGCCATGACCGCTACTGCCCCGTAGCCCACTGCCACCACCACAGCCATGGCCGCTACTGCCGTCTTGCCCACTCCCACCGCTGCTCCATTTTCAACTCCAGCCGTCCAGGAACTCGGCGGCTCTCTCGTAATCGCCGCCGCCTCTCCGCCACAGCGGTCCGCTCGCAGTTGGATGATGGATGCTTTCAGCGCTAATGCCCTGGTGCGTCCATTTGCCGAGCCTTTGGTGCATACCGATCGTTTCTATGGATCGATTGGGGGCGGCCTCGCCACCAGTTGGGAATTGTCAAGTGACGGCCAGTGGCTGTTCGTTCTGCGTCAGGGCGTTTCTTTCCATCGCGGCTGGGGCGAGTTCACCGCTGAGGATGTCATCCACTCTGCGTCCCTGCTGGTTCGAGATGATGCTTTAGATTTTGGCAGCCCGACTTTCCGGGACCTGTTCGGCCAAACGCCAGGTGAACTGCGGAGAAACATCATCCCCATCGACGACTACACTGTGCAGTTCAACCCGTCCCGCCCGGCAGACCTGGCCCAAATCGTTTCAGCTCAAACCGGCAATTTCTTTATCTACAGCAAGACACAATGGGACGCCGTGGGTGAAGCCGGACACGCCGAGTTGCCGGTTGGTACCGGTCCCTGGCAATTGGAGACGCCCAACGTGGAATCCGCCTTCGGTATCGAGTACTCGCGGGTCCCCAACCACTGGCGGCAGTCACCATTGTGGTGGCAGATGGCAATATACGACGTCCTGGAAAGCTCCACCCGGCTTGCTATAATTCTCGCCAGGGAAGCATCAATCGCCGAAGTGCCTCGGAAACTCCACTCCCATGCAGCCAATAGTGGCCTGATAATTCTCCAGAGCGAACTCGCGTCCATACAGGTCGGTTTAAGCATGGGCGGTATCTATTCGCCGTCCAGCCCCTACCACACCCCTGCAGAACCCCACCTCGACGCTCGCGTTCGCGAGGCCATCAACCGCGCCATCAACCGAGCGGAGATCAACCAGGCCCTGTTCAACGGCATAGGGCGACCCAGCCCGGTTTGGGGATACCATCCCACGCAGCCCGGCTGGAACCCCCGTTGGTCACAAGAGTTCGATTCCAGATACGGATACGATCCTGAACGGGCTGTTCAATTGCTCCTGGAAGCCGGCCAGAGCGGCTACAGTTTGAAGGTCATAGTTACCGAGTTACCCGTCGTCCCCGAAATGACGGACGTCGCATATTACGCTGCCGATTATCTTAGCCGCATCGGCATCGATGTTCATACGGATGAGATGCCACGGTCCCGATATATCGCTGACTTCTTGGGATCGGGGCAAACCCACGGCACCATAGCGCCAATCCGCTCCTTTATCCGACCAACGCTCGATAATTTAAGGATTTACAACCACACCAACGGCGGGGCCTATCGAAACGTGCCCGACGGCAGGCTAGACGGACTGTATCTGGCAGCCGTCAACTCCTGGGACTTCGACGTACGACTCAACGCTATGCGGCAGGCCGGAGACATCAAGTTCGACCAGTATGCCGAGGTGCCACTCCTCTGGTTGCCCAGCCAGGTTGTCGTCAACCCCGACCAGATCGGTGAGTTTGTTTGGCCCGGCAACATAATCGCGCCCTTCAGTCACACCGAGTACATCACACCCGCTTTTTCCCGCTAACCACCCCAATCGCACTCGTGTAACCGGCAGCCCGACCAGAGCAATCGCATTTTGATTCTATTGCTCCCGTCATTCTCGCGAAATTGCTCCCGTCTTTCCCGCCCAAGTACCGTCATTCCCGCGCAGACGGGAACCCATTGCTCCCGTCTTTCCCGCGAAAGCGGGAATCCAGTGTCCGAAATCCGACTCAAACGTGCTTTCTGGGTTCCCTAAGTTCACAATCGAGATGTAATTTATAATGTAGTTGCCCCGGCAGCCCGAAACATAGGGCCGCCGGTTACGTTGGTACTCACCCCGGCCATTGCAGCACGACTTACTCAATCCAACAAATGCTGCACCGCACTTATTATAGGAATTCGCAATGATCAGGCGACAATGGGATGCAATCATTTCCGCATTGGTGCAAATGCCGACGTTATCGCTTATAATGCGGCACTGAACAGAAATCTTGCGTTTCTGTCCAACAACGTGCGATTTTTAGCCACTTTACAGACTGTTTACATGAATGGAGGAACGAAATTGTTGAAACCAACGATTTTGCTGGCCGTATTAGCATCTACGCTCCTGTTGACTGGCATCGCCTGCGGCGGGACCACTCAGGAGACTGATACCGAAACTGACGCCGGGGCGTCTGGAGAAACTACCACCACCGACTCCGGCGGCGAGCAGGCCGCCACCACGCCTGATTCCGGCAGCAGCGCCGGCTCCGGTCAGGCCTCCCAGCCCGGCGCAACTTCCATAATAGCCACCGCTACTCCCAGCGCAACCAATACCCCTTCGGCGGCCCAGCAGTCCGAATTTGTCGGCGGCCGGCTCAGAATGGCAGTTACCCCTCCGGTCCAGGAGTTGGTGCGCTCCTGGCTGGGAACCACAACATCGGCCAACGCGCAGGTGCGCATGTTCTCCGATCCGCTGGTACACACCGATCGCTTTGACGGCTCCCTGCAGCCTGGCCTGGCCACCGATTGGGAAATCACCAAAGCCGACGGCACCCAGTGGGTATTCCGCCTGCGTGAAGATATCCCCTTCCACGGCGACTGGGGCGAATTTACCGCCCATGACGTTCCTCATTCCGCGGCTCTGATAATTGGCGAAGAAGCCATCGCCACCGACACCGGATTGTTCCGCGGACTATATGGTCAAACCGAGGACGAGCTGCTGCAAAACATCCGCGTCATCGACGACCACACCGTGGAATTCAACCTGTTGCGACCCGAAGCCTCCCTGGAGTTCGTCGTCTCGGCGCAACAGGGTAACTACTTCATCTATAGCAAGGCCCAATGGGATGCTGAAGGCGAGGAGGGTTACATCGAAAAGCCAGTCGGCAACGGCCCCTGGCAGTACGAAAGCCGCCAGCTCGGCGTCGGCGGTAATATCCTGTACTCACGAGTTTCCGACCATTGGCGCCAAACGCCTTTCTGGTCCGAACTGGAGCAGATCAACACCCCAGAGCCGGCAACCCGTCTTGCCAACCTGCTCACGGGTCAGGTGCAAATCGCCGAAATCAACCGCGACCACCACACCGACGCGATCAACGGTGGCATGACCATTATTAACAGCCAACTGCCCTCCATCCAGGTCGCGTTCGTAATGGGCGGCATCTATTCCCCGTTGAGCCCGTTCCACGACCCATCCGATCCTCATCTCGACGTTCGCGTCCGAGAGGCTATCAACCGTGGCATCAACCGGGAAGAGATCAACCAGGAACTGTTCAGCGGATTCGGCTCCGACCATCCGGTTTGGGGTTTCCATCCCAGCCTGCCCGGTTGGAACCCGCGTTGGGCGGAAGAATTCGACGATAAATACGGTTTCGACCCCGACCGAGCCCGCGAGCTGATCAAGGAATCCGGACACGAAGGCTATCCGCTCAAACTGATTATCACCCAGCTTTCCGGGGTACCTGAAATGATACCGATGGCCGAAGCCGCCATCACCTACCTGGAAGACATTGGCATCGATGTTCAGGCCGAAGAGATGGAATGGGCCCGGTTCCGCGCTGATTTCTACCGGCCCGGGAACACCCACGGTACCATCGCCCCCATTCGCGGCACCTTGCGTCCCGCCGAAGTTACGTTGCGGTTCTACAACGTGAGTGGACCCGAAGGTTTCCAGCGCATCGTGCCGGACCCCGCGCTCGACACGCTTTACCAGGAAGCCATCACCGCAGTGGACCCCCAGATCAAATACGATGCCTTGCAGAAAGCCGGCGACCTCAAATTCGATCTGTACTCCGAAGTGCCCATCGTCTGGCTCCCCGGCCAAATCGGCGTCAATCCACAGGAGGTTGGTGAATTCATATGGCCTGGCAACATTAACACCGCCATCACCCACACCGAGTACATCACCACGGCTGGCGGCCAGTAGTAGCTGGCCCACATAGTCATCTGGCGTGGTTCATTCTGGCGTGGTTCACTGGCTCCTCGCGGACAGCAAATTCGTCCGCCGCGAGGAGCCCAACCCGTTACACATCATGCTGGAGCCTGTTGACGATTAGCAAACCAACCCGTCATTCCGGCGAAAGAACGTCACCCCGTACCTGATACGGGGCCGGAATCCAGAGAGGGTATGATGAAAGAATCAGAACCGTGATTAACGACTGCGGCCATTGGATTCCCGCTTTCGCGGGAATGACGGTATCTGTCAACACACCCTAAGCGCGCTCAACAAGCTGAT
This sequence comes from Dehalococcoidia bacterium, assembly GCA_965262485.1. GTDB lineage: Bacteria > Chloroflexota > Dehalococcoidia > Lucifugimonadales > UBA3495 > Bin87. Next base: position 3,027,566 of record OZ253540.1, on the reverse strand, counting down.
CAAGCTGCTCCCCATTGCCAGTGACCATGGACAGGAGATATAGCGGTTCATGCAAAGATACATCGCCATCCGGGTCCTGCAATCGATCATCGCATTGCTGGTTCTCACCGTTATCGTGTTCAGCCTGGCTCGGATCGCCGGCGACCCGTTGGACGTTCTGCTCCCGCTGGAAGCCACCGTTGAAGACGCCGAGCGGGTCCGGGCTGCCTGGGGGCTGGATCGCCCGCTCTACATCCAGTACTTCAAATTCTTGGGCAACGCCGTAACCGGTGATTTCGGCGAATCCATCAAACACCGCGATCAACAGGCCATCGATTTGGTCTTCGACCGGCTCCCCAACACGGCGATGCTCGCCGGCCTGGCGCTGGTGGTTGCCACCGCCGTCGCCATCCCAATAGGTGTCCTGTCGGCCGTCAAAAAAGACACCGTATTCGATTACGTCGGCAAACTCATCGCCCTGACCGGACAATCGCTGCCGGCCTTCTGGCTGGGTTTGGTGCTAATGTGGATTTTCGCCGTGAAATTGGGGTTGGTGCCCACCTCGGGCAAATCAGGGATTGATTCGTTCATCCTGCCAACCATCGCCATCGGATGGTTCCAGGTGGCAGCGCTGATGCGCCTGGTACGCTCGTCAATGCTCGATGTCCTGGATAGCGAATATGTGAAACTGGCCCGCATCAAGGGGCTTCCGGAACACAAAGTGGTGTGGAAGCATTGCCTGCGTAACGCAGCGATTGCGCCATTCACCTACTTCGCCCTGATCCTGGGTTCCCTCATGGTTGGCAGCGTCAGCATCGAGTTTGTCTTCGCTTGGCCCGGTGTTGGGTTGTTGGCAGTCGACAGCACAATCGCCCGTGATTTCCCAGTAATTCAGGCCGTGGTAATCGTCTTCTGCGTGGTTTACATCACTGCCAACCTGCTGGTCGACATCGGCTATGCCTACGTGGACCCGCGCATCCGTTACACCTAAACCACGCCGCTTTCATACCTACCGTGTCCACCGGCAGCAGCCCGGACCCACGATCTCACAGCCGGACCGCTTGAACAGGAGAGCCTAGAACATGGCAACCGAAGACCGCACCAGCCCGGCGCCAGTTATCGCGGAGGGACAAACCGAGGCTGAAGGCGCCGGGGCGGAGCAATCCCGAGCCTCCCGCTATTGGGGAGAGACCCGGCGATTGCCGATCTTTCCCATCCTTGTCCTGCTCATTGTTCTGGTTTTCCCTGCTATATTCGCCGAACAGATCGCCCCTCACCATCCCACCCGGGGAAGCTTGGGCGACCGGCTTTCACCGCCGATGTGGCAGGCGGGCGGGTCCAGCGAATACATCCTCGGTACGGATAAAGTCGGTCGCGATATCCTTACCCGCATTATTTACGGCAGCCGCATTTCTGTAATCATCGCTACCATCGCCATCGTATTCAGCGGTGTCATCGGCACCTCTCTGGGTATCATCGCCGGTTACTGGGGAGGTTGGGTCGACGCTGTGATAATGCGACTGGTGGACATCTCACTGTCCATCCCCATCATCCTGCTGGGCCTGGTGCTGGTGGCCGCCCTGGGGCCACGCACGTCCACCGTAATCGGAGTCATCGTCGTCCTGCTTTGGTCCCGTTATGCCCGCCTGGCCAGGGGCGAAACGTTGTCGGTACGGGTGCAGGATTTTGTCGCCAGGGCTCAGGTGGCCGGATCCACCCACCGGCGCATCATGTTCCGTCACATACTGCCCAACGTATTCAACAGTCTGGTGGTCCTGGCCACCCTGCAAGTGGGTTTCGTAATCATCCTCGAAAGCACGCTCAGTTTCCTGGGCGCCGGCGTACCCCGTCCCAATCCGGCCTGGGGATTGATGGTTGCCGACGGCCGCGACCTGGTTGCATCGTCCGGAGGATGGTGGGTATCCCTGCTGCCGGGAATGGCTATCATGCTGGTCGTGCTCAGCATGAACCTGCTGGGCGATTGGCTCCGCGACCGCCTGGACCCGAAGCAGCGGCAAGTATAGCCGCCGCAACGTCCGTCTTCGGTTGTCATTGCGAGGAGCGCAGCGACGTGGCAATCTCGTTGAGGTTGAACATACGTCCACGAACCTCCCTTGCTACGGCGACGAGATTGCCACGCTACGCTCGCAATGACAACCGAATGACCCTGCCCACTGACACCCACCCCCTTGCGCCCTCGTAAATCACCCCCCTATCATCAACCATGTCAGGTTAAAACTCGTCAATCAACATCAAGCACACCTTCGCCAGAGGTTTCAGGTCGACGGCCACCCGTCAGCATCAAAATCGCAAACCGGCATGATGCCGGACTGCCGCAGTCTATTGCTTCATCTGCGCAGTCCCATCTGCCACAGCGGACGCCACTACGCTGCGTGCTGCGACCCGGTCTCACCGCCGGTCGCAGGGCACGAAAACAGGGGCTAAATCTTGCGTAATCCCCCGGCCGTGGGGCTGACAACGACCCGAAACCTCTGGCGAATCCCAACCACCCACCACCACCAACCTGACACCCGCAACACCACGCAAAACCCAACCACCTGACCAAAAGGAGCCGCTATCCCCAACATCCCCACACTCAAATCCTGTCCATCCCGTTCATCCTGTCCATCCAGGTAAAAACCGTCCCCTCCCCCGCTCATCCTGAGCCTTTACTGTCATTGCGAGGAGCGCAGCCGCTCATGGTGAGCCTGTCGAACCACGTGGCAATCCCGTTGAGGTTGAACACACGTCGGCAAACCGCCGCTGTACGGCGACGAGATTGCCAACCCCCGCATCGAGTACGGGGTCGCAATGACAGATTAGCGTGAGACCTCCCGGCTATGGCGGTATTGCGCTTGGTAATCTACAATGGGCCGGCGACAATCACTCAGCGCGGCTTTGAAACGATTCACCGCGCTGCTACCCGTGAGGAGGGAACATTTTGAAGGTAAAAGCTGCTGTTTTGTGGGAAGTTGGCCAGCCGTTGGATATCTGCGAGGTTGACCTCGACGAACCCAAGGCCGGCGAGGTTCTGGTCAAGATCGGTTCGGCCGGTATCTGCCGCAGCGACCGCCATTTCATGCACGGCGACGCACCCATTGCCATCCCGGTCGTGCTGGGACACGAGGGCGCCGGCACCGTCGTCCAGACCGGCCCCGGCGTTACGCTCGCCCAGGAAGGAGATCAGGTCATCCTGTCCTTCGTGCCGGCCTGCGGACGCTGCCGCTCCTGTCTTGAGGGGCATAGCAACCTCTGTGATCTCCACGGAGCCACCGGCGCCAACATGCTTGACGGCACCACTAGGCTCCATGCCGATGGCAAGGATATTCACCACATGGGGAAGGTGGCCTGCTTCGCCGAATACGCCGTTATTCCTGAAACCGGCGTCGTGCCCATGACCAGTCCGGTGCCGATGGACAAGGCCGCCATGATCGGCTGCTCGGTCATCACCGGCGTCGGCGCCGCCCTGTACAGCGCCGAGATCAAGGCCGGCAGCACGGTGGCCGTCATTGGTTGCGGAGGCGTGGGCCTCAACGTCATCATGGGCGCCGCCCTCGCCAGCGCCGGCCAGATTATCGCCGTCGACATCCGCGAGGCCCAGTTGGAATTTGCCATGCGTTTCGGAGCCACCCACACGGTCAATGCCGCCGACCAGGACCCGGTGCGCCAGGTGCGCGAACTCACCGGCGGGCGCGGCGCCGACTATACCTTCGAGGTGTTCGGCAGCGCCGACACCACCAAGGCCGCCTACGACATGGCCGGCAAACGTGGCATCGTAACGGTCGTCGGTATCGCTCCCTGGGGCCAGGAAGCCCCCATCAACGCCGTTGACCTGGTGCGTAACGAAAAGACTTTGCGTGGTTCCTACTACGGCTCGGCTCGCTCCCGCACCGACATGCCCGTCATGGTTGACCTGTACCGGTCCGGCAAGTTGAACCTGGATGACCTGGTTGTGCGCCACTACACCCTGGACCAGGTCAACGAAGCCTACGCCGACCTCGACCGGGGTGAAATTGGCCGCGGCGCCATCATGTTCGACTAGCAACCCAGACTACTCCCCTCTCCCACCGGGAGAGGGGCCGGGGGTGAGGGGCGTACCCACCTGTCATCCCCCGTCCTCATCGTTCAGCCGTTGTTCCAGTCTTTGGAGGGCGGCTTGGGTGGCTCGAATTTCCTGCAGCAACTCTGCCCGGGATGCGGGGACTTCCAAATCCCGCGCCCGCTCAAGTTTGGCTTCGTCCAGGTTGTTAATGATTATGGCGATGAACAAGTTAATTACCACGAAGGTCCCTAGGATCACGAAGCTGACGAAATAAATCCAGGCCAACGGGTGCTGCTGCATGGCGGTGTACATTATGTCCGTCCAGCCTTCCAGGGTTATGATGTTGAAAAGGGTCAGCACGGATACGCCCAGGTTTCGCCAGTTGGCCGGGTCGTGTTCGTGAAAGAGGTGGTAGCCCATCACGGCGTAGATGTACACCACGATGCTCATCAGCATGATGACGTGGCCCACGCTGGGGATGGAGCGCACCAGCGCCGCGACAATCAGCCGCAAGTCTTTGATGGCGGATATTAGCCGCACCACCCGCAGCAGCCGGGCCAGGCGAGCAATCATGGCGAACTGGCCGGTGGCCGGAATCAGCGCAAAAACGATCACCATGAAGTCAAAGATATTCCAGCCGTCCTGGAAGTAACTCAGGAAGCGGGGCCACCGGGCCAGCATTTTTAGCCCGGCTTCGGCGATGAATATGCCCAGGGCAACCTGATTGCCCCAGTGCATCCAGGTTCCGTAAAGCCGGCTCAGCGCGGGGGAAGTCTCCAGCCCAAGCAGGATGCCGTTGGCCACGATAACGGCGATAATAAAGTATTCGAACCAGGTTGAGTCAACCAGCCGCCCGGAAAAATGTACCACTCGTCTCATGGTGCTATATTACGGCGTCTATTGCTGATGGGATAGCCCCGCGAGCGCAGCGACGTGGCAATCGCGGTGCAAACCCCTTCTCCCTTGATGGGAGAGGGTTAGGGTGAGGGTGAACCCCCCATCCTATGCCTGTCGAAGGACCTCCCCCACCTGTCATTGCGAGGAGCGGGAGCGACGTGGCAATCCCGGTGCAAACCCCCTGCCATTGCGCCACCTCATCGAGATTGCCACGCTGCGCTCGCAATGACAAGGCTCAACGCCCCCACCTCCGCTCGTCCTGAGCCTGTCGAAGGACGGTTGCCGATGGTTCGACAAGCTCACCATGAGCGGAGGTCGGAGGATTTTGAAAAGGCCCGGCCCCGTTCCGCGGGATAGCGACCGGGTGAGGGTTGTATACTCACTGTAACGACTGCACAGCCCACCGCCCACAGGAAAGGAGGCGCTCGATATGTCTGCTGCTGCTGACGGCCTGATCTCCGCTCTGGAAAATAACTTCAACACCATCGACCTGGCGCTCAAAGACCTGACCGATGATGAGTTCCATCGCATCCCGGCTGACGACTGCAACTCCGTCGCCTGGATTCTCTGGCACCTGTCCCGCGTTATCGATTCCTTTATTCATACCCGCCTGCGTGACCTTCCTCAGACCTGGGATTCGCAAAATTGGGAACGGCATTTCAGCCTGCCGGCAGACGGCGAAAATCGCGGCCTGGGCTGGACGCATCAAATGGTTCGCGACTGGCAGCCGCCGGCCCGTTCCGTACAGATGGACTACTTCGAGCAGGTGCGTACCGCTCTCCGCGAGTACCTGCCGTCGCTGACCGAAGCCCAAATGCAGCAGGCCAAAATCATCCCGCCGGTTTCAGAACCCCGCACCGTCGCCGCCGCTCTCGGCCAGATGACTTGGGATTGCATCTCGCATGGCGGCCAGATTGCCTTCCTGCGCGGCATGTACAAGGGCATGGGCTGGCACCGCTAACCCCCGGCCATCGACCGTCTCCCCGTGACGGCGCTGACAGCGGTATGTATGGATGTTTTGCAGGAGGTTTTCACCCTCACCCCCGTATCAAGTACGGGGCAGGCTCTGGCCCTCTCCCATCAAGGGAGAGGGGACATTGCAGAAGTTACCTACCCTCGTCATCCACGCCGTGGCCGGTCGCGGTCCCCGCTGTCCAGCATGAGCGTAACCGGCCCATCGTTCTGCAACCGCACCTGCATGTAGGCCTGGAACTCCCCGGTCGCCACCGTCAACCCCGTCTCGCGGAACATTTCCACCGCTCGCCCGTAGAGTCTCCGGGCGTCATCGGGTTCAGCGGCCCGCGTGAAATCGGGCCTCCGGCCGCGCCGCGTGTCCGCGTACAGCGTAAACTGCGACACCACCAGCAACTCGGCGGCCACGTCCAGCGCCGACCGGTTGAACCGTCCTTCGTCGTCGGCAAAGATGCGAAGATTCGCCGTCTTGCCCACCAGATACCTTGCATCTGCCTCGTCGTCGCCGGCGGCCACGCCCAACAGCACCACCAATCCCGCGCCGATGCTGCCGACCGCCTCCCCGTCGATGCTCACCGACGCGCAAGTAACCCTCTGAATCAACGCTCGCATACCGAGAACCTGTCCTGCTGTCCGGCTGTGTCCCAACCGGCTCCAATTGCTATTGGACCGAGACCGCAAAGAAAAAGCCGCACCCAAACGGGGCGGCCTTTATCGGAAGCGTGTGGTCGAGGCCGGAACCCGCTACGGCGAATCTCCGCCGCTGGCAGCCGCCGGGGCTGCCGATTCCGACCCTGACGATGGTTCGCTCTTTTCCGTGCTGCTGCCGCTGGAAGAGGAATCGCCGCCCTCGCTGCTGCCGTTGGACGATGCGTCTGAATCGGCTTCCTTGCCCTCTGCCGGGCGCTTGGGCCGGCCGTAATCGGTGGTATAAAAGCCGCTGCCCTTGTAGATCACCGGCACCGCGTGGAACACCCGCTGACCGGCGCCACCGCACGATGGGCAGTCGCCCGAGCCGGCCTCGCTGAACGTTTGCACCAGTTCAAACTCCGACTCGCAATTCGTACACCGATAATCGTAGCGAGGCAAGGCTGCCCTCCTTCATTGAACGGGGCGCTGCCGGCGGCTTGATGGCCGGGCTAGCGCTCCCTGAAAATCTGCCAACAGTCCCGATTTTAGCATCCGGCCATGCGCCGGTCAATTTGATGCCGGCGTTGAGAAAATTGCGAAACTTGTCATTGCGAGCGCAGCGCGGCAATCTCGTCGCTGAAACATCCGCCATTGCTGCAACGGGATTGCCACGTCGCTACGCTCCTCGCAATGACAGAAGGCAGGGACTGGAGTTTCACGATTTTCTCGGCGTTCCGAATTCTGACCTTGCGCCGGCGTTCGGCTACCGCATCCCGCCAACCCTCGGCGTCAACTCCGGATCGAGGGTAAATCCCAGCGAACCAAAGCGGGTCGGCCTACCGGCGTTGCCGGCGCCGACGTCGGGCCGCACGCTGGGCGGCCAGTCGTTCCTTCTGGGCCTTCGACCGGAAAAACCGGCGGTCCTTCAACTCGCGCAGTATGCCAGCGTGCTGCACCGATGCGCGAAAACGGTTCACCAAACTCTCTGGGGTTTCCCCTTCACGTGGGGTTACGTAAGCCATTCAAATCTCCAGTAATATCCACTTGGCTGATACTTTGTTTACATCCGAAATATAACACGCCGCACCATATACGGCAATCTGACGCGCGTACCCACTTTGTCATTGCGAGCGCAGCGTGGCAATCTCGTCGCCGTAGCAACGGTGGTTTGCCGACGTGTGTTCAACCGCAACGAGATTGCCACGTGGTTCGACAGGCTCACCATGAGCGGCTGCGCTCCTCGCAATGACAGGTGGCGGCGCGCACCGGCAACCGTCCCCGACGGTTATTCGTCAGGGAGGATGCGCCCGTCGGCCATTTGCAGGCGCCGGTCCGCCATATCTGCCAGCATCAGGTCGTGGGTGGCCGTTACCACCGTAACGCCGCGGCTGGCGCCTATATCCCGCATGATCCCGCCGATGGTTTGGGCGGTAACACTGTCCAGTTCACCGGTCGGCTCGTCGGCAAACAGCACCGCGGGGCCGGCCACCAATGCCCGGGCAATCGCCACGCGCTGTTGTTCGCCGCCCGACAGTTCATAGGGGCGATGCCCGACCCGGCCGGTCAACCCCACCATGTCCAGCGCCTCGTTCGCCTTGCGCCGCCGTTCGCGCCACGACACCCCGCTGATGTGCAGGGGCAGCTCCACGTTCTCAAACGCCGATAGCAGCGGTATCAAACCAAACGACTGGAACACAAACCCCAGGCGTTCCCGGCGCAGCTTCACCAGCTCTTTGTCCGGCAGTTGGGATATCTCGCGGCCTTCGAACCAAACCTTGCCGTCAGAGGGCCGGTCCAGCCCGGCCAGCAGGTTCAGCAGCGTCGTCTTGCCCGATCCCGAACGGCCCACCAGCGCCACGAATTCGCCGCTGCCGATGCTCAACGACACGCCGTCCACCGCGCGCACCGCACTGTCGCCCTGGCCGAAATCGCGACTCACTGCCTCGGTAACCAGCGCCGCGTGCCCGTCATTGCCGGCTGCGTTCCGGTTGGCGTTCGGCTGCAACTCAACCATTTCGCCTCGCCATCCTCAGGGCGATCACTCTTCGCTCACTCCGCGACTCCGGTGTGGAGCCGACGCCGGCGTAAGCGTAATGCCCGACCCATCTTCCGCCAAACCCGCGGTGGCCAATCCGTCCAGCGACAACCGCTCCATGTACTCCCGGGGCAGCTGCAGCCGTCCGGCCCGGTCAACCACCAGGAACTCTTCCTCCTGACCGTCGCCCCCGCGGTATGATGACCGCAGGTACGACTCCGAACCGATCCTGCCGTCCCGTATTCGCACCACGCGATCCACCCACCTGGCGATCCCGGCGTAGTGCGTTACGATGATAACCGTTACCCCAAACTGCCGGTTGATGCGTTGCAGCATCCGAAACACCTCCTCGGCCATGTTGGTGTCCAGTTCGCCGGTTGGCTCGTCGGCCAGGAGCAGCGGCGGATTGTTGGCCAGCGCCACGGCTATCGAGACCCGTTGCTGTTCGCCCCCCGACAGCTCGGACGGATACCGCCGCCCCTTGTCCGACATCTGCAGCGCATCCAGCAGCTCCGTAACCCGTTCGCGGCGCTCCTTGCGCCCCGTGCCGGCGATGGCCTGCGGCAGTTCGATGTTGTCGCGCACGTTCAGATATGGCACCAGATTGCGGCCCGTCGCCTGCCACACGAACCCAACTTCCCGCCGCCGGTAGGCCACCAGTTCGCTTTCGCTGATGTCCAGCAAGTCGCGGTCGCCCACCCGGATACGCCCGGCGGATGGACGCTCCAGACCGGCAAGTATATTGAGCAGCGTGGTCTTGCCCGATCCGCTGGCGCCCACGATGCCGGTCAGCTCGCCGCCGGCCACCTCGAGATCCACACCGCGTAGGGCGACCACTTCCAGGTCGGCCGGTTTGTAAATCTTGAACAGGTCGTTTGCCTCGACGTAGGCCGGCGCACCCGGCTCTGCCGCGTCAACATCGACGTGGACTGAGATTTCGGTTGTCGGCGCTATTGCCGGCCGTCGTCCGTTGCCCTCGCTGGCGCGGGGTTGGGCTGCCTCGGCTATCCGGGCAGAGTGGGCGTCGGGTGGGCCGGCTACGACCGCGCCGGAGTCCCCGGCGGCCATTGATTCCCGGGCGCCGTTCGGGGAGTCAGGATGCGCACCGTCCGTGGCAGCGTCGGCGGCGGTAGGCTCGTCGATTACCGCCGTGTCGCTGCCCGCCGCCGGCTGCGGTTCCGCCTGCGGGTTGGGAGCGCCGGTATCCGGGCGGGACGCTGTGCCCGCGTCTGCGCTGCCGGCCCGACGTTCCGGCGGCATGAATTGCCGCACGTACTCTTCGCTATGCTGGTTTCGTTCGGTATCCGCCATATCGTTGAATAATCCGTTCCATTGTGCTTTTGTCGCGAGGCAACAGCCGAGGGGCGTCAGTACGCAGACAAATCCCCGCCATTATAACCCTTATGTTCCCATTCCTGCCGCCGCCGTTACCCGCCTTCGCCGGCGCGCAGCACACGCTGAACGTCCAGCCGGTTCATGATCAGCGCCAGCCACACCACCGTAACCGCCGTCACCACGCCCAGCACGGCGTAGGCGAGGGCCAGCATCCGCCAGTCGGTTTCGAGCGTCAGCGGAGGCGTCGCCCGCACTCCACCCTCGGCCACTTCCAGCACCGGCAGCAGGGCCGCTCCGATCTGCGCGCCCGCCCAGGTGCCAACCGCCACGCCGGCCACGACCACCGTTGCCAGATTGAACCAGACCACGCCGTTGAGCTGTCCTCGCGTGCTGCCCAGGGTACGCAGCAGCGCAAATTCGGTTTGCCGCTCCCGCGTATCCAGCCAGCAGAAAAGCGCAATCCCCGACGCACTGGCCAACGCCAGCGCCAGGAACATTATCACCAGCAAGCCCCCCCAGCCCGCGTTGGCCAGCGGTTGGTTTCCGCGCAGGGCCACCTCTTCTTCTGCGATCAGCACTTCGCCGGCGGATAGCCCGATTCCCTCAATGTACGATTCGGCTGCAGTCGCCGCTTCAAGGCCAATGGTCAGGTCGCCCGGCAAAACGTCTCGATCCATCCAAGCTTCGCCGGCCCCGCCGAAAACGCGCCGACTGTGCCGGTTGGCATAATCGACAAACTCCCCCAGATCTGCGATCACCAGCGGCTGCTCCCGGGGATTGAGGGTCGGGAAAAACTCGGTTACCGCCACAATCTCCACCGGCAGCGCAAACGTGGACATACCCAGGCTGATGCGGTCGCCCACCTCTGATCCGGTGGCTTCCAGAACACCCGGGTCGACCACCACGCGCAGCGGCGGCGGAGATTCACCCGGACTGATCCCCGGCACACCCACACCGCCCGGAGCCCAGCTGAATACCACCGAACCGATGCTTTCCGGGCGCGTAACGCTGCGACTCGTCTCCAGGGCATACAAACCGGGCCGCACGTAGTCTTCGATGACGTTCCACCCTTCGGTGTCGGTAAATGCTGCCACCACCGCCTCCCCCGGTGGGGTGATGGCGGTCAAACCCTCCAGGAACAGCACCCCAGGGCGGTTGTTGCTCGTGCGCCCCAGAACCTGCAGACTAACCAGCGTGTGCGGGGGCTCATCCACGCGGGGCAAACTGTCGTCTACGCTGCGACGCCCCGACCGGCCCACCCGCAGCGGGATTTGTCCCTCCATTCGCACCCATTCGTTGCCGCTAACGTCCCCCAATTGCACATCGTAATGTCGCCCCGTGGAGTCGCGCACCCGGGCCACCACGGTCATCAATCGGTTTTGCAATCCACCGGTACGCGCCCACAGCGCCAGCCCGGTGGTTCCTTCGGGCAGGCGGATGCCTTCGGGAGCATCCGGATTGGGCGCGATTGCCGCCATCAACTCGGGCAGCGTGTTGCCGTCTCCAAAATCCTCACGCCACCAGGCCACATCAGCCAGGCGGTCCGACTCCACCGCCAGCACCGAAACCCGTTGTGATCCAAACCCTTCGGTCAGCAGACTGCCCTCGGTTCGCAATGCCTCGGCGGTACCCGGCAACGCCTCCGAAACCCCGGTGTCCTTGCGCCCCGTTCTGCTGCCGTCGTGGTGTATTCGGATATCTGCCCCCACGTCGTAGCGGACCCGGTCTTCCTGGCTGCGGGACAGTGTCGCTGAAAACGCGCTGCCCACCACGCCCAGGGAGGTTGCCAGCATCAGCAGGGCCACCAGGCTCCCCGGCGCAATGGGGTCTCTGGCGATACGTCTCAGGCCCTGAACCAGCCAGCCGGGTCCCACCGCCCCCACCAGCCGCGCCGAAATTCCGGCCACCAGGGGGAACAACCGCATCACCAGCAATCCCAGCGCAATGAGCGCCAATGCCGGCCCCAGCAGCAACGCAAAATCTATCTCCAGATCACGGCTGCCCAGGCTGCGCGTCAACACCGTGCCGCGGCTCGAAATCTGCCACCACAAAAACGCGATAACCACCAGCGCCAGCAGGTCCAGATAGTATCGGTGGATAAACGGCGTGCGGGCCGGCCGCGCTCCGGATTGCCGAAATTCCACGATCCCCTTGCCGGCCGCCGCCAGCGTCGCCACCGACAGCACCACCACGGCCAGCAACGCTCCCGCGGCGCCCATGCCGAATGCTTGCCACGACAGCGAAACCGGCGCGCCGGCTGATGCGGTGTCGAACACCAGTCCGCCCAGGCCCCGCGCCAGAACCGGCGACAACAGCGCTCCCGCTATTAGCGCCGGCCCGGCCAGCAGCAAACCCTCCACCAAGGTGAGTATCCCGATCTGCGGGGTGGTTGCGCCCCGGCTCTTCAGCATGGCGATCTCTGCCGCCCGTGCCCGGATGACCATCCCGGCGGTGATGCTCAGGTAGTAGGCCAGGATGCCGGTAACCAGGAACACCATCAGGAACAGCGGGATGCGGGCCAGCAGCAGCTGTTCCTCATGCGCTTCCAGAATCCTCGCCAGTCCGGTTGACGTGCTGCCGTTGGGCAGGTGGTTGGTAACATTGCGCCGCACGTCCCGCAGCGTCTGCTGCAGTTCGTTAACCTGCTTGGCGGGCACGCCATTCCGGTCAATCTGCAAAAACCACGCCGAGCTGGTATAGATTCCCGGATACCGGCGGCCAACCTGTTGTCGTATCGCCTGCTCCGAGGTGAACAGGGGCACCAGCGTCCAGTCGTTGTCGTGGTAGGTCAGCAATTTCTGACGGCGGTACCAGTACTCCTCATCAGGATCAGTCGGCTCTATGATCCCCACCACTGCGACGCGCGTGGGCGCCTGTCCCTCCCCGCCCGTGGCCGGCAATACGTTAAACGTGTCGCCCAGCTCCATGTTCAGGAATTCAAACCCGGCCGGGTCCACCGCCACCTCTATCACGACATCGTCCGTGGCGCCGGTGGTGTCGTCGTACCCGCCGTCCTCCGCCAATTGGGGCCAGCGGCCATCCACCAGCGTGGCTTTGCCGTCCTGCAGTCCCGATAGATACTGCAATCGTCCCCGGGGGCGTTCGTTGTTGGGGAGGTCGAGGTGAGGCCGCCCCGAAAAATAGAAGGTGGCGGTTTCGACCTGGAAAGATGCTGCGCCAATTGAGTCTGCCAACGGCGCAATTACGCGCTGGTTCACGAACTGTCTGGACAACGCATAACGATCGCTGGCCGCCGTGGCGGTGCGCGGGTCGTCCAGGTCGTTGAACACTCTGGTCCAGATATTCACATCGTCGGAATCCGCCTCGGCCAAAGCCCGCCGCAGCGCGGTTTCCGCCAGCAGGTCGTTGAAGACCACGGCGCTGGTCAGCAGCACCACCGACAGCGCTACGCCCAGCAAAACCGTCAGCTCAATGCGAAATGAAGACATCAGCCGGCGTCGCGCCAGCACGTAGCCCAAATGCAATATCGCCATCATGGTCTATTCAGTCTCCCGCAAAATTTCGGGAGGCCGCAACCGCCCCGCAGTGAGCCCCGCCAGCGTGATGGCCGAGATGGCAGCCACCGCCAGGCACACGAACGTGGCGATTAACCACGGCCCTTCCGCGACGAAAACCAGCGGCGGAGTAACCGGGCCGCCGGCTGCGTTGGTGGTCAACTGGCCCAGCGTCCACTGCGCCAGACCCCAGCCCGCCAGGCCGCCCATGATTATTCCCAGCACGGCGATAATCACACGTTCCAGCGCCAAGCCGGCAAAACGCTGCCACCGGGCAACTCCCAGGGCAGCCCCCACCGACATATCAACCCGCTGCTCGCGAACGGCCACCACCCCGTGGGCGCACAGAGCCAGCCCAACCGCCAGCGCCAGCGCCGCCAGCCCGATACCCGTCAGGGCGTTCCAGGCTCCGCCGGCCAGTGGGTTGCGCGTGGCCACATCGACGGCGTCAACGCGATCCCTGATGAACGACAGGCTGTACCCTTCGTCCCGTATCGCCGCGGCAACCGTCTCCCGATCTGCGTCCTCGGCGATGTCGAACCACCATTCGTCGGGTATCACGGGCTGCGCGCCCGGAGCCTGCTGCAACCACGCCCTGAGTTCGGGCGCCGACACCACCAGGAAACCCCGCCGGTGGTCCAGGGTGGGGAAGTAATCGACTACCGATGCGATGCGCGTGGGGACAATGTATCCATCCACGGTAACCCGCACCAGTTGGCCGCTGGTATAGCCGGGACCGCCGATGGCCGGCACCGGCATCGGTCCGGGCGGGATTATGATGCCGCGCGGCGACCGGCCCAGCGGTTCCTGCCATCGGATGGCCAATCCCGCGTCTCCCGAGTGGGCAGAGCTGGCGGTCCTCTCGATGTGGTCGGGCGTGGATCCTCCCTGGGGTAGCACCACCCAGGGCCCCAGATCCTCAAATCCCTCCAGAATCTCGCCACCGACGGGCAACCCCGGCCCATACGCGGTCAGGTCGTCGAAAGACAAGCCGCCAGGGGGTGTTCGGGAGAACGAATCCCCCGAGATATACAGCGCCACCACTCTCCGGTTGCCGCCGTCCTGCGATCCGACGCTGGTTTCGGGGAGTGGAATCCAATAGTGCTGCCAGGCCACGGCCTCTTCAAATTCCGGCTCCAAAGTACCCAATTCCACGTTGCGATAAAACCCGCGTTCATCCCCTAACCGGAGCCACAGCCGGTAGGTTGGCAGCGGCACGGCCGCGCCCAGTTCCAGGCTGTCGTCCCGGCGCACCCACATCCCGATGCTGTCGGCTTCTTCGGGCAAGGCGATCCCCGCCGTATGCACGGACAGCGTGCGACGCAACGGCGCCAGCAACGTGTCAAGCGTGGTCGGCGCATCCGCCGCAAAGTCATCACGCCACCACGCTGCCCGCGGCATGGTGATGGGATCCACCCCCATCAGGGTACCCCGCTGGGTCGGCCCGTCCACGAAGCCCACCGATTGACGGATCACCTGGGATACCGCCTCCACGCCTTCGATGTCATTCAGCGCCGCCACTTTCTGGGCTTCCCGTTCGCCCAGGAATCGCGCCGCGTTCAGCGTAATATCGCCGCCGATACGGTGGCTGGCCTGTTCCGCCTCGCTGCGGGCAAGGGTGGTCTGGAATGATCCGGCAAACACCCCCAACGCCGCGGCCAGCGTTACCACCACGGTCAGGGCGGCGTAGGGCAACGGACGCCGGGCCATCTGCCGCAACGCCAGCGCGACCCAGGCCGGAGCGGTGTGGCGCGAGGTCCAGGCAGCCACGGTCATTGCCCAGGGCAGCACGCGCAGCATCAGGAATGCCAGCGTGAGGAGCGCCGCCGCTGGAGCCAGCAGCAACAGCGGGTCCAGCGCCGGCCCGCGTCCGGTCAGGGCGCCTTCAACAAAACCGCCCCGCTGCCGAATCTGCCACACCAGCACCACCAGCGCGACCACGGCCAGCACGTCGATGTAATACTTTTGCAGCCACGGCGCGGATGGCGGTCGCGCCCGGGCCCGCAGGAAGTCCAGGATGCCCAGTCGGGCCAGACTGCCGCCGGCGACGGCCAGCACGCCCAGGCTCAGCAGGCCACCCACCACTCCCATGGCGTACATCTGCCACGACAGCCCCGCCTCGATGGGAGTATCCCCGACGCCGGCGCGGTCGGCGGGATTGATGGTTCCCAGCAGCAGCGCGCTGCCGATGCCCCAGGCCAGCAGCGGACCCAACGCCGTTGCCACCACTACGACCAGACCTTCACCCGATCCCAGCAATCCGCCCACCTGTCCCATACTGGCGCCCCGGCTGCGCAACATCGACGCCTCGGACGACCGTGCGCCAGCCAGCAGACCCACCGCCAGCGCCAGGAAGTACAGTATCACCACCACCACCAGCGATATGAACAGATACAGCGGCGCCCTGGCCAGGGTCAGCTCTTTTTGATAGGTTGCCAACAGCCCGGTGCCCCGACCGTTCTCCAGGATAGTCAGCACGTACGAGCGGGGGAACTGGCCGTTGATGTCGGTTTCCAGCGCCGTTAGGTCATCGCGGGTTTGCTGCACGGTGTCGGCGGTAATCACGTCCGCATTGATGTAGAGAAACCATCCGTAATCTCCAACCAGCGTCGGGTAGGGTTTTCCGACTCCGTTGAAATACGCTTCCTCCGTAACGTACAGCGGCACCGTGGGCCGGCCGTCCCAGTCGCCGATGCGGAAATAATCCGTTGCGCCCATCCAGTATTCGGCCCGTGGGTTTATGGGTTCGGCGATGCCAACCACGGTAACCGCAATATACTGCGGGTGATCCGGCGGCTCGGCCGGATACACCACCATCCACGCCCGTTGGCCCACGCCCCAGGCCAGTTGCCGGGAGGTATTGGGGCCAATTACCGCCTCGATGTGGGGGCGTCCGTTCTCGTCAGTTGTAACGGCGTCCTGCGGCCATCGTCCATCCACGATGACCGAGTTCTCGGTAAACCCGGTAACGAACACGGGCCGCCCCAACGGAGCCTCATCCAGGGCGCCCAGGGCCGTGGTGCTCGCCGGATTTATGATGGGTATCGTGGGCAAAACCTTGCCGTACCGGTTCCGGCTCCTCACCAGATAGCCCACGTCGCGGTCCATGATGGATTCGATGTCGGTGCGCAGCGCCTGGTAGTCCTCGGGCCCCAGTGGCCGGTTGCGCACCACAACCTGCGTGTTGATGGCTATGGGTGTGGTGATGGCCAGCGTGTGCCGTAATCCCGCCTCGGCCAGCGCCTGCGAATACATCGCGCCCAGCGCCATGATGGTTACCGCCGCCAGCACGCCGAAGGCCGTAACCGCCAGCAATCCCCAGGCAGACCGAATCCGCCTGGGCAGCAACCATAATGAAAGGCCGAGGCTATGCTTCACGGTGGACGACTGCCTCGGCGCGGGCTGGAGCAAGCATAAAATCGGTCAGCTGCGGGCGGCGGCGATACGGTCGCGCAACCGGGGCAGCAATTGTTCAGCGGCTCGGTGGCACTCTTCCACGTGAGGAAAACCGCTCAGGATGAATTCGTCGATGCCCAGATGCCAGTAATCCAGCAGCTCATCCGCCACCTGATCGGGCGTTCCCACCAGGGCGCTGCCGCAATTCACCCTCACCTCTGACAGGCCGTTCCACAGATGCCGACCCAGCCGGTGATCTTCGGCCTGGCGAGCCTGGGCCTGCTGCCCAACCATCGGCGTCCCCACGATGGCCGTTTGCCGCTGCGCCTTGACCTCCGGAGCGGCGTCGGCGATGAGGCTGCGCGCCGCGCCCCACGCTTCGTCCTCGTCGTCGCGGATCACCAGGTGCGTGCGTAACCCCAGCGACAACGGACGGTTGGCGACTTCAAACTGTTCCCGCAGATCGTCGATCCGCTGTTTCGTGTCGGCCAGTGGCTCAATCCAGCCCAGGTGAACGTCAGCCTGTCGCGACGAAAGGCCGATGGCCCGCGGCGATGCGCCCCCAAGATAGAATCGCGGCGCGTCGTCTCCCGGCGCCGGGGAGCAGTAGGCCCCCTGCAGCCGGTAGAAATCGCCGGCGTAACTGACGGGTTGCGGGTCCTGCCACAACGCGCGGCACGCCTGGATGAACTCCTCGGCGCGTTCGTACCGCGTGGCGTGGTCGCTAACCTCGCCTACCCGCTCAAAATCGTTCTGGATTCCCCCGGGCACGATGTTGATGTCCAGCCGTCCCCCGGAAATCTGGTGCAGCGCGGCGGCCATCTGGGCGAACAGGCCCAGCGCCACGAAGCCCGGTCGCACCGCCACCAGGAACCGGATGCGCGACGTTACCGCCGCCAGCGCGGTGGCCGTCGTCCACGTCTCGGCCAGCGGGGCGTCCTCGCTGAACAGCCCGTTGGCGAACCGCGTTGGGATCAGCATGGAGTAAAACCCGCAGTCTTCGGCGGTTTTCGCAACGCTGGTGAGGTAGTCGAAGGTCGGCGGACGCTGCGCCCGCAGTGTGCCGGCCCGGTCGCCGTCGCCGTCAATGGGAATGAACCAGTCGAAACGTGGTTCGGGCCGCGCGTTGGGGCGATGTGTAGATCCGTTGCTGTCTGCCATGGTTCACCGGCCGATGCTCTGAGGAAATGCGTACCCACTTTGTCATGGCGACCCCGTACTTGATACGGGGGGTTGGCAATCTTGTCGCCGTGGCAACGGCGGTTCGCCGACGTGGATTTAACTCCATCAAGATTGCCACGTCGCTGCGCTCCTCGCAATGACAGGAGACTATTTTTTGGATGGCGGAGGTGGTGGTGGCGGTGGGGGTTTGCGTAGTTTTGAAATCTTGTCTGATATGCCTTTCGCACGGCGTTCGCTGGGCGAAGGGTTAGCGACTCTGGTCATAATTCTACTCCTCCGAGACTAGGTCTCCATCAATTCTAACAAATTCCACCATTGCGATGTCCTTCTCAGGGCCTTTCGATTCTCCCTCTCCCCTTGTGGGAGAGGGCTGGGGTGAGGGGTATAGTCTGCCGCAGGATAGTTCCCTATCTCACACCTTCACCCTCACCCCCGTATCAAGTACGGGGCAGGCTCTAACCCTCTCCCATCAAGGGAGAGGGGATTTCTTGTAAAATCGAAAGGCCCTGATGTCCTTCTGCAGTCGCTTTACCGTAACGCAGCAACCGGTGTACCGTGTCGTGATTTGGAGCAGTACACTGCGACTAACGCAATAACAGCCGCCACCAAATACGGGAAAGACAAACTCCCAACCCTCCGGTCCAATGAACTCCGGCCACACCGCTGGTATCGTCAAATAGACGACCCACGCCGCTGCTTGGCTCACAATCGTAAATATTAACGCTTGCACAACCTGCCCGAACTCGTTCGGCTTGGCGTGTGCTGTCAGCGAATAGAACATTGCGGACGCTACCAACCCGGGCAACAGAAAAACCAGTACTCCCCCTACTTCGTTGGTAGTCCAAATCATTGCATACCCTTATGCTCGGTCTATTGCCTCCGTTTCCATCCCTACTCGCTTCCGTCCCTACTCGTCAGACCCACTGTCATCCTCCGCCGGCGTTGCTGGCGTCGGCAGGGGCGGGTTGGGGTCAATCACAATCCGCTAGAAACGGAGGCGTTACCGCGACTGCTGGAGCGACTCAACCTGCTGCCTGGGCGTCGTCGATGCTGGCGGAGACTGCAGTGGCGGCGTCGGCAACTATGCGGATGTGCCTGGCGGCGTCAGTCTGGATATGCGGCGGAGTAACTCGGTCAATCTCGATGCCAATCAGAGCGACGTCGGCATTGAAATCGGCATTCACCCCGTCAAAGATTTGGTTGGGTTTCAGCAGCAACCTCATCCACCAGTTGAAGATAGCCGCTGTCGGTTTCGGGGTAATAATCGAATTTCATTGTTGGCCCCTGGCCTACCAAAATCCTGATAAGTAAAGTTTATCCGTAACGAAAGACATCCCCTTTTTGTGAACGAGTAATAGCCATCTGGACAATGTGGTCGGTTATCCGGTCTCGCGATTTCCATTTCATAACCAGCTTGCTAGGGTCCATGCCATAGCCAGCTACTATGTCTTTCAGCTGTTCTACGGTTAATGGGTTGAGCTGTTCCCGGAGCGCCGGTTCTCCCTGGCTGACCAGTTCAACAGGATCGAGTATAGGAGGCGTGCGCCGGCCATTGCGCCGACGGACAGCCTGCTTTCCCGGCTCAGTAGCTTCTTGATTGGAAGAACCCACCACAGCTTCGGGCAGCCCCAAAGCCTTCCGAAGCCGTCGTTCGAACTCAGGGTTACGTTCAGCCTCGTCAGCGGCTGCCTTGGCAAAGTTCTGCAGCGCCTTTCTCAATTCCATCGCTATGCCTCCAGCCGGTCAAGCACTTCATCGGCGGGTTGCAGGTAAGCATTCGCGCCTCCGTTTACTCCATATCCGTATTTTTGCCGGAAGGTGCGTTTCATTCCCTGATATTCGGCGGCCGCAGCAATCTGGTTCGATTGCCTGATAAAGGTCTGCAAAACCGGCACATTTCCGTTGTCCGACGCATATCGGTTGCGGCGCAACTGCCCACGAACTCTGTTGTGGACTGCCGAGTTGCTCTGATATTTGGCCACGATAATACCGAGCGGCTCAACGGGATGACCGGTATCTCTTGAGAATTCCCGAACACGTGTCACAATCTGCGGAATACCATAGGTTGAAAGGACATCCGGGACGGTGGGTATGATGTAACTCTGGGAGATGAGCAGGCCATTTAGCGTGATAATTCCCAGATTTGGCGGACAGTCCACCAAGACAATGTCGTAGTCACTGAGCCTTGTCGTGACCGCCCTGGAAAGAACGGCAATCGGAGTTTCAGTGCCGGAATAGAATTGACCTCTTGGCATTGAAGCAAGCCGATCCTGGACATCAATCAGGTCCAAGCTGGACGGTAACAGGTCCGGTAATTGATAGTAATGTCGGAGGTCAGATATTCCTTTCCGCAAAGTTGGGTCAAGGTCGAATTTTTTATTATCTGAACTTTCAAAGGCGTCCTTGAACAACCTGGCCAGAGTATGTTCGTTGTCGTTGAGTCTCCCCCACCTTGCATCTCCAATCAACAAAACGGTGGCATTGGTCTGCGGGTCGAGGTCTATGACCAAGACTCTTTTATTACGCTCGACTGAGAAGGCCTCAGCCAGAGCGACCGTCGTGGTTGTTTTAGCAACGCCTCCTTTCAGGTTGATGATAGAAATGACGTG
This sequence comes from Dehalococcoidia bacterium, assembly GCA_965262485.1. Taxonomy (GTDB): domain Bacteria; phylum Chloroflexota; class Dehalococcoidia; order Lucifugimonadales; family UBA3495; genus Bin87. Next base: position 3,006,974 of record OZ253540.1, on the reverse strand, counting down.
CGTCATTCGGGACAACTCCTACGTTTCAGGGGATTTTTACGATAATCGATTTTGCGTGATTTTCCAAGCCGCCTGCTCGGTGTTTAAATTCCATTCTCGCCAGAGTCATCCTCATCCTCCGCCGGCGTTGCTGGCGTCGGCAGGGGCGGGTTGGGGTGTTCCTCCATCTCGCGCTGGTACCACATCATCATGACTATGCCCGCCGACAGTACGCTCATCATATCGCCGGGCACCCACAGCATCAGGCCGCCCAACCGCTGGTCGGTGATGGACGACAACCCCTCCCACGGTCGCGGCAAGTCCTGATACGCCAGGTAGATGACCTCCTCACGGAAGGTTATGGCAGCGCCCAGCAGGGTGTTGGGCAGCACGATCAGGCCCAGGTACAGGATGCGCAGCCCGTGGTGCAGCCGGGACCGGTGCGGTTTGGGGTCGATGACAATCCACCAGAACAGGAACCCGCTGGTGAGCATGGTGGCATGCATCAGCACGTGAATCCAGCCGTTGCGCACCGCCAGGTCGTGGGGCCCCGGCACCTGCCAAAAGTACAGTAATCCCAGGAACATGCCCGTGGTCAGTATCGGGTTGGTAATCTTGCCGTACAGCCAGCGCGCCAACCGCAGCCGCACGATGCGCCGCACCACCTCCTGCCGCAGCCAGGTGGGCATCCCGCGCAGGATGGGTGTCAGCGGCGCGCCCAGCAGAATCAGCAGCGGCCCCACCATTCGCACCAGCAGATGCTGCGCCTGGTGGATGGCGAAATAGTGCTCGGCCAGGGGTTCTACGGGCGATTGCAGCGCGACGAACAGCACCAGGATGCCGGCGTAGAAACTGGCCTGTTGCCAGCGGGTGATGGGGTGGGTGCGGTTGGGCCAGTTGTTGAGGCCGTTGACGTACAGGTACAGCGCAGCCAGCAGGACCAGGCTGGGCACCGGGTTGGTGGTGAACCCCCAGGCGGTGGCGGCAGTCTGTCCTGGCGGTATTCCCTGGTGGGCCGAGGCCAGGTTTATCCCGCCCAGCGCCAGCGCGGCGACGGCTCCGATGGCTCCCGCCGCTGCCCAGCGGCCGGCTGATCCCGCCGGTATCAGGTTCATGCCGACGGTTCGCCGGACGCCAGCCGCCGACGTCGCTGGTTCCGGCGAATCTGCCAAACCAGGTAGCTGGCGCCCGCCGCCAGCACTAAGGCGACGCCGAGGAACACGAAGCCGGCTGCCTGGTTCTGGGAAGGCGCGCTAATCTCGAACGTGAAACCGTCGAGGCCGTGGGAGCCACCGTCCAGCGGCTCGATCAGCAGGGTGGTTTCCCAGATGCCGGGCTTTTCCAAATTGACCGTTGCTGAATAGACGCCGGGAGTGTTCTGGCTGATGGCCAGCGCATAGCCGCTCTCTTTGCTGTCCTGCAGCGAGGTCAGCACGGTTACACGCAGGTCTTCGGCCAGCGCGCCGGTGGCAGTATCGCGAACCTGGATGATGAAATTGGCGGCCTGCAGGGATGGTAAGGGTTTGGCTTCGGCTACCACGGTGTACGGTCCGGCGGCTCCGCTGGTGTGCTTCGTGGAAGCGCCAATGATGTCCTGGGCTTCCGCCGGGGGCAAACCGCCCGGCATCGCCGACATGACGATAATCTGAATGACGAAAAACAGGAGCGCCACCGCCGCTGCAACGGCGGCGGGAGCGCTCCTGCTGATGAAACCGATAGCGGTTGTCATACGCGCCCGTCTTTGCGAGGAACGATAGCCTCCAGGCATTTCCGTCCCGGCGGCGGGCGAGGTGTCATGTGCGGTCGGTCAGCTAGATCTGAAAGGTCTTGCGCCAGATGCCCGGCGAACCGGCGGCGTGGGTCATGACCTCGCGCATCCTGACGTTGTCGGGATGGATATCGCGCTGCTCCAGCCAGGGAGCGGTGGACGACACTTCCGGATTCGCAAACTCGTAAACGGTGGCGTAGGACGGCTCGCCGCGGACGGCCTTCCAGCGTCGGCCACGGATGCAGCCGTCCACCTTTTCGTAGTTGGGTACGTACACGGTGGAATACCAGTTGTTCCACTCGGCGTCGGACTCGGCGGGAACGTCCATGCGGCCAATCTGCAAAGCCGGCGACATATCGGCGTTGGCCAGATCATCGCTGAGGCCGGTGGGATGGATCATCTCATAGACGTTGTTGATGAGCGTGGTCGCCACGGCTCGCGGGCCGGCTTTCTGGCCCCAGGGCGTGGGTGGACGGTTCTTGAAGTCATCGGTGTCCACCACGGCAACGCTTTCCAGTTCATACATCGCCAGATGCCTGGGGCCGCTGCTGGTGGCCTCGTAGCGGGCGGCGTTCAGCACGCCCGGCACCGACAGCAGTTCCTGCAGGTGCTCGGTGTTATACCAGTGATTGAACTCTTCTTCGGCTTCGACGGGAACATCGCACCAGACCATCATCAAGCCGGTGCCGCGTATATTGGGCATTAGGAGCCTCCTTGGAAACGGGATCGGGAAAGGTGGGTTTTGGGTTGGGTTTTGCGTAACGGGGGCCGAGCAACGGCCTTCACGTCAGTTTAGCACACTGACCGCTGCGGGGTTGACGACATAAGACGTGTTGGGTGAAACTTGGCCCAGTTCCAGACTTGCCCCGAAAATAGACATATACTCCGCCAGGACAGCAATGACAGCACGCCTTGAATCTATAATCGAACTTGAACCGCTACGGGAATTTTCTACTACCGATTCTAACGGGAGCCACAGTCAAACACGCCAGCGGGACAAATTACTGGCTCGTTTCGGCGACCGTATCACGGTTAATCACGACCTGTCGCGCGCGCTAGTTTCGTGGCAATCGAACAAACGAGCCGCCGGTTTCCGATGGTTCAAATTCAAAGAGGGGTTCAGCGTCGAACTAGTGCGATACTTGCTCGGCTTCCTCGAGAACCGGGGCCGATTGCTCGATCCCTTTGCGGGTACTAGCGTAGCTCCGATTACTGCAGCCCATGAGGGTTGGGACGGAATCGGTATCGAGATACTGCCAGTGGGTGTGAGGATTGCCAACGGGCTACTGACTGCCCCGGTTGCCGACCGGCCGGTTTTACGGCGTCAGGCGGCGGAGTTGCTGGCGTGCGTAGCGGCGACTGGCGCAGCCGACACATTGCCGCAGGACTCATTTCCGCATATCCGCATTACGGAAAAGGCTTTCCCGGCGGAGAGCGAACGGGCGATAGCCGTCGCTCGGAACCGGCTGCGACAGGCGGAGCCAGGTCCGGAGACCGATTTGCTGGCTTTGGCGGCGATGTCTGCGCTGGAAGACGCCAGCTGGACTAGCAAGGACGGCCAATATCTCCGGTGGGACCATCGTTCCGGCCGGCGACTCAAGGCGAAAATGGAAAAGCGATGCATACTGCCGTACTCTGAATCGCTGCGAAACAAACTGGAGATTATCGCAACCGACTTGCCGATGCTGTCCGATTCCAACGCGCCCAACCGTGTTCGCATAATCGAGGGTTCCTGCTACGATGCCCTGCCCGACTTGCCGACAAATTCTATAGATGCGGTGATTACCTCGCCGCCTTATGCTAACCGATACGATTACACTCGCACCTATGCTTTGGAACTGGCCTGGCTCGGGTACGATAACCATGGGATCAGCGAATTGCGCCAGCGTTTGTTGTCGGCTACGGTCGAGAATCGTTCCAAAAGGGAGCAACTGGCGACCAGCCATATTGACGCGCTGGAGCTGTTCGACCGGCTCCCGGCCATTGCGGAGATTGCCGATGCGCTGGAGACGGCCAAGCACCAGGGCGAGTTGCCTAACCCCCACGTCATCCGTCTGGTACGGAATTACTTTATGGAGATGACGGTGGTTATCACCGAGTTGGCCCGTGTCTGCAAACCAGGGGCATCAGTATTTATGGTAAACGATAACGTGCAGTATCACGGTGAAGAAGTGCCGGTGGATTTGATATTGTCCGACCTGGCTGAGCAGTGCGGGTTTCGGACGAAAATAATCTGGACATTGGCACGAGGAAAGGGCAACGCCAGTCAGCAGATGGGGCGCTTTGGGCGTAAGGAATTGCGGAAGTGCGTGTATTGGTGGGTGCGAAGATGAGCAGTGACTATCGCCGCTTTACCAGAGAACTGCGTTCTCAAGATTTGACGAGCACCCTGCAAAGACGCTTGGATTTGCGGGCACGGCAAGCGGTGTCAGACTTGAGCAGCCAGTTTGTCTTCACAGATTCCATTGAATCTTATTTGATTTCCCAAGCGGGATGGGAACACGTGCGTTCCCTCGGGCAAAGTGCGGTCAGCGTGTTCTGCCACCCTGATATGCTGATTGAAGAACCATTCGTTTCTCTGTACTACCGAGGCATCAATGGTCTGTCCCGCAAAGAAGTACAGGAACAGGCTGTATCGGTCGACAATTGGGAAATTGATCCAACGCTGCGACTACGCAAACCTCGGGTTACAGTACAGCCCGCGGTGCGGGTTGCGGGTCTGTATAACAGCTTTATTTCATCTATCATTGAGAACACGGCGGATTGGACACTTGAGAATGGCTATCGCACTATGATTGCCTCAATTGGCATTTCTTTTGACGGCTCAATACGTAACAAGATGGGGCAGTTACCTGAGCAACGACTCCGCAGCCTGCTACTCCGGTTTGTTTTTGAGAATGGATTGCTGGTTGATCCAGCGTACCCTGATGTCAATTCCATACCTACCAATCCTGAAAGCGGCCGGTACAATCTGTCGGATGATTTTGTGATGGTCTTCGGTTCTGAACCTGACGTTGCCTTCCTCCACGGAAATTCTTTAGATGCTACCGTCGAAATTAAAGGCGGCATTGACCCAGCGGGAGCGCTGGAACGATTAGGCGCTGCCGAAAAATCCGCCCAAGCAGCGATAGCAGTCAACTCACGATGCAAGAACTTTCTTGTCGCCGGTGTAATTACTACCGAAATGCGCCGGCGTCTTAGACAGAGCAGATTTTTCGATAAAGATTTTTTGCTGGTAGAACTTTTGTCAAGCGAAATCCGGCAGGACGAATTCTTTGATGAGATTTTCAACCATACTCTGCGGATGACCTCGTCCAATCCATAGGATTGACAAGACCATGACCTACTCCCTTCTGTCCGACCTGCGGGTGCTGGAAATCGGCTCGATGCTTTCTGCGCCCTACTGCGGCAAGCTGCTGGCCGATGCCGGCGCTGCCGTGGTCAAGCTGGAGCCGCCGGCGGTGGGCGACGCCGCCCGACGCTACGGGCCGTGGCCCGGTGACGTTCCCCATCCCGAACGCAGCGGCCTTTTCCTCTATCTGAACTCAAACAAACTGGGCATCACCGCCAACCTGGAAACACCCACGGGCCGCAGCATCCTGCGCCGCCTGGCCGCCGAATCCGATGTGGTGGTGCACAACGTTCCGCCGTCCGACATGGATCGCGTCGGCCTGGATTACGACGCCCTGGCCGCCGATAACCCCGCGCTGGTAATGGCGTCGATCAGCCCCTACGGACTGTCCGGCCCGTGGCGCGACTACCGGGCCTACGACATCAACCTGGCCGCCGCTGGCGGTATCAACGAAGGTTTGGGCGAACCCGACCGGGAACCGCTGACCTTCGGCACGCCGGAGGTCGGATACTTCGCCGGCATGGCGGCGGCATCCTCCATCGTGATGGCCGTCCTGGGACGGGAGCGGCACGGCGGGCAGCACATCGACATCGCCGAGGCAGAGACCATGGCCGGCCTCTACAACGGGCCGGAGGCGCTGATGGCCGTGTACCAGTGGCGCGTCACCCGCCGCACCGGCCACCACGCCCTGGACTTTCCCTACCCCAACTGCATCCTGCGCTGCAAGGACGGCCATATTTTCGTGGGTTCGCCCGAGGGCCGGCAGTGGCGTCGCCTGCTGGAGATTATGGGTATGCCCGAGTGGTCGCAGGAAGACCGGCTGCGCAACCGCACCACCATGAACAACCTTTATGCCGACGAGGTGGATGGCTACGTGGAGGCATGGCTGGCCGACTACACCAAGGCCGAGCTGCTGGAAATCGCCCTGGAGCATCGGATCCCGCTGGCGCCCGTCCGCACCTACGAGGAAGTCCGCAACGACCCGTCGCTGGCCGACCTGTTCGTCGAGATCGACCGCGCCGACACCGGGCCGGTGTCGTATCCGGGAGCGCCGTATCGTCTGGCTAACGCCAATACCGCGCCGCCGACGCCGGCTCCAACGCTGGGTCAGCACAACCGGGAGATATTGTGCGGCCGGCTGGGTTTCTCAGCCGATGAACTGGTCAAACTGTATCAGACGGGCATCATCTGATGAAGTTGCGGGTTTGTCATTGCGAGGAGCGTAGGGGACGGGTTTTTACATGGATGAACAGGATGGACAGGATTTGGGGTGTAGTTTGCTCTGTCATTGCGACCCCGTACTTGATACGGGGGTGGCAATCTCGATGAAGTTGAACACAGGTCGTCGACCTGCCGTTGCTGCGGCGACGGGATTGCCACGTCGCTGCGCTCCTCGCAATGACAGTGAGGGCTCAGGATGCGCGGGGTAGGGCCTGGAGTGAGGACGGTTAGAGTGAGGGCGGTAAGTTGCTAATCCGGGTTGCAATAATCGCCGTGGTGGTATTTCTGGGCAGCTGTCTCATCGCCCGGCAGATTGCCCTCCGCAAGAACCGCCGGCCCGATGTCATCATCATCGCCGGCATGATCGTGGGAGCGGCGGCCTTCGCGGGACTGTGGGCCGTCAGCCTGGTGTATGGCGGCCTGTACACCAAGATCGCCGCGGCGGGCGTCCTCGCCGTGATGCCGGCGGTGGCGGCATTCGTCGCACCGCCCAGAAAGTGACCATCGGCAAATGCAGGTTATCTAACATGAACACACCAGAGAACACGTCTATGAACACACCAGCAAACGACGGCGTCCTGTCGGGTTACCGGGTGCTGGATTTTGGATGGGTGCTGGCCGGCGCCATTCCCGGCATGGTGCTGGCCGATATGGGCGCCGAAGTAATCAAGGTGGAAACCCGACAGCGTCTGGACTACATGCGCCTGGGTAGGCCCATCGTTGGCGACCAGCCCGACCCGGAGCAGAACCCCATGTTCCACAACGTCAACCGGGGCAAGCTCAGCGTTACCCTCAACATCGCTGAACCGGATGCCGTCGCGCTGGCCAAACGGCTGGCGGCGCGCTGCGACGTGGTGATCGAGAATTTTTCGCCCGGCGTGATGGACCGGCTGGGCCTGGGCTACGAAACACTGCGGGCAATCAAGCCCGACATCGTCATGGCGTCCATATCGTCCACCGGGCAGGACGGGCCGCTGCGGGACCTGCGCGCCTACGCTCCGTCCATCGGCGCCCTGTCCGGTCTCGACAGCACTATGGGGTATGAGGGTGGCGGGCCGCTGGGACTCAAGCACGCTTTTGGCGACATCTGCGGTGCGCTCCATGCCGTATTCGCCATCGTGTCCGCGCTGCACAACCGCAACCGGACCGGCGCCGGCCAGTACATCGATGTGTCCATGCTGCGGGCAACGGTGGTTACTCAGGGCGTCGGCCTGATGGAACACGCGCTGACCGGACGCTCGCTGCAACCCCGCGGCAACTACGACCCGACCATGGCGCCCTACGGCCACTATCCCTGCGCCCCGGACTCCGATGGGAATGACGACCGGTGGGTGTCCATTGCGGTGGGATCGCAACCGGAATGGCGCGGGCTGGTGGAAGCGATGGGGAGTCCGGACTGGGCCGACGACGACCGGTTCGGCAGCCAGTATCGCCGGCAGCGACACCGGCAGGAACTTGATGAATTGCTGGGGGCATGGACGGCCCGGCGCGACGCCGCTGCCATCACCGGGCTGCTGCAGTCCCACGGGGTGGCCGCCGCGCCGGTGCTGGGCGCCGAGGAACGGCTATTTCATCCGCACTTCATGGAGCGCGGCCTCTATGCCGACATCGACCACCCGGCTCTGGGCGCCGAGCCGATATTCAACCTGATGTGGGGCCTCAGCAAGACGCCGTCGGCGGTACGCCGCCACGCCCCGCTGATGGGGGAACACAACCGGCAGGTGCTGTGTGATACGCTGGGGCTGGGCGAAAGCGAAGTAGCGGAGTTGGAAGAGCGAGGGGTTGTGTATTAGCGGGTATTGCACTATGGCGTTCGCAACGATACGAAGCAGGAGCCAGCAACGACGATGAAAGTACGGAAAGCCAGCAATCTGTTGGCGTTAGGGCGATTCGGGATCGGGGCGCTCATAGCCGGCGCCATTTTAATGCCATTCGCCATTATTGCAGTACAACGTTTCCCCAATGCAGGCAATGCGTGGCTGGCGTTGACTTTAAGCGCGACCATGATAGTCGGTGGCCTACTAGCATTCGCATATGGCTGGTGGCTGGACCATCAGGCCAAGCGTCAACATGATGGAGAAATCGTCCAATGACAGCGGGCCGGCCTGATCGACACCAGCTAGCAGTCGGAATTCTTGCCATCGCCACTGCTGCAATTGGATTCGGGCTTTTCGGGAGCGACTTGCAAATCGGCCAGTTCGGCCTGACCGACAATTTTGCTGCATCAGTACAAAACGCCAAAATGGCCGGTATTGCGTTGACGGCATTGTTCTATTTCTGGCTGCTATTAGATGTCAGTAGAATTTTACTGGATGACGAAATAACCGGCAGCAGGCTGGTTTTCGGGCCACTGCAATGGCTTTTCATGGAGATGCTAAGTTTGGCGGTGTTATACGGTTTCACGATAATTCAGGAACTAGTCGGCGAGTGACTACGGGGATTACTACTATGACCCAACAGGAAACGCATCCGCAAGTATTTGAGAAGTCTGTCGCTGATATTTTGTCCAACCTTTTTGCTTGATGATTTCGAGAGTTAGAATCAATCATAGCAATCACCATTGCCGCTTCGGGAAGTTATGCTGAGACTAGTAGTCCAACATTTTTGGATTGAGGAGTAACCGAGCTTGCCCCTCAATCGTCATTCCGGCCTTGAGCCGGAATCCAGGAATCGCCGCTGGCAAAGAGTCTCCGCCGGGCCAGGTTGTGGATTCCGGCTTTCGCCGGAATGACGGGATGAGCAGCCCTACCCATCATTACAAAGATTTCGTACTACTAGTCCGGCTGGGCCACACCCGCAACGCCTACGCTCCGGAGTTGATTGAGCTGTTTCTGGTGGCCGCCGTGGCCTCGGTGCTGGCGATTCGGGCGTTCCTGGCGCTGACCGGCTGGCCGCAGATCGGCGGCGCCGGGCTGCATATCGCGCATATGCTGTGGGGCGGCCTGTTCATGCTCCTGGCGATGCTGCTGCTCTTTACGATGCTCGGCCGGGCTGCCCAGCGTTTTGCGGCCATCCTGGGCGGCGTCGGTTTTGGAACTTTCATCGACGAGCTGGGCAAGTTCATCACCAGCGACAACGATTATCACTACCAGCCCACCATCGGCCTCATCTACATCGTTTTCATCGCAATCTTTCTGGCGCTGCGGGCCGTCCGCAGCCGTGCCGACCTTGACCCTGACACCGCACTGGCCAACTCCCTCACCCTGCTGGGGCCGGCTTCCGGCAGTCGGCTGGACGCCGGCACGAAGCAGGAGACGCTCCAACTGCTGGCCAAAGCCGACGCCGCCAATCCCCTCGTACCAGCGCTAACGGCATACGTTGCCGGCTTGGAAACAGGCGAGGCGTCGAATCCGGGATTCTACTTCAGAATACGCGACCGGCTGTCGCGGGAGTACAGTCGAGTAGTATTGCATCGCTGGTTCCAGCCGGCGCTGCTGGCGGTCTTTACCCTTTTCGCACTGGCCCAGATTGCGCTAGTAGTTTCGATGATAGCAGCAGGCATCATCTCCGGCGCCAACGAATTGCGGCTTTCCTTCACTGCTACCGCACAGCTGGCATCCTCATTAGTTGCGGCGGCGATAATAGCCTGGGGCATCTGGCGGCTCCGTCGCTCCCGCCTCGTCGCCTACCGTTGGTTTACCCGCGCCATTCTGGTGAGCATCTTTGTTACGCAGGTGTTTGCCTTTTTGGAGTCGGAGTTTGCGACGCTGGGTGGGCTGGCCATCAGCATTCTGATTTATACTGCCTTACGCTACATGATTGAGCGAGAACTGAACACAGCCACCGAATCATCCTGACGACTGAATCCAACGAGGACAACCAATGACACAGCAGGAAACCCAACAGCAGGTAGTTGAAACTCTGCCCGAAGTGGAGGGCGGAATATCCGACGAGGCCCTGGCCGCCGCCCGCGCCATGATCGGCGTGCGGATGCGCACCGAGCAGTACGTGAGGCAGGCCACCCTGGACACCATGATCAATTTCGCCAACGGCATCGGCGACGCCAATCCGCTGTTTCGCGATCAGGAGTACGCCGCCTATTCCAAGTACGGCAGCATCATCGGGCACCCCTGCGCGCCTTATATGCGCCACTGGTCGGGTCGTACCCGCTGGGGCCTGCCCGGCGTCCACGGCTTCTTTGCCGGCAACGATTGGGAGTTCTTTCGCGCGCTGCGTCCCGGCGACGCCGTCAACTGCGTGGAAAGAGTGCTGGACGTTCAGGAAAAGCAGAGCGCCTACTCTGGCCGGCTGGTGATCCAGTACGTGGAAACAACCTATTCCAATCAGCGGGACGAGGTGGTGGCCCGCGTCGTGGGCTGGTGTACCCGCCACCAGCGCCGGGCCTCCCGGGAGCGGGGCAAGTACGCGGATGTGCCCAGGCGCCACGAATATACCGACGCCGAGTTGACCGCCATCGACGAGCAGGTGCTGGGTGAAACCGCCCGTGGTGGTCAGCCGCGCTACTGGGAGGATACCCAGCTGGGCGAAGAGCTGACTCCCGTGGTGCGTGGGCCGCTGTCTTTGCAGGACGTCAGCGCGTTCCTGGTGGGCACCGGACGCTCCAGCGCTCACGGCGTGCTGCTGCGGGAGGCGATGCGGCATCCGGATCACTTCTTCCGCAACCCGGAGTCCGGCGGCGGCCTGGAATACACCGGCATCGGGCACCTGCGCGATTCCGTCGCCGAGGCGGTGGGAGTGCCGGGCGCCTACGATTACGGCCCGCAGCGGGTGTCGTGGCTGGGCACGCTGATGACCAACTGGATGGGCGACGATGCCTTCCTGAAGCGTCTGCGGGTGGAGACGCGGCGGTTCAACGTTTACGGCGATACCCAGTTTTGCAAGGGGCGAGTGGCGCGCAAGTACATCCACAACGGCAACGCGCTGGTCGACGTCGATATCTGGACCGAAAACCAGCGAGGCGAGATAACCGCCCCCGGCATGGCCACAGTGCAGCTGCCGTCCCGCGACCCGCGCAACCCCTGGTTCACCGACGGCAGCCACCTGTCCCTGCGAGACATGACGCTGCCGGAGGAGGCGCCGCCGATACTGCCGGCGTAAACGGGAAATCAGAATGGGTCTTACCTACGCCAACGGCAGCATCACGGGCAACGCTGGAACCAGGGAGTACGACTTTCTGGTAGATACTGGCTCAACACGGATGACGTTGCCACAGATTGATATTGACGAACTGGGGCTTGACCAAATGCACGGACAGGAGGCGATAATCGAAACCCCAACCGATGTAATTAGCAGACCTTTTTATAGCGCCACTGGTATGCTGGAAGGTGTAGCATTCCAAGCGCGAGTTGTGCCGGCGAGAAGGCCGATGGTTGGATACGAACTTCTGCAGGAATTGGGCTTTTTGGTTGATTTGGCAAGCGAGCGCATCATACAGCGCACGGATTTTAACCCTGGCCTCCTGTAGCAGGCGAGGTTCAGAAATGGGCGAAACTTACATCAAAGGCAGCATTACCGGCAGATCGGCTACGCGGGAATATCGTTTCCTGGTAGTCGAAGAGGGAGACCACGTCGGCCTGCCCCAAATCGATATTGATGTCCTTGACCTGAAACCATCCATGTTCGTTCCCGTCGAACCGACCGGAGATTACGACAGACCAATCACTGGCAAAATCTATCAGGCCGGAGCGCATTTTGCCGATTGCTACATCGACCTGGACGTACTGCCCGCGGCGAAACCTACCATCGGTCGCAACGCGCTGCGCGCGCTTGGATACAAGGTTGACTTGGAGCAGGGGCACATTGCCAAACCTGCCAAGCCGGTAAAAATCTACCGGGGCCTGATGCCCACAATGCTGGATGTATCGGATCTGGAGTCCGCCGATCATGCTGTAACCGGTCTGCCGGAGGAGGCGCCGCCGATACTGCCCGCTTGATACATTGTCTGCGGAGGCCGAACCAAGCCCAGCATATTTTCCGTGCCCCTATCTGGGTGGCACGGTAGAGCTTAACGAGGAACGGGAGCGGCATATTGGGGAAGAGCACTCAACGCTGATTCCGGACCATACCGGTTATATTGCGTCGGTTCTAGCAGACCCCGACACGATACGGCTCAAGGCGCCGCCGGATGACACCACCTTGTTTTGCCGCCGGTTTTACGACTTGGACAAGTATGTAGTCGTAGTGGTTGTTAATCATCCCGGGCCACGTAATTGGATAGTCACCGCCTACGTTACCCACCGACTAGCAAGGGGAGAGACGCTATGGGAACGAAACTAACCTTCCAGTATGACCGCATCGGCGACATCCTCATCATTGAGAAATGCCGGCCCTATTTGGGACAGGATTCGGATGACATTGAGGATTTAGCCATCGCCAGGCTCAACCCTGACACCGAGGAAGTCGAAATCCTGGAGATTTTGTTTACCTCTGGCCGCATCCTGTCGCATCATCCGTTCCGGCTGAACATTCCGGTTGCGCCGGGCACAATCAACGGCTGGCCGGCGGCGCCGGAATTCAACTGCCTGGTAGCGTCCGGTTCCGAGTGGCTGACCGTGCCACGGGCGGCTGTCATCGGAATGGAGCTGGACACCAGGCCGCCCCAGCGCCCCACCTACCCCGGTAACCGTCCCGCCGACATCAGCCGGTTCGAGTTGACGATTGATAGCACGCTGCCCCTGACGGGATAGAAACGAGCCAGCGCGATGGTTGCCACTTACATCAAAGGCAGCATCACCGGCGAGTCGGCCACGCGGGAATATCGCTTCCTGGTAGTCGAGGAGGGAGACCACGTCGGCCTGCCCCAAATCGATATTGATGCCCTTGAACTGAAACCATCCATGTTCGTTCCCGTCAAACCGACCGGCGATTACGACAGACCAATCACCGGCAAAATCTAGCTGGCCGGCAAGAGGAGAAACGGAATGGCAACGAAACTAATCTTTGAATACGACCGGATTGGCGATATCCTGTTCGTCGGAAAATGCCGGCCCTATAGTGGACAAGAGACGGATGAAATCGACGATTCGGTGGTCGCCAAGTTACACCCCCAGACCGATGTGGTGGAATGCGTGCATATTCTGTTCCTTTCTACTCACATTCTTGCAACCGACCCGTTCCGTCTGAACATTCCGGTTGCGCCCGGCGCGATCAATGGCTGGCCGGCCGCGCCGGAATTCGACTGCCTGATAGAACTTGGCTCAAAGTGGCTGACCGTGCCCCAGGCTGCTGTCGTTGGAATGGAACTTGACGTAAGGCCGCCCCAGCGCCCCACCTACCCCGGCAACCGCCCCGCCGACGTCAGCCGATTCGAGTTGACGATTGACGGCGCTAGGCCGGTGGCGGGATAAGGCAACAACGCCAGGACTACGGACGCGACCTGGGCCAAATGCAGATGCCGCAGGTGAGATACAAACTGTTGCATGATTGGGGTTCAAGGTTGACCTAGTACGAGCGCATTGAAAGGCGGGCAGACAGGGAGGTTGGGCCGCCGTTTTTCTGCTATCATTTTTGCAACACCGAGACACTGAACGGAGGCTTCCAATGAGCAACAATGAACTTTTTAGCCGAGATTTTTGGGATGGTGTTGGTGTTGAGGACGTCAAAGCTGCGTTGGACCGAGGCGCGGACATTTCAGCAAGAGATGATAATGGAAGGACAGCGTTGCATCTGGCTGTAGAGAGAGAGGACTACCCTGCGGTAGTGCTATTATTGGGGCACAATGCCGATGCTAACGCACGAGGCCACTGGGGAGAATCTCCCTTGCATTGGGCAGTTCAGAGGCAGGATAACGCTACCGTTTCCCTACTGCTCGAGCATGACGCCGACGCTAACGCACGTGACAGTGCCGGAGCAACGCCTTTGTTTTATGCTGTGAATGTCGATCGGATAAAGAACCTCGACGTTGCCAAGACGCTACTGGAGCGGGGATCTGACGTTAACGCACGTGACAGTGCCGGAGCAACGCCTTTGCTTTATGCAGTGGAGCGAAATCATCCTGACGTTTCCGAATTATTGTTGGAGCACGGTGCTGATGCCAGCGTGATTGACGCGAAGGGGAGGAACCTTTTGCACTACGCTATGTTTGCTTATTTCATAATTGCTGAAGATTTGGGAGACCATTACCCATTGAGCAAAAAAGCCGTAGAATATGTAGCAGAGCATTCCAGCTTTCTCGATCACTATGAAGACAGTAAAGGCAGAACTCCTTTACACTACGCCGTGGCTGTCAGGAATGCTGGTCTCATAGAATGGATGTTAGAGCGTGATGTTGGCATTGGTATTGACTTTGATTTGCTTAGAATACATAGTGGAAGTTTTCTCTCCCATGGATTGACACCTTTGCACTATGTCTTCTTGACTAGTTGGCATTTGGGAGATGACGATATTTCCGTTGTCGAGAAAATTCTAAATCATGGCGCAGATGTTAATGCGAAAGACGTTCATAACCGTACACCCCTGCACTATGCAACGGCTTTTGGAGGGAGTACTAATGAAGGAATTCGACAATTATTGAACCACGGTGCCGACATCAATGCTACAGATGATAATCGGATGACGCCGATTAGCTATGCTGTAACTAGTGGTTTCTTTGAGGAATTCATCGAACAAATCAAGACGCATGATTCTGACGCGGACGTCGATGTCGGGTATCCTAGCAATTTGACGTTGTCGGACTATAATGAATTGCTAGGTATCCGACATGGAATTGCTAGGGAGGATAACCTAATTGAGCATCTTGATCCGACACTGTATGTGCCAGGCGCCGCTCGGTTTATGCTTGAAGAGATGGAAATGGCTGAGATTGCTCATGACAACGATATGTCTCTGGAAGAGCTTCTCGATCAGTGTGGGCGGGACTAGTTGCGAGGGTTCAGCACTAATCCATACAAATGCAACCTATCGGACCTCTATCTGCAAGGTACTTATGGCTCCACCAAATATGTCCGCTCCTTCCCCAACAGAGACCGCCGCGCTATGACCACCAAACCCAAACCTACTACCGACTCCTCCGCTATCGCCCCTCCCGGTGCCGTCGTCCTGTGTCTTACCGCTCTGGGCATTGACCACCGGGCGGAGGATTTTCCGGCCCGCTTTATCGCCTTCTGCGAGCAGAACGACTTGTATGAGATGGAGGTCAATGCCGAGGGGGAGCTGCTGATACTGCCTGCTACCGGATACCGGGGCAACAAGCAGGAACTTTACATGTCCACCTTTCTCGGCAATTGGGAACTCGTCAACGGGGGCAGCGCCTCGTCACAGACGGTGCGCTGCCGCCTGCCTTCCGGGGCGGCGCTGGGGCCGGATGCCGCCTGGATTACGCAGGAACGGTTTGACACGCTGCCCGAACCGGAAAGGGAAACGATTATCGAGGGCGCACCTGACTTCGTGGCGGAAATTCACTCCCGCACCGATAACCTGCGCCCACTGCAAAACAAGATGGCCCGGTGGATGGCCGGCGGGGTTCGCCTCGGCTGGCTGATTGACGCGCACCAACGGCAGGTTCATGTCTATCGCGCCGGCCAGCCGGAGCCGCAGTTGCTTGATGACCCGGAATCGCTGGACGGCGAGGATGTGCTGGCCGGCTTTTCCTTTCCGGTGCGACAGTATATTTTTGATATATGACCACCACGGATACACCCCAACCCACCGCCTTGCCCAACCTTCGGGTGCTGGAGGTTGCGTCGCTGATCGCCGGGCCGTATTGCGGCAAGCTTGTGGCTTCGCTGGGGGCGCGGGTGGTCAAGGTGGAGCCCGTTGCCGGCGACGTTTCCCGGCGGCGGGGGCCGTTTCCGGACGATGATCCGCATCCCGAACGCAGCGGGTTGTATCTGTATCTGAACACGGGCAAGCGGAGCGTAACGCTCAATCTGGACGACGCCTCGGGGCGCGGCCTGCTGCATCGGATGGTCGCTGATGTGGATGTGGTCGTCCATGACTACAACCCGGCGGCTGCCGTCGCGGTGGGTCTGGACGGCGAATCGCTGCTGGCGGTCAACCCGGACGTCATCGTCACCGCCGTAACTCCCTTTGGCTCCAGCGGAGCGTATGCCGACTACCGCGCCGGGCATCTGGCGACGTTCCATGCCGGCGGCGAGGGCTGGCTGCTGCCCAACGGCGTGGCGCTGGATACCTTCCCCGACCGGCCACCCATCGTCGCGGGGGCCAACATGGGCGACTACCAGGCTGGCCTCACGGCGGCGGTGGGCGCAGTTGCCGCCGTGTACCACCGGCTGAACGCTGAGGGCGACGCACGCGGTCAGGTGGTGGATACTTCGGGTCAGGAAGCCCAGCTGTCGGTGGGCTATATGCCCATCCAACGCCACGAATCCGAAGGCATCATCGAAACCCGCTTTTCGCGCTATTTTCGAGTCGGCGGCGTGCTGCCGGCATCCGATGGATTCGTGGAGCTGCTGACGCTGGAGCCGCGCCAGTTCGAGAGTCTGCTGGCGTTTATGGGCAATCCCGAATGGGCGTCGGCGGATATGTTCAATGACCCGGCAACCCACGGGCCGGAGCTGAACCGACACATGCGCGACTGGTTCTCCCAGCGCTCCAGGGAGTGGCTTTACGCCGAGGGGCAGGCCCACGGGGTTCCGATTGCTCCCTACTACACGCCGTCCGAGGTTTTCAACAGCTCCCAGCAGCGTGAGCGGGGATACTACGTTGGAGTTGAGCATCCGGAAACGGGTGAATTGGAGTACGCTGGTGCTCCCTTCCAACTGGATGCTACCCCGACCGTGCTGACCCGCGCGCCGCTGCTGGGGGAACACAACGCGGCGGTGTACGGGGGTTTGCTCGGTTACGCTCCGTCGGAGCTGGCGGCCCTGGCCCGGGCCGGCGTGATCTGATTCGGCGTCTGCGGTTTCCGCCCTGACTCCCGTCTTTCCCGCGAAAGCGGGAATCCACCCACCCCTGCCCCCGGTGGATTCCGGATCAAGTCCGGAATGACGGGAGTTCGCCACCCCTGGCAACGGGATTGCCACGTCGCTGCGCTCCTCGCAATGACAGATGGGTTCAGGATGGGCGGGGGGTGGCAAGGTGGTGGGGCCGATCATGGTAAAATGCCGCCGTTGCCGATGAGAATACTGCGGTGCCGCACGTACCGAGCGATTCAGATACCGAACAATACAAATGGAGGCTACCAAATGGATTTTGGTTTGGAAGGCAAACAGGCTTTTGTGGGCGGGGCCAGCCGTGGCATCGGCAAGGCCATCGCGCTGGAACTGGCCCGCGAGGGCGCGGATGTGGTGGTGGCGTCGCGGTCGATGGCCGACCTGGAAAAGGCTGCCGCCGAAATCAGCGAGCTTACGGGTCGCCGCATAATTCCGATGTCATTTGACGCCACGCAGCGCGACCAGGTTGACCGGGTCATTAACGATGCCGCCCAGGCGTTGGGCGGTTTGCAGATACTGGTCAACAGCGCGTCCCTGCCCGGCGGCTCACCGTCCGCTACGGGACCCATCGAGGGGCTGGTTGATGAAGACCTGATGAGCGACTTCGACGTAAAATTCATGGGCGCCCTGCGCTGTTCACGGGCCGCGATTCCCCTGCTGAAAGAACAGGGCTACGGCCGCATCATCAACATCAGCGGACTAAACGCCCGCAACGCCGGCAACCTGAGCGGCGGCGCGCGCAACGTCTCTATGGTTCATATGACCAAGACGCTGGCAACCCAATTGGGGCAGTTCGGGATTACGGTCAACTGCATCCATCCGGGCACGACGCGCACCGAACGGACGCCGAGCCTGCTGGCCGCCCGCGCCGAGCAGTTGGGAGTGTCTCCCGAAGAGGCCGAACAGCAGGACTTCTCCCCCGGCTCAGGCCGCGGCAACCACATCTGCCGAATGGTCGATGCCTCCGAGATTGGCTACCTCACCGCGTTCCTGGCCTCCGACAAGGCCTGGGCAATCACCGGCGAGTTGATCGCAGCGGGAGGCGGCACCAGCACTGCGGTCTATTACTGATACATCCCGTTACACCCGGCGCCTGGGGCAAACACAACTGCTCTGGTAGATTATTCCCGGTGGGTTTATGATTGAAATACCACCGGAAGCACTTAAACATATCCCGTTTATCGCGCTGGGAATCTGGCCCATTAACCTGCTGACACTATGGGCGCAAGGACACCAATGGAGCTGGCAAAACACGCCATCGTCGGTTATGGGACTTTGGGAGTGGGGCCTTTTCCTTTCGCTCTCGCTGGCTATTTTGATTGAACTGGGGGTCGAAATGTTTATCGCACTGGCAAGGCACCGACGACGCCTGGAACAGGCGCGGGAGGAGGGCCGGAAAGAGGCCCGGAAAGAGGGCCGAAAAGAAGCCGGCGAGATGTTGATGGTTCTCAACGCGGCTGCCCGGAACAACCCGGACTTGCTACCGACGTTGTTGCAGGAGTATCAGGCGCAGTATCAGAACGGCGCGGCAAATAGATAATGTCAGGGTGGTGATTATGCCAAACCAGTCCGCTCCCCTCTCCGGTGTTCGCGTCGCCGACTTTTCGGTTCACGCCGCCGGCCCCTTCGCCGGCATGATCCTGGCATCGCTGGGCGCCGACGTCATCAAGGTGGAATCTGCGGCGCGCCTGGACATTACGCGGCGGCCCCACGCCATGTACGGCAAGCCGCCGTCGTCCTTCGAGCAGGTCAATGCCGGCAAGCGTTCGGTTACGCTCAATCTCAAGGAGCCGCGCGCCCTGGAACTGGCCTACGATCTGGTTCGCATCTCCGACGTGGTGCTGGAGAATTTTCGTCCCGGCGTGATGGATCGTTTGGGGTTGGGCTATCCACAGCTGCGCGAGATCAAACCCGACGTGATTATGGTGTCGTTGTCCTCCAACGGGCAGACGGGGCCGGAGGCGCGGTATGCCGGCTACGCTCCCATGTTCGCCGCTCTGGGTGGCTTGGGATACGTGACCGGATACGCTGACGGCCCGCCGGTAGAGCTGCGCCACGCCATGGATCACACGGGCGGCATGATGGCGGCCTTCTCCGCCGTCGCCGCCCTGTGCGCTCATCGCAGCCACCAGGTTGGACAGCGCGCTGACGTCGCAGTGCGGGATATCGCCACCGCCTTCATGGGCCACGCCTTGATGGATACCGCCATGAACCGACGCGACGCCGTTCGCCAGGGCAACCGGGACGACGCGATGGCTCCTCACGGCGTGTTCCCGTGCCGCGGCGACGATGCGTGGGTGACGATTGCAGTGGGCAGTGACTCCGAATGGCGGGCGCTGAAAGGGGCGATGGATAATCCCGCCTGGGCCGATGGCGACGACTACGGCGATGCGTTTTTGCGCTGGCGGAACCAGGACGCGCTGGAGCAGCATTTGTCGGAGTGGACCTGCAACCTGACCGCCGAATCGGTCACCGGGTTGCTGCAGGCGGCGGGCATTGCCGCTTTTCCGTCCCTGTCCGCCGATCAGCTGCTGGACGACCCGCATCTGACCGAACGCAACGCCTTTCCGGTGGTTACGCATGTCACCAAGGGCGAGCAGCGGGCGGTGGCTCCGCCCTGGCGGTTTTCGCGAACGCCGGCTGCGGTGGACCGCTGGACGCCCGACCTGGGGGAGCACAACCGCGAGGTGTTCTGCGGACTCCTGGGCATTAACGAATCTGAATTAGTCGCCCTACAGAACGCTAAAATCGTCTGGTAGTATTGGCTTTGCAGAGCCGTCGCAAGGGCGTGTCGGGAGAACGGATGTATGGATGGTATTAGCGGAATAATCACTGTGTTTTCCATCGTAGCAGCGTTCTACGGAGCTCTGTTGACGGTCTTCATGTTGATACTCAGCGCGCTATGGCTGCGTATGGGCAACGTCCAGCAGGAATTGGGCGGAGTACAGGAGGGTGTCAATCTGTTGCGGGAACATATGCAACGCAGCAACAAGGAGCTGCGAGAAGATATGAAACGCAGCAACGACCAGTTGCGGGAGGACATGCAGCAGTTGCGGGAAGACATCCACATCAGCCAGCGCGAGTTGCGAGAGGATATGCAGCGCGGCCACAACCAGTTGAGAGAAGAGATGGTCCAGCTGCGCCAAGACATGCAGCGCGGCCAGGACCAGTTGCGGGAAGATTTTCAGCGCGGCCACAACCAGCTGATGCGGGCCATCCTGGCCCACAGCCACCGAGACGACGGCCGGCCCACCTTTGACCTGCCGCCCGATTTTGAGCCGACACCGGCTGATAACTAATACTAATTACACCCGGAGCGAGCGTTACATGACTGACTATTCTTCATACCAACATCTGCTGATCGAGAAGGCCGACGGCATCATCACGCTTACGATGAACCGTCCCGAGTCGCTGAACTCCGCCAACTTTCGCCTGCACAACGAACTGAGCCGCATTTGGCTGGACATTGCGGCGGATCCCGAAGTGCGGGTGGCCGTTGTTACCGGCGCTGGCGATGCGTTTTCCGCCGGCGGCGACTTCGAGATGATCGAGCAGGCCATTGACAACCCGGCCATTGTTGCCCGGAACACCCAGGAAGCCAGCGATATCGTCTATAACATCCTGAATCTGGACAAGCCCATCATCTCGGCCATCAACGGCGTTGCAGTGGGCGCGGGTCTGGCGGTTGCGCTGATGGCAGACATCTCGATTGCCGCCGAAGACGCCCGCATTACCGACGGCCACATCCGGCTGGGCGTTGCGGCGGGAGACCACGCGGCTATCATCTGGCCCCTGCTGTGCGGAATGGCCAAGGCCAAGTACTACCTGCTGACCTGCGAGTTTCTGGATGGCAGGGAGGCGGAGCGCATCGGCCTGGTCAGCATGTGCGTCCCGCGGGACGAGCTGATGGAAACCGCCATGCGGGTCGCCCGGCGACTGGCCGACGGCCCTCAACCGGCTATCCGCTTCACCAAGAGGGCATTGAACCAGTGGTTGCGACAGGCGGGGCACACGTCCTTCGACTACTCCCTCCTCGCTGAGGCGCTGGGCTTCTTTGGCGACGACGTAAAGGAAGGGCTGGCCGCCCTGCGTGAACGGCGCCGGCCGGAGTACCCGTCGGCCAGAGAGTCCTGATATGGGGACCTTCAGCTGCCCCATAGAAATCATCTCCGCAGACGGTACTCGCTCCGAGACCGTGGACGCGCTGGTGGACACCGGCTCCACCTACACCTGCCTGCCGGCAACCCTGCTGCGTGAATTGGGGATAGTCCCCTACCGACGCATCCAGTCGGAGCTGGCTGACGGGAGCGTTGTGGAGGATGCCATCGGCGAAGCCCGCATCCGCATCGAGGGCGTAGAGATGACCACCATCGTAGTATTTGTTGGCGAAGGCGCTCCAACGTTGCTGGGGGCATACACCTTGGAGGGCGCGCTGCTGGCCGTTGACCCGGTGCATCAACGGCTGGCCCCAACCCACGCCCTGCGGATGGGCAGCCGTGAGCGAACGCTGCCGCCGAACCCCCGCACTTCCAGCCGGGCCCGGCACGGGGTCCGACGGTTGCCCGTTTCGGTTAAGTTATATTAACCGGCAGTGATAATTGGATTCCGGGGCCGTCGCTTACAACGACTGTATGAGACTGGTGACCGGAGACGAATTCCGCCTAACCAAGTCGCGAAGATTGAGGACATTCTGGCACAGCTAGATGAGGCAACGGTTCCTCAAGATATGAACAAGCCCGGTTTCCGGCTGCATCCGCTGAGCGGCGACTTGGCGGGTTTCTGGTCTGTAAGTGTATCCAGAAATTGGCGGATTATATTCCGTTTCGATGCTGGCGATGTAACTGACGTAGATTTGGTTGACTACCACTAGGGAGGCAGGAAAATGCCAATGAAGTATCCTCCCCATCCTGGCCGTTCTATCCTGCGGGATTGCATGGAACCTCTGGGTATGGACGTAGTGGAGACTGCGCAAAAACTTGGCGTTGGCCCCGAGGAATTGTCGAGTGTGATTAGAGGGGAATCGGCGATAACCCTTGCTTTGGCGATCCGCCTGGACAGGCTGTTTGGCTGCGGAGCTTCCACTTGGTACCAGTTACAAGCAGCTTATGACCGTGCTCAGGGATCTAACAAGGGCACTTTTTCCGGAGAACCGGAACCACTGGAAATACGGCAGCAGACCGTTACTGTTCCTCTCGAACACGGTAGAGTTATTTATACGACTTTCGATGCGGATGTCATCGCTCTTGGCGCGGTATCGTCGGATGGCCCGCAGTCATCCCCTAATCTCGGTCATGACCAAGTGGGTTTCCGATTTGTCGGAGAAGGGCCAGGCGCAGTTCAGATTCAGATGATTTATCAGCCTTCAGCTGGCGACATTCCCCGTCTGATAGTTGACGTCCTTTTTAAGACATGCCTCGAATGGGACGCCGAGTATGACGAGTATGTTGGTCATATCGATGCTGGAGAATGGAATAGTGAAATGAGAAAGCTGGAAGCCGGTAAGGACGCTATGAACGCTCTTTATGCTGGATTGCTAAGCCAGTCTTCGTCGCCAGTCTTCGTTGGAGAGGACTCCGTAGAAACTGTTTCGGAACTTCAGGCCAAAGTATTGAAGGAAGCGGAGACTCTGCTCAACAAACCTACGCGCGTTGTCAGAGCCGAAGACTTGACCTTAGTCTAGCCCCATGACCGACACCCTGTACCAGGGCGATAACCTGTAAGTCCTCCGCAACCATATCATCGAGGCTTCGGCGGCTCAAATAATTGATGAGGTAACACTGATGAGAGAACCCCACATATTTGCCGATAACCCGCTTAATCGGGGTGAGGTGGAACGCCGGGACGAGGAATGGATCAACGTTCAGGCAGCTGACGCCGGCAGCAAGTTTCTGCCGTTTCGGAATCTGAACGTCCTGCTTACCAACGACGCGACGCCGGAGCTGGGCTGGCTCCCCACGGGCCAGGTCCAACCGCTGCCGCCGGACGCCGAGTGGATATTTCTCGGTATGCTGGACGGCGTCTGCCATTTCGCGGTGGACTTGTCCCGGCACGAGGCCATCGCTACCCAGGTCGAGGATGCCACGGGCTGGCATTTTGAGGACTGCCGGACGGCCGGCGAAACCATGTCCGGGCCCAACACCGGGATGCTGTCGCAGGCCCGTGCCCAACTGGACTGGAACCTGCGGCACGGCTTCTGCTCGGTGTGCGGCCATGCTACCAACAAGGGGCGCGGCGGGCAGGTGCGCCAGTGTCCCGGCTGCAACGCCAGCCACTTCCCCCGCACCGACCCGGTTATCATCACGGTGGTGGTGGACGTGGCGCGGGACCGGTGCCTGCTGGGGCAGTCTCGCGGGCGTCTGGCGCGGTTGCGGACGTACTCGGCGCTGGCCGGCTTTATGGATCAGGGCGAGTGCATCGAGGAAGCGGTGGCGCGGGAAGTGATGGAAGAAGCCGGCATTCGGGTCAAGAACGTGCGTTATCACTCATCGCAGCCGTGGCCGTTTCCGTCATCCCTGATGATCGGTTGCATCGCCGAAGCCGACACCACCGACATCAATATGGACGACGTGGAGATGACCGACGTGAAGTGGTTCGACCGCGCGGAGGTGTTGAAGGCTCTGGACGGCGAGAGCGACCAGCTGACGGTGCCCGGCCGGATCGCCATCGCCCACCACCTGATTAAATCCTGGGCGAACGGAGAGAGATTTTAGGAAAACCAATCATTTTCCGGCAGAATCTTCGCCGTCGCTGCCGTTGCGTTGCTCCGACGCGGTGACTCTGCTGGAGAGTTCGGCGATGGTCGCCAGCATTGCCTGCTGAGTGGCCGCAGATTGCCGGCGCTCCTCACGCAAATCGTTCATCAGCTCTTCAATCCGCCCTTCCAGCCGCCGGCGTTCTTCTTCCAGCCGCTGCTCGGCGGCGATGCGCTCGCGTCTTTCCCTTGCAAACATCAAAGCGTCAACTCCTCCGGTAAGTGTCGCCGTAATGGAACCCGAGGCGATACACCGAGTCAGGGTGTCCGCGTCGATATATCTTGCTACCGCCCCTGGATTGCATTGATAAATCACCGCTGTCACCGGGTCGCAAGGCACCCGGGTTAAATACCACACGACCCACACCAGCGACATAGTTATTATACCCACCAGCGCCGGCAACGTCCAAAATCGCATCGACTCACACCAACCCCAACCTCCGGCACATTTCCAGCATGGCCTTGGCCGTTTCCTCGTGGGCCACATCGACCATGTCGCCAGCGTAGGTGACGGCTGCGGTGCCTTCCCGACGGCTCTGCTCCATTGCTTCGAGCAGGCCCTGCCAGTGGGTGATCTCCTCGGCGGTGGGGGTGAAAATCTCGTTGACGATGGGAACGTGAGACGGATGAATCAGGTGCATTCCCGTGTAGCCGAGGGCTTTCAGGTTGTTGGCCCAGTAGCGCAGGCCGTCCAGGTCGCGGATGTCGAACCAGCCGCCGCTGATGGGCCACTGGATGCCGGCTGCCCGGCTGTCGACGAGAACCTTGCTGCGGAGATACAGCGTTTCCGCTCCCTGGAGGGTCCAGCGATACCCGACGCTGCGGGCGGTGTCGCCGCCCTTGCCGCCGCTGCCGCCCATGTGGGCCACGCGGTCGGATGCCATCGCGATCTCATAGGCCATGCGGATGCCCTGCGCGGTTTCCAGTCCCGGATCGATGCACACGGTGTTGAGTTCCATGCCAGCCTTGCGCTCGAAGTACCGCAGCAGCACGTCCGCCTCAACCACGTCCGCCGGCGTCTCCACCTTGGGCAGCAGGATGCCGTAGAGACCGGGGCGGGTGACGGCCTCCAGATCGAATCCGGTCAGGCCGGTTTCCAGGCGGTTGACACGCACGAACAAGGTTTGCCCCCGGGCGGCCAGCTCGTCGATCATCCTGCCCACCAGCGGTCGCGCCGATTCCTTGTCGTACTCGGGAACCGAATCCTCCAGGTCCAGGATCAGCGCATCCGGCCCGTACTGGGGAGCCTTGCGCATCCAGTCTTCCTTGTTGCCAGGCACGAACATGACGGACCGCAGCGGTTTGGTGTTGATACGTGGCATTTGGCAGTTTCCTCCTGAGACTGATGAGACGGCCCTAATCGTATCATCGCCAATCGGATTTGTATGGCGCCAAGGGCGGCTGATACAATCGAAACAATCGGGTGATTGAGATGACCACAATACATACCATAGAGGACCTGATCAAAATCCTGGACGAGCGCCCGGAGTGGAACGAAGCGCTCCGAGTCAGGATGCTGTCGCAGGAGTTACTGAACCTGCCCCAGTCATTTGCTGAATTTGCCGAAAGCACGGACCGCCGGCTGGCCGCCCTAGAGACTTCGCTGACCGCCCTAGAGACGACGCTGGCCGAGTTTATGGCAAGCACGAATGAGCGTCTGTCCACCTTGGAGACGACGCTGGCCGAGTTTATGGCAAGCACGAATGAGCGTCTGTCCACCTTGGAGACGACGCTGGTCGAGTTTATGGCGAGCACGAATGAGCGTCTGTCCACCTTGGAGACGACGCTGGTCGAGTTTATGGCGAGCACAGAACGCCGGTTTATAGCCTTGGAAGCAGGACAGAATCGCATCGAGGATCGCCTGTCTCCCATTAGAGCGGCCCACGCTCGCAATGGCGCGCTGCGAATTGTGGCGCGTATCGCACGGGTAGTCGGATGCCGGGAATACCGGGTTCTGGATCTGAGCGACGTGCTGGATATGATTGATAACGCCGACACCGGCGGCATTCCGCCCAACGAACTGACCAGCTTTGAAAACGCCGACATCATCATTGAAGCGACGCATCGCGACACTGGCGAAAGCCATTACATCGCCGTAGAAGCGTCATACACCGGCGGCTGGCGGGACGTTGACCGCGCCACTCGCAACGCCGGCTATCTGACCCGGTTCACCGGGCAATCGGCTCACGCGGTGGTCGCAGCCCAGCGCATCAGACCGGGGATAGAGCGGCTGGTTGAACGTGGCCAAGTGCACTGGGCGCAGATTTTGCAGAAGGAGTTGGAAACGGAGTAGGAAACAGCGCCTGACCGCAATATGTTAGCCTCCCCTACGATGTGGCTGACTGTTTAGAATTGGCAGTGGCAGTTTCCCTATCCAACAAAGCGATTTTTACACCACCCTCTCCGCACGCAGCCGTTCCAGCCCCGCCGCGTCGATGCCGCACAGCTGGGCCAGGATTTCGGCGTTGTGCATTCCGAGCGACGGGGCGCCGGGAACATCGGGCAGCGGTTTGCCATCGAACAGCACCGGAAATCCGGCAACGACCCCGTCCACCTCGCCGTCGCCGACCCCGGTGGATATGGCGGCGTTGCGCATGGGTCGCAGCGCACCCCGGTCACGGAAGTGCGGGTCGGCCAGAATCTCCGGCACCGTGCGCACCGGAGCGCAGGGCACATCGCCGGCAGACAGACATGCCAGCGCCTCGTCTCGGGTCATCGTGCCGATGCGAGCCTGCACTTCGGCCCGTGCCGGCGCCGCGTTTTCCGACCGAACCTGATAGCGGGCAAACCGTTCGTCTTCGATCAACTCGGGCGTACCGATGGCGTTGCACAATCGGCGCCACTGGTCATCGCTGGCGGCGGTGATGATGACTGCTCCGTCGCTGGCGTGGTACTGGCCGGTGGGGCCGCTGCGGCTGTTGTTGCCGGTGCGCAGGGGTATACCGGCCGCCACGTCCTCCTCCAGATTCTCCATCAGCATCAGGGACGCCAGGGTGTCCATCATGGAGACGTCCAGGTAACAACCCTTGCCGGTGCGTTCCTTCTCGCGGAGGGCGGCCAGGATGCTGGTGGCGGCGAACATGGGCGTAACCAGGTCGCCGATGTAGAAACCGACGCGAGTGGGCGGGCCGTCGGGTTCGCCGTTGATGTCCATGAGGCCGCTCATGCCCTGGATTTGAGGATCGTGGGCCGGCTGATGAGCGTAGGGGCCGGTTTGTCCGTATCCGGAGATGCTGGCGTAGATGACGCCGGGATTCACCGCCGCAACGTCGTCGTAGCCCAGGCCCAGCCGTGTCATGGAGCCGGGGGCCAGGTTTTCCAACACCACGTCCGACTGCCGCGCCATTTGCAGGAACAGCTCCCGTCCCTGGGGGTTTTTCAGGTCGAGGGTGATGCTCTTTACGCCCTGGCTGCGTTTGAGGAACCGGGTGGCGATGTGCTGCTCGGAACGCTGTTCGCTGTGGATACCGTCGGGCCCGGCGAAGGGGCCATTGCCGCGCACCGGATCGCCGCGGCCCGGTATCTCGACCTTGATGACCTCGGCGCCAAACCGGGCCAGCGTCATACTCAAAAAGGGGCCGGCCAAAAACACCGTAACGGCCAGTACGCGCAAATCGGATAGGGGCTGCATGATAATCTCCGCTTGAATGAATAACGTCGAGTGTAACATGGGGATGAATACGAACATCGCCGGGGTTCGTATTCATCCCCATGCTTGAAGCTCGCCCCTCATCCGAGGCGCCATGACAACTACTTTCCGACAACGCTGCCAGTTGGCGCTGACACACCCGGCGACCCTGGGCGCTCTTGGCGTCCTGCTGTTGAATGACCTGGTTTTCAAGGCACTGTGGTCCAACCCGTGGACTACCGGCAAGCTCAGTGATTTGGCCTGGCTGGTGTTTGCATTGCCGCTGCTGGCGTGGCTGCTGGCGTTGCCGACCCGCGAAAATCGAGCCGCGCAACGAGCGGCGTGGATTGCCGCCTACATCGGACTGCCGCTGTTGTACGCGGCCTTCAACACGTTCGCATCCGTTCACGACGCGATTCTGCGCGGAATATCGCTTATATCCGGCGGAACCGCCGGCTCACCACTGGACGCTACGGATTCTTTGGTCATACCGGTGGGACTGGTCATCGCCCTATGGGTGTGGTGGCGCGAGGTTGTGAGGCCCGGCAACCTGCGCCAGCGTCTCACGGCCCTGACGGCCGGCGTAGCAGTGGTGGCATCAGTAGCCACTTCTTATCCTGTACCGGATTTTGGCGGTGTATTCGGCTTCGAAATGACTGAGAAAAACACAGTGGTTGCTGAAGGCAGATGGGAGACTTCAGACGGCGGATTTACATGGAACCGGCTTTCCACTTACGAACAGCCGGACCTCTCCAAACAGCAGAGTGTGGAAACACCGAGAGGCCGTTTTACCATTACGAATACTGAGATAATTCATACTAATGAAAGCGGCGGCGCAGAGGAGGTTTATTCGGCAGATTATCTCAGTGGAGGCGCCAGCAGATGGGTTCAAATCCAAAGCACAGGAGAACGCCTTAACTCTCAACCGGTTACCAGGCACCCGAAGGCCATAATTATGACCCACAGTTCGACAACGTAATAGTTGCAATGGGCTTGCAGGGCGTGGTGGTGGGTACGCCCGACGGCGAATGGACTCCCGTTGCAGTGGCTGACAGGGGTAGGTATTTTCGCGCCATGTTGATCACCCTCATTTCGGTCGATGACTCAGAATATGGTTTACAAACCTGAAAACTCGGCTTTCACCCCCTCGCAAGGCCTGGAGGGGTCTGTGCTCAACTCTTGTAGAATCCGAAGTTTTATACCTAATTTCGGCCTTTACATACCCTTGTCAGCGTTGCAGTGGGACATTACCATCCCGTTGTATTCTCTAGGCACAAAAGAACTCAACTCCTACTTGGTGCGGCTAATTTTTGGTACCCGATTATATTATTGCCACTGTCCGTTGTTGCAGTTGTAACAGCGTTAACGCTTATCATCGGCAGGATGATTTCAGAATCGGCTCCCTTGAAGGGTAGTGTTCTCCCAATTATTTCCATTGTCTTCGGCATTTTGGCGTCTCTCATGGCTCTATACATGCTACTGACCTTCGAGAATTTTCGAGACGGCATTGATTTGCTTTACGATGAGGGTCGATTTATGTGGGCGTTTATAGGGTTCGTATTGGCGGTCATCTCCCTGTCGAGTTGCGTCCGTCCCATTGAGCTCTGGAAATCCATGGGTGTCCAGATTATCTCCTGGCGCGATCTCGGACTGATGGTCCTTACGATGACCGTTTCTACTGCATTGCCATTTATAATATGGATACAGTTCAACGTTTCGCCAACCTTTGTTCATGTCTCCGTCGCTGTCCTGATCTTGCTCACCGGCTTAGGGATGCTGGGCTATCTGACGGCAAAACTGCGCGCCCCAGCGGCCCAGGAAACGTAAATCGGCAAATCTGGCACAAGGCCGGTGTGTATAATGCCGGCATCAATGCAGGCAAGGCGGTTCACCGGCTATGACTACGGCAAGGACGACATCGAAACTGCTTACCGCAGACGACCTTTTGCGTCTGTACAGTGAGGGCGTCCGCGGAGAATTGATACGGGGGGTGCTGCACGAAACCGTGGGAACAGGACTGGAACATGGCGAAATCGCCGCCAACCTGATCATTTTGATTGGCGGCTTCGTCAAAGCCGGCCGGTTGGGGCGGGTAGTTGGCACTGACGTTGGCATCTGGCTGGATCGCAACCCGGACACGGTACGTGAACCTGACGTGGCTTTTATCTCTACTGAAAAGCTACCGCTGGACGTGCGGGTTCGCGGCTATTCCGAGGTGGTTCCCGATTTGGTGGTTGAGATTATCTCGCCAAATGACCGCCCGGTTGCCGTGAACGACAAGGCCCAGATGTGGCTGCGCTACGGGGTGCGTCTAGTTCTGCTGGTTGACCCGGAAACCCGCACGGTAGTGACTCTTCCCGCCGATGGCCCGCCGCAAACGCTGACTGAGGATGACATGCTGAATCTGGACGCCGCGCTGCCCGGCTTCACCTGCCCGGTGCGGGATATTTTTGAGCTGTGAGGCACACCTTCAAGCACGACACAGCCACCAATCCAAAATACCAACTGCCTCGTATTACAATCAGTTCAATCTGTCAAAATAGAATGATATGAATAGGGCAAACGCATTCTCCCCGTCATTCCCGCGAAAGCGGGAATCCAGTGACTGCAATCGCTGGCGAATTTCCAGATTGTCTCAATTTACAGTCTTTGGACTCCGGCCCCGTATCAAGTACGGGGTGACGTTCTTTCGCCGGAGTGACGAACTCGCCAACTAGAATGCGTTTGCCCTGATGATATGAAGGATCGAGCAGCATTTCCGCATCAGTATGTCAGAGGTGCAAGCATGGCAATAAGGGCGTGGTTTGCGGGAGTGTTGGTCCTGGCTGCGGGCGTGGTCATACTTCTGGTGGGATTGGCTCAGCCGGCTTGGGCTTGCGGTGGGTTCTTTTGCCAGAACTCTCCCATCGACCAGAACGCGGAACGCATAATTTTCACTCAAAACGGGGATGGCACCGTCTCTGCCTATATCCAGATTCAGTACACCGGCTCGGCGCCGGATTTTTCCTGGATTTTACCCTTGCCCCAGGCCATTTCCCTGGATGACATAGCAGTGCCCGAAGACGGCATGGCTGCCTTCACCGAGCTGGAAGTTGCAACCGACCCGGTATTCATTCCGCCTCCGCTGCCCGAATGCGCTCAGCAATTTTCCGCAACTTCGATGCCGATGGCGGTGGCCGAAAGCGCCGCGGTTGAAGTCTTCGCCAGCGGTGAGGTGGGGCCATACTGGTCCGATGTCATCGGTTCCGAAGACCCGGAGGCGCTGATTACGTGGCTGCGGGATAACGAGTACCGGGTTACTCCGGAGATGGAGCCGCTGATTGAGGTGTACGTGGCTGAGGGGTTCGCGTTCCTGGCTATGCGTCTTTTGCCCGACTCCGGCGACCAGGACGTAGAGCCGGTCAAGGTGACCTACCCGGCGGAACGGCCAATGATTCCCCTGCGCCTCACCGCAGTGGCCGCCAACCCCGACATGGCGGTTATGGTGTGGTTTTTCTCCGACAATCAAGCCGTTCCCGTCAACTACGCCAAAATGGAAATCGCCGACGAGGAGTTGACCTTTTTCAGTTTCGGCAGGACCAGCAACTACCGGCAGTTGATGAGCGCGCGGGCCGATGAGTATCGCGGCCAGGCATTCGTCACCGAATACGCTTCTCCCACCAACCGATTGTCGGTTACCCACCCGCTGCTGCAACAGTTGCGCAGTAGCTACCCCTATGTAACCCGCCTGAACACCGTAATATCTCCGGCAGAGATGACCGTTGACCCCGTGTTTGATTATGACCCGCAACTTGCGGACGTTTCCAACATTCACGACCTGTCCAACATGACCGGTCTGTATGACTGTGAGCGAGATGCGGTTGCTCAGGGCACATCTGCTGCGGTTAGCGGTGGGGGAAATGGCAACGGCTCCGGCCGAACCGATTCGCCTGAAGGCGCCGGCAACGCCGGAAACGATGCTACGACAACCGCGACGGATACGCCGTCTGTGCCCGCCGCAGAAAACGGTCAGGCATCGCAACGGACGACCCTGTTGGCCAGCGGACTCGTAGCGTTGGCCCTGGTTATATTGGTGGCCGTGGCGGTCGCCCTGAAGCGTCGTTCCTCCCCCTGAGCTGCCCACAATCCCGGCGTTTTCGTTCCCAATGCGCTACCCCTGGGCCAACATACTGCTCATCGTCCTGGTTGCTGCGGAGCTGGTTACCGGCTACCTGGGCTTGACCCACTCCAATCCGGAGTGGATTGCTGCCATGCATCTGCACCGGATTTTTGGTTTTGCGATCCTGGCCCTGTTCTTCTGGAAGTCGCGCAACATCCTGGGTTCCGTCAAGTCGGCGCACAACTGGCAGGGTTCGCGTTCCCTGATGCTGGGATCGGCTGCGTTGCTGGCCGGACTGCTTACCGTGCTGGGGCTGGGTTTGGCCTGGAGCCACTTCGGGTACTACAGCTTCCTGGGATTCTCCGGCGCCACCATCCACCTGAACCTGGCGCTGCTGCTGCTGCCGTTGTTGGTCTGGCATTCGCTGCAACATCGCATCAGTCTTCGCAGCCGGTATATTGCCGACCGGCGCAATGTTTTGCGGGTTGTCGGGCTGGCGCTGGCCGGGTTCATGCTGTGGCGGACAGCCGAGCTGACCAGCATTTTGACGGCCGGCCCGGGAGCATCCCGGCGTTACACCGGTTCGTATCCTGAAGACGGCGCTGACTTTCCGGTTACAATGTGGCTGAACGACCGGGTTCCATACGTTGACCGCGACCAATGGCGCCTGCGCGTGGACGGCCACGTGGAAAATCCGTTCGAGCTGGACATCGACGAGTTTCAGAGCTTGCGGCAACATAGCCTTACGGCAACGCTGGACTGCACGGGAGGCTGGTATACCACGCGCGGATGGCAGGGGGTACCGGTTACGGAGTTGCTGGATCGCGCCCGGCTGAAACCCGGCGCGGGCAGCATTACCATACGCTCGCGCACCGGATATTTTCGCCGCTACTCGCTGGATGAAGCAAGCCGCAGCATTCTGGCCGGCCGCGTAGGCGGCACACCGCTTTCGCCGGGCCACGGTTTTCCGGCGCGGATGGTGGAGCCCCACAAACGGGGCTACGATTGGGTAAAGTGGGTGGACTCCATTACGGTCAATGACACTGGGAAACTATGGCAGCCGCCGCTGCCTTTGACTTGAGGGGGCGCCATTGCAGGGCTACGGCGAGTTGGGCTGATTAGCGCCGTCTGCACCGTTGGCCCCATTGCGCAGCCGTTGGATTTCTTCTCGCAGCTCCTGAATTACGGCGGCGGATTCGGACCGGCCTTCCTCGCGGCCTTCCTCGCGACCCTTCACCAAGCCCTTCTCCATGCCCTCCTCGAGGCTTTCCTCACGGATAATGCGGAAGCGTTTTCTGGCCAGGAACATAGTGATTCCTTCCATCAGAGCGGTTAGCGCTATCGCCAAAGCCACCGAGTCATCGGCAAACGATCCGATGTTATCATAAGCTGCCCACCAGGCGACCCAGTACGTTGCGTTGTCCAACACTGCGCCATCCCAAACCGCGGCGCCAATTCGTGCCAGTGTGAGGACGGCAAACAGCAGCAGGACTTCGGCGAACCAGGCCCGAAATGCCGTGTACTTGCGTATGGATTCAAGCAGGTAGGACAATACAATGTCGATCATTGCATCGCCTTGATACTCTTGATACTAATGTTAGACGGAACGGCCAGATCGGTCAAACCCGCCGGGGTTGGGATAGCGGCGATGTGTGTGCTAAAATCGGGCCTCAAGAATGGCTAAACTTACTGACGCGGCGGGACTGCTGCCGGTCACATACCGCTAGGTCACAATGCCACGCTAACCTGACACATCGCGAGGTGCTTTATGGCGAATGTCGTGCTCTCCAATACCAACTACAACGTCGTCGGGACGCGGCCGATCCGCCACGACGGCGCCGACAAAGTAACCGGGCGCGCCAAATACGGCGGCGACTTTGCCATGACCGGGATGCTCCACGGCAAGGTGCTCCGGAGTCCCCACGCCCACGCGCGCATCAAGTCCATCGACACCTCAGCAGCCGTGGCTCTGCCCGGAGTGCGTGCGGTGGTTACCGGGGCCGACCTGCCCATCGCCGGCAAGGACAGTCCTGCGCTGTCGGCCCGAGCCAACAGCGACAACGTGCTGGCGGGATCGAAGGCGCTATACCGCGGCCATCCCATCGCGGCCGTGGCCGCCGACTCGGTACACGTGGCTGAGGAAGCGGTTGAGCTCATCAAGGTGGAGTACGAGGTACTGCGAGCCAACTCCAACGTTTTGGAGGCGATGAAGGATGATGCCGAACTGCTCCACGACGATCTGACCACCACCGAATTCGGAGAGGCCACCGACAAGCACAGCAACATCGCCACGCGCTTCGTTTACGAGCAGGGTGATATTGAGCAGGGGTTTGCCGACGCCGATCACGTCGTGGAGCGGGAATTCAGCACCCGAACCGTCCACCAGGGTTACATCGAGCCGCAGAACGCCGCGGCGCTGTGGAACACCGATGGCTACCTGACCGTGTGGACCAGCACGCAGGGCGCTTTCACGACCCGCGACGCTCTCGCTGGCGTGCTTGAAATCCCCGTTTCGCAGATCAAGGTCGTGCCAATGGAGATTGGCGGCGGGTTTGGCGGCAAGATTCCGCTGTACCTGGAACCGCTGGCCGCGTTGTTGTCCAGGAAAACCGGCAGTCCCGTGAAGATGCTGATGACCCGCACCGAGACGTTCGAGTCGACCGGCCCCACGTCCGGTTCCTGGTTCAAGGTGAAGATGGGCGCCATGAGCGACGGCGCCATCGTGGCAGCGGACGCTGTGCTCTGTTACGAAGCGGGCGCATATCCGGGCTCGCAGGTTACGGCCGGCGCACAGTGTGTGTTTGCTCCCTACGAAATTCCCAATCAGCGCGCAGAGGGCTATGACGTAGTTACCAACAAGCCGCGCGTCGCCGCTTACCGGGCTCCTGGCGCCCCGATATCCGCCTTTGGCGGCGAGCAGATCGTTGATGAACTGGCGCGCAAGTGCGGCATGGACCCGCTGGAGTTTCGCCTCAAGAACGCCAGCAAGGAGGGAACGCGCCGGGTGGACGGCCCCGAATTTCCGGTGATCGGCAACATCGAAACCCTGGAGGCCGCGCAAGACACCGACCACTACCAGTCGGTGTTGTCCGGGCCGAACCGTGGTCGCGGTGTCGCCACCGGATTCTGGTTCAACGTGGGCCTCGCCTCCAGCGCCAGCATCAGCGTGCATTCGGACGGCACCATTGGCCTGGTGGAAGGATCGACCGACATCGGCGGCACGCGGGCATCGCTGAGCATGCAGGCGGCAGAGGTGCTGGGCATACCCGCTGAGGACGTTCGTCCCAGCGTTGGGGACACCGATTCCGTCGGCTTTACCTTCCTGACCGGCGGCAGCCGCACGACGTTTGCCACCGGCTGGGCTGCGCATGACTGCGCCCAGGAAATCAAAAGCAAGATGATTGATCGCGCCGCGCAAATTTGGGATAAAGATCCCAACGAGGTCGACCTGGCTGACGGTGTCTTCAAGCACAACTCCGACGAGGACTTGCAGATGTCCTTCAAGGAGCTGGCCTCGCAGCTGGGCCGCACCGGTGGCCCGATCTCCGCGCAGGTGAGCGTCAACCCGCCCGGAGTGGGCAGCGCGTTCGGAACCCATGTCGTGGACGTCGAGGTTGATCCCGAAACCGGCAAGGTGGAGATTCTGCGGTACACAGCCGTGCAGGATGCCGGCAAGGCCGTTCACCCCAGCTACGTTGAGGGGCAGATGCAGGGCGGAGCCGTACAGGGAATCGGCTGGGCTCTCAATGAAGAATACTTCATGAGCGACGACGGCAACATGGTCAACTCGAGCTTCCTGGACTACCGGATGCCCACCAGCCTGGACTTGCCAATGATTGAGACTGTAATCGTGGAAAAGGCCAATCCGGGTCATCCGTTTGGCGTTCGCGGGGTCGGCGAGGTGCCCATTGTGCCACCGATGGCTGCCATTGCTAACGCTATTCACGATGCCCTGGGAGTCCGTATGGGTTCGCTGCCCATGTCCCCGGGCGCGGTGTTGCAAGAACTCTGGAATCAGAACGGCGGGTAACCCGGCAGTACGGCAGACTCAAGCAGGCGGCCCCGACTACGGGCGGGGCCGCTTTCTTTCGGAGTCAGGAACCGCCGCCGGCAGCAGTAAGTGATGACAGCAGCCGGTTGCCCGCGGGGACGCCAATATGCACAATAGTCGCTGGGCATGGCAACAGAAGGGCAAAATTCGGGCATTCGCATTGGCGTCCCCAGCATTGCATCGCGGACTATTCCGTGGTTCTTTGGTATATTCAGTGTAAGCGCCATATCATTAACAACCATCGGTACTTGGTCCGCGGTGACGGTGGGGGATGTGGGCACATGGCACGAGATCACACGGGTGGCAATAGACCAGGCCACCCGGGCCGCGGCGGCATCGATAGCAGGAGCCGCCATCGTAGTGGAGGGAGCAGACATGGTAATCGGGGCGATGATCAGGCAGCGGGCCAGAGAGAAAGGCCGGGAAGAAGGCCGCGAGGAAGGGCGTGAGGAAGGCCGCGAGGAAGGCCGCGAGGAAGGCCGCGAGGAAGGGCGTGAGGAAGGCCGCCACGAGATCCACCAACTCTGGATTGAATGGAACCAGCGAAGGATTGACGCTGAAGTTCGGGGAGCGCCATTTACCGAACCCCCACCCCGGACCAACGGTCAGAATCCGGCTGCTTAGAAAGTGTTTAAAAAGGGTCTGGGAAATAGCAGGCAATGTAGCAAGGCAAGCTATAGACTTGGGGCATGAGCCGAGCAGTTTATTCCACGGATTTGACGGAGGCCGAGTGGCAGATTCTGGAACCCTTGGTTCCGCCGGTGAAGCCGGGTGGCCGGCCCGCCAAGTACTCCCGCCGGGAGGTGGTGAATGCCATCCGGTACGTGTTGCGCACCGGTTGTGCATGGCGTCTGTTGCCTCACGACCTGCCTCCCTGGCAATCGGTCTACCACTATTTTTGGGTTTGGCGGCGAGATGGGACCTGGCAGGGGATTTACGACGCCCTGCTCCCCACGATGCGACGGTTCCTGGGCCGCCAGCCCAGCCCCAGCGGGGCCATCATCGACAGCCAGTCGGTGAAGACCACGGAAAAAGGGGGCCTCGGGGGTACGACGCGGGCAAGAAGGTGAAAGGCCGCAAACGGCATATTGTGGTGGATACCCAGGGACTGCTGTTGGCGGTGGCGGTGCACCCAGCCGACATGCAAGACCGGGATGGGGCCAAGCTGGTCATCAGCAAGCTGACCAGAAGGTTTCCCCGGTTGAGCTTGATCTGGGCGGATGGCGGCTACGCCGGAAAGTTGATCGAGTGGGTGGCGACACTGACGGGTTGGACTCTGGAGATAGTGAAGCGTCCCGGGAACAGCCACAGCTTTGAGGTGTTGCCCCGACGCTGGGTGGTGGAGCGCACTTTCGCCTGGCTGGGCCGGCACCGGAGATTGAGCAAGGATTATGAAGCACTGCCGGAAACCACCGAAGCCTGGGTCTACACCGCTATGACCGGACTCATGCTCCGCCGCTTGGCACGCCCCCAGCTTTTTAAACACCCTCTAAGAACGTCTCATTTCGCAGCTTCGCGGCCGTCACGTCGCTGACCGTGGCCAAGACCGTGATCGGAACGGCGCCATTCGGCCAGAAATACGGCTTCAGCCTGAGTTGCACCGCAACAGGAACCACCCCGCGGACCCACACGTTCACCCGCAAGGCCGGCGAGACCGGCTACGTCCCCGTTCACGCCCCCGGCCTGCTCACCGGATCGATTAACGCGGCAACTTTCCGCACCGTCGGCGCCGCCACCTGCACCCTCACCGAACCCGCCAACCACGACGCCGTCCCCATCGGCCTGTTCACTGGCCAGGTCATCACCCGGTCCGGCCACGCTGCCACCGTCACCAACGCCCACGGGCCGATCCCGCCCGTCACCATCAGCATCGAGGCGCCCCCTTCCCCCATCATCGAGGGCGGCGACGGCGAATTCACCATCACGGCGAACCCAGCCCCGCTGTTCGACCTGCCGGTCGACCTGCGCGTCACCACCAGCGGCGACTACGGCGTCCGGATGCCCTATAGGGACTGGGACTGGGTAGTCATCCCTGCGGGTCAGACCAGCGCCGCCTATGGGGTTAAGACCAGCGCGGACGCGGTGGACGAGCCCAACGGCACGGTCACGGTTGAGGTGGTGGACAGCTTAAACCGAGGCGAGGCTGGTCGGTATCAGATCGACGAAGCAAGCGCCCGGGCAAGCGTCACGATCGCGGACAACGACGGGGGCGGCTCAGCGGTTCCGGCCACTTCGGAGAAGCTTTCGCATGTCTCCATTGATCCCAAGTACCCGTGGGTCACACGTGATGAAGATGCCGTCTTCGACGTGCGCGGCGAAGCCGCCCGGAACGTGCCCACGGTGACCCTGGAGATCACCACCACCGGCGACCAGGGACCACAGACGCGCCGCGAAATGTTGACCATACCGGTCACCGCGACCGCCGAGGCTTCGGTGGAGTACGTCGTTCCAACCACGGGTGTCGACACCGTCAAGGTGGTCATCCTCCCCCAGGTGGGCCGCTACTTCCTGTCCTCTTGGCCGCGGCATCACAGCGCCACGGTGAAGGTCAGGGACGGAAGCGTCCACCCCAAAATCACCGTCACCGCCGTCGGCGGCGCCACCCATGAAGCTTCTCCCGGCGATATGATCACGCTGCAGGGCTGGCACAACATCGACCCGCTCTATGAGCGAGGCACGGATGAAGCCACCTACTACAAGTGGGTCCAGGCGTCCGGCCCGACGGCCGATCTCGGCAAGACGACGCTCAGAAGCCTTTCCATGACCATTCCCAACGAGGGGTCTCTTGGTACTGTCCTGACATTCAGACTGACGGTGAGAATCAGGCCGGAGTTCTCCACGATCATGGACACGGGCACCGGAACGGTGATATTAAAGGTCGTGGCGCCGCCGACCGGCGCGAGCGGTTCCGATGGCCCCGAATCGCAGCCCCCACCGCGACAGCAGGCGTCAACAGCGCCCACGGCCAACGCCGGCCCGGACCTGACCGGCGCGCCGGGCGAAAGCGTCACCCTGCAAGGCAAGGGCAGCACGAACCCCTACGGCAGGTGGCACCAGATGGCCCACCAATGGACGCAGCTCTCCGGCCCGACCGCCACGCTGACGCACCCCCAGACTTCCCAGCCGGCCAGCAACTTCGGCGACCCCAGGTTCATCGTCCCCGCCGACGTGGCGGACGGCACAACGCTGGAGTTCGAGCTGACCGTGACCGACCAGGAAGGGGAATCCAATTCCGATACTATGACCGTCACGGTCGCCGTCACGGAAACCATCCGGCCCACGGCCAAGGCCGGCCCGGACCTGACCGGCGCGCCGGGCGAAAGCGTGACGTTGCAAGGCAAGGGCAGCACGAACCCCTACGGCAGGTGGCACCAGATGGCCCACGCTTGGACGCAGCTGTCGGGACCCAACGTTACGCTGACCCACCCACAGGAGTCCAAGCAGGCCGCCAACAAGTTCGGCGACCCGAGGTTCACGCTGCCGGCGGACGCGGCAGGCGGGACGATACTGGAGTTCCAACTGACCGTAACCGACCAGGAAGGCGAGTCCGATTCGGACACGATGAC
Organism: Dehalococcoidia bacterium; assembly: GCA_965262485.1. GTDB lineage: Bacteria > Chloroflexota > Dehalococcoidia > Lucifugimonadales > UBA3495 > Bin87. The sequence goes on along the minus strand of OZ253540.1, from coordinate 2,967,706 downwards.
GGTCACGGTGCCCGGAGCGGAGCCGGAACCGGCCAACACGCCGCCCACGGCGTCCATCGACGCGGCCCAGGTCACGGCGGCGGTAGCCGGGGAGGCGGTGGCGTTGCAAGGCGTCGGCGGCGACGCTGAGACTACGGCGGAGTCCCTGACCTTCGCCTGGAGCCAGGTGGGAGGGACGCCCACGGTCTCCATCGTTAGCGCAAGCACGGCGACGGCCGGCTTCACCGCCCCGGACGTCACGGAGCAGACGGAGTTGACCTTCCGCCTGACGGTGACCGACGCGGGCGGGCTGTCGGCCAGCGCCGAGACAACCATTGCCGTCAGCCCGCCGCCCGAGCCGGAGAACACGCCGCCCACCTTCGACGAGGGCGACAGCGCAATCCGCAGCCTGGTCGAGAACACGGCGGCAGGCCAGCTCGTGGGCGCGCCCCTGACCGCCACCGACCCGGACGACCACACCCTGAGCTATAGCCTGTCGGGAGACGACGCCGGTTCTTTCGACATAGACGCCGCCACCGGCCAACTGCTTACCAAGTTCGGCGTGAGCTACGACTATGAGACCCAAGATACCTACTCGCTGACGGTGACGACGGACGACGGCAACGCCGCCGCCACTATTGCGGTGACGGTGAGCCTGACCGACGTGAACGAAACGCCGTCGGCAACGTCCTGCTTCACCAACCTGAACGAACTCACGGCGTCGGTGGAGTACGCCGGCGAATGGGACGACACGGACTGCCGCGCCCACCACCGGGACAGCCCGGCCCGCTACTTCCACTTCACCCTGTCCCAGGAGACCACGGTGGAAATCCGGCTGGCGTCGGAAGCGGACGCGCAACTGTTCGTGTCCAAAGATACTCCCAGGAACGGCTGGGGGAAGCGGCCCAACAGCACCTATGAAACCCGCCGGACGATCCGGCGGAACAATGGCAAGCTGGTACACGACGGCGCCCATACCGGGTCGAACAGCGTCACCCTCACCCTGGCCGCCGGGGAATACACGGCGGAAGCCACCGGCCCGGCCTCGGACGGGGCACCGGGAACCTTTACCCTGAACATCCAGCCGCAATAGCCGGTACGGGGCAGCGGGACATTCGGGCGCAGGTGGGAGGTCGCTCAAGGTCACAGCAAGACCTCCCACCGGAAAGTTCGCAATTTAGGCCGTGTTGACATTTGAGATATAAGGCGATTTCGCTAACCCCAGCTCGTCATTCCCGCGAAAGCGGGAATCCAGAGTACCCCGAATGTGAACGATGTCTGCTTTCCAAAGCGCTTGGATTCCGGCCCCGTATCAAGTACGGGGTGACGTTCTTTCGCCGGAATGACGTGAAATGTCAACAGAACCTGACTATCCTCCGCAAGAATAACCTTGATTAACCAACAATCCGCCAGAGCCGTCAGTGGCATCGTCCTGGGCGCTTTCCTCCTTTGCCTCACGGCGGCTGGATGTACCGGAAACTCGCCGGCGACGACAGGAGCGATGCCGGATACTGATGCGACGGCGCCGGCGCGTGTCTCGGCAACCATTGGGGCCATCGCCACGCCCGTGGCCGTCAAAGAGAGCGCTGCGACAATACCCGCTCCCGCACCAACGCTTCAGCCTACGCCAACGCTGCCGCCAACTCCTGCCCCGGAGCCGTCGCCGACTCCTGAACCAACACCCACTCTGACACCCGCGCCCGCCCCTGAACCAACCGCAACGCCTGAGCCGACACCAATCCCAACAAGCGAGCCCGATACGTCATCCACAGCGATTGGTGAAGTCTCCCACATCCTGGACAGGCTACAGAACCTGCCCTGGCACGCGGACGGCCTGAACGGCTACGAGAGTTGGGCGCTCCAAGACTTGCCTTCCCTGCTCAGGTCGGGAGAGGACTCCAACCTGGAGTTAATCAGGCAGACGATTGACGCCGGCTGGTTCGCAGACGGCCTGCAAAAGGATCTGCATCATTCGGAGGCGTCGGCCATCCGGACGCTGAGCAAGATGGCCCTGGAATACCGGGAACTGTCGACCGCGGTTGCAGGGCTGGCATGGGCCTTCGACGACGAGATGACGAGTACCGAGGAGGTCGCTATCTCGGTACCATTGGAGATGGAGACGCTCGTCGCTGGGATGGGCGTTTGGGTCGTCCTGCAGCCCTGGATGGTGGACGGCATCACGGAACACGACGAGGAGGCGGTAAGACGCCTGTGGGGTATATTAAAGATGGCCGTGGAGTTGGACCGCGACTTCTTCAGCCTGCTCGACCTGGTGATAGAGGTAGAACACGACCGGATTCGTCCGCTTGACATATTAGTCATGCGATCCCTGTATCTCTTGTACACAGACAAGATAGATGATGGGCTGACCGCAGACCAACGGATGGAGAGGGGAAAGATTTTTGAGGATGTGGTGAATGCCCCCTGGTTCAACGACGGCTTGAGCGACGAGGAACGCGTGCGCATCATCAGCTTTGGGTACGACGACATCCTGGGACCCTACTTCGTGCAATCGAAGACGATAGACCTGCCGCTGGCGGGAGAAGTCAATCTCTGGATAGCCCAGCATGAGCCGATTCCCGGCTATGAAGACCTGCTGAAGCTCACCGAAGAGGCAGTACGGGGGAATGAGCGGCTCGTGGGGGAGCCATTCCCCATATCCGACGTGATTGTGGCGGTTGTTCGACGATATAATGACTTTGGGTCGGAGCGCTATGGCGGGGCAGCTTACAACGATAGAGTGGAGGTCGGCGACTGGAAGGGCGTTGGCGCCGGGCTGAGGCATACCGTGTACCACGAGCTGGCTCACCACTACTTCCCCAACGGCATAGGGCCCGGTTGGGTCCTTGAGGGAGGCCCCGAGTTCGCGACGCGGCGCATTGAGGCTTGGTATGGTTACTCAAGCCTGGAGGACTCACGGCTCCATGCGGCGGCGGACGTCCAGGTCAACTGTGTGGAGCGGGGGATGATAAATCTGGCTATGCTTTCCTCACACGAGGACACCCTCGACTTCGCCAGATTGGAGAATTCCTGCCGCTATTCCATGGGGTTGGACTTCCTGCTCAGGCTGCAAACCATCATGGGCGATGCGGCGTTGTCGGCGGCCCTGGGAGAGCTTTACCGGACGATTAATCTGCGTTTAGCCCCGCTCACTCCAGACTTTGACTGGTACATAGACAGCGACCCCGAGATCTACGAGATAATCCTGAAGCACACCCCGGCTGATAAGGTGGAACAGGTCAAAGATGTCTATAGGAAGCTGCACGGCGGCCCGTTCATCGATGCAGGGGATTAGCAGGCCGACTTCTCTTCTCCGGCTACACTGCCCGGACAACCTTGTTGAACCAACAATCCGCCGGGCTTGGCGGAGGATTTTCAAGCCCGGTATAAGCGCCGGTCCGGTGCAGAAAATTGCGAAACTCCAGTCCCTGCCTTCTGTCATTTGTATGTTGTATATGCCTCGCAGATGGGCCAATCTGTGAGGCGGGCGCGAGGGGCGCGTCGTCTGTCATTGGGTGAGCTGGGCCTGAGGTCCAGGCTGCACCGACTCGCAGTAAGACACCCCTCACGCCGCCGGTGGTCGCTCCGAACAGATTCACGGGCCTGAGCCCGCATTGCAAGTGTGGAGGACAACCGCATTATCACATCTGGGAGGTCTCAAAGATGAAGACGCCAAAGATGAAGACCATGGAAGGTAGCGCAGTGGAAGGCAGCGCAGTGGTGGGCATTGACGTCAGCAAAGCCAGCCTGGACGTGTCGGTGTCGGCTGGCCCGGCGCGTCGCTTTGCCAACACCGAGGAGGGCATCGCCGATCTGTTGCAATTGTTGGAGGCGCAGGAGGTCGCGCAGGTGGTGTGTGAACCTACCGGGGGCTATGAACTCCAGTTGGTCAACCGGTTGCGGGCCGGGGGACTGGGGGTGCACCAGGCCCACCCCAACCAGGTGCGGGATTTCGCCCGGGCCGCTGGCCACCTGGCGAAGACTGACGCCCTGGACGCCCAGACGCTGTCGCGTTACGGCCAGGTGTTTGAACCCCCGGACACCCCGCAGCCGGATCCGGAACGTGAGGAACTGCGGGATTTGCTGCGCCGCCGCCAGCAGCTGGTGGAACAGCGAGTGCAGGAGCTGAACCGGCGCAACCAGGGAACCGCGCCCAAGGCCCGGGCTTCCACCGCGCGCCATATCGCCTGGCTGGACCAGGAGATCGCCCGGCTGGATGCGGAGTACCAAGCCGCGTTGCAGAGCAGCGAATCCCTGGCCCAACGCGCCGCCTTGTACCGCAGCGTGCCGGGCGTAGGGCTGCTGACCGCCGTCACGCTGACCGCCGAGCTGCCCGAACTGGGACAATACGACGCGAAGGCCCTGACCTCCCTGGTGGGACTGGCGCCCTAGTCTCGGGACAGTGGCCGGAAGCAGGGCCAGCGCACCATCCGGGGCGGTCGCGGCGTAGTGCGTCGGGCCTTGTACATGGCGGCCCTGGCGGCGACACGCGGCCAGGGGAGCTTACCTGATTTCTACCGTCAGCTGCGGCAACGTGGCAAAGCCGGCAAAGTGGCGCTGGTGGCCGTGATGCGCAAGCTGCTGTTGCAACTCAACGCAGTGGCCCGCCGCGGAACCCCCTGGACACAAATCCCCGGGGTACAACAACCCGGATAGAACCATCCCACCTCCAAACCCGCAAAAAGGCTTGACACCCAACACAGATACTGCGAGGAGCGCAGCGACGTGGCAATCCCGTTGAAGCAATGGCGGCGGTTTCAGCGACGAGATTGCCAACCCCCGCATCTAGTGCGGGGTCGCAATGACAAGCTTCGCAATTTTCTCGCATGATACGCGCATCTTGACATCAAAAATACGAGCACTATGATGCCGATATGCGAACTACGTTGACGCTGGACGACGATGTTGCCGACGCCTTGCGCGCCCGCGCCCGTCTGTTGGATATACCTTTCAAGCAAGTGGTGAACGACGCTCTGCGACGTGGGTTATCTCCGGACGCCGGGGATGACGGCTCCCCAGAGTACCGGGTTGCGCCCAACCATAGCGGATTCGTTCCAGGCATCGACCCAATGAAACTGAATCAGGTCAACGACCAACTCGAGGCCGAATCTTTCGGCGCGCCGGGCGCGAATTGATAATTCCGGACATCAACCTGTTGGTTTATGCCCACAACGATGGCGCCCCGCAGCACGACTCCGCCCGATTTTGGTGGGAAGGCCTGGTCAACTTGGGAAGCGCCGGGGACGGGCAATGGGTCACCATGCTCATCTTCGGAGCCATCGCGGTGGCACTGAGCCTGGTTGACGGCGCGTATTACTTCGCCTTGACCAGAGGGCGGATGCGAGCCGGTGGTCAGCGGATCCAACGACACCTCACCAATATGCTGGCCGGCACTACCGCCACCGTAACCGCCGTGATGGTGGTGAACATTGACCTCAACCCGGTATGGCTGCCCTGGATTTTGCCCACCATTGTCATCACGCCGCTAATCGTGTGGTGGAATGTGCGGGTGCGTGGGCCAGCCCGGCGGCGGGGATGAGCGGAGCATTGTGAGCAGTTTCCGGTGACCAAGACACTGAACGCACTGTTTCAGTGTACAATATGCTAGTGCAATCATATACAGCGAGGCTGGGTTATGAAGAACATAACGTTAAGTGCTGACGAAAACTTGATCGAGGCCGCCCGTCGCCGCGCACAGACCGAAAGAACGACCTTGAATGCTCAATTTCGGTTATGGCTTGAAAGTTACGCGGGCCTGGGTCGCCAAGCCGACATGGCCCTGGCAGCTATTCATACACTGCAGGGCAGCATCTTCACGGGGGGCAGAAAGTTCACGCGGGACGAGATGAATGAACGCTGAAAATTTCATCGACACCAACGTGTTTATCTACTTGTTTGACGAGACCGATGTCCGTAAGCGCCGGCTCGCGGAGAATCTAATCTACCAAAGTCTAGAGCGCGGGACCGGCTGCATCAGTTTTCAGGTCGTTCAGGAAACGCTGAACGTATTAACCCGTAAATTAGGAGCTCGGGCCGAGCGCGCGCGGCTTCTGCTGGACGACGTGCTGATACCGCTTTGGCATATTAGCCCGACTCCCGATTTGTACCGACGGGGATTGGCGCTACAAACCCGGTATCATTTCAGTTTTTATGATTCGCTCATAGTCGCTGCTTCCTTGGAAGGCAACTGCGTTCGATTGTACAGCGAAGATCTACAACATGGGCAGCAGATACAGGGACTCACCATACAAAGTCCGTTTGTTGAGCAGGAATAATCCTGCGCCCTGCACTCAAAAGACCCAGGAGCCTACTGCTGCACGAACCGATGGAACACCTCTTCTTCCGAGAGGGCTTCCTGATGGAACCAGCTGTCGTCTATCACCTGGTAAATTCTGCCCAGACCATCCAGCAGATCAGTGGTCAGCATCAGGGCATCCTGGGGAGTATTGAGCGGTGTAGTGGCGTCTTCCAGCTTTAGCAGGGTGTCGTGTATCGCTCGAATCAGTTCCAGTGTGCCCACCTGCGTGGCGTTGCTGCGGGCCGTGACCAGGCTATGATAGACCGAGGATGTGCCGTGGTCTTTGAGCAGCATGGTCAACGCCTGATACGAACCATCAACCATGATCCCCCGTATTGCCGCCGCGTTGTTGAGAGAACGCTGGAAGGTAACCATGTCGCTGCCCTGATTGACGGCCATGCCGGCAAAGGTGTTCACCACCCGTGTGATGTTGTCCGCCCGCTCCAGCCACCGGCCCAGCCAGATCAGGTTGTAAACCCGGGAGTCGGTAAGCCACCGGTCGTTGTTGAACGATAAAGCCCTTGGTTCTACCATCTGCGTACATTCCTCATCCTGAGCGTAATCCTGGTACTGGGCTTAGGCGTGGGCGCGAGCGTAATCATGGTCATAACAGGGTGGATCCCATCAGCATGAACGCATCCACCAGCGAGATGCTTTCGCGGTCGAAGTACACCTCCGACGTGGCGAAATCCAGGTGGCCATCGCCTCTGGAAACGAATGAACCGGTAACCGGCGGAACCTCCGAATAATCGCGCCCAACCGCAAACTTGAGGTAGTCGGCGCCGGTATCAATCACAACGCCGCGCGTGGGGTCGGCGGCCAGCCAGCCGCAATCGGGGTGCAGAAACTCCAGCCAGGCGTGAGTTTCACCAGGCTGACGGGTCAACAGGCCGCTGACATATCGAGCTGGAATCCCCAGCGCCCGCATCATACCCAGCGCCAGGTGAGTCTTGTCCTGACACACGCCCACCATAGATTCCAGCACATCGGCAGCCGTGGTGTACACGGACGTTGCGCCCCGCTGGTATCGCACGCGCTGGTAAACCCATTCGTTCACGTTGCGCACCGTATCCAGCAGCGTATCAGCGTGGTTGCCGGCGATGCTGGCGGCAGTCAGAACGCTGCTGGGATTTACCAGCGGCGACGGCGTCAGATACTCTTCGCCTTCCAGGCCGTAGGTCACCGACGTCAGGGGAATATCGGCGACGGTCGGCGCGCCGGTGGTCAGATGCGCCTCCCCAACCGCAGTCAATATCAACTGCTCGTGCGGCTCGGTAATACGGATGCGGTGGATCCGATTGCCCAGCCGGTCGAGATACCCAATCATGCTGCCAATCGGAGAGCTCCCGATGTAACACGCCCCGGCAGTTTGGTAGCGGTCGGTAAACGCGGTCAACCGCAGAAAGTTATCGTTGCGCACTACTACGTCAGTGTACTGATATCGGGCGACGTAGGCATAATGCACCGGGATTGATTCTCCGATTACCGGACTACCCAAGTCGGCTTGCATGCCCCACCTGAAGAGTTGTTGGTGATCCGGCCCGCTGAATCAGAAACCCTGGTCAGGCCGCCCGGGAACACCGTTACCTCGCCATTTCCGTTCTGGATGGCGAACACGCGCAGATCAATATAGCGCTCCTGTAACTCGGCGGCGGCGTCATCGAATACCAGATGCCGCGAGAAGTCCAGCGTTTCCTGGGCAATAAACATCTGGGGCTGTTCGATGAGTTGCGGTGCCAGCCGGTTGCGATACATCAGGCCAAGATCGGGCATGATGAACACCCCCAAACCGCCGTAACCCTGCCGCGTTTTCAGAACGAGACTCTCCAGGTTTTGCAGAACGTACTGCCGGTTTTCGGCAGATCGCAGGTCGTAGCTAACCGCCTGCTCGAGGATGGGAGATTCACCCAGATACTGCGTGATCATGTCCTGCACCCACAGGAACACCAGCTTATCATCACCGGCGCCGGTGCCCAAAGCGTTCACCAGCACTACTTTGTGGTTCAGATAGGCTTCGGTCAGGCCCGGCACGAAAAGCTCCAAGTCTTCCACCCGCCGGTAGATCAGGTCAACCTGGAAGTCGCCGCCCATTGCCCGCGCCCAAACGTGTCCGTCCGGGCCAATGTACAGGTCGGAACCTTCCACCAGCGGTATGCTGAAAAGCTCGGACAAGTAACGGTGCTCAAAGAACGCAGCGCCGTATTTGCTGTCGGTAAGCAGCACGCAATTGGGCGAATCCTTGTCGCACAGGGAAACGAACATCTCCTGGTATGCGGCCCTGATGTCATAGGGAATAATGTCATATCCGGCCGACAATTCCGGCATCACGCTCAGGGCCGTCTCAGTGGTTTTCATCTGGTACGTGATACCGGATGGGATGCGCAGGTTGTCCTCCAGGATCACGTACCGTCCCTCTCCCATGTGCACCAGATCGATGCCGTAAACGTGAACAAACACGTCGCGGGGGGCCGGAAATCCTGCAGGTCGGGATTGTAGAACTGGCATGAGAACATTACGTCTGGGGGAACTATGTTCTGTTGGCCACAATACAGATCCATCAAAAACCGGTTGATGGCCTTGAGTCACTGCGCCACGCCGCGCGATATCGTATCCCAGTCCTCGGCGGGAATGAGCCGCGGAATCCAGTCGGTGGGAACCGTCCGAAACTCCTTGGGGTCAAGCAAAAACGTGAACGTGTCCAGGGCCGAACTGTCCTTGGCCTGCCGCCACCGATGCTGCAATTCAGGTACACCCAGGCTGTCCAGGCTTGCCATCAAATTCCGGTACACGGGTTTGACGGATCCATCGGGATTGATGCATTCGCAAAGCGCGTGGCTTATCGAAACGGAATCGGTCAACATATGATTCATTCATCCCTTGTCCGGACTTTGCCGGAGGAACTCCAACTTCGCATACGAATATTGCGGCGGCGTTAAGTATTTGTAACAAGTTGATTACGTCGTAATATCGTGGGTCGTTGCCTAGCTGGCCGCGCCACGCCGGCGCGTCGCGATGCTGACAGGCCGCCGGACACCTGTTGCCCTGGTCAGTCCCCCGACGTTTGTAACAAAAGCGTAACCGGTTCGTAATCTCCCGTTAATGCGTTGACGGCAATATAGGATCAGGACAAAACGCCCCGCTAAAACTCCCCTATTGATAATCCACATGGTCAGACCATCAAACCCTCAACCGCCTCCACCCATTCGCGTTCTCCTGCTGGGCCGCGGCTGGGAACTGATGAACGGCGCCCTGGTGGCCGTTACCGACACCGGGTACATAGAGCTGCTGGGACCCGAATCCAACGTTGACGCCGCCGGCGATTACGACGGCGACTCCCCCAGTGTAGTGTTGCTGGCCCCGGATGTCGATGAAGCGATGCTCGGACACCACGACGCAGCGCCGCCCGTTCTCCGTTGCGTCTCCGATGAAGACCTTGACGCTCCCGACCTGTACCAGGATTCCGACGACTTCGTCACCGTTCCCTGTGCCGCCACCGAATTGATCAAACGCATCCTGCGTCTGGCTCAAAAATATAACGGAGCCAACGATGCAGACTTGATCCGTGTGGGTACTATCGCCGTCAATCCTTCCACGTACCAGGTCACCTCCAACGGGCGGGCAGTGGATCTGGCCTGGCTGGAGTTTCAACTGTTGCAGTTCCTGATGGTGAACGTGGGCCGCGTTTTTACCCGCGATCAATTGCTGGCCAACGTCTGGGGCGTGGAGAACATTGGCGGCACCCGCACCGTTGATGTGCATATCCGCCGGTTGCGCTACAAACTCGAAACCAGCGGCACAACCTACTTCCGCACCGTCAAAAACGTCGGATACGGAATGATGGAGCCATAGTCGCAATTGCGAGCGCGGTGGGCTGTCCAATCACGTTGGTCATGCACCAAAAAAGGGGCGACGCTGGTCAGGGCCTTTCGGTTTTCCTCATGTCATTGCGAGCGCAGCGTGGCAATCTCGTCGCCGTAGCAATGGTGATTTGCCGACGTGTGTTCAACCTCAACGAGATTGCCACGTCGCTACGCTCCTCGCAATGACAACCGAATGACCCTGCGACACCAGCGTCGCCCCTTCTTTATTGCGCTGCGCTCGGTTTGGGCCTGTTACCACTCTGCGGGCAGGCTCACCACACCGCGGATATTCAGCAGGTCCTGGTACTCCAGCTCGTTGGGGTCGGTGGCGAAACGCAGCGGAGGGAACTTGCGAGTCAGGGCGCGAAATGCCTCCTGACCCTCCAGCCGGGCCAGGTTGGCGCCCAGGCAATGGTGGATGCCGCCGCCAAAGGCCACGTGGGGATTCGGATAACGGGTAATGTCCAGATCCTCCGGGTTCTCGAAGGCCATCGGGTCCCGGTTGGCTGCATTGATGATGGCCATCACCTTTTCGCCCTCGCGAATCTTCTGCCCCGCCAGCTCTATGTCCTCCAGCGCAATGCGCGGGGCGCGCTTTACCGGAGAGTCATACCGCAACAACTCTTCGGTGGCCCGCACCAGCAGGGTGTCGTCCTCTTTGAGCATGTTCCACTGCTCCGGATTGCGCATCAGCGCCATGGCGCCGTTGCCCACCAGGTTAATCGTCGTCTGGTGCCCGGCGATTAGCAGCAAAAGGGTGTTGCCCAAAACTTCCTCGCGAGTCAGCTCACCCTCACGCTCGCCGATGGCCAGCACCGACAGCAGGTCGTCCGACGGCTCGCTCACGCGGCGCTCCACCAGGGGATTTACATAGTCATTGAGGGTGGTAATCGCGTTGTGAACGCGGGTGTGCCGGTCCGGTGTTTCCTGATCGACGGACAACAGTTGCCGCGAAAGGGTGCGGATGAACTCCCGATCATCGGCCGGCATCCCCAACCAACTGGCGATGACCAGCACCGGCATGGCGTTGGCGAAATCCTTCAGAACGTCCATTGAACCGCTCTCCGGATCGAACTCCTTGAGCAAATCCTGCACGATGCCCTGCACCATGGCGCGAAAGCGGTTGTCAATGTACTTGGGGTTGAACACCGGATGCACGGTTTTGCGCATCCTCAGGTGATCCGGTCGGTCCCGCCGGATGAACCAGTTGTTCATGTAGTCCAGGTTGTATTTGTACTTGGAGAAATCTTCCTCCGCTATCGGCGGGCTGGGCGGATTGCCATCGCGCAGGAACACTTCCGAGGAAAAATATTCCTGGTGACGCAGCGTCCAAACCACTGCCTCATAGGAAGTTACCACCCACGTATCGAACTTGGCATTCCAGTACACCGGCGCTTCCTCGCGGAGCAAAGCGTAATACGGATAAGGATTCCGCAGAATGTCAGGGGCAAGCAACTCGTCGTGGATCCGGTCCTTCAGCATCTTCAAAGCCTCGCGCGCAATTGCAACAGGTAAGTTTTCAGCCAATGTAGCCGCCAGCGGGCTGGCGTGTCAATGATGATCAACGGCCCATTGCGGCTCACGCGTACCCACTTTGTCATTGCGAGCGTAGAGTGGCAATCTCGTCGCCGTAGCAATGGTGGTTTGCCGACGTGTGTTCAACCTCAACGAGATTGCCACGTCGCTGCGCTCCTCGCAATGACGGATTAAAGCGGGTACGCGTAGGCCCATTGCGGGAGTGCGGTTGAGGAGACGGTTACCCGCCGACGAGAAACGGAACTACCGGAAAATCCCAATGTCGGTCAACGAAGGATCTGCCAACCGATAAATGGTGTAAGCAGTTCCTATTACAACCACGACGCGCCACAAGGTCCATCCCCACAGGCTGATGCGGTAGTTTTGTGCCAGCAGCCAGAGGGGTGCGGCGATAAGGTAGCAGGGCACGGTCAACAGCGTGAAGGGTTGCTGGAAAACGCCCTCCATGTCCAACGGGCTGGGCAGGCAATGATAGGTAGCTGCGGCCGTGCACCATGCCAGGATCAGTAGCGCCCCCACCTGCCAAAGGGCCGCGTTGCCGTCCTGCAGCCAAAGCCAGCCCAGGGCCAGAGTGCCGACCCAGATGACGAAGCCCATGAACAACGGCGCGGCGCCGATAACCAAATGGCGCACGGGTCCCGGGGGACCTTGATGCACGACATATCCGGCGAATACCGGATCGTCCAGCACCAGATACTTCACCTCCAGGACGCGGTGCCCCACCAAGTAGCAAGCCAGTTGATGCGCCAGTTCGTGGAAAAAAGTTCCTGGGATCGTAATGACGTGCATCACCAACCCGGCAGTCCAGATGAGGCGGCGAATCAAGTAGTAAGCTCTAATCATGTTACTACTCCTGCAAGTTTCCCCCTCTTTTCTCAAGTGAGGTAAACAGGGCAAACGCATTCTAGTTGGCGATCTGGTCACTCCGGCGAAAGAACGTCACCCCGTACTTGATACGGGGCCGGAGTCCAAAGACTGTAAACTGAAACAATCTGGAAATGCACCAGCGATTGCAGCCACTGGATTTCCGCTTTCGCGGGAATGACGGGGAGAATGCGTTTGCCCTGGTGAGGTAAATGCTCTGCTAGATGCAATCATCGCTTGGGTGAACCGCTGAATTCTTACTACTTCACGCCCTCACCAGTCAATGGAAAGGGTTAGAACCCCAGGGCCTTTCGATCATTCGCAATGTCATTGCGAGCGCAGCGTGGCAATCCCGTTACACGTAACACCCAAAAATCCTGACCATCCTGACCATCCATGTAAATACCCGTCCCCTCCCCACGCATCCTGCCACGCCTGTCATTTGTATGTTGTATATGCCTCGCAGATAGGCCAATCTGTGAGGCGGGCGCGAGGGGCGCGTCGTCTGTCATTGGGTGAGCTGGGCCTGAGGTCCAGGCTGCACCGACTCGCAGTAAGACACCCCTCACGCCGCCGGTGGTCGCTCCGAACAGATTCACGGGCCTGAGCCCGCATTGCAAGTGTGGAGGACCACCGCATTATCACATCTGGGAGGTCTCAAAGATGAAGACGCCAAAGATGAAGACCATGGAAGGTAGCGCAGTGGAAGGCGGCGCAGTGGTGGGCATTGACGTCAGCAAAGCCAGCCTGGACGTGTCGGTGTCGGCTGGCCCGGCGCGTCGCTTTGCCAACACCGAGGAGGGCATCGCCGATCTGTTGCAATTGTTGGAGGCGCAGGAGGTCGCGCAGGTGGTGTGTGAACCCACCGGGGGCTATGAACTCCAGTTGGTCAACCGGTTGCGGGCCGGGGGACTGGGGGTGCACCAGGCCCACCCCAACCAGGTGCGGGATTTCGCCCGGGCCGCTGGCCACCTGGCGAAGACTGACGCCCTGGACGCCCAGACGCTGTCGCGTTACGGCCAGGTGTTTGAACCCCCGGACACCCCGCAGCCGGATCCGGAACGTGAGGAACTGCGGGATTTGCTGCGCCGCCGCCAGCAGCTGGTGGAACAGCGAGTGCAGGAGCTGAACCGGCGCAACCAGGGAACCTCCCGCAAGGCCCGGGCTTCCACCGCCCGCCACATCGCCTGGCTGGACCAGGAGATCGCCCAGCTGGATGAGGAGTACCAGGCCGCATTGCAGAGCAGCGAGTCCCTGGCCCAACGCGCCGCCTTGTACCGCAGCGTGCCGGGCGTAGGGCCGCTCACCGCCGCCACCCTGACCGCCGAGCTGCCGGAACTGGGACAATACGACGGGAAGGCCCTGACCTCCCTGGTGGGACTGGCGCCCTGGTCTCGGGACAGTGGCCGGAAGCGGGGCCAGCGCACCATCCGGGGCGGTCGCGGCGTAGTGCGCCGGGCCTTGTACATGGCGGCCCTGGCGGCGACACGCGGCCAGGGGAGCTTACCTGATTTCTACCGTCAGCTGCGGCAACGTGGCAAAACTGGCAAAGTGGCGCTGGTGGCCGTGATGCGCAAGCTGCTGTTGCAACTGAACGCAGTGGCCCGCCGCGGAACCCCCTGGGTGCAACAACACGGATAGAACACCACGGATAGAACCATCCCACCTCCAAACCCGCAAAAAGGCTTGACACCCAACACAGATACTGCGAGGAGCGCAGCCGCTCATGGTGAGATTGTCGAACCACGTGGCAATCTCGTTGAGGTTGAACACACGTCGGCAAACCACCATTGTTACGGCGCCGAGATTGCCACCCCAGTATCAAGTACGGGGTCGCAATGACAGATTAAAGGCCTTGGTTAGATCCGCTACTCCAGCACTCCATCATCGGCCAGAGACCGGTATTCGGCCGCGGTCAGACCGACGATCTGTACCAGGCCGTGCTCCGTGTCCTGCCCCAGCAGCGGCGCCGCCCTATCGAGGCGACCCGGCGTAGCCGACAATTCCATCTCGCTGTAGTCGGTGGCGTAAGAACCCATCTCCGGGTGGTCCAGCCACGTGAAATGATTGCGGTGTTGCAGTTGGGGGTCGTCGAACAGGTCGTGGGTGTCATTGACCACACCGGCGGGCACGCCCGCCGCCTGCAAACGGCGCATCAGGGCGTGTCGTTCCTGCGTGGACGTCCACCTTGCCACCATCTCGTCCAGCTTGTCCTCATGCGCCTTACGAACGCGAAACGTCCGAAACTCGCCGGATGCTGCGTCGCCGAACCCGTCGGCCGTCATCTCATCGCGCAGCGCCGCCCATTGCTGATCGGTGAACACGGCGACGGCAATCCAGCGTTCCGTCTCCCCGTCGTCATCCGGAATGCAGGGGTAGGCCCCATGAGGCGAGGCGGCGGGATGCCGGTTGCCCACCAGTTCCGGCTCCCTTCCGTTCACCGCGCGGTCAAGCAGCATGGAACCGCCAAAATGCAGGCTGGCCTCCAGTTGAGACATATCCAGATGCGTGCCCTGTCCGGTGCGCCGCTGTCGGTCAACGGCGGCCAGAATCGCGGCGATGGCAAACTTGGGGCAGACAAAATCGGTGTATGCGCCGTAGGGATTCACCGGGCCGCGGTCGGGCCAGCCGATGATATTGGTGTAACCGGCCAAAGACGACAGCACGGCGCCGAAACCGGGCTGCGCCTGCATGGGGCCGCCGCGCCCCAGCATGGACGCGCTGAACAGCACAACACGCGGGTTCACTTCGCTCAACTGCTCGTAACCCAACCCCCACCGCTCCAGAGTGCCCGGCGTAAAGTTCTCGGTGATCACGTCGGCCCACTGCGCTATTCTCAGGATCAGCTCCGGCGCCCTGGGGTGACCCATGTCGATGGACAGGCCATACTTGTTAGCGTTGTAGTTGGCGAAATATCCGGAACGGTTGATACCGGATTGACCGCCGGCAAAGGGTCCGGCGCGTCGCAGTGTTTCGGGACGCTGGTTCGACTCCACGCGCAGCACGGTGGCGCCATATTCGGCCAGGTATTTGGTGGTCATCGGCCCCACGGCCACCCAGCAGAAGTCCAGCACCTTCAGTCCTTCCAACGGCAACGTGGCCATCTAAATCGCTCCAAGCTCGGTGAGGCGGGCGAGGTCCGCATCCCGCAGTCCCAGCTCCCCGCAATAGATTTCCCGGTTGTGCTCACCGACGTGGGGTGGAGGCCGGCGTATGCCGACACGAGCCGGGTCGGTGAGGTCTTTGACAAAGTGACCGGGATAGGTAACCGTCTCGCCAATATCAGGGTGTTCGATGTGATCGTAATACCCGCGGGCCTCGAGTTGGCGGTGCTCCAGAATGTCTCCCGGCGTGGCAACCGGGAACAGCAGGATACGTCGCTCCAGTGCGCCGTCGGCCAACTCGTTGCGGGTGTGCGTCATAAAGAAAGGAGCCACGGCTGCCACGGTCTGCTCCATTATCTCCGCCCGAGCCGTGCCGTAGCCCAGCTCCTCCCAGTTGACCGCATCCAGGGCGGCGCTGCCCATGCCTTCCTCATCCATCCATGCCAGCAGCGAACGCACGCTCCGCGCTGATCCCGCCGTGCCGCCACCGGGCTGGAAATTGACGAATCCATCCTTGCAGGGCCAGTTGATGCGCGTGAAGGTGCCGCCCGCCGACTCGCGGTACGCACCCATGCGTCTCAGTACGATGCCCTCCAGGTCCCAATACTGGGGAGCGTGGGCCAGGGTGCGGGCCACCGCCTGCTGGCAGGACACATCCACGTGTTGACCCTCGCCGGTGAGGGCGCGGTGGGTGTGAGCGATCATGGCGCCGGCCGCCCCGGCAGCGCTGCCGTGCTGGTAGAACTGGGGCATGCTCACCCGCAGCGGAGGGCGGTCGCCGTCGCCGGTCAGGTGCATGAATCCACCCAGCGCCATACCCACAATGTCCGATGCGAGATAATCGGCGTATGGCCCATCCTGCCCGAAAGCGGTGATGGACACCATCACCAGCCTGGGATTGATTGCCTGCAAATCAGCATAGGCGAGTCCAATGGCGGCCATAAACCCCGGGTCGAACGACTCGATGAGGAAGTCGGCTTCGGCGATCAAACGACGCAACAGGGCCCCGCCGTCGGCAGTGGAGCAGTCCAGTGTCACCCCGCGTTTGTTGGCGCACGATGCCCACCAGAACAGACTGCGCTCCACGCCCGGTTCATCCTTGTAGAACGGCCCGATTCGTCGGCTGTCGCTGCCGGAGGGTGGCTCAACCTGCACCACGTCGGCGCCCAGGTCGGCCAGCATCTTGCCGCAGAGCAGACCCCTGCTGTCGGTAAGGTCCAGCACCCGGTAGGGCGCCAGCAGGCCGTCGCCATAGTCGTCGTGAGCAGGCATTAACCCTCAACCCGTCCGCTAGTCGTCTGCCCCGTTGGCATCGGTTCCAACGGGCGCGGTGAAAATGGCATGGCCGTTCTCATCGTGCTCGTGGTTTGCCAGCGCAATGAGCAACAGCTGGTTACCGCGGCGCATTTCTGCCAGGAGTTCCTCACGGTTGGCCCGCATCTCGGCGCGCAGTTCGTCCCGAATAGCATGTATCTCGGCGCGCAGTTCGTCCCGAATAGTATGTATCTCGGCGCGCAGTTCGTCCCGAATAGTATGTATCTCGGCGCGCAACGCCGTCTCGGCGCGATTCAGGTCTTGTCGCTGTTCCGATGCCTGGGCTGACAAGTTTGCAACCTGATTGCTGAGCCGGCTTAACCGGGATATTCCGGTTCCCACCAGTGCCATCATGGAAATAATTACTGCCAGTACGCCAGCTATCGCCGTAATGGTTGCTACATCCGTGTCCATAATCAAACCGTCCGCTAGTCGTCTGCCCCGTTGGCATCGGTTCCAACGGGCGCGGTGAAAATGGCATGGCCGTTCTCATCGTGCTCGTGGTTTGCCAGCGCAATGAGCAACAGCTGGTTACCGCGGCGCATTTCTGCCAGGAGTTCCTCACGGTTGGCCCGCATCTCGGCGCGCAGTTCGTCCCGAATAGTATGTATCTCGGCGCGCAACGCCGTCTCGACGCGATTCAGGTCTTGTCGCTGTTCCGATGCCTGGGCTGACAAGTTTGCAACCTGATTGCTGAGCCGGCTCAACCGGGATATCCCGGTTCCCATCAGTGCCAGCATGGAAATAATTACTGCCAGTACGCCAGCTATCGCCGTAATGGTTGCTACATCCGTGTCCATAATCATTCGGTGTGCGTTACGTATCCCGCGCGCATACGGCGCCGGCCCGCCTTGATACACTGCCCAATCTTATCAGAATCGGCCCGCGCCGGGCTTGCCTCGGGGCCCTTACGATAACGCTGCCGCTAGAACGTGGCCAGGGGGTTCACCGGGGAGCCGGTGGCGTTATGCCAGCGCAGGGGGGCCACCGTGAACATGAACTCCCACCGATTCAGTCGGCCGCAGATTGGCGCCAGTTCGTCGAAGTTGGCAGCATCAATCAGCCACAACCCCATGCCGACAATGCCCACCTTGTGGATGGGCAGCCCCACGTATGGGTACTCGCTGGGCGCAACGTCCCAGGAGGCGTCACATGCGCCGATGGATACACCGCGCTCGCGCAGCCACGGCAGCGTCTCGGCGTGCAAACCGGGCCGGCCTTCAGCGGCGGACGGCGCGCCGACCTCCTGCCGGCGCTTGTACCAACCGAGCCGGATCAACAGCGCGTCGCCCTCGGTAACCTGCACGCCCTGCGCTTCCTCGGCAGCCTCCAGGTCAGCGGTAAATACCGGCTCACCGGCATCCAGCCAGTCCTTCCCCTTGACGGCGGCAATATCCAGCAAAACGCCGCGAGTGATGACGCCGTTCTTCGCGTTGTCGATGGCTCCCGCGGTGGCTTTTTCCGCCGAGGTAACCAGGCTGGCTGCCTTGCCGTTGTACATCTTGCCGTTCCAGAACTGATGGCAAAGGCTGTCCAGGTGGGTAATCGTCAATCCGTGGTAAGATACCCCCAGGAAATCGCTGGAGCCGCCGCCGCCTTCCGACGGGGCAGACTCACCGGTGTTGACCATGTAGTGCAACGGCGGGATGCTGGTAACGTCGGGGGCGATTTCAGGCACCAGCAGGCGGGAGCAGGTTACCGTAATCCCCTCCGATACCAACCCGGCCGCCTGCTTCCGTTTGGCGTCGGTAATGAGGTTCAGCGTGCCCAGTTCATCGTCGTCGCCCCAGCGACCCCAGTTGCTCAGCGAATCGAACCAGCCCAATACTTCCTGTTCGGTGGGGATGGTTGGTGTAGTCATTATGCTCTCCTCGTTCCTGGCGGTGTTGCCGCAATTTATCCATTCGCGTCGTCGTCACAGTTCGACCACATTATGACGAATCCCGGCGCAAGATACCATCTGGCACCGGGCGGCACAGGTTTCTACTTTTGCAGCCCCATCGAGATTGCCGCGCTACGCTCGTAATGACAGGGCCGTACCCTCCGAATGACACCCGCCCCTTGCGCCCTCGTAATCCACCTCCCTAAAATCACCGCCTGACAACCACCGAACCACCATCATCACCGCCTGACCCAAAGGAACCGCCATTCCCAACATTCCTCCACCACGACCACCGTCACCGCCACCCGCCCAAAATCCTGTCCACCCATGTCGGATTCGGCTCCCCTCTCCCAGTGGGAGAGGGGTCGGGGGTGAGGGCGCACCCCCCTGTCATTCCGAGCCCGTACTCGATGCGGGGCGGGGCAATCTCGGTCCCTCCCCAATCCTGTCCATCCAGTTCATCGATGTAAAACGGCAGTCCCCCTCGCCCGCCGGGAGAGGGGTCGGGGTGAGGGCGGACTCTCTCCGTTTGATTGGTACGCTACACCGTTCTACAATTGAAATGAAAGTTGATTATTAGATGAAGCTCACCGAATACTTCCATGCCATGCACCGTCGCCCTGACCGTGTGTATATTACATTTGACTGGATTCAGCGAGTGATTGCCTATCCGATTAGCGAAGTAGTGCAGACCGCCGGGGGTTCAAGCCATGAACATTAAGTACTTTCAGGATACAGATACCCTCTACATCGAACTTTTCCCCGCCGAAGTGAACGAGACGCGCGACTTGGACGAAAACACCCTACTGGAAATGGATGCCGATGGCCGTCTCTGCGCTATAACTATCGAACATGCCAGCGACCGCATGGCGATTCCCGCGTTTTCCTACCAACAAATCCCCGAAATGACACCGGCACGCCTGTCATCATGGTCAAATTGAGAAAATTGTCATTGCTACGTCGCTGCGCTCCTCGCAATGACAGAGTGGGTACGCGTGAGGGCATCAGGCTTCGCGCAGGCGGCGAGACAGGAGGCACAGCAACACGGCGGCAGTTCCGGCGACTCCAAGCGTCAGTGCGGTCATGGGCGCTCCGATCTCCCGGGCCATCCAGCCGTTGAGGGCGCTGGCCGGGAAGTGGGCCTGAATCGACAGCACTCTCAACCCACCCATGCGTCCTCGAAATTCCGGGTCAGACCTGCCCATCAGCACCGTCATCACCAGCAGCAGCGAACCGGCGCGAGCAATGCCCGTCAGCACCTTTACGGCCATTGCCGCCACAATTACCAGTTTCAGGGGCAGCAGGCCCGGCAGCGTTATCACCACCACGGCGAACAGGATCATCGAGCCGTGCCAGCCGTTGACCGCCCAAACCATCCACCATCCTTGACGCCTGAAATTGCCGATGCTGGCAACCACCAGCGCGCCGATCACGGCCCCCGCGCCCATTGACCCGTTGAGCAGGCCCAGGACTTCCGGCCCGGCATTCAGCACTTTTTCCGTGATGATTGGCATCAACGCGGTCGTAAACGGGAAACCGGTCACGTTGTACATGGCCGCGATTACCAGCGCCATCAACAGTTCCTTGCGCTCCCAGACGTGAGACAGACCGGCGGCGACGCCAATCAGGATTTCCCTCGGTGTCGTGTGGCCGATGGTAGTGTTCCGCGTCCTGACTATCAGCACGCAAATACCGCCCAGGGCATACAGGACGGCTATCAATGCGTACAGGCCCGCCGGTGTCAGCGGCGTGTAAAGGAATCCCGCCACAATCGGGCCCACGAACTGCGTGAGGTTCTGTCCCAAACCCAGCAGCGCCACCGCGTTGTTCAGTCTTTCCCGTGGCACCGTGTCGATGATCAGGGCGTTCGAGACCGGCAGTTCGAAGGTTCGAAACGCTCCGCCGCCGATCACGATAACGAAGATCATCCATACCTTCAGGACGCCCGACAGCAGCAACGCCATCATCAGGATAGCCAGTCCCGCCGCGATGAACTGCATCGTTCCCATCAAGAGACGCCGCGGCAGCCGGTCAACCACCGCGCCGGCAAATACCGCCAGAAACGCCAGTCCCAGCGCGGCAGCCCCCGCCAGGCTGACCAGCACCTCGTTGCCGCCGGTCAGTTGCACCACCAGCCAGGAAACGGCGATGACCTCCATCTGCCGCCCTACCATCGCGATGTTGGCGGAAACCCAAACCAGGGTGAAATCGCGGCGGCGGAAGGACTGGAAGGTTTCCGTCGCGCGGGAGCCGATCAATATGGCCAAATACCCTCTCCTGCGAAACCGGCGCCGATTATAACACCGGCGGCCGGCTTGGCCGGAGGGGAGGGGTTAGCAGGGCAATCGCATCTTAATCTTTGGGTGCGCCGGCAACCTTCATTCCGACCTTCCCTCCGTCATTCCTGCGTAGGCAGGAACCCATGGAATCTCGCTGTGGGAACGTTGGCCTTCCCGGAAACGTCTGGATTCCGGCCTACGCCGGAATGACGGGTTAAGATGCGATTGCCCTGTGGAGTTAGCGATGCCGTCGGAAGAGCCGCCAGACCGGAGAGGTGAAACCGGGCAGCAACTCGCCGCCGTCGAGGACATCATCCTCACCTAACACAACCGGCTCCTGGGCAGGCCGGTATCTGGTTACGGCAACCGGCTCCGGGTCGGCAACCCACACTTCCCGGCTGCCGAAGCTGAGCCACATCCGCGCCTTTTCTGACAAATCTTGACCGGGGGACAGAACTTCAACCACCAAATCAGGGGCCAGATTGGGATAACCCTCGGTCCCTTCCGGAATGCGGCCAGGCGCTATCCATGCCACATCGGGCGCGCGGACGGTATCGGGATCGAGCGCTAGAAGGTAGCCGGGCTCCCCGGTGGTTACGCTGCCGTAGCCGGTTTCGGCCTCGTAATTGGCAAGCGCGAAAGAAATCCACTTCACGGCAATCGCATGGGGGTGTCCGGTAGGCATTTTCTCAACCAATACTCCCCTGATTAGTTCGTACCGCTTGCCGTCGCCCCGCGGCATCAGCAGCAATTCAGCGGCGGTTAGCAGTTGGGGGGTGGTGGTCATGTTGCACCGGCCTGTGGGAGCGCAGGGGTCTGTTGGAGTGATTATAGCAGGATTGCCCTATCCCGCTGGTTCACCTATTGCTACGCCGCCATCCCCATTTCCCGCAGCCGGGCAACCAGGTATTCCTGCGGCCTGTCCCCTTCACCCGATTGCAGTGGGCGCACAGCAGCTGCAGGTTCTCTATGTGGTCAGTGCCACCGCCGGACTGCGGGATAACGTGGTCAACCTCCAGGTGGCGAAACTCGAAGGCGGAGCGACAGCCGTTGCAGCGGCCCTCCCGCCGTCCAAAGAGGACATGCTTATTCTGGCGATAGGGACGGGGCGCGTCGATGTCGGTGCGCCGGGGAATATCCGTCCGGGCCGTTACCAGCCGGTTGTGAAACAACTCGCCCATGGTCTGCTGCAAACGCATATTGACCAGCTCGACGGCCTTGGGTGATATGTCAATCCCAATCCAACGCCGGCCCAGGTTCTCGGCGGCCACGCAGGCGGTGGCGCAGCCGCAAAACGGGTCCAGCACAACGTCGCCCTCGTTGGAGGCTTCCTAAGCTCCTAGGTCCCTGGCTAGTTTCTCCAAGGTAGACTGAGTGTTGAGTGCTGAACGGCGCGCTAAAACGTAGAGGCTACTCAATATCTGAGCCTGTGGAATAGTTGCGCGTCTATCGCTCGGAACCAAGCCATATTCGTCGTTCGTCTCTAAAACCTCGACCGTTGAACCCTCATCATTAAGAATCTCGAGTTGGTGGCGGGCTGGAACGTGCAAATAACTTTCGCTAAGCTGCCGTACCACAACCGAAATCGCACCCACAGATGCTACGAATTCGCCGCTTTCCGCAGAAGGATTCCACTTCAACTTTCCGTCATCAGTTCGCTGGACCAATCCTTCCAATATCTTGTCTATCTCGTTCATTCCATTTCCTCTCGCGAATCGCCAAAGCCCGTTGTACTGGCCAGAGCTTCTAAGTCACTCTGGATTCTATTCAACGTCTGATTCAGACTATACGGCTCATCAATATATGGCCCTTGGCTAACCCGCCTTTCAACTACGCTTTCCATCGATCTAACTACTGCTCTAGCGTTAGCCAGTCTCTCGAGAAGCTCGGTCTCTGCCTCGGGGGAACGACCAATAATATCCGAGAGCATAACTCTCAGTGCCTGATATTGCTCCAAAGCCGCCTCCCACCGTCCAATGTTGTGAAGGAGCTTTATTCGTTGGATTAGTGCTATAGCGCGTTCCAAGTTTACCGCTCGTCGATAACGCGCGATTCGTTCGCTAGTCTCTCTCGCCGCTTGATACGCTGCCTGCGATGCAGTCCGTGCACCACGAGCTTCTTTAATGGCCCAACCAAGACCGACCAATGAGACGATGACACCGATTGCGCTGGTCAAACTCCCCCAGTTGGCGATCACGAACTCCATCGTTGAAATTGTACCCCTAATTCGCCACCCAGTGCATTGACTAAAGCCCGTGAGCTAATGGTGGCAGACCACGTCCAGGTGTCCTTGAAGGCCGCGCCCGCCGCCGCGCTGCCCACCGGGGCGGCATAGTTGCGGTTGGAGTTGAAGGGTGGGTCCAGATAGATGGAGTCAACCGACGCAGAGTTAAGGCCGCGCAGGATGTCCAGGTTGTCGCCCGTCCAGATGGTTTTGTCGGCGAAGTTGGTCATTTGCTTGCTCCGCCATCCAGTATCCCACGCGACTGCCAGTTATGACCTAATCCGTCTGACATACTCATCATGCGTGCCAATCCACACCCAGATGAAGTCATCGCCATCTGCAATCGCGAGCGCTCTGTATGAACGCCTGACTCGAACGGACCAGAATGTACCAACCTTCTTGAACTGTAACGAGGGGTGTCTCGGATTCGCTTTGAGCCGGTCAAAGCTCTGTCGGGCAACTCTCTGCATTGATTCCGGAATCTCATCGAGAAGGCGCCGAACTCGGGTGGTGCCAGATGCATCAGAGTTCTCGTAAGTTGCCGTCTTCCCTGGATTTTTTGGCCTGTTCGACCAGGGAGTCCAACTTTCCGTAATGCGCGTCTTCCACTATTTCCAAGTCCCACTGTTCCCAATCGAGTTGGTGAAACCAACGGCTCAATTGGATGTAGTCCGGCTCGGGAAGCTCTAAAATTGCTTGCTGAATTTCCGCTACGGTTTTCATCGTTAGTTCTCCTTTTAACTCTCCGTAATCCAGTATCCCACACGGCTGCCTGCCCCTACAACGAAGCATCGCAATAGCCACTTGCGATGACCCTGCGTGATACAATCCCAGCGTTGACTTTCAAGCGCAAACACGCATCGCCGGAGGGGTTTTTAGATGGAAATTGGCGTTGGACTTGACCACACTTTGGGCATGAATTGGGACGACCAGGCCAATCTCGCCCGCGAGGCTGCCCAGCTCGGTTACGAAAGCATCTGGACGCCCGAAAACATCGGCACCGATTCCTTCCAGGTCTGTGCCCGCCGCTGGCAGGCCAGCGCCGAAGTGGTTCCCGGCGGTCTTATCACCGGCATCGGCGTCTCACCGGTCATGTACCGCACTCCCATCGGGTTTGCCATGTCGGGCGGCACCATGAGCCAGCAAACCGGCGGCAAGTTCATCATGGGCATCGGCTCCGGCAGCGCCTATCGTCCCGCCAACCGGCGCGCCCTGGGATTCCCCCGCATGTCGGCCCTCGGGCTGATGCGCGACTACCTGACCACCGTTCGCGGCCTGGTACGTGGCGAATCGGTGAATTATCAGGGTGTCCACATCAACTATCGCGACATTGGAATCGCCATCAACCCACCGCCCAACACGCCGGTGTATCTGGGAACCCTGGGCCCCGAGATGCTGCGGTTGGCCGGCGAGCTGGCCGACGGCGTCTGCCTGAACTGGTGCACGCCCGAGCAAATTGCCTGGAGTCGTGCGCGCATCGCCGAGGGTGCGGAACGCATCGGGCGCGACCCCTCCGAGGTCAAGGTCGTGGAATACATCCGGATCTGCGTTGACGAAGATGAAGACGTTGCCCGCCGCGCCTTCGCCAGGAACTGCCTCGGCTACCCCCTGGGCGCCAGCGTCCCGACCGAGCGTGAACGCGACTTCGGCTACCGCGCTCACTTTGAGCGGATGGGCTACACCGAAGAACTGGCCGGCTCTGATGCCATCCGCAGTCGGGGCGGTAACATGGACGAGGTGGTCGATGCCTATCCGTCCGATGCCCTGCAGGCCGTTGGTTATTACGGTAAGCCGGAGGGGGCCGCTGCCGCCTTCGCCAGGTTGGCCGAGGGACTGGACGTTGCGCTGGTGCGCGTCATCGCCGCCCGTCCGCAAATCAGCTCCACTCAGGCCGTAATGCAAGCCTGCGCCCCGGAGAAGGTGAGAGCCGCTTTGACATGAGCAGCCGTAAAGAAAAAGCGTGGCTGGCCGTCGTTTCGGTTGCCGTCTCAATCGGACTGGTGTGGTACTTGATGACTGACACTGGCTTGGGACTCGGGGCGGCAACACTGATTGGTTTGATGATGAGCTGCGGAATTTGGGGAATGCTACTTTGTTTGCTGGACGAAACACCGGAGCGCCAGCCGGTGATCGCGCCGTTCCTGGAGCGACACCTGCTTGAACTGCAGGAGCAACGTCTATTAGAGCAAGGCCGCGAAGAGGAACGCAAAGCCAACAAAGCGAGAATCACCGCAGTAAGGAAACTCCTGGCGGAACGGGGCTTTAACCCTGATGAATTCCTGCTCCCAAAAGAAGATGAAAGGCTGGGATGAAACCATGCACGCTACCAACAGAACGCAACGTTTCCTAGCTGCTATGCAACAGTCTTATGCGATGGTACAGGAGCATGGGACACGTTCCAATCGGAAAACCAGAGTGCTCCACGGCTGGGTTCAGCATGAACTTGGCCTTGAGCTCGGCGATGACCACACCTTCACCGGGCAGTCCCCGACTAGCACACACGAAGCGAATGTGGGAGGTATGTACTACGGTAAAGACGTTGACGTTCTCATTGCGAGAGACGGGCAGGAACTTGGCGTTGTCAGCATCAAGTTTGTCATCTCAAATTACTGGCAGAACTCCATCAACTATTTTGAGCAGCAGATTGGCGAAACTGCGAACCTGCGTCGCAGAAACATCGTGTACGGCAACCTGTTCTGTGTTACCAATCCCATACCGTACAAAAATCGGGCCGGTGACATTACCAAAAGGGAAACAATCAGAGATCACGATATCCAACGTTACGCCCGCCTCCGGGCTGACCACGAACACATCCACGCTCCGGATGAAATGGCCATCGGCGTTGTTACCCTCGACACCGACCAAGACGCTATAACTGGAATTACTGACCCCGCGGCTTTGGACATCAGCGAGGATAGCCGCGCGGCTCTAGCAAACGAGCTGAACGTGGACCTCTTTTTCACCAGGATGGCCCGGCGCATCGAGTTGAGACACTTGTCGCCATGAGTACATCTGAGCGCAAAAGGCATGGCGTCGTCTATACGCCGGCGCCGGTCGTCGAGCTAATCCTGGACAACGTGCTACCGGCAAACTCAGACGAATTGGCGGCGGCGGCAATCTGCGACCCGGCCTGCGGTGATGGGGCTTTCCTCACTGCCGTTGCCCGTCGTGTGCTGGCCAGATTGGGCCGCGCTGACGCTTTGGCAGCGCTGAGGCGCATGACTGGTTATGACATTGACCGAAATGCCATAGCCCGATGTCGGGCCCAGCTGGATAAAATCATTAATAGTTGGTATCCCAGCGAGCATATTGACTGGAACCTTTCCGTGCGGAATGTCCTCCAGCGCAAGTTGTTCAACGACGACTACGGCCAATTCACACACGTAGTTGGCAACCCTCCCTACGTGCGAGTTCAACATTTGGAACAGTCCGGCCGTCAGCGCATCGTCGGACAGTGGAACGTAATTCGCGGAGCTACTGATTTATACTTGGTATTCTACGAATTGGGTCTCGGACTGGTGCGCAGTGGTGGAACGTTAGGATACATTACACCGTCCAGCTGGCTGCGCTCCGATTCCGGCTCTTTGCTGCGCGGTCACCTAGTTCAGTCGCACAAAGTTCAAAAGATTATTGATTGCGGTGAACATCAGGTTTTCCCCGGTGTAACAACCTATACTGCCATCGCAATTATTCAAAAACAAGGGAAAACGGAATATATCCCCGTAGAAAAATACGACGGGCTGACAGTTGCCAATGGAGGCGCCGTCATATTGGATAAAGACGACCCTTCAAAGCCCTGGTGGGTTGCGCCAACCGATGGCGATAGAGAAAGGATGCTCAGCCTTGCCAAGCGCGGAGTACCTCTTGGCGATGTTGCCGACATTCACGTCGGCATCCAAACTCTGGCCGACCGCGTGTTCATCCGGCCCGCAGCCGAAGTAGTCGGTCTGGAACCCTGGATTTTGCGACCCATCGTCAAAGCTTCTGTGATGAAAGACGGCCACGACCCCACGTCCCGCGCCGTCATATTTCCCTATGATGACCACGGCAGACTGCTGCCCGAAGTGTACATTGCCAGCCAGGCCCCCGCCGCTTACGAATGGCTCGTATCCCACAAAACCCGCCTGCTGAATCGGGATAAAGGTAAGTTTGACCCGTCCCGCTGGTATGCCTTTGGCCGCCATGTGTCCATCTCCTCCGGTTTTGGCTCCAAGATTTTGACCTCCGGTATGAACCAACGCCCCAATTTCCAGCTCTGCCCAGACCCGGACGCCACCTTCTATTCCGGTTACTGCATCAAGCCCAGGTCCAACGTTGATATGGGTCGCCTGCTGGCGGCACTCAACTCTGACGATATGGACTTCTTCATCCGCCATACCAGCCGTCCATATCAGGGCGGCTGGATGTCCTACGCGAAATCCTTCATCAAGGACTTTCCCTTGCCCCAAAGCGTACTAAAATAGACTGCAACCTTACGCCCCCACCGGGAGGCACTCATCATGCACGTAGGCACCGCTACCATCTTTCAGAATCCGGGCAAGTTCACCAGCGACTACCGGGTTTACCGGGACGAGCTGCGGCTGGCCGACCTGGCCGAACCTCTGGGCTTCGAGTCCATCTGGGGAGTTGAGCACCACTTCACCGACTACACTATGTGCCCCGACGTGCTGCAGTTCCTCACCTACATGGCCGGGCGCACCACGAGCATGAAGTTGGGCAGCATGGTGTGCGTACTGCCGTGGCACGACCCGGTCCGTGTCGCCGAACAGGTTTGCATGCTGGACAACCTGAGCGACGGCCGGATGATATTCGGCGTGGGGCGCGGTCTGGCCAAGGTTGAATACGACGGTTTCCGCGTCGATATGAACGAGTCCCGCACCCGGTTCATCGAATCCGCCGAGTGCATCCTCAGCGGCCTGGAAACCGGGTATTGCGAGTTTGACGGCGAGTACATCAAGCAGCCGCGCCGCGAGATACGGCCGAATCCGTTCCGAACCTTCCAGGGCCGCACCTACGCCGCCGCCATCTCGCCGGAGAGCAGCCGCATCATGGCGCAGCTGGGCGTGGGTATGCTGGTGATCCCGCAAAAGCCGTGGGACGAGGTCGAGCGTGATCTGTCCAATTACCGCACCGCCTACCGCGAAAGCAACGTCGGGGATCCGCCGGCTCCGGTGGTCGCCTGCTGGACCTTCTGTCATCAGGATGAGGACTACGCCAGGGAGATGGCGCGACGCTACATCGGCGGTTACTGGAACACCGTGATGGACCACTATGAGTTCAAGGCTGACCTGCACAAGGACATCAAGGGCTACGAGTACTACGGCAAGGTCGCCGAAAAGATGTTCGACTACGGCGACGACGAGGTGGTGGACTTTTTCGTCAACCTGCAGGTGTGGGGCACGCCGGAGCAGTGCTTCGAGAAAATCCGCCACATCCAGGCGCGCACCGGCCACGATACCTACGTCGGCGCCTTCAGCTACGCCGCCATGCCCTACCAGGAAGCCGAAGCCAACATGCGCCTGTTCGCCGCCGCAGTAATGCCCGAGCTGAAGGCGCTGGCCCCCGTGGGGGCAAATTGATTGCATGGGTGGGCAGAAGATGTAATATGCAGCCCAGGGAGATCAGATATCGCACGAAGAGGAGAGCAGGTTGTGGTTACCCGCAAACCCGGTGTCAAATTCACGTACCAGGATTATCTGAATACTCCGGATGATGTCCGCTACGAACTGATAGATGGGGACTTGATTTTGGCTCCAGCACCCACCACACCTCATCAGAGAGTTCTGCTTAATTTGGCCGTATCGTTGGCGTCATTCGTCAGGGACAACGCCCTGGGCGAGGTATTCGTTGCCCCGACTGATGTCTATCTGTCCGATACGAACGTTGTGCAACCCGATTTGCTATTCGTTGCGGCGGGTCGGGCCGAGATCGTTACCGAGCCCAACATCCACGGAGCGCCAGACCTGGCGGTCGAGGTTGCATCGCCGTCCACGGAGGCGATGGATCGCAACGTCAAGATGGAATTGTACGCGCGTTACGGGGTGGCCGAATACTGGATAGTGCAACCTGTCGTTGGAACCGTCGAACAACTGCAACTCGAAGATGGCGTTTTGGTAGTTAGGGAACGCTACAACCGCACGGAAACGCTAACGTCGCCGCTTTTCCCGGGATTGCAGGTGGACCTGAGTAGGGTGTTTTGAGGAGTACTGACAGGGTATCGACCTGGCGATCCTGCTGGATTCGCTGAACTCGGACGATATGGATTTTTTATCCGGCACACCAGCCGGCCATACCAGGGCGGTTGGGTGTCCTATGCCAAGTCGTTCATCAAAGATTTTCCCATACCGGCCAGCGGTCTTGGCTGACTTCGGGCGGTTATTACGAAACTGCGCCCTCACTACCACAAGGGTACTCCATGAGGTGGAGGCCACTGATATGATCGACCAGCACAAGGTCGAGCTCGCCGCGCTGGCTGCGATGCCGGACGACCAAATCGACACCATTACCATACCGGCAGGACGATTGCAAAGTCCCTTGACACCCGCTCATGGTGAGCTTGTCGAACCACGGGCAACCATCCTTCGACAGGCTCAGGATGAGCGGAGAGAACAGGCCGGCCAATGACTTTGCAATCGTCCTGCCATACCGGAAATCCCTATAGACTGGTCAACGGCCCAACGTGGTATGTTTTACCGCCGGCCACCCCAATCCCCGCGAGGTTTGCCATGACTACCAAGCCCGCCCCCCAACAACCATCCATCAGCGACGCCCCCAACCTCTACGAAGACGACATTTTCTACCCCGAAGAGGACGGTATCCCCTTGCCCGACGCTGAAACCCAAGGCCGCGTGTTCCAGGAACTGGTGCCCACCCTGCGCGCTCACCACTCCAGCCAGCCCCGCACCCACGTCAACGGCAACACCTTCATCTACTACGAGCGCGGCAGCCCCCAGCGCAGCATCTCCCCCGACTGCTACGTCGCCTTTGACGTGGACGTTGACACCATCATCTACCACAACACTTACCGCATCTGGGCCGTCGGCAAGCCGCCCGACTTCGCGCTGGAAATCGCTTCCAAAAGCACGGCGGAGCGCGACCTTACCGAAAAGCGCGACCTGTATGCTCAAATCGGCATCGGCGAATACTGGCGCTACGACCCAACCGCGGACAGCCGGCACTACGGCGAGAATTTGGTTGGCGAGCATCTGGTCAACGGCGAATACCAACGGCTGCCGGTAGCCCCCGACGCCGAGGGACGCCCACGGGGTCACAGCCCAACGCTGGGCCTGGATTTAGTCTGGGACGACTGCCGACTGCGCTTTTACGACCCGGCAACGAACGAATGGCTTAAGAGTTTCGATGAGGAACGAGCGGCGCGGGAAACGGAACGAGCGGCGCGGGAAACGGCGGAAGCCCGGGCCGAATCTGCCGAGGCCGAAATCCAGCGACTTCGCGAACAGCTCCGCCGCTTGCAGGAACCTCAGTAACCCCGGTACAGTTGCCATGATTCCATCCATGCCAACACTGGAGGTTTCCACCCATGTCCGAGTGGTTTGACAAGCAGACCATAGGTGAACTTATCAACCAGGCCGCGGAGCGTTTCGGCTCGCGGGAGGCGCTCGTTTATGAGGGTCGGCGCTGGACGTTTGATGAGTTTCGAGACGAGATCGACCGGGTTGCCCGCGCGCTGGTCGGTTTGGGCGTTCAGCCCGGCGACAAGGTATCCCTGTGGATGCCCAACCGGGCGGAATGGTTGTTCCTGTTCGGCGCGGTGGCCAAGATTGGCGCCGTGCTGGTGCCCATCAATACCCGCTTCCGCACCACCGACATGGAATACCTGGTCAACCACTCCGATTCTGCCGTCCTGATACTCATGGACCGCTCCGGGCCCGTTGATTTCTCGGCGATGCTGGGCGAGGTCGCGCCGGAGATAGCCGACGGAGATCCGGCCAACCTCCAACCCGCCGCATTCCCCGCATTGCGCAACGTGATAATGCTGGGGGACAGCCGTCCCGCCGGCGCAATCGGTTGGGATGCGGTGCTGGCCGGCGCCGATGAGGTGCCCGTCGAGGAACTGACCCATCGTGAAGCCGCCGTCAGCCCCGATGATACGTTCCTGCTGATGTACACCAGCGGCACCACTGGGTTCCCCAAGGGGGTCATGCACTGCCACAACCCCATCCGCACCGTCGTGGACGCCGCCAACCGCATGGGTTTTTCGCCCCGCGACACCATCTTGATGTATCTGCCCCTCTTCCACTGTTTCGGCATCTATGAGGGGCCGTTGATGTCGTGGATCACCGGCGCTCGAATAATACTGACCACCCTGTTCGACGCCGGCGAGACTCTGCGCCTGCTGGAATCCGAGCGGGCCACGGTCATGAACGGCTTTGACTCCCACTTTTTTGACCTCGTCAACCATCCCGACATCGACCGCGTGGACAAGAGCAGTTTGCGAACGATTCTTTTTGCTGCCGGCATGGCCAGCAGTGAGCCTACCGCCCGCCTGGCTCAGGAGAAGCTCTGTCCCACGCTGTCGGCCTGGGGCATGACCGAAGTGGGCGTGGGCGCAACGCGCTCCTACCTGGACGCGCCGACCGACGACCGGTGCACCGAAAGCGGCCACCCGCTGCCCGGTTATGAGTTCAAGGTAATCGATCCCGACACCGGCGAAACTCTGCCGCCCAGCGCTATGGGAGAGTTATGTGTCCGCGGTTATGCCATGATGCAGGGGTACTACAAGCGTCCCGAGGCCACCGCAGAGGCCATCGACGATGATGGCTGGTTTCACACCGGCGACGTGGCAACCATCCGCGACGACAACAGTGTACGCTTCATGGGTCGGTACAAGGACCTGCTCAAGGTGGGGGGCGAGAACGTCGATCCCACCGAGGTCGAAGCATTCCTGCTCGCGCATCCCGCCGTCAACAAGGTGCAGGTGGTGGGTGTACCCGATCCCCGGCTCAGCGAAGTGGCCTGTGCCTGCGTGGTTGTCGAGCCGGGTCAGGCCATCACCGAGTCGGATCTGGACAGTTATTGCCGAGGCAAGATGGCAACCTTCAAGATACCCCGCCATCTGGTCGTGGTGGACGACTACCCGATGACGTCCAGCGGCAAAGTGCAAAAATACCTGCTCCGTCAGATGGCCGCCGAGTCCCTGGGACTCACCACCGGTTGATGACTCCCTATATCGGCGTCACCGGATTCGCCAACGCCAACGAGGTCGCAACGGTACTGGAGGGCCTGCCGCCGAACCCTTCACGCCTGCTGATGTGCGGCGTCCTTCTCAGCAATGCGCTGTTGTCGGGCCGACCGAGCGGAGCGCCGGAGCGCTGCCCGGCGCCCGATTCCATCGGCGGCATATTCTCCAACGACCCTCGATGCCTTAACCTGGTTCATTACCGGCCACGAGCCGGCGCCAACTTGGCCAATGTGCTCGCCCGCGCCAATGAAGTCGGCGGCGGGAATTGCCACGGCGTTCAAATCAACGCGACCCGTGGCGTGCCCTGGCCCGACCCCGAGGCGCTGGTTGAGTACCGAAGACGCTGCAGCCCCAATCGCATCGTCCTCCAGGTGGGCCGGGAGGCGATGGCGTCGGTAAATCACGAGCCGTCGGAGGTCGCAAGGCGGTGCGCCCGGTATTCCGGCATCGTAACCGACGTGCTGGTAGATGCCTCGGAAGGACTTGGCCGGCCGCTGGACGCCGTCGCGTCTGCCCGCCATCTGGATGCCATCGCATTGGCAGCGCCCGGGTTGGGCCTGGTGGTCGCCGGCGGCCTCTCCGCCGACAACATCGCCACACTGCTATCTCCCCTGCTGCCCAAGTGGAGCAACGTCAGCATCGATGCTGAAGGAAGGCTGCGGGATGGGGATGACCGGCTGGACGTTGTGACGGCGGCGGATTATCTGCGGGCTGCGATGGAGCTGCTAAACCAGTAAGTCGGCAATACCGGGCGGCGACGGTGTCGAAAGTGGATATAAGCTTTAGCAGTAACCTCGAAAGACGTTTCCGTTCAGAAGCAGACCTACAGAGAGCATACGGCGCGCGTAGAACTCGGTCGATAATAGCCAGACTGCTTGTTTTACGCCGGATGGACACGCTGTCGCAAGTCTCTACCAGGCCTCCGGAACGGCGACATCAGCTTACCGGCAATCGCGATGAGCAATACGCCATTGATATTGACCGCCAATACCGGCTGGTATTCTTACCAGCCCATCAGCCGATACCCCGCCACCCGGACGGCGGCATTGACACCGATAACGTAACCGCAATCGTCATCATCGAGATGTTAGACTACCATTAATGGGAGGCGACAAGACGAAATGACGCAGCGAACTTATCCGCACCAGCCCGATTACGGTGCCCCGCCGGGATATGTTGTTGAGGACTATCTTGAGGCTTGGGGTTTTACCTGTGCTGAATTTGCCCGGCGACATTCGCTCCCCACGGATATTATTGAGGGCATCGTAGCCGGTAGTGCCCCGCTTAGCACGGAACTGGCCGCTATCTTTGAGGAGGAATTCGGCCTGGAGGCCAGCATTTGGCTCAGCATGGAGGCTGATTACCGCTGTCGCTTGGAACGAACGACTGCGGCCGTTGGGGCAACCAATTTGGGAGGAGTTGAGACTGTTACTATACCTACCGTCAAGCGCATCGTGTGCCTCGCTAATTCGCGGATGCAAGGGAAGCGATGCATCGCGGGCAAAGAGGTTTTTCCTGACGGGAAATTTGGGCGATGGATTCGTCCTGTGAACAGCGAAGATTATCAAGAGTTTTCGTTCGGAGAGCGACGATACGCCGACGGAACAGAGCTGCAAGTCCTGGACATCCTCGATGTCCGAGTTCTCGAACCACTCCCTAAAGATCATCAAAGTGAGAATTGGATGCTCGATACGCTGTCGCCCTGGACGAAGGTTAGCGCCGCCACGGTGGGAGACCTAGCCGGGATGATTGATAATAAAGCAACTCTGTGGGTTAACGGTTATAGCACGATTAACGGTCAGAACGACCAAGTCCCGGGTGCGTTGGTGAATCAAGTCGACAGTTCACTGGCTTTGATCAAAGTCAACGAGCTCGAATTGTCTGTCTATCAGGACTACCGTGATTATTGGTTGGTCAGAGGAACCTTCGAGTACGAAGGAGCAAATTACACGCTCTCTGTGACAGACCCAAATTACCGTCAGGAGTATCTGAGCAAACCTGAAGGTAATTACCGTGTCGGATCGTGTTTTCTCACCGTCAGTCTGGGTGGATTATTTGGTGGAGATGCTTACAAACTGATCGCCACCATCATCAAACCCTGACGGAGCAACTAATCGTGACCCTAACCCAATACCCCATCTTCACCCTCGGCCACTCCAACCATTCACCTGAAACGTTCATAAAGCTGTTGCTGCAACACGGCATTGACGAGGTGACCGACGTCCGCTCCGTCCCCTATAGCCGCTACACCCCCCACTTCAACCACGAAAGCCTGCAGCCGATGCTGGGCGACATCGGCATCGCCTACGCTTACCTCGGCGGGGAACTCGGCGGCCGACCCGCCGACCGTTCCTGCTACGACCCCGAAGGCCGCGTCCAATACGACCGAGTGGCCGGTACTGACCTGTTTGACGACGGCGTCCGCCGCGTGATTCGTGCCGCCGACGAGCGCCGCATCGCCCTGCTGTGTACAGAGAAAGAGCCGCTGGAATGCCACCGTACCCTGCTGGTGGCTCGCTACCTCGCCGACCGGGGCATCAGCGTCGCCCACATTCTGGCCGACGGCAGCCTGGAAAGCCAAGACGACGCCATGGCCCGTCTGCTGGATGTTCACAAGTTGCCCTCCAACGGCGATATGTTCCGCTCCCGCGCCGACGTAATCGCCGAAGCCCTAACCCGTCAGGCGCATAAGTTTGCCTATATCGGCGCAATGCCTCTCGCCGGAACCGATACTTGGGAGGATGCTCCGTGAAACTCTACACCATCGGCTTCACCAAAAAATCCGCCGCCGACTTCTTCGGCCTGCTCCGACAATCCGACGCACAGCGGTTGGTGAATGTCCGCCTCCGCAACACCTTCGGCCTCTCCGGTTTTGCCAGGAAAAACGACCTTGCCTGGTTCCTGCGGAAGCTTTGCGGAATGGAATACGTTCACCTGCCCCGGCTGCCCCGACCCTAACCCCTCCCGGAAGGAGCGGGGAATCGTGGTGCGGCGGATTCCGGCGCGTCAACTTGACGACGTTCGTATTAAAAACGTTGGTCGTATCGGCAACGGGATTGCCACGTCGTTTCACTCCTCGCAGTATCTGTGTTGGGTGTCAAGCCTTTTTGCGGGTTTGGAGGTGGGATGGTTCTATCCGGGTTGTTGTACCCCGGGGGTTTGTGTCCAGGGGGGTTCCGCGGCGGGCCACGGCGTTCAGTTGCAACAGCAGTTTGCGCATCACGGCCACCAGCGCCACTTTGCCAGTTTTGCCACGTTGCCGCAGCTGACGGTAGAAATCAGGCAAGCTCCCCTGGCCGCGTGTCGCCGCCAGGGCCGCCATGTACAAGGCCCGGCGCACTACGCCGCGACCGCCCCGGATGGTGCGCTGGCCCCGCTTCCGGCCACTGTCCCGAGACCAGGGCGCCAGTCCCACCAGGGAGGTCAGGGCCTTCCCGTCGTATTGTCCCAGTTCCGGCAGCTCGGCGGTCAGGGTGGCGGCGGTGAGCGGCCCTACGCCCGGCACGCTGCGGTACCAGGCGGCGCGTTGGGCCAGGGACTCGCTGCTCTGCAACGCGGCTTGGTACTCCTCATCCAGCTGGGCGATCTCCTGGTCCAGCCAGGCGATGTGGCGGGCGGTGGAAGCCCGGGCCTTGCGGGAGGTTCCCTGGTGGCGGCGGTTCAGCTCCTGCACTCGCTGTTCCACCAGCTGCTGGCGGCGGCGCAGCAAATCCCGCAGTTCCTCACGTTCCGGATCCGGCTGCGGGGTGTCCGGGGGTTCAAACACCTGGCCGTAACGCGACAGCGTCTGGGCGTCCAGGGCGTCAGTCTTCGCCAGGTGGCCAGCGGCCCGGGCGAAATCCCGCACCTGGTTGGGGTGGGCCTGGTGCACCCCCAGTCCCCCGGCCCGCAACCGGTTGACCAACTGGAGTTCATAGCCCCCGGTGGGTTCACACACCACCTGCGCGACCTCCTGCGCCTCCAACAATTGCAACAGATCGGCGATGCCCTCCTCGGTGTTGTCAAAGCGACGCGCCGGGCCAGCCGACACCGACACGTCCAGGCTGGCTTTGCTGACGTCAATGCCCACCACTGCGCCGCCTTCCACTGCGCTACCTTCCATGGTCTTCATCTTTGGCGTCTTCATCTTTGAGACCTCCCAGATGTGATAATGCGGTGGTCCTCCACACTTGCAATGCGGGCTCAGGCCCGTGAATCTGTTCGGAGCGACCACCGGCGGCGTGAGGGGTGTCTTACTGCGAGTCGGTGCAGCCTGGACCTCAGGCCCAGCTCACCCAATGACAGACGACGCGCCCCTCGCGCCCGCCTCACAGATTGGCCCATCTGCGAGGCATATACAACATACAAATGACAGACGCGGCCCGCCGGTTGCTGCCTGATAATGAAAAACCCTGCTCCACCGCCGCATTGATTGTTACGTAGCAATGTGGCAATCTGGCCGTTGTCTTATCCGGATTGCCACTCTTCGCTCGCCGCGACGGTGCGGGCGCCATCGGAGGGATCAAAATGTCAGCAGTCAACACGGTGCTGGGCCCGGTGGATTCCGCCGATCTGGGGTTCACCCTGAGCCACGAGCACATTACGCTGGGAGCCGCTGGCGCCGCGGCCACCTATCCCGGTTTCCAGGACCTGCCGGCCATCGCCGACGCCGCCACCGCTGCGCTTACCGAAGCCTACGCGGGCGGCGTCCGAACCATCATCGACGTTACAACCCTGGACTTGGGGCGTGATGTTGCCATGATGCAGGACGTCAGCCGCCGGTCGGGTGTCCATGTCATCGGATGCACCGGGAACCATCTGGCCGTACCCCGCATCTTTTGGGGCGCTCCCGTTGACCGTGTCGCCGCCCTGTTCATCAAGGAAATCGAGCAGGGCATCGAAGACACCGGCGTCAAGGCCGGCATCATCAAGGTCGCCAGCGACCGGGGCGGCGTTACCGAAAACGAGGAAATAGTGTTGCGCGCCGCTGCCCGGGCCTGCAACGCCACCGGCGCTCGCATCAGCACGCACACCTGGTCCCCCGACCGCGTGGGTGAGCAGCAGGTGCGCATCCTCAAAGAGGAAGGCGTTGACATGAATCGGGTGTACATTGGCCACAGCAACGACGACACCGACGTCGGCTACCTGACCGGCTTGCTCGATGAGGGTGTATGGCTGGGTCTGGACCGTTATCCCGGTGGCCGCACTCCGGAGACCCCCCGGTGGGAATCGCGCACCGAGGTTGTCAAACAGCTCATCGACGCGGGTTGGGCTCACCGGTTGATGCTCTCCCACGACCATTCCACCCCGGTGGTTCAACCGTCCGAGGAACTGCGGCGTGAGCGGGAGGCGTTCAATCCCGACGGCTACCTGTTCATCACGCGCAACGTATTGCCCCGCCTACTGGAGTTGGGAGCTACCCAAGCCGACGTGGACGCCATTATGGTAAACAACCCCCGCAACTTCTTTACGGATTAGGTCTTTACTAACATCGATGCACAGGATGAACAGGATGTTTCCTGATCTCCGCACAATCCTGTCTATCCTGTCCATCGATGCAAAATTCGGACTCCCGCTCCCTTGATGGGAGAGGGCTGGAGCCTGCCCCGTACTTGATACGGGGGTGAGGGTGAACATCATCACGGGAGATGAACTATGAACATCGGTTTTTCGTTATCCAACAACCAGGGTTTGACCAACGTGCAGGACGTGGTGCAAACCGCCGTACGCGCTGAAGAATTGGGCTACGATTCGGTGTGGGCCAGTGACCATGTTTTCAACGTAAGTTATGTGTACGAACGCATCGGCGAGCGACCCTACTACGATCCAATGACGATCCTCGCCTTTGCCGCCGCCCGAACCGAGCGCGTCACGTTGGGCACCAGTGTCCTGGTTCTGCCCTACCACAACCCCATGCGCCTGGCCAAACAGGCGTCAACCCTGGATCAACTGTCCAACGGCCGGTTGGTGCTGGGCGTCGGAGTTGGCGTGATCGACACCGAGCTGGAGGCAATGGGTGTACCGTTTGCGGAGCGTGGCGCGTACTCCGACGAATCCATCGAGATAATGAAAAAGCTGTGGTGCGAGGACAACCCCCGGCATTCCGGTCGGTTCTTCCAGTTCTCTGACATGGTGTTTTCTCCCCGCACAGTGCGTCCCACGGGGGTTCCGCTGCTCATCGGAGGCACCAGCCGGGCCGCCATCCGCCGGGCCGCGCGCCACGGCGACGGATGGCATCCAACCGCCATGCCCCCGGAAGACCTGGCTCAGGGCATCCGATACCTTCACGAGCAGGCCGAGCGGGCCGACCGGGACCCGGCCACCATTCCCGTATCGGTCAGCGTGCCGTTGCAGGGTGGACGGCCGGGCCGTTTCACTCTGGGAACCAACCCCGCTGAGATGCGCGCCAACGCTCAGGCTTTCGCCGACGTGGGCGTTTCCCGCATCGTGGTGTCGCCCTACTCCGGCGACCCGGCGGAAGTCTTCCCCACCATGGAAACCATTGCCAGCGAAGTGATGCCTGCCGTGGCGTGAGGAGCCTAGAGGTCTGGCCGGAAAGCCATTGGCCGGGTTTTGCACTACGCCAAGCAGACGTATTACAGTCGTATACGGCGTGATGGTGTTTGTAATACGTTTCAAGAACCCCATATTACATCGATAATCGACGTTGAGAAAATAACGGCTTGAGGAGAATCGGGGTTCCCGGCCAGATTTCTAGAATCAAACTGCTAACCATCTACGTAGCGCCTGTATCGAATCTTGGTCCAATGGAGAAGTCTGTTGACTAATTCCAACCCCACCACTGCACCCTACGGTTCCTGGCGCTCGCCGATTACTGCCGATGCCATCGTCGCCGAGTCGGTGGGCCTGGGCCAGGTTGCCATCGATGGCGATACCGTGCTCTGGACCGAGTCCCGACCCTCCGAGGGTGGGCGCAATGTCATCGTCCGGAAGCGCCCAGGCCACGCCGCCGACGACGTGAACCCGCCGCCATTCAACGCGCGTACCCGCGTCCACGAGTATGGCGGCGGGGCGTGGTGTTCCCGCGGAGGAACGCTTTGGTTCTCGAACTTCGACGACCAGCGCATCTACCGGGTGCAGCCGGGCGGCGCACCGGAGCCCGTTACCCCCGACGCGCCCCTGCGATACGCCGACGCTGCGTTGGACTCCAACCGAAACCGTCTCATCTGCGTGCGTGAGGACCACACCGGCCCCAACAACATCATCAACTCCATCGCCGCCGTTCCTGCTGACGGCAATGGCGAGCAGACGGTGTTGGCTTCGGGTTGGGATTTCGTCGCTTCACCCCGGTTGAGTCCCGACGGCGGTACGTTGGCCTGGCTGTCCTGGAATCATCCCAACATGCCCTGGGATGGCACCCATCTGTGGACGGCGGCGGTGCTGGCCGACGGGTCGTTGGGCGAATCGACGCTGGTGGCTGGTGGGGATGGCATCTCGGTGTTCCAGCCGGAATGGTCGCCCGACGGCGTGCTGCACTACGTGGCCGATCAGACGGGTTGGTGGAACCTGTACCGCTACCGGGATGGCGCACCGGAACCCCTCTACCCGGACGATGCGGAATATGCCCGGCCCCAATGGGTGTTTGGCGCCCGCACCTACGGATTCTCCAACAATGGTGGCATCGTGTGCTCCGTTAACCGGCGTGGTGTATGGTCGCTGAACCTGCTGAACCCATCTGTCGGCACAATGACGGCTCTGGACGTGCCGGCTACAGAAGCCGGCCGCGGCGACCTGACGGTATCAGGCCGGACGGCCATCGCCGTCGCTGGCGCCGCCGACCGGCCCGTGTCGCTGATACGCCTGAACCTCGACAGCGGCCATTGGGACACCGTGCGCTCGTCATCTTCTACCACCGTTGACGTTGCCTACGTTTCTCCGGCCCAGCGGATTGAATTCCCGTCCAATGACGGACGGCCCGCTTATGCCCTGTACTATGAACCGCGCAATCCCGAGTTTGTTGCAACGGACGGTGAGAAACCTCCGCTGTTGGTACTGAGTCACGGCGGTCCAACCGGCGCGGCATCCGGGGCCCTGGATATGTCGATCCAGTTTTGGACTACCAGGGGATTCGCCGTCGTGGACGTCAATTACGGCGGCAGCGTGGGTTACGGCCGGGCGTACCGTCAGTTGCTCAACGGCAATTGGGGCGTCGTCGATGTGGATGACTGCGCCAACGCCGCATTGCACCTGGTACATCAGGGACTGGCCGACGGCGGACGCCTGGCGATTCGGGGCGGCAGCGCCGGCGGTTACACGACCCTGGCCGCGCTGACCTTCCGCAACGTGTTCGCCGCCGGAGCCAGCTACTACGGTGTGTCTGACCTGGAAACCCTGGCCGCCGATACTCACAAGTTCGAGTCCCGCTATCTCGACCGGCTGGTGGCGCCGTATCCCGAGGGAGTCGAAATCTACCGGCAGCGCTCACCAATACAAAACATCTCCGGCCTCTCCTGCCCAATCATCCTCCTTCAGGGTCTGGAAGACCGCATCGTCCCGCCCAACCAGGCCGAGATGATGTTCGACGCCGTTCGGGAGAAGGGGATACCCTGCGCCTATCTGCCCTTTGCGGGCGAACAGCACGGATTCCGCCGCGCCGAAAACATCAAGCGCGCGCTGGAGGCTGAGCTGTACTTCTACTCCCGCGTGTTTGACTTCGAGCTGACCGACGCAATAGAGCCGGTAACGATAGAGAATTTGTGACACCCGGTATCCAGGTTGAACACTCA
This sequence comes from Dehalococcoidia bacterium, assembly GCA_965262485.1. Classification (GTDB taxonomy): domain Bacteria; phylum Chloroflexota; class Dehalococcoidia; order Lucifugimonadales; family UBA3495; genus Bin87. Next base: position 2,926,438 of record OZ253540.1, on the reverse strand, counting down.
CAGATGGTAAACTCTAAGGGTGGCCACTGAACCGCAAATCGACCCAGAATCGTTAGTCGCTCGCATCATCGCCGAGTTGCAAGCCAACCCGGACGCCCAGCGGCTGCTGTTGCGTGCCCTGCTGACCAACGAATTTCTTGGTATCCCGGCCCGCCTGGACCGCATCGAGAAAGACATCGCAGAGCTGAAAGCCGACGTGGCGGTGCTGAAGACGGACGTGGCGGTACTGAAGACCGACGTTGCCCAGCTGAAGATCGATGTGAGCTACCTGAAAGGCAGCGATCTGGAGAACCGACTGCACCGGAATCTCAGGTCTATCGTCAGCCAGAGGCTGGATCTAATACGACCCCGCATTATGCAAAGCCAGTTGCTGGAACCAATCAACGAGTTCGCCGACCAGCTCTATGACGCCTACCGTGAAGGTCGCATCAATCAGGAGCAATACGTCAGGGTTGAGCGTACCGACTTCATCATGCGTGCGCAGATATCCGACAACCACGCCCCGGTTCTGGTGGCGGTGGAAGCGTCGGTGACCATCGACGCCCACGACATACAACGAGCGCGAGATTCGGCTGACGCGCTGGCAACCGTGTTCGGTATCGAGACTATCGCCGTCGTAGCCGGCAATCTAATCGATCCCAGAGACACCGTGCGGGCAGAGGCGGCCAACGTCAAATACTTGCCGGCCGACTGAATCGACCGGCGCGGTAGGGCGGTTCAGTAGGCGGCCCGCAGCACTTCCATGATCGGCCCAGCATCCCGGATTGGCTTGGGATTTGTGCTCAGGCTGCGGTCGTGCAGCGTCGCGGTGGCGATGTACTCCAGGCCATCCTCCGGGACGCCCACCTCGCGGAGCGTGCGCGGCAACTCCAGGTCCCGGCACAGGCCGTCCACCGCGTCTGCCGCTGCCAGGCCGGCATCCTCGTCGCTCATGCTGCTGCTGGCAACTCCGATGGCCTCAGCGATGAGCCGCTGCCGGTCGGCGCAGGCGTCCAGGTTATAGCGCATCGTATGGGGCAGCAGGATGGCGTTGGCCTCGCCGTGCGGCACGTCATACAGCCCGCCCACATGGTGGCACGTGGCCGTATTCAACCCCAGCCCGCCAAACGACGCCAGCGACGCCAGCGCGCACGCGGTCTTGGTCGTCAGGAGCGTGTCGATGTCTCCATCCTTGCAACGGGGTAGGTTCTCGAAAAGCAGGCGAATGGCATGCAGCGCCATACCGTCCCCGATAGGGTTGCGGCCAGTGGAATACACGGTTTCGACGGCGATGCGCAGTTGCCCAATCGCCGTAGATACCAGTATGCGCAACGGGGTGGTGGCCAGGGCCTCCCCGTCAATAATCACCGTGCGGTGAGTCACGCCCTCGCCGGCCAAAATCAGCTTCCGACCCAGCCGGTGGTCGGTGATACCGCCACCCCCGCGGCTGAACTCGGCGCAACCCATCGTGGTGGGGACGCTCAGAATGGGCAGCTTGGGTGACGGCGTGGGCGGCACGGTAATGCGATCCGGCGGTTCGAAAATGATCTCGTAGTCGTGGATGTCGCCGCCCTCGGCCAACAGCGTCGCGATGGCCTTGGTAGTGTCGTGGGTGCTGCCGCCTCCTACGCTGATAAAAATATCGGGTTGCACTTCTTTCGCCATGGCCACGCCCTCTTCCACGGTTCCCACCGGAGAGTGAGGCGAGACTCCCGAATAGGTTCCCACGTAACGCGAGCCCAGGGCTTCTTGTACCCGAGGAACTACGTTGCAGGCTCGCAAGATAGTTGGACCGCACGTGATCAACGCCCGGCTCGCTCCCAAAGCGTCCACTGTGGCCGGCAACTCGTCAATCGCCGTATCGGAGCAGATGATGTCCTGGTGCAGGGGGTTGTAACGATATTGCAGTGTGCGGTCAGCCATGATGGTAACTCCTTGTGTTGCGACCCCATTGGTCACCCGGCCTTTCCCCCAATTGTAAGAGAATGATCAGGTGCGGTTATTGTCCCAGTCCTCGCTGCATCCCTCTCAGGTACCCAGCCTGACCGCCGTGTTGGTTGACTTCCCAAATCAACAGCCGGAACATATCGGCCACCGCCATGGTTTCGCCCCGCCGGTTGGTCATGGTGGTGGTAGTCAACGACGCGTCGTCGTGTTCTGCCAGGAAACCCAGCAAATTGGCGCGGGCCGCGTTGGCGTACTCAATGAGCAGCGCCTTGTCAGGACAGCGCCAGTTACTCAGGTCGTCCGCAGTATAGCCGAATCCCACGTCCATTGGCTCGGGGGCGAACCCCAGCCGGGCTGCCCACTCCGTTTCATAAAGTTGAGCGCCCCGACGGGCCAGCGATTGCACCCACATGTCAAGCGCCCGCCCGTAGTGCCACAGGATGAACCCGATGGAATGGCACTGGTCGTTGGGCCGGTACTCGATCTCGGCCTGGGTCAGACCGTCAACGTAGCGCTCCATCCATTCCCAGTTGCTGTCGAAGGATCCCTTAATGAACTCTTGCAGCGCCATTGCGTTCTCCGTGTTAGGGGTTAGGCCAGTTACTCTCTTCGTCTGTAATGCAGAGCCCTGCCCGCCCGTCACCACAGTACGGGCATTTCCGTTGCCAGATGTCAGAACCATTTGCCCCGTAGGTCTCTCTGCAATTGCCGCAGCGCATCACGTAAACTGTCTGGAGGTGATCATTGCCATCTCTCGGAGGATCGGTGATCCCCAAGTTGACCTGGTTATTATGATTCACGAAACCAGGCTGAGTTGTTCGTGCATTCACCATAAGTCCGCTCCCATGAACTCCTGCAGTGCCATGTTCTTCTCCTGTTGCGGCAATTCAGGTCGAGCAAGTGTCACGTCGTCCAAACCGGCGGCCGCTTTTCGAGGAACGCGGAGATGCCCTCTTTAGCGTCGTCGGCCAACAGGTTATCCACCATGACCTGGCTGGCGAACTGGTAGGCGGCGGGACGATCCATCTCGATTTGCCGGTAGAAGGCGGCCTTGCCCAACGCCAGCGTGTGCGCGCTGGTTGAGGCGATCTGCGTTGCCAGGGTCATAACCTGCTCTTCCAAATCGCCGGGCGGCGCGATGCGGCTGATCAGGCCAAATTCCAGCGCCTCTTGCGCCGATATGGCACGCCCGGTGAGCAGCATTTCCATGGCTTTCTTGGGCATTACCGACCGGGCCACCGCCACGCCCGGAGTGGTGCAGAACAGCCCAATTTGCACGCCTGGGGTCGCGAATGCCGCGGTATCAGCAGCCACGGCGATGTCACAGGTGGCCACCAGCTGGCAGCCGGCGGCGGTCGCCAATCCCTGAACCTGCGCTATGACGGGTTTAGGCAACAACCGAATCGCTTCCATCACCCTTGTACAAGCCGCAAACACCGCAGCATAATCCTCAGCATCCCCCTCAACCAGTTCATTCAAATCATGCCCCGAACTGAACACCGGCCCCTCTGAGCGTATGACGACGACGCGGGCGGCGGGGTCGGCGGCGATTTCATCGAGCCGTTCCTCCAACGCTGCCAACGTGTGTGAGGACAGTGCGTTGCGCCGCTCCGGGTTGTTTAGGGTCAGCACGGCGATGCCGTCTTGGGCGTAATTGTAAAGGACTGGCAACGGCTTAACCTCCGCCGGAGTAGCTGGTCGGGCCTGCGCCCGCTCGACAGTGGCAACGGCGATGGTGTTGCCGGCCGGGGAGAAAAACTCTACCTCGTATGCGTCGTGCTGGGGGTAAACGTGCACCACCGTGCCGACCTCGCCTGCTTTGAGGTTGTCGTCCGGCAAGTCGTCGATTAGGACGATATGTTCGTGTTCGCGAATCATAAATCACCTCGACAGTGGATGAGCGGTTACCAGACGCGGTTTGTCAGTGCTGTTAAGGATTATCCAGGTGGTTCGGACGTTGGGATCACGCCCATCTGGGGTTTCCAGTGAGCCTTCAACGGTGAACTTCATACCGTGTATCGTTTGAGTCGTGCTGGCAACCTCGTAGCTGGCTCCGTGAGTATGCAACGCTTGTGCCAAAATCTGCCACCCATCGCGGTTAAATCCGAACGCGGTAAGGAAATCTGCTTTACTCCCGCCTTTGGGGTGGTCATCCGCCAGCAAGTAATTCAGGATTTTCGCCGGCGGGATGTAGGAGTTTTCGGCGTTAGGCAAATACACTGTAACGCGGCCGTGATCCCATCACACCGTGTTTACCGACTTGCTAGGGGCGTAGATACAGCCTTCGAGGCGAGCTGTGTTGAGTACGTTTTCATCTTGGTGATCCTCAGGGCGGTGGAACGCGGTTTCGTTTACCCACAATGCAGCAACTATTGCCGCAATAAATGAGTCCAGCGCATTGTCGTTGAAAACAAAAAGGTCGCGGTATTTCTCAAAATTTGGCAAGTCAATGTCAAATTTATCTGACAGTTTCTCGAGGATGCACTTCCGCTTTTTCAAGTTCTTCAAGGCATTAGGACCCTTGCTATTCTTGTAGTTCCTGTGTGGCAAATCTTGGGCCTTAAGTGCCGCCCCAGGCATGACTTCCAGCAATGTCACCCGGTTTTCGCGAACCCACCCACAATGCAGTGGCGGTATGTGCCATCGGTTTTCACATTTGTCATGCAATTCTTTCAGCATCTTGATTCCGTGATAGGTCATATACCTCATTCTTTCGTCTTGAGGAGAGAGGCTCACCTCTGGATAATGCTTTTCGTCGAACTTACGTTTGATTTTGGGATGCTTTGCACGTAGCGTATCAAAGCTCTCCCAATCTTCGCTCGCCTTATCTTCAAATCTCATTTCTGATACGCGATCCCAAACATCCTTCATCGTGGAGCAACCTGGTACGAGGTCGGGGAACAATTCCTCTGCAACACCAAAGGGGAAATCGAGAGCCTCCACTGATCCCTTTGGCAAAGCGCGCAACAGCTCCTTGAGTTCTGTGCGGCTGATCGGGCGGCATTCGTCAATTGTCAATGCCTTTCCATCGAAACGTCCCTTTGTCACCCAAGTGTTTCCAATTGAGGCATCATCCCCTCCACCACTGAAATCCACGCCAACTATCGTTTGCTCTGCCATCAGGACATGATACCTACTTATCCCCGCGGCAGCCCCAACCCCCTACTCGCAATAATGTTCCGTTGCACTTCGCTGGTGCCGGCGGCGATGGTGTGTGAGAAGGCCCGCAGCCAATGCTCCTGCATATCGGCTGCCATGGGCGTCCATTTTGTATCGCGCAGGCCCCCGTACATCCCCATGATTTCCAGGCACGCGGCGGTGGTGCGCTGCACGGTTTCGCTACCGAACACCTTGGACATCGACGCCTCTTTGTTGGGGACCAACCCCTCACCCTGCATCCACGCCACGTTGTACGCGATGAGACGCGCCACCTCAGTCTCGATGTAGCGATCGGCCAGCAGGTTGCGAACCCATGATTCCTGGCTGAGTGGTTTGCCGTTGCGTTGAATCCCATCGGCCCACTGCCGTGTGTCGTCCAGATGGCGCCGGGCGGCCGCCGAGTAATCGATGCCGGAACGCTCAAAGTCCAGCAGTGTAACCGCCACGTACCAACCCCGGTTTTCCTCACCCACGATGTTCTGCGCCGGCACTCGAACGTTGTCGAAAATCACCTGGTTGAATTCGTGCCGGCCCCCCATGTTGATGATCGGCCGCACTTCAATTCCGGGCGTTTTCATGTCAACCAGGAAGAAACTGATGCCCCGGTGCTTGGGCGCGTCGGTATCGGTGCGGGTGAGCAGCATGATCCAGTCGCCCCGATGTCCCATTGACGTCCAGATTTTGCTGCCGTTGACGACAAACTCGTCGCCGTCCCGGATGGCCCGGGTGCTCAGCGACGCCAGGTCAGAACCGGATTCCGGCTCGCTATATCCCTGGCACCATTGCACCTCTCCCTTGGCCACGGGAGGCAGGTGTTGGGCTTTCTGCTCGTCTGTGCCGTGAATCATCAGGGTGGCGCCCATCATCCGGACACCAAAGTTATCGCGGCCAGGCGCCCGGTGGTAGGTCATGGCCTCGTTGAATATGGCGGTGCGTACCGGCGATGCGGCCTGACCCCCGTATTCCTCCGGCCAGTGCATCGTGAGCCAACCCCGGTCGGCCAGCTTGCGGCGCACGTCCAGGGTTCGGTCCCAGTTCTCCTCGCCTGAACCCCGCTCACCCAATTCCCACTCGGGAACGTACTCGTCAGCGATGAACTGGCGCAAGTCGCGCTGGAACGCGGCATCCTCGTTACCAAACTGGAATTCCATCGTGGGTCTCCTGTGCTGGGGATTTCGGCTATCTTATCACGCTGCTCAGATTTGGCTGTAGCCGCTGCCGGGGCCTCTGGTGTCGTCTACACCCCAACCCCGGCCTTCGTCGATCCATCCGAATTCCAACAGAATCTGTTGGCTGTAACACACCCGGCCGGTTACTTTTTCCGCCGGTTCCGAAGCCAGCAGCAACGTGGCCCGAGCCAGCAGTTCCGGGGACTCTCCCCTGGGGTCGTCCATCCCATCCACCAGGTGGTGAAAAACGGTGCCAGGAGTGGGCACTACCAGGGATGGGGCCACCGCAGTTACCGAAATGCCGTACTCGTACACTTCCTGCGCCAGGCCCTGGGAAAAGCGCTCCAGCGCCGCCTTTTCGGCTCCGTAGCACGTTCCATTGTTGGTTGGTGTCGTATACGGCCCCCGACCCGGACCCACGGCGGCGCCGGAGGATATGTTGACGATGCTGCCCGACTTGCGGGGAATCATGTCAGTTAAAACCAACTGGCTAAGGATAAACGGGGCATGGAAGTTCACCGCCCACGAACGCATCCAGCGGTTGACCGGGAAATCCTTGATGGGCAGGTAATATGTAAGCGCTGCGTTGTTCACCAGCACATCCACCGGACCGTAGATGCGGCGAGCTTCATCAACCAGCATTTCGCAGTCTTCGGGCAAGGAGATATTGGCAGCCACCGCGGTGGCTTCACCCCCGGCATCCTTTATGTCAGCGATGGTTTTTGCCAATGATCCTTCCAACGGATGATCACCTTCGTTCACGGTGCGTGCGGCACAGATGACCCGAGCGCCCTCGGAGGCAAAAATTCGGCTCACTTCGGCTCCTATGCCTCGGCTCGCCCCGGTTACGATGGCAGTCTTCCCTTCCAGTCTGGGCATATCAGGTAATCCCTCGTTCAAATGTTTCGATATTCAGTATCTGCGGCTAATCCCCCGAACCACCCTCGACATCGTTGCTGGCTGTACCATTGTTGCTGTTGAGGCTAGGGGGAGGCTCGTCGAACGCCCGACCATTTTCCTGTGCCTCCAACCGGCGCTGATTCCACTCTTCCCACAACTGTTGCCGCCGTTGTTCTCCCTCTTTGAGCCCCTCTTTGAGCCCCTCTTTAATCCCCTCTTCCAGGCCTGCTTTCCTGCCTTCCTGAAGCCCTTCCTCACGGTGGCGTTGGCGAATGAAATGTGCGAAGACCATTGGTATACCCTCAATTAGCGCGATGGAGACCGGGAACGCTATCGCCACGGTTACCGCGGCAGCGGTTATGCAAATTGTAGCAGTTTCGTGCCACGCGAGAGGCGCTGGCGTTTCCGCCACGATGCGGGAATAGGCAACTAGACCAGTGAGGCCAATCCATAGCGCCAGGAAAGTTGCCAGGAATCGGCCAACACGCTGGCCCAATATATCGAATGGGTTTCCCCGCTCTGTCGATTGCTCGCGTGTTTGGAGACGCAATTCACGCGTCCATCAGGTCGGCCAATAATTCTTCGTTCATGGTGAAACTTTCCGATTCGTTGGGAAAGGAACCATCCCGAACGTCTTCGGCGTAGCGGGCAAACGCCGTCCCCATGTCTTCCCCAAGGTTGGCGTAACGGCGCGCGTGCTTGGGCACAAACTCCGAATACAATCCCAGCATGTCGTGGAATACCTGCACCTGCCCGTCGCAGTCGGGGCCAGCCCCAATGCCGATCGTAGGTATGGTTAGACGCGCGGTGATGACCCTGGCCAGTGGGCTGGGCACACATTCCAGTACCACGGCGTAGGCGCCGGCGTCCTGCAGGGCCCTGGCGTCGTCCCAGACCCGGCGCGCCGCGGCTTTGGTTCGCCCCTGCACCCGGTAGCCCCCCAATGCGTTCACCGATTGCGGAGTCAACCCGATATGACCCATCACCGGTACTCCGGCGTCCACGATTCGCCTTACGGTTGCGGCCACCGCCACGCCGCCTTCCAGTTTTACGGTGTGGGCGCCCCCTTCCTGCATCAGGCGTCCGGCGTTCCGCATGGCTGCATCGGCATCTACCTGATATGACATGAAGGGCAGGTCGGTCACCACCAACGCTTCCACAGTGCCCCGACTCACCATTCGCGAGTGGCGCACCATATCGTCCATAGTAACCGGGATAGTTGAATCGTAGCCAAGCACCACCATGCCCAGGCTGTCTCCAACCAGCAGGATCGGGATCCCGGCGGCGTCGGCGATACGCGCTGCGGTGTAATCGTAGGCAGTCACCATGGGGATCTTCTCCCCAGCGCGTTTCATCTCGGCCAGTTTTCTAATGGTGGTCGGCATGATTCTGCGATTGTATCAGGCCGGCGCACTGCCGGCGACAGCATCGCTCAGCCGGGCCAGGGTGGCATCGTCCACCCCCTTGCTGCGAGCCAGCGGCACTGACGCCAAAGTCAGCTCGCGGTACAACGGGGCGAGTTGCGGCGCATGATGTATCAATGCTTCGATATGCGCCTGCACGGTAGCGGTGTCTCCGCGCACGGCCGGCCCCGTTACGGCCCGCGTGAGTCCGACATTGGCTATCGCTTCGATGGTCGCACGAACCAGCGGTTCCACGGCGTTGGTCCCGTCTTCCGTGTTCAGCCCCAGAGCCGGCCAGATGCTGATGGCCGCGTCCAGCAGAGTCGCCACATATCCGCAACTCAGCACCGCGCTGGCATGATAGAGAGGACGCATTTCGTCGGGCACCGATATAGCCCGGCCACCAAGCTGGTTCGCCAGGGCGGGCAAGTAGGTTCCCAGCCATCCGGTTGCGGTAATGGCAAAGGTTACTCCCGTCAGGCGGTTAGCCGCATCGGCGGGTTCCGCCAGTCCGGCAAAGGTCTGGAATGGGTGCATCGCACCCACCGATGCGCCGGATTCCGCCGCCGCCGACAACAACTCCAGGGACGCCGCCCCGCAACAATGGGCAACGCCCTGGTCACCGCGCCAGCGCACGGAGGTCGCAACCTCGGTTATCGCCCCGTCCGGGGTCGTGATGAACACCAGATCGCAGGCATCAGCAACGGCCTGGGCCGATTGCAGCGCGCGACAACCCTCGATCCGGTCGGCCAACCATTCGGCGCTCTCCCGGCGGCGGCTGGCCGCCCCGGTTACTTCGCAGCCAACGCCGTGCATCGCCAGGGCAAGGCCCCTTCCCAACGTTCCGACCCCAATGAAACCGACCCGTACTTCGCTATCCGATGGCATCGCCCAAGTCTCCCACGCCGGGAACGCCGGCCAATCCGGTTGCCGCCTGCACGGCGTTGATTACCGCCATAGCGGTAACGTGTGTTGCCGCAGCCACGATGGCCATCAAATCCGCGGTGGCGAAGCGCTGCCGGGTTGACATGCAGAACAGCGTGTCACCGTCGCTGGGCGTGTGGCACGGGCGAATGGTGAGCGCCAAACCGTCGTGAGCCGAGGATGCAATAAAGTTGGCCTGCATCTTGTCCAGCGTGGCATCAGTTGCCACGACTCCGATGGTCGTGTTGGTAAGCGGCGGCGCTTGCCCGGCCGTTCGACCTTCCATCAACAGGGCCGTTGCGTTTTCCACGACTCCGTCGGCGCGACGCGGCCCGGCGATACAATTTCCGTCACCGGGGTCGTAGATTGCCCCCCATGCGTTTACGGCCACCACGGCGCCTACCGTTACGCCGTCCGAAAGTGTGCAACTGGCCGAGCCAATCCCGCCCTTCACTGCTCCATCGGCTCCCAGAGCCTTTGCCACGGTTGCCCCGGTTCCCGCGCCTACCGTACCCGCCGCCAGCGGTTCCGAAGACGCTGCGACACACGCCGCATAACCGGCATCAGCATCGGGACGCACCGTTGGGCTGCCAACACCGAGATCGTAAAGAATCGCCGCCGGCACGATGGGCACGTATCCGTGGGGTGTTTCAAATCCGATGCCGTGTTCTTCGAGCCACCGCTGCGCCCCGACCGCCGTTGCCAACCCGAAGGCGCTGCCCCCGCTGAGCATGACGGCGTGTACGCGGTCGATCCGACGCACCGGATTCAGCAGGTCGGTTTCATGAGTTCCCGGCGAGCCGCCTCGCACCGCCACTCCCCCAACAGCGCCGTCCCGACACAATATGGCCGTGCATCCGGTGGCGGCGTCCAGATTCGTCCAGTGCCCGGCCGTAATGCCGGGTACCGTGGTAATGGATCCGGTGCAATCAATCTGATTCATTTGGGAGGCGGTGTGTTGCCCTCGCTCCTGCATGTTCCAGCGAACCGCGCGCCGGAGAAGCGGAACGTCGGTCGAACTTCCGGTTTGCGAGGTCGGTGGATTGCCATTCTATCGACAGCCGAATATTCGGGCAATAATTCACTCATCAATATCAATGGACGTCAAAATTTGTTCAGCTCGTTGCAGCATCAGTTCCTGACGTTCGGCGCTAACCTCCCGGCTTTGCAGGTACAGCCGCAACGCCGCCATTGGCTGCAGGTCCGCCGGTTCGGCAACGATCCGCCGACGCTCGGTGTCAGTGACTTCCCTGGAAATACTGGCAATGTAATGAGCCGACGACAATGCCTGGCGCAGGTCGGCGTCGCCGAGCCGGACCGACTGGCCGGATGACAACTTGAGGCGAACCCTGGCTACTGCACCATCAACGTTGCGCCGTTCAATCGCCCTCGCTACGAATGCAGTGGGATTTTCCTCCCCGTCAGGAACCGCGACATCGATAGTTACAAATGGCCGCGCGTTGATGGGTTCAAAACGGAAATCCGTCAGCCGTTGGCCCTGCGGCGCTTTCGGGTCAATGTCAACCACGCAGAACCCCTTGTCGTCGTTCTCTTCTGAAAAATCGACCCGTTGCAGGCTGCCCGAATAGGCCACGCGCGGAGCATCGTTGCGCAATATCTGGTGCTTGTGAATATGACCCAGCGCAACGTATTCCAGCTGTGGTTGTTGTACATCGCTCACGTTCAACACGTGGTCGTTGCCCAGCATCATGGAACGTTCGGACCCGGTGGTGGCTCCGCTGACCGTAACGTGGCCGGCCAGAATCGCCGGGTAATCCGCATCCAGTTCGCGGGCACACTGCATGATGGTTCTGGTCATTCGGCTCTCGATCTCCTGCCGAATCTGCTCGATGGTCAGGCCGCGAGATTCGTCCCGGGCCAGCATCGCGCCGCGGGAAGGCCACGGCACCGCCAGAATATGCAGTGGTCCCGCCGGTGTGTTGATCAAATGGTTTTGCAGCCGGGCCCCCACGTGCACGTTGGAAACATCCAGCGTGGAGAATATTTCGACCGCATGGGCGCGGCTGGCCACTGCCGGCAGATCGTGGTTGCCGGCCAGCAGGAAGGTGGGTATCCCAGCCTCCGACAGCCGGCGCAGCCGTAGCGCCAGCTCTCTCTGGTGCGTTTGTGAAGGGTCGCGGCCCTTGTAGGCGTCTCCCGCCAGCAGCACCAGGTCAACGCTGTTGGACAGTGCAAATTCCACCACTTCGTCCAGCGAACCCAAAAAGTCGCCCAATCGCGTGGACAACCCGGTATTGGGATCCACCCGGCCGTAGTTCTCAACCCCAATGTGCAGGTCAGAAAAGTGCAGAATTCTCATTAGCGTTTGTGTTCAGACCGTTCGTGTTCAGAATGGTTCGCGCCAGGTTCATCGCGCATTAATCAAATAGTGTTCCCCCGGGGGATTTCCTGCAACTATACACGTCATAATTTACTGAGGGCTCTCCTGCCGAGGGATCTCCGGCGGGGAACCGGAAACTGATGGCATTCACCCAACCACGGTACTGCGCCCCGTCCGCTGCCGTCGGCCTCTCACGCGTACCCACTTTGTAAAACCAAACCAGCCGACTGTCATTGCGAACGGCGCCCACCCTTACCTGTCATTGCGACCCCGTACTTGATACGGGGGTGGCAATCTCGTCGCCGTAGCAACGGCGGTTCGTCGACGTGTGTTCAGCCTCATCGAGATTGCCACGTCGCTGACGCTCCTCGCAATGACAGATTAATGCGGGTACGCGTAAGCCGCCGGCCTACGTTGACACGAGCATTATGCCTGCTAGACTACACTGTCGGCTTTATTCCGACCGGAGCGTGCTCAAGCATGACAACGCCTCAGATGCTCTACGAGCTGCAAGAGATCGACCACCGAATCGACCAGATTGATTCGGAATATTCACGAGTCGAAAATCGTTTGGCGGCCGGCGTCAACCGACCTGATCTATCCACCGACGCTGATCACCACCATTCCCGTGCCGCCGCGATTTATGCCAACCTGGGAGTGCGGCGAGACGAGGCGGAGCGGCTCAGGGAACGACTTACCGGGTTGGAGAACCGTCTCTACAACTCCAATACCTCCCGGCGCGACCTCTCCACCATTCAGCGCGAAGCCGACTCAGCCAAATACCAGCTGAACCAGATCGATGAGCTGCTGCTGGAACTGGAAGAAGAACGAAAAACCCACGAAACTGCCGCCGTCGATGCGGTGACCGCCATGGAAACGGCAGAATCTGATTGGCAATCTGCTATCGCGACACTCAACGGACGCCTGACCGAGTTGGAAGTAGAGAAGGAAAAAGCCGCCCGCGCCCGCGAGTTGATGGCCGCCACCTTTCCCGCCGCTGATTTGCACCGTTACGAACGATTGCGGCATAACAAAAACGGCACCGCCGTCGCAGTTGTCGATAATGGCCGGGTATGCCTCTCGTGCCGCATGACCCTGCCCAGCAATGTGCTTCGCCAACTGCGCGACCGGGATAAACAGGTTCCTTGCGGCACCTGCGGCCGTATTCTTTACCAACCCTGATACCGGCCGGACAGCCGGTATCCTCCGCCCCGCATCGCCTCTCGAATCCTCGGCCGAAACTCCGGCAGATTCCATCGGGCGGCGTGCTATAATCCCGCTGAATCACGTCTTGATCCGCCCGTGTTGCGCGGGAGGTTGTGCACCAATGAAACCTTTGCGTATCGCAATGCTGCATCTGGCTCCGGTAACCGCCGATGTGGCCCACAACCGCGAACTCGCCGAACGCGGTTTGGCCCGGGCCGTGGAGTTGGGCGCAGAGTGGATTATTACGCCGGAGCTGTTTATCTCCGGCTACAAGTTCGCCGAAGTGATCGGCACCGACTGGATACTGCCCCAACCCGACGACTGGATGCAAAGATTCTGCCGCCAGGTCGCTGATTTCAAAGTCACCGTTTTCCTGTCCCATCCCGAGCGGGATCCGGTGGCCGGGTTGATGTACAACACGGTGTTCGTTATTGGCCCCGATGGCGAAGTGGTCGGACGCCACCGAAAGGTAAAGGCCCTCAAAGGACCCGAATCCTGGTCCTCCCCCGGAGAGGAGATTGCCCCTATCGATTGCGGCGGAACGTCCGTGGGCATCGTCATCTGCGCCGACGCCTACCGCAACGATGTGGCCGGCCTGCTGAAAGACCGCGGCGCTCGTTTGTTGGTATCACCGGCATCCTGGGGGCCGGGGGACTGCGGGCCGGTTGGCGAATGGGAGCAGCGTACCCTGGATACCGGCCTGCCCATAATGGTTTGCAACCGCTCCGGTTGGGAAGCCGACGACCTGGACTTCACCGAGGCGGTGAGCATAGTGGCCAGCGGCGGCGAGCGGGTTCTGGAAACCTACTGCGGCGACGATTCCGCCGTACTCACGTTTGATTGGGATTTGGACGCCATGGCGCCGCTGTCGGGGGCTTACGAGACCCACTGGCTGTAATCGGGTGGCTGATGGCGGCAGCGAATCTTCCCAAAAAACCCCGCTGCGGAATCGTTCAACCACGCTTTCAAAACCTCACGCGTACCCGCTTTGTCAAACCAAACCGGCCTGCTGTCATTGCGAGGAGCGCCCCTCACCCCAACCCCTCTCCCAGGGGAGAAGGGTTATCGGCCCCCTGACAGGGGTAGGTATGGGCTGAAATCGGGTTGCGACATAGCTTGGGAAGGCGCATCGGCATCCGGCATCTTGGTTGTGACACGACCAGATGCAGGAGACCCTCGATGCGCCTTCCCAAAGAATGCTATCAGATGCAAAAAACGATTGAAACGCATTTACCTCACCTCTCCCAGCCACAATTGACCGGCTTGGCGCTGTGGGTCTGCGGGGCCATCCTCGCCGGCAGCGCCTGCCAGAACGCCGTGGCCTCCGCCCTCTCGCCCGGGAGCAACTGGTACAACCTGCGCCAGCGCCTCAGGGAGTGGCTCTACGACGGCGGCGACCGCGCGACTCCCTGCCAGACCGAGCTGGACGTAACTCTCTGCTTCGCGCCACTGCTGCGGTGGGTCCTCACCTGGTGGCGGTCGGGCGGCCTGGCTTTGGCCATCGACCCAACCCTCAAAGGGGACCAGACCACCGCCATCGTCATCAGCGTGCTCTACCGCAGTTGCGCCATCCCCGTGGCCTGGCACATCCGGCACGCCGACCAGCCCGGCTCCTGGATGGACCCCACCGTGGAACTGCTGCAAGCCTTGGCCCCAGCGGTTCCCGAGAATATGACCGTCATCGTGCTCTGCGACCGGGGCATCGCCAGTCCCAAGCTGTGGCAGCAGATACGGGATCAAGGCTGGCATCCCGGTATGCGCTACCGAAAGAACATCACTTTCTGCGCCGACGGCGGCAAACGATTGCCCGCCCAGCGCTTCGTCTCCCGTCCCGATACGGCGTGGATTGGCCGCGGCACCGCCTTCAGCACCCCCAAGGCCAAGCGACGTTGCACCCTGCTGGTGGTCTGGTACTCCGAGCAGGAGGAGCCCTGGATCATCCTCACCGACCTGGCACCCGATCAGGTGGGTCCCAGTTGGTACGCCTTGCGCTTCTGGATCGAGCTGGGCTTCAAGGCCCTCAAGAGCCTGGGCTGGAAGTGGGACCAGACCCGCCGCACCGACCCCACCCGCGTCTCCCGCCACTGGCTGGTGCTGTCGGTGGCTACCCTGCTGGCCCTGGCCTACGGCACCAGGGTGGAAGACGCCCAGGAGCGCAGTATCGCCCCAGGCAACCTGCGGGCGCCGCCCAAGGACTTGGCTCCCAATCACCGTGACTCCCGTAGCCGTCCGGCGCGCACCGTGAGCGTGATCCGCCACGGCATCGACTGGCTCCGGCGCTTGCTGATCAAGGGCCGCCTCTGGAGCCGCGTCTGGCTGCTGCCCGAACCCTGGCCACAACCCAAGCCCGACCTGGAGATTACTCGCCATGTCCCACCGTAAAAACCCATACCTACCCCTGTCAGTTATCGGCCCCCCCCGGCGCATCTTCTCCCCTCGCCCTCCGGGAGAGGGGTTGGGGTGAGGGCGGAACACCCGTCCCCCTGCGTCCTGCCACGCTTCTATCATTGCGCCACCTCATCGAGATTGCCACGTCCCTCGACAAGCTCGGGATGAGCGGAAGATCCTCGCAATGACAGATTAAAACGGGTACGCGTGGGTCTCAAAACTTGTTGACAGCAGTAATCGAATGTGATAATTTTCACGGGCCTTAAATTGGCCTGGAACTTTTTGCTACAGACGCGGGCTTCTCCGTGGTGGTTATCAGGCCGCATACAGATTTAGCGCAGGTTCTTTCCCAAATGCCACTAACCGAACCCAACTCAATGACATCGGTTTTATGGTCCGACATTAGTCTTTGGCTAACCTACCTCTGGATTTTTTTCCCCCTCGTCATCATCTTCGCGTTCAGTATGCTGATAGCCCACGGTATGATCCCGTCGGGCGTCCGCGACGGAACGTACCCGGCGATTTTCGCACGCCTTCGATTGCCTATAACCGCCATCGGTGTCCTGGCTCTGGGCGGCGCGGTTGTGATGATGGCGCTCACCATCATGCAATCCCCGGTTACCTTGCTCAATGTGTGGGACCGGTTGTTCGTATAGCCCGACGCCACCTGCGGCCGAATCATCACGCATTATCGCCAACAAACCCGCCAAGCGTAACCTACACCAAACTTTACCGACGACCGGAATTCCATGCCACTGCGCCCAACTCGACAAATGATCCCCATCGCGCTGGCAGGGTTGATTATCACTGCCATTTTCGCCTTTATCGTGGTAGTGCTGTTCATTTCCTGGTTCTCCAATCCGCCCTTTGGCTGGGGCAATGCGCCCGACCAGCCGATCCCCTTCCCCCATACGGTTCACGCCGGGCCGGTTGCACAGGGCGGCCACGCCATCCAGTGCGAATTCTGCCACCGCAACGTAACCACCGGCGCGGCCGCCACGGTTCCCGCGGTTGAAGTCTGCCTGATTTGCCACAAACAGGTTAATGGCTCCAATGTTACCGCCGTTGATCGCGCCCCCGAAACGTTCATCAACATCCAGCGCGTGCTGGACCGGCACGCCGACGAACGACCCATCGACTGGGAACGCGTCCACCGACTCCCCGACCACGTGCGGTTCGTTCACGAAGCCCACCTGAGATTCCTGACCCAGGGCGAACCTCGCATCGTAACCCTGCCAGTGGGTGATGAGCTGCCGTTGACCCTGCCTATGGAAGTTCCCCAAGCCTGTTCGGTATGCCACGGCGACGTCACCCAAATGACCGAAATACAGCCACAGGAAGGTCAATCCCTGAAAATGGGTACCTGCCTCGACTGTCACCGCGAAAACAGCGTAAGCACCGATTGCACGGTTTGCCACAAGTAACCAACCAACAACAGGTCGCACACTAAACCATGAAGCTAACACGTCGCAATTTCCTGGCCTGGGCCGGCATCGCTGCCACCGGCGCGATCGCCTGCGATCTGTTCGACGACGACCTCCGCATCCAGAGTCCGGTCGCCATCCCTGAAGACCTGGTAACGGGCCGCGACAACTGGTACGCCACCCACGACAGCTCGGTTCCGGGCGGACAGGGTCTCCTGGTGCGTGTGATGGAAGGGCGCGCCAAGAAGGTGCGCGGCAACCCGCGGTTCCCCACCAACCAGGGCAAGCAGTCCCCGGCTGCCGACGCCATCCTGCAGTCCCTCTATCATCCCGACCGCATCACCGGCCCCATGCTGAGAAGCGGCGCCCGCGGTTCCGGTCAGTTCCGCCCGATTAGTTGGGAAGATGCGCTGAACCGCTTTAATGCCGCGGTGAACGACCGGGGCGATGGCATGCTCCTGATAACCGGAACCCAATGCGCCGGGTTTGCCCAAATCTGCAAGGCTTTCGCCGACGCTTTCGGTGGGCAACACCTGCGTTACGACCCGATGGACGATTCAGCCTACGGCGCCGCGGTGCAAGACATTCTGGGCACTACCCGGATGCCCTGGCACGACATCGCCAACGCCAACGCTCTGATAAGCTTCGGCAGCGATTTCCTGTCAACCTGGGGGAACCCAACTGCATACTCGGTTGCCTACGGAAAATTCCGTTCCGGCGACAATCGGGGAAGCCACATTCATTTTGACCCGCGCTATTCGATGACTGCCGCCAACGCCGACAAATGGCTGCCCATCGCCCCCGGCAGCGAAGGTTACGCTGCCCTCGCCCTGGCGTGGACGCTCATCCAAATGGGAATTGCCGGTGGAGACGTTGACCGTCTGACCAATGGGCAGGGCGCGGCGGCGCTGAGCAATTTCCGCCCCGATGCAGTGGCCTCCGTTCTGCAAATACCGGAGGCGGCCCTGCAGGGCGAAACCATTGCCCACTTCTTCGAGGAAATGGCTCGCAAATTGGGCCAGGGTGGATTGGCAATCGGCGGGGGCGGCGCATCCGGAGCGTACAGCAACGGCAAGTTCAACGCCGAGGCCGTGCTCGCGCTGAACTTCGTGTTGGGTCAGGTAGGAGCGGCCGGAGGGTTGCAAGTTGACGCCGGCCCTCCCATTGGCAGTGCGCCGAGCAATGCGCCCCACGCCACACTGCGCGACTGGCGGCAGGCCGTTTCCGACATTAATAGCGGCAACGTGAGCCTGGTCATTGTGCATAATGCCGACCCGGTGTACGGCTTGCCGGCCGGCGTCGGGCTTGGCGATGCGCTGGCTAATGAGAAAACGGCCGTTTTCAGCGCCAGCCCGTTTATTGACGAAACGACGGTGATGGCCGATGTGCTGATACCGGACCGGGCGGGGCTGGAGAGTTGGGGAGACGATGCGCCCAACCCGGCGCCGGGCTACCGGGTCTATGCGGTGCAGCAGCCGGTGGTGAACCCGCTGCACGATTTGGACCCGCGCAGTTTCCCGGATATTCTGCTGTCTGCCGCTGCCGCCTTGGGCCAGGGCGACAGTATGCCGGCGGCCAGCTATGAGGAGCTGATTCGGGCCAACATTGCGGAACTGGGCGCCGATTTCACCGCGACGCTTAAGAACGGCGGCTGGTGGGACGAAAGCGCAACCGGCAGCGCGCCGCCGCCGGCCAGCGGGTTGCTGAATGATATTGCCAGCCGCGCCGCGCTGGCCAAAACGCTAGGCTCCGGTGAATTCCAGCTGCTGCCCTACTCTCACCACACCGTCCTGGACGGGCGCAACGCCCACCTGCCCTGGGCGCAGAGCGCTCCCGACCCAATCACCACCGTGACTTGGCAAACCTGGGTTGATATTAACGAACGGCAGGGCCGGCAACTCGGCCTTCGCGAGGGCGACGTAGTGAATATCACCACCGCCGCCGGCAGCATCTCGGCGCTAGTCTATCTGAATCCGGCCACGCCCCCGGGCATCGCCGCAGTTCCGATGGGCGGCGGACGCCGTTCCGGCTCCGACTACGCCACCGGCCGCGATGAGCGGGAAAGCAGCAACGTCATGTCTATCCTGGCCGTCGCTGACGTGGACGGTTCCGGCGGCCTGGCCTGGAGCGCCAACCGCTGCTCCATAACTTCCACCGGCGACAGTATGGCCGTGTCCAAAATGGAGGGCGACTACACCAACCGCGAAATCGGCGAACATTCTGCCGAACAGGTTTTCAAGAGCATTACCGAGGAGGGCCAACGCTAGACAGCGGTGTTCAAACATCTGCTGAACAGTGTCCATAACCACAATGCCAAACGCCGAATACGACCACAAATGGGGAATGATCGTCGACCTGGACAAGTGCACGGGCTGTCAGGCCTGCGTTGTCGCCTGCCAGGCCGAGAACAACATTCCCATCAATACCAAAGACTATTTCCTGCAGCGCCGCGCGTATGAGTGGATTCGCATCGAGCGATACTGGGAGGGAGAATACCCCAACGTGAAGGCGCGCTTTATGCCGGTGCTGTGCCAGCATTGCGAAAACGCTCCCTGCGAGCCGGTATGCCCGGTATTCGCCACCTATCACAACGAAGAGGGACTCAACGTACAGGTGTATAACCGCTGCGTCGGTACCCGCTACTGCATCAACAACTGCCCCTACCAAGTGCGGATGTTCAACTTCTGGCATCCCAACTGGCCCGACCGGTTGACCAACCAGCTGAACCCTGACGTAACGGTACGCACTCGCGGCATCACCGAGAAATGCACCTTCTGCGTGCAGCGCATCCGACGGGGCGAACTGCAGGTGGAATCCCGCGACGGCCAGAGGCTCAACGCCGAACGCATCACCGCCGGCAACTACGACCCGGCCTGTGTGCAGGCCTGCCCCACCAACGCCCTGGTGTTTGGTGACCAGCTGGACCCCGACACTGCCATCAAACCCTACTTCGACGACGTAAACGCCTACCCGGGCCACCACGAACCGGAGCGGCAAACCCGTGGCTACCGCCTGCTGGAAGAAATGAACACCCGACCCAGCGTCGTTTACCTGAAGAAGGTCGATCAGTACCCGCTGGCTGGCGAGGCCCACTAAAATGGCTAGCGAAACGCAAGCCCACGGCGGCCACGACGCCCACGAACACGGCCACTTCGGCCCCGAGATGTGGGTGATCCCCGAACCTACCGGGTTGGTGGCCGACGTTACGGAAAAGCAGCGCGCTCCGTCCGCCCTGTTCCGCGCCGTCCTGATAATCGGCGCCGCCCTCACCGTGTTGGGAATCATTGGCTTCGTGCTGCGCCTGATGGCCGACGGCTTCTCCGACCATCGTGTCTGGGGATATTACGTCGCTGCCTTCGCCTTCGTTTTCACCCTCACGTCGTCCGCGCCCCTGGCTGCCTGCGCTTTCCGGTTCACCAAGAGCCACTGGCGTCGGCCCCTGTCCCGCGTGGCCGAGTTGTTCTCGCTGGTAAGCATCGTCAACATACTGCTGTTCATACCGGCCCTCATCGCATTGCCCGACATCCTCAACCCAATGGGCGCCAGCGCCGATGCTCTCGACATTCGCCGCACCATCTGGTTCAGGGTGCCTTTCGGAGCCCCCCTGGGATGGCAGATGGCTGCCATGGTCGGCGTCGCAGTCTGCTCGCTGAGCATCCTGTGGCTGGCGGCCATGCCCGACATGGCTCAGAGCCGCGCGCAGATAACCGGTTTCCGAGCCTCCCTTTACCGCACGCTGTCCCGCAGCTGGTACGGCACCAAGCGTCAATGGCAGATTCAGAAAGCCGGGCTGGCGATACTGGGCGCCTTCTACTTCATGTTCCTGGTGTTCGTGCAGTTCCTGGTGGTCAGCGACTTCGCAATGTCGATGATACCGGGCTGGAAGGACTCGATTCTGCCGCCTTTCTACACCGTCATCAGTTTCCAAAGCGGGTTGGCTCTCATCCTCCTTGTCGCCTACGCAATGCGCCGATGGGGCGGTTATCGGGACTATATCGGCATTGCCCCATTCTGGGCAGCCAGCAAGATACTGCTGGGGCTTACGCTATTGCACACCTACCACCTGTTTGCCTTCTTCATCACCTACTGGTACGGGCGGCTGGAAGTAGAACTGAACATCCTGAATTACCTCATGTTCGACTCTTATACCATCGTTTTCTGGGTGCAGTTGCTGTTCACCTTCTTCATACCGTTCCCGATTCTGATCTCCAATCATGCCCGCCGACTCGGATGGGGCGCTCCGCTGGCCGCCGTCTTCATCATCATCGGTTTGATGCTGTTCCACATCCGGATATTTGCGGCCGCCTTCGCGTCGTCCGACCACGAATCCCTTTATCATTTCTTCCTCCTGTCGGTGCCCCCCGCCAGACTGCCGGACCTGGGGGACATCTTCATGATTCTGGGAGCCTTCGGTATCGTCATGCTGGTGTTCCGCCTGGGCATGATGCTCTTCCCACCGCTCTCCCTGTGGGAGCTGAAAGAAGGTTCCATGTATCAACGGGTCGACACCTTTATCCGCGGCCGCTACCTGGTACTGGCCAAACCCGAGTAATACGCTGGCATCCGGTCCCTTGCGGGACGGGGCCAATTCGAAATGACCAACCAGACGCCACCACCCAACGTCAACAGCCAAGAGTAATACAACATGCAGGAAGGCAAAGTCCTACCCGCAGCGCAAGTCAACCGCGACCTGCTGCGGTCCATACTGGAAACGCCAGGCTGGTACTGGCCGGTAGTGTCGCTGCTGGGCCTGGTAGTGCTGGCGGCCACCATCACCATCGGAGTGATGATCAATACCGGATTGGGAATCACCGGCCTGAACTACAAGGTGGTCTGGGGCTTCTTCATCACCAACTTCGTGTTCTGGATCGGTATCAGCCACGCCGGCGTCATGCTCTCCGCGATCCTGCGCCTGGCCAAGGCGGAGTGGCGACGCCCGGCAACCCGCGCCGCCGAGGTGCTCACTATCTTCTCGCTGATGACCGCCATGATAATGCCCATCATCCACACTGGGCGACCCTGGCGCATCCTGTACTGGGCGTTTCCTTACGACTTCGCCCGTGGCGTGTGGCCCAACATTCGCACCCCTCTGGTTTGGGACCCATCGGCCATTCTCACCTACCTAACCTCTTCCACCATGTTCGTGATGATTGCGCTGGTGCCCGACTTCGCGGTGCTCCGCGACCGCACCACGGGTTGGCCCCATCGGATCTACACCATGCTGGCCATGGGCTGGGAGGGCAATCCGCGCCAGTGGAAACTGCAAATCATCGCCGGCGTCCTGCTGTCGGCGCTCATCCTGCCCGTGTTCGTGTCTGTGCACTCCATCGTGTCCTGGGACTTCGGAATGGCAGTGGCCATCAAGTCGTGGCACAGCACCGTCTTCGCCCCCTACTTCGTGGTCGGCGCGGTCCACTCCGGCGTGTCCGCCGTGGTATTTGCCCTGATCCTGCTGCGGTGGGCCTACGGGTGGCAGGATTACATCCGCCACGAACACATCGACGCCCTGGGACGTCTGCTCATCGTCGTTGCCACCGGGTGGTTCTACTTCCTGGTCATGGAGATCATTTTCGGTATCTACGGCCTGGAAGGCGATGAAATCGCGGTGCGTCAACTCCAGTTCCTGCCCAGCGACAACGGCGTGGCCTACAACATCTGGATGATAGTGTTCGTCGGCATTACCTACTTCCTGCCGGTCATCCTGTGGCTGCCCAGAGCCTGGCGCCGTAACCTGTGGATAATGTCCACCGCCTGCATCTCGGTAAACGTGGGCATGTGGCTGGAACGTTACCTGCTGTTCGTTCCCGGCCAGGCCAACAAGCAGTTCCTGACATTCACGTGGAATGACTATATTCCGCAACCTGCCGAAATAATCATCGTGGCAGCGACTTTCGCCTTCGTAACGATGCTGATGCTGCTGTTCAGCCGGGTCTTCCCGTTGGTGCCTCTTTATGACATCAAGGAGGGCGACATTTTGAGAACCGAAATCAGGGTGGGCCGTCGCATCGTGCCGGCCACCTTCAGAGAGGATTAGGCGAGCGGTATTGCCACCTCGCTGCACTTCTCGCGATGACAAAGGACAGGGATTAACACCATGGCTAAACAAGCAATTCTGGGGCTGTTCCAGGACGCCGATTCCGCCGCCAATGCTGGCGACGCTCTGAAGTCTGCCGGAATTGAGGACACCGAGTACGATTTCCTGACCGACTCTCCGTATCCCGAGGGAGCCTTTGGAGAACGGGAAGAAAAGCACCGGTTGTACCTCTATCCTTTCGTGGGAGCGCTCCTGGGCCTCACCTCCGGCATCATGATCACCGCCATGACGCAGGTTGCATTCCCACTGGTTACCGGTGGCAAGCCGATCCTTTCGCTGCCTCCCATGGCCATAATCTGCTACGAAGGCACCATGCTGGGCGCAATCCTGTTCACTGTCATCGGGATCATCTTCGAATCACGATTGCCCAAGTTCAAAATGGGCCTTTATGACAACCGCATCACCCAGGGAGTCATCGGTCTGCTGGTAAATGCCGAGCAGGATCGGGGGCCCCAGGTGATGCAAATTCTCAACGGGGCTGGAGCTATCGACGTCAAATCCGAAGATGATTAACCGGGTCCTGACGGCCGACCTGCACTGATAAAGATGAACCAACTTATTACCAAGATGACTGCGATCACTCCGGCCCTGACCGGCAGGTGGAGGCTGGCGATTCTCATTGCAGCCATCACCTCAGTGGGCATACTGGCGGCCGGCTGTTCACAGGGATCGTATCCTCTGGACATCTTCTACGAGATGCACTACCAGCCGTCGTACAGAGTCCACGAGCCTCCGCGCCTCAGTCCTCCCGCGTCCGCAGTGCCCTACTACGGTTCATCTCCTCCGCAACCCACCGTCTTTGCCGGCTCTGGCAAGCACATTTTTGAAGTCAACTGCGTCATGTGCCACGGCGCCACCGGACAGGGCGACGGCCCCGTGCTGGCCCGCATGATAGTTCACTACGGTTACCAGACCACCGATGCGCCTCTGCTGAACCCGGTGCTTACCTCCGACGCTGCTATGGGCCTGGGGCGGGACGAAATGCGCAGTGTGCTTACCGGCGGTGTTAACGTGATGCCCAACTTTTCAAAGCTGCTCACCAGTGACCAGATAGACGACGTTCTCGACTACGTGCAGGGTTGCATCCAGGGCGGAGATACCGCCACCTGTGAGTAGCGGGTTCAGCCAAAATCCGTCGCCGCAGGTGTAGTTTGGCGTTGTCCGGCGGCCTCAAATCGCAGACCCCATCTGTGCCCAAAGTTCGCCCCGGCGGGCCGAGGCGACCTGTTTACCGCTCGTCCGTGTGAAATTATGTGGCGTACCTTCACCATCGGCGGCCTGTTTTTCAGCCTGGCTGCCGCCATCGTGAGCGGCCATCAGGTGGATACCGCCCACGCTCAATCGGGCGACACCGGCGGCGCCGACACCACCGTGGTTTTCGACGAAGCAGAAGCCCAGGCAATCGACCGGATGCTCATGTGCCCGGTGTGCCCGGCAGAAAACATCGACCAGGCTCAGGTTCCGCTGGCCCGCCAGATGCGCAGTCAGGTTCGACTAATGCTCGCCGACGGCGCCGACCGTGAGCAGGTGTTGGCCTGGTTCACAGATCGGTACGGGCCCGGCATCCTTGCCGAACCACCCCGCTCCGGTTTCAACCTGATCGCCTGGATCGTGCCCGGCGTCGCGGTAGCGCTCGCTTTGGCGGGTGGGCTGCTGACCCTGCGGGCGATGCGTCGCCGGCCGGCGGCCGTTCAGGCCACCGCCGCCGACCCATCGGATCTGCAGCCATACCTGGCCGCCGTGGATCGGGAACTGGCCCTGGAACCCGGCGCAACCGGCGAACCCGCCGCATCCGGGGAACCCACCGCATCAGGTGAACCCGACCGTGGCTGATCTGGGCGCCGCCTGCCTCTGGATGGCGCTGGCGCTGGCCGGTTACTCGCTGGCAGCCTCGGTTGCCGGTCAGCTGCGGCACACGCCCCAGCTGGTGGACAGCGGGCGAAAAGCGTCCTATGCGCTGGTGGTGGTTTTGCTGGTGGCGACCCTGTCGCTGGTACAGAGTTTCATCACCCACGATTTTTCGCTGGCATACGTGGCCGCGCACAGCAGCCTGGCAATGCCCAACATCTACACCTGGGTGGCCTTTTACGCCGGCAACGAAGGATCACTGCTGTACATTGCCTTTGTCCTCTCCGTGATGGCGGCGGTGGCGATCTGGCTGGCCCCCGCGGCGACCCGGCCCACCCTGGCCTGGACCGTAGCCGTCCTCATGTTCATCGAGGTGTTCTTTCTGGCCGTCACGGGCTTCATGGCGAACCCGTTTCAAAGATTGCCCTTCCCCGTTCCGGACGGACAGGGCATCAATCCGCTGCTAACCCATTTCGGCATGTTTTTCCATCCGCCGGCGCTGATGGCCGGCCTGGTGGGAATCAGCATCCCGTTCGCCTTCTCGCTGGGCGGCCTGATTGGCGGTCGCGGCGGCGATGAATGGATCGACGCCGGGCGCGCCTGGGGCCTCGGAATCTGGGCGTTGCTGGCCACCGGGCTCCTCCTTGGATCCTGGTGGGCCTACACCATCCTGGGTTGGGGCGGATTCTGGTTCTGGGACCCGGTGGAAAACGCCGCTTTCATGCCGTGGATTGCCCTCACCGCCTTCGTCCATTCCATCATGGTACAAAAACGGCGCGGCATGTTCCGCATGTGGAACATCGTGCTCATCAACGTCGCATTCGGCCTGGCGTTGTATGGCATGTTTATGAATCGTGGCGGGCCCGTACCCTCGGTGCATTCCTTCGGAGCATCGACGCTGGGTTGGGTGTTCCTGCTGTTCCTCGCTGTGGGCGTGGCGGCGCCGTTGGCCGTGTTCCTCTGGCGATACGACCGGATGCGCAGCGCGCAGCGCCTGGACTCGATGCTGTCCCGTGAATCGGCATTTCTGGTCAACAACCTGCTGTTGCTGGGAGTCGCTTTCGCGACGCTTTGGGGAACCGTGTATCCCCTGCTGTCCCGCCTGTTCGCCGATCAGGAGATCACCGTTGCCCGACCATTCTACGATCAGGTGAACGGCCCCCTGATGCTGGCGCTCATCCTGCTGATGGGCGTAGGGCCGCTGCTGCCCTGGCGCCGCGCCAACCTCCGGTCCCTGCGTCGCGCCCTGCTGTTGCCCGGGTCAGCGGCGTTGGCCACCGCGATCGTGCTGGTGGCCGTGGGAGTGTGGAAGCCCTACGCGGTGATCGGCTTCTCTCTGTGCGCCCTGGTGACCACCGGAATCGTTACCGAGTGGGTGCGTGGAGTGTTGGCTCGCCGCCGCAGCGTGGGCGACAACCTGGCCATCGGCTTCCTGAGACTCATCGCCGCCAACCGGCCCCGCTACGGTGGATACATCGTACATCTGGCCGTGGTGATGGTCGCTCTCGGCGTGGTGGGCCAATCATTCTACGGTGTCCAGCGGGATGTCGTACTCGCGCCCGGGGAGTCGGCCGTCATCGACAATTACCGACTGGAATACGTGGACACCACGACGCTGGCCTTCTCTGATCGCACCGAATTTCGCTCCACCGTTGAAGTGTACCGCAACGGCGCTTTCCTGGAAGTTTTGCAGCCTCACCGGTCGTTTTACCCCGACCACAACATGGCTGCGACGCGGGCCGCCATTCGCTCCACGCCCGTTGAAGATTTTTACGTAGTCCCCAGCGAGAACCGGGATGACGGTTCGGTCGGGTTCCGCATCCTGATAAATCCATTGGTGTGGTGGATGTGGGTGGCCGGCGCCGTGGTTATCCTGGGGACGGTGGTGGCCCTCTGGCCGGCGCGGGCCGCCGAGCGCGTTCGTGTCGCCGCGCCGGCGCCCGTTAGCGTCCCGTCGGCAGACTAGCCACGGCGACGCCGGGGTACGTATGCAGCTGGGACTAATCATCGCCGTCGCCGTCCTGATAGTGGGGATAGTGGCCTGGCCCCTGTTATTCGCCAATCGCCGCTCCCATACCCAACCCTCAAAAGCCGGCGACGCGCCCAATCAGGTTGCGGCTCTGGCCTCCGTATACGAGGCGATCCGCACCCTCCAGGTTGAACATCAGTTGGGGCGTGTTGCGGATGACGACTACCAGGCTCAGTTATCAGAATACCGCCGCCGGGCGGCCATATTGCTGCGCGACATCGACCAATCCGAATCCGAACCGGCGTCGAGGATTCAGCCTTGAAAAGACGGCCCATCCTTGCGATTGCCAGTCTCGTTGTCGTGACGGCGCTGGCGCTGATTCCAGCGACCCTGTTCGGTCAATCCAATGACGAAGCGCCGTTGACGGTTTCGGGTACTCTTGTCAACGGAACCGCCGGCGGCCCTCTGCCCGCCGGAGTGCCCACCCTGCTGCATCTGTTCGGCGCTGATTCCGGGTCGGTGAACACGCTGGAAGCAATAACCGACGGCGACGCGACATTCAGTTTTGATGCGGTTCAGCCTCCGCCGCCCGGCGGCAGCATTGCGCTGGTGGCCGCTTACGGAGGAACCCGATACAGCCAGGTTCTATCGCCTGCCGACTTATCTCAACCCCTGACCCTTACCGTGTACGAACCTACCCAGAACATTGGCGTGGTGTCCACCACAGAGCAATCAATCATCGTGGCCGGCATCGACGTGGGGAACCGGCGCATTACCGCCGTACAGTTGTTCACCCTGGAAAACCGCACCGACACTACACTGGTGCCTGATCTGTCGGTTGCCCCGGTGATTGGGCAGTTCAGTTTCCTGAGATTTTCGATGCCGCCCGAAGCGTCCGACCTGAACGTGTCCACCGACCTGGTCGGTGGCGAGGTGATTCCGGTGGGCACCGGATTCGCCATCACCGCCCCGGTCCCGCCGGGCCGCCATCAAGTCAGCTTCACTTTCTCATTCCCATACGCAGACGATTCTATAGCCTGGCGGGACAATACGTTGCAGGGCGCTGAGTCGTTTCGCCTGCTGATACCCAGGGAGTTTGGCAATGTCGGTGTGGGCGGGCTCCCCGCCCTGGAATCGATAACCGTCGGTTCCATAACCTACGGTCTTTGGGGACAGGATGCCATTGCGCCCGGCGAAGGCGTCGATCTGGCGTTGTCCGGGCTTCCCCAACCCTCCTGGATCACCCGGTTGGGCCACCCGCTCCAGGAAGTGCGTTTCTGGTACCTGGCGCTCCCGGCGCTGGTGGGCATCGCGTTGGCCGGCCTGCTGGTTTGGGGCATCCTGCGACCCCGCGCACCCGAGCCGGGCGGCCCGACGGGGACCTGACGCCATGTCTGAACGAAGCTGGATATTGCTGGGTACGGCGGCGGTACTGGTCCCGCTGTTCGCCTTGTTTGCCTGGGCCTCGCTGCAACAACGCGGTCTTCCAGCCGGCGCTGGCATCAACCAGGATTTCGGTCAGGTTGCGGTCGATTCCTCAGCCGCTGCCGACTTCGCGCTGGAGGTTCAGGCCGGCAACCGGCTGCAACTGTCGAACCTGAAAGGCAAAGTTGTGATGGTCGATTTTTGGGCTTCGTGGTGCGGCCCATGCCGCCAGGAATCGGCCGTGCTGAACCGGGTTTACGAGTCCTACGCCGGCCTTCCCGTGGAGTTCGTGGGCGTCAACATCTGGGACACCGCCGAGGCGGCAGATCTCTTCCTCGTAGAGTTCGCCGTCGCATATCCCACGGGTGTCGATACCGCCGGGCAAATCGCCCTGAATTACGGCGTGCGCGGAATCCCCGAAAAGTTCTTCATTGACGCCAACGGAATCATCCGCCAAAAGTACGTGGGCCCCATGCCCGAGGATGTCCTGAGATCAGCCCTCGATGACCTGCTGGCCGAAATCGACGGCGGCGCGGAAAAACCACCTGGCTGAAGCGTCGCTGCGCCGAATTGCGGCGCTTAGGATGTTACAATCCCGCCCATAATCTCTCCCGGAGACCCTGCTCAACATGCCCGTGCCGTTCAATAACCTGGACTCCACCTCATCCGACGTGGCGCTGGCCATGGACTGGGGAGGCACCTGGGCCCGCGCCGCCGTGATCAACCGGCAGGGCAGTGTCCTGTGGCAGGATCGCGTCGCCAACGCCCCGCGAGCCACGCAGGATCAACTCGTCGCCGGGGCCGGCGACCTGCTGCTGCGGGCAAA
This sequence comes from Dehalococcoidia bacterium, assembly GCA_965262485.1. Taxonomy (GTDB): domain Bacteria; phylum Chloroflexota; class Dehalococcoidia; order Lucifugimonadales; family UBA3495; genus Bin87. The sequence continues at coordinate 2,897,436 of OZ253540.1, read as the reverse complement.
AGCAAACGCCGGCGCCGCATCCATTGCCGGCGTTGGAATCGCCCTGGCCGGTTCCATAGACTACCGTACCGGCATGTTGCTGTCGTCCCCCAATCTGCCCGCGCTCAACGGAGCCGCGCTGCCTGACCTGTGGAGTCCACTGCTGGATGCGCCGGTGTGGTTGGGCAACGACGCCAACCTCGCCGCCCTGGGCGAATACCACTACGGAGCCGGCGCTCCCTCAGAATCCCTGGAACATCCTGCGGGTACTCTGGTCTATTTAACGTTCAGCACCGGCGTAGGAGCGGGCATCGTCGATAGGGGCCGGATTTTCACGGGCGCCCAGGGTGTGGCCGGCGAGGTGGGCCACATGACTATCGACCTCCGGGCGGATGCGCCGCCGTGTGCGTGCGGCAACAGCGGCTGCCTCGAATCACTCACGTCGGGAACCGCCATCGGACGCGCCGCGCAAAGGCGTTTGGGAGAGGCCACGCCCGGCTCCCCGCTACAGCAAGCCTATGAGTCCAACGCCGTTTTGACCGGTGCGGCCGTGTTCGCAGCCGCAGCGTGCGGCGACGTGGTAGCCGTGGAGGTGGTCGATGCGGCCGTCGGGGCCATGATCGTCGGCCTGAGCAATGTTCTCAACCTGTTCAACCCCGACGTGGTGGTCATCGGGGGCGGCGTAACCCAGGGCCTGATCTCCCTGAATCTGCTGGGGCAAATCGAAGAGGGAATGCGTCGCCGGGCGATGAGTGCGGCGCACCGAGCCTTCCGCCTGGCGCCAAGCAGCCTGGGCGACAACGTGGGAATGATCGGCGCCGCCAGCCTGGTCTGGTCGCAGGTGGGTGGTTAGGCTCCACGTCCCACCCTGACCGGCGCCCGGTTACACGATATATCGTCCACCCACCACGTTCATGCGGTCGCCGGTAATGTAAGACGATTCGTCGCTGGCGTAGAACAGGCAGGCGTTGGCGATGTCCTGAACCGTGGCCTGCCGGCCCAGGGGAATGCCCTGCAGATGCTCGTTGGAACCGCGCGCCACATCCTGAAACTCCGGATACCATTCCGGATGGGCTCGGGACGTATCTGTGGAACCTGGATTCACCAGGTTTGCCCGCACGCCGTACTCGGCGTACTCGGCGGCCACCGCCCGAATCAGACCGTGCAGGCCGGTTTTGGCGGTGGTTACAACGGCAGTTTCAGGCCGTCCCGTGATCGCAGCCTGACCCCCCAGGCCGATGATGCTGCCCGATCCCCGCTCGATCATCCCCGGCAGGACGCCACGGATCAGATAGAAGGCGGCGTGCAGGTTCGTGGCGATAACGTCCTGCCATTCTTCCACCGACACCTCCAGCAGCGGTTTGTGCGGGCGCACCGCAACATTGCTCACCAGCACATCCACCGGCCCCAGCGCGGCGATTCCTTCGGCGACCATGTCGGCAACTCGCTCCGGGTCCGCAACATCGCCGATGACGGTATGAGTCCGTACGCCCAGCTCCCGGCATTGGCCGGCCACCGCTGCCAGCTCATCGGCAGACTGGCGCGTGTTCAGAATCAGGTTGGCCCCTTCCCGGGCAAACGTCCGGGCGATCTCGGCGCCGATGTTGCGGCTGGCGCCGGTAATTAAAGCGGTTTTGTTTTCAAGTCGCATCTTGTTATCCTCGCTGCGGTTATTACTCTCTCCGAGATTGTCGAAATGATCGCCTCCACAGGTAAACCAGGATCCCCCAAACCGACACCAGTCCCCCAACGGCGCTTAAGACCGTGAATGCCGGTGTGAACCGCCCAAGTTCAATATCGCAACTAATCAACACTGCGACAATGGCAGGACAGGAGCCCGAGATGCCGATCCCTAATGTTAGCAATATTGCTTTAGCGGCCGATGAGTCGGGATTCACGTATTAGGCCGTGTTGACATTTGAGATATAAGGCGATTTCGCTAACCCCAGCTCGTCATTCCCGCGAAAGCGGGAATCCAGAGTACCCTGAATGTGAACGATGTCTGCTTTTCAAAGCGCCTGGATTCCGGCCCCGTATCAAGTACGGGGTGACGTTCTTTCGCCGGAATGACGTGAAATGTCAACAGAACCTAGCCCGGGTGTCTGTGGTCAGAATCAATGCGATCCCTGCTACGCCGGTGACGAGGCCGCCAATAGCCACCAGCGCACCGCCCAGGAATAGAACCACCTGAGATGGGTGTTGCACTACGTAATCGGCCAATAGAAAGATCGCTATGCCTATGACGAAAGCAACCAACGACCCAATAAAAATTTTATCCCACATATCGTTGTCTCCTCGCCGTAACAAAAATGATAAAACTGATCTCCATCCTTGTCAAAATAAATCAGGGGCGACAGCGCATCGCCCCCAATTTCCCGTCGGCGCCTGGCCGGTGGCGGAGTTTAGTAGGGGCCGTACCCCGGCACGTTGATGCAGGCCGCTACGTGGTCCGGCAGAATTTCCCGCGCCTCTGGCATCACGTGGCTGCAGTCGTCGGTAACGATGGGGCAGCGCGGATGAAAAACGCAACCGCTGGGCGGATTCAGGGGGCTCGGAACTTCTCCGGTCAATATGATACGTTCCCGTTGAGCGTCCAGAACCGGGTCGGGAATGGGTACCGCAGACAGCAGCGCGCGGGTGTAGGGGTGCTGCGGGTTTTCATAGATGGCGTTGCGGTCGGCGATTTCAACCATCTTCCCCAGGTACATCACCGCCACGCGGTCGCTGATATGCCTGACCACCGACAGGTCGTGAGCGATGAACAGGTAGGTCAGATTATAACGTTCCTGCAGGTCTTCCAACAGGTTGATGATCTGCGCCTGGATGGAGACGTCCAGCGCTGATACCGGCTCGTCGCACACGATAAACGACGGGTCCACCGACAGGGCTCTGGCCACGCCGATCCGCTGCCGTTGTCCCCCGCTGAATTCGTGAGGGAACCGGTCGGCCATATACGGGTTCAGGCCCACGTTGTTCAGCAACTCGGCAACCCGCTCCCGATACTCCCGCCGGTTGTTTACCAAACCGTGTACCGCCAGGGGCTCGCCAATGATGTTGCCGGCCGTCATCCGCGGGTTCAGCGAGCTGTACGGGTCCTGGAAAATAATCTGCATCTGCCGGCGCATGGTGCGCATCTGACCCGTGCGAGCCTGGGCCAGGTCAACGCCGTCGAACCAAATCTCGCCGTCGGTGGGTTTGTACAGTCTCAGGATGCAGCGGCCGGTGGTCGTCTTGCCGCAGCCGGATTCTCCAACCAACCCCAGGGTTTCTCCCCTTTTGACTGTGAAATTCAAATCATCTACGGCCTTGATATATGCCACGGCACGTTGGAACAGAATGCCCGACGTTACCGGAAAGTACATTTTCAGGCCGCGAACATCCAGCAATACATCTTGCTGCGCGTCGGCAGTCGTCGCGGGCTGCGGCATCTCGGCTGTGGTCATATTCTTACTTCCTTACGGAGATTCGACGGAAATTCGGTAGACGGGAATATGGAACACGTAGATTTCGAAGGCAGTGATTCAACGGGCGGACGCCGAGGAGGTTTGTTCCTAGGCACGGCGACCCATCGCGTAGGCCAGGGCCTGAGCGCCAAGAACCTCGGATCTCCAGCAGGCCGACATATGGGGTTCTTCGCTATCCGTTTCCACCGGCATCAGGGGCGGCGCATCGGTGGCGCACTTGTCAATCGCAAAACGGCAGCGCGCCCGGAACGAACACCCCTCCGGCAAATTACCCAAGTCGGGCGGTTGGCCTTCAATCGGTACCAGCTTGGCCGATTTCCCGGTGTCGTCCATCAGGCGCTGGTCGAGCCTGGGCACCGAGTCGAGCAGCCCAACCGTGTAGGGATGGCGCGGGTTGGTGTAAATCTCGTATGCCGAGCCCCGCTCGATAATCTTGCCCGCGTACATCACGTTCACGCGGTCGGCGTATCTCGCTACCACTCCCAGGTTGTGCGTAATGATGATGAGCGCCACGCCCAAATCCTGGGTCAGAGATTTCATAAGCTCCAGGATTTGCGCCTGAATCGTTACGTCCAGCGCGGTGGTGGGCTCGTCCGCAATGATGAGCTTCGGATTGCAGCTCAGCGCCATCGCGATCATCACTCTCTGGCGCATTCCGCCGCTGAACTGGTGTGGATATTGTCGAATGCGTTTGTCCGGGTCGGAGATGCCAACCTTGGCCAGCAACTCGATGGCGTCGCGTCGCGCTTCGTCGCGAGACTTTCCCATGTGCAACTGGATGGTCTCGGTTAGCTGCCGGTCCAGTGTGAGCACCGGGTTCAGCGACGTCATGGGCTCCTGGAACACCATGGCCATCTTGGCGCCGCGAATCCGTCGCATGTCGTCCATACCTACCTGAAGGACGTCTTCGCCGTCGAAGATTACCTCGCCGCCAACCGTCTTTCCAGGTGGGTCAGGTATCAGACGCATCAGCGACAACGCGCTCACGCTTTTGCCGCATCCGCTCTCGCCCACCAGTCCAAGAGTTTCGCCGGGCATCACTTCGTACGTTACGTCGTCAACCGCTTTAACTATGCCTTCATAGGTAAAGAAGTACGTTTGCAAGTTTCTTACTTCAAGCAGCGGGTCCACTGGAACGCTCCTAAATGCGGGGTTCGATCATTAGAATATAATAAGATCGATAGTGTGGCGACGTTGAGAGTTTCGATTCTGGCTGTGCCGTTGCGTTGGGCCAAGCACACGTGTAGCCAAGCAACAATGGTAGCAAAGCATGATTGTAACGGATAATCCCAACCAAGTTACCACATGGGTAATACCGCCGCAAGAGAATTTTTTGGCTGTGACAACACGAATGCAAAGTCCCTTGACTCCCGCTCATGGTGAGCTTGTCGAACCACGGGCAACCATCCTTCGACGGGCTCAGGATGAGCGGAAGTCGGGGGATTTTGAAAAGGCCCCTGGCCGCAATCGTGGGCGCTTCAGCAGCGTGAAGTTTCTGGTACATAATAGGGGTAGTGCCTTTCGTTCAGGTTCGCACCACAATCAGCCGGAGCCGGACGCTATGATCCTAATTGGCAGAACCGTTTAGCAAATGAAATCTCCACATCGCCCGCGATCCCGGATACTGGAAACTCTCCGGCAGCAAGAGCGCGTGGCGCATCTTCGCGGCCGGTCGGAGCGAGTCAAGGCCAGGTTGTCATCCATCCCGGCCTGCATGTTGGTGTTGCGCACGATTCGCGAGCTCAGCAACGACGACGCCACGCACATGGCCGCCGGCGTGGCATTCTACGCCATCCTTTCGCTGTTTCCCATGATCCTCGGCCTGGTCGCTTTGCTGAGCATGTTCCTAGATTCCAGCTCCGTACAAACCCAGTTGCTGGCCTTCTTCCAGGACTATCTGCCGGGCGTCAACGATGCGCTGGATACCAACATTAACGCCGGGAGCAGCATTGGCGGTTTCCTCGGCATCCTCAGCTTCCTCGGGTTATTCTGGAGCGCGAGCGCGGTTTTCGGCGCTATCAGCAGGGCGGTAAACCGAGCCTGGGACGTACACCAGGACCGCTCCTTCGTGGTGGCCAAACTGCGTCACATCGCAATGGCCCTGGGAGTGGGGTTGCTCTTCCTCCTGTCCGTCGGAGCCACCACTTCAATTCAGTTCCTGGGCCGGGTCGATCTGCCGGGGGTCGCCCGAATTGGGTTCCTCGAAAACGACGGCATCAACATCATTGCCCGAGCCCTGCCTTTCGTCTTCACCTTCACCATTTTCGTACTCATCTACAAATTTGTCCCGAATACTCCCACTCACTGGCGGTACATCTGGCCCGGAGTGCTGCTGGCCGCCGTTGCCTTCGAGGTCAGCAAATCCCTGTTCGTGTTTTACCTGGACAACTTTGCCAACTATGGGAGAGTATATGGTTCCCTGGGTTCGGTTGTTGCCCTGCTGGTGTGGACGTACGTGTCTGCCCTGATCCTGATAGTTGGCGCGGAGTTCGCATCGGAATACGGACGTATGCGCGCGGGAGTCGGGCAGGGTCGCCTGATACAACACCATCGGCCAACCGTAGATCCGGAGTCGGAGGCAGATCCGGAGAATGAAGGAGCCGGATTGGAACCGTGACCGGTTCAGCCCGGTGAACCATGCTCCACGCCGCAGCACCATAACCACCGGCGGCGAATCCGGGATGCCCAAAAACCTGCAATATATTCGCCCTGATGCTATCATAATATGCAGGGTGAACTGATTTGAGCGACTTCCTCAACCACGATATTCGCAACCTGGCTATCATTGCCCACGTCGACCACGGCAAAACCACGCTGGTCGACGCGTTGTTGAAGCAGGGCCAGGTATTCCGCGCCCACCAGCAGGTGGGAGAATTGATAATGGACACCAACCCGTTGGAACGGGAACGTGGCATTACGATTCTGGCCAAGAACGCGTCGGTCTCTTACAAGGGTGTGCGAATCAACATCATCGACACACCGGGCCATGCCGACTTCAGCGGCGAGGTGGAACGGGTGATGAACATGGCCGACGGTTGCCTGCTGCTGGTCGACGCCGTCGATGGCCCGATGCCCCAAACCACCTATGTACTGCGCCAGGCCCTCCAGCAGAACGTTACTCCCATGGTCGTTATCAACAAGATAGATCGTCCCGAGGCCCGCGTCGCAGAAGTCGTCGGCATGGTTCAGGACCTGTTCCTAGAACTGGCTACGGACGCCGAGCAGCTGGATTTTCCCGTGCTGTATACGTCGGCCCGCGAGGGCTACGCAACCAACGACCCCGGAACGCCCGGCTTCGATATGCAACCCCTGTTCGATGCCGTGATCAATTCCGTGCCGCCACCCACCGGCGACCCCAAAGCGCCGTTGCAAATGCTGGTTGCCGCCCTGGACTACGATAACTACCTGGGTCAGGTCGCCATCGGCCGTATCACCAATGGCACATTACGGTTGAACGACGCCGTGGTTTTGCTGGATCACGATGGCGAGCCCACCACTCACAGCCTTGAACGCATCTTCGTGTTCCGCGGGATGGAACGGGTGGAAGTACCCGAAGCCCGCGCCGGCGACATCGTAGCGGTCACCGGGCCCGAGGGAGTTTCCATCGGCAACACCATCGCCGACTGCGAAAACCCCCAGGCCCTGCCATCCATTGACATCAACGAACCAACGGTTCGCATGACCTTTGGCGTCAGCACTTCCCCTTTCATGGGCCGCGAGGGACTCCATTGCACCTCCCGCAACCTTTACGAAAGGCTGTTGAGGGAGCTTCGCACCAACGTTAGCCTGCGAGTCGAAACCACCCCCAGCGCCGACCTGTTCGTCGTAGCCGGCCGGGGCGAGTTGCACCTGTCCATTCTGGTGGAAACGATGCGCCGCGAGCAGTACGAATTTCAGGTATCTCGCCCGACGCCCGTTACCAAAGAGATCGACGGCAGGATTTACGAACCCTGCGAAATCCTCAACATCAGCATCCGCGAAGAGTACGTTGGCGTGCTCACCGAATACCTTGCCAGCCACCTGGCGCAACTCCGCGACATGCGGTACGGCGAGAACGGTTACGTCCACATTGAATACAAAATCCCCACCCGCGGACTGATCGGATTCAACGCTTTCTTCCTGCGCACCACGCGCGGCGACGGCGTCAAAAGCAGCATCTTCACGTCTTACGAGTTGATGGAAGGCGAGATTAAAACCCAGCGCAGCGGGGCGCTGGTGGCGTCCGAAGGCGGGGTGGCCGTAACTTACGGGTTGCTCAACGCCCAGGGCCGGGGCGACACCTTCATCGACCCCGGCGCCAGGGTGTACGAGGGGATGGTTGTTGGTTGCCACCGCCGCGAGGGCGACATCGAGATCAACGTCTGCAAAGAGAAAAAACTGACCAATATGCGTTCGTCGACGGCCGACGTGGCCAGACGACTGAACGCCACCGTGCGCATGAGTCTGGAAGAATCGCTGGAGTTCATCTCCGATGACGAACTGGTGGAGGTCACCCCCCTGAATCTCCGCCTGCGCAAGATGGACTTGTCCGCCCACGACCGCAAACGCCAGCGTCGCGACGGAGCCCGCACCCGTGACTAGGGTGCGTTTACATGCAGACCCAGCGCCGGCGCAACATCGCCAAACCAGACCCCACCCATGCAAAATACCCCCATCGAAAACGAGCAACGCAGGTGATGACCATGAACGACTGGAGCACGTGCGCCGCTATCGAGAGCAACCCCGCCAAGGTCAGCGGAGCATGGGTATTCAAGGGTACCAGGGTGCCGGTCACCGCTCTCTTCAACAACTTGAGCGACGGAGCAACCATCGACGAGTTCATGGAGTGGTTCCCTGGGGTGACCAGACACCAAGTGGAAGCAGTTCTCACCCATCAAGCCCAATCATTGGAAAACCGACCCAACCATGAGAATACTGCTGGACCATAACGTACCTAGACCGCTCAAGAATAACCTGCCGGGACACGACACGGACACTGCCGCAGACCGGGGATGGCAAGAGCTAAACAACGGAGAGCTCCTGGACCAGGCTGAGACCGACGGGTACGAGCTCTTCCTGACTTCCGACCGGCGGATCCCTTTCCAGCAAAACCTCACACGACGAAACATTAGCGTGTTGATCCTGACCACTAACTCGTGGCCAAGACTGCGCCAGCGCCTAAACGACATCAACGAAGCCGTGGAAGCAATGAGACACAACCAGTTAAGCCAACTGGACATCCCGTAGGCCATCCCGCTTCCAACCAACTTGCCGCAAGGGGAGCATACCAACTGGTCATTCCCGCCTTGTTCTCGTCATTCCCGCGAAGGCGGGAATCCAAGAATGTCCCGGCAAAGAGAACGTAGTTGGCTGATAGCGTCTTTGGATTCCCGCTGGCGCGGGAATGACGAGAAAATGTCAACACGCCATAGGCGATTGTGGTTTCGTCGTTCCTGGGTTCAGCAGCCTGATCCGGCTGGCGCACCGGCAACGGTTCGGCGCCACCGGAAGGGACGGCCCGGATGGCAAAAATCCGCCCGCTGCTCGCAGGAACAGCGGGCGGATTTTTGCCATCCAACCAAGGGCGCCTGTTTCAGGCATTGGTAAAGCGGGGCTAACCCGCCGCAACCCAGTCGACGACCCGTTCCCCGATCATTAGCGCCGTGGGATGCATACCGCCAGACCTGGGAATACGTGGCGCGACCGAAGCATCAGCCACCCACAACCCTTGTATGCCCTTGACCCGGCAATATTGGTCAACCACCGCCGTAGGGTCGGAATCCGGTCCCATCTTGCAAGTCCCCGACACATGCCTCGCAGTTCCCACGGTTTGGCGTATCCAGAGATCCATGGCGTCGTCGTCGGCCAGAATTTCATCCGATGGGCTGACGATGAAATCAACCACGTCCTTGAATTCGTCGGATTCCAACAGGCTGACCCCGAACCGCAATCCTTCCCTCACCCGTCGAATGTCGTCCGGATGCTGGAGATAGCGATAGTTGAAGGACGGCTGTACTCCCGGATCGGCAGATGCCAACCGGACGTATCCTGATCCCATTGGCAGCCCGAGCGTACACGACATACGCGCCGCCCGCTCCGGCGGCACATCGCCGGTCAGGTACCTGGTACGCACGCCGGCTACCCGCTCCTCCCTTTCGTCAACGACGGTGCTGGTCCTTAGCACCATGTCGTTGATCTCGCTGGAACCCTGCGACGTGTAATGCAGGCTGAAGTGGGGCGCGTCGGGTTCAGTAATAAGGGTCATCCCGTCTTTGACCTTGTAGGTAACATGCGCGCTGAGGTGGTTCCAAAGGCTCTGTCCTACTCCGGGAAGTTCGCGAATCACGGGTATCCCGAATTGCTCCAGCTGGTCCCTGGGGCCGATTCCCGACAGCATGAGCAGCTGGGGTGATCTGAGAGCGCCCGAGCAGAGGACAACGCGCTCTGCGTCGAGGGTGAAAACCTCGCCTCCGCTTTCGGCTTGCACGCCCACGGCCTTTAGCCCGTCAAACAATACCTTCTGGACGTAAACCCCGCCCCTGACAGTAAGATTCAGACGGTGCCGCATGGGATTGAGATGAGTCAGGGCGGCGCTCATTCTGATGCCGCCCAGGTTGTTGGTGGGAGCCACGCCGATGCCGGAGGGATTTGCGCCGTTGGTATCCTCAGTGGGGCCGAACCCTGCCTTCAAACTGGCGGCGTGGAAAGCCTTTTGGATGTCGGGCCAGGCGCCGGCCTGACGGCGTCGCACCGGCATCGGCCCGTCCGTCCCATGAAAATCGTCCTGGATATCGAGGTCGTGCTCCATTTTTCGGTAGAACGGCAGCACCTTGTCATAAGACCATTCATCATTGCCAAGCGCAGCCCACGAGTCGAAATCCTCGGGCAATCCCCGTTGCATTGCCTGACCGTTGATGGACGAACCCCCACCGATCACCTTGCCCTGCGCCACGTGGATCTCACCCTGCTCCTCGGTTACGGTTCCCCGCAAGGCCCAGTTGTGTTCCGAGTCCGGGGATTCCGCGTACCTGGTGCCGCCGAACTTTATTTCGTCCGGAAGGTTGGCGGGATCGGGGTAATCCGACCCGGCTTCCAGCAATAGAACGGACGTATTCGGATCTTCAGCCAATCTGCTGGCCAACACCGATCCGGCCGCACCCCCGCCGACGACAATAACGTCGTATTTCATGAACCCTCCCTATACTTTCAGATTCCACATGATTTGATTGCCACGACGGGCATTATAACTAAAAAATTGCGGCGCCGGCCTGAGATTATGGTTTCCAGAAGTACCGGGCCGATCCTCACGCGTACCCACTTTGCCATTGCGACCCCGTACTTGATACGGGGGTGGCAATCTCGATGAGGTAGCGCAATGACAAGGGGTCCTTCGACAGGCTCAGGATGAGCGGGGTGAGGAGAGCGTTTTTACCTGGATGGACAGGATGAACCGGATGGACAGGATTTTTGGGTCAGGGCAATCGCTTTTTGATTCTATTGCTCTCGTCATTCCCGCGAAAGCGGGAATCCAGACATTCCTATAAACTCCCCCCCAACCTCCGCTCGTCCTGATCCTGTCGAAGGACGGTTGCTGATGGTTCGACAAGCTCACCATGAGCGGGTGTCCAGGGACTTTGAAAAGGCCCTGGGTGAGGAGCCTCTCGCTATTGCCCCGGCCATACTCGGCCTGTACACTCGGTTTCAGTTTGACCCCTGCCGGGAGATGTAGCGAATGCCAATATCCGATGCCACCCTGAAGAGAATGATCGCCGAATACGGCGGGTTCGAGTTGTCTGACGCAGAACTGGAATTGGTCAGGCCGGAGCTGGAAAGCTACCTGAACGAGTTGCAGAACCTGCGCGACCTGGACCTGTCTTCGGTTGTGTCCGCGCGCTTGCTCACAGCGGCGGAAGGAGGTAACGAAGATGCCTGAATCCGAACTGCTCAAGCTGACCATTTCCGAGATCGCGCCCATGATCCAGGCGCGGGAGGTGTCTCCCGTGGATCTGACCGAGGCGGCGCTGGCCGAAGCGGAACGGCGGCAGCCGACTCTAAACTCCTTCATATACATCATGCACGAGCAGGCGATGGCCCAGGCTGAACAGGCAGAAGAGGCCCTGTCTCGAGGGGAATATCTCGGCCCACTGCACGGAATCCCCATCGGCATCAAGGACAACATCGCCACCGGCGGGATAACCACCACCGTCGGCAGCAAGGTCCTGAAGGATCACGTCCCCGATGAAGACGCCGAGGTGGTCCGCCGCTGCAAGCAGGCCGGCGCGATCATTCTGGGCAAGGAGAACCTGGAAGAATTCGCCGCCGGGGCCACGTCCAACAACCCGCATTACGGGGCCGTGCACAACCCCTGGGGCCTGGATCACATCCCGGGAGGCTCCAGCGGCGGCGGCGGCGCCAACGTGGCCGCCGGCGTTACCTTCGCTTCCCTCGGTACCGACCTGGGAGGGTCGGTGAGGTTGCCCGGCGCTTTCTGCGGCGTCGTCGGCCTGAAGCAGACCTTCGGCAGAGTGAGCCAGCGCGGACTCCTCGTAACCAGTTTCAACGGCGATCACATCGGCCCCATGACCCGGTCGGTTCGCGACAGCGCATTGGTCCTGCAGGCCATCGCCGGGTACGATCCGCTCGACCCCAGCACCGTTCCCGTTCCGGTGGACGATTACGCCCTGGTACTGGAGCGCGGAGCCCACGGGTTGACCATGGGCATTCCGTCCAATTACTACTTCGATATGCTCGACCCGGAGGTCGAAGCAGCCGTCCGCCGGGCCATCGCCGCCCTGGAGGAGTTGGGCATCGCCAACCGTGAGGTCAGCGTTCCCAGCATGCAATACGCCGGAGCCCTTCGGTTCTCCAGCATGGCCGATAGCGTGGTAACCCATGAGCTATTGATCGCGTCCAACCGCGAGGACTACAGCCCCGACACTCTTTACCGCACTCTGGCCGGGCAGTTCGTGCTGGGCCGGGACTATTCCAAAGCGATGAAGGTCCAGCGCATCATCAAGGAAGAACACGCCCGCGTGCTCCAGGACGTAGATTTCCTGGTAACCCCAACCACTCCTTTGCCGGCCCCGCGCATCGACGCCGATACCATCATGATCGGCGATGAGCGTCAGAAGGTTCGAGGACCAGGCTCCGGGCTAGTATCCCGCAACACCAGCCCGATGAACGCCACGGGATTCCCGGCCATCACCGTTCCCTGCGGCTTCAGCGCAGCCGGCCTTCCCATCGGACTCCAGTTCATCGGACGCCCGTGGGAAGAGGGCACATTGTTCCGAATCGGTCAGGCGTACGAGGATGTTTCGCCCAGCCGCGGCCGCTGGCCGGTTCTGGATTGACAACCGTTGGATTGATAACCGTTTTGACGCTGGCTGCCCTTACACCGCAACCGGCGCCGGGTTGCTTCCAGGACGATTGCAAAGTTATGGGAGTTGACTCTACCGCTGACGGTGTGGTTCCCACAGAGTTCGTCGCGGTGGCGACAGCTGTGCATATATCCACAATGTTGATATTGACTATTCGGTATGGTTATACTGTACCATCCTACTGAAGGAGGTGCTTTAGGACCAACCAGACAATACCACGCTCGAGGAGGAAACCATCATGCGATCTCCCATAAAGTTTGTCGCGACGGCGATGGCCTTGGCCATACTGCTGACCGCCTCCTGGTTGGTAATCAACGGCGTGCCCGCAAATGCGCAGGCCCCGCCGGCAAACGACGAACCTGGCGTCTCGATCACCATTGACGGGAACGACACCAGGACCAACGTGGCCGAAGGCGATGTTGTCGATCAGGGCAACAAGACCGATGGCGTTGACTGCGCCATCCCAGACGTCACTATCGAGATGGATGGCAGATCCAAGAGGGTGCTGCTGGCCGTCAACAATGACAACTGCAACACCTACGTCAAGAACATCGAAGTGGCTGACGCGTACCCTGATGACCCGAGCAATCAGTTTTCGACAACGGCCGGATACAAGTGGCGCGTGGAAGCTATCACGAGGGTGGTGGGTTACAACTCCATCGACACCCTGACCCGGACGACTGGGAAGGTGGACTTCAGATGGCCAGCTTCACCGGCGGAGGCGCAGTGTACGACGGCAGCAACCGTCAGGAAGAGTGCTGGGGTAATCACACCGTAACGCCCTTCTTCTACTTCGTGGACACCTGCACCCGGTCCAGTTCCAGCCTGAGCGGCCCGAGCTCGATTTACAACGAAGCGAAGGGCGTATATACCCACACGATCGTCCCTTCCTGGGGGCACACCACCTGGGCCAAAGCGCAGGCCAGGGGTTACATGAATATGCCCCATGTGTTTCACGCCACGTGCCGCGGTGAGAGCCTGCCTCCTGACCCTGCCGAGCTGGAATGCGAGCTGAAGTGGGAATACCTGGACTATGAATAGGCGCGACGGAAGGGTGACATGGAAACCTTGATCTGGATGGGATTCGTCGGCATCTGTCTCCTGGGTGCCCTGAGTGTCGGCGTCTGGTGCGTGATCCGTAGGTTCAGGCGCTAAAGTCGGCGAAGCCCCCGCGCTCCCCGGGGAGCGCGGGGGCGCAATGACAAAGCGGGTACGCGTGATGGCGCGCGCGTTGTGTACAATCGCCAGGTTCGCGCGACGCCCGCCACCGTCCGTCTCCATGATTTTCCAGCGCCGCCCATAGCGGATCCCGGGCCGGCTCAGTCAGCTGCAACTAACCGGCAGCGATGATGGCCGCCGCCGATGATAGCCGGCAGCCCGGAAAGGGAATAAATAACATCAGCACGCAAACGGCGCCAGCAGTCGATAGGCAGATCAACAAGGCCTGGTTTTTTGCCGTGCTCGCGCTGGCCGTTTTTTCCGGTTTAAGCGCGGTTTACATTGTTCCGCCTCTCTTGGTGGACATCGCATCCGAAATGGACATCTCGGTGGCGGTTGCCGGTCAGTTGAGTACCGCGACCTTCGCGGCCTGGGCGGTTTCCTTACTGATGGTGGGCCCATTGTCCGATTCCTTCGGCCGCCGCCCGGTGGCCCTCACCGGTCTGCTGGTGCTTTCCGTGTCGGTCATTGCGTCGGCGTTCGCGCCCAATATCCAGGTACTGTTGGCGCTCCGGGTGCTGACCGGCCTGGCGGGGGGAACGCTGCCACCCACCTCCGTGGGTGTAGTGTCCGATGTAATTTCCCCCGGCCGACGGGCTCAGGCGGTAACCGCCCTGCTGTCCCTCAACGGACTGGCTTCGGCCATCACCGTCCCAATAGTCGCCGTGTTGGCAGACTGGGGCGGCTGGCGGGTTCCCTTCATGGTTGCGGGGCTGCTGCTGGCAATAGCGTTGCTGTCGAATTGGGTCTGGTTTCCGCGGGACAGTCGGGATCGAGTTCGCCGGTGGGTATTCTTCTCCAGATATCGTTCGCTGCTATCCTTACGTTTTTTCCGTGTGGCCGTAGCGGTTGGCCTGACGCAACGCATAGCTTTCTGGGGGACGATCAGCTTTTTCCCCGCCTACTTGATACACACCTACGGGATCAGCGTAGGATTCGTAGCTCTGCCGTTGGCAATAACCGCCACGGGGCAGGTGATCGGCGGCTATTCCGCAGCATTCGTTGCGAAACGAAAGTACCGCGCTGCCCTCCTTGCTGGTACTTCGGTCGTGGGAGGGATCTGCGGGTTCCTCTTCTTCTCGTTCGATCTCGAACTCTGGGTATCGGTGGCAGTGGCCACGGTTGGCACGGGATTGTTGAGCGTTACAATGCCCGCTCTGGTCGCCGTCAGCACCGAGTATTCGGGAGAATCCAAGTCATCGGGGGCCAGTATTATGGGCATCAGCAACCAGTCCGGAGGCGCCCTGGGAGCCGCCATCGCTGGCGCGATGCTGGCGAACGCGGGCTACGGAGGGATAGGCTACATGTGCCTGGGCGCAACGATGGTAAGCGCGCTGATGACGAGCCTCTTCGGCCGGCAGTTCGGCGAGAGGGCCGGCCAAACCGCCGCAACGTAAGGCAGCGGCTGAGGCGAACCAACAACGCCCCGGCAAGCCGTTCTGAGCCCTCACGCGTACCCGCTTTAATCTGTCATTGCGAGGATCTTCCGCTCATCCTGAGCCCGTCGATGGATCATCCCGAGCTTGTCGAGGGACGTGGCAATCTCGCTGAGGTTGAGCACACGTCGGCTAACCGCCGTTGCTACGGCGACGAGATTGCCAACGCCCGCATCGAGTACGGGATGGCAATGACAGATTAAAGTGGGTTCGCGTGAGCCTTCTCCCGTCAAGGGAGAGGGTTGGGGGTCAGTGCCGCACCTCAAAAAACCAAAAAGTCGTCCCCTCTACCAACCGACAATCGGCACGGTACCCGATGTTATAATGCGTCAGGCCTTTGCGGTGGGAAATATGCAGGGAGGGGATGACCGGCGCTCCACAGGTGTTGCGCGATTTCTTCGTCGATATGCCGCCGGCGGATCCGCCCTGGCTGGACTACGAAGAGTTTGTCCCCGGCATTCGGGCCTTTCACCGGAACAGCGGCCTGATACTCTCCGGGTTTGCGGCGGGTGTCCTGGTTGACGGCTTCACAACCTACATCGCCAAGTCCTTCGTCCTCACCGGGCGGGTTATGGACAACGGCGTGCGCCGGCTGCGACAAAACAACCGCCACTTCCTGGATATTATGTACCCCGGAGGACTGGCAAGGAACGGCGACGGTTGGAAGTTATCGGTACGCATCCGCTTGATTCATGCCCAGATAAGGCGTCTGTTGGAAGCGTCCGAAGAATGGGACACCGAGGCCTGGGGAGTTCCCGTAAGCGCGGCGCACCTGGGCTACGCCGCCGCCTGCTTCTCGGCGCGCACGATAAAGCACCCGGAGACGGTAGGAGTGTCCTTCACTCAGGAAGAGCGGGACAGCATCATGGCCGTCTGGCGCTACACCGCCTACATCATGGGTATACCGGAGAGCATACTCTTTACGAATGAAGCCGAGGCCCTCCACCTGCATCGGGTCGCCATGATGTGCGAGCCGCCCATGTCTGATGAGTCGATTATCATGGCCAACGCCCTAATCAACTCCGCCCCGCTGGTGGCCGGCGTAACGGACCCGGCGGAACGGAGGGCAATGGTTCAGCGCGAAATATACCCCGTCTCAAGATCGCTAATTGGCGACGAAATAGCCGACCGCCTGCGCTTTCCCAAGAACAGCAAAATCGGCATACTCGCCCAATTCAAGCTGTTGCAGCGCTTGCGCCGGTGGAAGGCAATGATTCTTCGGCAGCCAATTCAAGCGGAGAGCTTCGGTGCCATGCTTGCCATCTCGGTCTTTGACGAAGCGGGCATCACCTACAATATGCCCGACCACGTTTACGCGGAAGAATCCAGCAAGTGGTAGGGCGGGCTACTCTATCTTGCGGTTTAGCGCTTTGGGTTCAGTGATGGAGGATGATTACGGCAACGTCCAGGCTGCGGGCGTATTCCCGGTTCTCGTCGGAGATGTCGGCGCCGATGACAGCGGGAACCGACGCCTTATCGGTGGCCTGCTGGAGGATTTTGGCGCGATCGAGGGCGCGGTCGATGTCGTCGTGATGGATGGTAACGGATAGCTCGGCCACGGCGTAGGCTTCATCGCCGTCGCTGTCAGCGCCCTTTACGACAATGTCAGCATCCTCAAGCTCGTCGGCCTGGTTCATGGTAATGATTCCATTCCTGACGGCTGCATCGCTGAGGTCGGTAATGAGAGGGTTGTCCGTGATGGCGACCGACTGGACCAGCTGGGCGTTCTGAATGCCGAGGTTCCGGCCTGCGGTGCGTCGGATGCGCCTGGCAACTTTGCGTTCGTAATCGGTGCCGATCAGGTTGTCCAGCTGTCCCTGCATCCGGTTCTGGCCCGTCTTCAGTGTCGCGACATCTCCTTTGAGTTCCTTCACGTCTTCCTTCAGTACCTTCACGTCTTCCTTGAGTACCTTCACGTCTTCTTTCAGTACCCTTACGTCTTCCTTGAGTACCTTCACGTCTTCTTTCAGTACCCTTACGTCTTCCTTCAGTACCGTTACGTCGTATTCGAGCCGTTCCAATCTCTGGTTGACGATCTCGAAGTTGCGATTGGTGGCCTCGATGAAATCAGCTAGCACACTGGGCAGCGCCAAGAGATCATCCTGTACGATCAGCCGGCGCGCGGCTTCCAGCAGTTCCGGTTGCCGGCGCAGGATTTCCAGGAACTCTTCGACTGTGCTGAACGTGGTCATGAGGATATTATACTATCTTCCTGGGGCTGCATGGACTCCGGTTGGCGGGAGAACAGGCGGGCGGCCCGCGATCCCAGGTTGGGTATGGATTCGTGGATCAGCATATAGGCCACCGGCACCGCCACCAGCGTCAGGAAAGTGGAACTGACCAGGCCACCGATGACCACCGTAGCCAGTTCCGCGCTCACGAAACCGCTGGTGTCTCCGAACGCCAGCGGAAACAGCGCCAGGATAGTTGTGAACGCAGTCATCAGGATGGGCCGCAGCCTGGTCTGCCCGGCCATCATCACTGCATCCAGTGTCTCGTATCCTTGTGCCCGCAGCTGGGTGACGAAAGTAATCAGTACGATGGCGTTGGTAACCACTATGCCAATCAGGAACAGAAAACCCATCATGGAGGGCAGGCTGAGGGCATGCCCCGTAACCGCCAGCGCCACCAGCGCCCCCACCACGGCCAGGGGCATACTGAGCACCACGATGAACGGGTCCCGAAGGGAACCCAGGGTAGCCACCATCACCAGGTAAACCAAACACACGCCGATAATCATCGCCAGGTACACGTTGGCGAATTGCTCTTCGATATCGCTGGCAAAGCCTCCCTGCTCAACGCTCACGCCGGGCGGGATTTCCAACTCTGCGATTACCCGGTCGACCTGCGCGCTGATGGCCTGGGTATCCCGGCCTTCAAACACGCCGATGATAGTTACCGAGCGGTCGCCGTCATAGTGGGAAATTATCGACGGCCCGACGGTGGCTTTGACGTCGCTGATGGCTCCCAGCGACGCCCGGCCCAAAGGCCCGGCAATGGTCAAATTCTGGAGTTCGTTAATCTCATCCAGGCTTTCGTCCTTCCCCCGAACGATGAGCTCGTACTGTTCTTCCATTAACGTAACGTCTCCGACGTCTGTGCCATGGGTCCAGGCCCGTACCTGGGTGGCAACGGCCTGCGAACTCAAGCCGTGTTGCCCCGCTTTCGCCACGTCAACCTGGAAGGTTAGCTCCTCCAGAGAGTCGCTGAGATTCGTCTTAAGATTAATTACTCCTTCTATCGGCTTTATCCCGTCAACCAAAGCCGTCGCTGTAGTTTTTACGTCGGCGAAATTGGATCCGGTAACGGCTACTTCCAGATCAGAGCTGGGGGGCCCGCCGGCATCAACGAACAGCAACATTTCAACATTTTCGTTTTGGGGCAGTGACGCTCGCAATTCGGATGCGAAATCCGGCGGCAAATCGTCAGGCACAGTGATAAAAAAGCCGGCTACGTCGAACCCGGATTCACCGGTGATAACTCCCGTATCGCTCTCGGTGGTAGCGCCCAGCGTAACTTGATACGACTCCACGTACCCCGCCTCAGCGTGCCTTTCCAGTATCGCCTCCACGGCCTGGACTTCCCGGAACATGGACGCCACGTCCGTGCCTTCCGGCATGGTGATGTCAATGCGCATTGACTGCACTTCGCCGGTGGAAAAGAGCGTGATGGGGACAATACTCAGGATCGGCAAACTTGCCGCAACCACCGCGATGCAGGCCAACACCGTCAGCAAACGATGCCGCACTGCCCAGGTGAGCAGTGGCGTGTAGATGCGCCGCAGCCAGATGTCCACGCCGCCGGATTCCTCCACGCCGGCCAGGTCTCCCTGGCGCAGCAGGATCGAACCCAGCGCCGGCACTGCGGTCAACGCAATGAAAGTCGAGGCCAGCAGGGATATGCACACCGTTTGCGCGAAGGGCAGAAAAAACTCGCCCACCACGCCGGGGATAAAGGCCAGTGGCAGGAACACCGCAACCGTCGTCAGCGTTGACGCCATGATGGCGGCTCCTACTTCTTGCGCGCCCCGCACCGCAGCCGAACCGCGCGGTTCGCCGGCCTGTACGTGGCGGTAGGTATTTTCCAGCACCACAATGCTGTCGTCCACGATGCGGCCCACCGCGATGGCCAGCCCGGCCAGGCTCATAAAATTCAGCGTCCAGTCGAAAATCGCCATCACCAGTATGGTCATCAATACGCTTAGCGGTATCGAGACGGCGATGATCAACGTTGGCCGCAGCGTGTTCAGTACCCCTCGCCACGCGGAGGGACGGAATTGCAGCAGGAAAATGAAAATGGCGGCCACCGCTATCACGAAACCCTGGCCACCCTGTCTCATCACTTTCGACAGCTGCTTTTCCAGCTCCGGCCCATCGTTGTAAAGGATTTGCACGCGCACGTCGTCAGGCACCATGATCGCATCTATCACTGCCAGCAATTGTTGAGACAGCTCAATAGTGTTGACATCCGGCTCGCGCGTAATGCGCAGCGACACGCTGGCCTGCCCGTTGGTGCGGGAGAGAGTCTGCGATTCCGGCGTATCTATCACCACCTCGGCTACCTGGGACAGCAGAACAGGCGTGGCGTCGCCCGAGTTGCCCGCCTGGCCTCCGGTGGCCGTCGGAGGAATGTACCCCACCGGCACGTTGCGGATGGAATCCAGATCGCCGTACCCGCTATAGGTCCGGATTACGGCAGAACGCCCGTTCCGGCTGAAATCTCCGCCGCTCAAATCAATGCTGTTGGCCTGAACGGAGTTCGCAACATCGTTGATGCCCAGGTTGTATTCCTCCAGTCTGGCCGGGTCCACGATGATGGAAACCCGCTCGCGCACGCCGCCCTGAACATCAACCTCGTACACGCCGTCAACCGCTTCCAGCTGGGGAAGTATCTCGTCGTCTATCACCTGTTGCAGCGATGGTATGTCCCGGTCGCCGCTGACGCTCAACCACATCACGGGGAATATATCCGATGTTACGCGAACCACAATGGAGTTCAACGCATCGTCCGGCAGGTCGAGCGCCCCCACGTTGGCCCGTATCTCTTCCTCTGCCTTTTCGGTGTCCGCGCCGGTGGCGAAGGTCGCCGTAACCGACGACATATTGGACGAAGATACGGAGGTGATCTTATCCAGGTCGGCCATCCCTATGATGACGTTTTCAATCTTCTCGGTAACCTCCGACGCCACCGTATTAGGATCCCCCTGCTGGTAAGGGGTAATCACGTACACAATCGCAAAGCTGATCTCCGGGAACAGCTCCTGCTGCAGGCTGTCGTAGGAATACAACCCCACCGCCAGCAACAGGCCCATCACCATGATGGTAACCGGCTTGCGGCGCAGGGCCAGCGTGGTTAGAAAGCTCAAAACTCCCCCAGCGATACCGAAGCCGGCAGCCCTTTTACAGCGGTTCGGCGTTGCTAACTACTGATAAACCGCTTAATAATAACAGGCCGCCCCGGTTCCACCTCGCCCGTCACAATCATCAAAATCCCATTTATCCTGTTCATCCATGAAACCTATCGTCTTCTTTTTTGACAGTACGCCCTGAGTACCGCACTGGCTTATCGCCGGTTGCCCCGGTCTGGTCGGGCCGTTACACTGCTGGTGTTCCAGCCGTTGAACGCAGGACTATTGAACGTGAGACTATGCCGGGCGGCAAGCCCGCGGAGAGGATTATGATTTACGAAGTACGCACCTACGATATGAAACCCGGAGCCGTGCCCCAGGCTGAGGAAGCCTTTGCCGAAGCTTTGCCCTACCGCGAGAAGTATTCGCCCATCGCGGCCTTCTGGCACACTGAGATTGGGCCGTTGAACCAGATTATCCACGTTTGGGGTTACGACAGCCTGGAAGAGCGGGAACGTATCCGCGCCGAGGCCGCGCAGGAAGCCAACTGGCCGCCCAAAATCACGCCCGGCAACATCCTGAACATGAACTCCGAGGTGTGGACGCCGGCGCCGTTTATGCGGCCGATGGGCGGCGACCAGGCGTTGGGCAACATCTACGAGATGCGGGTGTACACCTACGCCAACGGGTCAATGCCGGAGCTGCTGCGGCTCTGGGGCGAATCGCTGCCGTACCGCGAGGAGTTCTCACCGCTGGCCGCCGGCATGTACACCGAGTTCGGTAACCTGAACCGCTGGATGCACGTGTGGCCCTACCAGGACCTGAACCACCGCGCCGAAGTGCGGGCCGAAGCCAGCAAAATTCCCCAGTGGCCCTCCGGCGCCCCGGGCCGCGTCAGCCAGGAAAACAAGATTATGATACCGGCCAGCTTCTCGCCGATGCACTGAGCGCAACGTTGTAGGGGCGAATGGTTATTCGCCCCTATGCGTTACCAAGTCTCCCGATTACCGCAGCCACCGCCCGTAATTCCCGTGAAAGCGGGAATCCAGAAATGTACAAGGGAGGTTCAAGCCATGTCGGAAAGTGAATTCGTAGGAGTGGACGGCTGTCGTGGCGGTTGGTGCTGCGTCGGGTTGAGCAGTAGCGGAGAACACGAGCTGAAGGTGTTTTCCCGGTTTGACCATCTGTTGGACCACTACAAAACGGCCAAGCTGATCCTGGTGGACATTCCGATAGGATTGCCAAATGGTCCAGAAGAACGCCTCTGCGACCCAGAGGCAAGGAGACTACTGCGCCCCCATACACCAAGAGTTTTCCGTGCGCCGACAAGGGTTGCGTCACAGCACCTTACGGATCACCCTGGTGATAAACGTGGTGCAAGAGATAAGCAGATTAAAATCACAGAGAGGTCACTTTCCGAGCAAACGCTTGCGATAATGCCCAAGATCGCCGAAGTCGACAATTTGCTGCCTCGTGAAGGTACTCCGCAAGTCAGGGAAGTCCACCCCGAAATTTGCTTCTGGGCCTTGAACAATGGGGAGCCTGTGGGCCCCAACAAGCATACTGAGGAAGGAATCGAGGAACGCATCCGCGTTCTTAATCAAGATCAAGTGGAGCAGAGGACCAGGGATATATTTGAGGACGGATGGGCCAGATTTCGCAACAATCGCGTCGGAAAGGATGACATACTTGATTCGCTTGTGGCAGCGGTAACTGCTTATCGGGGATGGCCCGGTGAGCTTCAAACATTGCCCGAGGCGCCTCAAGAAGACGAGAGAGGCTTGCGGATGGAGATGGTGTTTTGGCAACCTCAAGCCCGTCGCTGAAGTGTTGGATTCCGGTCAAGGCTGAAATGACTTTCAGGCGCCAGAGTGTCATCCTTTTGCAGGAATAGCGATGGTGAAGGCATCCGACTGCGTAAGTCCTGTTGAATAGAGAGGGTAAGATTTGGTAGCCACCGACCGTGTATCCGCCATATTTGCCGACGCCAGGGCCGTTCACGCTGACGCGCTGCGGCTGCTGGAGTCGGGCGACATCCGCGACGCTGCGGAAAAGGCGTGGTGCGCCACCAAGCGGGCCACCGACGGGCTGATCCTGGCCCGAACGGGGACTGAGCCGGAAATATCCTCCGATACATCGAGGGGCTTGGCGAGACTGTCCACAGAAGACCAGGCATTCCGCCCCCTACGCAGACGTTATCATTCCAGACAGAGCGCACTGCATGGCGACTGCTTTTACCTGGGAATTTGCGAGCCCTTGGACGAAGTACACCGGCGCATTCTCCAGACCGCCGACTATATCAGCGACGCCGCGAGGTTGGCCGGCTATACCGAGGTTACGTAATCAAAGCGGCGCAATCAAAGAGGAGCGACGATTATGAAACTGTTGACCTACGATCCCGGAACCGGCTCCCGTTGCGGGGCCTGCAGGACGACGCGGTGGTTGACGTGGCGGCGCTGATTGGCGCCGGCCAGCCCCTGCCGGACGTGCGCGCATTGCTGGAACTGGGGGATTCTGCCATCGACCGGGCGGGCGATGCGCTGGCCGGCAACGTTACCTCCTCGACATCTAACCTCCGCCCAGGACACCACTAATCACGGAGCATCAAAACTGCATGGTAGCCACCGACCACATATCCGCCATATTTGCCGACGCCAGGGCCGTTCACGCTGACGCGCTGCGGCTGCTGGAGTCGGGCGACATCCGCGACGCGGCGGAGAAGGCGTGGTGCGCCACCAAGCGGGCCACCGATGCCCTGATCCTGGCCCGAACGGGCGAGGAACCTGAACTATCCCCGGACACTTCTCGAGGACTGCTCATGCTGGCCGGAGAAGACAGCAACATCAGCTCACTGGTGGGGCGCTATTACTCCCGGCAGGGCATTCTGCACGGTGCCTGCTTCTACCTGGGCATCTGTGAACCGGCGTCCGAGGTCCATCGGCGCATTCTCCAGACTGCCGACTATATCAGCGACGCCGCGAGGCTGGCCGGCTATACCGACGCTGCCTAATCAAAGAGACACAATCAAAGAGGAGCGACGATTATGAAACTGCTGACCTACGATCCCGGAACCGGCCCCCGCTGCGGGGTGCTGCAGGACGACGCGGTGGTTGACGTGGCGGCGCTGATCGGCGCCGGCCAGCCGCTGCCGGACGTGCGCGCATTGCTGGAACTGGGGGATTCTGCCGTTGACCGGGTGGGGGACGCTCTGGCCAGCAACGTGGCGGCTCCCAGAGTGGCCCTGGCGGATGTCCGGTTGCGCGCTCCGGTGCTGCAACCGCCAACGGTGCGGGACTACATCGTGTACGAAGAACACGCCACGTCCCAGGGCACACGGGAAATCGACCCGGTGTGGTACCGGATGCCGGTGTTCTACTTCTCCAACCCGCTGGTCATCTACGGGCCGGATGAGGAAGTCCCTTATCCGTCGGCTTCAGATCAGCTGGATTACGAGCTGGAGATAGGCTGCATCATCGGTCGTGCGGGAACCAACGTGCCGGCGTCCGAAGCCATGCAATACATCGCCGGATTCTGCATCTTCAACGACTGGAGCGCCCGCGATCTTCAGTTTGACGAGATGACGTTTGGATTGGGGCCGGCCAAGGGGAAAGACTCCGCGTCGTCCATCGGCCCGTGGCTGGTAACTACCGACGAACTGGAACCATACATCCGTGACGGCCGGCTAGATGTGGCCTGCCACGTCCGGGTCAATGGCGACGACTGGCTGCGAAACGGGGAAGCCGTCAACGCCTACTACAGCTGGGGCGAGATTATCGAACGAGCGTCGAAGGACAGCCGCATCGCCCCGGGCGACGTGATTGGCAGCGGCACCGTGGGCGGCGGTTCGATCCGGGAGTCGATTCGCAAGGGGTACGAAAACTCCCGATGGCTGGAACCCGGCGACGTGGTGGAGATGGAAGTGGAGCGCATCGGGGTGCTGCGGAACGGCCTGGCCGCGAAAGAGGGCGTTGACCCCAACTACCGCTACCTTCCCAAAAACCCCACTGCTACCCCGGAGCGTGGCTCGGCGCGGGATTACCGCTACCACAGAACTCGTTAACCGAGAGACACGGTAGGGAGAAAAACAAGGGCAACCTACATGGTTGAGAAAATTGTGAAACTCCAGTCCCTGCCTTCTGTCATTGCGAGGAGCGTAGCGACGTGGCAATCCCGTTGAAGCAACGACGGCGGTTTCAGCGACGAGATTGCCGCGCTGCGCTCGCAATGACAAGTTTCGCAATTTTCTAACGTAGTTGCCCTTGTCATTTGTATGCGGCAGTCGGCCAACGAGTCGGTCGGCCGTCCGCAACAGTTGGCTATGCGGGTCAGGCGGCCTCCACGGTGGACAAAAACCGGAGGACGCGTTTGGTGTACTTTTCGGGTTCCTCGGAGTGGGGGCGCACTTCGGCCCATTGGCAGTTGGGCACCAGCCGGTGAACCATCTCGGCCACACGCCGAGGATGAACATCGTTGTTGCCCGGCATAACCATCGCCGGGACGCGGATGCTCTGGAGCATCTGCTCGGTCATGCCCAAAGTCGGATATGAGCCGTCAAAAAAGGCGTAGATGGTGTCCCGCATGACCTGAACGAAATCGTCGGTGTTCACGGATTCCAGAGTTTTGCGGTACTGGGCATCGGTTTGGGCTATTTCGGGACTAAAGGGCGAGAAGCGGTCGTCGGCGTCGAACGCGTCCACCACCGACGAAATGCTGTCGTTCTCGGCCATGTCCATGCTCTTGAACAATTTGCCGGTGAGGTAGCCGTCGCAGATCACGCCGCCGGCGATGTTGGAAGGGAAGATGGCGCGGACGCGCTCGGGGCGACGAAAAGCGCATCCGAATGAGATGGCAGCGCCGAAAGAGCCGCCGCCCAGGTACGCCTGGTCCATGCCCAGAGTGTCCATCAGGCCGAACACGTCATCGCAAACCATCTCCCAGGTCTGGACGACCAACGGGCTGCGGGACTGGCCCCCGAAGCGGCGGTCGTAAACAACTACTCGATGCTCCTGTGAGAGAGCCTCGATCACCGGCTGGTAGCTGCTGGCGACACCCTGGAGCCCACCGGGGGAAAGGATGATGGGTGGTCCGCTCCCAGATTCCTCATAATAGATTTCTGCGCCGTTAACCTTAGCAGTAGCCATGATCAGACCTCCCACAAGCGTTCCGGTATGCGCCCGATGGAATCACCGGGAGCGATTTATCCGGGATTATAGGTGTGCCCGGCGACCGTGGCAACGCACGAACCCAAACCGGCGGAGAGTTGCCGGTACCGGAGAATGTTCGGGAACGGGGAGTGTGAAACCAGTATCGCAGTTGGAAACGTGGTACGCGGGTCGATCACGTTTGCCATCATTCCGGTGGGTTGCGTACTATTCAGTGGGGATGAAATCATCCGTAGTACCAATCCGGCGGAAAAGCCTTGAAAAAGCCTGGAAGAGGCGGTCTGACCAGTTTGACGTGGGGAGGACTCTGTTGCGGATTTTGGTGATCGGCGCCAGCGGGTTCATCGGTCAACACCTGATGCGGCGTTTGGGCGGCACGGCTGGCCATGCGGTCTCAGGCACCTTCCTGTCCCGCGCTCCGGCAGACGACGGCAACAGCTGGTACCCGGTCGAGCTAACCGACGTGGCGGGCCTGGAGCGGGTATTCCAGTTTACCCAGCCCGACGTAGTGGTTCACCTCGCCGCAATGGCGGACGTTGGCAGGGCGGAACGGGAACCTGCGAGGGCTACGGCCGTCAACGTTGCCGCAACGTCAACAATTGTGCGGCTAACCGACGTACACCGGGCCAGGCTGGTTTTCATCTCTACCGAGTACGTATTCGACGGCCAGCGCGGTTACTACCGGGAGACCGAAACTCCAAGCCCCACCACCCACTACGGCCAAACCAAATGGGAGGCTGAACAGGAAGTGGCCAAGCTGGCGGCCCGGAGCAGCATCCTCCGGACCAGCATTGTGTACGGATGGCCGGAGCTGGGGCAGCGTAATTTCGCACAGTGGCTGATCGAACGTCTACAGGGCGGCGATTCTTACGATGGCCCCACCGACGTGTATCGAACGCCCATTTACGTTGGACACTTGACCGATGGCATCGTGAGGCTGGTGGAGGGAGATTACGCAGGCATCCACCACCTGGCCGGTGGCGATTGGGTGAGTATGTATGACTTCGCTTCCTCGATTGCCGAAGGGTTCAACCTGGACCGCCGGCTGGTGATCCCGACCGGTACCGCGTCGGGATCACCAGCCGGCGCTAACGCACGGGAACACGTCGCGGCGGACAGGAGCCCTGATTTGTTGGGGCTGGATTGCACACGGACTATGAGCCTGCTGGGGCTGTATCATCCTGGCCTGAACGAAGGGATCGCCGCGATGCGGGCGAGTGCGCGGAGCTCCTGATGGCCCGTTTCAAAGGTTCGAATTCGTGCGGCCCCGGATTTGATCAGGTGGGACCCGGCCGGCCTGGACGAAGGCCACTGTAATCATACGTGCTGGTCTACGAGGATTGGATTGCCATCCGAGTCGAACACTATAAAACTGGCCGGCCCGCTGGGATTTTCATCAGCTTCGATGTCCTCGACCGCCAGACCTCACGCGTACCCGCTTTAATCTGTCATTTCGATCCCGTACTCGATGCGGGGCTTGGCAATCTCGCCGCCGTAGCAATGATGGTTTGCCGACGTGTGTTCAACTTCAACGAGATTGCCGCGTGGTTCGACAGGCTCACCATGAGCGGCTGTGCTTTTCGCAATGGCAGCGGGCCTTCGACAGGTTCAGGATGAACGGGGACGGGGCAATGGTGGTGGCGGCGGGTTGTTTGTTCCAACGCAGCGTGGCGTGAACCGGAGCCGAAGATAGGCAGGCAACTGGATTCCCGCTTTCTCGGGAATGACGGGGGTTGTCCACACACCCTAGCTTATTTCGGCGATTGCTTCGATCTCCACGTCCAACCCGTCTTCGGCCAGGGCGGTGATCTCCACCAGAGTGTTGGCGGGATATTCACCCTGAAAATACTCGGTGAACAGCGCTTCCTGTTCTTCCCGGTGCGACCGCCAGTCGGGGATGCTGGTGACGAAGGTGGTGATTTTGACGATGTCGGAGGGGTTCCCGCCCTCTTGCGCCACGATGCGGGTGATTCGGTCCAATGTCACCCTCAGCTGTTCCATTACCGACTTGCCCTGAGCATCGGCGCCGCGGGCGGTGCAGCCGGCGATGAAAAGCAGGTTGCCGACTCGGACGCCTCGGCTGAAGGTGGGCCCGGACGGGGCGATATCCGGGTAATTATTCCTGATTTTATCCACGGTTAGTCTCCTTATGTGGGCGTTCCAAATAGGCAAGTCTGGAAGCGGACTATGCCACTGAGGTTCAGGACAAGGATACAGAGACAAGGATACACGGAAAACCACGACCTGGGCCGCTGCGACGTAACACACAGCAGGGCCTTTTCAAAGTCCTCCGACCTCCGCTCATGGTGAGCTTGTCGAACCATCGGCGACCGTCCTTCGACAGGCTCAGGACGAGCGGGTGTTTAATTTCCACAACTTTGAAAAGGCCCGGAACACAGAGCAATGGCGCGATTCGGCGGGCGGGTTCGGCGTTGGCGTCCCGCTCCCTGATGGCATTTGGGATTGCCGCATTGCTGGCTCTCTTCGCAATGACAGGGGCGGACCGGCGGGCGCGGATCAGACAATCCGGAGGGCCAGGGATAGACCTTCACAAGTTTTGAAATATTCTCACATGATAAACAATGTTGACGTCCGGCAACGTTAGGAATACGATGGTGCCAATACCAGTACCGGTAGCGGCGCCGGTGCCGCGTTTGCCCATCTTAATTGGTGTGCAAAGCGGGAAATGATTGGCGCATACGACCTCGGCGTGAAGTAGTGCAACGGGAAACCGTAATCGCCAGGGCGTTGCCGGTAAATGACCGAGGACACGTACTCAGGAGGAGAAAGAATGGCAGACAAGGATATCGCATTAATGGCCCACTTGATGCGCCGCGCCGGCTTCGGAGCGACGTACGAAGAACTGGAGGCCCGAGTCGCCCAGGGCTACGAAGCCACTGTAGAAGAACTGTTGCATCCGGACACGCAGCCCGAGATCGAGCGTGACCTGTTGATGCGATATCAGCCACAGTGGGTATCCCAGGCGGGACTGGAGGGTCAGCAGGAAGAATGGACCTTCCGAATGATCAATACCAAGCGTCCGCTGGAAGAGAAGATTGCCCTCTTCTGGCACCAGATCTTCTGCACCGGCCACGCCAAGTGTGAATACCCGAAGCAGCAGCAGATCGAGTTCGAAATGTTCCGCACCATGGGAATGGGAAGCTTCCACGACCTGCTGTTGGGACTGTCGATGGACCCGGCAATGATGTTCTACCTTGACAACTGCATGAGCCACAAGGATGCCATCAATGAGAACTGGGGCCGCGAGCTGCTGGAGCTCTTTTCGCTGGGCGTCGGTATGGATGGTGTGGCTAACTATTCTGAGGATGACGTGCAGGAGTGCGCCCGCGCCTTTACCGGCTGGACGGTGACCAACTCGGTTCCCAGGTATCCATACGGCAAGTACGAGGCGTCCTTCATCTACGACCCGTCGGACCACGACTATGGCGAAAAGTCGTTCCTGGGCGAGTCCGGGAACTGGAACGGCGAAGACATCGTGAAGATCGTCGCCAGGCAGCCCGGCGCGGCGAGGTTCATTGCCAGGCACCTGTACAACTTCTTCGTCGCCGACGAGCCGCAGGTTCCGGCATGGCAGGACACGCCACCCAGGGACCCTGAAGCCATCCAGATGCTGGAGGACGAGTACTTCCGCTCCAACTACGACGTCCGCTCGATGCTGCGGGTACTGTTCAACTCCGACTTTTTCAAGGATGCCCGTTTCACCAAGGTGAAGAGTCCCACCGAAACCGTGGTGGGTACGATGCGCCTGGTCGGCGACTTCGACATGCCCAAGCCCGGCTTGAACGCCATGACCCTCACCATCCGGTACATGGGTCAGGACCTGCTCAATCCTCCGACGGTTGAGGGTTGGCATACCGGCCGGGAGTGGATCGACAGCGGAACGCTGGTAGAGCGCATCAACTTCACGGCAGACGCCGTGGGCAACACGTCGCACCGCGGAGTCCAGGCCATCATCAATCGCCTGGGTGCTGAGGGAGCCACCATTTCGCCGGAGCAGCTGGTTGACGGTTGCCTGGACATGCTGGGCGCTTACGAGTTGGCTGACGTGACCCGCAACGAGTTGGTGTCGCTGGCCCGCAGCGAAGGCGAGTTGCAGACCGGCACCGAAGAGTTCGGCCAGAGGGTGGGGCAAATGTTGCAGTCCATCGTGGCCACCACCGAGTACCTATTCGCATAAAGAGGGAGGACTAAAGAAATGACATCCACCAAAAAAGACCCGGTGCTGGTGGTCCTCCAGTTGTCAGGGGGCAACGACGCTCTGAACACGATCATTCCTTATGGTGATCCCCTGTACCTGGACAACCGGCCCAACGTAAGAATACCCATCGACCAGGTTCTTCCGATCAACGACCAGATCGGCTTCAATCCGGCGATGGCCCCGATTAAGCGCCTGTACGATGACGGCAAAGTTGCCATCATTCAGGGCGTAGGATACCCTAGCCCGAGCCGTTCCCACTTCCGTTCCATGGACATCTGGCACACCTGTGAGCCGGACAAGGTGGGCGACGAGGGTTGGCTGGGCCGTGCCCTGCGCGACCTGGACCCGCAGAAGGAAAACGTACTGACAGGAGTCAACTTTGGCCGGGGTCTGCCCAGGTCACTGGTAGCCCCCGGGGTGCCGGTGGCTTCGGTTGGCAACCTTGAAACCTACGGGGTGCTGACAGGTATCGAGCTCGAAGAGCAGCGAACCAAGGCCCTTGACGTGTTCTCCAGGGTCTATACGCCGATGATTGGCCAGGGCCCGGTGCTGGACTACTTCGCCCAGACGGGTCTGGACGCCCTGGAAGGGGCCGACATCCTTAGCACCGCCCCCGCCATGTATTCCTCCTCCGTTGAATACGGCGACGACACCGTCGCTCAGTACATGCGCAACATCGCGCAGGTACATTTGGCCGGGTTGGGAACCAGGGTGCTGTACACGACGGCGCCTTACAACAGCTTTGACACGCACGCCGGCGAGCTGGCGAACCACACCAGGCTGTGGAACGAGACATCGCGCGCGGTGGCCGACTTCTACGACGACCTCAAGGAGCACAACGCCGGAGACGACGTGGTGTTGCTGGTCTTCACCGAGTTCGGGCGCCGGGTGCACGACAACGGATCTGGCACTGACCATGGTTCGGGCGGCGTGGCTTTCGTAGTAGGCGATGCGGTAAAGGGCGGACTCTACGGCGAATATCCCTCTCTGGAGCAGGAAAAGCTGCTGGAGGGAGACCTGCACTTCAACAACGACTTCCGTGGCCTCTACTCCGCGCTCCTGGAGAAATGGATGGGCCTGGATGCCAAGCCCATCGTGAACGGAGCGTTCGAGCAGATGGAGTTCATTTAGTCAGACACTGTGAGGTGAATATGACCCCCACCAAAATATCGCACGTACAACTACAGTACAGCCACACCATCGGGCGGGGCGAGCAGTTCGGACCAGGATTCACGTATCCGGTCCACGTGGCCCGGGGCGAGGACGATCTCATGTACGTCCTGTGCCGGTCTCCGGAATATCGGCCCGAGGGCACTCGAATTGCGGTTTGCACCGTAAACGAGGAATACGTCAACGCCTTCGCCCGAGGCGTACCCCAGCAGGGGCCGCACGAGTATAACTTCGACGACGGTTCCCTGGTCTGGCCCGTTACCGTAGCCATCGCCAGCAACGGTAATGTCTACGTTTCTGATGAATGGACGCATCGGATATCCATCTTCAGCGGCGACGGGGAATACCTGGGCAAATGGGAGGAACGTTTCGGCAGCGATGACGGCGAGCTCAACCGACCCGCCGGACTGGCCATCGACAAGGACGACAACGTGTTCGTCGTTGACAGCATGAACCACCGGGTGCAGAAATTCACTCCCGACGGCAAGTTCCTGTCCACGTTCGGCTCGTTCGGCGAAGGGGACGGCGAGTTCCACATGCCCTGGGGAATCGACATCGACAAGCAGGGCAACATCTTTATCGCCGACTGGCGGAACGACCGCATCCAGAAGTTTACGGCCGACGGTCAGTTCCTGATGGAGTTCGGTTCTTCCGGCTCGGGTGAAGGCGAGTTCAATCGTCCCACCGACGTCGCGGTTGACAGGGACGGCATCATCTACGTCGCCGACTGGCTGAACAATCGTCTGCAGGTCTTCTATCCGGACGGCAACTTTGCCGCCCTCAAAACCGGTGATGCGACTGTCTCCAAGTGGGGCAAGGACAAACTGGACGCGAATCCGGAGATGTGGGGCGAGCGGGAGCGCGCGCAGGGAATGGAGCGGGAAAAGGACTTCTGGGCCCCCACCGGGGTTACAGTGGACGATTCCAACACGGTGTTCGTCTGTGAAGGCCCTCGCAACCGTATCCAGGTTTACCGCAAGCAATCATCCACCTTTATGGGGCCCAGGCTGTAGCCCCAGACAGAGTTACACTCTTTGGGAAGGCCTCCGACCTAAAGCGGACGAAAGCCTCTGATTGGGGCTTCTCCGGCAGAGGGCGGGGGCCTTCCCATGTGCTACACGCCGTTGCATCCTCATGCGTACCCACTTTGGTCTGTCATTGCGACCCCGTACTTGATACGGGGGTGGCAATCTCGTCGCCGTAGCGATGGTGGTTTGCCGACGTGTGTTCAACCTCAACGAGATTGCCACGTCGCTGCGCTCCTCGCAATGACAGCAGGGCAGTTTGGTTTGGCAAAATGGGCACGCGTGAGACCATACAGGAGCTAGTCTTTGTCATGCCCATCACGGTAGCCCATATCCCCAATCTGGAATGTGAAGCGTTCTATTTCGACATGGAGCGCCGCGGTATTGAGTTGCGAAATATGGAGCTCAACGCGGTGGCCGATGCCCTGGAGCAGGGCGAAATAGACGCGGGGCCGGTTTCCCTGGTGGATACCTTCCGGCTGGCGGACAAGGCCAGATTAATGACCGGATTCTGCGTTGCGTCGGTTGGCTTGGGGATGGCCAGCGTACTCCTGTCTAAAGAGCCCATAGAGACCTTGAGCGAGGACCGGATTGTCGTGGGCGACGGCGACTCCACATCAGTAAGCCTGCTTAAAGTGCTGCTGAGGTTGAAACACGGCGCTAAAAGCGGGGCATTCGTCGATGAGAACTCCGACCATGATGCCTACCTGTTAACCGGCAACGGGGCTTTGCGCAACCGCCGTGGAGCGCGAGGGTTCCCCCACCGGTACGACTTGGGGGAAGAATGGCAGGCGTGGACCGGGTTGCCCTTCGTTTTCTCCCGGTGGATGGCCAGTGCGGAGATGGAACGGGGGGATTATGTGGTGGTGGAGGATGCCCTTTTTGTTGGGCAAGAGGACTGGATGAACAACCTGTACAAAGTGACGGGACCCCGCAACGACCTGCGTATGCTCCCAAGGGAAGTTGTGGAGTACGTTCAGGGGCTAAGGTTCTTCATGGGGGTGCCGGAAGAACGGGCCATCGCACTGTTCCAGGATAAGATCGCGATGCTGGATGAAGTTTCAGGGTAGGCTCTGTCGACATTTTGAAATTGCATTTCGTCATTCCGGCGAAAGCCGGAATGACCCCGGTCACTTCAACACTCTGAGCGACTCCCCCGCTGGACAAAAATGACGACCTCTCCCATATCCGGGAGAGGTCGAATCATCGACGAGGCGATGGACAGGATTTAATCGTCTGCTGCCGGGACTGGCACCGGTGGATTTGCCACGTAGGGTTGGCTGGTGGCGGGATCGACTTCGAAGGGGCCGGGCAGGTCCAGATCCTTGGCAATCTCGCGGACGGCGGGGAGCACTTCCTGCCCCATGAGCCGCAGGCTGCGCATGGCGTCGTCGTGGGTCATGGCGCCGTCGCCGTCCCAGAAGAAAATGCTCCCGGGGCGGATGGTTTCCAGCACGTGGCGAATCTTGGGGATCACGCTGTCGGGCGTACCGGAGATGATGGTATAGTCTGCGATCTGCTGCTCGTAGGGACGACCCAAGGCTCCGCCCGGACCGGCGTTGCCGCCGCGGGCGGCGGTGGCTACGGATTGGGTTGGGAGCACCCGGCGACGGGAAGTGAGGCCAGGGAGGTTGAGCAACGCCGGGTTGACAGTACCCTCATTGCCGGCCAGGAATGGGTTGCTGGGGCCCTGTACGTACTTGCGGGCGGTTGCTTCGGCCAACTCTTCGGTTTCGTCAACGTGGACCTTCCAGAGGTAACCGATGTTCTGGGGGCCGGACTCATAGCCCAGCTCAGCAGCAGTGTCGTGGTAAAGCTGGAACGCCTGCTTGGTGGGTTCCATCTCGGTGGCGAGCATGATGTAGGGAATCCGCTGCTCTGCCGCCCACATGAGGGAATCTCGGCTGACCACGCCGGGCAGCCAGATGGGAGGATGGGGCTTCTGGTAGGGTTTTACCCAGGGATTGACGTGGCGGAACTGGTAGTGCTTGCCTTCCCAGCGGAATGGGCCGGGAGTAGTCCACGCCTTGACGATCAGTTCGTGGGCTTCCTTGAACCTTTCCCAGTTGTAATGGGGTTCGACGTTGTGGGCAACACTCTCCCTGCCGGTGCCGCGCACCCAGCCGGATACCAGCCGGCCGCGGGAGATCATGTCGATCATGGAGAGCTGCTCCACCAGCCACAGCGGGTCGTCCCAGATGGGAATGATGTTTCCCAGCAGGACGATCTTGGCCCGCTGGGTGATGCGGGCAAGGATGGAGGCTTCCACGTTCATCGCGCCGCCCATACAGAACGGGGTGCTGTGGTGCTCGTTAAGCATCAGGCCGTCGAAACCCATTTCTTCGGCGTATATCTTCTCATCGAGGTAACGGTTGTAAAGCGTTGCCCCCAACTCGGCATCGTAAATTTCGTTGCTGACGTTCAGGTCCATAATCGGTTTACCCGTGGCCCCGAAATACCCGGACTTTGGGTCCTGGTATGGCCGTTCAGTGAAGTATCCAATGAACATTTTGATTCTCCTTCCGGCTCGTGCTACAAGGTGGATTCTAACATAGCCAGGGAAGACCTAAGACGACAGGAATTCCTTTACGAGGCGCACAAAGTCGTCGGTTTTCTCCAATTCCGGGCGATGCCCGCAGTTTTCCAGTATGTCCACGCGGGAGCCGGGGATAGACTCGTGATACAACCGGCTGGCGCTGACAGGCACGATGTTGTCTTGCCTACCCCATATAATCTGAGTAGGAAGGTTCTTGAGGCGGTGAAGCAGGTTGGGGAGGCCGGGGTAGTACATGTAAGGGCGCCAGCTCAACCGGCAGGCTTCCTCGCGAGCCACTTCCCACGCTTCGGTTAATTCAGCGCTGGGTTCATCGGGGCAGACCTGTTGGAATTCCGGGGTGTTTTCCGGGTCATGGAAACCCTCGGTCAAAAACTCCGTGGCCACCGCCAGGAACATGTCATAAATCTCGCCGGTAGGGGGTTTGATTCCGGCGGGGCCGACCAGCACCAACTTCTTGAACAGATTGGGAGACATTGATGCCATTTCCGCGGCGAGCCAGCCGCCGAGGGAGAAACCGAGCAGATTGACCTGCTGGAGTCCCAGGTCATCGATGGCCTCGAGGTACCATCCCGCCAGATCACGCATGTTCATGATCCATTCCTGCCGCTCGGTCTCACCGAATCCGGGATGGGAGGGTATGTACAGGGAGTATTCCTGGGCCAGAGCTTCGTGATACCGGTACAAACCATTGTGGCCCAACTCGTCGTGGAGTATCAGCAGCGGATCGCCGTTGCCTCCCCGGGCCAATTGGAGCCGGGCGCCTGCGACGTCCACGAATTCCTGGGTCCATGCTGGTCCGACTGTCGCCATTTGCCGAGTCCTCCTTTGGAAAGGGGCATGTGGGAAGGGGCATGTAAAAAGGGGCGTCCGCTTTGATCCGGGCGACTCATAATAACATGGTCGCGGGCCAGGGCAGGCGATGCCCAAACAGGCAAGTCTCTGGTTCACATTTTTCGTACTGGCGCAACCGCCCTCGACGGGAGGTTCTCCCAGAGACCACACGATAGGGGCCACACGATAAACCGCGCCGCTGGGCGGAACGTAACTGTTCCGGCTGTGGTCAATTGGCCTGGATAGCGCCAGCCGAATCCCGAAATCAAGGAGCAGACGCGTACCGGGTCGCCGCGTCTGCTCCTTGATTTGTCTCCCAATGGACCCGACCGGTAAGGCGCTACTGCTGCGGTCCCCAAACGTAGTCTGGGGCATCCCCGTGGCACTGCTGGCAGCCTTCCACTCTGCCTTCCTTCTCCACCGTGCCGTCGGCCAGAACCTTGAGCCAAAACCAGTTGCTATGGTCGGGGTTGTAGCCCGACTTCTTGTACATGATAGTGTTGGCGGCGTGGTCGCCGGCAGGGGTGTAGTTTTCCTTGACAATGATGGACCCGTCGGGTGTGGCGGTGTCCTTCTCAATAGCTTCGAAGGCTGCCGGGTTGAGGTAAGTGGTCAGGAGCATGCCGTGGGGGTCTTCGCCCTGGTATTTCTCTTCTGTCCCAGGCCAGAGCTTCCAGTCATCGTTATTCCGGTAATCCACTTCCTCCAGGTAAGTCAGCACCGAGGCAGAGGTAGTGTCGGGAAGTTCCGGCTCGCTGGAGGAGCCACAGGCTGCGAGGAGCAGGACGACGCTCAATATCCCAAGCGCTGGCAGCCAGAAACGCATTCGAGGTATCGGCATAAAGACCTCCCTGGATGTGAATTTTCCAAGCGTGAGTCTATCACAACGCAAATCCCGAATGGCCCGCAGATCCCCACAAGTCTGAACAGTTACGCGGATTGTGCGCGCTTTTTGCGGGGTTCACCCATGCCACGGCCCCTGGTTCGTGTTAAGATTCGGGGTGAAATCTGGTAACAACAGGAGTGATCATGGGATCCATACGACTATATTCCGGCGACGACGGCGAATCTCACATTGAAGAAATCGACCCGCCCACCGACCCCGCGTGGAGCCAGTTGCAAAATGCCAAGGGAATCGTATTCCGGGCGTCGCAACCGGGGTATTTCAGTGATTGGCACGTGGCTCCACGCCGACAATACATAATCACACTGTCGGGAGAAGCGGAGATTGGGCTCGCCGACGGGACGGTCCACCGACTGGGTCCCGGAGATGTCAACCTTGCTGAAGACATGACGGGGCATGGTCACACGACTCGGGTCGTGAGCGACGTTCCCAGGGTAACCGCCACAATTCACCTGGACGATTAGTTCAAGGCCCGGCTCCGGTTGCACTGACCGCTGCGCGGGAGTCGGGTCTCATCACATTCGGGCAACTCGGACCCGACGCAAGGGTGTTTGGCCAGGGTCATTCGGTTGTCATTGCGAGGAGCCCACCCCCACCTGTCATTGCGAGGAGCGCAGCGACGTGGCAATCTCGTTGAGGTTGAGCACACGCTGGGGAACCATCATTGCTATGGCGTCGAGATTGCCACGCTGCGCTCGCAATGACATGAGGAAAACCGAAAGACCTCGTCGATGGATTGTTGATGATAGGTTTCGGGCGGAAAAAGCAGTATACTTTCGAAAAGCGTGGCTAACGCTTCCTGATCGGACGATTAAATTATCCTCAGAGGAGATAGCGCTATGGGTAACAACTACAGTATTTGCGTAGGCGCCGTGGGATTCGGCGGCGGTGTTTGGCACAGCCCGGACGGGGGAGATAACTGGAACCGGATCAGAGACCCGTTCCCACTGGGCAGCCAGGTGAGGGCGCTGGCAGCGTACCCCGACGACCCCAGCCGGATACTGGCCGGATCTGATAACGGCATCTATCGCAGTGAAGATAAGGGCGCGACGTGGGAGAAGCTGTGGTCGCCCATGGATGGGGTTCCAATCTGGTCGATAGCCATCGACCCGCAGGATACACAGACGATTTTTGTGGGCATAAAACCGGCGGCTCTTTACCGCTCCCGGGACGGCGGCCAAAGCTGGACCCGGTTGTCCGTACAGATGGCCCAGGAATGCCACATCGGCCCCCCTATGGTTACCATGCTGATGGTCGATCCCAAGGATCACCGCACGGTTTGGGCCGGCGTTGAGGTCGATGGCGTGTACCGCAGCCTGGATGGCGGGGACACCTGGACCCACGTGGAAGGCGGCGTACACCCTGATATCCACGGCATGGCCATCAGCCCCGGGGAACCGAACAAGGTCTTTGCCAGCACTCCACGAGAGATTTTCTCCACTACCGACATGGGTGAAAGCTGGGAGTCGGTGGTTACAACCGACCGTTTTGTCCTGCCTTACAGCAGGGGTATTGCCATTAAGCCGGACGACCCCAACGTGATTTTCGCGGCGGTAGGCGACACGGCCATCGGCAGCACCGGAGCAATCCAGCGTTCCAAGGATGCCGGCAAGACCTGGGAGACACGGCCGCTTCCGGTCGAACCCAATTCCAACATCTGGTCGATTGCCACCCACCCGGCAGACCCCGATTTCGTTCTCGCCTCCAGCCTGCTGGGCGAGGTTTACTCGAGCAGCGATGCTGGCGACTCCTGGCAAAAGCTCAAGCGAGAGTTCAGCGAGGTGGGCGCGATGGCGTGGGTTCCCAACTAAGACTGGGAGTAGAGCCGCGCGGGGGCGGGATTGCCACGTCCCTCGACAAGCTCGGGATGAGCGGGCGCTCCTTGCAATGACGGGAGTCCTTTGACGAGCTCAGGACGCGCGGGATGTTGGGGGTGGGTACGGCCCTCACCCCCGGCCCCTCTCCCAACGGGAGAGGGGAGCCTAATTCAACATGGATGAACGTGTTTCGATGGGCTCAGGATGAGTGGGGGGTTCACCCTCACCCCAACCCTCTCCCATCAAGGGCGAGGGGGTAGGACGTGCGGGGAGCACGTTTTCTGTACACCGGCGGTTGTTTCACGTACCATTGGTGTCATGCTGTTCACCATCTCTACCACTTATAAGCCGGCAACTGATCTGGGGTTTTTGTTGCACAAGAACCCCAGTCGATTTCAGTCGTTCAACCTTCCATTCGGCAGAGCTGACGTTTTTTACCCTGAAGCAGAGCAGGATCGTTGCACTGCCGCGCTGCTGCTGGATATCGATCCAATCGGACTGGTGCGTGGCAAACCCGGTGGGCCTAACACCGGGGGCTGGCTCGAGCAATACGTGAACGACCGGCCCTATGTGGCGTCATCACACCTGAGCGTGGCAATCGCTACCGTGTTCCGGAGCGCGCTGGCCGGCGCGAGCAAGGAGCGTCCGACCCTGGCAGACCAAGCCATCCCCCTCGAGGCGAGGATTGAAGTCGTACCTTCCCGCGAAGGCGCCGACCTCATCCGGAGTTTGTTCCAGCCGCTGGGTTATAGCGTTGCGGTTCAGGGGCATGAACTGGACGCCCGGTTTCCAGAATGGGGAGCCAGCCCGTATTTCAGCGTGGAACTCGCCTCGGAAGTACGGCTGCGGGATCTGCTGGCGCACCTCTATGTGCTGCTGCCCGTGCTGGACGACGACAAGCACTACTGGGTTGGCGACGACGAGGTGGACAAGCTGCTGCGCTATGGTGAGGGGTGGCTGAACAACCATCCACAACGGGACCTCATCTCCCGACGCTACCTGAAGCACCAGCGTGATCTTTGGCGTCAGGCGCTGGCACAACTGCTTGACGCGGGTCAGGCTGACCCGAGCGTAACCACGGTGCGATACGGCCAGGAAGAGGAGCAACTGGAAGCCCCGATCAAGTTGGGTGAACAACGCATCCAGGCGGTGCTGGACACTCTACGCTCGCTGGGATCAACCCGTGTGGTCGATCTGGGTTGCGGCGAAGGAAGACTGATCAGTGAGCTGCTCAGGGAGCCGGCGATTCGTTCCATCACGGGTGTCGACGTCTCTCACCGGGCGTTGCAAACGGCCCGCGAGCGTCTGCATCTGGATACCATGCCCAACCAGCAGCGGGAGCGAATTAACCTGCTGCACGGTTCCCTTACTTACCGGGATAAACGACTTTCCGGTTTTGACGCTGCCATCGCCATGGAGGTGATCGAGCACATCGACCCGCCGCGGCTCGATGCGTTTGAAGAGGTGGTGTTCGGCGCGGCGAAACCCGGCGCGGCGCTAATCACCACGCCCAACGCGGAGTACAACGCACTGTTCAAGGGGTTGCCCGCTGGAGAATTCCGGCACCGGGACCACCGATTCGAGTGGACGCGGGAGCAATTCCAGGCATGGTCTCGCGGCGTCGCCAACCGCCGCGGTTATGAAGTGCGTTTCGACAACATCGGGCCGGAGCATGACGCACTCGGCTCACCGACGCAGCTGGGAGTTTTTACCCGATGAAGATCACCGTTCCGGAGCTGTGTCTGGTCGCGTTGATCGGCCCATCAGGGTCGGGGAAATCGACGTTTGCCTCCACGCGATTCAAACCCACCGAGGTGGTGTCGTCTGATGCGTGCCGGGCGATGGTGGCGGACGACGCCAACGACCAGAGCGCCACGCCCAACGCATTCGCGCTGCTCAACTTCATTGCGGCCACACGCCTGCGGGCCGGCCGCCTCACCGTCATAGACGCTACCAGCGTTCAGGTGCCGGCCCGGAAGTCTCTGGTGGAACTGGCCCGGGAGCATGACTGTCTGCCGGTGGCAATCGTCCTGAACATGCCGGAGGCGCTGTGCCTGGCCCGCAACAAAAGTCGCGCCGACCGGCAGTTTGGCGATCGCGTCGTGCGCCAGCAGGCAGCGCAGCTTCGTCGATCCATACGCGGACTGAAACGCGAAGGCTTCCGTTACGTATATGTGCTCAACTCTCCGGAAGAGGTGGAAGCGGCTACCATAGAGCGGACGCCGTTGTGGACCAACCGCCAGGACGAGCGCGGGCCATTCGACATTATCGGCGATGTACACGGGTGCTACGACGAGCTGGTACTTCTCCTGGAACGCCTGGGCTACGCACTGGACGAACGGGCTGGCGCTGACGGTGAAACTGGCTATGCGGTGACCCACCCGGAAGGGCGGAAGGCCGTTTTTGTCGGCGACCTGGTAGATCGGGGCCCCGGCGTCACCAACGTGTTGAAACTCGTGATGAGCATGGTGGAAGATGGCGCGGCGCTGTGCGTGGCGGGCAACCATGAGTCCAAGCTGGTTCGTAAGCTAAAGGGCAGGAACGTCCAGGTGTCGCACGGGCTGGCGGAAACACTGGAGCAGCTGGAGAACGAGTCCACATCATTCCGCGAGGGGGCGGCTGCGTTCCTGGACGGACTGATCAGCCACTACGTGCTGGACGGTGGCGAGCTGGTGGTGGCGCACGCCGGCATGAAAGTGGAATACCAGGGCCGGGCGTCGGCGCGGGTTCGGGACTTTTGCCTGTACGGCGAGACCACGGGAGAGACGGACGAGTGGGGGCTGCCGGTTCGTGGCAACTGGGCGGCCGATTATCGTGGCCGGGCGATGGTGGTTTACGGGCACACGCCGGTCGCGGAACCCGCGTGGCTCAACCGTACCATCAACATCGACACGGGGTGCGTGTTCGGCGGCAAGCTGACCGCGCTCCGGTATCCCGAACAGGAGCTGGTTTCGGTTCCGGCGGGGCGTGTTTACTACGAACCGGTGAAACCGCTGTCCGAACCCGATCAGGCCGAAGGGACACCGACCAGCGGCGAGGGTAGGGCGGCCAACCTCCTCGACATCGACGACGTGATCGGGAAACGCATCGTAGAGACGCGGCTGCGGGGCAACATAACGGTGCGGGAAGAGAACGCGGCGGCAGCCCTGGAAGTGATGAGCCGTTTCGCGCTGGATCCGCGCTGGCTGGTGTACCTGCCGCCCACGATATCGCCGGGCGATACCTCCAAACTCCCCGACTTGCTGGAGCACCCGGCTGAGGTATTCACTTATTACCGCAACAACGGGGTGTCTCGCGTGGTCTGCGAAGAGAAACACATGGGATCCCGGGCAATCGTCGTGGTGGCGCAGGACGCCGACGTGATAAAGCGGCGGTTCGGCATCGCCGGCGAAGGCATTGGCGCCTGCTACACTCGTACAGGACGAAGGTTTTTTGAAGACCGCAATCTTGAGTCGCAATTGTTGGAACGGATCCGGTCGGCGTTGACTGCGGCGGGTCTCTGGGAAGAGCTTAGCACCGATTGGGTGGCGCTGGATTGCGAGCTCATGCCCTGGTCGGTAAAGGCGCAGGAACTGGTGCGGGAGCAATACGCGGCGGTTGGCGCGGCGGCGCGGGCGAGTCTAGCGGCGGCGAAATCGCTGCTCAAACAGACGGCAAGCCGTGGCGTCGGTGTCGGCGGGGCCCTGCCTGGCATCGAAGAGCGACTCAACCTGGCCGAACTCTACAGCGACGCGTATGCCCGGTATTGCTGGCCGGTAACATCCCTGGCCGATATGCAGCTGGCGCCGTTCCATCTGCTGGCGAGCGAAGGGCACGCGCATACGGATAAGGACCATCTGTGGCACATGAACGCAGCCGCGCGATTGAGTCAGGCCGATCCGGCGTTGTTCAAGGAAACCCAGCATCAAGTGGTCGACTTGACTGCGGCGAATGAGACTGAGCCGGATGAGACTGACGCGACTCACTGGTGGGAGGAACTAACCGGCAAGGGCGGGGAGGGCATGGTGGTGAAGCCTCTGGATTTTATTGTCACCGGCCGACGGGGCCTGGTGCAGCCGGCCATGAAGTGCCGGGGCGCGGAGTACCTGCGGATCATCTATGGCCCGGAGTACTCCATGCCGGATAACATCGAACGGCTACGGAACCGGGGTGTCTCCGCCAAGCGGTCCCTGGCCGTTAGGGAGTTTGCGCTGGGCGTGGAGGGTCTGCATCGTTTCGTTGCGGGGGAGCCGCTTTACCGGGTACATGAGTGCACCTTCGCGGTACTGGCGCTGGAGAGTGAACCGGTCGATCCGAGGCTGTGAGGGAAGCGGTGCGAACCGACGCGCAACCGTGATTAGCCGGTTTTAACATTGGGCGCGGGGGCGAAATCCGCCACGAAGAGATTAGGTTCTGTTGACATTTCACGTCATTCCGGCGAAAGCGGGAATCCAGGCGTTTTGAAAAGCAGACATCGTTCACATTCAGGGTACTCTGGATTCCCGCTTTCGCGGGAATGACGAACTGGGGTTAGCGAAATCGCCTTATATCTCAAATGTCAACACGGCCTAGCCGGATTTTAGAGGTTCTTACCAGAGTTCCTGAGAAGCCAGACGTGCGCCTTCCACCATGGATGCCAGCTTGGCCCAGGCAATGCTGGTTTCAACCTTCCTGCCCCAAGCGGAGGTGCCGAAACCGCAATCGCTGCCAGCCATGACGTTTTCCCGTCCCACAGAGCGGGCGTAGTTGAGGATGCGCTGGGCGATGAGCTCCGGGTGTTCGATGAAATTAGTGGTGGTGTCCAGCACTCCCGGTATCAGCAGCTTCCCTTCGGGCAACCGGATATCTTCCCACACTTTCCATTCGTGGGCGTGCCTGGGATTGGCTCCTTCAAAGGACAGGCCCAGAGGGCGGGCCTGCAATACCAGCTGTACGATCTCCTTGAGGGGAATGTCGTGGTGGTGGGGGCCCTCGGTATTGCCCCAGCAGAGGTGCATCCGCGTTCGCTCCGGCTCGATATCCTTCAGGGCGTAGTTGATGACCTCTACGTGGAGTTCAACAATTTTCTTGAATTCCTCCACCGAAAGGTGGGAGAACTGGGAAACTCGGGTCATGGCGAGGTCAGGGCAATCAATCTGGAGGATGAGGCCGGACGCCGCGATGGCGTTGTACTCGTCCTTCATCACTTCGGCCAGAGCGTAGAGGTAGGATTCCTCGGAGGGGTAGTACTCATTGGGAAGGAAATTGGCGATTACGCCCGGCGATGCCGCCGTCATAAACACCTCTTCCACGGTTGCATCCGTCGCTACCGTTCGCAGAGTTTCGATGTCGCGCTCCACCGCTGGCCAATCCTTCCAGGAGATGGTTCCGGTGCAGGCCGGTTGGGGCATATTGCGAGAGGACATGGTGGTTTGCGTGGCGGCGTAATCCGGAAAATCGGCATCGTCCAGGCGGGGGCGGCTGCGAACGAGGCGTTCGCCCTCGAATCCGTTGAGACGTTCTTTGACATAGGTGGCGTACTGGGAACGGCCCTGCTCTCCATCGTTCACCACGTCCAGCCCGATGTTCTGTTGCCGTGACACCACTTCCGAGACTGCGTTGCGGACACCGGCATGAAACAGGTTGGGGTCGAAACTGCGTTGCTCCTCCCGTTCCCGCAGAATCTCCTGAAGCCCCGGCGACCTGGGGAGGCTGCCCGTATGGGTGGTCAGGATTCTGGATGTGCTGCGCTTCATGGGTCCTCCCTGAGAAAATTGTAAAACTTGTCATTGCGAGCGCAGCGCGGCAATCTCGTCACCAAAACCGCCGCCGTTGCTTCAACGAGATTGCCACGTCGCTACGCTCCTCGCAATGACAGAAGGCGGGGACTGGAGTTCCGCAATTTTCTCCCTCCGTCGGCTGGGAAACAGGATTGAGTAGTGGATGCTATTTTACTCGATTGGCGCCGTGGCCGGGACGCACGAAAAATCGACGGCGAACCGTCCCGCGCCGGACGGCAAATCTTCCGGTTCAGAAATGTCCCGGTCAAAAACTCGGCCGGGGGAATTGCCAGCCACGTCT
Source organism: Dehalococcoidia bacterium (assembly GCA_965262485.1). Lineage (GTDB taxonomy): Bacteria > Chloroflexota > Dehalococcoidia > Lucifugimonadales > UBA3495 > Bin87. The sequence continues at coordinate 2,852,912 of OZ253540.1, read as the reverse complement.
TCAAGGTTGGGATCGATGTCCAACTGGTAATGATCGGCTGCCCAGGGCGAGGATGGAGTGAACCGCCAACTGCTCTCCGCCACGCCGGAATCACCCTTGCCTGGCAATGGGTTTCCGTGGGAATCCCGAATGCTGAGACAGCGCTGCAGCAAAGCATGGTCCAGGGGGCGGCCGAAATCGACCACCAATGGGTCTAGAGATGCGGGTTCCGGGACGCTCAACTGCCAACGATTTGGGTTGATGCGCGACCTTAGCGCGGGGCCAATGCGGTAACTCCGTCCGGCGTCGGCCTTCAGGGGCTGTCCCGCGGCGTCGCGGAATTCACCATCGACGCAGATCCTGATTGGTACGCCTTCAATCAGTGGGTAGCCAATCTCGGCGTTGGGAACCAGTCCCCGCTTGATGCGACCCGGATCAAGCAGCATGGTCAGACGCCGCCGGTCTGCATCCCACAGCTCGGGGTCCGGTGGGAGAAAGACAGCCTCCAAAATCGCTCCCGTATCTTCCCGGCAAACTTTAATAGCGCGGTTCGCCCAGCCTTCGCTCATGGGGCCGGAAAAATGAACGTATATCCGCAACAGGTTGACGGGCAGTTCACCCGCGGTGGGATAGATTGCCATGACCTCGGTGGCCGGCGCGCGAGGGGCGGCCGGACGGAGGATGGCCCAGACCTCCGGGCGGCTCTCCTCCTGGCGGTCAAGACCAATCACCAATGAATAGTCAGTGCCTGCCATGAACGGGAAACGGGGAACGAAAAACACCGCATTTTGTTCTGCGGTGAAGTGGCCGGCGACGGGTGGGACGGCGCTGAAATCGCCGCCGGCTGCCAGAACTTCGCTGGGCAGGAGGGCCAGGCGCCGGCCCATTTCGCCGGCGCCCAACCCGTCCAGTTCACCGAATTCGCGTCTAGTCCATCCAGTGACCCTGAGGCAGCTTCGCCCTTGGTGTTCTGCCCATTCCAAGCGCAAGTTGCGGCATCGGGTCACAGTGTGCCGGTGGCGTAGGAGCGCAGGTGAGTGCTGCCGTCGTCGTCCTGCTGCAGCATCAATACGCCGCTGCCGTTGAGGTTAGCCATCCGCTTGACGCCGGGATGGGGAAGTATCTGCCGGGGCACACCCACGCCTGGGGTGACCGGGTCCGAAGGACTCTCATCCAGGGAATCATCGGGAACTGTCAGCGGCCCCTGCCCGTCGATGTCCTTACAGGCAATTTTGACCAACGGGTGCCGGTCGTTGCACACCAGCAGGTACTCGCCGCCGTCGTGCTGGTAGGAAATCAGATCCAACGGCCGGTTGTGAGCGCCCAATTCGGCGACAGTTTTGCCCTTCACCTGTTCGCCCGGCGCGAAATCGGAGAGGGAGAATTGCACCACCGGGGTGCAGGTGTAACTGGCCAGGATGCTGCTGTTTCCGTGATAGGGCACAAAGGCGCGAATGGGGGCTGCCGTTTCGTACTGGCCGTGAGAAACGTGGAATATCTCCAGCGAGTTGGACTCGACATCCCCGTTAAACGGGAAGGGAATCCGGCGCAAGGTGGAGGAGAATTCCTCGTTGGAGGTTCCGGCAACCAACAGCAGTCCGTCGACAAACGACATGTCGGTCACAGTTACCGTCCGCAGCTTCTCCCGCGACACCAGCCTGGGGTCGTCCTCGGCCGCCGCGTCCTTGATGGTGGACTGGGAAAAGGCCACGTTGTCGAGGGACACGTCGCTGATGGTCCCGCCACCGGAAACCTTGACGATCACCGGGACGGCGGCGTCGCCGCTGCCTCGCATGACGGAGAAGTAAAGGTTATCGGAGATGGGGTGAACGGCCATGTCCCGGATGGACACGTCATCCCGGGAACAGCCCAGGTAGGACGCCAGGGACATATCGAAGTTGTCCAGGTTGACCGGCCGGTGTCCGCCGCCCGGTTCGGAATCACCGACGTCGACGGCGAATATGGCCGCACCGGCGTTGTCTCCGATGAACAGTATTCCCTCCGGGCCAAAGGCCAGCGGCCCCACCGATTTTATTGATGGTGTACCGACTTCCAAACCGAAATCTTCCAGATTGATCGCAGATACGTACTCAACCATAAGAACCTCCTACGTTTTACGGACTCTGATTGTCGCCAGTGTAGCATTGTGTCCATCTTACCGCCACCAACCTTTGGCAACCGGCGGGTCTTTGTTATACTTGGGCGACGCATTACAGGCAGGACTTGAACACGGCGGCGAGGATAATTGCAATGACCACCGAACGTCGAAAAGGTACCGTTTCCCTGCGCCAGGTCAGTGGATCAGCCCGATCCAGAAAGATCAGGGTGGACCTGGGTGAAGAAGCATCGTTTGTGTCCTTACCCGCTCCGGTGAAGGTGGGCGACGCCTCGTACTTTTTGGTGCGGGGACGCGACGGCTACAAGTTGCTGTCGACGGTATGCCCGCATCAGGGCGGCGAGATCGAAGACGAGGGCGACGAGCTTTTCGTTTGCGACGGGCACGGTTGGCAGTACGAGAAGGGTGAAGGCACCTGCGCCACCCGACCCGAGTTTCGCATGAAAGCGTTCCTGGTAACCGTCCAGAATGAGCGCCTGGTCGCACTGGTGCCGGACGAATAGCCTGCAATCATGGGGGGCGGTTTACGTCTCACGCGTACCCGCTTTAATCTGTCATTGTGAGGAGCGCAGCGACGTGGCAATCTCGTTGCAGCAACGGCGACGGTTTCAGCGACGAGATTGCCGCGCTGCGCTCGCAATGACAAAGTGGGTACGCGTGAGCGGTTTACGCCGGCTGACCTACTGCCTTGCCGGAGAACGCTCCCCACCGTGAATCTTAAACCCGCCCCGGGAAACAAAGCCCCGGGGCGGGTTGATTTTCCGGAGTGACACTCCGAGGGGGACTAACCCACCATGTCGTAGCTGCGCAGAAGTTTGCCGGGCAGCTCTCCGGTGCATTCGTTTTCCACGAAGGTAACGGTGCCGTTGACCAGAATGTAGCGGATGCCCGTGGGTTTTTGCACCAACCGCTTTTCGCCACCGGGGAAGTCCGTCTCGAACCGTGGCTTGTCGTACAGCAGCCCCAATTCCTCCATGTTGTAGATCATGACATCGGCCCAGTCGCCCACGCGCAGGGTGCCGCGACCCTTCATATCAGAGAACGCGGCGGGTAGCGCGCTCATCTTCTGGTGGGCCTGTTCCAGCGTCATCAGTTCGTTGTCGCGAATCCAGTGGCCCAGGAAATAGACGGGCCACACGCTGTTGACCAGGAACCTGGTATGAGCGCCGCCGTCGGACACCGAGATATGCACATAGGGGTTGACCAGCCTTTCGGCCCGGGCGTCGTCTCCCTGCCCGCCAGCGGGGTGAGCGAACTCGGTTTCCAGGTCTTCATCCAGAGCGATGTCAAGGAACGTGTCCAGTGGGTGTTTGCCCTCAGCCTCCGCGATGTCGGCAATGGACAAACCTTCGTACTTTAGGTTGCGTTCCAGGGCCACCTCCACCACCTGCACCTGCGCCCAGTCGGTCCTGGCATGGGGGCGGTCGATGACATCGCGCTTCATGCCGTCGCGTACGCCGTCTTCAGAAAGCTTGGCGATGCGCTCTTCTTTGGAACCCACGAGCGGTTGGACCCAATGGGGCATGTAGTCGAACAGGTTGTATTCGGAGAGCTTGAACTCTGCGATGGTAGGGACTGATCCCTGCTGCGCCAGGACGGGAAGGCCCTCTCGCCGGACTTCTTCCAGCCACTCGTAACCCTCGTCGTCTCCCAGAACCACATGCAACGGGCGTCCGCTCATGCGGACCATTTCCGCCAGCATATCCCGCTGTGCGGGGCGGTCATCGGAGATGCCGATGGTCCATCCCAAATGCCCCACGCCGAACTGCCTCAACACCTGGGACAGGGCGTAGAATTCCTCCGGGGATGCCACATGGCTGGGCAGCCAGCTGCCATCCTCCGGCCGGTCTTCCAGGTTCTTGTCCGCGGACAACCCGAACGCCCCGGCCTGCATGGAGTCGTGCAGTATCTGTTTCATCTGGTTCAACTCGGCGTCGGTCACGGAGGTTCGTTCGCGGGCCGGTATCATGCCCAGCACGTAGCCGCGCAGGGGCGAGAATGGCACCAGCGCGCCAACGTTTACGCCCAGACCCTGTTTGTCCAGGCTGTCCATGTATTCAGGGAAGGTTTCCCAGTCCCATCGCATCCCCAACCGCATGGATTCCAGCGGTATTGCTTCGATGCGGTTCATCATGCGCATATTGAGGTCGCGATCTTCGGGTCGCGTGGGAGCGAACCCAAATCCGCACTGACCAACGGTGAGGGAGGTTACCCCGAACCATCCGGACAGGGATGCGTAAGGGTCCCAGTTGAGTTGCGCGTCGTAGTGGGTGTGGAGGTCTACGGCCCCCGGCGCCACGATGCAGCCGCTGGCGTCCAGCTCCCGGGCGCCTCCGGAGTTGATGCGTCCGGAGATCATGGCCACCCGCCCGTCCTTGATCCCAACATCAGCGCGGAGGCGGGGAAGTCCGGTGCCATCGACTACGGTTCCGCCACGAATCACCAAATCAAATTCCGGCATACAGTTACCTCCAACGACGATAATTGTCCATTTCAAAAAGCCCATGCAACGACATGGGCGATATTCTCACCTTGAAGTGTACGTCTACTACAAATACATGTCAATTTGGTGACCGATTAGGTCAGGGCCTTTCGGTTTTCATCATGTCATTGCGAGCGCAGCGTGGCAATCTCGTCGCCGTAGCAATGATGGTTCCCCGGCACGTGCTCAACCTCAACGAGATTGCCACGTCGCTGCGCTCCTCGCAATGACAACCGAAAGACCCTGCGATTAGGTGTACATATATCGGCCATATTCTCGAAATCGCCGTTGCTATCAGGATACCAACCAACAGCCGCGCAACCATGTCCGGCTGCGTTGGTCTTACGTCAGCGGAGTGAAGCGGTAACGATGGTCGCGCGGTTGAAGCCGGGCGGTATTCTAGGGGAACGGTCGATGAGGCGCCAGCGGTTCTCACACCTACCCACTTTGTCATTGCGAGGAGAACAGCAACGGGGCAATCTCGTTGAGTTGGCGAATTTCACCCTCACCCCAACCCTCTCCCATCGAGGGAGAGGGGGACGGGCCTGGGCTGGTTACTTCACCGCCAGCATGTCATACGCCAGGCCAAGCATGATCTTGGCGCCGCTTACCAGGCTCTTTATACCCACAGACTCATTGGTGCCATGGGTGTAGTTGAGCATCGGATCGTCGTCAGGGTGAGAGCCGGAAAACCCGTAGGTAACAGTCCCCAGCGGGCGGGTGAACCTGGAGTCGGTGAAGCCGTTGCTGATGGCGGGCACCCACTGGATGTCGTCCCGTTCCAGGGCGCTGGCAGTGATGGTCCGGATGCTGGTCGCCAACGCAGACTCAAAGGGCGAGGAGTTGGGACGAGCCATGTAGTCGATTTCGTAAGACACGCCGGGAATGTCGGCCAATACCTCATCAAGCTGGTCCCTTACGTATTGCTCGTCCTGGTGAGGCAGGGTGCGCACGTCGCACGTGAGCCGGATGGACTCGGGAACGCTGTTGGATTTGATGCCTCCTCTAACCATGGTGGGAGTCAGAGTCATGCGGGACAGGGCCCGGAGCATGGAGGCGAAACGGGGGTTGGACGGCTCGATCTCGGCGATGATGTCGTCCACATTGGCCGGAGAGGCTTGATGTTCAATTGCGAACGTCGATAGATGATCGAAAAGGCCGGTGGATGTATCGCGATCCGGGTCATAGTTTTCTATGGAGCTGAGGGCGCTGCTCAACCGGTATAGCGCGTTAGTTCCCTGCCAGGGCAGCGATGCGTGGGAACTGACCCCTTTAACGTCGATTTCGACCTGCAGACGCCCCTTTTCTCCGACGCCCAAAACGTAGGTCAGGGCGCCCGCCGCCTGGATGGGCGTGCCGCCGCCTTCGTTTACGGCATAGGGCGCCGCCAGCTTCTCCGGATGGTTGTCGGCAAGCCAACCGAACCCGTACCTGCCGCCGTGTTCCTCATCTGCGCCGGCCGCCAGGATCAGCCCGTCTTCCAGCTCGATGCCGTTTCGCTTCAGCAGGCGGACGGCCATCAGTTGAGCTGTGAGCAGCCCCTTGCAGTCTGATGCGCCACGCCCGAAGATTCGGCCATCGGCGATGGTGGCGCTGAAGGGCGGGAACCGCCACTTCGAATCGTCTTCCACCGGCACGACGTCGGTGTGGGACATGAACATGAGGCCGGCCTTGCCGGACCTGCCCTCCATCCTGGCGATCAAGTTGCCGCGGTTGGGCGCCGACTCCAGGATCTCTGACTCGACGCCGTCCTGGGCCAGCCAGTCGCGCGCCAATTCGCAGACCGGGGTCTCATCGCCGGTGGGCATGAATCCGGTGTTGACCGATGGAATTCGGACGAGGGCTTGCTCCAGCGCGATGATATCGTCCTGAGCAGCATCGATCTGGGCGAAGAGGTCTTGAAGGTCTGGCATGGCCTGTATCCTCCGACTGGTTTGTAATCGGCATTGCGTGGCGAGTGTAAACAGGGCGAAAGATGGTGTCAACGCAGTCCGGTTGAAGGACGTTTTCTACCGACGGAAGTTCACGGCAACGACGGAATACGGGCGACACGCGATGGCAGGATGGGCAGTGGTGCTGGCGAGGATCAATCCCCGGTGGCCGACGCAACGGGTTCGGGAGATGGCACCCTGCCGGACAGGCCGTGTTTCATCACCAAGCCTGCCATGCAGAGGGAGAGGGATGCGAAACTCACGATGGCCAGGGACAGTCCGAGGTCGTCGGTTGCCTGCTGCAGCAGGCCCGTGGCCAACGGGCCGAGAGTAATGCCCGCCGAGCTGGACATCTGGATGAAAGCCAGTCCGACGGCGACTTCCCGGGGGCGTATTCCTGGCAGGTGAAACGGTACGGAGTAGAGTACCGGCCAGAATCCCCAGGCTATGCCGTTAACGAAGGTCAGCGCCAACAGGATGGGGATGGAACCGGTCAACGTCATCGCTATGAAAGTAGCGGCCATGGTTGCGCCGGTAGTCAGCAGGATGGTCCGGCCCCGGTCGGACACCATTACGATCCACCCGAAGCCCAGTCCGCAGATGCCGCCCATGAAGATGCCCAGCGCAAGGATGCCGCCGGACCAGAACAGGGGCATTTGGTGGGTTTCCAACATCAAGGTCGGGTAGAAACTGAGGAAACCGGACCAGGCCGTGGTTGCGCCCACGAAACCCAGGCCGCCGATCCACAGGTCCCGATAGCGGAGCGTACCCTTCAGGACGCTGGCATCCTGGGACGCGAGGCGCTGGCGGTATTCTGAGGTAATCCGTTCCCGGCCAAATACCATCCAGAGGATGGTCATCACCGCGAATAACCCGACGAAGGAGAACAGGGTAGAACGCCAGCTGTCTCCCAGAGCCATCAGGATGAAGGGTGAGGCGGCCACGCCACCACCCACTACCAAACCGAACATGGCGTTGGAGATGCTGTTGACCAGAACAACCTGGCGGGCCGGGAACCATTGCTGGGTCAGGAAGGCGCGGGCGGGTTGACGGGCAATCACGCTAATACCGAAGGCCACACGGCCCAGGATCAGCACGGCAAAGACGGGGGAGACGGCCTGGACGACCAGAGACAGGGTTCCCAGGATCATGGTAACGGTGGTCAGGATTTTGGGAGCGAAGCGGGAAGTCCACCAGCCCATTGGGATGGCCAAAGCCACATTGCCCCAGTAGGCGGCGGATCCCAGCATTCCCTGCTGGAACGGGGAGAGACTCAACTCGGCGCTGATGGCCGGCAACAGGATGCCGATGGTGGACATAATCATAAACCCGGAAACGCTGGCGGTCAGCCAGATACCCATGACCACCCAGCGGTATGCCACCACCTGCTCGGGAGAATCTTCTGATGAATCCTGTGCCATTTGAGTTGGTCTCGTAACGATTCCTGAGTGTTTTCGAGCAATCGACGAACTGCCAATAGCCGGCGCAGTGTATTCCCCGCCCTGAGTGTGGTCAACGCTGCGCCGTTGTTCCTCAGGGCCTTTCGGTTTTCCTCATGTCATTGCGAGCGCAGCGTGGCAATCTCGTCGCCGTAGCAATGATGGTTCCCCGGCACGTGCTCAACCTCAACGAGATTGCCACGTCGCTGCGCTCCTCGCAATGACAACCGAATGACCCTGGTTGTTCCTCGGGGCCTTTTCAAAGTCCTCCGACCTCCGCTCATGGTGAGCTTGTCGAACCGTCGGCGACCGTCCTTCAACAGAATCAGGATGAGCGGGGGGGAGGGGAGGGTTTTTACCTGGATGAACCGGATGGACAGGATTTTTGATGTGGTGGCTTGTCATTGCGACCCCGTACTCGATGCGGGGGTTTGCAATCTCGTCGCTGAAAACGCCACCGGCAACCTTACATTGGCTGCCGGCGACGTTGCGTCGGGGGCCATTTCCCGATTTTGCTCCTAACCGCTATCGCCGTTTTCCGAGGCGACGGTGACGGTCACCGTGTCGGTGTCGGACCCGCCTTCCTCATCGGTTACGGTTAGTTGTAACTCCAGCGTTGTGCCCGCCGCCACGTTCGGCGGCAGGGTGAACCTGGGGTCGCTGAACTTGTCGGCGGCCTGGTGTACTGCTCAGACTTGGGGTGGGTCAGTGTGACGCTGGGGCCGGAGAGCTGCGTCCACTGGCGCTCCATCCGCCACCACTCGCCGTAGGGGTTGGCGCTGCAAATGCCTTGCAGGGTTACCTCGGCCCCCGCCGATCCCGTCAGGTCGGGGCCGGCGCAGGCCGTGGGCGTCGGCAGTATGGTGACGGTTGCTTCCCGCCGGGCGGTGAGGCAGCCACGCCACCACCTACTGCCAAACCGAACATTGCGTTGGAGATGCTGTTGACCAGAACCACCTGGCGGGCCGGGAACCATTGCTGGATCAGTCGATTGCGTGCAGCCGACCGTCTTCCGTACGGACGAACAGCCGCCCGCCAGCGTAAACAGGATCGGTGCGCACGGCAGCAGTCAGCTGGATGCTCCAGCGTTCTGAACCATCACTGCGGTCGAGAGCGTACACCCAACCGGCGCGGTCGCCGAATACGACCAGGTTACCGATCACCACGGGCGAGGCGACTATGCCGTCTGCTGCCTGGAACCGCCATTCTTCAATACCGGCCGCAGCGTTAACGGCGTAAAAATTACCCACGAGATCACCAACGTAGATCGTGTCCTCGGTGAGGGCCGGCGCGGAGATGATTCCCTTGGTCTTTTCAACGTTGGGAGCGAATCGCCATTTATCGCCGGGCTGGGTTGGCGGTGGTGGCAGGGGGAATCCCCACAGCCAGAGTTGGGACCACGTGCCGGTGATGGCGTAGCGCCCCGGAAACTCAACAACACCCGCGTCCATTGCGTACAACTTGCCGGCTGACACAAAGTACACCAAATCGTTCCCGGTTACGGGAGCGTCCACCAGTTGGGCGGTCGTGCGGAACCGCGCCCTTTCCTGGCCGGTGCGGGCGTCTAACGCATACAGGCTGCGGTCGGAAGACGCGACGTAGGCCACGTTGTCGCCAATGGCGGCCGGGGAGCGAACTTCGCCCAGGGTTTCGTGAGTCCAGATGCGATCTCCGGTCGTTGCGTTGACGGCGTAGGTTACGCCGTTCAATGCTCCGGCGTACACGATGCCGTTGGACACGGACACGGGGCCGGACGTGGCGTCGCGCATCTGAAATTCCCAACGAATGTTGCCCGATTCAGGGTCTCGGGAAACCAGGCGACGATCAACGGTGGCGTAGTACAGATTACCGTCGGCCCATGCCACCGAGTTGATGATGGGTCCCGTGGTGGCTATGGAATCCAGCTCCGCGCCCGTGTCGCGGTCCAATACGGCGATGCGGAAATTGGAACCCAGGAAGATACGACCGTCCGCGATTACGGGTGCGGCCAGCGTTGGTGAATCTGCGTCAACGCCCACGCTCCAGACCAGGGAACCGGCGGGTTCTTTGAGGGCGTCGGCGGAGTAGCGGGTCAGACCGACGTTCCGACCGGTCATGGTCCAATTGTTCCCCAATGAAGTGGAATCGAACAGTTTATCGGGTTGGCGGGTGAGCAGGATGATGGGGTCGGGAATGAACGGAAAGTTCAACCAAACCAGGAAACCAAGCAGCAGGATGACTACAATCCCGATGAGGATGTTGCGACGGGACAACCTTCGGCGCCGCCGATCTTGTTTCACCCAACCAGGCAGGATGGGTTCCGATGCTGGGTCGATGGCAGAATCGGACGAGTTTTGTGCGTTTGGCGGGGTAGTGGACATGGGGTTTGATTTAACCAAAGATTCGGCAGGATACGCAAACCGCATCCTGCCGGATAGACGACTCCGTTGGTGTTGGGTTTAGATGTTCCGCAGTTTGGGATCCAGACGATCGCGCAGCCAGTCGCCGAGCAGGTTCATGGCGAGAACAGTAAGCACGATGGCCAAGGTGGGGAAGAAGAAGAGCCACCAGTGCGAAGTGATCAGCGTGCGGCCGTCTGCGACCATTAATCCCCAAGCCGGCGTGGGGGGATTTAAGCCGGCTCCGAGGAATGACAAGCTGGATTCCAGAATGATAACGTGGCCGACTTCAAGGGTTGCGAGTACCACCACGGTATTCACCACGTTGGGGAAGATGTGGCGGGACATGATTCTCATATTGGAGGCGCCGGCTACCTGGGCTCGCGAGATGAAATCCTGGGATTTGATGGTTAGAGCTTCACCCCTGACCATTCTGGCAAATCGCGCCCACAGTAGCAGTGCGATCACGAGTATGACGGTGGTGAATCCGGCGCCCAGGACTGCCACCAACACCAATGCCAGCAGGATGGAAGGAAAGGCGAGCTTGATGTCCACCACCCTCATTATCAGGTTATCTACCCAACCACCGTAGTAGGCGGCCATCAGTCCCAGGACAGTACCGACGCCGCCACCAATAGCGATGGCCAGAATGGAGATACTAAACGACACGCGGGCACCGTGGATGATGCGACTCAGGATATCGAACCCCTGGCGGTCGGTGCCGAGGAAATACCTGGTTTCACCACCTTCCATCCAGGCGGGGGGTTGGAGGCGAGCGGAAAGGTTTACCTTGGTTGGGTGGTGCGGGGAGATGACGTTTGCAAATAAGGCTGGAACAACCAAAAGTATCGCTATCAGCAGGACCGGGATGAACGGGTATTCTCGAAATCTGCGAAAAACTCCGCGAGATTGCCCGGCTGGCGCCTCAGCTATCGGCGCTGGCAGTGTTGATTCCGGCGATGTAGTGACCATGTCAGCGACTCCAGATTTGTCAGATGACCATTGATTGTTGTTTCGATACGCCGGGCGGGTCAGTTATATCTGATACGTGGGTTCAGGTAGGCGTAGAGGATATCAACCACCAGGTTGACGAAGATATAGAAGGTGGAGAATACGATAACTACGCCCTGCACGACCGGGAAGTCCCGCTGCCGTATGGCTCGTATTGCCAGGTCTCCGACGCCGGGCCATGAGAAAACGGTTTCGATTACCACTGAGCCGGTGAGGAGGACGGCGCCGATCAGTCCCATGTAGGTGAGGGGGACGATGAGAGCGTTGCGGAAACAATGTTTCCAGATGACTTTCCACTCGGGCATGCCCTTGATGCGAGCGAGCTTCACATACTCGGTGTCCAGCACTTCCAGCATGGAAGACCTGGTGAGGCGCATGACAGCCGCCACGTTGTAATAACCGAGGGCGATGCCCGGCAGGATCATGTGGGTTATCCCGCCCTTACCGGAGGTTGGCAGCCAACCCAGGATAACGGCGAATATCCACATTAGTATCAGCCCGATGGCGAATGAGGGCGCCGATTGTCCAAGCAGGGCAATGATCTTTCCAGCGTAGTCGATGCCGGTGTCTTTTTTGACGGCTACTATTACACCGATAGGCAGGGCGATAACTGCGCTGACGACCCAGGCCAAGGCAGCGAGTTGCAAAGTGGCCGGCAAGCGAGCGGCCAACAGGGACGCGATGGGAGCGCGCCCGAAACTCCAGGCCTCTCCGAAATCTCCGCGCAGTATATTTCCAATATATTTTACATACTGGATATAGATGGGTTGATCGAGGCCCCAATTGACCCGAGTACGTTCAATATCCGATGGCGACGCAGATTCTGGCAACAGGATGGCAACCGGGTCACCCGTAACTCTCGCCAGTGCGAACACGATGGCGCTGATTACGAGAATAGCCACCACGGCCTGGACCAGGCGCAAAAATATGAAGCGTTGCACTACTGTACTCCTCGGTGCCTAAGGGAGCGGAGGTCTTACGTGCGATCCGGGTGGGCGCGGTTTCTTTCAACCACGCCCACCCGTAAATTCGCAGGCTGGGAAAGGACGTTCACGAACCGGTGAAAACGGGCTTTATTGCCGCACCACCTTGGTGTATTCGTGACCCTTCATGCCGCCGAAGTAACTGTTGTTCACTGAATACTCGGCGACGACTTCGGGGTTGATACCGAATTCAGCGAACAGGAACCCCAATGGGATGGTGGCGCTCTTGTCGTACATGAAGTTACCCATATCCTTGAGCAACTGGAGGCGTTCGTCAAGATCGATGCTGCTTTGGTATGTAGTGTAGCTCTCCTCGACGAACGGGTACTCCGTCATGTACACCGCACCGGCCAGCGCGGGACTCACGAAATAGACCCGGAGGTTGCGCCACGACGGCCAGAATCCGGTACGGTGAGTCCAGATAGTGTTTTGCATCTCCCGGGCGCGGTACTTGGTGCGGATGGGCTGGAATTCCCCTACGGTCAGGTCGATGTCAAAACCAACGTCCTTCATCATTTCGGCCATGGGGATGGCGATTTCCTTGAGTTCCGGTACGCCAACCAGGTTTCCGGCCAGGAAATCGGCATTGGGGCCGTTTCCTTCCGAGTACCCAGCCTCGGCGAGCAGCTGACGCGCCAGATCCGGATCGTACGCCGGGATCTCCCATACAGGGTTGAAAGACGGGTCAGTGGGATGCCAACCGGTGTTGGCCATCAGTTCCATTTTGTTGTCGAAGTAAGCTTCGTTGATGGCATCGCGGTCAATGGCATGGTTCATGGCTCGACGAACCAAAACATTGGTGTTGGGGTCGTTGGGATCACGGACATCATCCAGATATTGACCGCCAATGGCGACCCATACCATGAACGCCGGCAGCGTGCTTTGCGAAATGGCGAAGCCTTCATCAATGATGCTGCCCTGTAATTCCCGAGGAATTTCGGCGATGTCAGTTTCATTGGTTCGCAACATTGCTACGCGAGTCAGGTCTTCTGGAGCGAAGAAGTAGGTCAGCGTTTCGAAATCCGGGGTTACCCGCCAGTGTTCGTACGGGACCCGCTCGTACTCCAACTTGGTTCCCTGATCGTAGTTGACGAATTGCCACGGGCCGGTGCCGACCGGATCCGCGCCGTAACCCTGCTCTCCCACTTGTTCCCACCAGGCGAGGCTATAAATCAACGGGTCCGTAAAAGCGTCGGATGCGTAGGCCAACAGGTCGAGTTCGGGGCGAGCGAGATGCAGGATCATCTCATTGTCGCTGATGATTTCTACGGTGCTGGCGACGCCCAGCTCTTCTATGATTACGCTGCGTTCGTCACCTTCCGGTCCCAACAAGGAGTCCCACAGGTCCGAATAACCGCCCTGGCTTTCCGGATGGCTCCAGAGTTGCATACTGAATACAAAGTCGGACGCTCCGAATGTGTCGTCGCCTTTGTGGAAAGGAACGTCTTCTCTCAGGGTGAAGGTCCAGTCTTGACCATTGGGAGCCACCGACCATTCGGAGGCCAGCATTGGCAACGGCGCCCAGTTTCCGTAATCGCGCTGGATCAAGTTTTCCTGCATGGGTTGGAGGATACCCTGGTTGGTGCCCCCGACACGCCAGCCCAACAAGTTTTCAGCGTACGGTGGAGTAATAGCCACCCTGAGGTCGGCTTGGACTGGCACTCCCATTGTTTCCGGTGGCGCATCAGTAGGCTGGGCGGGAGCGGTGGGTACTCCGCTGCCGGTACTCGCCCCGGTCATGCCGCTCGGTTGGGCTATGGTGGGTTGGGTGGCGGGCTGATCCGGCTGGGCCGTCTGACCCGCCTGATCTTGTGATTGCGATGCCTGAGAATCGCCAGCAGTGGTTGTGTCGGTCGATTCTGATTCGGTTGGCGCTCCGCAGGCTAATGCTGCTATCAGGGCCAGCATTATGATGCCGTATATTGCGTTGCGCACGTTCACGATTTCCTTCAAGGCAAATGACCTCCTCAGTGTTTGGCCGAACCTTACCGCGCAATAATTATGCGGGGCGGATTCAGCCACGTCCGTGGGAATTTACGCTATTTGAACTTGGCCTGTCAACCGCAGTGTCGTCTTCCAGCAGGGTCATTCGGTTGTCATTGCGAGGAGCGCAGCGACGTGGCAATCTCGTTGAGGTTGAGCACGTGCCAGGGAACCATCATTGCTACGGCGACGAGATTGCCACCCCCGTATCAAGTACGGGGTCGCAATGACATGAGGAAAACCGAAAGGCCCTGCGTTCAGGAAGAAGAGGCGTGCGCTTGGTGAATATTCAAAAAATGCCCAAATCGGTCAACGGGTCGCAATCCGTCAGCGGGGTGATTTTTGCTATACACGGTATGTTCCGGAGCGTCGGGTTACGCGTCGCACGGAGTGATCCTACAAAACCTCGGGCCGGATACACCCAAGCCTGAGCAAACCAAGGAATGCGAAATGTCTGACGAAAACACGAATGAACTGTCCCGCAGGTTACGCAAAGCGGAAGAAGCCGCGAGTTACATGGAGAAACTGGAATCGCTGGCAGCGGAGGCGCCGGCGCTGCGAGAGCAGGTCGGCCTGCTGCAGCGCATGGAGGAACGGGAGCGACACCGCCAGGATTCGCTGGAACGGGCCGAGATGGCCCTGAAAGCGGCTGCGCAGGCGCAACGGAGTCTGCCCACCCTGATTGCCGACGCCGCCAACCTGGTGGATCAGCTGGCCCGTTCGCTGCGCGAGGTGGATACGCTCCGGCGAGAAGCTACGGCCAACCTCAGCGTGGTGGACCGGATGGACTACGAGGACGAACTGGACCAGGCGCTGGAAGAGGCTGACGAAGAGCCGATGCAGCGCGACTCTCAATCCATCAGGATGCTGGTGGCGGCGCGCCACGGCAGCGCCCGGGTGCGGCAGATCATCGAAGAATTGTCGCCCGGCTTCGAAGTGTTTGCCGACTGCGAACTGGACGCAACGCCAACCCGCCGGGAGTTGACCAACCTGATCATGGCCAAGCTGGCCGCCGAAGCAGAATCGAACCGGTACCAGCAACAACGCCGGATGGCTCCACCTCCTCCTCCGGTAATCCCGGAGCCATCCCACGTCGTTGCCACGGAGCCGATCGGGGAAGATCATCAGGACTTCGGCCCGTAGAACATCGGCCCACAGGGTCAGAAATTGGCGCCTGCTGAAGACGCCATTTTAGGGTTTCACGCTTGACCGTAAAATGCCAGCAAGTAGCACAGCCAATCCAGGTTCTGTTGACATTTCCAGTCATTCCCGCGAAAGAACGTCACCCCGTACTTGATACGGGGCGGGAATCCAATGACCGAATTCGTTAATGACGTTTTCGAATTGTTCACCTTACGACCTGTGGATTCCGGCTTTCGCCGGAATGACGGAATGAATTTCAAAATCTCAACAGAGCCTACCATGACCGCCAAGGTCATTCGGTTGTCATTGCGAGGAGCGCAGCGACGTGGCAATCTCGTTGAGGTTGAGCACGTGCCGGGGAACCATCATTGCTACGGCGACGAGATTGCCACCCCCGTATCAAGTACGGGGTCGCAATGACATGAGGAAAACCGAAAGGCCCTGCCATGACCGCCAGGAAAATGGAGCCAGAACCAGCCGGATTCAACTCTGGGAGGTAACTGATGCACCGGTCAGGAAAATTCTCGACGCTGCCCTGGGTGTCCGGGTAATCGTTCACAAGGAGCGGGAGGTATGGCAGAAGGACAACGTGAAATTCAACCCGGACACCGTGGAAGACGTGGGCCAGGACATTGCTGGCTCCAATGAGGACCTAGCGCCGCCTGTTCCCCCGCGCCGCTTCTGAGTTGACATCCGAATTGCCGCGGAAATCCCCACCCAGGGCATCCCGGAATCTATTACAATCAACGGGTGAGTAATTCTCCGCCAACCTTCAAAACTCCGTTGCGGGCCATTCTCTCGGCCAGCCCTGCGCCGTCGCAGAAAACTGTCCCCGGAGCCTCGTTTTGGTAGCAGCCCGCCCCGACGGCGGTGGCACAGAGTTATTCGTGCGTCAGACCAGCGGTTCCAGCAAGCACAGCAACCGCTCCACGTCGTTCAACGTATCGGCCACGTTATTGGCGTCGTCAATATCTTCGTAGAAATTTGAGTGCAGGTGATTGGCAGACCGGAATAGCCGACTGATAGAAATATCCCTGCGTTCGTCAGCAAGCATTTTCGCCGCTTGCCAGATGTGACGATGGGTTTTGTGGTCCCAACCTCGTTGTTCCGCGACGGCCTTTACCATCTGCGCTGCCGCACCCCACCCCTTCTCGGACGCCTGACGGGCATCCCCCTGCTCCAATTCAGCCCGCGCTTGAACCAGCAAATGCCGGCTGGCGGCCCGGTACGTTGCGGTGGTCATGGTTACGCTCCATTGCCCGGCGGCAAACGGTCAAGGATGGCGGCCAACTGGCCTTGCATAGTATCCATCCGGTTTTCCAGGATATCGAACCTGCCTTCTAGAATGTCGAACCTCCCTTCCAGGATGTCGAACCTCCCTTCCAGCCGTCCCATCCGTTCGTTCATTTCCTCACGAAACGCGACGACGCCAACTGCCACGTTCGCAACCTTTGCGTTGACTTCGGCAACCGTGCTCTCCAGTCGCGTAAAACGGTTGTCAATGCCCCTGAAATGGGAGTCAACCTGGTCCCGCGTGGGCAGGTTGTTAATCACGAAGTCCGCCAGAGTTCTGATCTGTTCGTTGAGTTCCTGGTCTTTGGAAGTCGTAGTCATGCCGGTCTCCAATTCCGAATTGCGTCAGAGCGGACTAGTCCACACTGGTATCATTATATCCGTCCCGCTGTCATTGACAACCGATTACGGTTGGCGTGTCCAGCGTAGCAGGTTCAGGCTGCGGCCGGGAGCTCCTGCGCCCGCGAGACGGGCAAAGGGATGCGCATTTGGCCTATATCGGCCAAGTCGCCGGCCTTGATACGGTACAGCATCGTTGCCAAGTAGGTTAGCGTGGACACTGCGGCATGGAGCCTGACCTTACGGATGCCCCGGTAACGGTGCAAGATTAACAACCGGGGCGCCCTCATACTGCCGAACAGTCGCTCGATGGTGGTGCGCCACTTGTACAGTCGCCTCCACCTTTTGCCGGCGTGGGGAATGCGCCCCACGCGGCGCAGCAGGACGCCCTCCGGCTTTTCAAAGTGCTCATCGTCGCAGTAACGGCTGAACCCTATCTTGCCCTTCAAACGGCACCCGTCCGCCGGGCATCGGAATAAGTGCCCGCGTTCCGCGTCGGTTCCGATGTACTCCATAGCACGCCCGGCGTCTCGCATCCGTGCCTGGGGCACAGGCCGGCATGTGAGTGCTGTTGGATGTTAGATCGGGGGTCGCAGCCCCCGCATGGCGCGTTCGCGCGGTAACCTGCCTGACTGGTGTTAGCGGCTCCGCCCCACGATTAAACGCGGGGCCAGCAAGAAGTCTCCATAATGGCAGCGGCTCACCAAGATCCGCCGTACGCAACCGGTCAGCAATCTCGGGATGAACCTGCCGGGCCACTCGAATGTTCTCCTCCACCGCGTCCAGTCCGGTCATGTGGTACCCAAGCTGGCTGAGCAGGAACACATCGCGAGCCCCGGCGCCGCAGCCGGCGTCCAATCCGCATCCCCCTGGAACCAGCTGCGTCAGCCGCTGGTACAGGTCGCGGTCGCCGCGAAAGTTGGGATGGGAGCAATTGGTGTAACCGTTGTCCCAGAATCCCTGGGACAACTCGGCGTACCGCGCGGCGTGAGTGCGGTAAAACTCCAGCGAATCGTGTTCGTAATGCGGTTTAATGCCCATCAACCAGCCTGCTCCCGTATCCCATCCCTTGCTGATTTGGGGCCCAGGGAGCCTTAGCCCTTGAAATGACTGGTCACCGGTTGATGGCCGGCGTTCTCCTGGTAAGGTTCCTCTCGGTACAGCGCCATGTCCTTCATCACCGGAATGTCCTGGATGGAGAACAGGATCGCTTCTTCCGTGGAGTCGTTGGCGTGTTCATGCCAGACCCAGGGCGGCACCACGAAGAAGTCGCCTTCGTTCCAGTCGAACCTCTGGCCGTCGATTACGCTGTAGCCTTCGCCCTTGTACACCTGGTAAACGGCGCAACTGGTCTGCCGGTGCGCCCGCGTGTTGATGCCTGGTCGAATCAGCTGGGCCCAGCAGGTCATGGTACGCAGAACCGGGCCGCCGGTGACCGGGTCACTGAATTCCATCGCCACGTCGTCAAATGGACTCGCATCGACCTCCGCCAATCGCTGGAGGGCCTCGTAGGTCTTGTCCCACTTGTAGTGCCACAGCGGGGAATACGGCAGGTTGGTGTCCTCCCAGGCGGGACGCAGGGAGCCCGAGGCAAACTTTCTTTCCGATTCGGCCACGCCGACGATGGGCTGCTGGTCTTCGGGATACGCCTCGTAAAAGTTGGCCCTCAAGTACCGCACCAGCGGGACATCCAGTCCGTCCAGCCAGATCATGGGGTCGGAGCCTTCATTGTTGTGGTCGTGCCAGGTCCAGGAGGGCGTCAAAATCAGGTCGCCCGGCTCCATGTAGCACTTGTCGCCTTCCACGGTGGTATATGCTCCCTGGCCCGTCAGCACCCACCGGATCGCAGTGGGCGTGTGCCGGTGGGCGGGAGCGCATTCGCCCGGCAGCAGCAGCTGTAGCGCTGCGGTGATGGTATGAGTGGTGCCCCGGTCCAGGCCCGGCGTCGCCAACCGCAGGGTTCGCCGTTCCACGTCCCGGTCCGGAGTCACCAGTTCTCCGCTCTTCAGGACCAGCGGCTCCACCTCGGCCCAACGCCAAAGGTAGGGTTCCATTTCGGGCAAGGGCTCGCCCGCTCCCTGCATCCAGCCCGGCTTCAGACGGATGCGGTCGGTCGTGTCGTAATACTGTTGCGCATCTTCCACGCTTACCTGCTCGGGTATCGCCATGGGGCTACCTCCTCGATAGACATTGAGCATCACATTGCAAGGTTAGGGTCGCGGCTACTGCTGAGAGTCCCGTTGGATCGTTTTGCCTGGATTTTAGTCTTAATCCCACCAGATGTCATTCTGCGGAGCCGGCGACCCAGGGCAAACGCATTCTAATTTAAATCGGCTTTGCAAGCGTCCGTCATTCCCGCGAAAGCGGGAATCCAGGTCGTTTGGTTGTAGGTCAACTGTATGGAAGCAATCTGCATGGATTCCCGCTTTCGCGGGAATGACGGTATATGAGGTCCCCCAAAGTTAGAATGCGTTTGCCCTGGCCAGCGACCAAACAACTCGGTATGCCCGGTTACTGGATTTCCGCCGGTTATCGAGTTAACCTGACCACACTGCAGCCGGGATAAGTCCCGGATTTGCTGAAATCTGTCAACGGTGGAGGCCCATTGAGTTTTGGTTTGTGCGTCCTGGGTTGTGGTTCCTTTGCAAAGGTTTTTGCAGAGTCTATCGCCGGTATACGTGGTGAGATTGACCTCTACTTCGCCAGCCGCGACCTGGCCAGGGCCCGGGAATATGCGGGCCGTTTCGGTGGACTCGACGCTTTCGGTACGTACGCCGCCGCTGCCGCCGATCCCAGGGTGGACGCCCTGTACATTTGCACTCCGCATCATCTGCATTTGGAACACGTCTCGCTGGCCGCCCGCTGGGGTAAGCACGCTCTGGTTGAAAAACCCATCGCCGGCGCCCTTGCCGACGCCGAAGCAATCGTCCAACTGGCTGGGTCATCCGGCATTAACCTGATGGTGGCAGAGAACTACCGTTTCCTGCCGGCGGTGCAGAAAGCCGGGGAATTGATTGAGCAGGGCCGTCTCGGGCAACTCAGGTTGATTCAGTTGCAGGAGCAATACCCGTTCCAACCCTCGGGGTGGCGCAACCGGGCGCATCTGAATGGCGGCGGCGTGCTCATCGACGGAGGGATTCACAAAGTTAATGGACTGGCGTTCTGGTCCGGACGGCCCAACCAGGTCTACGCCCAGAAAGTCCTGCCCGGCCAACCGGGCCTGGAGGCTGAGGATGGAGTCGTCGTGATGACCAGGACGGAAGACGGCGTCGTAGGAATCATCAACCACTCCTGGACCATAGCGCCCGCTGAACCACACTCCTGGGTCTCGATTTCAGGCACAACCGGCAGCTTGTATTTCGAGATCGGAAAGCCGTGGCTGAGGATTGTCGATGGAAAATCCGAAACAATAGTAGAGTTGGAGAACGACTCCCGTGGACTGGTTCCCATGGTCCGGGAGTTCCACCAAAGCATCCTGGAGGCCAGGGAACCTGCCATGACCGGAAGGGAAGGGATTGCCGATCTCTCCCTGGTACTCAAAATGTACGAATCAATGGAACTTGGTTTGCCGGTGATCGTTGACTGAAGCCACGAGTCCCACGCGCACCCGCTTTGTCAATCCAAACTGGCCTGCTGTAATTGCGAGGATCTTCCGTTCATCCTGAGCCTGTCAAAGTACCCCCTGTCATTGCGAGGAGCGCCAGCGACGTGGCAATCCCGATGCCTCAGCCTGCCGTCATTGCACTACCTCATCGAGATTGCCGCGCTGCGCTCGCAATGACAATGAGGCTGAACACACGTAGATGAAGCCCGCCGGCCCACCCTTGCCCGTACTCCGCCACGCCGTTACAATCGGCCCACCACCTCCCCCGCTTTTAGGAGTCCCGTTGCAAGTATCCACTCCGGTCTCGCCCGAAGCCTCCGGCATGAAGAATAACCGGATATTCGTCCTGTCCAGCCTCTCGGTGGGCCACGGTCTGTCCCACATGTTTGACCAGGGTTTCCCCCTGCTGTTAACTGAGATAGCGGCGGCGTTGGGTTTGGGCAGCTTTCGCACCGCCCTCCTCCTCTCGGTCAAACAGGGCGGCTCCAGCGCAACCAGCCTTGGCGGCGGCCCGATAATCGACCACCTGAAATCCTACTGGGGACTAATCCTGACGGCATGCATGTTGGTCCATGCCGTCACCTTCGCCGCGATTGGCGTTGCTCCAACCTTTGCGCTGCTGGTCGTAGTTGTCCTGTTTCTGTCCATCCCGGGATCCTTATGGCATCTACCGGCGGCGGCGGCCATCTCCCAACGATTCCCGGAACGTCGGGGTTTCGCCATATCCATGCACGGATTCGGTTCCAACATCGGAAACGTCAGCGGGCCGGTGCTGGCGGGTGCGCTGTTGGCTACCGGGTTCCTCATCTGGCGGGACGTGTATTTCATCTACGGCGGACTGGCATTGCTGATGGCCGTGTTCGTGTGGTGGTCGCTGCGCGGGCTGGGCAGGGAGACCGCCTCCGGGACAGGCAGCAGCCTTTCCGGGCAGTTCGGCAGCGCACTTTCGCTGCTGAAGAACCCCATCGTCATGGCCCTGATTTCGGCAGCGTTGCTACGGGGAATAGGACTCAGCGCCCTGTTCAATTGGACTCCTTTCTACCTGCGGAATGACCTGGAAATGAGCGCCCTGGAAGCGGGCGTTTATTACGCTTTGCTCACCGGCATGGGTATAGTGTCGGCGCCGATTTTGGGCTGGTTGTCCGACAAATGGGGGCGGAAGGTGGTGCTGGTGCCCGGGTTTATCATCGCCGGTTTGCTGTCCATGACGGTGGTTGGTGTGGGCGACAGCCTGCTGCTGATACCCATATTGGCCGGCCTGGGCCTCTTCAGCTTCGCTCTGCACCAGATCATTCAGGCTTCGGTCCTGGACTATGTGGGACAGGGTACTGAGGCCACGGCCATCGGGCTGCTTTTTGGCATCAACGGCGTAATTGGCATCGGCTCGCCCTTCCTGGCCTCCGCGATTATCGAGCATTGGGGAGGCTACGGCGCCGTGTTTTACTATGCGGGCATCCTGACCCTCATCACCGCAGTCATCGTTATGGTCATCCCCTTGCGGAACCAAAATAGCGCCACGTCTGCCAGTGGTTAGCGCAGCTTTAATCTGTCATTGCGAGGGGCGCAGCCGCTCATGGTGAGCCTGTCGAACCACGTGGCAATCCCGTCGCCGTGGCAGCGGTCGTTTGCCGACGTGTGTTCAACCTCATCGAGATTGCCACCCCCGTATCAAGTACGGGGTCGCAATGACAAGCCCCAACACCCCGCCCCGCGGGCAATTCGCTTACGGCCCGCTCCACCTAATATCGAGGCGGCCCCGGGTTCCCCACCTTCGTCGCAACCAGGTAAAGCCAGCGGTCTCCGGGTTCAAAGGATTCCAGATCCAGACTGCCGTACGCCTGGAAATCCCCGAAGCCTGCCTGTCCAAGCATCGCGGCAAGCTCCCGGTATGTATAGAGCCGCATTGATAACTCGCTGATTTCCTTCTTGCCATCCCGGATGAACGTCCAGGCCGACTCGACCCGGCTGGTTTTGTGGTCGAACCCACGTTCTTCCAGCGCCAACAGGTCACCAACCTCTTGCCAGACCCGCGGTTCGTCCAGCATTTCCGACAGACGTGTTTCAAACAGCGGTGTGTCGAGAATAAAACGCGCGCCCGGCTTCAGTGACCGCGAAACCGATGCCAGGAATTCGGCGTTTCCCTCGTCATCGAAATATCCAAAGCTGCTCCAAAAGCAGATAGCTCCGTCGAACTCCGCGTCCCACGGCAGGTCCCTCATGTCCCTCTGCTCCCACTGCACCGTCAG
Source organism: Dehalococcoidia bacterium (assembly GCA_965262485.1). Classification (GTDB taxonomy): domain Bacteria; phylum Chloroflexota; class Dehalococcoidia; order Lucifugimonadales; family UBA3495; genus Bin87. The sequence goes on along the minus strand of OZ253540.1, from coordinate 2,829,985 downwards.
GCCGCGCGCAGCGGCAGACTGCGCGGCGGTTCCCAGCAACTCAGGGCTCCGCTCAACGCCCGCGACCCGGTAACCCCAGGAAGCCAACTCCAGGGACAGACGGCCCCCGCCGCAAGGTACGTCCAACACTCTCGAACCCACCGGCAACCCCAGCGCGGCCTGGATGAATCCCATCTCAGCCCGTGTCTGCTCCTCGCTCCGCGACGACCGGACAAAGTCCAGGCACAATCCGGAGAAGAAGTCCACCCACCACTCATCCGGCTTATCCAATGCTGATGCTCACTTCGCCAGTAACCGGATCAACTCGCTAGAAGTTCCCGCAGCTGGCTGTCGATGAAAGCGGTGTCGGCGGGATTGCGCCCCGGTCCCCCGCCGGTGTGCCCCCAGATCGTCGGGATGGTGCGCAACTCGGCGTTGGGCATCAGGGCGACCTCAATCCGGTTGTCTTCCGGCGGAAAATACTGATCGGTCTGGGACGGCATGACGAATGCCCGCGCCTTTATCGACCCCAAAGCCTTCTCGAAGTCGCCCCGGTAAATGGGGTTGTCGCTGATGTCCCCGGCCTGCCACGTCGCCACCATCGCCAGGATGTCGTTGGCGTCCTGCTGCAGATACCGTCCTTCCCAGGCGGTTATCAGGTAGTCCTCCAGGGACGAGAATCCCAAATCCAGGAACACCTTTTCGCGGTAAAACGCCTGTGACGGGGCCCAGCCCGCATACACGCGCGCCATCGCCCGCAATCCCTTCCGCGGCGGCGTGTCGTACCAGCCGTCGTTCCAGGCATCGTCGGCGCACAGCGCGGCTTTGACTCCTTCCAGGAAAACAAAGTTGTGCCGGGAAGTACGCGCCGACCCGCACCAGGGGGCGATCCTCTCCACCATATCGGGAAACATTGCTCCCCAATGGAATGTCTGTTGCGCGCCCATGGAGAACCCGCAAACCAGGGCGATGCGCTCTACGCCGAACTGCTCGGTCAACAGGCGGCGCTGGCATTTGATGTTGTCGTAGTAGGTGATTCTGGGGAACCTGGCCCGGTCGTAAGGAGTTGACGTATTGCTGGGCGACGATGACAGGCCGTTGCCGAACAGGTTGGGTACTACAATGAAGTAGTGCGACGGGTCCAGAGCCATCCCCGGCCCTATCATCGGCTCGTTGGCCGGGTGTTGGGAACCAAAGAAGGTGGGGAACACGATGGCGTTGTCCTTGCGCGCGTTCAGCTCCCCATAGGTCTGGTAAGCCAGCCGGGCGCCCCGCAACCGCAGTCCGCACTGAAGGTCGATGTCTCCCAATTCGTAGGTCAGGTGGTCGCTCATGCGAGTTCCTCTATAGGGTTGAATACTTGTGCCAAAACCACTAGGCTCTCACCAAGTCTAACAGCGTGGAGGAACATCGTGCTAAACAAAGTGCATCACGTAACATACGTTGTGGAAAACGTGGATGACATGGCTGCGTACCTGGAATCCAACTTTTCACTCACGCCCATCCGAGCCGACGAATTCACCGAGCGCGGCTTCAAGTCGATCCTCTACCAGATCGGAGATACCCTGGTCGACTTCTTCCAGCCCCTGAGGGACGACACACCCATGGCAGCCCAGCTGCGCGCCACCGGGCCCGGAGTCATGCACGTGGCCTGGGGTGTCGATGACATCGACCGGCTTTTCAATGATCTGAAGGCTGGGGGCAACGAGATGCGCGGCGACGCGCCATCCTTCAGTCCTTTCGGCTACAAGACGGCCAGCATCGAGACCAGCAGCTCTCACGGCATTTACTTCCAATTTGCCGAGGGAGAACACAGTTAGCCGATGGAATACACGCAACTCGGCCGCACCGGTTTGACCGTTTCCAGAGCCGGCTTTGGCGGCGGTGGCATCGGACAGGTTTGGGGCCCCACCAACGAGCAGGAAGCCATCGCCGCCGTCCATCGGGCGCTGGAACTGGGAGTCACTTTCTTCGACGTGGCCCCGTCCTACGGCGACGGGAAGGCCGAAGAAGCCTTGGGCAAGGCGCTGGAAGGCCGTGCGGAGCCGGTGGTAATTGCCACCAAGGTGCGGCTGCGGGCGGGCGACATGGACGATGTGGACGGCGCCGTTCGCCGCTCGGTCGACGCCAGCCTCCGCCGGTTGCGGCGCGACGCGGTGGACGTGCTGCACGTGCACAATCGGTTCACCGAGCATCGCGGCGAGGTCCTGGATTCGCTGTCGGGGAATGACGTGTTGGGGCCGGTGCTGGAAGCCTACCGGGGCGTCCAACAAGCGGGCAAAACCCGGTTCATCGGGCTGTCGGCAATGGACCACCATGTGCCCACCATGAGGCGTATTCTCGGCAGCGGTGAGTACGACACCGTTCTGGCCTACTACAACCTCCTCAACCGGACCGCCCAGGAACCGCCGCCGCCGGGCGCCAACCTGTTCGACAACGGTCAGATCATCCCGCTGGCCAGGAGCCTGGACATGGGCGTCATCGGAATTCGCTCCCACGCCGCCGGGGCTCTCACCGACGCCCTCGACCGGTCACCGCGGCCCAACGACGCGCTGATGGAAAAGGACCTGGCCAGCGCGCACAAGTTGGAGTTTTTGGCGCAAGGCCCGATCAGGACTCTGTCGCAGGCCGCCATGGTCTTCAGCCTTATGAACCCGGATATCCACACCACCGTCCCGGGCGTCAAAAACCGGGCCGAAGCTGAAGAGATCGCCGGCTGCGTGGACCTGCCGCCCATTCCGCCTGACCACCTGGACAGGTTGCGCGAACTATACGAAAACGATTTCCGCAACTAGCGGTTCCCCGGCAACGGCTTCGCACCGAATGCTATCCGTGGCTGCAGGGCTATCGCATATGGACCAATTAACCACCGTCATTCCCGCTTTCGCGGGAATCTAGTGACCGATGCTGGTAGCTTCGCTGCGAAAATCCAGCAGATTACAAGCTCCGGACTTCGGCTTTCGCCGGAGTGACGTGGCTGTAATTTCATATGCGATAGCCCTGGGGTGGGCTCCCCCTGTGGTTGCGGCATCCGGTCACGGTCAGTAGAATGCGCGCGCGGAGTCTACCCTAGGGCAACTCCCCTCCCTCACGACAACCACATCCGTGGCTGAGGCATCGGGCTTGGGACAACATGGATTCAAATGAAAGACGGAGCGAAAATCTTGAAAGTGAGATCGACGGGCAGTACCCTAGGGGGTGTCGTCAAAATGGCGGTAGGGTGGTAAATTGCTGGAAATGGGGAGAGTGTGGAAGGTGGGGGTATGACGGTAGCGCACCGGCGCCACGATATGACCGATGAGGTTTGGGAGCGGTTGAGGCCGCATTTGCCCGGGGGAGAGGGCAAGAGGGGCCGACCGGCCCAGAGCCTGCCCCGTGCCACGACACGGGGACAACCGGCGGTTTATCGACGCCGTGTGCTGGATACTGCGCACCGGCGCTCCTTGGCGAGATTTGCCCCCGGACTACGGAGATTGGAAGAACACCCACCGCCGCTTCTGCCGCTGGCGGGACCGGGGCGTGTGGGCGGGACTGTTGGAGGCGGTGATTGATGACCCTGATTTCGAGTGGCTGATGATAGACGCCAGCTATATCAAGGCCCATCCCCACAGCGCCGGCGCCCGGGGCGGAAATCAGTCCATTGCCCGCACAAAAGGGGGCTGAACAGCAAGCTGCACCTGGCGGTGGATTCCCACGGAATGCCGGTAAGGCGGGCGGTGACCGAGGGTACGGTTGCCGACTGCTCCCAGGCTTTGCCTCTGATTGAGGGCATAGAAGCGGAGTGCCTGCTGGCTGACAAAGCCTATGACACCAATGAAATCATAGCCACCGTCCGGGAATTGGGAATGGACCCGGTGATACCGCCCAAAAGCAACCGGAGAGAAAAGCGGGACTATGACCGGGCGCTGTAGAAGCTGCGGCACCTGGTGGAGAACGGATTCCTGGAATTCAAGCAGTGGCGCGGGGTGGCGACCCGCTATGCCAAGAGAACGGCGTCGTATTTGGCCATCTGCCAGCTCCGGGCAGTGATGATCTGGAGCAAACTCTTTTGACGACACCCCCTAGCGATTCTGAGTCGTGATGCGGTGCGAGAACCGTCCAACTTCCGGCAGGCGGTGGCCATGGCGCAGACCAACCTGCGTGGGTCGCTGGACACGTTGACCAGGGCGATTGAGGCGGCCAACCCGTTGCGGGTAGCGACCTGGGGGCACACGCAGCCCCAGCCCAGGCAGTGGCTGATTGACGAATCGTTGCCGGCCGGTCGTGTGGCGCTGCTGACGGGTGAGGGCGGGGCGGGCAAGTCCCGGCTGACCCTGCAGTTGGCCGCCGGCGTGGCGTCGGGGGGAGAAAACCATCAGTGGATCGCCAGTCCCCACGGCATCATGACATTGGGGAATGCGGTGCCACCAGACGGGGGCAACGTGGTTTTCGCCTCGTGGGAGGATGAGCCGGCGGAGTTCTACCGGCTGCTGCACCAGATATCTGGCAAGTCGGCTCCGTGGGTTACGCCGGAGCGACTGAAGGGGCTGCGCATCGTCAACCTGGTGGGCGAAGGGCCCATCTGGGCGCCGGAGCCGGGCCGGCACATATCCACCATGGCGGAGCTCACCGTCACCGGCGAGCGATTGCGGCGTTTGTGTGAGCAGGAGGACGCCCGTTTGCTAGTGGTGGATCCCTTGGCGGCGGCCTACGCCGCGGACGAGAACGCGCGGGGGTTGGTGAGAGCATTCGTATCCCACTGGGACGCCTGGGGGCAGGCCAACAACTGCACGGTGCTGATGCTGGCGCATCCGCCGAAGTCGGCAGGGGTCAATTACGCGGGTTCCACGGACTGGCAGGGCGCTGCGCGGGCGTTGTGGACGCTGCGGTCAGAAAGCGGCAAGTTCCCGGATGCCGGTCCGGCAATCTGGAAGCTGGAATTTGTGAAAGGGAACTACGGACCGCGGCCGGAGCCGTTGCAGCTGCGCTGGGATACCGGCAGCGCCGGTCTGCGGTGGGAAGTGGTGGGCGAGACTGTCGGAGGGACCACGGAAGGGGGGTATGAAGTTGACGACTGAAGGCATACTGACGGGAATGGCGTCGGCCATCTTGGGAGAACTTGACAGCTCAACTCCTGACGACGTCGGGGTTGCAGAGAGTATGCAGTCGTCTTGGGCCCAGCTCTTTCCCGGTGCCGACAAGATTGCGGATGAGGTACTGGCTCAAGGGAAAGGAGAACGGCCAACGACACAAGAGCTATCCAGATTGGTCAACAGCGTCGATTGCCAGACGGACGCCATCGAAGTGATGTGCGACCGAATGACGGCGCTGTTGGGGTGCGACGTGCAACCACCGCTGAAGTTGCTCGGCGGAGTGATAATCACTTGGCAAACTATCATGCCCATCGGGGATCTGTGGGAATCTTACCGCCAAGCGGTGGACGCTGGCGAAGATCTGCGCTGGCCTCTGGCTCCCATAGTCAGAGCGTGGCAGCAACGCCCGCGTCCGGTGAAACCCAGCCGGCGTACCACCGAACGGGTGATACCGGCTCGTCTCGCCATGGCTAGCACCCCAAGCCAGCGGAACGCGCGCCTGCTGTTCAGCCCGGCAGCGCACGCCAGCTACGGACCGGATGGCAAGCAAATGGTGATGCCGGGCTTTGCCAAACCCGACACCCCTTCCCCTGCCTTGCCGCTGGCGCTTTACGACCTGGGCGCCGGCCCAGCAATCAGCCCAGGCAAGGGCGCACCGCTGGCTCTGCGGATGTTTGTCGAGGCGGTGCTGAGCGTTCCCATGGATGAAAGGGAACGGGGTCAGCCTGTGGCAATGTCGGTGTCACTGCGGGAATTTCTGGCCTGGCTCTATCCGACCCGTACTCCCAGCCCAGCGGAGTACGGGCCACGCCTGATGGCCGCTATTGAGGCCCTAGACAGCTGGGACGCTAGGATTCCACTGTACGACCCACAGACCCAACGCAGCGAGCTGCGGCGTGTGGTGTCCGTGGGTGGAATACCTCGCGGCCCCGGTGCCCTTGACGAGTCCGTCCGAATCATTGTTGACCTGCCGCCGGGTTCTGGCCACGGTCCGCAGGTTTCCGATAACATACGTTCGTGGGGAGTGAAGTCAGCACCAGCGTACCGGCTGCTTATCAACCTCGCCTACCAGTGGCACAACCCGGGCGTTACCAAAATTCCCGTGGGTAAGGGCAAAGGCCGTCACTGGATCCAGGTTGATGACCCTGACCGATACCCAGTGATCAACGATACCGAACTGGTGGCGCTGACTTTCCCCACCACCAACAGACACCGTGGTCGTCGATCTTCCGAGGCTCTTGCCCTAGCCAAACAGCTGGAGAAAGCTGGAGAGCTGCGGTTCGTGGAGGGCAAAATACTGCCCCCATTGGTCGTTACCGACCATCGTTAGCCTGACCAATTACCGTTGCCATCTCAACCAAATACCATCGTTAGCCTGACCAGATTCCCCGGTTAGCCTGACCAAACGCCCGGTTAGCCTGACCAAAAGATTGAGATTTTATACTCAAAACTCAATAAAAATCGCGCCTACTACCCCTACCTCTACAGAGGAGGGGGAGTAGGTCAGGGCAATGGGGCCCCTTTTATCCCCACCGTCCTTACCTACCAAAGTAACGACATACGCCAAAGACGAGGATACGACCGTCGTTAGCCTGACCACCCGGATATGAAGGAAAGTTCGGTGTGGATTCCATTCTTCAAATGCCCAGGCAGGTGCCGGCTGAATTTGTAACAGTTCAGAGTTGAGGGGAAAGTAGTAGCTGGCGGCAGGCGTGGAGGGGATTTAGGCCCTGGGCGCGCCAGGTGCCGAATAGTGAAGCCAGAGTCATCTTGCTGTCGGTGCCCCGTTCCGACCGGGTGCCGCCGCTGATCTTACGACTGACGACCAGGTGGCGCAGGCTGCGCTCGGCGGCGTTGTTGTCGGAAGGTGCTTCCGGTTCGGTCACGAAGACGAAGAGTTCCCCGTATCCAGTACGGGGCCGGCTTTTGAGGTGGCGCTCGATGCGTCGGCAGAGTCGGGAGGGTGTGGCCGACGGGTCGTCCAGGAAGGGTTGGCAGATGGCCAGCAGCCGCCGTTCCAGGGCCAGTTGCGCGGCGCGGCGCGGCTTTTGCTGATGATGGGTGAAGGCTTTGGCCTGGACGTAGAGTTCATGGACGGCGTCAGCCCACCGCGCCAATGGCGCATCATCAGGGTAGAGAGTTCGCAGGCCGTGGATGTCCCGCAGCAGAGCCTGCCCCTGGCTTGAACAGGGGTGGGCCCAGCAGCGCTGTATGGGGCCGTCGTAGTGGTGGTAGGCAGCGTAGAAATCGCTGACCAGCACGCCAGCAAACTCCTCGCCCAGGACTTCATCCACCACTGCTTTGCCCCGACCCCGCCGCAGAGCCTGCCCCTGGCTTGAACAGGGGAAGTAGCGTTGGGTGGGTGTGCTGAAAGTCCAGACGTAACCGTTGTTGCCATCCTGCCGCCAGCCCGTTTCATCGGCGTGGACCACTGGGCTGGCACGGATTTGGGTCAGTATCTCGGCCGCCGCGGCCTGGGCCTTTTGCGCGGTGCGCTGCACCGCATCGACGATGGCCCCCACGCTGAGGCGTAGTTGATGGACGATGCGCAGATACCCCTGGATGACGCCGATGGGCAGCCTGGCCTCCTCCCGGAGCATGGCAATCAGGCTGACCAAGTTGACCCCCAGACGTTGCTTGCCCATCACCATGCCCTCCAGTTGCGCTGGGGGCAGACAGCGGCGTCGACAGGCTGGGCAGGTGCGGGCGATATAGACGTGCTCGCTAACTTCCGCTGGAACTGGGGGCACGTCAATGACCTCCCGAGTGCGCTGGACCCAGCCACCGGACAACCGGGTTCCACAGTCGGGACAGCTGGCCACGGCGTGCTCTACCCGCTGGGTGGGCGTCATGCGGGTGCGGGCAAAGCCGTGCGGCCGCGACTTGCGGAGCGCTTTGGGTTGGGCAGGCTTCCGGCTGGCCTTGGGTTTTAGACCGGGCATCCCCCGGGAACCGCCGGGTTTGGCCCTCCCTTCCAGCTGAGCGATCCGTTTCTCCAGACGCTCAATGATCGCCTGTTGCCGGACGATGATGGCAATCAGGACATCCCGGTCGGCAGTCTTGAGGTCAATCTCCCGGTCCATGCCCACTATATGACATAACACCACCGGCAACGCAAGGCTCCCTGAACCCCCTTTGGCCAATTCACCTCACCAAGTCTGAACAGTTACCTGAATTTCGGTGTGATTGACAGGCCGAATCCGACTGCGTAGCATCAAAACCCCCATCCTCAAATGAGATGCTGCTGGTATGACCAGAATCACCTTCGACATTCCCGACGAGTTCCGCTCTCCGAACACGGTGGTGTCGTCGAAGGCGGATACACCGCCATTTCCGGATCTTTCCGCCCTAGAATTGGTAACCAAGGCGCAACGGGAGCTCGAAGCTGGAGACGACCGCCAATGGGCGGAAAGCCTGTGGGCTGCTGTGCATAAAACCTTCCTCCATCTGGGCAAGAACGAGTCCATCGAGAGCAAAGACCTCATCGACATTGCTGAAGCCTTGGACCGGCAGGGGCGCTCACCCGCCCGTTACCACACCGGGCAGCTCATCACTGGCATGATGCTCCGTGAACACTGCCAATCTGGAGCGTTGGAAGCCTACTGGCATAATGACGTCCACGATGACATGGTAAGTTTCGTCCGGGAACGTCATGCCGCCGCGCCCTGATCCCAACCTGGACAAGGCCGACCTCCACCACCGACGCGCCAGGCAGTTTGGAGACCTGGCGCAGGTCATTTTGGCGGCATCGCCCATCACCGGCGAATACACGGATATCCTAGTTGATGCTGCGGGCGCGTTGATGTACGAGGCTGCCAAGCAGTGGGTGAATGCCGTGGCCAACTTGAGAGGCCGTGATCCGCAGACCAATCAGGAAAAGCTGGCCGAGCTTCGCGACATTGAGGCTGGTCACCCTAACGACGGTTCCAACCTGATATATGGAGCCAGGGCGGCGTGGCACCTGCACGTTAATGCCGACCAGTCGCAACTCATGCGGCGGTAGTTCGATTTGTATTTCAGCGCTACTGTCCTATTCACAGACGAGATGGGTGCCATTTACGACAGTACGAAACAGGATCAATAGCCGGTTTGATCCGACGGTCGCAGCGGGCAGAGGCAATTCGTTCTAACACGGGCGATACCAGCTTCAGAAGGGCGGTCTTCCTGTGCCCCTCTGGTTTCGCTTACGGCGCGTCTGGCATGACTGCCCCGGCGATATCTTCATATCACCGACAAAGTCGCTATGTGCTGGCACATCAGTGGCTCTTCGTATGTGCTTATGCTGGCGAACTCTCCCGGTGGTCAGAAATCTTTGGATTCAGTATCGCTGGCTCTGGAAAACGCTGGTAGGAGCCTGCTAACCTAGTACTGGTTCCAGATAGATTTGTAATAATATGAGAAGGCAGCCATACTTGGGGATGATCTTTTTGTGGGGGAGTATCCAGACATGGCTGCCATCAAGTATAAAGTCAAACTGACTGAATCCGAACGCTCCCGTCTCAATGAGGTTTCCCATCGGGGCAAGCTGTCAGTCCGCACCGTCAAGCGGGCGCTCGCGCTGCTCAAAGCGGATGAAGGACTGCGAGACGGTGAGATAGCCGGTGTGCTTTTGATCAACGCGGCTACCGTTGCCAGAGTGCGGAAGCGGTACGTGGAGGAAGGACTTGAGGCCGCCATCAATGACAAGCCGCGGCCGGGCCGGGAGCGCAAGCTGGACGGCAAGCAGGAAGCGCACCCCGTATCCAGTACGGGGCAGGCTCTGGTTGCCATCGCGTGCAGCAGTCCACCCGAAGGGCATGTAAACTGGACGCTCCATCTGCTGGCTGGCAAGGTGGTGGAACTGGAGTTTGCCGAGAGCATCTCCCTGGAGACGGTGCGCCAGCTACTCAAAAAAACGAACTCAAGCCCCCGTTCTGCAACGGGGCAGGCTCTGGAAGAAGAAAGAGTGGTGCATCACCAAGCTGAGCGGGGGGTTCGTGGCGCAGATGGAGGACGTGCTGGACCCCGTATCCAGTACGGGGCAGGCTCTTTATCACGAAGAGTACGACCGGGAGTGTCCGGTGGTGTGTTTCGACGAGACCTCCCGGCAGTTGCTCGGGGAGGTGCGGCCTCCCATTGCAGCCGCTCCGGGACGGGTGGAGCGCTATGACACCGAGTACCAGCGAAACGGGACCCGGAATCGGTTCATGTTCTGTGAACCGAAGGGTGGGTGGAGGCATGTCGAGGTGACCGGGCGCCGCACTGCGGTGGACTTCGCGCAACAGATGAAGTGGCTGGTGGACCAGGCCTATCCTGACGCCGCAGTGATCCGGCTGACGCTGGACAATCTCAACACCCACAAGTTGGGCTCGCTCTACGAAGCATTTGAGCCATCCGAAGCCCGGCGCATCGCTAAACGCCTGGAGTTTCATTACACACCCACTCACGGCAGCTGGCTGAACATGGCTGAAATCGAGTTGAGCGTCTTCAGCAGAGGGTGTCTGAACCGCCGGGTCGGCGATGAAGCGTTGCTGAGACGGGAGGTTGCGGCCCTCGAACGCGAGCGCAACGCGGCCGCCGCCAGCATAGACTGGCGGTTCTCCACCCAGGACGCTCGCAGTAAGCTCAAACATGTCTATCCAATAGAATTAAATTGAAACGGTACTAGGATTGCAGGTTATTAAATAGCTATATCAGTAGGCAGAGCACTATGGCCATCATCGCGGTGTGCAACCAGAAGGGCGGTTGCGGCAAGACAACCATTGCCATCAATCTAGCCCAAGCTTTCGTGATCGAAGGTTGTGATGTGTTGTTTCTTGATATGGACCCGCAGGGCAGCGCTTCAGACTGGCGATCAATAGCTCCTGGCTTGGATTCGGCGTTCTAGGTTCAGGAGATCGAGCGGGGGGATCTACTGCGCCAGGCTCGGGGACTGCGGCAGCGGCACGATATCATCATCATAGACTGTCCTCCGCAATACGCTGCCGCGAGCTCGGCAGCTATCAGAGTAGCTGACCTGGTTCTGGTGCCGGTACAGCCCAGTCCATTCGACGTCTGGTCTACCCACGCCATCGTGGAACTCATCAAAGCTCGCCAAGAAGCCGCAGCGGGCGAGCCTCGGGCAGCGTATGTCGTTTCCAGGGCTATTTCCAACACCGCGCTAAGGCGTTCTCTCGCGGAAGCCCTGTCGCAGCAAAGCCTGCCAGTGCTGTCGGCTGGTACTACTCAGCGAGTGGCTTATGCGACCACGGCTGCGCAGGGGCAGACGGTATTTGATGGCCGACCGACCGCAGCGAGGGGAGAAATCGAGGCGATTCGTGATGAGATCAAGGAGATTCTGAATGACGACGAATAATCCTGACCTTGGCATGACGCCAAATAGGTCAAACCGGCGAGGTTTGGGCGCAAGAACTACCGACCCGGTGCGGGCGGATGTACAGCAAGAAGAACTCCGCCAGCTGAATGTGGCGGTGCCGGTTCAGCTACATCGCCAGATTAGAGTCCTCGCTGCCCAGGAAGGCATAGCAGTGCGTGATTGGTGCATCAGGGCGTTGACGGCTTACATAGATCAATAGGCTCCTAGGTTTGCAGGATTGCAAGGGGCTATAGGGTAAGCACGTGGTTTATGGATTGGCTCAAGGACATCGAGTGCCTCAGTTGCGGCTAGGCGTGCACTCTGGCTGATGTTTGGTCAGGCTAACGATGGGATCAACGCCGAGTTTTCTGTGTGAGGATTACTTGGAAGGAGGTATGCAGTTGGCAAAGGCAGCAACCAGTCTGCGGCCCCACATCGTGCAGGTGATGGCGACGCGCCAGGGGCGCATCCTGACCACAGAGCAGATATACGAGCTGGTGGCCGACTTGGGAGTCGCCGGGTTCAACCCCAACGCGAAGCGGGACCGCAACCTGGTCAACCGGGAATTGTCGGATCTGGCTGGCTGCTCCAATCAGGGCCACAGCAAGCCGTCGCCCCAGCTGATCATGCGGGTCAGCCGCGGCCGCTATCTGTACCGGGAGCCCACCCGCCCGATGGACGCGGCGCTGATGCAGGAGTACCTGGAGCCGGTGGAGGTGTACGAGAAGCGACCGGCCCGCCGGCGTGGGGACGGTAATCGCCGTCAAAACGTGCCGGAATCGGTGCGGATGGCGCTGTACTCGGTGCAGCGTGGCGTGTGCCCCGGCTGCGGCTTCCACCAGCCGCATCATCTCAGGTTCGAGGTCGACCACATCATGGCCTTGAGCGACGACGGAGAGCACGAGACCCGCAACCTGCAGATGCTGTGTGGGTACTGCAACCGGGTAAAGGGGACGCAGGGGAGCCACGGGTTTCGTATGAAGATGGCAGAATTGCGGGCCCACAACGTGGGTACAGGTGTGATGGTGGACGAGCGGGAGGCGACGTTGACCGGCCGGAGGCTGGCGCAGTGCCACCAGGAGAGTGGTGATGCGGCGCCGTGATGGCGGAGGCGCTGCTGAGCAACGGTACGAGGAATTGAGGACCAGGTGCGTGTTTTGGTGTCCCATTTCAGTGGTTCAGCCGGCTGAACGGCAACCAACGGCAGCGGCAGCCCAGCGTCGTTAGGTGTTACGCACCACTGCCGCAGCTCGGGCCGTGCATTGCCCAAGCAGGTCGTGCGCCGGTCGTCTCAGACGGCGTCGCCGGAGCGATACGGGGTTTCGTAGTCCCGCAGGCCCTCGTTCCAGACGCGGTGAACGATCTCGGCAGGAATATCGCGTATCTCCCGCTGCCGGGGGAAGCCCACGTCTGGGGTGCCCGAAAAGGTGATCTTCACCAGGTCGGTCTCATCAGTGGTGACCTGCACACGCAGGCCCACGTCGGCCCTCAGCTCCTCGATCAGGTTGACCAACTGGTCCAGGGCGTCGGCCAGGGCCAGCTCGGTGACGAGGGGTTTCTTTTGTTCCAGCATTGGTTCCTCCCCGGCGGGCCGGTTGTCGCCCGTGGGCAGGACGGGCGATTTCACCGCAGACCTTCCGCTGGGGCCATTGTCCCACAAGGGGATGGTCGTTCCAACAGACCATGCTAGGCGGGTTGTGGGTTGCAATAACGAACCGGATTCTGCTCTTGGAGAACCAGACCGGCACGGCTTTGCCGACGTAGCGCATCTGGGTGGCGAAGTCGGCCGGTTCGCCGTCAAAGTACCATCGTCCGCCATCATTGGGGTCCGCATACCAGCGCCGGGGGCGGAAGGCCTCAAACACCCGTTCGGATCCCCTGGCTAGAACTAGACCTCGATGCTTGGGCGGCGGGCCATCCGCCCGCATTCTCCAACCGCCGCGGGCGGCGCAATAGATGTCCGAGGTGCCACCCTCCAGCGACCGGCCTACAAAGACCAGGATCAGGGGTTCACCAATAGTGAATTCGGCAAAGACGGGAGTATTTCGGGTCATGCTGCCCTTCTCTTCATTCGATTGAGGACATCATGCCGAGGATTTTAGTATTTGCCTACCGCCATTTCTTAACGTGTCTGGTTGTGGGCGCAGCTCAAGCGGGCGGCAGTGGGATGGGACCGGCGGACCTTTGGCCGGTGTGCCTGGCAGCGGGCAGCAGAGGGGGCATCTCGCCGGTGCGATAGGCTCGGTCGATCTGGGGGAGCATCCACTCGCCGGCGGTGGTGTTGTCGGGCAGCACGATGTTGGCCAGGAACTCGGTCTCGATGGTTGAGATGCCCGCGGTTACGGCCTCCAGCTTGGCCTTGATGACCAGCAACAGTGCCCGTCACCTCTGGCGGCAGGCCTGGTCATGGGCTTCGTGCTGGGCCCGGGCGCTGCGCTCCCGGGGCGGATTGTGGTTGGTGTACCGGAAGTCCTCAGGATCGGGCAGTTCCAGGACGAAGCGGATGCGGCGGTGCTCCATGGCGAAGATGACGGTGGCCAGATTGCCCTGGGTGGCATAGGCGAAACCATCAGCGCCGTACCTCTCGAGGGTTTCCTCAATCTCGTTGCGGGTCCGGATGGCGCTGACGGTGGTGTTGCGGGCGTAGGTCATAGCGATCACTGGGTGGGGTAGGGACAGTCGAGCTGAGTGGTGATGTTGACCGGACGATGACCGCGGCAGGTGGTCACCATGGGGAGTTGTAGTCCAGCAGGGCGGCCTCCGGTCGTCTGGGCCGGGTTCGCTCGTATCTTTCGTCGAGTCTGTCATCCTGGCTGCTCTCGGTTTGAAACGCGGTGAAGCGCAGGATCACCGTGTCGGCGGGACGATCATTCACCCGGACGATTACGTCGACCTCCCCTTGTCGGAAGGGTACGCGCACCGTGTAAGGGCTGTCGAAATTGTTGAGAAATCCGCCGGGTTGCCGGTTTATTGCCTCCTGGAACCCGTCAAACGCCTGAAGCCAGAACGCCTCATCAAAACCGGCGTCCCGGGCTGTGCTGTTGGTGAAAATGTCGTCTGAGGTGAATCTGTAAGGAGTGGACATGGTGGTTTCTCCAGCATGGTGGTTTCTCCGAAGGGATGACGGCCCGCCCAAGTTAACGTGGGATTATATTCAGACCGGCCGGCAGGGGGGATGGTTCTGGTCATGGCGATTTGCGACATCATCGGGCCGCGATGTCCCGAAGGCGTTGGCGCGGTTTCACTTCCGGCCGGCGCCGGCCCAGGTGTGGAGCCGGATGAAATTGCGGCGGGACCGAGGCTAACGCACGGAGAGACGGTGTTCCAGGCGAACGACGCTGTCATGCAGGTGGCGCAGCCGGCCAGGTTAGTCAGGTGGCAGCGTAGGGGAAGGTGGCGGTTCACGTCGATGTGGGAGCCGTCCACGGACAGCGAGGTCCGGTCCTGGGAACCTGGGGCGGCGGCCGGCTGCCCAGCAGGCCCTCGGGGCCGGTGCGGGCGGAGATGTAGGGACGACGACCCATCGCGGCGGTGCGGAAGGCGGACTCGTCGGCGGGCATGGTGAGGGCCGGTCGATGGCATCGGCCAGACGATGGCCCCTGGTGACAGCGCCGTCGGCCACGCCGTCCAGTGCGGACAGTAGCTGATATGTGGCGAGGCCCAGGTCCAGCGCCATGATGCCGGTATGAGCGAGCCGGTCAGGGCAATATGCCGATGCGGAACTTCCTGGTGCCGCACTCCACGCAGGTGGCGCGAGCGGCGGGCCGGCCGTTCTTCATGGTGACGGCCTCGATGTCCCTGGAGGCGGTCTTGGCCTTGCACTTGACGCAGTAAATCTCCACGGCTTCGGAAGGGGTGGTCATAGTTTGGATGCTCCTGGGAGAGAATGGCTGTCGTCATTGTAACCCGCCACCGCTCCGAACTGACCCGCCGCCGGCTCTGGCCTCGGCGTCTCGCCCTGGGGCATCCGGCAACCGACGTGCGACTCAGTGGGGGGACTTGCTGAGTCGCAGAGTTTGGGGTTGGGAAGGGTTGTATCAGACCCGACGGTGCCGGGGCGTCGCTCTCCCACGTTCACGTATGCGCTGCTCTTTTGCTGTCGCAAATCGCCCGTATGCGCTGCGTTTTTGTCGCCGCAAATCGCCGGGACACTGTACAATGCGACCTCGACGGCTTTGAACGGCGGCGGTTCCACCCTGCCATTGGCCCTGCGCCATACCGGCGGATATAACCGCACGGGATAGAGCAGGTACGGCGAGCAGATCCACGCCAGGCCCTCGAGGCTCACTATGACGACGGCCAGGACACCGAAATCTCCCGCGCGCTTCCGACTGCCGGATCCGCCTCAGCGCGAACCCGACGAGATGACCAGCTACGACTACCTGCACAAACCGGGCAGCGCACATTACCTGGCATTGCACTTCGGCCGGCCCGACACCACGCTGGTGGAAGCCGACCGCTGGATCATCGCGCGCCCGGACGCGTACCGGTCCAGGGGACGCCGGCCTGACCTGCTGATCGCCTTCGAGGTGAACCCAGCCGACTACGAGGCCAGCAACGGCTACATCATCTCCGAGCAGGGCAAGCCGCCGGACTTCGTCATGGAAATCGCCTCGGAGAGCACCGCAGAAATTGACGTTGGGGAAAAGCGTGACGAGTACGCGGCCCTGGGCATTGCGGAATACTGGCGTTTCGACCATACGGGCGAGTATCACGGCGCCCGACTGGCCGGAGACCGCCTGGTGGAGGGTCGGTACGTGCCCATCCCAATCGAGGAATTGCCCGACGGCAATCTGCAGGGTTACAGCGCAGCGCTCAACCTGAACCTGCAGTGGAACAGCGGCATACTGGTATGGCACGACCCGGCGACAGGCTGCCCCATCGCCACCCTCGAAGATGAGCGGCAAGCTCGTGCCGAGGCCGAGGCGGCAGCCCGCGCGGAGCGGCAAGCCCGCGCCGAGGCCGAGGCGGCAGGCCGCGCGGAGCGGCAAGCCCGCGCCGAGGCCGAGGCGGCAGGCCGCGCGGAGCGGCAAGCCCGCGCCGAGGCGGAGGCCAAGGTGCGGGAGCTGGAACAAGAACTCCGCCGACTGCGTGACGGCTGAAGACCCAATTGGTGGCCCTCACCCCAACCCCTCTCCCGGTTGGCGTATCAGACCCGACGCTGCCGGGGGGCAGCTCTCCCACGTTCACGTATGCGCGGCTTTGTTGCTGACAGAAATTGCTGGGACACTGTACAATGCGCCCTCGACGCCTTTGAACGGGGGCGGCGAGAGTCCCATGAGCAATCCCGCATGAATAATCCTGGTTGGGGCTGACACCAGTGGGTTCGAGTCAGGCGACCTTGGCTAACGCGGGCGCGTAACTATAGAACGAAGGGGTAATCCGCAATTATGTTCAACCCGGTGACCGCCATGACCACCCAGGCCCGCCGCCCCACTGCGGGTCTCCGCGCCCGGTTTACCCCCCTGTCAGCCCCCCCGCAAAAGGTGGCTCAGAATGGCGCCGGGCCGGCTGGCCGGCCTGTTCCTGTTCCTGGCGGTCGTTGCCGTGGCGACGCTGTTCTCCGGTGGACTCGTCCTGGCGCAGGCGGCAACGGTTGACTACGACGCCGACGCCGACAACCTCATCGAGGTCGCCAACCTCGCGCAGCTTGACGCGATGCGCTGGGACCTGGACGGCAACGGCGCGGTCGCGGCAGGCGATCAGGCCAACTACGCCCTCGCCTTCCCCAACGCGCTGTCCGGGATGGGCTGCGCGGCAACGTGCGTCGGCTACGAGCTCACCGCCAACCTCGACTTCGACACCAACAACGACGGCGTGACCAACGCCGCCGGCGACGACTACTGGAAGGGCGGCGTCGGCTGGAAACCCATCAGCGGCTACACCGCCGAGTTCAACGGCGACGGCCACACCATCTCCAACCTGTTCATCAACCGCAGCGGAACCCAGGGCGGAACCCGTCTCGGACTGTTCGGCCAAACCACCGGCGGCAGCGCGCACATCCGGAACATCGGCCTGATTAATGTCAACGTCACCGGAGACAGCATCGACATCGGCGCCCTGGTGGGCTTCATATCTGGCGCCGGCACGGTCACGAGCAGCTACGCCACCGGGTCGGTGACCGGCCAGAACCAGGTCGGCGGGCTGGTCGGCTCCAACCAGGGCACGATACGAGCTTCCCATGCCTACGTTGCCGTAAACAGTGCCGGAAACAACAACGGCGGACTGGTCGGACACAACGGCGGATCAGTCATCGCTTCCTACGCCACCGGCGCCGTCACCGCAGCCGCGGCCAGCACCGGCGGACTGGTGGGCGCCGGCGCCGTCACCGACAGCTACTTCAACACCGATACCACCACGCAAATCGATGCCAACCAGGGCAAGACCACCGCCGAGTTGCAAGCGCCCACGACCTACACCGGTATCTACGCCAACTGGGACGTGGACCTCGACGGCGACAGCACAGCCGACGACCCGTGGGACTTCGGCACGTCCAGCCAGTACCCCCTGCTGAAGTCCCAGGGGGCGACCGTCGCCCCTGACGCTCCGGAGAACCTCTCCACCGTCTGGGGGAGCGACTTAGTGGTCCCGGAATGGGACGCGGCGCCGACCGCCACGAGCTACATCGTGCAGTGGAAAGCGGCGGGCGAGGACTACGACGCGGTGAACCGCCAGGCGACGGCCTACGCGACCCACCACACCATACCGGGCCTGACGCCCGGCACGGCGTACACGCTGCGCGTCGCGGGCGTCCTCAACCGCACCGCCGGCGCGTGGTCGGACGAGGTCACGACGCCTGTGACCACGGTGACCATCGCGGGCGGGCTGGGGGTGAATGAGGGCGCCCCGTACGAAGGCCAGCGGCGGGCCGTGCTGGGGTACCCGCTGACGTTCAGCGAGCCGATCACCGCGCCGGTGACGGTGTACTACACCTACGTCAAGGCCGGCACCACCGCCGCCTGGGCGGATGACTTCTCCTACCGGGACCGGGTGTTGTCCGACGGCCCGTTGTTGGACGCATTGACGGCAACGGAGTTTGGGGTGATCGCCGCGTTCGAGATTCACGCTTCACCGGGCAGCCCCGTAACCACCGCGCACCTGCTCGTGCAGATCCGGGGAGACAACGTCCACGAGCCCGATGAGACGGTGCAGATACGGCTGCTCGGCGCGAGGAACATCGCCCTCAGCAGCACGCTCGACGCGACGGAGACCATCGTCAACGACGACGCGCTGTCGGAGATTATCGTGGTGCATGAGGCCGCGTTCGCCGCCGAGGGCGAGACGCTGGAGATCATCGTCGGGCTCAGCGCGCCCAGTGTGGACGATGTAACGGTGGAGTTTGAGGACCTCGGTACGGGCACTGCGACCTCCGGTACCGACTACACCGCCATCACCGCAGCGTCGCTCACCTTCGAGCGGCCACTCGTCAGGCAGACGCTGTCTATCCAACTGACGGCAGACACCGCGGTTGAGGGCAACGAGACCATCAACCTGCGCTTCACCAGCGCGTCGTCGAACGTGACGCTGCGCGGCGCCGACGGCAGCGGCAACCTGGACGTGACCGTCACCATCGTCGACGAGGACACGACGTACCCCGCCATCAGCATCGCGGCGGTCAAGGCCCAGGTCACCGAGGGTACGCCGGCCCAATTCCGGGTGACGGCCAACCCCGCGCCCGCGTCCGCCCTGGACGTTCGGCTGAGCATCAGGCAAGAGGGAGCCTACGCCGCCGCCGATGAGCTGGGCGCCAAGACGGTGACCATCCCGGCCAGCCAGACCACGGCCATCTATGACGTTCCGACCGTCGACGACGGCACGCGGGAACACAGTGGCTCCGTGACCGCCACGCTGAACGCCGGCCTGGGCTACGCCATAGGGGCGCCCAGCGAGGCGACCGTCGGGATCTTGGACGCCGCCCCCGGCGCGCCGGCCGCGCCCACGTTCGGGACGCCCACGGCGAGCAGCCTGGTGGTGAACTGGACCGCGCCCGACAACACTGGCGGCTCGGCCATCGCGTCCTACGACCTGCAATACCGCGTGGCCGGCTTCAACGCGGCCTTCACCGCCGGCCCCCAGGACCAGACGCTCCTCACCGCCACCATCGGCAGCCTGACCGCCAACACCGCCTACGAGGTCCAGGTGCGCGCCGCCAACGCCACCGGCGACAGCCCCTGGTCGGCCTCCGCCTGCGGCTCCACCACCGTGGACGACGCAATCTTCTCCGGCACGATGATCGTGGGGACGCAGACGGTTAACAGTATCACGGAGTGGGGGTATGCCCTCGTCGATTACGGCTCCCTGACCCCGTATGGCTTCAACGATGGGGCAAGAGATCGCTCCTTTATTGCCTTGCTTGATGCGGAACCCGCGAATCGGCTTTCTGTCGAGTTCAATAGCCGACCTCCCCCTTCTTCTCTTCCCGGGTCGTACATCCTGCGCTTGGACAACGCCTCCTTCCTGCTTGACAGCGCATCCTTCGGAGCCGATCCCACAGCACCTGGCCTCTACGTAATCCCCAACGCCAACATCGGTTGGAGCGCCGGGCAGGCGGTGGCGGTGTCACTGGTTGCCGCGCCGCCCACGCCCGACGCGCCCACCTTTGGGACGGCCGAGACGGACAGCCTGCCGGTCATGTGGACCGCGCCGTCGAACACCGGCGGCTCGCCCATCACCGGCTACGACGTGCGCTACCGGCAGACCGGCGCGACGGACTGGACCGACAGGCCGCAGAATCAGCCGGGACCAGCGCAACCCTCACCGGCCTGAGGCCCGGCACGGAATACGAGGTGCAGGTGCGGGCCAAGAGCAGCGGCGGCGACGGCTTCTGGTCGGCCTCCGGCACGGCGACGACGGGGGGCACCGCGCTGACGGTTCCCAGTATCTCCGTTGGCGTCCCTGGCACGCTGATTACGGAAGGCGTTGCCGGGAGCTTTAACGTGAGCATGCTTGTGCCCGCCGGCGGCGTTACGGTAAACCTGGACATCACGACCAGCGGCGACTTCGGCGTCAGCGCCGGCCGTGAGACGCTGACGTTCGATGCGTCCGACGCCGGCGGTAATATCTCGATCTCTTTTGATGTCCCCACCGTGGGCGACAGCGTGAGCGAGCGCAACGGCTCGGTGACCGCCACGATTGCCGCGGGCGACGGCTACTCCGTCCCCGCGTCGCCCAACAACTCGGCGACGATCACGATCCTCGACGACGACTCGCGGGGCGTCACCGTGACCCCGGCGTCGCTGCCGGTGGGTGAGGGCCGCACGGCGGCGTACACCGTCGTCCTGGACAACACGCCCACGGGCAACGTGACGGTGACGCCGACCAGCGGCGACACGACGGCGGTCACCGTCTCCGGCGCGCTCACCTTCACGACGTCCAACTGGAGCGTGGCGCAAACGGTGACGCTCACCGGCGTAGAGGATGATGATGCCGTCAGCGAGGCGGTCACCATCACGCACGCGGTGACGGGCGGCGGCTACGGCAGCGTAACCGCGCCGAGCGTAACGGCGACAACCATCGACGACGAAGCCGCCGTCATGGCCTGGATCGACTCGCCAACCGTGCGCGAGGACGGGGATCTGACTTTCACGGTCTCCCTGAACCGGCACCCCGTCACTGCGAATCCGCGGGTCTACTACCGGCTCGCCACGGACCCGGGCACGTCCGAGGACAGCGACCACAGGTTCTCCGCCAGCGATGTAATCATGCGGTCAACATCGGAGACATTCACCGTGCGTCTGAACGACGACGACCGGCCGGAGTTCGACGAGACCATCCGCGTGGAGCTGTATACCCAGGCCCCTAACCCGACCAATGCCACGATAGCGCCGGGGGGCAGTATCGGGGTCGGGACCATCGTTGATGACGACGATTCGGTCGTCGCCATCACCTCGACCGACGTCGATATCAGGGAGAGCGAATCGCTGCGAATCAGTGTGACGCTCAACCCGGCCGGGGACCGGCCGGTTACGGTCGATTACGCCACCGCCGCCGCCGGGGTCATGGGCGTGCCCGACGCGGTGGCGGGGACGCACTACACCGCCCTGCAGGGGACGCTGACCTTCGCCGCCGACGAGACGGAGGAGATCGTGACGCTGCAGTCGATCCACGACAACCTCTACGACGTTGACCGGTTCCTGGCCGTCGATATCTCCAACGCGACGGGCGGCGCGACCATCGTAACGGCCAGGAACGTCGTCCAGATCACCAACCGGGATGAATTCCCGATCGTCATGGCCACCGGTCCGACAGTGGCGGAGAACGAGGGGCCGCTCGTTTTCAATGTGACCCTCCATCAAGCGAGCGCGCAGACGGTAACGATGGACTACGCGGATGCTTTGACCGGCAGCGCGACTTCGGGGACGGACTACACAGCCGTCACGCCGGGGAGGCTCACCTTCCTGCCGGGCGAGACGGGGAAGATCATAGAAGTCGCTCTCATCGACGACGCTCTCGCGGGAGAGGGTCGGGAGACCGTCCAACTGTCCATCTCGAACGTGATGAACGCGGACATCACCGGCAACGAAATCCTCTACGGCGCCATCACCGAAAACGACATCCCGCTCGTTCTCGATACGGCGACCCCCGACGTCACGCTCCAGGTGGGCCGGACCCATACCGTGAACCTCGCGGAGATCGCCTACGATGCGGACACCTACACTGCGTCGTCGTCGCACCCGAACATCGCCTCGACCCTGGTATCCGGATCGGGCTTCGACACGATCGTCACCATCACCGCCCATGCCGAGGGCGTCGCGACGATCTCGGCGGTGGTGAGCCTCGGGGACAGCAGCCTCACCGACGAATTCCTGGTCACCGTGACGCCGCAGCCCGTCATCAGCATCACGGCGGTCAGCCCCTCCGTGCTCGAGAGCGCGGGCGCCGGGTTCACCCTGACGGCCGACCCCGCGCCGTCGACGGCCATTACCGTCAACCTGACCATCACGCAGACCGGCAACTACGTCGCCGCCGGCAACCTGGGCGCCAAGACCGTGGCCTTCGCGGCGAACCAGGCGACGGCCACGTACAGCGTCCCTACCGTGGACGACATGATCGTCGCGGCAAACGGCACGGTGACGGCCACGCTGGCGACGGGCACGAACTACACGCGCTCCACGACGCAGCGCGCGGCGTCCGTGACCGTCGTCAATGACACGCGCGGCGTCATCGTCTCGGCGTCCGGCACGGGCGTTACGGTGGCCGAGGGCGGCACGGCGGTCTACACCGTCGTCCTGACCAACCAGCCCACGGGCAACGTGACGGTTACGCCGTCCAGCGGCGCCCTCGCGGTCGCCAGAGTCTCCGGCGCGCTGACCTTCACGCCGTCCAACTGGAACGCGGCGAAGACGGTCACCGTCACCGGCGTGGACGACAGCATCGTCAACCCCGGGCGGAGCGCGAGCATCACGCACAGCGTAAGCGGCGGCGGCTACGACGGCGTCAGCGCCGCCTCCGTTGCCGTGACCGTTACCGACAACGACACGCGCGGGGTCACCGTTGACCCGACTGCGCTGTCGGTGAGCGAGGGCGCCGGAAGCGCCTACACCGTGCGGCTGACCAGCCAGCCCACGGGCAGCGTGACGGTCACGCCGTCCACCAGCGACACCGCGGTCGCCAGAGTCTCCGGCGCGCTGATCTTCGCGGCGGGCAACTGGAACACGACGCAGCCGGTGACGGTCACCGGCGTGGACGACGGCGACGACGACCTCGACGCCGTGCGGATGGCGACGATCAGCCACACCGTCAGCGGCGGCGACTACGGCAGCGTAACCGCCGCGGATGTGACGGTGACGGTGCGCCAGGCGGGCTACTTCTACCCCCCTGAGGCGCTCAGGGAGGGCCTCTCCGACAAGCAGTCGTTCACACTCACCCTGCCGGGGTACGAGCGCGTAACCGGGATGACCACCAAGGCTCAGATGTACCAAATCCGGGGGGATATGTGGGATCTCCTGCCGAAGCCGAACGGCCTTGATTCCAGCATAAACGCCCACAACAGCGTGCTCTGCTGGCAGGAGGTTGGATCGAGCCTGACGTGGATCAGCAAGGGCGTGACCATGACCACCCCCACGATGTTCGAGAACTCGTACCGCCCCATCAGCGGCTTCTCGGTCAACGCGCCCAACGTGCTCCACGATACGGAACTGACCTTCCAGTTGACGGTGCGGCTGAGCGTCGATTTGCTCACAGACTTCAGATGCGAACAGGAAGGCGTGACGCTCCATGAGGTGATCGTCAACGTCAAGGCCTCCGGGTCCCCGCAGGGCTTCGCGCAGGCGGTGGGGACGATACCGGACGTGGGCTTGCAGGCAGGGTTCAGCCGCTCGTTCAACGTCAAGCCGTACTTTGGCCCGGCGCGGGCCGCGTTCAGCTACCAGGTGGAGTCCGTGAGTCCCGCGGGAGTCGCCAACGTGACGCTGAGCGGGACCGACGTGGTGGTCGACGCGCTGGCCGACGGCGAGGCCACGGTGACGCTGCGGGCCAGCAGCGGCGCGGCGTCCGCCGTCCAGATGTTCAGCGTGGTCGTGGGGAGCCAGGCCGCCATTCCGGTCACCTACGCGCCTGATCGGGGCGTCGATGAGATGCTCGTGGGCCTGAACGCCAACGTCCCCGGCAGCGTCTTCGACGACACCTACAAAGTGTCGTATGCAGCGCCGCTGGGAGGATCGTCCTATCGCCCCTACCAGTGGCGTTGGGAGCAGCTCGAAGGCCCCACGGTCAGGATGATCGTGAACGATTACACGGGGACCTTCTACCTGCCGGACTTCCCGCACGGGACGCTGCTGAAGTTCCGGGTCACGGCGGGCCAGAACCCCGAGGGCCTGGCCCGCGCCGCCCGGGCGGCATGTCACGCCCAGAACAACATCGGCTGCTCCGGCCCCGGCGCGCCGGGAACCAAGACCTACGTGCTGCTGTTCCGGGTGGTCAACTCGGGCAACACCGGGGAGCTGGGCCAGCCGACGGCCCAGGCCGGCTATGACACGTCGGCGAGCACCGGCACGCTCATGGAGCTGGACGGCACGAACAGCGTCAGCCCCACCGGCTTCTGGGGGGACCTGGACTTCCGGTGGGAGGTCGAATCCGCGCCGAACCGTGTACTGACGGAGCTCCGCAACAGGATCGCAAACAGCTACGAGAAAGGGGCATACAACGGACCCTACATCGCCTACTTCTATGCCCCAGCTCTACGCCGGCGAGGTCCTGGTGTTCAAGCTGACCACCACCATCTGGGGCCAGACCGACTCGGACACGGTGGAGGTCACTTCAAACAACCCGCTGCCGGCGGCCAACGCCGGCCCGGACCAGGAGCAGGCGCCCGGCGAGCGAGTCGTCCTGCAAGGCTCCGGCAGCCTCAATCCCCAGGTCCAGCAGATGCCGGTGGAGTACGCCTGGGTCCAGATGTCCGAGCCGACGGTAGCCCTGAGCGACGATACGGCGGCCAACCCCTGGTTCACCCTGCCGCAGAACGCGCCGGTGGGCCGCACCCTGCAATTCGAGCTGACCGTAACCGACAGCGAAGGGCAGAGCGATTCCGACACGGTGACCGTAACCGTGCGGGACATCATCCGGCCCACGGCCTGCGCCGGGCCGGACCTGACGGGAGCGCCGGGGAACCAGGTAACCCTGCAAGGCCGGTGCAGCGCTAACCCCTACGGCCGGTGGCACCAGATGGCCCACGCCTGGACGCAACGGTCCGGGCCGACGGTCACCCTGGACAAACCCACCCACGGCGATCCCAGCTTCACCGTGCCGTCCGGCGCCGCCGACGGGACGACGCTGGAGTTCCGGCTGACCGTTACCGATCAAGAGGGCGCGTCCGACTCCGATACGGTGGTCGTCACCGTCGCCGCGCCGGAACTCGTCCGGCCCACGGCCAACGCCGGCCCGGACCTGACGGGGGCGGCTGACGAGAGCATCACCCTGCAAGGCAAAGGCAGCGTCAATCCCTACGGCAGGTGGCACCAGATGACCCACCAATGGACGCAGCTCGCCGGCCCAACTGTGACGCTGAGCGACCCGGCCAAGGGCGACCCCAGCTTCACCATTCCCGCCGACGCGGCGGGCGGAACGACGCTGGAGTTCCAACTGACCGTAACCGACCAGGAAGGCCAATCCGACTCCGACACGATGGTCGTCACGGTGACCGGCGCGGAGCCGCCGCCGGAACCGGAGAACACGCCGCCCGCGGCTGCGATAGACGCGGCGCAGGTCACTACGGCAGAGGCCGGGGAGACGGTGGCGCTGCAAGGCGTCGGCGGCGACGCTGAGACGGCGGCGGAGTCGCTGACCTTCGCGTGGAGCCAGGTGGGAGGAACGCCGCAGGTCTCCATCGTCAGCGCCAGCGCGGCCACGGCCAGCTTCACCGCCCCGGACGTGACGGCGCAGATGGAGTTGACCTTCCGGCTGACGGTGACCGACGAGGGCGGGTTGTCGGCCAGCGCCGAGACGACCATTGCCATCAGCCCGCCGTCGGAGCCGGAGAACACGCCGCCCGCGGCTGCGATAGACCCGGCCCAAGTCACGGCGTCGGTAGCCGGGGATACGGTGGCGCTGCAAGCGTCGGCAACGACGCTGAGACGGCGGCGGAGTCGCTGACCTTCGCCTGGAGCCAGGTGGGAGGAACGCCCACGGTCTCCATCGTCAGCGCCAGCACGGCCACGGCCAACTTCACCGCCCCGGACGTTACGGAGCTGATGGAGTTGACCTTCCGCCTGACGGTGACCGACGCGAGCGGGCTCTCGGCCAGCGCCGAGACAACCATTGCCATCAGCCCGCCGCCGGAACCGGAGAACACGCTGGTGACGTCCTGCTTCACGGACCTGGGTAGCCTGACCGGCGCGGCAGAGTTCAGCGGCGCGTGGGACGACGCGGACTGCCGGGCCCACCACCGGGACAGCGCCGCTCGGTACATCCACTTCACCCTATCGGAGGAAACCGAGGTGAGCATCACCCTCAAGTCGGAGTCGGGCGGGGCGCTGTTCGTGTCGAAGGACACGCCGCAGAACGGCTGGGGGACGCCGCCCGGAGCGACCTATGAGCATCGCGTCAACGTGCGGCGCAACAATGGCAAGCTGGTGCATGACGGCTCCAACAGGGTCACGCTGACGCTGGCTCCCGGAGAGACGTACACGGTGGAGTCGGTGTCCACTGCCGGCGGCGGGAACTTCACCCTGAGCATAACGCCGTCAGAGGGATAAGCACGGTGTGGGGGCAGCGCACTCCGGCGCTGCCCCCACACCGTGCTTATCCCCGGCGGCCGCGGGTTCCGTTTCCTTACGGGTGGTTCGGTACTTGACGGTCCCGTTGCCATCACCTGAAAGTAAACGGAATCGGTGACGATGGGGAAGATCAGGGCGGACTACGCCCGCTACTGTAAATTAGGAGCTGGCGAGAGCTGCGGTAAGAGCGCGGGCGAAAGGCGCTGGGGCGGTCGCAATCCGGTATCAAAAGCCTGGCTCGGGGGCGGAATGCCCGGTGCGGCATGGCGACGACGGAATGCGTCGCGACACGCGTGGACCGGGTGGCTGGAGTGACGACCTGGGGGCGGATCATGCGGCGTATCCGCAATCGAGAGGCTCCAAAACGGGCCGACGAAATCCGTCATCGGGCCGGCGGACGGATTCCCCTCACGACGGGGTTTACGTAATGACTATTGGGCGAACCATGGCGGGTATCAATAAGACTGAGGACGCCAGAAAGATGGATACCCAAATCGGGTTCGCCGATGCAATGCAGCTAGTCTTCCCAACGACGGTGGCCAGTTATCCAATTTCGTGGCTGGATCCATCAAGAGACCTTGTGTAACCGAAGTTCAGTGGCATTTGATTTGAGGCAATGCGCGGCAGGACTAATTGTCGTCTATCAGTGCGCGTCTTGCCCACTGCGGCCAGCGGCGAGTAGAGTGGTCTGGCACGTAGGAGGGCACGTTTTGGAGACCGTGATTCACCCAGTGGCAGTATGCGGATGCCAGCGCGAAGCATGGGTACCGGCACAAAAAGGTTTGAGGATGAGCCGTACTCAGAATCATAATGTGCCGACCCGGTTAGACTGCTCGGCGCCTTTACAAGGATGGCTGGAACTTCGTCAACCCTTCCAGCAATACTGCGATACCAAGCCTTGGGAACAACTGGTCATCGAGGACGTGTTGGTCGTTAATGTGGCCCGCTGGATGCTGGAAAGCCCGCTGCGTGGCGCTGCGAGACGGCGGGATGGCGTGTGGATGGCTGGTTCTCAAGATACTACGCTTACCTGGGGCCAACACATTCTTTGGAGAGCGACGAAGAGTCAAAGAATGGCTGGTGAATGAGGGATGCCGGAGTTTTCAAAAACATACACCCGCCGGTTCTGGGGCAAGTCCGACCGCAAGGACCCAGGGCGCATCCACCTGCTGGAGCACCATCTGGCGGACGTGGGCGCCTGCTTCGAAGCGTTGCTGGAGCAGCCGATAATTCGACAACGGCTGGCGCATACCGCCGGTTGGGACGACGTTGACACCATAACGGCGGCGCGGCTATGCGTTTTCGCCGCGCTACACGACATCGGCAAGGTGAACGTTGGGTTTCAGACGCAAATCTGGCAGTCTGCCGATATACCGCCGGATCGGAGCAAGCCGGGCCGGGCCGGGCACACGCTGGACCTGACGCCGGCGCTCAACGGCGAAGATAGCGAAACAGCCGAATGGTTCTTCGATGCCCTGGGCTGGTGGTGGGACGCCACGGAGTCGTGGGACGACTGCGGGGGTGAAACGGTTGGCGGGCTGCTGGTGGCTACACTGTCGCATCACGGGTTGCCGCTGCAGCTGGAGGGCGCGCGTTCCGAGCATCCGCAGCTATGGCGGCGCTTTGGCGAGCTGGACCCGCAGGCGCAGGTGGCCCGCATCGGGCGACTGGTTCGGCAGTGGTTTCCGACGGCATTTGCCACGGGCGGGCGGCCGCTGCCTGCGGCGCCGTCGTTCCAGCATCATTTCCTGGGGCTGTGCAACCTGGCGGATTGGATTGGCTCCAACGAACTGTGGTTCAGGTACGTTGACGAACCGCAGGACGATTACATGGGCATCGCCCGAAGGGTCGCGGCAGGGGCAATCCACAGCGTAGGGCTGAACCTGGCGACCCAGAGTCAGGCCGTGGCCCGTACCGGTGTGCCTGGCGTGGCCAGGCTATTCCCCCACATCCCCCGGGCTAATGCCATCCAGGAGGCGGCCTATAACGCGCCCATCGACGAGCGGCTGGTCATCATCGAATCGGAGACCGGTTCGGGCAAGACGGAGGCGGCGCTGTGGCGGTTCGCGCGGCTGTACGAGGCAGGTTTGGTGGACGGCCTGTACTTCGCGCTGCCCACCCGGGCGGCGGCTAGGCAGATTTTCGACCGGGTGAGGGCCTTTGTCTCCAATATGTTCCCGCAGGGCGACCGACCCGAGCCAGTGCTGGCCGTGCCCGGTTACATTCGGGCAGGGGATGCCGAAGGCAGACGGCTGCATGATTACGAAGTGTGGTGGGACGACCACGCCGGCGACGGCCGCCGCTGGGCCGCCGAAAGCTCCAGGCGGTTCCTCACGGCTCAGATTGCGGTGGGCACGGTGGACCAGGCAATGCTGGGGTCGCTGACGGTGAAGAACGCCCACCTGCGGGCGGCCAGCCTGGCACGGAACCTGCTGGTGGTGGACGAGGTTCACGCATCGGACGCCTACATGGGCGAGGTATTGGCCGCTGTGCTGGATGCCCACTTGGGCGCAGGAGGCTACGCGCTGCTGATGTCGGCGACGCTGGGCGCGACGGCGCGGCATCGCTGGCTGCGGCAGGCCGCCGACGCTGCTCCCACGCTGGTTGACGCCATCGCCGCCCCCTACCCGGCGGTGAGCACGGCATCGGGAATGACCGATGCCGGTGAGAACAACCAGCGCAAGGACGTGAGCATCTGCGCGGAGCTGGAGATGCGGGACTTCGGCGCGGTGGCGGCTCGAGCGCTGGAAGCGGCACGGGCCGGCGCAAATGTCCTGGTGGTGCGCAACACGGTGAACTACGCCATCCGGACGCAGCAGGCACTGCTGGACGCGGCTGGACCTGACGACGCCGGGTTGCTGTTCTCCGTCGGAGGTATACCCACGCTGCATCACGGACGGTTCGCCGCCGGCGACCGGGAGTTGCTGGACGGCGAAATCGAGCAGCGGCTGGGTCGGGGACGCCCCTCCGGTGGGCTTGTCGTGGTGGGTACGCAGACACTGGAGCAGTCGCTGGACATTGACGCCGACCTGCTGATTACCGACCTGTGCCCGGCCGACGTGCTGCTGCAGCGCATTGGCCGCCTGCATCGCCATCAGGACAACGACGCCAGCCGGCCAGCCGGCTACGCCGGGCCGGCCGGCATCGTGCTGACGCCGCCGGAAGGTGACCTGTCACCCCTGCTGTCCCGGCGACCCGATGCCAACGGGCTGGGGCCGCACGGGGGCGTGTACCGGAACCTGCACATTCTGGAGGCGACGCGGCGGCTAATTGACGAATATCCGCAGTGGCGGATACCGGAGATGAACCGGGAACTGGTGGAACAGGCGACGCACCCCGCAGCGCTGGAACGCATCACCGCCGAGCTGGGCGACGCCTGGCGGGAACACGCCATCAGCACGGAGGGCGGTTACATCGCCGATGTGCAGACGGCGCGCAGCCACGTTATCCGGCGCGACAAGTCGTTCTTCGCCGAGAACCGTGAGGTCTGTTTTCCCAGCGATGACGAACGGATACGCACCCGGTTGGGCGACGACCGAGTTGAAATCGTCTTTGACCCGGCGCCGGATAGTCCTTTTGACGCAACGAGGAAGGTTGACGGGTTGGCGATGTCGGTGCGGTGGTTGGGGGGCGCGGATGTGCCGGAGTCGGTGGAGCCGACGGCAATCGACGACGGATTTGAGTTCTGCGTGGGAGAGCGGCGGTTCTGCTACGACCGGCTGGGGCTGCGGCGAGCGGGATAAGCAGTGGAGCAGTTGACAAGCAATCCTGCCGGCAGTATCATAATGGCAGTCAATGTCAATTGCATTGACTGCATTGCATCTCCATCAGAGAGGATGTCAAATGACTACCCAAATTACTTCGCGCTTGCCGAATGAATTAATGCACGGTTTGGACGCAGCGGCGGCGGCGCTCAAGCGCAGCCGGGCTGAAGTGGTGCGCCAGGCTGTGGAGCAATACCTGGAAGACTTCGATGACCTTTCCGTCGCGGTGGAACGGCTGAGGGACCCATCCGACCCGGTTCTGGACTGGGATGAGGTCCGGCGTGAGCTACTCGGTTCGGATTAAGGGCAGCGCGAGACAGGAATTGGCGCGTCTGCCGCGGGATGCCCGGGAACGCCTGGTTGATGCCATTGACTCTCTGGGCGAGCAGCCACTGGCCGGCAGCCTTCTGAAAGGCGGGCTGCGCGGATTGCGCCGCCGGCGCGTTGGCGACTATCGGATTGTGTATGAAGTGCTGGACGACGAGCTGGTGGTTCTGGTAGTCCGGGTGGCACACCGACGCAATGCGTATCGGTGAGGGTATGCGGGAGCGGATTCGGAGTCCACTCCCGCGTCTATCCCCGCGTGGGCGGGCGGCGGTTCACCCGGCGTTGCCGCCGGCTGCTATTCCCGCGTGTGTGTTTGATCGGCGGCCGGTTGCGGCGCCGCTTCGCCGCCAGCGCGCATATCGGCAAGGGAGTCGGAGACTAACTGCCGGATGCCGGAAAATGCCTCGTCGGGCGTCGGCGCCAGCCAGCTCAGCGAGGGGAATTCGGTACATAGTCCGACGTACTCATCATCCTCGCCGGACCAGGTAACGAGGTAGGTGTAGTGGTTGGTCATCGCATACCCTCCAGTCGTTCAATCGCTCTGATAACCTGCCGCACCTGATAAGCCTTTGCCAGGCCCCGGTCATTCTGGATGTTGACCCTCGGGTCCCCGGACCAGGGCATTCGGTACACCCGATGGCTGGTGCCTCGCTGTCGCGGCTCTCCAAAGAATCGGTCGCAAATCGCAGCCAGGTCGGCGAAGCGAACGCCTTTCGGATTGGTGCGAAGGCGTCGCAAAATTTCGGCGGCGGTTTCCATATCGTCTATCCCCGCGTGTGCGGGGGAACTAGTACCTTGCACGATAGAGCGTTAGTGCTAGGCGGTCTATCTCCGTAAGACGGAGAAAAGGTCACGTTGCAATGTAGGTGGTTTCGATATTTTGGTTGGGTATACGCCCTCACCCTCTCCCAGAGAGCAATCGTTGACAATGCACGTCAAGCGAAATACAATCACTATAACCCTAGGACTAAGTTATTTTAGCGAGGAATGAAATGCACGATACTCGAATTCCCCGTGAATTCCTTGTGCGCCGGATAGACGAAATCTCAAAGTTTTTGGCCGCAAAGGAAGCCGAGTGCCATAATTTGCGGGCCAAACGCAACGCGCTCACCATCGCGATAGGGGATTTAGACGCTCTCGATGCTGATAGCCCCACGCCCATCGCTCCAATTGGAAATACCAGGGAGTGACGGCAGGCCATTGCCAAAGACCCTACGTCGCTTGTACGGTGAATGTGACGATCTCTACCCATCTTACCCAAGATCATTAGGAGCACGTCAACTATGCTCAATATTCTAACAGAACCGCTCATCCGTATCAGCACGGCAGATGAAACGCGCTGGGCGTCGCTGCCGGAGGTGTGCGCGGCACTGATGGCGGACGAGGTAGAGGCATTCCCTGCCTTGCGGCCGCACCAACGGCACGCCTTGCACGCTTTCCTGGCGCAGTTGGGGGCGATGGCGATGCACCGAGCCGGCGTCAGCGAGCCGCCGGGGGATGCGACGGAGTGGGTGGCGTTGATCCGGGGGCTGACGGTGGATGATTTTCCCGACGATGAACCGTGGCAGCTGGTGGTGGAGGACATCACCAAGCCGGCGTTTATGCAGCCGCCGGCCCGCTCCGCCGGGAAACTGGCCGAGTACAAAAGCCGCGTGGCAACTGCCGACGAGCTGGATATGCTGGTCACCTCCAAGAACCATGATCTGAAAGCAACCGTCGCGTCTCAGGCCGGGTTGGATGACTGGATCTTCGCTCTGATTACGCTGCAAACCATGGAGGGATTCGGAGGCGCTGGCAACTACGGCGTTTCCCGGATGAACGGCGGTTTGGGCAGCAGGCCGGCGTTCTCGCTGGCTCCGCCTGGCGGAACCGGGGCACATATTCGGCGAGACACCATCGCCCTGTTGGCCGATTATCCGGCTGCCAGCGGTGGTCAGTATCTGCTGTGGATACTCCCCTGGGATGGGACGAGTGCCGAAAGGCTGCTAGTGAATCAACTGGGACCGCTCTACATCGAAGTCTGCCGGCGTATACGCCTTCGCTCTGATCGAAGCGGTCAGTTATATGCAATCAGGACCAGCTCCAAAGCGGCGCGCATCGAAGGTAAGGACCTCAAAGGGCGTACCGCAGACCCATGGACGCCGTACAACCCGAACCGGGACGGTCTGCCATTGACTTTGAGCGCCGGCGGATTTACCTACAAGCGGGTAAAAGAATACCTGTTTGACTGGCGACAGCCTGACCTGCTGAAGCCTACGCCAGATGAACAGCGCTCTGAAGAAACGATGCAATTGGTGGCCCGTGGAATGGTGAGAGGACAGGGCAAAACCGAGGGCTATTACGAGCGCACCATCCCCATTCGCAGCAAAACCAGAAATGCCATGCTGCGCCGCACTGGTAACAACAGCGCAGAGGATCTGGGTAACCTAGCCCAAAAACGCATTGACCGGATCGGGACCATCCAGCGAATTTTGAGCCATGCCATCCAGGTATTCGCGGCGCGGGGCGACCGGGACAATGTCAGCCCCGAGCACCGCCGGCTGGCCAGTCCTTGGTTGAACCGGTTGGATGAAATTGTTGACGCCCGCTTTTTTGACGACCTGCAAACGGAGTTTGAGGCTGACGATGCAGCGGAGCGTGACCGCATCCATAACGATTGGCTGCGGATTTTTGTCTTGCCTAACGCTCGTAACATCCTGCGCGACGCCGAGGATTCGTTACCGTGCCCAGCGATTCACCGATACCGCGCCCGTGTGAATGCGGAGGGGTTGTTTGAGGGAAGGCTACGCGGAAACAGCGGGTTGCCGTTCCTGTTTGATGACGAGAAGGAGAGTAGCGCATGACCACGATAGACAGCGTTGAAACCTCGGTCGCGCCGGAATCGCCACCGCGCGCCCGCTCATGGGGTGACACTGCATTTCACTTTGCCGGGGCGGTAGCGGCGATGCCCGACTATGACCGGGGCGGCTTCGCCGGGTTGCGGCGCATGAACCCGGACGAACCCGACACGGCGGCGTTCTGGCGGTTGATGGCCGGCGAGGACTTGCTGGGCAACCCTGAAATTGAGCGCAAGTGGGGTCTGATTCTGCACGGCATGGCGCTGATG
This sequence comes from Dehalococcoidia bacterium, assembly GCA_965262485.1. Lineage (GTDB taxonomy): Bacteria > Chloroflexota > Dehalococcoidia > Lucifugimonadales > UBA3495 > Bin87. Next base: position 2,796,191 of record OZ253540.1, on the reverse strand, counting down.
ACGCGCAGTTCCGGCGGCGATGACATTACCAGTCGCTCCGCGCATAACGGGAGTATCCCGGTGGGACGAGCGCTGTTTCTGGGCGGCGAGTCACAGAGGTCAACGGGATTTTACAGCGAGACTCGGCTCAACCGTCTGTTGATAGCGCGGGAGGGTATGCTCCGCGTCCTGCTGGCCCGGATGTTCCGGATGCTGGCGGCCGCCAGCGTTTCGTTCAACTGGCGCGATATGGCTACGTTCATTTTGAGCGAAGGATATGATGACAACCAGGCCGAACAGGGCCGTCGCCGTATCGCCCGCGCCTACTACCAGGCGGAGCGGCGCGGTTCCCAACAATCCGAAGGATAACGACAGGGAGATTGATGATGACCATCCCCAGATTTTTGCAGATACACACGTTGCACTCGTATCCGGCGGCCCTGCTGAACCGGGACGATTCCGGCCTCGCCAAGCGTATGCCCTTCGGCGGCGCGGTCCGCACCCGCATATCGTCCCAGTGTCTGAAGCGCCATTGGCGGGTTGCCCAGGATGAATTTTCGCTGCGCAGCATTGCCGGCAGCACGTCGGCCCTACGCTCACGGAACATCGTGGAGCGAAAGGTTATGGACCCACTGCGCGATGCCCACAGTTACGCCGAAGACGTATTGAAAGCGGTGGAAGACGCTTTCAATGTCGGAGTGTATGGCAGGAGCGGCACGACTGAAAGCGGACGCCAGCCACTGCTGTTGGGCCTTCCCGAAGTAGAACACCTGCAAGAGCGCGCCGCCGCCATCTGCGCCGAACACTCTGGCGACGCCAAAGCGGCCGGTGACGCAGCGACAGCGTTATTCGCAGCAGGCGGTGAACGCAACAACTTCCGGGCCTTCAGAGAGCAAGCCATCTTGCCAGGAGGTTTAGAAGGCGCCCTCTTTGGCCGCATGGTCACTTCTGACCCCGGCGCCAACATTGACGCCGCCGTCCACGTGGCCCACGCCTTCACCGTTCACGCCGAAGAGAGCGAGAGCGATTACTTTTCTGTGGTGGATGACCTGCAGCGTGAGGACGAGGACGCCGGCGCGGCGCACATCGGCGACATGGAGTTGACGGCAGGTTTGTTCTACGGCTACGTTGTCATTGACGTGCCCGGCCTCGTTTCCAACCTGGAAGGATGCAAGGCAGAGGAATGGGAGAATGCCGACCGAGATCTGGCCGGCAAGGTGGTGGAGCATCTGGTGCATCTCATCGCCACGGTGTCGCCGGGGGCGAAGCTGGGCTCCACCGCGCCCTACGCCTGCGCCGACCTGATACTGGTGGAGGCGGGGAGCCGGCAGCCGCGCAGTCTGGCCAACGCCTACCGCAAGCCGGCGCGGGCGCAGGTGGAATCCGCTGCCGACGCGCTGTCTGTCCGGCTGGGTAAGTTGGACAATGCTTACGGCGGCAAGGAGGTTCGGCGGACTATGTCGGTGGAGGATTGCGACATTCCCGGAGCGGAGCGGCTGTGCCTGGACGACCTGGCGACGTGGGCGGCGGAGTCGGTGCGCAACGCTGAGGCGGTGTAGCCATGCGCCACCTTATACTGAACCTGGAAAGCCCGCTGATGGCTTTCGGCGGGGAGACGATTGACAATTACGGCGTCATCCGCCCTTTTCCGGCGGTGTCAATGCTCACCGGCCTATTCGCTAACGCGCTGGGCTGGCGTCGAGTGGAACGGGAGCGGCATCAGGGGTTGCAGGACCGTATGGTGTTCGCGGCCCGCATTGACCGTGAGCCCGCCGGCGGTGTGCGCATGACGGACTTTCAGACGGCGCAATTGGCCGCCAACGACCGGGGTTGGACAACCCGGGGCGCGCCGGAAGGCCGTGCCGGCGGTGCCAATACCTACCTCGCACCGCATCTGCGTTACCGCGACTACTACGCGGATATGCGGGTTACGGTGGCGTTGCGGCTGGAGCCGGTGGAGGCTGCGCCGACGCTGGACGACCTGGCGGATGCGCTGCAGGAACCGATGCGTCCGCTGTTCATCGGACGGAAGCCGTGTTTGCCGTCGGCGCCGCTGTTCGCCGGGTTCGCCGAGGGGGAAACGGCGCTGGCGGCCTTGCTGACTACTCCTGGGGCCGACGATGCCGGCCAATCATGCCGGTTGCTCTGGCCGGAGAGGGAGGGCATGGACAACATCAGTCCCAGCCGGACGTATCTGCTGACCGACCAGCGCAATTGGGTGTCCGGACTGCACGGCGGAGGACGGACAGTGTGCGAAGGAGTAACGCCATGACGAAACCGCTGCAAATGATACGAGCCGAGGTCAATGTGCGGGATTTCCAGCGCTGGATGGGAATGCGACGGCTGCGGGACCCGGATCACGGGATGCACTGCCTGTTGACGGAATGCTTCGGGAAGGATTTATCTCCCAAACCGTTCCGCGCGATTTTCCCCAGGGGAGGGTTGAGGGGCTGTCTTTACGGCTACTGCACGGCGGATGCAGAGGAATTGTGCGAGGCGGCCAGCATCTACGCCGAGCCTCTACAATGCGGGATCATGCCTGCTCAAAGCATCGAAAGCAAGCCTATGCCCATGGAGTGGGCGCCGGGCAAGCGGCTGGGTTTTGAGACGCGGGTTCGCCCAATCGTGCGCCGCACCGATAAGGCTGAGTGTCGTCCCGGCAAGGAATGGGACGCTTTCCAACTGGAGGCAATCCGATACCCCAAAGGAGAAATGCCGCGCAGTCGGGAAGAGGTCTATGCCGATTGGCTCTCGCGGCAACTTGACGGTAGAGGCGGGGCTGAATTGGAGTCGGCTACTTTGCAGTCGTTCCAGCGCACCCGCGCTATTCGCAAGCGGCACAGCCGGTACAGCGAGGGGCCAGACGCACTGATGCGGGGTACGCTCACTGTTACTGACGGCCAGGCGTTTGCCAGCCTGCTGGCGCAAGGCGTGGGTCGGCATCGCGCCTATGGGTACGGTATGCTGCTCCTGCGTCCTGCTTGAGCGCGGGCCGCCAACGTACCTTAATAATTGAATAACTTCCCCCCAACCGGAAGGAGGTTCCCCGTTGGCACGGGGATTTAACGAACAATGTTGCGAGGCAGACTGGGACTGGAAACCGCAAGAATTCCCCACGCCGACCGCCACGGGCTGCTGTGGCTGTCTCGGGGCGCGCTGACGGTGCGGGATGGGACGCTGCGTTTTGAGCGGCAGGCCGGACCGGACGCCGACAGCTCGCTGGAGGCCGGCGATTACGGCATACCGTTTCAGAGTCTTTCCATGATTCTGCTGGGGCCGGGTTCAACGGTGAGCCACGACGCGCTGCGTCTGATGGCGCGGCACGGCACCGGGCTGGTGGCCGTCGGCGAGGACGGCGTACGGTGTTATACGGCGCCGCCGCTGATGCCGGATACGTCGGACATTGCGCGCCGCCAGATGCGGGCCTGGGGCGACCCGCAGGGCAGCCGCATCCTGATTGCGCGCAAGATGTACGCGCTGCGCTTGGGTGAGGTGCTGCCGCACGCGGACATTAACGTGCTGCGAGGCATTGAGGGTGCGCGGATGAAACGCACCTACCAGAACCTGTCGCGACAGTACGGAATCGAGTGGCGGGGACGGCGCTACGACCGCGCGCATCCGACGGCGTCGGACATTCCGAACCAAGCCATCAACCATGCGTCGGTCGCGGTTACGGCGGCGGCGGTGATTGCGGTGACGTCTCTGGGAGCCATCCCACAACTGGGGTTCATCCACGAACACAGCGGAGAGGCCTTCGCCTTGGACATCGCGGACCTGTTTCGCGATACGGTGCTGCTGCCGGCAGCGTTCGAGTCGGCGGCGGCGGTGGCAAAGAACCCCCGGCTGGATGTGGAAAGGCACACCAGGCGCACGACGGGCGATTTGCTGAGGTCGGAGCGGGTGATTCCCAAGATGATTGACCGCATCAAGACGCTGTTTCAGGACGTACCGCCGCTGGAGGTAGGGCCAGTGTCGGAGAGTACCGGCGACGTGAGTCTGATGGACGGCTGGCCGGACGCAGAAACTGGGGAGGGGGAAGGCTGATGACGGTGGTAGTGACGGTAAACGTGGCGGGGAGGTACCGCGGGTTCCTGGCGTCGGTGATGCTGGAAATAGCGCCCGGGGTGTACACATCGCCTGAGATGACCAGCGGCATACGGGACCGGATCTGGGACGTGCTGGTACGGTGGCATCAGCAGCTGGGCAATGGGTCGGTGGTAATGACCTGGCGGGATCTGACAGCGCCGGGTCAACAGAGGATCAGGAGTTTGGGGGAGCCGCCCAAGGAGATCGTGGACGCCGACGGCGTGTACTTGGTAAAATACGGCTAGTCACCTTCCCTCGGCGAATAATTGCGGATAGAAACTATCAATTTGCCAAGGGTTCCCCCGCACACGCGGGGATAGACCGTCTACAAAAAGGCGGCGGGAGCGTGGGCGTTGGGTTCCCCCGCACACGCGGGGATAGACCCTCGGTATCCGAGGTCGATGCCCCAAGGACGGAGGTTCCCCCGCACACGCGGGGATAGACCGTGCTGTGCTGGCTGCCAGTGCAACCATTCCGAGGTTCCCCCGCACACGCGGGGATAGACCTTGACGCTGCGTATCGCCGGTACGACGCGGAGCGGTTCCCCCGCACACGCGGGGATAGACCCATATTGCAGCACAAAGCAGGTCTCTACTGGTGGGTTCCCCCGCACACGCGGGGATAGACCCCAGGGTGTCGTCCGTGGCTCGCGCCGCCAGCGGGTTCCCCCGCACACGCGGGGATAGACCCTTTTGCAGCTCCCGGTTCCCGCCACGAACAGAGGTTCCCCCGCACACGCGGGGATAGACCCGTGCTGGGGCTGTCCCTGGCCTAGCCCTCCCGGGTTCCCCCGCACACGCGGGGATAGACCGACCTGACCAGACCACAATGGAGCATTTTGTTTGGTTCCCCCGCACACGCGGGGATAGACCCGTGGACACCGGAGCGCTGACCACCCTGACGACGGTTCCCCCGCACACGCGGGGATAGACCGTCTCCTCGCCGCCGCTGGCGTTCTGGAAGGTCGGTTCCCCCGCACACGCGGGGATAGACCCTGGTCGTGGATTTGCTTGGGGTAGGTGATCCGGGTTCCCCCGCACACGCGGGGATAGACCGCGGCGGACGGGACGCGGGGCGAGATCGGTGACGGTTCCCCCGCACACGCGGGGATAGACCCACCTCACCGATCGGTCATCGGCCCCGACCCCGGGTTCCCCCGCACACGCGGGGATAGACCCTCCTAGTGCGTGGGTGCGGAAGCGGAAGCGGGGGTTCCCCCGCACACGCGGGGATAGACCGATATCGCCCGTGGCCCGCGCCGCCGCCGCCAGGGTTCCCCCGCACACGCGGGGATAGACCCAAGTTGGGCATGGCCACCGCGCAGCAGGCGCGGGTTCCCCCGCACACGCGGGGATAGACCTTTCAGTTCCGACGCCAAGCTGGTATTCGAGGGGGTTCCCCCGCACACGCGGGGATAGACCGGACATCCCCCTGGCGGAGTACAACGGCCTGGCGGTTCCCCCGCACACGCGGGGATAGACCTTTTCCCGGAAACCGTTGCCATGCGTTTGATGCGGTTCCCCCGCACACGCGGGGATAGACCTGATTGGCCGGGCCTAATGTCTGGTTCATGATGGGTTCCCCCGCACACGCGGGGATAGACCGCCCGACGCTGAAGTCGGCGATCACTCCGATCGGGTTCCCCCGCACACGCGGGGATAGACCGTCGGTGGGGATGGCTACTGTGCCAATCACAATGGTTCCCCCGCACACGCGGGGATAGACCTTTCCTGACGAAGGGCTCCCCCGAGGTGACGTTGGTTCCCCCGCACACGCGGGGATAGACCTATAGGTTATGTAACCTCAAAAAGGGGGTCATTGGTTCCCCCGCACACGCGGGGATAGACCGACCCAACTGGAGACCGCCCAGATGTTTGCCGTGGTTCCCCCGCACACGCGGGGATAGACCCCTTGGCCTCGTACCCCAAATCGCCCCCGGCGGGGTTCCCCCGCACACGCGGGGATAGACCCATGACATTGCGTCGGATCGGGGCCTGGCTGAGGGTTCCCCCGCACACGCGGGGATAGACCGCAGCCCGCGATCTATCTCGCGACGGACGCCATGGTTCCCCCGCACACGCGGGGATAGACCCTTCCAGCCGGGCGGTCTGCTCACTGGCCACGAGGTTCCCCCGCACACGCGGGGATAGACCTCATCATGGCGATGATGTCCCCACGCGTCAGAGGGTTCCCCCGCACACGCGGGGATAGACCCCGCAGGGCTGATGGCGGGTGCGCCAGTTGCGCGGTTCCCCCGCACACGCGGGGATAGACCCCCGCCACACGGGAGCTGACGGGCACACCCACGGGTTCCCCCGCACACGCGGGGATAGACCCGTGCCCCAGATGTCCCGTTTGAGCTGCAGGTCGGTTCCCCCGCACACGCGGGGATAGACCCACGCCTCAGTATGAGCCGTTCATCGCAGCGGTGGTTCCCCCGCACACGCGGGGATAGACCCACAGTCGGCTCCAGGTGCGCCATGCGGTCGTCGGTTCCCCCGCACACGCGGGGATAGACCTTTAGCGGCTGCGATGTCTCACCCTCAGTCCTCGGTTCCCCCGCACACGCGGGGATAGACCCCCACCGCGGCTGCCGGGTTCGCCCGCGGGGAGGGTTCCCCCGCACACGCGGGGATAGACCCTACCCGCGGGACGACGACAACAGCGTGCTGGAGGTTCCCCCGCACACGCGGGGATAGACCCACCGGCGGGCTGCAGACCCTCCTGGAGTACGCGGTTCCCCCGCACACGCGGGGATAGACCCGTGCAGCGGTCCATAGCAGAATCGCCGGAGGAGGTTCCCCCGCACACGCGGGGATAGACCGTTAGCTGTCCAGTGCCGGGCGGTCGTTCAGGCGGTTCCCCCGCACACGCGGGGATAGACCGACCGACGACGGCGCGCTGCCCGACGGCCGGACGGTTCCCCCGCACACGCGGGGATAGACCCGCCGGCGCCCACGGCCGCCGTGACCGCTACACGGTTCCCCCGCACACGCGGGGATAGACCCATCGCCGGCGCGTTCCTCCCGGTCATGGAAGAGGTTCCCCCGCACACGCGGGGATAGACCTCGCCCTGCCTGAGCGGCTTGATCTTGCCTGCAGGTTCCCCCGCACACGCGGGGATAGACCCTCATTTACTATGGACTGATAGACTCAGTAGCCGGTTCCCCCGCACACGCGGGGATAGACCCCGCACCGGCATTTACTTCCAGTTGCAGGCGGGGGTTCCCCCGCACACGCGGGGATAGACCCACGGTGGAAGCCACTCACGAAATCACGTTCACGGTTCCCCCGCACACGCGGGGATAGACCCTATATTTCCATCTCATCGCCTGATTTGACGGGGGTTCCCCCGCACACGCGGGGATAGACCGCAGCAGTATCGGGCCACAACATCTCGATAGGCGGTTCCCCCGCACACGCGGGGATAGACCTATTGAAATGACCGGGCCCCGTCAAATCAGGCGGGTTCCCCCGCACACGCGGGGATAGACCCGTCTCGATTTTGGCCGGAATCGTGCTGGGCGTGGTTCCCCCGCACACGCGGGGATAGACCCCAACATCACAACAACTCCGAGCGCTACTAGCAGGTTCCCCCGCACACGCGGGGATAGACCCCATCAACTGGAGCAACTACACAGACCCGCAGAGGTTCCCCCGCACACGCGGGGATAGACCCTGACGAATGGCACGGAATACCAGATACGAGTGGGTTCCCCCGCACACGCGGGGATAGACCGAATCCAGGCTGGTCCACGCGACGCCTGAGGAGCGGAGCAACTGGGAGATTCACGCCGGCGGACAACACCTGCATTGGCCCGATTTGGACGAGGACATCAGCGTGGCTGGATTGCTGGCGGGACGGTCGTCTGGAGAGAGTCCGCGGTCTCTGCAACGGTGGTTGGAGGCGAAGCGTACTGGGCGCGGCTTGACCTGGCACGAACTCAGGGCCACTGACAGTGATGCGCGGTCAGGCGGCTGCAGTCAGGCGGCTAATGAGGACAGTGTCCAGAATTAGTTAGACTGGACCCAGGAAGGTGAGGCTCTGAGGGCATGGGTTTTACTGGGCGGTGGCTGTCTTGCTACTGTCACTACTCGAAACGAAATCTTTCCAGTAGTAATAGCCGAGCGTTGGGCGCTTTGATGAACACGCTACATACACAGGCATCGCCCGTCTGGCTAAAGGTAGCGCAGCGCCGACCCGGCGGATTCGCCGCGGGTGTAGCGGCCGACCATGCCGCCGCCCTGCTTCCAGCGGCCCTGGCGCTCGATCTCATGGGTGGGGGCGCCGTTCTGGGCCATGCGCCGAGCCATGCCCACCCGCCCGCTGTGGCCGCTGAAGAACTCCCAATCAACTAACCCTGCGGCCTTGGCCATCGCCTTCACCCGCCGGGCGATCTGCGACTCGGATAGCCCGAACACCTTCACCTCACCACCAACGCCCACCGGCCGGATGGCCGAAAGCGCCTTCATGGCAGCGGGGGTGATGGCCACCACGGCGCCCTGGGCTTCGGCGTCGGTCTTGGAGCGAATTACGGTGATGCGGCCGCTGCCGTCGTCCCAGCGCTGCACGTCGCCCCAGGTCAGAGATGAAGCCTCGGAACGCCGCAACCCCCCATCCGACAACACTGCCACCAGGGCGACGTCAAACGTGGCCCGCTCCTCGGCCTGCTGCGCCGTTTCGAAGCCGCGGCCGCGGGCACGGGGTTTCGGAGCGGTGAGCCGGATCACGGCCAGCACGTCCGCGGTGAGGGCGCCGGCCTGGCGCTGGGGCCTGGCCAGACGCCGACCCCAGCCCTTCAGCGCCTCGCGCACGCCCCGGTCCCGGCCGGGAGAATCGTGGCCGGCCCATTCGTGTACCTTGGCGATGGCGGAAGTGGCCAGGCGCAGGGTGGCGATGCTGCCGCCGGAACCGGCCCGCACCGCCAGGTAGCGGGCCACCGTCAGGGGCTCCGCCGGCAGGGAACGCAGGTCCATCTCGTCGCACCAGCCGGTGAAAAACCGCCACTGGGCGGCGTAGACGCGGCGGGTGTTGTCGGAGAGGACGGACGTAAGGGCGTCGGCCACGCCCCGGTCGGCGGCGCGCAGAGCCGGCGCAGCGGCGAGCGGGTGGGGGACGATCTGCGGGTCGCTGGCGGCGGCGGTCACGGGCGGGTCTCCGGAAGGGTGATTAAGGGGCGATTTCGGCAGCTAAAAGCTGCGCGATAAAGCCCTTACTGGTCGCTCAGTCCTCAATCTTCACCTTCATTGAGCGCACTCACCGACCCAGTTGTGCTCCCTGAGTTCAATGTCCCTGGGTTCGGGGCATTCGCGGCCAGCCGGGAAATAATCGCATTGCGGGCACTGCAATCCGATCAGTCGCCCCAAGTCTGGTCAGCTTACGCGAACGTGGCTTGCCGTCGGGATTTATGATGTCAAATTCCCTCGCTTGAGCCAACTCCAGAACAACCCCGTCGAGGTCCGAGAATCGAGCAGCGGTTTTGTTTGCGAGCGCGTGGTGCATCACGTCCACAGTGACCGGGTTTGCAGCTGCCAAAGCGTGCAGCTCCGCCGGCATGTCGTCGAGCAGCTGAACCCGCAGCTGATTCACATCGAGTTCCTCAAAATGAAAAAGCGGCAGTGTACCGGTGTTCAACGCATCCCATCCCATCATGTCGAAGCCGCCAGAGCCGTAGTGCTCGAAGGTATTGAAGCTATTCCAATGGCATTGGATCATGACGTCCCGTGCTGTTGGGTGTCTCGAAAGATGCAGGAACCATAAGGCGCGGCGGGACTGCTTGGGCCGGATGAAGAAGGGGGTATCATAGGTTGCGCTTGTAGTAGCATGAAAGTGTTCGCGCAACACGCGCTGAGCCAACGCCCTGCCACCGTCGCCGTCCCTGAACTCAATCAAGTCGTGTATTTGGGATTCCGTCAGCTCGAGTGGGGCAACTGCCCGTATAAATTGTGGCCTTTCTGCGAGATGATTAATCAATGCGTCCGCCGCGAACGTCAGGATAACCTCCGCTCTCGGCAGCTTTGTAAAAATGCGGTTAACCAAGTCGAGTTTCACCTGTGAGAACCCGGTTTGATCCAAGAGAAAAATGGCGCGGCCAGCCCGCGGCTGCCGATGCAGAATCGCGGCAATGATTTCATCAGCTACGTCTTCGAATCGGCTGTCGTGAATAACAATCTCATCTCCATCGACTCCGTAGCCACGGTCGGCCAGGGCCTGGCGAAGGTGATGGGTGTGATCGGGGTTCACATCAACAAAGTGGTACTGGCAATCGAAGCGCATGGGTTTGGTACGGTTTTGATTCAGTCTCTCCTGGGCGTTCCTGCACTCTTCAAGCATGATCAGGGGTGTGCCGGATGTGGTGTTGCCACCATCCTGAAATATCCCGCCCCCCGCGAATCCATCGACGAGATCGAGTTTGAGTTCATCCCGAGCTGGGTTCAAGCCCATCTTGTCAAAATACGCACAGAGGTATCTGCGAAGAACATTGAGCTTCGCCTTGCTGTGTTCCTCAACCTCCGGAGGAGGGGAGTTAGGGTGCCATACGAAGGGCATCTCCTTCCTCCGCATTGAGGTAATCAGGCTTGGCATTATGCTCTATTCCCTCAAGTAGGCGTCCGCCTGATTTGGGCGTCCGTCCGCCCCACTGCTTGAAGAAAAACGGAACTCCTTCCCGTGCGCAGAGGTCCCTTATGTCAAGGACCCAGGGCAGCTTCATCGGGCGGGCTTTCGGACCGCTCTCCCCGCCGACGATGACCCAGGAAATCCCTTCAATATCCATATCCCCCACCGGACCCAGCAGCGGTTCTATGGAAAGAAAACGAACCGAGACTGGAGCTTTCTGAAGGTGTTGTACCCTGGCGGTTGCCATTTCGTCTTCCACGGAAACGCCACACCAGATATGGCGTGGGGTGAGTTCCGACCCGTATCGATGCCGCAGGTAATCCCCCATGAGGGAACTCCGCTTTGTCAGTACCTGAAAAACGTGCCGGTCGACCGCTTCCATCGTGTCGAATACACGGTCAATGAAGTCCTTAGGAATATCCTTGTGGAACAGGTCGCTCATTGAATTCACAAAGATCATTCGCGGACGCTTCCATCTGAGCGGTTGGGATAGTCTCTCGGGCCGGAGTGTGAGGTCGAACCCGCTTTCGAAATGATGACCGAGAGTACCGCGAAACCGCTCGGCAAACCGCTCGGCATAACAGTTGTCACACCCGCGCGTGACCTTCGTGCAACCCGTCACGGGGTTCCAGGTTGCGTCAGTCCACTCGATTGTCGATTTGTCGCCCATGCTGATTATTCGCGGAATGGTCTGGCCGAATCTCGTCCAACTGTAGGATTGGTGCGGTAGTTTACACCATTGCTACCGTGGCCCAGGATTGGATTTGACAGCCTGCTACCGGCATAGTAGCTTGGTAATGACAATACCCCTCACGCCTCTCATCGGAACGGCGCACCAGGGGGGTTTTACTATTCTATAGGCGACAAAATGACCACTGGTGAGACGAGTTTGACGTCCCCGGCTCCCGGTACCTCCATCCAGGATCGGCTGGACCAGTTGTGGCAACGCGGCATGGCAATTCCGCATCCGGAGAAGGCCACCCACTTCCTCAGCCACGTCAATTTCTATCGATTACGCGGCTACTGGGAGCCCTTCGAAAATCGGACGGTGAACGGCGACCGGCACGCCTTTAGAACTGGCGCCACTTTCGATGCCGTGATCGAGCGGTATGAATTCGACCGGGAATTGCGCACCCTGCTCCTGGATGCCTTCAATCACATTGAGGTATCCATACGTACCCAATGGGCTCACCATCTGGCCGGCGTCGCAGGCGGCGGCCCCTCTGCGCACTTGAATCCGCGACTGTTCTCATCACGGTACTATCAGAATTTGGCAGACCTGCATCGAGCCTATGACCGGCATGGCAGAGGAACGCACCATTACCATTTTGCCGATTGCCCGATCTGGGCGATTGTCGAGGTGATGTCGTTTGGTCAGCTTTCCAGATGGTACGGAGACACCCGCCGCCCGGTGCGACGACTGGTTGCTGGCGCCTACGGGATTGACGAGCGGATACTGCGGGCGGTCCTGCGCCACTTGGCGCCGATCAGAAACATCTGCGCACATCACGAACGCTTGTGGGATAGGGAGTTCATCACCAGGATTGCAGTACCGAAGAGGCTGGGTGGGTTCGAGGATTCACCCAGCCTCTTCAATCGGGCCGATAACGGCAGGCTTTATAACGCGTTGGTGATGGTTGCCTATTTGACCGGAGTCATCCAGGGCGGTGTGGGATGGGCAGAGGGCTTGAAAACCCTGATGAATCGATACCCACGCATTCCTCAAGGTCGCATGGGTTTCCCAGCGGACTGGCAGCGCCTCGACATCTGGCGGGCGTGACTCCGGGTGTGACGGGGTAGTTTTAAAATGGCGGTGAGGTTCTGATGCTCAGTGCAAGTCACCGCTGTCTTCCCGAACAGGGACGGCACAATCCGCCGCCGGACCATTTGGCGTCAAGCCGAGTCGGGGTTCGGCCAGGGTCCGGCCACTGCACGAAAACGTTGGGAACTCTCCGGACAATAGGAGGAAGGCACTTGAGCGTCCGCGAACCTGTTAATCCCCACGCGATGGCTTTGCATTACCGAGTGACCCGCAACGATGATGTGATTTACAGATCGACACCGCGAAGCGTGCACCGGCGGGGAGGGTTGACGTGGTAATGGACGGCGGAGAGGTCACTTTGGAACTCCATGGCCATTATGCGGACGAGGCATCGGCGCGAGCGGCGGTACGCGATTACATTGAGGAGTGGGAATTTCAGGCCGACCTGACCATCGGCGCCGGCAAATTACGCTTGGAATTCATCCGGGCCGAGATCGTGGACCGAGACCCCGTGTTCGGGGATCGGCATGTGCCATTGGCCGGCTACGATCCGCGCCGCCGTCGGAAGACTGAGAATGGGGAGCCGATGCAGCTACGGCACGAGTGACCGCGCCCGTCCCTAACTTCTAGGTTATCGGCCTCACAGGTTGGCTGCCTGAAGGTCAGAGAGGCTGACGTTCATTACACCATTCCACGGAACACTACCATGAGTGACGCATTGAATCATCGAAGGCGGAAAAAACGAGACGACGAAATCCCTATTGGGCCGGCGGACGGATTTCCCGCACGGAATGGTTTACGTAATGACCATTTTATGCGAACCACAACGGGTATCAATAAGGCGGAGGATGCCAGAAGGAAGGATGCCCAAATCGGGCTCGCCGATACGTTGCGGCGGATCTTTCTGACGGCGCTGGCCAGTATCTCCAATTTCGTGACTGGATCCGCCAGGAGACTTTGTTAGACCGAAGTTCGGTAACATTTGATGTGAGGCAATGCGCGGCAGGACTAATTGTCGTTAATCACCTCGGGCCGCTTCCCCGCCAACGCCGCCTGGCTGGCGGTGCAGGTGATGGCCCATAACCTGGCTCGCTGGACGGCGCGCATCGGTCTGGGCGAGCAGGTGGTGACCACCAAGACCCTCCGACGGCGGTTCTTCTCTATCGCCGGACGGCTCACCCGCTCGGCGCGCCAACTCACTTTGCATCTGCCACAGCGCTGGCCCTGGGAAGCCCAGTTCAGTGGCGTCCTGGCACGGCTGCGAGCGATTCCACTCCCAGCCTGACGGCACCGCTGGTGTCAACGCCGACGGAGATCTGACCCGCTCACCAGACTACCCGACCGCCTCGCAGACTTGCACCAGGCTGGTCCCCGAACGTCTCTTGCTGCACGCTACCCTGACAATTTCGCCCAGCATCGCCACCGCGGGCCGCCATCATCGTAGCTGTGTGGCTACCTCACGCCGCCCTCATCCCCATCTATTGGAATCGGGCCTGCCCCGTTCGCCTTCCCTTGCCCATCATCCCTGGTGTCAACGCCACGGCCCATCGCTTCGGTGGATCCGGGTTTAGGAGTAATTCTGCCGTTCCAGCGAAATTTGCGCCGTAGAGAACGGTGTTATGGTTTTCCAAAGACGTCGACTCGGTAAACGGAGACAATTGGTGGGGTCTTGCCCAAGGCGGGACAGTTCCCAATGAGGAGCAGTAGAGGCGGCTGGTGGCGATCGCCAGTCGGAGGAGATGATGGTGGAGACGTCTAAGCAGGACCTACTGGATCTGTAGGCGGTCCAGATCTACCGTCGGACTGTCGCGGTACCATTCTAACGAGATCACCGGTAGCATTTCCTGACCGGTAGATCGGCAGACCCGGGAGAACTTCAACCCCGCCCGCCCGCTTTGCGACGGCCCTGGCCGGAAATGGTTCCTCTTGGGCAGTGAGGTCAGTGGTTCTGATGAACTCCTGTCGGATATCTGCCCATGGCTCGCTATTACGGGGTCCCCTAGATGTGCTCACTTATGTCGCGGTATAGGGATCGCCAATCTTCTTTGTTCTTGCGGCCTCTGCGCTTGCCACTGCGGTATGCAACGATCGTGCGGTCCACTTGCAGAAGAGCCAGCGTTTGTTGGTAGCTCAGCCCCAATTCCTGTGCCGCTTCGCTGAGCTCCGTCGGTATTTCAATCGCCTTGGGTTTTTCGGTCTCCACGTTCGAGCCGCCGCGTAATAGATATTCTATGGAGGCGTTCAACGCATCAGCAATCTGCAGCAAGCGATTGCCGCTTATGCCGGACCGGTCCTGCTCCACTTCCCACAGGAAACTCTTGGATAACCCCGCCTGTTGAGCCAGACGTTCCAATGTCAGACCTTGCTGTGTCCGAACGTAATTGATCCGTTGCCCCACCGTCTCCGTCTGCTGGGACATAATGATCTCCTCGCATGAGTAGACATATCGAAATACCGAATGAATATTATCATATCGGTAGATTCGCTATGGGATTCCGGACCCCATTCTATGTCCGGGCAACGTTTCGGCGCAACCCGGTTGCCCGATCGGGCGATTGACCAATCCCGTGCCTCCAGGTCCCGGTTAGCAGATGAGGACGATCGCGAGCTAGTACCATTTCCGGATAGATTTGTAATAATATGAGAAGGCAGCCATACTTGGGGATGATCTTTTTGTGGGGGAGTATCCAGACATGGCTGCCATCAAGTATAAAGTCAAACTGACTGAATCCGAACGCTCCCGTCTCAATGAGGTTTCCCACCGGGGCAAGCCGTCAGTCCGCACCGTCAAGCGGGCGCTGGCGCTGCTCAAAGCGGATGAAGGACTTCGGGACGGTGCGATAGCCGGTGTGCTTTTGATCAGCGCCGCTACCGTTGCCAGAGTGCGGAAACGGTTCGTCGAGGAAGGACTTGAGGCCGCCATCAATGACCAGCCGCGGCCGGGCCGGGAGCGCAAGCTGGACGGCAAGCAGGAAGCGCATCTGGTTGCCATCGCGTGCAGCAGTCCACCCGCAGGACACGTAAACTGGACGCTCCATCTGCTGGCTGGCAAGGTGGTGGAGATGGAGTTTGCCGAGAGCATCTCCCTGGAGACGGTGCGCCAGCTACTCAAAAAAACGAACTCAAACCGTGGCGGAAAAAGGAATGGTGCATCCCCAAGCTGAGCGGGGAGTTCGTGGCTCGGATGGAAGACGTGCTGGACTTGTACCACCAGGAGTACAATCCGGAGCGTCCGGTAGTGTGTTTCGACGAGACCTCCCGGCAGTTGCTCGGGGATGTGCGTCCGCCCATCAAGGCCGTCCCCGGACGGGTGGAGCGCTATGACACCGAGTACCAGCGAAACGGGACCCGGAACCTGTTCATGTTCTGTGAACCGAAGGGCGGGTGGAGGCACGTCGAGGTGACTGAGCGCCGCACTGCGGTGGATTTCGCGCACCAGATGAAGTGGCTGGTGGACGAGGCATACCCTGATGCCGAGGTGGTCAGGCTGGTGCTGGACAATCTCAACACCCACAAGCTGGGCTCGCTCTACGAAGCATTTGAGCCGTCCGAAGCCCGGCGCATCGCGAAACGGCTGGAGTTTCATTACACACCCAATCACGGCAGCTGGCTGAATATGGCTGAGATCGAGTTGAGCGTCTTCAGCAGAGGATGTCTGAACCGCCGGGTCGGCGATGAAGCATTGCTGAGACGGGAGGTCGCGGCCCTCGAACGCCAGCGCAACGAGGCCGCCGCCAGCATAGACTGGCGGTTCTCCACCCAGGACGCTCGCAGTAAGCTCAAACATGTCTATCCAACAGAATTAAATTGAAACGGTACTAGTGGACTCGTGTGTACTGGCCGTCAACCTGGGTTAGGCCGTCGTGGCGACTCAACCTGGTACAGGAAAATGCTTTGTCATGGGGTCGCGAGTCGGACCAGAGCCCAGACCTCATCGCGCCCGCGCTGTACCGATTCGACGTGGATGGTCCCGGACCCGATTGGTCCTCCGGAAGAGGTTTGCCAGGTGTCCAGAGGCTCTTCACCCTCCACGAATGCGCCCCATTCATCGCCAAATGCTTGAGCCACGACACTTCCGTCGGGGACTCGCATGTTGCGATGAAAACGAACTCCGGATTCGGTAGCCGCGGGACTCAATATCGCAGATTGGACCCTGAGTTTGGCCTCCGGCGGGTCGGCTGGGATCAGTTGTAACTGCGGGCTATTGGTTCTGCGCTCTTCGCCGGCTGTCAGGCTGTTGGCGCAACGCAAGAGCCACACGGATCCGGAGGTGTGACTTAGACAGGCACGCAACGTGGCCTCGTGACTCGCGTCAGGAGCGATTCTGTCCCGGACCCGGTCAACCGTGCCAAACGTCAGCAGTCCGTCATCAGCGGTTTCCTCCCGCAAAACAGGGAGGAACATGTCCGGGAAGAATGCGAGGACGGCGGTCACCCGATCGACCAGAACCTCTTCCGGCTCCGGGCGGTCGATAGTGGTCCGGCGGAAAGCGAAAGTGAGTTGAGTGCCTTCCAGCAGCCGGTGCACGAGTTCGTGCCATTTGCTGAAATACCTGCGGAACTCGTGCCAGCCCTCGCAGTTGATCAGGGCCAGGTACGCCGGTTCCCACGATTGCCGATTGACCCGCAACACGGTAGCCCCGTCGGTGTCATCTCTAAACTCGGCGCGCAGAGCCGCGAAAATCGGCCGTTCTACCGGGTCCATTCGTTCCATTAATGAGGTCATACCGTCATAGCCATGGACCTCTTCGAAACGAATGTCCAACGATTGCGCGAAACGATCGACCAACCCATCCAGGGTTTCCGGTTCACCGTGAGACGCTACCCATTCCCTCAACTGCTGGAGGCAATGGTCAATGATGGCGTCTTCCAGGTTCCGGGTCTGGTCTAATCCCAACGACCTGGCTACCCGGTTGAGTTCTGCCTGGTAGGCTACGTCCTGTGGCATGGCCGGATGCCCTCCGCCGGGTAGCCGCTCTCATCAAAATGCGACCACGGCTGCCTGTGTTGAAGTTGCGCAATTTGCGCCGACCGTTCTTCCGAACGACCAACGTCGCGGGGGGAACTGCGCCGCCGCCGCGATGAACGCGTCCATCGGGCAGTTCTGCGGGTCCGCAAAGGGCCATCGCCCGGGTTTTGGGACCCCGGTATGGCTCTCCCCAGCGCAATAGGTCCGCTCGTTTCACGGAACGATCCAGATCGATGTCCGTTCGGGTGGGTTTTATCACAAGGGGGAGGCTTGGGGACAAGGCCATCCCTCGGAAATCCGCCTCCCATACCGTGCTCTGCGATTCCTGCATGCATCGCTCTCGTTGATAGCCCCTTGGCGTTTTAAGCATGAGCGGTCCGTCGTGACTTGACGTATCGTAATTCAGGAATTACCCTAGATAATGGTAGAGACCGATTCGGTGCTGCTCCCTGATTCTACCGCTCGGCTTAGCCATGAGCAACCAAATACAGGTTTGAAATCAGTAGGAAAGGCGGTCATCATCCGCAAAGCTTAGTAATGAGATTACCATACACGATATTCGTTATCACGCACGCAGGATAAGGAGGTTCGAAACCCACCAGTCGAATGTACTTGCAGCCGTATGCCGGCGAAAGGTCGGCAGACCCGACTCTCGAATCAACGGAAATTTAGTGAGCGCACAGCGCACCGGAGTCGCTCCGGTTAGAGCGATCAGCGGTTAAACCGCTTTGGGAAACGACGAGACAGCCGAACGGCGTAACCGGAGTGAACCAAGCCCGGTAGCGTTCATTAATGAGCAACCACCATAGGATAAGGAGTATTTCGCATCATGGCGAGAATTTTTCTTCATCGACGGGAAAAAGAAACCGAACTCATTGACTTGGTCCCCGACAAGACCGTCGAAGAGTTTGGGTTGGAATGCCTGGGTACGGGAGCCTTTGTCTGGCTGGAGGACGCCGACAAACCGCTTGAGGCCGGGGCGACATTGACGGCCGCGGGAATAGCGGACCTATGCCAGATGCATGTTTCGCTGTGCACGGAAGTGCTGGTGAAAGTCCGGTACAACGGGAAGACTGCCGAGGGCAAATTCTCTCCGGCGATGACCGTTGGGCCGATATTCAAATGGGCCACTGGCCCAGACGGGTTCAAGCTGACGGACAATCAAGCCGCGCAACACCACCTTACCCTGTGCGGTGGCCAAGGCGAAGTGGATGAGTCCACTCACGTCGGCTGCCTCGCAGAAGAGGACGGCACTGTCTGCTTTGATCTGCTGCCGAACGCGCGCTTTGCCGGCTGACGGAGATGGTAGAGGCAATGGCGCCTGACGAAAGGACTCTACGGAACCATCTGGAGCAACCCGCGTTTGTCGAAGGCGTGGCGCGAGGTCGGTGGCGAGTGGTGGGCCAGGTCGACTGGCCCCATGTGCTGGTCGCCGTCTCGGCTGCTCAACGAGACAGTGGCCCGCTAGAGTTCTTCCTCAGGTTCAATTTGGACGGGTACCCGGCATTCGCTCCGACCGCAACCCCTTGGGATCCTGAGACAAGCGATAAGCTCGGACTGGACCGGCGCCCGAAAGGCGAAGTGGTGGGGCACATCTTCCGCACCGATTGGGAAGAGGGCCATGCGCTATATGCTCCGTTTGACCGGGTTGCTCTGAAGGGCCATGCGAAATGGCCTCGACAGCACCCGGGTGAGACCTGGGATCCGGCCAAGGACCTGGCCTGGGTACTTCGTCAACTACACAGGTTGCTCAACGATGACCTCTATCTGGGCGTTTAGGCCACTTCTGAGATTGTTGCGCCGGCTGTGGCGCGGACATCCGCTCGTCGAGATCGATCGAGATCTCTGGGCGGAAATGATTGCAGAGCTCGGTCGGAGAGGGCTCGACGGCAGGCGTGAGGCCGGCGCATTCTTGTTGGGGTATCGCTTGGGTGATGCCCACAAGGTGGACCGGGTCGTGTACTTCGACGACCTGGACCCTGATTGCCTGGTAGGTCACATCCACTCAGACCCCCGGCGTACTCGGCGCTCTGGGACCTCTGTGAACTCACCGGCCTGGAGGTGGTCGGGGACGTCCATACGCATCCGAGCACTTGGGTCGGTCAGAGTGGCATTGACCGGTGCAACCCCATGGTCGCGTCGGCTGGCCATATCGCTGTGATCGTCCCCTGCTACGGTACGCGGCTCGTGATGGCTCGCGAAACCGGAGTCCATGAATATCTCGGCGAAGCAGGATGGAGGTCCCATTTTGGTCCTGCGGCCGGACGCGCACTCAGAATAGGAGGTCAATGAATGGAACAGTTCAATGCCGACACCCTCGACCGCACGCTCAAGCTAGATCTGGACGATGGTCGCGCCCGGTCCGTCGAGGAGGCCTACGAGATAGCCGCCGGTTATGTATTGCAGGTGGTGGTCGGCCGAGGGGTCGTCGCAAGCGAGACCAGCGAGGCGCTGCTTATGACGGTCCTGAACTCTGGACAGCGGGCGTTCTTCGGAGGCGTGCACGTTTGCCTGAATTGCCCGTCGGGAGACCCGCTGTCTTCTCGGTGGGCAGCCGGGCAGGATATCGCCGCAGTTGTTGAGGCCTACCGCTGCACGGTGGTGCAGTCTTTGGATCCTCAATATCCGACCCTGGTGATCGGTAGCGTTGATCAACCTCCGCCGGGGAGCGTAGTTTTGTACGCCACATGGCAGGGATGGTCAGGGGGCGTGCTGGTCGACCCGTCAGTGCGTCTGCCGGAGTCGGCAGAATTCCCGCTGGCGGGTGTCCTGGCGGCCGCTTTGGGGGTTTCGGAGGCATTTCAACACGTTCGTGGATCCGTATTCGCGGGACGACGGAACGTCGGCCTTTCTTTGTGGGACCCCGAATCCGAATGGCTCAAACCCGTTGTCGTCGATCGGAAAAGGATCTATCTGCCTTCGCGCCTTTGGCTGATCGGTCTCGGCCATCTCGGACAGGCTTACGCCTGGGCTTTGGGGCTACTGCCCTATTTGGACCCGTCAGAGGTCACCGTCATGTTGCAGGACTACGATGCAGTGAAGTCCGCAAACCGGAGTACCGGGATGCTCAGTGAGGGTTCGTCGGTCGGGGTCAAAAAATCCCGGCTCGTAGCCGGCAGGCTGGAGACGTTGGGATTCTGCACTGACATCACCGAACGACCCTTCGACGACGCGACCAGACGGGGAGCCGGAGAACCTGGCGTTGCATTGGTGGGCGTGGATAACCCGGCTCCCAGGCGGCTGCTTGAACAGGCGGGGTTCGATCTTATCGTCGACGCTGGCCTGGGAGCCCATGTGGACAACTATCTCAATGTGCAGTTGACTTCGTTCCCAGCCAGCGCGAAAGCGATCGACGTATGGCCCCCGCAAGAAGTTGAGACGGAAGCGACGGCGGCTCATCAATCCGCGTACGTAGACCATAAACGCCGAATGTTGCAGTTGGGCTCCCTTACTGAAGGCGAAATAGAGTGCGGGATCCTGCAGGTAGCCGGCCGTTCGGTCGGCGCGGCGTTTGTGGGTTGTTTCGTGGCTGCGTTCGTGCTGGCAGAGGTCCTCAGGTGGTTTGTAGAGGGCCCTCGATTTGAGACAATCAGCTTTTCCCTGGCGAACCCCAATAGACACCGAGTTGCGAGAGGCAAAGTTCATGCGGCGCGAGGAAATCCAGGATTCGTGAGGGCGCGCCCGGCCACTACATGAGCCGGTCGGTGACCATCACCAGCGAAAAGCCCCTCGTGGCTCGGAACGACTATACGAGGCCCTGACTGGTAGGTGATCCTAGTTCATTTTGTTGGAAATGGAACGGCCGAGGTACAGTCAATGAGAAACCGAGTGCCCACTTCACAGCGCGAAGTAGACCGACTTTGCAGGCGGATTTGGAACGATGCCGTGCGAGGGCGGTGCATGATGCAGGGGATAAAAACGCCCGAGAGCCGGTCCCCAACTTACTGCGGTCCCGGCACCGATGCTCGGGCCGCATTGCCTCAAATAGGACGCTACCGAAGGGAACGCTTCACGTAATGATCCTATTGTGTGAAGCAGAATAGGTATCAATAACGCGGATGTCCGGCATGAGTAACGCACAAATCAGGTCCACCGATGCGTTGCGGCGGGTCTTGCCGACGACGCTGGCCAGCCGTCTCCAACTTCGTGGCTAGATTTCGCTGGGAGACTTTATGCGGCCGAAGTTCAGTAACATTTGTTTTGAGGCAATGGGAGGGGTGATCGAATGGAAAACGCAGGGGAACTCATACAGTTTGTCCCCGATAAAGCAGGGAGTCCAGTTGGCGGGGCATATGTGAGCAAGGAACAGAGAATATGCGGCGCGGTTTGCGACTTGGAATTAGCTATTGATGGGTGCGCCGCTCGATACACTGATGACCCGCCCCGGCATTCCCAGGTTGTGGCGGCTTTCGCCAGAGCATGCGCCATGTTTCTGAGGAAGACGGTCATTGACAAGGAGACGCGTATATTGGATGTTGAAACTTGCAAAGAGTTCGGCATCACCTTCGGCCGAATACGGAAGATCCCCGCCGACCGACGTACCTTAACCCTAATCCCCTTCGACGTTAAAGAGGGGCAAATGATACTCGAGAAGCTGGTTGACGGAAGAGCAGAAGAGGTGGAGGCGACGCAGACGGTCTCAATGCGAAGTCAGTGGCTGGAGTTCCACGTAGACTGGCCACTCCCTGGGATGGCCGGCTGGACTCGGCAGCCTACTCCCGCCGACCCATGGTCAGTGTTTCCAGACGAACTGTTTGACGACCCCCCCGCGCAGGCCAAGCGATGACTGCAATACGTGGCTAGGACAACAATTAGTGATCTTTGACCAACGGCCAATATCGTTGCATGACCTGTTGAAGGTGACAGCTGACACGGAGGCAGCCCACTCAGTCAATGTCTCTCGGTTGCTGCAAGTGGAAGGCGAACGTGACCGGAGAGTCGTGGCGAACCGCAACATTCACATATTGAGCAACCTTACCGTCTGCGGTATCCAATATAACCATGTGATCGTGATGGAGGCCGCCATGCACGTGGTCCACATGCTCTACAGGGCCGGGCTTGCTGGTGAACCTGGCGATGGTGTTGGCATACCAAGGTTTTGCTATATTCCAGATGATACAGACGTTTTCGGATCGAATCAGACTTGGCTACGTTTCGGCGGTAGTCTGATGCTGGCTTTTGGTGAAACACCGAGAATTATCTCTCACCATGTCGGGGCTCCGGGAAGCCGGTGACCCCGCAGTGCGCGCGTGCGGGCTCTGCGACCCCTTAGAAAGTGTTTAAAAATGGTCTGGGAAATAGCAGGCAATGTAGCAGGGCAGGCTATAGACTTGGGGCATGAGCCGAGCAGTTTATTCCACGGATTTGACGGAGGCCGAGTGGCAGATTCTGGAACCCCTGGTTCCGCCGGTGAAGCCGGGTGGCCGGCCCGCCAAGTACTCCCGCCGGGAGGTGGTGAATGCCATCCGGTACGTGTTGCGCACCGGTTGTGCATGGCGTCTGTTGCCTCACGACCTGCCTCCCTGGCAATCGGTCTACCACTATTTTTGGGTTTGGCGGCGAGATGGGACCTGGCAGGGGATTCACGATGCCCTACTCCCCACGATGCGACGGTTCCTGGGCCGCCAGCCCAGCCCCAGCGGGGCCATCATCGACAGCCAGTCGGTGAAGACCACGGAAAAAGGGGGCCTCGGGGGTACGACGCGGGCAAGAAGGTGAAAGGCCGCAAACGGCATATTGTGGTGGATACCCAGGGACTGCTGTTGGCGGTGGCGGTGCACCCAGCCGACGTGCAAGACCGGGATGGGGCCAAGCTGGTCATCAGCAAGCTGACCGGAAGGTTTCCCCGGTTGAGCTTGATCTGGGCAGATGGCGGCTACGCCGGAAAGTTGATCGAGTGGGTGGCGACACTGACGGGTTGGACTCTGGAGATAGTGAGGCGTCCCGGGAACAGCCACAGCTTTGAGGTGTTGCCCCGACGCTGGGTGGTGGAGCGCACTTTCGCCTGGCTGGGCCGGCACCGGAGATTGAGCAAGGATTATGAAGCACTGCCGGAAACCACCGAAGCCTGGGTCTACACCGCTATGACCGGACTCATGCTCCGCCGCTTGGCACGCCCCCAGCTTTTTAAACACCCTCTTAGCTGTTGACCGGTGACGGCACCCGGGCCGCGGCGGCATCGATAGCTGGAGCCGCCATCGTAGTGGAGGGAGCAGACATGGTAATCGGGGCGATGATCAGGCAGCGGGCCAGAGAGAGAGGCCGGGAAGAAGGCCGCGAGGAAGGCCGCCAAGAGATCCATCAACTCTGGATGGAATGGAACCAGCGAAGGATTGACGCTGAAGACCGGGGAGAGCCATTTACCGAACCCCCACCCCGGACCAACGGTCAGAATCCGGCGGCCTAACTGTTGACCGGCGACGGCACCCGGGCCGCGGCGGCACAGATAGCTGGAGCCGCCATCGTAGTGGAGGGAGCAGACATGGTAATCAGACGATTCACATGCTCCAGGATCGTCACCCTCACCAAGCCCTCTCCCATCAAGGGAGAGGAGGAGCACTTCGACGGGCTCAGGATGAGCGGGGGCGCCGGTTGAACATCATCCGGTTCAATTGAGGCTGGGTTTCCCTACGGACCCTGGGCCGCCGGCGCTAAATCCCGGGTGGTCGTCCAGATCCGACGCGTCATCCTGGTGCTGTCCGCGCAGCACGCAGTGCCCACAAACTTTGCACACCGGGTGCCGGTTGGCAAACTTTGGATGGGGGATGGCACATCGGGCTGTCGGGGCGTGCGCAACGGGGACAGCCGTCGCAACTTCTGTGACCGGCGCCCTGCCCGGTCTGGGTTCGCGGCTCCAGTGATGTGACCATGAACTGATACGTTCTCCTCGGGTTCGGTCATCGCTAGTCGCCGCACCGGCAAGGGAATCCGACGCGGCAGACTGAGGGCTATGGAGCGCTGAAGCGGAAGCGCTCAGTTCCAGATCGCAGCTACGCGGTACGCCAGTTGGGTGTGGGACTCACGCACGTCAACGATTTCCGCGGGAACGTCGCCGAGTATTCCCAGAGCGATGATCCAGTTCAGGATTTCGTGGTCTCCCGATTCCTGTATCTCCTCCGGAGTAAGTTCGGCCAACTTGCTCCCGTTACCTGCCCGCACCAGTTCCAGGTTGCGCCGGTCGGTCTCGATGTCGATGGCCCGGCACTGGAACTTGTGGGCCAGGAAGCTGTGGGACCAGCTGGAAGACGCTACCACGGCGACCCGTTCGTCCCTGGTGTCCAGGAACCTTCGGATACCGCGCCCCAGTTCGTAGCATCGTTTGGGCGTGGGCCGCGGCGGGTAATCGGGTCCGGCCTCTTCGCCGTAGCAGTTGACGAACAGCGGGAGCAGCGGGAATCTGCCGTCGGGGTCCAGAAACACCAGCGGGTTGATGATGGCGTGGGCCAGGCCCCAGTCCCAACCCTTGAGAGCGCTGGAAGAGGCCATGTCGAACCCGTCCCGGATCAGGTGGTTGCGCAGGTCCCTGGAAAACTCCTGGGGGCACTGGAAGGAGAACTTCGTCTCCGGGGCGGCGTTCCACAGGTTGGTCCGGGCCGCGGGACGCTGAAAGGGATAGCCGTCAACTTCGGCGCCGGTGTACAGGCAGAAGGGAGGCAGGTTGTCCTGGAGAAAGTTCTCCGCCTGGTCGTCGCCGATGACCATCAGAACATCCGGCGCCCATTCGTGGAGGCGGTCGCGGAGGATGTTAAACGACTCGACGACCTTCTGCTGGTCGCTGATGTCGTGGCTCAGTCCGTTGTCCTCTCCCAGCTCTTCCAGCAGTTGGGCGGGCGGTTCGTAGCCCGGTACGCGGGCAAATATCCGATCTCTGCCCCTGGCCCACACCTCGGGCGGGGTCAGAATGATTGGGCCGTGGGAACATCCTAGCCCCAGCAATTCGGCCATTTTGTCCTCCTGTCGAGCTTGAACCCTAGAGCCTGTTGACAATTAGCAAACCAACCCGTCACTCCTGCGAAAGCAGGAGTCCAGACCGGGTATGATGAAAGAATCAGCACCGTGATTAACGACTACGGCCACTCGATTCCCGCTTTCGCGGGAATGACGGTATTTGTCAACACACCCTGGCGTGATTTTTGAGTTATCGCGATTGTAGGTGCACGCGTGGCGGGCTGTCAATTTAGAGTCCCAGGCGGAGACGCAACAGGAACCGGCTGGCACGAAGCCGGCCACCGCGTCCTTCTGATCCGAATAGCCATAAACCGGAACAATGAGGACGACAGTGGTCTGAAACAGGCATGAATGGCGTGAAATTTAATGGCTGACACAGTAGTTAGTGGGATCTGAACAACACCCGCCATTCTTAGCGTGTGCGGTATCCTTGCTTAGAAACTATCTCAAAACCCGCCATGCTCTCCAAAAGTCCAATTGCAGACAGGGTGAGTCGTGGATTCCCGCCTGCGCGGGAATGACGGGTTGGGCGGGCCGCCAGTTTTGAGATAGTTTCTTGGCCAATCCGCCACGTTGGATTACGCCGATGGCGTCGTCAGTTTTTGAATACAATTCCCCTACATTCGCAGACAATAAAATCCCACCCCCATCGCATCGTTTCAGCCTGGTATTGCCGGAAATGAGTGAGCAATCTGCCAACCCTTCATTCTGGAAACTGATCAGGACACGGAACTTCGGGTTGTTATGGGGAGCCGGTGGTTTATCTGCCATCGGCGACCAGTTCGACCTGATAGCGTTCCCATGGCTGGTGTTGATGGTCTCCGGCGATCCGGTCGCCGTGGGCATAGTCCTGGCGGTGGGCAACATTCCCACCATTTTCTTCATCCTTATCGGCGGGTCGCTGGCAGACAGATATTCGCCTCGCGTGATCATGCTGACCAGCAACGCCATACGTATTGCTCTTGTTGCGTCTCTGGCAGTCCTGGTTCTGACCGAGCTGGCAGACCTGTGGCTGATATACGTGTTCGCGTTGCTCAAGGGGGTCGCGGACTCGTTCTATTATCCCGCCCAATTGGCGTTGCTGCCGCGCGTCGTACCAGTCCAACTACTTCGACAGTCCAATTCGGCAGTACGTACGACAACCCAGCTGGGCGGTTTCATAGGCCCCGCCCTGGCTGGCGGTCTGATAACGTTCTTCAGCGATGGGGTGTCCTCGGCGGGTGGCGCGGATAAGACAGGAATAGGGTTGGCCTTCACGGTGGTGGCCTTGGCGCTATTGGTCTCCTCGTTAATGCTTTTGCTGATGCGAATGGACGATTCCGGCCCCCGGCTGGCGGGCGAAGATACGAAAGAGCTCGGCATATTTTCATCCATTAGAGAGGGGATCCAGTATGTGCGCGTGGACGGGGCGATGCTCGCAATTTTCCTGCTCATCGTGCAGATGGAACTTCTCATGCGGGGACCGGTGACAGTAGGGATGCCCGTGCTGGCCCATACGCGGCTGACGGAAGGCGCCCTCGCACTGGGGATAGTCACATCCGCCTACGCCGGGGGTTCGGTGCTGGGCACGGTTCTCGCGGGAGCGCTGCCCGCGCCCAAGCGTGGACTGGGCCCAATTTTAGTTGCAGTCTTCACCCTGTCCGGCATCCTTATGGCGCCTTTCGGCCTGCTTAGCGCGACGTGGCTGGCGGCGGCAATAACGCTGACAATCGGAGTAATGGGCGGCTATGTGGGGATTATGATCATTTCGTGGATTCAGGGCCGCACGCCGCCGGCGATGTTGGGCAGAGTAATGAGCCTATTGCTGGTTGCGTCGGTCGCCGTGTCGCCCATCTCGATAGCGGCTTCGGGCCCCCTGATAAAGCTGAGCCTGGAGTGGGTCTTCATTGTCGCGGGCGCGTTGATGGCGATATCCAGCATAGTGATAGGATTGGTGGCTCCGATCAATAAACTGTAAATGGTAAATAACGTTGGGAGGACCAATGACCGCAGATGCGCGCAACACCATGACTGACCGGCCTCAGCGGAGCATAGTGGCCCGCACCATTGGAGAGCAAGCAGTGCTTTCGGTGATTGGCGGCGGGCCTGGACAAAGGGGGCCATGGCCTTATGTTACCGGCATCCCGAATCTTGACTTTGATATGGTGGGGCCTCCTCCCCAATATCTGGCAGTAGCCGCTTGGGCTGCTTGAACGGTGGTCACAGTGGTGGGCGTTGCCTACCGGGGCCGGATAGCGCTGGAGGACATCAGGGTAGATTTTGAGGTGGAGCCAATTGAGCTTCCTACTGGCAATGGGTTTGGCGGCATCGGGTTTGGCGTCAAGGAGGTGGTCACTTTGAAAGGCCAAATCTCCGAATCGGAGCGTATCCGGTTGGAGCGGGCTTCCCGATATTGTCCGGTGGGGCAAGCGTTCAACAAGGGTTCAATGCAGTTTGAGGATGCGGTCGAATGGAGCTCAGGCGATGTAGCAGCGGCATCACCAATTGGGGAAAGTATCCTGCCGTTGGCGGGGGACATCGCCATAGTGCCCACCGGATCAGTGCACGGGCGGTATCTCCTCGATACGAAGGAATATGACGATGATGGGGGAATGGCCCACGAAGGCGAGGTTAAGGTTGCCATTACCTGCGAAAATCTGACTCACGCCAGCCTTTGGACTGTCCTGGCCGGCCATAGCTCTGATGGATGGGTTCCGGGGCCTTTCCCTCTGTCTCAAGCTGCCTGGGCTGCGTCGTCTGCGGCTACTTTGAGCCAGCTGCTGGGCCAGGGAACCGAGGGCGCCGACAGTATCAGCGTAGAGCTGGCAATGGCGGCCCGCGGCGGCAGGGGTCAGGCGCAGGGCGACGCTGCCGCGGGGGTGGTTGGGCATCGCAGCGCTGTGCGTCGGGTAATTGTGCCTGGAAGCCCGCGCACCACTCCGCTGGAGGTGGTTCAAGCCGCGCTGCAGCGTGATCCGATTACGATAGCCTACCGAAACGGAGGCGTACTGCTGCATGATGAAGTGGTGGTAGAGTAGGGCGATTTACTGGTTTCCACTGCCCCTCACGCCTACCCGCTTTAATCTGTCATTGCGAGGAGCGTCAGCGACGTGGCAATCTCGACGAGGCTGAACACACGTTAGCGAACCGCCGTTGCTACGGCGACGAGATTGCCACCCCCGTATCAAGTACGGGGTCGCAATGACAAAGTGGGTACGCATGAGGCCGTTGCCCTGGGCGCGGGCCGTTATCTTGACCGCCTTAGCCATCCTGGGTTAGAGTCAGCGCCAGAAAAGGCAGACGAGGCGTAATCCCGTACAACACGCCGCATCCGGATGTTGTGTCGCAAATCCCGGCCTGCCGGCCCGTTAGACATCGAGCGAGCATTGCAACTCGCTGGTGGAGGAGATTAGCCATGCCGTTCTACGAAAGAGGTCCCAACCGTATCTACTACGAAGAGGTCGGTTCCGGATTCCCCCTGCTGATTATTCCGGGCGGCGGACTCAATTCCACCGTGACATCGTTGCAGAGGTCGGTGCCCTTCAACCCTATGGAGACCTACAAGGACGACTTCCGCTGTATCGCCGCCGACTTGCGCAATGCTAATGGGGGCCAATCCACCGGCCCACTGGAGATTGACCGCCCCTGGGATGCCCACTCTGATGACCAACTTGGGCTGATGGATCATCTTGGCATCAAGGAGTTCCTGGTGATGGGCTTCTGCATCGGCGGGCCGCTGATCCACAACCTGCTGAGGCTGGCCCAGGATCGCATAGTGGCGGCGGCGTTGATGCAACCCAGCGGGTTCAGGGCGGAGACGCCGGATATTTTCTACCAGAACAATATAACGGGGTGGGGGCCGCCCCTTTGCGAGCAGCGTCCTGAAATCACAATGGACATGGTCCATGACTTCCTGACCAGTATGTACACCGACCGCGCCGATTTCGTTTTCACCGTTTCCCGCGATTTCGTGCGCGCCTTGCAGACACCACTGCTGATAGCGCCCGACGATGTGCCGGCGCACCCATACGAATGCGCGATGGAGGTTGCCAACTTGGCCCCGAACTCCGAGGTGACTATTTATCCCTGGAAAGACTCGCCGGCGCACATCGACGAGGTCGTAGCCCACGCCCGGCGCTTCCTGAAGACTCACGAACCGGCAGTTGCGACAGCCTGACGACTCCGTACTGGCGAATCCATTAAGGCCCCGCTGGCTTCCTGTCATCGGCGGGGGGTTCACCCTCACCCCAACCCTCTCCCATCGAGGGAGAGGGGGTTAGGACGGGACTGCCAACCCCCGCATAGAGTACGGGGTCGCAATGATGAAGTAGGTAGGCGTGGGGGCTGGCTGGGTGTTGACTGGCGACGGCTACCGTGCCAAGCTTTTGCGAAATATGCTAGGAGGATGACCAAAATGACCCGAGTGCCTTTCGCTACCCGAGATAACATGGACGCTGCCGGACAGGCGGTATGGGACGAGATAGAAACCTCTCGCGGTGGGGTGCAACGGAATTATGCTGCCCTGCTCAATAACCCGCAGGCCGCCGGAAACTTTGCCCACCTGGGCGGCTATGTCCGCTTTGAAACTCCGCTGCCGCCCCGCGTCAAGGCCGTGGCCGTCCTGACGGCAGCGCGCGAAGCCGGCGGCCATTACGTTTGGACGGTGAACCAACCCGCCGCCCGCAACGCCGGTCTCACCGACGCCGAGATAGCCGCGATCCACGAGTACCGGGCCCCCAACGGGTTGTCGGGTGATGACGCGGCGGTATCCGGGTTCGTTATCGAGCTGCTGCGCCAGCATCGCGTGTCGGATTCCACGTTCGAGGCGGTGCGCGGCATCATCGGAGACGCCGGGATAGTGGATATGCTGGTGGTCGTCGCCTATTACCACGGCCTGGCTCACAGTTTGCAGGCGCTCCAGGTTGAGTTGCCGGACGGCACCGCCGACGCTCTGACCTATTGATGGGTTTACTCACGCGTACCTGTATTAATCTGTCATTGCGAGGAGCGCAGCGACGTGGCAATCTCGATGAGGTTGAGCACACGTCGGCGAACCGCCGCTGCTACGGCGACGAGATTGCCACCCCCGTATCAAGTACGGGGTCGCAATGACAAAGTGGGTACGCATTAGGCCAATGACCACGGTTTACACCATCGGATTCACGCGTCGCACGGCGGAAGATTTCTTCGAGACGCTGCGACGCGCCGGTGTCAAACGGCTGCTGGACGTTCGGCTGCGGAACACTTCGCAAATGGCCATCTTCGCCCGTCGTCAGGACCTGCCTTATTTTCTGCGCGAATTGAACGGCATGGACTACGAACATCAACCGCTGTTGTCGCCGACGCCCGAGCTGCTGGACGACTGGCGCGGCAAACGCATTACCTGGCAGCAGTACGAGCGGGTTTATGCGGACATCATGGCGCGACGCCGTCCCGAGTTGACGATAGCGCCGGCCGATTTTTCGATCCCGACCGTGCTGCTGTGCGCCGAGCCCACCGCCGAGCAGTGCCACCGCCGCCTCGCGCTGGAGCACCTGGCGCGGGCATGGAACCACCCACTGAACATCGTGCACCTGTAACACGCGATCAACGCCCCGCTCATCCTGAGCCTGTCGAAGGATGCCGTAACCCCTATGCCTGCTCAGCCTCGTATTCTTGAAGGCACTTGATGATGACTTCGTTCATCGCGGGGAATTTCCGCTCGGCAAAATCCAACATCCAAGCTTCTATTTTGGCAGGCCCAACGGCACCGCAGTCATCCCAATTGTTCAAGTCGGAGTCGTCAAGAATGCCTACTTGGTGGTGGAATGTCATAAACCCATCGCTCCATGTACGTCCCGTCTGATTGAACACAGATGGGTTTTGGTTGACACTGTTGATTATTTTCTCTCTGATGGGTCTATTGGAGCCCGAACCAAGAGTAATGTAAAAATTAACATAGTTGGCAGCGCAGTACAATTGACACAGGATCAGCGCTTTGGATTGTGGCAGCCAATCGGTTCCAGTCTCCATTACCTCTGAATCCGCCCAACTAGAAGAACGGAATCGAACCCAGTTTGTCTCCTCCTTGTCCAATAGCCAGTTCGCTTGCCGCGAAACTGCCTCCTTGAAAATCTGCTTCATTTCTGACGCATAGTTTGGCTTGTTCTGATATATCAGCTCAATAGCCTCCCTGTGCTTCAGGTAGATTTCCCTGGCAAACTGCTGGATGTTGGTATTACTATCGGGCACGATCTTCCTCCGCAGCGTAGTTGCGTATTGTCGCAGGAATGCGCGCACGTCTTCGCGCACCTCGGTGTTTTCAATCGCTTGCTCTACCAGATTGAGAACTGTGGCGTAATTCGCCGGCATCCAGTATTTCCGCTCTTCTTCCCGGTAAGGGCGCACGCCGTTCGGTGACAGAAATACGTAATGCTTGGTGAAATCGGGGTAGTCCCGTTCCAACGCCTTCCGGTAACGGGTTAGTTGCTCGCTATGCTCACTGGAGAATACCTTGTTCTCTATGGCGCAAAGGAATCCTTTTGATTCGTTCACCATGAGGATGTCCAAAAATCCTGGCTGTCCATCCACTTCGTTGGGCCATTCCCGTTGTACGCTCGTCCCTGACCAGTCGTAGGTGCCAACTTCGGCTTGCGCTCCGGTGCGGAGCAAGAACATTTTTAGAAAGTAATCCCCTAATCCGTGGTGCTGCTGGGGATTCAGCAACCAAGCCAAGACATTGGAGTGGACCTCTTCCGACTGGGATAGACCCAAGAAATCAAGCGCGTCAAACTCGGAACGCTGTTCTTCGATCAGCCCCTCTAACCGTGCCAACTCGACGTTGTCCACGGCAAAATTCTCCAACGCCGTAATCTGCGCCTGATTTGCCTGGGTTAGCAGCCGTTCCAACTCCGCCAAACCCGTGGCGGCAAAATCCCGCAGGGCCGCAATCTGCTCCTGTTGTTCTGCGGCATCCGTTTGCATGATACCTGCTGACTCTGTAAAAATAGTGGCAACCAATCTTTGGAGAGAGTACCGTCGCCGCTCGCCGCCACTGTACTATATCGGGAAGTCGGTTTCAAAAACCCGGTGCCGCCCGGCATCAAGTGAAATCTCGTTCGTCTAAAGCCAGCGCAGGGAGAAAACCGCCATGGCCACGATCACTAAAGACACCGCCGAGCAGGTTGCCGCCATCATCGGCCACACCCTCAACGGCTGGTTCCAGCCCAACCTCCACTTTGGCCCCATCATCGTCCGGCAGCTCTACGACCACTGGAACGAGGAGTACCTGCACGTATACATCGTATGGGAGGGCGATTACAGATACATGGACCATCGCCGTAGGGCTGACCTCGCCTTGGATCTTAGACCGCAGCTGGACGCCCTCGGCGTGGACCTCGATCTCCACACTATGTACGTGGAAAAATGGGACTGGGACCTCAACCACGAGAGGTTACTCAAGTGAACCCATCCGAACTTATCGCGATCGCCCGCGCTCTGGCTAACGGGGTTATCGACGGTGGGGTAAATCCGGCTACTCAGACCGAGCTGCGGCGCGCCATCAGTTGTACTTACTACGCCATGTTCCACACCTTGATGATGAGCAACGCTAACACGCTGATTGGGGCATCGCCGGCCGACCAACAGCGTTGGGCTTGGCAACAAACCTACCGAGCGGCCGACCACCGCCCAACCCGGAACAAGCTCAGTTCGACCAGTCTCGGCAACAACTTTTCAATAACAATTCGCCGATTCGGAGTCGTCTTCGCTGATGTCCAGCGAGAACGTCACGCCGCTGACTACGACCCCCACCGGGCATTTTCTGTAACTAACGTCATCGAACTCATTGCTGACGTCGAAGCGGCAATCAACTCCTTCAACCAAACCACGGACGACATTCGCCGCGACCTTGCCATTCACATCCTCACCACCCTCCGCGGCGACTGACATCCCGACAACCCGCCATCGACACAACCATTAGGAGGCCCCACCATGGCCGATTTCGCCTATCTGGTACAAATGGACATTGCCGACGATTGGGAGGATGAGTTCAATCGCGTTTACGATACCGAACACGCCAAATACATCTGCAACGCTGCCGGCGTTGTTTCCTGCACGCGTTACCGTCTGGTATCGACCGATGCGAAGCAGGTGGCCAGATACGCAGCCCTGTACGAGATGGACGACCCTGGTGTCCCGCAGTCCGATGGCTGGCAGGCCGAAGCGGAAAAGGGCGACTGGATTACCAAAATCAGGCCCCACGCCTCCAACCGCACGCACACCGTATTGCGTCGCATCGCTGCGGAGGTGGGAGGGCCGCCAGCCGCCGCCGACTACGTCTTCATGGTGCAGACCGACATACCGGCGGAGGACGAGGCCGAGTTCAACCGCCTTTACGACACGGTGCATCTGCCCGGTTTGCGACAGGTACCCGGCGTGCGCAACGCCTACCGGTACCGCCTGGAGACGACCAACGCCGACGGGTTCCCGCAATACCTGGCGGTTTACGAAATCGACAGCCCGGACGTTATCGACTCTGAACCCTGGAAGGCGGCGGTACAGGATGAATGGACTGAAAAGATCCGGGCCAAGTGCGCCGGTTTAACCCGCACGATTATGAAACGGGTGGCACGGCACCCCAATTAACCTGCAATGCCACGAGGAAATCGCGGAGCTTGTCATTGCGAGCGCAGCGTGGCAATCTCGTCGCTGGAACCACCGCCATTGCTGCAACGGGATTGCCACGTCGCTGCGCTCCTCGCAATGACAGAGGGCAGGGACCGGATTTCGCAATTCTCTCAATGCCACCGTGCGGACTTGCAGTCTGCGCCGAGGAGTAACGCCAATGCCAATCGGCTTGTTCGACGATGCCACCGATGTAACCATTCACACCGACGGTTCCTGCCTGGGAAACCCCGGGCCGGGCGGGTATGGCGCAATTCTGGATTGCAACGGACGGCGCATGGAACTGTCCGGCGGATTTGCCCGCACCACCAACAACCGCATGGAGCTGCTGGCGGCCATCATCGGACTGGAGGCGCTCAACCGCCCGTGTCGGGTCGTGCTGTACTCCGATTCGCGTTACGTGGTTGACGCCATCGACAAAGGCTGGGCGGTGCGCTGGAGGAAAAACGGCTGGATGCGCAACAAGCGCGAGGCGGCGGTGAATCCGGATCTGTGGGAACGCCTGCTGGACATCTGCCAGAAGCATACGGTGGAGTTCCAGTGGGTACGCGGCCACAGCGGAGACGTGAACAACGAACGGTGCGACCGGTTGGCGAAAAACGCCGCCGATCAACCCAACCTGCCGGCGGATCCCGGCTACGAATCGGGCTAGACAACGCGGCGGTCGATGGGGCAATAGAGGAGCGGCCGGCCCCGAAGGGGGAGTCGCTGAAGGAGCGGCTCACTGCCGGTCGCTGACCACCGATTGTATCGCCGGCAGCGGTCGGTTGCAAGCACAAGGCCAGTTTCGTTACAATCACGAAAATACGCACGCAAACACGCAACATTTTGGATCGCCTAAAGGGGTATCACAATGGCAATATCAGCCAGTACCATCCGCAACGTCGCGCTGTTGTCCCATAGCGGCGCTGGCAAAACTTCCCTGGCCGAAATGATCTTGTTTAACGCCAAGGCCATCACCCGTCTGGGGAATGTGGCCGACGGCAATACGACCTCTGACTATGAGCCGGAGGAGATTCGGCGGGCCGCCAGCGTTCAGACCACCCTGATCCGCGTGACCGAAGGCGATAACAAGCTCAACGCGCTCGATACCCCGGGCTACGATGAGTTCATGGGTGAGGCGATAACGGCCATGCGGGTCGCCGAGTCGGCGGTTATCCTGGTGTCGGCGCCCACCGGCGTGGACGTTGGAACCGAACGATGGTGGGACGCGGCGGGGGCCAGGGCTATGCCCGTTGCGTTCGTGCTGAACAAGATGGACCGGGAGAACGCCAGTTTCGACCGCAACGTGGCGGAAATCCAGCGCATATTTGGAAATCACTGCGTTCCCTTCCAGCTGCCAATTGGTGAAGCCCAGACCTTCTCCGGGGTAGTCAGCGTAATCGACCCGCCCGCAGACATTCCCGCCGACACCATGGGAGATTTCGATGCCGCCCGCGAGCGATTGATCGAAGCGGTAGCGGAATCTGACGACGCCCTGGCAGACAAGTATCTGGAAGGCGAGGACATTACGGCCGCCGAGGTTACCGCCGGAGCGCGGATAGCGATACGCAATGGGTCTTTGGCGCCGATCCTGTTTACTTCCGCCACGGAGAACATTGGGGTTGATGATTTCGTGCAGATGATGTTCGATTTCATGCCCTCGCCGGCGGACATCCCCGCGACGTCGGGTGATGATTCGGTGGAACCCGATGCAGCCGGGCCATTGGCGGCGCTGGTATTCAAAACCACCGCCGACCCGTTCGTGGGCAAATTGTCCATGTTCCGCGTGTTCCGGGGTACGGCCAAATCCAACGGCGAGGCGTACAACAACAACAAGAGCCAGTCGGAACGCCTGGGGCAACTGTATCTCCCGCTGGGCAACAGCCAGGAAAACGTATCGGAAGTTGGGGCGGGCGACATTGGATCCGTGGGCAAGCTGAATTCGGCTTTGACCGGAGATACGCTGTGCGCCAATGATGCCAGGGTTACCCTTCCCAGGATCGACTTCCCCAAGGGTTTCTACTCGCTGGCGGTGGTGCCGGCATCCCAGGCTGACCTGGACAAGATGTCAACCTCGCTGGCCAGGATCGTGGAAGACGACCCGAGCCTCCAGTTCACCCGCAATCCGGAAACCAGCGAGAGCCTGCTGACCGGACTGGGCGAAATACAGATTGAGGTTGCCCTGGACCGGATCAGACGCAAGTTCGGGGCCAACCTGAACGTGCGGCTGCCAGTGGTGCCCTACCGGGAAACCATCACGCAGGTGACGAGATCGGAGTATCGACACAAGAAGCAGACGGGCGGCAGCGGCCAGTACGGCCACGTGCTACTCCGTCTGGAGCCCAAGAATCGGGATGAGGGGTTTGAGTTTGGCAATGAAGTGGTGGGTGGACGCGTGCCGAGGGAGCTGATTCCGGCCGTGGAAAAGGGTGTCGTCAACATGTTGAAAGAAGGCGTGCTGGCCGGCTTCCCGGTGGTTGACATGAAGGCGATTATCTACGACGGAAGCACGCATCCGGTGGATGGCAAACCAATTGCCTTTGAAATCGCGGGCAGCCAGGCCTTGCGCCAGGGAATGACGAAGGCTGCGCCGGTCCTGCTGGAGCCGGTGGTCAGGTTGTACGTAACCGTCCCGGAGAACTACACCGGCGACATCATCAGCGACCTGAACAGCAAGCGGGGGCGGATACTGGGGATGAGCCCCGAGCCCCGCTACACGGTGATAGAGGCCGAGGTTCCCCACGCCGAAGTGCAGCGGTACTCGCAGGATTTGCGTTCGATGACCGCCGGCCGGGGCTCTTACCGGTTCGAGTTCGACCATTACGAGCAGGTCCCCCAGAACATCGAGCAGAGGGTCATCGAAACCGCCCGGCAGGCCAAGGCTGCAAGCCGCGCCTGACGATACACGGGCGCTAACCAGAACGCAGTTAGGGGCGGGTGTGAAACCTGCCCCTACTCATACCCGCAACTACTCGCGCTGGGATTACAACGGCGAGGCGACTATATCGGCCACTGCAATCGTTAGTCCGGGGACAGCGGCAGTGGTGAACGCATCGCTGGAGCGGTACAGCGTTTCCGCCGTGTACAGGCCAACGCCATCGCGGACGACCGGCTCCGACAACGCCCGCACCGTTTCCGTGTCGGTGTCCAGTATCAGGTACTCAGGGATGCCGAACCTGGCATACAACTCCCGCTTGGTTTCCAGGTCGTGGGCCGTGTTGGACGGTGATAGTATCTCCACCACCAAATCCGGTGGTCCCTCACAACCGCGCAAGACGATTATCCCTCGGCGATCCTCGGATACGAAAAGCATATCGGGTTGGACAGTGGTTCCATCCGATAGAATCAGGTCGGTGGGAGCAAATAACAACCGGCCCTGCTGGCCAAACTGGGAGAAGTGCAGCACGAAAGCGGATACCAGGTTGAATAATGCCTGTTGATGATTGGTGTTCGGGGCTGGGGCCATTCTGTACAACACTCCGTCAATCAGCTCCCACCGCTCATCGTCGGGAGTGGCCGCGTAATCGGCATAGGTAAGTTTGCCTTTCGGTTTTGCCGTTGCCATCGTTCGCTTCCTTACCACGGATTGGCAAATATCTCCGCCACGGGAATCGCCAGCCCGGGCATAACCGTCGTGGTAATGATGTCGCCGACGGTGTACAGCCTTTGCGTAGTGTACACGCCCAAGCCGTTGACGGTCGCCGGGTCGGTGAGAGCCAGCAGAGTTTCGGCATCGCAGTCGGTCATCCAGTACGCGGGTATACCGTGCCGGGCGTACAACTCCCGCTTTTGTTCCAGGTCGTGAGCCCGGTTGGACGGCGACAGTATTTCCACCACTAAATCCGGCGGCCCCTCGCATCCCCGTTCAGCCAGGATGCGTTCACGCGCCATGCTGACGAAAAACAAGTCCGGCTCAACGGCAGATTCGCCGGGTAGCAGGACGGCAAACGGCGCGCGGTACACCAGTCCCAGGCGGCGGGGACGGATGTGGTCGGCAAAGCAACGGCCGATATTCTCCGACGCATCCTGATGTTTGCGATTGGGCGCTGCAGCCATCTGATACAACACTCCGTCAATCAGCTCCCACCGCTCATCGTCGGGAGTGGCCGCGTAATCGGCATAGGTAAGTTTGCCTTTCGGTTTTGCCGTTGCCATGAATCACCTCCCGGCTTGCTGGGCCGGCAGTTGCCCCTTCTTAAAAGCCCCAGGTGGGCTGGTATTCGCCGAAGACTTCGCGAAACACGCCCATCATCTCGCCCAGCGTGGCCTCGGCCTTTACCGCCTCGATGAGGGGGTACATGAGGTTGGCGTCGCTGCCGCTGGCCCGGGCCGCAGATTCCAGGGCGCGCAGACGGGTCGCGACTTCGTGGTTATCCCGGCGGCGACGCACCTCGTTGAGGTGGTGGATATGGCGCTGCTCGCCGGCCTCGTCAACCCTGAGGATGGGGATGGCCAGGCTCTCATCCTGAGCGACGAATTCGTTGACCCCCACGGTGATCCGTTCCTTGCGGTCTGCTTCCTGTTGATACAGGTAGGCGGCGTCGGCGATTTCGCGCTGGAAGAAGCCGGATTCCAACGCTGGAATTACGCCGCCGTACTGATCGACGCGCTTGAAATAATCGTAGGCGCCGGCCTCCACCTGGTTCGTGAGCGCCT
This sequence comes from Dehalococcoidia bacterium, assembly GCA_965262485.1. GTDB lineage: Bacteria > Chloroflexota > Dehalococcoidia > Lucifugimonadales > UBA3495 > Bin87. The sequence continues at coordinate 2,757,549 of OZ253540.1, read as the reverse complement.
CCACGAAATAACTGCCGCCCAACGGGTCCACGGTGTCCACAACGCCGGTTTCGTGGGCGATGATCTGCTGGGTGCGAAGGGCCTGCAAGGCGGCTTCGGCGGATGGCAGCGCCCAGGCCTCGTCTTTGCCGTTGGTGTGGAGCGACTGGCAACCGCCCAGGACGGCGGCCAACGCTTGCAGGGACACGCGCACGACGTTGTTTTCCGGCTGCTGGGCCGTGAGGGACGCGCCGGATGTCTGGGCGTGAAAACGCATCCAGGCGGAGCGGTCGGACTCGGCGCCAAAGGTTTCTGTCAACTCACGGGCCCAGATGCGGCGGGCGGACCGGAACTTGGCGATCTCTTCAAAGAAATCGTTATGGACGTTGAAGAAGAAGCTGAGCCGGGGAGCGAAATCGTCCACCGCCATGCCCCGCTCGACGCAATGCCGGACGTATTCAAAACCGTCGGCGAGGGTGAACGCCAGCTCCTGCACCGCGTTGCTGCCGGCTTCGCGGATGTGGTATCCGCTGATGCTGATAGGGTTGAACCGGGGCATGTGGTTGGTGGCGAATTCGACGGTGTCGACGACCAGGCGCATGGACGGATGCGGCGGGAAGATGTATTCGTTCTGGGCGATGTACTCTTTAAGAATATCGTTTTGAAGGGTTCCGCCCAACGACGCGGGAGGCGCGCCCTGTTTTTCGGCGGCGGCGATGTACATTGCCCAGATGATGGCCGCCGGGCTGTTGATGGTCATTGAGGTGGTTACCTGATCCAGGGGGATGCCCTGGAATACGGTTTGCATATCCTCGAGGCACGAGACGGCGACACCACACTTGCCGAACTCGCCGCGGGCCCGGTGGTCGTCGTGGTCGTAGCCGTAGAGCGTGGGCATATCGAAGGCGACGCTGAGGCCGGTTTCGCCCTGGTCCATGAGGAAGCGGAAACGCTCGTTGGTCTCCGCCGGCTCGCCGAATCCGGCAAACATCCGCATGGTCCACAGCCGGGAACGGTAGCCGGTGGGATGGACGCCGCGAAGGTAGGGATACTCCCCCGGCAATCCCACATCGTGGCCGTTGCGGTCATCTGAAACGTCCGAGGGGCCGTAGACGGGCTCCACCGGAATCTGGCTGAGGGTTTTGTAGGCTGCCTTGCGCCGGGGGGCGGAATCGGCCCGCTGGCGCCAGGCATCGTTGCCCTGTTGCGACTTGTCGTCGTCGTTGGAGAGAACCATGAAGGAGGCTCCTGGGGTGGTTGGGAAATATCAGTAGGTGAAAATATCGGCTACGGGACAGGTGAAACCCGGTAGCGCCGGTTCGCAAGTGAGCGTATCGCCAGCGCCGAAACGCTGCGCCGTGCCATCCTCGTGGTGGGCATATATTTCCTGCGTTTCGGGATAGACGTTTAGTACCAGGCGGACGCCGGCGCCCAGCCACATTTGCGTTTTGGCGTCTATCTCCGGCTGTCGATCGTTAGGTGAAACCACCTCTACGACCAAGTCGGGGATTACTTCGGCGTAGCCGCGCTCTGGAACGTGGCCCGACAACCGTTCATGCGATGCAAAGGCGTAATCCGGAGCGCGCACCGTATCAGGGAGCCTTTCGATCCGGAATCCGGTATCTGCGGCCCACGTGTGGCCCAAGTCGCCAGCTTCGACAAAATTGCCGAGCCGCCTGCCGGTTCGATCCGCTACTATCCCGTGCCGGTCTCCCGCAGGCGCCATCGTTATCAGCTCTCCCTGGATGAGTTCATACCGATTGCCGTCATCGGGCATCGCCAGCAACTCGTCGGCGGTGAGCAGCTTCTTGGCGGTAGTCATCACCTGACCTCCAGAATACGGGGCGATAGTTTGGGGGTAAGTGCAGTATAGCGTAGCCGGGTTATGCACTGCTCTACCCGACCGGCGTTGTGAAACTCAGTCACTCAATAGCTATGCTGCGACTATGCCGAATCGCGGCAGCCGCATGAAACCGGAAACAAAGGGGCGTCCACGTTCATCGAAACTGCCGATAATCATAGGATGAGCATCGGGGGGTCCGTTTCCAGGAACTCGATGATCACATTTTCGTCCCGCATCCCTTTTGCATCGAGGGTGGAGACCACTTCCTCCAGGCTGTCGCCGGCGACCAGCACCCCCTCAGTTCCCACCGCCACCCATTTATCGGGGTACTGTTCCCGCAACGCCCCAATCTCATTCCGGACTCGGGACGCCAGTTGCTGATACTCGCGCATCTTTGCCGCCCAAGCATTGAGGTCACCCAGCTCTGCTATCACTTCTGCGGCGAGTGCCTGGTTCCTGACGATTATCTTATCCGTTGTAGCAGACATTATGCCCTCCTCGCGCAAAGGCTGTACTCAAACGGTACTATGGCAGCAGAGTAGCGTCAATTGCCGCTGTTCCCACCCCCGGGCAATCGCATATGGGCTACACTATTCCCGTCATATCGTCTTCCGCCGGCTCCCAGATTCTCCGCTCAGCGTGGACGATCAATGCCAGAGCCTTGGCTCTGAGGCCACGGTCGTCAAGACTGGAAGGAAATACAATGACTGCGTGCTCTGGATCACCTTCTCATTCTTCCTCAGCAGCGGATAAACCCTCCAGAACGCATTCCGCTACCGTAGCCGAGGCGACTGCGCTGGACCGTTGGATGCCATAGCGCCTGACATATCGTAGCCACGCTTGTCGGGGAGTTATTCGGTCTCCATCGTGTACCGACAGGCGAAAGTTGTCCGATTGATTGGGTTTGAAGGCGGGGGAACGCAGGCCGCCGTCAGGCCTACGATGGTTCGGGTGGATTTGACGGTGCAGCTCGGTTCTGTCGTTCATTGCCGGGGATTCTGGCAATGATTAATTAGACTGGCCAGATTATCCCATCCGGCCGGAGTGTCCAGGTCAAAATCGGCGCCGTCGTAGTTGTCCGAATCCGGCCAGATAAAGTGAACCAGGTCGCCGTGCCCGGTTGCCAGGTCAATCGTGATGTTCACGCAATGATTGCCGATACGCCAGTCGCCGGAAAGGGTTCCATCGGGGAAGGGGGCGAAGTCGGGTAGAGGAGATCCGTCGGGCCAATGGGTCTCAAAACAGTTGATAAGCCAGTCCAGCTGTTCGTCCGGTATCGAATTTCCTGCCGTGCCGTCATACCAACCGGGTTCCAGGCCCCGCATCTCATTCAGATTGTCCCGGAGCTCCGGAAACCTGCGCTCAGCCAGTATCGTCATTTCTCCACCCCAAAAAATCGTTGACATTCGCTTTATTGACGGTAGTATAATAAATCAAGCGCGGAGTGGTCGGGTAACGTCGTCCTGCTTAAGGGATGGACGCCGGACATAGCCGCGCTTCTGCTTTTGGCATTGGCGGGCTAACTTACCAATTGCCCCGGTACACCGAGAACGGTGACGGAACTTCCCACTTACGGGACGAATCCTCATCAGTCAGCAGTCGATCATCGGGTTCTAACCCCAATCGGCTTTTCACGAAGTTGACCAACTCCCGTTTCTCCCCAGCCCGTCGTGATGATGTTCCGTAGTAACCCCTTGCGTCTTTCCAGTCGAACTGTACGCAGCCCAGCAGTACGTCCACCAACTGCAAATAGACGGACATATCGGACGTCGCTCGCAGGCAGCCTTTCACCGCCTGCACTGAACAAAGTGTGTCCTCCAGGTATATGGAAGACTTGTCCGGTTTATCCTGCAAATCCACGATGGCGAACACGTCCCGGTCCAGCCGACGTTCCAGCAACTCGCGGGCAAGGTCTGCATACGCTTCCCAAGCGTCACCATTCCAACGCGACAGACTATAAGCGGGGTCGTCGAGCCGGTCCAGTATCACCGCGTGAAACTGCGGCTCCGGAAAAGAAAAATATAGATTGAGCAAGTCTATGTACTGCTGAAGATTATAGCGCGTGATTTCGGAAAATTTGTACTCGTGATGGCGGGTTGAATGCATCAATCTATCAACTTCCCGTAGCGTCAGCGGCTCGCCACGCGACTGAATGTCTTTGCGAATCTTCTGACGCTCCGCCATCCTGTCGGCGCTAAAGTTGAAGTGCAAACGATACAGCCGGTTAGTTATGTCGCCGGTGTCGGGAACGATGAGGGCTCCGATGCCGTATACGGGCTGCTGTTGCCGTGGGCCGGAAAGGATGCCGGTTTCGTCAATAAAGGCCGGACAAATTTCCATGTCGCAAGCATAGTCTCACCCCTACTCGCCGTCAACGCAAGCAAGTACCTCACGCGTACCCTCTTTGTCAAACCAAACTGGCCGACTGTCATTGCGAATGGCGCCCACCCCCACCTGTCATTGCGAGGAGCGCAGCGACGTGGCAATCCCGTTGAGGTTGAACACACGTCGGCAAACTGCCATTGCTACGACGACGAGATTGCCATGCTGCGCTCGCAATGACAGATTAAAGTGGGTACGCGTGAGAAGCAAGTACATCTAATCGGTGGCGGGTATCTACCGGGCGGCGCCCTCCACCCCCGCACGCTCCAAATTCAGGGCCAGCAGCCGTTGCAGCGCCTCGGCGTCGGGCAGGTCGGGGGGCCAGCCGTAGGCGTCGGCAACGGCGGCGTCGAGGATGGCGTGGGAGTTGGCCAGCCAGCTGGGGTAGTCATTATACAGGTTGGTCAGCGTGCGGCGGCGCAGTTGGTCGGCGTTCAGGGCCGGGCCGCCAAACATATCCACCGGGTTCAGCCAGTTCTCCCGCAGCCCGTTCAGTTCGGCGGCGGCGGCGGCGGTGGCGGCCCGCTGCTCATCGGTAGGCGTCGGAAACGGAAAGGTCTCAAAGCAGGTGGTGGGGGTGTAAGTACCTCCGCTCTCAGACTCCCGCAGTTGGCTGCCGACGTTTCTGGCCCATAGTTCATGGATCGAAGACGACAAAATGCCGAAATTGTAGTCATCGTCCATCGCTAAGGCTATCACCAAATTTGAGGGCAGCATTTCGTGCGACAACCAGACGAAGAAGCGATGTTTAGATACTTTAGGTGTGCCGATGTATCGCGCAAATGGAGATAGCGTATTTCGCATCGTGGTTGCCGGGTAGCCGTGCAACCACCAGTTCTCAGCCCGCCAGGGCATCTTGTTTTTGACCCGCGTAGGCATCACCTTTTCTTTCACATACTCGAACGGCGCTTCGTAAAGAGCAGCTTCTGACTGTGGCATATCGACGCCAAAATCTATAATCCATACATCACGCGACCGCTGTGTAATATCAATCCCATTAATCCAGCGTTTGATAACATCGCTGTTGGGTTTGCCGTGAGGGTTAGGCTGCGCCATCATGTCGATTGCGACGGATTCAGGTATATCGAAGTCGCCGACTTTACCGATGCCTTGAAACGACAGGTTGCGGTTCTCCGCCAGCGTTCTGGCCTGCGTCAAATCAGCCCCGCCGGTCAAGTCAGAGTTGATGTTGGAAACGCGCTCGCCATCCAAAACCCGAACGTCCTGGGCGCCGTCGTCAAAACAGATGATTGAGATATGCACATTGGCGCCGTCCAGCACCCAATCCTGGTCTGAAACGGCGCTGAAAATATCGCCGGTCTCCTTGATACGGGCCAGCACGGGCCGGTTGGATTGGAAGCGTATCGCCTGCGTTGCCAGCAGGCCGGCGCGCCGTGAATTGCCGGACTCAATCTGGGCGCGGGCCTTTTCAAACCAGTAGCAGCAGAGGTCGCTGGAGTTGGGTATGCGGTCGCCGTACAAATCGTACACCGCGTTGACGTATTCATCGCCCAGCTGTTCCCGGAACGGGAAGTGGCCCAGGAACGGCGGGTTGCCCACGATGTAATCCACCGCCGGCCATTCCGGTTCCGCCGGCTGCTCCGGTTCCGACCGGTCAATGATGGCATCGCGGCATTCAATGGTGTTCAGGGAACCCAGCACGGGCTCCCGGTTGTACTGGTGGCCGTTTTCAATCAACCATTGCAGATGTCCAATCCAGAGGGAAGTGCGGGCCAGGTCGCTGGCGTAGGCGTCAATCTCGATGCCATAGCACTGCTCCGGCGACACCTCCGGGAGGAAGCCCCGCAGGTTCAGGTCGGCGGCCAGCGTCAGTACCGCTTTTTCCAGGTTGTGCAGTTGCCGTAGGGCCACGTAGAGGAAATTGCCGCTGCCGCAGGCCGGGTCCAGCACTTTCAGCGAGGACAGGCGAGCCTGAAACTCGGTCAGCAGACGGCGGGCCTCCCGCTCGTCCTGCTGGCCTTCCAGCAGCGTCAGGCCGCCTACTTTGCGCTCAACTTCCGACCACTCAGCCTGCAACGGTTTGATTATCACCGGGTCGATAACCGACCGGATGTCAGCCTCGGAGGTGTATTGCGCGCCAACGAGTCCCTGCTTGTTGGGGTCAACCACCCGCTCAAACAGGGTGCCGAAAATAGACGGTTCGATGTGCGCCCAGTTCCGCTCCGTCGCTTCGGAAAGTCCTTCCAGCTCGCCCGTAGTCATCAAGACGGTATCCGGGTCTGTGAACAAATCGCCATTGAATTGGCGGATCCGGTCAATACCAAAACGGCCGCCTTCATTCATTTGAGCGAAGAGTTCTTGCAGTCCTTCGTTAAATTCGGCAGGGTCGTTGTGATAGTTTTCGCAAAGCTCGGTAATCATCTGGCCGGGCAGCAGTCCCACGTCCTGGGCGAAAAAGCAGAACACCAGGCGGTTCAGGAACCGGGCAACGTCCAGGGAGTCAACGCCCCGCTCCCGCATGGACGCCGCGATTTTGGCGAAAATATCGGCCGTCGCTTTGGTAACGTCATCCGGGCTGATTTCCGGTTCCAGCGCATCCGGGTTGTGAAAGACGCTGCGCAGTATTCCCAGCTGTTCCGGCTCGCCAACGTCATCCAGCAGGATGGTATGGACAACGGGCACCTTGTTGGTAAAGTTGGTGTGAACCCGAATGGTGCGAAAGTCGGATACCACCAGAACAGGCGGGTTGTTCAGCGCCTCCCGGTAGCGTTGCAGCTGACGATACGCCTCGTCCAAATCCCGGTGCAGCCCCTTGAACTCCCAGGCGAAATAGCTGCGCTTGTACACGTCGGCGCGGCCCCGGCGGCCCGACGACTCCCGCACCGCCCGCTCGAAGGTGTACCACTCCTGGCGGGGGTCAAGCTCGGCCGGCGTGTGATGTTCCACCACCCGGCAAAGGTCAATGAACCATTCCTGCGCCCCGGCCGATTCCTGCCCCCGGCTCCGCCGCCACTTGGCAATGAATTCCTGCGGTGTCATGGCGTTGGCTGCCATACCCCAGCCGCCTTCTGCCGTCGGTTATGCAAAGGGTTGGAACGTCAGTAGGTAAAAATATCGGCGACGGAGCAGGCGAAACCGGGCAACACCGGCTCGCAGGTCAACGTGTCGTCAATACCGAACTGCTCCACCGTTGCGTCGTCGTGGTGGGCGTACACTTCCTGCGTTTGAGGATAGACGTTTAATACCAGGCGGACGCCGGCGTCCAGCCACATTTGCGTTTTGGCGTCTATTGCGGGTTGCCGGTCGTTGGGCGAAACCACTTCGACCACCAGATCGGGGATTGTCCGGCCCCAGCCTCGACGCTGCGGGCGGTTTGGCATTCGTTCGTAAGAGATAAAGGCGTAATCCGGGGCTAGAACGGTATCGGGCGCGAGTTGAAAGCCGGTGTCTGCCAACCGGCTCGTGCCAAAGCGGCGCTGTCTGACGAAGGTTCCGATTTGCAAACTCACTTCGGCGCCGACGAACCCGTGGTCATCGCTTGCTGGCGGCATGGTGATTAGTTCTCCCCGCACCAGCTCATGTCGCATACCGTCATCGGGCATCGCCATCAAGTCGTCGGCGGTCAACAGCTTTTTGGATGTAGTCATGGTGAGGCTCTCCCGGATTCGGGGATGGGCGATCCGTGGTTGGAGACAGTATAGCGCAAGCCGGACGTGGCAATTCTATTGGGATTTTTGCGCTTCCGCCGCCGCCCGATCCAGGTTGAGGGCCAGCAGCCGTTGCAGCGCCTCGGCGTCGGGCAGGTCGGAGGGCCAGCCGTAGGCGTCGGCAACGGCGGCGTCCAGCGTGGCGTGGGCGTTGGCCAGCCAGGTAGGACGCTGGTTGTAGAGGTTGGTCAGCGTGCGGCGGCGCAGTTGCGTGGCATCGAGTTCGGGGTTGCCGCCGGCGTCAACGGGATTGAGCCAATTCTCCCGCAGCCGGTTCAGCTCCGCGGCGGCAGCGGCGATGGCGGCGCGCTGCTCGTCGGTGGGATGGGGGAAGGGGAAGGTTTCAAAGCAGGTGGTGGGGGTGTAGCGAAAACCTGATTCCACCTCCCGCACTTGTGTTCCTTTATTACGAGCCCATAGCTCGTGAACGCGGGATTGGAGTATGCCAAAAGTATAATCGTCATCACGAGCGAATACGCTTGTGCTATCGTTGCACATTATCCCGGCTTGAACCCATACGAATACCCTATGTTTAGAATGCCTTGGCGTTGCGATGTAACGGCTCTGCCCTTGCAGAGCCAAGCGCATTTGCGATGCCTCGGACCCATACAACCACCAATACTCCGCTCGTTTTCGAATCCTGTTATTGATTCGCACAGGTTTCACAGTAGCTGCGATGTGTTCAAAAGGCTTTTCATATTGACAAGCCTCATCCATTTCCATAGTGCCAAAATCAATGGTGTACATACCTCTGTTGCTCTGGGTAATGTCCCTAGCCGTCAACAACGGCCTCACTACATCGGAGTTCGACCTGCCGTTGACATTGGGCGGCTCCGATAACATTCGGTCAGCCAGTTCGTGTGCGATGTCAAAAGGCCCTTTCGGAGACGGCCCCTCAAACGCTATGCCACGATTTTCTGCCAAGCGTTGAGCGATGGTAGTATCAACTCCAACCGTTAGATCAGCATTGATACTATCGGAGATTATTTCACCGTCAAAGAGTCGCTTCACCTCACTGCCGTCATCAAACCCCACAATGGAGATATGCACGGTAGCACCGTTTAATACCCATTCTTTATCTGGATACGCCATAAATATGTCGCCGGCTTCTTTTATGCGCTGCAGAACTGAGCGATTGTCTCTGCCTCGGATACCTTGCGTTGCCAGCAAGCCAGCGCGCTTTGTGGCTTGCTGCTCAATCATTCCTCTCGCTTTTTCAAACCAGTAGCAACATAGGTCGGAGGCGTTAGGTAAGCGGCTGCCATAAATGCTGTAAAGTTTGATAGTGTACTCGTCGCCCAACGCACTGCGTAAGCCACGCCCCAAAAACGGCGGGTTGCCGATGATAAACTCTGCCGCCGGCCATTCCGGTTCGGCAGGGTTTTCCGGGTCAGACAAATCGAGAATGGCGTCGGTTTGTCGGATGGTGTGCAAGGGCGTCAGGATGGGGTGCCGCCGATAGGGAAAGCCGTTGCTCTGGTGCCACTGGATATAGCCAATCCACAGGGCGGTTCGGGCCAGTTCGGCGGCGTAGTGGTTGATTTCGATGCCCAGCATCTGGTCGGGTTTGACGGTGGGGAACAAATCATTCCAACCCTGGGCCGCTGCAAAGTCGATGACCTGCCGTTCCAAATCCAGCAGCGAACGCAGGGCCAGGTAGAGGAAGTTGCCGCTGCCGCAGGCTGGGTCCAGGACGGTTACTGAGGCCAGCCGTTGCTGGAACACCAGCAGGCGGGCGTGAGCTGCGGCATCATCGCCGTCGGCCAGCAGTTCGCCTGCTTCCTGCCGGGCGGCGTCCCACTCCCGGCGCAGCGGTTCCATCACCACCGGGTCAATCACCAGCATGATGTCGTCGGCGCCGGTGTAGTGTGCGCCCAGCTGGGAGCGCTTGGAGGCGTCCAGGGCGCGCTCGAACAGTGTGCCAAAGATGGATGGTTCGATGTTGCGCCAGTTCTTCTGCGTGGCCTCGCCCAGGCGTTGTAGCGCGATGGTGCTCAGTTCGACGGTATCCGCCGAGTGGAATAAATCGCCGTTGAAATGGGGAATTTCGTCGGATCCGAACAGGCCGCCGCCGGACATCTGGGCGAACAGGTTATCCACGGCCTGATTGAACAAATCGGGGCGACGAAACTGACGGCGGACGATCTCGGAGAAAAGCCCGTCGGGCAGCAGTCCGGCGTCCTCGGCGTACAAGCAGAACACAATCTGATTGAGGTAGCGGGCCAGCCGTTCCGGATCCTCATAGTGCTGCTCCATATCCGCCACGATGTCCCGGAACAGGTTGGCCGTTTCCTGCGTAACCTGCTCCACCGACCGGTCGGGCCGGAACTCGCTGGGAGCGAAAAATGCGCTACGCAGTTTGACCAGTTGAGCCGGCTGGTCCAGGCTCGCAACGGGTATCACGTGCAGGATGGTTTCCATGCCCGGAAAGTTGGTGCGTATGTGGATGGTGTCGAAGGACGACACGATGAGCAGGGGCGGAGTTTTCAGATACACCTGATAGCGCAGCAGCTGGTTGATGGCCTCCGGCAGTTGGGCGTCGCTGCCCTTGAACTCCCAGCCAAAATGCTCCTCAAGGTAAGCGTCAGCGAAGCCGCCGGGCACCGACTTCTCGAACGTGAAAACATCCGAGTTGCCGTAAGCCACCGGCGTGGGATGGCCGACCAGGGCGCAGATGTCGAGGAACATCTCCTGGGAAGCCTGCTTCTCGCCAAACTGAACGTTATGCCACTTGGCGATGAATTCCTGGGGGGTCACTGCACCAGGCGGACGAATCGGCGGCGGCCGGCGCGGATTACGTCTCCGGGGGCGAGCGGTGGCGTGGGGTCTCCGGCCACTATGGTTACGCGGTCTCCGCCGGGCCGTATGATTTCCACCGCGCCCTGGCCCACCAATCGCCGCGCCTCTCCGTTGCTGGCGACCAGTTCGGCCTGCACGAGCAACCGGTTGATCGCCACGTCTCCGGCCTGCGCGAGGCTGTATTCGGGCATCTCGTCGGGCAGGTCGCGTCGCTGGACCACCTGCTCAAATTGGGCTTCGGCAGACCGGGCGGCCGGGGCGTCGTGGAAGGTTTCGGTAATGATCCGCGCCAGCTGCTTTTTGAAGTCCATCGGGTTGGATTCTTCGTTTGCTATGGAATCGCCCATCGCCGCTATTTCGTCGTCCGGCACGTCGGTGAGATATTGGAAGTATTGCAGCAGCAGTTCGTCGGGCAGCGACATTATTTTGCCGTACATATCGCCGGGCGGTTCTTCCAGCGCTACGTAATTGCCCAGGCTCTTGCTCATTTTCTGAACGCCGTCGGTGCCGACGAGAATGGGCATCAGGAAGCACTGCTGGGGAGTTTGGCCCATCATGCCCTGCAGCTCGCGCCCGACCAGCAGGTTGAACATCTGGTCGGTGCCGCCGAATTCCACATCGGACTCGATGGCCACTGAGTCGTAGGCTTGCAGCAGGGGGTAGAGCAGCTCGGTGATGGCGATGGGCTGATGCTCGGCGAAGCGGCGGGCGAAGTCGTCGCGCTCCAGGAATTGCGCCACGGTGAAGCGGCTGGTGAGCTCGATGACGTTGGCGAGGGTAAAATCGCCGAACCACTGGCTTTGCCATTCCACCCGCGTGCGCTCGCGGTCGACGACTTTGAAGAACTGGCGCAGGTAGGATTCGGCGTTTTCCAGCACATCGGCGTGGCTGAGCATGGTGCGAGTAGCGGAACGGCCCGATGGATCGCCGATTTGAGCCGTCCAGTCGCCCACGATCAGGATTACCTGATGGCCCAGGTCCTGCAGCTGACGCAGCTTGCGAAGTCCCACCACGTGGCCGAGGTGGATGTCGGGACGGCTGGGGTCGAAGCCCATCTTCAGGCGCAGGGGTTTGCCGCCGTTGAGCATGGCGACAAACTGCTCTTCGGAGATTATTCGGCTGACGCCCCGTTTGGTGATCAGAGACAGGTCATCGGGAAGGCGCACCGGGCTAGTCACTGATTACCTCGCCCTTGCGTTCCAGCTCGTCATGCTTTTCCAGTGTGGAACGCGCCAGATCGACATCCCGATTCATCTGAGTAATCAGAGCGTCGATGCCGTCGAAGGTTTCCTGACCCCGCAGGCGGGACACGAACTCCAGCCGCAGGTTCCGGTCGTAGATGTCGTCGGAGAAATCCAGCAGGTGGGCTTCGATGAGTCGCTGGCTCAGGCCGAACGTAGGACGAACCCCGATGCTGGTGGCCGCCAGGTGGCGCACGCCGTTCACCGTGGCGTAGGTTGCGTAAACGCCGTCGGCGGGGATGACGAAGTTGGCGGTGGGAACGATGTTGGCGGTGGGGAAGCCAAGCTGACGACCCATCTTGGCGCCGTGGACAACGATGCCGTCGGTGGCGTAGGGCCGGCCCAGCAGGTACTCGGCGCCGTCCACGTCGCCATCGGCGAGGGCGTTGCGAACCCGGCGGCTGCGGACGGCAGAGCCATCGAGCTCGAGGGGCGGCACGGTTTCCACCCAGAAGCCCATTGCAGAGCCCCGGCGACGGAGGTAATCTAGATTGCCGCTGCGGTTGCGGCCGAGGGCGAAGTCGGGTCCGGTTACGATGCCGCGCATTTTGAGGCAATCGACCAGCAGACTGGTAAATTCGTTGGCATCCACGTTGGCAAGGTCGTTGGTGAACTCGAGGCTGATTACCCGGCCCACGCCGGCTTTGTACAACAAGTCAATCTTTTCGTCCGGGGTGATGATCTTGTTGACCACGCGGTCGGGATTCACGACCTCTGCGGGGTGGTTCCGGAAGGTGATGACCGTTGAAATCAGCGGCTGGGGCGCCATGTCAAACAGCCGACGCAGCAGGTGAAGGTGGCCACGATGCACGCCATCGAAGACGCCAATGGTGATGACTGTCTCACTGTCGGGCGGGGGAGCAGCGTCGGCCAGCGTCTGACGAAAACTCATCGGGTTTACGTTTTCCAGAATCAGTATTGACTGCCGGCTGGCAGACGTTTCGGATTTACGGACGGTCAGCGGATGCCGGGCAGGTACACGGGATTATGGCACGGTCGGTTGATCTGCTGCCGTTTGGATGCCGTGCACGATGGTAGCACACGGCCCGTCAGCCGGGCAAGCGTGGGGACGGGGGTTTCGCCCTCACCCCCAACCCCTCTCCCGGAGGGCGAGGGGCGCACCCACTTTAATCTGTCATTGCGAGGAGCGCCAGCGACGTGGCAATCCCGTAGCCGTAGCAACGGCGGTTTGCCGACGTGTGTTCAACCTCAACGAGGTTGCCACGTCGCTGTGCTCCTCGCAATGACAGAATGATCCTGGCGGAGCGAGGCGTTGTGTCGCCACGGGCAGTACTCGACGTTATACTGCTGATGTCCGGGGCTTGGGCGGGCCGGGAATCTGAGTCGCTACGCATTGGCCCGGTGCAAAATTGACCGAAACCTGCAACCGCAACAATTGTCAACGTTCCGCCTGCGGGCAATAGAATGCGTCCACGCAATTCACTCACCATGCGCGTTGCCGGCGGCGACGCCCGCGGGCTGCGACTTAAGGGAGCGGCGGTGGAGGGCGTACGGCCCACTACCGAGCGGGTGCGGTCGGCGATATTTAACATTCTGGAAACCAATCAGGTTAACGGTCAACGTGCGGTGGACCTGTTCGCCGGTACGGGCAGCCTGGGTATCGAAGCCCTCAGTCGCGGGGCAGCCTGGGCGGATTTCGTGGAACGGAATCGCCGCCAGTGCCAGAACCTGCAGCAAAACCTGGAAACCACCGGGTACGCTGCGGTCGGGCAGGTATTCTGCGCTGACGTATTGCGTTGGCTGAACCGGCGGGACGAGACCTACGGTCTGGTTCTGCTGGATCCTCCGTACCGTCTCGGAGACCCGACGCCTGTGCTGGAAGCGATGGGGGCATCGCGGTTGCTGGCTCCGGACGCCACTCTGGTGGTAGGTTACAGCAGCAGAAGGGAGTTGCCCGTGGAGTTGCCGGGTTTGCAGTTGTACGACAGCCGCAAATACGGCGACAATGGGGTGGCTTTCTACCGGCATCGGTCCCCTGACCGGTAACAATCAAAATAATTGGAGTATCACCGAATGGTAACCGCCCTATATCCGGGTACGTTCGATCCGGTAACGATGGGACACTTGGACGTGGCAGAGAGGTCGGCTGGACTTTTTGGAACCGTTATCGTGGCGGTTTACGATACGCCGTCGAAGAGTCTGCTGTTCACCACGGAAGAACGAGTCGCCCTGATGCGTGAAGCCGTTGCCCACGTCGGTAACATCGTGGTGCAGCCCTTCACCGGGCTGGTGGTGAATTACGCCCGCGAGCAGGGCGCGGCGACCATTATCCGGGGATTGCGGAGCAGCCCGGATTTTGAGTATGAATCGCAAATGTTCTTCATGAATCGGCGGCTGGAACCGGAAGTGGACATGGTGGCGCTGATGAGCGACCAGGCGCACACGTTTATCAGTTCCAGCCTGTTGAAGGAAGTTGCCCGTTTGGGCGGGGAAATTTCGGGCATGGTGCCGCCCAACGTGGTCGGCGCTCTCCGTGAAAAATATGGGTCGCCGGGTAAATAGCCAACCGAGGCAAGTCTTAACCACCGGCATCAGGGGGACATCATCGATATTACGAACATTATTGACCGCATCGAACTGCTGGTGGATTCCAGCAAATCGGTTCCGCTCAGCGGCAGCGTGATGGTGGACAGGGGGAAGCTGAACGAGCTGGTAGGACAACTGCGCATCGCCGTGCCGCAAGAGGTTCACCGGGCCGAGGAGATGCTGTCTCGCAAGGACGACATCATGTCATCGGCGATGTCGGAGGCTCAGCAGGCTCGCCAGCACATGGAGCACGAATTTCGCAGCCGGGTCAGTGAACACGAACTGGGCCGTAAAGCCGAAGAAATGCTGCGGGAGGCCGAGATCAAGTACCGGCGGATTATCGAGACGGCTGAGCAGGATGCGGAAAACCGCCGGAATCAGGCCGACGCCTATGCTTTGCGTACGCTGCGCAGCCTGGAGCGCGATCTGGCGGCGGCCGCCGGTTCGATTCGAAAGGGCATCGACGCGCTGGCCGAATCGGCGCTGGCGTCGGGGGCCAACAACGATGTGCCTTCACCGCGGGATTTCGCGCCGGATGACGTGGCCGAACAGGTCCGTTTCCGGTAGTCCGTTTCCGGCAATTGAGAGACCGGCTGATCGTGGCTGAGGGAAGGGCCGCACGCGGGGCGAAACCTCCCAAAGCCCGGTTGCTGCACTGCCCGGTTGACGGTTCCGGCAAGTATAGTTCGTGCTTGACACCGCTACGTCTCCGGGGTGTAGAATTGGCGCAGCCGACCGGCAGGCGCCATTGCAGGCCAGGCGGTCAATCAGTGCCGGAAGTGGTCATTGGAGCGGTGCAGCGAGATGCGGGAACTTGTAATTGACAGCATCCGGATGAGTCAGATGAACTACCAGCGTGTGGTGGTGCTCAAGGAACTGGAGACCAACCTGTTCCTGCTGATATGGATTGGCCCAACTGAAGCCGAGGCGATCGCTGTCAAGATGCAGGGGATGACGGTTCCCCGACCCCTTACGCACGACCTGCTGGTGGATTTGGTGAAGTCGGTGGGCGGGTCATTTGATCATATCCTGGTGAACGACCTGCAGAACGAAACTTTCTACGCCAAAGTGGTGATCCGGGTGGGAGAACAGATCCATGAGATCGATTCCCGCCCCAGCGACGCCATGGCGGTCGCGGTGCGGGCCGAGGTTCCCATCTACGTAGCCGACGAGGTGATGGAAAAAGCCGCAATCTCCATGGACCAGGAAACCGGAGCGCCGGTAACGCAATCCGCTCCCGGTGAGGAAGCCGCTGACACCAACGTGTCGGAAGAGGAATTGCAGAAACTTTCCGCTTTTACCGACCTCATCAACGAGCTGGACATGGAGGACTTCGAGCGCAAGTAGCCTCGGATGCAGAATTTGCCAGCTGGATTGATTTACGATAACGCCCCGACACGTCCGACGCCGGGGCGTTATCGTAACGCAATGACGCATTCTGTCGCCGGGCCTTTTCAAAGTTAGTCCGTCATTCCGACGCAAGCCGGAATCCAGGCGCCCTTAATCAGAAGAATCCTGTTCATCCCGGTAAAATAATGTCCCCAATGCCAACGACTTTGGAAAGACCCTGATTCTGTCGCCTGACTCATTGACACGCTCGAATACCGATGTTAACATGCCTGCCGCCCATGAATGGCAAGCCCACATCAACTCATGCCGCCCTGGCTGATTGTCGCCCTCCGGTTGACCGGATTGGGATGGTACGTGGCGTTGTGCATTGTCATTGGGATTCTCGGAGGGCTGTGGCTGGGGAAACTCAGCGGCCAGGTAGCATTGTTTGTATTGGTTGGGACCGTGCTGGGCAGCGTAATCGCCTTTTATGGGGTGTACCGGATGGTGTTGCGCGCCGTTTACGGATCCAACCCGCCGGGTTCCTCGCCGCCGCGGCGAGACCCTCGGGACACTGACGGAGGCTATTAGGCAGTCGTGACGCGTAAACGGGCATTCATGCTCTTTGGCATCGGGATGGCGGTGCTTCTGGTGGTTGGGTTTGTGGTAGGCGCCATCGGCACGCGCATGTTTGGCGGCGAGACGGCCCAGCCTTTTGTCCCGCAACCCGAAATCCACCTGCCCCCGCAGCCCATTTTCCCGAAAGCGCTTCGTTACAGCGCATTGGGGCTGGAGTTGGGGTCGGGCGATGCCGCCCACGCCGAACCGGAGAGCACGGAATCGGCCGGCGCCGAATCCGGCAGCATGGAAGACGACCACGCTGATGAAGAGGCCCACCACGGTGAACCGCTGGGCATCATGCAGTTTGCCGTTACCAACACGCTGTTGTCGGCTTGGCTCGTGAGCCTGGTTATGCTGGTGTTCTTTATCGGCGCGGCGCGCAAACCGAAGGTAATACCCAGCCGCCTGCAGGCCCTGGTGGAGATAATCTTTGAAGCGGTGCTCAGTTTCTCGGTGAGCATTCTGGGCCCCAACATGGCCCGCCGGACGTTCCCCATCGTGGCCACCATCTTCTTCTTTGTGCTGTTCAACGCGTGGCTGGCCATTTTTCTGATTCCCATTTACCAGGCTATCGGCTACGGGGTTGGCGGCGATCACGGCTTTGAAATCAAGGCCCACCTGCTGCGTCCCGCCGGCACCGACCTGAACCTGCCGCTGGCGCTGGCGCTGATATCGTTTGTGTTCGTGGAATACTGGGGTTTTCGCACCCACAATTTTGGCTACCTCAAAAAGTTCTTCGCCTTCGGCGATATTCTTCGAGGGAGGCCGTCGGGGATCATCAACGTGTTCGTTGGTCTGCTGGAGTTGATCTCCGAGTTGGTGCGAGTCGTTTCGTTCACATTCCGGCTGTTTGGAAATATGACGGCTGGCGAGATTCTGGTGGTGATGATTACCTTCCTGGTGCCGTTCGTGGCGACGCAGTTCGTATTCGGACTTGAGTTGCTGGTGGGCCTGGTGCAGTCGGTTATCTTCGCCGGACTGACCCTCATATTCCTGTCGGTTGCAGTTAGCCACGAGGAGCATTAGACGGCGAACAGCAACCGCGTCTGAAACCCGCGCAGATCCGCTCCCATGCCCGGAGGGCGACCAGCGAGCGGTTAGAAAAATCGGGCCACAATCAAAACGGAGGATTCTCAACAATGGCAATTGATCTTTCAATGATCACGACAATCATGTCGTTGGGCGCGCAGGCGCTGAGCGAGGAAGGCGCCAAGTTCCTGGCGGCCGGCCTGGCGATCGGCATCGGCGTCATCGGCCCGGGCGTTGGCATCGGAATCCTGGGCGCGGGAGCGATGGGAGCCATCGGGCGCAACCCCGAAGCCGCCGGTGCGGTTACCACCAACATGATTCTGGCCATCGCCTTCGCAGAAGCGTTGGGTATTTATTCGCTAATTGTCGCTGTAATCCTGCTCTTCGTGGTGTAGTAACATGGCAGAACTGGGCTTGAATGTGCCCTCGTTGATCAGTTATCTGATCAACTACATCGTCCTGCTGATTCTGCTCGGCGTTTTCGCCTATCGTCCTTTGCTCAATGCGCTGGACACCCGGGTGGATACCATCCGGGAGAGTCTGGCGGCGGCAGATCGAGCGCGCGATGAAGCTGCAACGTCGCGTTCGGCCATCGAAGATGAGATCAACGAAGCTCGCCGGGAGGGCCAGCGCCTGCTGGACCAGGCCCGGGAAGCCGCCGACCGTTTTCGCGACGAAGAGATGGCTCGGGCGCGTCAGTCCGCAGAAGAGTTTGGCGCGCGCGCCCGCTCCGACATTGCGCGGGAGAGGGACGCCGCCATCGACGAGGTACGCTCAGCCTTTGGCGACCTGGCCATCACCGCCGCCGAGCGGATTATTCGCCGCACGGTGGACCGGCAAGCCCATCAGGAAATCATCGACCAGGTTTTGGCTGAAGGCGAGCAGGCGCTCCGCCGGAGTTAGTCGATCCGTCAACAACACGTCCGTCGGCGCAAGTTGGCGCAGTCATCCGTGACCGCACTTTGGCGCCGGCGAGAGAGTTAGAGGGAGGCAGCAAAGCCGTGGCAAACCGATTGTCGGGGCAGCGCTACGCCCAGGCCATCTTTGAGTTGGCGCTGGAAAACGAGCAGGTGGAGCAATGGGACCAGGACTTGCGCCTGGCTTCCGACGTGCTTCAGGATGAGGAATTTGCGCTGTTTCTAAAACACGCTGAAGTGCCTGCTGAGCGCAAGGTTGCCGCCATCGAGGCCGTCCTTACGGAAACGCATCCGTTGGTGCGCAACCTGGTATCGCTGCTGGTAAGCCGCAGCGGCGTTGATGCCATTGGCGACGTGCAGGCGGGCTATTCTCAGTTACTCGATGAGCATCTGGGTCGGCAGCGCGTGGAAGTGACGGCGGCAGTTCCGCTAACGGACGACGAGCTGGAGCGCATCAACCGTTTCGTTTCGCAGCTAGCCGGCCGCGATATCATCATTACCACGCACGTGGACGAGAATTTGCTGGGTGGATTGATCATCCAGATCGGCGACCGGCTGCTGGACGGCAGCACCAGTTCGGCGCTGGACCGAATGCGTCTGAGTGTTCGCGCTCAGGCGGCTTAATTGACGCTAACTACACCAACCGGTTGGCAGCGGCGCCCCCATAGGACGCCGACGCCAATTTCAGAAAATAAGGAGACTGGCTAATGGCAGTCAGAGGACAAGAGCTAGTATCGCTCATCAAGCGGCAAATTGAGGAGTTTGGCGGCGACCTGACCCTCGTTGACGTGGGCACTGTGCTGCAGGTGGGTGACGGCATCGCCAGCATCCAGGGCCTGCAAAGCGTCAGTTCCAACGAATTGCTGGACTTTGGCAATGATATTCTCGGGCTGGCCATGAACCTGGAAGCGGACGTTGTGGGCGCGGCCATTCTCGGCGACCCCACGGGCGTGAAAGAGGGCGACCGCGTACGGGCCACCGGTCAGATTATTGAGGTGCCGGTGGGCGATGCCCTGATCGGCCGGGTTGTGGACCCGCTGGGCCGGCCGCTGGACGGCAAGGGCCCGATCATCACCGACCGCACGATGGCGGTGGAGCGCACCGCGCCCAACGTGGTGGTTCGCAAGTCGGTGGATACTCCGGTGCAAACCGGCATCAAGGCCATCGACGCCATGATCCCCATCGGTCGCGGCCAACGCGAACTAATCATCGGCGACCGCTCCACCGGCAAGTCGGCCATCGCCATCGACACGATTATCAATCAGCGCGACACCGACCTGATCTGCATCTACGTGGCCATCGGCCAGAAGCAGGGCAAGGTTTCGCAAGTGGTGGGGATCCTGGAAGAATACGGGGCCATGGACCACACGATTGTGGTCAACGCGGGGTCGGCCGATTCGGCTCCCCTGCAATTCATTGCGCCGTATGCCGGTTGCGCCATGGGCGAGTTTTTCATGGAGCAGGGCAAGGATGTGCTGATCGTTTACGACGACCTGACCAAACACGCCTGGGCCTACCGCCAGATGTCGCTGCTGCTGCGCCGCCCCGCCGGTCGCGAGGCGTATCCCGGCGACGTGTTCTACCTGCACAGCCGGTTGCTGGAACGGGCGGCGCGGATGAACGACGAATTCGGCGGGGGGTCGATTACGGCCTTGCCCATCATCGAGACGCAGGCTGGCGACGTGTCGGCATATATTCCGACCAACGTGATTTCCATTACCGACGGCCAGATTTACCTGGAGCCGGAGTTGTTCAACGTGGGAATCCGCCCCGCCATCAACGTGGGTTTGTCGGTTTCGCGCGTGGGTGGAGCCGCCCAGACTCGGGCCATCCGGCAAGTTGCGGGCAGCCTGCGGATGGACCTGGCCCAGTATCGCGAGCTGGCAACGTTTGCCCAGTTCGGCACCGCCGACCTGGATGCTGCGACGCGGGCGCAACTGGCAAGGGGCCAGCTGGCCACCGAAGCGCTCAAACAGGGTCAGTATCAACCTTTGAATCTCGGTGACGAGGTGATGATACTATTCGCGGTGAACTCCGGGTTGATGCAGGATGTGCCGCTGGAACGGGTGGGGGCGTTTGAGGAGCAACTGCTGCGGCATCTCAACGCGACGCATCCCGGTCTGGGGCGGGCCATCGGCGAGGCCGGGAACATCTCCGACGAGGTGGGGGAACAGCTGACTGCGGCAATAAACGAATTCAAGCCGACGTTCGGCTAAGCGGCAACTGTCCCAAAAACCAATGATTAATCGCGCATCCCAGACCGTAAGGTTAAATTATGCCCAGCGTTAGAGACATACGACGACGCATCCGCAGCGTGGAGAACACCGGCAAGGTGACCAATGCCATGTCGTTGATCGCCGCCTCCAAGATGCGGCGGGCGCAGATGGCTGTTGTTGAAGGCCGCCCTTACGCCGAAAAGATTCACGATGTGATCGCAACGCTGGCGGCGCAGCCGGCCGGCGACGAGGACACGGTTCATCCGTTGTTGCAGGTGCGGCCGGTCAATCGCGTTGGCCTGGTGGTGATTACGCCCGACCGGGGACTGGCCGGCGGGATGCACGCGTCGATTAACCGGAGCGTGGCCCAGTTCATTTTGAACAGCGCAGCCCCGGTACGGAGTATTGTGGTGGGCCGGAAGGGGCGCGATTTTCTGGTGCGCTACACCGAGGGAGTACAGGCGGTATTCACCGACCTGGGCGACCGGATATCGCTGGCCGACACCACCGCAATATCCCGCCTGGCGATTGATGGGTATTCGGAGGGAGAGGTGGACGAGGTGTACGTGGCGTACACCCGTTTCCTGTCCACGATGCAGCAGCGGGCGGTGATGGAACGCATCCTGCCCGTGGAACCGGCGGAACTGGATAGTACCCAGAGGGTGGGTTATATCTATGAGCCGGACGCGGCCACGGTACTCTCGACGCTGTTGCCCCAGTTCGTGGAAATGCAGATTTATCACGCGGTGCTGGAGAGCATAGCCAGCGAGCAATCGGCCCGAATGGTTGCCATGCGCAGCGCCACCGACAACGCCAACCAGTTGTCCTCGGACCTCACGCTGGTGATGAACAAACTTCGCCAGGACAGCATTACCAACGAACTGCTCGACCTGGTGGGTGGCCAGATTGCCCAACAAGGATAGAGCGCGCCGCAGCAAGGCCGGCCAGCCGGCTGGCCGAGATACATCCGGCAAACCGCTGTCCCACTAACCAACTGAAACTACGCCTGAAGAATCTCCCGCAAACGGATCCGGAGGACCTACAAGATGCCCGGTAAAATTGCCCAAGTTATCGGCACGGTGGTGGACGTGGAGTTTCCCGCCGACCAAATGCCGAATCTGTTCGACGCGCTGGAAGTTGATAACTCCGGCGAACGGCTGGTGCTGGAAGTACAGCAACACATCGGCAACCACTGGGCCCGATGCCTGGCGTTGGGTTCAACCGACGGCCTGGCCCGGGGCAGCGAAGTTACCGACACCGGGTCACAGGTTTTGGTTCCGGTGGGCCCCGAAACTCTGGGACGACTGTTTGACGTTACGGGCACGCCTCTGGACAACCTGGGCGCGGTGGAAGCGGGGCAACGCTGGCCGATTCACCGAGACCCGCCGGCCTTTGACGACCAGAGCTCCACGGTGGATATTCTCGAGACCGGCATCAAGGTGTTCGACCTCATTACGCCGTTCCCCAAGGGGGGCAAGGTGGGAGCCTACGGCGGCGCCGGCGTTGGGAAAACGGTAATCATTCAGGAACTTATCCGCAACATCGGCGCGGTGCACAGTGGCGTGTCGGTGTTCGCCGGGGTGGGAGAACGCTCCCGCGAGGGCAACGACCTGTGGCACGAAATGCAGGCCTCCGGCGTGTTGGGCAGCACGGTGCTGGTGTTCGGTCAAATGAACGAAACCCCCGGGGTGCGCGCCCGCATCGGCCTAACCGGCCTGACCATGGCGGAATACTTCCGGGAAGAAGAGAACCAGGACGTGCTGCTGTTCATCGACAACATTTACCGCTACATCCTGGCCGGCATGGAAGTATCGGCGCTGTTGGGACGGATGCCGTCCGCAGTGGGATACCAGCCCACGCTCAGCACCGAGATGGGCGCCCTGCAGGAGCGGATCACCTCGACCAAGAGCGGTTCCATCACGTCATTCCAGGCCATCTACGTACCGGCCGACGACTACACCGACCCTGGCATCGTGACCACGTTTGGCCACCTGGACGCCGTGGTGTCGCTGGAACGGGCGCTGGCGGCGCAGGCGCTGTATCCGGCGGTGGACCCGCTGGCATCGTTTGCCCGGATCCTGGAACCCCGCATCGTTGGGGAGGAACACTACCGGGTCGCCCGGGGTGTGCAGCAGGTATTGCAGCGCTATCGCGACCTGCAGGACATCATCGCGATTCTGGGCATTGAAGAGCTGTCGGAAGAGGACCGCCAGGCCGTTTTCCGGGCCCGCAAGATCCAGCGCTTCCTGACTCAACCCTTCTTCGTCGCTGAAACGTTCACCAACCAGCCGGGCAAATACGTGGCGTTGCGCGATACCGTCCGTGGGTTCGCTGAAATCCTGGACGGCCAGCACGACGACCTCCCCGAACAGGCCTTCTACATGGTGGGGACGATAGAAGAAGCGGTGGAGAAGGCAGAACAGATGTAGGCCGCCGCCTAGCGCGCAGGAGTTCTCCCCATGCCCATGCCCATGCCCATGCAACTGCAAATCATCACCTCAACCCGTCACTCCTGCGAAAGCAGGAGTCCAGAAAGGGTCTGACGAAAGAATCTGAACCGTGATTAACGACTGCTGCTACTGGATTCCCGCCCCGTATCAAGTACGGGGTGACGTTCTTTCGCGGGAATGACGGCATTTGTCAACACACTCTACGCGCAGGAGTTCGCCCCATGCCCATGCAACTGCAAATCATCACCGCAGAACGCGAGTTGTTCTCGGGTGAAGTCGATGCGCTGGTAGCGCCGGGAGTTGCCGGCCAGCTGGGCATCCTGCCGCGCCATGCCCCCCTGATGACGTCGCTGCAACCCGGCGAGTTGATGGTGCGGGCCGATGGCCAGGAATCGTACCTGGCGCTAACCGGCGGTTATATGGAAGTGCTGGGCAACCGGGTAACCATCCTGGCTGACGCCGCTGAAGACGTGGACGAAATCGACGAAGCGAGGGCGCAGGAAGCCATCGCCCAGGCACAGGAACGCATCGCCAATCGTGAATCGGACGCGGAGCTGGAGCTCGCGGTGGCTTCGTTGCGCCGGGCGCAGGTGCGGCTGAACGTGTCGCGGCGGCGGCGAACCAACCCGCATCGGTCCATGGCGCAACGTGGGCTGGATTCCGGGGGCGGCTAGTCGGGGCGCCAGCGCCGGGGGCTGAACGACGCGGGTTTAGTCGCGCGTCAGGTGCGCTGCGAGGGAACCTGACCGGAAGGGTCGGTGCCGTTTACCGCGGGGGCGGATTCGGTCAGATAGTAGGTCATGGACTGGAGGGCCAGCACCGGATCGATGTTGCGTACCCACACGCCGGCCGGGACCTGGGCGGTGATGGGCGCGTAGTTGAGGATAGCGCGCACGCCGCACTCAACCAACTGGTCGATAACCGACTGGGTATGAACGCTGGGTACGGCGACAATGGCGATGGTGATATTGCGACTGGCCACCGTTTCGGCCATTGCGCTCATGGACTCCACGGAGACGCCGCCCACTTCCTCGCCAAGATGCCTGGGGTTGTTATCGAATGCGGCCACCAGGTGAAACCCGTCGGGATTGAACCCCGGGTAGTTGAGGATGGCGTTTCCCAATCGGCCAACGCCTACGACGGCGACATTCCATTCGGAGTCCAACCCCAGAATCTGCTTCAACTCGGTTAGCAGATGGCGTACGCGGTAGCCGCGGCCCTGCTTGCCAAACCGCCCGAAATAGGAAAGGTCTTTCCGGATCTGGGCGGAGGTTATTTGAAGCATGGCGCCGAGCTGTTGTGAATTGGTTACTTCCTCGCCGTCGTCCAGCAGTTGCGAGAGGATGCGAACGTATTGGGGGAGGCGGGAAATGACGACCTCCGGCACTTCGACCGGTTCAATCGCAGGATCGATCCCCCTGGGAGTATCACTTGGGTTGGACACCATGACAATAAGCAAGCCCTGAACCGTAAGCGAAGACGTGCGGCCTGTCGATATAAAGACCGCAACCTGTATGAATCACAAGGTTATGCCATTACCCCTGCCGGCTATAATCTATCCCCCGGACTTGCTGGCGTCAATAGCCACCATGCTCTCACGCGTACCCACTTTGTCATTGCGAGGAGCGCCCCTCACCCCAACCCCTCTCCCAAGGGAGAGGGGCTATCGGCCCCCGGAGCATCTTCTCCCCTCGCCCTCCGGGAGAGGGGTTGGGGGTGAGGGCGGAACACCCGTCCCCATGCGTTCTGCCACTCCTGTATCAAGTACGGGGTCGCAATGATAGATTAGAGCGGGTGGACGATGTGGGTAACGCACGGACATGAGCGCGCCCACAAACCTGGAGGCATACCATGCACGTTGGACTGGTGCGTATTGCACTGCGCCTGCACGACAGCCAAAGCCTGAAATCCCGCCGACAGGTGGCCCGCAGCCTTACCGATCGGATACGGGGCCGCTTCAACGTGGCGGTGGCCGAGGACTCGGAGGAGGACGGCAACGCCTGGCAACGGCTGACGCTGTTGGTGTCCTGCGTCAGCAACGATAGCGGACACGCCGATTCCATCCTGGCCAACGTGGTGGAATATATCGCCAACACCCGACCGGACCTGGAACTGCTGGACTACGGCACCGAGATTATCAGCGGGGTTTGATGATGGATGGCGCCGGGAAAAGCAAACGCCCCGGGCGTTTGGATACCAGGGGCGCATGAATCGGCTGGCGGAATGCCAGGTTGATCAGATTCGATCGTGAATAGCGTGCATCAGGTCCTGCAGGTCGGGGAAAAGATGGGCGTCGGGAGTATGCTTGTGTTCGCCGATCAGATCGCCGTCGATGATGATGTCAAACTTGCCGTGTTCACCGGGTGTAAGTTTGAACGTGGAGATATTGTCGCCGGTGCGAGTAAGGGCTTCGCTGGCCATCCAGGCCGCGCGTCCTGCGTGCCCTCAATCCCAACAATAGACTATCTCGACTTCCAGGCGTTTCACATCAGGTCGCTGTGCCATTGGGTAACTCCTGCTTGGCATAGATTGCCAATGATTTTGTTTCAGCCGATGATATGCGAATACGCCGCAGTATGCAACGACGGGTGTCCTTCGACAGGCTCAGGATGAGCGGGGGGGTTCACCCTCACCCCCGTATCAAGTACGGGGCAGGCTCCTACCCTCCCCCATCGAGGGAGAGGGGGCCGGGATGAGCGGGGGTGGAGGCTTGTCATTGCGACCCCGTACTCGATGCGGGGGTTGGCAATCTCGTCGGCGTAGCAATGGTAGTTCCCCCACGTGTGTTCAACCTCAACGAGATTGCCACGTCGCTGCGCTCCTCGCAATGACAGGTGGGGGAGGCGTCAGGGCCTTTCGATTCTCCCTCTCCCCTTGTGGGAGAGGGAGGCAGGATGAGCGGGGGTTGGCGTGTCGGTGGTTTGGAGCCAATCGGTGAGGGTTCCCCAAAATTCGGGGGAATCGCCGATGTCCAGGTGGCCCTTCCCTTCCAGTTCGAGGTACTGCTTGGGTTGGCCGGCTGCATCGTACAACTTGCGTCCCTGCCACGCCGGCACGAGTTCATCGTCGGCGCCGTGAACGACCAGCAGCGGGCAGCCGATTTCGCGGATGTGAGCCACCGTATTGAATCGGTCGCCGACTACCAATCCGTTCAACGTAACCATCGGGTAGGATAACTTTGCCATTTCACGCAGCGAAGCGAACGGAGCCACCAGAGCCAGCCCCCGGGGGTGGAAACCTTCGGCGGCCAGACGTGTCGCCACGGCAGCGCCCATAGAGACGCCGAAATAATGCGTCGACTCGGATGGGACGCCATAGCGCCGGCGAAGATGGGTCAGGACTGCCCTGGCATCAAAGGCCGTATTGCGGACTGACGACCGGCCGTCGCTGAGGCCAAAACCGCCGTAATCGAAGGCGAGGATGTTGCCGCCGGTGTGATGCCGCACGGAGGCGAACTCGCCGACGCGCAGGCTGAGGTTGGCGCCGACACCGCCGAACCAGAGCCAGGTGAGGTCGGTTTGCGAATGCCCCGGGATGTACCAGCAGACCAAAGATCGGCCATCGGCAGTGTTCGTTATCGTCGATTCAAAATCCAGGCCCAGGTCTTTCGGAGTAGCGCCACTCAGCGGTCTGGGCCGAAACAGCAGACGCTGTTCCAGGTAATTCAACATTACGGTTGGCAGTAACGAATCCAGCATGGCGTCACGTTACAACGTCGGGTTAGACGTCTCCGATACTGTCAGCGAGAATTTCCAGGACATCCCTGGCTTCTTTGGTATCGGATTGACCTTTGGACTGGATGCCCTCGGTCATCATTTGCAGGCAGAACGGGCAGGAAACCCCCACCGTATCGGCTCCGGTTTCCAGGAAGTGGTCGGTGCGGACGTGATTGATGCGGTCACCCTGGCTCTCCTCGATCCACATGTGGCCGCCGCCAGCGCCACAGCAGAACCCGCGTTCGCGACACCGGGGCGACATCTCCACCAGTTTCAGGCCCGGGATGGCTTTGGCCACGTTGCGGGGTTCGTCGTAAACGCCGTTGTGCCGGCCCAGGAAGCAGGAGTCATGGTAGGCAACCGTCACATCCATAACCTTGATGGGCTTGATGCGCCCCTCGCGTATCAGGCCGTCCACGAACTGGCTATAGTGCAGCACCTCGTAGTTGCCGCCAAACTGAGGGTATTCGTTGCGCATGGTGTTGAAGCAGTGGGGGCAGATGGTGACGATGGTTTTGATGTTGTATGAGTTGAGAACCTCGACGTTCTGTTGGGCCATGACCTGGTAGAGATATTCGTTGCCCATGCGCCGGGCCGGGTCGCCGGTGCAGTTCTCTTCGTCGCCCAGGATGGCGAAATCGACGCCGGCGGACTTGAGCACCTTGACCATCGAGCGGGCGACGCCCTGGCTGCGCTGTTCCAGTGCGGCGGTGCATCCGACCCAGAACAGAACCTCAGCGTCGGGATGGTCGGCGATGGTTGGCACGTTGAGACCCTCTGCCCAGTCGGTGCGGGAATACGTGGTGCCCCGCCAGGGATGGCCGCGCTGTTCCATGCTGAGCAGGGCGTTCATGCCGGTTTCGGGGATGCGGGATTCCTCAAGCACCAGGCTCCGGCGCATGTCCATGATGGTTGGCACGTGCTCCACCACCACGGGGCATTCCTCCATGCAGGCGCCGCAGGAAACGCAATCCCAGATGGCCTGTTCGGGGATGGCGCCGTCGATGAGGGGCATGGGCTCGACGTGTTCGGCGTCCCGCTGACCCTGGTGTCCGATGGCAATCATGTGCTCTTTGATGTTCTCCACGATGTGCATGGGGGACAGCGCTTTACCGGTGATGTGGGCCGGGCAGGCGTCGGTGCAGCGTCCGCATACGGCGCAGGCGTAACCGTCGAGCAGCTCTTTCCAGGTGAAGTCCTGGACGCGGGAGGCTCCGAAACGCTCCGCGTTTTCGAGGTCGATAGCAGCCAGTGTCCCGCTGGGTTCCAGGTTGCGGAAGAAGGCGTTGAGCGGAGCGGCCACCATGTGTATGTGCTTGGAAAAGGGGATATAAAGTGAAAACGCCAGGATGATGATCAGGTGGACCCACCAGAAGGCGGCCTGCAGGTTGCTGGCAACTGCTTCCGTCATTCCCAGTGCGACGAACCACCCGCCGATGGCTCCACCGATGAACACGCCCGCCTCGGGGCCGGAGCCGGCCGAAGCAACGTAGCAGGAATGGACCAGCAGCGTCGCAATCATCAAGCCCGCGGTGAGTGCTACGATGATGACGGATTCGCCCTTGCGGGTGAGGTCGAAGCTGAGTCGATGGGGTTGGGCAATCCAGCGGCGAGCCAGGGCCCAGACCAGGGCTGCCAGCACGACCACGGCCAGGATGTCCAGATAGATGCTGTAAACCAGCACGCCGGTCGGGGTCAGGATTGTTTCGCCCAAGGGATGCCAGATGGAGCCGCCGAAGATGAATATGAGGTAGGAAAGGCTGAAGGACAGGAACCCCCAGAAAATGGCGGCGTGGCTGATGCCGGCAAGGTCGAGGCGACGGGACCGGGCATCAATGCTGCCCACGCGCTGCAGCACTTTGCGCTGTCCCAGGACGATGACAATGGCGCCCGTCATGCGGGTGAGAGGTCGGTCGAAGCGGGCCACGGGGAGTCCCTGCAACACCAGACGAAACACGCGGCGGTAAACGGCAAAACCGGCCACCGCCAGGGTAAGGGCAGTGAGCAGGTACACTCCGGCCCAAACCGGAATGACGCCGAATAAATTGTCGGGAGGAACCATATATCGCCCTGTTTTGGAGCCGCCGGAATGGTGAACCGGCACCCTATCAAAGTCGCCGCCAAGTTTACCACACCGCCGCTGTTGACTCTCGCCGGGGGTGGGTTCTGTGGCCGGGGGGGCCGCGTGCAACCTTTTGTCAGGTTCAGGATGGGTGGGGGGTGGAGACTTGTCATTGCGAGCGTAGCGTGGCAATCTCGTCGCCGTAGCAACGGCGGTTCGTCGACGTGTGTTCAGCCTCATCGAGATTGCCACGTCGCTACGCTCCTCGCAGTATCTGTGTTGGGTGTCAAGCCTTTTTGCGGGTTTGGAGGTGGGATGGTTCTATCCGTGGTGTTCTATCCGTGTTGTTGCACCCAGGGGGTTCCGCGGCGGGCCACTGCGTTCAGTTGCAACAGCAGCTTGCGCATCACGGCCACCAGCGCCACTTTGCCAGTTTTGCCACGTTGACGCAGCTGACGGTAGAAATCAGGCAAGCTCCCCTGGCCGCGTGTCGCCGCCAGGGCCGCCATGTACAAGGCCCGGCGCACTACGCCGCGACCGCCCCGGATGGTGCGCTGGCCCCGCTTCCGGCCACTGTCCCGAGACCAGGGCGCCAGTCCCACCAGGGAGGTCAGGGCCTTCCCGTCGTATTGTCCCAGTTCCGGCAGCTCGGCGGTCAGGGTGGCGGCGGTGAGCGGCCCTACGCCCGGCACGCTGCGGTACCAGGCGGCGCGTTGGGCCAGGGACTCGCTGCTCTGCAACGCGGCCTGGTACTCCTCATCCAGCTGGGCGATCTCCTGGTCCAGCCAGGCGATGTGGCGGGCGGTGGAAGCCCGGGCCTTGCGGGAGGTTCCCTGGTGGCGGCGGTTCAGCTCCTGCACTCGCTGTTCCACCAGCTGCTGGCGGCGGCGCAGCAAATCCCGCAGTTCCTCACGTTCCGGATCCGGCTGCGGGGTGTCCGGGGGTTCAAACACCTGGCCGTAACGCGACAGCGTCTGGGCGTCCAGGGCGTCAGTCTTCGCCAGGTGGCCAGCGGCCCGGGCGAAATCCCGCACCTGGTTGGGGTGGGCCTGGTGCACCCCCAGTCCCCCGGCCCGCAACCGGTTGACCAACTGGAGTTCATAGCCCCCGGTGGGTTCACACACCACCTGCGCGACCTCCTGCGCCTCCAACAATTGCAACAGATCGGCGATGCCCTCCTCGGTGTTGGCAAAGCGACGCGCCGGGCCAGCCGACACCGACACGTCCAGGCTGGCTTTGCTGACGTCAATGCCCACCACTGCGCCGCCTTCCACTGCGCTACCTTCCATGGTCTTCATCTTTGGCGTCTTCATCTTTGAGACCTCCCAGATGTGATAATGCGGTGGTCCTCCACACTTGCAATGCGGGCTCAGGCCCGTGAATCTGTTCGGAGCGACCACCGGCGGCGTGAGGGGTGTCTTACTGCGAGTCGGTGCAGCCTGGACCTCAGGTCCAGCTCACCCAATGACAGACGACGCGCCCCTCGCGCCCGCCTCACAGATTGGCCTATCTGCGAGGCATATACAACATACAAATGACGTAACGTTGCGATTTTCGCCCTCACCCCAACCCTCTCCCATCGAGGGAGAGGGGGGCCTTCGACGGGCTCGGGATGGGTGGGGGAACGGGGCGCGGGAGAATATTCCGTTGACGGTTGGGCCGTGGTACTGCACAATGGTTGACGCAATGAATTTGCATGAGCATCAGGCCAAAGCGATTTTCGCCCGTTACGGGATTCCCGTACCCAACGGGCAGGTGGCAGTTACTCCGGATGAGGTGGCACAGGCGACGGTCGGGTTCGGCGGACGGGCGGCGATCAAGGCGCAGGTACACGCCGGTGGCCGGGGGCTGGCCGGCGGTGTGAAGGTGGTCGGATCTCCGGATCAGGCGCGCCAATTTGCCGCCAGCCTGCTCGGCTCTCGGCTGGTTACCCATCAAACCGATGCCGCCGGCGTGCCTGTGGACAGTGTTCTGGTGGAGGAATTGGCTGACATCGCCACGGAGATGTACGTGGCCTTAACCATCGACCGGAATTTTCGGGGCGTGGTTTTCATCGCCAGCGCCGCCGGGGGAACGTCAATCGAAGAGGTTGCGGCTGCCGACCCTGACGCCATCATCACTGAAAACGTGGACCCCCTGCTGGGGCTGATGCCGTTTCAATGCCGGCGTCTGGCGGCCCGGCTGCAATTGACCGGCCCGACGGCGCGGCAGGCAGCCAACATCTTCGACGCCCTGTATCGCATTTTCACCGAAAACGATTGCACGCTGGTTGAGGTGAACCCCCTGATCGTTACGGGCGATGGTTCGGTGGTGGCCCTGGATGCCAAGGTAAACCTGGAAGATGATGCGATGTTCCGTCATCCCGATTTGCAGGAATTGCGGGACCGCAGCCAGGAGGATGCGCTGGAGGCGCAGGCGGCGGACGACGATATCGCCTACGTGAGCCTGGACGGCAGGGTGGGTTGTTTGGTGAACGGCGCCGGGCTGGCGATGGCAACTCTGGATGTGGCCAACGCGGCGGGCGCGGCGCCGGCCAATTTTCTGGACGTGGGCGGCGGTGCGTCCGAAGAAAAAGTGGCGGCGGCGGTTAGCATCATCCTGTCGGATCCCAAGGTTGACCGGGTTCTGGTGAATATCTTCGGCGGCATTTTGCGTTGCGATGTGGCGGCCCGCGGGATAGTGATGGCCTTTGAAGAACATCAGGCCCAGCAACCGCTGGTGGTGAGGATGCTGGGAACCAACCTGGCTGAGGGCAAAAACATTCTGGCCCAGTCGGGACTGAACGTAACCTTCACCGACACGCTTACCGAAGCGGCGGCGGCTTTGAGCGCCGGGCCGGCTGCATAATCCGATGGGCATTCTGTTAAACGAGCAGTCCAGGGTTCTGGTGCAGGGCATCACCGGTCGTGAGGGTAGTTTCCACGCCCGTTCCTGCAAAGAATACGGCACGCAACTGGTGTCGGGGGTTACTCCCGGTCGCGGCGGGCAGCTGTTCGACGACTCGGTGCCGGTGTTCGATTCCGTGGGAGAGGCTGTAGATTCTACCGGCGCCAACGTGGCCCTAGTTTTCGTGCCGCCCGCCTTTGCCGCCGATGCGGTCGCTGAATCCGTGGACGCCGGCATACCGCTGATCGCCTGCATCACCGAGGGCATACCGGTGCAGGAGATGGTGGGCTTGTATCGCTACGTACACGCGAGTTCCACGCGGCTGATTGGCCCCAATTGCCCGGGCCTGATCAATCCCGGGGCGAGATGCAAGGTTGGGATCATGCCCGGCGATATCCACATGCCGGGCCGGGTTGGGGTGGTTTCCCGCAGCGGAACCCTGACCTATGAGGCGGTGGGGCAGTTGACCGATCTGGGAATCGGTCAGTCGTCGTGCGTGGGGATCGGCGGCGACCCGATAATCGGCAGCAGCTTTGTGGAGATACTGCAACTGTACAACGATGATCCCGATACCGACATGGTGGTTTTCATCGGCGAGATCGGGGGTACGATGGAGCAGGAGGCAGCCGAATACATCGGTTCTGCCGAGTTTACCAAGCCCATCTGCTCGCTGATCGTGGGGGCGACGGCGCCGCCCGGAAAGCGAATGGGACATGCCGGAGCCATCATAACCGGCGAGAGCGCCACGGCCGCGTCCAAAACCGCCGCCCTGGAAAAGGCGGGGGCGGTCATCATACCCACGCCGGCGGACATAGGCGCGACGGCGCAGCAGGTGTTGCGAGAGGCGGGGTCGGTATGAGCGGTTCGTCGTAAATTGACCAGGCCGTGTTGGCATTTGAGATATAAGGCGATTTCGCTAACCCCAGCTCGTCATTCCCGCGAAAGCGGGAATCCAGACGTTTCCGGGGAAGGCCAACGTTCCCACAGCGAGATTCGATGGGTTACTGCCTACGCAGGAACGACGGAGGGAAGGCCGGAATGAAGGTTGCCGGCGCACCCAAAGATTAAGATGCGATTGCCCTGGATTGCCACGCTACGCTCGCGATGGCAGGGGCGGGTATGCGCTATAATGTTGACCTGCGCGGGCGTAGCTTAGTGGTAAAGCTCTAGCCTTCCAAGCTAGTTACGTGGGTCCGATTCCCATCGCCCGCTCCAGAATGCGTCCGATTGGGCGCTTTTTTTATTCCTCGAACCGGCACCGGGGCTGCGACGCGCTGGCGGCAACCTGCTGGCGCACGGTCGCCAGGGCGCGGACGGCCGCTTGCTGCAACGCCGCCGGGTCCAGGGTGGCAACAAGTTCGCCGGCTTCGTCCTGACCGAAGTTTTCTTCCTGTCTGAACTCGTCGATCAGCGCGGCGATGGCAACGTCCCGTTCGCTCTCGCTGACATGGGCCAGAGCGGTCAGCGCGCCGCTATCGATCCGGCGTCCTATCTCGGCGGTGAGCAGCTCGGTTTCCACGACCCGACGCTGGATGACCCCGATATTCTGGAGGTTGCGTCCGAGATAGCACCCGCCGAACTGCATAATCTCGCACTCGCGGCCTTCCAGTCCCTCGATCTCTGCAAACCAGTGGTAGCGCGGTTCCAGTTCGTGCTGGCTGAGATATTCGCGCACTTCCTGATCCTCGGCGGCAGGATCCGTGGGATCAAAAACCAGTTTGATGGTATTCATCATCAACCCGGCGGGCTCAACGGCGATGTACATCTGTGGGCCTCCTCCTGGAGATTCAAGCGCCAAGTATTTCCACCCTCACCCTTACCCTCTCCCATCAAGGGAGAGGGGATTGATTTGATTAGTCTCCGATGGCGCGAACGATACGGTCAACGTTTTCGGGGTCGGCGACAATGGTTTTGTTGTCCACCAGTCGCATGGCCTCGACGATGGCGTCGTGGTAAGGGGTGGCGACGCCGGTTTCACGGCCCTTGTCGCAGATGAGACCGTTCATAAAATCGACTTCGGACTTGCGGCCCTTGTGGACGTCCTGGGCCATGGAAGCCAGCCAGTTGACCCGCCCGCCGGACTCCGACAGTCTCCCATCCAGTTCTTCGAAAACGTCGCCCTTGTCGGCGTCGGCCCAGAATTCGGCGGGGATGCCGTTGATGTCCACGACCTGGAGGCCCTGAGCAAGGCCGACCTGAGCGCCCTCTTTGGCCAGCTGGATGCGGATGCGTCGAATGCGGGAATCTTCGGCCATTTCCTGGCTGCCCAGTTTGCTCATGGCGGAGATGGCGTTACCCATACCGTTCTGGCAGAGCTTGGCCCACCGCTCGCCCCACAGGTTATCGGTGGCGTAGGCGGCATCGATATTGTCGAGTTTGGCGGCGATGGCCTTGGAACGCTCTGTAACCTGCCCGCTGTTCTCACCCACGCGAAACACGGTGTGGCCATGGTCGCGTCCGGGTTCTCCGCCCCGATTGACGTGGCCGGGCTCCCAGAGGGCAACCTCGATGTGAGAGGCGATACAACCCAACTGGCGCTCCGGCCCCACGATGGAGGCAATGGTCGGGTCGTTCCAGCAGTTCTGGATGGAAACGAAGGCTCCATCGTCCTTGACGTAGCGCTTGATGAAATGGGTGGCCCATTCGGTGTCGTACGACTTGACGGTGATGAAGGCGTAGTCGAATGGTTCGGTGATGTTTTGCGCCTCGGTGAGGTGCATGGCGTTGACGGGGACAGTGAAGTCGCCCTGGCTGCCGCTGGCGCGCAGGCCCACGGTGCGCATTTTCTCCACGTGCTCGGGCCACATATCGATAAAAGTGATGTCGTCGTCGCCAGCCTGGACCAGGAAGGCGCCGACATAGCTGCCCACGGCGCCGGGTCCCATGATTGCGATGCGGTCTGCCATAGTTTCATCTCCACTGCAGGGTAGTGGTGCATTGTTGCAGGAAGAGGTCAGGTTTGTCTATGGGGAGTAGCCCTTCGACTAGGCTCAGGATGAGCGGGGGGCAGGGGCAGGTTGGGTGGCGGTTCCGCCCTCACCCCCGGCCCCTCTCCCGGAGGGCGAGGGGAGCAGATGCGCCGGGGGGCCGATAGCCCCGGTTTCACCGTAGCATCTGTCATTGCGACCCCGTACTCGATGCGGGGGTTGGCAATCTCGTCGCCGTAGCAATGGTGGTTTGCCGACGTGTGTTCAGCCCCAGCGAGATTGCCACGTCGCTGCGCTCCTCGCAATGACAGTTGGGGGTACGCCCCTCGCCCTCTGGGAGAGGGGTTGGGGGTGAGGGGCGCTCCTCCCAATGGTGGGGGGTGGCGGGGGTTAGTTGGATACGGTTACGCTGGCGCCCAGGGTTTCGCCGCGCCAGTCGGGGTTGTAGTACGAATAGACCTCGGATGTTACGGGCTGGGCGCGCACAGGATACCGGGCGCGGGCGTTAAAACGCAGCGACATCTCGTCACCGGCCTTGAGCTCTTCGATGTACAGGATTACCTTGCGACCGGCGATCTCGTAGCGTTTCACCCGCTTATGGGCCTGCACCAGCTCCCGCACCGTGTTCACCTCCGCGGCGAAACCGGTGGGAACCGCAACGTCGAGCACGATCATGCCGGCATCCAGCGGCGTGGTCGGGACAAACGCCAGAGCGGCGGTAATCTCAATAATATCGTCCACCTGGACGTGGTCGGCGCTGTACGTAACGTCGATGTGGAACGTCTCAGGGGAGGAGGTTTGAACCTCGGGGAGGTTGAATCGGTGCACCACCTGGGCGACGACCTGCCCGTCGCCTGCTGCGGCGACTCTCAGGTCGGTTCCCCGGGGCAGCTCCAGGACCTGGACGATGTCGGCGTTGGTTTCATCGACAACGACGCTCCGGTTCCAGTCTCCTACAGATAGATCGATGGTCATATCGACGTCGAATTTGGATTGGGCGGCGAACCGGATGAGGGCTTGCAAACCCACAACGGTATCCTGGGTAGAGCTGTAACCTCCATAGGCGTTGCGCTGGGAGACCAGCCAACGGGCAGCGTTAGCGGCGCTGACGAGGTCGCCGTTCTCCAGGAGGGCCAGGGTTGCATATCCGGTGGTTTCGACGGCGGCGGAGTGCTGCCAGTGCAGGCCGCTGGTGTCGCTGGTCGCCATGGACATCAACTGTTGCTGGGCATCGCCGGCGCGCGGGCTATTGCCCAGGGCCAGGGCGTAGGCGACGATGGCCATGGTGTAGGGGTCGTCGATGTCTGGCAGCCGACCTTCCAGGTATTGCAGCGCGTTTGCGGACTGGCCGGTTTCGCCGGCCTCCCGGAGGGCGATGGCGATGTAGGCGGTGAGGGCGGTGTTGCCCTGCAAGCCCCCCAGCAGGTCGCTATGATGCACGAAACCGACGGGCTCAAATGAGCCGTTGCCGCGCTGGTGGGAGAGTATCCACTGCATGGCCTGATCCTGCACGGCGGAATCGATATAGATGAGGCCGTCGGCCTGGGCGAAGGACTTGAGAACGAATGCCGTAAGCCACAGGCTGCCCTCAGAATCTGACTGGCCGAAGGCTGAGAAACTGCCATCGTTGCGGCGATAGGTCAATTCCCGCTGGTATCCGGTGGTCATAAAGTGTTCGGCGGTGGCCATCACCTCGGGTTTGAGCTGGCCGGTTTCCTGGAGGTAGCGGGCCACAAAGATGTTGGGGGCAAACAGGATCATGTTCTGCTCGCCGCAGCCGTAGGGCATCTGGAGCAGGTTCTCGAGTCCTTCCAGCGTTTGGCTCAGGTAACTGCCGGTGAGGACGACGTAGGCGCGGTCGGAGCCGGGGATTTCGTCGGGATGCGGAATGATCTGGAAATCGCGCCGGTCGCCGCCGGACAGGATGGCGTTGTCCACCGATTCCCTGGCGACGCCTTCCGGTTCGACGAGCAGGGTTTGGATGACGGCATCCGCTGAATCGCTGCTGCGGGCGGTTACCTCGATGGGCAGGCTGCCCAGCCGGGTCAGGCGGATGTCGAATTCAACGCCGCCGACCTGGTTGGGCGCGACGCTAACCACCTGGGTACGTTCGCCCAGCAGTTCATAATCTTCCGATTCGTCGAGTTCGACGAAGAAGTCCTGCGGGGTTTCCAGGTAGTTATAGAGGGCGACCTTGACGGGAAATTCCTCGCCACGGATGGCGGAGTAGGGCAGGTCAACCTGAAGGAAGAAGGGCTGGAACACCGTGAGCTCGGTTTCGGCCACACCCAGGCCGTGTTCGGGGGACATGGCAACGGCGCGGAGCATCCAGGTGGTAATGCTATCGGGGGCTTCCACCGGCAGGATGGCCTGACCGGATGCGTCGGTCATAACGTCGGTCCACAGCCAGGTTTCGGGGAAGTACTGGCGCACGCGCTGGACGTCGGCGAGGCTACCGGATGCAGCGGCGGCGCTACCGGATGCAGCGGCGGCGCCCGACGCCGGCACGGGGGCCATTGCCGCCATACCAACAGACTCTTCTGACGCATACCCGCCGCAGCCGACCATGAGGCCGACGCTGAGCAGCAGGGCGAGTCCGAATAGCGCATATCTGATTTTGCGCCCGCCACGCCGAAACTCCATCACGCCGGCGCCGATGCTTCCGACGGCAGCCATGCCGCCCACGCCGGCCAGAGAGCCGAACAGCCAGCGAATCCACCAGGATTCCCGACGCCCGTACTCGATGCCATCGGGAACATTTTTGTCGGTCATTACCACCAGGCCGGCCTCGGTGAAAGCCTCGGAAGAACCCCTGGTTTTGGCATCGCCGGGCCAGTCGGCGTAGTGCGCCTCGACGCGGGGTTGCAGGTAGAGGCGTTCGAGTTCCGAGAATACCTGCTGCAGGTTGAGGCGGTTTTCGGCGAGGATGAACACGGAGCGGTCAACGACGGCCAGGCCCACTTTGGCCGGGCCCTGGGTGTTTAGTTGAATATCCACCGGATCGCCGGGGCGGGCTTCGGCGGCGCTGAAACCGACATCGACGGGCATGGGATAGCTGGCTGATACGGAGAAGGGTATGTAATCGGCAGCCACCTCGTTGTCGGGGAGAATCTGGTACACCAGCAGCCGGGAAGACGGGGACATTTCCGGCGTGAGGGCGATGGATATGTCGGGAGACTGGGAAACGTCGGAAAAGACCACGCGACCGCGCGACACGACCTCGTAGTAGAAGTTTCTGGCTTCGCCGGTGGAGTGAATAAAGAAGCTGGCCTGCTGGCCGACATCGAGCCGGGCGGCGCCGGTTTGCTCCACGTGGATGAAGTTGCCGGTCGGCGAATAGCTGGCCGGGAGGGTGATGGCAGCGTAGGTATTGGGTGAAGATGCGCTAATGGTGAGGGTGACCGCGTCATCGGGCGGCTCTATCTCGACAAGCGCCTTGCCGTTCGATGCGGTTACGTCGAAGGATTCCTGGCTGATGCGGTTCAAATTTCGGTCGAAAAATTGCAGGGTTACATTCACGTCCGAGTCGACGGGGCGATTATCGGGAGTTTCCGCGACGATGAGCAGGGAGAAGGGCAGGCCGGGTTTGAACGCTCCGCTTTCCGGTATCCACTGCAGGTTCACCGGTGTTTCAGCGACGGTGAGGAGCTCCGTGGAGCGTTCCAGGTAGCCGGTGGATGGTTCGCGCACGGTGATGTCGAGCTGCAGGTTGCCCTGACCGCCAGCGGCGGGGACGCCGGCCACGTATCCGACTGGGGGGAGTTCGAAGGAAACGGAGCCGTCAATTTCATCGGTGAAGACGGCGTACTGTTCCCATACGCCCACGTAACGGGAGGCGATGATTTCGACCTCGCCCCGCACCGGCTTGCCGAAGCTGTATTCGGCAGAAACGGTGCCGACGACGGGATCGCTGGCCAGCACCCATGACCGGGGAAGATCGAGGGTGATTTCGTATTTGGGCAGGACGTATTGTTCGACGCGCACGTCCTGCTGCGTGGTCTGCTCGCCCGATGATGCGGTGATATTCCAGACGCCGAGGTTGGGTTCGGTGGACAAGGGCAGGTCAGCGGTGGCCATGCCGAACTCATCGGCATCGGTTTCCTGCCGGTACACCTTGTTGCCCTTTGCATCCTGAATCTCGACGGTTACCGGACCCGGCGCGGGTTTGAGATCGGGGTCCAGCCGGAGGACGCGCAGGTGAATCTGTTGACCGGGGCGATAGATTGGCTTGTCGGTCTGCAGGAACAGTATGGTCGGGTTTTGCACGGATACGCTGGCGGTGTCCTCAAACTGCGTTCCGTTGTCGCCGCTGCTGACGATGTGGAGGTCGTAATCGCCGGAGGGCAATGCGGGTACGGGGAAAGGAACCGAAGCGGCGCCCTGGACAAGTTCGGTGGTTTGCGCCACGGGGACGCCATCCTGCATCAGCGCCAGCCGGACGGCGCCCTGAGCCGGCTCCGCGCCATCAAACAGGGAGACGGAGATGTTTTCGGTCTGGCCGGCGCGCAAAACGGCCGGGGCTACCGCCAGGTAGCTGTCCAGCCGTCCGGAATAGACGACGGCGTCGGGATCGCTATCGCCCGGAGGGGATGGGGAGAGCTGGGTGAGATAGGCCGCGACGGCAACCAGGACGGCCACACCGACAAAAACCAGGGATGCTGCGATTTTAGTTTTCACTGTGCGTCCTCATCCGGCGGTCGTATTCGTACAAACCGTCTACGACCGTTGACTGGAATCGGATGTAAACAGCGCTGGGGGGCTTGTCATTGCGAGCGCAGCGCGGCAATCTCGATGCGGTGGCGCGATGGCGGAGGGTTGGGGTTGCGCCCCCCCCACCGGCTGCCCCCCCCTCCCACCGGGAGAGGGGGGCAGCCCGTTGGACGTGGGGGCGGACGGGATGATCAGGCTGGGGAAGGGTCTCCGGGGGCGGTATCGGAGAGGAACCACGGCATTTCGGCAGCTTCGTCGGGCCACAGGAACTCGAATCCCGCTTCCAGCGCGTACTTTTTGTCCAGGTCTTCCCGGTCGCCGATGTGGTAGTAAACGTCCGCTTCGAACTTCGCTTTCACTTCCGGGAGCCGGTGTTTC
The DNA here is from genome assembly GCA_965262485.1 of Dehalococcoidia bacterium. Lineage (GTDB taxonomy): Bacteria > Chloroflexota > Dehalococcoidia > Lucifugimonadales > UBA3495 > Bin87. Next base: position 2,717,849 of record OZ253540.1, on the reverse strand, counting down.
GGGACGACGAAATGTACGGGTATGTTGTGCTGGTCCCAGATAGCCTGCTGGCCGCTCATTGGCCGGTCGGAACAACTGCCGATAAGGAATCCCTTTTCCTGGACCATTCGGACCATATCCATGGTCAAAACGCCCGGCGGGTCTCCCACCTCCAGAGTGCCGTCGATATCAAAACTGATCAGTATCGCCAAATTGATTCCTCACTTGAAGTTGATGGTGTGTACGCCAGGGTTGGGCGCCGTTTCCCGAATGAGGCCCGGTGACCAGGATGGCCGGGCCGGGCTCTCATCTAAATTCAGTTTGATGCTGGGATGTGGAGAAGCGTCGGGTCTAGTCCGGGGAAACGCTCCACACGGTATAGTTGCCGCCCATGGGCATGGGGCCGCCGGAGACGCCAATCTCGGGCTTTACGCCGGTGAGCGTGCGGGCGCCGGCCCGGCCCTGAATCTGCTGGATGCAATCGGTGTGCATCCAGAAACGGCTGCGGCCGCTGCCGATGTTGCCGCCACTGGGCAGGATGGGGTTTGGCCCCTCGATGCTGATGTCGGTCTGGTAGAAGTCCAGGGCGTCCCCGAACTTCATGCCCCGGTAACCCAGGCCCTCGATATGGAACTGGTGGAACTGGGCGAAACCGTCGTACATATTCTCAAAGGAGAGGTTGTCAGCGGTGATGCCGGCGCCCTCATAGATCTTCCGTCCGGTACTGCCAGTTTCGGCCTGTATCTCTTCCAGCGTGGGGGTGAGACTTCGGGGCGTGCCGCGGCTGGAGGCATGGTTGAGGATGTAAACCGGCTTTTGCTGCATGTCCTGGGCCCGGTCGGCGGTGGTGAAGAGGTAGGCCGCGGACGTCATGATCGGGATGTCGTTATCGAAGAGGTTGGCCGGCTTGGCGATCCAGCGCGACGCCAGGTAGTCTTCGGGAAGCAGCTGCTCGGGACGGTGCTGCGCCCAGTATCCCTCGGGGAACAGCAGGCCGTTGCGCCGGGAGTTCTGCATGAACGGAGCCATCATGTCGTGGTGCTTGCCGTATTTGCGGCAGTACTCGGCGAACTGCAACGCGGTGCCGTAACATCCGGGGGCGCCCCAAAGCGTGCGGCCCGGGCTGATAGCGAAGGATCCGGGAACCTCGTCGGCGGCGCTGATACCGCCGTGGTTATAGCGGCCTTCCAGGTTATGCCAGCCTTTGAGCACCAGGCAGGTGCTGGTGAGGCCAGCGCCGACGGCCTGTGCGGCAACCACGCAGGCGGCGGACATGCAGCCTGGCGCATACATGGTGAACTTGACGTTGGTTAGCTCGGGCATGTTTTTGAGGATCCACTCAGCGCTGAGTTGGCCGATACCGTCCAACGGGTCATCGGTGGGATTGAAGGCGTTCACCACATCCATGGGAACGGGAGTGTCCGACGGCCAATATGCGCCGGTGGTGGTAACCGGAACCAGAACGATGCCGTCGACCTGGTCGGGAGAGACGCCGGCGTCGTCGATGGCCTTGCGAAGGGCGAGGATGCTGTTGGCGCCCACCGAAGTTTCGGGGCGTCCGTCCCAGCGGCGTGCGGTGGGAGAGTGGCCGATGCCGACGGCCGCGACCTTGCCGCGGTGTTCCCAAATTCCCATGCCCTCTCTGGACCGGTACATGGATTCTGGAGCCATCTGTGTGGTCATGGTTAACTCCTAGTTGCGAAGGCTTACAGTGTGCAAATATCGTGGTGGTTAGCCAATGACTTGCCACTCGGGTACTTTCTGGCCGTTTGCGGTTGCCTCGAACACCACCTGAACCGCGGCTCCGACGGGTACGTCGTCCACCGGAGTTCCGGGAAGGTGGGAATAGAACTGGATGCCGGGGTCTTCTTCCAGCATGACTACGGCCAGGTTGAAGGGAAGGTCCTCTTTGAGCGACCCAACCGGGCAGTCGTGGACGACACCGTAGTTATAGATGGCGCCGCGCCCGTTCACGTCTTTCCACTCCAGGTTGTCGGCGGAGCGGCATTGGGCGCACACCGCAGCGGGCGGATGCTGCAGCCGGCTGCACGCGCTACAGTTCTGGAGGCATAGTCGCTCTTCGTTGGCGGCATCAAAAAAGGGTTTCGTAAGATCGTCGGGTACCACACCCTGCTTTACCATAAATCTCCCTCGTTGTAACAAGTTCCCGACCCTGTGGCGCCCGGAACAGTCTCGAAAATGGATATTCCTGTAGGGGCAAGAATACTCAAATCTACGGAGCCACGTCAACCTGTCGGGAGGTTGTGCAGTTGGGGCGTGGATTCAGGGCTTGAACGATGCTCCGTGTTGAGCCGGATGGGATCAGCCCGTTGGCAAAAGGCGCGGTGTCGGTCAGGGAGGCGGATTCCGCCAGAGCAATGCCGGGGTCTGCGGCAGGCATTGGGGCAGGCGGCCCGGATTCTGCCCGGGAGGCATCGACCTAGGTTATGGTCGATGGTGGGCGGTAGTGGACTCGAACCACTGACCTCTTGCGTGTCGAGCAAGTACTCTAACCAACTGAGCTAACCGCCCAAGATTTCAAATGCAGGCTTATTTTACCATCGACGGAGCGGTATCACAAAGCGAACAGCCTCATGCGTACCCACTTTAATCTGTCATTGCGACCCCGTGCTTGATACGGGGGTGGCAATCTCGTCGCCGTAGCAATGGTGGTTTGCCGACGGGTGTTCAACCTCAACGAGATTGCCACGTCGCTGTGCTCCTCGCAATGACAGTAGGCCAGTTTGGTTTGACAAAGTGGGTACGCGTGAGAATTAACATGGCGTTGACAAATGGGAGGGCAGTTGATAGCCTAACATTAGTCGGTAGGGCTGCTAGCTAAGCCCGGTGAAGCTCCGCTTCAGCCGACTGCTTTTTTATGTACATCCTCTATCTAGATGAATCGGGAGCTCATGGCAAAGCAAGTTACTTTGTATTGGCCGGCCTCGCCGTGTTTGAGCGCGAAATCTACTGGTTCGGTCAAGACTTGGAAGCGGTGCAACATAAATACTTCCCTGAGAAAACCGACCCCGTTTTCTTTCACGCGACGCGATTGCGGACCAAGGCCGGAGATAAGGTTGAACCCCCTTGGGACGAATTAGCGCCTGACCAGCGTGCGGAATTGAAAGCCGAATTTACGACATAATTGGCAGCAGATCCGCAGTGCTATTTGCTTGTGCCGTCGAGATGGAGTATGCTAGGGTACAGCGTAGAGACCCTTATGAAATCGCGTTCGAGGATTTGGTCAGCAGGTTCGATTTATTCATGGGCCGGATAAATCGTCAAGCAGGCGCTGCCAATAGAGAAGAACAACGCGGACTCATTGTGTTGGCCCAGTCGAGTTCAGCCAAGACATTAGCGATTCTAGCGCATCAGTGGCGTAACCTTCACAACGTCACTGATATCCCATATTTCGCACCAGCCAGGGACACGCGCCTGTTGCAATACGCGGATTTTTGTGCCAATGCGGTGTTTGGAAGGTTCAATTCAAAGCTCACCGGCGACTTCGACCGGATCGCGCACAAGTTCGATAGGGACGAAAACGCGCTACACGGATTAGCTCACCTCTCGAGGGGTGCGCCGTGTTCTTGCCCCGTCTGCGTCAATCGACAATTCAGATGATGTGCCTAGACCGGGAACAACGGCGAGCGAAATACAGAACAGCCTTGCAATTGCGATTCATTCGTAACTTCGGCCATTCATCCTCGTTTATTCACGGTACCGCCGCCACGCTCCCGGCCGGGTCGGCCACTAATTCCAGGTAAGTCAGCGCCGGCGTGATGGATGGGCGGGCCAGCCGCTTGAGCATGTGGCCCATCGGGGTGCCATGCGTCAGCAGGTGGCGGACACGGCTGCGGAGCAGGGTGCAACTCAGGCGCTGAGGGGTGGTTGCTCGCCGCCGAACAGCTGGGGTTGCGCCGTGATGTGAGCCGTCAGGCCGCTGATGGCCTCGCCGTCGGGGGTGGTGACGCTGAGCGCGTTGCCTATTTTGGCGGCGGCGGTGCGGACGTAACCGAGGCCGATGACGCCGGCGCCGTCCGCTGTGGGTACGACCGCTGCCGATGTAACGAGCCCCATCGCCTTTCCGTCCGCGTCAACCAACCGGGAGTCGGGCAGCGTCTCCGCGAGATTGTCGACACCGTCGTAATCGGATTGAAAGTGCAGGGCGACCAGGTATTTCTGCACCTTTTCGTAGGTGTCCAGCCGGGCGATAACCTCCTGGCCGATGTAGCAACCCTTGTGGAAGTCGATGGCGCCGATCAGGCCGGCCTCCAACGGGTTGTAGGTGTCGCTCATCTCGGGGCCGTACGCCGGCCGGCGCTGGGCGATGCGCAGGGTCTCGGCGGTCTCCGCGCTGATGCTCACCGCGCCCGCTGATTCCAGGGCGGCGGAGATGCGTGCGGCGGCGTCAGGGTCGTCGGACAGCAGGTAACGGGTGGGCAGGCGTTCCGGATCGTCGCGGTCGGTCGGATGCTCTACCACCAGGGCACCATCGTGCGGTACCCGGCCCAAAATGCCGGCGGCGTCCGGTCCGGTCAGCCTCAGCAGGGAGGTTTGGTCGGTGATGTCCTCAATCTCCAGGTCTTCCATGATGGTGTACTTGTCCAGAAAGTCGATGACGTTCTGCTGCTGGCCCGGGCTGGTGAGCATGATCTGGTGGTCTCCGCAGTGGATGACGCATACCAGGTCGACGATGCGGCCGCGGTCGCTGGTGAGCACGGTCACGGTGATCTCGCCGGCGGGCGCGTCCGGATCGATCAGGTTGGTGGACAGGCGGTTGAGCAGGTCACGGGCGTCCTCGCCGGTGAGGAGCAGGATGCCGGCGTCGTCAGGGTAAACGGCGGCCCGCTCGGTGGCGGCCTGGAACTCGGCGGCGGTGTGTGAATCAGTGGCAAAAGCGGTCATCTCCAACCTCCGAAACGTAAAACCCCTCTCCCGGTGGGAGAGGGGCCGGGGGGTGAGGGTCGCTTACCCCCTTGATTTCAATGCAACTAGACGGCGAATGAGGTGCCGCAGCCACAAGCCTTTTTGGCGTTGGGATTTTCGAATATGAAGCCCTTGCCGTTCAGCCCGTCGGAAAAGTCGAGCTGGGTGCCAACGATGTAGATGTAGGACTTTTTGTCCACCATGACCTTGACACCATATTGTTCGACGATTTTGTCGGATTCGCGCTCCTCGCCGGTGATGGTAAGGTCGTAGGTGAGACCGGAGCAGCCCCCACCCTTTACCGCCACCCGCAGGCCCACGTCACCCATGATCCCTTCTTTATCGGCGAAATACTTGATTTTCTCGGCGGCCTTTTCCGAAATCTCAACGGACAGCTCAACGCCGTTCTGTGTGATAGGCATAAATTGGTCACCCCCTGACAGGAAGTTGATAATGATGCAATTTTACGCAACATAGGGGGCCGGCGTCAACACGGGCGACGGCGGCGTATGGCGTATGGGGAGATGGGGGCCGAATCCAACATGGATGAACAGGATGATCGTTCGACAGGCTCAGGACGAACGGGGGACGGGGCGGGTTTTTACCTGGATGAACAGGATGGACGGGATGGACAGGATTTTTGGGTGTTGTGCGTAACGGGATTACCACGTCCCTCGACAAGATCGGGATGAGCGGGCGCTTCTCGAAATGCAAGGGTGGGCTTCAGTCGGGGGCACGGCCCTCACCCCCGGCCCCTCTCCCACTGGGAGAGGGGAGCCGAATCCGACATGGGTAGGCAGGATGGACAGGATTTTGGGCCGCGGCAGGGGACGGGGGGTTTTCCCCTGCGAAGTTAGCCCTAGAACAGCGGTTGCTGGGCTTCGGGGTCGGGGGCGGGGCCGATGCGGCTGACGGCATCGTACCAGTCGTCTAGGGAGTGGAAGGTACGGTGATTGAAGTTGCGGAGAAAGGGGTGATCAAGGCCGTTATCCGACGGGTCGGCATACATCAGCACGGGACGGGCCGGCTCGGCGGTGTGCGTGGCGTACAGCAACTCAGAGTACATGCCGGTGGACAGCCGACCGCCCATGGTGATGCGGTAGGCGGCGATGCACTGGGCCTGCTCAACCATGGTGAGGTCGCGATGACGAATCTGGTTCTCCAGATCGTCCCAAACTTCCAGAGCCTCCTGCGGGTCGAGGGTCATGGGGTAAGCAGGAGGGCGTCCGTCGCTGAGCGTACCGGCTATCTCCATCGGCCAGCGCGCTTCGTGCTCGCAGACGGTTATCTCGGGGACTGCGTCGGACACTGCGGCCTGGGCCCTGGCGAATACCTGGGGCGTTCCTTCGTCGAGAGTCAGGGGGTCGAAAACGATGAAACGGCGGTGCAGCTCATTGCGGATGTCGTCGATCCTGCTCCGCAGGTCCGGATCGTCACGGACGGCGGTGATGGGAAAGCTGGAATACACCAGGGGATACTGACGGCGGCGGAAGATGAGCCGGTAGAGCATTTCGGCGGGATGCTTGACCCCCACCACGTAGTGGGGGATTGTACGCATTTCGTAGAGGTTGCGGGCGAGCAGATCGGCCATGGCGATTTCGGCGGAGCGCCAGGCCAGGATCTCGCGAAGGCGGAGGCGGAAGTTGGTGTGCTGGTCGGCGTCGCGGCGCTGCATGGCGGCGTGGATGTCCAGCATGTCGTCCACCAGCGTGATGATGCAGTCAGGTCGCCAGCGGCGGATGGTGGGAACGTCGATGAGCGAAAACTGCCGGCCGCTGGTGTAGTAGGTGAGGTGGGCGGCAATGAGGCAGTGGTGAGGGTCGGCTGACTCCAGCTGTTGGGAGATACGCCGGCCAGCCCGCTGCCAGGCCGCCAGTTGGTAGCGCGGACGGAAGGATGACAGGGCGCTGGCCAGATCGTCGCCCTGCTCGGCCATGATGTCTTCGACGTTGGCCACCAGCACATGGCGCGGATTGGCGTCGGAATTTGCGCCGCCTGTGTCGCGGGGGATATCGCCGTGGGCGGCCAGCCTGGCGATCAGGTTGGAGATGACAACGCCTTTGTCCACCCCGGAAGTACCCGCCAGCAACGCACGCATGGAGGCAACATGCCCGGAAACGCCGGGGATGTCAACCGCGGCGCTCCCCACCGTTACAGGGGGCCATTCGACGGGCGCAGGATGATCCTTGTGCGGTTGGGTGCTTGCCCAGTTTGCGCCGGCGTGGGAAACTGGCGTAACTCGCCCGGCCATTGTCGGGCTCAAACCTCACAGGGAGCGATGACGCCATGACTACTCCGCAAAACCCGTCGGAAACGCAAGCAGACGATGCCGCCCGGCCCGATTTCCTGCAGATGGATGGCGCCAGTTCCGATGGCGCTGCCAGCACAGAGGGAGAGAATTGGTACGGATGGCCTCATAAGAAAGTCGAGCCCATCACATTGTTGCGACCCGACGGCAAGACGGAGCGGGTGCGTACGCCGGTGATGGAGCTGGAAGGATTAATCACGCCGACCGAACTGCACTACGTGGTGCAGCACTTCGGGATTCCGGAACCGGTGACCGCGGCAGACTGGTCGTTGTCGGTGGACGGGGAAGTGAAAAATACGCTGCGCCTGAATTACGCCGAGTTGCGGCGCTTCCCTTCCCGTTCGGTGCGTACCGTGATGGAGTGTTCGGGCAGCGACGCAACGTATTTTGAATACTTCAAGGGTGAAGGACCCCGCCCGTCGCGAACGCAGGAGCGTATGATACTTTCCGGCAGCGAGTGGACGGGTGTGCCGCTGGCCGCAGTGCTGAATGCGGCGGGGCTCACCGGACGGGCCACCCACATCCGCGCTGAAGGTTGGGACGACGGCGTGCCAGCCTCTGCCGCCGAGGGGACTGAACCATTCTTTTACGACAAGGGGTTGCCGCTGCAGAAGGCGCTGCACCCGGACACGATACTGGCTTACGCTCAAAACGGGCAGTTGCTGGAACACCTGCACGGCGCTCCCATCCGATTGCTGGTTCCGGGCTGGTCGGGCAACTGGTCGGTGAAGTGGCTGCGGCGGCTGGAGGTGATGGATCACGAGCCGGATTGCTGGTATCACTACAACTTCTACTACTTCGCCGATTCCGCCGACGACCCCAACAAGGAGCTGATCACCACCATCGGGTGAAGTCGCTGGTGACACGGCCCAACGACGACACCAAGACCCTGGCGGCGGGACCGCACGTGGCGCGCGGTTACGCCTGGAGCGGCGGCGGAGCCATCGTTCAGGTTGAGGTCAGCGTGGACGGCGGCATATCATGGCAGCCGGCCCGGCTGGAGGAACCGTCGGAGCGGTTCATGTGGCGGCGGTGGTCGTGGGTTTGGGACGCCGCCCCCGGCGAGTACACGGTAATGTCCCGGGCCACGGACAGCGTGGGCAATGTGCAATCTCACGAACCGCGCTACAACAATATGCGCAAGAACTTCAGCGCCATTGTGGGCTACGACATTACGGTGGAGTAGAAAGGGCCCGGGCTGAATGGACGGGAGGCAATTATGACAACGTTCAAACCTGATTGCGCTGTTGCCGAAAGGATGCCAGACGGCGCTTTGCCCTCTTTGCCGCTGGTTGGTCGGCTGCGGCTGAACCTGTCCGCGCTGGGCATCACCCTCGACGCTCCGGATTTGGGGGAACGGCTGTGCCGGTTGTCCCGCGACAACGAACCCTATGGCTTTGAAATATCGGCAAAAGGAGAGCTAATTGTTGCGCCGCTATCAGGCTGGGACACCGGAGCAAATGAGCAGGAAGTAAACACCGGCGTCGGGGTCTGGCGACGGGAAAATGGCGGCGCAACCTTTCCGCCGACGGTCATGTTCCAGTTGCCCAGCGGAGCCAGATATATGCCCGATGCGTCGTGGATCACGCAAGAACGCTACGACACCCTACTTTCGCAGCTGGTTTCTGACGAGTATCGCAGTGTCATAGAGGGCGCGCCCGATTTTGTCGTCGAAGTCCGCTCCCGCACCGATGACGTGCAGGATGGCCTGGCCAAAATGCGGGAATGGATGGACGGTGGAGCAAAGCTGGGTTGGTGCATCGACCCTTACCGGCGGCGCGCTTATATCTACCGGGCTGGGCCGGATGATATTGAGATTCTGGACGACCCGGAGACGCTATCGGGTGAGGATGTGTTGCCCGGTTTCGTGTTTGAGGTGCACCGCCTGATATTCGCCCGCTACGGCAATCTGCCCGACAGTGGCAAGGAAGCATAGAGGTTGAGATATGACTACCATCGCTAGCATTCTGGAGCAGGCCCCCGTGGTGGCGGCCGAATGGGCCGCCGACCTGGCCGACCGTCAGCAGCGGACCAAAGGCGATCCCGCCGACTACGCTCGCCTCGCCGAGATTGGGGTGCCTCTGATGGCCGTGCCCACCGACCTGGGGGGCACGTGGGAGAGCATCGAGCAGTCGGCGCGGCCAATCTGTTCGCTGCTGCGCAAGCTGGCGACCGGCGATCCGTCCATCACGCTGGCCAGCGCGATGCACCATCTGGTGTTGGCCTCGTGGCGGTTGCCCACGGTTCCCGAACCATACGCGTCGGGATGGACAAAACAGCGCAACGAGGTGTTCGACAGTGTGCACAGTGGATGCTGGTGGGGCACTATCGTCAGCGAACCCGGATCTGGGGGAGACACGGCCCGCACATCCAGCGTGTGCGAACCGGATGGGATCAGCGAATTCGGATACCGGATTTCCGGCATGAAGCACTTTGGGAGCGGGTCGGGGTTGACGTCCTTTATGACCACCCGCGCGCTGGCGGCGGGAGAACCAACGCCCGACCTGTTCTTCATGGAGGTGCGCAACCATGCGTGGGACGGTTCCACCGGCCTGCAGCTCACCGCCGAGTGGCGGGGGCACGGGATGAAATCGACCAACAGCCATGCCTTCGAGTTTGCGAAATTCCCGGCGACGCGGGTGGCATGGCCCAACCATCAGGCCGAATTGATGGGCGCCAACGGAGGCCTGGGCGCAGCGGCGTTTCTGTCGGTGATTGTGGGCGTGGTGGATGCCGCGATGGACTACGTTCGCCCTCGTATCAAGAACGGGATGGCATCGGAGCCGGGGCTGCGGGCGTTTCAGCAGGTGGAGTGGGCCCACGCCGAACAGGAGGCCTGGCTGATCGGCCAAGCCTGGGAGGGCGCGATTCGCTGCCTGGAGACAAACACCGGCCGGCGCGAACTGCTGCTGGCCAAGGAAAGCGTGGCCCGGCTGTCGGATGACTGCCTGGGGCGGCTGTGCAAGCTCACGGGCGGCAGCGCTTACACTCGCTACTCGCCGCTGTCGGTGTGGTACGACGACGTGCGGGCATTGGGCTATCTGCGTCCGCCGTGGGCGCTGGCGTGGGATCAGGTGTTTCAGCAAAGCCTGGCCGGATAGGGTTGCGCGACGGCACGTCGGGGGCCGGGGTTACGCCCTCACCCCCGACTCCTCTCCCGGAGGGCGAGGGGAGAAGATGCGCCGGGGCCGATAGCCCCTCTCCTTCAGGGAGAGCGCCAGATTATAAGCCCTAAAAAAGGGGAATGTACGCCCATTTTACACAGAACAAGGAGGCCAAATGCAACGGTAATCGCCAACGGGGCACCATTTTACCCAACCCGATTTGGCAGAGGGCCAAAAAGTTGAAACATCCGTAATCAGGCTGCAAAACGGCGCCTATTGTACCAAATGGCCGCTGCCCAGCCCGAAATCACCTCGCCAGTTCACCATTAAAGCCGTTGGCGGGACATAGCTGAGTCTCCTTAAGCCGGCATCGGCCCCAGGCTACCCATGCGGACGCTCGTGAAGGCAGTGAGGCGCGTCACGCATCATTCCAGAAACTGGAACAACTCGAGCTGTATCGCGGTCGGCGGGCCGTGTTCGGTCGGAGATGTGCTGGACAACCCGGCCCGACCACTCTTACGCATCTGGGCACGGGTCAGTCGCCGCCTGCCCATCATACCCCGCACCACGGCTGCCATCCGCTCGATGACGGGCAGGTGCCTGTGATTATGCCGCCAGACCATCTCCCATATGTAGCGCGGCAGGTGCTTTTTGCTGACCTGGTGATGGGTCCCCATCATGATGCGGCGCAGAATAGCCCATACCGACTCGACAGCATTAGTGGTGACTCCATTCCACCAGTATTGGCCAGCACTATGATTCACCGATTCGTGGACTATGCCCGGCACCTCGGCGTACACGGCGGCCTGGTCGGTGTAGACCACTGTGCCGGGCAGTGCCAAGTCTTTGAAATACGCACGCATGGTTGGTCCGTCCACACCGGACACCACTTCGAGCCAGATTTGGCTGGTGCCCTGATTGTAGGAACCGATCACCGGAAGCTTGCCCACCGTGCCGCGTCCGGACCTTAACTTTTTGTCAACGTGCTTGTTCCGCTCCCGGCCGCCGAGATAGACCTCATCAACCTGGATGGGCCCCATCATCAGCGGCTTGTCGGACACCATGGCCTCGCGGATGCGGTGAGCCAGATGCAGGGCGGAGCTATGCTCGCAATCCAGGTCGTCGGCCAGCGTCAGGGCCGATTGGCCTTTGGGTTGCTTTAGCACTATCCACAGGGCCGCCAGCCAGTCCCGCAAAGGAAGTTTCGAACTGTGCATCACGGTGCCCGTCTTGACGGAGAAATCGTAACGGCAGGGACGGCAGCGCCACGGCTGGGGCTTATGGTTCTTGCGCTCCACGATCCGTTCCCCGCCACACCTAAACCAATACCAAGGTGGGATGTGCATTGCGAGGGTCTTGAAGACTACCGAAAGGACCTTAATACTACAGCCGCAGATCAGTAGCAGGCCTCTTCTTGATCGTCGGCGCTACCTTACCATTCCAGTTTTGGGGCTGTTACAATTAGCCCCGCAACCCCAAACTAACGAAACTTTTGGAGAGTAATCATGGCTGTTTCCGCCGGGATATCAAATGCGCTGGAACGTAACTGGGGTATGGTAGACCGCGCCATAGACGGGCTGAGTGATGAGACACTGGCGCGCCAGATATCCGACAGCGACAATTCCATCGGTTGGCTCCTCTTCCACATGAGCCGGGTGGTGGACGTTTTCATGAATGCCAGGTTCCAAGGCAAGCCTCAGATATGGATAGAGGACGGTTGGTGCGAGAAATTCGGCCTGAGCGACGACCCGGAGACGACCGGCCAAGGCTGGGACACGGCGCGCGTGGCCGCGTGGCCGCTTCCCTCCAAAGACGTCCTGGTAGGGTACTACGAGGCCATGAAGGCCTGCTGCCGGGACTATATGTCCTCCGTGACCGACGAGGAGTTGAGCGCCACCATGAGCCTGAGGCCCGGTTCGGACCCCGAGCCGAAAGAGACCATCATGGGTGTCCTGGTCTTTGACAACATCGTCCACGGAGGCCAGATAGCCTTCCTGCGCGGCCACTTGGAAGGCATGGGCTGGTTCGTCTAGCCCGAACGCAGGCTTCCCGGACAATTTCTACAGGTTTACCGAAGAGCACGGCTTGAGTTCGCCGTGCTCTTCCTTAAGCCTCAATCCACCGAAGACATGAGTGTAGGGGCGTGCTGAAGGGGTAAGAAAGTGCTCCTGTGCATCTGGGACAATGGTTTTGGAAAGACAAAACCAACCAGAAACAAGGAGCACCCAAAAGATGCTACCACTTGAGCGTCCCGACCGCATCTACGTCGCCTTCGACGATCATCGCCTGGTGGCCAATGCCGGGCTGCTCTTGCCGGTGACCCTGGCCCGCCATCTGGGACTGGGTGAGTTGGTGGACCGCCATATTGACCTGGGCCGTGCGCCGGGTCGTGCCAACGCGGGGGACAAGGTGCTGACCCTGGTGGCGTCGGCTCTGGCCGGTGGCGACTGCATCGACGACGCCGACGCGCTGCGCGCTGGGGGAACCGATCGGGTGCTGGGGTGTACCGTGAAGGCGCCATCCACGCTGGGAACCTTCCTGCGGAGCTTCCGGTGGGGCCACGTGCGCCAGCTGGACCGGGTGAGCCGGCAGTTGCTGGCTGGGGCCTGGTCCACTGGGGCGGGTCCTGGCGATGATCCGTTGACCATCGACCTGGACTCCACCCTCTGCGAGACCTATGGTCTGGTCAAGGAAGGCGCCCGCCGCCACAACTACACCGGCCAGCGGGGCTATCACCCGCTGCTGGCCGTGGCCGCTGGCCTGGCGACGTGCTGATGTCCCGGCTGCGCTAGGGCCGCGCCAACACCGCTCGCGGCGCCGCCCACTTCCTGCGTGAGACGGTGGGGCGGGTGCGCTACGGCGGGGCCAGGGGACAACTCACGGTGCGGGCCGACAGCGGCTTCTATGCCCATGCCCTGGTCAAGGTCTGTCGAGAGATGGATGTCCGCTTCTCCATCACCGTCCGCCAGCGCCAAAGCCTGCGCAATCTCATCGAGGCGATACCCGAGCAGGACTGGACGCCCATACCCTACTGGATGGACGGCGCCGCCGTCGCCTGATCCACTCACCGGGCAACCCATCGTCCCCGCAAACTCGCGCCAGCCCAGTCCGCGAGTGTCCTCTGCTGCGTCCCATACCGCGATTCCGTCCCCTGCGGCGATTGCAGACTGCCTTCAACACTCCAAGTGGCGACTGCGGCTCGCTCCCGATCTACCGTCCGGCTCCGATGCAGACCAGACAATCGCGCCCGCTCGCTCCAGCATCTCCGTTCCGTTGCCGTATCACCCTCGTTCGGTGGATTCGGGGTTAGGTTCGGTGGTCCGGAGCCTCCAACCGGTCTGGCCATTTGATTCGTTCTACCATGGGGCTGTCAGCTGAATACTAAGTTAATACCAATTTTTGGTTCGCCCAAGGGCTGTTACGTGAACGGCAAGCGGCTCAGTCCTATCAACCAACATTCAACCCACCGCCATATGCCACAGCCAGCTAGGGTGCTTTTCGGAAGGTTATGGTCGATAGCTTGAGTTCCGCAAGATAGTCGACTTCGATCAGCACACCGTTGAGTACCCGGCTATCGGAATAAGTATTCATGATCCAAAACGCGATGTCGGTGTCCCAGGGGCCAGGCGCAACATCCGAAGTTATGTGTCGGATTAGTGACGACCATGGGACCGTAAAACGGTCGTCTAGCTCAAGAACGGTGGCCGGTTCAGGGCCGGCTACCCATACCCATACAACCCCTTCATGTTCCAACCATTCTACTAACACAGCGGGAGGGTCCGAGTTTGCTGAATACAACTGATAGCCATCGAAAGTAGTTCGGGGTTCAATATTGAAATTAAATGACGATAGTTCGAGAGTCCGTCGTATTACTTCGCTCTCGACGTCCAGACGGCACTCAGGGTTTAGGACGCACAGATCCTCTTCCGATGGAGTTGGGGTCAGCGCTAGCGTGGGTGCTGAAATGGTTGCCGCCGAGGATAGTGAATTTGATGTTCCGGAATCATCCTCCACCGGTTCCCCGATGCTGAGGGCACAACCTGTACTTATCAGGCCCGCGATCACCAGCACCCCGAGGACGATCCCCACGACCCATCCGAGTATCCGATTCTTTCCCCCCCAGCGGTGCCGGTTCAGGACGATTTTCTCTGTCCATTTGAGCCCCCTTTTTGTTCGCATAACCGTTGTTACGTTACGCATCTCGTGGACACGGAAACCGCGAGTATCGTTCAAAACACTAGGCTGTTGACGAGGTGTGCCAGGGTCAGTACCAGTCCTACGGCTTGGGCTAAGCCAAAGTGTACGTTCATGCGGATGCTGACTTGGGTAACCCGTACACTTCCCATCACATTACCGTCGCCAATGACCACCTGCTGATCCGGTCGGTTGGGATTCTCGACTTCGTTCAAGAGTATCTCCTGGAGCGCATGGTTTTGGCAGCTTGTAGCTGCGCGTGCTCCTGATAACACAAGTATTGCGCAGCTGACCCGCGGCGCGACGGCGTTACGCATACTAAACCAAAGCCAAGGTGAAATGCGCAGACGCATGGGGTAAATTTGTGAAGGAACCTTTGTGAAGGAACCGAGGTAGCTGGTCTCAGAAATTGCGCGGGGTTGGTGATGGGCGTGAGGGAGATAGACCGGTCTCTGGAACAATGGCAGCTGGGAGTCAAGGACTGGCGGCGGCGGATGATTCTGGCTCCCACACCCCGGGAGCGGGAGCGGTGGTACGCCATCCTGCTGCTGGCGCAGGGCTTGACGGCAGCGGCGACGGCGGAGGCGCTGGAGCGGGACCCCCACACTATCGGGCGTTGGGCGTCGGCCGTCGGTGAGGGAGGGCCGGCGGCCCTGATATTCGAGCAGACCGGTGGTTCCCCCCGCCCTTGACCAGACGCAGCAGGAGGAGTTGAAAGGGGCGGTGGAACAACCGCCCGCTGCGGCGGGCATCGTAATGGCCAACTGGTATTGGAGGGTGGTGCGGCAGTTTGTCTCAGAACGGTTTGGCATCAGCCTGAGCCGCAGCAGTTGCCTGAACTGGCTTCACCGGCTGGGGTTTGCCTGCAAGCGCCCCCAGAAGCGTCTGCTCAAGGCGAATGAGTCCAAGCGGGAGGCCTTCGTGGCGGAGTACGCCGCCCGGTGGGAGGAGGCCCAACGGACTGGAGCCAGGATATTCTTTGCTGATGAGGCCCACTTCCGGGCGGACGCGGAATTGCGGGGCAAGTGGGTGCTGAAGGGTAAGCCTGCGTTGGTGGACTCCAATAGCCCGCGGTATGGGGAGAAGGCCAGCTACTATTCAGCGGTGTGCCTGGAGACGGGCGAGGTGGAATGGATGGAACTGGAGGGCAACAGCAACAGCGGGACCTCGGTTGCCTTCCTGACGCAACTGCCTGACGCAACTGCCTGACGCAACTGCCTGACGCAACTGCCTGACGCAACTGCCTGACGCAACTGAAGGAAAAGCATCCAGGGCCGCTGCGGGTCATCTGGGATAATGCGCCGGCCCACCGTGGGGAAGCGGTGCGGGAGTACCTCAGGACGCCTGAGCTGGAGCTGAGGCTGGTGAACCCCGTGTCAAGCACGGGGCAGGCTCTGCCGGGCTACCGCCCGGACTGCAACGCCGCTGAGGCTATCTGGGGCTGGGCGAGAGAGGAGGCCACTGGTAATCTGTGCCTGGGGAGCAGGGGGGCGGTGCAGGAGAGGGTCGGCAAATTCCTGGCCGGGCTGTCCAGCCGGAAAGACGAGGTGAGACGGCGCTGCCGGACGGTCCTGCAATCAAGGGCCGAAACACTCCCGCGAGACTCCCGCCCCGATTCCCAGCACCCGGCAAATGCACATCCCACCTTGGCTTTGGTTTAGTAAAGGGCGGCATGGATCCTAAAGGAGTAGAGGCGGTTCACAATGTTCTGACCGCAGCCATGGACCATGCCTTGAAAATGGAACTAATCGGGCGAAATCCCGTGACGTTGGTTACGCCTCCGAAATCCCCGAAAAAGAGAGCGTTCGTCCCTGAGGTTTCACAAGTGCACGCTCTCCTGGCCGAGGCGGAACGATCCGAACATCCCTTATGGCCAGCTGTACATGTAGCCGCGTACACCGGGGTTCGACGCGGCGAGATTTCGGGATTGGAGTGGGGGAATGTGGATTTGGACGATGCTTGCTTGTCGGTGGTCCAATCCTTGGTAGTGACCGCACACGGTGTCAAAATGGAACCGCCAAAGACCGAAAGCGGTGAACGCGAAATCGAACTCGATGCCGAAACCGTCTGCGTGCTCCGAGATCATCGTGCTAGGCAACTAGACTTGGCGACTACTTTGGGCGTTGACCCACCGCAAATCGTTTTTCCTAAGAACCTGTCTACGATCTCTGAAATAGGTTAAGTTGAGACTATCACCAGGGGAGGGGTAATCATGTCTCATTCCTATCCCAGCGACATCAGCCGGGAGCAATTCGCCCGGATTCTGCCGACGTTGGAGTCGGCCCGCCGCCGGACCAAGCCCCGCACCGTGGACTTGTACGACGTTTTCTGCGGCGTACTGTACCTCTTGAAAAGCGGCTGCCAGTGGCGAATGCTGCCCGCGGATTTCCCAAACTGGCGCACTTGCTACCAGTATTTCCGGCAATGGAGCGAGCGGCCCGGCCCGGAGCAGGATTCCATTCTGGAACAAGTCCTAAAAAAAATCGGTTGGCGAGGCCCGACAAAGCAATGGACGGAAAAAGCAGACCAGCTTCTGTATCGTGGACTCCCAGAGCGTGAAGAACACGGACACCGCCGAGCAGAAGGGCTATGACGCGGGCAAAAAGGTGTCCGGAATCAAGCGACACATCGCGGTGGACACGCAAGGATTGCCCCATGCGATCCACATAACCACGGCCAACGTCACCGACCGGGCTGGGGCTTTGGCGATGTTTGACCGGCGCCGGGACGGCCTCAGTCAGGTGCAGAACGTGCTGGTGGACGGGGGTTACACTGGGGAACCCTTTGCCGCTGGGGTGCAAAGCCGGCTGGGAGCGTCGGTGGAGGTGGTGAAACGCAGCGAACTGCACACCTTCGTGGTGCTGCCGAAGCGGTGGGTAGTGGAACGGTCTTTCGCCTGGCTGGAGAAGTGCCGCCGCCTCTGGAAGAACTGCGAAAGAAAGCTCAATACCAGCCTGCAAATGGTGGTGCTCGCCTTCATGGTGCTAATCCTAAAAAGATCGTAGACAGGCTCTAAACCCTGCCGTGGTCGCCGAGCGTTTGGGCCACTCGAGCGCAGCGATTACACTGTCAATCTATGCTCACGCATTGCCTGGCTGGCAGCGGGGTGCGGCCGCAGCGTTCGCAGATCTGATGCGAGATGCCGCATAGTGTATTGCTGGACAAATGCTGGACAAATTACCAGTAACTCCCAATACCATGCCACACCGCACAGGTAGGTTTGAGTAGAAAACCTCAATTCACAGGACTGTACAATACCCTATTTTAACGATACCCTCGATTCCCTTCATCGGCTCCATTAATTTACAAATCCAAGTGATAAACGTGTTTCAGCCGAGAGGCGTAATCGATCCCCCCACCGCTACCGCCTGCCAGGGATAGAAACGCACGCGCCCGGGGGCTCAGGTCGGATGCCCGTAGTTCGGTCCAGTCCCGCGTGATGTCCGGATCTATCTTGTCCTGGAGTTTCTTTTCCACGATCTTGCCTAGCGGCGCAATCGCGCCAAATAATGCCAGTCGCCACGTATCGCGCAACTGAGCAGAGTCAGCCGCACCGAATAGCACTGCGTTGAACCCACACGAGCCCGGAACTTTCGCCCCGTACTACTTTTAGCAGCTGAACCAGTTGCATTGTCGGGTTAGCTCCGAACCGCTTCACTTGGTAATCCTCGGAAGGAACAGGTCCGCCGCGCTGGAAGTCTGCCGTCGTCGTTTCCAGCACCAACATTGATCCCCTCACCGCGCGAATGTCGCCCTTCATTTCCTCAATGGTATTATCCTCTCCATCCGCCGGAAACAGCAGGAACGAACCCAGTGGCCCGGATGCTTCGTCGGCCCAAGCACTGCCCGGACACACGGGCAATAGACGGTACGTTCGAGTTCGCCTTCAGCTTCCCCAAGCCGGCTAACTCCGGAAACACACGGCCCCGAATGCACAAAGCCGTTAAGCCAAGCTGGAAAGCCCTAACGGCCATCGCCAAGCGCAAGACCCCCGCCCAGGTCGCGAGACCGCGCCTTGCTGAAAACCAATAGCAGGAGCCCAGCGAGTAAGCCCTACCGAGAACCGGCAATGCGTAGCCGGGCACGCTGAGCCAACCGTGCGGAGTAACACCGCCGGTAACCGCCACTACATCCGCCGAAACGCAGTCACGGTCATCAAACGATGTCTCAACCACCGCCATTCCCGGCACGGAGAGATTCAGCATGACCACCGCAAAAACGCCGAAATATCCACCCACCTTCCAGCTGCCGGACTCTTTATCGCCAGGCCCCATATACAATGTACCCCCGGACGAAACGCACCGGGATATCCGGCGACCGCCGGAGGTGTAAATGCCGGCTGATAAAGGCATCATCCAAACCGTATCGGGAAACGGATCAGAGGATTGGGGGGGCGACGGCGGACCGGCGATAGACGCCGCGCGTCAAACTCCTTACGCCTGTGAATTTGATCCCCAGGGGAACATGATCGTGTGCATAGGGCGCCATCACAGGATCCGCCGCATGGATTCTCAGACTGGCATAATCACACTGATAGCCGGCACGGGAGAACCCAAGGCGATACGCTGCGACCTGGATGACAACATGATCATAGTTGACTTGGATAACTGCGCCGTGCGGCGAATCGACGCCCGTACGGGCATCGTAACCACCATCAGCGGAGGCCGCGAGGGCAGTGCCGGTGACGGTGGCCCCGATGAACTGCTGGATTGGCACATCCCTATGGCTGCGACATCAATGCGGCAGTTGACCTCTTTATCGCCGACACTCACAATCGCCAAGTGCGCGTGGTAGCCCTGTGAATGACAGCCTGCGGGACAGGGGAATCGCACGAATCACTGTAACCATCTGGCGAGGGCGGCAAAATCATGTCTCCACCGGAAACCGGTGTCCAATTTCACCTACCCACCTACGCTCACGTTTCCTTGCCTCACCTGATGGAGCTGGCGGCCCAGGCGGAAGCCAGAGGCGTGGCCCAGCTTTGGGTTACCGATAACTTAAGAAGCCGCCAGTCCTTTGTGGCCTTGGCGGCGCTGGCCTGCCGCCTCAAGATAAAGCTGGGCACCGCGGTTACCGTCCAGTATTTCCGCAACCCGGTTGACCTGGCGGATTCAATTGCCACCATGAGCGAGTTGATGGACGGGCGGGAATTGAGTATCGGGTTGGGTCGAGGCAATCCCCATACGCCATCGCTCATCCGAACGCCGCGGCCGGTCAGCGTACTCCGGGAGACGGCCCAGAGCGTGCGCCGGCTCCTGACCGGGGAGGCAGTCTGCTTCGCAGACTACCCCAACCTCCTGGATTATTACCACTTCAACCCTTCCGCCACCTTCCGGATGAATTTCAGCCCCTCGTCGCCGGTACAAATCTATTGCGGCAGCAACGGCCCGTTGGGCATGGCCGTCGGCGGCGAAACCATGGACGGCCTGATCTTTGGAGGCCATTATCTAGCGGCCCTCCGTACCGGCAGGGTTCCCGAGTTGCTGGACGCCTTTGACAGCGCATTGCCTCCTGAACGCCAGGAGGGGGTTGTACCCAAAGTGGCGGAGATCAAGATTTCCTTGTCTCGAAACGCAGCGGCGGCCAGGGAGTTCGTCAAGGAAAGCGCGGGCCGCCGGGTCCTGAATATGTTCCGGCAAGGCTACACCCCGGAGGACATTGAGCGGCTGGACGTGGCCCTGCCGGAGATCGAGCGGTTGCACCAGGCGGACCGGAACGGCGCAACAGAGCAAGAATTTAACAACCTGGTTACCGATTCCATGATTGATGCTATCTTCATAGCCGGTACGCCGGAGGACTGCCTGGAACGGATGCTCAAGGTGCGGGACACGGCCCGGGAGCAGGGCTTCGGACAGCTGATGTTCTCCGAGCTGGGCCCGGACGTGGACGAGGCGCTGGCGCTGTTGTGCGACGAGGTGATACCGGCCCTCTAATCGGCGCTGGTGGCTTTTGGGCGCCGGGAGCGCCGGTGCGGGGCTGCGTGGACGAGTTAACGTAACCGGCGGACCGTGCCAAGCCTGTTGTTTCTTCCCTGGGTGTCAAGCGCAAGGGACGAGGTATCGGGGCCTTTCGGTTTTACAAGAAATCCCCTCTCCCTTGATGGGAGAGGGTGAGGGTGAGGGTGTGAAATAGGGAACTATCCTGCCGCAGACTATACCCCTCACCCCAGCCCTCTCCCCCAAGGGGAGAGGGAGAATCGAAAGGCCCTGGACGAGGTATCCCCGCCCATGTCCATTGGGAATGATATCCATAGCACCCGGCGGCGGTTACCCGCAGTTCGAACTCAGACACATGAAGACGACCAAAACGAATCCTTTCGCGATCATTATCATGCGGCTATCGTCCGACGTGTAGGGCAGGCCGCCGGCGAGTTACTCCGAGTTATCGGAGCGCTTTTCCGTCGGCCCCCCTCCGAACCGGACGTGCGGCTTTCACCGCATCCGGCTCTCCAGTGTCTTTACAAAGCGGTAGTGTCCAGGAAGTGTCACCACTAGCTAGCCCTCGTCACCACTTCTGCCCCCAAGCGCCACTGCCACGGCAATTCCTATCACCACGCCGACGCCGATTCCTACTCCCACGCCGATGCCGATATTGCCGATGGCTACGCCTATGCCCGAGCCTATGGCCACGCCTACCCCGGCTCCGAGCGCGACTCCTATGCCTATTCTGGTCTGCTTATCTACGCTCATACCGTATTGCCTCCGCTGGGTGTTATAGACCCGCATCTTGTCAAAGGTAATCGCTCTGGTCCGCTTTGGTCTGCCGAAGCTGGGGACATTAACTACCGCTGCTGTTGCGGATTCCAGTTTCCGCCGTGGGCTTTCAGGTGGCAGGGACGGCGCGTCCTCGGGGGGAAGTGTAAACGGGCCGTAATGGAGTGTTGAAAAAGTCAGCTCCAGGAATTACGGGGTAAATCCGAGGGGCCACCGGAGCCGAAAGTCGAGACAACAAAGTTGCGCGATGTGCTGGTCGCTAACAAACTACCGATAAGAAGGACGATATTCGTAGCACGGATGTTGGCGGTCACCCACCGTTGGACTTGTTCAACACTCCCTTGCAGGGTCATTCGGTTGTCATTGCGAGGAGCGCAACGACGTGGCAATCTCGTTGAGGTTGAGCACGTGCCGGGGAACCATCATTGCTACGGCGACGAGATTGACACGCTGCGCTCGCAATGACATGAGGAGAACCGAAAGGCCCTGCTCCCTTGCCGACGCCCTTGACGATTTACGAGACTCCGATGTTTTCTCTCAACAGGATCTGCTTTTTTGGGGTAATATGACGCTCGGAACGATACACCGTTAGAAGGCTACCTTATCGAGAGGCAATACCGATATGCCCAGCTACACAACCAGCGTCGGCAATGTTCAATTGCTGTCGTTAAACGATGGAATGCCCGTCCGGTCTCCCTTCGCGCCTTTCCCGGATACCACCATCGAACAGTGGCGGGAGTTTCCTGAGCTGCTGGACGACCACGACCAGATTACCAGCAGGTATGGAACCACGGGTGTCCGCTCGCAGGGAAAACTGATCATCGTCGATACCGGCCTGCAGGCCCCCGAAGGTACGCTGATGGCCGACATGCGGGCCAAGGGCGTCAACCCGGAGGCTGTCAACCTGGTGGTGTTCACTCACCTCCACCCCGACCACGTGGGCTGGAACCTCACCAATGGCAAGCCAAACTTCCCCAATGCCCGTTACCTGGCGCCGAGGAAGGACTGGGACTACTGGACTCAGCCCGATGTGCTGGCTGGCGCTGCCCACGTCCGCGACCAGGTAGTACCTTTGGAGGGTCTGGGATTCATCGACCTGATCGACGACGATTACCGGATCACGGACGAGCTCACCACGGTCTCCACGCCTGGGCATACCCCGGGCCACGTCTCAATCATGATCGCCTCGGGCGGAGAGCGGGGTTACATCCTGGGCGACGTGGCGCACAACCCGGCCCAGGCGCATTACACCGACTGGTGCCCCATATTCGACATCCAGCCGGACGTGTCCCGCAGCACCAGGCATTCCGTGATGGACATGTTGGAGCACGAGCAGGTTCTGGTCTCCGCCGGACACTTTCCCGACCCCGGCTTCGGCCATTTCGTCCGCGTCAACGGACGGCGCTCCTGGCGGGGCATCTAGCCGGTTAGCAATCCCAATTACGCGTTAAACGAAAGGAAGTGCAGCTATGGTAGAAGCGGATGCGCGAATACTTCTGGACTGGGACGCCCTGGAGGTCGGTGAGACCTTCGAGACGTACCAATACCTCCTCACGCAGAAGATGATAGACACCTACCGCCTGGGGGTGATGGACCCGGAGGCCGGTTTCCCGACCATCTCCCACAAGGTGGATGTCAAGCAGTACAACGCCAAGTACCGGGACGCCGGTTCTGTCAACGCCCGGTGCGCCTTCTACTGCTACAACCCTCCCATCGGCGGCAAGACGATCACCGTGCGGGCGTGGATCGCCGACAAGTACCTGCGCCGGGGCAAGAACTACATCGTCACCGAGGCGGTTTCGGTTGACGAAGACGGGCGGCTCATCGACCGTGTGATTACCCATGAGCTTAAGCAGCCCACCGAGGTCGGTAAGAAATGGGGGGGCTAGTTCGCGCCTACGAGGTGGGCGATGAGCTATCCTCCCTGGCAAAGGAAATGACCCAAGAGGCGATCAACCTGTTCGAGGGCAGCGCCGGGCAGTTGGAACCTTCCCAATTCACGGACGAAGAGACCGCCCGCGAGACCCTGGGAACCGAGGGCACGGTGGCTTCGGGGAGGATGTCATTGTCATTCGCCATCGAACTGCTGCGCCGGTACTTCGGCGGCGGCGTGTTCAACCACACCGGCACGGTTGATCTGAGATTCCTGCGGCCGGTTCGTCCCGGCGACACAATCACCTTCACGGGGACGGTTACCGGCGTGAGTCGGGAAGTGAACGGCAGTCGGGTATCGGTGGAGATCAAGGCCGAGAACCAGCGCGGCGATACCACCGGGGTCGGCCAGGGCAGCGCGGTCGTCCCCAACGCCTTTCTCCCCCAGGACGAGTAACTCCCAGCTGAACACCGACCGACGCCGGTTTGCACGGGCAAACCGGCCTGCTGTCATTGCGAGGAGCGCAGCCGCTCATGGTGAGCCTGTCGAACCACGTGGCAATCTCGTTGAGGTTGAACACACGTCGGCAAACCACCGTTGCTACTCCGACGAGATTGCCAACCCCCGCATCGAGTACGGGGTCGCAATGACAGATTAACAGGTAGGTTGCCGGCGGGTGCCGGCGCTGAATCGAAGGACTTAAAAACTCGGCTTGGTTGGGAATGGAGTCAATTGGAGCTCGTGCGTCCAGCAGGATCTGTCCTGGGTGTGCAGATAGTAGAAGGCCTCGGCGATCTTAACCGGATTTATCACCACATCAGGATTCTGCTGGGCCCTCGGCAGGGCTCGGGTTCCGGGAGAGTCGATGGTGCCATCGATCACGATGTTGGCTACGTGCACGCCGAACTCGGAATATTCCTCGGTCAGCACCTGCGCCAGCGTGCGCATCATCACTCGCGGATAGTACAGCGACTGTCCGGTGTTGCGCTTTCGCCCGCGCAAGGACGAAGAGTTGTTGGAAATGAAGAACGAGCCCTGGCCGCGTTCTCGCATGGCGGGCAACACCTCTTTGGCGACCAGGAACGGCCCGCGGCTGGAGATATGCTGCGCCGTGTCGAACATCTCCACCGGTATATGTTCCAGTAGTTCTTTCTCCGGCGGCAGATCCCGACCCTCCAGGTAGCCCGCGTTGTACACCAAAACTTCCGGGTCGCCAGCCTGCTCCCGAACCTGTGCGAACGCATCGGATATGGAGTCGCTTGACACCAAATCCAGCTCGACAATCATGCTGTCGCCGCCTTGCTCCTGGATTGCCGCCTGCAAGGGCGTCGCATTGGCCGTGCTGCGGGTGGTGAGAATGACGAAAAAGCCCTCCTGTGCGAACTTTTGGGCTATGGCGCCGCCGACGCCCCAACGCACGCCCACCGGAAGGTCGCTGTCATCGAGCACCCTGCCGTGCGCCAATTGGGTATTCCGGCCATCTGATTGCCACTTTGAAGTCGCCCCCACCACGACGGCGACCGGTTTACGGTTCGAATTCATCTCAGATCCACTTCCTTTTCAATATCGGCTTTCGAGTTCAATATCGCCATTTGGCCCACGTCACGACCGTATCGTACCACCATCGGGCAGTCGCCGTCGGGATTGTCGAGACGCCGCTCCCGATTCAGGCTTATGGTAAGATTGTGCCAGCCTCCGGTGCGGATACGCGCTGGCAGCAAACTGCGTCAATTATTTGACCCTGATCAGCGTCGGGATCAAGCGGAGACAGATGTTATCCAGTGCGGGAAATCGGATAATGGAAACACTTCGCGCATCGCGAAGTGCATCGCAAAGTGCCCTGTCCAGCTGGTTCGTCATCGGACCGATTGCCGCTATTTTGGGCGTAGTGTTTGGCGCCCTGGTGCTGGCCTATGCTTTTCCGGGAAAGCCCAACATCGGCGTGATTGACATTCCATATACCGTCATTTCCGAGGGATCGGCCAACGTCATTGGCGAGTACCTCAGCTACGCGGAGCGGGACGATTCCATCAAGGCGGTGGTCATCAGGCTCACCACTCCGGGCGGCGGCGCCGCCACCAGTGAGCGGCTATACGTGGAAACCCGGAAACTGCGCGAAAAGAAACCTGTGGTTGTGATCATGAACGGCCTCGTTGCCAGTGGCGGATACATGATGGCCATGGGATCCAACTATACCTACGCCCAAACTTCGTCCCTGGTTGGCAATGTAGGGGTAATTACATTTGCCGGCCCGCTGATCCCCGGGGTGCCATCGGAAAGTATTGTGTTCACCGGCCCCTACAAGCTGTCGGGAGCCTCCAGAAGGGACTGGTTCGCGCTGGCAGAACAGCTCAAATCGAGTTTCGCCCAAATGGTTATCAGCGAGCGGGGTGAGCGACTGCGAATCACCGAAGCGGAGCTGGTGGAAGGCCGGATTTACTCGGGCATCGACGCCGTGCGTCTGGGCCTGGCCGACGATATCGGCGGCGATAGCGATGCTATCGAAAAAGCGGCAGAACTCGCGGGAATTTCCAATTATGGATTGGTGGACGTCAACGCAGAAGTACAGCGTGAATTCATCCTTAAGGTAAGACGGGTATTCGCCACTCAATACGATGGCGAAGCAATCGGAATGATCGACCCGGCGACACTGCTGCTGATGGATCAGGGAAACGGCGACCCTCTCCGAAGCGCATCCGGGCTGGCGCCCGGCAACGGCATTGCAGAGCTCCAGGCGCTGCGGAAAC
This sequence comes from Dehalococcoidia bacterium, assembly GCA_965262485.1. Taxonomy (GTDB): domain Bacteria; phylum Chloroflexota; class Dehalococcoidia; order Lucifugimonadales; family UBA3495; genus Bin87. The sequence goes on along the minus strand of OZ253540.1, from coordinate 2,692,005 downwards.
TGATGCTTGCCGGGGGACTGGATACGTATCAGGATAACCCTCTGCCGGAGTTCCCCCTCGATATTCGCCGACCTAACGTCTACTACCTGTACGCGGGATATGACGATTAAACTATTAGGGTCGGTGGCCCTGTTCCTCGTTTTCGCCGCCATCGTTTTCGGTGGCGGGTATCTCTATTTTTACCACGGAAGTTACAGCCCGCCGCCCTCGCCGCAAATCGTCTTCCAGCACGTGGGTTCGCAGGCCAGCCCCTCCATATTGCCCATAGAACCGCCCGCGAACCTGCCTTCCGGGGGCCTGTTCCTGGTGGACGCTCTACACAGGAATGCGTTCCGTTCCAACGAAATCGTTACGCTGCGGTCGCGCGTAGCCAATCGCGGATACGCTGTCGAGTTTCTCGGCGACTTCACCACCGTTGAAGAAGACGACAGACTGATTCAGCTGGAGGATCAGCTGCGTCGCGCCGACAGCTTCCTGGTTATCCTTCCGCGAGACGCCTATTCAGAGGCCGAAGCCAGCCTGGTGGAACAGTTCGTCCGCAAAGGTGGAAAGCTGCTGCTGATCTCCGATCCGACTCGACCGCAACAGATAAACACGCTGGCGGAAAGGTTTGGGCTTGCCTTCCAGCCCGGCTACCTCTACAACCAGGTTGAGAACGACCTCAACTTCCAGCACATCTATGTTCGCGAGTTTCAGCCCGAAGAGCTAACCGCAGGTCTCGACACCATCGCCCTGTACACAGCCGGCTCCATCCAGTCATCTGGCCCCGGGCTGGCATTTGCCGATGCCAACACTAAATCTACGGTGGTTGAATCCGGCGAGGGCCTCAATCCAATGGCCTGGGGCAACAGCCGCAATGTAGTGTCGATTGCAGACCTGACCTTTATGATTCCCCCCAGAACGCAATGCTGGACAACGACCGGCTGGTATCGAACATCGCAGACTACCTCACGAACAGCACCCGCGAGTTTTACCTCGCCGACTTCCCGCATTTCTATGAACGTGGACTGGACAACGAGGTGGACATCCTGTTGGGCCAAACAACGCTTCTGAACCAGGGCATAGAGCTGAAGAAAGGCTTGTCGGAATACGGGATATCTTCCAACGTCGGCGGAGTCGAAGACGTCAGTCGGGACACGGTATTCCTGGGGCTGCACGAGGATGCGATGCAGGTCAGTCAATACCCGCAGGCCGCCGGAGTGCGTATTGACGACACTCTGAGCACACCTTTTGGCCCAGACCTGGAACTCGAAGGAACTGCCGTTACGGTGCTTGACCGGAACCGGGGCCGATCCATGCTGATACTCCTGTCGGATACACCCGAAACATTGGACGATGCGGTCAATCGCCTGCTGAAAGGCGATTTTAGAGACGACTTGGTTAGCGATTTCGCAGGAGTGAATAAGGTAGTCCATGACAACTAGATCCATTTGCTACGTTTCACTGTTCCTGGCTCTGTCGCTGCTGCTGCTGGTTGCCTGCAACGAACCCGACACATCCCCAACGGAAATATTGCCCGCAGAGGTACAACCCGCCACCGGCGCCACTCCCCTGCCGGCCAGCGCCCAATCCGAGATCAACGATTTTGTAAATCAACAGCAGGCCATCGATCAACAGTGGGACCAAATTCGCGTGGAGTTCGACCAATGGAGGGCCGAGTTGACCTCGTGCCACCCAAACTCGGTACACGAAGCCCTGAATGACTTCGCGGTTGCTTTCAATGATGTGACCGAACAGGCGCGTAACATTACCCGCGCTCAAAGCACCGGAGAACTCGCCGATACGCTGATTGTGGCCGCCGAGGCGGAAGAAACGGCGTTGCGGCAGTTGCGAGACCGCTGGCAGCCCAATAACGTTGCGCTATTCGAGGAAGTGGAGCAGCGGCGTTCTGATGCGTCCCACGCTCAAAAGGACGCCCAGGACCAGGCAATCGAGTTGCGCGCCGCCGTGCTAACTGGTGCCGCACCCGAATCAACGGACGAATTTGCCCAATCATTTGACCTCGTCAAAAATGACTGGCAAACGGTTCACGATGAATACAAAGACTTGCGTGATAAGGCAGCGGGCCAGGAACCGGCTGACGTTATCGCCAGCCTCGGCCAGCTGGTGGAGAAGTTCACGCTCGTCGTTGCTGCGCTGGATGAACTACCGGCCCCAACCGGCGCTGAAAGTACAGTAGAGGCTCTCCAAAGCGCGGCGCAAGCAGAACTGGAAGCTATCAACACCGCGAAGGAACCATCCGACAAAGAGGAACCGTCCGACAAACCGGAGCTGCCCGACTTCTCCGGGATCGACGCCAGTGTGAAGGCCAGCGAAGATGCCCTGGCGGACACCGATCAAACTATCAGCAACCCACCGAAGGCTGATCCGATTGTTCCGATTGATCCGGCGGAAAGCCTGGCAGAACTGCGGGTATTCAATGATGAGTACAACAGCCTCGTGGTGACCTGGGATGAATTTCATGATCGTTACAACGACTGGCGGGCGAGCGAAGGCGGGTGCGACCGTACCGAGGTGATACAAGCGTTGGAGCAATTTAGTCTCCGCACCGGCGCCATTGCGCGCGACGTAAGAGACCTTCCGCGAGCCGGCTACCTCCTCCCCATGTACACATCGCTGGTGGACGCCGCCGGGAGAGAGGAAAATGCTATCCGGACCCTGCGCAACTCCTGGCAGCCGTTCACGGTAGATGCTTTCAAGGCCGTGGACGAGGACAGGGTCAACGTCGACGGGCTGCGCCGGGAAGCAGACATCGCACTCCAGCAGCTTCGCAATCGTTTCTAATCCCTCACGCGTACCCACTTAACCTGTCATTGCCAGGAGCGCAGCCGCTCATGGTGAGCCTGTCGAACCACGTGGCAATCTCGTTGATGTTGAACACACGTCGGCAAACCATCATTGCTGCGGCGGCGAGATTGCCACCCCCGTATCAAGTACGGGGTCGCAATGACAGCAGGCCAGTTTGGTTTGACGAAGTGGGTATGCGTGAGCCCGCGATTGCGTTGACGGTCTGAACGGGGAGTGTCTATAATTTCGAGCATCAGAATACTACCCGTAGAGGTGTTGCGCGCAATGGAATTGAAGACAGGGCAGCGGTACGTTGGCCCCGGAGGGGCTGAGCTAATCGTCAGCAAGGCGAGCGGCCAGGGCGATTTGACAGACGGCGACATACTCCTGCAAATAAAGGGCGCCAGCGTCGATTTTGCCGGCGCGTCATCCGCAGATGATGCACCGGAGGTAACCATGGGCAAGCGCCTGTCCTCCGCCGACGGCGGCGTTTCGGTGCTGGTCACCAAAGCCGGCAAGTGCGATTTGCGGCTCAACGGCGAGCCGATGGAATTGCAGGAAGCGAAACAGCTGCCATCATCAGACTGATGCAGCCTCGCCATTGAGGCCGAATGATTCAGGGGCGGGTTTCAATCCCGCCCCTTTTCCCGGAGCGATAACGGTCATTGCGAGCCCGTACTTGATGCGGGGGTGGCAATCTCGATGAGGGTCGCGCAATGATGTTTCGACAGGCTCAGCACGAGCGGGGGTTCACCCTCACCCAACCCTCTCCCATCAAGGGAGAGGGGGTTCGGACGGGATTGCCACGTGGTTCGATAGGCTCACCATGAGCGACTACGCTCCTCACAATGACAGGGGGTTTGGGGTGAGGGGAATGTAGAAAGGGCCTACAGGAAGTGCGGTATCACCTGCTTGCCGAACAGGCGGATGCTGTTCATTATGTTGCTGTGGGGCAGGTTGCCCATCTGCATGAAGCACAGAATCTGATCGACGCCGGCCTCACGGTATTTCTCGATGGTCTTGATGACCGTCTCCGGGCTGCCCATCGCGAACGCGCCGGATTCAATGTGGTCGTCGGCGGTTTTGTTGACCCGCTCGGTCTGGATAGCGTCAACGGCAAAGCGGTAGCTTTCGGGCACTGCCCGACCCTGCCAGGGGCTGTACAGGTCTTCGGCCTTGGCGACGAACCACTCACCCTCCCGGGCGGCGGCATCGTAGGCTTCCTGGTCGGTTTCGGCAACGTGAACCATGCACAGCGCCGCGATGTTGTCGTTGACCATACTGCCGATGGGATGGGGGTTTTTCACCGCGTCACGGTAAATCTGCACGCGCTCGACCAATTGTTCATGGCCACCCAGGTTGAAACAAAGGACGCCAACGCCCAAATCGCCGGCCTCACCGAAGGATGCGGGCTGGCTGCAGGCCATCCACATGGGCGGGTGTGGATTCTGCACCGGCTTGGGAATGACCGACCGCGGCGGGATGTTATAGAACTCTCCCGCGTGGGAGAAGGGGTCTTCGGTCCACATCCGGGGAATCATGCCGATGGCTTCACGCCATTGGGCTTTGGTCGTCTCCGGATCGACCTCGAAGCCGTCCATTTCAATGAGAGTGGTGGAGCGGCCGGTGCCCAGATCCATGCGCCCGTCGCTGAGGATATCCAGCACCGCGGCGCGCTCCGCGACCCGCACGGGATGGTTGTAAGCTCCGGGGAGCAGGGCTACCGCGTGGCCGATACGGATGCGCTTGGTGCGTTGAGAAATGGCTCCGTAGAGCACCTCGGGGGCGGAACAGTGGGAAAACTCCCGCAGGAAGTGGTGCTCCACCGTCCAGAAGTAGTCAAAGCCAACGTCATCTGCCAGCTCAACCTGGGCCATCACCTGCTTGTAACGGTCGGCCTCAATGCCGGGGTAATGAGGTTCCGGCACCTGGATTTCGTACATCAATCCAAATTTCATTTGGCGTTCCTCCTTGTGGTGGTGGGGTTCGTGTGGGATTGTCGGCTAGGGTGTGTTGACAAATACCGTCATTCCCGCGAAAGCGGGAATCCAGTGGCCGCAGTCGTGAATCACGGTTCTGATTCTTTCATCATACCCTCTCTGGACTCCTGCTTTCGCAGGAGTGACGGGCTGGTTTGCTAATTGTCAACCGGCTCTAGTTCGCTGCGTCGCTAATCTTGTTGCCGCCGGCCCAATCGGGGATGTCGTCAAGAGTAATGCGGGGCGTAATTTCAGCGGCAATGTCGGCGCCGTGTTCGCGTTCTGCCACGTGCAAGTCGTAAGCGTTCTGCATATCCACCCAGAATCGCGGAGTGGTGCCAAAGTAGCGTCCGAGACGCAGAGCCAACTCGGGCGTGACGCTGCGGCGCGGCGCCCGAATTTCCGCCGTAGCGCCGGTAGGCAAGGCCAGCGCGGCGTCAAACTCGTTGGGGGAAAGACCGAGTTCCTTGAGTTCCGCAGTCAGGATTGCGCCCGGATGTGCGGGCGTCGTATCGTCTTTGGCAGTCATGGCGCCTCCGTTAGACGGCTGATTGCCTGCCTTCCGAAACCTTGGAACGCCGGCGCCGGTTCGCCATAGAACAACCGTCGGGTATTCCGGTCTCGGAAACTTTGAATCACCGGCCATAATCTTCGGCATAGTCGAACTTCCGGTACGGACTCTCGCTGACGCCTGGCAGCGGAGTAACTTCTGCGGCGACGGTATCGCCGTGCTTACGCTCGGCAATTTTCAAGTCGTAGCTGGCCTGTAAGTTCAGCCAGAGTTGCGCCGTGGTGCCGAGGTAACGGGAGAGGCGGAGCGCCAACTCCGGGGTGATGTCGAGGTGTGCGGCCACTACCGCCGCTGTGGTGCCGGCAGGAACCGCCAAGGCGGCATCAAAATCGATGGAGGACATCCCCCGCTCCTCGAGGTCTTCGGCAATGAACTCGCCGGGGTGGATGGGGGCCATACCGTCTTTGAAGGGCGGATTTTTTTCGATAATCAAAACTTAACTCCGCTACTTCCGTTTGGTTCAAATTTCCCATTTTGTTGTTCGGTAGGGGCGGATGACTACTCACCCCTACATCCATCTGTTAATTGGCTAACTTTTGGAGCGGATTCCCTTTGAACTGTGCCTAAGGCACCAGCATGGCTCGGGTGATTTCCGTTTGGCGCTGGCTCCACTCGGCCTGGGCGAAGGCTTCATTGACATCGGCCAGCGGGAAGGTGTGGGACACCAGCTTGTCGAAGGGCAGATGGTCCTGGTTGCGGACGAGGAAATCCAGCAATTCGGGCAACAGGGCCGGACGATACATCAGGCTGCCGACAATGTTTTTTCCCTGGAGCAGTTTGGACGGATCAATCGACACTTCCTGGCCGCGTACGATGTCACCAATCTCGACGAAGGTGCCGCCATTGGAAAGCATGTCGATGCCTTCCTTCAGCAGATCGGCGCGTCCCACCAGCTCCATCACCACATCGGCGCCGCGGCCACGGGTGAGTTCCCGGACCCGGCGGACGCGGGTTTCGGGCGTGTTGAATTCCTCAATGTTGATGGTATAGTCCGCTCCGAATTCCTCGGCCAACGCCAGGCGGTTTTCCAGGCGGTCCAACACGATAACGCGATCGGCTCCCCGTTCTTTCGCCATCGCGGTGGCGTGGAGACCCAGCCCGCCGGCCCCCATGATTACGACCGATTGGCCGTGGCTCATGTTGGCGCGCTCGAGGCCGGTGGTAACCGTACCCATGGCGCAATTGACCGGTCCGAGCAGGTTGTCGGGCAGTTCATCCGGGACGCGGAAGAAGGGATGCCTTGGGGGCAAATAGAGGAAGTCCCCATAGGTTCCGGTGAAATAGGGCCAGTTTCCGGCGGCCGGATACTGCCGGTTTGCGCACCAGTTGGTGGCTCCACGCAGGCACATGTGGCAACGGTAGCACGGGAACACAGCGGCGTAGACGACGCGGTCGCCCTCCTGAACCGGGTTGCCGTAGTAGTCGGAATCGATGCCGTCACCAAGGTATTCGATAACGCCCGTGCCCTCGTGTCCCATCACGCGCCCAGTCTCAGGGAGCGGCGAGTGCTCCTGCGTCTGGTCACCCCGCCACGTATGCAGGTCGGACCCGCAGATGCCAGCCTGGGTCATGCGCAGCAGGACTGCCCCCGGTTGTGGTTCGGGGACATCGTACTCCTGAATTTCAAAGGGTTTGCCGTACTCTTTGACGACTACAATTCGTCCTTTCATAGCTGCTCCCTCCGGTGATTCCGGGTTTCGGATCGGTCTGCAATTGTTCGGTGCAATCGTTCGGGTATCGTAGCACACCGGCAATGGATAGGTAAGACGACAGCCAGCAACGGCGCGGTCTCTCGGTTGTCATTGCGAGGATCTTCCGCTCATCCCGAGCCCGCCGAACCACGTGGCAATCCCGTTACACGTAACACCCAAAAATCCTGTTCATCCTGTCCATCGATGTAAAACGGCAGTCCCCCTCTCCCGGTGGGAGAGGCTGACAGGGGTAGGTATGGGTTTTTACGGTGGGACATGGCGAGTAATCTCCAGGTCGGGCTTGGGTTGTGGCCAGGGTTCGGGCAGCAGCCAGACGCGGCTCCAGAGGCGGCCCTTGATCAGCAAGCGCCGGAGCCAGTCGATGCCGTGGCGGATCACGCTCACGGTGCGCGCCGGACGGCTACGGGAGTCACGGTGATTGGGAGCCAAGTCCTTGGGCGGCGCCCGCAGGTTGCCTGGGGCGATACTGCGCTCCTGGGCGTCTTCCACCCTGGTGCCGTAGGCCAGGGCCAGCAGGGTAGCCACCGACAGCACCAGCCAGTGGCGGGAGACGCGGGTGGGGTCGGTGCGGCGGGTCTTGTCCCACTTCCAGCCCAGGCTCTTGAGGGCCTTGAAGCCCAGCTCGATCCAGAAGCGCAAGGCGTACCAACTGGGACCCACCTGATCGGGTGCCAGGTCGGTGAGGATGATCCAGGGCTCCTCCTGCTCGGAGTACCAGACCACCAGCAGGGTGCAACGTCGCTTGGCCTTGGGGGTGCTGAAGGCGGTGCCGCGGCCAATCCACGCCGTATCGGGACGGGAGACGAAGCGCTGGGCGGGCAATCGTTTGCCGCCGTCGGCGCAGAAAGTGATGTTCTTTCGGTAGCGCATACCGGGATGCCAGCCTTGATCCCGTATCTGCTGCCACAGCTTGGGACTGGCGATGCCCCGGTCGCAGAGCACGATGACGGTCATATTCTCGGGAACCGCTGGGGCCAAGGCTTGCAGCAGTTCCACGGTGGGGTCCATCCAGGAGCCGGGCTGGTCGGCGTGCCGGATGTGCCAGGCCACGGGGATGGCGCAACTGCGGTAGAGCACGCTGATGACGATGGCGGTGGTCTGGTCCCCTTTGAGGGTTGGGTCGATGGCCAAAGCCAGGCCGCCCGACCGCCACCAGGTGAGGACCCACCGCAGCAGTGGCGCGAAGCAGAGAGTTACGTCCAGCTCGGTCTGGCAGGGAGTCGCGCGGTCGCCGCCGTCGTAGAGCCACTCCCTGAGGCGCTGGCGCAGGTTGTACCAGTTGCTCCCGGGCGAGAGGGCGGAGGCCACGGCGTTCTGGCAGGCGCTGCCGGCGAGGATGGCCCCGCAGACCCACAGCGCCAAGCCGGTCAATTGTGGCTGGGAGAGGTGAGGTAAATGCGTTTCAATCGTTTTTTGCATCTGATAGCATTCTTTGGGAAGGCGCATCGAGGGTCTCCTGCATCTGGTCGTGTCACAACCAAGATGCTGGATGGCGGTGCGCCTTCCCAAGCTATGTCGCAACCCGATTTCAGCCCATACCTACCCCTGTCAGGGTGGGAGAGGGGCCGGGGGTGAGGGGCGTACCCACGTTAGTAGCTACGCATAACGTAAAGGGACGGGTTTGGCGCCCGCCCCTTTTTGAATGTTATGTTCATCCCCTCCCACAGAGAGGATTGCTGGCTACTGCTTAGCCGGGGATTTCGTCGTAATGATGGAAGGTGCCGATGACGTTGGCCTCGTACATCGTCTGGACTTCGTCCTCGGTGTAGCCGAGCATTCCGGTGAGTACGTCCTCGTTGTGCTCACCCACCTGGGGCGTGCTGCCGATAACGGCTGGGGTCCGGCTGAAATGCCAGAAATCTCCGGAGACGGCGATGCTGCCAGCCAGGAAGTCGGGAACCTCGACCATTGCGCGCCGTTCCCACGGATGCGGGTCCTGGGCTGCCTGGGCGATGGTGTTCACCGGCGCCGCCACCACGTCGTGGTGCGTGAAGTGGGCGATGGCGTCTTTCATGGTCATGCTTGCCATCAGGTCGATCATGGCCTGGTTCACCACCTCGCCGTTGTTGCCGCGCTCGTGGCGGGTGGTAAAGCGAGGGTCTTCCAACCATTCGGGCTTGCCCAGGGCGTTGCAAACGCGATGCCAGTGGTGCTGGTCGCCGGCAGAGATCAGTACCCAGCCGTCCTGGCAGGGGTAGGTGCCGGACGGAGGAGCAGCTGATTCGCCGCGCTTGGGCTCAATGCCCGCGCCGTGGTAGGCGGTGATGGGAATCTCAGTGTAGCTGTATCCGGTGTCGGCGAGACAGGCATCAATAGTTTGTCCCACTCCGGAGGATTCCCGCTCATGCAGGGCGGCCAGAGTTCCGATGGCGGCGTGCAGCGCCGTGGTGCGGTCGATGATGGGCACGCCGGCGCGGATGGGCGGCATTCCCTCTTCTCCGGTAACCATCGCAATGCCGGACATGGTTTGACCGATGGGGTCATATCCAATCTGGTCGCTATAGGGCCCAAACTGTCCATAGGCGGACACATTGACCATGATGATGCGGGGATTCAGTTCGTAGAGAACATCGTATCCGAAGCCCATGGTGGCGATCGTGCCGGGGCGGAAGTTCTGCAACAGCACGTCGGAGACCTTAACCAACTTGCTCAGCACTTCTTTGCCCTGCTCCTTGCGGAGGTCGATGCTCAGGCTCTTCTTGCCGCTGTTGTATTGCACCCAGTATGCGGACTGCTTGCGAACCCAGGGGGCGTGATAACGGGTTTCTTCTCCGCCCAGACGTTCGACTTTGATAACTTCTGCACCCAAACGGGCGAGTACCTGTGCGCAGCGAGGACCGGCCTGATGCCGACCCAAGTCGATTACGCGGATTCCATCCAGGGGGCCTTTCGCTTCTGCCATGACCGGTTCACCTCAATCGCTGGGTTTGATAAACGGTGTCGCCGCCGGTTGCGGACGCACTCCCTTACCTGCTGTTAGTTTCGTCATTCTACGCCGCGCCGGAATAATCGGCAAGCCGGCATAACCGCCCACCAAGGCCTTTTCAAAGTCCTCCGACCTCCGCTCATGGTGAGCTTGTCGAACCATCGGCGACCGTGCTTCGACAGGCTCAGGACGAGCGGGTGGTTAATATCCACAACTTTGAAAAGGCCCTGACCGCCCACGCGTACCCACTTTATCAAACCAAACCGGCCTACTGTCATTGCGAGGAGCGCAGCGACGTGGCAATCTCGTTGAGGTTGAACACACGTCGGCAACCACCATTGCTACGCCGACGAGATTGCCACGCTACGCTCGCAATGACAGCCGCGAAACCTCCTGACGTCAATAACGTGCTGCCATTATCACAGTTATCGTGAAAACGGCGGCGGTGGCGGACGGTCGCCACACGTAATGACAGTAGGCCATAGACGCAGGGCGAGCGCGGATGGTATCTACGGATGGTATCTGTTCATACGGTGTTACGTGATGGCGAATCATAAAGCAGGTGAACCGGCAGGGAACTCGCGGGACCATCCGATGCTGCCCATTACAGAGAAACAGCTGGCTAACCTTTGGGAACGACGCGCGGCGCGCAGCGCCGACCTGCATACGGACAAAGGGGCCAGAGTTCGGGTACTGTACCCTGGCCGACCGGGCGTCACCGCCGGCCCGGACTTTCGCGATGCCCTGCTGCTGGTGGAAGGACAAGGTCTGGTTCACGGAGATGTGGAAGTCCATCTACGGCAACGGGATTGGCGGGCCCACCGGCACCAGCACGATCCCAACTACAACGGGGTAGCCCTGCATGTTGCGCTGGAACCCGATGCTGTTCCGGCGGTTACCCACAGCGGCGTATCCCCTCCGGTGGTTGGATTGCGCTCCCTGCTGGACATTACCGCCGCTGACGATGAGTCCTCGAATGGCGAGGCAGCCGAACGATTGTGGCGAATGCTGTCCCAATACGGATACCAACGGCCAAACTCGGCCGACCGGATGGCAGCGCTGCTGAACCGGGCCGGTGACGAGCGGTTTTTGTCCCGTAGCATCCTCGTGCGCAACTCGCTGGAGACGGAGCCACCGGGTCAATTGCTTTGGGAAGCAATCCTCCGGGCGTTGGGATACCGGCATAATCAGCACGCGATGGTGGAGTTGGCCGGCGCCGTACCCATCGGGAAGCTAACCCACGCCGTCAGGGACATTCCTGCTGGCGAACGAATCGAGGCATTGCGGAGCTGGTTGATGATTTGGGCCGGCTTAAACCCTGGCACGAGTCGTCCAGTGTGGTGGCCTCCGTCCGGTCTGGGTGCGCCTCTGGATAAGAAACAATGGCGACTGTTTCGCGTGCGTCCGGCCAACCACCCGGCGAGGCGGCTGACGGGTGCGGCGGCGCTCGTCGACCGTTACAGCGTAACCGGGCTGGTGGCGGGATTGTGGCGAGCGGCGTCGAGTGGGGCGCCTTCCCGAATGACCGAGTCCCTGGCCGTGAACGGTAGGGAGGGCGAAAAGACTGCGCCCATTGGCGCCGGCAGGGCGCGAGACATCGCCGTGAACGCAGTGTTGCCGTTGCTCCACGGCTGGCGCTTGGCTTCGGGCGACGTTGCCGGGGCACACGCCATGCTGAGTCTGTATCGTGGCTACGGTCTGCTTGGCGAGAACGAGATTACGCGGCAACTGGCGTCATTATTGCAAGAACCACGCTGGGGACGGGTGGCGAAAACCGCCCGACAACAGCAGGGTTATATTCACTTGCAACGTTTGCTGGCCGGCGAAGCGCGACCCCAATTACTTTAGGCGACTACATACTTATGTACACCGCCGGAAACGGCCAATTCCAGAAAACCGGCATCGACCGGCACAAAAACGCAATCTCCAGCTACCTTCCTGCCCTAGCCGGTCCGCGCTCCAGTTCGGCCAAGACCTCCGCGGCCAGTTCGGGATTGGCTTGCAGCGTAGGATTGCTCCTAATGGCGTCTGCCGTCAATACGTTCTCTTGGCTCACAATACGGACGGCGTCATTCCGCTGTGTCTTCTTTATTTCGCGCCAAGTTCGGACGAGTTCTGTTATGCCATAAAGCATGGCCTTACCTCCCCAGATTACTGTTAACTCCGAGGCGACGGCTGCCGCTCCGTAAAGGATTACGCTGATGCTGGCATACTCCGCCAAGTCATGGAAGTTGTCAATAACCGACGGCCAGTTGCAACCTGTCGCATAATACGTCACCAAATAAGTTGCGGCCGCCGCCCCGAACGGCGACGCCATAAAGTGCAATCGTAGCAGCCTTTCTGGTGTAAGCCGTTGCCATAACCCCCCCATCATCCCACTTTACCACAAGCGTCGGCAACTACATTGCTGCGGCGTGCAGTCCGCGATGGTGTTGTGCTATCGCTAGTTCGTCGGACTGTCTCAGATTACGCCGTTTCTTGGGTTTACGTGGCGTGGTGGCGATTGTACTAAACGGCGGTGTACATTAGGTATGTAATTGCCTTACTTTAGGGGCACTGCCAGCGAGATCCGGGCTTCTTCCCCGGTGTTGCGGATGATATGGCCGTGTCCGGTAAGGTCTTCTGCCACCAGAACATCGCCGGGCCCAAACTGCCTTTTGCCGCCATCTGCGACTTCTATCTCGGCGCCGCCGGACATGAACACCACGTACTGATGCCGCGGAGCGGTGTGGTAATCATCCCACCACCCCGGAGGCCGTTGTCCAACGGTGATGTCACCGGAGCCCACGTTGTTGGCGATCTCGGCGAATTCGTCGGGTGTAACGTCCTGGAAGTGGGATTCGCCGTCGTCGCCGGTGAAGATACGTACGATCATGGTTTTCCTCTGGTTGGCCATCTCCCGTTACGGGAGATGGCTTGGTCAACAGGTTTAGCGGTTACCCTTCAGCCAGGGGCACTGCCAGGGAGACGCGGAAATCATCGCCGATGCTTCGAGCGATGTGGCCGTGTCCCGTGAGGTCCTCGGCAACGAGTACGTCGCCGGGGAACAAGCGCACCGTGGTGCCGTCGGCCACCTCAAATTCGGCGATGCCGTTCATGTTCACGACGTACTGCCGGCGGGGAGCGTTGTGGTAATCGGAAAAACTGGGTGATTCACGGCGGCCGACGGTGACGTCGCCGGGGCCGACGTTGTTGGCGATGTCGGCGAATTGATCCGGGGTGAGTTCCTCGAAATGGCTCTCGTTGTCACTGCCGGTATAAACCCTGATTATTTGTCCCATTGGTAGCCTCCTTGATGGTATTCAAGAGTTGGTATGGAAGAGGATGATTCGTTCAGTCCGCCAGGGGAATGACCGCCGTTAGACTGGGCTGGTCGCCCACGACGCGGGTGGTGTGTCCCTGTCCTGATGTGTCTTCAACCAGTCGGGCATCGCCGGACCCGTAGCGCACGGTGGTGCCATCGCCCAGACCGATTTCTATCTCGCCGCCCAACGAAATGATGTACTGACGTCGGGGCGCCGGATGCCAGTCGATGAAGTGGCCGGGAGGCCATTCACGAAAGGAAATGGAACGGGCCGCCTGCCCCTCGGTGAGTTCGGGATGGTTTGCCAGGCTGGTTTCCTCAATGTGCGACTGGCCGTCGTTGCCAGCGTAGAGTCGGTAAATTGCCATTTGCCCACCTGCTTTACGGGTCTGCGCCCATGCTGCGTTCATATTACCGCCGCCACCCGCGCGGGGCAAGCACGGAACAACACTCACGAGTACCCACTTTGTCATTGCGAGGAGCGCAGCGACGTGGCAATCTCGTTGAGGTTGAACACACGTCGGCAAACCACCGTTGCTACGGCGCCGAGATTGCCAACCCCCGCATCGAGTACGGGGTCGCAATGACAAAGCGGGGAAGCGTGAACCTTCGGGCTTTTCGAGAAACCGCGTCCGACGCAATAACGATCGTGGAGTGGCAGACTCACCGCCGACTATCGCTTCTCCTGGCGACACGGAGTGCGGGGAACGTAAATCCATCCTTCCAGCCGGGCGTTGGGGAGTTCGTCGGCGGTGGGATGGCGAAATCGTGTTGAGTCCAAACACCAGGCAGCGGCCGCCACGGCTGCGACCACCGAATCGAGGCAATCGTCGTTGGCGCGACAACCCAGCCGCACCAGGGACAGGTTGGGCAACGGAACATTCGAAGCGGCCGCCAGGCCCTTAATTATGGCGTCTCGTCGATGGATAGCCAGCTGAGCCTTCTTGTATCCCTTGGTGGTGGTGCGGTCGAACCCGATCGCATTCAGGAACGCCCCCGGCATCAATTCCAGCAGGGTTACGGTATCGACGGGCCCCGCTGGTGCATCGAGAGGAGGCACGTGCCAGCGAGTCGGGCAGGATTCGTGCCAGTGGTGAAGCATGGTCATACCGAGGTGAGTCATGGGCACCATGTTGGGTCTGACCCGGTGCAGCGGGGAAAAACTCTCCGGGAAGTATGCCAGGTCACCGGCGCGTTTCGGCTCGGCAAACCGCCGGACGTAATCGTTGCGCGCGTCGCCAAATTCGTCGGGGGTCATCGCGGCGGCAGTGCGCCACACGTCGGGCATCGCAATGGGCACGGGCCGGGGCTGCAATGCCAGCGCGAATTTTGCGGGAACGCCGAACGGGAAATCGAGTGCGGCGACGGCGGGAGTTGGAACCGTGGCTAATAGCTCGAACAAGTCCTCGCGACGGACGGGTTGCGAGCCGTCGAACAGGAGCGTTCCCTCAGCGGTCAATCGCCCCTGGGCAACCCACGTATTGCGGTCATCGCGGGCTCCGCTGAAATCGACGCCGATTATGGTGGTCATAGTGGTTGCATTGTAAACGCTTTCGGGCGCTGCAACGGGATGTCCATTCTGCCGTCCGCCCGGGTTTGCCCGCAGGGTATCAACGTTCTGCCTGTTATAATCCTGGCAGCAGTTCAGGAGGCTACACAATGGATTTGCAATTGAACGGAAAGGTCGCAATCGTGGGCGGAGCCAGCAAGGGCCTCGGCCGCGCTTGCGCTGAAGTACTGGCGGCAGAGGGCGCCCGGGTCGCGATATGTTCCCGAACGGCGTCCGACCTGGAAAGGGCCGCCGACGAAATCCGGGCTGCCACCGGAGCAGACATATTCACGTTTGCCGGTGACCTGGACCGGGAAGAAACCATCCAGGACCTGGTCGCTCAAACCGCCGCCCACTTTGGGCAGATCGATATCATGGTTAACAACTCCGGCGGCCCTCCACAGTCTTACGCCAAGGACTCGACCGAAGAGCTCTGGCAAATTTCGGCCAACCGTTCGCTGTTCTTCTTTGCGCGAATGACCCGCGCAGCGCTGCCGCATCTGCGAGCCCAGGGCGGCGGCCGCATCATCAACATACTGGCCAGCACGGTTTACACCCCGATACCCAACCTGGCGTTGTCAGCGGCGACCCGTATGGGCGTGATCGGGTTCATGAAAAACCTGGCCGACGATATCGGCCATGAAAACATCCTGATCAACAACGTTTGCCCCGGCAGCATCATGTCAGAGCGCATGATGGAGAACGTGGAAGACCGCGCCCGCACGCAGGGCATTCCGGTGGAAGACGCGCTGGCGCAGCGGGCCGAGCAAACTGCCCTGAAACGCATCGGCGAACCCAAAGAACTGGCTTACCTGGTGGCTTTCCTGGCGTCGTCGCGGTCCAGTTACATGACGGGTACGACGATGCTGGTGGACGGCGGCCTGGTTCGCTCGGTAATGTAGATTGCTCCTCCTGTCGCCGACGTCACCATAGACGTGTCCACGCCACGCAACACACCAACACCACCGCCGGAGCCAACCAGCGCCGACGAATACGTAGATCGGGGCAACCGGTACAGTCGAAATGGGGTTTACGAGCGCGCCATCGCAGACTACACCACCGCGATTGAACTGGATGCCGACTGCGCCGATGCGTGGTTCAATCGGGGTATTTCGTGGTACGAAGTAGGCGATTATCCACAATCAATCGCCGACTTTACCGAGGCCATCCGGATCAACCCCGCGGACGATAACTACTACTCACGCCGTTCGCTGTCGTACCTGTTCAACGACGAGCCGGACGCCGCCCAGGCGGACATGGATGAAAGCGAGGAGATAAGGCTGCGGGCGTGGGGGTAGGTACGCGGCTGGCCGATACTACAACGTCCAACACGAGGAGAATGGATATGGTCCGCAAACTCCCAAAGATGACGCCCCGCCACCGCGACCCCAAAGTTGTGCAAAAGGCTGAGGAGATTTTTGCGGGAGTGAAAATGACGCCTGATGCGGCCGTCGCCATGTTCTATAAGCTGACCGCGCTGCGCGGCGATGGTCTCAGGGCGGTAAAACCCCTCAATGCGGAATCTCTGGCGGCCTTTAACGAACCGCGGGAGAGTATTGCCATCTACACCATCGTTGATGAAATGATGGCCGATTTGTGGGAAGTCAGCCAGACTGCCGGGCAATCTTTCACTGCTGGTGGGATGGAAACAAAAGCGGCCACGCCAACCGGCCTTGACACCAAAAACCCCAAATCTGAGATAGCGCAAAAGGCCGAGACGGTTTTTGCACAGATGGGAATGACGCCGGAGGAAGCCATCGCCACATTCTACGAACGGACGGCGCTGCACGACGATTGCCTCCTCTGCCTAGCCTATGGAAAAATCCCCAACGAGGAGACGCAGGCGGCGATGCGCGAGCCGGTAGAAGATATGGTCACGTACTCCAGCGTCGATGAAATGATGGCGGATTTATGGCCCGATGCGTGAACTTCGCACATCGGCACGATACCGGCGCGATGAAAGGCGGGTTCGCAGCTCACGGTACCCACTTTGCCAAACCAGTCGACTGTCATTGCGAAGGGCGACCACCCCCACCTGTCATTGCGAGGAGCGCAGCGACGTGGCAATCTCGTTGAGGTTGAGCACACGCCGGGGAACCACCATTGCTACGGCGTCGAGATTGCCACCCCCGTATCAAGTACGGGGTCGCAATGACAGATTAAAGTGGGTACGCGTGAGGACAAGATGGCTGTGCGATCCGATTTTTGATCTCGTATTTTGCGCCAAAACCTCTGAGGAATCTCGATGGTAAACGCTGATCGCCAAGCCTAGAAGCAAGCGGTTTCGTTACTCAATTGGAAGTTGCGAAACTTCGTCGTCATCCATTGTCGTGATTGGTGTGCCGGTCGAGAGGTCTGCTTCGATTTCGCCTGGTGTCCCTGCGGAGTTCCATTCCTGTCGCGCATAGCTCAAAACTCGGTATGCGGCCGCGACGAAGGGTACGGCGATCAATACGCCCCAAAATCCCCAAACCGATCCTAACGTCGCCAGCGACAGCATCACGGCCAGCGGATGCAATCCGGTCGCCTGCCCTTGGATTCGGGGCACAACCAGCGTGTTTTGCAGCAACTGTACGCCCAGGTACACGAGCACGACGATGGGCAACAGGGTGGGATTCGTAACCAGGGTTACGATTGCGGCCACGGCGAAAGCCAATATCGGACCCACGACGGGGACTAACTCCGACAGGCCGGCGAGAACGCCCAGGGCTATTGCCGCCGGAACTCCCAACGCCCACATCGCCAGGCCAATGACTACGCCGACCATGATGGCCATCAGCAGTTGGGTACGAAGATAGGCGATAACGGTGGAACCGGCCAATCCTCCGATGTTGCATACGTCGTTCCGGAGCGGGCCAGGCAATAGTGTACGGATGCCGCGCCCAATGGCCGGCGCATCGTACAGCAGGTAAAACAGGATGATGGGCGCTCCGGCCAGGGCGATAACCAACGACAGGCCGCTCCTCAGGATTCCGAAAACCTGTACCGCCCCATCGGAAGCAGCCGCAATGATGGCCTTACCGGCCGCTGCCAAACGCGGGTCTATCTGGGCCTGTATATCGGCTGGAACGCGCTCACGATAGGCTTGCTCGATCATAACCATAGTCAACCCGAGCTCTTGAACCAACTCGGGTACGCGCTCGGCCAGCGCGGACGTGCCCTGAACCAGCCGGAATAACCCGACCGCGATCACGGCAGCAAAAATAATCAATACCACGAGGGTGGCTGCGCCCGCTGTTACCGCCCGCACCACCCGGGGCCTGCTCCGATGGCCGGGTAGCCTTGACGCCAGCGCATTGACCAGCGGCATTATCAGGAAGGCGATGAGGGCGCTGAGGGCGTATGGAACCAGTATCGACACGAACTGCCACAGCAAGGCCAGGAACAGCACGACCACCACCAAAGACATCGCCAGGGCCACTCGCCGGCGGGTGGTTGCGGATAGCGTTGTCAATTCCGGAAGACTCACGTTTGGATTCGTAGGTGACGTTGGTTCGCAGGTCTGACGATGTTAGCCCGGGGCGCGACGCGATAGTACCATCGCGGTAACAGTTCAGAGTAGCGTGGAAATGAGCAGTTGTGTCTCACCTTGCTATTGCTGGCGCTGAGTGAACCGGATTCAAAGCCCCGCCGGTGCGCTTGCTCAACGGGGCTTTCTTTATTAGGTTCTGCTGACATTTCCAGTCATTCCCGCGAAAGAACGTCACCCCGTACTTGATACGGGGCGGGAATCCAGGCGCTTTGGAAAGCAGGCATCGTTCACATTAGGGTACTCTGGATTCCCGCTTGCGCGGGAATGACGAGATGGGGTTCGGGAATGACGAGTTGGGGTTAGCGAAATCGCCTTATATCTCAAATGTCAACACGGCCTAGTACCGTTTCCACTTGAAGATGCCTTATATCGTATATCTGTTCACCTGTTAATCATTCCCACACAAGCAGGAATCCAGAGTTAGAGGCAGCTTTCCGGCATTAACAAATCTATCTGGAAACGGTACTAGTCACCCGGCCGGTTTGAAGTAGGGGTGGTAATTGGATTGTGCCGGGCCAGGCAATCGCTCTTCCGGCTAAATCGCGAATTCGCTGTTGGAGGGGTAGAGTTCGATTTCCTCCTCCGCGCCGTCGCCCCAGAAGATTACGATTAGGCCGGTTTCTTCATCAGTCTCTATGTAGTTCCAGTTGAGAAAGTTTTTGGCGATGTCTGGCAGGTCCGGGACGTGTTCGGTGAGGACTTCGGCCATTATGCTTTGCCTTTGCGGGTGGTTGGAAACGGCCCTGGGGTCGATGGTAGCGCCGAAGTGTCTGATTTGGAATGAACCGGGGACTACGCAGGAATCGCCGTCCACGTAGGGCCTTTCCGGTTCTTCAAAGACGGGTTCAAGGCCGGAATCTGCGATGCGCCGGATGGCGTCGGTCAGGCGCTGCGGGACGCTGATAGTCACTCGTAGCTGGGGTCGCCGGTGTGCTGTTGTATGAAGCAGGTGATGTCATCCAGGCTGGCGCCACTGAGTTCAGCGGCGTAGTCTCTGGCGAACCGGACTAAATCCAGTTCGCCAGCCGGCATTTGGTGGTCGAGAAAGTGGATATGGTACACATTACTGTTCATAGCCGTATTGCCGGGAGGAGCGAATTATCCGGTGGGGCGTTTCACCCTCACCCCAACCCTCTCCCATCAAGGGAGAGGGAGTTGTCACGCGGCCGGTTTGAAGTAGGGGATGCTGATCTGCGGGGTAGCGGTCCGGAAGGTTACTTCTACCTCCATCCCAATTGACACGTCGGCGGGGTTGCAATCCACGATGTTGGTGAACATGCGGACCCCCTCATCAAGTTCTACCAGCGCCAGCACGTAAGGAACCATCTCTTCAAAACCGGTAGTCCGGTTCTGATTGGTTACGGTATAAGTCCACACCGTGCCGTGCCCGCTGGACTGCACCCACTGGATGTTCTCGCTCCAGCAGTTGGCGCAGATGCCGCGGGGGTACCATTGATACTCGTTGCAGTCGTCGCAGCGCTGGATGACGAGTTGTCCGCGACGGCACGAATCCCAAAAGGGTCGCGTTTCACCGACGATAGTCGGCAAAGGCCTGTTCCATTCCGGCATGGTTAATCCCTCCCCAGGATGACGGTGCCGCCGCTATGGCGGGAACCGAGGGCGCCGCCCGTGCCGTGGGCCAGCGCGATTTGACAATTGGGCACCTGGCGTCCGGTGCCGTCGAATTCGTGTCGAAGTTGTCTGGTGGCTTCCAGCAGGAGAAAGAGTCCACGCATACCAGGATGATTTGACGACAGACCGCCGCCGTCGGTGTTGGTGGGCAATGCGCCGCCAACCTTGAGCCGCCCGCCACTGACGAACTCTCCGCCCTCGCCCTTCTTGCAGAAACCAAGGTCCTCCAGGGTTTCTACAACGGTGATGGTGAAGGAGTCGTACACCATGGCCATGTCGATGTTGTCGTGGGTCACACCGGCCATCTCGAAAGCGCGCGGCGCGCTCTGGTGGGCGGCAATATAGATGAGGTCGCGCTTGCCGGCTCCCTGGTGGGCGATGGCCTCCCCGACGCCCAGCACCCAAACGGGCGTCTGGCGGCAATTGCGCGCCACCTCCGGCGAGGCGACGACCACCGCGCCGCCGCCGTCGGTAATGACGCAGCAGTCCATCAGGTGGAGCGGATCGGAAATAACGCGGGAGTTGACAACATCTGCCACGGTTACGGGATCGCGGAAGAGGGCTTCCGGGTTCATTGAAGCGTGGTGCCGCATGGCGACGGAAACCTCGGCCAGCTGCTCGGACGTGGTGCCGAAAAGGTGCATGTGTCGACGGGCAATCATGGCGTACAGGCCCACGGTGGTGAGGCCGTAGAGTTCCTCGAAGCTGTCGGGAGCGGGGTCCAGAATGGGATGACCGAAACGACCTACGCCGCCCGTGCCGACGGAAACTCCGCCCGACCGGGCCAGGCTGCTGTAAGTGATGACAGCAACGTTGATACGTCCGGCGGCGATGGCCGTGAGCGCGTGGGAAAGATGGAACTCGAAAGACCCGCCTCCCACCGTGGTGTTATCGACGTACCTGGGGTACATGTTCAGGTAGTCGGCCAGATTCATGCCACTGTTGCGGATACTGCTGGACGCCGTAAACAGGCCGTCGACGTCGTTTTTGGTGAGACCGGCGTCGGCGAGGGCCTTGATTACGCTCTCGCCCTGAATTTGCAGCTCGCTTTTGTCGGGAGCGTATCGGGTGACGTGCTCGTGGATGCCTACGATGGCGGCAGCGCGCCTCAGGTCAACCATGCCGTATGCACCTCCGTGGTGAGATTGGAAAGTGGGTGTGGAAAATCGCCGCTCATTATGCCACAAACGTCGGTGCCACGGGGATGCGCGTCAGTCTCACGCTTACCCGCTTTGTCAATCCAAACCGGCCTGCTGTCCAGGGCTATCGCATATGGACCAAATTAACCACCGTCATTCCCGCCAACCACCGTCATTCCCGCGAAAGCGGGAATCCAGTGGCCGTAGTCGTTAATCACGGTTCTGATTCTTTCATCATACCCTCTCTGGACTCCGGCTTTCGCCGGAGTGACGTGGCTGTAATTTCATATGCGATAGCCCTGCAAACGCACGTTGTTCCGATGACAGTATCCCACTTTGATGCTATGCTATCGACCGGAGCGCGACCTATGAAAATCGCCATCGGATCAGACCACGCCGGATTTGACTACAAATCCCGTTTGCTATCGTTATTGGCCTACCTGGGCCACGAAGCCGTTGACTACGGGACTTACTCGGAAGAAGCGACCGACTACCCCGGTTGGATCCGCCCGGTAGCAGAGGCGGTGTCCCGCGGCGACGTTGACCGCGGCATCATCCTGGGCGGTTCAGGCAACGGTGAGGCCATCGTAGCCAACCGGCTGGCGGGCGTGCGCTGCACTCTGTGCTGGAACGCCGAGTCCGCGCGTTACGCTCGCGAGCATAACGACTCCAACGTTTTGTCGATGGGGCAGCGGCTGGTATCCTGGGAAACGGCCCGCGAAGTGGTAGATGTGTGGTTGAAGACCGAGTTTGAAGGCGGGCGTCATCTGAGGCGAATTAGCCAGATAGACGAGTAGCAGTTCGACAGGCTCACCGTGAGCGGTTCTACACTCCCATCCGCTCGTCCTGAGCCTGTCGAAGGACGGCTGGACTTTCAAGTGGACTACGGCATTAGCGGATCGCTTACGCCGATCATGCTGTCGCGTGTGACCAGTCTCGCCAATTCATGCTCGGTCATGCCCTCGGTTCCTTCGGGTCGGCGGGGCAGCACGAGATAACGCAGGTCGGCGGTGCTGTCCAGAACCCGGACTTCGGCATCAACCGGCGGGGTTGAGCCAAACTCGGCCATCACACCGCGCGGGTCGCGGACGGCGCGGGCGCGGTACGCCAGGCTCTTGTACCAGTCGGGCGGGCGACCCAGCAGCATCCTCGGATAGCACGAGCACAGCGTACACACCACCAAATTATGCCGGGTATCGGTGTTTTCGACGACCGCCAGGTGAGGGGTTTCCGCCGGCAGATTGAATCCCAGCTCCGCCAGGGCAGAGCGGGGATCATCCAGCAGGCGGGCTTTGAAGTCGGGATCGACCCACGCGCGAGCCACAACTCTGGCCCCGTCGGCAGGCGTGCGACCGTCCATCAGGTCAACTTGCCGGCTGATTTCGGCGGCGCCTATGATGCCTTTTTCCACCAACAGGGTTTCAATGGCAACCGACCGGAGGGCCACATCGCTCATGGGCTGGTCGTGGATGTGGTCAACGTTGTGCGTAGAGGTCATCATATTTCTCCAAGTCAGGCCGGTTCCAGCCAATGCTGGTACACGTCCACCTGCAGAGTGTCGGCGGGGTTTCCGGAATAATCGGGCCACAGGTCAGTCTGGCGCAGCTCGATGCGGTAGAGCGGTTGGCGAGGCAGCCCGTCGCCACCGTGGGCCAGCGACTCCGGGTTGGGATACACACCGCACAGCGCGGCCACCGTCCCGGTTTGGCCCTGGATGTAAGCCGGCGTGCGGAAGTGGTGCGACGGCGAGCCGGTGCGGATGCGTACAGCCGCGCCGTCGGCGTAGAGGATGGGTTCGGTGGGGGTGGTCATATATCTAGGCTTGGGCGTCAGAGTTGTTGATGCAGTATAACGCGCAATTCGGATGGCGGGACAATCGGAATTTCCGATTCGTCCTTGAGTACCAGGAGGTCGTCATCCCGGGTTACCAAAAAGTCTGCTTCAGCCTGATAGGCACGGTATGAAATAGAGTTTTCCCACGCCTCACGCAGCCATGTTTCACTGCTGGTTGTTCTGGTGATTGGCATTAGCGCCGTATTGGTGTCCAACACTAGACGCATCACCGGTGGCTGTTCTTTGCTCTGGCCTCGGTTATGGCGGCGTGAATATCGTTGTCAGTCAGCCCCAGGGCTTCGATCTGCTGCCAAGCTGATTTGACCAGTTCTGCGTCGATGCGGTGCGCCCGGTTGGAGTTTCTGAACGCGGCGATGTCGCCTAAGTCGTTAACGTTCTGGCTTCGCATGGGCTTGCCAAAACCGTTCCGAAGAACCTGCCACGTTTGCGCCGGTGGAAAACTTTCCTGATGCAGCGCTAAAACCGCGTCGAATGCGCTGAGGTCTGGAATGGCGATTTCCTCCCAATCCGGCACATACAGGAATTGCCGGTTGTGCAGTATCAGGGAATACCTGACCCCGTTCAGATCCTTGAGTTTGCTTGGTTTGCTGCCGTGCTTGGCGGCGTTCTCGAGGGCTTGTTGGAGCGCGTCGGGGCCGTCGGGTATCTGGGGCACTTTAGTAACTAGTTGGTCCTGTTGCTCCCGGATGGTTTTGCGCTCTGAGGGGTGCCCGATAGTAAGGTGGGAACCCTCGGCGTCGATGCGCAGTTCGGTAAGTTCGAAGGCCCACTCCACTCCGTCAACGGTTGCTCGGTAGTCAATGGGGTCATTCGGGTTCTCCCGATCCCAAGCGACGGTAACGGTTAGGCCCTGACGGGTAAGGAAAGCGGCGGCTTTCCACATGAGGTCATACTCGGCCATTTCCCGAGGCGTCATGGCCTTGAATTTGCTGGCGTCTCGGGTTCGCTCCGCCACCAGGTCAGCGATGTCCGTGGCGGCTTCCCGCAGGGTTTGCGCCACTACGTTAGGAGCCGTTGCTTCGCTCCAGTCCCCGATGGGCGTGAAGGAATCCCCGTATATCGGGTGGCGGATTTTGATGTACTGTCCTACGTCCCTCATCAACAGCGCCCAGCCGTAGCTCCGGCTCTTCTCCTGTTGGCGAGTTTCGCCGGCCTTGAACTCATTCCTGGCCTGACGGAGTGCGTCGAAGGCGTTTCCGTTCTGACCGGGAGTAGTCGCGGCGCCGGCAACGATTTCCGCCGCCCGTTTGATTACGGTCATGGCGAAATTAGCGTTGATGAACGGCGTGTCGTTTCCGGTATTTGGCATGGAGATTCCCCACTTAGAAACTATCTCAAAACTGGCGGCCCGCCCAACCCGTCATTCCCGCGCAGGCGGGAATCCACGACTCACCCTGTCTGCGATCGGACTTTCGGAGAGCATGGTGGGTTTTGAGATAGTTTCTTATTGGACTCAAGACTACAATGATATATGCGATGCCACTTGGATTTTCATTAGATAATATCTCCTCGTCTTGTCCCGAGCTACCGCTACAAACCCTGCTCGCGCAGCTGGACGGTTTTTGAATCGATCTCACTGGATGTAAGAACGCCCTTTTCAATCAGCAGTATTTCCAGCGCGGCCGTCCATTTCTCGTAGTAGGACAGGGATTCGTACCGTTCCGGAGGCAGGCTTTCGATTGCCCGACGCATCTCGTCGGTGGTGCGAATCCCCTGCTGCCCAAGCGCCTGATGCACGGCATCCACCCGACGTTCCCAGTCGCTCAGGACGTGTTCGGCGCGGTCTATGGGCGTATCGTCGGGCCAGCCCCCGCGGTCGTGTACTGCCGGCATGATGATGATTCTCCTTTCACCCTCACCCCAACCCTCTCCCTTGACGGGAAAGGGGAAGGATGTCAGCCATTCTCCCACATTTCGGCGACGTCGATGGCGCGCATGAAACGGACGCCGGGGAAGGATTTGATGTACTCCACCAGGCGTTCCAGCATCAACAGGCGGCCGGGCCGGCCAATGTACTGCGGGTGCATGGTTAGGTTGAAGCAACGGCCGTAGCGGTAGATGCCGCGAAACTCGGCGGCCCAACTGTCGAACACCTCATCCGGATTCCGCATGGGGCCCATCCGGTTGGCGGAAGGCGCGTACACGAAGTGGGGAGCATCGTCCAGCAGCCAGTGAATCGGCAACTCCACCAATTGACGCGCCGGGTCGCCGCCGGAAACGTAGTAGGGAGCATCGTCGCCCATCAGGCTGCTGTCGTAGCGAAAACCGTGATTGGCCAGCAGGTCCAGGGACACCGGACTCAACTCCCAGCTCGGCGACCGGTAACCCACCGGAGCCGAGCCGGTGAGGTCGCCCAGGATGCCGATTCCCTTGATGAGAACCTCTTCCTCCTCGGCGGGCGTCATCGTGGCCGGCGGCTCGTGGAGGTAACCATGATGCGCGACCTCGTGTCCTCGATTGGCAACGTCGCGCACCAGATCGGGGTGGGTTTCGGCCACCTGACCCGGAATGTAAAAACTCGCCCTGATGCCCTGATCGTCCAGCATGTCCAGGATGCGCGGCGTGGCGACGCTGGGGCCGTATTCGGCCATGGACAGCAGGCTGGGGTAATTGGCAAAATCCGCGTTGCGCCGCAGCCACGACGACACCCCATCCACGTCAAAAGTAATCAGAGCAACGCATTGAATATCATCAGGCCAAATGCCGGACATGGTGTAGGTTCCTTTCTGTGCGAACTATTATGGCTACTACCCCGCACGCGCCGCGCTGTTGCGGGTTAGTCGGCCGGCGTTGTTTCCGCGGGGTTCTCCGCCTCGTGGCGCGCCATTAGCACAGCTACGGCGGGCGCCAGCTCGACGGGAATGACCATCACCGTCTGCCCGTCCTGCTCAAAAGCGCCCTCGTCTTCTGCGATCGTTTCCTCTTTGGTCCGCGAGTCGTCATGTTCGATGAGACGCTGGACGCGCTCTGCGTCCCATCCGGGCGGAAAGTTGTCGGTTTTTCCCTTCTTTTGCTCTTTCCGCACCTGATCTGCCGCCGTTTCCGCGGGATTCTCTGCCTGGTGGCGCGCGATCAGCGCAGCTACGGCGGGGAACAACTCCTTTGGAACCAGCGCCACCGCATTGTTTGGGTCTTCATAAGCAGCTTCGTCTTGCGCTATCCATTCTTCTTCGGTCAGAGAATCGTAGTACTCGATAATTTCCCGCACTTTGTTGGCGTCCAAACCGGGCGGGTACACGTTGGGGTCTTTCATCGTCCTCTCCTGCTTCGGCGCCGCCGATAGGCAGCGAGCGGTTGCCCGCGCAGTTCGTAAGCGGTAATGACTAAAACGCTATCGGGATCCGGGTCAAGCGTATAGATGACACGCAGGTAGCGACCGCCGCGTGTCTGGCCAATGGCGCTACGCGTCTGACCTCGGTTGGGTTGAACTTCACCAGGATCATCCAGCACATCCTCAACAGGCCAAATGCCGGACATTGGGGGCCTCCTATCGGGATGCGCGTTGACTTCTAGGGAGTATAAACGCCCTTCAATTTATTGAGGGCGGTTTCGGCGTCCGGGAAACCCACTTTGTCAAATACTAGTCGGAAGACGCCTTTGGCCGGCCCGTCGTGAATGGTCATCTTACCGGCATTGAAGGTCTCTTCAAGGGCGTTGAATACGCGCTTTTTGTACTCGGTATCGTCGTTGCCGTTTAGGTGCTCGCCTTTGGTTTCAAATACCAACATACTGGGCTTGCCGTTAGTTTCGCCCCCCATCGCCACAAAATCCGGCCAGATGCGTTCCCGACGCCAGCCGCGCAGGTAATACTCGCCATATTGCCTGACTGCCACCCGGTGCCACCACTGCAATGCTTTTTGCTCATCGAGGTAAAAAGCGAATCTACGCTCCAGGTCGTTAAAATTTCGGTCGAACACCGGCTCAAAAAGACTCAACTGTACGGACTGCCCGTAACGCTGTAACAGAACGTCGTTGTCGGAAACCAGTATTTCGCGTGACTTCCACATACGGTGATTGCAGTCGCTGGCTTCGAGGTCAAAGCGGATTTCCCCACTGGCCAACTTGGCGCGAAAGACCTGCTCAGCCTGACGGTCCATAGCTTTCGCTACGTGTTCGCGCACCTGCGACGCTAAAGCGGAACGCTGGCCGTAAATTGATTTGGCGTCGTCTCCGGCATCATACATATGTTGCACCAGATCTCGGACAACGCGAGCCGCCTGAAATGGATTGGGCAAAATGTCTGAAATGCCGCGAGCGTACCAGGCGATTTTGACACTTTCATCAACAAACAATGCTTGGGCATTGTAAAAGGTAGCAGAAGCGCCACTGTCTCCTAAATCAACCGTTGCCGTTTCCTCGCGCGGTCGGTCTGCCTGCGCGCTTTGAGGATCGGGAGCATCAATTTTGTCCAAGTCTATGCCGGGTAGAATATGCCTCTGATAATCCAATTCCTCCCAACCGCCACTGGCATCCCGGTGCAGCACTTTGGGCAGGAAGAACTCCTTGTCCTTGAACTCTCGGCGGCGATGGATGGGAACGGTTTTGAAAGTCGTCGTCTGATCCGAGTACACGTCATCGTCCAGATCGCCCATCCCTTCCTGTTCGAGTCCGTCCTTGACGAACTGCACGGCGGCGTTCACGCTAGTATCCTGACAATAGACGTAGCACTGGTCCAGAGATTTTCTCTCGGTGATACGGGCGTGGGGTTGACGCATTACCCGTCCCACCAACTGCGTAATAGCCCGCCTGGCGCTGGTGTTGTCCAGCATGACCAACAGATAGGCAAAAGGACAATCCCAGCCCTCCATCAAGGCGGCCCGCGTGATTATCCATCGTATCGGTGAAAATTCGGATAGCAGGTCAACGCCCGCCAACTCCCGGGTGGTGCTGGATTGTACGGCAACGGCGTCATTGGGAACGCCCAGGTTCTGCGTCAGGTATGCCCGCACGTGCTCAGCATGGACGAGGTCACTGTTGATCTGATCGGGGCTGGTGCGTTCGACTCGCACCACCGCAATCGGGCGGATATAACGCCCTTCGCTGTACTGCAGGGACACCGCTTCGTTATCCAATTCTTCCAATTTGGCGTGCGCCTGGCCCAGAGTATGCCCCCAATCTGCGTTGGCGAAAGAAGTTACTCGTACCGGTAGCTTAATCATCTGCGCGGTCTTCAGATCATTGCCCTTTATATCCACCAGCAGATTGCTTTTGGAAGAGCTGGGTGTGGCCGATAGCTCGATTACCAGGCTCGGGTTAAGGCGGTTGATGGACTGGACAAACTCATCGGTGTTTTTCTCTTGTCGCCCATAGGCTTTGTGGGCTTCGTCCAGAACGACTACCGGACGCTGCATCTTCAGCACGTTGAACAGGCTCTGCGCAACTAGTCGGTCGTCGCCGGGCGGGTCAAGGTCGGGGTATATGCTGCGCAGGCGCGCATCGCTCAATACGTCGTCATTATCGGGAAAGAACGAGGCGTAGCGCCCGGAATCGCGGAATATCCGCAGAAAATCTTTACTCTTACGGTTGGCGGACTGCAATGATATGAGCATCACGCACAGGTAGTGCTCGACATCGGCGGCGGTGAAAGGGTCGTCTTTTTCCAGCATCTTGACGCGCCGGCCGCTGCCCCGCTCCAGCATCTGGCGGTAGGGATGCTGCCGGTCCCACAGCGCCGCTTTGGTTTGCAGGTAGATGGCGTTGCTGGGCACCATCCAAAGCACCAACCCGTTGCTCCTGTTCAGTCGTTCCAGCGCCCCAGCGCCCAGCAGCGTCTTGCCGCCACCCGTGGGAACCTTGAAACAGACATGAGGGATGGGAAAGC
This sequence comes from Dehalococcoidia bacterium, assembly GCA_965262485.1. Taxonomy (GTDB): domain Bacteria; phylum Chloroflexota; class Dehalococcoidia; order Lucifugimonadales; family UBA3495; genus Bin87. Next base: position 2,663,199 of record OZ253540.1, on the reverse strand, counting down.
CGGCGTCGGCGGTGCGGTCAACATACGGTCTGGCGCTGGATGCCACCTCGCCGGTCGCGGCCATTTTCTGCCAGGCCGTTTTCGGGTAGTTGTGGACATCTGCAGGGGCAGTTCGCCCGCGACCTTCGTAGTACGCAATGTCCTCCCGCGTTTCCTGCTCCGCCGCCGTCAATTCATTCTGCCAGCGTTCAAAAACATCAAGGGTGCGGGTTTGGTACTCTTTCAGTTCCATCTTTCCAAACCACCTACGTCAAGCATCCACTCAACTCGACATTCCGGGCCACTTCCACTTGCCGCGTCTCAACGGTCAGGGGCAGGCCCTGTTCAGCCCGTACCTCAATGCAAAGTGCAATGGCCTTCCGGATGTTGGCGAGGGCCGCATACTTAGTATCGCCCTGGCTGACACAGCCCGGTATAGACGGACATTCCACAATCCAGATGCCGTCTTCATCCCGGTCAATCGTTACCGTGAATTCCATTGTTCCGGCCTCTGGTCCATGCCAATTGCCTTACCGCGGCGGCGAACCAGCCAGAGTAATGCCTTTCCCCTGAGCCGCGCGCTCCAGCCATGCCGCAATCTCCGGCTTCTCCTCGGCTCGAGCTTGATCACGCACTTCAGCCCACGTCTCGGCTCGTCTCTTCGCCCGCCATTGCTTCCTCTGTTCCAACGCCCATAGCATAAGTACAACACTCCTTTCGACTGCCACGGCAGCCATCGCGTACAGCACCGCCCCAAAGTCAACTATTGACGCTGACATCTCCCAACTGACCCGACCCTGCCATTGCCACTGCTCCAAACACCAAGTCAACAGCAGGATTGTCGCAAAAATTCCGAACGGTGCGATAGTTGCGTGAAAGCGCACCCACGGCCTTTGCCACCAACTCTCCACGATGCTGCCAGTGTAACACTGCTAACCGCCTCGGTGCAGTTCGTAGGGTATCTGGCAGAAGGTGATGCCCATATCGGAAAGGAACCGCTGCCCCATGTATTTGTCGGCGGCGAACATCACGGCCTTTTTGCCAACGCCCTTGATGCGCCGGGCCCGTTCCTCGTTCAGGATGGCATCGTTGCTGCGCAGCCACTTAATATCAGGGCGATACAGCAGGTAGTAATCGGTATCGCCGTTGCTGTAAAAGAGGCCGTCCTCGTTCTGCGCTTCCAACCCCCCGCCGGCGGACAGGCCCGACGCCGTATGCAGCAGGTAGGCCGCCAGCGCCGGATACTCCGGCAGGTTTTCGCCGGTCAGCATCCCCTCCACGTCAATCGGTTTGCCCAGGGTGTAGTAGGTGAACGAGCCGCCCAATCCTTCTTGCAAGGACTTGTCCCGCGCGTTGGGAACGCCGTTGATGACCCGCCGCACCCGCTCGGCGGTGATGGTGTCGGCGTAGTCCTCGCACTCCACCAGGATAAACTTGCGGTTGCCGCCGTCCTCTTTGTTCAGCGCAAGGACAGCGTGGGCAGTGGTGCCACTGCCGGCAAAAGAGTCGAGGACAATGGCATCTTTATTGGTCAACCATTTGATCATTCTCTTTACAAACTCTTCATGCTTTTCATGGGGAAAATCAGTTAGCCTTCCCGAAGTACGTAAATCCATCCATACGTCGGATAGGATAGTATAATTTCTTGGTGGCACGTAATATTGGATAGTTTGGTCTGGGCCCAACCTAACAAAATCCAAATCTCTCCCCTCTTCTTGCTTGATAAGTCCAAAATATTCATCAAGGGAATAGAGGGTTTCGTATTGCTCACAATACTTTTCATAATTTGCAATGGCATTGTGAGTGCGTTGTTCAGCCCAACGCCATTGCCCCTGTTCAGGAATTACACTGAATAATTCATATCTCATTGTAGGCCGGTCAGTACCACGCCAAAAGGTATCCCATTTCCCAGGTGACGCTTCTTCGCCAATTGACATGAGCTTTGGGAGTCTCAAAGTACTCTGTTTGCTGTATAGCAATGTGGTGTCATGGCCAGTCGAGAGAGCATCTATTGTCGCAAATTGGGATTGAACATTTTTAGTGCCACGGCGAACGATTATACTGTTCTTGAAGGATAAGTCACCGAAAATCTCGTCCATCATCATACGTAAATGATGCTGCTCATTGTCGTCGATGGACACGAAAATCACGCCGTCATCCGCCAGCAGTTCCTTGAGCAGGTGCAGGCGGGGCCACATCATGCAAAGCCATTTGTCATGCCGTTCCAAATCCTCGCCGTCAACCGGGCTGTTTTGCTTCACCCACTCTTTCATCAGCGGGCTGTTCGCGTTGTCGTTATAAACCCAGCCCTCGTTGCCGGTATTATAGGGCGGATCGATGTAGATGCACTTGACCTTGCCGGCGTAGCGGGGCAGCAACGCTTTCAGCGCGTGCAGGTTGTCGCCGTGGATGATGAGGTTGTCGTCAACATCGGCGGGATTGAGTGACCGCCCAGCGTCGGGAACCAGCGGGCGGTAGGGCACGGTGAGGTGGTGGGCGTAGATGTGCTGCTTGCCCTTGAAATCCAGCGTAGGCATGGCGAACCTCTCGGCGATAACGTGGCGTCGCCGGGAATGATAGCAAGGGCTAGGGTAAGCTTGTCAACGGCCCTGGCCCGCCTCACCTCGCCGGGATAACCCCGAAGCCGGTGTAAGAACGCAGCGCCTCCGGGATGATGACCGAGCCGTCGGGCTGCTGGTTGTTTTCCAGGATGGCGATGATGACGCGGGGCAGGGCCAGGCCGGAGCCGTTCAGGGTGTGGACGAAACGCGGGCGTTCGCCGGCGGCGGGTCGGTATCGCACGTTGGCCCGGCGAGCCTGAAAGTCGGTGCAGTTGGAGCAGGACGACACTTCCAGCCACTCCCCTGACCCGGCGGCCCACACTTCGATGTCGTAGGACTTGGCCGATGGAAAGGATATGTCGCCGGCGCACAGCTCCAGGATACGGTAGGGCAGGTTGAGACGCTGGCAAACGGTTTCGGCGTTGGCGAGCAGGGTTTCCAGTTCGTCGAAGGAGGTTTCGGGTTCCACGAACTTGTACATCTCTACCTTGTTGAACTGGTGCACCCGTTTGATGCCCCGGGTGTCGCGGCCGGCGGCGGCCTTCTCGCGGCGGAAGCAGGGCGTGTGGGCAACGTAATAGAGGGGAAGCTCGTCCGCCGACAGAATCTCATCGCGGTGCAGATTGGTAACGGGCACCTCGGCGGTGGGAATCAGCCACAGATCGTCCTCTGCGTCATGGTAAAGGTTGTCGGCAAAACGGGGCAGGTTGCCGGAACCCTCCATGATTTCGCGGCGCACCAGAATCGGCAGGGCCATTTCCGTGTAACCATGCTCACCGCCGTGCAGGTCCAGCATCCAGGAAATGATGGCCCGTTCCAGTCGGGCGCCGTACCCGTTCATCGTGTAGAACCGGCTGCCGGCCAGCTTGACGCCGCGCTGAAAGTCAATAATTCCCAATTGCTCGGCCAGGTCCCAGTGGGGCTGCGGCTCAAAATCCAGCTGGGGAATCTCGCCCCAATGGCGGAGCACGGTGTTGCTGGATTCGTCCAGCCCGTCGGGCGTGGTGGCATCGGGAAGGTTGGGCAATTCCATCAACAGATCGTTGAGTCTGGTATCCAGCGCGCGCACCGATTCTTCCAGGGCGCTGATTTGCTGGCCCACGGCGCGCATCTCGGCAACGATGTCCTCGGGCGGTTGCTGGCCCTGGGAGCGGGCCTGCCCGACCTCGCGGGACACCTGGTTGCGTCGGGCGCGGAGCTGGTCGCCGTCAGTGATGGCGACGCGGCGCTGCGCATCCAGGGTGAGTATTTCGTCGAGGCAATCTTCGTCTTCCGCCCGACGGGTCAGGGCGGCGCGCACGGCGTCAGGCTCGTTGCGTATTTGTTCGAGAGACAGCATAGTTCAGTTGGGTCACACCAGGTCAAAGATCAACTGCCTCACCGCAATAGTAAAGCCTGGCAGCACGTCCGCACCATCCAGAGTCTCCGGGTCTTGCAGCAGTTCAGGTTCGGCGACGCCGGCGCGGTAGATCCGGACGGTGCGCTCGATGGGGTCGATGAGCCAGCCGAGACGCGCCCCACTCTCCATGTATTCCTGCATCTTGCTCAAAAGGTCGGTGATGCTGGATTGGGAATCGGAACGAACTTCAGCGACGAAATCGGGACAGAATGGCCAGGTTCGCGGAGGTTCCGTGCGCGGCGGCAGGACATTATCGTTAAGCGTCCATGCGGTATCCGGGCTGCGGAGGGCGCTATTGGACAGAAAATAGGCAGCGTTTGGGCCGGTTGTCATACCGGGGCTGTCGAGCCCAATGTTCCATGCCTCCACCTCAAACGACAGCCGGAACTCTCGCCTTTCCGAATACGAAAACGTTGGCATCAGTTCCAGCTCCCGGTTGGCGCTCAGCTCCATTGCCCAGAGACATTCCTGGTTGGCCATGGCAATGGCCCAGAACCAGTCCTCGCAGGCGTCATGGCCGGCGGCCACTACGGCGTCGGGCAGCCTCAGCCTGATGGGCCAGAGACCGGCCGGTTCAGCCGCGTCGGGGACGGGCGGGTGCGACTCTTGCGCGTCCGGTTTGGTTTGTGGGGCAGCCGTCGTCATGGTATTCACTCCGTAGCGTCATCCAGAGTTTCTCCGCTTCCGCCGCCGCCGGGCAGGGTGCGCATCTGCGGAAATAATAGCACATCGCGGATGGTGGACTGGCCGGTGAGCAGCATCACCAACCGGTCGATTCCGATGCCCAACCCGCCGGTGGGAGGCATCCCGTATTCCAGGGCCGTCAGAAAATCCTCGTCGGTGCGGTCGGCCTCATCGTCGCCATACGCCGCCCGCAGATGCTCCTGCTCGGCAAACCGGGCGCGTTGCACCGCCGGGTCATTGAGTTCGGTGTAGGCATTGGCGATCTCCATGCCGGCGGCGAAAGCCTCGAATCGCTCCACGTAGCCCGGACGGTCGGGGCGGCCCTTGGCCAACGGCGACATATCCTCGGGATAGTCGATGAGAAACGCGGGTTGGACGAGGTGCGGTTCCACGTAAACCGACAGCATCTTGTCGATGAGGCGGCCGCGGGCTTCCCGAGGCGCCGGGTCCAACCCCAGCTCGGCGGCCTTGCCGATGAGCGATTCCGCGTCGGGATACTGGTCGATGTCCACGCCGCTGCGCCGGTGCAGTTCTTCCGGCAGCGACCGGCGCGGCCACGGAGGAGTGAAGTCGATTATCGCCTCCCCGTTGGCAACGCGCGGGGAACCGTGGATGTCTTCCGCCAGCGATGACACCAGCGTCTCAACCATTGCCATCACGTCGTTGTAGTCGGCGTACGCTTCGTAGGACTCCAGCAAAGTGAACTCGGGATTGTGGTCCTGATCGATGCCTTCGTTGCGGAACACCCGGCCGATTTCGTACACCTTGTCCAGGCCCCCCACGATGAGCCGTTTGAGGTACAGCTCGGTGGCGATGCGGAGGTAGAGTTGGCGGTCCAGGGCGTTGTGATGAGTCACGAACGGACGGGCGTGGGCTCCGGCCGGTATCGGCACGAGGATGGGTGTATCGACTTCAACAAATCCCCGTTCGTCGAAAAATCGGCGAATGCCGGTAATCACCCGGCTGCGCTGGACGAAAGTGTCGGCGATCTCGGGGTTGGCGATCAGGTCGAGGTACCGCTGACGGTAGCGTATTTCCACATCTCGGAGCCCGTGCCATTTCTCCGGAAGCGGGCGCATTCCCTTGGCAAGCATCGTGACTGAATGGGCCTCGATGGTGGCCTGGCCGGTGCGGGTACGCATCATATTGCCGCTAACACCGAGGAAGTCGCCAACGTCCAGGTCCTGCAACAGGGCGTAGTCGTCGCCAAGAACGTTTTGGCGGAACATGGCCTGCACCACGCCCGAGGAATCCCGCAAATCCAGGAACGCAGCTCGGCCCATCACCCGCATGGACGTAATACGGCCGGCGAGCTGCAAAGTGTGGCCATCGGCCGGCGTATCTGATGCTTCGCCGGCTTCGAACCGGGCTACGGCTTCGGCAGCGGAACAACTGCGTTGGAAACGGGGTGGATACGGGTCTATCCCCTGTTCCCGCAAGTGATCAAGTTTTGCCTGTCGGCTTTCCAGATTGGCTTGCCGGCTGCCCAGGGCTTCGGCCGGCGATGGTTCCGATTGCTCTGTCATGGAGTGATTTTAGCCGGGCGATAGCTCATCGGGTCGTGACGGTCAGGATACGGCGATAACCTTCAGCCTGGTTTTCCCGCCGGGGGTTTGAACTTCGGCAATGTCTCCCGGTTTTTTGCCCAGCAAACATTCGCCGATGGGGGAGATGTGGGAAATTTTGCCCTGCGCAGGATCCGATTCCAGCGAGCCGGTAATCTGGTACTGCACCTGCTGGCCGCCTTCCCGTTCCACCGTTACCATGCGCCACAGTGCGACAATCCCGGGTGGTGCGCCGCTATTCGCGAGAGCGTCGCCGACGACGGCGTTGCTGATGAGGCTCTCCAATGAGCGGATTTTACCTTCGACGAAGGCAAGATCCTGCATGGCTGAATCCTGTTCGCCACTGTCGTCGGAGCCGCCCCGAGTTCGGGCAACGTTCATCTGCTCGGCGATGGCGGGTTTCTTGACGGTACGCAACTCTTCCAACGTGGCCGTTAGTTCGTCCAGCTTGTCCTGGGACATATACTGGGGCACGGGCATATAACCACCGCCCTGAATCCTGAATAGCAAGGCGGGAGAGGCCAAATACAGCCTGCTCCCTTACATAACAATATACTTCAGCGCTCATATTTTGTAAAGCGGGAACGTGGCTCACGCAGGGCCATTTCAAAGTTGTGGAAATTTACCACCCGCTCGTCCTGAGCCTGTCGAAGGACGGTTGCCGATGGTTCGACAAGCTCACCATCAGCGGAGCGAGTGAGTGCGACCCGCTCATCCTGCGCCCGTCGCAGGATCATCCCGAGCTTGTCGAGGGACGTGGCAATCCCGTTACACATAACACCAAAAATCCCGTTCATCCCGTCCATCCAGGTAAAAAACCCGTCCCCTCCCCTGCGCATCCTGAGCCTGTCGAACGGCCCGGCCGCTGCGTGAAAAAAGCCAGTCGGTGCTTTCGGTAGCGTAGAATCCTGTTATAGACTTGGCATAGAATCTCATAACCGTAACCGGTTACGCGCCAAAGAAAGGTGGCAATTTTGTTTCAACGAATGATCAAGGCGGCGATGTTCGACGTCGCAACCTACGAGGAAATCGAAGCCGACCGCGGGGCATTGGATCAAGCAATAGGGGTGGTGATACTCGTCACCTTTTGCGGAATCATCGGAGGCATGTTGGCCGCGTTGCTAGCCGGCCTGGGCATTTGGGCGGTGGTATTCGGTCTGATCGCCGGTTTGACCTTCGGGGTAGCCCGTTGGGCATTGTGGGTCACGGCCCTCTACCTGGTGGGCGGGATGATCCTGCGTACCACAGACACGCAAACGAGCTGGACGGAGCTGGCCAGGGTGGTTGGGTTCGCCTATACGCCCGGGTTGCTGTCAATTTTTACGTTCTTGCCGGTCTTGGGGGATTTCTTTTTCTGGGCCGGTTTTTTCTGGACTATCGCCACCGTCGTGGTAGCCACCCGCCAATCCCTGGACTTTGAATCCACGCCGCGGGCAATTGGCGTGGTCGCATTGGCCGGGCTCATTGCTCTCATTCCCTGGTGGATCATCATTGTTATACAGCAGGTGGTCCTGAAACTCGTGCTGTCTTAGTCTTTCTAACCTGGGCCAGTTGGTTCGACAGCCTCACGTGGCGAGTTTGGGTTGGAACCGCGTCGATCATGTTACAGTTGCGGAGCGTGCAACATACCCAGCTACGGAGGGCGCCATGCGAGACAAGTGGGCAGTTCGGGAATCGGTGTGGACAGCTCTTGAAGAAGCCCGGGTGGTGAAGGGAAAGTCGGTACACGACAAAATACCCCACTTCATTGGATGCGAGGACGCGGCGAAGCTGGCCACCGAGTTGCCCGAGTGGCAGGCGGCCCGAGCCATCAAGAGCAACCCCGACCAGGCGCAACGCCCGTTGCGGCAATTGGCGCTGGAACACGGCAAACTGCTCTACATGGCCGTTCCCCGCCTGAAGGATGAGCGTGTGTTCATCGAACTGGACCCATCCCGCCCGGAGGTTGAGCCGGCCAAAGCCGCCACCATCTCAGGGGCATTCAAAGTTGGACGCCCGGTTTACGTGGCAGAGATGCAGCCCATCGACCTGGTGATATCGGGTTCGGTGGCGGTCAACCGGCGGGGCGTTCGCATCGGCAAGGGTGGCGGGTTCGCCGACCTGGAATACGGACTAGCCGCCGCCGCTGGGGTGGTCCGCCCGGATACTCCGGTCATCAGCACGGTACACTCCATGCAGGTACTGGACGAAGACCTTCCGTACACCCAGCATGACGTACCTCTGGCGGTGGTAATAACGCCGGATGCCATCATCCGGTGCGACGGCGGCGCCGAAGATTTGCCCAGGCCAAACGGGATTTACTGGGAAGATCTCGACGAGCGCAAGATTCGTTCGATTCCGCTGCTGGTGAAACTGCGGCAGGAGAACGGATAGGTGGCTGGCCCCGCCGGGAGAGCAATTACGCTGCGTGGCCGGATGCGTAATTGTGATGTAGTATCAACGCAATTCGGCGGGTTTTGCCGTAGTATAATCGCATTTGAATCGAACGCCGACCCAGCACTCTGCTTTCAGTCGGTCAATGCAGAAGGAGGTACGGAAAGATGACCCAACAGATGCACGCTCAAATGGGAGGAACCACCGGGGGATCGGAGGAGCTCATCGCCGCCGGGGCGGTTAGCTTCGGGTTGGAGTACCGCACCAACGTGGGGGCCATGAACGACGAGGGTATCTGCATCCACGTTTACGGAAACGATATTGAAGGCGACGACAAGGAACTGTTGCGATTCGACTGCTTCCGGATCAGCCCTCATTATCATTACCGTAATGCGCCCATCGGGCAAAACCATCGCCTGGAGCTGGACTTCACCGCCGAGGGAGATTCGCTGGCCTGGACGCTGGACAAAATCCAGAACCGTTTGCCGATTATGCTGCTCCGCTGCGAGGCTAACTCCACTGCTCGCCAGGTCGATCAGCGGGATGTTGCAGCCGCAGTGCCTCACATCGTGGCCTGGGCAGAGACCAAGACCCACAACCGAGCCTAACCCAACCTCGGAAAACACGGGTGATCCAGCGGCAGGTTGAGACGAAACGCCCCTCTCCCTGAGGAGAGGGGCGTTTCGTTTAAGACGAGCCCTGCCTACAGCAACACCGCCACGCCTCGGCCCACCAGCATTGCGCCCACCGCCAGCAGCGTCAGGCCCATCACGAGGATCAGCAGGTTCAGGTTCACCTTGCCCGTGAGATTGGCGCCCAGGTAGCTGCCGGCCATCGCCGCCGCGCCCATCAGCGCCAGGAGAATCCAGTCCACCTGCCCGTAAAGCACGTGGCCGACCCATCCTGCGCCCCCCATCACGAAACCGATGAACAGGTTGGTGCCGGCCGCGATGCGGGGGTCAACTCGCAGGATGCGAACCAGGGCCGGCAAGCGGATGCTGCCCAGGATCAGACCCACGGCTCCACCCAGCATTCCGACGGCGAACCCTATCACGCCCTCGGACGCAACGCGCCGCGGAGTGAACAATCCGGCGGAACCCTCAAGGCCTGCTCCAAACAATGCGCCGTCAGAACGGCCCGCTTGCATCCGGTTGCGGGCGATAATCAGGAACTCAGCGCCTTGCCAGAAAACCAGCGCACCGGCCAGGGCAATCAGCAGCTCATCGGGAGTGCGGTCGCTGAGCAGCCCGCCGATGAACGCGCCGGTGAACGCGGGCACGCCCATAGTAAGCACGATGCGCAGGTTCACCCGCCCGGCGCGCAGGTGCCGGATGGTGCCGGCCAGGGACGCCAGGCTGCTGACCAGAATGTTCGTGCCGCCGGCGATGGGCGCGGGCATTCCCAGCAGCAGCATGGCCGGCAGACGCATGGTGCCCAGCGCCAACCCGACGAACCCGCCCAGTATGCCCACCAGGAAAGATATAATCGTTAGCAGGGCGGCGTGCCAGATGATAACGTTGGAGGGCAGACCGATTTCTGAGAGGGTCATGGCAGTTGGCAGCCTGAATGTGTGATTCCGAGTGGCGGCAGCGTGATTACAGGAAGACGCTCAACGACCGCCATAACAACATTATCCCCGAACCTGTCAACGCCGCTCCCATTACCAGGATAAGCAGATTGCGGTCAATCCGGCCCGTAAGTCGGGCGCCGAGATAGCTGCCCACGATGGCGGTGGGACCCAATATCAGCAACAACTTCCAGTCGAACTGGCCGTACAACAGATGCCCAACCCAGCCCAGAGCGCCCATTACCATTCCGATCAACATATTGCTGCCCGCCGCGACCCGGGGATCGGTGCGCAGGATTCGCACCATGAGCGGCAGTCGAACCGAGCCAAGCAGCAGGCCGACGGCGCCGCCCAACAGACCGATGCCCAGACCTGCTCCGCCGGTGGCGACGAGTCGCGCCGCCGGGTACGCGCCGCCTGAAATATCCGGTTCGTCGGCTCCTTGCCGGCGTTCCGCAGCGGACTTGCTCTGCCGCCGGGCCAGCAGGGCCATGGAAATACCTTGCCAAAGGACGAGGCCGCCGATCAATCCGATGAGGAGATTTTCCGGCGCCCGGCTGCTGAATAGTCCACCGATGAATGCGCCGGCGAATGTGGGCAAGCCGACTACCATAACCATGCGGGCTTGTACGCGCCCGTCGCGCAGGTGTCGATAGCTGCCGACAATGGCGGCCACGCTGCTGATCAGGATGTTGGTTCCCGCTGCCGCCGGGGCGGGAATGCCCAGCAGCAGCATCAGGGGCAAACGCAGCGTTCCCAACGCCAAGCCGATCAGCCCGCCCAGCAAGCCGATGAAAAATGATGACGCGAACAGCAACGCTACGTGCCACAGGAGCAACTCATGTGGCAGGCCCAGCGTGAAAGAATCCATTAGAACCTTTCTCCACCGGGCTCCCGATAGCGCCGGCAGCGGGGTTGCCTAAGGCTGGCCGACTGCCTCGGTTACGCCAACTTCTGCCATCAGGTCGGTGATCTGACGCCAGGTTTCATCTTCGATGAAGATACCGTCTCTGCGCCGTTGCTGCTCGGTGCGATGTTCGATTTCACCGGGGTAGAACACTTCGCTGAACCCGGCGGCCGGCGGCGAGGTTTTCACGAATTCGGCAAACTCGGTCATCTCCTGCTTGAAGTCCTCCAGAGGGCGGAATTTCGACACGTCGAAAACAGCCAGGAAGCAGCCGTCGTTGTGGCGGGCCTGCGGGTCGATGCCGAAACCAAGGCCGGTGAGCAGACCGGAGAACATCTCTACCATGAACGACAGGCCAAATCCCTTATGGCCCTGATCGGCGCCCACGGGCAGGATGGCGCCGCCGGCCGCGTAGTCGTTCGGATCGGTGGTCGGGTCACCGTTTTTGTCCACGATCCAACCGGGCGGTACGGCTTCGCCGCGGTTGCGAGCCAGGGAAATTTTACCCGCCGCCACCGCCGAGGTCGCCATGTCGAGAAGGACCTGGCCCTCCAGGTTGCTGGGCACACTGATGCAAATTGGGTTGGTTCCCAGGCGACGGGCGCGGCCGCCAAAAGGCGCAACGGCCTTGGGGCCAGCTCCGGAGTCGGCGGTCAGCAGGGCGATCATACCCTCCTGAGCGCACATGGTGGGGTAATCGCCGAGGCGGCCGATGTGGCTCTGGCGGCGGATGGTGAAGGCGGCAACGCCGTTCTCCTTGGCCTTGGCGATTGCCATGCGGGTGGCCCTTTCGGTTACGACGAACCCGAAACCCCAGTGCCCATCGACGACGGCGGTGGTCGGCGTCTCGCTAAGTACCTCGAAAGGAGCGCCGGGTACGATGTGGCCGCGGTCGATGCGCTCGCAGTATTCGGGGATGTGGATGACACCGTGGGAATCATGCCCCGTCAGGTTAGCCTTAACCTGATGGGTCGCCACGATCTCCGCCTCATCGGCGGGGGTGCCTTTGGCCCGGTAGATATGGACGGCGACTTTATGCAGGTACTCGGGTTGAAAAACGGGCATCGGAAACCTCCGTAGCGCGGGGTGATAACCTAAATTAAGCTTGGTGGGATTGTAGCAGGAAAGCGCCGGCCTGATATGCCGGTCAGCCGGCAAGCAGGCGCTCCACCTCACGGCAAAAGCGGTCGAAAGATTGGGAACGTTGGCGGGCGAGGGGTACGTCAACCGCGCTGGACAGTGCGGCTTGATGTAGCGTTGGTTTATATGGGTAGCCGCTGGGCAGCCGTCGGCTCAGCCATTCTTTGGCGCCACGTATGCTTTCTACGTTCGGAGGCGCTGGCGTGGCGGGATTAATACCGGCCGGCTCTGCTATGGTTTCCAAACTGGCGATGAACCAGGTTTCATACTCGCGGTTGGCGATGCTGACGGAAATCGGGTTATCGGGGAATCTGGCAATCAGCCGTTCTCGCAAGCGGGGTCCGAGGTCTGCCGGGCAATCGTCATCAGCGTCTATCAATATTATCAACTTCGCTCTGGTTTCGTTCGGTAAGTGAGCCGAAGATTCGGCCCGACTAATCGCTTTTTGAGCCTGAGACTCCAACGCGCCGGGTGTATTTACGATGGTGCTTTTGGGAACTCGCCATATTTTGCCGATAATTGGGTATGTGGTTGCTCCCCAAGTCTCCGCGATTCTATAGATTAAAGTGCGGAAAGCGGTCACTTCGCCGGCGCCTTCGACAATGGTCGCAAATACCGGCGGAATCATGAGTAACGATCAGAACTCGGGAGGAAGCATTGCGGGTACATCGCCTCATCGTTCGGTAATAGCATGTTCTGGCGGAGCAGCTCGCCCGGCGTACAAAGTTTTTCCCGTAGCAGATTACGGCTGCTCTCCACGATTGGGCCGATTTCAGTCTTGCCAGCATCCATGTCCACCGCCAAAATCGCTTCGATTGGGATGTCGTCTCGGTCCAGCAAGTCGGGGCTTTGCGTACTAATTAACACTTGCGTTCGGTCCCGACCATCGGTCAGAGCGTCCCACAGCACGCCGGCTGCCGCTGGATGTAGCGCTGTTTCCGGCTCTTCCAAACCAATCAGCGACGGGGGGTGATCACCCCCTTGTAGCAATGCAGTCACAACTGCCAGTGCCCTCAAAGTGCCATCGGACATATTGGTTGCGGTGAATTGTAGTGGAAATTCCCGGTCAACAATTTGCTGAGTGAACTGGATGGTTTCCAAATCAACAATTGGTATCTCGAGCCTGCTGACGCTTTCCAACCCCGGAACGATCGCACTCATATACCGCTGAATGCGCTTGAACGTCAAAGGCTCTCCTTGCTCCATAGCCCCCAGCACCCCAGGCAGGTTATGGCCATTGGTAGTATGCAGAAATTCACCGGATTCCGGCGCCTGGGGTCTTCTCAGGATGTCAAGGTCAAACCTGTAGAACCGCATATCGGTTAGGGCGTCATACACCGGCCAAAATTCCTCAAGGTTGCTTGCGCTGACCAAAAATAGACGGTCAGGAAAGGCCCTCGGCAACTGTGCCTTGACATTGGATTCGATAATTTCTCCCTCTTGCACCACAAAGCGAAACGGTTCGCTGTTGCTACCGGGCCGGCTAACTTCACAAAGTTCCTTGCTGACCACAACGCCGCCACTCTTACGCCACGTTACCTCAAACCCGTATCGTCCCTTACCAGTCCCATCCGGCAGGGCGAAATCCAACGTTATCTCGAAGCTGTCAGGACGCTCCCCAGAACGACGTAGCACCTCGCGCATACCGCCCCGTTCCCGTAGAGTCTCATCAACAGGCCAAATTAGGCTCTGATATGTCAGGTGCAGCGCATCCAGAAAGTTGCTTTTTCCGGAGCCGTTGGGCCCTACCAGGATGCCCAACGGCCCCAACTCAACATCGCATCGCGCGATGCTCTTGTAGTTCCTCAGTCTGACGCGGTGTATGAACGGGGGTTTGGGCATTTTCGCTCTCCTGGCAGTCCAAGCATATTATAGCCCGGTTTGCCGGCGTCCATCGCTGCCTTTACACTGCCTACATCACCATGCGGAGGGAACCACTATGAAGGCTGTTTATATCAACGAAACCGGAGGGACCGACGTGCTTACGGTGGGAGACCGTCCCGAGCCGGAGATTAGCCCCGGCGAGATTTTGCTGCGGGTGGGCGCCAGCGCGCTGAATCACCTGGATTTGAACCTCCGTGCCAATAACTGCCGACGCTTCCCTCACATCCTGGGCTGCGATATCGCCGGCGAGGTGATGCAGATCAGCCCTGACTCCGGCGCCAATCTGCAGGTCGGCGACCGGGTCCTGCTGGATAACCGGGTGAAATGCGAGGGTCACAATCTCTGCGAACACTGCGCCGGCGGCAACGACCAGTGGTGCTCGCGCCAACTGCGCATCGGTGTCGATGTGGATGGCGGCCACGCCGAGTACGTTACGGCGCCGGCCATCAACGCCTACACGATTCCCGATGAGATGTCGTTTACGGAAGCCGCCGCCCTGCCCATCGCGGCCCACACCGCCTGGCACTGCCTGATTACTCAGGCCAGGCTGCAGCCGTGGGACGATGTACTGGTGCAGGCCGCCGGCTCGGGCGTGGGCAGCATGGGCATCCAGATTGCCAAGATGATGGGGTGTCGCGTCATCACTACCGCCGGCAGCGACTGGAAGCTGGACGAGGCCAGGAAACTGGGCGCCGACGAGGTCATCAACTATCGCGAGGTGGACAGCATCAGCAACACGGTGCGCGAGATGACCAACGGTCAGGGTGTGGACGTGGTGTTCGACTGCGTCGGCGCCGACGTTTGGCACGAGAACATGCTGTCCCTGAAACACGAAGGACGCCTGGTTATCACCGGCGTAACGTCGGGCAGTCAGACACCCATGGATCTGTCAATCCTGCACGGGCGGCCACTGCACCTTATGGGCAGCGGAGGCCGCAGCCGCCGTTCGATGGCGGACGTGATGAAGATGGTGAATCAGGGTGCGCTGCGCGGCATTGTCGGGCGAACGTTCCCCATGGACGGGTTGGCAGAGGCGCACCAGGTTATGCACGACCGCGATTTCTTTGGCAAGCTGGTGCTGGAGCACTGACCCGGCCTGGCAAACCGGAGCAACGCCGGGCGGTGGTCAACTTCCAGGGCAAACGCATTCTAATTTAATCGGCTTTGCAGGCGTACGTCATTCCCGCGAAAGAACGTCACCCCGTACTTGATACGGGGCGGGAATCCAGGTCGTTTGGTTGTACGTCAACTGTCTGGAAGCAAGCTGTATGGATTCCCGCTTTCGCGGGAATGACGGTATATGAGGTCCCCTAAAGTTAGAATGCGTTTGCCCTGGGTCAACTTCCCAAACGGTAGTCAACTTCAATGTGGGCGGTTACAATAATCGGCACCAACCGATTGCTTTATCACTGCGTAGGAGGCCACTGCACCATGAAGATTGCCCGTTATCTCGCCCACGGCTCCGAACACTACGGCGTTGTCGACGGCGACCAGGTTACCGCCATCGAGGGGAGTCTTTTTGATTCTCCGGTCAAACTGACCGACCACGTCCACAGCCTGTCCGACGTCAAACTGTTGGCGCCGGTGCATCCGGGGAAAATCCTGGCGATGGGTTTGAATTACACCAGCCACGTCGGCGACCGGCCCGCTCCCGAGTACCCAATGATTTTTCACAAGACCCCTACCAGCGTAATTGGTCCGGAAGACTCCATCATCCGTCCCAAAGAAGTGCAGCGATTTGACGCCGAGGGCGAGATGGTCGTTGTAATCAAGGACAGGTGCAAGAACGTAACCAAAGAAGACGCGCTGAATCACGTGCTGGGTTACACCTGCGGCAACGACGTTAGCGCGCGCGACTGGCAGCAGAAAGACCGCCGGGAGAACAACTCGGACTGGTGGCGCGCCAAATCGGCAGACACGTTTTCGCCCATGGGGCCGTGGATCGAAACCGATGCTGACCCGCACGCCCAGCACTTGCGGACGCGGGTAAACGGCAACGAAGAGCAGAACGAAACCACCGCTCACCTGATCTTCGACATACCGACAATGATTGAGTTCATCACGAGGTATGTCACGCTCGAGGCTGGCGACTGCATCTTTACCGGCACGCCGGGCACCACGTCCGACATGGCCGACGGCGCCGTCTGTGAAATCGAGATCAGCGGCATCGGCGTCCTCCGCAATCCGGTCAAGCTGGAATCGTAAGCAACTTTCGATTATCCGGCGATTAGTAGGGGCGAATAATTATTCGCCCCTACGGTGTTTGAAAGGGGGTGCGGGCGGGTTCCCTCTCCCAGTGGGAGAGGGTTAGAGCCTGCCCCGTATTTGATACGGGGGTGAGGGGCGCTCACCGGAGTAAGGCCAGGCCAACGTTCCGTTGGCTGATTGCGGCGCAGCCACACTACAGCCCCACCCGTCGCAGCGTGTACGCTTCCGACGCCATTATCTCCGCAATCTTCGGCGGCAGTCCGCGAAAATCATCGGTGGCCGCCGAGATTAGCCTTCCGCTCAAGGCCCCACTCTCTGCCGAGGCCAGCCAGACCGCCAGTTCGGCGCACTCGTTGATTGGTGCGCCGCCTCCCGACGTTACCCGCAGCCCGGTTTCGTGGATCAACGTGGCGCCCGCCTGCGCGGCCTCTTCCGTCATCTTGTCCCACATACTGGTGTGCACCGATCCTGGCCCCAGGGCATTCACCGTTATCCCCTTGTCCTCCAATTCCAGGGCCAGCACCTCGGTCAGCCGTACCACCGCAGCCTTGCTGGAGCAGTAGGCTGACATATTGCTCCAGGCGTTGGTGGCTCCGGCCCCGGACAGGTTGATTATCTTGCCCGCTCCCTGTCCCAGCATCACCGGTATTGCCGCGCGGCAGCACAGGAAAGTGCCCGTCAGGTTGACGGTTACAGTGTCAACCCAGGCCGCAACGTCGTTGGTCTCCAGCGGGCCAATCGGCCCGGAGATGCCGGCATTGTTGACCAGAATGTCCAGCCGCGAGTATTGAGCGACCGTTGCATCCACCAACCGCTCCACCTGGGCATGGTCGGTTACGTCGGTCGGGACGATCAGGGGAACCGAACCGGCCGCCTCTACCATTGACCCGGTTTCGCGGAGTTCCGCTTCGTTGCGGGCTGCCAGCGCCACCCGCGCGCCTTCCCGGGCAAAGGCAACGGCAATGGCCTGGCCAATCCCGCGTCCGGCTCCGGTAACCAACGCTACCTTGTCTTGCAGCTTCATTACACCTTCCTCCCGGCCTTTCTAACGCCAGGGATAGACCAATTCGCCGTCCGCCGATTCCGGGGGCCACACCACCACTTTGTCCCCGTGTTGCCTTTGCACCAATGCAACTTCCCGGCCCACCTGCCGGCCGGCTTCATCGATACGAAAGCGCCCGTAGAACGTGGTGAAGTCCAGCGCGCCGGCAGCTTCCCGAAGCGCGGATTCGTCGATATTACCGGCCTCTTGTATGCAACGCTCCGCCACGAGTCCGGCGGCGAATGCCTGAGCCATCGGATAGTCCAGGGGAAGGCCCCGGGTGGCAGCCGCGGTTTGCAGCAGATTCACCGCCTGTACTCCGGTGGGACCGAAGTCGGGATTGCCGACGCTTACGGCCGGCTCCCACTGGCTGGGGCCAATGAATCCGTCGGCGCCGGCTCCCAAAGCGTCGGCGAATTCGGCGATGGGCGTGGCGCCCACCACGGCCAACCCAATATGGCGCGTCGTTTGCAGGTTCACGATGGCCTGCGCCAATGCAACATCGTGGCGGATGCGGCCCACCGCTACGAGTAGATCCGGTTCCCTTTCGGCGATCGCGCGGGCGATCTCGGTAAAGTGGAATTGCGTGGGACGATATCGCAACTCCAGGGTCGTCTTGAATCCAAGGTCGCGAGCGACAGTTTCCACGCCGCGGGTAACCGTCCTGGCGAACGCGCCGGTGTCGATTCGGACGATAACCAGCGAGCCGGCGTCCGGGTTGACCTGGCGAGCCAACACGGGTGCGCCGACCAGGTAGCGATCAGCAGGGGTGAGGATGCCCGCGACGTTGCGGTAACCCCGGGCGTAAACAGCGTCGCCCGCCCCCCCGTGGTTCCACATCAGCCGGCCGTACGAATCGGCAACCTCGGCGGCGGCGGTTGTCAGCCCGGCCGAGTACGGGCCGAAAAGCAGGTCAACGCCGTTAGTGGTTATCAGCGTCTCCGTGGCCCGACGAGCGCCATCGGCCATGCTTCCGTCGTCGATGTGGGACAGCGAGATCGGCTGTTGACGATCCCCCACATTCAGGCCGCCGCCGGCATTTACGCGATCAACCCACGCTTGCAACCCGGCCAGCGCCTGCCGTCCCTGCGTGGCAAACTGGCCGGTTAGGGATACTGGAATGCCGGCATTAATTGTAGGTGGGGACGTCATGGGTCAAGTTTATCACCTCCACGTAATTATCATCGAACGGAGATGCAACACGCGGCAACCAAATGACCGGGCTGTGCAGCCGGGACTGATATGCGCCCGGCGCTGGCAATGGCGGCATGTTTCCTCATGTCATTGCGAGCGCAGCGTGGCAATCTCGTCGCCGTAGCAACGGCGGTTCGCCGACGTGTGTTCAACCTCAACGAGATTGCCACGTCGCTGCGCTCCTCGCAATGACAACCGAATGACCCTGGGATTTTACCCGCGGGGCCGGAAGATTCCGAAACTGCTGGTGTAGCCGTGGAGGAAGGTAGTCCCGCTTACCGGCCCAATCTCTCCATTGCAGAAGAAACCACCCAACGGCACGGTTGCGCCGACCTTATCGTGGAACACTTCGGTGTCGTGGTTGGACTTGCCGTAGAGGTATTTGCCGCGTCCCAGGCAGGAGAACAGCAACGCGCCATGAGCCGGGTTTTCCCGGTTGTCCATGGCGTAGCGTTCCAGCACAGCGGAAAGGTCTTCGGCAGACGTTTCGGCGTCGCGCAGGTGGAACTGAACCAGCTGGCCCTCTTTGAGCATTTCGCCAATCGCGAGAACGCCGCTGCGTTGATCCATGCCCATCACGTTCCGGATCAGGAAATCACCCTGCCGCGGTTCATCGATGAGGGCATCCATGACCACACCAAGAAACAGCGAGTTCTGCATCAGTTCGCGATCCCTCTGGTCAGCCTGCTGGAAGATACTTCGCAGCACGTTCAGGGGCTGTTGCTCATCCAGCTCGACCAGATAATTGCGGTCGCTCTTGGTAATGCGCATCGGATTACCGATGGGGCGGCAACCCTGTGCAACCACTGTCTCGACGACGATGTTGCCGGACAAGGCAACGCCAATGGCGCCGGAGTCGTGATAATCCTGACCCAGGAACAGGCCGTTCTGTCGCGCACCCTGGCCGGCGCTGGCCAATCCGCCGATTTTCGCGGCGGCGGGATACGCATAATCCATACCCAACAACAGGTTTTGCGCGGGAAATGACGTCGGGTCAACCAGCAACACGAACTGAGGTTCTTCGTCGGGGGTGACTCCCAGCGCTTCGTGCCATTTGTCGGGCGGCGCGTCCATGTCGGGCAGGGCGTCGCCCTCAAGGCGAATGGGTTTTATGGTGACACCGGGCAGGCTGGCCGCAGTCAGGGACACCGCCGGTTCCTGCTCGATTTCGGCGCCGCCGCCGATGATACCGCCGCCGGAGCAACCCAACACGAGAACCTGTGGCCCCAGCAGTTCACGAACCACGGCGGGCAGGTCAACGTAGTCTGACGCGTATTCGGACGATGCGAACACTACCGCAAGGTCGGCGGCGGTGTCCCCCATTGTCGCCCGTATGGATGCGGCGCACTCTTCCAGTGCCGGCCGCAAAGTGTTTTGTTGCGATAGCGCAGAAGCCCACTGCATGACAATACCTCGTCGCCGCGTGCCCTCGGGGGATTGAGTTAGGCGTGAGTATAGCATAGGGGGCGGTTACTATCTCCGAGGGATCAGGGCTGACCGGACAACTCGGTGATAGTCACTGAACCGCCGGAAACGGCGTCAACGCTAAGGTTGCTGCCCTGCAACAGTTGCATTCCGAGAATGGGTTCAAATCCCATGTTGACAGCGACGACCTCTTTGTAGTTTCCGTGCCACATAATCCGAGCGTTGTATCTGGCAAAAGTGTCAACTGTTCCGTCAGCCAGGGCAAGCGTAATATCATCGACACGTATTAAATTGAGTCGGTCAATGATGTCTTGAGGAAGGATTACTTCCTCAGTGCAGCCCGTGTCGATAATGAAATCGACCGGGACCGTTCCGCGGTTAGCGCCAAGCACGATCAAGGTAACGCCCGGTTCAAGGTATTCGTCAACAACGCCGTGGTGCATCAGGACGTTTCCTCTATTTTTCGGATGCGGCGCGGGCTGCGGATACGCCCGGTATGGGACTGATGACGGTGGATGCCGTGCATAACCGCGTCAGGACGACGGGTGCGAAGTATACGCCCGGCGGTGGCCGCATTTTCGTGTATCTCGTAGTCGCCGCTCAGAACGTCGATCATTACGTGCTTGTCTGCATCTTCACCGCAAATCAGGTGGCGGATTTGGGCGTCGTAGATTTCGTGTCCGCGACGTTTTGTCTCTTCGTAGGGGATTTGGGCGTCGTCGGGTACGGCTCCGATCTGCGGAAGTATCAAGAGTCCCACCGTTTTGACCGCCAACGCATCTTTTTCCAATGCTCGCTCTTTAGTGGCTACAGATTCCATCACTAGAGCATTGATGGAGTTGACAACCTCTTCCTGCTCTTCCGTATCTGGCACGGGGATCAAAATGTTCTCAACGTGGGAGGCAGTTAACTCGTCAACCACTGCACCGTATATCCCGTTGAATTGTGCCTGTCCCAACGGTGAACTCAACCATGCATATATGTACCCGGCGGGGCATGACCCGTCGGCTTTGGGCACCACTCGCAGGATATGTTGCGAAGCTGCCCAATCGTCCCATTGCTTCAACGCTATGGCAACTCGCCCTATCGTTCCCGAGCAAGTCACCAGTACCCAGCCGGCTTTTATTGTCCAACGATCCAAGTTTT
Organism: Dehalococcoidia bacterium; assembly: GCA_965262485.1. Lineage (GTDB taxonomy): Bacteria > Chloroflexota > Dehalococcoidia > Lucifugimonadales > UBA3495 > Bin87. Next base: position 2,642,125 of record OZ253540.1, on the reverse strand, counting down.
TGTGCGCCGACCGCGAGAGATATTTCAGATCGGTTGGCCGGAAATGAACGAGATGGGTACCTTGCAAGAACGGAACGCCGTGCGCCTCGTCAACGTACACTCGCTTGAAACGGGGCGGGATAAAAATTCGCTCTGTAACGTCCCCCAACCTCTTCATCGTCAGCCCTGACGCTGCCATAGCACTATGCGCCCGCATTGTTTCGGCATTGTAGTATCCTGCATCAAGACGCAGGCTGTCTCGATACAACCATTCGGAGCCAACAGGCGTTATTTGTACTGCGGACTCAAAGCCAACTTCCGCCGCAAACACTGTCGCTTGGAGGTCTTCGACTGCGCTAATCATTAAGCCACCTCATCCGCTCAGGGGCTGATACCCATTCTCGGAATCGTTGAGCAACATACGGCAAATCATCGTGTCTAACCCTGCGTTGCCGAGTGGTCGTTTCAACGATAGTGTTCCCGTCGGGAGTGTGGTGAAACACTGAATGGGGTTCGGGACGCTCAATTAGTTCGCCTTCGGGCGTCCTGCGGAACAATGGATTGCCCCTACGGTCGTGACCTACGGCGCGGGGAATCGCCATAAATACTTCATAACCATTCGGGCGTTCCGCGGCATGCTCAATCGCCATTTCTTCACGTGTTTTTTTCTGCAACAGCAGAACGCTGGTCTGCGTTCCGGTGTGCGGTTGAAAGGTCTCCGTCGGTAGGTCAACGCTTGCCACAACGCGGGCATGTGTCAGTATCCAGTCCCGCACCTTGATTGTGCCGGGATTAGTCAAAATGCTGTCTGGCAACACAATTGCCAGTCGTCCGCCGGGTCGGAGCAGTTGCAGACAACGCTCAATAAACAATTGGTCAGGCGGCACGGAGTTACGCCCGAGCGTCAACTCGTACTGCCTAAGTATGTGAGGGTCATCAATCTGGATTTTGTCCCCAAAAGGCGGGTTGGTAACTATTGCGTCAAATTGGTTCAAGCGCACGTTGCGCTGGACGTTGTTCTTTTCATCATCCGGCCATTCGCCCGGCGGCAATAGGGAATTGGCGTGGTACACGTTAGTTGAACCATCGCCGTGCATCACTAGGTTCATCTGAGCCGCCCTCACCAGGATTGGGTTAAAATCAACTCCAAACAGATGAGTCGATGCAACGTCGTGAACGCGCTTTTGGCTCTCAATCCTCACTTGGCGGTCATCCTCGCCCCATCGGTTCTGTTCCAATTGTATGATGTGGTCATGCCAAACATTCATTAGCGCGACGAGGAACCCGCCAGTTCCGGCCGCCGGGTCCAGAACGTCGATAGTCAGCCATTGGTCTTGTGGGAACGTGGCCAGAAGCATATCGGCGGCCATTTTGCACACTGCACGCGGTGTGAAATATTCTCCTCTATCTCCACGCAGGTTTGCGCCTACCAGCTGCTCGTAAGCCATGCCTTTGGCATCAGCGCGGGTCCGAATCAGCGAAAACCGCTGCAATTCGCCTACGATGTAGGCCAACACCGGGTTTGTAACGACAAGAGTTGAGTTATCCCCAAAGATGTACGGGTAGCGATTCCGCACATCTGAAAACAATTCCTCGATCGAGTTCCGTAACCTTCCTTGACCGATAGCTGACCGCCGCTCTGCGTTGCCGATGAAGAAACGGAGCGGTCGGGCTATGTCGTTCTCGTCCTGCACCTTACAAAAGATGATTTTCAGAAACTCGTTGAAAGCCGGTTCCTTTTGCAGTCCTTGATTGCCGTAAATGTAGTTGTGGCAACGACGGAAAACCGCTGCCAATTCTTCCTCGGCAGGAACCAAATCGGCAAAGCGAGGAGGGGCCGGAGCGTCTAACCCGAAACGAGGAATATCCGTTGCCGTTAGATTTTCATACCCACCCAATGGGTTCAACGTGCGTTCCCAAACCTGCAGTTCCGAACCAACCCACATCCCAAATCGGCAATTCTGGCACGCCGCCATGTAGGATTTCAACTGCTCAACGCCGTTGTTATCATCGGCAGGTCGGACTTCCTCACGTTTGCATTCAATGATGATGACGACATTTTCAGCTTTGTGCTCCACTTTAGGCGGGAATACAGCTAAGTCAACTCGCCGCCGGCTTTGGCCGAGATGAACCGTGAATTCGACCTCCACGTCAGCCTTACCGTACCCGTATTGGTCAATCAAACTACGTGCGACGCGCTGCCGCACGTTCTCCTCTGGCGTGTCATCGCGAAGCCTGTCGGTGATGACACACCGCAACTTGCCGGGTGGCATGAAAGTGATACCTGACATCGCGGCGTCGCTGACCATCACACATCCTCATTCTAGCATTCGTCTGTGCCGAGTCTGCCAGCAGAATACCATATCATTTAAACGTAAACTGAACCCATAGGCAGCCCGCGGCATCCTGGGCAGTGTGTGTCTGCTGACCGCAATGCTGCCATCCCCGGTTGACGGGCGGGTGGCTAACCAGTATATCTGTGGCAGGCATTCGCAGTTGGCAAGTGCCGCTAAATCGAGGAGGAAACCAACGATGGCAGAATTGAGTCCCGCCCGCGTGCTGGAAGAATTGAAGAAAAACGGCGCTACGCACGTGGTGTGGCTCCCTGACAGCGAGACCAACTTTCTCTACGTCCTGATGCGCGACGACCCAACGATGGACCTGGTGCCGGTGAGCCGGGAAGGCCACGCCTTTTCCACCGCGGCCGGGCTGGCCGCCGGCGGCGCCAAGCCGGTTATCCTGATCCAGAACACCGGCATGATGGAGTCGGGCGACTCGCTGCGCGGTTGGGGTCTGGGCATGAACACGCCGGTAGTGATGATGGTGGGCTACCGCGGCTGGACGCGCCACGGCGTAATCACCGATACCGCCGCGTTCTACACCGAGCGATTCCTCCACGCCTTTAATATCAACTACTACCTGGTGGAATCGGACGAGGACGCAGACCGTATTTCGGTCGCCTTTGCCGAAGCCGCCCGGGAGAAGCGCCCGGTGGCGGTGCTCGTGGGCGACGAGTACCACGGGTTCAACGTAAGCCGCTAGGAGTACCCCCACCATAAAGAACAGGAGAAAGTGACCAATATGATGAAAACCGCAGAAATGCTGGAAGTTTTCAACAAGTCGCGCGGCGATGCCGTCGTCATTCCCGGTCGCGGCGGCCGCTATTGGGTCGAACTGAGCGATAAGCCCGACCGCGACCTGCCCCTGGGCGACCCGGCGATGGGCGGGCACGCATCCTTCGCGCTGGGTTTGGCGCTGGCGTTGCCAAACGAACGCGTGGTCCTGTTTGACTCGGAAGGCGATGTGTTAATGGGAATGGGCGCATTATCCACCATCGCGGAGAAGGCTCCGAAGAACCTGTATCACTTCGTGCTGGACAATGGCGTGTACGCAACGACGGGCGGCCAGCCGGTGCCCAACGCCGACGTAATGGAGTACCACGTGGTGGCCCAGGGCTGCGGTTATCCGGCCACCTACTCCATCGACAACCTGGAAGATTTTGCAAATCAGATTGACGAGATCATGAGCCAGCCGGGCCCGGTGTTCGTGGCCCTAAAAATAGACCCCGAAATCATCAACGAGCCCATCAACAATCGCCCGCAATGGCAGCGTAAAACTCGCAACCAGGCCGTAACCGACATGCAGGCCGAACTGGGGATAGGCGGGTAATGGTATTACTCTCGCCGTTCTCCAGCGGTAAAGGGACAACAGCGGATCAGGGATCCCGCCGGTGCGGCGATTACGCCCGCAGCCCCAAAAATTCCCGCATCCGGTCCACGCACCACTCCGGGTAAATGGCGTTTATGCCATGACCCAGGCCCGGGTAGATAGTCAGCTGGCTGTTGGGGATTTCGTCAGCCATGAAGTGCTGCTGCTCCATGCTCGTGGTGGGGGATTCGTCGCCGGTGAGCAACAGAGTCGGCGCCGTGATGTCTTTCAGGTGCGGCCCGAAGTCAAGGCTGTCGAGATAGCGGTGCAGGGTCTGGCCGATTTCGCCCGGGGTTTTATCCATCTCGGCGATGTACCAGTCTTTCAGCTCCTCAGTCGCGTGCCGCATATCCAGGCGGAAGTTGATGGTGGCCGCCGACCAGGCCCCGATACCACCCTGTTCCATGGTCGCCAGCCAGCTGCCTTCGGGTGTAGCGCTCTCTCGCCGGCTCAGGCGGCACGGCGAATTGCATAGCACCAGGGCCCGGCACCGGTCGGGGTGGTCATGGGCGAACTGCATCCCCATGATCCCGCCGAAGGACTCCCCGACGAACACCGCCTTGTCAACGCCTTCCTGATCCAGAATGGCCAGCAGATCGGCCATCAGGACGTCCAGGGTAGGCTCGTAGCGCTCCGGGTCCGCGGTGGACCGGCCCATGCCGCGCAAGTCGGGGCGGATCACGCGGTACTCCCGGCTCAGCAGGGGCGGCCAGTTGTACCAGAAACTGCCGCTGCGGGAAAAACCGTGCTGCAACACCACAGCGCCGGGTGAAGAACGCCACGGATCAGTAAAGTCGTCGAGATAATAGTGCAGTTGGGCGTGTTCGCGCTGGATGGTTGGCATGGCAGAACTCCCTGATAGATGAGGCTCCCAGTTTGCGGTTTTGGCTCATATACCATACCCTTGCGCCGGTGGCAATCCGTCTCACCGCTGCCCTCAGGGCCTTTCGGTTTTCCTCATGTCATTGCGAGCGCAGCGTGGCAATCTCGTCGCCGTAGCAATGATGGTTCCCCGGCACGTGCTCAACCTCAACGAGATTGCCACGTTGCTGCGCTCCTCGCAATGACAACCGAATGACCCTGCCGCTGCCCTCAGGACGGTTGCACAGTCAGCCTGCTATGGGCAAATATCGCAGAAGGAAGAGAAAGACAGGCCAGGTGAAGCTGTGGATAAAGTCTCGCATCCCCTGCGCTTACTGCTGGTCTTCGGTTTGGTTGCCGGTGTGTTGGCCCTCGGGTCTGCGTGCCAAAGGGAGCTCGTGATTATTGTGCCAACGCCAGTGCCCCTGCCGACCTACACCCCTGCCCCCACGTACACGCCGTTTCCGGCTCCGGCTCCCTTGCCCACCTATACCCCCTTTCCTACCTGGACTCCCCAACCTGCCTCCTCACCCGCCATGCTCCCGACTCAAACGTGTTCGTCTGCGCATTGCAGGGAAAAATGGCACTTCGAAAGTTTCTGGCTTACCGCCGATTTGTCGGACGTAGCGGAGTTGCTGGACCAGGGCGCAGACGTCAATGCCAGGAACGAGGATGGCTATACGCCCCTGCACCTGGCGGCATCCAGAAGCGATTACCCGGAGATTTTCGCCTTGCTGCTGGACCAGGGCGCAGACATTGAGGCGATGACGGAAGGCGTAGGCGCGTCAACCCTGCATTTGGCGGCATCCTCAACCAAAAACCCGGAAGTTATCTCCTTACTGCTGGACCGGGGCGCGGACATCAATGCCAGGGCGGCGTGGGATGGTGCGACGCCTCTGCATTGGGCGGCGCGAAGCGTAAATCCGGCGGTGGTCGCGCTGCTGTTGGACCGGGGCGCCGAGATTCACGCCAGGAACGTTGCCGGCTCAACTCCCCTGGGTTACGCGATGATTAGGCACCAAACACCGGAGAAGTTGGAAATTGTAGAGCTGCTCCTGGACCGGGGCGCGGGTATTCACACCAGGGACGAAAAGGGTTGGACACCCTTGATCTGGGCAACTGCTGCTGAGGATGAGGAGTTGGTAGCGTTGTTGCTGGACCGGGGCGCCGACGTTAATGTGCAGGGTTATGATGGCTGGACGCCGCTGCATCAGGCGGCGTATCACAATACGGATATGACTATAACGACAAGCGCAATTATCGCGTTGCTATTGGACCGGGGCGCGGACATCCACGCCAAGGATAAATCCGGCCGTACGATTTGCTATTTGGCGAGGGAGAACAAAGCCCTCTCCGGCACGGATGTTATCCCTCGCCTGTGCCCGTAGCTACTTCGACAGGCGTCTTCCGTCCGGACCAGAGCTTTGACTTTGCAATCCGTTCCGCCGCTATCGTTGGGATGCCAGTCACGATACCAACAGGAGAAGCCAAACCTATGACCAGCGCCGTTGCATCGACCGGCATACCGCAACCGGAAATTCAGGAACGGCTTGACCGACTGCTGAGCGATATTCGGTCCGCCGCGCAGCAGCAGATCGGCTATCCGACGAACCAGAACTTCGACTACTCGCCGCTGCTGCCCTTCTTGGCCTACTCAATCAACAACGTGGGCGACCCCTTTCACACCAGTAATTACTGGGCCAACACCCACGAGATCGAGCGGGAGGTCATCACCCGCTTTGCCGACCTGATGCGCATTGCGCCGGCAGACGCCTGGGGCTACGTTACCTCCGGCGGCACCGAAGGCAATATGTACGGGTTGTACCTGGCCCGCGAGCTGTTCCCCAACGCGATGTTCTACTTCTCCGAGGAGACCCATTACAGTGTGCTGAAAAACGTGCGGGTGCTCAACGCGCGCTACATCATGATCAAGCGACAGGAGAACGGGGAGATAGACTACGACGACCTCTACGAGATGATACGGGTCAACCGGGATGTGCCCGCGGTGATAATGGCCAACATTGGAACGACTATGCGGGGTGCGGTGGATAATATCGACCGGATACGCGGCATCCTGAGCGACCTGGCCGTCACCAGCTCTTACATTCACGCTGACGCCGCCCTGAGCGGCCTGATTCTGCCCTTCGTAGCTGACCCACAACCCTTCGGCTTCGACGCCGGCATTGACAGCATATGCAAGTTCTCCGGCGTAGTAGGTCAATTCGCAGGCCAATTGGGGAATTGGCTGTTTGGCAAGTCGCTCTTTGCCAGCAGATATTTGACAGGATATCAGCAGACTGTTACGCTGCCACCACAGCGAGCAGCGCTAACAGCCCGTCGATTCACTCGGCGGGTTTTGCATCACAGCAAAACTCATGGAGGCCCGATGACCACGAAAATAAACTGCGACATCGATATCATTATCGATGACGACAATAAGGGTCGGTATTCGGCTTATGCCGAGGTAACCGGCATGACAGTCTACGCAGACACCGAGGAAGAGGTCATCTACAAGATATACGACGCCATCCGGTTCTTCTTCCAAACCATCATAGAACAGGACGGCGACACGGGACTGACCGACTACCTCGACCGACGTAACACTCCCTACGACCGCATCGAAATTGAGAGGGCACCGGCATCTCCGCGTCGGGTTAAAGAAAAGGTAGAGGTGTATGCCTGACGAGTTTCTGAAAGAGGTTGTCTGTACAGTGTTGAACCGGCTTGGGTACCGCACAGTCCAAGGGAGACGACATCAGGTTATCTTCAAGGACGAGACTACCGGCTATTGGCTTACAATCGCATTTGAGAACGAACGCATTGACTGGCCCGACCTGGCAAAAAACCTTGCCGCCGAAGGTATCACCGAAAGCCTGTTCCTCGCCGAATACGAATCACTCTGACAGATACATTCCCACCGCAAGGCAAAGGGCCGGAGGTTGACCCTCTTGGCCCTTTTTCATGCCAATTGACTGCCGGAGTTTTGCAAGTTCCCCTGCGCAGCAGGCCAATTCGCAGGCTAGTTGGCGATTTGGCAGTTTTGCAAGTCGCTCACCGCGTGGCGGCACCGCAACTCGGTTACGGTGGTGTTTCCCCGTCCGCCGCAGGAAGTGTTCCGTAAGTGGCAGATGGCCCCCGATGGCGATATCGCTCACATTATCACCATGCCTCATGTGACGCGCCAAATGATTGACGAACTGGTCGATGACTGCGCTCGAGAATCTGTCCCCTCTCCCTTGATGGGAGAGGGCTAGGGAGAGGGTGGTTTTCCTCTCAATAAGGAGCGTCCCGATGAACCGAATTATCGTTATGGTGAACAATGCAGTGGGCGTCATCGCCGACATCACCAAAGCCCTGGCTGATGAAGGCATTAACCTGGAATCAATCAACGCCGAGGTCGTCGGCGAACAGGGCACAATTATTCTGACCACCGACGACTACGACCGGGCGCTCTACGTCCTGAACCGGGCCGGTTTCAAAGCCGTCGGCGACGACGCTCTGGTGCTCCGCCTGCCGGATGAACCGGGCGCGCTGGCCGGCGTCGCCAACGGCCTGAAGCAGGCCGGCGTCAACATCCATAGTATGCACATCCTGGGCCGTCAGGCCGGTTACGCGATGATTGCGTTGAAAACGGACGACCGCCCCCGCGCCGTTGACGCCATCGGCAGCGAGCGCATCGTCTGAACCCCGAACCCAACCTGGAAACCACGCCCACCAGGATTCACCGTCATTCCGGCTTTCGCCGGAATGACGAAAATTAAGGGAGAAAGCCTTATGCCAGCAAGAACAGGCGCAGAATATATCGCCGGGATCAGGGAACGTTCGGCGGAAGTTTATATCAGCGGAGAACGGGTGCCGGATGTAACGGCCCACCCGGCCTTTGCCGGCGGCTTGCGCACCGTTGCCAGCTTGCTGGACATGCAACACGATCCGGCGCTGCGCGATGATATGACCTACACGTCGCCCACAACCGGAGATCCGGTCGGCTTATCGTTCATTATGCCGCGCAACGCCGATGACCTGAAACGCCGCCGCAGGATGATCACCAATTGGGCGAAAGGCTCCTGCGGCATGATGGGTCGCACACCCGATTTTCTCAACGTGGCAGTGATGTCTATGGCCGCCGGCGCCGACTTCTGCGCCCGCAACCGTCCGGAGTTCGGGCAGAACATCCTGAACTATTACGAGTTCATCCGGGAAAACGACATCGTGATGACGCATACTCTGGTGAACCTGCAACGGAGCCGGTCGGTGGGCAACACTCCGTTCGACGACCGCACCGACGTAGCCCTGTCGGTGGTTGATGAGAACCAGGATGGCATCGTCGTGCGCGGGGCGCGGGTGCTGGCGACCCTGGGGCCGCTGTCCGATGAGATTGCGGTGTATCCGGCGCGGACGCGGCGAGTGCCGGTCGGCGAGGAAGGCAAATACGCCTTTGGGTTTGCCATTCCGTGCAACGTGGATGGCCTGAAATTCCAGTGCCGCGACACTTTCGACGCCGGCCGGTCGCATTTCGATCATCCCGCCAGCAGCAGGTTCGAGGAGATGGACGCCATCGTGTTTTTCGACGATGTGCTGGTGCCGTGGGAGCGCGTGTTCCTGTACAACGACGTCGCGTTGTGCAACCAGTGGGGCGAGCGCACCAATCGCAACGCTCACACCGGCCACCAGGTGGTTACCAAAAACGTAGTGAAGTGCGAGTTCGTCCTGGGTCTGGCATCGTTGATGGCCGACATTCTGGGTTCCGGCGAACTGCCGCAAACCCAGCATCTCATCGCCGAATTAATTGATAACCTGGAGATTACCAGGGCGTTGCTGGCGGCATCAGAGGCGCAGGCGTCCATCGACGAGTGGGGGATATTCTGTCCCGACTACCGACCGTTGCTGGTAGCTCGAAAACAGATGATTACCATGTACCCACGGATGGCGGAGATACTTCACCTGCTGGGCTCCAGCAGCCTGATGGCGCTGCCCGCCGAGGCCGACCTGAGCGGGCCGCTGGCCGATGAGATCGAACGGTATATGGACACGGATACGGCGACGGCGGAGGAACGCATCCGTTTGTTCCGCCTGGCTTGGGATGTGTCCTGCAGCGCGTTCGGCGGCCGGCAAACCCTGTACGAACGATATTTCGGCGGAGACTCGGCCCGCAACGCTGCGCTCCTGTATCAGATATACGATCGCGATCCCGCCCGTAAGCTGGTCCAGGAATTTTTGAGCTGGGAGTAAGCGCAACCATCAAACCACCCCTCTCCCAGAGGATACATTTGCGTAACCCGTCATTGTCCGCCCCCTGTCATTGCGAGGAGCGTAGCGACGTGGCAATCTCGTTGAGGTTGGACACACGTCGGCAAACCACCATTGCTACGGCGCCGGGATTGCCGCCCCCGTATCAAGTACGGGGTCGCAATGACAAATCCTCAACACCCCCACACCCCCGCTCATCCTGAGCCCGTCGAAGGACGTGGCAATCTCGACGGGGAAGGCAGCCATCCTCGCTCCAACCTTCTCCCCTAGACGAAGACGAAAGAGTATGATGCTTTCACTCTCACCCTAGCTCTCTCCCATCAAGGGAGAGGGAGCCCGTGGCTTGGAGAAGACATAGTGATTACCGTTGCCGAGATTAACATTGCGCCGGTCAAATCAATGGGGTTGGTGGGACTGGATGAAGTTGTGCTCGATTTGGGTGGCATCCGCGACGACCGGCGGTTTTACCTGGTGAACGGTCAGGGCCGGTTGTTAACGCGGCGCCAGGTGGGAAAGCTGGCACAACTGACGGCGGGATGGGACGCGGCGGAAGAACGGTTGAGCATCCGGTTTCCGGACGGTACGACGCTGGAAGGGCAACCGGAGTTGGATCGCCCGGTGTGGACTATCGTTTGGGGCCGCCGGGTGCGCGGGCGTTCGCTGACGGGCGACTGGATGCTGGCATTGAGTGAGTTTTGTGAGCAACCCGTAGTGTTGATGATGTCTGACCTGCCGTGCCAGGTGTTCGACGAGTTTCCGGTGTCGGTGCTGGGCCGTGCGTCGGTGGAGCGGTTGTCGTCCGAAATGGGAATGTCCGACGACGAGTGCCTGGCCACCGACCGGTTTCGCCCCACGCTCCTGCTGGATGGTTGCGAGCCACACCAGGAAGACGGCTGGATGAATCGGCCCATCAGTATCGGCGATGCGGTGGTGAGAATCCTTGCGCCCGACCCCCGCTGCGCCATCATCAACCAGGAACCGGACACCGGCGAGACCGACACCGATGTCGTCAAGTCGATCCTGGGCTACCGACCCAATCCGGCGGCGGCATATTTCGGCGTGTATGGCCTGGTGGAAAAACCGGGCGCCGTGCGCGTAGGGGACGAAGTCGGCGTGTGTTGACAAATACCGTCACACGTCGCTCCGCTCCTCGCAATGACAGGTGGGGGTGAGGGCCGCCCCGACCCAAAAATCGTGTCCATCCTGTCCATCGATGTAAAAACCCGTCCCTGGGGGCAGGGGTGCGTGGATTCCCGCTTTCGCGGGAATGACGTGGGTGAGGGTAAAAACCCGTCTCCTTCTCCCCTCTCCCACCGGGAGAGGGGCCGGGGGTGAGGGCCGGGCTGCCCCCACCCAAAAATCAGGAATGACGATGTAAGCCAGGAATGACGGGCTGGTTTGCTAATTGTCAGCCGGCTCTAGCTGTGCTGAATCAATCCTTCTTCCATCATGGCGGCGATGGCGCCGTCAAATGCTTCGATGGTGAAGTCGATGTCGGTTTCGGTGTGAGTGCCCGACAGCACCCCGCTGGTGCGGGACATCAGGTCAACTCCACGAACTTGCAGAGCTTGACGCAGGCTGCGCTGGATCGCCACCGGTTGGTCCTTCAGGCGCGAGGCATCCAGCCCGTCGATACTGCTGGCGCCAAAAAACAGGTGGAAGGTCGATGCTTCCCCGTACACGGTGGCATTGACCTCACGGCGTTCGACAACTTCCCGCAAGCCAACGCGCAGGCGGTCGGCCATCAGGTCGGCCTGGGCATTGTACTCGCCGGTTGCCACCAGCCGCAGGGCGGCGTTGCCGGCAGCCGCAGCATACGGGTTGGCGTTGAACGTCCCACCGTGCAACACGCGCTCGTAACGGTCGTGTTGACTGTCGCCGGTCTGGTGCATTACGGCCATAAATTCATCACGGCCGGCAACGGCTCCGCCGGGTAGGCCACCGGTGAGGATTTTTGCCATCGTGAAAAGGTCGGTGTCAATGCCGAGGCGTTCCTGAGCGCCACCGGGCGCCCACCGGAAACCCGTGATAACCTCGTCCATAATCATCACCACGCCGTATTCGCGGGTCAGACGACGCACGCCTTCCAGGAATCCATCTGGCAGCGGCACGGTTCCGTAGGATGCGCCCGACGCTTCCGTGATGACGCCGGCGATGTTGTCGTCATTCGCCAGGGCATTCTCCAGCACAGAGAGGTCGGTGGGCAGCACGATAATCGAGTCGATGGTACCTTGAGGAATGCCAATGGACGCCGGCACATCGAAGGGCGGCAGGTTGCCGGGCATTGCGTAGTCGTGCCATCCGTGGTAGTGGGATTCCCACCGGATGATTTTTTCTTTCCCGGTGTATCCCCGAGCGACGCGCATGGCGAGCATCGTAGCCTCTGCGCCGGAGCCGACGAAACGGACTTTGTCAGCGCACGGCATCAGCGCGCAAACCCGTTCTCCCCATTCCAGCATGGGCTCGGTGGGAGCGCCAAAGTGGGAACCGTCGGCAAGTACCGCCGATAATGCGCTCACTACCTCGGGGTGGGCATGACCCAGCAGCAGGGATGCTGATCCCATGCCGTAATCCACATACTCGTTGCCGTCGATGTCCCATTTGCGCGGCCCGCTGCCGCGAGCAACGATGACCGGGAACGGGTCTGACGTGTACCCATCGTGTCCCGGGCTGCCGGAAGGGAATCGAGCCTGGAAGTCGGGTTGCAGGCCCCGGGACCGGGGGTTCATACGGATGTATTGTTCCTGAATCGTCTCAGCCATAATAGTCGCTCCTTTGAGAAAGTGGGGTTTGCGGTTACGGTTGGTTGAGTCGGTGGGTCATTGCAGGTCGGACAGGTTCGTTCCGGTGATGTCGTACACGTGATTGATAATTGTATAGACGGCCAGGTTGATTTCCTGCCGGAAGCGGCTCCGATCCAAATCGTCCATGCGATAGCCCGTCCCGCCGTATCGATAGCCCACCGCGTACCGGGTCAACCGGTTTTTGTTCCGGGACGGGTCGTCGGGGTCAGGGCCGGTTGTATAGTCCATGAGGGCTTGCAGCTGATGACCGGCCAGAGAATTTGCCTGTTGCGGGTCGCTGAAAATGATAGCAGCTATTTCGTCAAGGTCATGGGCTCGCCGGTAGCGGAGACCGGCAGTGGACATCCAGGCTTTAGTTACGTTCTCCACGGCCTGCTGGGCGTGGAATCCGTAAGACTCCTGGTCTTCGGGAAGCTCCGCGATACCCAATTCAAACATACGAAGATTGCGGTAGGCATTGATCAGCCTTTGCTTGATGTCCGGCCAGTCGGTGGGATACCCGTCGTCATAGTCAGATCCGCACTCCAATTCTTCTCCGCTCATAATTATACCGTCTCGAAGGGCTTGGCCGGCCACATGATTTTGGGCACGACTGCAGTGAGCGAACCTATCGCGGCTCATAGTAATAATATCTACGCTGAGAGCCGGCGGATGCGCCGCAAAGTATTCCCGGATGGCCTGCCGAACATCGCCCCGAGGCGTGATTGAGCTGTCATTATAGACGATAAGCAAGTCAACATCCGAATTGGCCCGGTGGTCGCCCCGGGCCCGCGAACCAAACAGAATAACCGTGTCAGGAGCTGCCGCCCGCTGCGCCGCCCGAGCCACCGTAAGCCCAACGGCATCCGCCTGGTTGTCGATTTCTGCGGTGGGGGTCATTAGTTTCCTCGAAACGAATTTCGCCTTTATGGTTTTCAGCGTTTGCGACGAGCGCCTGTCAGCAGTTTCGTTGCAAAAACCAGGCGGATAACACGCTCTGGACTCCGGCCTTCGCCGGTGTGACGAGGTTCTGATTTTATATGCGATAGCCCTGCCTGCTCTCTAGCCGTTTCCGTTCGGTCTCCCTAGCGGTAACGTCGCCGCCGGTTGACGGTCTTACGAGCCCATTAGTTCAGCCACTTGTCGCAATCCTTGCAGATGTAATGACGGTGACTATTGCTATGATTTTCCCTGCGTCGCTGTTAGGCAGCAGGTCTGTAAGGAGTTTGAGCAGTTCTCCTGCAAAGTTATCCATCCTTATTCCGTGGCAAAAGGCATATTGGTCATTCGCGACGGTTAGGTCTGTTGCCGCGACTCACAATCCTACCTTGCTCAACTGCTCAACTGCTGATTGAGCCACAAATAAACTATTATAACGAGCGGGATTTCTACGATGAGAAACCCGATGGCGATGGCGATTCCACGCACCACCCATTCGCCGAATATGTCTGAATTGTGGGTGGACGCGTCAGTCGCATAAGTTCTGATATTTCTCCCGTCGCGGCCTTCAGCAGGACTTGGCGCCGCTGGTGCGACCCATCCGTATTCTGCCGCGCATTCCGCGCACGATACGCCCCGGTGCCCCTCAGTTGTTACCCACTGGTATAGACTTTCCAAGCGGCCGCAGTTGCCGCAGTACCCTACTCCTTCTCACATCCAATCTGGATACGGCGCCATGTCTGCCCCTTTTGGGTTATGGGCTGGTTTTCGGCCCGGTATCCTACTCGTCGATAGCGATGAAGGTTACGCCGACCGCATTGGCGCGTTGGCGGTTAGCATCGGAGATTACCGTTCCGATGACCGCCGCTTGCGTCCCCACTCCGCTGGCGGTTTGCAGGATGCGGGCTCGTTGGACAGCGCGGTCAACATCATTCTCGTCGATGGTAACGGAGACTTCGGCAACGGCATAGGCCGGCTCGCCGGCCGGGGTTTGGCCCAGCAGGATCAGGTCGGATCGCACCAAGTCATCGGCCTGGTCATCGGAGATGGTGCTGGTATCAGTGGCTTGTTCCAACAAGTTTGCCAGGTGGAAGTTGTCCAAATTGGTGATGGAATGGATCAGCTGAGCGTTGCGGATATCAAAATAACGCCTGACAGCGCGGGTTGCCAGCTTGACAACTTTTCGCTCATAGTCCGTTCCAGTCAGGTTGTTGAGTTGACCCTGCATCCGCGTCTGCCCGGCTTTCAGTTCGGTCACGTCGGCTTTCAGTTCGGCCTGCCCATCTTCCAGGCGACCCAACCGCGCATCGGTGGCCGCCACGTATTCCCGAACGGTTTGAGCCAAGCTGACGATGCTTTCCCGTAGTTCCCGGACATCGGCAGGCAGACGCCGAAATTCCTCGTCCAGAATGTAACGGCGCATAGCCTCCCGGTATTCTGGATTTTGTTCCAGCAAATCCAGAATGTCTTGGAACGATTCTATGCGGGTTGCCATAGTTGCGCCGTCTCTCTGCTAGGTAAGTAGCATTTTAACACAGACACACTGGCAGATGCGTCAGTTGCGATAAGCTTTAGTTGTCCGCCGCCACCGCTGGCGGCGGCTTTCGCATCACCCGGGGTTTGCTATTCCGCCATTATTATGACGGTCACGCTGCTTTGGGCAGCGCGCTGGCGATTGGCGTCGGAAACGCTCTTGCCGATAACGGCGGCAGTAACCGGCTTGCTGACCGCCCTGGCCAGGATAGCGGCGCGTTCGCGGGCCCGGTCCACGTCGTTGTCGTCAATAGTTTCGGATACTTCAATGACCGCGTAGTCCGCTCCACCCGGGGCGCCGGACCCGGTGACAATGATGTCCGCCAAGTCCAGTTCGTAGCCCTGTTCGTCGGTAACGGAGCCTGCTTCGGTGGCGGTTTCCATAAGGCCATCAAGGGCTTCGTGCTCCGTGACGTTGATGCTGCGCAGAATTTTGGCGCGCTTGATACCCAGGTATCGGCCTGCGATACTGCGGCTATGCTTAACGATACGCCGTTCGTAAGCAGTACCGGCCACGTCGCCGATACGGCCTTCCAGCCTGGCTTGACCTTCTTCCAGCCTGATCTGCCCAACTTTCAGTTCCGTGACGTCGGCTTTCAGCTCGGTCACATCGGCCTTCAGTTCCGTGACGTCGGCTTTCAGCTCGGTGACATCCGTTTTGAGTACGGCGACGTCGGTTTTCAGTTCGGCCTGCCCATCTTCCAGCCGACCCAACCGCGCATCGGTGGCCGCCACGTATTCCCGAACGGTTTGAGCCAAGCTGGCGATGCTTTCCCGCAGTTCCCGGAAATCGGCAGGCAGACGCCGAAATTCCTCGTCCAGGATGTAACAGCGCATCGCCTCCCGGTATTCTGGATTTTGTTCCAGCAAATCCAGAATGTCCTGGAACGATTGGATGGGGGTTGTCATAGTTGCGCCGTTTCTCTGCCAGGTAAGTAGCATTTTAACACAGACACACTGGCAGATGCGTCAGTTGCCATAAGCTTCAGTCGTCCGCCGCCGCTGCTGCCGCCTCGTGTTGCAGTATGCTGCCGAACACTGAGCGCAGTTCGGCGCAAGATAGTTCCAGCGCCTGCCGCCCTTTGTCTATTACGTGGGGCATCCCAAAGAAGCCGTGAATCACGCCGTCGAACCGCTTTTGCACGGTGGGTACACCCGCATCCCGAAGGGCTGCGGCATAGGCCTCCCCTTCGTCGCGCAGGGGATCGAACTCAGCGGTAATCACCAGAGCCGGCGCCAGATCAGGGGTGAGCCGGGCCCGCAACGGGGAAACGAAGATGTTGTACGCCGAGAGTTCAGCGCGATCCAGATAATGGTCCCAGAACCAGCGCATACTCGCCGTTTCCAGGAACATGCCCGAGCCGTTCACCGTGTAGGATCGTCCACTGTAGGCGGCGTCGGTGGCGGGATACACGAGAAGTTGATACACCGGCGGCGTCTCGAAGTCTTCGTGGGACAGGGCTATTGCCGCCGCCAGGTTGCCGCCGGCGCTGTCACCGCCCACGGCGACGGCATTGGGTCGACCACCCAGCGATTCGGCGTTGTAAGTTGCCCAAATGGTGGCGGTGAGACAGTCCTCGAACGGAGTGGGGAATTTGTACTCGGGGGCCAGGCGGTAGTCCACCGAAATGACAACGCAGTCGGCGCCAACGCATAGCTCCCGCGCGGTGGCGTCGGCGGTTTCAATGTTGCCGATAACCCAGCCGCCGCCGTGGAACCACATGAGAATGCCCCAGGATCCCCGGGTATCCGGGGTGTATATGCGGATGGGAACGTCGCCCGGCTCTTTGCCGTACATATTCTGGATAACGCGGTCTTCGACCTTGCCAACCGCCGGGCCCGGCGGACGGGGCCGGTTGTCCATCACTTCACGGCATTCTGCGACGCTCATGTTCTGGAATGGCTTCATATCCAGCGAATCAAAGATTTCCAGCACGTTCCGAGCCTGTGGGTCTAACAACTGACGCATTGCGCCGGTGTCCCCCTGGTGTTGAGCGTGATACTCCGCTACCACGTCATCGACTGCGCTGCGCAGGAACGCGCCGGCGTCATCCATGGCTACGCGAGCTGTATCCATGTTGCTGGCCAGGCCGAAGAAACCGTGAATCATCCCGTCGTAGCGTTGACCGCTGGATGGAACACCCATCCGCTGCAGGTGGCGCGCGTACGCTTCGCCCTCGTCGCGCAGCGGGTCGTATTCCGCAGTGATCGTAAAGGCTTTGGCCAGGTCTTTGGCGGCGGCGAAATCAACTGGCAATTGCAGGGGAGCGACCAACGGATCCGCCGCGTCCGCCGGGTCAGCCAGGTAGGCGTCCCAGTACCACATCATACCTTCGCGCTCCAGGTTGTAACCGGCGCCGTTATCGGTGTAAGAGCCGGTGCCGAAATCACGGTCCGTCACCGGGTACACCAACAACTGGTGACTGACACGAACGTCTCCCGTTTCGGCCGCCTTGATTGCGACGGCGGCAGCGAGATTGCCGCCAGCGCTATCTCCTCCGACTGATACAACTCCCTTCACACCGCCTAGAGATTCCGCGTTTTCGCTGGCCCACCGGGTGGCCGCATAGCAGTCATCGAAAGGTTCGGGGAATTTGGCCTCGGGAGCCAGACGGTAATCCACCGACACGACAATGTTGCCGGAGCTGACGCAAAGATGCCGCGCCGTGCCGTCGGCTGAATCGAGGTCTCCTACCACCCAACCACCACCGTGGTACCAGACCAGGATGGGAAAAGGCCCGTTGCCGTCGGGGCTGTAAATGCGTACTGGAACGTTCGCCGCCGGGCCGGGGACGGAGCGGTCTTCAACTTTGGCAACGTCCGGGCCGGGGCTACGCAATCGCTGCGCGGCGTTTGCCCGGGCCTCCGCAGGAGATACGGTGTGATTCGGCGGCAGCCCCAGCGCGCGCGTAGCGTCGATAACCTGTTGGGCTTGTGGGTGCAGGGGCATAGTTGGGGCCTCCCATTTTAAAGGATTCGCAGTCAGTAAATTGTCTCTACGTATGGATACAGGCGTATCTTTTCATCACTGGTTACCAACGGACAGCCATTGATTCTAGCCGTGGCAACGATAATCTGGTCTGACGGGTCTCGGTGAAAATCTCCCGGCAACCTGGTTGACTCGATCGCGATGGCCGGAGTGAGGTTGAGAGTAGTAATTCTTGGGTACAATAACGCATTTTCGAACCATTGAGGCAACTCCACATTCAGCTGTATCCCACCGAGCTCTACAATCTTGGCAATTTCCCAGATGGATGTTGAGCAGATTCCAATGGCGCCACTTTGGTTGTTCATTATCGCGGTCAACTGAGCTTCGCGCAGACGCTCCCGGGTTTGGACCAACCATATCCAAATGTGCGTATCAAGCACTATCACCCTTGGGATTCCCGCTCGTAAAAGTCAATCCCCTCAAACGGGTGGTCATACTTCAACGGGATGCCACGCAACGGGTATGGGCTACCACTCAGCAGGTTGCGGGCCAGCATTGAGTAAGCTTTAGCGCGTAATCGCTCCGTTTCCTGAGTCGCCGCATCATCATCCGGGTCAACGACCAGCTGAAACTCACCGCGCCCAATGCGCCAAGCCTTGGGGTCTCGCCCATGTTTAACGTAGTTGCCAATTTCTTTACCATCCCTGGTTATGCTTTGATTTGATGGGATGGTGTTTATAGAATTGGGCGTATATGGCCCTAGCAGATGGGGCCGCAAACATTCTCGCGTCCACACCCGTGGGATAAGGCCCTGCTCCCGTAGTTTGTAGACCTCATCCCAGAAACTCATCATGCTTCTCCGGCGGGCCATGCTTGTAACAATGGGCCGCCGTGCGACACCAAAATTATGGGTCGGCGGCGGCCGCGAGATGGTTGCGGATGGCTATGCACTGCGGGCTGTGTAATCCTCGCGCGCACGGTCCAGGGCACGGGTGCGCCCGGCCATCAGGGTTTCGTTGTGCTCGTATGCCCACTGGTTAGAGGCCTTCGCAGCATCGGCCGAACCCTGGAAATGGGGCATAACGTGGCGGGCGATCAGTTCGTAGCTGTGCATCATGTGCTCGCGTGAGGCCCAGTCCACGGTCTGCACCATGAATGCTCCGAAACCGCCGCTGCGCTCTTCAAGGCGCTTGATGCCTTCGATACAGTCATCGGGCGTGCCGATGATCCAGGCGCCGCGTTCGGCCAGCACATCAATGATCTTTTCAGGCGGACCATCCACCACCTGCGGACGGCCCATGGTGTGCTCGAAGTATTCACGCTGGTAACGGCCGGCGCCGATGCGGGCCTGCTCAAATGCTTCTTCACGAGTGTCGGCCAGATGGACCGGGAGCACCAGGCGCCAGTCAAAGCGATCAACCACCTGGTTATGCTCGGCGGCAGATTCTTCACAAATGTCCCAAAGTTCCTTGAGGTCGGTGCCGGAGGCAGCGGCCGGGTCGCGCGGGGTCGTGATGGTCAGCACGGACGCTCCGTGCTTGCCGGCCAGCGCCACGCCCGAGGGGGTTTGCACCGAGGCCACCGAGATGGGCATGTGCGGAGTCTGGTAGGGCCGAAGCTGGAGCATGGCTTCCTGCAACTCAAACCAGTCGCTGTGGTGGGTAATCGGCTCCTTCTCTTTGAAGAGGCGCATTATTACGCCGAGGGATTCGTCCATCCGGATCCGCTGTTTAGTGGGGTCGATGCCCATCATGTAAGCATCGCCGGGGAGAGCGCCCGGGCCAACACCCAGCATCACCCGGCCACGAGTCATGTGGTCGAGCTGGGTCATCCAGTTGGCCACCATGAAAGGATGATGGTAGGGCAGACTGACCACGCCGGTGCCCAGTTTGATGTGCTTGGTGCGGTCGGCGGCGACACCAATAAAAATCTCCGGCGAGGAGATGATTTCCCAACCGGCGCTGTGATGCTCGCCAATCCAGGCTTCATCAAAACCCAGGTAGTCCAGCCACTGCACCAGTTCCAGGTCGCGTTCGAGAGCCAGGGTGGGATTTTCGCCGGCCCGGTGGAACGGCCCCATAAAAATGCCGAATTTCATCCGATCAGGTAACGCCATTGGGAAACCTCCTCCGTGAAAGCGTGTGGCGCACCGACCGGCAAGCAAGGCGGCGATGCGCGCTCAGGTTAACGAATATAGCCGCATTATATGAGCGATGTGGTACGGCGGCAAGCGGGAACGGTTTAGGTATAATGGAAAGCCCGACATACCGAGCGCCAGGTGGATGAAGATGCCAGGAATGACTCAACGAATTCAGATGATAGGCAGTCAAAATCAGATGCGTAATGCCGAGAAGTTAGCCCGCGATTGGGCAATGGCCCACGCTGGCAGCTACCGCGACCTGGCGCGCAAGGAATTGGGCGGCACTCTGCCCATCCGGAGATATGAGCACGATAATCTGACTATAAGCCTGTCCAAGCCGATGTCGCCCGCCATCAAGCAGTGCCAACTCATCAGCGTTCGCTACCGGCACCCCGGTATAGAAACGCCCTACGTGAGTTATCTGATGACTTACACCCCGGCGGAATCAGCGCAATCCAGCGGCTACTTAGTGTCCATTACCGACTGGCCGGCCGCACTGCAAGCCGATATGCTGCCGTGGAACGATAAAGCGGAAGCTGGCATCGACGGTCTGGATGGTCTCATGCGGGAAATCGATTCCAGCCGTTCCGACGCCGGGAAATCCGGCTCAAATAAAAAGGAGACAGTGTCCGGCATCGACGACTTGTTCGGACGAGGAGACATGATTATTGTCCTAACTGAGGACGGTCAACCGGAAAGTGATTTTCTAGAACTGGCGGCGGAACATAGTGATTGGGCCGGCGTGGGTACGCTCAATGCGTCGGAGCGATTGACAATCGGCTTGGAGTTGTCAATGGAGCAACTTTACAGTTGGGTCAGGGCAGGGATCGCGCTCTTTTCGCGCCACCCAAACGCTGATGGCCATAGGCTGTTGATGGCGGAATCCGATTACGAGCCGGCTGCTACTTTTCTCAAAGAACAACGGGACCGCACAATCAACGAAATCCCCAACCGCAACGCCTTACTTTTGATGGAATTGCTGGAATCCACTACCGCAATCCTGGCCGTTTCCTTGGCGACAGACGCCAAAGTTATGGCAGAAACTATTGTTGAATCAACGACCCAACCGAAAGAAGACGTCGCGGAAGTGAACCGCCCGGAGAATGTTGCCCTGCAGCAGCGCGTTTATGTGCTGCAAGACCAGCTAGGTGCAGCCAAAGCCACGATTGCCGGGCTGCAAGAAAAGCTGGTGCACTACGAATACCAGGATACTGATGCAGAGGCCGAGGAAACTGACAGCATCGCCAAGAATGAGGACGCAGTTGATTTGGATGCTAATCGGGTGATGACGGTAGTGGGAGGTATCACTACTCCGGAACGATTGCCCAAACTGCGTTTCCTTACCAACTGCACGAAACCGCTTGAAGATTACGGCAAGCCCAGACCGAACGGCGTGGAGATTTTGGCGGCCCTGGACGCCATCAATCGGTTGGCGCAGGCCTGGTACAACACGCCGAGTGGCAACATAGGCCCTTGGGACAACTATTTCATCGATCTCACCAGGTGGAAGCATGCTGACAGTGAATCAGCATTCACGATGTCTCGTTTCGGAGACAAGCGGTCTTTCAGCGACCAGGATCACGGGAGGCTCGTTACCATTGAACGGCATCTGACCTACCAGGGATCGAGTGGGGGATTGCAAATCTACTTCGACCGCGATGACATTACTGATACGTTTATCGTCGGATACATCGGAGAACACCTACCCTACTCCACTGCCCGCTCCTGAATTGCAAGGTGGCTATTTGCTCAAATCTGGCTTCGACCTGCTATTGCCATTCAGTTCTTCCAGTCGTTTGATCAGGGCTTCCGTAGCCGCCTGGTACCGCTCAATGATTCGGTCGGCCCGCTCCCGTTCCCGTTCCACCCGGGCCTCTGCCGCCGCGGTGCGCTTGCGCTCCTCTTCAACTCGGCTGTCCCTTAAGAATCCCAGTACCATGATCAAACCACCTATGGTTACCCCGGACAGATTAGCCGCTACTACGCCAGCCGGGTGTCCGACTGGAAACTGGTCTCCCAGCAGTTGGAACCCGGACGACAGCAGCGCGCCGACAGCCATGATGACACCGGCTGCCGGCGCATGCGGTGGTGAGCGCTACCCCGCAATCAGCGGCAGCCCCTCATCCGCGCGCACGTCGTTGATGATTTCCAGAACACGCTGCGACAACGGGGCGTACGTCAACTCGAACTCGTTGAGCAGCCGGCTGTTGTCCACCATGTAATTTCCGGAGTGCTCCCGGCCGCCCGGATCGTCGAACGTGATTTGCGCGTCGGGCAGGTAGCCGCGCACCATTTCAGCCAGATCTCCCAGGCTGATGGCCGTGCCGCCGGAGTTGTAGACCGGATATTCACTGCGGTCCACCAGGGACACACGGACGAATGCCTCGGCGATGTCCTCAACGTGGATGGGCAGGCGCATCATCTCCTGATAGGGAAAACTGACCGGTTCGCCCCGGGATGGCAGCGTTACACAACGGACGTGATCGGTGGAGCCGCGCACCTTGTCGGGGCCGGTAACGTTGGCCGGCCGAATGCCAGTAACGGACATATCATAGTTGTCGTTGAACATCTTGGCCTGGAATTCGTTGAATATCTTGTGGACGGCGTACTGGCTGGTGCCGAAGGTGGCGTCGTCTTCGGTGGCCAGGCGGTCGCCGAAGTTGGCCTGCTGGCCGCTGACCGCCACCGAGCTGGCGTAAACCACCCGGTTGACCCCCAGCAGGCGCGCCGCTTCGAAACAGTTATCCATTCCCAGAATGTTCAGGCGCATCTGGTGGTGCGGGTTGCCCTCGCCGCCGCCGAGGAGGTAGGCCAGGTTGATAATGCGGTCGGGTTCGGATTCCACGATGGCGCGCGTCACCTGTTCAAAATCGGTAATGTCAATCCGGGCGCTGCGAATTGCGTCGCGCTCAACGCCGGGGATGTCTGGCAGCGGGTTAATGTCGGTGGCATAAACCTCTTCGCCCCGTTCAACCAACTTTCGAATGACCCGCGGGCCGATGAAACCGGCGCCGCCCAATACTAAAACCGTCATTTTGCACCTCTAAAGAGTCGAATTTGAACATCGGCAAACCAGCTAAACGGGATATCAACAAATTAAATCCTGTTTATCCTGTTCATCCTGTTCATCGATGTAAATGCGGAAATTCATCCCCGCACGGCGACCAAAAACAGTCTCCGGAACGGATAAAGCGTAACGCCGTCGGGTCGCCTGGGATATTCCCGGCTCAGCCGCTGCCGGTATTCTTCCCGATATATCTCGCGGTCGGCGTCGTTCAGGCCATTGAGGATCGGGCGCAGACCGGTGCCGGTTACCCACTCCAGGACGGCGTCGTCGCCGGCGATCACGTGTTGATACTCCGTGGTCCACACATCCAGGTGGGCGGCTTCGGGGGCCAGCAGGTCGTAGTAAAAATCGGGGTCCTGCACCCAGCGGTTGCCAACCGCCTCCCGCAGCTCGGCGCTGCCGATGGGCCCGCCGCCTTTGCCGCCATTGGACAACGTTTCACGCATGATGTTGTGGGATGGCATATCCCAGCTCATGGGGGCCTGCACCGCCAGGCACCCTCCGGCGGGCAGCATCGACCACAGACGAGGAATCAACTCCTCATGGTCGGGTACCCACTGAATAACGGCGTTGGAGTAAAGAATCGAAGGAGGCGATCCCGGCTGCCAATCGGCAAGGTCGCCGTGTTCCCACACCACGCGAGACGGAGTTTCAGCAGCCTCGGCCAGCATTTCGGGCGAATTGTCCACGCCAACGACGCTGGAGGCCGGCCAACGGTCAGCCAGCACGCGGGCGACGTTGCCGCTGCCGCAACCCAGGTCATAGATTACTCCGGGATCTGCCAGGGGAATGCGCCCCATCAGGTCCAGGGCGGGGCGTATGCGGTGGTCGGCGAACTTGAGATATTGCCCAGGGTCCCAGGATTCTCCGGCGATATCTCGTTGGTGGGGCGTAGCTTGGGTCATCGTTAGGTCGGCCTGCTTGCATGGATTTGGAACAGTTGCCGCGAGTATAGGTTGGGCCACAAAACCCGTCAACATCAAGGGTTTTGTTCGCTCAGGGCCAACAACCGACCGTCATGCGTTGGCAGGTAGAGAACGCCGCCGGCAATCGCGGGCGCGGTGGACAGGTTGGTGTTGACCAGATCATGCTCCCAGGCCACCGCGCCGGTGTCCGCATTGAAGGCGAACAACCGTCTTGCAACGAGCCTACTGTTGCTCCGCCCAGCGCCGTCAGGCACACCAGCCCGAAACTGCGGGAGTGGCACCAAAGCCGCGGTCTCCAAGCGAACCGATGATAGAATCGCCAATTATTGCCCCGTCTACCGCGACACGAGCCAAAAATACTTGGGAGAATACTCAAATGACCATCAGGGAAGACCAGCTCAACGGTCGCATCGCCACGATAATCAGGGAATGCGTCAAGGGCACCCAGTGGACAATCGCGGAAGAAAACGACGGGACACTGGCTACGTCCAACCGGCGGCCTGACATCCTGATCACCCGGCCCTCGCCGGAACCTCCCGTCGTGATCGAAAACGAGTACAACGTCGCCAACGTAGAAGGCGACTGCCTCAACAAGCTCGGAGAGGCGCTAAAGCCGGCGCTTGG
Source organism: Dehalococcoidia bacterium (assembly GCA_965262485.1). Classification (GTDB taxonomy): domain Bacteria; phylum Chloroflexota; class Dehalococcoidia; order Lucifugimonadales; family UBA3495; genus Bin87. The sequence continues at coordinate 2,617,389 of OZ253540.1, read as the reverse complement.
CGGCCAGACCATCCACACGGTCATTGGAGTGCTCAGTCCCAAAGAACTTCAGGACGCCACCAACGGCGACCAAGCAGAGGCAATGCTGCGCAACGGCGCAGTTATGCAATACGCCGCTTACATCGGAACACCGGACGACTACACCCGGTTTCCAAAATCAGGGTTCATCACCGGCAACGTCCGGAACCTCGTCGAGTTCGTGCGGCCAGCCGCCGAACCCGCCGACCTGATACGCCAGGCTGCCGACACGCTGGCCGACGGCGCCGCCGTTGCCGCCCACTCCATAATTGACGCAGCCGCGCTGAACACTGCGATCGGCGTCAACATAGCCGAAAAACTGCGTCAGCCGTGGCCTACGGGAAAGTCGGAAGACTCCAAACAGGTCAAGGCTGACCAGGAAGCGCGCCTGCAGACTGCGAACATGGCAACTACTATGATCATCAATGCCCTGGCATACCAGCAGAACCTCGATGGTTACGCCGGCATCAAGGGACTGGCTCAAATCCGCGACGAAACCACCGGCAAACGTCTTACCAAAGACGCCGTCATCGCGGGATTCGACCGGATACTGGACGTCAACTTCTGGCCAATCTTCCACGTCGCAAAAGAACTGCTTCTCCAAATTCCGGCCAGCGCTGCCAGCAACATACTGGAGCAAATGGCCAGCACGGCAGACGGGATTATTGAGGCAACGCGCCACAACGACATCGCTGGAACGGTGTTCCAACGGCTGATTGCTGATCGCAAGACCCTCAAGACCTACTACACCACGCCGGAGGCCACCACTCTACTGACCAACTTGGCCATACCCGAAAACCTTGACTGGGCGGATCCTGAAACCCTGAAACAGTACAAGATCGCGGACTATGCCTGCGGCAGCGGCGGCATCATGCTGGCAGCCTACCAGCGCGTCAGGGACCTCTACCGTCTGCATGGTGGCAATCCAGACGAACACCACGAACACATGATGAAGGACTGCCTGACTGCATGCGACATCATGCCGGCAGCCGTTCACCTCACCGCGTCCCTGCTGTCGTCAGTCTCGCCGACCGTTCCATACGAGGGCACTCGCTGCATACTCTTTCCGTTCGGCGGTCAGCGCAAAACCGACCAGAACGGCCAACTGGTGATGGACGAAAACGGAAACCCCGTGAAGGCAACCAACAGCAAAGGCAAGCCATTGGTCGACTTGGGATCAATAGCTCTGCTGAATCTCAGCGGGCCCAAGTTACAGACGGTACTGCCTCTGGATGAACAGGCTGCGCTAGGAGCCCATGGCGAAAGAAGAGGCTTGGACGTAATCATGGCGCCAGTGAGCCAAAGCCTGGTCGCGATGAACCCCCCGTTCACCAGACCTACCAAGCACGCTCCCTTCGGAACCACCGACCACGTGGAACCGAAAAACCCGGCGTTCGCAGCGTTCGGCACCACCGACGAGGAACAAAGCGAAATGAAACGTCTTGAGCGTCAGCTCGGCAAGGACACCATCAGCGACGGCAACGCCGGGCTGGGAACCACCTTTACCGCTATCGCCAACAACATGGTCCAGCCCGAAGGTCGAATTGCCCTGATACTGCCCACGTCCGCCATGATGGGCGGCAGCTACGATGCCAAGAAAGACCAACCGTACAGTTGGCAAGGCCTGCGGAACCTGCTGCATGAGAACTACGACCAGATCGTGGTAGTTTCCATTGCGCAGCCCGACATCAAAGATTCTGCCTTCTCGGCAGACAGCGATTTCGCCGACTGCATGGTCATCGCACGCCGCATCCCAACAAGGAAATCACCAAGCCGGCGAACCCACTTCGTCAATCTCAAGGCTTGTCCGGCCTCAAAACTGGAAGCCCAAGAAACCGCAAGGGCAATAAAACAGGCAATCTCCAACACCACCAAGCCAGACACCTGGGGCCGCGTAGAAATTGGAGACGACGAAATCGGCTTCGTGACCTACGAAAACGTAGTTCAAAATCATAAGTGGACTACATTACGCATCTCTGATCCGACGTTAGTTGAACGGGCCAAGAAACTGGCCCGTGGCGAACTACAGCTGCCCCAGCGTGCCGGATCAATTGAAATTCCCATCACGAAAGCAGGAAGCATAGCGCAGGTTGGGCCCGTTGACCGCGACATCACTGGGAGAAGCAACAGCCCATTCCACAAGCGCGACGGGTACAGTTCAACGCACGAGTACCCGATGCTGTGGAACAACGATCACAAGCGACAAAGCACAATGCTGACCAAGCCCGACAGCCACGGCGAGGTAAGACAAAACAGTGACACAGCCGCCGAGCAGATGTGGAACAACTCCGCCACGCACCTCCACATCAACCGAGACTTTCGGTTCAATGCCAATGCCACGACAGCCGCATTCGCTGAACTTCCTGCGCTTGGGGGTAGAGCATGGCCAACGCTGATGTTAACCTCACCGCAATACGAAAAGGCCATGTGCATTTGGCTCAACAGCACCCTCGGTTTGGTCGGCTACTGGATGGAAAGCAACCGCTCCCAAAATGGGCGAGGTACAACCACGGTCACGGCCATTCCTGCCATCCCTGTGCTGGACGTCACTAAGCTCAGCTCAGCGCAACTCGCCGCTACGGTGAAAATCTTTGACGACCTGCAAGAGCAAACGCTGCTGCCGGCAAACGAAGCCTGGCGAGACGCGGTTCGCAAAGACCTGGACCGGCGATTGCTCAACGAAGTCCTCGGACTCGATGAAAAGGCAGTTGAGCAACTGGACATCCTCAGATTGCAATGGTGCAGCGAGCCTACGGTTACTTCCACCAAGACGACGGGGCCGCCCGATTAGCCTTAATGTCGAGTTTCAACGGAATGTCTGATGATCCTCGCCGAGCGACGGAGAAGGCTATGTCCTCCATAGATAAAACAACTTACCTTTCCCCCGACGATTATGCGCGAGCAATCGAGGTTCTGCGAAATTTCACGGTAAACGCCCTTCTATGGCTCGCAGAAAAAAGCTCGAGTAATTTGAAAGATCAGATCATCATGAACTTCATTGCCCGCGGAACGGTATGCCTTGACAGCATCCACCTCCTCTGGAAAGCTGGAAATTATCAGGATTGCTGGGTGCTTCACCGTGCGCTCGTTGATCGGGTAGTGCACCTGAAAGACCTTATTGACCGTGACGAATTTGAGAAATTCGAACGGTGGTCATTTCAGAAGCAATACCAATCGGCAGACGCTACTTTCAGCGATCCGTCGATTATCGAGAAGCTCACACCAGAAGCACTTGTAGAGGCAAAAAGACTACACAATGAGAGGCGCTCCCGATTTCGTCAGGAGCCGAAAAGCGACTGGCGGCGGCCAGATGCCAAGGAATCAGCGAAGAGAATGAACCTACCAGTCCTGTACAGTCTTGGGTACGACCCCGCCTCTGGAGAAGTTCACCCAATGGCTGACGACGGTAAGGAGGAACTTCACGATCTTCTGGGCATACCATTGCAGACTTACGGCGACAACCGCACAGTCCTCCACAATTCCCTCGTCATGCAATTCTTACTGGTGCAGTACGGCATAGATGGATGCGACGTGCTGTGGCGAAGTTTCGTGTCCGACTCTTTGGAAAATTGGTTTTGCTTTCTCGAGACTGGCTCTTACGATCAACTGGCGCAATGCGTAACGGCGTTTGAACTTGACTCAGATATTTCATGGTGCGAACCAAATTCTGAGTAACGCACCCCACCGTGCGCTCTGAAGTCCGAAAAACGCGTTGCAGCAGCCAAATCGCGATTCCGAGATCCGTCACGCAACTGGTCGTTTTCAGACAACGCCCCAGCAAGTCCCGAGTAGCGAAATCGCCTCCATCAGCAGCGCCGCCCTTTAACATACCTCCGGTTGTGCTATACTTCGCCCGGCTGCTACGGCAGGTTGATACGGTATGTTGCCGGGCGCTGATCCCAACGTACCGGCCCAGTCCTGGCGACACGATTCGGAGGTGCGCATTGGCCGTTCCGCTTACCGCTACACCCAATCCATTCCGCGGGGTGGTGGTAAACACGGCTGAACTGCCCACCGATCCCGACGAATTCGCTGCCCGCTTGGACGTTTCCGTGGCCGAATGGCGCAAAGCCGGATACGAAGTTGCCTGGGTCGACATTCCCATCGCGTTGGCGAGCCACGTTCCCATCGCCACCGAACGCGGATTCATGTATCACCACGCTGGCAACGACTACATCACCGCCACGCTGTCGTTGATACCCGGTTCATACATCCCCAACTACGCTACCCACTACATCGGCGCCGGCGGGGTGGTGGTGAACGACCGGCAAGAGTTGCTGGTGGTGTGCGAAAGGTATCGCATCGACAACCGACCGCCGTTTTACAAACTCCCCGGCGGAGCGCTGGAACCCGGCGAACACATCGCAGATTCCATCGTGCGCGAAGTCCTGGAGGAAACCGGCGTCGAAGCAGAATTCGAAGCGCTCACCTGTTTCAGGCACTGGCACGGATACCGCTACGGCAAGTCGGACATCTACTTCGTATGCCGGCTGCGGGCGTTGACCACAGATATCAGGATGGGTGAGCAAGAGATCGAAGAATGCCTCTGGATGCCCGTACAGGATTTCATGGCCGACGGAGATATCAGCCCTTTCAACAAGGGTATTGTGAAATCAGCCCTGGAAAGCGACGGCATCGTGCCCGCGTCCATGCCGGGTATGGCCGAAGACCCAACCCGCGAGTATTTCATGCCCTACGTTATGCGAAGTTAGCGTTCGCATCACGCGTGTTTAATCAGTCAATCGACTTATTGCTGCCAACGCCCCCCAGCCGGAGGAAAGCCATGACCACCAATACCAAACCAGCGTCCGGATACCGAGTTATCGGAACCCGACCGGTGCGCCACGACGGCGTGGACAAAGTTACCGGAGCGGCCCGTTACGGCGCCGACATCAACCTCCCCGGAATGCTGCACGCCAAGGTTCTCCGCAGCCCCCATTCCCACGCCCGCATCCGAAGCATCGACACCAGCAAGGCCGAGGCGCTGCCCGGAGTCCTTGCGGTGGCCACCTCAGCAGACTTCCCCATCGTAACCGACCGGGTGCTCGACTTTGCCGAAGTTCAGGGCAACGCCCGCATGATCGCAGAGAACATGCTGGCCAAGGACAAAGCGCTGTACGTCGGCCACGCGGTTGCCGCCGTGTGCGCGGTGAGCCCTCATATCGCCGAGCAGGCGCTGGCCGCCGTGGAGGTTGACTACGAAGTTCTGCCCACGGTGCTCACGTGGCGCGAAGCAATGGCCGATAACGCTACCCTGCTGCACGACGACATGACAACCTACTTCCGCATGGAACGGTTCGCGCGCGGTGACGACACCGGAATCAAGAGCAACGTTGCCGGACACATTCAGCACAAAGTTGGCGATGTTGAAGAGGGTTTTGCCGATTCTGACATCGTGATCGAGCGGGAGTTCGAGACTCAGACGGTACACCAGGGATACATCGAGCCCCACGTATCCACTGCCATGTGGTCGGCGGACGGCCGCGTAACCGTCTGGACCAGCACTCAGGGTCTGTTCAACATCCGGGCGCAAACCGCCGCCATATTGAGCATTCCCGAATCGCAGGTAAAGGTTGTTCCAATGGAAATCGGCGGTGGTTTCGGAGCCAAGGCCATCGCGTATCTGGACCCGGTTGCCGCCGTGCTATCCAAAAAGACGGGCCATCCCGTGAAAATATCCATGGATCGCAAGGAAGTTTTTGAGGGCAGCGGCCCCACTTCGGCGACCTACCTGCGCTGCAAGATGGGTGTCAAGAACGACGGACGCATGGTCGCCGGTCAGATTTACATGATTTACGAAGCCGGCGCGTACCCGGGCTCTCCGGTGGGCGGCGGCGCACTGTCCGGTTTCGGCCCGTACAAGATGAACCACATGCTGGTGGACGGCCTCGACGTTGTTTGCAACAAGCAGAAAGTGCAGGCATACCGCGCTCCCGGACAGCCCCAGGCCGCATTCGCTGTTGAAGCAGTGGTGGACGAACTGGCCGACCTGCTGGGCAAAGACCCCATCGAACTGCGTTTGCAAAACGCGGTGCAGGAGGGAGACCGGATGCCCAACGGCGTTCCCCACCGTGTGTTTGGCTGCCGCGAAATGGAAGAAGCCATGATCAACTGCGATCACAACCAGACTCCGCTTACGGGACCCAATCAGGGACGCGGCGTGGCGGTGGGCTTCCGCTGGCAAGCCGGTCAGGCTTCGTCCGCGACCATCAACATGAACGCTGACGGCACTCTGAACCTCATAACCGGATCGGTGGACATTGGCGGAACCCGCACTGCGGTGGCGATGCAGGTTGCCGAAACTCTGGGAATAGAGGTCGATCAGATTGCCCCGACCGTGGTGGATACCGACACCGTGGGTTGGACGGCAACCACCGGCGGCAGCCGCATTGCCTTCGATACGGGTCTGGCCGCGATCGCTGCTGCCGAGGATCTGCGCGATCAAATGGCCCGGCGCTGCGCCCTGGTGTGGGAAGTGCAGGAAGAAGACGTTGTGTTTGCAGACGGCGTGTTCACCTGCAGCCGCAATACCGAAGACCGCATGTCCATCGCCGAGGTGGCCGGCCGCATGATGCGAACCGGCGGGCCCCTCACCGCATCCGCTTCTGCCACGTCAACCGGCGTTGGCCCCGTCTTTGCGGGCAACATAGTCGACGTGGAAGTTGACCTGGAGACGGGCAAAGTTGACGTGCTGCGCTGTACCGCCTTTATTGACTCCGGCACCTCCGTCCATCCGAGTTACGTGGAAGGTCAGATGCAGGGAGGCACGGTGCAGGGATTGGGCTGGGCCCTGTCGGAGGACTACACGTACGCCGCCGACGGTCGGATGCTAAACTCCAGCTTCCTCGACTACCGGATGCCAACCGCGCTTGATTTGCCGATGATCGAAACCGTCGTAGTAGAGGTGCCGAATCCGCGCCATCCCTACGGGTTGCGTGGCGTCGGCGAAGCGCCGATCATCCCTCCGTTGGCTGCGTTGCACAACGCCGTCTATCACGCTGCCGGCGTGCGGGTAAACAAGCTTCCGATTTCACCCACCGCGGTGCTGGAAGCTTTGCAGCAGGGGTAGCCAAATCAGGCTGAAAAATTGTTACATGATTCAACGTTAGCTCCCGGCGGGAGTGGGCGGTGAAATCGAGGGGCGGGCATGAAACCCCGCCCCTTATTCGGGCCTGACACGGCCTTTCGCACACGAGCGCTTTTGACTGAACCGGGGCGATGGCAAACTGGCAGACCGGGAATAACATGCAGGAGACGAAAGACAGGCCGTATTTGATAGTAGGGTTGGGCAACCCCGGGGATCGATTCCGGGATACCCGCCACAACATCGGTTTCGCGTGTGTGGACCTCCTCGCAAAACGCTGGGGGATCGCGGTCAACGACCGGCGACGCACGACCGTGCTGGGCGAAGGCTACCGCAACGGCGCACCCGTGGTGCTGGCCAAACCGCGCACCTTTATGAATCTGTCCGGCGAGTCGGTGGCGTATCTGATGGCAAGGTTCGGCAGCCGGCCGGCGGAGTTGATAATCGTTTACGACGAAATGGCGCTGCCCCTGGGCAGACTCCGCTTGCGGGTTCAGGGATCGGACGCTGGGCACAACGGTATCAAGGACATCATCCGAACGTTACACACCACGGCATTCCCGAGGTTGCGTATCGGCATCGGCCCGCCGGACGGGGGTGCGGGCAGCGTGAACCACGTATTGGGTCGATTCTCGCCCGAGGAGCAACCGGACGCAGAGGCTTGCGTCATCAGGGCAGCGGATGCTCTGGAATGTTTCCTCGCCGATGGGATCAGCATCGCAATGAACCGTTTCAACACCGACCCACAGCCACCCTCTGAAAATCCCGCTACTCCCGGATCGCCGGCTATACCCCAACCTCCTGCGCCGGACACTGCGGGAGCATGAAAGCTCACGCGTACCCGCTTTGTCAAACCAAACTGGTCTGCTGTCATTGCGAGGAGCGCAGCGACGTGGCAATCTCGTTGAGGTTGAACACACGCCGGCAAACCACCATTGCTACGGCGACGAGATTGCCACCCCCGTATCAAGTACGGGGTCGCAATGACAGATTAAAGTGGGTACGCGCGGGAGCATGAAGGGGGTTGCGTCACTGGCCCTGTTGTCGGTGGCTTTGTTTGCGGTTTTCACGTCGTGTACTGCCGGCGAACCACCAGGGTTGCCGGCTTTGGCAACGCCGCACGACACACCGGTGTCAGCAGTCGCCGAACCAACCGTCACGTCATCCTTGCCTACCCTCGTCGCCGACACCCCGGCGCAGCGGGATGCGACTGATACGCCGTCCGGTTACGCCAGCCCGTCGGCAAGAATGACTGCCGACGACTTTCCCATCCCGCCCGACCGAGACCTGATGGCGTTAGCCCGGCAATTGCGCTGGAAAGGCATCGAACCGGAATCGACGCCGCACCGGTTCGCCGGGACGGTTCTGGCGGTGGGAGCCGAAACTCGATTCTGGATTCTGGATGCAAACCGCCTGACCATGGATCGCAAATTATTCCGGTTGGCGGCCATATCAGATAGCGCTTACTGGTGGATAGAACACGACCTGAGTGTCGAAGATGAAGACCTGAAGCGGGCAACGGCACAGGCTGAGCAGCAGGTGTTCCCGCGAATACACGCTGCTTTCGGATCACCGGCATCCGGGTTATCCGGCGAGACCAACCGACTGCACATCGTAAACGGACGCATACCGGGCGTGGGCGGCTACGTATCCGGAGCGGACGCGTTCCCGACCGGTGTCGCCAAATACAGCAACGAGATACCTGCGATTTACATCAATGCCAACGCGCGAGGCTTGCGGGTCGGGAGCGATGGCTATCTCTCGACGGTAGCCCACGAGTTGCAGCACGTTATCCACGGCGCTGCTGACCCGTCAGAATCCACCTGGTTGAACGAAGGGCTGTCGGAGTTGGCCGTAACGGAAGCCGGGCTATCAACCGGCAGCGCATACGCTTACCTGGGGCGTCCCAATACATCATTGGTCAACTGGCCATCGGAATTGGGCGGCGAAGTGGGCTTGAACTACGGCGCCGCGTCGCTGTTCGCCCACTACCTGCGGGAACACTATGCCCACGGGGAAGGCTTGGCCGCACTACTCGCCGAGCCTGCCGACGGCATGGCGTCCATTGACGCCTACCTGGCCGCCCAGGAAGCAACCACCAACGACGGGTATCCCGCCAGCTTCAATTCCGTTTTTGCCGACTGGGTATTGGCCAACATGTTGGACAGTGATCACGGTGTATATGGCTATGCGAACCTGGACGTAAACGCCACCCTCACCCGAAGACAACAAGCGGGCGACGAAGCCCGAGCAACCGCCCTGGCGCAGTTTGCCGCCGATTACTGGGGGATAAACGGGGAAGATGGCAATGCTTATACCGTTCATTTTGAGGGCAGCGCCGCCACTTCGCTGTTGCCGACGCAGATCCCGGGCGGTTCCTGTTGGTGGAGCAATCGAGGTGATTCCATTTCATCCACGTTGACCGGCGTTGTTAGCGTGCCGCCAGCCGGGCAGGATGAAAACCCTCCCAGCCTGGATTTCCTGAGCTGGTTTGAGATCGAAGAGAACTGGGACTACACCTACGTGGAAGTCTCGGAAGACGGTGGCGCCACCTGGGACGTTCTTCCAGCAGAGGGAACTACCGATGAGAATCCCGTGGGCAACAGCTACGGACCGGGTTACACCGGGTCAGGGGACTGGCAACGCGCCGAAGTTTCACTGCACGAGTATGCGGGCCGCCAGGTGATGATCCGGTTCCACTACGTTACTGATGACGCGATTCATGGCCCGGGGTTCTGCGTGCGAGACATTCGGGTGTCTGGAGACGGCGCACCCACCCCGACCGATTGGCGCCCGGACGGGTTCGTTCGCGTGAACAACCGCGTCGCTCAGGACTGGATCGTCTGGGTGATCTCTGACGGAACCGAACCCACCATCACCCGCATGGGGTTGAAATACGACCCCATCCGAGAAGTTCTTGCCGGCTCGGTGGAAACTCCGGCATCTGAGACTGGCAAGGTAATCGTCGTTGTCGCGCCCGTTGCGCCGGCCACCGCCGAGTCGGCTCTATACCGCGTGTGGGCTACCCAATGAGGCGGAAGTCCTCACGCGTACCCACTTTAATCTGTCATTGCGAGGAGCGCCCACCCCCGTCTGTCATTGCGAGGAGCGCAGCGACGTGGCAATCTCGTTGAGGTTGAACACACGTCGGCAAACCACCATTGCTACGGCGACGAGATTGCCACGTCGCTGCGCTCCTCGCAATGACAGATGGCAGGGGCTGCAGTTTCACAATTTTCTCAGTATCAGGAATTTATGATGAGACAGTCCCCATCGCGGCACGCCCCATCGTGGCATAAAGAATTTCCTGGCCGAATTCCAGCAACCCTCCGCCACGTTCGCAAGAGAAGCATCGCCAACGAACCTCCGGGAGCAGCACGCAAAGTTCCGCTCGCGCGGCGCAAAACGGGCAGTTGCCCAACATCTTGTCCCGATGCGTGGGAGACGGTCCAGAACGGGACAACGGCGCAAAAGCGCTGATGAATTGCAACAACCTTCCCCGACGCGCCGCACCGGTGGGATTGCTGCCCATTTCGCGGCAATTGCGCCATCCCAGCTCGGTGAGCAGCGCCGCCGCCAGTCGCGGTGACCAAATTTCCACCGAAGCGCGGGCGTCCTGAATTTCCGGTTCGCCACCGAAGCACGATATGTCCCAGCTCTCCGCGGCCTCGGGATACTGATGCAGCCGGAAAACAGCGGCCGCAAGCAGATAGAGGTCAGGTTCCGGCAGCATGACCAGGTATCCGGTCAGGTCAGTAAACAACCTGGGCGTCCGGGAATTCAGGCATCGGAACATTTCGCCGGTCGTGGCTGTTGGATAGAACACTGCCGGCCAGGCAGCGTTCATTTCGCTTTCGGGGCGCAAGGAAGCGTCGCTGTCCACCGGCTGCAAAGGTTCAGCAGCTGCGGCCAGGGGTTGGGATGCCGGGTATTGTAAGTTGGGCATGGCTTGCATCGGTGTTGCGGGCTCCCGGTGTCAGTGGCGCATTAGCAGTGGCGCAAAGGATTGAGCGGTTTACATCATCCACGATAAACAGCCGGAACACGACCGCACAAGGGTCTGCTGTCAGTCAAGCGTACCCACTTTGTCATTGCGAGCGTAGCGTGGCAATCTCGTCGCCGTAGCAACGGCGGTTCGTCGATGTGTGTTCAGCCTCATCGAGATTGCCACGTCGCTGTGCTCCTCGCAATGACAGCAGGCCAGTTTGGATTGAGAAAGCGGGTACGCGTGAGTCTGATGTCAGTCAGGTTGACCGTGTTGGGGGATCGGCAACCGGGGACGCACCGCCGTCTGCGCCGCCATATCGCGTACCGAGATCAACCGTTGTTGGGATTTAACAGCCAGTCATGTACGTGGGATATCCGAGTCAAGCCGCCGGACAATATGAATCGGGCCAGCCGGCGCACTCGGGCCCGTGCGTCATCGGTATTGATGTACTCCGCGGGAGATTTGCCGTCCACGCGGGCCAGCAGCAGCACGCCCAATTGGCGAATGGTGTGAGTTTCCAGTTCCACAACATCATTCGACTGCAACTCGACGGCGCGGGTGTAACCATTCCAGAAAGACCGGGCGGCCCGGTTGTAAAGCTCGGTCAATCCGGGCCGGTGAACTGCCTTCAAAGTCAGGTGATTGATCATAAAAGACAGATCAAAAACCGGATTGCCCAGGTGCACAACCTCAAAATCCAGCAAAAACACGGCGGCGGAATCGCCGGCGCCGGTCACGATGACGTTTTTGGGACTGTAATCACCGTGCACCATCGCCACCGGATGATTGAGCATTCGCTGGGCTTCGGCTTCGATTGCGGAGGCGAGGTCGGGATGGACGCCTGCCGTAGCGCGGTGGTAGGGATCAATGCGTAACTGTACGAAACACTGCTGGTCGGCGAACGGCTGCAGGCTGGCCGGAATGTTGCCGTCCTCGATTTGCGTGGCTCGGTGGATCCTGCCCAACAAGCCCCCGACCTTGCCGGCAACCGGAATATCTACGCGGCCACCGAGCAGGGCATCCTTCCAGTTGACACCCGATGCCGGGGCCGACGTCATCACGTAAAGGAAATCACCCTCGTTTTCGTAAACTACCCGCGGAATGCCGGCGGGCGGCAACACGTCGGCCAGGTAACGGATGCTGGCCCATTCGCGGTGGATGCGATGCCGGTCGGCTAACCATTCCTGGGGGACTCTCAGCTGCGGTAGCGACTGTTTTACAACCAGAGCGCCGTCGGGATCGCCAAGCGTAGAAACCCGCACCACGATATTGGAAACGCCACCACCCAGCGTCTCGGCGGTTGCGATGCCGGCGGCCACGGCATCCACGACGCCGCGTTCGACGAGATAGGCGATGGCGTTATCGGCCGTAAGCGAAAAGGGCATTTGCCGAAGGTTGCCGGTGGCCCCCACGTGTACTCACTTTAATCTGTCATTGCGAGCGTAGCGTGGCAATCTCGTCGCCGTAGCAACGACGGTTCGCCGACGTGTGTTCAACATCATCGAGATTGCCACGTCGCTATGCTCCTCGCAATGACAAAGTGGGTACGCAAGAGACCGGTGGCCGGCTTGCCAGCTCAGAAATAAATTGGGCGTGGTGGTTAGATCAGACTTTCGCCGCGACCTGGGTGGTGAAATCCTCCAGATGACCCAGCGTTTCTTCCAGATTGCCGTCGCCGCTGAGTCGGGCGATATCCAGCACCAGGTAGCTGACACCCATATCCTGATACTGGCGGATGTCTCCGGCGATCTGCTCGCTGCTGCCCGTGAAACGGGTACGTTCGCTGCTGGTATCGGCGCCGGTGATGCGATAGTCGTGGCTCCGGTAAATAATCTGGATTTCTTCGGGATTGCGACCGGCGCGTTCAGCGGTGCGGCGGAGGCGATCCATGCCTTGCTGCAGGGCATCGGGCGTGCCCACCGGGAACGACGGGTTGTTGCCGATGGGATACCAACCGTCGCACAGAGTGGCGGCGCGACGGATGGCCGGCCGGCTTTCTCCCCCAACCCACAGGGGCGGATGCGGCTTTTGCACCGGCTTGGGGAGGAAATTGATGTCGGAAAAACTGACGTACTTACCCTCGAACGTGGGGTTGTCCGACGTCCATAGCTCCTTGAATGCGCGGATATATTCGTCAGTGACGGCGCCGCGCTCATCAAATGGTTCGCAGCCAACAGCCTCGAACTCCTCGCGCATCCAGCCCACGCCCACGCCGATAATTAGTCGGCCACCGGACAGGTAATCCAGGGTTGCCAGCGATTTGGCGGCAATAATCGGGTTGCGATGGGGCACGATTAGCACCGAGGTAGCCAGTCGGATTTTTTCGGTGCAGCCGGCCATGAAGGCCAGGGCGGTGATTTGCTCCATGGACTGACCCGTTGTTGAGCCGGGAAACTCGCCGGTTTGGGTGTATGGATATTCGGACGAAATGCTGTGGGGAACGAGGATGTGATCTCCAAGAGAGATGGAATCGAAGCCCAACGCCTCACCGCGTTGCGCAATGGTGGCCAGGTTGTCGGGGTTCGCCAGAGGGCCGCGCCCCGGCAGGGTAAATCCGTACTGCATTTGAGAGCTCCTGTGATTTGGTAATTCTGTTCAGTGGAACAACAGGCCGCCGTTGACGTTGTAGGACTGGCCGGTGATGAATTCGGAGTCAGGGCCGGCCAGAAAGGAAACGAGGTTGGCTACGTCCTCAGCCTCGGCGATGCGTCCCAACGGGGTGCGGTCGCCGGATGCGGCCACAATTTGAGCCCGAAACTGCTCTTGGGTCAATCCGCGCTGGGCAGCCTGGTCGCGTTCCCAATAGCTCATCCGGTCGGTGTTGATGGGGCCGGGACACACCGCGTTGACCGTAATGCCGTGGGGCGCCAGATCCAGCGCCGAAGCTTGGGTCAATCCGATGACGGCAAATTTGCTGGAAGAATAGGCGGCGCCATCTGCACTGGCCTGCTTGCCGGCATTGCTGGCGATGTTGACGATGCGGCCACCGTTGCCGATGCGCACCATCTCGCGGCCGGCGAACTTGGTACACAGGAATACGGCAGTGGTGTTGATGGCCAGAAAGTGATGCCAAACGTCTTCATCCAGCTCGGTAACCGGGACCTTGTCCCGGCCAATAACGGCGCGGGCGTTGTTGACCATTATGTCCAGGCGGCCGAAATGATCGACCGTCTGCGCTACCAGATCCTCGATCTGTTGGCTTTCGGAGAGGTCGGCGTAAATCGGGAGCACGCGGCGTCCCAAACTACGCACTTCGTCGGCCACGCTGTCGATGGACTGCCACTCGGAGCGAACCTCGCCGGGAGGCAGGTCGTCCGCCGGGCGCCGAATATCGGTAATTGCTACGTCGGCGCCTTGGGACGCCAGCTTCAGGGCGGTGGCGCGACCAACGCCGCGCATACCGCCGGCGCCGGTCACCAGCGCTACTTTGCCTTCCAGGGTCATGTTGGTTACCTCGTGTGTGGTTGTGGTGATTTGCAGGGTCGTATCGAAGCGGAAATCAGGCAACCGCGCTGAACGGTTGGCGGGCGAAAATGCGGCGCACCATGGGCTCAAAGAATGCCAGCGGGAGGGACTGAAACGCCGGATCGAATGATGGCTGATCCCACCGGTGGCAGAAATCTACCGCATCCTGATACCAGAGATGGTCGATGTAGCGATCGCGGGCATGGCGGTCGCCGCCGTGATGGTGCGCGTAGTAGTAACTCTGGAACAGGCCGTGTTGCCGGACAATCCACCAGGTTTTCTCGGACACGTAAGGCCGAAGCACCGCGGCGGCCAGCTCGCTATGGTTGTGGGGTGACAGCAAATCGCCGATGTCGTGGAGCAGGGCAGCGACGACCATTTCCTCGTCGGCGTGGTCCAGATGCGCCCTGGTGGCCGTTTGCAGCGAATGTTCCAACCGGTCAACCTGGTATCCGGCCAACGATCCCGCCAGGCCGCGCAGCTGGTCCAGTACCCGTTCGGCAGCGCCGGCCGCGAATTCCGCCTCCAGCCGCTCCAGCAGTTCGTAGTCTTCGCGGGTTCCGGACGCCATGCTGGTAAAGGAAACGGTAGTGGCAACCCCGGTGGCTGGCCGGATTTCATCACTCATGGATACACTCCCATCGTGTAGTATGTAGCCGAATTGTACCACCGCGCTATTGGCCCACGTTCCACCGGAGGAGGCACACCATGGTTGACCGGAAGAAACTCGACGGGAGTGTGGCGTTGATAACCGGCGGTGGTCGCGGAATCGGACAGGCCATCGCAATGGCATACGCCGAGGCGGGAGCAAAACTTACCCTGGCAGCTCGCACCGACGCCGAATTGCGGGAGACGGCGCAGCGCATAACCGAAAGGTTCGGAACCGATGTATTGACGGTAATCGCCGACGTGACCAGCCGGCGCCAGGTGGACAATGCGGTGGCCTGCACACTGGACCGTTACGGCGCAATTGACGTGATGGTCAACAACGCCGGAAACATCGGCCCGGTCGGTCGCCTGTGGGAAAACGATCCGGACGATTGGGCACGAACCATCAACGTCCACCTGCTGGGGGTGTACTTCGGCTGCCGGGCGGTAATCCCGATTATGCTGGAGCAGGGTTCAGGTCGAATCGTGAATATGTCAGGCGTGGGCGGGCCCAACGTTACCGCCTACGATGCCGCCAAGGTGGCCATCGTAAACCTGACCGAGAACCTGGCTCTGGAGTTGGCTGACACCGCCATAACCGTGAACGCCATCAGTCCCGGATCCATCCACACCCGCATGTGGGAAGAGACGCGGGATCTGGCGAAAGAGATCGGCGACACTGCGATGTACGAGCGCGGCGTTCAGGTTACTTCAGGAGAGGGCGCCTCTATAGAACGCGCCGCCGCGCTGGCCGTATTCCTGGGCAGCTACGACTGCGGTACGCTGTCCGGCCGGCTGATACGCGCCTTCGCCGACCGTTTCGAGGACTTTTCCGCCAACATTGACGCCATCATGGAGTCCGAGGCATACCAGTTGCGACGGGTTGATCCCGACCTGCCCTTCCCTACTTCCCAGGCTTATCCCGACCTGCCCATAGCCGGGCCATAGGACATTACAGGCCCTAATCGGCGGTTTCCCCGGCAATTGCGGCGGCGGCAGCCGGATGACCGGGCGGGCGGGCCAACAGCAGGGCAGCCGCCGTGAATGTCGCCAACATGGCGTACACAACAAAGGCGTAGGTGTACGAGTGGGCAAACTGGAAGACCAACCCGGACGACACGGCGCCAACGGCCTGCCCCAACGAAGTGAACGGCTCCGTAGCGCCGCGGATGGTGGCCAGGGACTGACGCCCGAAGAAGTCGGCGTAGGCAACGGCGGGCACGACCAGGATGCCGGCCACGGCAATCCCGAACAGGCCCGCTGCGGTAAACCCCAACAATACGTTGTCGGCGATTACGAACAGACCCAGGGCCAACGCCATTACCAGAGCTACTATGGCGTAGGTGTAAGAAACGCGCAGATTCTCAACCACCCGGCCCCATAAAAGGCTGCCCAACCCGGTGCCGGCCGCATTGACTACAATGCTCAACTGCGACAACGTGAGGTCGATGCCACGAGATCGCAGCAGGTCGGCCTGATAAACATTGGTGCCCGATTGCAGCAGGAAAAGAAACCCGGTGCCGATGGCCAATACCCAAAGGGCTGGCGTTCGCAGGGCCTGTCGCGTTGTCCATTGCGGTTCGGTGTCCACCGGCGCCGCTGTCGCACTACCGGCGGCATCGGCATCGGGAACAGCATCGTCCGGAAAATCGCCGTCGGGAAGCAGGCCGACGTCCTCAGGCCGCTGTGCGATCAGCAAGGCTGCCGGAGCCAGCGCGATGGCGTACACCATGAGTCCCAGCACGATCCAGGCCGTTTGCCAACTGTACGCATAACTCAACCAGGTGGCCACCAGCGGAAATAACGCCATGCCACCCGAGTGGGACAAGAACAGCAGCCCGGTGGCCCGGCCCCGCTGCCTGACAAACCAGCGCCCGACCACGGTTGCCGGACCCACGTTCAGCGGACTGCTGAACATGATGCGCCCGATGGCCATGGCGGCATAGAAGATTGCGATGTGCACTTCGAGCCAGGCCAGCGCCATAGTGCTGAGACCGATGATGACCAGCGACAACACCAGCACGACCCGGGCTCCGAACTTGTCGATGGCCCAACCGAAGGGAGGCGATGCGCCGGTGGCCAACAATCCTCCGACAGCGGCTGCGCCACCGACGAGGGCACGGCTCCATCCGGTATCTTCCGCGATCAGGGGTACGAAGACGGCGAAGGTGAGGCTGCCAGCGGCATTCCGCACCACCATGCTGCTGCCGGCGGCTCCGAGAACTATCCAACCATAGTAAAAGGGTGTGTTTCGGGATATGTAGGCGATCAGAAGGTGCATATCAGAAATTGGCCTTGATTCCTGCTACGCCACGATGGTGCCGTCGCGTAAATTCGCCCAAGATTCTACACCCTCTCTTGCCCTGACTACTGGCGGCATCAGACTCATTCGATAAATCGACCCGTAGATTCACCAGCGAACCCACAACGCTGTCGTGGGGCAAATACGGCGCGCGCGACGTAGCTCATGCGCCACGGCGCCCTGCTCTCCTCAGCGGTGTAAACCCTGCCGGGCGCACCGCAGCCATCGCCGCATCAGGTTCTGGCCCAAAAATCTGGCGGAAAGGCTATTTGTACATCATCCGGAGGCATCAGATAGGACTGCAATGAAATCAGATCGATTCCGTCGCGGTCGGTCGAACAACGCCAGGTTCCACGATACGGATCGCACTTCAGCACATGCTCAAGGATTTGACCCGAATCGGCACGAAACATCCTATCTTTAGCCAGGACGAGGTCGCTTTTGTCCTGCAGCTGCACAAAATAGGGTGAGTGGGTTGCAACTATCACCTGGCGCAGAGGATTGTACACATCACCCCTTCGTTTACATCAACTGCAATCCTATGCAGGAGTTTGTTCATCGCGGCCAGATTGGCCGGATGGATGTCGTTCTCCGGTTCCTCCATGCAAATAACGGCGGATTTTTCCGACACTTCGGTCAGTATCGCCAAGGCTAGGAACCGCAGCGTACCGTCGGAGATCGAATTGGCCCGCAACTTCAACCCCGACGTTTCTTCCACTTCCAGCGACAACAGCTGTCGCACATCATCACGCACTACCCGAACCATCTGTACCGGAGCCAGGCTCGACACCCGTATTGACACCATGGCATAAACATCCTCGGGAATGTCGCCATGCTGCGGCGCAACAACGTTGGCCAAGTGCTGTAGCGTTGCCGGTATGTGTGCCCCGTTGGCTGCTATCCCCGGCGCTTGCGTGTAGCGGTCTGGACGCCGCATGGCCGATGGTTCCAACGCCATGATGCGCCAGCTCTGCTAACTTCCAGACGCGTTAACATGGCGGCCCCTCCGATTGCATCCGTAGTGTTGCCGCAAATTCTAGGGTATGTTGACAAATACCGTCATTCCCGCACCTCAACCGTCATTCCCGCGAAAGCGGGAATCCAGTGGCCGAAGTCGTTAATCACGGTTCTGATTCTTTCATCATACCCTCTCTGGACTCCTGCCCCGTATCAAGTACGGGGTGACGTTCTTTCGCAGGAGTGACGGGCTGGTTTGCTAATTGTCAACAGGCGCTAGCACGCAGACCTGCCGGGATTTGACCCGGCGCCTACCTGGAGCAAGGCTATCGCATGTGGACCAATTAACCGCCGTCATTCCCGCACCTCAACCGTCATTCCCGCGAAAGCGGGAATCCAGTGTAATGATGTCGGTAGCTTCGCTGCGAAAATCCAGCAGATTACCCTCTCTGGACTCCGGCTTTCGCCGGAGTGACGTGGCTGTAATTTCATATGTGATAGCCCTGCTACCTGGCGGCACCCGTCAGATATTGGTGCATCTCGCCGGCAAACCACAGGGCCATGCTGCCGGTGCGGTCGTCATAGCCGTTGACGGCGGTGCGATTCAGGTAGGCCGGAATGTCCGGCATGACGCCGGTGCTGATGCAACCGTCCACCACGCCGCCGACTTCGTCGATGCGCTCACACAGCGCACGCCAGCAGGCAGTAAGGCCGCGACCGTATCCGGCTTCTGCAACAGCCGGCAGCCAGCCGCTGCGCAACCCGCGGGCCAGCGCGTAACCTACCATGCAGGTCGAGGTGAGCTCGCCCCACGCGCCGGGGACATCGACCAGTTCTCCGAACGTACCCCAGGGTTGCTGAACCCTTAACATGGCATCCAGGTGGTTGCGGTGCCTTCGCAAAAGCTCGGGCCGCGCGGGATGCTCATCGGGCAGGTAGGTCAGGGCCTCGGCGTAGCCCAGGGCCGCAAACCCGTTGCCGCGACTCCAGTAGAACGGGGCGGAACGGGCGTGCCAGAACAGGCCGTTGTCCTGCTGGACGTCACCGCCATCGACCAGGAAGTCGGCCAGCATATCGGCGTACCGGGCGTCGCCACTGATCCGATGGGCGCGCCCCAGCATCGCGCCGGTCATGAACATATCCTCGACGCGGAAATCGGGGTCGCAGGGGGCCGGAGCTTCGCCCAAACCACGGGACGAGAACCGATTGGCGGCGTTGAAGAACAGCTGCCGATAACGATCATCGCCCGTCATGTCGGCCTGCCGCGCCGACCACACCACCCCGGTGAGGGCAGCGCCTCCGGCGTTGTCCAGGTATTTCGCCGGATCGGCGACGATCGGCTCCACCAGGTTCGCGATCTCGGCGGTCGGGTTGGGATAGGATTCGTCGAGGGCAGCCAACCGCAGGCGGCCGCTGATTCCAACACTCTGGGTGTAGTTGACCGGGTCCAGCACATGACCGTAGCGTCCGGCCAGGATATGGGCGAGGGCGAGGGGAGAGCGGGACCGGCGGGCATCCAGGGCGAGTCGGCCAGCAGAGGGCGGTACGTCTGCGCCCCTGCCGGTAAGAGCCCACAAAGCGGTCAACGCATCGGTGAGTCCAGACCAGTGGGTGGTGAGACGGAGGGCCGGGATGCGGCCGGGGGCATCATCGGCGGGATGGCCGAGGGCGGCGACCAGCGAGCCGTCGTCGGACACATCGCCGGACGTCAGGGCGGAGGCAACCGTAGAACCCCTGGCCGCGGCGTTGGCTTCCCAACGCGGCGGGGCGTTATCCTCGTCGATCAATGCGACCTCTACAATCAGGTCGGGGGCTTCGTAGTTAATCCAGCGCCACAGGTAGCGACGCTCCGGAGCGGTTTCGTCGAAATAAAACCCATCCCGGGGTGGATAGCCGGCGGTGAGGTCGATCCGTCGATCACTGCTGGCTTCCCAGTCACCGCCGGCCAGGGCGTCCGGATTGGCGGCGACGATTGCGGATAACGCAACCCCGGAGGCTCCGGCGGCTGCGGATTGGGTGAACCGGTCCAGCGCAACCAACACGCGGGGCGTGTCGGAGCGGTTTCCCCGCAGGCCGGCGACGAGCAGTACGGCCGGCCGGTGGGAGTCCGTGGCTGACCCGAGGGTTCGGGTGTCCTGCAGGGCCAGGATGGGGCGCAGGGCGGGAGTAAGACCAATGGCGGCGGTTTGCCACCAATCGGGATTGCGCTTGCGAACCAGATTGACCAGCGCAGCATTAATATCGGTGGGGTGCATGGTAGTCATGGAGCAACTCTCAGCACGGAGCGGATTAGGATGGCAACGAGGGTATCATACTCAAACAATCCCTTCCGTCATTCCCGCGAAAGCGGGAATCCAGTAGGGCCGGAGGGAAGGAACCTGGGTTTAGATAAGCATTCACGCATCAGTAATCTGTCATTGCGACAAGCACAGCCGCTCATGGTGAGCCTGTCGAACCACGTGGCAATCTCGTTGAGGTTGAACACACGCCGGCAAATCATCATTGCTACGGCGACGAGATTGCCACCCCCGCATCAAGTACGGGGTCGCAATGACAGATAAAAGCGGGTACGCGTGAGACGTTAGGGCCTTTTCAAAGTTGTGGAAATTAACCACCCGCTCATCCTGAGCCTGTCGAAGGACGGTCGCCGATGGTTCGACAATCTCACCATGAGCGGAGGTCGGAGGACTTTGAAAAGGCTCTGGTGAGACGTCAGGGCCTTTCGGTTTTACAAGAAATCCCCTCTCCCTTGATGGGAGAGGGTTAGAGCCTGCCCCGTACTTGATACAGGGGTGAGGGTGAAAGTGTGAGACAGGGAACTATCCTGCCGCAGACTATACCCCTCACCCCAACCCTCTCCCACAAGAGGAGAGGGAGAATCGAAAGACCCTGCCGCTGCGGGCCTCTTTGCTTTCCGAAAATGGCCCGGCGGTGTAGAATATCAGCCGTAGAACAATGCCTTTCAGGGGAGCCAAAGCGGCGGCCTTGCCGCCAATTGCCAGGTGCGACATGACTACACCCGATACCTTCGCCAAGACGCCCCAGGCCCGACAACCTTTCGTCTTTCCGGATCCGCCGGAAGACCCGGAAGACAAGATGACCAGTTTCGACCATCTGACCGCCACCGGCAACGCCTATCACCTCATCCAGCACTTGGGTAATCCCGATACCACCCTGGTGGCTGGCGATCGTTACCTGGCCCTGGCGCCCACCCGGAGTCTGGCCGGAGTGAGGTATCCCGACCTGCTGGTGGCCTTTGGGGTGGATCCGGCGGCCTACAAGGCCAGCAACGCCTACGTCATCTCGGAGCAGGGGAAGCCGCCGGACTTGGTGCTGGAAATCGCCTCCCGGAGTACCGGACACATCGACGTGGGAGAGAAGCGGCGGGACTACGCGGCGCTGGAGATACCGGAGTACTGGCGGTTCGACGAGACGGGGGATTATCACGGGGCACGGCTGGCCGGCGACCGTCTGGCGGACGGGGTGTACGTTGCCATAGAGATTGAGGAATTGCCAGACGGCAGTTTGCAGGGATACAGCCCGGTCCTGGACCTGAACATCCGGTGGGAGCGGGGCGAGTTGATCTTTTACGACCCGGCCACGGGCCAGCGCATCGCCACCCTTGAAGATGAACGCGCCCGCGCCGACAATGCCGAAGCCGAACGCAGCGTTGAACGCGCCCGCGCCGACAATGCCGAAGCCGAACGCAGCGTTGAACGCGCCCGGGCCGACAATGCCGAAGCGAGGATTCGAGAATTGGAAGCCCGGCTGTTCCAGGGGGAGGCTTAATCCGGCCATCTGCCGGGATGCGACAACTGCCCGCAATATCAGGAATATCCTACGAAGCCGCGAGGAGTTTCCATGACCTCGGACAACACGGTTGGCATAACGCCGGAACCCGAATCGTTCATATATCTTCCGGACCCTCCTGAGGAAAGCAAGGACGGGATGGTGTTCGACCATCTATCGAGAACGGGCAACGCCTATTTCCTGAACCAGTACATGGGCAACCTGAAGACCACGGTCCACAACAGCAGGCGGTACATCAGCCCGGTAGTCACTGGCGACCCCACCAGAGAGTATAACGGGGAGTTTCTGGCCGCAGACCGTCTGGTGGATGGCCTTTACCAACCGATGATTGTCAAGCGGATGGAAGCGGAAGTCTGGCAGGGATACAGCCCGGTCTTGGACCTGAACATCCGGTGGGAGCGGGGCGAGTTGGTCTTTTACGACCCGGTCACGGGCCAGCGCATCGCCACCCTTGAAGATGAACGCGCCCGCGCTGATGCCGAGCAAGCCCGCGCCGATACCGAGCTTTGCAGCCCGCGCCGCCGCCGAGGCCCGCGTCCGGGAGCTGGAAGAACAGCTCCGCCGCCAGGGACTATAACACTGCCCTAACCTGACCTGGGAAAGCGCTACACCATTACGAAGGGAGTAACCCGTACCATCATGTTCAACCCGGTGACCGCCAAGACCACGAAGGCTTCCGCCCAGCCGCGGGCCTCCTCGCCTTCCTACCCCCCCGCCTTCCTACCCCCGCAAAAGGTGGGTCAAAAGGACGCCGCGCCGGCTGGCCGGCCTGTTCCTGGCCCTTGCCGTAGTTACCCTGGCGGCTCTGTTTAGCGGCGGGCCTGCCCTCGCGCAGACACCAACGGTTGACTACGACCTGGATGACGACGGCCTCATCGAGGTCTCCAACCTTGCGCAACTGAACGTCATCCGCTGGGACCTGGACGGCAACGGAAGATCTAGTAACGACGTAGCCTTTGTCCCCGCGTACCCCAACAGAGGGGCGAATGACGACGGGGATCCGACCATGGGTTGCCCCAACCACACCTGCACCGGCTACGAGCTCACCACCAACCTGAACCTCGACACCAACGGCAACCTTCAGGCCGACGCCGGGGACACCTACTGGAACGGCGGCGCTGGCTGGCTGCCGATTTTCGGGCAGGTCAACTTCGTTACCTTTGAGGGTATTTTCGAAGGCAACGGCCACGTCATCTCCAACCTGTTCATCAACCGGTCGGGCGGCCGGGCCGGGCTGTTTGGGCATGTTACAGGCGCGACGACTATCCGCAACGTCGGGCTGGTCAACGTTGACATTACCGCCACCGGCGGCGACGTCGGCGCCCTGGTGGGCTTCGCACAAACACAAAGCGGCGGAATCCCCAAGGTCAGCACCAGCTACGCCACCGGCAACGTTGAGGGCACCGCCCAGGTTGGCGGGCTGGTCGGCTCCAACCAGGGAGCGGTCATCGCATCCTATGCTGACGTTGCGGTAACCGGCAACAGCACCAACAACGGCGGGCTGGTAGGGCACCTCGGAACTGCCGGCTCGATAACCGCCTCCTACGCCCTGTGGGCAAGGTGAACGACTTGCAGGGCGGCGACAAGGGACTGGTGGGCGGCGGTATCGGGACCTACGCTGACAGAATCACCGACAGCTACTATCTTCTCGCTGGCGTCGTCAGCACCACTCCCCGCGCCGCCAAGACCGCCCAGGGCCAGAGATACTCCGAGTTGCGGGGCGTCCCACGTTACTTCCACATCTACGAGAACTGGAACGTGGACCTGGACAACGCCGACAACGACAACGACCCGACCACCGGCGGAGACGACCCCTGGGACTTCCGCAACAGTATGCAGTACCCGGCGCTGAGGGCAGTCGGCGGCGCCCAGGACCGGCGGCCAAAGCCCACCTACCTAACCGTCAACCTGTCCGCCAGCCCCGGCACGCTGGCTGAGAACGCCGGCCGCACGACCGTCACCATCACCGCCAGCGTGGTGGGCGGGCCGGCTCCCGGCGACCCAGTCGCGTGCGCCGGACCCACACCTCCAGCCGGGTGCGGCATCAACCTTACCGTGGGAATAGACGAGCGGCTCAACTACATCACGCATCTCTTCGCCCAAAACACCAACCGAGTAAACCAAGACGGAACGATAAGCCATGCCAAGGACTACACCGTCACGGCGATCCCCGCGATCACCATCCCGGCGGGCGAGCGCAGCGCCAGCGCGACCTTCACCATCACGCCGGTGAACGACCGGGACGGCACGGAAGGCACCGAGCAGATCGTCATCCGGGGCGACGGCAACCGCGGCATAATCATCCATCCGGAAGTCAGGATGTACCTGACCGGCCCCTACGCCCCGCCCACGGCCCGCGCGGTAACCTATTACACAGGAAGCCCTGATCCGGCGCCGGAAAACACCCGCGTTTTCCTCGAAGGCAGGAGCAGCACGCCATACGGCAACATCGCCAGCTACCTGTGGGAGCAGACTAGCGGAACCCCGGTAGCGCTGTCCCGCGCCACCAGCGACCGCGCCGCCTTCACCACGCCCACGGGCCTGACCGCCGACGCCACCTACGAGTTCCGGCTGACGGTGACGGACAAGGGCGGCAGGACAGACATGGACACGGTGACGGTCACCGTCACGGCGGCCGGCAGCACGGGCGCGGGCGGCGACAGTGGCCCAGACTCCTCGGAGCCACCGGAGCAGCAGGCCACGGTCTCACCCACCGCCAACGCCGGCCCCGACCTGACCGGCGCGCCGGGCGAGAGTGTGACGCTGCAAGGCATAACCAGCATCAATCCCCACGGCGAATGGTGGGAGATGGGGCACCAGTGGACGCAGCTCTCCGGGCCAACCGTCACGCTGACGCACCCGCAGACGTCGTTGCACAACCAGGCTGCCGACAAGTTCGGCGACCCCAGGTTCACCCTGCCCGCAGACGCGGCGGATGGCGCAACGCTGGAGTTCCAACTGACGGTGACCGACCAGGAAGGAGAGTCTGACTCGGACACGGTGACCGTGACGGTTATCCGGCCCGATAACACCCCGCCGGTGGTGGCGGAACTGGCATTGGTGCGAGTCT
Source organism: Dehalococcoidia bacterium (assembly GCA_965262485.1). GTDB lineage: Bacteria > Chloroflexota > Dehalococcoidia > Lucifugimonadales > UBA3495 > Bin87. The sequence goes on along the minus strand of OZ253540.1, from coordinate 2,592,047 downwards.
TTGCCGGCGAAACGGTCCAGATCACCGGCCAGGCCACCGATGCCGAGGACGCGGCGGATGCTCTGTCCTACCTCTGGGAACAGACGGGCGGAACGCCGACGGCCACCCTGGAGGGGGCCAACAGCAGCGTCCTCAGTTTCACCGCGCCGGCGGTCAGCGGCGAAACGGCCCTGACCTTCCGGCTGATCGTAACCGACTCCGGCGGCCTCACCGCCAGCCGGAAAACGACGGTGACCGTACTGCCGACGCCCACGGCCTGCGCCGGGGACGACCTGACGTCCACGGCGGGGGCGAGCATCACCCTGGAGGGCATTTGCAGCACGAACCCCTACGGAGAGTGGTGGCGGATGGCGCACCAGTGGACGCAGCTCGCCGGCCCCAGCGTCACGCTGACGCACCCGCAGGCTGAACGGTACAACCAGGCCGCCGACAAGTTCGGCGACCCCAGGTTCACCCTCCCCGCCGACGCGGCGGACGGCACAACGCTGGAGTTCCAACTAACCGTAACCGACAAAGAGGGCGGGTCCGACACCGACACGGTGACCGTGACCGTCACCTCGGAGGACGGCGACAGCGGCTAGCAGAACAATCGGGAGCTGGCCCCCCGACGCAACGCCGCCGGCAGCCTTTGCAGGACTGCCGGCGGCCCCATCCGCTCATCCTGAGCCTGTCGAAGGACGGTCGTGGAAAGAGCGGAGTGAACAACGACGTGGTCCAGGTGACGTCGTTGCTACGGATAAAGTGTACCTCGAGTAGCGAAATCTCTTGGACATGGCAGGTTGGTTTTGACATGGGGGAGCGCCGGCGATACATTGGCGGCGACCAAACATCGTACTGGCCTCAATCGGCAAAGAAGTTGGGGCAAGGGAGTTGGAGGGCTATGCCTCGGTTTGATGACTACACGGGCGCGGATTTGATTCCGCCTTACCGGGTTCTGGATTTGACCGACCGGCGGGCGGCGTTCTGCGGTCGCCTGCTGGCCGATTACGGCGCGGATGTGGTGAAGGTGGAACCTCCGGGTGGCGACCCGTCGCGACGGCTTGGCCCGTATCCGGACGACGCGCCCAACACCGAGCGCAGTCTGGATTTCATGTTTTACAACACCAACAAACGCTCAATCACGCTGGATCTGGAGTGCGAATCGGGGCGGGAATTGTTCCGGCGGCTGGCTGCGGACGCGGACGTGATCATCGAGAGTTTCGACCGTCACTATCTGTACGACCGTGGGATCGGTTTTGATGCGCTGCGGGCGGCAAACCCCGGTCTGGTGATGGCCTCGGTTACACCCTTTGGCTGCACCGGCGAATGGGCCGACTATCAGGGCGATGACCTGGTGGTGATGGCGGCCAGCGGCTACATGCAAATCACCGGCGAACCCGATGAACCGCCGGTTAGACAGGGCAATGAACACAGCCACTATCCCGCCGCTCAGTACGCGGCAGTCGGGATTCTGGCGGCGTTGTATCATCGGGATTTTGGCGGCGGAGACGGCCAGCATATCGACGTGTCATCGCAGGAAGCGTTGATCACCTACTACACCGACGCTCATCCGGCGCTGCTGTGGCGCAAGCTGGGACAGAACGTAACCCGGGTTGGCACCAACTCCACGCTGGTAATCCCGCTGGGAGCCTACCCCTGCAAGGACGGATGGATCTCCGCCGGCGTCATCACGCCGCGGGAGTGGGACGCGCTGGCCGAGTGGATTCACGAAATTACCGGCAACGACGAGGTCCTCAACGAAGCATATCGGGGCGGCAACCAGGACCGGGCGGAACACATCGACATCATAACGGCGCTCTTTTTGGAATTTGCGGAGAATTTTACGGTCCAGGAGCTGTTCCACGAAGGTCAACGCCGCAACCTGGTGTTCCTGCCGGTGAATGACATCGCCGACCTGCTGGCAGACCCCCAACTGGCCGAATCGGGGTTCTGGTCGGAGATCGAGCACGATGACGGGAACATGGGGACGCTGAAATATCCGCTGGGCATTTTCCACAGTGAAGAGGTTTCACCGCGGCAGCGACCGGCGCCCGCGCTTGGATCGGACAACATGGCCGTGTTTCGCGGCGAGTTGGGATTGGACGCAGCAGAATTGGCTGCCCTGCGGGCGGATGGAGTCATTTAGCCCGACGCCGGAGCAATTTCGAGGAATGGATATGACGGATACCGTGAACACCAACGCACTGAAAGGAATCCGCGTAGTGGAGTTTGGCCCCTACGTGGCTTTGCCGCTGACCGGGCGCATTCTGGGGTCGCTGGGCGCCGAAGTCATCAAGGTGGAAACCAACAAGGTACTCGATGAGATGGCCTTCATACCGGCGTGGTCCAGGGGCGCCGGGCAACCGGAGTACCAGCGGGGCAAGCGGCGCATTACCTTGGACGTGCGGATGCCGGAGGGACGCGATCTGATGCTGGAACTGGTGCGCATCAGCGATGTGTTCATGACCAACTTCCGCCGCAATATCCTGGACCGCTGGGGCATCGACTTCCCCGCCATCCGCGAGCATCGGCCCGACTCCATAATCATGTGGCAGACCGGTTTGGGCGGACACGGGCCGTACTACACCTACAAGTCATTTGGCATCCTGGTTCAACACCTGTCCGGCGTATCGCTGATGACCGGCGAGGATGAAGAGCCTCCCGGCGTGGTGAACACGTCCTACTCCGACTACCATACCGGCGTGTTCCAGCCGGCCGCCATCATCGCGGCCTTGATGCGGCGGAATCTGACCGGCAAAACGGCGACGATGGAGTCGTCGATATTCAAGTCGGGCGTGGCAACCTGCGGGCCGGCGCTGCTGGACTACCAGGTCAACGGTCGCGGGCCGCAACGTCGGGGCAATCGGGACTCCTACGCCGTGCCTCACGGGGTGTATCCGTGCGTCGGCGAAGACCGTTACATCGCCATCTCGGCCGCCAACGACCAACAATGGCGGTGTTTGCGGACGGCCATGGGCGATCCGGCCTGGGCCGCCACACCCGAGTTCGAAACACGCATCGGGCGGCGCAAAAACGAGAAATCATTGGATGCGGGCATCACGGAATGGACGCAGAGTCAGGATTCGGGTTCGCTCATGGGATTATTGCAGGCCGCCGGAGTGCCGGCGGGCATGGTGTCCCAGGGCGAGGACCTGAACGGCAGCGCACACCTGAAGTCGCGGGGGTTTTACCAGGACACCCGTTATTGGGAAGCGGAACGGGGCGTGAAGGCCACCGAGTGGACGGAAGGCGAGAGCGTTTCGTGGACCATACCGGCACGCATGTCCGGCACGCCCATTGAGTTCGGCAAGTACAGCAACATCGGCGAGGATAACGCCTACGTGTTTGGAGAACTGCTGGGGATGCCGTCCGCGGAGATCGAGCGGCTGGAAGAAGCGGGAGTCATTTACTGAGGGAGCGGGAGGCGGCTTCTTACATGGATGCACCCTCTTTAATCTGTCATTGCGAGCGCAGCGTGGCAATCTCGTAGGCGTAGCAATGGTGGTTTGCCGACGTGTGTTCAACTCAACGAGATTGCCACGTCGCTGCGCTCCTCGCAATGACAGGTGGGTGGGCGTCCCTCGCAACGACAGATTAAAGCGGGTACGCGTGAGGGATGCGCCGGCTGGACCGGATTTGGGCCGGATGCAGCCCATTCGCCGGTACGGTACTATTGAGCCATCAGACCGTAAGAGGTGCCCCCGATGACCGTAAACGACGCCGCTGTCTCCATCACCCACACCGATCTTCGCGACGCCATTCCTCCTCTGGACGGCGAAATATCCCTGTCCGGCCTGCATGCCGCGGTTCAGGTTTGGCGCGACGAATGGGGCATCCCGCACATCCGCGCCACCGATGAACACGACGCCTGGCTCGCCCAGGGGTTTGTCACCGCGCAGGACCGGTTATGGGCAATGGAGTATGACCGCCGGCGAGCGGTGGGCCGCTGGGCCGAAGCGGTCGGCCCATCCGCCGTAGGACAGGACATGCAGATTCGCCGCCACCGGTTGGAAGACTCGGCCCGCGCCGATTGCGCCGCCGCCGGCTCCCGCGCCCGGACGATGCTGGAATCCTACGCTGACGGGGTCAACGCATTCATCGAAAGCGACGCGCCCCTGCCGGCAGAGTACGGCATCACCGGGATAGCGCCCGAGCCCTGGGAGCCGTGGCACAGCCTGGCCGTATTCAAGGTGCGGCACCTGTTCATGGGGGTCTTCGAGAGCAAAGCGTGGCGGGCTAGACTCGTGCTGGAACTGGGACCGGAGCGGGCGGCGCAACTGTTTCCGTCGTATCCGCCGGGTCAACCGGTCATAATCCCCACCGGCGCCGCCTACCACGGTTCCGCAGATGTGGGGTATCAGCAATTGCTCGACGGTGTCGCCAACCTGAATCTCATCGGCGAGATGGATAGCGGCTCCAACTCCTGGGTGATTTCGGGTGAGCGCACCGCCACCGGCAAGCCCATCCTGGCCGGCGACAGCCACCGCGGCCTGGACGTTCCCAGCGTTTACTACCAGAACCATCTCGCCTGCGACAGGTTCGACGTGGTGGGCGCTTCCTTTGCCGGCGTGCCCGGTTTCCCCCACTTCGGGCACAACCGGTGGGTGGCCTGGTGCGTTACCCACACCAGCGCCGACTATCAGGATTTGTACATCGAACGGTTCAACGACGCCGACGCCTCGCTGTATCAACGTCAGGGCGACTGGTACAACGCCGACGTCCGCGATGAGGTGATCCGCGTGCGCGACGGCGATGATGTTCATCTGCGCACCTGGGCGACCCACCACGGCCCGGTCGTTGGCGGCGACCCGCTGTCCGGTTACGGCCTCGCCCTGCGCTACACCGCCACCCCGATCTTTTACCGAAATCAGGGCAGCCCGTGGACGAACATCCTGCCGGCCATGCTGGAGGCTGGCAGTGTGACCGAGTTGGCCGATGCCATGGAAGGATGGGTTGATCCGGTCAACAACTTCGTAATGGCCGACGTACACGGTAATATCGGCTACCAGTGCCGAGGGGAGATTCCCCGCCGCCCCGACGATGCGCCGGCGCCGCTGCCCGTGCCGGGCTGGGACGGGAACCACGAATGGCAGGGAAGCATCCCCTTTGCCGATCTGCCCCGCAATATCAACCCGCCGGAAGGTTACATCGTCACGGCCAATAACCGGCCCGTTCTCGAGGATTATCCCTACTACATCTCAATGGACTTCGCACCCGGCTACCGTGCCACGCGCGTCGCTGAGCGCATTCACAACCTGCCCAATCCTGCGGCCAGCGAAATGGGACGCATCCACGCCGAACGGGTGTCGCTCCCGGCGCTGGCCTATGTTGCCGCCCTGCAATCCTGTCCGCCGCCTCCTGACCCGGCGGTGGCCAACGCATTGGATCGCCTGCAACGCTGGTCTGGCAGCATGGATCGCGACGCCATTGAACCGACCATCTACAGCGCCATGCGGGATATGCTGCAGTGGCGGTTGCTGAAGCACAACATCGGCGAGAATCTGGCCGCATTGGCGTGGCATCCGGTCGACCGGGGGCGCGGCGGGTTTGTAAACCGGTTCCGAATTCTAATGAACGACGCCATCACGGACGGCGACACCGGCCTGCTGCCCAGCGGCGAAAATTGGCCCGCTGCGCTTACCGCCGCGTTGGGAGAGGCAATCCACATCCTGACCCACCGGCTGGGGCCTGATATGGGAACCTGGCGATGGGACCGGGTCCATCGCGTACGACCCCAGCATCCACTGGCGATGGCAACCCCCAGCCTGGGCGCGCTGCTCAACCCGCCGGAGATTCTCACCGGCGGCGATGGCGATACCCCCTGGGCGGGTTCCTATTCGCCGGCCGATTTTGCTACGGTGGGCGGCCTGTCGGTATTCCGCTACGCCTACGACCTGGGAGACTGGGAACGCTCGCTATGGGCGGTGCCGTTGGGCGCATCCGGCCATCCCGGCAGCGAACACTACTCCGACCAATCGGCCATCTGGGGGCCGGTCCGAATGGCGCCCATGCAATACGATTGGGAAAGCATTAAGGCGGGCGCAGAGAGTGTGCAAATCCTCAGTATCGGGCCGCTCAGGTAGGGGAATCGGAGTAATGAACTATCCTGCGTTACCCCGGATAGCAGAGCACGCGAACCGGTATTTCGACGTAGTGGTTTGGATGGTGACCATGTTGCTGGGTTTGACCGCGGCGCTGGTCATCCTGTCCCATTTGACGGACTTAACACTGCCTTGCCCCGTTCCAGACGGAGCCAGTCCGCTGAGCATGGATCCGGAAATCTGTAGTCATAAAACCGCGGAGGCGATTGTCCTGTATTGCGGAGGACTGGCGTGGTTAATCTCGTCCTTGCCAGCCCGGAGATCTCGCGGATTGATCCGCTATGCGTCAGTGCGAACCGCGCATTGGATGGCTCCCACTTGCGCGGTGATTTTGGCATGGTTGGTCGTGGACTTGCATAACGCGTTGTTGATTGAATTTTCCCTGTTGTTGGGCTCGCTGGGCATCATCGTCGCGGGAATGGTCAACCTGCTATATTCCGGTTTCAGAGCGCTGGCATCCAAAACCCATTGACGGGATTATTGCGGACCTGCGTGGGCAGTCAGGGCCTTTCCAAAGTTGTGGAAATTAAGCACCCGCTCGTCCTGAGCCTGTCGAAGGACGGTCAACGATGGTTCGACAAGCTCGGGATGAGCGAGTGCTCCCCGCAATGACAGAAGGCAGGGAGGAGCGACCCGCAGGGCTATCGCATATGGACAATTAACCACCGTCATTCCCGCTAACCACCGTCATTCCCGCGAAAGTGGGAATCCAGTGCCTGAAATCGTTAGTATCGTTCCAGATTATTTCACTTTGCGGTCTCTGGACTCCGGCTTTCGCCGGAGCGACGGGCGTATAGCCTATCTTGCGATAGCCTTGGGGTGACCCATAACAACCGATCAGCATCGCGGTCGACGTGCTATCATTTGGCTAGCTGCGCGATAGTTCAAGCGAGGAATCATGTCATTAGTTCCGGTGAACGCCGGGGTCGTAGCCTGGAGATGGTGGTTCGGAGCCGTACTCGTAAGCATGGCCGTGTTGGGGCTGGGGCTGGTTCTCGTCATCAGGCTCGCCGCGCCCACTCTGGTCGCCGAATTCATGAACATTTGGAATGGTAGCCGACTTTTTGTGATATTTCTGCTGACTGCCACCGTTGTTCTGACTATCGCGCTTCCAACCGGCGCATTATGGGCTTTTTTCAAGCATAACCAGTAATCCAACAGGTCGGACAACGGTCTGCCTGCAGACTGCTTGATAATGATAATAATAGGGTGGGTCTGGGTAATCTTTTTCGTTATCGAGGGTCTTCTAATACTGGCGGGACCGTTTGCTCACCCAACGATACGAGCGTTCCTTGACCAGGGCCAGGGCACCGCACTCTTATTGATTGCCGCGAGCATACTTTTTGTCGCCATAGCAACGACCGCCTCAGAAACTCGGCCTCAACCTTTGGTAAATATCTCGACGTGGTTGACCGCCGTGTTTGGATTCTCAGGCACGCTGATCATATTGGCCAACGAGAATCCGGTACTTGCAGCGCTCGTGGTAACCCCGCCAGTATATGGATTGTGGATAACCTTCGCCGTAATTCTAACGATCCGGTTTTTCCGCCAATTACGCGGATAAAATTCAACGTCAGTCGTCCCGCAAATGGGGCGCCACTCGTTCGGTGAACAGCTCCAGGTTGGCCACGCCGTCGGCCAGGGGCATACCGGGCCACATCATGCGGAAGCATCCGTGGGACATGCCCAGCGCCCGGTAGCGGGATAGCTCCTCCACCACCTCGTCGGGACTGCCGATTACGAACCGGTCGCGGGCCAGGTCCTCAAAGGGTTCCCGGAAGTTTTCGTCACCCGGCAGCGCCTTGTCCTGACCCCATTGGGCGTAGGCTTCGTACTTGCCGCCCAGGTATGGCGTGGCGCTGGCGAATGCCTCTTCGTGCGTGCGCCCCACGAATACCTCACGACCGATGGGCAGCCGCTCCGGTGCGCCCGAATCCGCGGCGCCGGCAGCCTCGTGGTACATCTCCACCTGTTGGCTGATGGTGTCGAACTTGGCGTGAGGATTCACGTACCACGTGTAGCCCAGCCGCGCCGCCCGGGTGATGGCGGCATCGCTGTTGGCAGCCACCCACACCGGCGGGTGGGGCTGCTGCACCGGCCTCAGCATCAATTGGGCGTCCCGCAGCTGGAAATACCGGCCGTCGTAGTTCACCTTCTCGCCGGTCCACAGCAGCCGCATGGCTTCCAGGCATTCCAGATACCGGCTTACCCGCGTGCGTCGTGGGACACCGAAGTTGTCATATTCCTCGTCCCGGTACCCCAGCGCCGCGCTCAGCGTGAACCGCCCGCCGGTGATCACGTCCATGGTGGCAACCCGTTCCGCCAGGTCCACCGGATGATGCAGAGGCACGAGCATGGTGGCCACCAGCTCCATCCCCCGCGCTTCCGCCGAAATGCGCGCCAGTAGCGGCATGGTTTGGAGCTGCTGGTAGGGGTCGGTCAGATAGTGCTGACCCTGATACACCATGTCGAAGCCCAGGTCGCGGGCCGCCCCGACGTAGGTGCAGATGTCGGCAAAGGCCTGCTGCATATCGGCGCCGGCCGGCTGTTGGGCGATGGCGGAAAGGGACACGCCAAATTGCATCGAAATACCTCCGCTAGTTTACACTTGCTAAATTGTTGTCATTGCGAGGAGCGTAGCGACGTGGCAATCTCGTCGCAGCAACGGGATTGGTCGCGGTCGTCAGCCGGTGGCCAGCCGGTTGCCCAGCAGGTTGATGGCCGCCTGCACTGCTCCGTGCTTGGTATCGTCGCGGTCGCCGCCCACGCGTATCTCAATGGCAGTATCGACGCCGCTTTTCACCGCCATACCAACCCAGAACGTGCCGATGGGCAGGCCGCTGCGTCCGGCTGCCGGGCCGGTGACGCCGGTGGTGGACAGGGCGTAGTCGGTTCCGGTCAGTTCGAGGACGCCGCGGGCCATTGAGATCGCCATCTCACGGCTCACGCTGCCGGCCGTTTCGTATAACTCGTCCGGAACGCCGAGGATCTTCTCTTTCAGCCCGCCGGTATAGGCGATAACGCCGCCGGGGAAGAAACGAGATGCGCCGGGAATGGTTCCCAGGGTGTACCCCAGCAATCCATTGGTGCAGGCTTCGGCGACGGACACGGTTTGTCCGCGTTCCAGCAGTGTTTCGGCTACCTGTTGAACGTCCACGATGTGCCTCCTGTGCAACGATGTCCCCTCTCCCTTGATGGGAGAGGGCTAGAGTGCTCATTCGTACCCACTTTGTCATTGCGAGCCCGTACCTGATGCGGGGGTTGGCAATCTCGTTGCCGTAGCAACTGCGGTTCGCCGACGTGTGTTCAACCTCACCGAGATTGCCACGTCGCTTTGCTCCTCGCAATGACGGATTTAGGGTGAAGTCATGTGTAAGGGAGTCCCGGACGGGCGAAGGATGCCCGTCCGGGTCGTTATTGCCGCTATGCGTTAGACATCCATCATCTTGTCCGGTGTCATCAGCTCCATGAACTCGATGCGGTGGCTCTCCACCAGCGGCCGAATTTGTCCGCCGATTTCCATCGCCGCCGGCGGCAATTGATGCCCGCCGCGCATGGGCGACATCAGCGCCTCATCGGTCCATTCCAATATAACCACGTCGGTTTCGCCGGGTACCGTGGCCCCGTTGAAATAAACCTTGAACTCGCTGCGTTGACCGGCGTCGTGGTAAATCTGCGCCTGCTTCTGCAGCAAGCTGGCTACGCGACGAGCTTCGCCGGGTTTGGTCTTGAAAATTCTCCGTAGTACGTACATAACAGTATCCTAATTTGGTTGTGTTTCTACTTTTCGCAATAACGCCAGGAATTCGTGATTGCCGGCGTCTCCCGTGATGGGCGAGTCTATGGTGTCCAGCAGACGAATCTCCGGACGCGCCTTCATCCAGTCGGTAACCCTCGTCAATATGTCGTTTCGCAATTCATCGCTGCGAATGATACCGCCCTTGCCGATCTCGCCGCGCCGGGCCTCAAACTGAGGTTTGATCAGAACGATGCCGTATCCATCCGCGCGCAGGTGGGTCAACGGTTCGGGCAGGGCCATCGTCAGTGATATAAACGATACGTCCACCACCAGCATATCGACCGGCTCGGGCAATTGGAACGGGTGGCGCACGTTCACCTTTTCCATACACACCACTCGCGGGTCGGTGCGCAGACTATAGTGCAGCTGCCCGTGTCCCACATCCACCGCGTAAACACGCCGCGCTCCCCCCATACCGCGGCTGTTGCCATAATTCAGCAGGCAGTCGGTGAACCCTCCCGTCGATGCCCCCGCGTCCAGTGCGACGATGCCATCCAGCGGTATGCCGAAGGGTTCAGCCCAGGTATCGAGAGCGCGGGCCAGTTTCACGCCGCCGCGGCTGACGTAGGGCAGCCGTTCCTTTAGTTCCAGCGGCGTATCCGGTGGCAGAAAGGCGCCGGCCTTTAGCACCGGCCCGGTGGGAGTTGACACGGCCCCCGCCATGATGAGCGCCTGCGCCTGCTCGCGGCTTTCCACCAACCCCTTCTCCACCAGCAACACATCGGCCCGCTGGCGTGAGCTTTTTTGCCGAGGCTTTTGGGTTGACACGACCCGTTACTCGCCGATGAAGGTGGGCTGGCGCTTTTGCAAAAACGCCCGGTAGCCCTCCTGGTAGTCGCGGGTGTCAAACTGGGTGAGCGGAAGGTCGGCCTCTTCGGGGGTTAGATCCAGCGACGGTTTGGCCAGCACCTGGTTGAGCGTCTGCTTGTTGACGGCGTGGGACAGGGGCGCCAGGGACGCTATATCGGCGGCCAGCTTGTAGGTGACGGCTTTCAGTTGCTCCGCCGGCACTACCTGATTGACCAGTCCGATGCGCAGCGACTCGGCGGCGTCGAGCAGACGGCCGGAAAGTAGGATGTACAGCGCGTTGCCCTTGCCCACCAGGTTCACCAGGCCGTACATCTCCCGGTGGCCGATGGTTATTCCCAACCGGGCCACGGGTATACCCAAACGGCTGTGCTCGCTGGCGATGCGCAGGTCGGTGGCCACGGCCAGCTCGCAACCGCCGCCGGCGGCAAAACCGTCGATCATGGAGATGACGGGTGTGCCCATTTCGGCAACCTTCTCCAGCAGGCCATCGACGGCGCGGTTGTAGATGCGGCCGCGCCGAGAGTCGCTGCGATGCTCTTCAAAATCGCTGATGTCGGCGCCCGCCGAGAACGCCTCATCACCGGAGCCGGCTATCACCACGCAGCGAATGTCGCGGTCGTTGTCCAGGTCGTTCATCAACTCGGTAAGTTGACCCCACATCGTGAAGGAGATGGCGTTGCGTTGGGCCGGCCGGTTGATGGTAACCGTGGCGACGGGTGGTTCCCTCCGCAGCAGGATGTGGCCATCTGCGTCGACGGGCAAATCGGTGCCATCGGAAGTCGCGGCGGAAGTCGTGGCGGCGGTATCGGGCATAGGGATCGCTCCTGATCGAATCATCCTCACCGCGACGAAAAACGCGGTATAACCAGAACAGACTATCCGGGCCACGGGTTGGCGTCAACACCGCCCCACGTCTCACGCGTACCGGCTTTGTCATTGCGACCCCGTACTCGATGCGGGGGTTGGCAATGACAGGGGTGGGTCCCCCCTCTCCCGGTGGGAGAGGGGGCTGACAGGGGTAGGTATAGGCCGAAATCAGGTATAAAACTTCGGATCCACCAGAGTTGATCACAGACCCCTCCAGGCCTTGAGAGGGGGCGAGAGCCGAGTTTTCAGGTTTGTAAACCATATTCTGAGTCATCGACCGAAATGAGGGTCATCAACATGGCGCGAAAATACCTACCCCTGTCAGGGGAGAGGGGGGACGGGTTTTTACATCGATGGACAGGATGGACAGGATGAGCGGGAGGTGTTGGTGCTGGGTTTTTCACCCTCACCCCAACCCTCTCCCATCAAGGGAGAGGGGGAAGGGACGGGTTTTTACACGGATGGACAGCATTGGGGAGGGACCGGGATTGCGCCCCCCCCCCGCATCGAGTACGGGTTGGCAATGACAAAGTTTACGCATTCACCCCGCGACGTTCTTGACGCTATGTAACGTGGACGTTAACGAAATTCGGCCCCGGTTGGCCTTCTTTCGCCCGGTGGGGGTTGTTTCGTGCCTGTTTTAGGTATTGACAGGGTTGCAGTGGTAGTCTAACATTGCGTCCCGTGCTTTGTTGTTTGTGGTTAATTTCACAATTAATCGCTGCAATTCCTAAGTATGGGAACTCACAACCATGTCGGACTGATCTACGGTACGTGGGTATCCGCGTGGTCGTATCCAACAATGGAGACCTGGAGGGAAATACCGAATTATGAAGTTTCACATCAATGGCCGGTTGTCATTGCGATTGCTGTTGCCTGTATTGGCAGCTATCGCGCTGATGATCGGTATCGCCTGCGGTGGAGCCGACGACACGGCAACCACCGATGGAGAAGCCACCGAGCCTACCACGGTCATGGAAACCGCCGAATCTACCGCGATGGCCGCTCCGGACCCCGCATCCGAGGCCAAAACCGGCGGCACCCTGCTCATGTCGGCGTACGCTGACACCCGAGACTGGGACCCGCTGGGATCCGCCTCGTTGTCCAGCGTGATTTCCTACTCGCAGATGTACAACCAGCTGGTCCAGTTCGACACGGTAGAAACCAGCAAAGTCGTCGGCGACCTGGCCGAAAGCTGGGACGTTAGCGAAGACGGCAAGTCCTACACGTTCCACCTGCGCGAAGGTATGCAGTGGACTGACGGCATGCCCATCACTTCCGCCGACGTTGTTACCACGCTGGCCCGTTACGCCAACCCCTGCAACTCAACCGGCCGTTCCGGCCTCTGGCGCAACTACACCATCAAGATGGAAGTGGTAGAGCTGGCCGAGAAAGCCGACTGCACCGCCACCAATCAGGATGCTGTGCTCAGGGCCACGGATGATCTGACGGTTGAATTTGATCTCCAGTTCGCTTCCGGCGCGTTCCTCAAGTTCCTGGCCGTGGACTACGTGAAGGTACTGCCGGCCCACCTGCTCAATCAGGACATCAACCTGAACGACGCGCGCACGATTATCGAACATAACGCTACTTCCGGCCCGTTCATCCTTGAGGAATACTCCGAAGGTGACTTTTACAAGGTCAACCGGAACCCCACCTACTTCAAGGACGGCCGCCCGTACGTAGACCGCATCGAACACTTCATCATCACCGACACTGGTACGTTGATTGCCCGGTTCGAATCCAATGGCCTGGACATGGCCAACGGTGGGTTCACCAACCTGTCGCCCACCCAGTACTTCAATCTGGTGGAAGGCCACCCCGAATACATCGCGCACCCCATCGCTGCCGGTACCAACTGGGGGTTGATGCTCAACATCAAGAAGCCCCAGTTCCAGGACGACAAGGTGCGTCAGGCCATCAACCTGGCAGTTGACCGGCAGGAAATTGACAATCTCGTATTTGACAACTCCGGCGGCTCCTACTGCCCATTGATGGGATTGGCCCACACCAATGAGGAATGTAACGCCTGGCCCGGCATTCGCCCCAAGACCAGCGAAGGCGGGATGGCTGACCTGGCTGAGGCCAAGCGCCTGATGACCGAAGCCGGCTTCGCCGACGGGTTTGAAGTCGCGTACACGGTGCGCCAGGTTGGCAACTATCCCGAACAATGCTCGGTTGTAAAGCAACAACTGGAAACTTCCCTGGGTATCACCGGCGCCATCGAAACCCTGCCCAGCGCCGCCGGTTACTCCAAGTACGGAACCTCGCGTCCCGCCGACTCCGAAGGCGATTGGGAAATCAGTTGCCAGGGCGAGGGAATGGTCGTCTTCGACACCGACGCCGTCTATGGCGGCGTGTACCTGAAGGGAGGCACCCGCAACTACACCGACTGGGAAAACCCCCTGGTCAACGACTGGTTCGAGCGCCAAAAGGTTGAACTCAACGCCGACGCCCGTCGTGAGATCAACAAGGAAGCCGAGTTGTGGATGCACGAGTTCTCGGATAACCACTGGGTAACCATGCAACTCGGCCAACTGTACTGGCTGGTTCACGAGGACATCAAGGGATTCAACGCTCCCCTGACCGTGCAGTACGGATTCAAGCACGAGGATATCTGGTTGGACCGCTAAACGGTCGGGACTAAATTCGCCTAATCCAGCATACGTCCAGTCAGTATCTCGACTGGACGTATGTCGGTGGTCAGGTTCCGGTATCCGCTGCCTGGACGGCGCACCTGAACCCCAGTCAAAGCAAGGCTAGAGCCTGTTGACAATTAGCAAACCAGCCCGTCACTCCTGCTTTAGCAGGAGTCCAGCGAGCGTATGATGAAAGAATCAGAACCGGGATTAACGACTTCGGCCACTGGATTCCCGCTTTCGCGGGAATGACGGTTGAGGTGCGGGAATGACGGTATTAGTCAACACACCCCAGTCAAAGCAAGGCTTAAGGATATGCGACAGTACGCGCTAAAGCGCATTGGACTAATCATTCCCACGGTCATTCTCGTGACCATCATCGTGTTTGCGGTGATGCGGCTCATCCCGGGCGACCCGGCTCTGGTTTTGCTCAGTGAAGGCGACGCATCATTTACTCAGGAAGAGTTACAGGCGCTTCGGGTAGAATTGGGCACCGACCGGCCAATCGTCATCCAGTATGTGGACTGGGTCAGCGGATTGGTGCGGGGTGACCTGGGAGAATCGTACTGGCGGCGGGGCATACCGGTTTGGGACCTGCTGGGGGATCGCATCCCGCGCACCCTTCAACTGGCAGTAATGGCGATATTGATCGCCGTGATATTCGCGGTTCCCCTGGGTATAGTTTCAGCCATTAAACCCGACAGCCCGGTGGACTACTTCTGCCGCATTGTCGCTCTGGTCGGTATATCCATTCCCACGTTTTTCGCCGGCACACTGGTGGTCCTGATCTTATCACGGGGATTCAACTGGCTGCCTCCACTGGGCTACGAGGAGCTTTGGGTAGATCCCTGGACCAACATCCGGCAAATGTTCCTGCCGGCGCTGGCGCTGGGTTTCTACGATATGGCATTCATCGCCAGGGTTACTCGCTCCTCGATGCTGGAAATCATTCGCGAGGATTACATGCGAACCGCCCGGTCCAAGGGGTTGGCGGAGCGCATCGTTCTGGTCCGCCACGGACTCAAGAACGCGGTATTGCCCATCCTGACCATTTCGGGCTGGCAGTTCGGGCGCCTTTTTGGCGGAACCGTCATCATCGAAAGCATCTTCAGGATACCCGGCATTGGCACGTTGCTAATCGAAACAGTGTTCCAGCGCGATTTCCCCACCATCCAGGCCATCATCATCGTGATCGCGGTGTCCATCGTCATCATCAACCTCCTGGTTGACCTGCTGTACGGTTGGATGGACCCGCGCATCCGTTATGCCTAGCCGCCGGAATCCAGGCCAGCACGGAGAGCCACCCGAATGACTACTACTAACACCGGGCAAACGCTGTCGGCGGCGCCGGCGGCCGATGCCCAACTACTGGACATGCGGCCCAGGCAGACCTTGGGTCAGAAGATCATCGCATTCAGTCGCTCCAAACCTCTGGGAGCCATCAGCGCGGCAATCATCATCCTGACGATCCTGGCGGCTGTGGTTTCGTACGCCGTACCGGGCATCTTGCCCAACGACCCGCTGGATGTTCGCGCCCACGACGAAAAATACCTGCCACCCTCTCCCAGCGCCTGGCTCGGCAGCGATCACCTGGGCAGGGACGAGTTCAGCCGAATCATCGTCGGCTCGCAGATATCCATCTATGTAGGCTTGCTCAGCGTGGGCATTGGCGTAACGCTGGGTACGGTAATCGGCATTATCAGCGCCTACGCCGGCGGCATTGTCGATCTGGCGATCCAACGGATCGTCGACGCCATGATGGCATTCCCCCCCATCATCCTGGCGCTGGCGCTGGTCGCGGCCGTGGGCGGGTCGGCCAACAACATCATCGTGGCGCTGGTGGTAATTCTGTTACCGGGCACGATCCGGGTCATACGGTCGCAGGTGTTGAGCATCAAGGAACTGGACTATACGCTGGCTGCTACGGCCATCGGCGCCGGCTCCGCACGCATCATGCTGCGCCACATCCTGCCCAACGTGCTCGCTTCATATATCGTGCTGGGGACCATCACGCTGGGATTCGCCATAATCATCGAAGCGTCCCTGTCCTTCCTGGGAGTGGGTGTTCCGCCGGATATCCCGACCTGGGGCACCATGTTGACGCAGGGAGCAAGAGACATCCGCATTGCTTGGTGGCTTGCCGCGTTCCCCGGCATCGCCATTACGGTGGTCGTATTCGCCATCAACTTCTTTGGCGACGCTCTCCGCGACGTGCTTGACCCCCGGCTGCGCGGACGATAGCAGTACGCGGACAGCCGACGAGATTGCAGACGCAAGTAGGGGCGGGTTTGAAACCTGCCCCTACGATTCTGATGCTTTGCCGCGCCGGCGCCGGCAGATTTTATAGCCTCAATTGCTTTGCCGGAACCAGGCGTTCGCCTAACGGGTCAACCACCAGCTCAAAAACCTCCAGCGTCGTAGCCCCCACCAGGTACTCATCCCCCGGCCCGAATATCACCGGGCAATATCGCTCCACGCCGTCTATGCTGAACCGGGCATCTGCCACGCCATACTCAACAACGCCCCCATCAGCAATGCCGTACCGCCCGGTCTGGATAGGCCGTATCCATAACCGCTCCAGCAGCGTGCCAGGCATCATCGAGTGTGTTGCGCCGGTATCTACGGTTGCTGATATGGCATTGAAGTCCCCGCCGGCCGGATGGCCGATGCCTATTTGCACTTCAAAAGTTCCCATTACAATAACTCCTCCCAATTCCGATGGATCGGATTACAGCAGCAGTTCATCTCTGGAAACCAGGCTTGGGGAAACCAGGCTGGGATTTGGCGGGGTGGGGTCAACCATTAAGTCGAAAACTCCGAGGGTTGTCGCTCCCAGCAAGTACCGTCCTTCCGGGCCAAAGATGACGGTGCAGGTGCGTTCTCGACCTTCTACTTTGAATCGCGCTTCTCCGACGTCGAATTGAACGATGCCGCCGTCCGCAATTCGGTAGCTCCTGCGTTCTAACGGCTGCAGGCTCAAATCCGCCAGCAAAGATTCCGGCATCACGGAATGTGTAGAGCCGGTATCCACCAGCGCGGACACCGGATGAAAGTCCCCGCCGGCCGGATGGCCGACGCCGATTTGTACCTCAAAGGTTCCCATAAATTTGCACCTGGATCCTTGTGTTCATCGAGCAGGTTGATGAATTGATGATATGTTCCGCTTTCAATGCCGTCAATTCCTGACTACTCGCTGATAACCGTGCTACACTGCGCCGAGAATACAACGGCCTGTTTCGGACGGAGGTGCATGATGTCCTGGAATTTCGAGCTGGTTGCCGGACCATACGGAGGCACCACAGAGGGGCCGGTCTGGGATGGTCAGGCGGTGCTGTTTACGCATATCCCCGCATCCAAAATACTTCGCTACGACCCCAAAACCGGCGAAGTTTCCGAGTATTTCAACGAAACATTCAACACCAACGGGTTGTGCTTCGACGCCCAGGGCAATCTTTACGGCTGCCAGCAGGGCCGCCGCCGCATCGCCCGCTTCGACGCTGCCACTAACACCGCGGTTTCCATGCCCCACCGGCTGGACGGAAAGCGGCACAACAACCCCAACGACCTGGTGGTGGACAAGTCGGGGCGCATCTGGCTCACCGACCCCTATTCCGGGATCGGAGACAGCGGCCCGCAGGAACTGGATCACATGTCCGTGCTGCGTCTGGATCCCCAGGGCGGCGACCAATTCGAACTGGTGCGGGCCACCACCGACATCAGCCGCCCCAACGGCATCCTGATCAGTCGCGACCAGCGCACGCTGTACATCGCCCAAAGCGATTACGGAGCCACCCGGCGCCGGGAATTGCGGGCCTATCCCATAGCCGACGACGGCTCACTGGGCGATTACACCGTGCTGCACACCTTCGGCATCGACGGCGGCGCCGCTGACGGCGATTCGAGAGGCACGGGCGCTGCCGGAGTGCAGAGAGGCGTGGACGGCATGACCCTGGACATCGATGGCAACATCATCGTCTGCGCCGGCTGGGAGGCCGCCGGGCCCGGGCCCATCATCTACGTATTCTCGCCCACGGGCCGGGTGCTGGAGACACACCCCCTGCGGGTGGATCGACCCACCAACTGCTGCTTCGGCGACGCCGATATGCGCACGCTGTACGTAACCACCGGCGGCGGGCACCTGTTCCGGGCTCGCACCAACCGCACCGGCTGGATCATGTGGCCCTAGAGCCTGTTGACAATTAGCAAACCAGCCCGTCACTCCTGCGAAAGAACGTCACCCCGTACTTGATACGGGGCAGGAGTCCACAGAGGGTATGATGAAAGAATCAGAACCGTGACTAACGATTTCGGCCACTGGATTCCCGCGAAAGCGGGAATGACGGTTGAGGTGCGGGAATGACGGTATTTGCCAACACACCCTGGCGGTCCCGGCGCGCCATCTGGCGCTCGGTCGCGTCCAGTCCTTGACAAGTTGCTCCGCGGAGCCAAAAATCTGCACGGAGACTAGCACAAAATTATTCGAACCATTGTCTATACTGACACAGCGCAGGAGGCTAACAGATGACTACCATTAATGGCCATCAAACGAATATTTACGTCGGCCTGGCCGGCGAGAGCGCTCTCGTAGTGGGTGTGGAAGGTACGCCGCTGGGTGAAGGTGGATTGTACCGGCTTACCGAGGGCGACTCGAAGTGGGTAGCCGCCGAAAACGGTTTGCCCGCCGACCCCCAGGTGCGCGCGTTGCTGGTTCATCCCGACAACCCGTCCACCGTATTCGCGGGCACTCAGGACGGCGTGTACCGCAGCGATGACCGGGGCGACACCTGGAACCGCACCGACACCATGAGCGGCGAGGTCTGGTCGATGACCGCCCACCCCAACGACTCGTCAATCATGTTTGCCGGGTACAATCAGGGGCGAGTCTGCCGGTCTGATGACGGCGGCAACTCCTGGCGTCAGCTCAACACCAAAGGGCTGGTTCACCCCAACATCACCATGAACCCAACCGAAATCGTAAAGCGGGTCATCGGGTTGAGCGTCGATCCCGCCCACCCGGATGACGTTTACGGCGCGATTGAAGTCGGCGGACTGATCGCATCCCGCGACGGCGGCGAATCCTGGTCCTGCATCACCGACGGCCATTACACCCGCATGGGTCCCGTTGACCTGCACGGCGTTCAGGTCAACCCGTCGAGCCCCGGGCTGGTGTACATCATCACCCAGCTCGCCATGTTCCGCAGCCGACACCGCGGCAAGGATTGGGAATTTGTCTCCATCGACGAGATGTTCGAGGGCGGCAGTTATTGCCGCGACCTGGTGGTAGCGCCCCACGATCCCAGCATCATGTATCTGGCCGCCGGCGCCGGTGGCGGCAGCGCTCCCGCCGGCACGGTGGATGCCGGTGTGCTGGTGAGATCCACCGACGCCGGTGAGAGCTGGGAACGGCTCGACCTGGGCGAGGTCGCCCCGGCCCGCATGTTCCAGATCGCAATTGACCGAAACTCGCCGGATAACGTCTACTGCTGCGACCGGGACGGTCACGTATATTGTAGCGGCGACGGGGGTAACAACTGGAGTCGCACCGACGTTCCGGTCGAAATGACCAGGGGACGGCACGTGTATCCCATGGTGGCGGGTTAGCCTGACCCGGCAATTTTGATTGCCGACGGCCGGTTCCGTCCCAACTACTGGTAAAAATCAAACGGGGCGAGGGCGACTTCGCCCCAACATTCCCTTCCGGCGATCGATCAAAGGACTTCTTACCGTGCAATCCGATGCCCTCTGGAAAGCCACTTACCGCATCGGCGAGGCCGACCTGGAATACATGACGCTTGCTGAGGGTGATTTACCCGACCAGCTGCGCAGTTATCAATTAGCCCGCTCCGGGGTGCTCGACAATGACGAGCTGGCTGAAAACGGATTTGCCGGCAGCAGCGCCGTCCGGTTTCGCAACGCCGGCCGTATCAGCGGCTTCATGCGGGAGTTCGTGCCCACTTCCGACGTTACGCCGGCGGATGGCCTCAATTTCGTCGGCGCTACCGTCGTCCACCTGTTTGAAAATCCGGAGCAGGTGTCGGGCTGGATGTCCGATATTTTCCTGAAAGACTTTGAGGAAAACGTGGGCCAGAGCGGCGGCTCGGGTCAGCAGATCGTTGCGGTAAACCGGGTGCAGGCCAGCGGATTGTACGATGAAGCGGTGGGCTTGCAGGTGTTGCAGGGCGGGCCGGCCGGTCTGCTCTCCTCGACGGTGATAGACTTCCGGGTTGGCCGTTTGCTGGGAGTGGCCTTCGTTGGAGCCGTGGGCGAACATGATCGCACCGAACTCGCTACGGATCTGGCGTTGTCACTGGAACGCCGCATGGTCCAGGTGGCCCTCGGTTCGTTGTAACAGCTTGGGGCCGGGGTCGGCATCGTCCGGCGTAATCGGTCGGCGTGCCTCAGGGAGCGGCCACCGCCGCCGCCGCCGGGTCGGTGACCAGCACGAAAATCACGAAGCCCCAGCTCAGCACTCCCAGCACGCTCATCACAATTTGCATCAGGTCAATCGGGGCTCTGGTTAGTCGCACCCCCACCCGGTGTTGCCAGAACCGGTTGATGTTGCTCTGAACCTGCCATATTATCCAGGCAGTTATGGCAACACTGGCGATGTTGGCCCCGACATAGCCCAATTCCTCCAGCGGAGATAAAGGTGTTTCGGCGGTCAGCCGAAACGTGACCAATCCCAGCACCGCCAGCGCGGCGAACAGACCCACGGTTCGCATCGCATTCAGGGTGCTGGGCACGCGCCGTTGCGCCATCAGTTCCTGGTAAACGCGCACGTGAGCGTGGAGCCGGAAAAACTGGTAAATCGGCACCAGCATTGACAGGGCGTGCCATACCGGAAATACCTGTTCCTCAGTATAGTCGCGATAGTGCCGCCAAGTAATGTACATCCAGTAGAAGAAGTATAAACCGGTGGTCAGGAAGGTCAGCAGAATAACGCGGTTGAGAGGTATGAAGTAGGGTACTGCGTAGCCCTGCGGCGGCGGCGGCGGCCGTTCCACTTGTCGGGGGCGGGTGCGATCCGGAGCGAGTATCCGTTCCAGAAGGGGCCGCCAACGCGGTGCGCTTTGCCGTGCCCGTTCCAACGGCCCGGGAGCCGATGCGCCGGTGGACGGCGGTCGAGATGCCGGCAGACCGTGTCCGCAGTGTCCGCAGAATCTGTGCCCCATTTCGTACGGGGCGTCGCATTGGGGACAGGTGGCGCCTCCGCCGGAAACCGTCATAGGCACCAGAATGTACGGGATTGCCGGCCAATTGTCCAGTTGCTACCCGGGGCTCACGTGTGCCCGCTTTGTCAATCCAAACTGGCCTGCTGTCATTGCGAAGGGCTCCCACCCCCGACTGTCATTGCGAGGAGCGCAGCGACGTGGCAATCTCATTGAGGTTGGACACACGTCGGCAAACCACTATTGCTACGGCGACGAGATTGCCACGCTGCGCTCGCAATGACAGTAGGTCAGGGCTATCGCATATGAAATTACAGCCAC
This sequence comes from Dehalococcoidia bacterium, assembly GCA_965262485.1. GTDB lineage: Bacteria > Chloroflexota > Dehalococcoidia > Lucifugimonadales > UBA3495 > Bin87. The sequence continues at coordinate 2,570,362 of OZ253540.1, read as the reverse complement.
GTCACTCCGGCGAAAGAACGTCACCCCGTACTTGATACGGGGCCGGAGTCCAGAGCACGTAATCTGCTGGATTTTCGCAGCGAAGCTACCGGCATCGGTCACTGGATTCCCGCTTTCGCGGGAATGACGGTGATTGAGCGGGAATGACGGTGGTTAAGCGGGAATGACGGTGGTTATTTGGCCCGTGTACGATAGCCTTGGGGGTGGGAACCCTTCGCAATGACAGTCGGCCAGTTTGGTTTCACAAAGTGGGTACGCGTGAGGATACCCGGGGCCGCTGCCGGTTCCAACACCGGTGTTGAGCGCCGAAGTTATACGGCATCCCCGGTGTGGCGGAAAGCCTCCGGGGATGCCGGCGCTCAACTGATCAGGCCTTGCCCCATACCACCGGATTGCTCAGCGTTCCGATGCCGTTGATGGTGATGTCGCAGACGTCGCCATCCTTCATATTTTCGGTGGCGCCGTCGGTGCCCATCCACAGGATGTCGCCGGGCACCAGCGTCAGGTAATGGCTCATCTTGCTGATGTATTCCCGCACGCCGAATATCGCCGTGTTCAGGTCGTATTCGCCGACCACCCGCTCATTGACCTGGACGGTAACGTGGAGTTCGTCCGGGTCCAGATCGGTGGCGATCCACGGCCCCATCGGTTTGAACGTGTCGGTGTTTTTGGCCCGCCACATCGTGCGGTCGTTGCGCTGCCAGGTGCGTTCGCTCACGTCGTTGCCGATAGTGTAGCCCAGCACATAGTCCAGCGATTCTGCTTCCGAAACGTTGCGACATTCCTTGCCGATAACCACCACGACTTCGCCCTCGTATTGCAGCATTTCGGTGGCGTCGGCGGGAACCATGATGGGGTCGCCCTGGCCGGTCAGGGCGTTCACGGCCCGGTATCCAACGTCGGCCTGCTTGGGCAAATTGGGCTCTTCGCCGCGCATTTGGGCTGCCCAGGTAACGTGTTCGGGAAAGTTGATACCGGCCGCATAGAACGTCGGCGGTATCACCGGTGGCAGCAGTTTCACCGAACTGAGGGCGTAGGTGCTGCCGGATTGTTTCAGCCCGTCAAACAGACCGCCCTGTACCTCCAGAACGTTGTCGCCTTCAACAATACCGTGAGCTATTCGGTCGCCGGTGCGAAACCTGCAAATCAGCATGGCCCTCGCCTCCTGTAAATTGGTGAGTGATCGGTAATTCGACCCCAATTCTGGCACCAACGCCGGGCACGGTCAAGCCAAACACGGGCCCGCGCGTACCCACTTTGGTCTGTCATTGCGACCCCATACTTGATACGAGGGTTGGCAGGATGCAGGGGACGGGTGTTCCGCCCTCACCCCCAACCCCTCTCCGGAGGGCAAGGGGAGAAAATGCGCCGGGGGCCAATAGCCCCTCTCCCCTGGGAGAGGGGTTGGGGTGAGGGGCGCTCCTCGCAATGACAGCAGGCCGGTTTGGTTTGACAAAGTGGGTACGCGTGAGAGTAGGGGGCGGCGTGTGGTAACATATCCGTCGTTGTGCCGGAAGCGCTGTGGCTTTCCGGCGCGCCCAGTCAACTAATGTCGGCGTACAACATCGGCAGGTGTGAGATTACAATGCAGCAGCCCGAAACCCAGCTCGTGTATTGGGCACCGAGTCGCGTCAGGTTCAACCTCACGCTCATCCTGGCCGTAGCGGTTATTCTGTTCGGCTTGTATCAATTGGTTATGGATTTGAGGGCCGGAGACCCGCCTCCGGTTGAAACCCCCGCTCCCGCGCAAACCCCGGGCGGCGAAGCGGAGCAGCCTGAACAACCGCGCCGCAGCGGCGGCGGCGCCTACCTGTTGATCATAGTGGGCCTGGGGGTTGGCGGATACTCGTGGCTAACCGGACCTCGCCAGTACCGGATTTACTCCGATGCCCTGGTGATCATGTTTGGCACTCCACGCAGTCGTCAATTGCATTTCAGCCAGATTCGGGAAGTCGTCAACGACCGTGGTTTCATGGGCGACCCGCTGCGGGTGTACACCAACAACCGTCGTCGGATCGCCATGCAGGTGCGCGACCCGGAAACTTTCCAGCAATACCTGCAATCGGCCCTGGACGAGTTTCGTCGCGCGCATCCTGAATTCGCGCCGCCCCCGATGGAAGATGATGCGGCCGGCTCCGGTGAGGCGAGCGCTTCCGCCGATGTGGTGGACTCAACTGCCGCCGAACCCGCCGATCCGCCGTTCACCGCCGATGAGACCGAGAACTCTGAATCCTCCGGTGACGACAGGCCAAGTCGTGGCTCCCGTCGCCGCAGCCTGCGCGACGAGGGTTACGACAGCGACCGCGATGACGAACGGCCCAGGTTCAGCTGATCACAGGTTCAGCTAACCAGGGCAAGGCGACGGGTCACAAAATCAGCATCGCGTCGCCGAACGAGTAGAACCGGTAATCCTGCCTAACCGCGGTTTCATACGCGGATAATATGGTTTCCCTCCCGGCAAAGGCGGAAACCAGCATCAGCAGCGTGGAGCGGGGCAGGTGGAAGTTGGTCAGCATTGCGTCCACCAGGCGGAACCGGTGGCCCGGCAGTATGAACAGGTCGGCGTCGCCGGTGGCCGGCCCAATGGCTGCACGACCGGCGGCGTCAGCATCCTGAGCCACCTGCTCCAGCGTCCGCACGGTGGTGGTGCCCACGGCGATGATGCGACGCCCGTCGCTGCGGGCAGCATTGATGGCCGCCGCCGTATCAGCCGTCAGCTCGTACCACTCGGTGTGGATTTTATGCTCTCCGATATTTTCTCCGCTCACCGGCCGAAATGTATCGAGCCCGACGTGCAGCGTGACCCACGCCGTGTTGACGCCCAACGCCCGGATGTCATCGAGCAGCCGGTCGGTGAAATGCAGGCCGGCGGTCGGCGCTGCCACGCTGCCCGGCGCATCGGCGTACACCGTTTGGTAGCGGTTGGGGTCGTCCGGAGTTTCCTTAATATAAGGTGGCAGGGGCAGCTCCCCAAGTCGTTCGATCAGCGCCTCGTCGGAAAGGCGGACGGTGCGCAACCCGTTTTGGTGGGCCGCGATAATCTCCACGCGTGCCCCAATCGTGTCAGACCCTATCATCACCTCTGCGCCGACGCGAAGACGGCGGCCCGGACGCCCCAGGGCCTGCCAGATGTTGGGTTCAGTGCGGCGCACCAGCAAAACCTCCACCCGCGCGCCGGACCGAGTTTCCACGCCATGCAGCCGAGCGGGAATGACGCGACTGCGGTTGAATACCATCAGGTCGCCGGGACGCAGGTAATCAGTCAGCTGGCGGAATTTGCGGTGTTCGATGCCGGGCTCGCCGCCCGGGTATCCGGTGTCCCGGCGCAATACCAAAAGACGGGATGCGTCCCGAGGCTCGGCGGGAGTTTGGGCGATTCGCTCCTGCGGCAGGTGGTAATCGAAATCACTGGTGCGCATGGCGGTGTAAATAGGCAGCGAGGTTGCCAACCCCCGCATCGAGTACGGGGTCGCAATGACAAAGTTTATGCGGCGCGGGTTAACCGGAATGAGTACGGCGGGCGGCGTCCAGCGTGTTGCTCAGCAGCAGGGCGATAGTCATGGGGCCAATGCCGCCGGGGACCGGTGTGATGGCTTCCGCCCTGGCCGCCACGGCATCGTAGTCAACGTCGCCCACCAGCCGGTATCCCCGGCGGCGGGAAGCATCGTCCACCCGGTTAATGCCGACGTCGATGACAACCGCCCCCTCCCGCACCATGTCCGCCGTAACCGCCGCCGGCACGCCCATCGCCGCAACCAGAATGTCGGCCTGGCGGGTGATGTCGGGCAGGTCTCGCGTCCGCGTGTGGCATACGGTTACCGTCGCGTTGCCTCCCGGTTTGCGCTGCATCAGCAGCGCCGCGAGGGGCTTCCCCACGATATTGCTGCGGCCCACAATCACCACATGCTTGCCAGCCGGATCGTATCCCGACCGCAGCAGCACCTGCTGCACTCCGGCCGGGGTGCAGGGCACGAACGTCGGTTGACCCTGTAGCATCCGGCCCTGGCTGATGGGGTGCAAACCGTCCACATCCTTGGCCGGCGCGATGCTCTCGATGATCGTCGCTTCATCAATCTGGTCGGGCAATGGCAGCTGTACCAGGATGCCGTGGAATCTGTTGTCCGCGTTGAGACCGGCAACCAGGTCCACCAGATCGGCTTGCCCCGTGTCGGCGGGCAGGTGAAAGGTTTCCGAGCGCATTCCGGCCTCGGCGCAGGCGCGTCCCTTGTTGCGAACGTACACCGCCGACGCCGGGTCATCTCCAACCAGCACCGCCGCCAGGCCGGGTTGCGGCCCGCCGGACGCCAACAGGCCCGCCACGCCTTCGGCTACTTCAGCGCGCAGGTCGGCAGCGATTTCGTTCCCATTCAATATGCGGGCGGCCATGGTCAGACTCAGAAACTATTGCAGGTCGAAAACGTATTGACGCACGGGAAAAGAGAATCCGGCCAGCACATCACCGCCGTCCAACGTTTCCGGGTCTTCCAGCGTTTCCGGTTCAGGTTGACCTTGCCGGTAAACGTAGGCACGGCGATTCTCCGGATCGATTAGCCAGCCCAACCGGGCGCCGCCGGCCATCCACAAACCCATCTTGCGTTGCAAGGGGGCCAGGTTATCGGTGCGGGAACGGATTTCTGCCACGAAATCGGGGGCGCCTTCAATTATGGTTAGCCGCTGTTGTTCGGGCAGGGCATCGTAGCGTTCCCGGGTAATCCAGGCGGCGTCGGGTCCCCGGATCTCGCCGGACGATAGACGGTAGCGACTGGATTGGGATGATGCCACGCCGCCGTGTTCAATCTCCCATCCTGTCAGAAAATGATTGAGGTAACTTTCATGTCGGTTGCCGCGGTGTCCAGTCATGGGCAGTATTATCAGTTCTCCATCGGCGTTTACTTCCATTTCGTACAGGTTGTTCTGCTCGCAAAACTCGATGAACTGCGCTGGAAAATCGTCGGCCTGGTGGTCGATACCCAGCGACTCCAGGCGCAAGCAGATTGCGCCGGTACGTTCCACATCACTCCCGGCGGTGGCGGCGACGGACTCGGTGGCAGGTTTAGGCTTGGTTGTCATGGGCTGATTTGCTCACTCACGCGTTTTAACATGATTATCATATCATTCCGTTCCGTTCGTTTGCCGCCCATTAAAATGGCTCACGCGTACCCACTTTAATCTGTCATTGCGACCCCGTACTTGATACGGGGGTGGCAATCTCGTCGCCGTAGCAATGGTGGTTTGCCGGCGTGTGTTCAACCCCAACGAGATTGCCACGTCGCTGCGCTCCTCGCAATGACAGGTGGGGGTGGGCGCCCTTCGCAATGACAGTAGGCCAGTTTGGTTTGACAAAGTGGGTACGCGTGAGGCTGTCTTTCTGTTTGCCAACCGCCGGGTTTGCCCCTACAATGCCGACCATGCGGATTGTTTCGTTACTGCCCAGCGCTACCGAGATCGTTTTCGCCCTGGGACTAGGCGATTCGTTGGCAGGCGTTTCCCACGTGTGCGACTACCCGGCCGCCGCCCGGACGCTGCCCATCGTTAGCCGCAGCATCCGCAGCAAGAGTCACCTGTCCAGCCAGGAAATCGACGCCGTCATTCAGCAGGCCCGGGCCAGCGGCAACCCGCTGTATATCATCGATGGCGACCTGCTCCGGGAACTCCGGCCCGACCTGATTCTCACGCAGGAGTTGTGTGAGGTTTGTGCCATCGGCGCCGGTTCGGTATTCGAAACGGCCGCCCGCGCGCTGGACTACGACCCGCAGATTCTCAGCATCCGGCCGGCCGGCCTGGATGATATTTTCGACAACATCCGGCGCATTGGCCAGGCCGCCGGCGTCCCGACCCGAGCCGCCGAGCTTCTGGCCAACCTGCAACGCCGGGTTGATCATGTGGCCGGTCGTGCCGCCGACGGCCAGAGTCCTTCGGTGTTCTGCATCGACTGGCTCGAGCCGCTGCGAAATACCGGCCAGTGGACCCCCGAACTGGTGGAATTGGCCGGTGGGCAAGAGGGGTTGGCGGAAAAGTGGGGCAAGTCGCGGGAAGTCAGCTGGTCTGAAGTTCACGAATATCAACCCGACTACGTCATGGTTATGCCCTGCGCGTTCAACATGGACCGCACCATCGCCGAGACGGCTCGCCTGATCGACCGGCCGGAATGGGCCGCGCTGACCGCGGTGCAGGAAGACCGGGTGTATCTGTTCGACGGGCAGATTCCCAGCCGCCACGGGCCCAGGGTCATAGATGTTATGGAAGGATTGGCGGAAGCGATGCGACCGGAGCGTTTTTCCGGTCTGACTGTCCCCGGTATCTTCCGGCAGGCTGCGCCCCACCGCGCCAGCCTGTCAGTGCCGTAGCGCAACAATCGGGAGGCAATTGGTTATGGGTCTGTACATGGTTTCGCTGGAACACGCCCCGGAACGCTGCCCCGGCGTGGATATGGGCGTGCGCGACCGGGTGGTGCGGATGTCCGCCGAGATGAACCAGACGCTCTCGGGTCGCGGCTGTGAGTTCAAGGGTGGCTGGGTTGGGAAATCCTCTCATCAAACCTGGATGATTCTGCAGGGGCCGGACGCCCACGCCATCGACGATGCGGTGGTGGACATGGGCCTGGCCACCTGGAACCGCACCGCCATATTTCCAATTATTACCTTTGATGAAGCGTTTGGAGGATTGCCCACCGATTGAGCGCGGGGTCATTTCCAACCACGATTAATTGCTGACAAAATAAAGGAAAGGACGCAATGAGCGAAGACATTTATCACCCGCGGCGGCGAACGGTAACCGATCCCAACGGCGTCGGCAGGAACAAAAACGCGCCGGCTCGCAAGGTTGACCTGGGCGCGGTAGCCGACTTCCCCGATCTGCCGGCACGGGTTCGCCTCGACAATGGAGAGGAACACTGGCTGGCCAAGGCGCGGGATGGGCAGTACCGGTTGATGTCGATGATCTGTCCCCATGCTTACGGGCGGGTGGTGAAGTGGGACAAAAGCTTTTTGTGTCCCGACCACGGCTGGCGCTTCGAAGAATCCCAGGGCATCTGCGTAAACGGGCCGCGGGCGCAGCTGTTTTATCACGTGGTTGCGGTAGACAACGGACGACTGGTGGCCCAAATCCCCGCCGATACTGACCAATCGGTTACCCACGCACCACCGCCGGAATGGGCGATCCCCAAGTAGCAAACTGCCCCTTGTTAGTATACGGTTACTAGTTTATAATGGTTATCAAATTTGACCCGTATATGCGATTTCTTGTTGACACGGTGTTGCAAGTAAATTAAAATATGGGCAAAACGTCGAATCTCCGGGCCGGCAATTGCCAGGCTCGGCACTAACGGCAAAAAATTGCACGAAGGAGGCACAGGATGTCATACAAAGATGACTTGGCACTGATGGCCCACTTGACGCGGCGCGCCGGTTTTGGCGCCAACCGTGCAGAGTTGGAGCGATTGGTTGAGCAAGGTTACGAAGCCACCGTTGATGAACTGCTGGACCCGTCGGACGACCGCGAAAGCGGGAAGATGGCGCTGTTGCTGCGGTATCACCCCAGCTTCTTGCTCCCGGGCGGCGTTCCCTTCTCCGGGCAGGCTAACTGGATGTACAACATGATATCCAGCGAGCGGCCCATGGAAGAGAAAATGTCCCTGTTCTGGCACCATGTTTTTGCCACCGGCAACTCCAAGGTAGACAACTGCGACCAGTTGCTGGAGCAAATCGACATGCTGCGGGAATTCGGCATGGGCAACTACCGCGACATGCTCGTTGAGCTATCCAAGAACCCGGCCATGATTTTCTGGCTGGACAACAACGAAAACCATCGGGACGCCGTGAACGAAAACTGGGGCCGCGAGCTGCTCGAGCTCTTCTCCCTGGGCGTTTCCAACTACACCGAAGTGGACGTGCGCGAGTGCTCCCGGGCCTTTACCGGTTGGACCATCCAGGCCAAGCTGCCCCGGGCTCCCTATGGGCGCTATCCCTGGAAGTTCTCGTACCGTGATGAAGACCACGACTACGGCGAAAAGACGTTCCTGGGCGAAACCGGCGATTTCGGCGGTGAGGACATCATCGACATCATCCTGAAGCAGCCGGCCACCTCCCGCTTCATCTGCCGCCACCTCTACAACTTCTTCGTCGCCGACGAGCCCCAGGTTCCCGCCTGGACCATCGAGCCGGCCCGCGATGAAGACGCTCTCGAGGAGATGGTTCAGGTATTTGAGGACTCCAACTTCGAGATCAAGGCCGTTCTTCGCCACATGTTCCTGTCCCAGTGGTTCAAGGACGCCCGCTTCCAGAAGATCAAGAGCCCTGCCGAAGTCGTCGCCGGCACCCTGCGAATGGTAGGCCTGTTCCAGAATCCGGATCCCGGCGTCCTGAATATCGGCAAAGAGCCCACCTACATGGGTCAGTCCATCCTCGACCCGCCGTCCGTGGAAGGCTGGCACACCGGTCTGGAGTGGATCAACTCCGGCGCCCTGCTGGCTCGCATCAACTTCGTAGCCGACCGCGTGTCTGACACCGAGCTGCCCGGTATGCGCGACATCATCGACCGGATGCGCAACGAAGGCGTGGAAACGCCCGACCATCTGCTCAACGCCTGTACCGACTACATGGGCTTCGTTGAACTCAGCGAAGAGACCCGTGGCCAGCTGGCCGAGCACGTCCGCAACGGCGGCAACGTGGACTGGGCCGACTATGTCGGCACTGCCACCCGTGTCGGCGAGACCATGGCTCTCATCAGCGCCACCACCGAGTACCAGTTCGGCTAATCCCGTCGTACATCGAACGGAGTGCGCCGCATAGCCCGGTTGAACCGGCCGGAGCCACTCCGTTCACCAATTCCCACTATTTGAAGGCACCACATTTAAGGAGCATACGCAATGACCTCCACGAAGAAAGATCCGGTCATCGTGATCCTGCAGCTCACCGGCGGCAACGACTATTTCAACACGGTGATCCCCTACAACGACTCGTCGTACTACGACAATCGGCCGACCATTCATTACAATCGGGAAGACATCATCCCCATTAACGATGAGCTCGGCTTGGCCCCCACCATGGGCCCCATGAAGGAAATGTTCGACGCGGGCAAGGTTGCCATCATCCACGGCATCGGCTACGCCGACAGCCCCCGCTCTCACTTCCGCAGCATGGACATCTGGCACACTTGTGAGCCGGACAAGGTCGGAACTGAAGGTTGGGCCGGCCGCGTCGCTCGCGAAATGGACCCAGGCAAAGAGAACGTCCTGACTGCCATCAACTTCGGCCACGGCCTGCCCCGTGCGCTGGCCGTTCCCGGCGTTCCGGTAGCCGCCATCGCCGACCTCAGCACCTACGGCCTGCTGACCGGTATTGAGAACGTTGACCAGCGTTCCAAGGCTCTGGACCTGTTCTCGAAGATGTATGCGCCCACCATCGGCGGCAGCTTCGTCAACGACTACCTGCGTTCCACCGGCACCGACGCCATGATTGGCGCCGACATCGTAAAGGTGGCCCCGGAGCAGTATTCCAGCAACGTGGAATATCCCAACAGCCCCATCGCCCACCACCTCCGCGACATCGCGCAGGTTTACATGGCCGACCTGGGCACCAAGATTTTCTACACCCAGCACGCCAGCTTCGACACCCACGCCGGCGAGGCCGCCGCCCACCCGCAGCTGTGGAAGGAAGTATCCGAGGGCGTCAGCGCCTTCTTCCAGGACATGAAGGAGCACAACACCGGCGAGAACATCGTCATGTACCTGTTCTCCGAGTTCGGCCGCCGCGTCCGCGACAACGGCTCCGGCACCGACCACGGCGCAGCCGGCGCTGCCTTCGTCATTGGCGACCCCATCCAGGGCGGCTTCTACGGCGAGTACCCGTCCCGCAAGAACGAAGATTTGGAACAGGGCGACCTGGTCCCCAACTACGACTTCCGCGGCGCTTACACCAGCATCGTTGAGGACTGGCTTGGCATGGATGCCAACCCCATCGTCAACGGCGCATTCCCGAAGCTGAACTTCATCAGCAAGTAAGGCTTCAGGTTCAACAAATTCGGAGACGGCGCGGCCTGACGGTTGCGCCGCCTCCTCAACCAACGAATTGCAATTGGAGGATTAACTATGCCTCAGAATACCGTAGCAAGCGGTCGGGCATGGCTGTACGTCAAGAATGTAGGCCGCCAGAGCCAGGTGGGCATGGGATTCAGCCAGCCGGTGGGCGTCGCGGCGCTTCCCGACGGCACGATGTTCGTCGCCAACCGCGGCGGAGAGCAGAACCCCAGCGCTCGTATTACCAAGCTCACCATCGGCAATGTCGATGGCAAGGGCGGCGAAGAGTTCCTGGGCGAATTTGGCCGTGAAGGCGCCGCTTACCAGTCCAACTCCAGGGGTCTGTTTGAGTGGATTACCGGAATTGCCGCCGATGCCACCGGCAATGTGTACGCTTCCGACGAATGGAAGAACCAGATCAACGTCTTCGACTCCGAAGGCAACGTTCAGAAACAGTGGGGCGAAAGCGGTGACGGCGAAGGCCAGCTCAACGGCGCAGCCGGTTTGGCTTTTGATGCCGACCAGAACCTCTGGGTGGTTTCTGCCAAGACCAGCCGTATCCAGAAATTCAGCAAGGACGGCGACTTCCTCGGCGGTTTCGGAACCAAGGGCAATGGCGCCACTGACCTGGAAATGCCCTCCGGCATCGGCATCGACAACAGCGGCGACATCTACGTCGCTGACTGGGGCAACCATCGGATACAGAAGTTCACCCCCGGTGGAACCCACCTGCGAACCTTCGGCAGCCGTGGCAGCCGCTCCGGCGAACTGAACCACCCGCTGGACGTCGACATCGACAACGAAGGCGACGTTTACGTGGCGGACTGGCTGAACGAGCGCATCGTAATTTACGACGCTGACGCTCGACCGCTGGCCTACCTCGAAGGCGATGCAACCGAAGTATCGGAGTGGGGCGACCTCTCCCTGAACGCCAACCCCGACATGGTCAAGGCTCGCCGCCGGGTCCCCGACCTGGAGCAGCAGCAGCGGACCTTCCGCATGCCCATGGCTTGCACCTTTGACCGCGCCAACAATCGGTTGCTCGTTTGCGACACCCTGCGCTCCCGGTTGCAGATTTACCAGAAGGACGATTCCTACCTGGACCCACAGTTCAACCTGTAATCCCGGCGAAATGTCCTGATTGTAGTCAGCGTTAAACCGCAAGAACCGGCTTCATTCGTGAAGCCGGTTCTTTTTTTGGGCGAAAACTTGTGCGGCGGCTCGGCTCACGCGTACCAGCTTTAATCTGTCATTGCGAGCGCAGCGTGGCAATCTCGTTGAGGTTGAACACACGTCGGCAAACCACCATTGCTACTGCGACGAGATTGCCACGCTGCGCTCGCAATGACAGTAGGCCAGTTTGGTTTGACGAAGTGGGTACCGCGTGAGGGTGGCTCGGCCATTGACGCCGCCACCGAAATGGCATGGCAAATCTTGCTGGCTAGAGTTCGTGGGTGTGACTGTCGTTGCCGCCGCCCCGGTTTGTCGATTCCGGCGGCAGTGTGATGATGGCCCGGCGATGCGTTCCCACGCCGATGGTGCGGTCGCCTTCAAATGCTTCCACCTTGAAATACAGCCAGCGCCCGTCCACCCGCTCCAACTCGGCAACGGCGGTAACTGTCGTCCCGATGTCGGCGCCGGCCACGTGCCGGATGTTGACCTCGAAACCCACGGTGGACTGCTCCTCCGGAAGATGGTCAAGTATTGCGCGCTGGGAAGCCTGTTCCATGGCGCGGATCATGGATGGTGTGCTCAGTTTGGCTACGTGTGGAGCCACGTTGTGCTCACACACCAGAACCTCGCGGCGACCCGTCAGGCCGGGCGACAAAGCGGCATCGTTAGCGTGGGATTGTTCGGTCATTGTTGCAAAAGTCTCCGCCGGCCCGTAGGCAGGATCAAAAATTGGTTGTGCTATCATAGCAATGGGAATCGAATGTTGCCAGTATGCGGACGGTAGCCATGCCACACACTGTTATGGACACCGCCAATACCGTAGCCTATCGTATATCTAGCATCATACTGATGCAGTGCATCCGCTTTCCAGCAGTGTACTGCAGGCCACCAGGAGGTCACCGGCAATGGTGAAAAAGAGCAGGTACTTCAATTATGTCAGGCCGTCTTTCCTGGAAGGAATGGCGCGGATTTTTGACTTTGGAGGCACGTTGGATTATTACCCTCGCCGCTCCGTGGTTAGGAAATCCGGCCCGGAGGCCGACGCCGAGGCGTTGCGAGAGCATTGGGAGGCCGTCGGTCAGTACATCCGCGACGCCATCGGGCAATTCGAGGAAGAAGAACGGGATAATCTGGAGGCAGCCCGCAAGTCGCAATGCGAGAACCGGACGAACTAATCGCGGAAAGTTCCCCTAATCAGCCGGCCGTGCCGCCGGCTGAAGTAGTTTTATCCCACACAGACATAACATCGATTACGGCATCCTGGCGCGCGCCACTCCCGCCACCAGACGCGCTTCAACGATACGAAGAGATATTACCGGGATCGGCAGACCGCATCCTGCAAATGGCCGAAAAGCAACAAGAGCACGCTTATAATTTGGATAGGACGGCCATCGGTATTGAGCAGACGGTAATCGTCGGAAACTCCAGGAGAGCTTATCTGGGCCTGGCCGCCGGTTTTATTATCTCAGCGTTGGGCATCGGCGGCGGTATCTACCTTATCGCCACGGGCCATGACTGGGCTGGTTTGGCACTAGCCGGAGTCAATCTTACTGGCCTGGTGGGAGTCTTCGTTTACGGCAGCAAGGCCCGCCGTGATGAGCGAAACCGCAATGCCGAAAATATGACCGAATGAAACAATCTGACCAGGCACAAACCATGCCAACCATCCGCCATTTCCTTTCCATCACTGACATCACCGCCGACGAAACGCGCCGGCTGATTGAACGCGCCATCGAGATGAAAGCAGCGCCGGCCGGCAGTGTTCAGCCGCTGGCCGGCAAGCGCATTGCCCTGCTCTTTGAAAAGCCCTCGCTGCGCACCCGCGTGAGCTTCCAGATGGGTATCTCCGAGTTGGGCGGTTTCAGCATGTACCTGGGCCAGGACGAAGTGGGTTTGGGTCGCCGCGAACCCGTGTCCGATGTCGCCAGGGTGCTCAGCGGCTACGTGGATTGCATCATCGCCCGCGTCAATTCCCATGATTCGCTGGTTGACCTCGCCAGGTATGGCGACGTGCCGGTGGTCAACGCCCTCTCCGATGTGGAGCATCCCTGCCAGACCATGGCCGACCTGCTCACCATCGCCGAAACCCACGGATGCACCGATGGTCTGAACCTTGCCTACATTGGCGACGGCAACAACGTTGCTCGCAGCCTGTGTTTGGGCGCCACTGCCGTCGGCATGAATTTCTCCATTGCCTCACCTCACGGTTATCAGCTCGAGGAGTCGGTATTGGCTGCCGCCAGCGATCGTGCATCTCGCAACGACGGCGGAACCCGGCCTACCGTCCACCCCCTCGTGCGTCCGTGCGACGCTGTGGTCGACGCCAATGTTGTCTATACCGACGTTTGGACCAGCATGGGCGACGAGGCCGAAGCACGGGAACGAATGCGGGCGTTCCAGGGATATACGGTCGATGATGCCCTGATGGCCCAGGCCGCACCCGGAGCGTGCTTCATGCACGATATGCCCGCCCACTACGGAGAGGAGGTGCCCCCCGGTATGCTGGAGCATCCTCAATCCGTTGCCTATCAACAAGCGCATAACCGCCTGCACGCTCAAAAAGCGGTGCTGGAGTTCTTGCTCTCCTGAACCTCGCGGCGGGTTCGCAATCGAACCCCGCCACAGTGGACCCCCCCAACACCCGGGAATGATATGACCACCACCGACCCAACGACAGATCCTAACGACCAACCTATCCACGATGCAGTTGCCGACGCAACGCTCGGCGACCCGGTTGATGAAACCGACGACGTCTATGGCGACGCGGACGACGACCTGGTTGACCAAGCCGCGGCCGAAATGTATGGCGGAATGGTCGAAGAACTGGTTGACGCACTGGTCAATGAAGCCGAAGACGAATCTATCGGAGAACCGGTGGATCCGTTTGCCGAAACGGCCGAGCGACTCACCTTAGTGGATTCCGCGCCCATGGTGGCCATTATCGGCCGACCCAACGTGGGCAAATCGTCGCTGTTCAACCGGATTCTTTCCCGACGGCACGCCATAGTCTCCGAGGTTGCCGGCACCACCCGCGATCGCCTCATCGCCGGGGCGTCGTGGAAGGGCCGCTCTTTCCTGCTGGTGGACACCGGCGGCCTGGAGGACAACCCGGAGGGGCACATTCCTCAGCGCGTGCAGCAGCAGGCGGACATGGCCATGGGCGCCGCCGATGTCATCATATTTATCACCGACGCCATCCAGGGTTTGACTGCCACCGATCAGGCAGTGGCGCAACGGCTGCGCCGCACCGACAAGCCGGTGATACTGGCGGTGAACAAGGTGGACAACGATCGTCGGGAGTTGGCGGCCGTCGAGTTTTACGAACTGGGTATTAACGAAACCTCGTTCATATCCGCCTACCACAATTATGGGGTTTATGACCTGCTGGAACGCCTTGTCGAACTACTGCCCAGGCGGGAGTTGGCCGAACAGTGGGATGATAATTACCCCGACGGCGCAGACGGTTCGGAGTGGGATAAAGCCGCGGACGATGCCAGCGGCGAAAACGGGCCCCTACCCGTATTTGTTCCTTCCACCGAGATGCGCCTGTCGATAGTGGGGCGTACCAACGTGGGCAAATCCATGCTCACTAACGCCATCATCGGCCAGGAACGCAGCATCGTCAGCCCGGTTGCCGGCACCACCCGCGATGCTCTCGACACCCAGATTTCATACCGTGACCATAGCATCACCCTGGTTGACACCGCCGGCATTCGTCGCCCCGGGCAGGTGCAGCGCGGCATCGAGAAATACAGCGTGCTGCGCGCGGTAAACGCGGTGCATCGCAGCGACATTACCCTGCTGATCACCGATGCCACCGAGCTGGCCACCGCTCAGGATGCCCATATTGCCGGCCTGGCCTGGGACACCAACCGCGGTCTCATCGTAGTGGTAAACAAGTGGGATCTGGTCAATCGCGACCGGTTCCGCATGGAAAGAGGACTGCATCGCGTACGCGAGCGCCTGCACTTCATGCCCTACGTTCCGGTTTGTTTCACGTCTGCGCTGACGGGTGAAGGGATCGACGAGCTGCTCGATTCCGCCCTTTCGTTGTGGCAGGAACGCCAGCGACGAGTGCCTTTCCGCGACCTGCAATACCTGCTGGCCGATGCCGTCTCAACTCATTCGCCGCCGTCCGTGCGCGGCAACATCCGCAATCGGTTGCGTATCCGACGGGTTCGCCAGGTTGCCGTCAATCCGCCGACCTTTGTGTTCTCGGTGAATGACCCCAAGCTGCTGCATTTCTCGTACCGGCGCTACCTGGAAAATCAGATCAGGGACAAATTCGGCTTCAACCGCACCCACCTTCGCCTCGTGTTCCGCCACGAACGGGAAGAACGCACCACCCGCCCCGGCGTGCGTGGTCGTTCGCGTTAGTCAATACTCCCATGATGATCCTGCGCGGATCCAGCCAGGCGACCCGGGCCAGTTTGATTGCCGCCCCGTGCCTGATTGTGGCAGCGTTGGTCCTGCTGCGATTTTCCGACCAAATACCGTTGGCGGCCCAGTACATCGGCGTAGGCGCGGTTGCTTACCTCACCGGGTCGGTATCCTGGGGATACATCCTGATTCGCCTGATGCGCGGCCAGGACATTCGAGATTTTGGCAGCGGGCGCACTGGAATGTCCAACATCCTCCGCACCGCCGGGGTCAGGGCGGCGGCAACCGTGTTCGTCCTCGATTGCAGCAAGGGGATTCTGGCAGTGTTTCTGGCCCGGTATGTGATCGGCGACGGCGCCGCTGAGGTGATGGCCGGGTTGTTGGCCCTGTGTGGTCACAATTGGCCGGTATTTCTGAGATTCCGCGGCGGCCGGGGCATCCTGCCCGGTTTGGGTGGCCTGGTTGTGATGGACCCGTGGGTGGCCCTCATCGGCGCCGCGCTGTTCATATTCATCGTCTCCACGACGCGGTACCTGTCTTTGGGGAGCATCGTCGGCACCGCCTTCATCGCGGTGTTGAGTCTCGCGCTTACACTCTGGTGGGAACACCACCAGCTGTACACCATCTATGCCTTCGCCGGCGGTTCGATCATCATCTGGCAGCATCGCGACAACCTCAAGCGGATTATCGGCGGAACCGAACCCCGCATTACCATCCCCAACCGTGGCAACACCTGAGATCTCCCGCCCGGATTGACGCTCACGCGTACCCACTTTGTCAAACCAAACTGGCCTGCTGTCATTGCGAGGAGCGCAGCGACGTGGCAATCTCGTTGAGGTTGAACACACGTCGGCAAACCACCATTGCTACGGCGACGAGATTGCCACGCTGCGCTCGCAATGACAGATTAAAGTGGGTACGCATGAGCCGCTTGACGGTCTTGCTTCATGCAAGGTACATTGCCACCATAGTTTGACCGTGGCCCACGGAAGTTCCGGGCATCTGCGGTCACTTTGACCCGATAGCGGTGTCACCCAATACTCCCCCAAGGAGCAACCGATGGCTACTTTGCAAGACCGCTCTACCGCCGAGATGGAACAGGCCGTTCGCCAGGGTTTCAACCTGAACTGGTTGCAGCAGCTGAAGGAGCAGATTCCAGGCGCTGTTGACGAACTGGCCAACGATCCCACCCTCGCGGAGAACACGCCGGGCCTGATCGACGAATCGCCCAATCAGACCCAACGCGTCCGGGGCGCGCTGCCTCGAGAGGGCTCGCCACAATACGCCGCCTACACCTTCCGCGACAAGAGTGAAGTTTGGGGTTACAACCTTACCAAGCTCTACCAGGAGGCCGTTTCCCGACAGTGGTCCTCGGCTACCGACATTCCCTGGGAATCCCTGCGCCCGCTGCCCGACGATGTTGAAGCAGCCCAGTGCCAACTGGCAACCTTCTTCGCCCAGGTTGAATTCGTGGCCGCCGATGTCCCGGGACGCTTCATCGCCCAGATGTCCCCCGACTACCACGAAGTCCGCATGTTCCTGCTGACCCAGGTGATGGACGAATCCCGCCACATGGAGGTGTTCCGCAAGCGGGCGCTGGCCAACGGTGGCGGCCTGATGCGGATGATCGACTCGGTCAGTGACGTTACGGGTGGCAGCACCGACAACGCCCGTGAGTTCACCGAAATGTCCAGCCGGCTGCACATCGTCGGCGAGGGCAACGTGCTCACGCTTTTCCGGCTGGGCGAGTTGATGGCGTACAACGACGCTGAAAAGGCCATCTACCGTCGCGCAGCGCAGGACGAGGCTCGTCACGTGGCGTTCGGCGTGCTGCACGCCCGCTACATGAACGAATGCGTCCCTGAGCGCCGCGACGAAATGCACGCGTACCTGGATGAGGCCGAGGACCGGCAGGCCACTGGCAACGGCGGCGAGAACCCCGCGGCCCGCGGCGCCAACCTCACGGCTGATTCCCTGGCCATTCTGCTGGGCGGCGGCGCCCACAAGGCCGACGAAGGGCAAAAGATTCTGGCCGCCATCCGGCAGCGTCAGGTCAAGGAATACTTCCAGCGCCTCAAATCCTGCGGCTTCAACGACCGCATCGAAAACGGCCGCGTCAATCCCGCCCTGCTCGAGGCTTACCAGGCGGTTCCTTGATGGGAGAATGGCACTATGTTCGAAGTCATCAAGAGGTCCGTATTAGCGGGCCTGATAGGCGTCCTGTTTGGTATCGGATCGTTCATCATTATGGGGGTTGGCATCCTCTTGGGTATCGGGTTGCTAATTGGCGGCTACACGGTGTGGGGGATCCTCATCGCCGTTGTTGCCATAACTCTCGGTGCCGTGATGCGCTTCACCGCCCACAATGTGATCGGATGGGCCACCGAACGAGGTCGTTACCAAATATCGTCCGACCACGGGCCACGGCGGGGAGAATCCCGCCGCGCTCGGCGCCAACCTGACCGACGGCCCTCTGGCTATGCTTCCAAGCGGCGTGGACGACGTTGATATGGCCTAAAATGCCACCGTACATTTGGTAGGGACCGTCAGTATGCAGGTTCAGACATACCAGGATGCCAGCAGGGCGTTGCTGGCTCAAGGCTTCATAGAGCTAGAGCAGGGAGACCTGCGCCAAGCGTCCGAAAAGGGTTGGGGCGCGGCAGCGCAGATGCTCAAATCCATTGCCGAGCAACGTGGTTGGGATCATCAGGGACATCGCCTGATTCGACGTGTGGCCAGCCGGTTGGCCGACGAAACTGGCGACAACGAGATTCGGCGGCTTTACCGGGTGGCTGATAGTTTGCATATTAACTTCTATGAAGACTTGGACACTACTGCCGATGTAGAGTCTGGGCTAGAGGACGTCAGGCGACTCCTGGATAAGCTGGAGTCTCTCATTGGGAATGCTGACGATTCCTAATGCACCCGCAATCGGCGACTGCAACATCTGAGCGGCCCGTCGGACCTCGAGTTGACGGGCCGTACCGCTAATTCTGAAACTCAACGGCTGCGAGGGAAAATGGCTACTCAAAACGATGCCCAGGACGGCAATGCCGTAGATTCTGCCGCCACCTCCATCGACGAAAGCGACCCCACCGGGCGTTATCATTCGTCTGCGGCTGAACGGGTCCAGCAGACCGTTGCCGGCCAGGACGACCCGCCTCCCGCCGAAGCTGCTGATGCGGTGGCCGACGTTGAGGCTGAACCCGAGGCTCCCCAATCGCCCAGCGACCGTTATCCGTGGATGAAGGATACCCGGCAGTGGGGAGTGCGTGCCCCACTGAGCTCCCGCGGCCTGACCATAGAGGCGATCAACATCGGCATCTATGGCGACGTTCCCGACGAGAGCCGGGAAATGACCCGTATGCCCCGGGGATCGTTCGCCACTCCGGGTATGCCCCGCCTCGACAACTACTCGGTGAACCGCAAGGAGGAATTGTGGTCGGACAATACTCCGGCTCTGTATGAAGAGGCGATTCAACGCCGGTGGGTGGCCATGCAGGACATCCCCTGGGACACTCTGGTTCCCCAGGCGGAAGACCTGGAACTGGCCTGGTGCCAGTTGTGCACTGAGCTGGGTCATCATGCCACCGCCGAAACCGACACCATCGGCCAGTGGCTGCACCGGATGAACTACGCCTATATCGAACCCAAAATGTTCCTGGCCACGCAGGAATTTGATTCGGCCCGCCACTACGAGGCAATGCGCCATCGCGCCCTGTCCAACGGCGGCACGCTGGGTCTGGAATCTCCCGGCATGATGAACCGGCGGATGATGGAAACCCGCGCCGGCTGGCCCGAAACCTCTGTCTCACTTTACATCGCCCGCGGTACACTGACTCTGATGCTGTACCGCTTCGGCGCCCACTACGCCAACAACCCCGCCGACCGCAAGATATTCAGCCTGTGTTTGCAGGACAAAGCGCGGCACATGGCATACGGCCAGGCAATGCTGAAGCACTCTGTGGGCATCCAGGGCGCGAATTTCGCCACTTCCCTGCGGCGCATTCTGGGTTCCATCGAGAAAGACATGGCCGGCGAGTTGCAAGACCCGGTGCTGTGGGAAGCAATGGCCATCATCGCCGGCGGCTCCGTGTCCGGCATGAAGGTTGGCATGGAGGCAGTAAACCGGCTGCGTCGCGATTACATCAGGCAGTATGCCAGGCGACTGCATTACGTCGGCATCGGCAAGCCTGAAAGCGCACTGCATCCCGACCTGGCAGCGGTAATGGCGGGCGGCTGAACGACGGGACAAATCCGGTGGGGTCATAGCGATGCTATACTTGATGAGAACCCGCTCCCGCCGATGTGATTGAAATGACCACCATCAACACGATGGACGATTTCGCCAGAATCCTGCGCGAAAACCCTGACTGGGCGGATACCATACGCTCGTTGCTTCTGAGCAAGGAACTGCTTGCGTTGCCTGCGATATTGGCCCAATTCATCGAGGCAAGCAACGAGCGGGCCAGCAGGATGGAAGCAGATATTGCGTCATTGAAATATGGGCAGGGCGCCATATTGAACCGGTTGGACGAAATCGAGCGCGCTCTGAAAAGAGTATTTGATGATTTTGCTATCATCAAAGGCCGCTTCACTTATAACGTGGCTTACGATGAGATGCGGACGATGCTGGAAGATATGGGCTACGAGCACCGCCACACCCTCACTCGAGACGAGGTGCGCCAGCTGGTTAGTTCCAGCGATCGAACCGGATTGCCCGTCTCCGACCTGCGCAGCTTCCGACGGGCCGATTTTATTGTTGAGGTAGCAAACGAAAGCGGACAAATCGGCTACGTCGCCGCCGAGGCCTCTTTTACCGTGGACGAACGCGACGTGACGCGGGCGGTTCGGAATGCCGAGTATATGACCCGTTTCACTGGCCTTCCCGGATGGTCGGCGGTGATGGGAGTTCGCCGCGTCAACGACGTGGCCGACGCCATAAACTCCGGCCAGGTGTACTGGTTCGAGATTGATGAGGCGCGCCTGGTCCCGGAATAGCGGAGTTTACCTTCAGCGGTTGAGCGCCTTGCGGGCATTGTCAACTTGACCTCTGCGCGTCATTGTCCATCGTCGAGTCTGTCATAACGCCTCCTTTTACGGCTTCAGCAGCAGTTTCCCAAAGAAGTTGGTAGATTCCATGGCCCGGTGGGCATCAGCCGCCTCCGCCAGGGGGAATACCTGGTGGATGGCCGGTTTGATGACTCCCCGGTTCAGGCTCGCCACGATCTGCCGCATATCCTCCCTGGAACCCATGTATCCGCCGTAGATTTCGATCTGACGGCTGAACAGCAATCCCAGGTGCAACTCGGTCCGCAGTCCGCTGGTGGCTCCGCAGATGCAGTACCGTCCGCCCGGGCGCAGCGCGCGGAATCCATGTGCCCAAACGTCGGCCCCCACGTGGTCCACCAGCAGGTCGACGCCCTCCCCGCCGGTGATTTCGCGAACCCGCTGCGTTATGTCTTCCTCGTTGTAGTTGATAACGTGGTCGGCTCCCAGGCTACGAGCCTGTTCTACCTTTTCCGGTGTGCTCGTGGTGGCGATAACTGTGGCGCCCACCACGTTTTTGAAAACCTGAATCGCCGCCGCGCCCACGCCGGCAGACGCCGAAAACACCAGGGCAGTTTCCCACGGCTGCAACGCCGCACGCCGCACTGCCATGTTCCACACGGGCAGGTACGTCGTCGGAACGGCGGCAGCATCCTCATACGGAACCGAACCGTCCAGAGCGTAGGCGTTGACCTCGGGCACGGACACCAGCTCGGCGTAGCTGCCGTCTCGTGCCGTCCCCAGGAAGCGGCTGCGGCGGCAAAGGTCGTCGCGCCCAGACCCGCACCACTGGCATACTCCACAGGCCAGGCGTGGGTTGACGATTACACGGTCACCCACCTTGAGCGTGCTGACGTTGGCCCCGGTCGCCACCACCTCGCCGGCCGTATCGCCTCCCAAAATCAGCGGCGGCGGAAACTCCCGCTCCAGCCCCCTCTGCCCCTGGCGCGTGAAAATATCCAGGCGATTCAGCGCGCTGGCCTGCACGCTGACCACCACGTCGCCCGATTCCGGCGTGGGGTCGGGGCGATCTCCATATTGCAGTACGTCCACGTCCCCGTGGGCTTCGATATAAACGGCTTTCATAATGGCGGGCGCTCCTAGAAAGATGGCCGGCGGTTGTCGAAACAATCCTGGCACAGAAAGATTACAGCGAGCGTTTCATCGTGGCTGGCTGCCCGTCCGCACCGCGGAGCCTCGCTGTCGGGTGACCAGGGTTGATGGAACTGTCCGCCGCACATCTGGCAGGTCGTTCGGTGGGGGCCTTCAAGCTCTTCGTTGCACACAACGCAGTATGCTGGACCTGAAACCTGGAATATGGTTACCACTTCACTACCTCACTACCGTGCAATGTTGACTCAAAAGTTAATCCTGGCGTTAGTTTTTTGCGTGAGCCCACTGTCGGGCCAGTTGCTCTTCATCGTGCCGGTCGCGCGTAAGACCATCCAGGCGCGCCTGCCGCAGCGCCCGCAATGCTTCGCCTACCGCTGGACCGGATGGCACACCCAATTCCAGCAGGTCAGTGCCCCGCAGCAACGGCGCAACAGACCACCACTCCGAAAGGTAGCGTTCCACGCGCTCGCCAACCACAGGTTCAGCCAACCGCGTCGCCGCTGCCAGAGCATCGGGCGACAGACCGTCCAGCTGCGCGCAAACGCCGGAGGGAAGCAAGCCGGCCTCGGCCAGCCGAGGTTGTCGGGCCGTCAGCAGCGCGGTGTCCTCCAGGGTGCGAACCAGGTCGGCCGGAGCGTTCAGTCGCGTTGCCAGCGATACCCCTTGCTCCGCGGACAGCGGCCACGCCAGCGCGGCTGCCCAGCTCAGCGGCGTCGCCGACCAGTCTCCCAGCCCCTCCAGGTGCGCGTGCCCCAATGCCGGATGTACGGCGGACAGCGCTCCCAGCTCGCCGGTCCGGCGCATCGCCGGCAACGGCGATGCTTCGTTGAATATACGTTCCAGCTCGTGACGTATCCGGTCGCCCGTCAGCGTGGCCAATGCGCCATGCTCAACCGCGTGCCGTAACTCGATCAACGTTTGGTCTTCGATCCGGAACGAGAAACGCTGTTCGTACCGTATGGCGCGGAATATACGCGTTGGGTCGTCGACGAAACTCAAAGGGTGCAAAGTGCGGACGAGGCCGGCTTCCAGGTCGGCGCGGCCCCCGTGGGGATCGACCAATGCCAGGGACTCATCCGTAATGGATGCGGCCATCGCGTTGATCGTAAAGTCGCGCCGGGCCAGGTCGTCGGCAACCGTGCCAACCCTCACCTGGGGCAAAGCGCCGGGATGGTGATACAATTCGTTGCGCGCCGTTACCAGGTCGATCGCAAAATCCAGCATCGAAACCGTCGCCGTGCCAAACCGTTGATGCACGGTCAGCCGACCTCCCACCGCGGTTGCGAGCCGTTCGGCCAGGGGCAGGGCGCTGCCGGCCACGGTGATATCAAGGTCGTTGTACGGGATACCAAGCAACTGATCTCGCACCGGGCCACCCACAATGTACGCTTCTACTTGTAAAACCTTTGCCAACCGCTGCACTATATCCAGCACGTCTCGGCGGCCGTCGGCATCATCGGTAACAAAAAGGCAGTGCATTGCACGCTCAACGAGGACCAGCATAAATTTCCGTGTATAAATGGAAAAGTGTTCCAAAAGTGTACCACCCGGCTACGGTACCGGCAATAGTATTCGCAACGAAAATCGAGCGCGAATTCACCTCAATCCCCGCTGTCATTGCGCCACCCAATCGAGATTGCCAACCCCCGCATCGAGTACGGGGTCGCAATGACAAGCCTCAACACCCCCGCATCCCGAACCGTTGAAGCAGCACCCACTGAATCGATCTTCTCCTGATGTATACTCCCAAAAATTATCACCTGAAAGGGAGCATCTGTACATCATGGAAACTGTTGGTTTCATCGGACTGGGCAACATGGGCGGCGGCATGTCCGCCAACATTCAGCGGGCCGGCTACCCCATGATTATTTACGACCTGCGCGAAGAAGCCGCCCTGCCCCTGCTGGAAGGCGGCGCCCATCTCGCCAACTCCCCCGCCGAGGTTGCCGCCGCCAGCGACATCACCTTCACCTCCCTGCCCGGTCCCTACGAGGTGGAGGCTGTTTCTCTGGGCAGCGACGGCGTCCTGCAGGGCATCCGCCCCGGCAGCGTCTACATCGATCTCTCCTCCAGCCGGCCCACCCTGATCCGCGAGATCGAACCCCAGTTCCGCGCCCGGGGCGCCTACGTGCTGGACGCTCCCGTCAGCGGCGGCAAGACCGGAGCAGCCTCCGGCAACCTGGCCGTCATGGTCGGCGGCGACCGGGAGGTGTTCGACCGGGTCAAGCCGGTGCTGGACGCATTCGGCGACAAGGTCTTCTACGCCGGCGAGATTGGCGCCGGCAGCGTAGCCAAGCTGGTGCACAACATGATCGGCCACAGCGTCCGCCAGGCCATCGCCGAGGGCCTGACCCTGGGCGTCAAGGCCGGCGTCGACCCCGAACCCCTCTGGGAATGTGTCCGTCGTGGCGCCCTGGGCAGAATGTCTTTTCTCCACGAGGGACTGGTGCGCACCATGTTCCGCGGTGAGTTTGAGCCGGCCAGTTTCGCCCTGAATCTGGCCCACAAGGACATCTCCCTCGCTACCGAACTGGCCCGCGAGTACAACGTCCCCATGCCCATGTCCACCCTGGCGCAGCAGATTTCCCTGACGGCTATGAACCGTGGTTGGGCCAACGCCGACAGCAGTTCAACCGTCCGCCTGCAGGAAGAACAGGCCGGCGTCGAGGTGCGCGCGCCCCACGTCGACCCGGAGCGCGCCGGTCGCTTCATAACGACGCACCCGGACGAAGAGTAGAGGCGAAATGCGTGGGTGGGGTGTTTTCGTGCTCGCGCTGTTGTTCTTGGTCATTGGCGGCGGCATTGTTTATGGCGTAATGCGCTATGTAGAGCAAGGTACACAGAGCCCGGATGTACCGTTGGCAGCGATGCTGCCGTCATCAACACCGACGGTGCCGCCGCCGCTCACCGAGACACCACAACCATCGACGACCTTGCCAACTACCGCAACGCTAGCGCCTGCGCCAACGGCGACAAACGTTCCGACGCCGACCCCCACCGCAAGCAAGCCGACCGAGCGGGAGTTAGTAATCAACGCGTTCGCCGAATGTGCCGGTCAATACTCCGGCCAGGAAAAGCGTTTTCGAGCGCAGGCCGCCGATACATCGATAGCGGATGGACAGCAATACGTTGCTGACATCCGAGCCAAAGTTGAGCGGCACTGCGGCGGGGTATTTCCGGAGTTATTGGTATCGGCAAGCCAGTCTGCGAATACCCTGGAGCCGCAATCCACGCCCGCACCAACGCCAACCCATGTACCGACGGGTTATCCCGCCACAACACCCGCCGGTACCATCCCGAGGCCGGTTGACGCTGCATTGCCCAACCTGCGGTATATCGAGGAAAAGCGGTATATGCTGGAACTCATCAACGCCGAGCGGGCAAAGGCCGGGCTGAACTCAGTGGTGTTGGGCGACAATATCGCGGCGCAACTGCACGCCGAATCTGTGCTGGAAAACTGCTTTTTCGCCCATTGGGGCATTGACGGCTTGAAACCCTATATGCGTTATAGCCTGGCTGGCAGTTATCAGTCCAATGGCGAAAACGGATTGGGCTTGAACTATTGTATTACCGCGTCCGACGGCTACAGTGCCAATAGTAGCATCAGAGTCGAAATTGAAGAGGCGATGGACGGTTGGATGAGCAGTCCCGGCCACCGGCGCAATATCCTTGACCCGCAGCACGAAAAGGTCAATATCGGCATTGTCTGGAATCGATACAACACCGCGATGTACCAGCACTTTGAAGGCGACTATGTTGAGTACAACCGCCTGCCAACTATCGCCAATGGCATCCTGTCATCGTCTGGAACAACAAAGAACGGCGTGCGATTCGGCGAAAACCGCGACTTGGGCATACAAATTTATTATGACGCACCGCCGCATCTTCTAACCAGAGGTCAGGTTGCTAGAACCTACTGTTACGATAGCGGGCGGCAAGTGGCCGCATTGCGGGAGCCGTTGACCGGGGGCTACTACTGGCCTACGAATGAGTTCACCACCACATATAAACCTTGTCCCAGTCCGTATGATGTTGCAGCGGATGCGCCGGCACCACGTTCCCACAGCGAGGCTCATCAAGCCTGGCAGCAGGCGTACGATGCCAGCCAACGCTTGCAAACTCAATCTATCACTTTGCCCTGGATTACCGCTTCGGAATGGACGGCTGCGGGCACAACTTTCGCGGTGAAAGCGGACATCAGCCAAATCTTGAACCGGCACGGCGATGGCGTCTATTCGCTCATGGTGTGGGGCAAACTTGGCGGCGAGGATGTTGTCATTTCGCAGTACTCCATATTCCACGGCGTAACCCCGCCGGACACCTACAACCCCATTGCCCAATAGCCAGCCGCCGCCGTCATCCTCACTACCGTGTCTGGCATAATGTAACCTCAATTCGGCCTGACCAGGAGCAACCATGACCACCAAAGAAATGACCGCCGAGGAACACGCCCAAACCGCCCGTGACTTCCTCACCGCCTCCGACCGGGAGTTTGCCGCCGGCGACCACCTGCAAGGTTCGGAAAAGCTCTACGGCGCCGCTACTCAGGCCGTCATCGCCATATGCCAGCAACGCGGCTGGCGATACCGTAGCCACCGGGCTATGCAACAAGCAGTAACCAACCTGTCCCAAGAATATGGCGACCTCTTCATCACCGCCGGTTTTGCTACTGCCGAACGGTTCCATGAGAATTTTTTCCACGACAATATGGAGGATTACACTGTCGAGGCAAACCGCCCTGCAGTACATCAATTTGTCGCCCGTTTGCTGGCGCTGCTGAACAACGAAAGCGGCAATACCGCGTAAAATGTCAGCGCGCTTTCGGAAGCAAAACTAATTACCGAATAACGAATAGGAGCAACCCAGTGGACATCAACGCCTACCTTCACTTCAACGACAATTGCCGCGAGGCTTTCGAGTTCTACCGCT
Organism: Dehalococcoidia bacterium; assembly: GCA_965262485.1. GTDB lineage: Bacteria > Chloroflexota > Dehalococcoidia > Lucifugimonadales > UBA3495 > Bin87. The sequence goes on along the minus strand of OZ253540.1, from coordinate 2,543,703 downwards.
CGGTTTTCGGCGGCGAGTTCTCCTGGGTCGCAACCTTCGCCGACGGCCCCGCCGATATGCCGGCGCCGGATGACGAGAAAAACCGCATCATGCACATCTCCCTGCCCATTGGTTCCGGAGCGCTCATGGGCAGCGACACCACCTCTTTGTTCGGACCGCCGCCCAACGCCGGCAACAATTTCTCCATTAGCATCGCCACCGAAAGCCGGTCAGAAACCGACCGCATCATCAATGGACTCTCCGACGGCGGAACGGTTGCGATGCCGCCGCAGGATATGTTCTGGGGCGCCTACTTCGGAATGTGCACCGACCGGTTCGGTTTTAACTGGATGGTGAACTACGAAACCGTCGCTGACTAGAATCACCTGCGGTATCGCACTGGAACCGTAAGAGTAACCTGCCGGGGAGCCAACCATGAAAGCGTCATACTTCGGATGTATGGGTTATTCGGAGCGGCATTCGTTACCCGGAGCGTGGCCGGTGGCGCCCGGGCATATCGATCCGGAAGCGTCGGAACGATCCTACCGGGAAGGATTAGCCGAGTGCGAGCTGGCCGAATCGGTGGGGTTCGACTGGATCAGCGTGTCGGAGCATCATTATTCGGGCACGCGTCTGACGCCCAGTCCGGCCGTGATGGCGGCGACGGTGGCCCAGCGGTGCCGGCGGGCCAGGATCGCGATGCTGGGTCAGTTGCTGCCCATCAACAACCCGGTGCGGGCTGCCGAAGAGATCGGGATGCTGGACAACCTGACGGGCGGGCGGCTGGTAGTGGCGTTCATGCGGGGCACACCCAATGAAGACGCCGTGCACGGTGTGGATCGAGAGGAAGCGAGGTCCAGGTTATTGGAAGGCATCGATATCGTCCGGCGCGCGCTCACCGCCGCCGAGCCATTCGCCTGGCACGGGGAACATTACGACTACGACACCATCGCCGTATGGCCCCGTCCCGTTCAGGGTGATTCTCTGCCCATTTTCGTGGCCACCAGAAGCGAACCCACGGTCAGTCACGCCGCGTCCAACCGGTTGGGGGTAGCCGTTTCCTACGACCGCGCGGAGGATATGCAGCGGGTCATCGAGGCATATTTCCGCTGCTGTGACGACGCCGGCTGGCAACCCACCCCCGATCATATCGCTTATCGGGGCGGCATCTGCCTGGCCGAAACCGATGCCCTGGCGGAAGAAAAGCGCGCGTTGATTCTGGAAGCGGCAGCAGGGGCATCCCGGAATCCTTCGGTTATCACGGGCCGCGCAATCACGCCCGAACCCCCAGACGAGCGGGCGGATGCGCGGGTGGGGTTGGCCAACCCTCCCCAGACCAACGTCAACCGGGGAATCGGGTCCATGCTGAACTTCGTGGGAAGCCCGGACACAGTCGTGGAACAGCTGCGGGAATATCACGACCGCTGCGGCGTCGGCGTCGTGGACCTGGCGTTCCAGCAGCCGGGGTTGCGGCACGAAACCGTAATGGAATCCATCGCGCTGTTTGGCCGCGAAGTTTTGCCCCGCATCAAGGCATTTTAGGCGGTACTGGCCATTGCCCAGAGCGCACGTCCTTTCTCAATTTCCACCAGTTGACGCTGCCGGCCTGGCCGGTCTAGCATGGGATTAACGCTGGTACATACCGAGCGGGAGCAACGATGACTACCAAAGAGATGAACTCGCAGGAACATGCCCAGACCGCGCGCGGTTTCCTCACCGCCTCCGACCGGGAGTTTGCTTCCGGCGACCACCTGCAAGGTTCGGAAAAACTCTACGGAGCCGCTACCCAGGTCGTAATCGCCCTGTGTCAGCAGCGGGGTTGGCGCTACCAGAGCCACCGGGCCATGAAAAATGCCATCGCCGACCTGGCGCGGGAGTTCGCTGATCCTACCATTATCGGCGGATTTTCCGCCGCTGAGCGGTTCCATGCAAATTTCTTCCACGACAATATGGAAGATTATGATATGGAAACGGAACGGCCGGCGGTACACCATTTTGTCGACCGTATGCTGGCGCTGCTAGACAGCGAAGACGCCAACGCCGAGTGAACGGAGAACCACCATGACTACCAAAGAGATGAACTCGCAGGAACACGCCCAGACCGCTCGTGATTTTCTGGTGGCGTCCGACCGGGAATTCGCTGCGGGAGACGATCTGCAGGGTTCGGAAAAGTTGTACGGAGCGGCCACGCACGTGGTATCAGCCCTGGCCCAGCAGCGGGGTTGGCAGTATCGAAGCCATCGCTCCATGAAGAATGCGGCGTTCCGGCTGGCGGACGAATACGACGATCCGCTCGTCCTGGCGGGCTTCCTGGCAGCGGAACGATTCCACATACATTTTTTCCATCAAGATTTGGAAGACTACGAAATAGAGTTGAACCGCCCCGTAGTCCACCGGTTCGTAAACCGTATGCTGGCCTTGCTCAACGATGGGCCCGGCGGCGCGTGATACCGTGCCGCTCGTTTGTATCCCGGTTCACAATCGTCTATAATCGAACTAACCCTACAGGGTTGGGAGGGATCGCATAGTGGTCTAGTGCGGGCGCCTGCTAAGCGCTTATCCTGGGAAACTGGGATCGCGGGTTCGAATCCCGCTCCCTCCGCCATTCTCCCTCGGAATCCCCGCACCATAACTGCCCTGTAATACCGGATAGAATCGAATGCAGACCTATCACATCTGGACCATCGGTTGCCAGATGAACACCGCCGACTCCGAACGCCTGGGGTCGGCGTTAGAGCAATTGGGCCTCGTGCCGGTCGAACGCCCCGCCGACGCTGACGTGGTCGTGCTCAACTCGTGCGTCGTTCGGCAAAGCGCCGAGGACAAGGTCGTCGGCACGCTGAACCTGAACCAGCCTCTCCGCAAAAAGCGTCCCGATGCCGTGCTCGCCCTCACCGGGTGCATGGTGGGACCAAAAACCGAAGAACTGGAACGCCGCTTCCCCCACGTCGATCTGTTCCTGCGGCCCCAGCAGTTTGAACCTCTGCTGGAACTGGTTGGACAGCGTCTCGGCCTCGACTGGGAGGGATGCGTAGGATCGCTGGCGCCCCAGCAGCCCGACGTTACTACCTACGTGCCAATCATCCACGGCTGCGACCTGATGTGCTCCTTCTGCATAATCCCCTATCGTCGCGGCCGCCAGGTGAGCCGTTCGGTCAACGACATCGCCCACGAGGTGGAGTTGCTGGCCACCCGCGGCGTGCGCGAAGTTACCGTGCTCGGCCAGACTGTGGACGCCTATGGACACGACCGGGATGACGGGCATGATCTTGCCGACCTGCTCACCCGGCTCAACGACGTCAATGACCTTGATCGCATCCGATTCCTGACTTCCCACCCCTCGTATATGAGCAGTCGTATCATCAAGTCGGTAGCTGCCTTGCCCAAGGTTTGCGAACACATCAACCTGCCCGTTCAGGCTGGCGACGACGACGTACTGCGTCAGATGCGGCGTCCCTACACCGTCGCCGAATATCGCGACATAGTCAGTGAGATTCGCGACACCGTCCCCGACGTCACGGTCAGCACCGATATCATCGTCGGCTTCCCCGGCGAAACCGAGGCGCAGTTCCAGAACACTCTCCGGCTGGTCGATGACCTGCGCTTTGATAAAATTCATGGCGCGGCTTACTCCACCCGGCCCGGCACCATCGCCGACCGCACCATGCCCGACGACGTGCCCCAGGACGACAAGCGGCGCCGGCTCAAGGAGTTGGAAACCCTCCAGGAGGGCATACTCACCGGCATCAACGCCGGCTACATGGGCCAGACGGTGCAGGTGCTGGCTGAAAACCGCAAACGCGGCCGTTGGACTGGCCGCACGCGCGGCAACAAACTGGTCTATTTCGAATCGGCCCAGCCCGACGCCGACTGCGGTGTCACTGACCTTACCGGCCAAACGGTAAACATACGCATTAACCGGACCGGGCCGTGGTCTTTGTCCGGTGTTATGACGTAACCTTCAGTCTCTCCGGCGACCACACTCTACCGATTGGCGCCCCCGATAGTTTGAGAATCGATCGTTTAATACTGTTCGCTTACTGAACGAACATCATACCCGGCCAGGAGGCAGCAAAATGGTTACCCGAACGCGGCAACCCACTATCCCGCTAACAGAGATCGAACACGCCGCCTTTTGTCGCCCCGAGGACGAACTGCCCGCCAAATCGTTGGCGGAAGAACTCGCTATCAACGTGCGGTGGCAAAAAATCCCCGGCGAATATCTGGCCTGCACCCCCGCCGAGCTGGACGACCGCATCGCCGACGCCCGTCGCAAGCTGGGTAAATCGGTTACGGTGCTTGGTCACCACTACCAGCGGGAAGAGATCATAAAATACGCCGATTTCCAGGGCGATTCCTTCCTGCTCAGCCAGGAGGCGGCCTCCCGTTCCGAGGCTGACTTCATCGTTTTCTGTGGCGTACACTTCATGGCCGAAACCGCCCGCATCCTGGCCGGCAGCCACCAGCAGGTCATACTGCCCAACATCACCGCCGGCTGCTCCATGGCAGACATGGCTCCCATCCAGGATGTGGAAGATGGTTGGGACGACTTGCAGGACGTTCTCGGCGACCACGGCGGTATCCTGCCCGTTACTTACATGAACTCGGTGGCCGACATCAAGGCGTTGTGTGGGCGCAACGGTGGCGCCGTCTGTACATCATCCAACGCCGCCGCCGTGCTGGAATGGGCCTTCGGAGAAGCCGACCGGGTGTTGTTCCTTCCCGACCAGCATCTGGGCCGCAACACCGCTTACAAGCTGGGCATCGGTCTCGACGAAATGGTCGTCTGGAACCCCTTCAAGGCGATGGGCGGCAACACTCCGGAGCAGTTGCGCGCCGCCAAAATGGTGCTGTGGCAGGGCCATTGCTCGGTGCACACCCGCTTCACCGTCAAGCAGATCGAGTCGGCTCGCCAACGGTACCCCGACATCACGGTGCTGGTGCACCCCGAATGCACCCGCGAAACGGTCGAAGCCGCCGACATGGACGGTTCCACCGAGTTTATCCGCAAGGCCATCAACGAAGCGCCGGCCGGTTCGGCGTGGGCGATCGGCACCGAAATCAGCCTGGTGAACCGCCTGGCCAAGAGCAACCCGGACAAAACCGTGTTCTGCCTCGACCCGGTGAGCTGCCCCTGCTCCACCATGTACCGCATCCACCCGGCTTACCTGCTGTGGACGCTGGAAGGCCTGGTTGCCGGCGAGGTGGTCAACCGCATCACCGTACCCGACCGGATACAGCAGGAGTCGGTGGTCGCGCTGCAACGAATGCTGGCGCTGCGGTAAGGCTAGCAGCAGTCAACGACAAGTACTGATTGAAAGAGGACGAGAAATTGACTAGTACCGTTTCCAGATAGATTTGTTAATGCCAGAAAGCTGCCTCTAACTCTGGATTCCTGCTTGTGTTGGGAATGATTAACAGGTGAACAGATATGCGATATAAGGCATCTTCAAGTGGAAACGGTACTAGCGCAAGCACTACCGACAAGATCAGTTACGAACAGTTTCGTGAGGAATGGCTAGCTGAAATAGAGGACGAGAGCCGGTCGCCGCTAGATAAAGGGCGTCTTTTTGGGACGAAGATCATAGACCAATGGTTAAGCGTGACCACCGACGATGATGATTTCGACGTTTGCGACGGCTCTGGCGACGGCGGAATTGACATCGCTTATTTGAAGCACTCTGACCTCGATGATGACGATGGCAATTCAGAAGAAGGCGACACCTATTACATCGTCCAGAGTAAGAGCCTATCCTAAAAATGGGTGAAACCCGCTGAGTAGTGGATGGGGAAGGAGGCAGAGGAGCGGCTAAACTTGGGGAATGACCAAAGCGAAAGAACCCAAGCCGCCGCGACCGCCCCGCGCCGGCCCGGCCACCCCCAGCGGGTGAATACCCATCCCCTGGGCGGAGGCCGGCCCCGGGTTCCGGACCGGACCTGCGCCAACGGTATCTGCTACGTGCTGCGCACCGGTTGCCAGTGGAAGTCCTTGGATGCCACCGGCATTTGTTCCGGCTCCACCGCCCACCTGCGCTTTCAGGAATGGACCGCCGCCGGGGTGTTCCTGGAGCTATGGCGGACCGGGCTGGAACGCTATGACGAATTGAAGGGTTTGGACTGGAGTTGGCTGAGCTGGGACGGGGCCCTGACCAAATCCCCCTTGGGCGGGGGAAAACCGGTCCTAACCCCACGGACCGGGGTAAGAGCGGCGTCAAACGCAGTCTGTTGACCGAAGCCCAAGGCATCCCGGTGGGGGGCTGGCAGTGACCGGGCCAACCGCCACGATATGAAGCTGGTGCGGGCCACGGTGGACAGGCCTCCCCGTGCCACGCCCCGCGCCCAGCCCGGAGCATCCCCTGGGTCTGTGCCTGGACAAGGGCTACGACTTTGATACGAAATACACGCTCCATACCACTATAGCCTCAAGTGATTATTCCCAGAGGTTCGCGTCCGTCAACATCCGGCTGAACCGGCTCATCCAACAGCTCTCCGATGCCACGCTGTCGGTCCCTTTTGCCTACGAAAATGAAGGTGATGACTTCAACTTGGAAATTGCAGTTGCCGACTTTGTCGAGATGACGGCCTGCGTGCGTGGCGTTGCTGCAGTTGTGAATCAACTCTTTGACCGGCTGGACGGATACGATGCTCCAAGCTTAGCCCCAGGTTTTTCATTCTCCGATTTAGATGATTTGGCCCGCGCCGAATATATCGTCGAAGCGTGGCACAAATTCGCGAGTACGCATCCTGATATTCCCCTTCCCGCCGACCTGACTCCGATGCAGGACCGCGTCGATGATTTCGAGGGGCTGTTTCAAGAGATCGAAGCGTTTTTGCGCGACAATCCAGTGAATCCGGTTCTTCAACTCCTGGACGCTCTCGCCGTCTGATTCACCTAAAGGGACTAACTACGCCCTCGTCTCGCCGGTCGTGGCATTCCCCATCGGAGACCGCGCCGACGATCCGGTGCGCATGTACCTGGTGGACATCTACACCCTGCCGGTCAACATCGCCGGCCTGCCCGCCATGTCCATCCCCTGCGGTTTCGCCAACGACGCTGATTCAGACAAACCCCTGCCCGTCGGTTTGCAACTCATCGGCCCGCACCTGTCCGAACCCACCCTGCTCCGCATCGCCCACGCCTACCAGCAAACCACCAACTGGCACCAGCAAAGGCCGCCGATTTAGCGGGCTGCGCCGGCTCTACTGGCGTCAAAACAGGCTTCGCGTCGCTGCCGCTATCTCTGCCAGCTTGGCGGCCGATATGCGGCCGGCAGTCCGACGGAATATGCTCTCGTTCAATGTCGCCAGTCGGTCCGGACGAACTTGGCTGTCAATGCGCAGCCCCCCGGTCTCCATATCTCCACGAGTTATTGGTATCTCCCGAGCGTGTCCAAGGCTGGTGGTTATCTCGCACACTATCCAATCCAGTTCCATGCCATCCTTCACATCGGCTAGAACCAGTACCGGGCGCAATTTCGCCTGCGTCAAATCGGTGAACGGAAACGGCGCCCAGACTATATCTCCAACCATTCCGCCTCCCATTCGGAACTCACTTCCAACTCGTTAGGCCGACTGAACCAGTGAGCCAGCCCCATCATGCCCCACTCGTGCTTGTCCCGGTCGCCGAAGACGATGAGGTAGCCGTCCTCCCAATAGGCCATACCGTCAACTATCTCCATGGTATTTACGCTGACGGCGCACACCCGCTGCAGCAGGTCGATGACCCGCTCCTTATGGTCGGCGAAGCGGTAGGTGTTGAACTTGGCGGCGATAGTTGGGTCGCGGGGCTTGCGCTCCTTGTACTGGTCAAGTACCCATTCCAGCGCGGAGCGGCTGCCCAGCTGATAGCGCCAGGCGTCCGGCGGCACACCGGCCAGCGTGGTCTGCTCGTCCAGGATGATGATGCCGCGCTCCCGGTCTGCTCGCAAAATCACCTTCACCGCTCGTCCTGAGCCTGTCGAAGGACCCACCTCCCGCCGTTCCAGCGGGTACGGTTCGGCGGATTCAAACCCGATATGCAAATCCAGCAACCGGTGTCCCACCTTGGCCCAGAGGTCAAAGTCGTGGTACAGGGGCAGCCGCGGAAACTCCCGCAACAGGTCAACCCCGTAGTCGTAGCGATACACCGGGTCATGCAGCACGGCGTAGGTATAGGCAAAAATATCCTCGGCGGTGATGCCGTCCGCGCCGGCCGCCTGCTCAAAGTCCTTCCCCCACTCCCGGCGGTAGTGCTCGTTGATGCGCTGTATGCCCCACTCCGTAATGTTGCTCACCCGCTCCCCGTCCGCCGTGTAGCGGTAGAGGGGGAGGCATTGCGTGCCATCAAAGAACAAGTGGAAGTCTGATATTTTGTTGGTTGCTAAGCACGCAAAAGCCCTGCGTGCTCCAGTACTCTGAAAACAAATTACCTTATTTGGGTGTTGCAAGTTCGGCCCAAACATATCGTAATGATTGCTGGTAAGAACATCGTTCATCGTGAAATTGGCGAAATGATGCTTTACCACAAATGGGCGGTATAGGGATTGGATACGGTTGCCGTCGTTATAGACGATGCGCCGGCCACGCTGGAATTCATTACGCAAGTCACGGCTCCACTTGATAACCGGGTCATACGATTCGTCCTTATTGTCCAACGCTTCGTTATAGGTATCCGCAAAGAAAAGCGCTTTGTTCCGCAGATTGGCAACCTCAAAGTCATATACCCAGCCATCGCGGTTTGACTTGACTGCGTTGGCATAGAGGCCGAATACGGCCTGCTCATCACTAACAGCTTTGGCAAACTTAGTCTGCCGGTTGGCAAGGGGCATCAATGTCTCAAAATCGCTGTTGGACTGGTTGAGCCAATTGTTTTTGGCGTCGGGTATGACCTCTTCAAATTCCATCGCGTTGAAATCGAACGTAGCCAACTTGGCCAACTTCTCGGCGCCAGTCTGTTCATCACCGACGGCGTAATAATGGATTACTTTGGATTCCGGCTTTCGCCGGAATGACGTGTCAGTGCTTCGGACGAAAAAGGCAATGGAGACGCCGGTCATAATTCCAAAAATGTTACCGACGTTGCCGTCCTTTCTTACATCACCTCCCAAATCTACCAAATATAGATCACTGAATTCTTGAGATACTACTTTGCGGAATCCGTCATCCTGCTGAGCATCAAGGAATCTGCGGTTGGTAATAAAGGCTACAATGCCGTCATCATCCAGCCGGTCGGACGCCCAACGCAAGAACCGCTTGTACATATCGTATTGATGCGTCTTTTGTGCTGCACTGGCAGCGATGTATGTTTCGCTGATGCGTCGGTCAATCTCAAGATAGTTCCGGTTGGCAGAACCATCGCCCCAACTTCCCGCACTGTCGTTATAGGGCGGGTTGCCCATAATCACGCTGATGCTCTTTTCGTTCTGTTCCTGCACCCGTATCCAGTTCTCTTCGGAGAGGCCGCCCAGGTTGAACGCCGCCTGCCGCTGCACCGCCCCGCCGCTGCTGCCCTGCCAGTCCATGTTGTCCAATGTGTCCACAAAGCACAGGTTGGGAAACTCCAGATACCGCCCCGTCCGTTCCTTGTAGGTGTATTCAATGTTCAGGTTGGCGATGTAGTAGGGCAGTATCGCCACCTCGTTGGCGTGTATCTCGTTAAGGTACTTGTATTCCAGCCGTTCCGCCGGCAGATAGTTGATCAGGTTGGTAACGAAAGTGCCGGTGCCGGTGGCCGGGTCCAGTATCTGCACGTTCCGGTCGGCCAACCGACGCCCGAAGTGTTTATCCAGCAGATAATCCGTCCCCCGGATGATGAAGTCCACCACTTCGTTGGGGGTATAGACGACGCCCAGCCGGTCAGCGGCGGCGGGATTGTAAGCCTGGTAAAAATCCTCGTAGATGGCCTTCAGGAACTGCTGCTTTTCGGCGTAGTCGGCAATCTCGTCGGCGGCCCGTCCGATGGCGCCGTAGTAGGCCCGCAGCCGGTCAATGGCCTGGCGGCGCACATCGCCGGTGAAAAAGGTGCGCTCCAGCGCGTCCAGCTGCCGGGCGATGTTGTTCTCCCGGTGAAACTGGTCCTCGGAGAACACCCGGAGAAAAATGTCCTGCGTGAGGATGTGCTGCAACAGCATCTCCCGCACGTCGGTATCCGACACCCCGGGGCTGATGGTGCGCCGGCAGTGTTCCAGGAAACGGGCAGCGGCGGCCTGATACTCGGCGTTGTCGGTTTCGGCCTCGGCGACCACGCCCCGCAGGTTGTCCAGCACGGCGGGCAGGTCGTCCTTGAACTGCTGACGGGATTGGCGAAACTCCTCAATCTCCGGTAGCTCATAGTCCAGAAACCGCCGTATCAGCCGGTGTAGCTCGCCGGGGCGGGACATATCGACCCGCATCGCCACTTCCCGGTTCTGAATCAGAACGGCGGTCTGCGAATCCTCAAAGATAATGTTGTCCCGTGGATAGCCCCGGTTGAACTTGCTCTGTATCTCGGCGTCCAGGTCGTCGTGAGTGTCCTTGGCCTCCCAATACCCCCGCGCCATCCGCAGCGAGTCCTTCACCGTCCCGTCCGGTATGACGCTACCGACGCGCAGCTCCGGCACCAGCGCCAGCTTCTCCCGGTGGTCGGTACAATAAGCGGCCAGGCAGTTCTGAAACGCCGGCCGTATGTTCAGCTCGCTGTCGGAACCGCCAAACTCAATGAGCTCCTGCAAGTCAGCGCGGTAGCGTTCTATATGTGGGTAATCAGGCATAACGCCAGCATTATACGGGTACGAGCGACTCGTCCGCCGGCGCCGGTGGCCTTACGGCAGCGACGGGTTGCCGAACACGCCGGCCAAAGCCCGGTCAAAAGTCATTATCTCGCCGACGCCGCGCCGGCGACAGCACGCCAGATGGCACAGGTCTCTGGCGGCAAGATTTGGATGCTGCTCATGCAACCGCCTGGCCAGCGCCACGTCCGCTTCTTCCAGCGGCCACACTACTACACCTGCTTGCGCCGCTAGCTCCACCGCCGAATCGAAAACATCCGCCCTGCCTGGCGGAAAATAGGCATGGGCTAACTCCTGCAAGACCTCCGACGAAGTGCACAGCGGTACGCCATCGCGAATAGATACGTCGAAGAACTCTTGGGCCGCGCTTTGTAGCGGGTGTGGGCTTCCCACAGCGTACATAAACACATTGGTATCAACGAATGTCATACGTCAGGCAGGCCCTTCCGACGAGATTCGTCCATTACGCGCAGGTGTTCTTCCCAATCCGGTTCCCGCTCCGGCTCGTGCCGAGCGGAGATTTCGGAGAAAAATGCCCACATTTCATCCCGCGACTTGAAAGGCCGCATCTTCTTCCGTGGCTCCCCCCTGCTTGGCCCCTTCTTCTCATCAATAATCCATTCCCACGCCGCCGCAATCAGCCAGCCTTCCAGCGTCATGCCGGCCTTTTGCGCTTCCTGCTCAAAGCGCTCACATTCTGCGTCCGGTATCACCAGCTCAACCCTGGGCATTACAGCCACCTTCCTGCACTATAATTGTTGCCATTATACTAGGCCGTGCTGACATTTCTCGTCATTCCCGCGAAAGCGGGAATCCAATGACCGAATTCGTTAATAACGTTTTCGATTTGTTCACCTTACGACCTATGGATTCCGGCTTTCGCCGGAATGACGGAATGAATTTCAAAATGTCAACACTGTCTAGCCCAACCATCAGGGGCTTTCTTCTCCCTCTCCCCTTGTGGGAGAGGACTGGGGTGAGGGGTATAGTCTGCCACAGGATAGTTCCCTATCTCACACCTTCACCCTCACCCCCGTATCAAGTACGGGGCAGGCTCTAACCCTCTCCCATCAAGGGAGAGGGGATTTCTTGTAAAACCGAAAGGCCCTGGCCCAACCATCCTGCCCGAACACCCTTATGCTAAAATCCGGCCATCATTCACCGAACAGCAGCAACGGAGGTACGCCATGCCAACCTCGCAGCCGCGCACCCGCATCAAAGATCTGCTCAGCCTTGATGAACTACGCGGAAATGACCCCCTCGTCGTCAAGGGTTGGGTCAAAACCGTCCGTTCCTCCGGCGCAGTCGCTTTCGTCCAGATCAACGACGGCTCCACCTTTGCCGACCTCCAGATAGTCGTCGACGCCACCTGCCCCGACCAGGCTCTGGTCGGACAACTCAGCACCGGTTGCAGCGTCAGCGTCTCCGGCATACTCCAGGAATCCCTGGGCCGCGGCCAGCGCTACGAGATTCTTGCCCAAAGCATCGAGCAGCTCGGCGGCGCCGACCCCGAGCAATACCCCCTCCAGAAAAAACGGCACACCCTCGAATTCCTCCGCGAGCTCGCCCACCTGCGCCCCCGCACCAACACCTTCGGCGCCATGGCCCGCGTCCGCAACGCAATGGCCTTCGGCATCCACCAGTTCTTCCAGCAGCGCGGATTCCTCTACATCCAGACTCCCATCATCACCGCCAGCGACGCCGAGGGCGCCGGCGCCATGTTCCGCGTCACCACCCTCGATGTGGACAACCCGCCAAGATTGGACGGAGTTGGGGACGGTTCCGTGGACAACAGCCAGGACTTCTTTGGGCGCCCGGCGTTCCTGACCGTCAGCGGCCAGTTGGAGGCCGAAATCTTTGCCCAGTCCATGACCGATGTGTACACCTTCGGCCCCACCTTCCGCGCCGAGAATTCCAACACCTCCCGTCACCTGGCCGAGTTCTGGATGGTGGAACCCGAGGTTGCCTTCTGCGACCTCGATGGCCTTGCCGACCTGGCCGAGGATTTCCTGCGCTACCTGTTCGCCCACGTCCTCGAAACCTGTCCCGACGATATGGCCTTCTTCAACCAATTCTACGACAAGGAACTCATCGCCACCCTGGAGGGCATCGTCGCCTCCGACTTCGAGCGCATGACCTACACCGAGGCCGTCAACGCCCTCAAATCATCCGGCGAATCCTTCGAGTACCCCGTCGATTGGGGCCTGGACCTACAGTCCGAACACGAACGCTACCTTACCGAACGCAAGGTCGGAAAACCCGTCATCGTCACCGACTACCCCAGCTCCATCAAGGCGTTCTATATGAGACTCAGCGACGATGGCCGCACCGTCCGCGCCATGGACGTGCTGGTGCCGCGCATCGGCGAAATCATCGGCGGCAGCCAGCGCGAAGAACGCCTGGACATCCTCCAATCCCGGATGGCCGAGTCGGGTCTCGACGAAACCCCCTACTGGTGGTATCTCGACCTGCGTCGCTACGGAACCGCACCCCACGCCGGCTTCGGTCTGGGCTTCGAGCGCACCGTCCAGTTCGCCACCGGAATGCAGAACATCCGTGACGTAATCGCCTTCCCCCGCACCCCCCGCAACGCCGAATTCTAACCACTCCCCCCGTCCCGCTCCACCTGTCATTGCGAGGAGCGCAGCGACGTGGCAATCCCGTCCCGCCCCCCTTGGTGGGAGAGAGGCGGGGCGAGGCGCAAGATGCCCCTCTCCCTTGATGGGAGAGGGTTGGGGTGAGGGTGACAATCCCCCCGCTCATCCTGAGCCTGCCGAAGGATCATCCTGAGCCCGTCGAAGGGCCGCATCCCCTGCCATTGCACCACCTCATCGGGATTGCCACGCTGCGCTCGCAATGACAAGCCACCACACCCAAAAATCCGGTCCATCCGGTTCATCCGGTTCATCCAGGTAAAACGCTCCCCTCCCCCGCTCGTCCTGCGCCCGCCGCCGCCCCACTCATTGACGCCCCAAATGCCAAACCATATAATGCCGGCCACATTCCAACAGACTTTCCCAACAGACTTTCAATGCACCGCGCATCATTCAAGGAGTCGCGATAATGACTACGGCCACCCACGAATCCATTCTGCACCCGGCTTCCCTCGTCGGCGAACTAATCAAGAACAATGTTTCCCACGTGGTTTGGCTTCCCGACAGCGAAACTAACTTCCTCTATAACATGATGATGGAAGAACCCACCCTCGACCTGGTTCCGGTCTGCCGCGAAGGCGAAACCATGGCCGTCGCCGCCGGACTCTGGGTCGGTGGAGCCAAACCGGTCGTCCTCATTCAGAACACCGGCGTCTTTGAGGCCGGCGATTCTATCCGCGGCCTCAGTCTCGACCTGAACCAACCCCTGGTTCTGCTGATTGGTTACCGCGGCTGGACCCGGCGCGGCCCCACGCCAGACTCCGCCGGCCGTTTTATCGAGCATATCCTTCACGCCTGGGGAATAAATTACTACCTCGTTGAAACCGACGATGACGCCGACCGCATCAGCATCGCCTTCGAAGAGGCCCAACGCCTCAACCGGCCCGTTGGCGTGCTCATCGGTACCGAATTCGGCTCCTAGATTCCATCGCGCAATCCCATTCATCCAACCACCATCCTCTGGAGTACACCCTGATGATTAACAATACCGATGCCGTCCGCATCATCGACAGCAAGCGCGACGACGCCGTCATCATCCCGACCATGAACGCCGGCAACGTGCGCTTCGGTCTTCCCACCGTTACCACCAACCTGCCCCTGGATCTGCCCCTCTCCGGCGCCATGGGCAAGGCCAGCAACGTCGGTCTCGGCGTTGCCCTCGCCCAGCCCGGCCGCAAAGTCTTCGTGCTGGACGGCGACGGCAGCCTCCTCATGAATCTCGGAGCGCTGGTTACAACCTCCACCAAGCAACCCAAAAACTTCTACCACTTCCTCTTCAATAACGGCGTGTATGCCGTTACGGGCGGCCAGCCCATCCCCGGCTCGGATGGCGTCACCGACTGGACCGAAGTCGCCAAAGGCGCCGGTTACGCCGCCGTCTTCTCCTACGATAACCTGGAAGACCTGACCAACGGCATCGACGAAGCGCTGGCGGCCGAAGGCCCCGTGTTCATCCACTTGGTGGTAGAACCGGAAATCGAGAACACTCCGGTCCAGTTCCGCGTCCGCGGCACCCGTTCCGCGCAGCAAGCCTTCACCGAAGTCACCGCAAACCTCTCCGCCGACTAAATCATCCCCACACCTTTCCCCACCATCATGCCCGCCTACGCGGGAATCCAACCACGCGTCGTAGGGGCGAACAACCATCCGCCCCTGCGGAACCTCAAGTGTGGCTGACGTTCAACGTCACAAACTTAAAGGCCTTATGCTAGACGCTGAAGTTCGGATAGAGGCCGCCCGCGAAATCGCCGGCTTGGGAGAAATCCAAGCGGCTGCCAAATACCTTACCTCGCTAGTCAACGATGATTCGCTTGACGAGGACCACCGTATGAAAGCGGCGCAGGAAATCGCCAAGCTGGGCGACACTGCGACGGCTGTCGCCGCTTTCACTACGTTGGCGCTGAGTGAGGACGGATTCGATGACGACGACCGCCGTATGGTAGCAGCGCGAGCAATCGCCAAGCTCGGAGACCCTGAAGCGGCGGTTGAAGCTTTCAGTGCCCTGGTAGAGAACGGGAGGGTTGAGGACGAGTGTCGCATAGAAGCAGCACGGGAAATCGCCAAGCTGGGCGATACTACGGCGACGACTAATGCTTTCATTGCGTTAGCTGAGGACGGCATGGTTGAAGACTACTACCGTATGGAAGCAGCGCGAGCAATCGTCAAGCTCGGAGATCCTGAAGCGGCGGTTGAAGCTTTCAGTGCCCTGGTTAAGGACGAGGATGTTGAGCACGAGTATCGCATGGAAGCAGCGCAGGAACTCTTTAAGCTGGGTGATACTGAGGCGGGGATTAGTGCCATATACGCGATAATTGATCTGGCTACGGGTTACGGGATTGACCTAGGCATAGATCCAGCAGAGTATCGTATGGAAGCGGCGCAGAAAATGGCCAACCGGGGCGATACTGAAGCGGCTACTAATGTGTTAATGGTCCTGGTTGAAAATGAGGGATGGAGATTTGACGCAAGCGACCGTATGAATGCAGCGCGGATGATTGCCGAGCTGGCCGATACTGCCACTGCGGTCAAAGCTCTTACTTTGCTGGTTGAAGCCGATCTGGATGGTGAGGAAGAGTATTGTATAGAAGCCGCACAAGAAATTATCAAGCTGGGCGATACTCGGGCAGTCATCGATGCTCACTTTTTCCTTGCTGTGCAGTCCTCTGTTGACGATGCCCTCCGGATGGAATCCGCACAGCAAGTTGCCAAGCTGGGCGATACTGCTGCTGCGGTCGAAGCTTTCACTTCGCTGGTTGAGGGCTATGAGGTTGACGAAGATTTCCGGATAAAAGCAGTGCAGGAGATCTCCGGGCTGGCCGACACTGCTGCAGCGGTTGATGCTCTCACTGCGCTGGTTCAGGACGGTTCGATCGACTACTGCCCGCGCGTGGAAGCAGCGCAGGCAATTGCCAAGCTGGGCGATAGTCTATCTGCAATTATGGCCTACGCTACTATGGTCGAGCAGGCTATCGTCGAGTTTGTTACGGAATACGACCCTATGGAACCAGCGCAGAAAATTGCCTATCTGTACGATAGAGTATCTGCAATTATGGCCTATACTGATCTACCTGCTGAAGATATCTTCGTTGTCGAATACCCTCAGAGAATGGAGTGGCAGGCTCTCCGAAGATTGAACACGGCGCGGGAAGCTCTCCGAAAATTGGTAAATACCCGTAACCTGGAGCCGCACTCTTCAGGCAAGCAACTACCGTAGGTACGGTGGTGACTATGCTCAACCTCCCCCTTCGCGGCATCCTCGGCAGGCTCCTGGCCTCGGCTATCGTTGTGGCTGGATTCTACCTGCTTTGGTTGGGTTTCGTGGAGGGCAACGCCCTCAAAGCCATCCCCGGCGCAGCCCTCATCCCCACCGGCCTCTATCTGATGGTCTCCCACCGCCGCTCCGAAATCCGCCGGGAATCCAACCACAAAGCCAACGATGACAACTGACCGTCAGCATCCTCCCCAATCAGCCGAAATCCTGTTTATCCTGTGCATTGATGTAAAATGATACCCTCCCACGAAGTCGCCCGCGCCATCAATTTCCATCGCAGCGACGCCCTGGTCGTCTCCACGTCGGCCGCCCTGCGCAACTGGCACCAGGTCTCCCAGCGCCGTGAGCTGGACATCGACCTCACCGACTGCATGGATCGCGCTCCCGCTGTTGGCCTGGGCCTATCTCTCGCCCAGCCTGGCCGCCGGGTGCTCGTGCTGGACTGCGACGCTACCCTGCGCACCGATCTCGGCAGCCTCGCCACCATCGGCGAAGCCTCCCCGGCCAACCTCGTCCACTTCGTCCTCGAAGACGCCGTCCACTCTTCCACCGACGGCGTCCCCATCCCAGGGTTCGACAACGTGGACTTCGAGGGCATGGCCCGCAGCGCCGGCTATTCCCACGCCTGCCGGTTCGACAACCTGGAAGAATTCCTCATCGGACTGGAAGACATCATGCAGCGCCACGGGCCCGTGCTCGTCGCCGTCAAGGTCATTCCCGACCCCGAGCAGCCGCCCCTGCCAGACCGCGCCATGGCCGAAGGCTGGGCCCAGGTCAGGCGCGCCCTCGCCGATCCGGATTAGTCGTCCCCGGCGTCCTTCCCGGCGTCCTCCGCTGAGGGCCGCACTACTATCTGCCGCGCCACGTTGTAGCCGATTGATATGTTGTCCACCTCGGTGGCAACCTGCATCACGCCCAGGTACGGCATCGCTTCCAGCAATGTTATCTGATGTTCGGGCACCAGGTTGGCTCCACCCAGGAACTTCAACAGCTCGGCGTCTTCTTCCGGTACCCGGTCAACCACATACGGAACGCCGCTCGTGGCGTTCTCCAGCGTAACTGCCCCGGGCGCCGGAGCCGATGCCCCGGTGCCCGGAATCGGCCATCCGAACGGCGAGCGCGTCGGATTCCCCAGCCGTTCCATCAGCTTGGCTTCCATGGCCGGAGACATACCGTGTTCCAGCTGGTGCGCTTCAATGTGAGCCTCGTGGAGCTCCATGCCCAGCAGACTTACCACCAGCCACTCCGCCAGCCGGTGCCGGCGCGCGATGTTCTCGCCCTCCGTCTTTCCCCGACCCGTCAACCTGATTCGCTTGTCCGTACCTATGTCCACCAAACCCTGCTTCTGCATCCGGCGCAACATCCCGGCCACCGACGGCACCGACGTGCCCAATCCTTCGGTGGGCGGCAACTGTCGCAACGCCTCGGTGAGCTGCGTAAGCGTCGGGATATCCGCATCTTCCCACATCTTGTACAGGGACAGCAGATAGTTTTCCGTAACGGGAGACAGTCGTTCCGGCCCATCGTGTCCGTGGGCAATGGTGTCCGGGGCAGATTTTCGAGAACGTGGCACGCTTCACTCTTGGGCAGAGGATGGCCGACCACTTTGGGTCAACCCATCTGGAGTGCAGAAATTATACCGCAATAGCCCACCCGTTGCAGACACGCCCCCACATGCAGTCATCCTGCAAGGGCGACGGTACCTTCATGGTGGCACTATTGACTCCCTGGCAACTTCCTGGCCTTCCTACACTGGTGTAGAATCTAGCGTGTAGGGGATGCGGTCGCCGTGCTAAAATATGCGCACGCGCATGCAAAATCGAAGAGATCGACGATTGGGTTGACGCCCCCTACTCTACATTGCTATGGTGCCCCGCAATTAGTGAATAGGCGTTTGCCACCGAAACAACGCTTCATCAAAAGGATCGCGTATTCAGATGTCCAGCAATTCAGATTTTAGGCTACGGAACGCTAGCATAGTGTTCGTGTCAGCGCAACCAATGGGCACCCAATTTATGAATGCGGCAGGTTTGGCTCGTACCGGTGTAACACCCCACGAATGGGTAGCAATCAATGAAATCAACCTGGCGGGTGCCCTCACTCAGGTGCAATATCAGAATGGGGTCTCCATACAAGCAGAAGGGAATAGGTGCGTTTTCCAACAACGCATTGATGGAAATTTCAGCGACCAGTATGAAGCTCACGAAGCCGCCATCCGTTATGCAGATGGTAGCAGGATGGTCGCATACCAGGCCGTTGGCATCAATTGGGCACTAGCTTTCAACACCGACCGACCGGGTGAATGGTTGGCCAACAAATTCATGGCGCGTTCGGCTCTGCCTTCAGGGTTCCAGCCAGCGTCCATCAGTATCGCTCATCCTCACACCCCGGGGGGTGCTGCATGTAATCTGACCTTCAACTTGGAACCGAATGCTGTCGTGCTCGACTGCAATTACCATGTGGAACTCGGTGAGTCGAGTGCGGTCGACAAGATTAGAATGTGGCAACACTACCAAGCGAACTTGCGCGAGGACGTTCTGCCCTTCATTCTGGGGTGACTGATGTGATTATACAATTGACCATGAATCCGCCGTCGGAACGTGAAATAACACCTGATCTGTGCCAATCGGTGTATCAGGCAATTCGACTCCGGGGTACCCACACCGGCAATGCTCACCCCTCCCAACCCAACAACGAGACAAAGCTCTTTGCGGTACCCATTATTGGGATGCAACTCTTCCCCGGAGGAACCACAGAAACGGTGCAATCGTTTGGGACTAGTGCTGTCAACGTCGAGAGGCTCCGGGTAGAGCCCGTGATCAGCCATGACTCTCTCATTGCGGAAATCAACCTTTGGCTGCGCAGTCTAAGCAAGAGCACGGAGGATAAGCCGCCCAGAGAGGGATTCCGCAGGATATCAGCCGATAATTGGTTGCAGTCGCTCTATGAGCAAGGTAAGAAAGACCTCGCTGATCGGCTCGCACTTCTCCGTTCAATCAGCGACGACGAAGACGACGCTCCGCTCACCGACGAAGCCATGCTTGGCTTCATGGGTTTCCTTGCCGACGTCCAATTCAGCGGAACGAGAATGAGTCTAACGTCCGCTCATGGATGGTTGTGCACTGAATGGGAATACGAGGACGGTCGCTCATTGGTCTTGTGGTTCAAAAACCAGATCGACACGACAATCGTCGCATTTGGGGATGATGGGAAAATCATAAAGCATCTTGGGCGTCATCCATCAGCTGGCGATCGCCATCGTGCTACGGAATTGTTGACTGATGAGGGATTCTTCTCAAGGCGCTCTTAATGTTCTTCCTGAACCCCCTCGCCGGTACGGATTATATCGCCAGGTTGTACGGATACCGCCAGCGCGATGAACAGGGCTACCCAAGTGCCGCAGCCTTTACGCTTCGATTAGATGAAGGCGAGGACTTTCTGTCGAACACTTGGATGGAATATTTTCATCCCAATTGCAAGAACGACCAAGTTCAGGGTGCTCTCGCGGCGTTGCGAGCCAAACGCACAGTGGGTATCGAAGCCAGATTAGCCGTAATGAATATAGGTGACGTGCTCCAAAGTTGTGCAGATGCAGACACCCTAGTCGAAATAAAAACAACCGGGGAAGTAGATGACCCGTCGCACACCGGGATTTATGGATACACCCACGTCAATGACGAAGTCGCGGCTATTCTCGCCCGACGTGTAAAGCACCAAATCCGTTCGGCCCAAGGGTATCATCTCGCAGAATAAAGGCGTCCCTCACGGCCTGCCCCATTTGTTCCATCCCGATCTGGGCCAGTGCCCAGGCCAATGGCACCCCCATACGGTCATCCCGCAGAAGCGAACGGCACCCCCGTCATAGCGAAGAGCGTTAGCAACCTGGCAATCCCGTTACACGTAACACCCAAAAATCCTGTCCATCCGGTCCATCGATGTAAAACGGCAGTCCCCCTCTCCCACCGGGAGAGGGGCCGGGGATGAGGGGCGTACCCCCGCCGCTAGCCCTGTGCTACGCCGTCCACGAACGGCTGCATCGTATGGCCCTGCCGCATCGACAACCCCACCCGCGTGCCCGGCTCCAGTTGCACCAGGTGAGACTTCAGCACGCGCACTTTGTGGCCCGATGGCAACCCCACCGTATAGAGATTGAACGCACCCCTGAATTCCCGTTGCAACACCACGCATGCCCCGTTGTCCGCCGGTTTTATGTCAACGCAGTCCGGACGGATCATCACCTGCAACTGTCGCCCGGTGGAACACGACGCCGGCCAGGGCACTCTACCTACTTCGCTGGTCAGATACTCATCATCCCGCCACGCCGGCAGGAAGTCCGCAGTACCGAAAAACTCCGCAGCGAATTGAGTGTCCGGATGATGAAACACCTCTTCCGGCGGTCCCAACTGCTCAACGCGCCCCTCGTGCATCACGGCCACCACATCGCCCAATTGCATCGCCTCTTCCTGGTCGTGCGTAACACACACCACCGTGGCGTTGCGACGCCGCAGGATTCCCTTAACGTCCTGGCGCAATTGTTCGCGCAGACCCGGATCGAGACTCGAGAACGGCTCGTCCATCAGGATCAGGTCGGGCGCCGGCGCCAACGCACGGGCCAGCGCTACCCGTTGCTGTTGCCCGCCCGACAGTTGGTGGGGATAGCGGTCGCCAAATCCCTCCAGATCCACCGTCCGCAGCGCCTCAGCGACCTGTTGCTTGCGCTGCCGACCCTTCGGCAAACCGAAGGCGATGTTCTGCTCCACCGTCAAGTGCGGGAACAACGCGCCCTCTTGAAACACCATACCGACGCGGCGACTCTCGGGGCTGGCGTTTACCCCTGCGCCATAAACCAACCGACCGCCAATCCTGATCGTCCCGCTGTCGGGAGTATCAAACCCGGCTATCAACCGCAGGGTGGTGGTTTTGCCGCACCCGCTGGGCCCCAGGAGACACAAAATCTCGCCGGGCCGCAAATCAATGTTGACATCGCAAACCGCTTGCGTAGCCCCGAAGGATTTTCTCAGGCCAGACAACTCAAGGCCAAAGCCTTCGGATACATCCGAGGTGCTGGTAGCCTTTACCTGTTCTTTAGACTGAGCGAATAACATTATCAGCGCACATTGGCAAAGTTAATCAATGGCTATTGATTGCTGGCGTCAGTCTATCGACACGCAATATCCTTGTCAATACTCACGGGCAACCTTCTCAGGGCTATCGAATATGGTCCAATTAACCACCGTCATTCCCGCTTATCCACCGTCATTCACGCGAAAGCGGGAATCCAGTGACCGATGCCGGTAGTTTCGCTGCGAATATCCAGCAGATTAAAGCTCTGGACTCCGGCTTTCGCCGGAGTGACGTGGCTGTAATTTCACACGCGATAGCCCTGATTTGCGCTTGAATAATCATTGACAAAATCAAATATCAATATGTGCTTGACACACAAATAAGTCTATACTAATATCTGTTCTGCGTTGCCACGATCATATTTCTATCGTCCGCCTGACGTTGAATCATAGCCATGCCAATCGTCAGCCAACGATAGTCGCAATCTTGGCCGGACAGCCCGCCCAGGACCTGGAGGTAAACACGATGCAGTTGGAACCCATCATTGGCCGTAGAAACCGCCACTTCCCGACCGCCGCCCTGATTGTGCTTCTGACAACCGCCATCATGGCGTGCGCCGGCCCCGCCGCTGCCCCGATGGAGAATACCCGCACCGTAGAGCAGGACCCGGGCGAGCTAGTCATTTATTCAGGACGCAGCGAGTCGCTGGTCGATCCCATCATCCAGCAATTCAAGGGTACAACCGGCATCGACGTGCAGGTCAAATATGCCGGTACCGGCGCGTTGGCCGCCACCTTGCTGGAAGAAGGCGACAACTCTCCGGCCGACCTTTTCTACGCCCAGGATCCCGGTGGTTTGGCTGCCGTGTCAGACATGATGTCCGTCCTGCCTGCCGACATCATTCAGCTCACCCCGGAGTGGGCACGGTCCAGCGATGCGCGTTGGGTAGGCGTTACCGGACGGGCGCGCGTCGTGGTGTACGGCACCGATAATCTGACCGAGGCCGACCTTCCCGACGATCTGTGGGGCTTCACCGATGCTCGGTGGCACGGTCGCATCGGATGGGCTCCCACCAATGGTTCGTTCCAGGCGATGGTTACCGCATTGCGAGTGGGTTGGGGAGAAGCTCGCACCGAAGAATGGTTGCAGGCCATGATCGACAACGACGTGCAGGTTTATCCCAAAAACACCCCCCAGGTCGCCGCCGCCGCCGCCGGTGAGATTGACGTCGGCCTGGTCAACCACTACTACCTGTACCGATTCCTCGCCGAAGAGGGCGAGGACTTCCCCGCCCGCAACGCCCACCTCCGCGCCGGCGGGCCGGGCTCCATCGTCCTGGTCTCCGGAGCCGCCATCCTCGACTCCGCCGACAACCCGGAAAACGCCGACAAGTTCATCCGATTCCTGCTCAGTTCGGTGGGCCAGCAGTATTTCGCCGGCTCTACCTTTGAATACCCGCTGGTCGATGGCGTCCGTCCGTCCGTTCTGCTTACGCCGCTCGAAGACATCAACCAACCCGAAATCACCCTGGCGGACTTGTCCGACCTGGCCGGCACTCAGGCATTGTTGCAAAAAGTCGGAGCGTTACCATAGCGGCGGTAATACTCCGAGCAGCCTACTCCCGGGCGTTTGGCCTCGTCGGAACCCTCCTCCCGACGAGGCCAATATAACTTTGGTACTATCCCAGTTGGGCACAACAGCGCCCCCTCATCCTGAGCCCGTCGAAGGACCACCCCACCCAAAAATCCTGTCCATCCGGTCCATCCTGTTCATCCAGGTAAAAACCCGTCCCTTGCCCCCCGCATCCTGAGCCCGTCGAAGCATCACCCACCCATCCATCCATGTTAAACCTCGTTACGCCACGGGCCGCCTTCGGCCGCCTCTTCTCCGGAACCGCGCGCCCGCCGGCCACGGTGTGGCTGCCCGCTTTGTTGATCGGAGCGCTGCTGTTGCTCGCGCCCGTTTACCTCGCCGTTCGCACCCTGGGAGCCGGCGCTGACGCAGTCGATTTGATCTTCCGCACGCGCACCCTATGGGTCGTGTTCCGTACCCTGATTCTGATGGCAACCGTCATGGTCGCCTGCATCGCAATCGCCACCCCGCTGGCCTGGCTCACCGTGCGTACCAACCTGCCGTGGCGGGCCTTCTGGCGCGTCGCCACCATGCTGCCACTGGCGTTGCCTTCGTACATCGTCGGTTTCGCCATCGCCGTCGGTTTGGGGCCGCGCGGCATTCTGCAAGGATGGCTGGAAACCGCTTTCGGCGTCCAACGCCTGCCCAGCATCTACGGATTCTCCGGCGCTGCGTTCACCCTCGTCATCATCAGTTTCCCCTACGTCTTGTTGACCGTCCGCGCCGCCATGTGGAGCCTCGACATTTCCCTGGAGGAGTCTGCCCGCGCTTTGGGACGGAACCGTTGGCAAACTTTCCGCAGCGTAACCTTGCCGCTGCTGCGCCCGGCGATCCTGGCCGGCGGGTTGCTCACCGCGCTCTACACCCTCAGCGACTTCGGCGCCGTGGCCATGATGCGGTACGAAACGTTCACCTGGAGCATATTCATCCAGTACGGATCAGCCCTTGACCGCACCCTGGCCGCCGCCTGGTCCCTGACGTTAATCGTCCTGGCCCTTGCCGTCGTTTGGGGAGAACATGCCGCCCGTGGCCGCGCGCGATACTACAGCAGCGGCGGCGGCGCGTCCCGACCTCACCAACCGGTGCCTTTGGGACGCTGGCGATTGCCTGCCCTGGGATTCTGCGGCCTGGTTGTTACCGTTTCACTCGGACTGCCATTGGCCGTACTGGTGTACTGGACGGTGCGCGGCGTAGCAGCGGGCGAACCTCTGGATCTGCTGTGGCGCGCTGCCGCCAACTCCGTAGGAGTCTCCGTCCTTGCTGCCGCGATTACCGTAATCTGCGCCACGCCGGTCGCCATCCTGGCTGTCCGGTATCCGGGATTATTCAGCAGATGGCTGGAAAGGTTGGGTTTCGTCGGGTTCGCCTTGCCCGGAATCGTCATTGCGCTGGGTCTGGTGTTCTTCGGCGCCAACTATGCGCGATGGCTGTATCAATCATTGGCCATGCTGGCCGTAGCCTACGTCACGCTGTTCCTGCCCGCCGCCGTGGGGTCATTGCGTGCCTCGCTGGCTCAGGTGCGTCCCGAGGTAGAAGAGGCGGCGCGCAGTTTGGGCAAGCGTCCGCTGGCGGTGTTGTTCACGGTAACCCTTCCCCTGATCCGGCCCGGCATCCTTACCGGCGCCGCCTTGGTGTTCCTGTTGACCATGAAAGAACTGCCGGCAACCCTCATATTGAGCCCCATCGGATTCACCACGCTGGCGTCGTCAATCTGGTCGGCAGCCGAAGAGGCATTCTTCGCTCGGGCGGCGACCCCGGCCCTCCTGCTGATAGCGGTATCTGCGATCCCGTTGGCGCTCATCACGTTGCGGGAAGAGCGGCGGCCATCCTAGCAGGGCCTTTTCAAGGTCGTGGGAGTTGACCCTTGGTTCGACAAGCTCACCATGAGCGGAGGTTGGGGGACTTAAAAGGCCCTGTCTCCTCAGGCGCCGTCCTTGCGTGTCCGCTCCTGCCCCGCTAGGATGAACCCAACCCCGTCTGGAGAGCCCTACCCATGCACCATTGGACCGTGGGCGGAGACATACACATTGGCTGGCCCGATCACGGAGCCGCCGAGCGCCAGTACACCATTGTCGAGATGGATCTTTTCGGCAAGGTCTTTCGCGCGCGCGTTACCGATGGCCGGCGTCAGGGCGGTTTCATGGTGATAATCGACTGCCCCGATATCATTCTGGAGCAGCTCGCCGAGCAGGCGACCAACGCGGTGGGTTTTCGCGTCATCGTCTCCAACCTCAGAACCAGCATCGACGGCCTGGTTGTGCGGAGCTTTGACTACGAATGGTACCCAACCCCCGAGTTCGCCGAACGTCCCCACGCATTGGCCACCGCGTTGGCCAGCCTGTATGAAGACATCGCCCCTGGCCAGGCCGGAGCATAACGCCGCCCCACATCCCGTCATTGCGACCCCGTACTCGATACGGGGGGTTGGCAATCCCGGTCCCTCCCCAATCCTGTCCAGCCTGTTCATCGATGTAAAACGGCAGTCCCCCTCTCCCTCGATGGGAGGGGGTTGGGGTGAGGGTGAACCCCCCGCTCGCACTGAGCCCGTCGAAGCATCATGCTCACATCCATTATTGACGCTGCCGTAGCCGTAACATACAATCGGCAGGATAACCCTCATAACCCTAATTCGTAACGCAAATTACGGGAGTCGTAAGCCACGATGGACGGCGATAGTATCCGCAACTCCTATCGGCAATTCTTTGAAGAACGGGGCCACCTGCCCATGCCCTCCGCATCTCTGATCCCCGCCGGCGACCCTACGCTGCTCTTCACCTCCGCCGGCATGGTTCCATTCAAACCCTTCTTCATGGGCGAGCAAACGCCGCCCCGCCGTCGCCTTACCAGCTGCCAAAAATCCTTCCGCACGACCGACATTGACGAGGTCGGCGACCATAAGCACCTCACCTTCTTCGAGATGCTGGGAAATTTCAGCATCGGCGACTACTTCAAGAAGGACGCCGTCGCCTTCGCCTGGGAACTCTGCACCGGCCTGTTTGGCCTGGATCCCGAACGCCTCTACGTAACCATCCACCTCGACGACGATGACGCCTACGACCTCTGGCGCAACGATATCGGCGTCCCGTCCGAGCGCATCTACCGCTACGGCAACAGCGATAACTGGTGGGGACCCGCCGGTCTGGAGGGCCCCACCGGCCCGTGCTCCGAGTTGCACTACGATGGCGGAGCCGAAAAGGGTCTGGGCCAGCATCCCCAAACCGACTCCCTCATTCCTCCCGACGAACTCACCGCCCTGCTGCGTACCGAAGCCGGCGGCGGCCCCGACGCCAACCCCGGCGGTTGCCATCCCAACTGCGATTGCGAGCGTTTCGTCGAGCTCTGGAACCTCGTGTTCATGCAATTCTACCAGGACCCCCAGGGCGGTCGCACGCCGTTGCCGGCCCCCAGTGTCGATACCGGCATGGGCCTCGAACGCGCCGCCGCCATCCTGCAGAACAAACCCAACGTCTACGAAACCGACCTGTTTCGCCCCATCGTCGATGCCGTGTGCCGCCTCGCCGGCGTCCAGTACAGCGTCAACACCGAATCCGACTACGCCATCCGTGTGGTCGCCGAGCACGCCCGCGCCGCCGCCTTCCTCATCAGCGACGGCGTCGTACCCTCCAACAGCGAGCGTGGCTACGTCCTGCGACGCATCATCCGTCGCGCCATCCGCTACGGCCGCCAGCTCGGACTCGAACAGGCATTTATGACCAACGTAACCGCCGCCGTCACGGACCGCTTCTCCGCCGCCTACCCGGCCCTCGCCGAAAACCGCGACTTCATCCAGCGCGTAATCGCCATCGAAGAAGAACGCTTTGCGCTAACGTTCGAGCGTGGTTTGAACATTCTTAGTGATGTGATCGAACGTTCTCGTGTGATTGAACGCAGCCGCGTGATAGCAGGGGCTGCAATTCCGGAAGATGAAATCTTTTCCGGCAACGATGCGTTCCTCCTCTACGACACCTACGGCTT
The DNA here is from genome assembly GCA_965262485.1 of Dehalococcoidia bacterium. Lineage (GTDB taxonomy): Bacteria > Chloroflexota > Dehalococcoidia > Lucifugimonadales > UBA3495 > Bin87. Next base: position 2,516,383 of record OZ253540.1, on the reverse strand, counting down.
TCCCCCCGAACTCACCGCCGAAATCGCTCAACGCGAGTACGGCCTCACCGTCGACATGGACGGCTTCAACGCCGAGATGGACGCCAAGCGCATCCGTGACCGCGCCGGTCATCAGGTCACCGGCAGCATGGAAATCGTCACCGCCTACGAGAACCTCGGCGCCGGCAGCACCCCCTTCACCGGCTACGACCTCACCTCCATCGAATCCCGCATCGTCGGCATCCTGCGCGATGGCGAAGCCGTCGGTCACGCCTCCCGCGGCCAGCAGGTCGAGATCGTCCTCGCCGAAACCTGCTTCTACGCCGAGGGCGGCGGACAGGTCGGCGACCACGGCGTCATCACCGGACCCAACGGCCGCCTGCGCGTCGAGGACACCCAGAGCCCCGTCGCCGGCCTCATCGTCCATCGCGGCGTCGTCTCCGATGGCGACCTCACCCTCGGCGATTCGGTAACCGCCGCCGTGGACCTCGACCGCCGCCTCGACTCCTCCCGCAACCACAGTGGCACCCACCTCCTCCACGCATCCCTGCGGTCGGCGCTGGGTTCTCACGTCCGGCAGGCCGGCTCCCGGTGCGCCCCCGGACGCCTCCGCTTTGACTTCAACCACGTCGGCCCCCTCACTCCCGACGAGCAACTGTCCGTCCAGAACCTGGCCAACCGCAGGATTCGCGACAATCTCGCCGTAACCTCCCACGAAACAACCTACTCCGACGCCGTCCGCGATGGCGCCCTCGCTTTCTTCGGCGACCGCTACGGCGATGTCGTCCGCGTCGTCCGCATGGCCGGCCACGAGGAGCCGGAGCCCTTCAGTTTCGAGGTTTGCGGCGGCACCCACGTCCACGCCACCGGACAGGTCGGCACCCTTGTGGTCCTGGGCGAGTCCAGCATCGGCGGCGGTATGCGGCGCATCGAAGCCATGACGGGCCGCGCCGCCGAGGAGCTGTTTGTTCAGCAGGCCGCCACCCTGCAGGCAATCTCGCAAAAGCTGCAGGCCCCCGTCCACGAGCTGGAAGCCCGCCTCGACGCCTACATGGCGGATACCGACACCCTGCGCCGCCGCCTGGCCGATGCGGAACGCTCCGGCCTGCGCTCCGAAGCCGAAACACTGCTGGGCCGTGTTCGCGATGTGGACGGCGTCAATCTGGTCGCCAGCGCCACATCGGCCCACAACGTCGAAGCCATGCGCGAAATGGGCGACTACCTCAAGCAAAAACTGGACAGCGTGTTCGTCGCCCTGGGCGCGGTCATCAATGGCTCTCCGGTTATAGTCACCATGATAACGCCGGATCTGGTTGACCGCGGCCTCCACGCCGGGAACATCGCCCGCGACGCCGCCAAAATCATGGGCGGCGGCGGTGGTGGACGCCCGGATGCGGCCCAGGCCGGGGGTCGCCAGCCGGATCGGCTCGGCGCTGCCCTTGATGCTGTATCCAATCTCATCCGCACGGAGTTGGCCCACTGACCACCCCGGCCGACGCAGCAAGTCTGGCTGAATCCGGTCGCCTGATCGGCCTCGATGTTGGTGACCGCCGCATCGGTGTGGCCGTCAGCATCCCTCCCGGCTCCCTGGTTCTCCCGGCCGGCCACATTGACCGGCGCAACCTGCGGTCGGACATAGCCAGCATCCTTGAAGCGGTCTCCCAGCGTCAGGCGGTGGCCATCGTGGTGGGCATGCCCTACGATGCTCAGGGCCGGCCCGGCCAGCAGGCCCGCAAGATTCAGTCGGTGGTGCGCGCCCTGGAACGCTCCGCCTCCGTCCCCGTGTTCGTTCAGGATGAAGCGTTCACGTCTTCGTCCGCCGAGGCCGAACTCCGAGCCTCCGGGCGCAGACCCAGCCGGGAGCCGGGAGCCGTTGACGCTGGCGCAGCCGCCGCCATCCTGCGTCGTTTCATAAACCCCAATCCCCCTCTCCCTTGATGGGAGAGGGTTGGGGTGAGGGTGAACCCCCTCTCCCGGCGGGAGAGGGGCCGGGGGTGAGCTGACAGGGGTAGGTATGGGTTTTTACGGTGGGACATGGCGAGTAATCTCCAGGTCGGGCTTGGGTTGTGGCCAGGGTTCGGGCAGCAGCCAGACGCGGCTCCAGAGGCGGCCCTTGATCAGCAAGCGCCGGAGCCAGTCGATGCCGTGGCGGATCACGCTCACGGTGCGCGCCGGACGGCTACGGGAGTCACGGTGATTGGGAGCCAAGTCCTTGGGCGGCGCCCGCAGGTTGCCTGGGGCGATACTGCGCTCCTGGGCGTCTTCCACCCTGGTGCCGTAGGCCAGGGCCAGCAGGGTAGCCACCGACAGCACCAGCCAGTGGCGGGAGACGCGGGTGGGGTCGGTGCGGCGGGTCTGGTCCCACTTCCAGCCCAGGCTCTTGAGGGCCTTGAAGCCCAGCTCGATCCAGAAGCGCAAGGCGTACCAACTGGGACCCACCTGATCGGGTGCCAGGTCGGTGAGGATGATCCAGGGCTCCTCCTGCTCGGAGTACCAGACCACCAGCAGGGTGCAACGTCGCTTGGCCTTGGGGGTGCTGAAGGCGGTGCCGCGGCCAATCCACGCCGTATCGGGACGGGAGACGAAGCGCTGGGCGGGCAATCGTTTGCCGCCGTCGGCGCAGAAAGTGATGTTCTTTCGGTAGCGCATACCGGGATGCCAGCCTTGATCCCGTATCTGCTGCCACAGCTTGGGACTGGCGATGCCCCGGTCGCAGAGCACGATGACGGTCATATTCTCGGGAACCGCTGGGGCCAAGGCTTGCAGCAGTTCCACGGTGGGGTCCATCCAGGAGCCGGGCTGGTCGGCGTGCCGGATGTGCCAGGCCACGGGGATGGCGCAACTGCGGTAGAGCACGCTGATGACGATGGCGGTGGTCTGGTCCCCTTTGAGGGTTGGGTCGATGGCCAAAGCCAGGCCGCCCGACCGCCACCAGGTGAGGACCCACCGCAGCAGTGGCGCGAAGCAGAGAGTTACGTCCAGCTCGGTCTGGCAGGGAGTCGCGCGGTCGCCGCCGTCGTAGAGCCACTCCCTGAGGCGCTGGCGCAGGTTGTACCAGTTGCTCCCGGGCGAGAGGGCGGAGGCCACGGCGTTCTGGCAGGCGCTGCCGGCGAGGATGGCCCCGCAGACCCACAGCGCCAAGCCGGTCAATTGTGGCTGGGAGAGGTGAGGTAAATGCGTTTCAATCGTTTTTTGCATCTGATAGCATTCTTTGGGAAGGCGCATCGAGGGTCTCCTGCATCTGGTCGTGTCACAACCAAGATGCTGGATGGCGGTGCGCCTTCCCAAGCTATGTCGCAACCCGATTTCAGCCCATACCTACCCCTGTCAGCCGGGGGTGAGGGCCGTACCGCCCTGTCATTGCATCGTCGAAAATTACGATAATTTGTTCTGAATTGCGTTGACGTTCTCCGAACGCCAGTTCTATAATCGACATAGATTAGAACACACGTTCCGGAGAAATGCCATGTTTGCCAGTACTACTGTTGCTCCACGCCGCGACGATTTACTCGAGCCAGGGCTCGAACACTACGAGGATACGGGGTGCGAGGTTGCCCCCGTTTGCCTGGAGTGCCCCCTTCCCCGCTGCAAGTTTGACGATATGGTCTGGTACTCCAAATATCGCCGCATGGCCCGCGACCTGCGCATTATGTCCATCATAGAACGCGAAGATTTGTCAATCGAGGATGCGGCCGCCCGGTTCTCGGTCACCAAGCGCACCGTTTTCCGCGTCCAGCAGCGCTGTCGCAACGCCATCCGGGAACTGACCGCATCGGAGATCGAAGTGTTCTCCCGGCTGGCGGCATGACGGCATCCGCGATTAACCTCGGGGCAGGCCCAGCCCCCGGCCGGCCACGATCCCCCGTTGCACTTCCGACGTACCGCCGGCAATCTGGTGCGAAAAACTGATCATCCAGTTCTCGGGCAGTCTTCCCTTCAGCGGCGCCCGCGATTCATTGCGACCCAACGCTCCCGGCATCCCCACGATCTCCAGCACGCTGTTCGCCGAACGGTGCAGCGTTTCACTGCCGAAAGCCTTGCTCATGGATGCTTCCTTGTTCGGCACCAGCCCTTCGCCCTGCATCCACGCCACGTTGTACGCCATCAGACGCGCCACTTCGCACTCGACATACCGGTCGGCAAACAGATTGCGCACCCACGGAACGTCGGTGATATTGCTCCCGTTACGTGACATCTCACCGGCATATTCCCGGGTATCGTCCAGCAATCGCCGCGCAATCGCCGAGTAGTCGATGCCGGACCGCTCGAAGTCCAGCAGCGTAACCGCCACGTACCAGCCCCGGTTTTCCTCGCCAACCACGTTGCTGCCGGGCACTCGCACGTTGTCGAAAATCACCTGATTGAACTCATGCCCGCCGGCCATGTTTATCACCGGGCGCACCTCTATCCCCGGTGATTTCATGTCCACCAGGATAAAGCTGATCCCACGGTGGCGGGGCGCCTCCGGATCGGTACGGGCCAGGCACATTATCCAGTCCGACCGGTGCGCCAGCGTGGTCCAGATTTTGGCCCCGTTGATGATGTAATCGTCGCCGTCGCGCACCGCTCGTGTGCTCAGCGAGGCCAGATCCGACCCCGATTCCGGCTCGCTGTAACCCTGGCACCACTGGATTTCACCCTTCGCTATGGACGGCAGGTGCGTCTGTTTCTGTTCGTCGCTGCCGTGAATCATCAACGTTGGGCCAAGCATCCGCACACCGAAAATATCCCGCCCCGGCGCTCGCAGGTAGGCCAGTTCTTCGTTGTAGATTGCCGACCGAACCGGCGAAGCATCCTGGCCACCGTACTCCTCGGGCCAGTGCATTGTCAGCCAGCCCCGGTCCGCCAGACGCCCCCGCATCTGCATCGTAAAGTCCCAGTCGTATTCCTCCGGCCAGCGGCCGCCGCCCTCCCAACCGGGGGGTAGTTCGTCCTCTATAAACCGGCGTAACTCACGGCGAAAACTATCGTCGCCCGGAGTGAAGCGATACTCCACCAGGACCTCCCACTAACGCGATCAATTGGTCATCCTGAAACCCGGGATCAAGCGTCCACTGCCACGCAGGTAACGGTGCGTACCACTCCGACAACCGTGTGGATTTTTTCCGTTACCAGCCCGCCGACAACCGACATGTCGTCGCCGGAAATTACGGCGATGATGTCGTAAGGGCCGGTTACCACGTCCACTGACTCGATCCCATCCAGATCACGCAGCGTGTTGGCAACGTCTCTGGTTCGACCGACCGCGGTTTCTACCAGCAAAAAGGCTTTTGTAGCCATGATTGGCGCCTCCTTTCATGGGGCGTGTGGAAAGAGCATATTCAAATTCAGACTACATCCGGTCGATTGCAACCCCAACGTGTAGCGGACGCAATTCTACGGCGACGCCGCCGGCCATGTCAATTAACCCACCCCCGCCACCCCGCTCTAAATCCTGTCCATCCTGTCCATCGATGTAAAACGGCAGCCCCCTCTCCCTCGATGGGAGAGGGTTGGAGCCTGCCCCGTACTTGATACGGGGGTGAGGGTGAAAATCGCAACCTCATGCCATCGCGAGCAGCCCAGCCGCTCATGGTGAGCCTGTCGAACCACGTGGCAATCCCGTTACACGTAACACCAAAAATCCTGTCCATCCTGTCCATCGATGTAAAACCCGTATTCCCGTCCCCACTGACACCCACCCCCTTGCGCCCTCGTAAATCACTCCCCTATCATCAACCCTGTCAGGTTAAAACTCGTCAATCAATTCCAACCAGCCACACCTCCGCCAGAGGTTTCAGGTCGACGGCCATCCCGTCAGCAAAAATCGCAAATCGGCGCAAGTCAGACCGCAGGCGTGTATTGCTTCAACGCCCCGGTCGGACCCGTCACAGCGGACGCCACTACGCTGCGTGCTGCGACCCGGCCCTCACCGGCCCCGTCACAGTGAACGGAATCAGGGGCTAAACACCTTTGCGTACCCACCGGCCGTATGCTGACAACGACCCGAAACCTCTGGCGAAACCCAACCAACCACCAACCACCGCCTGACCACCCACAACACGACGCAAACTCACCACCCGACCACCATCATCACCGCCTGACCAAAAGGAACCGCCATCCCCAACATCCCCACCCAAAAATCCTGTCCATCCCGTTCATCCGGTTCATCCAGGTAAAAACCCGTCCCCTCCACCGCCTCTCCACAGCCTTTCGAAGGCTCATCCTGAGCCCGTCGAAGGACGCCCCCGTCATTGCTATGCGATTTTCCAAGCTGATAGAGTATGTGGACGACTGTGCAAGACTATGTTAAGTTAGCCTTATGAATGCCGTCTCTCACACCTGCCGGCTTTCAGGGTTCGCAGCCCGTCAGCTCGCCATCCAGACCACGCTGTATTTTGGAGGATTCCTTCTGACCGCCTGTGGCGTGGTTGCACTGGTATCGGCCCTGTGTGGCTTGCCGCCGCTGGACTTTGCTCTCGATGTTGCGGCCCCGGCCGCACAATCGCTATTTTGGCTAGGAGTATTAGCAGCCGTCTTTGCCACTGTCGCAGCTTCCGGACAATGGTGCCTCTTTTGGGCAAAAGCACTTACTTTTCCTCAAGAGCCATCAGCGTGGGCGCTGCGTTTCCGATTGCGTCTTTCCACACTATTGGTCAAAGGCGCCGCCCGCATTCTCAGCGGCTTATCAACAGTAGGGAGCATTCTACTGGTTGCCAGCCATCTCCGGCGAGTTCAATACACGCCGGCCGCATTATCTGGCGCCACCCCGCGTCTCGAATAGGCTTCCTCCTCAAGAAATGTAGCCCCTGTTGGCTGGTGCCGACGGGGGCATTTCGCGTTCTTTTGGAGGAACCATGAAGTTCAAGAATTGTACCAAGTGCGGCGAAATCAAATCTGTGGACAGGGATCACTTCTATTTTCGTAATGGTCGTTTCGACTCGGCATGCAAAGAGTGTACCAGGGCGCAACAAAACAAGAAGTACGCCGAGACCCCTGAATTCAGGAAGAAAATAAAGGCCAGACAACAGACTCCCCAAGCTCTGGAAAAGAAAAACCGAAGAGGGAAAGCGCGACGTGCCAACGACGCAGAATGGCGTAATGCACAAAATGCTCGGCGGCAGGAACGCTATCGCAACGACCCAGAATATCGGGAAGGTTTATCAGCCCCGAAACGGGAAAGGTGGGCCAATGACACCGAATACCGCCAGCAGACGTTATCTGCACGGAAGGAGCGTTATCACAACGAGCCTGGATATCGTGAGGAAGAACTTTCCAAAAGGCGGGACCGGTATCACAGCGACCCTGAGCACAGGCAGAAGATACTTGATAACCAGCGAACGCCGGCGGCTAGACAAAGAGCTAATCAGCGGGAGAAGGACCGTCGCGCTAACGATCTTGAATGGCGTGAAACGGAAAACGCCAAGCAGAAACACCGGTATCACAACGACCCGGAACACCGGCAGAAGATACTTGATAACCAGCGAACGCCGGCGGCTAGACAAAGAGCTAATCAGCGGAGCAAAAAGCGCCGCGCGAACGATCCTGAGTGGCGCGACGAACAGAATGACAAGCTGCGTGAGCGCTACCGCACCGACCCGAAGTACAGGGAACGTCTCAAAAACCAATCACTCATTAGTCTGTATGGGTTAACACTGGCAGAACGTGACCGCATGAAACTTGAACAAGAGGGGTCATGCGCTATCTGCCGGCAAGAAAAAAAGTTGTTCATCGACCACGACCATGATACCAACCAAGTTAGGCGATTGTTATGTCCGGGATGCAACAGCGGACTGGGGTATTTCGGGGAAAACACCGGGCTTATGCTCTCCGCTGTGGAGTATTTGAATAGTCCAGGGCTAGAGCCGCGAGACATCCCAGCACTACCGGACGAGCAGATTTTCGCAAGATTTGATATTCCGCATTGGGAAGCCCAGAGCCGTGATAAGAAGTTCAGGAGCCAAAAAAACCAAAACCTAAGGCAGCAGTACGGCATTACTATCGACCAATACGAATGGCTACTGTCAGAAAGAAACGGAGTCTGCTGGATTTGCTTGCGCCCGGAGGAACACAAAAGAATACAAAAAGCACAGTACCTCGACTCCTTGTACGTTGACCACAACCATCAGAGCGGGATAATTCGTGGCTTGCTTTGTGGCAAATGCAATACCGGCATCGGGGCATTTGAGGACAACTCTGAACGAATAATTAAAGCCGCCGAGTACTTGGAGCAATGGAATAGATTGTAGCCTCGTCCTCCAATGGCAAACCACGGCCAAAAATCCGGTCCATCCGGTCCATCCTTTTCATCCAGGTAAAAACGCTCCCTCTCCCCTTGTGGGAGAGGGGCCGGGGGTGAGGGGCGTACCCTCCCAACCCCGCTACTCGCCAGTACCCAGGCCGGCCGCCAGCTGCCGCACCAGCTCCGCGGCCGCCGCTTTGGTGTCCTCGCGGGCCAGCGCGTGCTCCAGCGATGCCCGCAGCAGGCCCATGGGGTTGCCGCCGTCATATCTGATGCCATCGAATTCGCAGGCGTACAGGGGGCAGTCTTCCATCAACAGCGCCAGGCCGTCCGTCAACTGGATTTCGCCCCTGGCTCCGGGCAGCGTGCGTTCCAGGCACTCAAATACCTGCGGCGGGAGAATGTACCGACCCACTATAGAGAGGTTGGATGGGGCGGTGCCCGGCGGCGGTTTCTCCACCAGGCCCTTGACCCGGTGCCGACGCTCTCCGTCCGGTTCGGCATCCACTACCCCGTAGTTGTGGACTACCTCCCACGGCAACCGTTCCACGGCCACGGCGGCCACGGATTTACCGTTGCCCGACTGTTCGGCGGTTGCCGCCAGCATCTGGGCCAGCGCCCCCGGAGCATTGGCAATGATGTCGTCGGGCAGTATCACCGCAAACGGTTCATCCCCCACCGCATCCCGAGCCGTCAGGACTGCATGACCCAGACCCAGCGGTTCTTCCTGAATCACAAATGACACGTCCGCCAGGTCGGTGCCGGAGCGTACCCGACTCAACAACTGCTCGTCATCAGCCAACCGTTGCTCCAGGTCTGGCCGGGGCCGGAAATACTCGGCGATACCCTCTTTCCCGGGCGACGTTATGACTATAACTTCCGTGATCCCAGCCTCCGCAGCCTCCGCGACCACGTATTGCAACATCGGGCGGTCCAGAATGGGCAGCAGTTCCTTGGGCACCGACCGGGTAACCGGCAAAAACCGCGTCCCCAGACCGGCGGCGGGTATGATGGCTTTCCGTAACATGTTCCCCCGTTTAGGGCCTGGGCCGTGTTGACATTTGAGATATAAGGCGATTTCACTGACCCCAGCTCGTCATTCCCGAACCCCAACTCGTCATTCCCGCGAAAGCGGGAATCCGGAGTACCCTCAATGTGAACGATGTCTGCTTTCCAAAGCGCCTGGATTCCCGCTTTCGCGGGAATGACGGTGGTTAACGCGGGAATGGCAGTGGTTAAAACCGTCCATATGCGATAGCCCTGGCTACACGGGCGCTCGGCGCGTGTGCCAGTCCGTTGCCTGCTGATAGGCGTACGATGCCCGCAGGATGGTTCCCTCCGCGAAGGGCGCGGCGCCAATCTGCAGGCCAATCGGCAACCCGTCTTCGGTGAATCCGCCCGGTATGGAAATTGCCGGCATCGCTGCCAGTGGATAACAACCCGTGTACGACCGGCGGAAAAAGAAACGCTGTCGCACATCTTCGGCGCTCTCGAACCTGGCCGTCAGCGCATCGTGCCGCGGCGCCGGATATGGGGCCGTCGGCGACACCAGCACGTCAACCCGTCGGAACGCATCCTCAAATTGCCGCCTCAGCAGAACCCTGGCTTTCATCGCCCGGTTCTGCACTTTCGCCGGAACCAGCGAAGCGCTCTGCAATCGGGTGCGTGAAGCCCGGTCCAGTTGTTCCGGCGCGCGAAGCATCAATCCATCCCGCGCGCCGGCGCCCTCAGTATCGGCAATGCCCACAAAAATCGCTCCGGCCATCTCGGTCAGCGGCACCGATACATCGACTACTTCCGCCCCCAACCCGGCCAACGTTTCCAACGCCTGGTCAATCGCCGACCGCACGTCGGCGTGCATATCCGGCGAGCTGCACAGCTCGGTCAGCCGGCCAACGCGCATCCCCGTGATAACGCCATCCAGCATCCCGTAGTAATCAGGCACCGGCCGGCGGCTGGTGGTCGGATCCAGCGGGTCGTAACCGGCCACCGCTCCCAGCACCAGGGCACAATCCTCAACCGTCTTGGTCATCGGGGCGGCGGCGTCCATGAACCAGCACATGGGTGTAACCCCGTACCGGCTGATGCGGGTGAAAGTCGGACGCAGCCCAACGCCATTGCAATAGGATGCCGGCCCCCGACCGCTGCCCCCCGTGTCCTCGCCCACCGATGCCGCGCAGAGATGCGCCGCCAGCGCCGCCCCGGACCCGCTGCTCGATTCGCCGGGCGTATGTCCGGCCCGCCACGGATTCTGCGGCGTCCCGTAAGGAGGATCGGCCGTGCCGCCCATCGCCAGCTCGCTCAGGTTCAGCTTGCCCATCAGAATTGCCCCGGCTTCTTTCAGCCGGGCCACCACGGTAGCATCCGTTTCCGGGACGTTGTCGGCGTAGGCTCTGGAGCCGTTGCTCGTCAGTATGCCAGCCGTATTGAACTGGTCTTTGACGGCCACCGGCACCCCGAACAACGCCCCGGCAACCCGGTCGTCGCCACGGCGCAGCGCGTCGTCCGCATCCGATGCCGCCCCCAACGCCTCTTCCCGGCACACGGTGATGTAGGACTTGATATCTGCGTCGATTGCGTCGATCCGGCGCAGGTATGCGTTCACTGCGTCGGTAGCCGTAAACTCACCGGCGCGGATACCCGCCGCAGTGGCCTCGGCAGACAGGAAAACTATCTCGTCAGAGTTGGCGGGCATCACCAATTGTAAGCTCCCATGTGTGGCGTGTCGTAATACCGGCCTCGCAACCGTTCATACGCTGGCTAATCGTCAGCACCCGTTGCAGAAGATTCCGGATCTGGAAATTCCGTATCCGGGAATATGGTGACCGGCTCCAGCCCTTCCAGGTCCAGTTCTCGCAGCCGGTCCAACTCCTGCATCAGACTGCCGAAGCGATTGGCCACCTCGGGCAAATCGGCGTCGTCGATAGAGATGCCAACCAGTTCGGCCAGCATCCTGACCTGTTCTTCCTGCGTGTTTGTGTCAGCCAACGAACAACTCCTTCAGGATGCCATGTGCGTATCAGGCGGTACGATACGGGATAGCCGCAACGGGTGTCAAACCCGACTGCTATTCCTCCAGCCACCGCTGGAACCAGCCCATCATCCGCTCCAGGTAAGCCTGCCGCAGCGCCACGTGGCCCGTCCTCAAAAACCCGTGGCCACAGCCGGGAAACCTCACCATCGCAACCTCTTTTTCCAGCCGTTTCAACATCTGGAAATATTGCTCGCTCTGACCGATGGGGCATCGCGCGTCGCTTTCCCCGTGCAGCAGCAGCACCGGAGTGTCCACCTGCGGGGCAAACGTGATCGGCGAGCGCTGCAGCAGCCGGTAGGCCAGGTCATCCACTCCCTCATCCAGCTCGGTTGCCATCGGAACCGTCGTGGGCGCTCCGCCGGAAGGCCGCGCCGACCACTGTGTTTCGCCAAAACTCGCGGCAATGTCAGACGTGCCATACATGCTCCACAGGTCGATGCACGGCGCACCGGCAACGGCGGCGCGGAAACGGTCATCGTGGCCGATTATCCAGGTGGTCATATACCCGCCGTAACTGTATCCGTGTATCAACAGACGCTCGGTATCCACGTATGGACGCGCGCACACCGCATCCACGCCCGCCATCAAATCCAGGTAATCCTCGCCTCCCCAGTCGCCCAACACCGAATTGACGAACTCCTCGCCATAAGTCGATGATCCGCGCGGGTTCACCGCCAGCACCAGGTAGCCAGCCGTCGCCGGCGCCTGATGCCAGGGCACAAATGAATCGTAGAATGCGCCGTTGGGTCCACCGTGAATTTCCAGCAGCAGCGGATACCGCTTCGTAGCGTCGAACCCCGGCGGGTGATACAGCCGGCATTCGATGTCCCAACCGCCCCGGTTGATGCTGAACTTCTCCAGCGGGGCCGGCGGATGTTCTGCCAACCATTCATCGTTATGAGACGTGATACGCCGCCGCGTCGCCACTGCCTGCCGATTGCCCTTTAGGGTAACTATTTCCAGCTCAGACGGAGAATCAGGAGCCGACGACACCAGGCCGGCGAGGCCAGCCGAGCCATCAAATGCGATGCCCGACAGCGCCTCTCCACCCTCTGTCAGCGCCACCGGCTCCACCATGCTGCCGTCCGCCGTCACTGGCAGCGAATACAACCGGGTCTCTCCGCCGGCATCGGCCAGGAACAGAACCGTGCCCTCATCAGCGGCGCCCGGCTCACCCTGTATCCAGCGCAAATCCAGCGGCGGGTATATCCCAGGGTATCCCAGGCAGGGGCGGATGCTGTCGTCCGTAATGCGGCGCGGCGGCGCGTCCGGCTGCAACACGTACAGATACGCCTGCCACAGCACCATCAATCCGTCCCCGGTCGCGCCGGCAGTCAACAATTTGCGCCCGTCGGGAGACCAGGCTACCGCCGCGGCGTCGGTCAATCCCTGCGACCACAACGCCGGCTGGGGCATGGAGGAGTCTTCGGGCATGGAGGAGTCATCGGGATCTGTCGCCGGCACGTCCACCACGTACACCTCGCTGCTGGCGGTTACGTCCCGGGCCTCCGACCTGCCGGAGATGAACGCGATGCGCCGTCCGTCCGGGGACCAGGCCGGAGCCATATCGTCCCAATCGCCATCGGTAAGTTGCGTCGCTTCCCCGGTTTTGGCGTCCACGATAAATAAGTGGAAATGACAGTCGCCCCGCCAGCCGATTGCATCGTGCTGGTAGCGAATCCGGTTTACTTCCCGCACCGTCGGCTCATCATTTTGCGTTGCGCCGGCGCCCCCTCCGTCATCCGGACACACATCTGCCACCACCGCAATGCGAGATGAATCGGGCGCCCATGCGAACTCACGGACGCCGTTGGGCAGGCTGGTACGCTGAGCGGCCTCCCCGCCCCAAGCCGGCATTGACCAAACCTGCTTCGACCCGTCCGGGCCGGAGCCGCCGGGCCGCAGCAACGCCAGCGTCGCGCCATCCGGAGAAAACCGCGGGTGAGAATCGGCGTCTCCGCGCGTGAAGGGTTCCGGGTCATCGTACGCGCCGCCCGGTAATGGCGGCCCCGCCTGGTAAATGCGGGAGCGGCCGGATGAAGTGGCTGCGTCAACCCACGACAGCACGTAGGCGCATCGCGATCCATCGGGTGACATGGTGGGATCACCGACGGCGCGCAGATGTCGGAACAGGTCGGCCCCTATTGGTTGCGTCATAACAGGTTCACCCCCTGGCTGTGTGCGATGAAACGGGTAGCATCGAGACGGGAAATATCCCAAAGATTCTCGGCAATTTTAACGTGATTTTAACATTGAGCCAGGGCTATCGCATATGGACCAATTAACCACCGTCATTCCCGCGAAAGCGGGAATCTAGTGACCGTTGCTGGTAGCTTCCCTCCGAAAATCCAGCAAATTACAGTCACGTCACTCCGGCTTTCGCCGGAGTGACGTGACTGTAATTTCATATGCGATAGCCCTGAACATTGAGCCTTGACGTATCAATCATCGGCGATTATAATAACAGTAATCGCAATATGATATGTAGTTGAACCCCACACAGGAGGAAGCGACGATGGTTACTGTCAATGAAGTGCTGACCAACAAACAGATTGACCAGCGGCCCAGGTTGCTTAGCGATTGGGTCGAGCAGGACATGTCGGATATCCTGACTGAGTATGGCGTCCGCATGGAAGATTCGGCGCCGGAACGGGTAATCCACCGGGCGATGCCCAGCTTCGGCTACGGCGTTCCCATGGCTGGCGTGCGTTATTACACCTTCCTGCCGGAGAGATAACACCCTTGGACACCGCCTCCTCAACCGCTGGCAGCCCTGCATCGCCAACCCACCCACGGCGCCAGCAAACCCAAAAGGGCCGGGCAATTGTCCGGCCCTTTTGGGTTGTACCGAACCCATGCGAACCGGGCAATTTTCTATCTAGGCTCTGTTGACAAATACCGTCATTCCCGCTTTCGCGGGAATCCAGGCGCTTTGGAAAGCAGACATCGTTCACATTCAGGGTACTCTGGATTCCCGCTTTCGCGGGAATGACGGGCTGGTTTGCTAATTGGCGACAGGCTCTAATCGCCGGCGTATCCCCGATTCCGTATCTCCTGCTCCATGTGCGCGCGGATGCTGATGAGCGCCGCGGCTCCTTCACCCACCGCTGTCGCCACCTGCTTGGTGCTCCCCGCCCGGACGTCGCCGGCAGCGAATACGCCGTGCCGGTTGGTTTCCATCCCGGGCCCCGTTTTGATGAAACCCCGTTCGTCCAGTTCCACCGAGTCGGACAAGAAGGCGGTATTTGGGTCAAGCCCGATGAACACAAACACGCCGGCCGGGTGCAACTCATCCTGCTGCCCGGTGTTCACATCCTCAACCAGCACGGATGACAGTTTGCCGTCGCCCCGAAATTCGCGCACCGTGGTGTTCAGCCGTATATCCATTTGCGGGTGAGCGGCGGCTTTGTCCTGCAACACCTGGCTGGCGCGCAGCCGGTCGCCAACCTCCAGCACCGGTCACATGGGAGGCAAACCGGGTCAGTAACAGGCCCTCCTCGATTCCGCTGTTGCCTCCGCCCACAACCAGGGTATCCATGTCGCGATAGAACGGCCCGTCGCAGGTCGCGCAAAAATGGACCCCGGCCCCAATGAAGTCGTCCTCGCCGGGCACGTTGAGCCGTCGGTAGCGGGTTCCCGGCGTCAGCAGGACAGCCGGAGGACGGTATTGGCCGCCGGATTCGGTCATCACGGTGCGGACACCGCCATCTTCGTTGCCGGCATCTAGCGAGGCCACGGTCTGCGCTATGAGCAGCTCCACGCCGAACCGTTCGGCCTGTTCCCGCATCTGGTCGGCCAGGTCCGCGCCCGATATTCCCTGGGCAAAACCCGGGTAGTTGTCGATGCGCTCCGTCAACCCGGCTTGCCCGCCGATGCCGCTGCGCTCGATAACCAGCGTGTCCATGCCTTCTCTGGCGGCGTAGATTGCGGCGGTTAAGCCGGCCGGGCCACCGCCCACGATGATCAGGTCGTAGTAGGTTCGGCTGGCCGTGGCGTTGATCCCCAGCCGCGTCGCCAGCTCGGCGTTGCTCGGCTCAACGAGAATCGGCCCACCGTCGTCGAACACGATGGTAGGGATTATCTGGCGACCGTCATTAAGTTGCTGAACGGTCAGCCGCGCGTCTTCGTCCTGTTCAATGTCAACCCATTGGTACGGAACGCGATGCTCGGCCAGAAACTGTTTGGAGCGGCGGCAATCGGGGCACCACAACGCGCCGTATACCGTGATGCTCCGATTGGTTGGACTGGTCACTAAATCACCCCCGACTGACGCCAGCGGTCAATCTCTGCTGGCTGGTATCCCAATTCCCCCAACACCTCATCCGTGTGCTCCCCCAATGCCGCCAGCGGCCCAGCCTGGAGCGGCGTATCCGAAAATGCCACCACCGGGCCCGCCATCCGCACTGCGCCCAGATCCCGGTGCTGCACGTCAACAACCATATTATTTTCCAGCACCTGCGGATGGTCGAATAGTTCCTCGACGAAACGCACCGGCCCGGCGGGTACTCCCGCGTGGTCCAGCAGGTCCAGCCATTCTTCGGTGGTCTTCGCGGCGAATACTGCTTCTGCGTCCGACATCAGCCGTTCTCCGAATTGGGCCGCCTCTTGAGAATACTGATCGTATCCTTCGTCGAACCGGATATCGCGCAGGCCGATGACGTCCAGCAGGCGTTTGCGTAGCGCGGTGTTCAGGCAACCTACGACGACTATCCCGTTGGCAGTTTGAAAAAACCGGTAGTAGATGTTCCCCGGCGACTGGAAGCGCTGCGCCTCGTAGGCATCCAGCACCTCCGGATACGGCACGCCACCGGCCCGCATGGCGTTCAGCGACTCCAGAACCTGGGCATGAGTTGCGGTGTCGATGGATTCGATTCGCACAAAGCGCATTCCAAGCATCATCAGGCCGGTGCCCAGCAGCGACGCTTCCAGCTTCTGGCCCTTGCCGCCGTTCCTCTCACGGGCGAACAGCGCGCCGCAGACCGCCCAGGCCTGGGCCAACCCGCAGGCCGAATCCACCAGTGGACTGGCCACGATGTGTTGCGGGACACCGCGCAGCACCTTGCCCTCGCTGGTTGCGATCCCCGACATTGCCTGAATGATGATGTCGTATCCGGGACGATAGGCGTCGGGGCCATTGTGTCCGAAAGCAGATCCCTCGCAATAGATGAGGCCCGGGTTAATGCCCGACAACGTCTCGTAGTCGATGCCCAGCCGCGCCGCTACGTCGGGCCGATTGTTGGCCAACACGACATCCGCCTGCTCGGTCAGCCGCCGCACCACATCGCCGCTTTCCGGCTGCGCCAGGTTGAGTGTCACCGACCTTTTGCCCCGGTTGTACGCCATGAACGGCCGGCCCTCCGTTGGCAGCACCGCTTGGGCGTACCGCCACAGGTCGCCCCACGGCGGCTCAACCTTGGTGACGCTGGCCCCCATATCGGCGAGCAGCATCCCTGCCGTCGGCGTCGCGATCATGGTCGAAAATTCGACTACCTTGATACCATCTAGTGGGCCGGGCATAGATCAATCTCGTAGCACAATATATGCGTTGATGTTCACTGGGCTGCATCCGGATGCAACGATCCGGGCGCCGCCGATTATAGCACCCGCTCAGCCGAACAACGGCAGCCGAGCCTCGTCCAGCCGCATGGCCTCCGACGGAATCATGGCCGCCAGCTGGGCCGGCGAATACCCTCCCGTCCCGCCGCTGCCGTCCAGCCAGGACAGGGCTTGACCGGCCCGGCCGGTTGCGACTCCTTTGGACTGGAGCAGTACGCGGAAATCGCCCAGGCCACCCGGACGTGTCAGGTGGGTGAGCCCCGTGAGCCACGCCCTCCCGCCGTCCGCTTCCGAGCCCGCCGCATCCGGCAAAACGTCTGGGAGCAAACCGTCCGGCCCAACCTGCAACGAATTCCACCCCGAGGCTTCCAGCCCGTCGGGTGGTCCATTGCGGCGCATGGTTTGCAGACCCAACCGGTGCAGGAATTGACCCTGCGACAGGCTGCCAATGCTGGTCAATCCCGCCCGTTCGCCCGACCTTTGCACGGAAGTAAAATCCACCTGGGCAGTTATGTCCTGGCGTCCCGCATCGACCAGCGGCGAATCGGTTTGCAGATGGTTTCGGTAGGTTGCCAAAGCGCCATCGGGTCGCTGCTCCGGGTTGTAGAGGTCGGCAGCGGATCGCCCGTAATCGATGGTAAGCGCGAACCCCGCTTCCAGCACGGCGGCAACCGACTTCGACCAGTCTTCCAGCAGCAGGCATACCTCGGCGGTTTGACCCTCGGCAAGCGAGCTGCCGGCGTCGGTCAGATATTGTGCCAGCCGGGGGGTTGATGGCGCGTCGGCGCGTTCAAACAGCACACCTTCATATCCGTCGGCAACGTCCGGCCCGACATCAACGTACAACTCCCGCAAGCGGTTTTGCTCCATGCGGACGCGGTGAACGGGAAACGCGTCGAGCAACTCGTTGGACAGCACACACCCGACCGTATTACGCACCGGGAGGCGCAGCGCATCCGCCACGACCCGCTGAGTGATAGACGTGCCTTGTTCCCAACCGGCCAGCGGGCGCAGGTCGCAGGCAACGTACCTGATCGCTTTGCCGAACCCATCCGGCAGGTGTGCGGCAGCGGTGAGGATGTCGCGGCAAAGCAGGCCGTCGCCGGCGCCGGGCTCCACCACCACGAACGAGTTTGGCTTGTCGAGCAACGTCCAGAAATGGAACAACTGAACCGAAATCAGCGCGCCGAAGGCCGGGTGCACCTGCGGACTGGTGTAGTAATCGCCCGGAAAGATTCGGCCCCCTACAGCGTAATATCCTCCCGGTCCGTAAAGGGCGCGGGCCATGTATTCGGCAAAGGTGATGCGTCCCTGGCGGGCAATACGGCGGCGAATGGCTCGCTCGGCGCGCGTGGGCACGTGCGATCCCGCGTTGGGCACCGCGTTGGTCCCGTTGATCGTTGTTGCGCGCACTAACGATACAGGGGTTTGAAAAAACTGTGCAGGAAGTTGTTGCGGTGTGCCCACGAATGCGTCCGCTTGAGTACCGCATCGGGTATCGGCTCGGCGCTGCGATGGGTGATTCGGAGGGTCTCGTGGTCAGACAGTTCCGGCGGCGCATCGGCGGTGTACAGCAGTTCGCATCCCTCGGCCTGGACATACAGTTTCAGGCCGTCGAAGCCCTTTACGCGACGCCCCGGCGTTTGATACACGTAGAATTCGGTACTGCCCACCAGCTCATCGAAATGATCGTTGCCGTTGCCGCGGCCTCCGCCCTGCCGGATCTGTTCGCGCCCGATTCCATAGTTGCTGAGCCGTCGTTGCTGCATCTCACACCGCCTGTCGTACCCGGGACCGAAGTCCCGTTACGGGTAAATAGCCCAACCGACCCGTTCGGTTTTGGCGTGGAAGAAGTGGCCGTCGGTGGAGGTTACGAACACGTCGGTCAGATCCGGGCCGCCGAAACATACGTTGGTGGGTCGGGTGGCGGCCACCGGGTGGGTCTCCAGCACCCGTCCGGTGGGAGAAAAGACGTAGAGCATCGGCCCAGGCCCGCCCGAAGGCCAGCCTGCCGTCGCAATGATGTTCCCCTCAGCGTCCAGACACATGCCGTCAATGCCCCGGTGTACCTGGCTGGCGTCTCGACCAAACGTATGCAGGGTGGTGTAAGCGCCAACCGTGCCGTCCCCGGTGATCGGGTAGGCCCGCAGCTCCCGGTCGATGTCCATTCGGTCGCTGTTGCTCTCCGCCACATACAGCGTGTTTCCGTCCGGGGACACCAGGATACCGTTCGGCATGGTTGTATCGGTCGTGGAACGAACCGTCCGGTAGGAACCGTCCGCCTGCGGTACGGCGCACAACACGGAACGGTGGTCCAGCTGTTCCGCTTCGTGCGGGTCAATGTTGCCGGCATTCCACGGATTCGTGAACCAGATGCGGCCCTTCGCGTCGATGGCCAGGTCGTTCGGCGTGTTCAGTGGTACGCCGTCCAGGTTGTCCGCAACGGTGGTCGTGCCGCCGTCCGCGTCGAAACGCACAATCGCCCGCCCATTCTGACAACAGCCGTACAGCCTTCCCTGCGCGTCGAAGGCCAGGCCGTTGGTACGGTTGGTATTTTCGCGGAAGACTGAAAACTCGCCGGACCTGGGGTTATACCCGTAGATTCGGCTGGCATGGATATGGGTGAATAATACTTGCTCGCCATTCCACGCGGGACCTTCGGTAATGCCTCCTGGTGGGTCTTCAAACCGGTTGATTAGGTTGAAACGCCAGCTCATGTCGGCCAACTCCTTGCCAAGTTGTCATGACGCCAGCCCGCCGGACAATTACCAGCCCTGGAGCAGTGACGGGTCGCGCCCGCCGGGATTGTAGCAGGCCGCGCCGTCGGGCGGCAAACGGGATGTGTCCTACCCTGCGCCTCCGCCAACGGTACGGGACCGCCGGCCATATCATCGCGAGCCCGGCGCGGCAATCCCGCCGCCACCGGGTCCGAATTGCAGTTCGGCAGCCATGCCAGGTTTTGACACTGGGGCTGTTGACCGCTAGCATCGCAGTTACCATGCCCGAGTTTTTCAATGTTTTGCCGCCCGCCGAAGCGTTGGCTTTGCTGATCGACCGGCTGCCCGAAGGCCCGTTGGTCGGCCGGGAAACCGTTGCCTCTGTGGATGCACTGGGTCGTGTTACGGCAGAAGTCATCACTGCCGGAGAGTCCCTGCCGGCTTTTGCCCGCTCGTCCATGGACGGTTACAGCGTTCGTGCGTCCGACACCTACGGCGCAACGGACGGACTGCCGGCCTGGTTCAACCTCGTCGGCGAGGTGCCGATGGGGCGCGAATCCGGCGTTTCGCTGGCAATTGGCGAGGCAGCAGTCGCCTACACCGGGGGGATGCTGGCCGGCAACGCCGACGCGGTGGTCATGGTAGAACGAACGCAGCAAATCGACGACGTTACCATCGAGGTGGTCCGTTCGGTCGCACCCGGCGAGAACGTCGTGCAGCCCGGAGAGGATGTATCCGTCGGCGATGTGGTGTTGCCGGCCGGCCACGTAGTGCGGGCCCAGGACATTGGCGCCCTCACTGCCCTGGGGATTACCGAAATCGGAGTCGCCAGGCGGCCCCGCGTTGCCATCCTCTCGATGGGTGATGAAATTGTGCCTCCCCATCAATCGCCCGGCCCCGGTCAGGTGCGCGACGTGAATTCGTACACGGTCGCATCGCAAGTCGCCCACGCCGGAGGCATACCCGTGCTGTTGGGTCTGGTCGGCGATGACTATGAAACCCAACTGGACGCCTCGCGCCGCGGGTTGCAGCAAGCCGATATGCTGGTGCTGTCGGCCGGCAGCTCGGTGAGTCTGCGCGACCGCACGGTGGACATCGTGGCGGCCCTGGGCGAACCCGGCGTTCTGGTTCACGGCCTTTCCCTGCGCCCTGGAAAACCCGCCATCGTCGGGTTGTGCGACGGCAAACCCATATTCGGATTGCCGGGCAACCCGGTGTCCGCAATGGTCGTTTGCGATTTATTGGTTCGCCCGGCAGTCTTCCGGCTGGCGGGATGTTCGGTTCCGCCGGCTCCCGCCGAGACCACGGCCATACTGGCGCAGGACGTCCCCTCGGCGGCCGGCAGAGAGGACTTCGTGCCCGTGCGCCTGGATACTTCCGGCGACGATCAATCCCCGGATAGCTTGCCTGTTGCCCACCCGGTATGGGGAAAGAGCGGGTTGATATTCACGCTGGTACGCGCCGACGGGTTGTTGCGGGTTCCGCCCAATCATGCCGGAATCTACGCCGGTGAGCCGGTGCGGGTGCGGCGGTTCGGGTAGGATCCGAACACCCATTGCGCCATCCAGAGAATCCCGAACCGGTCAGCCGGGACGAAACGCCAACGATGAACATGGCCTCTAACGACGCACACTCGCACGCACGCCACCGGCGTTACTTCCTGCAGGACATACCGCTGGAAGAGGCGTTGACCCGGTGGTTCGGCGCGCTGGAAAACGCCGGGGCGCTGAATCCAACCGGCGCTGAGCCGGTTGCGCTGGACGATCCGCATATCGTCGGCAGGATTACGGCTGGGCCGGTTTGGGCCATCGCATCATCCCCTCACTACGATGCCGCCGCGATGGACGGGATCGCCGTGCTGGCTTCCGATACCATCGGCGCAACTGAAACTGCACCAGTCTCCTTATCGGTGGGGACGCAGGCCATTTGGGTGGACACCGGCGACCCCTTGCCTCCCGCTTCCGACGCGGTGGTGATGATTGAAAACGTACAGCGGGATGCCTTGGATACAACCACCGTCCGCATCCTCGAACCCGTGGCCCCCTGGCAGCACGTCCGGACTCTTGGCGAGGACATCGTGGCTACTGAACTGGTGCTTCCCGAGAACCACGCCGTTAGCCCCGTCGATCTGGGGGCCTGCGCCGCTGCCGGGCTGATTTCCATTCCGGTACGCCGTAAGCCCACGGTTGCCATCATCCCGACTGGCAACGAACTGGTGTCGATTCAGGCCCATCGCAAACCGGGCGACATCCCCGAATTCAATTCGCTGATCCTGGCCGGGTTGGTACGCCAGTGGGGAGGTGAGCCTCGGGTTTCGACGCCCATCGCAGACGATGCCGAGGCTATTCGAATGGCGGCTCTGTCCGCCCTGACCACCAGTGATGTGGTGGTGATCAACGCCGGATCATCGGCGGGCGACGCCGATTACACCGCATCTGTCATCGAAGCCCTGGGTACTCTGGAAGTCCACGGAATCGCCATCAGGCCCGGCCATCCGGTGGCGCTGGGAGTGGCCCGCGGCAAGGCCATCCTGGGATTGCCCGGTTACCCGGTATCGGCGGCGCTGACGGCGGAGCTGCTGTTGAAACCCGTTTTGGAGCGGATGCTGGGTGTCCAGATTCCGGATCGCCCCCGCATGACGGCGAATATCACCCGCAAGGTTCTTTCGCCCATCGGCGAGGACGAATTCCTCCGAGTGAAGCTGGGACGCGTGGGCGACAAAATGACCGCGACCCCGGTGCAGCGCGGAGCCGGCGTCGTTATGTCCCTGGTGCGCGCCGATGGCATCGTGCGCATTCCCCGTCTGTCAGAGGGGCTGGACGCCGGAGCCGCTGTGGACGTTGAGCTGTTGCGCCCCGCCGCCGAGGTGGAAAACACTATCGTCGCCATCGGCAGCCATGACCTCACGCTGGACCTGATGCAAAGTTTCCTGCGCCGTCAGCGGCCGGCTGTAAACCTGGCATCGGCGCACGTTGGCAGTCTGGGCGGGTTGGCAGCCCTGCGTCGGGGCGAGGCTCACCTCGCAGGCTGCCACTTGCTTGATGCCGACAGCGGGGAGTACAACATTGCCTACGTTCTCCGCTATCTGCCAAACACGCCGGTGGTAATCATCCGTCTGGTAGGGCGAACCCAGGGCTTGATGGTTGCGCCGGGAAACCCCGTTGGCCTCCACTCCCTGGCAGACCTGATAAAACCCGAGGTTCGATTCGTCAACCGGCAGCGTGGCTCGGGCACCCGGGTTCTGCTGGACTACCACCTTGGCAACTACGCCATCCCGCCGTCGACAGTGACTGGCTACGAGCGCGAAGAATATAGCCACCTGGCAGTGGCCGCGGCGGTGTCCGGTGGATCAGCGAATGTCGGCTTGGGAATATTGTCGGCGGCTCGCGCTCTGGAGTTGGATTTCGTTCCGCTCTTCGACGAAGAATACGACCTGATCGTGCCGGTGGAGCATCACCGGAGCCCACAGTTGCAGCCGCTGCTGGCCTTGCTGAACGACCCGGGGTTTCATGCGGCGGTACACGACATGGGAGGCTACGATGTATCGGTTATGGGTTCGGTGCGGACAACATCTCCGTAGGTCGCCATGAAGTTCCAGCAGCCACCGCCGCCTGAGAGCCGTCGCCCCGAGGATTTCATCATGCGACGCGACGCCGAGCTGAAGCAGGCCCGGTCCGCTCACGGCGATCTGCATCCGGAGACGGTTCGGGCGCAGCATCGATTGGCCCACGCTTTCCGGGCGGCCCGCAAGTTCGACGAGGCGTTGCGCGGGTTTGAATCCGCGGTAAACGCCAGCATCCAGGTTCACGGCCCGAATGACGTGCAAACACTCCGTTACCGCAGCAGCCTCGCCAATTGCCACTTCGCCGCCGGCGACACTAACCGCGCCATCGAATTATTCGCGGAGCTCCTGAAGGCCAGGCGAGCCGTTCTCGGCGAAAACCACCCCGATACTCTGCGCAGCCAGGGAAGTTTGGGCAACGCCCTGCACTCCGCCGGCCGGTTCATCGAAGCCGCCGCCTTGCATCATCGCAACCTGGAATACCGGCAAAGAGTATTGGGCGCCGAACATCCATCCACCGATGCCAGCCGGCGAAACCTGGCTCGCAGCCTGGGCGACGATCCAACGGTCAAATAACCGGCTGCATCCTGTTGAGAAAATTGCGAAACTCCAGGCCCTCCCACCTGTCATTGCGAGGAGCGTAGCGACGTGGCAATCTCGATGAGGCTGAACACACCGCGACGAACCGCCGTTGCTACGGCGACGAGATTGCCACGCTACGCTCGCAATGACAAAGTGGGTACGCATGAGCTGTTAGGGTGTGCTGACAAATACCGTCATTCCTGCGGAAGCAGGAATCCAGAAAGGCAACGCATTGGTCAACGTGAACGGGGCAAAGGTTCCTGGATACCGGCTTTCGCCGGTACGACGGGTTCGGAGTTGCGATGGCGCCACAACTCTGAACTGTTACCGTTATCCTAATTGCCGGCATCCTAAGCGGTATCCGTGGTAGATTGTTCCGCCACCGGGTAATCCGAAATCTGATTTCCAGCGTTAACCTGTTTAGATGCTGCACCGAGTCGCCAGACTTCTCCGAATTGGGCCACCGAGAATTGGGCCACCGACCACATGGTTCGGCCCCACGCTGCGCCGTCCCAGAATTGGCCGCCCCCGCATTGGCCGGATAGAGTGGGCGTTCCTGATCATCGCCATTGTTGCGGCGGCGCTGCGCCTTTGGGAACTCAACGGCCGCCCCATGCACTACGACGAGGCCATCCATCTGCATTTCGCGTGGAAATTGGCCCAGGGCATCCCCTTTATACATTCCCCCTGGATGCACGGGCCGTTGCAGATCGAGATGGTGGCGGTGATCATCAGGTGGATCGGGGACACCGATTTCCTGGCGCGTCTTCCTTACGCTGCATTCGGCGTTGTTCTGGTGGCGCTGCCCTACTTGCTGCGGAGAAACATCGGCGAACTCGGAGCCGTCTGCGCCGCAATTTTCCTCACGCTGTCGCCCACCATGTTGTATTTCAGCCGGTTCGGACGCAACGACATATTGATGGCGGTTTGGGCGCTGCTGCTGCTGATATTGATGTGGCGATACACGGAAACCAGCCGCAACCGCTACCTGTACGGGTCTGCCCTGGTGGTCGCCCTGATGCTCGCAACCAAGGAGACGGCATACTTCGTCATTTTCTTCGTCGGTGTCGCTGCGCTGGTTTTGGGATGGCGGCAGATCGCGCTCCTGTTCAGACGACAGCAAAGCTTCAGCGCACTGAACGGAGCCGCCGGTTTCTTTGTGTTTTTGGCTGCGCTCACGCTGCCACAGGCCGCTGCAGTGATCTCCCTGTTGCAAACTCCGTTGGGGCTGACGATGGCGGCCCCCGACACCGGTTCCACGGGAGAAACCGGCGCGCCCATCTGGGCAGAACCGTTTGTTTCCTTGCCGCTTTGGGCAGCGCCCTCATGGTTGAACCCAACGGCGGCAGTGGTCCTGATCGTGGCGGCGCTGGTCCTGGCCCTCTGGTCCTGGCGACTCCGCAGCGTCATCAATCTCGCCCTGGTTGCCCTGGCGGTGGTCGGAAGCATTGCTGCCACGTTGGCGGTTTTCATGCAGCCGTTGACGCTGGCCTGGTTGGGACTGCCGCCAGCCGAAAACGGCTCCCAGATCGCCAGCGCGGGCGCCGTCGGAACCGTCGTTGCCGTCGTTCTGGTTGCTGCCGCGGTGGCCGGCCGCTACGGCAGCGGTTCCTGGCGACGCGCTGCTCTCGTAGTCGGAGCGCCGCTGGTCATTGGCAGCGCGTGGATGGTTACCCAGTTGCCTGATCTGGCAATCCTGGGCAATCCCTTCCCGGAAGTGGCGGCGACTGCCGACCTCGCCGAGGGTCGGGTCGCGTTGCACTACCTGGTTCCCGTGCTGGTCTTGTTGATATTACTGGTCATCAGCCTGGGCGTGGGCGTTGCCTGGGGCGGCGGCGTCTGGCTCGCCGGCGCCGGCATTTTTTACCTGGTTTGGACAACCCTGTTCACCACATTTTTTTCCAACGCCACCGGGTTATTCACCGGATCGTGGCAAAGCCTGGGATATTGGCTGGCGCAGCAGGAAGAAGCCCGCGGCAACCAGCCCTGGTATTACTACGCGCTAGGACTGAGCGTTTACGAAATGTTGGCTCTGGTATTCGGGCTGGCAGCAGTTGTATGGCTCATCCGGCGGCGGGAGCCTTTCGGGTTGGTTCTGGCCGCCTGGACGGTTGCGACTCTCGCCGCCTACACCACCGCCGGCGAGAAGATGCCCTGGCTGCTGGTGAACATCACTTTGCCGTTGGCGCTGTCGGCCGGCGCGTTGGTGGGGCATCTTGCCCAGGGGATACCGTGGTCGAATCCGGGTCGTCGCAATATCTGGTTGCTGATTCTGTCGCCGGCGTGGATTGTGCTCGCCGTGTGGGTGGGCTGGCTGGCCGCCGGCGACGTGGGTATCAACATAGCGGCCTGGTTGGCGGCTGCGATCCTGCTGCCCCTGGCGGTTCTGATTGCATTTTTGATGCGGCGACGACCTCATTGCGCCGGCGCCGCCGCCGTGGGCATCGCTGGGCTGTTGCTGCTTTTCGGCACAGTTGCCGCTTTTCGGGTCGCCTACACCTACGATGATTCCAACCTGGAGATACTGGTGTACGCCCAGGGCTCGGCGGACTTGCCGACCACGTACCGCGAGCTGCAACCGCAGGCTTTGGCTGCCGGCAACTCCACCGGCAGCGTGAAAGTGGACTATGACATGTGGTACCCGTTCCAGTGGTACGTCCGCAACGAGACGCAAGCCGCCATCCTTCAGTTCGCCCGGTTCTGCGCCGAGGACAGCGAGGACGAAACCGAGGATTGCCGCAAGGTGGGCGAAGATACCGGGCCGTTGGTGTACCTGGCCGAGGCGGGGCACGAAGTAACCGAAGAAACCCCGGCGGTGTATCGCAAAGACGGCCCGATGCGCAATCTGCTATGGTATCCTGAAACCTACCGCCGACCCGGTGAAAATCGTCAGGAAACTAACTTCTGGGCGCAATTGTCCGCCGATGTCGGGTTCTTCCGGAATTCTGCCGTCGATCCTTCCAAATGGCGCGAAGCCATTACTTTCGTGGTCGCACGACGTCAGGACAGCGACTGGTACAACGCCGAATACTTCCAGTACACCCGAAATGAATAAACCGCGTCGCTCCCGCCACCCCGCTTTCAAGTCGAGTCTGGGCGCTACAGCGCTTACCGCCGGCAATTACCGGCCGGTTGTCGCACCGTTATCCGCAACCCCGGCCAATTCCGTCCGTGATTAGGGCACCCGCGCCGTTCACCCACCACCTCGACCGGGCTTGTCGACCCGGTCGTTGTATGATTGCAGGCCGCAAAACATGACCTTTCTGCTGGGTAACTGGCGATTTTGGGCGGGAGTGCTGGTCAGCGTCGTTACGCTGGCGCTGCTCGTCCTGCTGGTGGACAGGCAGGAACTGTGGCACGCCTTGCGCTCCGCCGATTATCGGTTCCTCGCGCCCGCCATCGCGCTGTATTTCCTGTCGGTTTACTTCCGTTCCGCCCGCTGGAAGTTTCTGCTGTCTCCGGTTGCCAACATTCCGGTCCGGCGATTGTTCCCGGTGGTAGTCATCGGTTACATGGCCAATAACATCCTCCCCGCGCGGCTCGGCGAACTGGTGCGAGCCGTGTACCTGGCTCAGCGGGAAGAGAAAGTTGGCGTTCCATCATCCATCGCCACCATCAGCGTGGAGCGCCTCTACGACGGACTGACCCTGCTCGCTATGGGAACCATATCGGCCCCCATCCTGCTGGCAGCGGGTCTTTTCGACGGCGCCAGCATCGCCTACCAAACCACGGCTTTTGTGCTGGCCGCCGGAGTGGTGTTCACCTTCGCCTTCGCCCTGGTCGTGCTCACGACGCTATCGGTAAGCAAACGGGCGGTTGGTTGGGCTGTCCTGCTAACCGGCCTGCTCCCGCTGCGGTTCCGTGCCACGGCAACCGACATTATCCTTCGGTTCGTCGAAGGACTGGCCACGCTCAATTCCCCGCGCAAGCACGTAACGCTGTTTCTGGCCTCGTTGCCCGTGTGGCTGGCCGAAGCCGGCGTTTACATCGTGGTGGCCTATTCGTTCAACCTGCACGAGTATTTCGACACGTTTTGGCTCTTCGGTTTGGCAATAGTGCTGGTCACCGTTACCTCCAACCTGGTAACGGCAATCCCCACGTCCATCGGTGGCATCGGCCCCTTCGAGGTGGTGGCTCAGCAAACGCTCACCGGCCTGGCCGTCGCGCACGCCACGGCAGCATCCTACTCGGTGGCGGTGCATCTGGTGGCATTGTGGCTGCCGGTAAACCTGGTGGGCCTGGCTTTGCTGTGGATTAACCACGTGTCCCTGCGCGGACTCACTACGATCCCAGCCAATGCGATACCGGCCACTACGATACCGGCCAATTCGCCTGAACCCCCCGGCGACAATGACCCCGCGGCGCCATCCGGCGCTGGCGCGGAAGTGGACGATTAGCGTATGCGCGTAGGAATCATAGGCGGCGGTGCGGCCGGACTGGCGGCCGCCTACGAGTTGACCACCAGGGGACACTTCGCCGAAGTGTTTGAGGCTGCTCCATTTTTGGGTGGACAGGCTTCTACGTTCCCCGTGGGCGGCGGCAACCTGGAGCGCGGTTACCACCATCTGTTCGTCAGCGATACCGATATGGTGCAGTTGATCGAAGAACTGGGCCTGGGAGATTCTCTGCAATGGCTGGAGTCTCGGGTGGGTCTGTTCCACGGAGGCCGCATCTGGGATTTTGCCACTCCCATGGACCTGCTGCGGTTTGCTCCCCTGACCCTAGCCCAGCGCATCAGGTTGGGAGCGTGGACCTTCGTCCTCCAGAAAACCCGCAACTGGCGCAAGTTCGAAGGCATCACCGCAGCGGATTGGGTGCGCGACCACATGGGCGAGGCGGCCTGGCGAGTCATTTGGGAACCCATGCTGCGGGGTAAGTTCGGCGATTACTACGATCAGGTCGGCATGACCTGGCTGTGGGGCAAGATATTTCTGCGCGTGTCCTCCCGCAAGCGGTGGGAGAAGGAACGCCTCGGCTATCCCATGTGCAGTTTCGGCACCGTGTTCGACGTTTGCGGCGAGCGGGTCGCGCAGCAGGGCGGTCTGGTACACACCGGCGCTGCCGTTCGCCGGGTGGCTGTCGAGGGCCGCGTAGCCCAGGGACTCGTCGCCTCTGTGGATAACGAGCCGGAACGCAATTACGACTACGACGCGGTTATCGCGACCACGCCGTCCTATGTATTCACCCGGTTGGCTCCCGAATTGCCTGACGACTATCGGGCCGTGCTGGAATCAGCCCGCTACCTGTCGGCGGTGTTGATGATCCTCGTGCTCGACCGCCCCCTGTCGTCCAAGTACTGGCTCAACGTGGCCGACCGGTCGCTGCCCTTCGTCGGCATCATCGAACACACCAACATGATTGATCGCAACCTGTACGGTGGCCATCACATCGTCTATCTCACCAACTACCCCGACCGCAACAGCGAGCTGTACCGGAAAGAACCGGCGGACTTGCTGGAAGAGTTTATCCCCCACCTACAGCGCATCAACCCCCAATTCTCCCGCGACTGGATCGTTGAGTACCACCATCACCGGGTGGATGGAGCGCAACCCATCATCGGAGTGGGATATACTGACCAAATCCCGGCCCACCGCACTCCCATCGACCGTTTGTACCTCGCCAATACCACCCAAATTTACCCCGAAGATCGGGGGACCAACTACTCGGTAAGGATGGGCCGGCAGGTGGCCCGGATGGTCCTCCAGGACGCCGGCGAAGCGTTATAGCCAAACAATCTCGGCCTGGCCGCGTTCCTCCCATCCGGTGAAAAAGTCCGCCCTCACCCCCGGCCCCTCTCCCGGAGGGCGAGGGGGACTGCCGTTTTACATCGATGGACAGGATAGACAGGATTTTTGGGCCGTGGTTTGCTGCGAGATTGCCACGTCGCTGCGCTCTTCGCAATGACAGGGGTGGGTACGCCCCTCACCCCCGGCCCCTCTCCCGGAGGGCGAGGGGAGTCCAGGCGCCGGCGACGCATAGCCCCTCTCCCCAGGGGAGAGGGGTTGGGGTGAGGGCCACCAAGTGGGTACACGTGAGCGTGTGCTCAACCGCAACGAGATTACCACGTCCCTCGACAAGCTCGGGATGAGCGGAAGATTCTCGCAATGACAGGTGTACTATGGGTATGTCATGGACACAATAATAATTGGGAACGGGAGGGCCGGGAAATGAGTCGCAGAGTGTTAACCCCCGGGACTGTATTCGTCCTGGCGCTGCTTCTGCTGCTGGCCCTGCCGGCAGCCTGCGGCGGCGATGCGGCCACGGAAGAAGACCGCTCATCGCGCCGGGCCTCAGATGAAGGGTCCAGAGTAATATCCGACCGGGCCACCCCTGAAGCCGCAGCAGATGCGGAATCTTCAGGGCGGGAGTCCAGAAGCTCCTCCGGCCGGGCCACCCAGGAACCTACGGCCACCCCCACTGGGCCGGATTTTGTCCGGCGGCGGCTCATTCTCGGCGCGGTGATTCCCCCGGCCCTGACTTCGGCGGAGACGGACCGGGATGCGCTGGTCGCCCTCTACAACGCCACCGGCGGTTTGGATTGGGATCGCAACGATAACTGGCTGAGCGATGAGCCATTGGACAAATGGGATGGCGTCGGCATTGACGGCAACGGCCGGGTGACAAGGCTGTCCCTCAGCGATAACCAGTTGAGCGGGGAGATACCGCCGGAGTTGGGCAACCTCGCCAACCTGATGGATCTGTCCCTCAGCGATAACCAGTTGAGCGGGGAGATACCGCCGGAGTTGGGCAACCTCGCCAGCCTGGAAGGGCTAAACCTCTACAATAACGAGTTGAGCGGGGAGATACCGCCGGAGTTGGGCAACCTCGCCAGCCTGAAAAGACTGTTCCTCTACGATAACGAGTTGAGCGGGGAGATACCGCCGGAGTTGGGCAACCTCGCCAGCCTGGAAGGGATGATCCTCTACAATAACCAGTTGAGCGGGGAGATACCGGCGGAGCTGGGCAACCTCGCCAGCCTGGAAGGGATTATCCTCTACAATAACGAGTTGAGCGGGGAGATACCGGCGGAGCTGGGCAACCTCGCCAACCTGACACTGCTGTACCTCTACGATAACGAGTTGAGTGGGGAGATACCGCCGGAGCTGGGCAACCTCGCCAACCTGGAAGCGCTGTACCTCTCCGATAACCAGTTGAGCGGGGAGATACCGCCGGAGTTGGGCAACCTCGCCAACCTGATGGATCTGGCCCTCTACAATAACCAGTTGAGTGGGGAGATACCGCCGGAGTTGGGCAACCTCGCCAACCTGGAATGGCTGTCCCTCTCCGATAACCAGTTGAGCGGGGAGATACCGCCGGAGCTGGGCAACCTCGCCAACCTGACATCGCTGTCCCTCTACGATAACCAGTTGAGCGGGGAGATACCGGCGGAGTTGGGCAACCTCGCCAGCCTGGAATTCGTGTACCTCGACGGTAATGAGTTGAGCGGGTGCGTGCCGGTCAGCCTGCAAGGGGTGTCCATCACTTCCGACCTGCCAGACTGCTGAGGGGCCGGCGGACCGACTTCCCAATAATACAAAACCTCGCCGCTCACGCGTACCCGCTTCAATCTGTCATTGCGACCCCGTACTTGATACGGGGGTGGCAATCTCGTCGCCGTAGCAATGGTGGTTTGCCGGCGTGTGTTCAACTTCAACGAGATTGCCACGTCGCTGCGCTCCTCGCAATGACAAGTGGGGGGTCCTTTGACGGGCTCAGGATGAACGGGGGGACGGTTTTTTTACATCGATGGACAGGATGGACAGGATTTTTTGGGGTGTGGGGATTTCGCCCTCACCCCCGGCCCCTCTCCCGGAGGGCGAGGGGAGTCCAGGCGCCGGCGACGCATCGCCCCTCTCCCCTGGGGAGAGGGGTTGGGGGGAGGGCCACAAAGTGGGTACGCGTGAGCATTCAAGCATATCTGCGCCCAATCCTTGCACAAATCCGCACGCCCGTTCAGAGCGCGGCGACCGGAAATTTAGTACAATTGTAAGGGTGGAACTATGTCCACCTCTACCCCAATATCCTGTGGGTTTACTGTCTTTTGACAACAATCGCCGTAGTTACATCCGACCGGAACGGCAGCAGTCCGGATCCCTGCCTTCAAGCCGTTGCAATGGCTGGCGGCCACGTCCGCATCATCACACCCGATACTCCGGCGACCGATGCGCTCGCCGGGGTTGGCGGCTTGCTGATCCCCGACTCAAACGCCGCAACGTCAGATCTTGAGCTGCTGTCGGCGGCGTTGGCCGTGGACATGCCGGTACTGTTTACCGGGAGCGGAATGCACCTGCTCAACACCTGCTTCGGCGGCGACGCGCCGGTCCCGCTGGAAGGGCACGACGTCAACTCCGATTCCGACTTTCAACGCCATCAGATTTACCTATCGCCCGGTTCCAAGGTGGCGGCGATCATTGGCAGCGCCGGCATGTTCCGGGTCAACAGTTGCCACCGCCTGGGCTTGCGTGAACGGCACCGATCGCCGCGTCTCATGTCCATCGCGTACCATCTGGACGACGGCGTAATTGAGGGCCTGGAAAGCAAAGAACACAGTTGGGTGATCGGTGTGCAGTTTTTGCCCGAACGCGCCGACGAAGTACCCGCTAATTTCAACAATTTATTTCTCGGCCTGGTCGAACGAGCCGGCGAGTTCGCCGGCAGAGCGCCGGCAACCGGATAACCCAAGGAGACATTCTCGATGACCTCTGCCCCGCCATTAGATCCCAACGGTCGATTCACCGATATCGCCATCGAAGACGAGATGCGCACGTCGTATCTGTCGTATGCGATGAGCGTGATCGTGTCCCGGGCGCTGCCCGATGTCCGCGACGGCCTGAAACCGGTGCACCGCCGGATTCTTTACGCCATGCACGACATGGGTATCCGCCCCGGCAGCCAGTACCGCAAAAGCGCGCGCATCGTGGGCGAGGTGCTCGGCAAATTCCACCCGCACGGCGACTCATCGGTTTACGACGCATTGGTTCGCATGGCACAACCCTTCTCCATGCGGGCGCCGCTTATCGACGGCCAGGGCAACTTCGGCAGCATCGACGGCGACCCGCCCGCAGCAATGCGATACACCGAAGCGCGCCTGGCGGCCATCGCGGAAGAGATGCTGGCAGACATCGACCAGCAAACGGTGGACACGAGCGACAACTTCGACGATTCGCTCAAGGAACCCCGGGTTCTCCCCGCCCGTATGCCCAACCTGCTGGTCAACGGGTCGTCCGGCATCGCGGTGGGCATGGCGACCAATATGCCGCCCCACAACCTCGGCGAGATTTGCGACGCCGTCAACTTCGTTATCGACAACCCCGCCTGCGACGTGGACCAGTTGATGGCTATTGTGCCGGGTCCCGATTTCCCCACGGCCGCCGTGATACGCGGAGTAACCGGTGTGCGTGACATGTACGCCACCGGACGGGGCCGCATGATCATGGAGGCGGTTACCGAGATCGAGGAAACCCGTCAGAACCGGCAGCGCATCATCGTGAGTCAGCTGCCGTATCAGGTCAACAAAGCCAACCTGGTCGAGAAAATCGCTGGGCTGGTGCGTGACAAGACACTGGTCGGCATTACGGAAATCAGGGATGAATCGGACCGCCGGGGTATGCGTGTGGTGATCGAACTGAGCCGAAACGCCCAGGCCACCGTCATTTTGAACAACCTCTACAAACGAACCGCACTGCGTTCGTCCTTCAATGCCATCATGCTGGCATTGGTGGACGGCCAGCCCCAGGAGCTCTCGCTCAAGGATCTCATCACCCACTTCATCACCCACCGGGAAGATGTGATCCGTCGCCGCACCGAGTACCAGCTGGGCCGGGCGCGGGATCGCGCGCATATCGTTGAAGGCTTGCTGAAGGCGCTCGACGCCATCGACGCCATCATCGAGACGATCCGCAACAGCCAGGACGTGGAAACGGCCCGCAACAACCTGGTGCAGCAGTTCGACCTCTCCGAGATTCAGGCACAGGCCATCCTGGACATGCAGCTGCGCCGGTTGGCCGCACTGGAACGGCAGCGTCTGGACGAAGAATACAACGACCTGCTCGCCACCATTTCCCAGTTGGAAGATTTGCTGCAAAACCCGCAGAAAATTCGGGCGGAGATCAAGCGGGAAACTCGCGAACTCAAGCGCAAACACGCCAACGCGCGCCGCACGGTCATTGAACTGGCCGAGCTCCAGGAGCAGTCCATCGAGCAGTTCATCGTCCAGGAAGATGTCGTTGTTACCCTGAGCCAGCGCGGATACATCAAGCGTGTGCCCATCAGCATCTATCGGAATCAAAAGCGTGGCGGCAAGGGCGTGCGTGGCGCCAGCAATCGCGACGACGATGCCCTGATGCAGCTGGAGGTGGTCAACACCCACGATCAGCTGCTGTTCTTCACCAACAAGGGGCGCGTTTACCCCCTCGATGTGTACAAAACGCCCAACGACGCCAGCCGCACTGGTCGCGGTGTACTGCTGGTAAATCTGATTAATCTGCAGCCCGGCGAACAGGTGCAAACGATGCTGCCGGCTCGCCGCGGCGAATACAGCCATCTCTATATCTTTGCCACCAGACGCGGACGCGTCAACGCTCTGCGCCCCGGCCAGTTGCGCAACCTGCGCGCATCCGGGCTGTTGGCGATGAAGGTTCAAGACGGCGACGAACTGATCGGAGTACGCCCGGCAGCCCCCGATACTTCGATTCTCCTGGTTACTGAGCAGGGGCAAGCCCTGCTGTGTCCGGTGAGCAGTATTCCCCTGCGCAACCGGAACGCCACCGGCGTAATCGGGATGCGACCCGAACCCCAAGACCGGATCATTGCCCTTGACGTCGTCAACAATCCGGAGGACGAATTCCTGCTCGTGGTCAGCGAAAAGGGCTACGGCAAGGCGACCCCGCTATACAACAAAACCAAGAATGAAGTCATCTACCGCGAACGCGGTCGGGGCGGCAAGGGCGTTAAAACGTTCAACGTGGAAGACAAGGGCGACCGGGCAACCGGCCCGTTGGTAGACGCCAAGATCGTTACCTCCGCTGAAATGAACGACGAGGAAGGCCACGAGGTGTTTATCATCTCGGCTCGCGGCCAGGTGGTAAGGATCAACCTCGCCGCAGTGAAGGTGACCAACACCCGGCAAACCCGCGGCGTCATCATCTGGCGGGAGCGCGGCGGCGACGACAGCGTAGTGTCAATCGCCTGCTTCCGCGCCAATGACTATAGCCAGACGGACCCCACCCGCGCCAACGGCCAGGCCACCTCCGTGCTGGAACAGGCCGAAGAAATCGCCGCTGAAGCCGACCTGCAGTACGAGCCCGATGATCCGGATGCTGAAGCGGTGGAAACTGAGGACATTGCTCCGGGCGATGGAGACATCCCGCTGAACGGTTCAACCAACGGCCAGGCTTCGCTGTTCCCTCTGGGCTCCGACGAGGACGAAGCCTCCGACTTTGATGAAGACCCTGACGAAACGGATGAAGACGAATACGACCCCGAGCAGGATTAGAAAACCATGCGGCTGGTAATGGTACACGGCTCGGGTCAGAACGAGCTCACCTACTTCTATCAGAAAGCCCGGTTCCCCGAGGTTGACGCAATCGACCTGCCCGGCCATCCGGACGGGGAACCGCGGGACACCATCGGCGGTTACGTCGATTGGCTGCGGGAGTATGCGTTGGATCGAGGTTACCCGCCGTTTGTACTGTTCGGTCATTCGATGGGCGGGGCCATTGCGCTGGATTATGCGCTGCGGTTTCCCCAGGACCTGGCCGGCCTGGTCCTGATTGGCACCGGAGGTCGGCTGCGGGTCCACCCCGATTATCTGAACCGTTGCCTGAATGACACCCAATGGCGCTCGGAAGCGCCGGCTTATTATGAGGCCATCAACAGCGAACTCGCGCCCCAACTGGCGGAGCGAGCGTTACAATCCGGGCCGATGGTCGAGCACAACGACCTGTCAGCCTGCGATCAGTTTGACGTGATGGAGCGGGTCAAAGAGATCGACCTGCCGTCGCTGGTTATCGTGGGGCAGGACGACGTGATGACGCCCGTGCGGTATGCAGAATACCTGGGTCGGGAGCTAAAAAATGCCGAAGTCGTGGTGGTTCCCAACTCGGGCCACTTCGTGACTCTGGAGCAACCGGAAGCGGTCAACGCCGCGGTTGCCCAATTCCTGGAGCGGCTGGGGACGTAACGACGGGTAAACTGTTAGGGTTGGTCTTCGTAAACCACCCGCCCGTTCGACCGAGCCCAATTTTCAGAGAAGCCGACGTGCGAAATCGCATTTCGGCTGTTGTCTAACCGAAGCTCAGTTTCAGCGAGAATTGCATCCGGATCAATCTCGTAAATGACTTTGCATTTAGTCTGGTTGTCTCCGTAAAAGACGGCGAAGTAAAATTTCGTGTTACGAGTGATTCTAGCAGGGCAATCGCGTTATAAGTTGGTAGACTTGGCCAAGGATACGAGTCCAGTGATGTGAAGGACAGACGGGGGGAGTAATGAGGAAGGAGCAGGGCGCGTCCATTATGGATTATTTCGAGGCGTTGGAGGATCCCAGGATCGACCGCTGCAAGCGGCACCAGCTGCTGGACATCATTGCCATTGCCATCTGCGCCGTCATCTGCGGCGCGGACTCCTGGGTCTACATCGAATTGTTCGGCAAGAGCAAGGAGGAGTGGTTCCGCACTTTTCTGGAACTGCCCAACGGAGTCCCCTCCCACGACACCTTCGGCGACGTCTTCTCCCGGCTGGACCCGGAGCAGTTCCAGCAGTGCTTCATGGCCTGGACCCAGGCGGTGTCCGACCTGATCCCCGGGGAAGTGGTAGCCATCGACGGCAAGACGGTGCGGCGCTCCCACGACCGCAATTCGGGCCAGCGGGCCATCCATCTGGTCAGCGCCTGGGCCTCGGCCAACACGCTGACGCTGGGGCAGGTGAAGACCGAGGAGAAGTCCAACGAAATCACCGCCATTCCCCAGTTGCTGCAACTGCTGGAACTGAAGGGGTGCATCGTCACTATCGACGCCATGGGCTGCCAGAAGGAAATCGCCCAGGGGATTCTGGACCGGGGCGCCGACTACGCGCTGTCCCTGAAGGAGAACCAGGGTCGACTGTATGCAGACGTGCGGGACCTGTTCGAGGGAGCGGAGGAGTTCGGCTTCGAGGATGTTCCCCACGACTACGCCACCACCCTGAACAAGAACCACGGACGGATAGAACGCCGGGAGTGCTGGGTGATCAGTGACTCAGATTGTCTGGAGTACCTGAGCGCCGGCCAGGAATGGCCCGGCCTGCGCGCGGTGGTCAAGGTGGTGGGCCGCCGGGAGACGCCGGCAGGGACCACGGTACAGCCCCGGTACTACATCAGCAGCCTGGATGCGCCAGCGGAGCGCCTGCTGGAGGTGGTGCGCACTCACTGGAGCATCGAGAACTCCTTGCACTGGAGCCTGGACGTGACTTTCAAGGAAGACCATTGCCGAATCCGCAAGGACCACGCTCCGCAGAATATGGCGACGCTGAGGCAGGTTTCGCACAATCTGCTCAAGAACGAAAAGAGCCTTAAGGTGGGCATCCAGGGGAAGCGCCTCCAGGCCGGCTGGAAGGAGGACTACCTGCTGAAAGTCCTACGCAGCTAAAACGCGATTGCCCTGGTGATTCTAGGCTGTGTTGACATTTTGAAATTTCATTTCGTCATTCCGGCTTTCGCCGGCATCCAGTGCTCCAAATAAGCATAACTATCCCGAAATTAGCCACTCCCCGACTCTCTGGATTCCCGCTTTCGCCGGAATGACTGTAAATGTCAACACAGCCTAGTAAGCGATTCGTCTCGTTTATTAGGCGGTTCCTTGAACATTCGATCTAGCTGACCGCTCCCGCCTTCCTTGCAGGAAAGATATTCGTACTTTTCATCAGGGTTGCCAGGGGCATGGGCATCTGCGTCGCGCTTCGAATGGATAAGTTCGTGGCCGAGTATGTCAGCGGTGATCATCTCTTTGACTAAACCGGGCTGCAGCAAATTGGCAATGCCAATTGACCGTACTAGTTCCGACGCTTGCAATACCAAGTCAATTATTTGGCGGCGGATTTTCACGGGCATATTAGAATAACTGGCCGGACAATCGTCTTTCCAGCTCTAGCAACCTGTCGTTTGCCGCAGATACGAACCCCTCGTCTTGTTCGATTCCGATGAAGCGCCGGTCAAGTTGGCGACATACCACAGGGCAAGTTCCTACTCCGGCAAATGGGTCTAGCACTAAGTCGCCAGTTGAGGAGCTAGCCAATACGAGCCTTTCAATAAGCTTCTCCGGCTTTTGGACTGTGTTCAGAGCCTTCCGGCTGACCAGTTCCTTTGATTTGTAAGTCAGCTGCTTGATGTCACCCCAAACGTCGCCGGGGTTTTTCCCCTTGTCGTTGAATTTGGTCTTGCCGAATTTTCCGTTAACGACGGAAGGAACTCGTTCGCAGCGCAACCGGTGTTCCAATTCCACCAGTTGGGAGACTCGTATAGCGTCAAGATTGTAAGTGAGAGGCCGTTTGCCTTTAATGAAATAGCAAATCGTGTCGTAATTATTGGTGTAACTAATTCTGCCCTGCGCGAGGCGGCTTGGCTGATACCAAACTATCCGGGATCGGAGGTTGAGATACGGCCGGTAGTCAATGAAGTCGATGCAGTCCGGTTTGCCAAAAAGATATAGCGTGCCGCCATCTTTCAATTTGGTTGAGAAAATGCGGATTAGCTCGAGATTGAATTCCTGGACATTGCTGACCCGGTCCCATTCATTTGTCGTCACCCCATAAGGACCATCGCAGATGATGAGATCAACGGAACCGTCATCAATCTGCGGGAAAAGGTCGAAAGCGTCGGCATGGTAGATGCGATCAATACCAAGCATATCCCCCTAGCCTCCGCTTCGTGAAGATGTCCTTATTCCTGGCCCGGATGATACCATTGGCTGTCGTAGAACATCAGCGGCGTTGCTTCCTGGTCACTTTGCATCATCTCTTTGACTTCGCCGACGTACACGGTATGGTCGCCGTAAACGTGGGAGCCGATGATGTCGCAGTTGAAGAACACCATTGCGCCATCCAGAGCGGGTACGCCGTGGGCGCCAGCAGTGTAGGAGTATTCCGGGTTGCCTTCGCGGCGGGCCGGCGGGCGGGCGAAATAACGACCAAGCTCTTCCTGATCCTCGCGCAGAACGTTTATGCCAATACGCAATTGCTGCTCCACGTACCCATAGGTAATTGTGCTGTGGGCCACGCACACGAGCAAGGTTGGCGGTTCCAGACACACCGACGTAAAGGCGTTGGCGGTCATAGCGTGCGGAAAACCCTGAGAGTCCAGCGTAGTTATTACGGTAACGCCGGTAGCAAATTTGGACATCGCGGTGCGAAATGCGACTGAATCAACCACGGCGGATTCACTCCTCTGGCAATTTTCCGATGATTATACCCGGCTAGTATCACTAACGCCAGACGCCGTTAAACCATTGTCCGGGAAATCTGCACATTGCGATTGACCATCCGGCCAGGCCCGAAACGCGTCACCAACGCGTTCGGGCGGCAGATCGCGGGCGATATCAGCATCCAGCTTGAGCACCATGTCGGCGGGAATCTTTCCGGTGACGCGGTCGGGATGTGTCAGCTGCGCCAGCGCCTCCAGCCCATCGACTATCCTGGGGCCGGGACGGCTCAGCGTACTGTGGTCGATCAGGTACACTTCGCCATTTCGCACCGCCGGCAAACTGTTCCACCCGTGCTGCGCCGCCAACCAGGGAATCTCGCGCACACTGCGGGCCAGGTCCGACGAGCACAGATCGACAAACAATTTTTCCGGTTGCGCCTCCAGCACGTCGTCCCACGATATCCGTTCCGCGGGGCAGCCGGGCACAAATCTTTCCGGCAGGCGACCGCCGGCCCGCAGCAGCAGATCAGTGACCCAATGGC
Source organism: Dehalococcoidia bacterium (assembly GCA_965262485.1). Taxonomy (GTDB): domain Bacteria; phylum Chloroflexota; class Dehalococcoidia; order Lucifugimonadales; family UBA3495; genus Bin87. The sequence continues at coordinate 2,476,799 of OZ253540.1, read as the reverse complement.
CGCCGATAACCAGTGGATTCACGCCCTCCAGCGAGAAAACGGCCGGACGGCGTGGCACGTCATTAATGGCTTCGACAACCGCGTTAATGCGGGATTGCATCGAGGCCCGGAGCGCTTGGGCCCGGTCCGCAGACCCGCATGCCGTGCCAACCTCAATAACACTCTCCAAAATCTCGCTAACCGTCCGCGGGTTCAAATTCAAAACCTGGGGAGGAATCGCCAAAGGTCGTACCGCGCTGTTAACGGTGCCAGCATCGATCTCGCAAAAGTAGCACAAGTCCTGAGTCAGCACGACTTCCGGAGCCGCCTGTTCCAGCCATTCGACATCGAGCTCGTAGGGGCTTTCGCCGGCAGACAATATCCGGTGCATTTCGGCCTCGACCTCTGCGCTGGACAGCCTGGAGGGATCAATGCGACTACGACAAACAACGCGTTTGGTGGCCGCCGCCGGAGGGTAATCACACAGGTCGGTTACACCTATAATCTGTTCGCCCAATCCCAGCGCGAACAGGATTTCAGTGCCACTGGGAAGCAACGAGCAAACACGCACGGACATCAACCTCGTCGGCAACGCGGACGCGAACCCCCGCGTATTTCAGGGTAGTGCAACGGCGACATTGTAGCATATACTCTTCGTATGGACGCTTGATTCCAGAGGTTATTAGCTCCAGGGCAATCGCGTTATAAGTTGGTAGACTTGGCCAAGGATACGAGTCCAGTGATGTGAAGGACAGACGGGGGGAGTAATGAGGAAGGAGCAGGGCGCGTCCATTATGGATTATTTCGAGGCGTTGGAGGATCCCAGGATCGACCGCTGCAAGCGGCACCAGCTGCTGGACATCATTGCCATTGCCATCTGCGCCGTCATCTGCGGCGCGGACTCCTGGGTCTACATCGAATTGTTCGGCAAGAGCAAGGAGGAGTGGTTCCGCACTTTTCTGGAACTGCCCAACGGAGTCCCCTCCCACGACACCTTCGGCGACGTCTTCTCCCGGCTGGACCCGGAGCAGTTCCAGCAGTGCTTCATGGCCTGGACCCAGGCGGTGTCCGACCTGATCCCCGGGGAAGTGGTAGCCATCGACGGCAAGACGGTGCGGCGCTCCCACGACCGCAATTCGGGCCAGCGGGCCATCCATCTGGTCAGCGCCTGGGCCTCGGCCAACACGCTGACGCTGGGGCAGGTGAAGACCGAGGAGAAGTCCAACGAAATCACCGCCATTCCCCAGTTGCTGCAACTGCTGGAACTGAAGGGGTGCATCGTCACTATCGACGCCATGGGCTGCCAGAAGGAAATCGCCCAGGGGATTCTGGACCGGGGCGCCGACTACGCGCTGTCCCTGAAGGAGAACCAGGGTCGACTGTATGCAGACGTGCGGGACCTGTTCGAGGGAGCGGAGGAGTTCGGCTTCGAGGATGTTCCCCACGACTACGCCACCACCCTGAACAAGAACCACGGACGGATAGAACGCCGGGAGTGCTGGGTGATCAGTGACTCAGATTGTCTGGAGTACCTGAGCGCCGGCCAGGAATGGCCCGGCCTGCGCGCGGTGGTCAAGGTGGTGGGCCGCCGGGAGACGCCGGCAGGGACCACGGTACAGCCCCGGTACTACATCAGCAGCCTGGATGCGCCAGCGGAGCGCCTGCTGGAGGTGGTGCGCACTCACTGGAGCATCGAGAACTCCTTGCACTGGAGCCTGGACGTGACTTTCAAGGAAGACCATTGCCGAATCCGCAAGGACCACGCTCCGCAGAATATGGCGACGCTGAGGCAGGTTTCGCACAATCTGCTCAAGAACGAAAAGAGCCTTAAGGTGGGCATCCAGGGGAAGCGCCTCCAGGCCGGCTGGAAGGAGGACTACCTGCTGAAAGTCCTACGCAGCTAAAACGCGATTGCCCTGTTATTAGCTCCGTCATGAACAACCCTGCCACCGAAACCGCGAGTCTCGCATCAACCCAACAGTGGGGCAAGTTCGCGTTGGTTCGCCTCAACGCATACAGTTTCGGATTGGCGGGTTTTATCCTGGCGATGGACACCATTGTAGTGCCCATCCTGGTGCTGCAGGTTGCACCGGAAGCCGCCAAGAACACTTTGCTTGGAGCCGTGGGTTTGGGCGGCCTGCTCGCCGGAGCAGCGGTACAGGTTCCCGTGGGATGGGCCAGCGACCGCACCCGCTCCCGCATCGGTCGCCGCTTGCCGTATCTCATCTGGGGCTCCGTGTTCATTTCGGTGGGTATGGGAGCCCTGGCGATGCCCCTCAGTTACGGCAGCCTCCTCATTTCCTGGCTATTCATCCAGATCAACTCCGGTATCGCCTATACCCCTTATCTGGCTTCCGTCAGAGAACTGGTGCCATCAGACCGCCTGGGAGTATCGGCGTCCATCAAAACCCTTCTGGAGGCTCTGGGCGGCGCTTCCATGCTGTTCCTGGCTGGCATGACGGTGGGGAAATATACTGGTCCGGACACAGTTTACTGGTTATGGGCCACGCTGGGCATGTTTGCGATCATCATGGTTGGCGCCACCAGCGCCAGTTGCGCCACTATCTTCCTGCGCTCGGGCGGATCGCGCGGCATTGCTTCGGCGGCATTTCACCGCTCTGAAATGTCGTTCCCGGAAACGGCCAATATGACCCGGCTGCACCCTGATTTGGGGTGGTTCGTAGTATCGCGCGCGGCCATATTGGCTGCGGTAGTGATATTCACCACCTACGGCCTCTTCTTCCTGCGCGACAAGGTGCAGGTGGATAACCCGGCTGAAGCGTTGGGTGTTGCGATCATCGGGGTTGGCGGTATGCTTATTCTAACAACCTACCCGGCCGGGTGGCTATCAGACCGCATTGGTCGAAAACCGGTGCTGATGGTAGGCTTCGTGATCGCAGTGGGATCGACGCTGGTCATGATGTGGGTCAGCACCTACCTGTTGGCGGTACTGGTTGCCAGCGTCATCGGCGCCGCGGTGGGCGTCATATTGACTGCTCACTGGGCAATGGCCAACGACCTGGGAACTCCCGGCCGAGAAGCCCAGCACATGGGCATCGTTAATCTGGGCACACTGATGGGCGCCGCCGGCGCCAAGCTCATGGGCCCATTGCCGGACTTGGTGACAGTCTGGTTCGGTCCCGGCTTTGGCTACACCGCTCTTTTGGGAGCCAGCGCCCTGCTGTTCATCATTGGGGCCGCCACACTGCTCAAGGTGCGAACCGACCACCCCACGTTGCGGGCGCGGCCGCCGAGGGCCACCGGAGGCTGAGAGGGTAGCGCCTGGGCAATCTCGGGCGAGAGGTGGAATAGCGGGGGAACGACCCCTCACCCCATCCCTCTCCCACAAGGGGAGAGGGAGTTTTTAGACACCCTCTAACTGTTGCGCCGCCGTAGCGTTTCCCGCACGAAGAGCATTACTCCGATACCCGCCGCGGCGAACAGGATGGCATCCACCCACAAGGCCCACGGGAATCCGGCAGCGTCGGCAATGGCTCCGAACGCCATCGCTCCGGACACGGTGCCCACCCCGGCGAAGCTGCGAAAGAGGCCCAGGGTCACGCCTTCCATGCCGACGGGTGCGATGTCTGCGAAGAAAACGGTGCCGGCCGGACTGCCAAGTCCTTCACCCATGCCCAACAGCACGCCGGATAGCAGCAGCTCCCACAGGCTATCGGCCCACACGAAGGCAGCAATGCCGGCGCACATCAGGATTACCGATGGAATTATCGGTGATTTCCTGCCGAACCGGTCGGAAAGGTAACCCGACGCCAGGGTAAAAAAGAATTGTGGAAAATGGGTTAAGCTGAGCCACAATCCCAGTTGATCCGGCCCGAATCCCTTGAGCTTGCCGAACAGGGGCATAACGCTGAACCGGGCGCCCTGGCGGTTGGCCACTATCATAATGGCAAACAAGCCCACAAAGATGAACGCCGGGCTTAACATGAGCCTCAGAAACGACCCACGCCCCCTCTCCACCGGCGGGTCCTCACCCGGCGCGTCCTCCTGATCAGTTTGCTGCCTCGGTCGGCGCCGTGGGTCGGCCTGCTGTTCGCGCCAACGGGACTCAGGCAGCACGAACAGGATTACCAACAGGGACAACGCCATCAGCCCAACCTGGACGAAGAGGGGAACGCGGAGCCCGAACCACGATCCCAGATATCCTCCCAGCAACGGCCCCAGGATCTGGCCGGAAAGAATGCTCATCTCATGCGTGCTGAGTATGCGGCCCCTGGTTTCGGGAGTTGACTCGTCGCGCAGGTACACCGTTGACACCGTCGAGAATGCGTTTGCCCCCAAACCGGACACAAACCGCCATCCGGTGAGCCACCAGAAATGGAATGACATGGACACCATGGCAGCGCCAAACAGGTTCAACGCCGCTCCCAGGGCCATCACCGGGCGGCGTCCGTACACCTGGGTCAAATACCCGGCTGGAACTCCGGTAATCAGGCGTCCCGCGCCGAACAGCCCGATGGCAATGCCAACCTGCGCCGCGTTGACGTGATACTCCTGCTGCGTAAAGAGGGGCAGCACCGGCGCCACGGTTCCCATCCCGAAACTATTAAGAGCCACGGTGATGCTGAGTAATGTAATACTGCGGTACCGGGTGAACAGCGTCCTTCTTACGCTGGATATCACGATGGGGAAAGCTCGCTGTCTTCGACCGAGCCGGAAGGCGGGCGTATTATTTCCCGGATTCGCCGTTCGATCCGGAACCGTGGCGCCATGATGTAGTGGTCACAGGTTTGGCAAAACAGGCCGATGTCTCCACCCACCCGATTCACTCGCCAACGGTAACCCCCGCACGGGTGAGCCTTCTTCAGACGAACGATGTCGCCGGGCTTCAGGTCTAACCCCATCCCAACCCCGCCGCCTGCAATATCCCGTTGATACTGTTCCGCAGATTGGATGCCGCAACACGCGCCGCGCTGGCAAAATCCTTTCCTCGCGAAGCGTAAATAATTCCTCGGGATGAGTTGATGATCGCCAGACGACCCGCGGCGTCCACGCCACGCAGCACGGCTGCTTCCAGGTCGCCGCCCTGCGCGCCCACGCCGGGGATAAGCAACGGCAGGTCTGGGCAAACTTCTCGCACCGCTGCCAGTTGTTCGGGAACCGTGGCGCCCACCACCAAACCGACATTTCCCTTCGCAGACCATTGGTTAGACCGGCGGGCCAGCCGCAGAAACAACGGCTCTGAGCCCGGTCCATCGGCGCCCACCGCCAGGTCCTGCAGGTCGGCTGATCCCGGATTTGAACCTCTACACCAGATGAAAACACCGCGATCCGGTGCGCCGAGCCACGGTTCGATAGAATCGCTGCCGCCCCAGGGGTTGATGGTAACGGCGTCGAATCCCCAAACGTCGAACATGGCTTTAACGTACGCTTTCGCCGAAGAGTCCACGTCGCCGCGCTTGCAATCACCTATTATCACGCTGTGCGGCGCAACCTCCCGGATGTGTCCGATGGTAGATTCCAGCGCCCGCAATCCGGGCAGGCCCAATGCCTCATAAAATGCCAGATTGGGCTTATAGGCACAAACCAGATCGGCGGTTTCGTTCACGATGGCTCGATTGAATTCAGCCACGTCGGTAACCGGCATCACCTCGGGATTAACGTCCAAACCCACGCTAACAAGGCTTTGGGATTCTTCGGAAGCGGCGCGCAGCCGGTCAACGAAACTGGTCATCGGCACCTGGCAAAAACGGTGGAAAGCAATTACGGCATTATAAACCCAGTCTCCCGGGGTTGTCATGGCGGAATGGGTCGAGGACAGGGCAAACGCATTCTAATTTAATCGGCTTTGCAGGCGTCCGTCATTCCCGCTTTCGCGGGAATCCAGGTCGTTTGCTTGTACGTCAACTGTCTGGAAGCAAGCTGTATGGATTCCCGCTTTCGCGGGAATGACGGTATATGAGGCCCCCTAAAGTTAGAATGCGTTTGCCCTGGGGTCGAGGAGATTTCGCTACTCGGGGTACGCTTTATCCGTAGTGGGGGTGGTCCATTGCAAAATAACGCCGCCGGCAGCTTTTGTAAGACTGCCGGCGGCGTTGCGTCGGGGGACAAACTCCCGATTTTGCTCCTAACCGCTGCTGCTGCTCTCCGAGGTGACGGTCACGGTCACCGTGTCGGTGTCGGTCCCGCCCTCTTTGTCGGTTACGGTTAGTTGGAACTCCAGCGTTGTGCCGGCCGCCGCGTCGGCGGGGATGGTGAACCTGGGGTCGCCGAACTTGTCGGCAGCCTGGTTGTACAGTTCAGTCTGCGGATGCGTCAGCGTGACGCTGGGGCCGGCGAGCTGCGTCCACTGGTGCGCCATCCGCCACCACTCTCCGTAGGGGTTCGTGCTGCAAATGCCCTCCAGGGTTATCTCGGTTCCCGCCGTGGACGTCAGGTCGTCCCCGGCGCAGGCCGTGGGCGTCGGCAGTACGGTCACCGTCGTTTTCCGGCTGGCGGTGAGGCCGCCGGAGTCGGTTACGCTCAGCCGGAAGGTCAGGGCCGTTTCGCCGCTGACCGCCGGCGCGGTGAAACTGGCCGTGGCCGTGCTGGCGCCGTCGATGGATACCGCCGGCGTTCCGCCCGTCTGTTCCCGGAGGCCCGTCTGTTCCCAGAGGTAGGTCAGAGCATCCGCGGCGTCCTCGTAGTCGGTGGCCGAACCGGTCAACTGGACCGTTTCGTCAGTAAAGACCCGCACCAATGCCAGTTCCGCCACCACCGGCGGGGTGTTATCGGGCCGGATAACCGTCACGGTCACCGTGTCCGAGTCCGACTCGCCCTCCTGGTCGGTTACGGTCAGCTCGAACTCCAGCGTTGCGCCGTCCGCCGCGCCGGCGGGGACGATGAACCTGGGGTCGGCGTAGTTGCTGGCCGGCTGGGAAGTCTTCGGATGCGTCAGCGTCACCGGCGGGCCGGAGAGCTGCGTCCACTGATGCCGCATCCGCCACCACGCGCCGTAGGGGTTGATGCTGTCGGTGCCTTGCAGCGTCACCTCGCCACCCGGCGCGCCGGTCAGGTCCGGGCCGGCCTGGGCCGTGGGCCGGATGGTTTCCGTGACGGCGACCGTGACGGTCAGGGTATCGGAATTGGATTCCCCTTCCTCATCGGTCACCGTCAGCTCGAACTCCAGCGTTGTGCCGTCCGCCACGTCGGCGGGGATGGTGAACCTGGGATCGCCGAAGTTGGCGGCGGCCTGACCTGTATTCGGATGCGTCAGCGTCACCGGCGGGCCGGAGAGCTGCGTCCACTGGTGGGCCATTTGGTACCATTTGCCGTAGGGGTTCGTGCTGCCCTTGCCTTGCAGCGTCACCTCGCCACCCGGCGCGCCGGCCAGGTCGGGGCCGGCGTTGGCCGTCGGCTGGACGGGTTCCGCCGCCCCCTGCCCCTGGACCGCCGGCGACTGCGCGCTGCACCCGGCGTCGTTGCAGGCCGAGACCTGGAAGGCGTGGGCCACCCCCGGCGCCAGCTCCGGCGTCGTGAACTCCGGTTCGCTCACCCGCGCGGTCTGCCGCGCCGGCGCCGCCGCGACGCCCCAGCGCACGTCGTAGCCGGTGGCCTCGGCGACCTCGTCCCAGCTCACCGTCAGGCGCGACCCGCCCGGCGCCTCGCCCAGCTGAGCGCTCGGCGTCGAGCTCGGCGGTTCACTGTAAAATAGGTCCGGGTCCGGCGTAAACTCCTCCGGCGACCGCTCGTCGCACTCGCCGTCGTTGTCGGCGTCGTTGCAGATCACGATTGTCCCTTGTCGCTGCCGCACGCCCGACGGGTCATCCGTGAGCTGATAGTTCGTGCTGGGCAGCAGCCTGACCGACACGTAGGCGTAGAGATCCGTATCTTCGTCCCTACGGGTCTGGATGGTATAGGTCTCTGAATCCGCGTTGGCCGGGATCATCAGGGTGGCTCTTCCCTCGACGCGGCTCACAATTTTCACCGTGTCCCTTTCCCGGACCCTCCTGCCGTCCTTTTCCACGATCTTGCCCCGGACCGTTACCGTTTCCTGAACCGTTTCCGTGGTCATTCCGGAATTTAGTCCGGTATCCAGAACGCCGTGATCGCAGCCTTCGCCGTAATAGCACGCGTGAATGATTGCCAGATTGACCGCGACAGGAGTCGTCGAAACGGGCGAGGCGACCACCTTGAACACTGCGGCGCCACCCTCCGTGACTGTCCAATGCTCGCGGTCAACCTCGATCCTAAATTCCGGCCCGCCGTCGTCGTCCTGAATCGTGACCCTTGCGTAGTCGTTCGCCGGGTCCACAGGATACGGCTCGCCGTATCCTTGGCCGACCAGCACGCCAACCGTTACCGTGCCGTTGGGCTCGTCCACCGTGTCCCCACTGGTCGGGACCCGGTAGGTTGCGCTGGTCTGCCCCGCCTTGATGGTCACGCCGCCCCAGTGCCTGAAGCGCTCCTGAACGCCGTAGTTGCCGCGGGCGGTGACGCGCAGATCCACTGGCAGGTCTTGCGGCGGGGCTGGGATCGCCGTGATGGTGAACACCGCGTCCTCGCCCTCCGTAATCTCGGCGTTGGCGGCCGCAATGCGGACGGCGAAGGGCGGGATGGGCCCGTGGATGTTGGTGACGGCGGCGGTGTGGCCGGATCGGGTGATGACCTGGTCAGTGAACAGGTCGTTGGCGAGGGCGCCGTGGCTGGCGGGTTCGGTGAGGGTGCAGGTGGCGGCGCCCACGGTGCGGAAAGTTGCCGCGTTAATCGAACCGGTGAGCAGGCCGGGGGCGTGGACAGGGACGTAACCGCTCTCGCCGGCCGTGCGGGTGAACGTGTGGGTCCGCGGGGTGGTTCCTGTCGCCGTGCAGCTCAGGCTGAAGCCGTATTCCTGGCCGGCCGGCGCCTCTCCGATCACGGTCTTGGCCACGGCCAGCGACGTGACGGCCACGGCCGCGTAGCTGCGAAAAGAGACGTGGGAGTATCTGTCATCGAGCTCGTCTATGGTACTGGTGATCCCGGGGTTGCCGGCGGTGATCTCCACTCTCAGACTGCTGGGTCCGTCGAACGTGTTGGCGGTCAGGTCCGCGTCGTCCAGGTTGTTGTGCTCCAGGACCAGGGCTGGGAGCCTGGCGAACCGGGCAAGGGACGGCACCGCCGTGAGCGCGTTGTAGCCCAGATACAGATTGAGCAGCCCGGCCGGTGCGTTGGCGGCGATCTCAGCAGCGTCGCTGTCGTTGAGGTTGGCACCGGTCACATCGAGGGCTCTCAGGCTGGTGATCTCGGACAGCTTGGTCCAATCCACCCCCGACAGATCGTTGCCGTCCAGGGCAAGGTTGGCCACGGTTGGATTGGCTGCAAGAGCATCCAGCAAGGCGTTGGTCTGGGCGGCGGAGAGGCCGCTTCCGCCCAGGTGGAGCGTTGTCACACTGGTGAACCTGCTGCCGATAGTGGCGAGTTCCGAGTCAGTCAGATTGAAGCCCTCCAGAGACAGGCGGCTCAGCGTGGTGGGCAGTCCGGTCAGGAACCCGCTCGGCAGGGTCGTGAGGGAGGGATTGTGCCAGCCCAGGTACAACCACTGGAGAGCGGTATGAGCAGCGAACGATGGCAGCGTGGTTGTGAGGGTCGCCGGATTGTTGTACAGCGTGAGTTGTTTGAGCGCGGTGTTAGAACCTGTCTACGATCTCTGAAATAGGTTAAGTTGAGACTATCACCAGGGGAGGGGTAATCATGTCTCATTCCTATCCCAGCGACATCAGCCGGGAGCAATTCGCCCGGATTCTGCCGACGTTGGAGTCGGCCCGCCGCCGGACCAAGCCCCGCACCGTGGACTTGTACGACGTTTTCTGCGGCGTACTGTACCTCTTGAAAAGCGGCTGCCAGTGGCGAATGCTGCCCGCGGATTTCCCAAACTGGCGCACTTGCTACCAGTATTTCCGGCAATGGAGCGAGCGGCCCGGCCCGGAGCAGGATTCCATTCTGGAACAAGTCCTAAAAAAAATCGGTTGGCGAGGCCCGACAAAGCAATGGACGGAAAAAGCAGACCAGCTTCTGCATCGTGGACTCCCAGAGCGTCAAGAACACGGACACCGCCGAGCAGAAGGGCTATGACGCGGGCAAGAAGGTATCCGGAATCAAGCGACACATCGCGGTGGACACGCAAGGATTGCCCCATGCGATCCACATAACCACGGCCAACGTCACCGACCGGGCTGGGGCTTTGGCGATGTTTGACCGGCGCCGGGACGGCCTCAGTCAGGTGCAGAACGTGCTGGTGGACGGGGGTTACACTGGGGAACCCTTTGCCGCTGGGGTGCAAAGCCGGCTGGGAGCGTCGGTGGAGGTGGTGAAACGCAGCGAACTGCACACCTTCGTGGTGCTGCCGAAGCGGTGGGTAGTGGAACGGTCTTTCGCCTGGCTGGAGAAGTGCCGCCGCCTCTGGAAGAACTGCGAAAGAAAGCTCAATACCAGCCTGCAAATGGTGGTGCTTGCCTTCACGGTGCTAATCCTGAAAAGATCGTAGACAGGCTCTTAGCGCTCAGGCCGGGCAGGGCCTCCAACATATTGTTATGCAGATAGAGGTGTGTGAGTGCTGTGTTGGCGCTCAAGTTGGGTGGGTCGGTCAACTTATTATCGGAAAGGATCAGTTGCGTGAGTGCGGTGTTGGTCCCCACGTCGGGCGTGGTGGTCAATCTGTTGCGATGGAGCGTCAGGACCTGGAGTGCGGTGTTGGCGCTCAAGTTGGGTGGCCTGGTCAACCGATTGTCCCCCAACGTCAGGACCTGGAGTGCGGTGTTGGCGCTGACGTCAGGTGGGGTGGTCAGCAGATTGCTATCCAACGTGAGACGTGTGAGCGCGGTGTTGGTGCTCACGTCGGGTGGGGTGGTCAACCTGTTTCTGCCGAATTCAAAGAGCTGCAGTTCGGTGAGACCGGTCAGGTCAGGTGATTCGGTCAACAGGTTGTTATGGAGCCAGAAGTGCGTGAGTTTGGTGTTGTCGCTCACGTCGGGTGTGGTGGTCAGCAGATTGCGGTCCAACGAGAGTTGACCGAGTTCGGCGAGACCCGTCAGGACAGGTGGGCTGGCCAACCTGTTGCTGTAAAGGAAGAGGTCCTGGAGTTTGGTGTTGGCGCTCACGTCGGGCGCGGCGGTCAACCGGTTTCTGCCGAGGTGGAGGGTATCGAGGTCAGTGTTGTCGGTCAGGATGGGCGGGGCGGTCAACTGGTTTTGGTCGAGGTTGAGGATCCGTAATACAGTGTTGGCGCTCACGTCGGGCGCGGTGGACAACCGGTTGTTGCTGAGGTCGAGGGTCAGGAGGTTAGTGTTGTCGGTCAGGATAGGCGGGGCGGTCAACTGGTTTCGGCTGAGGTCGAGGTTCTTGAGTCCGCCGAGTCCGTCGAAGTCGCCATTCATCAGCGTGGTGAGACTGCCGCTGGACAGATCGAGGTCCGTGACCGTGTTCAGGTCAGAGACAAGGACGCTGCCGCAAACGTCATTGGTGGCCGTGGCGTCGAGGATGGCGTCTTCCACCGTCTCGGTGCGACTGCAAATATTCACCGTCGGGTCCTGAGCCAGGGCCGCCGGAACGCCGGAAAACAGCGTCCCCAGGGCAACGACCGCCAGGGCCAGGAACAGGCCGGCCAGCCGTCCCGGCGTCATTCTGAGCCACCTTTTGCGGGGGGGGGGGGGGGGGGGGGGGCTGACAGGGGTAGGTATGGGTTTTTACGGTGGGACATGGCGAGTAATCTCCAGGTCGGGCTTGGGTTGTGGCCAGGGTTCGGGCAGCAGCCAGACGCGGCTCCAGAGGCGGCCCTTGATCAGCAAGCGCCGGAGCCAGTCGATGCCGTGGCGGATCACGCTCACGGTGCGCGCCGGACGGCTACGGGAGTCACGGTGATTGGGAGCCAAGTCCTTGGGCGGCGCCCGCAGGTTGCCTGGGGCGATACTGCGCTCCTGGGCGTCTTCCACCCTGGTGCCGTAGGCCAGGGCCAGCAGGGTAGCCACCGACAGCACCAGCCAGTGGCGGGAGACGCGGGTGGGGTCGGTGCGGCGGGTCTGGTCCCACTTCCAGCCCAGGCTCTTGAGGGCCTTGAAGCCCAGCTCGATCCAGAAGCGCAGGGCGTACCAACTGGGACCCACCTGATCGGGTGCCAGGTCGGTGAGGATGATCCAGGGCTCCTCCTGCTCGGAGTACCAGACCACCAGCAGGGTGCAACGTCGCTTGGCCTTGGGGGTGCTGAAGGCGGTGCCGCGGCCAATCCACGCCGTATCGGGACGGGAGACGAAGCGCTGGGCGGGCAATCGTTTGCCGCCGTCGGCGCAGAAAGTGATGTTCTTTCGGTAGCGCATACCGGGATGCCAGCCTTGATCCCGTATCTGCTGCCACAGCTTGGGACTGGCGATGCCCCGGTCGCAGAGCACGATGACGGTCATATTCTCGGGAACCGCTGGGGCCAAGGCTTGCAGCAGTTCCACGGTGGGGTCCATCCAGGAGCCGGGCTGGTCGGCGTGCCGGATGTGCCAGGCCACGGGGATGGCGCAACTGCGGTAGAGCACGCTGATGACGATGGCGGTGGTCTGGTCCCCTTTGAGGGTTGGGTCGATGGCCAAAGCCAGGCCGCCCGACCGCCACCAGGTGAGGACCCACCGCAGCAGTGGCGCGAAGCAGAGAGTTACGTCCAGCTCGGTCTGGCAGGCGCTGCCGGCGAGGATGGCCCCGCAGACCCACAGCGCCAGGCCGGTCAATTGTGGCTGGGAGAGGTGAGGTAAATGCGTTTCAATCGTTTTTTGCATCTGATAGCATTCTCTGGGAAGGCGCATCGAGGGTCTCCTGCATCTGGTCGTGTCACAACCAAGATGCTGGATGGCGGTGCGCCTTCCCAAGCTATGTCGCAACCCGATTTCAGCCCATACCTACCCCTGTCAGGGGGGGTAAACCGGGCGAGCAGTCCCGCAGCGGGGCGGCGGGCCAGGGTGGTCATGGCGGTCACCGGGTTGAACATGATGCTGGGTTTACCCCCTTCGTTCTATGATTACGCGCCCGAGGTCCTCGACCTCCACGTACCGGCGGTGGCTGTCGAGCAGCCGCATACCTGCGAGCGGCGTGGTGTCGGCGGCATCGGCCTCTATGTATACCGGCTGCCGTCCCAGAGCGCAACAACACCGTAGTAAGCAAAGGTTACCTCGCTGCCACTGGCCAGAGTCGCCCGGCTAATGCCCTCGAGGGGCAACCCCAATCAGGGGCGCGGACGCCGTCGAGGTAGCCCTGAACGGCGGAGTTCGCAGTACGGTACATTCTGGTGGAGGCTAGGGGATTCGAACCCCTGACCCCCTGCTTGCAAAGCAGGTGCTCTCCCACTGAGCTAAGCCCCCACGTATGGCGATTTTGATTATAGCAGGGCGGCCCTCACCCGTGGCCGCACGCGCGGGGAGATGGAGCAGGGTCTTTCGGTTTTCCTAATCCCATTGCGAGCGCAGCGTGGCAATCTCGACACCGTAGCAATGATGGTTCCCCGGCGTGTGCTCAACCTCAACGAGATTGCCACGTCGCTGCGCTCCTCGCAATGACAACCGAATGACCCTGGGGAGAGGAGGGATTTACGCCTTCCCGGAATGACGGTTTGATACCCAAGGAGATTGCCACGCTTCGTTCGCAATGACAGTTTTGCACGATGCTCTCGTTTTACATGGCGGGTGGCAGCGGGTATGATACGCCCACCAATTTACGTTGAATTTGTCTGCCGCTGTCCGCAGAACAAGGAGCCCTATTATGCGAGGAGTAGCCATCGTTTCCCCAGTCCGCACTGCCGTCGGTAACTTCGGCGGGGGCCTGCGCGACATATCCGCCGCCGAGCTGGCTTCCACCGTCATCAGCGCTGCTCTGGAACGGAGCGGCATCGACCCAGCCCTGGTTGACGACGTCATTCTCGGCCACGGCTATCCCTCCGGCGAGAACCCCGCCATCGGCCGGTTGGCCGGTCTCAAGGCGGGCCTGCCAATTGAGGTGCCCGGCTACCAGCTGGACCGCCGTTGCTCCTCCGGTTTGCAGGCGATTCTCAACGCCTCCATGCTGGTGCAGACCGACAACGCCGACGTAGTAATTGCCGGCGGTGTGGAGAGCATGAGCGGCGCCGAGTTCTACAACAACGAATCGCGTTGGGGCGCCCGTTTCGGCTCGGTTACATTCCACGACCGCCTGGCCCGCGCCCGGGTTACCATCGCCCCCGAAGAGCGTTTCGGACCCCTACCCGGCGGCATGGTCGAAACGGCGGAAAATCTGGCGAAACAGTACGAAATCCCACGGCAGGAACAGGATGAGTTCGCGCTGCGGAGCCACCAGCGCGCCGTCGCCGCCCGCGATTCCGGCAAATTCGACGCCGAGATCATCCCCGTCAGCATCCCCCAGCGCCGTGGCGACCCCAAAATCTTCGACACCGACGAGGGCCCCCGCGGCGATACCACCATGGACGTTCTGGGACGCCTGCGTCCGGTGATGCAGGATGGCTGTGTTACCGCCGGCAACGCCAGCAGTCAGAACGATGCCGCCTCGGTGTGCCTGGTGGTGGCCGAGGATAAACTCGAGGAGCTGGGCCTGACCCCCATGGCCTACCTGCGCGGTTGGGCCGTAACCGGCTGCCATCCGGCCACCATGGGCATCGGCCCCGTGGCCTCCGTCAACAAGGTTATGAACAAGATCGGCATGACGCTGGGGGATATGGACATCATTGAACTCAACGAAGCCTTCGCCGCCCAGGTGCTCGCCGTGCTCCGCGAGTGGAACCTGCCCCACGAAGATAATCTCAACGTCAACGGCTCCGGCATTTCACTGGGCCACCCCATCGCCGCCACCGGCGCGCGTATCCTGGCGACTATGCTCCACGAGATGGAGAGGCAGGATTTGCAGTGGGGTCTGGAAACCATGTGCGTCGGCGGCGGCCAGGGCGTAGCCGCCGTCTTCGAGCGGAAGTAGTTTCCTGTGATCACCCTCAAATTGCGAGGCCGATGATGACAACCCAGCGGGACGTTGCATCCGAACCGGGCGGCAATCGGCGCCGGGCGTCCAAACCGCCGTTGCCCGACCCGCCCAAAAAGCCGGATATGCAGCAATACAACCACTATCACCGTGCCGCCATCGGAAACACGCTCTATCGCCACTTCTCCCACCGGGCCGATGTGCTGGTGAGCGGCGAAGGCTACTTGTGCTTTGAGAGGAGTCAGATACGCTCCGGCTGGCTGGAGCCCGACCTGGTAGTGGCTTTTGGCGTTGACCCCGACGCCATCGAAGATAACAACGGTTATGAAATCGATGACGTGGGCAAACCCCCGGAGTTCGTGTTGGAAGTCGCCTCGCAGCACACCGGGCGGCGCGATTACACGGTCAAGCGCGACGGTTATGCCGGCTTCAGCGTGGGCGAATACTGGCGGTTTGACTACACTGGCGGAGAATACCATGATGCGCCGCTGGCCGGCGATTTTCTGGTCAATGGCCGCTACGAACCCACGCCGCTGGCCGACGACCGCCCCGGGAAAATGTACGGGATGCTTTCCGGATACAGCGCGGCTCTGGACCTGTTCCTGTGTTGGGACGATGGCAAGCTGCGCTTTTATGACCTGAAAACGGACGACTTTCTGTTGGATCCGTCCGAATTGCAGGCGGCCCTGGTAGCCGCCGAAGATCAGCGGGACGCCGCCCGAGCCGACCGGGATGCCGTCCAAGCGGATCGAGATGCTGCCCAAGTCGAACGGGATGCCGCCAACGAGCGCATCCGGCAGCTTGAAGAACGGTTGCGGTGGCAGTCGGACTAGCACGGGGACTTGATTCTTTTACAGAATCAAACTGCCCGTCCGCCAAGTTGTGGAAATCAACCACCCGCTCGTCCTGAGCCTGTCGAAGGACGGTCGTCGATGGTTCGACAAGCTCACCATGAGCGGAGGTCGGAGGACTTTGAAAAGGCCCGGCGGGAAGTCAAAGCCCACCTACGGTGTGTTGACAAATACCGTCATTCCCGCGAAAGCGGGAATCCAGTGGCCGAAGTCGTTAATCACGGTTCTGATTCTTTCATCTGACCCTCTCTGGACTCCTGCCCCGTATCAAGTACGGGGTGACGTTCTTTCGCAGGAGCGACGGGCTGGTTTGCTAATTGTCAACAGGCTCTACATAATGGCTTTCGCCGTTTGATATTCTCACCAAGTTAGTCATCAACAAGAATCAGGAGCAAATCACATGGGCAGCAAGCAGGCAGTAGCAGACGTTTTGGTAATCGGGGCCGGCGCGTCCGGCGCGGCGTTCACCTGGAGCCTTACGCAGGCGGGGGTAAAGGTCGTTTGCCTGGAGCAGGGCGGTTGGGTTCCACAGAACGCGTTCCCGGTGAGCGACCCCCAGGCTCAGTTGCATTGGCAGACTGACTTCCATCCAAATCCCAACTTCCGCGGGCTGCCCGAAGATTACCCGGTCAACGAGGATGACACTCCCATCGCTCCGTATATGTACAACGCGGTGGGTGGCAGCACGATTCACTGGGGTTCTCACTTCCCCCGCTTCCATCCTTCCGACTTTCGCCTGCAGTCGCTGGACGGCGTGGCCGATGACTGGCCGATGGACTACTTTGAGCTGGAACCCTATTACGATCTGAATGACCGGATGCACGGCGTGAGCGGTTTGCAGGGCGACCCGGCGTATCCGCCGAAACCGGTGCGACCCACGCCTCCCCTCCCCATCGGACGGGGTGGTGAACTGCTGGGGCAGGCTTTCAACAAGTTGGGGTGGCACTGGTGGTCATCGGACAACGCCGTGCACTCCGCTGCGTGGGATGGTCGGCAACCCGACGTCGGCGAATACCTGCGTTCCCCTTCGGGAAGCGACATAATCTTCTGGCCGCAAGCCCTGAAACAGGGCGCCCGCCTGATCACCCACGCGCGTGTCCGCGAGATTCTGGTGGACGCATCCGGGCGAGCCACCGGCGCTTCGTACTACGACCGCAACGGTGACCTGCAGGCGCAATACGCCAACGTGGTGGCGCTGGCGTGCAACGGCATCGGCACGTCGCGGTTGCTGCTCAACTCGCGCAGCGCGCTGTTCCCCGATGGTCTGGCCAACAGTAGCGGACAGGTGGGCCGCAACCTGATGCACCATCCGTGTGGATATGTTCTGGGGCTGTTTGACGAGGATATGGGATCCGACGAGGGCCCCCGGGGTTCGTCGATGCTGAGCCAGGAATTCTACGAAACCGACGTGCGGCGCGGGTTCGTGCGGGGGTACGATTTGCAGGTTTCCAACGTCGGCGGCGCTCCCCTGCAAATCGCCCTGGGCGGACTGGTTGGCGAGACCGTGGCGTGGGGCGACGCGCACCATCGCGATTTCGCGGAACGCTTCCACCGCCAGATGGGCATCGTGGTTATGGCCGAAGACCTGCCCGAGCAACACAATCGGGTTACGCTGGACCCTCAATTGACCGACAGCCACGGCATCCCCGCTCCCAAGATCGACTACACGGTGAGCGATAATACGTGGGCCATTCTTGACCACGGCATCGCCCGCGCTACCGAGGCGCTGGAGGCCGCCGGCGCCAAGCGCGTCATCGCGTCAAAGTTGCGGCGCAACGCTGGCTGGCATCTGCTGGGAACTGCGCGGATGGGAGCCAACCCCGATACCTCGGTGGTCGACCGGTGGGGTCGGGCCCACGATGTGCCCAACCTGTTCATCATCGACGGGAGCATTTTCACCACGGGAGCCTGCATAAATCCGACCACGACCATTCAGGCGCTGGCGCTGCGGACTGCCGACTACCTCTCCGGTGAAGGATCGTCCGCCATCTCCTGACCCTGGAGCCACCGCACGCCGTCTGATGCGCAGGCGTTCGTAGCCATGTTCCTGGATCAGCAACGAGAACAACCTCGGCGCCGCTTCCAGCTGGTTATCGCCCGTCGGCAGGATGACCGGCTGATTGGCAATTGCGGGATACGCCGCAAACCGGATAATGACTGAGAAGCCGACATCGGTTATGAATTGGCTCCTGATTGCTGGGGGCAGGGGTATGCTACCGAGGCGGCGGGGGGGATGGTCGATTTTGGGTTCCGGGAATTGGGTCTGCGCCGCATTTCCTCGTGGTGCATCGCCGAAAACACTGCATCGGCCCGCGTACTGGAACGGCTGGGGTTCCGCCAGGAGGGACGCCTGCGTCAAAACCAACACTTCAAGGGCCAATGGTGGGATACAATGTTATACGCCATACTGGTGGAAGAGTGGGAAATGTTGTCGTGAAAACGTCCGGTGAGCCACCTTTGCCTGATTGCTACACTACCTATCGGAGGAATTATGCCTAAGGTTGTTCACTTTGAGTTGCCTTTTGATGATGCCGCGCGCGCCAACAAATTCTACGCCGACGTATTCGGCTGGGAATCCAGCAAATTTGAAAGCGGGCCTGAGGAATATTACCTGCAGCAGACCGGTGGCGACGACGAACCATACGGGATCGGCGGGGCGTTGATCGAACGGGCCGCGGCCCTGAACCGGGGCGGCACACTCGTCGTTCTGGCTGTGGACGACCTGGACGCTTACATCGGCAAAGTAACCGCCGCCGGGTGCGAAATCGTCACTCCCCGTACTCCCATACCGGGCATTGGGTACTTTGCCAACTTCCGGGACACCGAGGGCAACGTGGTGGGCATGTTCCAGGACGATAACAGCGCGACGTGAGCCTGATGACCGCCCGCATCGAAATTCCCGGTGACGCCATAGCCGAATTCTGCCTCCGGAACTATGTCAGAAGGCTGGCCTTGTTCGGCTCCGTCATTCGCGACGATTTCACGCCGCAAAGCGACATTGATGTGCTGGTGGAGTTTGAACCGGGCTATGCGGCAGGGTTCGTGTTCTTCCAGATGCGGCGAGAATTGACCGCGTTGCTAGGCCGCGAAGTGGATATGCACACCGCGGCGTCCCTGAGTCCCTACTTCCGACAGGAAGTGTTGGACGAAGCGGAGGAGATATATGTCGCGTCGTGACCCCATGGTCGCTGTCCAGCAAATGCGAGATCACGGCAAAGAAGCCATGGAGTTGGCGCAAGACCGGTCGCGCGCGGATCTCGACTTGGACCGGATGTTTGAACTCGCCCTCACCAGGCTGATGGAAGTTTTGGGTGAGGCTGCTCGCCGCGTGCCGCCAGAATTTCGTTCCCGCTACCCGGAGGTTCCCTGGCAGGACACCACCGATCTGCGAAACGTTCTGATCCACGACTACGATACGGTCGATTTCGATGAGTTGTGGCGTATCATCCAGGAACACCTGCCGCCATTGGTTCAGCAATTGCAAACCATTATCGGCGAAAACCTGCCGCCAAACTGAATTGCTGGCAGAATAGGAGCGAAACACCATGGGCCGAGTTGATGGAAAGGTAGTTTTGATAAGCGGGGGCGCTCGAGGTATGGGCGCAGAAGAGGTGGGCCTGTTTGCCCGGGAAGGTGCAAAGGTGGTATTCGGCGACATCCTGGACGACCTGGGCCGACAGGTGGAAGCGGAACAACGGGCCGCCGGCCACGACTGCGCCTACGCCCACCTGGACGTTACCAGCGAGTCTGACTGGCAGGCGATTGTGGCGCTGGCGGAAGCGCGATACGGACGGCTGGATGCGCTGGTGAACAACGCTGGCATCAGCATCTCGGTCGGCGGAGGAGCCGGGAACATCGCGCTGGAAGACACCAGCGAAGCCGACTGGGATCGTGTAATGGACGTCAACTCCAAGGGCGTTTTCCTGGGTACCAAAACGGCGATACCCGCGATGCGCCGGGCCGGCGGTGGATCCATCGTGAATATCTCGTCAATCGCCGGCATGACGGGAGCATGGTCTCGCTCGCACCCCTACAATGCTTCCAAGGGAGCGGTACGTCTGTTCACCAAGGCGACCGCCATTCAGTATGCCGCCGAGGGTATCCGGGCCAACTCGGTGCATCCTGGCCCCATAATTACCCCCATGAGTTCGGCAACCTACGACGACCCTGAAGTGGCGGCCCAGCGGCTGGCGCTGATACCACTGGGTCGCCGGGCCCATCCCATTGAGGTGGCCTACGGGGTGTTGTATCTTGCCTCCGACGAGGCATCGTTCGTAACCGGAGCCGAATTGGTTATCGACGGGGGCTGCATTGCCCAGTAGTATAATCCTGTATTGAGTAACCAACATGACGATCACTTATAACCTGAAGCACCGACAAGGAGGAAACTATGCCTGACACCTACGGCCAAGGCGATTTTCAGTACACGTTCGTTGACAACTGGCTCAAGATACCCGACGGGATGCGGCTTCTGGAGTGCCCCGGCGTCGCCGTTGACGGCGAAGACCGCGTATTCATCCTGACCCGTGGCGAGCACCCGATCATGGTGTTTGACAAGGATGGCAACTTCCTGCGCACGTTTGGGGAAGGCCATTTCAGCGACAACCGCACCCACGGTCTCTACTACAGCGCAGCCGACGATTCCCTGCTGATCGCTGACGATGGAATCCATACCATCCAGAAGTTCAGCGTAACCGGCGAGAAGCTGATGGAAATCGGCGAGAAGAACCATCCCGCCCCCCGCTGGAGTGGCCAGCCGTTCAACCGGCCCACGTCGGCGGCCATCCGCCCCAGCAACGGCGACATCTACGTCTCCGATGGCTATGGCAACTCGCGGATTCACGTGTACACGGCTGAGGGAGGGTACAAATTCTCCTGGGGCGAACCAGGGATAGACGCCGGACAATTCATTCGTCCTCACAACATCGCGTTTGATGAAGATGAGCGGGTCTATGTCGTTGACCGTGAGTGCCACCGCATCCAGCTGTTCGACACCGAAGGCAACTACCTGACCATGTGGAGCAACATCCACCGGCCCGACGCAATGGTTTACTGGAACGGCAACATCTACGTGGGCGAACTCAACGGCATGGGCGGCGTCGATGACGCGCCGGGTCTGGGCCACCGCGTGACCGTGTACGACCGGGACGGAAACCGGATCTGCGTATTTGGTTCGCCGGACGAGGGTGAAGGGGCCGGAGAGTTTATCGCTCCCCACGGCATCGCCGTCGACAGCACTGGCGCAATCTACGTGTCCGAGGTGTCATACACCATTCGGGGCAGCCACATGGACCCGCCGCGGGAACTCCGCAGCTTCTCCAAGTACGCGCGCGCATAACGCCGGCGCCAAAAGCTGGTAAACCGTAGGGGCGACTCATGAGTCGCCCCTACCGATTGAATGAGCATTGCCGCTGAAACGGCCGGCTTGGGAAAATGCTAAACTGACTGTAATCCATAACCAGTAATCAGCAGCGGCAGGCGCCCAATGGCAGCAGAACAGACCGAACCGACAGACTTGAATGTGACCGAGCAGGAGGCAATGGCTATCGCCATGGACATCCTGGAACGGCTGGAGCAGGCCGGCCCGGAGGTAAAGCGGGCCGTGGTCCGTACTCTTGGAGATGAGGGCGACTTCGCCGCTTTTATCGCCCGACAGCGCGCCGCCGGCAAAACGGACGAGGAGATTTACCGTGGTTACTAGTCCGGAGGAGAGCCTATTGCCGCCGGGTTCGCTGGTGCGGCAACTCGTCGGCGAAATCCGAACCATCCCACAGGCGCAGGAAATCCTCCTGCACACCCTCCTCCCACAAAGGTTCCTCGAGATACCGGACCGAATAGACGGGATGCAGGCCAGCATCGAGACGATGCAGTCTGGCATGGACGGGATGCAGGCTAGCATGGACGGGATGCAGGCTAGCGTCAACACATTGCAAGGGCAGGTGGGCAATCTACGCGGCGAATCCTACGAGCGGGAATGCGCCCGGCGCATCAAGATGGTGATGGTAGAACACCTCTCGAACGTCATCCAGGCCGACCGCTCCCGCATTGACGAACTGCTGGTAACGGCGCGACAAAACGGCCGGCTCACCCGAGGCCAGTTTGACCAAGGCAGTGTCATTGACATCATTGCCCAAGGCGTTCCCATCGGCGGCGGGCCGGAGATTCTGGCCGTCGTCGAGGTTTCCATATCCATCAACGAGCAGGATGTTCGTAACGCCCAGCAGCGCGCCGCTCTGTTACAGGAGCTCACCGGCAGAACCGCCAGACCTTTTTGTGTAGCGCACTATCCCTGGTCTGCGGCATTGGCCAGCCGGGCAGATGAACTTGGCGTAACGCTGATTCATTACGAACTGCCCCACTTTAGCGATAGCAGCCAATGCTAAAGCCCGCCTGAATCCTGTTTATCCTGTCCATACATGTAAAAATGTCGAGGCGACCGAATTGACGACATTCAGTGAAACAACCCCCGCCAGTTGGGATGATATTTTCGGCGCGGTAGAGCGGTGCTACGAGCTGGGCTGGACCGACGGGCTGCCCGTGATACCGCCCACGGCCGAACGGGTCGCAGAATTCATTGGCTACGCCGGGCGCGCCCCGGATGACGTGGTGGGAGAACTGCCGGAACGCCGCCGGATCATCACCGTAGAAAAAGCGGCGGCGAACGCGGTGATGGCAGGTTGTTTACCCGAGTATTTCCCCGTGGTCCTCACCGCCGCAGAAGCAATGCTCGATCCGGTTTTCAACCTGGTTGGCCCGTCATCGAGCATGGGCGGCGCAGCGGTATTGTGCATCGTCAACGGGCCGATAGTGCAGCAAATCGGGCTCAACAGCCGCAACAACCTGTTCGGCCCTGGGAATCGGGCCAACGGTACTATCGGGCGGGCGGTGCGGTTGATACTGATGAATGCCTGCGCCGCGATTCCCGGCCTGTTCGACCGCAGCGTGATCGGCCATCCGGGCAAATATACGTACTGCATCGCCGAGGCCGAGAGTGAAACCCATTGGACGCCCCTGCATGTCGACCGGGGCTTCGATGCGTCGGACAGTACGGTTACGGTGTTCGCCGGGGAAAGTCCCCGCCAGACCCGCTCCGTAGGCCGGCCCGAAGCCATCCTGTACGCGCTGGCCGACGTGGCCTCGTCGCTGGGCACTTCGATGTCCACGTCCGGATCGGTGGGCGACCTGTCGGTTGGCATCAGGCAAGGCCAGATCGTCGTTACCTTCGCCGGCAACAGCAGGTTGTGGCAGAACTGGACCAAAGCGGACATCCGAGCGTACCTGCACGCCAACGTCCAGCGATCCGTAGCCGATCTCAAACGCGGTGAGGTGCTGCGCGGCGACGTGGAACCGGGCGACGAAGCAACGATGATCTCATTGATCCCGGAGCCGGAAGACATTCTGGTGGTGTTCGCCGGCGGCGAGGAATCCAACATGTCGTCGGTGATACCCAGTTGGGGGCCGAAAGTGGGCTCAACCGCCGTAACCAAAGCGGTGCGTGTGTCCTGACATCTCCCGCCGTACCAAACTTCCCTGTCACTCCGGCGAAAGAACGTCACCCCGTACTAGATACGGGGCCGGAGTCCAGAGCTTGTAATCTGCTGGATTTTCGCGGCGAATCTACCGGCATCGGTCACTGGATTCCCGCTTTCGCGGGAATGACGGTGGTTAATTGGTCCATATGCGATAGCCCTGCGAAGGGGCGCTCCGTCTCTGGCAATCGCGCACCTAACCTGATATAACAGCGCCAATGACTCTTATTTGTAGAGGGGTGAACATGGCAACTCAGAACTATACCCTGGTCAATCCGACCACCGAGCCCATCATCGCGCCGTTTGATGGCGCACCGCGTCTGCCCTCGCTGGCCGGGACCCGATTGGGTTTGATTGACGATAGCAAGCGCAATGCCGACGTTCTGCTGGAAGAGCTGGCTGAAGTGCTGCGGAACCGTTACGAAATCCGCGAGGTACGCTGGCTCCGCAAGCCCAGTGCATCACGCCCCGCCGACCCGCAGGAATTGCAGGAACTGGTGGCCAACGTCGACTCGGTGGTGGTAGCCATCGGCGATTGAGGAAGTTGCAGTGCGTGCAGTGTGCACGACGGAATTCATGTTGAAAAGGCCGGCCTCCCATCCGCCACGATTTGCACCGATCGGTTCATCCCAACTGCCAACGCCATGGCCAGAATGTGGGGAGCGGAAGATTACCCCACCATTTTCACGGCGCATCCCATCGAGAACCTGGATCGGCCATCCCTCCGAGAACGCGCCGAGGGACTCGCATCAGAGGTAGTGGCCATTATCACCGGCGGCTAACTTTCCGGCATCACCGTGACAGAGCAGGGGCGGGTTTGAACCCGCCCCTCAATTAATTAACCGCAACAGGCAGCGTAGCCGTGTACGTCATCAACCATGTGTGGAGAGAGCAATGACTGAAAGCCCCCTGAACAACCGCTCTTTGCTGGAGAAAATCAGAGATGTCGTCATATATCCGAGTTGGCCGACGACCTGGCCGACATAGCCGAAAGGACGGTCAATTAGCCCGTGTTGACATTTGAGATATAAGGCGATTTCGCTGACCCCAGCTCGTCATTCCCGCTTTCGCGGGAATCCAGAGTACCCTGAATGTGAACGATGGCTGCTTTCCAAAACGTCTGGATTCCCGCTTTCGCGGGAATGACGGTGGTTAAACCGTCCATATCCGATAGCCCTGGTTCGGAGAGGCCAGCGAATTTCCAGCGGGCGCCAGGTCCGGCAACCGGGTCAGACGACTGAAGTCGCCGGTTAACGTCCAGCCCCGGCCTCGGCGTCGCGCAGGTCCGGCGGAAGCAGGTTGGGGATGCCCTCGGCGATGGGATAGCGCTCGTTGCATTCGGAGCAGGTAAGCGTGCCGGTGAGCACTTCGCCCGCGTCGGGGGCGTCATCCGGGGCAACGGAGTCGCTGTGCAGCGTCAACGGCCCCTTGCACACCGGGCACGCGATAATGTCGAGCAAATCGGTTTTCATAGGTTCTCCACAGTCATTGCTATCCAACCAGGCCCAGTTCGAACAACCAGTCCAGCACGTCAGCCAATCCAATCACGATAACACCCACCGCCGTCAGAGCGACCGGACTGGTCAGGATGGCCCCAGCCCGTTGCAGCAGGCTCGGAGAGCGCACTGAGCCGTCAACGGCGGGAGGGCTGCGTCGGCGTCGGCGGGGCAGCAGCCAGGCGATGGCGAATGCGTACATCGCCAGGGCGATTTTGGCAGCCAGAACCGCGGTGTACCCGATGCTGGCGGCGTCCGACGTAAGCCGGCTTACAGCAAGCACCGCGCCGGTGACAATCAACACACCGATGGCGGTGGCCACGATGGGACGAAACTCGGCAGCCAACGCCCGACCAAGCAGGGCGCCTGATTTTGATGAACTCAAAGCCGGTCGAGCCGCGAACAGCAAAAACAGACTTCCACCTATCCAGGTAACAGCGGCCAGCGCGTGGGCCCACCGAATGACCAGCAGGATGATGTCCAGGACGGGCATGGCAAACGTGGCCTGTTCTAACCCAGGAGATCTTCGACGATCTGTGCCAGCACGTCAGCGTCCATGCGGCTGATTTCCTGCCGAGCGATGCGACCCGCCTGGTCGATGAAATAGGTGGTGGGGAAGTACTCAATCCCGTATTCCAGGGCGATGGTCGCTCCGGTGTCGGTGGCAACCTGGAACGTCAGCCCGAAATCATCCACGAACTGCCGGGCATCCGCTTCGGTATCAAATCCCTGGGGCACGAACAATCCAATGAACTGAACATTGCGCCCCCGATACTTTTCCCAGACTTCCTGGAAGGCTGGCATTTCCTCCCGGCACGGCGGGCAGGAGGGATACCAGAAATTGATTACAACGGCCTGACCACGCTGTTGCGACAGTCGGAACTGTTCGCCCGAGAAGGTGGTGACGTTGAAGTCGGCGGCAGGATCGCCCGGCGCGCAGGCCGTGGCCAGTGCGAGGATCACCAGGGTTGCCAACAGGGGAACGATGTGTTGACGATGTGGCGGCGCAGTCGGATTGTGTGACATTGGCAAAGTTTCGGCTATCAGCAGTTTTGGCGTCGGCCCATTGTAGGGTGCCCACCTGACCCGGTCAAACTGCGGACTGACCCTCACGATGAATGCTTATCCCGTAACTTGACGAGCGAAGCCGCCGCGTTACAATCGTAGCCAATGTTTTGTACACGAACTCGTCTCGGCTGCGCTGGTCGCGGCTTTTTGCCAGAACAATACGGGAGGTATTTCAATGCGCCTGGAGAACAAAGTTGCCCTGATTAGCGGAGGCTCCCGAGGCCAGGGCGCTGCCGAAGCCCGCCTCTTCGCGGGTGAAGGCTGCAAGGTCGTTATCGCCGATGTGCTCGAGGACGAAGGCCGTCAGCTGGAGGCGGAGATCAACGAGACCGGCGGCGAATGCGTTTTTGTCAGGCTGGATGTTACCAGCGAGGAGGAGTGGAAGGCTGCCGTGAGTACCGCCGTGGACCGGTTCGGCAAGCTGGATATTCTGGTCAACAACGCCGGTATCTACCGGCAGGTCGGCATCGAGGAAACCACTGAAGAGCTGTGGGACCACATCTTCGACATTAACGCCAAGGGCGTGTTTCTGGGCACCAAAACGGCCATACCGGAGATGCGTAAGGCCGGCGGTGGTTCTATCATCAACATCTCCAGCGTTGCCGGCCTGATCGGCAGCTGGCGGGCGCCGGCCTATGGAGCCACCAAAGGCGCGGTGCGCCTGTTCACCAAGTCCACCGCCATCCAGTACGCCGGCGAGGGCATCCGCTGCAACTCGGTGCACCCCGGCATCATCGAGACGCCGATGACCACGCCAACACTGCTGCGGGACGAAAACGCGCGGCAGGCATCGTTGAGTCGTACGCCCATTGGCAGAATCGGCCAAGCCGAAGATGTAGCCTACGGCGTGCTGTTCCTGGCATCAGATGAATCGTCGTTTATGACCGGGAGCGAGCTGGTCATCGACGGCGGCCTTTTTGCCCAGTAATCCCTTCACTCCCCTCTCCCTTGATGGGAGAGGGTTAGGGTGAGGGTGATAGGCATAGATCTGTCATTGCGAGGAGCGTAGCGACGTGGCAATCCCGTTGACCAAATTGACGACGTTCGCGGTCGTCATACTCGCCGTGTTTGCCCTGTGGCTGTTCGCCGATCCCGGCAAAACCCACGCCTGTTCGTGCGTGGATTCCGGTTCTCCCGCCGAGGCGCTGGCTCGGGCCGATGCGGTGTTTGCCGGTGAGGTGGTCTCCGTGCGCGTCGGGCGGTCGTCACTGCTGACCTATTCGTCCGCCGACCCGGTCAGTGTGAAGTTCAATGTCAGCCGGGTATGGAAAGGGCCGCGCTCCGATACCATCACTATCAAGACCGTGCGCAGCGAAGCATCGTGCGGGTACGAATTTGAGGAAGGCCGGAAGTATGTTGTTTACGCCCGCAACGGTGAGACCGGCCTGTGCAGCAGAACCGCCGGGTTGGAGAACGCCGTGGCAGACCTGGCCGCGCTGGGCGAAGGCTGGCAACCCGAATCCGATGCCGACTCGGTGCGTCGACCGGGTGGATGCGGGCTGTTTTGTACCTTGATTCGCCTAGTTTGGAGCTTGCGGTTTTGGAACTGACGGCAGGGCTGTTATGCTGCGCGGGACGACGGCCGAGTTTCTCCACCGGCCATCCGATAAACTGATTATTCGAGAGGTACATCATGCGTCTGGAAAATAAAGTAGCATTCATCAGTGGAGGCGCCCGAGGCATGGGCGCGACCGAGGCCCGGCTATTCTCCCGGGAAGGGTGCAAGGTCGTCATCGGCGATCTGCGCGATGACCTGGGTCGTCAGGTTGAAGCCGAAATCAACGAGCTGGGCGGCGAGTGTCTGTTTGTGCACCTGGACGTGACCGATGAGAAGTCCTGGCAGGATGCGATGGCGGCGGCGGTTGCCCGTTTTGGCAAGCTGGATATTCTCGTCAACAATGCCGGCATTTACCGGCCCGAAACTGTGGAGAACACCACAATTGAGAACTGGGATACCACCATGTCGGTTAACGCCAAGGGGGTGTTCCTGGGCACCAAAACCGCCATTCCTGAGCTGCGCAAGGCGGGCGGCGGTTCCATCGTCAACATCTCCAGCGTGGCCGGTTTGGTGGGCAACCACATCTCATCGGCTTACACCGCATCCAAGGGCGCGGTTCGACTGTTCACCAAGTCCACCGCCATCCAGCACGCCGCCGATGGCATCCGGTGCAACAGCGTCCACCCCGGCACCATCGAGACCGACATGACCGCCGACCTGCTGGCCGGCGAGGGTCGGGAAGACCGCTTGAGCCGCACCCCGCTGGGACGGCTGGGTCAGCCCGAGGACATTGCCTACGGCGTGCTGTTCCTGGCGTCGGACGAGGCGTCCTTTATGACGGGCAGCGAGCTGGTCATCGACGGCGGGCGCACCGCGATGTAGCTATACGGCGATGTAGATATCAGGAAGGCCGTTCCTTGCGCTCCTGCTCTCGTTCCTCGGCTTTGTTCCGAAGGGGCCGGCCCTTGTCCGGATTTGGATCGTTCACCAGGCCGTAGATTGCGCGGCCTTCGTGGTCTTCCGGGAGGTATTCGGTGATGGGCAACCCGTCTTTGTCCACGAACAGCAGGCAGTGGCAGTATTTGTAAATCTGCATATCGTCGCAGGCGCAGATCCAGGTGCGGTGTTGGATCTCTTCTTTCTTGTCGGGGTAAAAGCGGCAGGGACAAAGCGGCCGGCCGATGTCATCAACGTTTTGGGCCAGTCCCAAGACTACCGCTTCGGTGATGCCCTCTCCAGGGTGGGTGTATGTGCCTGATTTTTCGCAGTAGCGGTCGATGAACAGGCGCATTCGTTGGATGGCTTTTTCGCTGGGCAAGTCTGCCAATTCAATTCTCCTTGATGTGTCCGGATGTGAAATTTCGGGTTGCCATCGGAGCCAACCCGATACCAATTGCATATGCTATACGATATCGCAAATTCTGCAACGGTATGTGGTTAAGCGAGATAATCGTAAAACTCCAGTCCCGCCTTCTGTCATTGCGAGGAGCGCACCACCCCAACCCATCTGGAGCCTGTCGAAGGACGTGGCAATCCCGTCCCACCCACGCCCAAAATCCTGTCCATCCTGTCCATCGATGTCGGATTGGGCTCCCCTCTCCCAATGGGAGAGGGGACGGGGGTGAGGGGCGTACCCTGTGAGGAGATTGCCGCGCTGCTCTACCGTCCCATTGCGTAACCGTCGCGCCGGAGGTCGGCGCCGCCGGAGAGGGTGCCCCGTTCCCGGTCGATTTCGATAGCTGACAGGGAACCCATCCTCGGAGTCCATTCGTTCCACACGTCCACGTCGTGGCCGCGCTTGCGGAGTTCGTCCACCACGCCCGAATCGATGCGCGACTCGATGCCCACGAGACTAGGCCGATAAGCATGGGGAAAGAAGGAGTTGGGGAAGCTCCACGTTGAGGCGCGTGGCGCTTCAATCGCCTGCTGCACGTCCATGCCGAAATCGACGATGTTGAGGAACAGCTGCACCATGGACTGGGGCTGGACGTCTCCGCCTGGCGTACCGAAGGGGAGCCACGGTTTGCCATCCTTGAATGCCATGGCCGGGTTCGGCGTCAGGCGCGGGCGCTTGCCGGGAGCAAGGCTGCTGGGGTGGTCTTCGTCGAGCCAGTTCTGCGCTCCGCGAGCCGACACCATGAATCCCAAACCGGGAGCAATCGGCGCACCGCCAAAGCCATCGCTGGGCGTGGCCGAGAATGCGTTACCCCATCGGTCGACGGCGCAGATGTACGATGTGTCGGCCGACAGCGGGCCGGCTACCGGCTCGGGCTTGCTGGCGGCGTGGCCAGCGCCGGCCTGATGCGCCCAGGGATTGCCGGCGTCCGGCATCTCGGGGTTTGCCCGGTTGGGATCGATCTCGCGGCGGCGTATGTCCGCGTACTCGCGGGACAGCAGGCCGTCCATTGGTACGTCAACGAAGTCGGGATCGCCGTAGTAGGCGTGGCGGTCTGCGAACGCGAGTTTCAGCGCCTCCAGCACGGTGTGGATGTAATCGGCCGAATTGTGGCCCATCGCCCGCAGGTCGCATCCTTCCAGGATTCGCAGGGCGTGGAGGTTCATCGGGCCCTGGCACCACGGGCCGCAGGCGTACACATCGATTTTTGCAGAGTCCGGGCCCTGGTAGTCAATCATGGGCGGCACGTTCACGCCGACCGAGAAATCAGCCAGGTCCTGCATGGACAGCCAGCCGCCCTGACTGCGGATGAACGCCACCATTTCCTCGGCGATCTCGCCCTGGTAGAACAGATCGCGCGCGGCCTGCAGCCCCGCCTCTCGACCCTGGCCGGCGCTGGCGCGTTCGACGTCGATCAGGCGCTGGAACGTGCGCGCCAGGTCGGATTGAACCAGCAGATCGCCTACCCCCAAGGCCTTGCCGCCAGGATAGAAAATCTGCATGGTGCTGGCCCATTGGCTGGTGTCGCCCTCGTCCAGGATGACATTGTCGCCGCTGCTCACCAGGGCCCGATGCAGGGTTGCCGGGATGGGGAAGCCACCCGCGGCCAACTCCAGGGCTGGGGTTGCCACCTGCTCAAAGGACATGGTGCCGTAGCGGGACAAGGAAGTGATCCAGGCATCGACAGCCGCGGGTGTGACCGTTCGCATGACGCCGTGGGGCATATCGCCACCGTGCTCACGAATGAAGTAGTCAATGCTGGCCTCGGCCGGCCAACGACCCAGGCCGCTGATTTCGCGGGTTTCACCGCTGGCAGCGTGGTGGATGATGATGGGCGCGACGCCGCCGAAGCTGGTGTATTGGGGGAGGGTGACGTTGATTACGATGCCGGCTGCGACGCCGGCGTCGATGGCGTTGCCGCCCTGTTCCAGGATGCGGTAGCCGGCAGCCGTCGCCAGATAGTGGCCGGTGCTGATCATGTGGGTGGCGCCGCCAACCAGCGGACGGTAACTCGTGAGGCCGATTGCCATAAAGTTCTCCCAATCCGGCCCGGGAATCCCTCCCGAACCCATGCAAATTATGATTTTCTGCTATGGCCGCAGTATAACCGCCCGACATCGAACTGTCATCGCCGGGGCGAGTATCCCTCTCCCTCGATGGGAGAGGGTTGGGGTGAGGGTGAAAATCGCAACCTTATGTAATCGCCAGGAGCGCCCGCTCATCCCGAGCTTGTCGAGGGACGTGGCAATCCCGCAGCAAACCACGGCCCAAAACCCTGTCCATCCTGTCCACCCATGTCGGATTCGGCTCCCCTCTCCCGGTGGGAGAGGGGCCGGGGGTGAGGGGCGCACCCACTCCTGTCATTGCGAGGAGCGTCAGCGACGTGGCAATCTCGATGAGGTAGAACACACGTCGGCAAATCGCCGTTGCTACGGCGACGAGATTGCCACCCCCGCATCGAGTACGGGGTCGCAATGACATATTAGAGTGGGTACGCTTGAGGGGTATCCCGCCGTTGACCGAGCTTGAAACCTTCGCTAAAATTTCTGTGCGGCCTTGCGCATCGGCATCATCCGACGGTGGCCGTCGCTCATTGTAATGCCGGGTGCCAACCGACCGGTGCGTCAGTTCAGGGGGTTATAATGACTGTCCCGGCCGGCTTCAAATCAGCGCACCTGCATATCCCAAAGGGCGGTACTATCCGCCTTGTTTTTTGGGCCGGCTGATGTACTCACTTGGTCAGCGGCTGGTCGCCGAAGGGGTGGGAACGGCGTTTCTGCTGATGTCGGTGATGGGCAGTGGAATAGCGGCCGAGACCCTCAGCCCCAACGATGTCGGCCTGCAGCTATTCGAAAATGCCGTGGCAACCGCGTTTGCGCTGATGGCGCTCATCTGGGCGTTTGGGCCGATCTCGGGAGGGAATTTCAATCCGGCGGTAACGTGGGCCGACGTTGTCCTGAAGAACCGATCCGTTAGAGATGGGCTGGCATATACCGCGGCGCAGATTACCGGCGGAATCGCCGGCGCCGTGCTGGCCAATCTGATGTTTGCCCTGCCTCCCGTTACGTGGTCGCAAAAAGCGCGCGGCGGTCCCGATCAATGGCTGGGCGAAGTTATTGCCACCCTCGGCCTGCTGCTGGTCATTTTTCTGATTTCCCGCACGCGAGGCGGAGTGGTTGCGCCGGCGGTTGGGGCGTATATCGGAGCGGCCTATTTTTTCACTTCATCGACCAGCTTTGCCAATCCGGCCGTAACCATCGCCCGGATGTTTTCAGACACCTTTGCCGGCATACTCCCCGCGTCCGCGCCGCCGTTCATAGTGATGCAGATCGTCGGGGCTGCCATAGCCGTCGGTCTAATTCACTTCCTTCGTCGCCGCGCGTCCTGACTAACCCGCGCCCTGGCGGTATCAGTTCAGACTCGACTTGTGATTTCCATACCACTCCGTCATTCCGGCCTTGAGCCGGAATCCAGAGACGTCTTTTAACCGCAATGTTGCTTATCCTCGGCTTCCTGGATTCCCGCTTTCGCGGGAAAGACAGGTTGGGGCCAGGCTACTACCTTCAACTCTGAACAGTTACCCTTGGCGTTAACCAATTGACTCGTACATCTGGCACCCCTACCATACACACCCATGCTGTATGAAGTAGAAGTAGTTGCCGATGGCAATAGCCCAATGGACCTGAACCGGGTGTTTGATCTGCTCACCGACGCGAAGCAAGTGGTGCGCTTGCTGGCTCCGGATCCGATGGGGTCGGATGTGTGGTGCGACGTTACCGGCTGGGAGAATGGACAACCTTGCCCGGCGATGGCGGCGTTATCCGAGGATTCCGGCGAGGGTGTAGTGATGCTGATATACGGCGGCGAGGACGGCATCCGTCTCAAGGCGGCGAGCGCAGAAACCGATTGGGACGCCAACGCAGCCGACCAATGGGGCGAAGCGTGTTTGATGCTGGGCAGTGACGTACAGATCGAATACGCTCCGCCCGAGTGGGATTTCAGCGAGCATCTCCACTGAAATCAGCGCGACTGAAATCAGCGTGCTGACCCGACCTGGGTTCCGGAGTTCAGTCCGGTTCCGGGTCGGTATCCACCAGTGGCGGTGGGTCAGCGTTGAGCACGTCCATCACGCCGGGAACATCACGCCGGTAACCGCCGCGCCGGTCTTTGCGGGGTCGCAGGATGGTGGTGGGACTGCAACGCAAGAACCCGCGCAGTCCGTCATCGTCATCGTAGAGGCAGTCGTCCATCCTGAGCGAGGCCAAGTACACCCGGCGGGCGGTGGACGCCGTTTGCCGTTGCATGATGTCGGTGTACAAGCGCCAGCAGGCCGGGCTTTCCAGCGCCTCTCTGGAGCACAGGAGCGCAACGCGGTCGAAGTTGCGGAACCTGCTCATGGGCGGAAACACCTGGGCGTTATAAATGGTTTCTTCATCATCGGCCAGTAGGCTCCAGCATTGCAGTCCCCGCGCGCGTAATTCAGTCTCAAGCCAGGCGAGGATGGTGCAATCCGTTACCGACCCAATGAGCAGGATACGGCGATGGGAGACGGTAGTTTTGTGCAAAGAATTTTGCCCGGCGATGAAGTTGGCGGGAACACCGGCCGACCGGAGAAATTCTTCGGCCAGGCAATCCCCGGAGCGGGCCAGGGTATCCGCTCCCACGATGCTGGGGCCTTGGTGCCGGATTGACTTGATCGCTAACACCGTGCTCAAGTCGCAGTCGCCGAACAGTGTCATATCGACGATGCAATCCTGCAGCAGCGTGCGGTCCAGGCGGGTGCGTACCAGAGAGGTGCGCCGCAGGTCGCACCCGGAGAGGTTGGCGACATCGAGGCAGGCTGAATTCAGGCGAGCGCCGCTCAGGTTGGCGTTGGTCAGGTCGGCCATGGTCAGGTCAATCTCGGTGAGATTGGCGCCGGCGAGGTTAGCGCCGACCAGGGTGGCGAAGGCGGCGTCGCAGTTGGAGAGATCGGCGCCACGGAGGTCAGCATTGTCGAGGTTGCATCCCCGCAGATCAGAACGGGTGAAGAAGGCGCCCACGGCTCGGGAATCGGTGAAGGTGGAGCGGCTCAAGTTGCAGCGCGACAGGTGCGCGTCGCGGAGGGCAGCGCCGGTGAAGTTACCATT
This sequence comes from Dehalococcoidia bacterium, assembly GCA_965262485.1. Lineage (GTDB taxonomy): Bacteria > Chloroflexota > Dehalococcoidia > Lucifugimonadales > UBA3495 > Bin87. The sequence goes on along the minus strand of OZ253540.1, from coordinate 2,442,946 downwards.
GTGCAGGTCAGCGGAGGTGAGGTCGATCTCGGTCAGGTCGTCGTAGGCCAGGTCAACGCCGGGCATTTTGACTCCGCTGAGATAGGCGCCGGACAGGTCAAGCCGTTCGCGGGACTGGAAGAACCGGGCTCTCCAGCGGGCGATGGCATAAGTGCGCCTTTTGGCGACAGCGACATGCTCCGGGTTTGCCAATACGCTACTCCAAACGCGTTGAACCGCGGCCCTGCTAGGGTGTGTTGACAAATACCGTCATTCCCGCGAAAGCGGGAATCCAGTGGCCGATGTCGTTAATCACGGTTCTGATTCTTTCATCATACCCTCTCTGGACTCCTGCTTTCGCAGGAGTGACGGGCTGGTTTGATAATTGTCAACAGACTCTAAAAGCCTCTCCCCCACAAGGAGAGGAGTTGAGGCCGGGTACTTACGATGTAGCGCAACGGCCTAGTCATTGCCGTCGTCCCCTGCCGAGTAAGCGGCTTCACGCCCGGCGAATGACGGCATAACGTCGGCGGCAAATATCGACAGCTGCTGCCTGAACTCGTGCCACGGCATCCCTTCGGGCCACTGGAGCACTATGTCTTCCATCCCCGGGTATTTGTCCTCAATCTCCCGCAGAAATGCGACGAACTCAGACGGGGAGCCGCAGAACCAGGCCTTTTGATCGACTCCATCCTCGATGCGGGGAGTACGGGCCGGCGCGCCCGGTGTGCCCCAGGGCCGGCCGTGCTCGTCGGTGTAGCGCACGAACCCGAAGGGCGCGAACCACTTGTAGCGTTCGTCGTGGAAGGGGCGAACCCCCTCGATGGCTTCTTCGCGGCTGCCGGCGATATAGAAGCCAAACCCCAGCGCCATGTCGCCGCCGAGGGGAATGTCCCGGCCGGCCTGAACCGCGGCGTCGTGATACTGAGTGATCATCTGCTCGGCGTACCGTTCGCCGGTAAGCGCCACCATCGCCTTGATGCCGTGTTCAGCGACGTAGTTCAAGGTGCGTCCGCTGGCGATGGGTTGCCAGATCTCCACCGGGCGGTTCAGCGGCCGTGGGACCATGGTGATTTCCTTGAGGTCGTAACCGCGATAGGGAACTTCCGCCGGTATGGTGTAGTACTTGCCGTGATGACTCCAGCTCTCCTCATTAAAGGCCTTCTGGATGACCTCCATCTGTTCCAGATAGAGTTCACGGTTGGCGTCATTGTCGATGACCGGCGAGCCGAAGGTTTCCACTTCCCGGGAGTGGTAACCGCGGCCCACCCCGAAGATCAGCCGGCCGCCGGTGAGAATGTCGGCCATGGCGAAATCCTCTGCGATGCGCAGGGGGTGCCACATCGGGATGATGTTGAACGCCGAACCGAACTTCAGGTTTTTGGTCTGTCCAGCCAGGTGCACGCCCATCAGGATGAGGTTGGGGATGCACTCGTAGCCTTCGTGCTGAAAGTGATGCTCGGCCATCCACATGCAGTAGAAACCGAGTTCATCCATGTGTTTGGCCAGCTCGACGGCGTGGTCGTACGCCTGGGACAATTGCTCGTTGGAATAGCGACGCTCATCGGCCGGCGTACCGTCGGCGCCCACATTGTCCAGGTCAATCTGGCCGACGTACAGGACTGAAAAACGCTTGATCATCTAGTGGATTCTCCGAAACAAAACTAGGCGGCATTATAGCACGGGCGTACTCCGCAGTACGCTAATGCTATACTCGCTGCACTCGGCCCGACCGCGTCCTTTCGTGAGGCTGCTATGACTACCAAGCCCCAGCCGCAACCCGTTCCGGCGTATCCCCGGCTGACGTCCCTCCCGGACCCTCCCAAGCCACCCGACGCGATGAAACAACGACCACACATCGCCCGCGCCGACCAGGTTCTCCGCAGCCACTTCCACCCTCGCCCGGACGTGCTGGTTTCCGGCGAGGGCTATCTCTGCCGGAACCCCGGCGAGGCCCGCCGCTCGCCCCATCCCGACTGCATCGTGGCCATCGGCGTGCCCATTCCGCCCCAGGTCATCGAGGATGAGGGCAACGGCTACACCATTAGCGAAATCGGCCAGCCACCGGATTTTGTGCTGGAAGTGGCGTCGGAGAGCACCCGGGAGCAGTACGCCGCCTTGGAAGTGAGGGAATACTGGCGGTTTGACCCCAGCAACGGAGCCCTGGCCGGAGACGCTCTGGTGAACGGACTGTACGAGCCGATTCCGGTTGACCGTGAGTCGGATGGGTTGATGCGGGGGTACAGCGCCGTCTTGGAGCTGGAACTGCATACGGAAAACCGGCTGCTGCAATTTTGGAATCCGGTTACTCAGGAATATCTGCCGGACCTGATAGGGGCGCTGGCAGCGCTGGCCGTGGAACGGGCGGCGCGATTGGAGGCGGAGGCACAAGCAGCGGTGGCCCAAGTTGCACGCCACGTTGCCGAGGAGCGCGCCGCCGCCCTGGCCGAAGAACTCCGCCGCCTCCGTGAGCGGCTTGACCCCACCTGACCCGGTACACCTCTCACTCCCGGCCCCTCTCCCGGTGGGAGAGGGAAGCCGAATCCGATATGGATGGACAGGATTGGGGAGGGAACGAGATCGCCACACTACGCTCGCAATGACAAACCTCAACACCCCGGTCATTGCGAAAGGCGCCCATCCCCACCTGTCATTGCGAGGAGCGTAGCGACGTGGCAATCCCGGTGCCGGTGCCCCCCGGTGCGCCCCAACATTCCACCACCACCATTACCGTCACCGCCACCCCGCGCAAAATCCTGTCCACCCTGTTCATCAATGTAAAACGGCAGTCCCCCTCGCCCTCCGGGAGAGGGGTCGGGGGTGAGGGCGGACTCAGGGCCTTTCGGTTTTCCTCATGTCATTGCGACCCCGTACTTGATACGGGGGTGGCAATCTCGTCGCCGTAGCAATGATGGTTCCCCGGCACGTGCTCAACCGCAACGAGATTGCCACGTGGTTCGACAGGCTCACCATGAGCGGCTGCGCTCCTCGCAATGACAACCGAAAGACCCTGAGGGCGGACTCTCTCCGTTTGATTGGTGCGCTACACCGTTCTACAATTGAAAGGTATCTGCGGGTTGTTCTGTTGTCGGACGGAGAGACCGTACATAACGCCTTTTTTGACCGGGGGTTCAAGCCATGAACATTAAGTACTTTCAGGATACGGATACCCTCTACATCGAACTTTTCCCGCCGAGGTGAACGAGACGCGCGACTTGGACGAAAACACCCTCCTGGCGATGGATGCCGATGGCCGTCTCTGCGCTATAACTATCGAACATGCCAGCGACCGCATGGCGATTCCCGCGTTTTCCTACCAGCAAATCCCCGAATAATACCGGCACGCCTGTCATCATGGTCAAATTCTCTGTTCCCCCACCCAAGTCCCCAACCCGCTATAATCCCAACATTCTATCGATACCAACGGAGGCAATCCCATGGATTTGAGCCTGAACGGAAAAGTTGCCATGATTACCGGCGGCAGTCGCGGTTTGGGACGGCAGTGCGCTTTGGCCCTGGGACGCGAGGGCTGCGCCGTTGCCATCTGCGGGCGGGACGGCGACCAGGTGCAGAAGACGGCTGCCGAACTGGAAGGCATGGGCATCAAGGTGAACGGCAGCCAGGCGGACGTTACCAATTCCGATGACGCGGCACGCTTTCTGCAAGAAACCGCCGCCGCCCTCGGCCCTCCCGACATCCTGGTGAACAACGTCGGCGGACGCCGCGGTTCGACCCTCTTTGCGGAGACCACCATCGAGCAGTTCGTGGAGGGTTTGGAGGTCAATCTCCTGTCGGCGGTGCGGCTCACCAAGCTGGCGCTGCCCCATATGCAGGCCCAGGGCTGGGGCCGTGTCATCAACATTGCGTCCATCTACGGGCGCGAGCATGGCGGCTCGGTGGACTACATGACGGGCAAGGCGGGAATGATTGCCTTCTCCAAGCATCTGGCGCTGCAACTGGCGCCGACCGGCGTGCTGGTCAACTGCGTGGCGCCGGGCAGCATTGATTTTCCCGGCAGCACCTGGGACCGTTTTCAGCAGAACAACACGCCGGAAGTGGTGGACGAGTTTATCGACCGCAACCTTCCGATGGGGAAGTTTGGCTGGCCGGAACCAATTGGAGAAACGGTCGCATTCCTGGCTTCAGACCGGGCGAACCTGATCACGGGCGCCTGCATCAACGTGGACGGCGGGCAGTCCAAGTCCCTGTTTTAGCGGGACGCCCCTCTCCCCAACCCCTCTCCCCGGGGGGGAGGGCCAGGGTGAGGGTGAATCGTCTACACTTCCACCGTCTGCAACTCCGACCTCGGCTCCGGAATCGGTTCCCCTGATTCCCGCATCAGGTCAATGTGGAGCCTGATTGCTTCGCTAATCAGTCGCTCGACTTCCTCCCTCGTCTCCGCCGCAGCCACGCAGACCGGCAAATCAGGGACGTATGCGCCATAACTGGTAGACCCTTTCTCAATTACTACGACGAACTTCATCGTGCCTCGCGTCTAGCAACCCCAGCCTGGCGAAGTATGTTCAGCCAAGTGCCGGGCGGGATGTCGGTGCTCGGATGGCCAGCAATCGTCACTGTACCACTTTTCTCAGGATGCCTGAATTGACGATGACTGCCGGTGGTGCGAACACGAAACCAGCCATCGCGCTCAACTAATCTGATAGCATCCCTTACCTTGGGCATAGCAAGGGCCCGTCTTACCTCGCTTTATGCACCGTTCCGACGAACTCCTGCCAGGCCAGGACGCACTTTTCCGGCGCCGAGTGCTGAACATAACCGCCGGCTCCGGGAACCCGCGCCAGCGTGCAGTTGGGCATACGGTCGGCCTGGCCCTGGGCGCGGTCGGGGATATCGCCTTCGCTGAGCGCGCCGACCATCGCCAGGGCGGGGGTTGTGATGCTGGCGAGTTTCTCGGAAAGGTCCTGGGTTGCCAGATAAGCGAGTGTTTCCAGCACCACGTGGCGGGACGTTTGGCCCATCTGCTGGATATACCATTCGTGATGCTCGGGCGCTTCGTCAGCGTTGACGCGCCGCCCGCCCGTGGCGCGGGCCCAGCCTTCGACGCCCTCCTGTTCCACCAGCCGATAGTAATTCCGGTAGGTATCCACGCCGACGAAGTTGTACGGCGACGTGCAGGTGGTGACGGTGTGGAGGCGCTCGGGGTACTGGTAGGCGAATTGCAGGGCGATGGTGCCGCCAATGGTTTCGCCGATCAGGTGCACTTTGCCCAGAGACAGGTAATCCAGCAGGTTGCGCAAGTCGGTGGCAAACCCCTCCAGAGACCAGTTGTAGCCCGGCTCGGGCACCGATGAGCGACCAAAACCTCGAGCGTCCACTCGAATCACCCGATACTGGCGGGTCAACAGCGGGGGCCAGGCGTACCACAACCGCCCGCTCTTGGAGTTGCCGTGGTGGAGGACGATGGTTTCCACCGTGTCCGGGTCGCGCCAGGGGTCGGTGAAATTATCGTCGTCGTAGTACATTTCCAGGTTGTCGGCGAGTTGTGCTACCGGCATGATGCCCTCCTGATTGATGGCGTCGGCATAGATTGGCTCTTCCGTCGCGACGGTTTTACGGCGGCCACTTGTCATCGTAAGGTTCCGCCAGCAACCTGGCCATATCGTCGGCCAGGCGCTGCTCCGTTGCGGCGATAGCGTCCGCATACTGATCGGCCAGCGCGTCCAGTTCGCCGGAGAAGCCTTCAAGGTGGCCGGCCAGGGTATGCAGACCGGCGGCGAACCCATTGGCCACCAGCGCGTATCCGGCCAAACTGTCGCCGATGAAAGGTGTAGCGGAAGCGCCGGTCAGGACCGACGCCAGACGATCCACCGATTCTTCGACCGTTGCGACGCCATCCATTACCGACTCGGTGGTGGCTTTCAGTTCGCGCGCCGCTGGTATAGCGCTGCCGAACATGGTGGACAGCTCGACACCGTCCCGTTCCGATGCAGTCTCTGGGTCCATTACAACGGCATCGGTGATGGCGACAGCTGAGGCGTTCCGAGCCAGTTGATTCAGGTCGGCGTCAAAGGTGCGGATGAGAGCGATGCCGGCGGCAACGTCGGGGTAGGATTCCAGCAGCACGTCCTGCGCCGATACTTTGCCCACCAGTGGAACGTTTACCTCCAGGCGTTCAATCTCGTCCAGAGCGGCGACCAGATCTGCGGACGGCGGGATGGCTCTTGCGACGGCTCCGTTGATCAGGCTTACCTTCCGCAGCGTGGGGATAGTTTCCGCCGTAAAGTCGTTGAGTTCCAACCGCCAGGCGTAAGAGTAGAGCACGGCGCGGGCCAAGGCGGTGTCGGTTACCGGGGCGCCGTCTCCGTCAAAGAGTGCGAGCCGGTCTACGTACTCCACCAGCGTGTACGTTTCGCCCCGGTACAGATGACGGTCTCGTTCAATGCCCGGTGGTGTGTCATCTCCGCCGCAGGATGCTGCTACCGTAGCCAACAGCGCCAGCGCCATGATCATTGCGGGTATTTGCAGTCTCAACAACATCACTAAACGCTGAATCCGCCGCCGGGAGTCTGGTCAACCAGGGGAATCTGCACGCTCACCCGATCAGAGTTGCCGACGCTGCGGGTGGTGTGGCCACGGCCGGTAAGGTCTTCGCAAAGCTCAATATCGCCGACGTTGAAGATGCGCTTGGCGCCGTCGCCCAAACCAATCTCGACCTGGCCCTGCAACGTGATGACGTACTGCCGGCGCGGTGCGGTGTGAAACTCGACGAGTTGCCCGGGCGAGAGGCGGCTGAACTGCAATCCGGTGGCAGCCTGGGTCCCCGTGCGCATGGCGTGGCCCACCTGCTCGTAGGGCAGTTCAAGGTCCTCGATGTGCGATTCGCCATCCTCTCCAGTGTAAATCCTGACTACCTGCATCTGATGCAACCTCCGGCGCAATTTTGGATGGGCTCATGATAGCACCTCCGCCAGCTGCCCGTCGATTCACACCCGGCGTCGCACACGGGCCAGGACGATTGCAAAGTTACGGGAGTTGACCCTACCCGCTCGTCCTGAGCCTGTCGAAGGACAGTCGCCGATGGTTCGACAATCTCACCATGAGCGGGTGTCCAAGAACTTTGCGATTGTCTTGGCACATGGGCCGGAAAAAGGGGCAACGGAAACGCCGCCCCCAATCGGGTAAGGGCTGGCTTGATGCGCGTCAGTCCGCCGCGGCTGGAGCCGGGGCTCCCGAAGGCATACCGGACCGAATCGCCAGAGCGTTGTTGAGAACCATCTGCTCTGCCCGCTCGGTTTCCCGGGAGAACCGGACGGCGAACACCAGACCCGATGCCAACACCACCGCAATCCCCACGATGAACAGCGCCCCAGCCGTGCTGAGGCTTTCGGACCGGAACAGGAACCCGAAAGCCACTGCGCCGGCGTTCCCTCCCGCTCCCACGATGCCGGCCACGGAACCCAGCGCCCGCCGGTTGATGAACGGTACGACGGAAAAGGTGGCGCCCTGCGACATCTTGACGAACAGGTTGAAGACCATCATCGCGCCCACTGCCAGCAACAGCGATGCCATCTGCGAGAACAGTATGAGCGTGACGCCCTCGCCAAGCAGCACGATGCCCAGGAACGTCGCGCGACCCTTCAAGCCGAATTTAATGCCGGCCCGGTCGCCGAATACCCCGCCCAGCGTGCGAGCGAAGATGTTCATCACCCCGTACAGTCCAGCTATGACGCCAGCGGTGGCCAGGTTCAGTTGGAAGTGATCGTAGTAGTAAAGAGCGGCGATGTTGTTGATGGTCAGCTCCACGCCGAAGCACGCCCCGTATATGACGAACAGCGCCCACACCCGGTAGTCTTGCGCCGCTTCCATAAAGGTACCCTTCACGGCCGAAGACGGAGGCATCATGCCCCGGTCCCGCAGGTCCTTGTAGTTGCCCTCCGGACAGTCCTGCGTGAACAAGTAGTAGGCGATGCTAACCAGCAGCAGAGCCGCGCCCGGTATCGCCATTGCGATGCGCCATCCGAAGACCTCGCCGACACCGAACATGAGCGCTCCAGCGAAGATCAGCGGCATCACCATCTGGGTCACGCCGCCGCCCAGGTTGCCCCACCCGGCGGTGGTGGCGTTGGCCGTGCCGACAACATTGGGGGCGAACATTACCGAGGTGTGGTACTGCGTGATGACGAAGGATGCGCCAATTACGCCGATCGCCAGCCGGAACAGCAGGAAGCTTTCGTAGCTGTTGGCAAAGCCGATGCACATCACCGGGATGGATCCCACTGCCAGCAACCAGCTGTAAGCCAGCCGCGGCCCGATGCGGTCGCACAGCCACCCGAATATCAGCCGGGCGATGATGGTGTTGCCGATTTGGGCTTTGGAGAGCAGCAGGTCGTCCCGCACCACTGCCATCAGCGGCGCAATGCCAAACCAGCCGCAGAAGCACAGAAAAAAGGCGAACCAGGTGAGGTGGAAAGTCCGCATCTGGGGCGTGGCCAAGCTGAACAGGTTGATACGTGTTGCTTTGGCGCTTTCCAACGCGGAACTTAACATTGTCATTTTCTCGACTCCATGCTGCGCGATTATCGAGCGGCGCGATTACAGACTGATCAGAATCTCGCCAGCTTCGCTAACCGATACGGGGAAAGTCTGCAACGATCCACAGTCGTTGCCCACCGGATCTCCGGTGCTGAGGTCGAACCGGAAATTGTGCAGCGGACAAACCAGGGTTCCGCCGCCGATGAGACTGTCGGCCAGGGGGCCAGCCTGATGGGGGCACCACGCCTGCGTCGCGTAAAACTCTCCGTGCCGAGCGCGGAAGACGGCGACCGGCAGATTGCCAGGCTGGAACAACCGGCCCTCTCCGAGGGGAATCTGTTCCATGTTGCCGAGGTTGTAGGTCGTTTTCATATTTGGCGCTGCATTGATGATGACCATGGCGCTACCTCACCAGTTCAACCGGGGCCGGGGCGGTTACGAATTGGTTGGGGTGGATGGGCGCTTCGGATTCCTCTTTCCAGGGGTCCTGATACGCATCCACCGCCGCCTGCATCTCGGATTCGAGACGCCCGCAGATACCCTCGCTGTCCTGCACCAGGATCTGGCGCAACTTTTCGATTCCCAGACGCTCGACGAAATCGTAGGTGCGTTCCAGATACTTGGCGTTTTCGCGGTAGTACTGCATGAAAATGCCCATGTACCTGAGCACGTCGTCGTGGGAATCAACAGTGCAGAGGGTGTCGCCCTTGCGGACGCGAGAACCGGCCGCTCCGCCGACGTGGACTTCCCACTTGCCGCCTTCGATGGCGGTTGCTCCCACGTCCTTGGTGGTGGATTCCGCGCAGTTGCGGGGGCAACCGGATACGGCGAGTTTCATCTTGTGGGGGGACTCGATACCCTGGAACCGCTTTTCGATCTTTACACCCAGGGTCGTGCTGTCGCCGAGGCCAAAGCGGCAGAAATCGGTGCCGACGCAGGTTTTGCAGGTGCGGAACGCCTTGGTGTAGGCGTGGCCGGAAGGCATACCGATCTCCCGCCAAACGTCGGGCAGGTGTTCTTTCGGGATCCCCAGCAGGTCGATACGCTGACCGCCGGTGATCTTGACCATCTTGGCTTGGTACTTTTCCGCAGCATCGGCGATGCGTCGCAGCTCGTCGGGCGAGGTGATGCCGCCATAGATGCGCGGCACCACGCTGAAAGTCCCGTTCTTCTGGATGTTGGCGTGCACCCGGTCGTTGATGTAACGGGCGTCGCGTTCGTCTTCGTAGTCTGCGCCCCAGATGGTACGCAGCAGCGACGCCAAACCCAGCTTGCTGGCGGCGTCTTCCTTGCCTCCGGCCAGCGCATCGAACACCGCCGAAACGCTCTTCAGGCTCATTGCCTTGATGGCGCCGATCAGCTCGGGCTTGGTGAGGGCGATGCCGGGTACGTAGTAATGCGCCGAAGGGTCGTCGGCGACCAGGCCATCGGCGGCCAGTTCCAGGACAGCCTGAACCTGCATCTTGCAGGACCCGCAGCCGGTTCCGGCGCGGGTTGCGTCGCATACTGCCTTGAGGCTGCGATGCCCACCGTCAACGGCAGCGACGATCCTGGCCTTGGTGACGCCGTTGCAGTTGCAGATCTGGGCGTCGTCGGGCAGATCCTCAACGTTCAGACTCGCTGCGGCGTCGGCGGCCAGAGGAAAGAGCAACTCGGAGCGGTTTTCGGGCAGCGCTTCCTCGCGGTCAAAGGCTTGCAAAATCCGCGAGACGGTGAGGCCATCCCCCAGCAGAATGGCGCCGGTGACCTTGCCATTGCGAACGATAACCTTCTTGTAAACGTTGCGGTTGGGTTCGATGTAGGTTACAACCTCGTCGTCTTCGCTCGACGGGTCTTTGTCGCCGGCTACGGCCAGCTCCACGCCCATTACCTTCAGCTTGGTTGATACGCGCGAACCGGTGTAAACGGCATCGGCGTTGCGTCCGGTGAGCCGTTCGGCCAGCACGCGAGCCTGTTCCCACAGCGGGGCAACGAGACCATAAACCTGGCTGCGGTGTTCGGCGCATTCTCCGATGGCGTAGATGTCCTGATCGTTGCGGCACGCCAGGCTGTCATTGACCAGGATGCCGCGGCGGACGTGCAACCCCGCCATGCGCGCTAAATCGACGTTGGCCCGGATGCCGGCAGATATTACGACCATCTCGCAGTCGAGCGTACCGCCGTCCTTGAACTGCAAACCGGTGACGCGGCCGTCGCCGAGCACTGCGGTGGTGAGCTTTTCCAGATGGAACCTGACTCCCAGACCTTCCAGGCTTTGCTTCAGCAGCTGGCCCGATTGGGAATCGAGTTGGGTATCCATGAGCCAACCCATGAGGTGGATGACGTCGACTTCGAGGCCGCGGTTCATCAGGCCGCGGGCGGCTTCCAAACCGAGCAAACCGCCGCCGATGACGGCGGCTTTTTTGGCGTTATCGGCGTAATTGATGATCTCGGTGCAATCGTCGAGAGTGCGAAACACGAATGCGCCTGATTTGTAGCCGCCGTCGTCGTCCATCAACCCGTCCATGGGAGGGACGAAGGCGCTGCTGCCGGTGGCGATTACCAACTTGTCATAGGGCAGCAGCAGTCCGCCGGCTCCGTAGGCCATCTTTCCTTTGCGGTCGATGCCGATGACGCGGGTGCCGGCGTGGAGAGTTACGCCGTTTTCCTCGTACCAGCTGAGGGGGTTGATGAAGATGTCGTCGGGGTGATGGGAACCCGAAAGAACGCCGGAGAGCAGGATACGGTTGTAGTTGCCCCAGGTTTCCTCGCCGATGACGGTGATGTCGTAGAATTCCTGGCCGCCCAGCGACACCGTTTCTTCGACGAGTCGGGCGCCCGCCATGCCGTTGCCAATGACCACGAGCTGTTTTTTCTCTGCCATGGTTAGCTATCTCCGTAAGGGCGATTGTCCGCTTCCCCGGTGGGGGAGGCTGGATGTGCAGTACTTTCGATGCGCACGGCGCACACTTTGAATTCGGGCATTTTGCTGGTTGGATCCAGGGCCGGGTTGGTGAGCCGGTTGGCCGCCTGCATCCCACCCCAGTGGAAAGGCACGAAGATCGTGTCTTCGCGAATGTTGCGCGAGATTTTGGTTTTGAAATTCGCCGAACCCCGCCGGGTCTGCAACGTTACGGGCCCACCGTCTTCCAGTTGATGGCGGCGCGCCGTGGACGGGTGCATCTCGGCCAGAGGCGCCGGCATCATCCCCAGAAGTTCGGGGATGCGACGAGTTTGGGTGCCAGACTGATAGTGCGCCAGGTTCCGCCCGGTGGTGAGGAACAGCGGGTAGTCGGCGTCGGGTACTTCCGCCGGGGCTTCGTGCCGCACCGCGTGGAACGATGCCCGGCCGGTGGCGGTGGGGAAGCCTTCGGTGAACATCCGGGGCGTGCCGGGATGGGTCAGGCTGGGGCAGGGCCAAAAGACGCCCTGACTATCGTCGATCTTTTCGTAGGTGATTCCGGAGTAATCGGCCGGGCCACCCGCCGATGCGCGGCCCAGTTCGGCAAATATCTCACCCGTGCTCCGGTAGGCGAAGTAGGCTCCCTTGCCCAGGCGGGACGCCAATTCGCAGATCACGTCAATGTCGTCTTTCACGCCGGCGGGACGTTCGCACGCCAGCCGGCGGCGGATGACGCGCCCTTCCAGGTTGGTCATGGTGCCTTCCTCTTCGGCCCATTGCGCCGATGGCAGCGCCACGTCGGCCAGTTCGGCGGTTTCAGACCGGAAGAAATCGCTGACCACGAGAAAGTCCAGGGCCTTGATTCGGTGGACAACATGGTTGGCATTGGGCGCGGACACAACGACGTTGGAACCCATTACCATCAGGGAACGCACACCGCCATCCTGTCCCAGCGAGTCCAGAAGCTCGTAGGCAGATTTGCCCGGCCCGGGGATGCTATTTTCGGGCACGCCCCATACGGATGCCACGTACTGGCGCGCGGCTGGATCGTCGATGCGGCGATATCCGGGCAGTTGGTCGGCTTTTTGGCCGTGCTCGCGTCCGCCCTGTCCGTTGCCCTGTCCGGTGAGGCAGCCGTAGCCGCTGTTGGGTTTGCCGATCAGGCCCAACGCCAGGGCCACGTTGATCAGAGACAGTACGTTATTGACGCCCTGAGACTGTTGCTCAGTGCCCCGACCGGTCAGGATCATGGCTGATTGCGCGGATCCCAGCAGGTGGGCCGCCTGAACCAGTTCGCGCTCGGGGACGCCGGTGATGCGTTCGACCCGCTCCGGCCAGTAGGTGGAAACCAGTCCCCGCACGTTGTCGAATCCCTGGGTGCGGCTGGCGATGTAATCGAGGTCAAGCAGACCATCGCGGATGATGACGTGGAGCAGTCCGTTGGCCAGGGCCGCGTCGGTGCCCGGTATGAGCCTGAGGTGCAGATCGGCGCGGGCGGCGGTCGGTGTGAGGCGGGGATCGGCTATGATTAGTTTCCCGCCGGCGGCTTTCTGCTCCTCGAAATACTGCATCATGGGGGGCATGGTTTCAGCGGAGTTGCTGCCCATCATGAGGATGGCCTGGGCGCCGGCGATGTCTTGCAAAGGGAAGGGCAGGCCGCGGTCCAGCCCGAGGGAGCGAATGCTGGCCCCGGCTGCCGATGACATGCAAAAGCGCCCGTTGTAATCGATGTTGGCAGTCTGCAAGGCAACGCGGGCGAACTTGCCGAGCAGGTAGCTCTTTTCGTTGGTGAGAGACCCGCCGCCGAAAATACCCACGGCATCGGGGCCGTATTGTTCGCGGGTGTCTTTGAAAGCGCCGGCGATCCTGTCCAGGGCATCGTCCCAGCCAACCGGAACCAGAACGCCGTTGGGGTCGCGGGCCAGGGGAGTCGTGAGGCGGTCTGGATGCGACAGCGCGGCGGCGGTCCAACCCTTGATGCACAGCGCACCTTTGTTCACGGGGAAGGCAGCATCCCCGGCGATACGAACGTCGGCGCCGGTTCCGGAGATTTCAATCCCGCACTGGAATGCGCAATAAGGGCAGTGCGTGGCAGTCGCTGCCGCAGATTCTATGTTGTGCTGTCGCTCGAGTAGCAAAGTGGCCATGCCTCCAAACAGGTAAGCATGGTCATCGTAGGGCGATTGTTTTACAACGCCGTTGCGCTCCCGTTACGTATCCGTTGCGATACGGTTAATTACCAATGACGGACAGGTAAACGCCCTGTTACCGAACCACTTTCGGGTTCCCTCACGCTGATGACTTGGGCGTTGATGGATTGGGCGTTGAATGACTCTCGCGCTCCCGGCGCAACCCGGTGGCGCAGATTTCGTTCAGGCAACATCTATCGCATTGGGGGTCGTTTCTGGTGCAGGCGGCTTTATGGTGGTGGTCCAGCAGGGCGTGGAATTCGTTATACACCGCTACGTCCGGGACGACGCTGGCGTGGAATAACGCTTGCCAACCGGCGTAATTAGAACCGCCTTCAGGTGTAATGCCGATACGCTCCATGATGCGGATGGTGTAGGCGTCAATTACGAATGACGGTTTGCCGGCGGCGTACACCAGAATATCGTCGGCGGTTTCCGGCCCGATGCCGTATATGCTCAACAGCTCGCGGCGCAACTTGCCGGTATCGGATGCGAACATGGCGTCCAGATCGCCGCCGTAGCGTTCGCACACATGGCTGGCAAACGCCTTGAGCTTGCGGGCCTTGACGTTGTAGTAACCGGACGGCCGTATAATCTGCGCCAGGGTTTCCAGGTCGATCCGGTGCAGTACGTGCCAGTCCTGGATCCCCGCCCGCCGCAGGTTGGTGAGGGCGTGTTCCACATTGCGCCACGCCGCCGCCTGCGTGAGAATGGCGCCGGCAATCATCTCAAAACGGCTGTCGCCCGGCCACCAGCCCTGCGGGCCGTAGGCGGTTAGCAACCGGTGGTAGATACGCATAATCGCCGCCGGCGTATCGTCGGGCGGCCATTGCGGATGGCATCCCGGCATTACAGCCGCACCGGTATGCTGTCGGCCAGCACGATGCTGGTATCGTCCAGGTGGCAACGGTAAGCCCAGGCCTGCACACCGCTGGCCACGGCCTGGCGCAGGGTTTGTCCCAGCAATGGATCGGCGGTATCGTGGGGAGTGAAGGCGTTGGCGTCAGAGCGCTGGATGACGAAAATGACCGCCGCCTGATGGCCCTGGTGTACGGCTTGCATGAGGCTGCGCAGGTGCTTGACGCCCCGGATAGTGGGCGCATCCGGGAACAGCCCGACTCCATCAACTACCAGGGTTACCGATTTGGTTTCCACGTAGCAGGTTCCCGCCGGGCCGTCGAGGCGAAAGTCCAGCCGGCTCTCGCCGAACGTGGATTCGGGCCGCACCACCGGATAGCCGGCGAATTGGGGCAGGCGACCCTCGGCGATGGCCTCGGCAACCAGGCGGTTGGGCAGTCGGGCATCGGCGGATGCGAGGGCGCCGCCGGTATCAACGATGGCGAGATCGTGGGTGGTTTTTCGGGCGGACGGTTGGGGAGCCGGAGCCAGCAGGACGCGGTAGCCCGGCACCAGCAGCTCTGCCATGCGCCCGGAGTTGGCCACGTGAACCAGGTATTCGCGTCGGTCGATGTCCACGAGAGCGGCGAAACGGTTCAGGCGCTTTATGAAGCGGCCTTCGACCAGCGGAGGGAAACGCACCGAATTGTCTCCATGCAGTCCAACGCCTGCGTAAGATGTGATAATCGTATCCCGACTCATTCCGAGGCGATTTCGCTAACCCCAGCCCGTCATTCCCGCGAAGGCGGGAATCCAGAGTACCCTGAATGTGAACGATGGCTGCTTTCCAAAGCGCCTGGATTCCCGCCCCGTATCAAGTACGGGGTGACGTTCTTTCGCGGGAATGACGTGAAATGTCAACAGGCTCTAATGCTCACAAGACATTATAAATAATCGAGGCTCATCTAACAGCAATCTTAGTAACGATTATGTATAATGCCGTCCGGCTGGCCCATTCACGGGGAGATGCTTGCATATCCCCCGATGCCGGCTGCTAGGGATGAAATCTGGAGCGATCCCCGTCCCACTGACCGTCATTGCAATACCAGTTAGAAAGTGTTTAAAAATGGCCTGGGAAATAGCAGGCAATGTAGCAGGGCAGGCTATAGACTTGGGGCATGAGCCGAGCAGTTTATTCCACGGATTTGACGGAGGCCGAGTGGCAGATTCTGGAACCCCTGGTTCCGCCGGTGAAGCCGGGTGGCCGGCCCGCCAAGTACTCCCGCCGGGAGGTGGTGAATGCCATCCGGTACGTGTTGCGCACCGGTTGTGCATGGCGTCTGTTGCCTCACGACCTGCCTCCCTGGCAATCGGTCTACCACTATTTTTGGGTTTGGCGGCGAGATGGGACCTGGCAGGGGATTCACGATGCCCTACTCCCCACGATGCGACGGTTCCTGGGCCGCCAGCCCAGCCCCAGCGGGGCCATCATCGACAGCCAGTCGGTGAAGACCACGGAAAAAGGGGGCCTCGGGGGTACGACGCGGGCAAGAAGGTGAAAGGCCGCAAACGGCATATTGTGGTGGATACCCAGGGACTGCTGTTGGCGGTGGCGGTGCACCCAGCCGACGTGCAAGACCGGGATGGGGCCAAGCTGGTCATCAGCAAGCTGACCGGAAGGTTTCCCCGGTTGAGCTTGATCTGGGCAGATGGCGGCTACGCCGGAAAGTTGATCGAGTGGGTGGCGACACTGACGGGTTGGACTCTGGAGATAGTGAGGCGTCCCGGGAACAGCCACAGCTTTGAGGTGTTGCCCCGACGCTGGGTGGTGGAGCGCACTTTCGCCTGGCTGGGCCGGCACCGGAGATTGAGCAAGGATTATGAAGCACTGCCGGAAACCACCGAAGCCTGGGTCTACACCGCTATGACCGGACTCATGCTCCGCCGCTTGGCACGCTCCCCAGCTTTTTAAACACCCTCTAAGAGCCTATCCTAAAAACAAGTGAAAATCCGCATAAGGTAGCGAAGGGGAAGGAGCCAGAGTTGAAGCTAAACTAGGGGAATGACCAAAGCGAAAGAACCCAAGCCACCGCGACCGCCCCGCGCTGGCCCAGCCACTCCGACCAACCCCACCACCGGCGCGTTCCAGATCTCCGACGAGTTGTGGGAAGTACTGTCCCCTTTGCTTCCCCAGCGGGTGAATACCCATCCCTTGGGCGGGGGACGGCCTCGGGTCCCGGACCGGACTTGCGCCAACGGTATCTTCTACGTGCTGCGCACCGGCTGCCAGTGGAAGGCGTTGGACGCTACGGGCATTTGTTCCGGCCACCGCCCATCTGCGCTTCCAGGAATGAACCGCCGCCGGGGTGTTCTTGGAGCTATGGCGGGTGGGGCTGGAACGCTATGACGAAGTGAAGGGCTTGGACTGGAGTTGGCTGAGCATGGACGGGGCTATAACCAAATCCCCCCTGGGCGGGCTGACAGGGGTAGGTATTTTCGCGCCATGTTGATTACCCTCATTTCGGTCGATGACTCAGAATATGGTTTACAAACCTGAAAACTCGGCTCTCGCCCCCTCTCAAGGCCTGGAGGGGTCTGTGATCAACTTTTGTGAATTCCAAAGTTTTATACCTAATTTCGGCCTTTACCTACCCCTGTCAGCCCCTGAGCGGGGGAAAAACCGGCCCCAACCCTACGGACCGGGGTAAGAGCGGCGTCAAACGCAGCCTGTTGACCGAAGCCCAGGGCATTCCGGTGGGGCTGGCGGTGGCTGGGGCCAACCGCCACGACATGAAGCTGGTGCGGGCTACGGTGGACAACCTGTCAGTACCGCGCCCCGCGCCCAGCCCGGAGCATCCCCAGGGTCTGTGCCTGGATAAAGGCTACGACTTTGCTGAGGTGCGCCGCACGCTGGACGAGTTCGGTTTTACGGCGCACATCCGCAGCCGAGGCGAAGAGGCCCAGGCCATCAAAAAGGAGGCCGGCTTCAAAGCCCGCCGCTGGGTGGTGGAACGCACTCACAGCTGGATGAACCGTTTTCGGCGCATTTTAGTCCGTTGGGACAAGTCTCCCGGCAACTATATCGCCTTTCTGCATTTCGCCTGTGCCCTCATCGCCCTCAGAGCCGCTGGGTTATTAGGATAGGCTCTTAGAGCCTGTCTACGATCTTTTCAGGATTAGCACCGTGAAGGCAAGCACCACCATTTGCAGGCTGGTATTGAGCTTTCTTTCGCAGTTCTTCCAGAGGCGGCGGCACTTCTCCAGCCAGGCGAAAGACCGTTCCACTACCCACCGCTTCGGCAGCACCACGAAGGTGTGCAGTTCGCTGCGTTTCACCACCTCCACCGACGCTCCCAGCCGGCTTTGCACCCCAGCGGCAAAGGGTTCCCCAGTGTAACCCCCGTCCACCAGCACGTTCTGCACCTGACTGAGGCCGTCCCGGCGCCGGTCAAACATCGCCAAAGCCCCAGCCCGGTCGGTGACGTTGGCCGTGGTTATGTGGATCGCATGGGGCAATCCTTGCGTGTCCACCGCGATGTGTCGCTTGATTCCGGATACCTTCTTGCCCGCGTCATAGCCCTTCTGCTCGGCGGTGTCCGTGTTCTTGACGCTCTGGGAGTCCACGATGCAGAAGCTGGTCTGCTTTTTCCGTCCATTGCTTTGTCGGGCCTCGCCAACCGATTTTTTTTAGGACTTGTTCCAGAATGGAATCCTGCTCCGGGCCGGGCCGCTCGCTCCATTGCCGGAAATACTGGTAGCAAGTGCGCCAGTTTGGGAAATCCGCGGGCAGCATTCGCCACTGGCAGCCGCTTTTCAAGAGGTACAGTACGCCGCAGAAAACGTCGTACAAGTCCACGGTGCGGGGCTTGGTCCGGCGGCGGGCCGACTCCAACGTCGGCAGAATCCGGGCGAATTGCTCCCGGCTGATGTCGCTGGGATAGGAATGAGACATGATTACCCCTCCCCTGGTGATAGTCTCAACTTAACCTATTTCAGAGATCGTAGACAGGTTCTTAGAGCCTGTTTACAATCTTCTCAGGAGTAGCGTTGCGAAGGCGAGCACCACCATTTGCAGGCTGGTATTGAGCTTTCTTTCGCAGTTCTTCCAGAGGCGGCGGCACTTCTCCAGCCAGGCGAAAGACCGCTCCACCACCCATCGCTTCGGCAGCACCACGAAGGTGTGCAGTTCGCTGCGTTTCACCACTTCCACCGCGGCTCCCAACAGGCCTTGCACCGCAGTGGCAAAGGGCTTCCCGGTGTAACCCCCGTCCACCAGCACGTTCTGCACTTGACTGAGGCCGTCTCGGCGCCGGTCAAACATCGCCAAAGCCCCAGCCCGGTCGGTGACGTTGGCCGTGGTTATGTGGATCGCATGGGGCAATCCTTGCGTGTCCACCGCGATGTGTCGCTTGATTCCGGATACCTTCTTGCCCGCGTCATAGCCCTTGTGCTCGGCGCTGTCCGTGTTCTTGACGCTCTGGGAGTCCACGATACAGAAGCTGGTCCGCTCTTTCCGTCCATTGCTGCGTCGGGCCGCGCCAACCGATTTTTTTTAGGACTTGCTCCAGAATGGAATCCTGACCTGGGCCAGGCCGCTCGCTCCATTGCCGGAAATACTGGTAGCAGGTGCGCCAATCGGGGAAGTCCGCGGGTATCATTCGCCACTGGCACCCGCTTTTCAGGAGATATAGCACACCGCAGAAAACGTCATACAAGTCCACGGTGCGGGGCTTGGTCCGGCGGCGGGCCGACTCCAGCGTCGGCAGAATACGGGCGAATTGCTCCCGGCTGATGTCGCTGGGATAGGAATGAGACATGATTACCCCTCCCCTGATAATAGCCTCAACTTAACCTATTTCAGAGATCGTAGACAGGTTCTGAGCCCAAATCCACCGAAAGGATGGGGCAGTGCCAATCAGACACGGAATCAGAGGCAATGGAAAGAGATCGTAGGGCTTGATCACGCTAGATTTGGCCGGGTGCAGGGCGCGGCCGCCGCGTTCAGACGATGTTGACGGTTTGCGGGGGCTGCGCTGCGCAAGATCATCGGAGCAGATTGCAGCAGGAATTGTGTGCCCTCATGTTGGGCGTCGACCGTGATACATAGCCAAGGATGCCGTCACCCGCCGCCTGTTGCTGGGGACGGCTTCCCGCGAGCGGAATATGCGCCGTCCTGCCAGGCCATCCACTCCGTAATGTCTCCCAACTGTCGGGCCGCCTTGGCGTGGTGCGCTCCCGTGATCTTGTCGCCCAGCTTGAAGGCGCACTGGGCCGCGTAGCGATGGGCCGAGGCGAAATCCGGCCGGACTTCAGTCACGGTTTTCAGGTGCTCCAGAGCGTCGGAGTATCGTTCCAGCATCAGCAGCACGTAGCCGGTCACGAACCGCAGGTGCGGCGTGGCTTCAGAGAGGGTCGCTTGAGCCTGTTCCAGCTCACGGAGGGCGGCGGCGTGTTCGCCGATGTTGGTCAGTATGATGCCGCATTCGACGGCGGGACCGTCCCAATTGGGCAGCAACCTGGCCGCGATCTTGCATTCGACGATACCCTCGTCCGCCAACTCCCTGGCCCTGAGGTTCTTCCCGGCCATGCCCAGGAACGACCCCAGCTGATAATGGGCTTCGGGACTGTGGGGAAAACGGCGAACGAGGCTCCGGCGGCGAGCGATGCCGTCCTGCAGCAGATCCAGGACAAGGCGCGGTCCTCCTTGACCGGGCGGGACGGAGCCCTGAGCGTTCGCCTCGGCTCGAAGTTCCCGTCTGATGGTGGTCAGGGCGTCGATATCCAGTTCTGCGACGTCATCCACCACGTCCAGGATGTCCTGGGACAGACCGGCGGCCGAACTGCGGCTGTGCATTGCCGCTATGTGCTCGAAATGGAACTCCCAGGGTTCGGCCGCGGCCAGCAGGTCCCGTCTCCAATCGGGGTCGGCTTCCAGCTTGGCGAGCCACAACAACAAGACCTGTGCGGAATGTTCGAGGCATCCGAAGAGCAGCAGTCTCAACTCCATATGGCCGGCATATTCTTCCCGGGAGAGGGGGAAGTCTATCGATTCCGACAACGTCCGGGCGAACCTCATCGCCGCGGTCAGCGTCCCAGCCACCACGTCCCGACCGGTGCAGGCTGCCAGCAGATCAGCCAGCCGGGCGAAGGCCAACTCCCGGCGCAATTTCCGTTCAAACTGCTTTGCATCCAGTCCAATTCCGGATGGCACCAGTTCCTGAGCCAGGGCGGTGACGTAGGCATGGCTTGGCCAGTTCTTCCCATCCATCCAGTTGTCCACGGTGGTGTAAGACGCCCCCAGGCGAGCAGCCAGCGTGTGTCGGGTCAATCCGGATTGACCTAGATGTCGCCTCAGGACCAGGCTGCCGCCGTTCTCCTGTGCCCACAATGGCAGTTCGGGATCGGGCAACGGGAAGCCCGTCAGCCGGTTCAGCGCAAAAAGGCGGACGGCCAGGTCCACGGCCACCAGGCGGAGAAAGCGTTCGCCCACCGCGCCCACGTCGACAACCGTCGCGCCGCGGCCCTGGATGGTGGCCATCAGGTGGTCCCAGTGCTCGCCCACCAAGCCCACTGCCATTCCGATCGCCATTGCCGCGGATACCCCGTCCGGCAGGGCACCCAGAGATTCGGGGGCGATGTCGCGTTGGATCAGCGCCTGCCCCAATGCTTCGAAGATCTGAGCGCGGTTGTATTCGTTCTTGGGCTCGCCGGCGAAGAAGCGCCGGGCGGTCCGGCTGTCGAGCACGTCGTCCTTGATATCAAGTGCTTGAACGACGTACCTCAGTATCTCGCCGCTATAGAGCCCGGCCAAAGGATGCTGGTTGTTATTGTCCATATCATTCATGACAGCTCCAGGAAACAGCGTTCGGACGAAGCCGCTGGATCCGAACGCCATTCTGTTCCGACTACTTCTTTGACGCGGGGGACCCGCGGCGCTGGTGCCTGCGTTCGTCCTCGCTGTTTGACCGACCCTCCCAATCATGGGGTCGTTCATCATAACCGCGGGTCGTCCAGTAGGCGTCGTTGTTGGGATTCATCTGGTTGGCGCGATTGTCCATGTCTTCCTTGCGACTCATGGAAACCTCCTGAATTCGATTGCCGGATGAAATGAGCTGCGGCTTCAGGACCGTATGGTATGAGTCGGGCATGGGGCAAACGCCCCAATGGATTGGACAAAACGTTGCAGGGCGTCGGTTGAGACGACTTTCTGCCCTCGAATTTGGACGCCGGGGCGGTATGCTACACTCGAAATTCCTGCATGGCTTTGGCTTCGTGAGATACACCCGGCATGCATCACAGGAGGCCCATGAGGAATCGCTTGGACAGAACTACGATCAGAGGGTTCAAGACCATCGCGGAGTTGGAGGGATTTGAGCCTGGACCGTTGACTGCCCTGATCGGCCCCAACGGCGTTGGCAAGTCCAATTTCATCGCCTTCTTCCGCATGATGAGCTGGGCGTTGGCCGACACCGATAATCTGCGGTTCTTCGTCAGTGAGCGGGGAGGCGCCAGCAAGCTCCTCCATGATGGTCCCAGCCGGACACGGGAGATCGAAGCCGAGCTGACCATCAGAACCGACGCCGGCGACAATCAGTACTACTTCCGGTTGTTCTATGCGGCGGATGACCAGCTGATCTTTGCCGACGAGCGGTACCGGTTCTCCTGAGCGGGTTACGATAGCCCTGCCCAATGGAATAGCACCGGAGCCGGCCACCACGATCCCCAGCTGTTGGCCCACGCAGTTTCGGACGATACCGCCCGGGTCATCCGCACCTTGATGCAAAGGATAGTGGTGTATCAGCTCCACAATACTTCGGATACCGCGCGCATCCGTAGCAAATGGAACGTGAGCGACAATCGATTCCTGAAGGAGGACGGCGCCAACCTAGCACCGGTGCTCTCAGGCTACGGGAGACCGACCGGGGTTGCTACCAGCGCATCGTGGACACGGTCCGTCTGATCCTGCCGTTCTTCTCGGACTTCGTCCTGGAGCCTGATGGTTACAGCCTCCTATTGCAGTGGCGAGAACGCAACAGCGACGAGGTATTCAGCGTGTCCCAGGCCTCTGACGGCATGCTTAGGGTATTGGCGCTGGTGGCGTTGCTCCTGCAGCCGGAAGCAGACCTGCCGGACGTGATGATACTGGACGAGCCGGAGCTGGGGCTGCATCCCTACGCGATCACCATCATCGGCGGTCTGATCAACGCCGCAGCGACCCGCATCCAGGTCATCCTGGCCACGCAGTCCATGGCCCTGATCGACTGTTTCGATCCCGAGGACGTGGTGGTGGTCGAGCGGGAGGAACGCGGTTCGGTCTTCCGACGGCTGTCCTCCGAGGCCCTGGACGTCTGGCTTGAGGAATACTCCCTCTCCGATCTGTGGGAGAAGAACGTGATCGGCGGACGGCCTTGACCGGGATCCGGCTGCATTTCATCGTCGAAGGGCAGACCGAGGAGACCTTCGTCAATCAAGTCCTCAAACCCCACCTGGGTGATCGATACGTGTGGGCGGATGCAAGATGCGTGCTGACCAGCCGTCGGGGCGGCGTCAAGTACCGCGGCGGGTTTCGAAGCTACGCTCAGCCCCGGCGCGACATCCTCTCTTGGCTGAGGGAGGATCAGAACGACGATGCGCGCTTCACCACCGCCTGCGACCTCTATCGGCTTCCATCCGACTTTCTTGGTTACGGAGATGCGCAAGGCGCGGCGGACCCGTATGAGAAGGTCAGGGTACTGGAAGCGGCGCTGCGCGACGATATCGGTGATTGGAGGTTCATACCCTACCTGCAACTCCACGAATTTGAGACGCTGCTGTTATCAGAGCCTGATCAACTGGCGGCGCATTTCACGGATGGTCAGGCCGGGATACAAAACTTAGCTACCATGGCTGGCCAGTTTGCCAATCCAGAGCTGATCAACGATGGTCCGGACACAGCGCCGTCCAAGCGCATAATCGCGGAGATACCGGAATACGCGGGGATGAAGCCATCCGCGGGGCCGATCGTGGCGGAGAAGATAGGGTTGGCGAACCTGCGGGCAAGATGCCAGCACTTCGGAGAATGGATTGATCAGTTGGAAGATTTGGCCCAAGGCGCCTGCGAGACAGTTTAGGGCATCGAATCTGTAGTCGCTGCAGCAAACGGGTGAGGTCGAGATTGAGCAGTTCAAGAAAGTTCGTTTGCGGAGATTGCATCGATGATGACGGGATCCGAGGTTTCATCTCCGCTAACGCCGAGGCTGACCATTGCTCGTTTTGCCGGGCCGTCGGCGGCGAACCTCTCGCAGCTCCGCTGGGCGAAGTCGGCGAATACATCAACCGGTGCCTCCACCAGGAGTATGGAGATGCCGTGGATGAGCTCCCATGGGACAGCGAGGGGTGCGAGTACTTCGGCAGTAACTGGGATTCTGAGGAATTGCTGACCGATGTCATCGCGCTGGAGTTGCCCAACGACCACCATGGCGTGCTGTTGGGCGAGCTCGTGGGGTACTTGGACGATATCACTTGGTGCGACCGGAACGGTTTGGGTCTGACCGATCGTGAATACGCTCGGGACAACTGGGCTTACTTCTGCGACGTGGTGATGCGCCGGCGGCGCTTTTTCTTTCTGGACTACGGGCCTGACCCTTCTGAACCCGAGGTCTACGACCCAGGTCATATCCTGAGAAACATTTTCGATTCTGCCGATGAGTTGGGTTTGTTTAAGGAATTGCCAGCAGGTACGCACCTGTACCGGGCCCGCTGGGAAAAGCCAGATGCACAACTCGAAACACCTCAAGAGTTGGGTCCGCCCCCAGAGGACAAGGCGACTCAGGCCAATCGGATGAGCGCCCCGGGAATCGTGATGTTCTATGCGTGCGATGAGATCGACACGGCCTTGTTGGAAGTTGCCCAGGAGCCCGGGTCATTCGCAGTTGGTCGCTGGAGAACCCTCAGGCCGGCTATTGTCCTGGATCTGACGGAGATTCCGGGTATCCCTGGCTTGTTCGAGTGTGATCCCGAAGGTGGTGAGGACGTATTCCGTCGTGCCCTGACGTTCCTACACCATGTCGCTGACCAAATATCTCGACCCATTACGCGCGATGACAGAATCCACGTCGAATATGTGCCCACTCAAGTGGTGACGGAATTCCTACGGTCACGGGTGAGGCGGCGGAGGGCCGGCATCGACGGGATAAAGTACCCAAGCTCGGTGCTCCCCGGACGCGCATCTTATGTGCTGTTTGCGAATCAAGATCACGTGGTTATCGAACCTCCCGACGGTGAATCAGCAGAAACGCCTTGGCTCGAACTGGTAGACGTGTGTCGCCGTTCGGTAGGTTTAACCGTCCAGCCTCTTGACTAGAGGGCGGAGCCGGCGCACTGGACTTCCGCATACCGCAAGCGCGACGGTTTCTGGCGTATCTGGGATAGTGGGACCGGCTGGTGGGGGTGTGTCCGGGTCTTTATGCCACGATGTATCCGCCCAAATCAGTCGCGGCCGAGAAGATAAGAGCAGGTTATCCACTGGGCAAGACGGCCAAACGGTATCACGTGTGCCACAACAGTAGCGAGATCGAGAGCGTTGGTTATTGCTACGTCGACTACCCGGCAGGCGACTACTGTGAGGCTAAACCGTAGCTACAAGCGACACCGATAAACGGCAAGTTGGGCAATTCTTGCGACCACCTGGGTTATTTGCGGCGAGTCATACCCAGTGATATGTTGGCGCTCGGGGACGAGATGACACTGCAACTGCCTACAATGACGCCGGAGGAGTTTGTCGCTCGCTGGCGGAACGCGGGGTTCGGTGAACGACAGGGAGCGCAGTCGTTCTTCAATGACCTCTGTGCCGTGGTGGGCCATCCGACGATGGCGGCCTATGGCGACCCGGATAGGTTCACCTTTGAGAAGAGCGTGCCGGGCGGGTTCGCCGACGCCTACTTCGAGGAGCATTTCGGCTGGGAGTTCAAGGGGCAGGACGGGCAGCTGGACGGGGCGTTCAACCAACTGCTGCGCTACCAGGTGCACCTGAAGACGCCGCCGCTGCTGATCGTGTCGTCGTTCGAGACGATACGGATCCAGACCAACTTCCCGGGGATGGAGACGGCCCGCTACGACCTCGGTATCGGGGAGCTGGAGCAGCCGGAGCGGCTGGGCCTGGTGCGGGACGTGTTCTTCGCGCCGCACCGGTTCCGGGAGCGCCTGCGGTCGGTGGACGCGGTGACGCGGGAGACGGCGTCGCTGTTCCAGTCCATCGTGGTGGACATGGAGGCGCGCAATGAGGATCCCGAACGGTTGGCGCGGTACCTGAACCAGCTGGTGTTCTGCCTGTACTCGGAGGACGCCGGCCTGCTGCCCGAGGGGCTGTTCACGCGCGTCGTCGGCCAACACTATCGCAATCCGGAAACGTTCGACGAGGCAATACGCAGCCTGTTCATTCTGATGGCTACCGGCGGGCATGCCGGCGCCGACCAAATCGCCCACTTCAACGGCGACCTGTTCAACGTGGTAGACACCGTGGAGTTGAGCACGGTTGCCCTGCAACGGCTGGGGGAGGCGTGCGAGCGGAATTGGCGGGACATCGAGCCGTCGATATTCGGGACGCTGTTCGAGCGGGCGCTGGACGCGTCCAAGCGGGCGCAGACGGGGGCGCATTACACCGGCGCGGACGACATCGAGCTGGTGGTGGAGCCGGTGGTGATGACGCCGCTGCACCGGGAGTGGGAGGCGGCGCGCCAGGAAGTCAACGACCTGCTGGATGACGATGACAACGACGGTGCGCGTGCCCGCCTGGAGGCGTTTCGGGAGCGGCTGGCGTCGGTGCGGGTGCTGGACCCGGCGTGCGGCAGCGGCAACTTCCTGTACATCGCACTGCGGTTGCTGCTGGATTTGGAGCGGGAGGTGATCGACTTCGCGGCGGTGCGGGGGTGGCACGGGCTAACGCCGACGGTGCAGCCGAACCAGATGCTGGGGCTGGAGATCAAACACTACGCGGCGGAGCTGGCGCGGACGGCGCTGTGGATCGGCTACATCCAGTGGCACCAGGCCAACGGGTTCGGCTACACGCAGCGGCCGATCCTGACGCCGCTGGACACGATACGGCAGACGGACGCGATACTGGACCTGACCGACCCGGAGCATCCGGCGGAACCGGAGTGGCCGGCGGCAGAGTTCATCATAGGGAACCCGCCGTTTTTGGGCGGGAAACTGCTTCGCACGGGGCTGAACGACGAATACGTGGACGCGCTGTTCAAGCAGTACGACGGCAAGGTGCCGGCCGAAGCCGACCTGGTGTGCTACTGGTTCCACAAGGCGCAGCGGGCAATCGAAGCGGGGGAGGTCCGCCGCGCGGGGCTACTGGCGACGCAGGGAATACGAGGCGGGGCAAACCGGAGGGTGTTGCAGCGCATCAAGGAGACCGGCGACATCTTCATGGCGTGGTCCGATCATCCATGGGTGCTGGAAGGCGCGGCGGTGCACATTTCGATCGTTGGGTTTGATGATGGATCCGAGGCCGAGCGCGAACTCGACGGGCATCCAGTACAGTTGATAAACGCCGACCTTAAGTTGGGAGCGAATCTAACCGACGCCAAACGACTAACGGCAAACCTCGGCATTGCTTTCATGGGAGACACCAAGGGCGGGCCATTTGATATTCCCGGTGAACTTGCACAAGAAATGCTGCAAAAACCTAACCCGCATGGCCGAAGTAATGCCGAAGCGCTCAGGCCTTGGGTTAACGGCCGCGATATTACCAGCCGTTCCAGGGGAATCTGGATAATCGACTTCGGCAATATGACTGTGGAGCAGGCAGCGCTGTTTGAATTTCCGTTTGAATACGCTAATGCTCATGTCAAACCGATGCGCGCAGGAAACAGACGTGCGTTATACGCTGACAAATGGTGGTGGCATATGGAGCCACGACCAGGTATGAGGGAAGCCCTCAAGGGATTTGACCGTTACATAGCTACCCCAACAGTATCCAAACATCGTTTATTCGTGTGGTTGCCAATCGATATTTTATCTGATCACAACCTGATTGCGTTCGCCTGCGATGACGACTACACATTTGGCCTGTTGCACTCGCGCTTTCACGAACTGTGGGCGTTGGCGATGGGAACGCAGTTGGAAACGCGGCCACGCTACACGCCTACCACATGCTTCGAGACCTTCCCGTTTCCGCGTCCGACGGAGGAGCAGCGGGAGGCCATCGGCGCGGCGGCGGCGGAGTTGAACGCGCTGCGGGAGGGCTGGCTGAATCCGGCGGGGATCAGCGCGGCGGAGCTGAGGAAGCGGACGCTGACCAACCTGTACAACCAGCGGCCCAGGTGGCTGGACAACATCCATACCCGGCTGGACGCGGCGGTCGCGGACGCATACGGATGGCCAGCGGACCTGCCCGACGGCGAGATACTGGAGCGGCTGCTGGCGCTGAACCTGGAACGAGCAGAAGCAGAAACTGCGGTTCCATAGCTGGGCTACCAAGAGCATGAAGCTGGTGGAATACAATCCACCAACCAAGGTGAGCGACAAGATGGTTCAGATCAAGATCAATACCCCCAAAGTACAGTCGGAGGAAGCCTTAGCTCGGATCACGCAGATGCTCCATTACATGGAACGTATAGGGAGGCTCCGACACGGAGTGACGCTGCCCTTCGGATCGGACATTACCCAAATGAAAGCCGGTGACAGGTTATGGCAACCTTGGGAAACTGACGAGCGGCTGTACATTAGAGGAGTGCGGAACCTGTTTGGCCACGCACGCTACCGGGTTTTGGAAAACGGGGCGTTACGGGTCAGGGATAGATCACCTCAACGATCCGGAAAACCCGAAATACACGGCACCAGTTTTGAACCGACGACAACGGATTGGGAATGGAGCGCGCAAGAGTTTCTTGCACTCGCTCAAAGGTTAGAGGACTTGGTCCTCCATCGCATACAGTGCTACTTTCGGGCGACGGTAACGTGCCAAATTTGCGGGCGATCCGTCGATGGCCGGGAGCGCCTGACATGCGGCCACGTCAAGTACCAAGAAGGGCCCAAAGGGTCGCTTATCAGCAAACCAGACCGGGGCACCGTGCAGATCGACGTGTCAATCGGTTACTCCGAAGACATGGCTAATGAACTAGCTACCCAAGGGACCAGAGGAATGATCACGGACGAGGGACTAGACCAAATAATCAGCAGCCTAGAGCAGACAGATAAAATCGCATCTGAAGCAGAGAGGAAAGGAGCACCCATCTACGAAGAGATACCAGATTAACGGCCGCTTTTATCGACGACAAAGTTTGCCAAACGAGGGCAAAAGGATACGGGAGATGCGACTGAACCGAGTAGAATCGCGTTTTTTCGACACGATTATCAACGCCGAGTTGGACGTGCCGATTCACGCAACCGTTACGTACGATGGGACTCCTCTTGAGATGATCGTGATTCCGAAGATCGCTCCCGAGGGCTATCTAAGATTCGAGTACTTCAACGCTCCAGCCTATCATCCAGAGCCTGAATTGAACCCAGATGGCACCCAACACTTTCGATACACTTTGAGCGAGTTTGCCGGGACTCATCCGTTGCTCGAAGACGCATGGCAAAAGCGCGCCCGCGTGAAGTTGGATCTAAAGCCATCCCACCCCCCGATACCGCCCAGGGCTAACCCGACATTGGACGCTAGCGTTCTGTATGCGGACCACGGGAACAGGGGTGTACTGGTTTTGCGTGCGGGTCAGACGGCAATACGTAACTCGCTGCTGCGTAAAGCCGAGTTCAGCATATCTGGGTTTGCCGATTTCAGAACGCCAGAAAAGCAATGGTCATCAATCGCAAGCATCGTCGGCGACGAGAGTCAATCGTTGCAAAACACATCTGACAGGCTGGGAGGCGATGCTCAAATTACCCTGTCCCCCGCCCGCCACAACATCGTCATGGATACTGGGGATGGATGGCATATCACTCTCACAAAGGATGAACCCTCGGATGATGGCGCTGTCAGCCATACGGGAGTCGTAGAAAAACGCGACGGCACAAATTTCGTCACCGAAGAACTCAGGGAGGTACTGGAGGGGGTTCACTACTTCTTTGCCTTCACGATGACCGAATACTGCTTTCCCAGCGTGACCATCGGATACGATGGAACTGGCAGGGTCGTTTATGGCGAGCCAGGAGAGTTTGGATCCCGTCGGCAAAACCCACTGAACTGGTTTCACCACGACAGGGACGCCCGATGGGGTAATATTCTCGAACGATTCTTTCCTAGGTTCTGGCGCAGGTGGCAGTCCAACAAAGACGAGCTGATCGCCGTGATAGACGCGTACGTCAGCAGCCAAGCTATGAGACGTGCCGGAATATTGCGGGACGCGGTAGCGAAAAGCTGCGGGGGACTGGAAATTATCGCCGGACTAGTGCTGGAGCGAACCATTCGCAACACAGCCAAACAAGATTTCGACAAGGTGCTGCGCTGTTACAAGATTCCGCACCGTCATCTCGATGCAACCACCAACCCGGCCACACATAAGCTGTGCTCAGACTTGAACATCCCAAACGACAACGGAGCCTGTCTCCTGATTGACGTGCGGAATTACGTCACCCATCCGTTGGACAAGAACCCGGTTATCAAGCCGGGCTACCTCCAACACGTAGACGGAGACCTAGCGCAGTACGTGCATCTGCATGATCTGAGTCAATTTTACTTGGAACATATACTGCTTAGGTTTTGTGGCTTCGCAGTAATCCGCCACAGGCAACTGCTCGAATTGCAACGGCGCTAATGTCATATATCGAAAGTTCGCTGGCAAAAGTGGGCGACGTTAGCCAGGACCTGGTCGGCGGCCTTGGTCCAGACAAAGAGGTTCGGGATTCCGTCGCACGCGCGGAGATAAGCCAAGGGTCGCGCGTCTACCAGTAGTACATTAGCGGAGATGGATGGCGGTCGCCCCAATTATCGAGGTGGATGAGATCGCGTTACAAGTAACGCAGCGCTGACCCGGCGGACTCGCCGCGGGTGTAGCGGCCGACCATGCCGCCGCCCTGTTTCCAGCGGCCCTGGCGTTCGATCTCATGGGTGGGCGCGCCGTTCTGGGCCATACGCCGGGCCATGCCCACCCGGCCGCTGTGACCGCTGAAGAATTCCCAATCAGCTAACCTCGCGGCTTTGGCGATCCCCTTCACCCGGCGGGCGATCTGGGACTCCGACAGTCCGAACACCTTCACCTCACCATCCACGCCCACCGGCCGGATGGTGTCCAGGGCCTGCATCGCGGCGGGGGTGATGGCCACCACGGCGCCCTGGGCCTCCACGTCGGTCTTGGAGCGGACCACGGTGATGCGGCCGCTGCCGTCGTCCCAGCGCTGCACGTCTCCCCAGGTCAGCGCGGCCGCCTCGGAACGCCTCAATCCGGCGTCGGACAACGCCGCCACCAGGGCGACGTCAAACCTTCCCCGTTCCTCAGCCTGCCCGGCTGTTTCAAAGCCGCGGCCGCGCTGGCGGGGTTGGACGGCGGTGAGCCGAATGACGGCGAGAACGTCGGCGGTGAGGGCTCCGGCCTGGCGCTGGGGTTTGGCCAATTGGCGGCCCCAGCCCTTCAGCGCCTCGCGCACGCCCGGGTCCCGGCAGGGGGACTCGTGGCCGGCCAACTCGTGAGCTTTGGCAATCGCGCTGGTGGCCAGGCGAATGGTGGCGATGCTGGCGCCGGAACCGGCACGGGCGGCCAGGTAGCGGGCGACGGTGAGGGGTTCCGCCGGCAGGGAGTGCAAGCCCACGTCGCCGCACCAGTCGGTGAAGAGTCGCCACTGGGCGCCGTAGACGCGCTTGGTGTTTTCGGAGAGAACAGACTCCAGGGCGGAGGCCACGCCCTGGTCGGCGGCACGCAGAGCAGGCAGGGACGTGGGTTCCTGGGGGACGATCTGGGTGCTGGCGGTGGTGGTCATAGGCGAGTCTCCGGCGGCGGGATTGCGGGGGTGATTTCGGCGGGCAAAAGATGCGCGATAAGGCCAATTATCGCGCAGCGAACGGGCGTGCGCAAGTGGCTGCTTTGGGCCTATTTTGCAGCCCTCAGCGGGGCTGGCTTCTCGGCATCGGCGGCGGTTTTCCCACGAATCCATCCCAAGCAGGGCCAGATCGTGCTCGCGACCCCCATTTCCGGCTTTCGCAACTCCATGGGCGGTCAATCCATCGGTATCCATTCCTATGGTATCGATACCATTCCTATGGAATGCATTCGCAATGGAATGGATTGGTATCCAATGGATAGCAAACGACTGCGCAGTGCGGAGGGCGACGGGTCGGGGAAAACGACAAACGAGGCGGGGGTCTGTTCACTATAATGCCGGCAACCAGTCAGATCACCAGGAGGTGAGAGAATGGCCGACCGCGGGGCCTGCGGCGCCGAACTGGAGCCGCCCGTCCACGTTCCCCACACCGTCTACGTCAAGAGCCTGTACCGCATCACCGGACAGGACTACTGTCAACATCATGCGCTGCGAGCTGCAGTGGCCGCTGGTTTCATCATCGAGGTGAAGGCTGGCGCCGGTCCGGTATGGCTGTTACCCGGGAGTGAACCATACGGAGCGGGCCTGACGCCTCGCCCAATGGACTGATGTACGCAATCACCCTGCACCAGCCCTGGGCTTCGCTGATCGCCCTGGGCGTCAAGACCGTGGAGACCAGATCCTGGCCTGCGCCGGAGCTGCTGGTGGGCGAGACCATCGCCGTCCACGCCGGCCAGCGGGTGGCCAAGCAACCGGGTGGTCCTGTTGAGCTGGAGCTGCGGGCCCGCCTGGGAGAGAACTGGCGCCAACCATTCCGGTGGGCGCGGTGCTGGCCACCGCTATCCTGGCCGACACGGCACGTGTGGCAAACATCAACCCACTGACCGGGCACGCGGTGCATGACCTTAGCACCGAAACCGGATGCGCCGTGGGTCTGGGACGGACGCGGACCGACCCTTGGGGTGATTTCAGTCCCGGCCGCTGGCCGTGGTTCCTCGCCGAGGTGAAGCCATTGCCCGAGTGGGTCCCAGCTGTCGGCCATCAATCCTTCTGGCTTTGGAACGATCAAGGTGCGTGACCGCTCCCCTGAGAGCCGATCGTCCGCCGGTGGCTTCCAAGCAAGAGACGTGGATGTGAATCAGCAGCATTCTGGGTTCCGGTCGTCGTAGCCCAGTTCGCGGGCGCGTTGGAAATCCTTCTCTGCGCCATCGTCGTTTCCTAGTAATTGGCGGGCCAAGCCGCAGGCGTAGGTAGCGTCCGCGCTGTTCGGGTCAGATTGGACAGCCGCCTCAAAATCTGCCAAAGCGAGCTCGAACCGTCCCTTGAACAGGTGGCCGTTGCCCCGGGTGAAATAAGCCATTGCGTCGCCCGGGTTGAGTTTCAGGGCACTGTTGCAGTCAGCAATCGTCCGGTCATATTCCTCTTTGGCGAGATAGGCGTCCCCGCGGAACCGATAGGCAAGCGGTTCGTTGGGCTTGAGGCGGAGCGCGTCGTCGAAATCGGCGATGGCCCGGTCAGGATCGCCCTTCATTCGATAGGCTGCTCCCCGGCCCAGATGAGCCGCAGCATTCTTGGGATCTAGCTGCAGCGCGGTGTCGAAATCCACGATGGCCTTGTCGTACTCGCCTTTGTACCGGTGGCAATCACCACGGCCGCAGTGGGCATCGGCATGGTCGGGGTCGAGGCGGATGGCTTCGCACAAGTCGATGAGCGCCTGGTCCAACGCGTCCTGTTCAACGTAGGCCTGTCCTCGGTAGTAATAGGCCGCCGCATCGTCAGGTCTGAGCCGGATGAGCTCGCTCATGTCGGCTACCATCCGGTCCCACTGCTTCCGGTTTCCGAACAGAATACCCCGCAGCATGTACGCGGCCGCGTGGCCCGGGTCCAACTGTAGAACGGCGTCCATGTCCGCGATGGCCAGGTCTACATCGCCCTTGGCGAAATGCGCCAGCCCCCTGGTGACGTGGGCATAGTCGTCATCTGGGCTGAGCCTGATGACGGTATCCATGACGGCGATCTTCCGGTCGTGCTCGGCAGTGTCGACATTGTCCTGGGCTTTTTGACCGAATTCTCGGAGCAGTTCCCAGATTTTGAGTGTGCCGTCGTCCGCTCCGAAATGCTGGGCCCTTCGGAGGTACCGCCGGTGCTTTTTGCCATCGCCGATCAACAGGGCGATTTCCGAGGCCGCCAGCAGAGCGGCCGTCTCCTCGGGGTCCAGTTCGAGTGCCGCCTCGAACGCTGCCAGGGCCTCGGGCAACTGGTCCAGCTTCCAGTAGGCAGCCCCCAACGTGTTGTAGTAGTGGAAATCCGCTGGACCACATTCCGGTTTCACGCTACGGAGGTGGGTGACCGCTTCCGTCGGTCTGTCGGTATGGAGCAGAGTCGAGCCGATTTCGGTCCAGGGAGGAATCCACTTGGGGTCCAGCGTAACCGCCAGCCATAACGCATCCATCCCCGCTTTGACGAGGGGCATATCCCCACACTCGATGCCGATGCCGGTTTTCACCGACCCCAGCGTAAAGGGGTAAGCCGGGTCCAATGGATCGAGCCGGGCTGCGGTCTCCACCTCTGCCAGGGCTTCGTGGAGTCTTCCCTGAACCTGGAGTTCCATGGAGCGCCGGTAATGGGCGTAGGCCTCGGGGTTGCTGACATCCCAGTCCTCGAGCAGGCGCCCTTCCGTCTCCTGGATGAGGATGTCCTCCCCAGCCAAATGAACGCGGAGATTGACCGCGAGGACGCGGTGGACCCAGTCCATCCCGGTGGAACGCAGGTCCTCACGCCATTCGTCATCCGGTTCCTGTTCAATCAGGGCCGACAGCAGAGGTTCCGCAAGGCGGGCGCCAACACCCAGGTCAGCCAACACGGTGAGATCCGCTGCACGGTCTTCGTCAGGGACCTGGTCGTCAATTATGCGATAGGTTACCTCAGCGTACCGGTGCAATCGCCCGATGGCATCGTCAACGGCCTCGATGCCTATGTGCTCGGCCAACAGGGCGGCGACGTCACTGACCCAGTAGAGGGCTTGCAGTTCAAGGGCCATGCCCGCTGTGTTCGAACCTTCAATATGGTCAGCCAGTACCTCGGCTATCTGCGCGAGGTTGTCATTGGACGGCCGGGCGCCGTGGTACATCCAACCATCGACGGTGTTGTCGGTCACGCCCACCTTCTCGGCGAAGCCCTCCAGAGAGAGGGGGGTCTGCTCGCGCTTACGGTTGAGAAAGTCTCCTCGAGCACCGACGCTCGCCCAACCGAGGAAGTCCAGCACTGCCGGCGACGATCCAGCAAGATGCAGATGGGCGGCTACCCTGAGGGCCAAGCCGATGACGGCAAGCCTGACGTATGCCTTCCAGACCTTCGGCAGGTGGCTGGGCAGGACGCTCATGGTCCTCCGCCGGAGGAACGATCGGAACAGATCCCAGTTGTCCGCGTGCCACTGTAGCATGGAGGCCAACGCGGGCGCCAGCTCGTAGTTGTCCTCTCTCGTCTGCGGCGACGCAACGAAACCGGAGCCGGAGCCGGTCAACACCTCCGCTATGGCCTCGATGATCTCGGCCCTGGTGGAATCCTTCACCAGGCACTCCGGATCAGCGGAGAAATACCGGCGCGCCGTTCTGCTCTGGAGTACGGGGTGCCTGATGCCCAACCTTGTGACCAAAGCTCCGATGATCTGGCCACTGGTGGGAAGGTGGGGAGTAACTCGGCGTTCCTTCATGTTGTCCTCGTGTTCTTTACCAATCATATAGGCCATCCCGCAACCGGAATTTGTCAGGGTCGACCGATACCTCGCGCAGCGCGGCACCGACACCGACGTCGTTTATGGGGCGACTGTACACGTGGGTCCTGGCCACGTTGTCGAAGAAGCGGCCCGCCGGATCGACCATCACGTAGCTGCCGGTCATCAGCTCATTGTTCTCCGGAACCACCGCGATGCCCATGGCTTCCACACCCTGGTTGCGGGCCACGTAGCGGGCGAACTGCTCGGGAGTGATCACCTGGTCGTCGACCGACCCATCGTTCTGGCCGTTGATCGGAAGCACCTGCAGCAATTTCCACCGCTCTGGCCGTGCCCTGGCGATGAAACCGGTCAGGTCCTCGTCGCAATTGCTTCGCACCACTACGGTGTTGATTTTAAGGCGGATACCATGCTCCTTCAGCATACCAATGACGCCTAGGTAGTCGTCCTCGCTGAGAGGGCCGTTTCGGGTCGTTCGTCCTGATGCTTCCAGCTTCTGCGGATCCACCGTGTCTATGCTCAAGGTGGCCCAATCCAAGTGACTGTCGACTTGGTCAAGCCACTCCGGCGTGATCCGGCTGCCGTTGGTGACTATGGACGTGGTGCATCCCAGTTCCTTGGCCTGCCGTATGAGGTCCGGGAGCCAGGGGCAGAGGGTGGGTTCGCCGCCGGCGAAGTTGATTTTGTCGAACCCCGCGCTGGCCAGCGCATCCACAACGGCGAGGCAATCCTCACGCGGCAGGTGTCCTTTGGGCAGAACGTCCTGCCCGATATCCTGAAAGGTCGCGAAGCAGAACCGGCACTTCATGTTACAAGGCTTCCACAGGTGGAAGTTGACCGAAGGTATTTCGCTTGAGATGTTCATTTCGACCCCACAACATTCCGTCGCTCAACGGAAGCGTTTTTATGATCATCGTAGGGTTGCTCTTCTGGGCCGTCAGCCCCAGTTGGGTGGACAAATTGCAGATTGCTGGCGATTCGCCCCCTGGATTTCGATGGCGAACACGGTCTGAGCGGGCCCGGGTTTTACAGCGGGGCACTGATTACAGGTCAGTCCAGCAGCAGGTCCGGGAAGCGCGTTGCTGGTAGATTAGACGCAATCCGTAGTGGCGGCAGAATCGTCACCATTGCAGACGGGCTTGCCACAGCCTTGGCACGGGTGTTGCGATGCCAGATAAGCCTGTAACTTTTCCATTAGTCGAATCGAAGGATCACTACAATCAAACGACACCCTAATAGTGAGCGCGTCCATGGCGAACGATGAGGACCTTCAACTATTCCTGCAGGGCGTTCAATCTTGGAACGCGAATATGAACGCTTGGGACAGAGGACGCGGTCTTCCGGCGAGCGGCGGACACCAACGCGACTTGAGCGGTGCCCACGTCGGTTTCTTCCTGGTCCAGCAGGCCGAGCGCGAGCAGGGCCGCTCCGTCGAACAGGCTACGGAATATCCCGCGGCCAATCTCAGTTTTACCAACCTGGCGCGGACCGACTTTCACAATCCGTATGCCAGTTTCAACCTCCGGAAGGCGCATTTCCTCAACGCAGACCTTCGGGAAGCGAACCTGGAGGCCGCCGACCTGACCGGAGCAAGGTTCACGTATGCGAACTTGGAGAACGCCGTCCTGCGGGGCGCCAAGGTGGACCAAACCGAGTTCGCCGCTGCCAACTTGACCGGAACTGATCTGACGGCGACACGCCCCTGGCGGGCACACCTATTTCGGCATATGGACCCTGCCAAAGATCCGGGAACGCCGGCCAGGACGGTCATCAGGCGTGTGGCTGACCTGATTGATATGTGCTTGGATCTGCGTGAGCGGCGCAGTGCGACGAGCGATTTTGAACTGTATTACCGCGGCGAAGAGAAGCACTGGAAATTGCGTCCATCAGCGATGCGGCGCACTCAGTTGCGGGAAAGCGAAGGTCGGATGTTGCTCGACATGATGACCCGTCGCCCCGAGGACTTCTCCGGGATGGTTTCGGCATTGGATCAATGGGTTCTGGCGCAGCACCATGGGCTCAAGACCAGACTGCTGGACGTTACCAAGAACCCTTTAGCGGCGCTATTCTACGCTTGCGATGGGGACCTGATCGATGAGGAGGGACGCCTGCACGTGTTCGCCGTCCCTCATAGCATGGTAAAACCGTACAACAGCGACACTGTCAGCGTTATAACGAACTTTGCCAAGCTCACGCGGTCCGAACAGAATCTGTTGCTGGGCAAACGGCGCGGCTGCGATTGGACTAGACTACATTATTCCCAGGTGATGAACAGGCTCTACCACCTGATCGGGATAGAGAAACCGCATTTCCAGCGTCGC
The DNA here is from genome assembly GCA_965262485.1 of Dehalococcoidia bacterium. GTDB lineage: Bacteria > Chloroflexota > Dehalococcoidia > Lucifugimonadales > UBA3495 > Bin87. The sequence continues at coordinate 2,405,551 of OZ253540.1, read as the reverse complement.
ATCGACCCACGGGACTTGTTCCGGGTGTTCATTGTCGAACCCCAACAGTCGGTCGAGCGACTGAGGGCTCAGGCCGGGGCATTCTTGATTTCGGCGTTTCACGAAAGATTCGAGCGCGACCAGATTGTCCGATGGAACGAGTCGATACCAAGCTATCATCATTACACGTTGACCATCCCACCCGGATGTAAGAGCCGGATTTTGAAGGAGCTCGAATTGCTCCACGTCACGCGTGAGACTCTATTCCCTGGTCTCGATGAAGCGGCGAAAGCGGTCACCTCCCGTCATACGACTGCGCGCCTCGGTCAAGGCAGCGGCGCAGCGACTGGAACAAATAGGACCTGGGGAGAAACCATGAGGTCCATTGAGAACGGGAGAAAGGCCCTGCCGCCAGAGTACAGGGAACCCTTTTAGGCCGGATGGTTTCCTTTGTCTCTACAGGCTTGAATTTCAAGCTTTCCTGTCAACATACCCCTAATGGATACCCGATTTGGTTCGCCCAACATCCATTCCGTGAACCAGTTTGTACGGGGATTTCCCCGACGGCGTAAACGCGATTTGCGTCACCGCGCGATTGTATCCCTATGATACGGTGGCGGATGCCGTCGTCCGTTTGCCGCGGCGCGTACGTCATTACCTCGCCGCAGGATCCCTATGTCCGTTACACCCAGGCACTACTGGAGATTGCCCGCCAGCCGGGACAGCGTTCGGAGCGGGAGCGCCTGCTCAGGGAGGATACCGCCGTTGCGCTGCACCGCTGGGTGGCCAGCGTGGCACCTCACACCCTGGGTGCCGAGCAGACTCCCATCATCACCGAGTACGGTGGCGCCACTTTCCGCAGCCAGCTGGAGGCGCGGTGGGCGGCACACTTCGATCGGCGCGGGATCGCCTGGGAGTACGAGCCGGTAAAGTTCGGCAGCTGGATGCCCAACTTTCGGCTCGTCCTGAACGGCGTCGAGGCCTACGCCGAGGTCAAGCCCGTGAGCGAGTTCCCCATGGACGTGGCCCAGCGGATGCTCAACGCCGGTTGCGACGGGGACATCCTAATCCTGGACTTGGGGCCGCGCCACGCCTGGCGTTACCGCGGTGGCGGCTGGGCGCCGGTGGACCTCACCGCATGACGACAGCCTCACCGGTGGTAGCTATTGCTCCGAGGGCTGGACCGGCAGCGGCTGAAGGGCAAAGGCCCTGCGCTGCCCGGGCTCTACGGACAGGAACTCGGCGATGGCTATCTCCGATTGCTCGATCCAATCCTGGGCCTCAGCGGCGGCGAAAGTGACCACCGGGTCCTCCTCGGCCAGCAGCCGCTGGTGGTGCACGGCGAGAAAGGCATCGACGAAACGCCGGACCGCTGCGGGGTACTTGGAAAAGTCGGCCTGCATCAGCTCATGTGCCGAGTCGCCACCCAGGGCCGCGTAGACTCGGCTCCACTCCGGCGCGCTGCCCTGCGGTTCGGACTGCCCCACCAGCAGGTCTGCGTTGCTGCGGGCAAGGGCGTGGTACACGGCGTAATAGACGGTGCTGACCGCGAGACGAAGCTTGGTCTGGTGGAGACGGTCAGACGGCGGAGTTGCCGCCATCTCCCGCGCCAGGGCGATGAGTTCTTTCCATTTCATGGCATGACCTCCGTGGTCATCGGATGTGATTGTGGTTATGAGAAGGCGGCAGCGCACGCCAGGTTGCCGGGAGCGCCGGCTGTAGCCGCTCGATACGAGCGTGGGGAACCCAAGTCTGAATTCGGCAGCGCGGTAGGCGCCTGCTGGGTTTGTGGAACCGGACATGGAGCTGGCCGGGAGAGTCAGGCGGTCACCAGTTCAATTCGCTCCTCGTAGCGCCGGAAGTCCGCGGCATTGAACGTGAGCAGCCGGCGCTCACCGTGGGCCAGCATGGTGGCCACGATGTTGGCGTCGTGAACGTGCCATCCTCCTACCTGAACGGCCCGGCACAGGGCCACCAGCATCTCGGTCACCCGCGGACCGTCCTCAAGCACCTCGAAAACCTGGTTCAGGCGGCCGATGTCGTCGAGCGCTTCCCCGCGGGTGATGGGCACCGGCCAAGCCTGGGGACGGGTTACGACCGCCAGGTACTCGCGCATGACCTGGCGGCTGATGCGTAGCGGTTCAGGGCCGCGAAGGGCGCTTTCCAGACCGGCCCGGGCGGATTCGTGGTGCGGCGCCTCGAGGATTCGGGCGTTCACCAGGATGTTGGTGTCGACGAACATCGGCCGGCCTAAATCCTCTCATCGTAGATTTCCTCCCGGCGGAGGCTCAGGTCTGACGGCCACGCGCCGGCAGAGTGGACGGGCCAAACCTCGTCGAGGGTGCGGTCTGCAACAGGCTCGGGATGCTTGCGCCGGAACAGCAGCGTCTCGGCCTCCATGTCGACCTGGGCGGTCTCCCATCCGGCCGTGGTCCAGGCCAGGGCGTGGCTATGCCCGTTCCCCCGGCTTTGGTTGGCCCACCAGGGCCGGTGCATACGGGCCGAGAGAGGAAGCTGGAAACTGAGCACCGCCTCCACCTCGACGAAGGAAGCGCTCCACTCCCGGGAGCGCAGGCCGCAGAGGTGCGCATACAGTCTCCGGTACTTGCCCCGCATCGCCATGTCCCGGTACCTCTGCTCTCTATCAATCACCATGATGGCCTCCGGCGCCACTGGCTAACATTCAACGGACAGACGCCTTGCACCATTATAGTTAGTTAGTACCTACTACGCCAAGAGGCCGGGAACCCAACGACGGGAACATTCCCGGCTTCGGCGACGGATGACGCCGGCAGGATACCCACGGCAAAGGCAAGGCGTCAGAACAGACTGTTTTGGCCCGGCCGATCCGATGCCGGTCGAGATGGCTTCCTACCGGTGGACCGGCTCTGCGGACGCGGACGCACGGATTCGACCTTCGGCGTCATAGCGCGTTCTCGGAGGAAAGCCTGCAGGCTTTGTCGAAACGTGTGCTGGTCAACAGGGCTTTTGGCGAAGAGGACCCAATCCCGGTTCTTACTGGCCGCCGCCAGGCCGATGATGCCCACGCCGGCGAAGGGGTCCAGAACCCTCCCAAGTCCCATGGAGATTAGCTGGTCGGCCAGCCGCGCAGGCAGTTCCAGCGACCCATCATCCCCAAGACGGGCACTGATGCGCCAGACGTCTTCCCAGTCTCCGCCCGGGCCCCTGGGGTGACTTCAACCCCGGCCGCTGGCTTTGGTTCCTGGCCAACGTGGAGACACTGGCAAATCCGGTGCCGGCCATCGGCCAACAGTCATTCTGGCATTGGAATCCTCACGGCGGATGATCGACGCCAGCCGGCATTGCCTGATGGGAGACGCTCCAGACCGATTATCCCCATGAACCGGCAGGACGCTGCATATGCCGTGGTAGAATGTAGTCACAATGGCACATCAACATGACCTTCACATGGCGGACGACATGACCACATATAGCATCCGGGAAGCGAAGGCCCATCTCAGTGAGATACTCCGGGACCTGGACCACGGCGATGAGGTGATCATCACGCGCCGGGGACGTCCGTGCGGACGGCTCACGGCGGTGGATGCCGGCGCCGACGACAAACCCTCCCTATCCACGCTGCGAGGCGCGCTCTCCCAACTGCCCGACGCTGGCTACCAGGACTTCCAGGACATCAAGGGCATCTGGGAGACTCGGGAGCAGTTGTCCGACGGGGTGTCCGGTGACATCGATGGTTAGCCGGAGCCGGTTCGTTGCCGACACCCACGCCCTCTGGTGGTATTTCCGGTCCCCGGAGCGCCTCAGTATTGCCGCCAGCGCCGTTTTCCAACTGGCGGAGACGGGCAACGCCACGGTGGTGGTTCCCGCCATAGTGGTGGCCGAGTTCTACTACCTGTCGGTGAAACTGGGCAGTCCCCTGGAACCGTCGGCATTGTTGGAAGCGCTGGACTCGGTGAGCGGGATAGAACTGTCCGAGTTGGGCCGGGCACAACTGGAGAGGCTGGACCGGTTTCCCGAGGTTCCAGAGATGCACGACCGGCTGATCGCCGCGGAGGCGGATGTGCTGGGCGCGCCGGTGGTGACCCGGGACGAGGTGCTGGCAGCGTCGGATCGGGTGGCCACCGTCTGGTAGTTTACGTCGTGCCTGCCATTGCTTGGACGCCGGACATGTGCGTAGATGACCCGGTGACCTGACCATTGCCGCGACATCATGAACGTTCACGGCGAGATCACCATCCCCGGCCAGGAGGCCGCCACGGCGAAACGTCTGCCTGGCCGGCAGCCCGGCGTGGCCTGCGGTAAAGGCCCAGACGGGCGGCGGTCAGCTCTACCTGCACCAGGCCATGGGGTTGGAGCTGTTTGGCCAGGGCCACAACCTGGCGGTCAGCACCGGCACCGCCAGCGGCAAGTCCCTGGTCTTCCAGGCCCCCACCCCCGCATAGCAACACGCCACGTTCGCACATCAGTCGTTACGTCGGCCGGCCATAATTACCTTGCTGCTGAACCATTTTGATACCCATCTTGGTTCGCCCAACATCCATTACGTGAACGGCTTCATCAGACCCTCTCGCCGAGATGGGCAGGGTTGAGGAAGTTGTGCGGCGTGAACTTGGACGGAGCGAACAATGCGCTCCTGACGAGGCTCGTTCAGCTGTAGCTGGCAGTTTGCAACGCTTGAGCGACTGGAACCGTCCCCGCGCAACAACCCCATCACGGCTCGACCCGAGGGCCGGGCGTTCAACCCTACGCCACAATCACCCAAGCGGCTCTATTGTATCAACGCTCAGGGAACACCTTGGCTGATCGGGTGATACGCGACAATGGAAACACGGCAACCCATTGGCGGTAATTCGAACATCATCGCTGACGGTGCCCGAAACGTCGGCGCCGCAGGTTATCCGCAGGCCATCAGGCCGGCCCTCTGCCAGGACATATGGCCACCTGCGGTGGGTGAATGCCGGTGCACCGAGCCGTCAACCGGGCGTCGGCAGGACGGGGTTGCTGATGCGCGGGCGGTTCAAGCCCAGCGTGTTTTGCACGGTCTCGTTGGTGCGCGCCAGCCGAACCGCCGCTGTTGGAAACTGTGGATTGTTGGGGCTGAACACGTCGTGGCGTTCGACCACGCCGTCCTGCACCAGATCTTCCACCACCTTGCGGCATGCGTACTAGTTCCAGGCGATTCCCCAGTCGAGCATCCACTGGTTGCAGAGTATGCTGTAACCGACGAAGTTCATGCGGCCTTCCAGGCGGTTCATCTCCGTGATGAAGGTGCTGAGGGCTCCGTCATCGGCGGGAGCGCGGGCGTCCGGCGGCGAGGCAGGCGCGGGTACATTCACGTCGCCGTGCTCGGCCAGGTGGATTCCCAGTTCCGCCTCCAGCGGAACAGCGGCGCCGCCGCGAGCATCTCGCGGCCCACGGCCTGGCTGAAGGCGCACAGTATGATCCTGCGGTCCAATGCACGGGCGCGGTCCACCAGGACCTGATAGTCCGAGTCGCCCGAACCCAGGATGATGAACCCGCAGTCCTCACGGTCTCGGACCCAGTCGTAGACCTCCAGCAGGATGGACGGGTCGGACCGGTCTTGCCGGCCATGGTGCGGGGCGCGTGGTAGAGCGTAATGTCGGCCTCGGTGAATGCCCGGGCGTCCTCGGGCCGGAGACTCCAGTCGCCGAACGCCTTGCCCCCCAGCACCTCTCCGAAGATCCCGCCGATGGCGGCCATCGCCCGGGCGACGTCCTGGGGCGTAACCTCCACCTGGTACATCAACGCGCCGCGGCGAATGTTCTCCCAGTCGATGGCGATCAGGACGCCGGTGGTATGCTCCTGCAACTGGTTACCTTCCTGATGAACTCGGAGCCACCGGACCGGCGCTCCCCTCAGCGGGTACGGCGCCTGCGGATTGCCGCCGTGTTTGGATGTCGAAACCCATGTTTTTCTCGATGACCGCATGGTCGTCCAGTTCGGAACGCCGCATTTCGTAAACCAGTCCGAATTTCATGGTGATTTCTCCATATTATGAAAGTCGCCGGCGAGATTATGACCCGTGCCTCGGGCAGGTTGACCTCGCGGTGCCGGGTGATTGCCTCAACTGCCGAATCCAAACCGCAGATCGCCATTCAGCAGCAGGTAAGGAAACGCCATGACAACGAACAGCCAGTTCAGTTCGTAGGCAAGCACCCACCCGGTAATCTGCAACGCGCGCGTTGTGTAATCTGATGATAGCAGGAGGGGGTCAATGGGCCCGCTGGCATCAGGGCGAATGAAGACGGCGCCGATCGCTCCGGCCTGCGCGGCAATCAGAACCATCACGGTCAGCATCAACAGTGGCAGAACCACTGCCGCCAGAATGGCCCGGCTCAGCAGCAAGCCCAATCGTCTCATTTATGCCAGCATAGTCTCGCTCCGGTTGCTGATATTATGAGCCAAATTCCCATCCGTTGCTCAACTGGAGAAGAATGCTGTCAAGCATCAGCCCATCATAGACGCCATGGATATCCACGACGAGATCACCATCCCCGGCCAGGAGGCCCGCCACGGCGCCGTGCCCGCCTGGCTGGCCGACAGCCAGATCTGGCCCGCCGTGAATGCGCAAACGGATGGTGGTCAACTGTACCTGCACCAGGCCATGGGGCTTGAACTGCTGGGCCAGGGCCACAACCTGGTGATCAGCACCGGCACCGCCAGCGGCAAGTCCCTGGTCTTCCAGGCGCCCACCCTGGATCACCTGGCAACCCACCCCAACGCCACGGCCATCGCTATCTACCCCATCAAGGCCCTGGCCCGGGACCAGGTCGTCCGCTGGCAGAGCATGGCGGAGGCCGCCGGACTGGATCCCGCTGCCATCAACCGCATCGACGGCGACGTGCGCGACCTCACCGAGCGGCGGCAGATCCTGCAGCGGACTCGCCTGGCCCTGATGACCCCAGACGTGATCCAGCAGTGGCTGATGGCCTACTCGGAGCCCCTCTACGGCAGGCGGCCGCTGCGCCACGACCTCAGGGAGGTGCAGAACACCCAGTACAACGTGCGCCGGTTCCTGTCCAACCTGGCGTTTCTCATCCTGGACGAGGCCCACACCTACGACGGCGCCCTGGGCACCCACTGCCTCTACCTGCTGCACCGGCTGCAGCAAAAGCGCAAAGAGCTGATGGCCCAGTTCGAGCCCCTACGGGTCATCGCCGCCAGCGCCACCATTCACAATGCGGCCCAACACCTCGAAACGCTGACCGGCCGGCCCTTCCAGGTGGTGGACGACCGGTACAACGGCAGCCCCCGGGCCGAGCTCACCGTGCAGCACGTCGTCGGACGTGAGCCCCATGACGAGGGCTGGCGTGATTTACAGACGGCGGTGCGGGAGGTGATCAGCGATGATCCCGACCGGTCGTACATCGCCTTCGTGGACGACCGGCAGCTGGCGGAGCGGGCCGCCGCGGGCATCGAGGCCGCCCGCAGCATCACCGAGGACGCCATCATCGTGGAGTCCCGGGACGCCATGGCCTACCGGTCGGGGCTGATGCATAGGGGGCGCATCGAGGAGGCGCTGCGGGCGGGAGACATCCGGGGCCTGGCCAGCACCAGCGCTATGGAGATGGGCATCGACATACCGGACCTGCAGGTGGGCTTCAACCTGGGCCTGCCCCACTCGGTGGGTCGGGTCAGGCAGCGGGCCGGACGGGTGGGACGCACCGGCCCGGGGCGGTTCATCATCGTGGCGCCGCGCCACGCCTTCCAGTTCCACGAGGACAGCCTCGAGATTTACTGGCAGCAGCCGGTGGAGCCGGCCCGGCTCTATCCGTCCAACCCCAACATCAGGAACACCCATGGGAGGTGCTTGGCCAAGGAGACCGACCTCAACGGCATGGAGCGGGCCATCCCGTCGCCCACGGACGCCTGGCCGGAGCAGCTGCCCCAGACGCTCCGGGAGATCGCCCGTGGCGAGCACTACGCGCCGGAGTTCCAGACCGGGGACCCGCAGCAGCCCCACCGCAACGACATCCGGGACGCCGCCGATGGCCGGGCCCGCATCGTGCAGCTGATGCCGGGTGGCGAGATGGAGCTGCTCACCAGCGAGGTTACCCGCCGGGAGGCAGCCCGCGACGCCTATCCGCTGGCCACCTACTTCCACGCCAAGCAGAGCTACTCCATCGAGGGCTGGCACGAGTCCGGCGGCGAGACGGTGATCACGGCGCGCCACGCTCCACCTCGGGAAACCCGTCCCATCACCCACAGCGGCGCCACCGTCACGCTGCAGCAGCCCCGCGTCTCCACGCTGGGACACCTGGAGTACTGCACCCACGCCCAGGCGGTGACTTGGGAACGCATCGTCGGCTGCTCCCTGCGCGAACCGGGCGATTCTGAATGGCGGGACGTCCACTACGGGGCCGAGAACATCCCCGAGGTGGTTTCCAACCTGCGCACCACGGCCACGGTGATCATCATCTGGGAGGACTGGTTCGACGACGCCAACACGCGCCGGGACGTGGCCCGAGCCCTGCGGACGGTGATGTGCAGCCGGGAGGCCATCCATCCCGCCGACATCCGCACCACGCACCAGAACGTTCAGGTGGTCCGTGACGGGCGCGGCAGCGAGGTACAGCGCGCCATCGTCCTCTGGGACAAGGTGGGCGGCGGGTTGGGCCTATCGAAGGCCATCGCCGACAACCTGGGCCGCTACACCCAGGCGCTGCTGGAGATCGCCCGCCAACCGGGCCAGCGTTCGGAGCGGGAGCGTCTGCTGAGAGAGGACACCGCCGATCAACTACACCGGTGGGCGGTTGCGGTGGCGCCCCAGACGATGAGTCCAGAGCAGACACCCCTCATCACCGAGTACGGCGGCGTTACCTTCCGCAGCCAGCTGGAGGCCCGCTGGGCGGCGTACTTCGACCGGAGGGGCATTGCCTGGGAGTACGAGCCGGCGCGATTCACCGGCTGGACCCCCGACTTCCGGCTCACACTGGAGGGCATCGAGGCCTACGCGGAGGTCAAGCCGGTGAGCGAGTTCCCCATGGACGTAGCACAGCGGATACTGAACGCCGGCTGTGATGCTGACATCCTCATCCTGGGTCAGGGATCGCGCCACGTCTGGCGGTATGATGGCGAACGCTGGAACCGGCTGGATCTAACCGCAGACTTTGAATCGAGTCAATGATCCCTTGGAGTCAGGCTTGGGTGAACCGCTTCATCATTGGGTCTCTAGTGACGGAGAATCCAGAGGGAGGATCGGGTTCGCCCTTGCCGGCCAGGCGCCTTTCAAAGGTAGCCAGATGTGCGTCGGTGCTTTCGAAGAGCGTCCAGGACCGATCCTGTTCCTGTGCCGCCAGCGCAACGGTGCCGGTTCCCGCCTGGGGGTTGAGCACCCGGCCCGATCCCATGGCAATACAGCGCGTGGCCAGTTCGAGGGGAAACTCCGGCGGCGCGTTGGCCGAGTGCGGCGGCGGCATCGTCCAGATGGCGCCCCTCCGCCGGAACCTGGACGCAACTGCGCTGGACATCGTCCAAAGTCTTCCGGCGAGGATGAAGACGCTCGCGTAATTCTGCGGCAATGGCGCTCCTCTCCCGACGGAATCGGCGCCAAGCCCGTACCGCACCGGCCAGGTCCAGATGACTGCCTGTCGCAGGGGCAATCCTCCAATGATGTCGGCGCCCAGATCGACATCTCCGGCGTAGCCAAGCCGGGGACGATGCACGTACATGACAACGCCGAAATCGCCGACGGCGCGCAGGCACTCCTGGATAATGCGGCGCTGCCGGTCAACATGATCCGCGTGTTCGGCGCGACCGACCGGACCTGCAAGATGCCGGGCCATGGTCAGGACCGTCTCGGCATACCCTTCGGGCATGTGGTCCAGCAGCTCCACGGCGTCACCCACCAGATATTTTCTTCTGAACATCAGGTGGGCGTCGGGATCAATGGGAGGGCGGTCCGGAACGTCCCGGTATGTGACTCCTTTCCGAACGTTCCGGATGGTCTTGGAATCAACGCCGTACTTCCGGGCGGCCCGTTCCTGGGAAAGACCCGACCGACGGATGTCGCGAACCTCATCGTGGGTCAGTTTCCTTGGCTGGGGCATGGCATTCTCCCGGGCGGCCAATGGTCCGGAAAAGTATCCCCCATGACGGGATAAAGAGCAACGGCGAAAAGGGAACCGGGAGTCGAAGCGATATCCCCAACCAGGGATATTGGGGCCGACATCAGGAAGCCGGCAGTTGCAGCAGACATATTCCCACCCTGGGGATATTGTGGTGCAACGGTGGAAGGGCGTCACAGACGCCGGTGGACCCAGACCCTCTGACTGGAGCGACCCGACGCAGAGTCATACCACACGGAGGCGATCCGCAGCCCACTGGCGCGGGCGATTGATGGCATTTATTGGTTGCCCGCGACGATATTCGTAATATTGGTCCATCATGCGGACGACGATTTTGGACGCAACGCGAGTGTGCGGTTTTACCGTTACGGATTAAGACGCGATTGCCCTGCGTGTGAGAAGTGGACTTGCGCGACATTTAGCCACGTGGTAACCTGATTTCGTACTTCATGTGATGAAGCATTTGCCAAAGGCATGGATAATCAATCCGGTTTGAGACTTACTGCACAGATGCAGACTGACGACTGATACGTCGCCGCGCAATGCGCGCACCCCGCTGACTGCGGAAGAGACACGAAGGCTAATGGGATAGTCGTCCCCATACCGGCTGAAAGCCCGATTTGCGACCTACTGTGTCGAATCGCTCCTGAGAGCCAACTAGCGCCCACTAAGGGCTGTTTTTACGCCGCTCCACCCGTGTGACGGATGAAGCATTTGCCAAGGGCATGGATAGTCAATCCGACTTGAGACTTACTGCACAGATGCAGACTGACGACTGATGCGTCGCCGCGCAATGCGCGCACCCCGCTGACTGCGGAAGAGCCACGAAGGCTAACGGGATAATCGTCCCCATACCGGCTGAAAGTCCGATTTGCGACTGATAGTCGCTCTTTACGACCTACTGCGTCGAATGGCTCCTGAGAGCCAGCTAGCGCCCACTAAGGGCTGTTTTTACGCCGCTCCACCCGCGTGAAGGTGGTTTTCCGGTCCTACGGCCGGGAGATCAGCGTCTTTGATCTGCGACAGTTACTCAATTGGTCGTGCGACAAACCGGGCGACATTTACCCCCAGGAAAATGAGCCGGAGATCTTCCCACAGCCCAGCGGCTCTCAGGCATACTGGTACGCCACCAACCTGCGCTTCTGGTACGGCAAACGTCCACCGGTACGCCGCGTCGCGCATCGGCGAGTTCACTGTGGCGCCCCCGTGTGAGCGGTACCGGCCCTGCACGGTGACCAGTTGTGGATCGTCGTCCACGACGCCGTTGCAGACGGTGACGGTATCCACCCTCTCGACATTCATCGCACCAGCTTTATCTCCCACGGTCGGGGGAGTATTCAGCCCGCTCCGACGATACCGTAGAGGGCAGGCTCAGCACGGCCACCTTCTGCAGGCGATTACATGATCCGCCGCTGCATTCTCACTTGAGATCATCGCGATCATGAGTGCTCCCCGGTTTTGACTGAGGATGAACTGAGCACCCACCCGCCGGAGCACTACCAGCGGCCGGTTGGGTTCCGTTTACTTGTGCGTGATAGGCTATTATAGCCGATTTTCCGGGGTGTGATACTATGGCAGGGATTATGGCTGAATTCACCGAAACCGTAACCCGTACCATCGCCTGCCCTTACTGCGCCCACGACAAGGTCGTGAAGAACGGACGGAACGCCAACGGCAAGCAGACCTATCGTTGCAAGCAGTGTACCAAGCGGTTCCTGCACACCGGACAAGTAGGCGGGCATCGCGCTACCGCCGAGCAAATCGGCATGGCGGTCAGAATGTACTACGGCGGCACCAGTTACAAGCAAACCGCCGAGACGATGGCCGACGGCCACGATATGCCTGAACCGTCGAAGCGAGCGATCTACGAATGGGTGGGCGAGTACACCGCAGTTGCCAAAGACATACTGGCCGACCATCCGGCGCACACTAGCGGCAAGTGGGTGGCCGACGAAACGCAGGTCAAGGTCGGCGGCGAGGCAATGTGGCTCTGGAACGTGATGGACGCCAGCACCCGTTATGCGCTGGCCGTCCACCTGTCGCCCAACCGGGACACCAGGGCGGCGGTAGCCGTGATGCGTAAGGCGATGGCCGCCGCGGACGCCCCGCCCAAGTCCATCACCACCGACAAGTTGGGCAGTTACACCGGCGCAATCAAACAGGTGTTCCCCGACGCCGAGCATATCCAGTCTGAAGGCATCCGCGCCGAGCTGAACAATAACCTGTCGGAACGGTTGCAGGGCACCATCAAAGACCGCGTCAAAACGATGCGGGGGCTGGACGGGTTGGAGTCGGGGCAGCGGTACTTTGACGGTTGGGTGGTGCAATATAACCTGTTCCGGGAGCACGAAGGCATCAAGGGGCAGACGCCCTCGGAGATGGCCGGTGTCAATCCGCCGTTCACAGAATGGGCCGACGTGGTGCGGGTGGCGGCAACGGACACCAAGCGCAAGGCCGCCGCGCCCAACCTGGCGGAGGTAGCGGATCGGGCGGAACGGCACGGGGAATCGACCGCGCCGCTCACCACCCACTTTGTGCCGGACACCGGAAGGCGGGTGCGCCCGAAAGGGGAGACCGACGACGACGATCCCGACGAGGAATGGCCGCCGACGCCGGCGACGGTAGCGCGGTGGCGGGCCGACGACATTGGGCAGGTGTATGCCGGCCGTCCGGCCGGCGGCGTTGGGAAAACCATCACGACGCCCAAGCCAAAGGGCAAGGTCGTCACACCCCGCAAGCAGGGCACGTCAAAGAACGGTCTCGCCACCGCCGGACGGATGGCGAGCGCTCAACCCACGAAAGGGAAACGGCGGTAAGAGGGCGAGATGGGGACCTGTGGTATTAGCGAATTTGCCAGCTGGACCCTCTATGGGACTTTGCTGGTGGGATTAATCTTGATGGCAGTGGTTATCGTTGCACTTGTAAGAGAACGAAACCGATTCCTCCGAGCACCAGAACTCCGACTATTGTCCCCATTAGAATCACAAGACACTTCACAATCGGCGCATAGATAGTTGGGTAGTAACATTCAGAGAACTGCCAACCCCCTAACGCACCGACGATAATAGCGAGAACTATAAAAACGTTCGCAGCAATTCCGATCACTGTTCCCATCAGCACATCCTCCTCTACATCCCTGCCGGTAGCGTCGCCAAACAGTCGCCGGCGGGGATGTTCCTATCGCTATTCCAAACAAAGCCTCTTGGCGCACTACGCGCCCGCCCTGTGCCCTGTAGCCGTACAGCGGTAAGTCTGGTCGCCGGTCCGCCAACAAGTCCTCGACGCTCAATCCTTGAATCACCGGATAGGAACCGCTGTCATCGCGGAACGTAGCCCTGACGCGCTGGTTTTCCACCGTCCGCACATAGCGGTTGAAACAGACCATGATCCCCGCCGTCGCGCCGTACTTGTCTACAGTCGTTTTGAGAGCGCGAACCGCATCGGCGGTGACGTGTCCGCCTTTGACCTGAACGATGGCAAACTCCGGCTTGGGTTTCTTGCCGAAGCGGAACGGGTAAAATCGCAACACGCCGTCAACGCCGCCGTCTGCTCCGGGTGTGCCGGGTTCGTGAAACATTCCCTCTGCGCCAATCGCGCCGCAGACCCATTTCTCAAACTCGAACTTGTCACGCTGGGCCAGCGTTTCGGCTTCAAGGACGTTGACGGGAACGCCGCGCACCAGCACGTCATCGGTGGTCAAGTGTTGGAAGTGGCGCAGTATCCGCCCTCGCATCAGGCCCACCGAGAACGCCGACACGTCAATCCCCACCCATCGCCGGCCCAACGTCTCGGCAGCGTGTGCCGCAGTGCCGCAACCACAGAATGGGTCAAGGATCAAGTCGCCTTCGTTGCTGGACGACTTGATAATGCGCTCCAGCAACGTCAAAGGTTTTTGCGTCGGATAGCCCAGCCGTTCGGCTGCCTTTGACGGGATCGGGCCAATGTCCGTCCATATATCTTGCAAGGCAACGCCCGGCATTTCGTCGAGGTAGCGTTTGTAGCAGGGTACCGCGCCGGGCTTCACCTGCACCACCCTGCCGGCGTCAATGAGTTGCTGCATCCGCTCTTGGCTGTACCGCCAGTAACGAGTTACGCCCATCACTTCGTATTGCGGGTTTCCTTTTGCAGCTCCGTAAGGGCCGGTCAGGTTGTCCAGCCTGTATCGCCGCCCCGTGCCTTCCTCCTCATACTTGTAGGACTTCGCCACATAGTCACGGTTATAGGGAGTGAACACGGGATTCCACGTCCAGTTATCGCTTTTGGTATAGAAAAGCAGCACGTCGTGAATCCGTCCGTGCTGCTTCCGCCCCTGCTTGGTGTCGTTATGGGCGCTGGTTCGTTTCCAGATTATTTCGGCGCGGTAGTTACGTGGGCCAAAGATGGCGTCCATCAACATTTTGAGGTAATGGCTGGCGGTATCGTCGCAGTGGAGATAGATACTGCCCGTCGGTGCAAGCACCCGCCGCATTGCCAGCAACCGCGTGGCCATGTTGACCAAATAAGCGGCGACGCTGTTCGGACTGTTGTTCCCCCCCCCCCCCCCCCGCGCAATCCACCCACTAAATCAATGCGTTGAGCCAGCGAAACGATGTCCGCAAGATAGCGCGTTTGAGGGCCGGCGTGTAGGTCACGCAGCAGGTCGTCTTCCTCGGTGCCCCATATCCACGTGTCAGCAAACGCTTGGACGGGGCGAGCCTCCGGGTGGCCGCCAGCGAACGGCAGATTGTAGATGCTCTTGGAATTGAAAGGCGGGTCCAGGTAGATCAAGTTGACGGAATCTGTCGGCAGGGCCAATTCGTCGTTGAGGACATTTAGACAATCATCGCTGTACAGCGTCCGGTTGGCAAAGTTACGCTCTGGCATAGCAAATCCCCCGGTTGCAAACAAGTCCGGGGGATTGTATCATAGCCATCACGCACAAGTAAACGGAACCTGTTGAGGGCGGAGGACACGGTGCGTTTGCCGGGAGACAGGATCGCTCCCATGGCCAGGAGTTGGGCTTTGCGCCAGGTCCTGGGGTCAAACAGGCGCTCAAAGGGCAGCAGCAGGGTTACTATGACTGCGGGCAGGGTAGGCATGCTCGACCTCTTGTGGTGATTTGGTCGAGCTTACCCTGTTCTTATAATTTATCTAGCTTTTGTACAAAGTCGAGCCGCCAACCCTGATATACGGAAAGTCCCGGCCGCTCTGTACCACCGACTTGTCGATTCCCTTGCTTACGCTGCTTGAATTGCGCAAAGTCCAGCTAAACATTATCATTGGAAACTACATGACAATCAGATCGAGATGGGGCGTGCGATGCAGGTCTGTAACTGAAACCGTGCTGACACCAACCGGCGAGATTCATGCAGGGACGGGGCCCTGGAGTGAACGATAGGAAGGCTACGTTGCGTTTTCACGCTTGCGAACTTCGACGGCCATAGGATGCTGACTCGGCGGATGAGCGAGGCAAAGGGAGACCAACTGAGGCGGAAGTATCAGTCGCGCATCGACTGGATCGATTTCGCAGGAAGGTACGAGCCGAAGATGTCGTTCGGGGATCCCTCGCAGCAGCCGGTGGCTTACAGATGACCCAGTCGGCAGCGGCCGGTGAACGGCAAGCCCTCCGCGGGTATCGTTGGCAGTACGACCATATCGCAGCACTCGTTTACGACGCGTTGTACGACGGCGATTTCGTCTCTCTCAGACTGACCGACCCCGAAGCAGGGCGCGTCGACGATCTGGTCCTTAGGCGCCGCGGTCGTACCGACGCCTACCAGTTCAAGAACGCCGTATACGACAGATACGTCACCTTTAATCAGATCGTTCAAAACCAGAAGACATGCGGCGGCGGCGGCGCACCCTCATTGGCGCGGTCCCTGGCGGATGGTTGGAAATCCCTACAGGGTCTGACAGGGAGCACGCATGTTCATCTTGTGATGCAACGAATCGCGTCGCTGAATGACCACCTTGGTAACCCAGGCGACCACTATCGGCCTCACCCGAACCACTTCGGTTCTTTCCTCAGACAAGTGCTTGAGCCACTCCGTTTGGGAAAGCTCACGGTGGATGATGTAGCCACGGGCTGGCAGCCCGCTCTTGAAAAGCTGCGAGAGGCTAGTGGAGTTGCGCCGGAAGAGTTCGGCCTATTCCTCCGGGCACTACACTTTGACCTAAATGCTGGAACGGGAGTGCCTGCAACACCATCGACTCGTCGGTCGGACATCCTTACCCTCTCGGACGCGCTCAGCCGACTCGTCTCCGAGTCTTTCGACGTTGTAGAACTTGACGAGCGCGGCGTTCTCAAGCTGATGGGATGGACGGATCGAACCCGCCTGCACAGCCGTCATGAGTTTCCGGTGGACCTCGATACCTATGCTCCGCTTGCAGAAGCAATCGATCAACTGAACGATATCGTCGCTGAACATGACAGCGGATATGTCGCGGTGCTCGGCCCGCCCGGAGCCGGGAAGTCAACACTCCTGAGCCAAGCGCTCACTAGCGGCACTGACCGAGTTGTCCGCTATTACGCCCACGTACCGAAGACTGCGGCTGGGAGGACCCGCCTGACAGCTCGATCTTTTCTACACGACATTGTCCTCATGCTGCAGAGTAGCGGTCTCGGCTCACGCGAACGTGAGATCACGAGCAGCGATGTACATGGACTACGACAACAGCTAACCGAACAACTTGACTCGGGGAGCGTAGAATTCGCAGCTACACGACGCCGGACGATCGTGGTGGTCGACGGTCTTGACCATGTCGAACGCGACTATTCAGGCAACGACAGTCTTCTTGACTAATTGCCCCGACCTGAAGAGTTGCCGGTTGGGGTCCTATTCGTCCTCGGCAGCCGTACACTCACTCCTATTCGTGCACATGCACGACAGCAACTGAAGGAACGTCAAGCCATAGTTGACCTTCAGCATCACGTTCTCTCCCAGGGGTCCGTCCTCGAGATATGCCAGCGCGCGCCGGTCACAGCCGATCTGGCACCGGAACTACATCGGCGCATCGCAGAACTCAGCCGCGGCTACCCCCTGGCTCTTAGCTATCTCCTCAATAGACTCCGAAACGTGGACGGCAGCTCAGCCGAGGAAATTCTCGCAGGCGCACCCGCGTATGAGGGCGATATTGCTGCCGAGTATCGCGCGGTCTGGGACGAGCTACAAGAGGATGCCGACATCGTGGAGATCCTAACTGCCTGCTCACGATTGCGGATCGGGTTCACGACCGAGTGGTTGTTTGATTGGGCGCCGAGGGCAGCGGTTGTGAAATTCCAACGCAAGCTACTGTATCTGTTCCGCCATCACCATGACGGGTGGAGGTTCTTCCACGACTCTTTTCGCCAGTTTGCCTCGGATCGCACCGCATTAGGCGACGATGGCCGTCCCGACGCGAATGCGGACGCACGGGCTCACGGTTTCGTTGCAGCACTCTGTGGCAAAACCGGCGATCGAAGGATCGCGGCCGAGCAACTCTGCCATCACCATTTCGCCCGTCAGGAGGATGAAGTACTCAGGCTGGCGGAGCAAAAAATGTTCCGCGAACAGCATGAACAGTTACGATCCCCTGACTTGATTCACGAGGACATCGGACTCGCGCTTGGCGTCGCGGCAGAGCGCGCCGACGTACGAGTGATGATCCGGCTGCTGCTTGCCCTTGTGGAACTTGACGCCCGATCTTCTGCGCTGGAGGCCGTGGACATGCCGGGCTTGCTGTACGAAGCCGGGCTTGCCCACGAGGCCATTGCGTACTGTGGTGACGATGCTACAAGGGTTCCGCTCGCGCAGGCATACAACCTTGCCGCGAGACTCGGGGCAGACAACGACCCGGCTGGCCTCCGGATTTTCCGCTCGATTGAACACGAGGGGCCCAACGATTCACACAAGAATCGCGTAGTTGGTCACGAGTACGATGCAGCCGTTGCCTGGACGCGAGCGGCTGCACTGTTTCTTCCTCTGTCTACAGTGATCGTTGCGATCCGAAATTTTCTCCAGATGCCATTGTCGACGGATCGACGCGACAGGAACGTGCAGATCGAGCGGTGGGAAAACTACGTGCGGACCATGGAAGCGCTGATTGACGCGGTTGCGCAAAAGGGAGACGAGGCGGCACTGGGAATTGTCGATTTGGCTCTTGTCGACGATGTAACTCGATTGACAGATGCGCTGACTCAGGGGCACGCGGATAGCGACATGTTGAACGCCAGCGGGTTAGACAACATCATCGCCGCAGTCGTCGATCTTCGAGTCCGATCGCGGGCTGCAATGCTCAGCCTGGCAACAACAGTTGAAACTGTGGAACGCCACCTCGATCACCTGCTCTCAATGTTCGATGATCTACCTCTCTATCCCTCGACGATGCTCGACGCCGCTAAGATTCTCGCCCGTCACGGGAGGGCCGATCAGGCCGAAGAAATACTCAGCCAGTGTCCGTACAATAGGGTACTGACCGTGAGCGAGCTCAGTTCCTACAACGAGTCCGCTGCGTTGGGTCTCCGATTCCGGTACTGGCGGCTACGCTATGGTCTCGCATTGAAGGATGACGAGGTTCCCGAGTCTGACCCACCCGTAATCGCGACGCCAGCGGGCGACGACATTCGACCGGGCGCGCCCGTGCATAGCGATAGCGAGGCGATCGGCCTCGTCGCACGAGTTGATGCTGCGATTCTAAGCCTTGGGCAACTTGATGCAGCAGTCGCCTCAGGCAGATCCCCGTCGACCGCAGATGCGCGGACCGGACTTTTTCGCTTACTGGACCTGTTCGATCTTTCGACGCGTTGAGGCAGCGCGCACCTTAATGCGATACGACGCCAAAAGCCCGAACTCATGCGGATCATCATCGCCGTAGCGCGGCGCTACGGCAACGGCCTTCCAGAACAGCTGAAGGACGACTTCGCCCATCGGTTCGAGACGGAGTCACAGCAATGGCCGGCGGATCTGAAGTTCGATCTCGCCGATGATCTCCTAGCGGCCGGCATAGATGCTCCGTGGTATCGCAAAGCACTTGTTGAGCTGGAAGCGGAAGCAGCCGATGGAGACGTGAACTCGAGACTCGACGTCATGGCAGACCTCATCCAGCGCCATGCGCGAAGCAGTGACCTAAAGGCCGCGCAGCACATAGCGATCGGCATGACGTCAACGGCGTTCGGGGTCGGGTATCGTAAGGACTATCAATTCGATCATTGGGTTAGCTGGCTCGGACGAGCCCTCGTCGAGCTGGATGGAAACCGTCTCGTAGACGACGCGGCGTGGCTGGCTCGCCTGTTGACGGCGGTCAAACCGATGACCGAAGGTGCTCCACGATCCGCCGCAGCCAGTCTTCCGGCAACGGTTGTGCCCGCTGACCCGATGGCGGGTGTTCGCATTTTCGAGTACCTAGTTCGCCAGGGAACGGTACAACACTTCGACGCGTTAGCCGCCTTGGTGTGCTCTTTAGTCGTGCGTGCGGGGACCCTTGACAAGGCGACCATCGAACTGGCAGCGGACATCACCGCCAACTTGCTGGCTCTGGCAGCACACACGCCGTTTCCCGCGCTCGCCTCCGCGATCGTTAGTGCCGCAGCAAGAACTTCCAACCAGCCTTCCGCGTCGGACTTAGCCGAATCTATGGCGGCACTCACCGACCGCTACGCGTTGCCGACGGCGCGACCGGGATGGCGCGAGGGACTCGGACTTGGCGTCAATACCAAAAAAGATGCAGATGAGGATCCTGGACGGTCCGATGTAGACGACATCTTTGCACTCGTCCTGTCAGACGGGCAGCGGATACAGCGATGGGACGTAAGCTCACACATACAAAACGTTGACGATATCATCTCGCTGCGACGCATGGAGGACGATGACTCGAAATTCGACTGGGCTCGGGTGATCGAGCGAAAGGCGTTGGAGAGGAACGATATTCCCAAACTAGTCGAAGTGTTCGGGAAGGGAACCAGGATGGACCCCGATGTGCTCGCATTGCTTGCGGAGGCTGCTGAGCTTAACGGCGACCGAGACGCCGCTTTCCGTATCGCGTCTGACGCCTTCGGGAGTGCGCGTGACTACATTTGGGCGCGTGACTTCGGCGGCACACGCCTGCGAGCGGCCTCCCAGATAGTTCGGTTGGGTGGCTAAGGCGATCTGAAAAGTGTCTGTCAGGATCTCGCCCGGTGCGCGATCGAAACGTCCTGGTTGCCCGGTCAGCTTCTTCCGAACTTAGAAGACATCGTCCAGTCGCTCCATCCTGAGGTTACCGCCGGTTCAATTTGGCCTGAGATTCGAACGTATCTTGGCGGAATGGCGGAGACGCTTGCGCTAACTGAGGACGAACCCCTTGCGGATCACGGCTGTCGATGGTGGTTATCCGACCCGAGCAACGAGCGACGAGTTTTAGAAGACAACTCGACCCACGGAGCGGCGCTTGCTGAGCTCGCAGTCGGGCACCTTTCCCACGCCTCTTGGCTCGTCCGTGAACGCGCTAGCACCGTCGTCGTTCGCGCCCTCGTAGCCGGCAATGTCGAAATCGCCGAAGCACTCGCACGATTCGCGCAACCGGGTGCCAGTGACGACATCCTGGAACGAGCCGGGCGAGGCCTGGCGGCCGCTCGCACCCACGATGGGTTTGTCATCCCTCTCTGCTTGGGGCAACTGGATCGGATGCTTGCAGCGCATCCAAGTCAGATTCTACGCGACCTGTCGAGCGTCCAAGCTCCTGCGATCACTCGGCCTCTGTCTCCGAAATACCGGATCATATTGCCCACTGAGAAGGTGCCCCGGGTCGGATCTGGAAAGGCGTTTCCAGGGCCCTATAAGACAATATATGAAGCCCTCGCGAGAGAACTCGATCTGGACACTGGTGCGATGCTCCGAGTTGCCGCTCAATACGCAACAGAAGCACTCGAATTGCTCCCTGAGCAGGACGCCGTTCATGAAGCCCTCAGACGTTCAGGTGTAAGACATACGGTCCCATCGGAGGAACTTGCGGCGTCGCGCTCGGCGGCTGGTCGAGTACTGGCCGATATGCTAGACACAGGATTGCTTGATCACGCGCCGTCCAACGTGCGCCGCCTGTACGCACCGTTGACATTGAACTGGTCGGACGCACACCGTGTCCTCGCCCCAGCGTCGTACCGCCTCCGCCACTCGCCGGGGTCGATAAGACGATCGAGTGGTGGCTAGGCGGAATTGAGGATCGACTGTCTGAGTACATCGCGGCAGCCGCAGGTAAGGACCAGGTGCTCATCGGTGCGTCGAGCCGACTTATGGTATTGAATTGGGACCACCTTGCAGAGCACTACAAATGCGGGACGAGAATTGGAACCGCCAAGACTGCGGAGGACCCAGTCTTCATGCATAGAAGTTCGCTGCAATTACAGGATCTAGTGACTCCCGCAACTGGGGGATGGTTGGGGAGCAGCGAACCTCTAATCGTGATGAACTACGCATACACTTTTCATCAATTCGATGCTAGTTGGCTTTCCTTTCGCCCTGATCTTGCAGCCATTCTAGGGTGGAAGCCAGATTCGACTTGACCGGGCAGGTGGCATACATCGGCCGGCGATCTTGCGGTTCAGACGATCTGGTGGGTGGATGGCTGGTGGGGACATACCGGACAGTCATTCTATGACACTGAAGCTCAGGGGTATGCGGTCGTCCTCACATCGTGGGGATTGGGGGATGTTTCTGCTGCTTTCGGCGAGATGACCTGTCACTTCACTCTGACGCGATCTGGCCGGAACGACGGAGCCGCAGTAGTGCCGGTCTCAGCGACCCGAAGTCTCCCCATCAAAAGCTCCATTACGTGAGTCCGCGTAGCACTAGTGCGCTGACCCATCAGGTCCAGAACGCATCATCAGTAAGATGCTGGTCGGACTAACATAGAAAGTGGTACAACCATCGGGCCAGGTCAAGGTGCAGGGACGACTTTTGACCCGATTCGGCGGGCGAAGTTATGATGCCCATGACCCTGTTTGCCAGGCCTCAGGGGAAGAGAACGCAAGAAACGAGAAAACCCAAGCGAATAGGAATGAGCAGATGACCACAATGGACGTTAACGCGATCGAGAAACATGTGCAAAATCTCGGTCACACAATCAGGGCCAGCTTTGACCAGAAAGTTGACTCAGCAAAAGCGAAACTAAGTTTGGTAGAGTCAGCATTGTCCAAAAACAGGAACTACCACCAGGCAGGTCTAGTATCAGAACTGACCGACGCGCTGACGCGCTTGCAAGAACAGTGCTCAACGGACAACAAGACTTCTGTCATTCAGAAAGTAGAGCAGATACAACGCTTATCTGAAGACCCTCGCAACCGCTCAGGGTGGCATTTACCCACAAAAGAATGGCCAATAGAACCAGACGGCGCTTTGCTCAGTGTATCCCTCTGCGTTAAATTGGTCGAACTTCAGGAAAACGCGGAAGCCCTACTGAGCCTGAGCAAAAAAGTAGCAATTGACATCGAGCAGTTAGCAAACAACGAATGAGCCGCATTGCCTCAATAAAACCGTTACCCAACGCGAGTGGTTGACTCAAATCAAATGTTACCGATATTCGGTTGCACAAGGTCTCTTGGTGAATCCAGCCACGACATTCGAGATACCCTGGCCAGCGTCGTCGGAAAGACTCGCCGCAACGCGTTGGCGGACATGATTCGGGCGTCCATCCTTCCGGCATCCCCCGCCTTATTGATACCCGCCGTGCTTCGCCAAAGAGTCATTACGTAAACCGGTTTGTGCGGGGGATCCCGGCGCCGACCTGATTCCGAATTTCGCCGCCCGGTTTGTTGGGCCGCCCATTACGATAATCAGCCACCAATTTGACCGGTATTCGTCGCATAGAATGCTTAATTGCTAGCTCTGGGCGACGTATTTCGTAGCTAAAGCGTCAAGTCTACAGACCGACCGCTGCAAGTCTTTATTGATACTGGTTTGGGGTGTCGTTTTGGGCGTCTAAGTGCCCAAATCCCGATCGAAGCGCTGGGTCAGACGGTCGCAGACAGCTTCGTCGCCTTCTGGGAACAGTTCCGCCAGCGATTGCGCAGTGGCGGAGCTCAACGCGCCGATATGCTGCCGGATGAGTTTCCCGGCCGCTAGGGTTCCAACAGGTAGGGAGTCGGCAAGTTTCAGAGCGTACTCGTACGAAGGAATCTGCACCGACATTTTGAAGCCGTACATCGGTTGAACGTACAGCGAAAACGCCACGGCCACTCCTTCCTCAAGATAATTGCCGTTACCACGGGCTACTGGATTGAGCAGGTGCACGGTTTCGTGCGCCATCTCATAGACGACCGTCGGCCAGTAGTGCTCATCGTTCCGACTCAGTTCGACGAAGGCGCCGTCGAAGTTGGGAGTATTCCGCAGAAACGGTCCGTCGTCCGCGAACTGCGGTTGGTACACCTTTTTTGACCGATCTCTGGGACCTAATTCAGTTTCTGCAATTTCCAGCAGCTCCCACTGCAAAGCCCACAATCCTGGTGCGTCATCTAGCGGCTCCGTACCAGGCAGTTGCATAGCTTCCAGTATTCCCTCCCCACCTGGCGGTCCGCTTGCAGACGCAACGCCGCGGACCAAACGCGGAGTTCTTTTTGCCGGTTGGAGAGGCGGCGCCGGCCTACACATTACTTTCCTGGGGAACATTGCCCCGCCATTACCTCAGTGCCCCGGCCAATATATCACGCCGTCGGGCGTTGTCCAGGATGTTCTCCGCATAACGGTATTTAACCACAGTGGCTCGAATAGTCCGTGTCGACCGGTTTCCATTCGTGGCGCCGCCGAAAACCACTAACCCTTACCGGCCACCACCGATGAGGCGCCGACCAGTTGCTCAACCCTCAGGCAAATGAACTGGCATCTCTAAACGTGAGTTTTGGGACGGCGCGAGCTTTGGATCGCCCAGGAACAGGAATGCCAACGATCCGACTGCACCGATTACCGCGATGATTGCCAGGGGCAACGTGTAGGCGCCGGTGATTTCGCTCAGCCAGGCGATCAAGATCCCCGCAAGCGCTCCCACGCTAACCAGGTTCGGGAGCATCAGGGACAGTCCGGTTATCGTGGCGAAGTTGCGGCGGCCGAAGTACACCCCGCGAGCGACCTGTGGCAGCGCTCCGACGTTGGGCGGCCTGAGCAATGAGTGGGATGGTGCCGAAGGTCGGATTCCGATATTTCGCGTTGCCACCCTTCGCCTGCCGCCTGCATCGGGAATCCGCCGCCAAACCATCGCTACCCGCCGCCTGTGGACGCCTGCCGCCGTCATTGAGGGCGGCAATCGGGCGGCGAAATATGACCAAATTCAGGCCGCCGCTTCGCCACCCCGGGCCGCATCATCCGCATCCGGCGCGGCTTCCTCCATCGCCCCGGCGAAGGCCGCCGCCGCTTCTTTCTGCCAGCCCGGCAGGACGTGGCCGTATATGTTCAACGTGATGCTGACGTTGGCGTGTCCCAACCGTTTGCTCACGACCACCGGGTTCGTTCCCGACTGCAGCAGTACCGTGGCATGGAAGTGGCGCAGCGAGTGGGCGGTAATGCCGGAGCAGCCCACCCCCGGGCCAGCGACTTGATGTTCCACGTTACCCGCGCCGGATCGGTCCACCCGCCGCGGTCGTTGGGAAACACGCGCCCCGCTCCTGCCAGTACTCCCCCATCCCGGCGCGGATGGCGTCCTGCTCCCGGCAATGCCTACGCAGCATTGCCACTGTGCCAGCGTCCAGGTCCACCTTGCGGTCGCCGGTGGCCGTCTTCGGCGGCGAGATGACCAGCCCCGCCTGGCGCCGGCGCAGAGATTGCTTCACCAGCAGGAAGCCCTCGTCCAGGTCCACGTTGTCCCAGGTGAGGCCCAACGCCTCCCCCAGCCGCAGGCCGGTGTAGGCCAGCAGCCGGATCACGGCCCGGTGCCGATTGCCGCTGGATTCGGCCGGGCTCAGCAGCTCGTGGACGGCGCCCACCGGCGGCGTCAGCGTTTCCGTTTTGCCGGCGCTGGGCGGCGATACCGCAGCCACCGGGTTGCGGCTCACCAGCTCCAGGCGCAGGGCGTAGCGGTACGCGCCCGACAGTACGGTGTGCATCAGCCCGACCGACTTGGCGCCCTCTCTCAACAGCCTCGTCTCCCAATCCTGGATTTGCAGCGGCGTGATTTTGTCCAGCTGCCGGTGCCCCAGGTGGGGAACGATCTGCCGGCGGATGATGCCCTCATAGCGCTCCACGGTGGCCCCGCTCCGGTGGGGGATGATGCGCTCGGCCATCCAGCGGGCCAGCCAGTCCCGCAGCAGGATCGGCGTCGGCGGGATGACGCCCCGGTCGAACTCGACCAGCAACTCCCGCATCCGCCGCTGCGCCTGGGCCTTCGTGCCCCGCACGGTGACGCTGCGCCGCCGGCGGACGCCCTGGGCGTCGCGCCCCAGGTTGATCGTGATTTCCCACGTCCCCGCGCTGCGCTGGCGCATCGTGCCCTTCATATGTCAATCGCTCTCCTCAGTCGATTGGGCTGGCGACGCATCGGGTAGGCATTGACGCACCACTTTGATGAGCTCGTTTGGCTCCGTTTGCTTATGCGTGATTGACATGATAGCATCCCCACCGTCATAGCAAGTCGCAACCGTCAGCGACAATAATCGGCGCCCACCAGGGCGTCTATTACATCGACGGCGCAAGTCCGCGTGTGGATAGGGGCATCGTGCCTCTCTCTGCGGGGCTTGCGCTTTTGAGTGCGGGAACCGGCTTGCTATGACGGTAGCCCTATCCTACTTCGTAGAGGGAGGTTCCCCAATGAAAGAGACGCGCGAAACAACGGGCTCCCGCATAGGCCAAAGGGGGTATATCAAGCGATGGCTGATATTGATTGCCGTGGGAGTGGTGGCTGGCATCGGGCGAGTGTTGGTAGATTCGTTTTCCCCAGCAGAACTCGGTCAAGTGCTGGGAGTGCTTGTCCTGGGATTGTATGGTCTCCCTGCGCTGGCCTTATCGGTCGTATGGACTATGCATCGAGCCACCGATGCAGGTAAAGATGAGGCGTGGGGATTCCTGATTCTGATACCAATCGTCAACATCGTGGCCGTGGTAGTTTTCGCATTGCTGCCATCACGCGAGAACTCTGAACGGTCAACATGAAGAACATCCCCGCCGGCGACTGTTTGGCAACGCTACCGGCAGGGATGCAGGAGAGGGAAAGCGATGGGTACGTTATACCGATTCGCTGGTGGATTTCTGCTATATGTCGCTGTTGCCCTCGGTGTGGTTGGTGGTTTGTTTCTATGGTTCGAGTGTTTAGATCCCTCTCTTTATTACACACCGATTAAGACCTGCTGGGGGATTCTGTTGGGATTTGGGATACCGGCTGGGCTGTGCGTTGCCGGAGCCGTTTATTTTCACGGCAGAGCGTAATAATGCCAATTACCATCCCTATCATTCCGAACAACATTAGCCCATAGCAGGCTCCCCACGCAATGTTACTGAAAGGACTGATGCAGTAATCCATCATCGCCTCGACTGTTTGCCGCGTTTGGGTTGAGCACTCGCCACCCTTCCGGCGGTGGCGAGACCGTGTGAGGCTATTTCCTTGTCACATCTTGAGCATAGTTGCGACGTGGCTGTCTGCGGTTGCAGTAGCCTTTTTGGTTTTGCTCTTTGCAGTCGCATTACTTCAAGACCTGCTATGAACATACCAAAGGTCGCCAACCCGGTAGTCAACATCCAAAAGTCCATCATCACCTCGACTGTTTCCCACGCTTGGGTTGAGCACTCGCTACCCGCCCGGCGGTGGCGAGACCGTGTTTTGACGTGCCCTGCTTACGGGGTTTGACAACCTTGCCCTTTTGCTTGGGTTGCCGGATGCGGATACCGCCACTGCTGGACGGCTTGGCGTGCATTCGCTCTGGGGCGTCATCCTGCCACCGCGCTACCGTCGCCGGCGTCGGCGGCCATTCCTCGTCGGGATCGTCGTCGTCGGTCTCCCCTTTCGGGCGCACCCGCCTTCCGGTGTCCGGCACAAAGTGGGTGGTGAGCGGCGCGGTCGATTCCCCGTGCCGTTCCGCCCGATCCGCTACCTCCGCCAGGTTGGGCGCGGCGGCCTTGCGCTTGGTGTCCGTTGCCGCCACCCGCACCACGTCGGCCCATTCTGTGAACGGCGGATTGACACCGGCCATCTCCGAGGGCGTCTGCCCCTTGATGCCTTCGTGCTCCCGGAACAGGTTATATTGCACCACCCAACCGTCAAAGTACCGCTGCCCCGACTCCAACCCGTCCAGCCCCCGCATCGTTTTGACGCGGTCTTTGATGGTGCCCTGCAACCGTTCCGACAGGTTATTGTTCAGCTCGGCGCGGATGCCTTCAGACTGGATATGCTCGGCGTCGGGGAACACCTGTTTGATTGCGCCGGTGTAACTGCCCAACTTGTCGGTGGTGATGGACTTGGGCGGGGCGTCCGCGGCGGCCATCGCCTTACGCATCACGGCTACCGCCGCCCTGGTGTCCCGGTTGGGCGACAGGTGGACGGCCAGCGCATAACGGGTGCTGGCGTCCATCACGTTCCAGAGCCACATTGCCTCGCCGCCGACCTTGACCTGCGTTTCGTCGGCCACCCACTTGCCGCTAGTGTGCGCCGGATGGTCGGCCAGTATGTCTTTGGCAACTGCGGTGTACTCGCCCACCCATTCGTAGATCGCTCGCTTCGACGGTTCAGGCATATCGTGGCCGTCGGCCATCGTCTCGGCGGTTTGCTTGTAACTGGTGCCGCCGTAGTACATTCTGACCGCCATGCCGATTTGCTCGGCGGTAGCGCGATGCCCGCCTACTTGTCCGGTGTGCAGGAACCGCTTGGTACACTGCTTGCAACGATAGGTCTGCTTGCCGTTGGCGTTCCGTCCGTTCTTCACGACCTTGTCGTGGGCGCAGTAAGGGCAGGCGATGGTACGGGTTACGGTTTCGGTGAATTCAGCCATAATCCCTGCCATAGTATCACACCCCGGAAAATCGGCTATAATAGCCTATCACGCACAAGTAAACGGAACCGCTCGTTTTGGTAACTCACGATGTCATTGATTTGGTCAATGTCATACCGAACGGATGCTTGTCTGCCCCTTTCGTCCCTCTCCCCGGTCATTATCGTGATGTACTTCGTCGTGCTGGAATGGAGGTGCAGGCGGCAGATCTGCTGCAATCGGGTATCATCCATCAGGACGGCGCAATAACGCTTGCTATCTCGGATGTGAACCCGCTCGGGGTCCACCACATCGCTTACGAGGGCCTTGACGATTTCGTAAGCCTCAATTTCCTCCGCAGTTGTGATGATGCCCTTTTCTTCATTGGGGGGCGATTCCTGATGTTGCCCATCATCGTCGATATCCAGGTCTTCCTCCGCCAGGTGGCTGGCAATGTCTGACGCCTTTTTCAGCGTGTTAGAGACCCGGTCGTTGACGAATCCTTGAAAGGCAACTTTGGTGAGGTGGGCGAACTTCTCCCGACGCTGGGGCGTAATAGGGCCTTTATAAACGTTCCGCGCCATCATGCGGACAAATTCGTCCGGTGGGTCAACGTAGGCCGCCTCCAGAAAGTCCTGCATGCCGTGGATGTACTTGAGGTTGGCGGCGGCTTCACACGCCTCTTCAACGTCGAACGTGTCTTTGGCGAAATGCCGCAGATTGCGGTGGATACCGCTCTCCAGAGATGACAGGTCAACCTGGAGAAACGGGGTTTGGTCCATCAGGTTGTCTTGCTCCAGGTCGCTAAAGAACAGGTAGCGCACACCGTCGGTAAGAATAGCGATTCGGGCTTCCGTAAGATGGAAGTACCGCCCTAATTGGCTGGCGCGCTGGGCGTCCAGTGGGTCGCCGACCTTTTTGCACTCAATCAGGATGACGGGAGAGCCGTCCCGCATGATGGCATAGTCCACCTTTTCACCCTGCTTGGTACCGAAGTCTGCGGTATATTCGGGGATTATCTCCTCGGGGTTGAATGGGTCGTACCCCATAGATTGCAGGAAGGGTAAAACTAAAGCGTGCTTGGTCGCCTCTTCAGAGTGCAAAAATGCGGACTGGTTTGCGATGCGCTGGACCAGCTGCTCCATCAATTCGATTCGTATCATCGTTCATACTCCTACCTGTGTTACAATCCCGTCCGTTTGACGCAAAAAAACCGAACCGACAAGGAATCACGCCTGAACACTCCACCACCACCCAAGAAGCAACCCCACTGGAAAAGTGCATCAGTTTCAAGGCTTGCCCGCTAACCATCCTCCGCACGAAACGGTGTTGAATTAGTTAGGTGGTGCCGAAGGTCAGACTCGCCAATGTAGGTGAAGTGGCGTTTTGTAGTGCCCTGTTGAGTGAGATTTCCTACTCACATCTTAGAGCCTGTTTACAATCTTCTCAGGAGTAGCGTTGCGAAGGCAAGCACCACCATTTGCAGGCTGGTATTGAGCTTTCTTTCGCAGTTCTTCCAGAGGCGGCGGCACTTTTCCAGCCAGGCGAAAGACCGCTCCACCACCCATCGCTTTGGAAGCACCACGAAGGTGTGCAGTTCGCTGCGTTTCACCACTTCCACCGCGGCTCCCAATATGCCTTGCACCGCAGCGGCAAAGGGCTTTCCGGTGTAACCCCCGTCCACCAGCACGTTCTGCACCTGACTGAGGCCGTCCCGGCGCCGGTCAAACATCGCCAAAGCCCCAGCCCGGTCGGTGACGTCGGCAGTAGTCACGTGTATCGCATGGGGCAATCCTTGCGTGTCCACCGCGATGTGACGCTTGATTCCGGATACCTTCTTGCCCGCGTCATAGCCCTTCTGCTCGGCGCTGTCCGTGTTCTTGACGCTCTGGGAGTCCACGATACAGAAGCTGGTCTGCTCTTTCCGTCCATTGCTGCGTCGGGCCTCGCCAACCGATTTTTTTTAGGACTTGTTCCAGAATGGAATCCTGCTCCGGGCCGGGCCGCTCGCTCCACTGCCGGAAATACTGGTAGCAAGTGCGCCAGTTTGGGAAATCCGCAGGTATCATTCGCCACTGGCAACCGCTTTTCAGGAGATACAGCACGCCGCAGAAAACGTCATACAAGTCCACGGTGCGGGGCTTGGTCCGGCGGCGGGCCGACTCCAACGTCGGCAGAATACGGGCGAATTGCTCCCGGCTAATGTCGCTGGGATAGGAATGAGACATGATTACCCCTCCCCTGATAATAGCCTCAACTTAACCTATTCCGGAGATCGTAGACAGGCTCTTAGTGCTGATCAGCTTGTCGATGGCGGTTGCGACGTAACCCCATGCCGCTTTGCGACGGTCGTCCAGACGGCCGGCGTGCTGGTCAGCGTCAACGCATTCGCGGAACGCTTGGACGCAGTAGCCGTGGGCGAGCTGCTGGCGGGGATTGAACATATCGCGCCACTCTGGCATCCCGTAGGTATGCGGCCTCTGGTCGTTGCCGACCGGTACTTCCTCGGTGGGCAGGATGTCATCCGCATCCCATTGTGGTTCCAGGCGGGCCAGTTCGCCGGCTACTTGGGCATCACTGGTAAAGTGGCGTTCCTCCGGCTCGGCGAAAACCCGGTAGGTGGTTTCCCGCTTGCGTTCTGTGCCGTCCTTGTTACGGTCGCGCCAGCTGTCCCGGTAGATGACGCAGTAAAGGCGGTGTCCCATTCGGCCGGCCTGGGCTTCCTGCGCTAGGTATCCCTTGGGAGTAGTGCTGCCGCAGGCGGGGCAGGTGGCGATGGCACGGGTTACGGTGCCGTCACTGACCTTCTGGTCGGAGTAAAGATTAGCTAGGTGACAGCCCTTGTTGGCTGCCCTGCAGTCGGAGCAGGCCGCGCGGTCGTGGACGATGCTTAGCCCTATTGGGTCGGTGGCGGGTTCAACCCTGATGCCGGTGCATTTATTGTCCAGTCTCCAGTTGGGTGACAGCGGGATCACCTTGCGGCAAGCAGGGCAAACCGCCGTCCGCGCCCAGAGATATGCCCAAACATATCTCTGGGCGCGGACGGCGGACATTTTTTCGTTTTGATGTTGCGGATGGGGACAATTGCCGTCGGCGCAGTCGGGGGCGTACTCGTCGGGATAAACGCCGGCCAGCAGTTCGTTGACGCGGGCTTGGAACTTGGCGCTGACTTCTCGGTAGTCGTCCAGCAGGGCGTAGCCGTACTGCTGGGGCCACTGGCAGGTGGCGCGCAGGATGAAACAGGCCACTGGGTTCAGCTCGTTGGCGATGGTGCGGAAGCCCAGTCGTCCGGCCTCAAAGGGGATGGAGCCGCCGCCGGCGGTGACGTCGAGGACTACCGGGTTTGGGCTGGACAAGTTGGCGTTGAGCCAAGTGCGTTCGTCAGGCGATAGGTTATATGTAAAGGCGCGGCGGTGTTTGCCGTAGCCTTCCTTGTCGCGCTCACCGCTCTCGGAAGCGGCAGCCAGCCGCTGGCTAATCAGGTGTATGTTCGGGCTGGTTCCAAGTAGGTCAAAAGCAGCCGTGCGGGTTTGCGGCATGTCAGCCGCTTCTGGTATCAGGGACAGGATCACAGAGGCCCGTGATGGGGCCAACGGTCGGCGTGCCCACCAGACATGAAGCTGGTGGGGCGCAGGATTGGGGACTGCACCTGCCCGTTCGCGGATGGCCTCGGTCGAGACTTCGTTAATGGGCAGCCATTTTTCGATGAGGCGGGGGCCGGCGGCGTTCGGCGGCGCTGCATTTGCCGTTGCTGTGGGCTGTACATCCTCCTGCACGAAATCGCCGGAGTTGCCCACCCCTATGTAGAACCCTGCTCCCGGAAGGTTGTTGCAGCCTGAAATTGGGGCGTCCTGTTGCTTCAGGGCGATTGCAACGTCGTCGTCATTCACGTCTAACGCCGCTGTGTACCACTCTTGGGTCGGGGAGTCCAACAGGAGGTGGCGCAGGTCGATTTTGCCGTTCTTGAAGGCGACCAGGCTTTCCGGGGATGCCGGCGCCATTATGTACTCGCATCCGGTTTCGTAGTCGCCGGTGTGTACGGCGACATACCGCCGTCCGGTCTCATCTGCGGCCTCGAAAATCAGTTCGCAGTCGTTGTAAAGGATGGAATCCTAGTATGCGACGTTCATAGTATCACCTTGCAGTTTTCGACCGGGTCGAATGCTTGCGACGGCCACCAAGTTTGATGCCCGTTCGGTTCAATCGGATTCAATTTGCCGGCCCCGGCCGGTATAGTGAGTTCGCCGATGCTTTGCCACCGGCTGTTGTTGTTCAGGTCGCTTGCCAGCAACGCACACACGGAGTTCAGCGACTTCCACAGGGACACGCCGCTCTGTTCGCACGGCGTTCTCCTGCTGCGCCGGTTGGGACGTCCTCGCTTCTTTACGAATGAGTCAAAGTCTCCCTGCGTAGGAACAACGCTCTCCAAATAGTCGGTATCGCACCGTCTGCTCCATTATGCCTTGCGCGCTGGGCGGAGGGCAGTCCGGCGGCAGGAGCTCGCGGTACTGCATCTACTCTTCGAGTCAAATAATCTGCGTGTCGTTGCGCTTGGTCATTGGCTGGCGTCCGATGCTTCCTACTGGAATCGGAATTGAACGTCTGTGAAGGGTTCGTGGTCTCTGGCAAAGGCGCAAGGTGGGATGCCTTCAACGATTTCCACTTTGCCGTCTTTATACTCTGCGTGGGTGATTTCTTTTGCCCAAGATGGCAACGGCTTCTCTGTGTAGGGATTTGCGTAGAATATGGCAGTGGTCTTATCGACACAGTGCGGGTGGAGGCGGTAAAACGCCACTACGCCGATGACGTTCTCGTTCTGCGGGCCGTTGGTGTTGAACCAAAAGCCGTCGAGCCTCTGTACGTTGCGTGCTGGAGGCAACGGCCCGGTGTAGGTCGGATCCTTGGGCACGGCGATCTGGTACTCCATGCTCCCGAACAGTGCCTCGCTAATGCGGTCCAGCCACCAGTCAGCCCTCAGCGCGATTATCAGGTTGTCGACAATCTTATATTGATTCGCTTTGTGGTATAGCCTGGTTTTTGCTTTTCCGATGTCATCAACGCCGCCACTCTTCATTGGGCCAACGCTGACGAACCGCCCTTTCTTGGGACGGTGTTCCGCGTCAACCGGCAGCAGATGGCCCGTAACGCTCCAGTCGCCCTGTCGGAATGTGTCGTTCGGCATGACTTGTTCATGTAGGCCATACAATTCCGCTGTCGCACTGACGTCGTCGTAATTGGCATTCCTTACCAGATCCTCGAAGGGCTGCTTCAGGCCTCGCTTGGGAGGCGTCGTGGTCAGAGTTCCTTCGGTTCTTACCCACAGGTAATAATCCGGGGACTCGATTTCGTTCAGAATGTCTAGGGCGTGCCGCTCGTTCCAATTAGACTCCAATTCCGTATCACGCGTGACGTTGATGTCGGTAGCCTCTACCACGTAGCTGATTTTGTTTCCGCCCGGCCCCGTTTCTGTTACGCCGAAGTCTGGTGTCAGCTGCCCGATTTTTGGCTCCACCACCGTATAGTCGGCGGTTCCGTTCAGGAACTCGTGCAGGAACAACTCGAAGAACGCGCCGTTGAAACTCTGCTCTTCCGCCGGCGAGCCGCGTCCTTTGTGCCGCATCCGTCCTACGATGTCCTTTTGCTTTCCTAGCGGCAGCCGGTCCATCCACCGTTGCAACATTCGCCGCAGGCGCGCGAATTCGTCCAGAGATGAACGGTCGCAAAACGAGTATGTCGTTTCCGCGTTGAGGGCCGGCTTGGTGTAGTCCCTGTCTTTGTCGTCGAACAGGACAATGGTTTCCTCGGTGTATGGCTGGTTGGCCTGGTTGGCGAACATCCCGCGCACCGCGCCGGTCCAGTCGGTCACCTCAGGGATGAACTTCAGGTCCGTGCCTTCAGAATTCTCCGATTTCATAAACGTTTCTCTCTATTTCAGTGGCTTCGCGTGCAGAGATAATGCGGCCCGACTGGCTTGCCTCGTCCCAAGTGTGCACCACCAGTAGCAGCCTTCGGGAACGGGTTGCTCCCACAGTGTGGTAGCGTTGCTCGTAATGACTGTGTTCCAAGTCTGGCCTGGTGGCTGACAGCGGGTCGTCAAACACCTCTTGGGCTTCCTGGAACGACGTTCGGTGCAAATGTCGATTGGCGGCGTTTTTGCGGGCATTCCAAGTCCACATCGTAGTTTTATTCCGTCCGCCATGGCGTCACGCGTACATCAGCGTCAGCGCGTCCAGCACGCGGCGGGGGCGATTGCGGTTCTTGTGGCAGGCATACCACCAACTGCTTTCGCAGGGATGCAGGTCGGCGATGGCGCGGGCCAGGCGTTCCGCCTTGTCGGCCCGTTCCGTGCCGCCCACGGCGTCCAGCAGCAGGCGGATCTGCACCGCAGCCTGTTCGGTGATGGAGTGGTACTGCTGGCCGGCCTCTTCCTGCGGTTGCAGTCGCTGGCCTTGGTGGTTCCACAGGATGGCGGACACGTGCTGAAAGCAGCGCTGGTACAGCGTTCCGGTGGCGTATTGCAGCCGCCGGCCGTTACTGCGGTGCGACTTGCCGGCCAAGGTGATGGACAGGCGGCGGTTGCCTCTGGGATCGTGGTCCAGCAGCAGGCCGTGGTCCTTGGGAGTTTCTCGCATTAGGGTCATTAGGTGTTCCTTTCGGGTCAGTGGAACGAAACGCTGATGTTGGCTTCGTCCCGGTTGTTCAATTTTTCCAGCACGCGCTGGGCGGCGTCCGGCTCCAGCCGCACGCTCACGTCGGCGGTGCTGACGCCGGCCTTGTTCATCATGCGCTTGGCTGGCCCGGAGTAGTCCTTGAACTCGCTGGGGGGCGCGCCGTTGATACCAACTTGTAACCTCTGGTTCTGTGCCCGCATCGTGATGGCGATGCCGCCGTCGTCGCCTTGCGCGACGCTGGCAATCTGGTCGGCCAGCGTCGCGCTGGTTCCGTTGACTTGGCAGGAGGCCAGCGCGGGCCAGTCGTGGCCGTTGTCGGCCATGAACCGTTTGATGGCTTCGTATGCGGCCTTGGCGGGTAGCTTCCCGCTGGTGAACGTAGTCTGTTGGGGTCCCGGTGGCGGTGGCGGTGGCGGGGGTGGCTTGCCCACCTTTTCATATCCTTTGACCCATACTCGCCAGCTGGCGTCGTAGCCCGTTGGATTCATCTCGTCACTGGGCGTCACTACGTGTAGGGCGTCGTTGCTGACACCGTTGGCTATCACGGCGCGCCAGGTGGCGTCATTGATGACGATGCGTTCGTCGGGCGTCCGTGCGAAGTAGTCACGCAATTCACCCAAGGTGCTGCCCTGCTCGTTGGTTATGATGCCCACCCGGCTCCAGGCGGTTTTGCTCAACCCTGCGGCTACGCCGCGCAGCACCCGGCCGCCCAATGCTTGCAGGATGCCGTCCTGCCCCTTGCCGGCAGCGTCGGTGATTGAGTCCAAGGTGCGCTGCTCCAGGTGGCTGTGCGGTTCCGGCCATTGGTGTTGCTGGGTGTTGCCAGCCGAGAACAGATGGGCGAACTTGTTCTGGATGCCGGTGGTGGCGTTCTTCTCAGACGTGGCGCAAATGTTGTCCAGCGTTTCGCGCCGGTGCTTGGGCAGCGGTCGGGTGGTGTCCTTGAGGAGCCGCTCCGCCGCCTCCATGGTGGCGATGTCCTCCCGGATGCGGTTCAGGTTGGCGTCGTGGGCGGCCAGCAGCAGAGCGTTGTTCGGGTACTGCCGCGTCGCGTCGCCGTCGTTGCCGCTGCTGTGTCGGTGCAGGTCCAGCAGATCCTGGTTGCTCATCCCGTTGGCCGGGTTGCCGGCGTCGGTCCAGTTCCAGTGGTCGGGATTGACGACGCCCAGAACGGCCCGGTCGGGGTTATCCGGCACGTTGGACTGTCGGGAAGGGAAGAGCATGACCTCGACTGGTCGCCGCGCCGGTTGCCGCCGCCGTAGGCGCTGGTGATGGCTAGCCGGAGTAGGTCGGTCATTGCCGTGGTGTTGGCCAGGATGGCGTCTCTAGCTTCCAGCAGTTCCTTCATCACGTTGGCGTCTTTGCTGAAACGCTTGCGCTGGGTGTCGGGGCTGTCGTCCACGTAGATGGCCCGGCTCAGGAACTGCTCAATGGCGTTGGCGATGACGCCGAAGTCGTCGCGCTCCGGCGAAAGTAGGGCGTCGGCGATCTGGTCGGCGTAGAGGCCGTTGCTGTTGTCGGGTGCGATGGTGCCCAGCAGCATCGTCACGGCCGCTGGTTCCGCCAGGTCGTTGCCGGTTTTCTCGGCAGTGCTGTTGCGCCCAACGATGTCGGTCTCGATGGCTGGGTCCAGCTCGGAAAAGCCGGGGCGATTGACGACCTCGTCACGGATGCAGGCGGCACGGAGGGTGACGTGGTAGGGATGCAGGAGCGCCGCTTCGCCGCTGCCGTTTTGCATTTCCAGCAGGGTATTGCCCAGCAGGCGCAGGGTGCTGCGCACTCGCTGGAAGTTGCGGTTGGCGGCCAGGCGGCCGGTGATGATGTTCAGCAGCGACGGGTGGAACGGGTAGGCATCGTGAAAGCCCTGGTAATCCAGGCTGCCGTTGGCGCGTCCGTTGCGGGCGGATACGGCGGTGTAGGCATTGGCCGTGTCCTGACGGGCGGCTTCGTCCACGCCATAGAACAGGCGCTTGCGCAGGATGGCCGGCAGGTCGGCTTCGCCAGACGGGGCCACTGGGTGCATTACTCGCCCTAGCTGCGAGTTGACCCGATCCAGCATATCGAGCAACGCCAGAGCGTCGGCGTGGTGGGCGTCGCCGGCGGTTGCCGCATTGCTCTCTTCCAAGAGTTCGTGTGAGTCTTCGGGAGTGGTGATTACCAGCACGGCTCTGGGGCTGTTGGCTACGGCGTTGATCAGCGCGCTGAGGGTGGTCAACACTCCTTCCGCGCTGATCCGGGCGTCGCTGGCGGCGCGCTGGTTCACCCGGTTGATGTAGTGCACGAGCTCGTCGTCGACGATGATCATGGGTTCGTCGCCGATCAGCCGTCGGAAAGCGTCGGAGCCTGGGTCGGCCAGAGTTGCGTCGCCTTCACCGAATTCGCGCAGGGCCGCAGGGCCGCCCAGGTGGTACAGTATGTAGCCGGCCAGGCTCCTGGCCCTGTTGCCCTGCTCGTCCAGCTCGGTGCCGTTAACCACGTTGTGCTTTTCGCCGTCGAAGGCGATTACCCTGGCGGAGGCCGGGTCGCATTGAGCGTTGTCCTGCCAATAGGGCAGGTGGGGGTATTTGGCGGCGGCGGCCAGCAGCAGCAGGCTGTGGGTCTTGCCGCCTCCGTAGCGGCTGTACAGCTGGTACACGGAGGGGCTGGTGCTGTCGCGCCCCAAGGCGATGCGATCCATCGCCATCCGCAGAAAGTCGGCGGTGTCCTTGGTCAGATGGGTCGTTTCCAAGAAATCAGCCGCGGTTTCCGCGGTGGCTAGTTCCTCGCTCAGACCTCGGATGATGTCGGCGGCGTACTGGTCGCCGGCCTGTGCAATGGGGCGCGGCGGGCAGGCAGTCAGCATGGCGTCAAGTTGCTCATTGGGGGATTTCTCCAAGGTTGAGTAGCGTCAGGTTGACACCCGACCGCGGGCTTGCCGTCCAATCGTGGGAACTATGCGATAGTCTTCTGAAGGCATTGGTCGTGTTGGGCGGCGCGTTTGCCCGCCGGCCAGTCCAGCTTGCGGGGCTTGTTCCAGTAGGCGCTCTTACATTTGGGGCAGATCTTCGGTTCTTTCTTGGTGCTCTGGCGAGGCACCCAGCGGTACTTGCACCGCCCGCAGAGGAAACCTTCAATCAGGATGCGGGCCATAAGGAAACCCCTCGCGTGGCATTGTGTTCGTGTTCACTACTATACCATTAGGTAGGTCGCCAGCGAGGGCGGAGCGTAGCGCGTCGCTCTGCGGAGTCGGCCGTTGTTGCTTTTCAGTATGCCGGCGGCCGGCCGATTTACCGCTACCGGATTATGGTTCGGATTGGGAAGCCAGAGGACGTTGCCGACAGACTGCCGTTACTGCCGGGTCATGGCCTGCTGCACTGGTAGTGGCGCATGGTTCACGAGCTGGACATTGGTCGGTTGGAGTTTTGCGTGAAGAGTTCTGGTGGGTTCGTGAGGTGAGCCTGTTGCTGCGTCGACAGTTTCCGACACACGCCACGAGGTCAACAGCGCAGAGTCCCTGACGGAATGTTGGCGGCATCTCACCGAATTGCCGCTGGGCATGCGTGGGTCGCCGTACACGTGGGTATCTCCGTAGGCGCGGGCGTCGTCGTCGACCCAGGCGTGCTGTACGCTCGGTTGCTGCCGTGCATCCAGGCGTCGTCAAACAACCGGGCGTTGCCGAATACTCTGGCTTTGCCGGAGATCAAGGCGTTGCCGAACGCCCTTGTGTAGCCGAATACATAGGCTGGCGTGAAGCCAGCTCCTTGGGGGTGTCGTTGTTGCCGCCCACTTTCTTTTGGTCGCCGTTAGTGCCGCGCGTTATACCTTGCTTTCGCCGCCGCTGGCCGGGAGGCCCGGCAGAGTCCGCTGTTCCGTGTTGCTGCGGCGTGGGCGAGCCTTGAGCTTTCGCAGCGTACCGGCTGTTTTGGCCTGGCCGGGGACTTGGGCTACGAGTTCAAAGTCCTGTCTTTGGGGTTGCCCGCCCGGAACGTGGTGGTTTTGCCGTTTCTTGGCGTATTCCCTGGTTTCTGTTCTCCTGCGTTGGTATTACTTCGGTTTTTCTTAGCGCTCGTCATCCAGCTGGGCAATGCGAACGAGCACTCGAAAAGTTGTCTTTTTAGGAGTGTTGGCGGCGTCTAAGAGCCTGTTTACAATCTTTTTAGGATTAGCACCATGAAGGCGAGCACCACCATTTGCAGGCTGGTATTGAGCTTCCTTTCGCAGTTCTTCCAGAGTCGGCGGCACTTTTCCAGCCAGGCGAAAGACCGCTCCACACCCATCGCTTCGGCAGCGCCACGAAGGTGTGCAGTTCGTTGCGTTTCACCACTTCCACCGAGGCTCCCAACGAGCTTTGCACCGCAGTGGCAAAGGGCTTTCCGGTGTAACCCCCGTCCACCAGCACCTTCTGGACCTGGTTGAGGTCGGACCGGTTTTCGTCAAACATCGCCAAAGCCCCAGCCCGGTCGGTGACGTTGGCCGTGGTTATGTGGATCGCATGGGGCAATCCTTGCGTGTCCACCGCGATGTGACGCTTGATTCCGGATACCTTCTTGCCCGCGTCATAGCCCTTGTGCTCGGCGGTGTCCGTGTTCTTGACGCTCTGGGAGTCCACGATACAGAAGCTGGTCTGCTCTTTCCGACCATTGCTTTGTCGGGCCTCGCCAACCGATTTTTTTAGGACTTGTTCCAGGATGGAATCCTGCTCCGGGCCGGGCCGCTCACTCCATTGCCGGAAATACTGGTAGCAAGTGCGCCAATTGGGGAAGTCCGCGGGCAGCATTCGCCACTGGCAGCCGCTTTTCAGGAGGTACAGCACGCCGCAGAAAACGTCATACAAGTCCACGGTGCGGGGCTTGGTCCGGCGTCGGGCCGACTCCAGCGTCGGCAGAATACGGGCGAATTGCTTCCGGCTGATGTCGCTGGGATAGGAATGAGACATGATTACCCCTCCCCTGATAATAGTCTCAACTTAACCTATTCCGGAGATCGTAGACAGGCTCTTAGAGCCTGTCTACAATCTTTTGAGGATTAGCACCATGAAGGCAAGCACCACCATTTGCAGGCTGGTATTGAGCTTTCTTTCGCAGTTCTTCCAGAGTCGGCGGCACTTTTCCAGCCAGGCGAAAGACCGCTCCACCACCCATCGCTTTGGCAGCACCACGAAGGTGTGCTGTTCGCTGCGTTTCACCACTTCCACCGAGGCTCCCAACAGGCCTTGCACCGCAGTGGCAAAGGGC
Source organism: Dehalococcoidia bacterium (assembly GCA_965262485.1). Classification (GTDB taxonomy): domain Bacteria; phylum Chloroflexota; class Dehalococcoidia; order Lucifugimonadales; family UBA3495; genus Bin87. The sequence continues at coordinate 2,365,746 of OZ253540.1, read as the reverse complement.
TTCCCGGTGTAACCCCCGTCCACCAGCACGTTCTGCACTTGACTGAGGCCGTCTCGGCGCCGGTCAAACATCGCTAAAGCCCCGGCCCGGTCGGTGACGTCGGCGGTAGTCACGTGGATCGCATGGGGCAATCCTTGCGTGTCCACCGCGATGTGACGCTTGATTCCCGACACCTTCTTGCCCGCGTCATAGCCCTTGTGCTCGGCGGTGTCCGTGTTCTTCACGCTCTGGGAGTCCACGATACAGAAGCTGGTCTGCTTTTTCCGACCATTGCTTTGTCGGGCCGCGCCAACCGATTTTTTTTAGGACTTGCTCCAGAATTGAATCCTGACCTGGGCCAGGCCGCTCGCTCCATTGCCGGAAATACTGGTAGCAAGTGCGCCAATTGGGGAAGTCCGCGGGTATCATTCGCCACTGGCACCCGCTTTTCAGGAGGTACAGCACACCGCAGAAAACGTCATACAAGTCCACGGTGCGGGGCTTGGTCCGGCGTCGGGCCGACTCCAGCGTCGGCAGAATACGGGCGAATTGTTCCCTACTGATGTCGCTGGGATAGGAATGAGACATGATTACCCCTCCCCTGATAATAGTCTCAACTTAACCTATTCCAGAGATCGTAGACAGGTTCTTGCAAGAGGAAGTGCGCACGCTATTCGGGTCGGACGATGCGGCAACTACTATCACACTGCCGGATACCCCGTATGGTGATCCGTTTGACATTCCCACGTTGGCTCGTAGCACTCAGATGGTGCACAGTGGACGGACAGTTCCTTTATTCGCCAATAATGCCCATCCGTTCTCCCACGCCAATGGTGAATCCAGGAGAATCATCAACGGCGAGAGCATAACCTTGGTCGAGCCGGTGAGGGCCAAGACGGTCACCCTGTGGTATGAAGGGATCTGGGCAGAGGCTTTGACGACCGATGCGGACAAGGAAGCGGTCACCATATCGCACGGAGACTTTTCCAAAACTGAGATTCCTCCACATGGCGCCAACCAGTTCTTCATAGAAGTCAAGAAGCCAGAGATAGACCAACACCCAATCGAATGGGACATCGGCGACACGCATCAAGGTGTGATCATCAGGACAGACCAAGAAAGTCCAATCGTCACAATCTCGATGACACCGGCTGACGACCGAGACATCTTTTGGAGCGAGTACGCAGCGAGAGTGTGGGTCGAACACGGAGAATTCGAGATCAAGGATGTAGGCTTCCACGTGTGGCGAAACGATGGCGCCGCAATGAACCTCGAGGAGGTCCAGTTAATACAACGAGCGATCAGCCATGGTCTATCGTTCACGAGCAGCACGTGGTGTCGACCCAAAGTAGCCATAGCTTGGAAAGAGACTTGGTCAGACAATCAATGGTGGGGAACATGGACGCCTCTGTGGGGCGCATGGGAGCCGACCTCGCCGGCGAAAAAGAACAGAACGAAAAACTGGATGCCGATGGGCGTGAGGCTTGAAAAAGTGTTAGAGGAGATCCTGCGCAACATCGGCGAAGACCATTACCCCGTGATAGCACGTTACGTGCACAACACAACGGCGAGGGACAATGGAGACTGGATGAGCTCTGTCACCGCATCTGTCGCGATTCTCCAAAGGATTGCAATCGAGGCAGGGTTCGACAGAGAAAAATGTGGCCCCGAACTCTGGAAGCAAATTTCCGCGTACCTTCGGTCCAAAGAGATCGAAAGACCTTACTACTACGTGGGATGGGGCGAAGAAGCCAAACGGCTCATCGAGGACGGCAAACAGCACGACAATTTAGTTCAAGAGATCGCAAAGCTCCGAAATCAAGTGACGGCGCACTGGTTGAAAGACGGTCCGCCCTTGAACGCGGCATGGCTGGCACAACAGGCCATTTACTATGTCGAAACCGCGATGCGTGCCGAGTTGGCACCCACGGTTCCGATGTGGGACAGAACCAGGGCATTCCACCATCCGCCAATACCGGACTCGTCAGGCCGAAACGAAGGTTAACGATTGAGAATCTCCGGCGTCGACTTCCCTGATTCCCTGCTGGACGCCCTCCGGACCAAGCGTCTGGTGGTGTTTGCCGGCGCCAGCGTGTCCATGGGACCCCCAGCCGTCCTGCCCGGCTTCCGGCGTTTGGCACAGCAAGTGGCGAAAGGCACGGGGCAATCCATCGGCACTGGGGAAACCGAGGACCGATTCTTGGGACGGTTGGAGGTCCGCGGAACCGATGTCCACCAGCGTACCGTTGAAATTTTGCAACGGAACAACCCCGAACCGACGGCGCTCCACCTCGATATACTCCGCCTTTTCGGCGAAGCCGGGGAAGTGCGGACGGTCACCACCAACTTCGACGATCTGTTTGAGCAGGCGGCTCTCGCCCAATTCAACTCCATGCCCAAGGTATTCCAAGCACCGACGCTGCCTCTGGGTAACCGCTTTGACGGAATCGTCCACCTGCATGGTTGCGTAAGTGAACCGAAGGAGATGGTGATCACCCACCGGGACTTTGGGCGCGCTTATCTGACCGAATCAGACGGTTGGGCACGCCGCTTTTTGATTGACCTCTTCTCCAACTGCACGGTGTTGTTCGTGGGTTACAGCCACAGCGACACCATCATGACCTACTTGACGCCGTCATTGCCACCGGATGACGGTCAGAAGCGTTTCTCATTGATCGGCGACCGAAGTGATGATCCTGACCATTGGCACAGGATGGGCATCCAACCCGTTACGTTCCACCAAAATGAAGACAATGATTACAACGGCCTGGACGCGGCAGTGGCCGGGTTGGCTAATTTCCTGCGACGAGGCGTCCTTGACTGGCAACAGGAGATTTCGACAATCGCCGGCGGATACCCGCCCATTGATGACGACAGCACTGGAATCATTGAACACGCCCTCACCGACTCGGTGATGACCCGGTTCTTCATCGAGGCTGCTGAGTTACCGGAATGGATTGCTTGGCTCGACCGTCGCGGGTACCTGGATCGCTTATTCACAGATGGGGATCCGGAAGACCAAGAAACTACGCTGTCATATTGGCTGGTGAGTCGGTTCGCAATCACTCAATCCGACGAATTGTTCGAGGTCATCGCGCGGCATGGAGGCAGGCTCAATCCACACTTGTGGAACCGGCTGGCATGGTCGCTCCGACACAATGACGAGGCACCACTAAACCCAACAGTCCTTTCGAGGTGGGTCCACTTCCTGATGACGTGTGTGCCGCCGGATTTCGACGATTACGGGTTGTCGGGTCTAGCTGAGACCTGCGCCAATCTTGGAGCGTTCCAGAACCTGCTGCAAGTGTACGACGTGATGACCGCGAGTCGACACCAAGTCCGGCCAGGATATGAGCTATACGACGGTAGAAGTCGCCAGATTAGAATGCAATCTTTTTGGGAAACGTGCCTTGAACCTCACCTGCCGAACGTCGCGCATTCGTTGCTCGAACGAACCACCATGAGACTGGAGGAACGCCGTTCGGCAATTATCGCGTGGGGTCGAGGGAGCGAGACTTGGGATGGGGATAGCTACGGAAGATCTGCCATCGAACCCCACTCGCAGGACGACCTGCCCCATGAAGTTGACGCCCTCATCGACGCGGCGCGGGATTGCCTGGCGTGGCTGACCGCTCACGACCCGGCGTATGCAGGAACTTGGTGCGACCGTTACGCAGGTTCCCCTGCGCCGTTGCTGCGGCGTCTCGCCATCCACGCCTCGTCCGGCCGGAACGACCTGACTGCTGACGAAAGAATTACCTGGATCTTGGAAGGATGCGATGTGAACGAAGTAGCCGCCCATCACGAGATCTTCCACGCAGCCGCTCGCTTGTACCCGCAAGCCAGCCCCGAGCTCAGGAACGCACTAATCCAATTCGACGGGCATGACCACTGGGCGCTGCTAAGGGAAGTTGAAGAGGCCGTCCGGACCAACCCATCCTGGGGGCTCGACCTTGCAGACGCCATGGTTTCAAACAAAGCATGGGACACGGATATTTGGCACCACGTAATTCTTGCCTGGGCGACGTCGGAGCTCAATCAAGACAGCGTCACGCGTGTGATGTCTCACCTATCAGCTGGTGATCTTCACCGGGAGCACGCACGACAGATTGCGGATGTCCTCAACCAGTTGATTCGGAATGCCGACCAAATTGAAGCAGCTGGATTGCTGGATGCGGCCAACTCGATAGCGGTTGCCATGCGTCCTTACGCTGCCTCGGACGAACTCCCGCAAATCTCAGTATCCGTAGGCGGGGTTCCGCAGTACGTTAGCTGGCTTGAGAAGGCCATCAATCACGCGTCAGGCAAACTAGCCCTGTTCTGGACCTTCAGTAGTGAACTGTGGCGGAAGCTGCAGGAACCCGCCCCGCAATTGCTGAGCGTTGAATACCGGGAAGCATTAGAGGCAATCGTGACGGAGGACGGGTTAGCCGGAAAGTTTGGTCGCGCCGTGCTCGTCAGTAACTTTCAATATTTTCTCGCCGTTGATGAGGATTGGACGATTAGCACTCTGCTACCACTCTTCGACACCGAACATGATGATTTTCAGTGCGCTTGGGATGGCTTTCTTACCTGGGGACGCTTATCCCCCCCAACCGCCGAACGCTTGCGTGAAAAGTCCATCGCCGCCATCCGGCGAATAGTCCAAGAATTCAGCGAACAGATGCGTGTGCGTTTCGTGGAATTCTACGTTGTCGCTCTGGGATGGCTCATCAGCGACGCCATGGATGATTGGATCACAGAGTTCTTCAAACACGCGGACACGCAGATGAAGACACAGTTTGCGCTTGAAATCGGCCACCGTTTGCGCAACCTGGACGAGACCGTACAGCAGGAATGGTGGAGCGTCTGGCTCAAAGATTACTGGGCAAACCGATTGCAGGGCGTACCCTGCCCACTGGATGACGCCGAAATCGCTCAGATGCTGGAATGGGTCATGCACTTGCCCGGTGTATTTCCTGACGCCGTCGAAGTGGCCATCCAGATGCGCCCAGTGCGCCTAAGTCGTTCCTACATTTTGCACGACCTCAGCGAACGCGAATTAACGGAAAGGTATCCTGACGACCTGGGGAGGTTCTTAGTCTACCTGGGGCAAAATGATACTGAGCCTTGGTTTTGGCTAGGAACGCGGGAGGTTGTTGACAAACTGCTAGCCAAAGATTTGCCAGTCCACATTGATCAAGGACTGCGTGAGCTGATCGTCAGGCACAACCTGAATTAGTCGAAAGTTGCGCAGCCGTGCTTGCCATCCGGATGTTGCCACCCAACCCGTGGCAACACTGTTCCTCGCCACGTAACACGGCCATGCCGTTTGCTTTAGGTTTTATGTTTCCGGCCCACACCTCGTATTGCCAAGAACGGCGCATTGTCGATTACGATTGTCCTAATGTCGTCACCTACTTGCACAATCCCACAAAATAGCGCGTCTCGACGCTCACAATGTTCTCTGATCTCAGCCACCATGATCCAACCTCCACTCGCTACCGGCGGTTGCCGAACCCGACCGCCAACACCGGAGACAACCAGGTCGGACAACCCCTGCTGCTCGGCCTGGCCAAATGCCAAGGCTGCGGTACCCCAATGACCATGCTGGACGGCGACACTGAACGTCCGCCGCGCTACGTATGCCCCAGCGCCGAAGGCCCTGACGAAAACGCCTGCGACACGCGGGAAGTCAAGACCGGACGCCTGGACGAACCGGTGCTTGAGCACCTGATCGTCGACGTTCTCACCGACGACCTGCTCCAGGATGTCATCGCCCAGGTCAGACGGAACGCCGCCCAGCAAGCCCTGCGGCAGCAACAGCAACTGGAATCCATACAGGGCGAGATCGAGCGCCTGGACCACGAACGGGCCAAACTCGCGGCGGAGGTGGAAAAGGGCAAGGCGACGTATGCCAAAGTCGCCGCCCGGCTGGCCCGGACGGGCGACGGCTGGCGCACCAAACAGGACGAGGCCCGCCAGGCCGATCACGCTCTACGGGGTTACGGGTACGTCGCCGACGACGAAGACCGGATTGAATCCTACGCCCGCAACCCCGAGACCTACCTGCGGGACATGAACGCAGCGACCACCAAGTCCATCCTGGAACTGATCGTCCGCGAAGTATTGGTGTCAGCCGACTTGGTCAATATAGCTTACCGGCTGTCCCTGCGAATGGGCACCGGAGTGGGCAAAACGCACAGCGTGATACCGCTGTAGCTATGCTCTCGACAACATCGCCGCTACCGCGCGGACACCAGCTTGTCTCCGGTCTCGGGCGACCGGTCGCGAACGGCCATCAGGTCACCCGCGTTCCTGCCCAGCCGGTCAGACCCGTAGATCAGCACCCGGTCGAAACTCGAACACCGGACCGTGTCTCCCTCAACAACTGCTACCAAGCCGGTCGCTCCAGGCTGCGTCCATCGTTCCCCACGTTGACGTACCGCCGGGCATCTCTGACGACTACACCGCCAGAGGCGCAATTCCCTCACCACCACAGCCCGTCAGGGCTACCGTCATCTGCGGGCCGCTCATGGCCCCATGACGTTATCATCATGCACGAACCCTTCGATGCCAGGCAAACATGATCCGTACGCTGAAATTCGCGCTGCGCCACGACCCGGCCAACAGCCGGGCCATCGGCTACTATGCCACCCAGTAGAACGCTGCCTACAACATCGCCGTCGACGTGCTCAACCGGGAACCAAACCTGCCCAAACGCAGCGGCAGGAACCATCCCGATGCCATCAACAAGCGCATCACGATTTGGCGGCAGGAGAATCGGCAAAAGGCCGACGCGCCCTACCACATCCACCAGGAAAGCGGCGAACAAGCTTGGGAAGCCAACCAGCGGCTACAACAAAACCGCCCCGAGCGGCTGGAACGCATCGCACGGGCCATCGCCGACGGCGAGGAACCAAAGCAACGGGATGTCCGTGCCCATCGTCGCACGCTGGCACATCGCGCCCGCAAGCGCAGCCGGCTCAGCCTTACCATCACCGACAAACGACTGTTCCAAATCGGCGACGATGGTCAGACCGTCGCCAGCCGCCAGTGCAAGTTCACCCTACGGCTGCGCGCCACAGCCACCCTGAAAGAGTTGGACGTACGCTCCATCAGGCTGGCGCCGGTCAAGCAGTACCGCCATCGCGTGCCGCTGGAACAACGGCATTACTGCCTACACGTCCAGGTCTGGGAACCCGACCCTGCGCCGCTGGAACACGCGGACATCCAACGTCCCGAGGACATCCTCGGCGCCGACCGTGGTAGCAAGAACCATGCCGTGTTCAGCAACGGCTCACGGACCCACAACCCGCACAGCGGGAAGCACCGCAAGAAGCGCAGCAAGCATCAGCTCCACGTCGCCGGCAAACCCAGAGACAGCAAACGCCGCTGCCACGCCGTAGCCGAACATCGGAAAAAGACACGCCGCTACACCCAGCGTCGCGACCAGGAAATGCGGCGGCAGATCCGCGACATCCTGCTGGAAGCCCAGCCCAGAATGGTCGCTATCGAAAGCTTGAGACCCATAAGCATGATGGCCTCAGCTCGTGGCTCCGCCGACAGACCCGGCAAGAACGTCGCCGCGAAACGAAAGCTCAACGAGAGTCTCGCCGAGGCGGCCATCGGCCACGTTGGCAAACTCCTCCGTGAGGAAGCTGCCAAACTCGGCATACCCACCGTCTTCGTCCCGCCGCACGGCACGTTACAGACCTGCCTGCGCTGCGGAGACCGGCACCCGAAAAACCGCGAGAGCCAAGCGGTGTTCCGGTGCCGGAACTGCGGTCTTTACGCCCACGCCGACTGGACTGCCGCCGTTATCATCCGCAACCGGGCTTTCGTCCGGCACTGTGAATGGCAGTCAGGCTACATACCGGACGTACTGACCGCGTCCACCGGGTGGCGACAGCAGCCATCCGGCTCCGAGCCAAGACAACCACGTTTGGGCCTGGAGCTAAGCGTGTTCAAGCCGGAAGGCACCGCGACGAGTTCCCACGGGAACAGGGTCCGTGGCCCAAGGCCGGACCACCGTATTCAAGCGGCGGTCCCAGACGCCAAAAGTGTTTCAAATAGTGTTAGCTCGGAAATACACTCTCGGACACTTTCAAAGAGGTAGCCGGGAACCCGATTTCCGGGCTTCGTGCTCAATTTGTCAACACGCTGGGACAGGACAGAAAGTACCTGTGACCGGTCCAAAAGGCCTCGCCGCATCGCGTTTTGCGTCTGGAAGGACAGCAGGCAGTCCAAGCAGGCCGACCGGCGTCGCCAGTCGTGGGCACCGTCAACAAATAGGACTGCTTTCGCCCGTTCCAACCACGATCGGCCCACCGCCAGCAACTCGCGGACGTGGCCGGCTCCGCCAGGCACGTTGTCGTACAGCGGAAATCTATGACGTCCTGCGGCTCTGACCAAACAGCTACACCTCACCTGGGACACGGTAGAAATTGCCGACCATCACACGCCCCTACTCGTTCTCGGGAATATCCAGTTCATCCGCGAAAAGCTCGACCCGGTAAACGCCCGCGCTCTCCAGCCAGTTGTTGACCGCGTAGATGACGGTGGAGGACCCGGCTGGAACCTCCCATACGTCGCACGCGCTCCCAGCCTCACCGGCGGGGACAACGCCCACGTCGGACCAATCCGTAACACGGTCGTCGTTGACCCGAAAGCCCATACCCAAATCAGTGAACAGGTTGTTGTCGCTTCCCGGCAGGAAACGCTCGCCCGAGTCGTCCGGAGCAGTCACAGTCCCGCAGACCTTCACGTAGCTTCGCCCCGCCAAAGGTGTCGATGACCAGCGAAAACGTCCTGGCTAACTGGCCAGCAGAAATGTCAAATTCACATCATCATGTCTACGACGCCTGACTTACTTTAGCGATGTCGTTTAGCACGGCGGAGAACCGTGTCGATTTCCGCAATGGATCTAACACGCTGCAGACCGTCAGATTTGACAGTAACGTGAACAACGACGTAATATCCGCAAAACTTCACCGCGGCAGACTACCTGCGGGCCTGTGTTACAGTATTAATAACAACAATCGTGCCTGCCGCAGTTAGCCGCACCTGCAGCATGGAGCATTTGATGACGACCGTGCCAATGTCCATATCCGCCGGAACCACCGCCACCATTCTACGTGGGACCGGCGCCGTCCAAGATGCCGTCGCCAACGTAGGCTACGCCCACAGGATTGAGACACAGACGTGTCTGGCAACCCAGTTTAACGAGGCGTGGCAACCGTCAGCCGACCCTCGCTGTTCGGTCGCTCCCTCCATCCCGCGTTATTGAAACGCAGCAGCGACCACGGACGACGGGAAGATGCCTCCCGTCCGAAGGCCCCTGCCGTGGACCGGTCCGCGCCTTGGCCGGCGACCGCCTTACCTCCACACCATGCCATACCCAACCGTTCGGTTAGCCCCATCCGTTCCACGACGGTACCTCGCTGTCCGTCTCCAATGCAAACCGAACTCCAACGAAAACCGCTTCATGCGCCGCACACACGCGCGTTTTTCCTGACTACGAAACCCACCTCATTCCTGCACCAGAATTGACAAAACAGAACATCACCGACCACGCCTAATGACCGTGGATAACTGGAAGGCTCACCACCTTTCTGAGAAGGAGTGCCCATGACCACACAAACCCTCGACCGTCACGCGGTCCTAGACCTCTACGAACAAAAAACTCCCGAAAGATACGCTCCCGTGATGCACCATGAACCCAGGTCAGTTTGGGCTACACCGGAGCCACAGCATAGCTTGCCCGAAGACGTAACTGACCCGGCAATCGAGTTGGCGGTCAAGTACTTCTCTGAAATCAGGGAAACGGATTCCGACGAGCGATTGGACTATATTCTGGCGGCCAATCCTTCTGTAACAGAAGAACACCTCGGCCAATTGGTTCTAACTACCGAAAGTTGGCTTGACACCGGAGCCCGCGAGCGCATCAGGGCGATCGCACGGGAATTTGTCCGACGCCAGCGCGAACCACACGAGGTTCTCCCGTATTGGCTCACGGAAGAAGAATTCGAACGGTTCGACAGTGCTTTGGACAAGACCGAGTTTCCAGACCAGATCATCGCCACCTGCTATGCCGTCTGCCAAGCACATGAGGTCGCGCACGCCGCGTACTTCATTCAGCAGGACCGTATGTTTCCTCAGGTCGACTTTACGAAGATCGAGCAGACACCGGAGGGGATCGAAGCCGATCTGAGATTCGTCAACGCCAAGTAGGAGAATCGCCCGTTGTGCCAAACGCCATCAGAGGCGACGTCTACGATTATGACTACGGAACAATCGTCGCCGAAGAGCTTTCAGACCATCGCCGCGCACTCATCGTCAGCAGGAACGAGGTAAACAACCAACTGCACGTCGCAATTTCATTTCCAACTTCCGAAACCGCTCCGGCCCAACGCTACTACGGGAACCACGTCGAAATCAAGGACGCCTGCTCGTGGGCCTCGGTGCGCCAAATCAAATCCGTCGACAAGGCACGTTTAGGTCGCCGCCGCGGCGAGGCGGCAAAGGAAGAATTGGACAAGGCCTTGGACATCCTGGTCGCCCGTTTGGCGAGTACCCAGCGCAACCCGGGTACGATCAGCACGACGTCGGGACCGAAGCAGGTCGCCAAAGGCACAGTCTGGTACGCGCAGTTCGAAAACCCTGACGACAAAGGGCTCGAACAACCCATGGAGACCCCGGTGTTTGTTCTGGACTACAACAGCCGCAACAAGATGGCCATCGTAGCCGAAGTCGAATTCGAGCAGAATCCCGAATCTCCCGTTCGCGTTCCGGTCACCATCAAAGACGAAAATCAAGGCGAGACTGCGGGGTCAGTGTTGATCCATCGCATGCGATCAATAGCCGCCCATGCGCGGCTGACGGACAAGATAGGCTGGGTCGGACAACCAAACATAAACTCGGTCAATCGTGTCCTCCTCGCCATGCTGGACCCCGAGCAGAAATGGCCACCGCCACCGTCTACTTACGGTCGCGCACCTTAGTTCGCGTCGCCCCGCACTAAGGAAGGAGCCCACATGGCAGAAGCCTTCGCGCAGCGCCGGAGCATCCCCGAGGTATTCACCATGACCGACCGACCAATAAATTCCCTCATCGGTCAGATGATACTCAAGACCAGACGATTAGCAACACCGCTAACACTTACCTACTTTCGGAGAGCGTTGACCCCAGGGACCGTTGACGACAACTCGCGGCCGAAGCATCCCCCTCTTACCGGCATCCCGATGTAAACGACCACTGCCGACTGCCTCAACGTCTCAGCACCCAGCCGCTCACGCCACGCCGGAACCGACACCCACACGCCGGGCCATTGATTGACCACGTCGTAGGTCAAGCAAAAGTGCATGGTGAGAAACAGCTGCTCTCTAAAGCGGTAACGCGCTAAGGCACCCGGCTTGCGCACCAAAGAGCCTATGAAATGGCGGTAATTGACGTTGGCTTTCCCCTCACCACCAAGGCGGACATGCTCCGTCGCACCGGCGAGGGAATGAGAAAGACCGAAGTCATCCCTTGCTTCAAACGCCATGTTGGTCACGAGGTCTTCTCCGCGCTTCAGAACTCCGCCGGAATAATCGGCAGCGCAGATTGACATCTATAGGAGCATCATTCTCCCTGAACACTCAGGCGGACATTTCCCTGGACGTCGACAGCCGCAAGCCGACGATCGAGCCGCCCACGTGGCTCACTTTACCGCCGCCCTTTACAGCCCCCGCAGTTACCGCAGGAAGGCGGTGTTCATAAAAAACCCAGAGGCTAAAGGCAATAGCCGTCCACAGCCGGCGCATCGCCGAGGCCTATTACCACCTGGCGGAAACCGAGGAAGCACTGAGAAACCGACCGAATTCCAAAACTCCCCGGAAATGACCTTCAACCGATTCGAGTGCGCGGAAGTAACTGAACTAGACGCGCTCTGGCGAAACCGGAAGACGCTCTACGTGCAAAGCATCGAAACCACATAGGCCGCTGGAATTGCCCGTAAACGGGCCAGGAACGCCCTGTAGCAGCGAAAGGGCAGGGAAACCCAGCAAGCCCTCAAACGAACTGGGTGGCCGTCTCCGGCGTAAATTCAGCCCTTCTACAGTGCCTGAGCCGCCACTAACCGACGGCAGGGCAAAAACGACCCACGATGGGCGGCTCTATTGAGCCGCCCATAAACATCTGCCAGACGATGAACTAACCAGGTTGCTCCTCGCCACGCGATGACCAGTAGGCATCGTTGTTGGGATTGAGCTGGTTTGCGCGGTTGTCGTCATCCCCGTCATCATCGCCGTCGACACGGTCCTCCCAATCATCGGGACGCTCGTCGTAGCCCCGGGACTCCCAGTAGGCGTCGTTGTTCGGGTTCATCTGATCCGCACGGTTATCGTCGTTTCCGCCACCTCTAGGCATGTCGAGGCGATTTCGCTACTCTGGTTCTGGCGAGCCCGTGACGGAAGACCGCCATGATACTGGAGGATTTCGCAATCTGACGCCGGTGTTCGCACCTGGCAGGGTATCCCCAACGTGTGATGCGGCGGCAGCTAGCGCCCGGCCCGGTCTGCGTTCGCGGTTCGAGCGCCGTCACCGCCCGGTGGCATCCGCCTTTCGGGTTATCAGCACAGAATACGGTTTCGGCGTGAGGGTAAGTCCGAACACTTCACGTTCGGAAAGCGGCAGGTCGTCTATGGTTTGGAAGGACAGCATTCTGATAATTCGTGTGGCGGCGGTCCAGGTTGCCATCCGTCCCAGGCGCTGTCCCGGGCAGATGCGGATGCCGGATCCGAATGGGAGGTACGCGTCCTGGCCTGGCGTGGCGCGATTCTTTTCCAGGAAACGCTCGGGCTGGTAGACGTGCGGTTCGTCCCAATAACGCTCGTCGTGGTGGATGCCGTGGATGTTGGCCAGGACCTGGACTCCCTTGGGGATGCGGAACCCTGCCAGCTCGGTGTCGGCGGCGGCCTGGTGGGGCACTCCAAGAGGCGCAGTGGTCCGGTAACGCAGGCATTCGTCGTAGCAGGACGACGTGTAAGGGAGCAGCGTCGGGTCGGTCGGTGGTTCGCCGGCGGCCAGGTTTTCGTCCATTTCCTGCCGGATGGCGGCCTGCACCCGGGGGCGGTTGGCGAGGATGAGCAGCCACCACTTGAGGATGGAGTAGATTGCCGGATGGGTGGCCAGGAGCAGGTCGGCGCAGGAAGCCTCGATTGCCAGCTCCGACAGGTCGGCGCGTTGGTTCAGCATGAAGTCCATGATGCAGGAGGGCTCGCCTCCGGCAAACGAGGGGCGGTTGCGGACGATGTCGAACAGCTTTTTGATGCCCTGACTTCTGAGCGCTCTCTGCCGCTTGGCCCGTTTGACGTGGCGGTCGGGTACGAGCTTCAACCAGGGTATCAGGTCGCCCAGGCTGGGCTGGGTGGCGGCTCGCTCGGCCCACTCGGTGTCGTGACGCATGACCGTCTTGAGCGTTTCGTACTCCGGCGGGTCGCTGGGGTGGGCTCCGAACATGATCGAGAAGGCGATGTCCCAACCGGAGTCGGCGATGGCCTCGTCCATGTTCACGGGAACGCCGGTGTCGGCAGCTCCGGCGAGACGGTTGGCGAGGCGTTCCACCGCCGGGACAACCTGCCGCTCGTGAATGGCAACGGCCCCCTGGGGGCATGACAGGTTCTCGTGGACTCGTTGGCTCAGGCTCTGCCAGCGTTCGCCGTAAGGGGACGCGGCGATGCTCTGGCGCTCGGTCAAAATCGCGGACGCGCGGCTCACCCAGCGGTCGGCGAACTCCGGCTTCTCGAAGGCGTCGGCCAGAATCGCCGGGTCGCTGATCACGACCGTGGGTATGCGGCCGATCCGGATCAGGCAGACGTCGCCGAACTGGCCAGCGATGCGGTTGACGGCCTGGTGGGTATCCTTGGTGAGGAGGTGTAGCGACCCCAGCAGGGGGAGCCCTCGCGGCCCCGGGGGTAGGGGCAGGCGGTTCTTCAAGGTCTCGGTCCTCTTTCGGTTTGGCGGAGCGGTCACCATTTGTGAGAACGCTCGGAGTATACATGGTTGGGGAGTCGGTATGAAATACCGTTTTGGTCGAAGGTCGCGGTCTTGAGCAGGTCTACGAAGTTCTCGAAGCGGCTGTGCCTGGTGAGGGTCGGCGCGTACCTGATCATGAATGAGTTGTACCTGGTCTGGAGGCGGAACCAAGGGAGTACGCCCATGGCGCGTGTCTTCGGGAACCGCAGCTCGTCGGCGAGCCGGTTGCCGATCAGGGCGCGCGAAATGCTGAACATATAGCGTGCCATGCTGCGGCGTTCGTCAGTCTGGGTGATGCCGAGCACCAGCGGCGCCGAATTCAGGAGCGCATGGGCCATGACGATGGATTCCAAGTCTGTGGGCGGCTCGCAGCCGCGGCCGATCTAGAATATCCGGTTGGCTTCGTCTTGGTCCTTGAACAGTATGGTGTCAGGGACGCCCATTAGATGTCCCGAATAGCGCCAGACGCCCATGAAAGACTCGCGTTCCGCTTGGGAAAAACGGGCGCCCAGCCGGCTCATGTGGTGCAGGAGCCGGGCGGAAAACGCCGCTATGGCGAAGCCCGTGTGGGCGGCGCTGATGGGAGTGCCCCAGGCGGCCTCGTCCCGGTCGGGAGAACGTGCGAAGAGAAGTCTGGCGCGGGCGTGCACCAGTCGAAGGCGCACGGAGAGTTTCCAGCCGTCGCCATGGCGGTCCATGCCGCCGGGGATGAATATCTCGATGAGATGGCGGTTGTTCTGTTTGAGGCGGCGTATGCCCTGGTCCTGTATGCGACCGGTGATGAGGAATGATTTGGAGATGTTGGTCGAGAAGCCTTCGATGAGCACGCCGGCGAGCATTGCTCCCAGAACGATGTTGGAATGCCGGAAGAAAAGGCGTGATCCATCCCGGTAGGAATCCAGGTCAACCCAGTCGGGGGTATGTGCTGCGTCCTCGAACAGCGCGGCGACTTGGGGAGGGCCGGCGCGGAGGACCTCTGGCAGGTCGTCCATGCCGGCACTAACCAACCGTTCGGACTCGTCCGGCGGGAGTTCCGAAAGAGCCAGGCTGGCCGCATCGGCCAGCGGGTCGCCGACCCTGGTGTGGAGGATGTAGTTGTCAGCCTCCGTCGGGTTCCTGAACCTGGTGGCGGTGTAGCCCGCCAGGTATTCGGTCGGTATGTCCATGGGTCATCACTGGGCTGGCAGGCAACCGGCCTCTATGCCGGCCTGGACGTTGGCCGGGTCGTCCAGGAACGTGTCGGGGTCCGCATTTCCGGCAATCTGCAGTAGGCACAGAATCGCAGCCTCCTGGTCGGCCGGGCTCATAGACGCCAGGATCTGGCGGATCGTGACCGGCCGACCAGGCGGCGAAACGCTCTTATCACGATCGCGCCGGAAGACCACCTGTTGCGGTTGTTCAAAATCGGCCTCGTCGCCCGGTCGCCTGAGGTTCACGTGGCAGACCTCATCGGCGCTTCCTGGCTGATAGCCAATCTGGTAGCGCGTGTCGGCCCGGTAGGCGCGCGCATGGGTGTTGCCGTTGGAGTCGGTGTCGAGGATGACGTACCAGTCGTCGCCGTTGGAGTCGGTGTGGAAGCCGTCGTGGGATATGCGGCCGTACTGGTCCGTCGGGACGGCTCCCTGCTGTGGTTCGGGTGGCCAGCTGGCGGGGCATGGCGGCGGATTTGCGGCTGATGCCCGGTCCGGGAGCATGGCGACGGCGTAAATTGTGATTGCGGCCAGCGCAATTGCGCTGGCCGTGGTGACGAACTGGCGGGTTCTGTTCATGGGTGGCTATTCCTCCATGAGTATCTTGATCGAGTCTTGGCCAGTGTAACCGGACCTACTGGCGCTGTGGACAATCGTGACCCAGTAGCCGTAATCGTTCTCGTCGGCGGCGGATGTGATGGTGACGGTCTGGGGCGTGTTCCAGTTGTCGGACGTGAAATAAAGGAAGTCTGTGCTGATCGTCACGCTGTTCGGCTTGATTACACTCAGGCCGACGGTGACGTCGCCTGAGGGTTGGGCGCTCAGGGCGATGGTGTAGCTGTCGCTCTCGCCCTCGGTGATGGTGAGCTCGCGGACGTTCATCGTGATGCCGTGGGGGCCGTCGAAGTCGTCCTCGGTGGACCGGTTGGTGACTGCCGCAGGGCCGAAGTTGGCCATTGGGTTGCCGTCTTGGTCCATGAGGATTTCGGCTGCTTGTCTAGCGTACAAGTTGTCGTAGCGGACCACGACGTCCTGCCCGCTGGTGATGGCTTCTCTCATCCTCACCGTTACGGTGTTGTTGCCTGACACGGTGGCGCTGTCCTGAATTGGCCAGGTGCCGTCAACTTCGACGTTCAGGACTGACAGCACGAACAGGAACGCTCCGGGGAGCCCGTTCTCTTCGATGAACCACCGGAGGAGGGGTGAAACCTGCACGGGCACGGTGAACGTGATGGTCACCTCGGTGCCGTCCGTACTGGTCTCGGCGCTTACCAGTGATGGTCTGCGCTGCTGCCCGTGGAACTCCCCGACCGTGGACACGCCATCGCTGTTGCGGTCTGCCTTCAGCTTGGGGTACTGGGCGGCCGTGCCGAAGTCCCAGGCGTCGTCTGAAGTGCCGTCGCCGTCCAGGTCCACGTTCCAATTCGCGTAGATGTCCGCGTAGTCCGTGGGCGACTGTAGTTCGGCGGTGGTCCTGGAGTAGGGCGGTGAACTCACCAGGTGGAGGTCGGCATTGTAATAGACGCCGGCGGTTGCGAGGTCGGTCTGGTGGTAGGTATGGCCCACCACGCCGTGGACCAGGTTGTCGCCGGTCACGGTGCCCAGCGCGTAGACGCTATGCACGGAGCCTTCGTTGCTTCCCACCACGCCGCCCACGTGCTTGGCTCCCTCCACGGTGACGTTGGTCCAGGCCGCCTTCACGTAGCCCTGGTTGCTGCCCACCAGCCCGCCGGTCTGGCCGCCGCCGACCACCGAGCCGGTGGCGTAGCTGGCGGACACCCGGGTCTGGTTGCCTTGCATAAAGCCGACCAGAGCGCCGACGTCGTAGCCGGTGGTGGTTATATCCACGTTGGGCAACCCCACGTGGTGTATGTAAGCGGAGCCGCCAATCTGGCCGAACAGCCCCACGCGTATCTGCTCCCGGTCGATGTACAGGTTGGAGATGCTGCGGCCGTTGCCGTGGAACTCCCCGGTGTACGCGCCGGAGCCGTTTCCGATGGGTTCCCAGCCGGCCCCGCCGTTCCAGTAGGGGTCGGCGGGGCCGACGCCTGCCCTGCCCTTGGTGTCAAAGTCCAGGTCGGCGGTCAGCTCATAGCCCTGGCAGGTGTTCGGGCAGCCCATACCCACCAGGGGGTTGGGGTAAACCTGCTCGTACTGCCTGGCCGCCAGTGCAGCGTAGCTTCCGTCGCCGTTCAGGTCATGGCGGATGGCATCCAACTGGCCCAGGTTGGTCACTTCAATCAGGTTGTCGTTGTCGGTGTCATAGTCCCGCAGATCACCGATGATGTCCCCTGGGTTCTGCCCGCGGAACTCGGCGCGTGTGAACACGCCGTCGCCGTTGCGGTCCGCCTTCAGCCTGGGGTAGCGTCTTTTGGTCCAGAAATCCCAGGGGGCGTCCTCCTCGGCGTCCCCGTCCAGGTCCACGTCCCAGTTGGCGTAGATGCCGGTGTAGTCCGTGGGCGTCGCTAGCTCTGCCTTGGTCTTGGCGTATATGTCGTCAATATCCGGGTTGATGTCGGAACGGAAATAGACGTCGTTCAGGACGCCGCCGTCGGTCAAGCCCACCACGCCGTGAACCCTTGAATCGCCGAATACCGCGCCTAGTGCATAGGACGCGCTGACTTCGCCGCCGTTGTGGCCCACCAGGCCGCCGACGTGCTTGGTTCCGTGTACGCTTACCTCGGCCCAGTTAGCCCTCACGTAGCCCTGGTTGCTGCCCACCAGGCCGCCGGTCTGGCCGCCGCCGGTCACCGTGCCGGTGGCGAAGTTGGCTGATACCCGGGTCTGGTTGCCTTGCATGAAGCCCACCAGCGCGCCAACGTCATGGATGGTGTTGGTCACGTTGGCGTTGGGCAGCCCTACGTGGTGTACGTAAGCGGAGCCGCCGATCTTGCCGAACAGTCCCACGCCTTTCTGCTCCCGGTCGATGTACAGGTTGGAGATGCTGCGGCCGTTGCCGTGGAACTCCCCGGTGTACGCTCCGTCGGCGTTTCCGATGGGATCCCACCCGGCCCCGCCGTTCCAGTAGGCGTCGGCGGGGCCGACGCCTGCCCTGCCCTTGGTGTCAAAGTCCAGGTCGGTGGTCAGCTCATAGCCCTGGCACTTCGTGGCGCAGCCCATGTTGTAGGCGGGGCTGCGGAAGGCCCGGCTGGCCGCGTTTGAAGGTGTGCCGACGCCGGCGGGGTCGTAGCGGATGGCGTTGAGCTGGGCCAGGTTGGACACCTCGATGAGGTTGTTGTCGTTGCGGTCGTGGTCACGGCCGCCGCGCCGCTGCCCGCCGAACTCCCGCCAGGTGGCGATGCCGTCGCCGTTGCGGTCCGCCTTCAGCGCCGGCAGATCGTTCGACGTGCCGAAATCCCAAGGGTCGTCCAGGGAATAGACCCCGGCCGGAAGGCGGTCTGTGTCCACGTTCCATTTGGCGTAAATGCCGCTGTATCCGGCGGGATCTTTCAGCGCCAACAATGACCTGGAGTAGGGAAAGTGGTCCACCTGATGGCGGTCAGAATTGTAATAAACGCCTACGTTTCCCAGGTCTTGCTGGTTCTCGGTATAGCCCACGACGCCGTGCGCATCACTGGTGCCGCTCACCGTGCCCAGCGCGTAGACGCTCAGTATGGCGCCACTGTTTTCGCCCACCACGCCGCCCACGTCGTCGCCTCCGGTCACGACCGTGTCGGTCCAGGAGGCCACCACCCAGCCGTTGCTGTCACCCACCAGACCGCCGATGTTCCCGCCGCCGGCAACCCGGCCGGTGGCGTAGCTGGCTGACACCGCTCCCGAACTGGTTTTAAATGGGCCACCAGGGCCGCGGTCCGACTGCCGCCGGTGCCGCCGGTAATATTGACGTTGATCAGGCCGACATGATGGATAAAGCCGGCGCCGGTAATCTCGGCGAACAGCGCAATATGGCCGCCGCTGCGGTTGATGTACAGGTTGGAGATGGTGTGGCCGTTGCCGTTGAACTCGGCGATGTAGCCGTTGTCTTTATCGCCAATTGGGTCCCAGCCGGCGCCGTCGTTCCAGAAGAGATCGCCGGCATCGGGCTGGCCGTTGCCGTTGGTGTCGAAGTCCAGGTCGGCCACCAGCTCGTAGCCCTTGCAGCCGGTGTCGGGACAGCCATGCCCGATACGGTGTTGCGGAAGGCTGCGGTGTAGCTGGCAAAAGTGCCGCCGGTCCAGCCGCCGCCGTCCAGGTCGTCGCGGATGGCGTTGAACTGCCACAGGTTGGACACCTCAATGAGGCCGTCGTCGTCAATGTCATAGTCAACGGAGCCTTGCGCCAGGACGGAACCGCCAGGGAGCAGCGTCGCCAAGGCAATGACTGTCAGTGCAATTCCCAGTAGCGCCAATCCGGCCGGCCAGCGCGTTTTCAATCCTCTCTTCAATCCTCGCATCTGCGTCTGCTGCTTCATCTGATGATCCTTCCCGTGATTCATGTCCGCTCCCATGTGTCGATACGCGTACTTTCCGCGTCGTTATCACGCTGCTCTGGTCATACTGCGGGGTTCGGCCCCCGCCCGGCTGCGGGCGGTCCATCACGCCCAGCGTTCAATATTCTGATCTTTCAGTTCACGGTGCAGGGCAATCGCGTCTCAATTGAGCCACTCGGTGGATTACGAATTGCTGCATATCAATGCCCGGAATCTGTCGCGAACACCCGAGAAGCGCAGTAGGGAAATCGCCTCGCATGTCGCACCTCCAATCTGTGGTGCGATATAATAAGACAATCTAGGGCAGTCGCACAACACACGGGCAGCACCTGAGAAAATTGCGAAACTCACCCGATGATAAAGGTCAAACGATGAAGCCAGCAACCGGACCTACACCCCATTCCTCTACTACAGTACCCAGTGCGTACCAGCAAGCTGGGATACCGGGAAGTAGAACGACTGCTGGGCGAACTCCAGAACGCGGCCACCCGACACCGCCGAATGCTGGCCATAGCCGGTGTTCCCACCAAGTAAATACTGCGTGTCCAGAACGCAGGCATCACCGACCTGCGTAAGCACGACCCAGACTTCGCGAACATCTCCAAGCGGCTGGCCGCCTCAGTTGTCAAACGGGTCAACGACGCTTACCACCGAGCCTACACCGTACCGAATGCTGGATTCCCCAGAACCAAGTCCCCCTACCAAATTAGGACACTGGAAATTTCCGAGCCAGCAAATAAGCACGTCAAGTTCAGGAAATCAGGCATAGCCGAGATCTACCTCAAGGGTCTTCCCATCCTGTGTTTCAAGACCGACCACCGCATCAACTGCCTGGAACAGCCCTAGTCCATTTGGAAACACTGGACCGACGCCAACGGAGATTGCCAAGATGCCCGTAACGAGGTTCTGATTGCCGAAAGCCGGACCGCGGTTGACTTTCGGACCGACAGGAAATGTCGTGTCGCTGCCGGCGAATGGCTGGCCCCGTACAGCAACACCGTCGTAACTGACCCAGGCAAACTCGACGTTGACCACATGGTGCCGCTGGGGAACGCGCACGGCAGCGGGGCTTGGCAATGGTCAGCCAATCGAAAGGAGCAGTACGCCAATTACCTGGACGACTCTCAGCACCTGATCGCCGTCACGGCCAGCGCCAACCGCTCGAAGGGCGCACGAGGACCGGGAGAGTAGAAACCAGAAGACCGATGCTACTGGTGCCAGTACGCCATCGACTGGATCACGATCAAGAGCACGTGGGATCTGACGGTCACCGAGCAGGAACACGACGCCCTTGCCGACATGCTCAACACCTGCGTCAACCGCCCCACGTTACTGGCAGGAGAGCCCAGCCAAGCGGGTCCGATGCCCGCCACTACCACAGCACCGACCAGGCTAACTCCGACGGCAACCGCCGCCAGGTACAGTTCCTGCGAAGCCGCACAGGCGGCTGGAGAAACCCGTGTGCAGGGCAGCAAAGGCGGCGGCAAAGGATTCCCGAAATGGATGGTACCCAGCGCGAGAGACGGCGACGGCGACGGGGTGGTCTGCGAGAGGTAGGGTTTTATCCTGAGATTGAGCAACAGCCCGCATCGCAATAGTTGAACGCCATGCTGCAATATACACTGTCGTTTCGCTTGTTGTTCGCTCAGATTACTCAGCCGTGAGAACAGAATGCGTCCATTCAAGATGAGTGGTACAATCGTGTACAAATGGGAACAATATACGGCGTAACCCGCGCAAAAATTGGTAAGTCCAACCGGAGGACGACATGGATGACAGCGAACCTGCAACGAAAATCGACGGCGTTGTGTTGGCCGCTCAATCAGCTGGAGAGACTGCTGGGCACCGACCAGACGACATCCCCGGGTTTGAGGATCCTGTAGAGGCCATCAAATTCTACATGGATCAAAAGGGTCTCACGCAAAGGGATTTGGTGCCGATGATCGGAAGCCGGTCGAAAGTTTCGGAAGTCCTGTCGGGTACGCGGGCGATCACGATGCCCATGGCAAGGGCCTTACACAGGCACCTCGAGATTCCGGCAGAGATCCTGTTGCAGTACCCGGTTGTTCGAATTACCGACCAAACTGACGAAATGGACTGGCGTCGCTTTCCCTTGAGGCAAATGGCCAAACTGGGTTGGATTGAGTCATCTGGAAAACTGCGAGAAAACGCTGAGGAACTCGTTAGGGACCTCATGCAAAGAGCCGGAGGATCGCAACACGTAAATGCCCTGTACCGGAAGAACGACCAGAACCGGTCGAACGCCAAAACCGATCCCTACGCTCTCAACGCTTGGTGTTGGCAGATCCTGGCACAGGCCAACGAACGCGATTGGGACGGACCCTATCTGCCACCGGAAAACCCCCATCAAATGATGCGCGAAGTAGCCGAACTCAGCCCTCCAGCGGATGGGCCGCTACAAGCTGTGCAATTTCTGCGTGACCGAGGGATCGCCGTTGAAATCATCCCCCACCTGCCAAGGACCCACTTGGACGGTGCAGCCATGAAATCCAAGGACGGGCGCCCCGTAATCGGGCTCACCTTGCGCTACGACCGCATCGACAATTTCTGGTGGGTCCTGATGCATGAACTGGCCCACGCCACTTTCCACCTGGACAACAGCCCTGCCTTCATAGATGACTTGAGGCTAGACGGCACCGACGAAACGGAGAAAGAGGCTGACCAACTGGCTCAAGGTGCCCTGATACCGCCGGTGGCGTGGGAGGCTAGCGGGTTGACCGAACGCCTTTCCCCCATGGCGGTCATAGGTCTGGCCCAACAGTTGGGCATCCACCCCGCAATCGTCGCCGGCAGAGCACGGCACGTCCAAGGCGAATACCGCAGGCTCTCCCAGTTCGTGGGTACGGGCGAGGTGAACCATCTATTCGCTATCGAAATGGGAACAATGTAGTTGACGCCTTTATGTCGCCGTTGTACTATTGAATCTGTCGTGGTTGACCGGCCTAGCAAAGGCTGGCAAATCAGAACCACGCGGAGAAGCCGATGGCTACCGAAAATGTACAACGGGACCAGGTCGAGAGGCCGGGAGACGACAAGCAGTTCGACATAGGGTTCCGTTTGAAATTGCGTGGTAACTTAGGATAGCATAGCGGGCGGCATAGTCGCGGGTTTTCCTCGCACTTTTTTGGCATCGTAAGGTTTCACCGGATAGAGGCATCGTGCCTCTGGGAATCGCGTCGTAGCGAGAGAGTGGCATCGCAACATGCGCTTCATTTTCATTCTGTTATTGGGTATGTTGATTGGGGGTGTCGTGGTAGTGGTAATTAACTACGGGCCAGACGGCACCTCACGTTTCGTCGGCGACGCGCAAGATGTTGGTCGCAACATTGCGGAGTTAGCACCTTCTCATTTGATCGGCGAAGATGTTAGCGCAGAGGATAGATTCAACCGGTCCGAGTTGGAGCAAACCATATACCACCTCGTCAATGAGTACCGCATGTCCCAGGGATTACGCGGCCTGCAATGGGATGACGATTTGGCAATACTGTCCAAAATGCACAGCGTAGATATGGCGACACACTCATACTCCGAGCACATAGACAGTTAGGGTAACACGCCGACTGGTCGCGCACGGAACGCAGGGTACTATTGCCGAAACTCACGCAGTATCGGTGTGGGGGAGAACATTCACGTCCTTTTCGGTCACACTGCCCGTACAGATTTGGGCTGGGGTCGGACAGAGTTCACATGGATGGAGCAGGACGACTTGGCTGTCCGGTTCGTGGACGATTGGATCAGGAGTCCAGGACATCGCCGTAATCTTCTCGACCAACGTTACAGGCTTACGGGGATAGGTATCGATTTTGGTTCTTACTGGAACACGCCGAATGCCGTATTCGTTACTCAGCAGTTTTGTTGAAGTAATTTCTGTTACTTCCATTCCCGGCTGATATACTGGCGGCACACCCAATCACGGAAGGAGGATAAATATGACGTAACTCCCTTAAACCCATAAACGCCCATGCGATCTACCACTTCGCAAAGGCGTTTGCCATACTACCCGGCCCGAACTAGGGGTTGAACAGGGCCACACGTTTCACAACTGATTTTACAGCCGTCAGATATCCTATGCAACCCCTGATGTGAGTCGTTACCGACCCAGATCAGGGGTTCTTTATAATGAAACTCCCGCCGGGCGATTGTTTGGCGACAGACCCGACGGGAGTGGAGAGAAACGGAATGGCAGCAATTCTGGTGATTGTGGGGATATGTTTCGCCACTGTTGGTATGGGATGCGTTTGGTATGCCGTCGATTACATCCCGTCCATCAATCCGATTCGTTGGACTCTTCGTGAGGCAATTGCGTTTCTGGGCGGATTATTGGGCATTGTCCTGATTTTAATGGGGCTTTACCTATTCCTGATTTCAGGTATTGTCTGAAAATCAGTAGCGTTACCGTTGCCATGAGAATAATGGCGATGCCACCAAGTATATACAGAATCGGGTCAACGCAAACGGATCCCATCGTTCACCGCCCCAACACCAGCACGGGCTTGCTGGCCGTTGCGTCTTTACCATCGTCGCCCTTGCGTTTTCGTATCTTGGCCGTTGGTTGAACAATCGCCGCCTTGCCGCCGTATGGCGACTGCCGACGCTTGGGTAGTTTGATGCTATCGAGTATTGACTCTGCTTTCTTGGGCGGCGGGTTCGCGTCCCTGACTGTCTTTTGCAGTTGCCGTTGCACACGACTCATTTGAACAGTGTCGGATTCTGTTCGGGGCCAGTCCTCATCGTCGTCGGAGTCGGTTTCGCCCGTCGGTCGCCGACGTTGCGTCGAGTCCGGCACGATGCGCGGGTTACCCGGCTTGGAGCGTTCCGCGTGATCTGCTTCGACTGCCAGCGTAGGGGCGGGTTGGGCCTCCCGCTTGCGCTCGGTGTCTGTCGCCGCGATCCGCACCACGTCTGCCCACTCGGTGAACGGCGCACTGACGCCGGCCATCTCCGCCGGCCTCTGACCCTTTATGCCCTCGTGGTCGCGCATCAAATTGTAGTTGATCGCCCATCCGTCGAAATACTGCTGGCCGGTTTCCAGACTGTCCAATGCTCGCAACGTCTTTTCACGGGCACGTATCGTCCCCTGCAACCGTTCGGACAGATTGTTGTTCACCCGCGCACGGATGCCCTCGGACTTGATATGCTCTGCGTCTGGGAACACCTGTTTGATGGCGGGAACGTAACTGCCCAATTTGTCGGTGGTTATGCTCTTGGGCGGCGCATCCGCCGCCGCCATCGACTTCCGCATCACGGCAACCGCCGCCCTGGTATCCCGGTTTGGAGACAGATGCACGGCCAGCGCGTAGCGCGTACCTGAGTCCATCACATTCCACAACCAATACTGTTTGCCGCCGACTTTGACTTGCACCTCATCCGCCACCCATTTGCCGGACGTGTGCGCCGGATGGTCGGCGAGGATGTCTTGGGCCGCGTCCGTGTATTCCTTGACCCAACGGTACAGAGTTTCTTTTGACGGCTCGGCAATATCGTGGCCGTCGGCCATCGTCTCGGCGGTGGCTTTGTAACTGGTGCCTCCGTAGTACATCCTGATCGCCATGCCGATTTGCTCGGCGGTGGCATGGCGTCCCGCGACTTGACCCGTATGCAGAAACCGCTTGCCGCACGACTTACATCGGTAGGTCTGCTTACCGTTGGCATTCTTGCCCCACTTGGACACTTTGGCGTGGCCGCAGTACGGACAGTTGACCTCGCGGGTTCGGGTTTCGGTGAACTTTGCCATTCTGCCACTATGTTACCATAGGTGCCCACCACGCAATTTCAAACGGAACCCGACATAGTGGTGAACGGTCGGCCTAAAGCCGTCCCGTCCGATGAGCTCACCTTTGACGAAGTGGTGGGCCTCGTGTTCAATCCAGTACCCACCGGACCCAACATCATGTTCGCCGTGACCTTTTGGAACGGCGGCGGACGACCGCCTGAGGGAACACTGGTGCAGGGTGGGCGCGTGAAGATCCAGGATGGGACGGTGTTCAATGTCACAGCAACTGATAAGTCGTAGCCCCGACCTCAGGCGCCTCAGAGAGGCCGGGTACTCGGTGCGGATCGTGTCCAACCATCTGGTGGTCGACGACGTACCGTATGTCACCGGTGAGCGCCAGGTAGAGAACGGGACTCTCGTGTCGGAGTTGACCCTCGCGGGAGATGTGACGAACAAGCCCAAGACCCATGTGGTCATGTTCAGTGGGAAGATGCCTTGCGACGAAGCAGGGCATCAACTCACGGCTATCGCCCACTCCAGCAAGCGCCGTGAGATCGCCCCCGGACTAACTGTCGACTACCAGTTCTCCAGCAAGCCGGCGGAAGGTTACCCTGACTACTACGAAAAGATGACCACCTACGCTACCCTCCTTTCCGGGCCGGCCCAGGCCCTGGACCTCAACGCCACTCCCAGGAAATACAGAGTCGTCGAGGATGACAACGAGGATTCGGTGTTTCGCTACGCGGACACGGCTTCGAGCCGAGTCGGTATCTCCGCTTTGTCGGAAAAACTGGCGTGCGGTCCCGTAGCGATCATCGGGCTTGGGGGAACCGGCGGGTACATAGCTGACTTGATGGCGAAAACACCCGTGAGGGAACTCCACCTCTTCGATGAGGACCTCTTCCTCCAACACAACGCATTTCGCAGCCCCGGTGCCCCTTCGCTGGAAACGCTGCGCACGGTGCCGGTGAAGTCAGTCTACTTTCACGACATTTACTCCAAAATGCGGCGAAACATCTTCGTCCATGACAACGTTTCAGAGGCGACGGCCGACGAATTGCAAGGCATGGAGTTCGCGTTCGTGGCGGTCGACAACGGAGCCGCAAGGAAACTCATCGTCGAAAAACTCCGCCATTTCGGAATACCATTTATCGTCGTAGGAATGGGGATCCTGGAGGCCGAAGGCTCGGTGATTGGACAGTTGATGGTTGTCACGTGGAGGGGCCCCGACGACGACAGTGTTCTGGAAAGGATTCCGTACGAAGACGGCGGGGAAAACGACTACTCCACGAATATCCAGATTGCCGAACTCAACGCACAGAACGCGGTGCTAGCGGTCATCAAGTGGAAGAAGACCCTTGGCTTTTACCAGGACGTGAAAGGGGAGAACCTGAGTTACTACCTGGTCAACGTCAACTGCATAATCAACGAGAACGTGTCGTGACCTTGATACCCTCGGTCGACCACGAGTTCGTTCACCACATCCCGCCCCGGGATCAGATGGAAGACGGGATGGTGTACGTTTCGATACCCTTCGCAACGGCAGTTCATCTCTGCTGTTGCGGATGCGGTAACGAGGTTGTCACGCCTCTGGATCCACATCAGTGGAAATTGACGTTCGACGGCAAGTCCATCTCGTTGTACCCGTCGATAGGCAACTGGAGCTTCGGCTGCAAATCGCACTACTGGATCCGGCGAAACCAAATAGATTGGGTGCCCGCGTGGCTTGAAGAGGAACCCCAGCGGGCTAGCCATCATCGGTCTTCTCGTTCCAAAGGAGCGGCCACAACGGGCGCCCGCGGCCATTCGCAAAAGGCGTGGCTCTCTCCAGCGGCTTGTGGACAAGCGCTGTGGGGATTCGTGGTTAGATGTCTGAGACTCCGGTGACGGCCAGCATCACGGCTAGTAGGCTGTGGCAGCCCAAGGACAATTTCCCGACATCCAACCCATCGTTGACGCGGAGACACCCGCCGCCAGCGTCTTGAAACGGGGATTACAGTGGCAGTGTAGTCTGTGATGGACCGACGTGGACAGTTCGCTTTTGCATCACTATGCTGCACGAACCCATGGAGTCTGCTCACTGACTAGAGGACAACGGCCGCCACGGCTGCACCGGCTGCCTTTCTAGGACGGCTTTTCACTCCGGACAGTCCTCGCACTCCGTTCACGCCGCTTGACCAATCACGCAGGTCGACAGTAGACGAAACCATCAAAAAGGACGTAGGGCCATTGATCACCATCCCGGCAAACGAAACCAAGATGTACATCGAGGACGCCCTGATGGCGGTGGGCTACGCCGAGCGCATGATCCGACTGGCCGACCACACCGCCGGGAGGGAAACCACGCCGCCGCCAACGGAGTCCTCATGATGGCCTGGAACATACGTGAAAACACCGCTCAGGCCATGGGCATCCTGCCCAACCTCACACCCGAACACGCTGCGCTTCTCGGCCAGTCGGAAAGGCAACGCCTGGCCGCCGAACTCAACTCTTCCTACGAAAACCTAAACCAAATGGCGCAAGCGCACGACTCGACCGAGGACCAGTGGGACGAATGCTATGAGCAGGACGCCGAATGGTACATGTTCTGTTTCGAGGTCGGCCTTGCAGCCCACTTGGCCGACGCCATCACCACCCGTGCGGAGAGCCTGCCCCAAAGTGAAGACAACATCGAGTTAGCCAGAGACGCCGTGGGCAAATGCTGCCAAGCAGCCCAGGAGTCGATGGAATACGCCCGGAAGAACGAACCGCCCGCGGACGCGCCTTTTCCCCAGACCCGCCGACAAACCATCGAACGGGCGCGCGACGACTGCGTCAAACTGGAGCTATTGGATCAACAACTCCGAGAAAAGTTGAAGGCAATCGAGCATGAAGCGGACAATTCCGTCGGTCGGTGCCACCTGTGCGGCAACGCCATTAGGGCCGAAGATGTCATCACCCATGCCCGGTCATGCGTCACGACCGCAGTCCAAACATTGATCAATAACGACCTGCACTCGAAGCACGCTGCAAACGGCACCTTCCTGATTTGGGTGCGCGCCGACGAAGTGCGCCAATGGATGATGCTGGCCGTACGGCCCACCACAACCCTGCTCCAGCTGGACCAGTCCCTGCGCAACCTGTGGCTGGAATGCTGCGGCCACATGAGTCGCTTCGAAATCGGCACCACCCGGTACAGCGCCGGCCGCCCCGGTCCGGGTGGCACCCACCTCTTCGCCGCCTATCTGGCGGACCCGGGCGACCGGCACATGATGTACACCGTGGGGCAGACGATCAGCCACGGCGCATCGTTCCGCCACGAGTATGACTACGACTACACCACCTGCTTAGACCTCGAATGCGTCGCTGTCCTGCCCGTGCCCTACTTGCTGCATACCGGAGTTGATTGACCCGCCAGAGCCAGCGGAGGGGCACACCGACGACTTCATCACCATCGTCGCGCGCAACCTGCCGCTGGAGCGCTGCTTCACTGCGAGGCACCCGCACGCTGGTGCTACTACGAGAACCCCTACGCGCTGGTTCCGCGGGAACACGGTGGTTCCACCGTGCTCCCGCCATACTTCTGCGACGACTGTGCGCCTCCCAACGTGACGCTGGTCGAACTGCGGAACTCACCCCGCGCCGGCGTCGGTTGCTACGATGTTGTTTACGACCAGCCCGTCTCACCGTCCCAGCCTCCGCGCAATTGAAGCAGCATAGGCCGCTTTCTCCAAGGTCGCCGTCATCAATAGCACCTCTGACAGTTACCCTGCCCGGGCCTAGTATTACAACGACGGTTCAAGGAGGGATGTTCGGGGATGCGCGAAGGGGGGCGCGCCGCTTGGCGT
Organism: Dehalococcoidia bacterium; assembly: GCA_965262485.1. GTDB lineage: Bacteria > Chloroflexota > Dehalococcoidia > Lucifugimonadales > UBA3495 > Bin87. The sequence goes on along the minus strand of OZ253540.1, from coordinate 2,336,592 downwards.
GGGAGCGTCTGGCCCGTTCGTTGCATTCTTGGGTCTGCTCCAGCCACCGCAGCAACTCAGCCGGTCCGAACCGTGCCCGAGGCAGCATCTCTCGCACCACCCGGTAAACCTGCGGTCTCGTGATCCGGGGCATCTTTTTCCCCCCAAGCCTGTTGCAGACTCAACAGAAACGCTCCGCCCAGCAGGCACAGGGCCACGTGATGATGCCAGCCCACCCAGCTGCGGGTCTCGTACTCGTCCAGCCCCACATCGCTTTTTTCCGTCTCGAACTCAGTTTCAATGCGCCACCGCGACCCTCCCACGTAGGCCAGAGTCTCCAGGGAAGTGTCCTCCGGGGCGTTGGACAGGTAGTAGCGGGGCTCGCTGCCGTCCCGGTTCCGGCGGTAGACGGCCCAGTGGATTTCGCCAGGCTTCCGCTTAGAGCCTATCCTAATAACCCCCTTTTCGTGCGGGTGTTACCCGTTTTTAGGATAGGCTCTTACTGGTCGACCGCACCCGCTGGGCGCTGAACTGGTAGCTGCGGGGACCCTGGCTTCCCTCCGCCACCGTAATCTCCCGCCAGGCATCTGCCGGCAATTCGGCGCTGCGCTCCACCATGGTGCGCCGCTGCCCGCCCACCAGCCTGGGTTTGCGGGGACGCCCGGTCCCCTGATACTCCGGACTGGTCCAGGCTGGCTCCGGCGGCCAGACCGTGGTGCCGCCGGGAACGTCCAGCACGTAGCGCATCCCCAGCGCCGCCAGTCCCTCCCGGAAGGACAGCGACATCCCGAAGGCATCATCCCCGGCAACCCAGCCGGCTTTCAGATGCCCCCGCTCCAAGGCCCGCGCCAGCATCTCCAGCGCCAACCCGGTTTTCGACCGGTAGTTCCGACTCTCCTCCGGCACCCCCGCCGCCGCACAGCGGTCGGTGTCCGAGGTCCAGCTCTCCGGCAGATAGAGCCCTTTGTCCACCAGGGCACGCCCCAGCGGGCTGACGTAGGCCAGGAACATTCCAGCCTGGCAGTTGGCCACCTTGCCCAGTCTCCCGCAGTACTGCCGGGCCACACCCACCGACTTCCGGCCCTGCTTGGGGAAATCGCTGCCGTCCAGCACCCACACCCCCTCCGGGTGCCCCAACCGGGGTCCCAAGTACTCCTGGAGGCGTCCGATGACCACGTCATCATCCCAAGGGGATTCAGCGAGAAACCGCTGCATCACCCGGGCTGACGCCGGAACCGTCTCCGACAGATTCTCGGCGTTGCGCCGCTCCCCGGACTGCACCAGCAGGGCCTGCAGATAATGACGACTGTGATCCCGCGCCTCCCGGCGACCAAACAGCGGAGCGAAGTAAGCGTGAAAATCCTGAAAGGCCCCGTCCACCTGCTCCAAAGCCGCCGCATCCATCACCCGTACCCACCTCCCGAGGTCTTCACTATCTTCCTGATCATCCTATCATGCCAACCGTCGTTGTAATACTAGGTTATGTTGACATTTCATTATAATGGCTGTATGTCAAACATCAGACTATCAACGGAACAGTGGGCCAGAATTCTCGATTTCTTGCGTGGCTGCACCGGCCTGTACCTTGGCCAGGAAGCGGATTGCCGGCGTTTTGTCGAGGCTGTCCCCCGGTCGTACCGGGGGCAGGCTTTATGGATTAATCGCTCTGGGGCCCAATGGCGACTGCTGCCAGCCGAATACGGGAATTGGAACAGCGTCTACAAACGATTCGCCCGTTGGACTGACCAAGGCGTCTGGGAACAGATGCATCAACATTTCTGCGACGACGCGGATCTGGAATACCTGATCATTGACAGCACGGTGGTCCGGGCGCACCCTTGCGCGGCGGGAGCTCCCCCAAAAAGGGTGGCCAGGCTGCCCAGGCCCTGGGCCGGAGCCGAGGCGGGTTCAGCACCAAGATTCACGTGAGCGTGGACGGCTTGGGCAACCCCTTGCGATTCATCCTGACCGGAGGGCAACAGCACGACATCACCCAGGCGGAGGAGTTGATCGCCGGTTATGCTGGCGAGCACGTACTGGCCGACAAAGGGTACGATGCCCAGGAGTTTCGCCAGCACATCCTGGAACTGGGCATGATGCCGGTCATTCCGCCCCGCTCGAACCGCAAGGAACCCGCCGACTGTGACCGGCATCTGTACCGGGAGCGTCATCTGGTGGAATGCTTCATCAACAAGATCAAGCACTATCGCCGGATATTCTCCCGGTTTGAGAAGCTGGACACCAGATACCCTGGGCTTCCTGCATTTCACCGCCGCTCTCATCTGGCTACGGTGAAATGTCAACAGAACCTAATACAACTTACAATACTGATTTGAACCAGTACTAGTACCGTTTCCAGATAGATTTGTTCATGTCGGAAAGCTGCCTCTAACTCTGGATTCCTGCTTGTGTGGGAATGATTAACAGGTGAACAGATATACGATATAAGGCATCTTCAAGTGGAAACGGTACTAGCATGGTGTTGTAATGGGTCTGGTTGAGAACCTGTACCCGGTGGGTCCGCGCACACTGGAGCAGTTTCCCAACGAGTGCGAAACCTGTATCGACGCCGCGGGTGTTTCGGTTTCGATGAGAGACGTTTTCGACCCGGAGCGCATTGGCTTTCGGGTGAATCACCCCGAAGGGATTTTGCCCGTGCCTGTACTGGTGTTCAACGACTGAACCGAATTCCGGGAAATTCAGACACGTACCTAAGTCATCCAAGCCCGGTACCCGGGTGTCGAAAGGCACCAGTTGGTTAGCGACTTCTGGCGGGTTTGGTACCGTACCGCCCTGTCCAATAGCATGGTTTACTGTGGATTTGTCCCACATATGAGAGCGTTTGCGGGCGGTATGGCCCTTTTTGATACCATGGTGGAGTTTGTGATCGACCCTTATTGAGAAACTGGTGCCGAAGGTCAGACTCGAACTGACACGGGATATTCTCCCACCGGTTTTTGAGACCGGCGCGTCTACCATTCCGCCACTTCGGCCAGCCCAAAAATTATAGCACGGTTGCTTTGCCGGCACCGTCGTTGTAGCATGGCTTGACCGGTTGGTTACTCGCGAACCCCGCCATGGCGGGAAGGCCGGCACAGGCGACGGCGGGGCGATTATGAGCATAAAAGAACGGTTGGAAGAGGATATTCGCAACGCGATGCGCTCGCGCGATCAGGAACGATTGGATGCCCTGCGGTTCCTGAAGAGTCAGATCCAGTTGATTGAGAAGAACGCTCTGAAGGAACTGGATGAGCCCGGTGTGATTGAAGTGGTGGCCAAACAGGCCAAGGATCGGCGAGAAAGCATCCAGATGTTTGGCGATGGCGGGCGCGACGATCTGGTGGTGAAAGAACGGGCGGCCCTGGCGGTAATGCTGGAGTATCTGCCGGAGCAATTCAGCATCGAGGAACTGGAAAATCTGGCCCGCCAGGTGATCGCAGATGTTGGCGCCACCGGAGCTTCGGATCGCGGCAAGGTGATGGGCAGGATCATGCCCCAGGTGCGGGGCAAGGCCGACGGCAGCGCAGTCAACGCGGTCGTTTCGCGCCTGCTGGAATCACTCGGCTGACTCACGCCATGCGCTTTGGCATCCTAGTCTTTCCAGGCACCTGGAGCGAAACCGATTGTCACCACGCAGTGAACGGCAGGCTGGGACAGGAAGCCGATTACATCTGGCACAAGGATGACAATCTTGCCGGGTACGATGCCATAATAGTACCCGGTGGGTTTTCCTACGGGGATTACCTGCGCGCCGGAGCCATCGCCAGGTTTTCGCCGGTTATGGGAGCCGTCCGGCAGTTTGCAGAGTCGGGTGGACTGGTGATTGGCATCTGCAACGGTTTTCAGATTTTGTGCGAGGCCGGCTTACTGCCGGGCGCATTGAGACGCAACGAACACCTGCAATACCGCTGCCAATGGACTCACTTGCAGACAGCGCGGAACGACACGCCATTCACGAGCCGGTGCGATCCGGGTCAGGTGTTGGCAGTGCCCGTGTCCCACGGCGAGGGCAATTATTTCGCTGACCAGGCAACACTGGAGCAGCTGGAGGAAGAAGGGCGAGTGTTGTTTCGCTACTGCGACGCCAGCGGCGTGGTGTCTCCGGACGCCAATCCCAACGGGTCAATCGCCAACATAGCCGGCGTCGTGAATCGGGAAGGAAATGTGCTGGGCATGATGCCTCACCCCGAACGCAGTTGCGACCTGTTGCTGGCTTCGGATGATGGCAACCTGATATTTGGGTCCATGATCGATTCCTTCAGTCATCGGTAGCGATGTCATTATCCATCTCCCTGGCGTTGATCTCGGTGTTGGGATTTGGCAGCGCCGCCATCTTCGCACGGCTGGGGATGCAAACTATGCGTCCGATGCCAGGGACGCTGATCTCGCTGGTGGCATCTACGCTGCTTGCCGGATCGCTGGCGGTAGCGTTTTCCTGGAACGACATTACGCTCCTGCCGGCGATAGCCATGGTGTGGCTGTTGGGGAACGGGATTCTCACCTACATGGGGGGCCGCACACAGCAATACATCGCCATCAACCTGGTTGGAGCTACCAGAGTTACGCCGATTACTGGCAGCGCTGCACTTTTCTCGGCGATGTTCGCGATTGTGTTCACCAGGATCGGTGTGCCCGGATTCGACGAACACCTCACCGTGTTGATCGGAATCGGAACGGTTGTTGTGGTGTCTGGTCTGGCGCTCACCGGGGGAAACTTTTTGAGGCAGAGTTGGGGCCGTGACTGGAAGTCCGTGATCGGTTATGGCCTGGCGCTGGCGTCGGCGGCCTGCTACGGGGCTTCGACCATCAGCGGCCGCGTGCTCAGCAATTTGTTTGGGTCGCCGTTGATCATGGCAGCTGGCAGCATGATGTTCGCCATGCTGATTCTGTCGCCGTGGTTTGGGAAACAGGCGGTCGAAGGAGCGGCGCGTTCCGGGCGGGGCTCAATCTATATGTTCATGGCCGGCCTGTCGGCGGCGTGTGCCGTTATGGCGCTTTATTTTTCCATCACACGCGAGGGTTCCAGCGTGCTCGTCATCAGCCCCATCGTGTCGTGCAACCCGCTGGTAACCCTGATCCTGGCGCGCCTGTTCTTACGGCGCAGCGAAAACGTTACGCGCGAGTTGGTAATCGGTACACTGATTGCAGTCGGCGGTGTGGCATTGGTAGTGGTTGGGGCAACTCTGTAGCTTTGTATTCCCCCGCGCAACAAGACAAACAGCCCGCATATCAGGTGGTGTGAGAAACGCAAATGGCAGTGACCAAAGAAATGCTGGATGAGATCGCACTGTCTCCAGCCGAATACGAGATGATTGTGGATCGGCTGGACCGGGAACCGAATTCTGTGGAATTGGGCCTGTTCGGAGCCCTTTGGAGCGAACACTGCGGTTATAAACACTCGCGGCCGCTGCTTGGAATGCTGCCCAGCACGTCGGCACGCACGCTTTCGGCATTGGGCGCTGAGAATGCGGGCGCGGTGGATATCGGCGACGGTCTGGCGGTGGTGTTCAAGGTAGAGTCGCACAACCATCCTTCGGCGGTGGAGCCCTTGCAGGGCGCAGCCACCGGCGTGGGGGGCATCGTCAGGGACATACTGGCGATGGGGGCGCGACCAATGGCTCTTTTGAATTCGCTGCGGTTTGGCCCGCCTGACATAGCATCGAACCGCCGGCTGCTGCGGGGCGTGGTTGACGGCATCGGCTGGTACGGCAACTGTATCGGGGTGCCCGACGTGGCTGGGGAAGTCTGTTTCGATCCATCGTATTCGCAAAACCCCCTGGTGAACGCAATGTGCGTGGGGATCGCGCCCGCCAACCGTCTGGCGAGTGCCGCCGCCGACCGGACCGGTGATGTTCTGCTGCTCGTTGGGGCCGGCACGGGACGGGATGGAATTCACGGGGCATCCGGACTGGCTTCGCGCACGTTTGAAGAAGACCAGGAGCTCAGACCCACCGTGCAGGTTGGCAATCCGTTCTTGGAGAAAGTGCTGATCGAGGCGTGTCTGGAAGCGCTGGCCACCGGTAAGGTTCACGCGCTGCAAGATCTGGGAGCAGCGGGCTTGACCAGCGCCGCCGTGGAATCCGCTGCCCGGGGAAATCGCGGTGTTGCGCTGGATATCAGCAGAGTACACCGTCGCGAAGAGGGCATGTCCGGGTACGAGGTGATGCTGTCCGAGTCTCAGGAACGGATGCTGCTGGCCATCGCGCCGGAAGACGTGGATGAAGTTGGAAAAGTTTTTGACAAGTGGGACGTGGAGCGCCACGTGGTGGGCGTGATTACCGATGAGAAGGTGGTGCAAGTCTCAGATGGCGGCGAAACCCTGGCTTCGGTTCCCATTGACCATTTGGCAAACGCCCCAAGATACCGCCGGCATGGATCGCCGTCGGCTGAGGCTCTGGAGCGGCGCCGGCTTACGTTGGCGGACGTTGCAATGCCACGGGCCGCCGGGCCGACGCTGCTGCAATTGCTGGCGTCGCCCAACGTGGCCAGTCGTCGGGGGATTTACCGGCAGTATGACCACCAGGTGCAAACGAACACAGTGGTTGGGCCGGGCGCCGGCGACGCTGCCGTCCTGCACATCAAGGGGACGGAAAGGGCGATCGCGGTGGCCATCGACGGGAACAGTCGATATTGCTACCTTGATCCGTACCGAGGCGGGCAAATGGCGGTGGCGGAGGTTACGCGGAACCTGTCGTGTACCGGCGCTCAACCTCTGGCGTTAACCGATTGCCTTAACTTCGGCAATCCGGAGCGACCCGATGTGTATTACCAGCTGGAGCAGTGCATCCGCGGGATGGCGAGGGCGTGCCGTGTTCTGGAGGTTCCGGTGGTTAGCGGCAACGTGAGCCTGTACAACGAAAGCCAGGGCACGGCGATTTTTCCCACCCCCATTGTGGGCGGGTTGGGGCTGCTGGAGGATGCGACGCGGCATTGCCAGTCGGGTTTCCCGGCAGACGGGCTGGCAGTGGCGCTGTTGGGCGCAGATGGGTTGACGGCGCGGGCGTCAGACCTGGCCGGCAGCGAATATCTGAACACTGTGCACGGGATGGTGCGAGGTAGGCCCCGCATCGATCTCGCGCTGGAACGGCGCGTGCAGGGGCTGTGCCGATGCCTGATTGCCGACCGCATGGCTCTGTCGGCGCACGATTGTTCCGACGGCGGGTTGGCGGTGGCTTTGGCCGAGTGCGCAATCATCGGGGCCAGTCGCATTGAGCATGGCCCGGCGACCGGTTTCACCGCAACGGCTGAATTGGTAGATGGACTGCCGCGCCGGTGGGATGCGGCGTTGTTCGGCGAGGCCAGTTCTCGTATCGTGGTGACCGTTGCGCCGGAGCGGTTGGCTGACCTGATGATCGCCGCCGGCGAAGCGAGTGTACCAATGCTGGTTTTGGGCCAGACCGGAGGCGACCGGTTCCGGATCGGCGAATTGGTTGACTTGCCGGTATCAGCTCTGGCCGACGCCTGGAACGGTGGCCTGGCTGACGCGGTTACTTAGCCGGCGCCACCCTCCTTCCGCATACGCCTGGCCCACGGGCAGTTCAGGTTAAGATAGCCGTCGCCTCGGCGTCCTCAGCCGATTGAACCAGGTGAGCCTCGGCGGAGTGGTGTTCCTCAAGGGGCGGTGTGGCCATAGCGTCGTTGGTGGCGGTGAATTCGGTGTCGGCAGGCGCGTATGACAGGCCGAGGCGGTGGGCAAGGGCCATGCCGATCAACGGATGCGTCCGGTTCAACCCAAACACGCGGCGGCGGCGCGTGCGGTTGGCGGTTTCGTCTCGGAAACTAACGTTACGGTACTGAAAAACGTCTTTGGACGTGAGACTGCGGACGAGGCGGGTAACGTGGGTTCTTGAACAGTTGTCGTTCCAGTGCGCTAGCACGGTGGGATCACCGGCTTCGATGCCGTTGGCCAGGGCATCCGACACTTCGTTGCAGAGGGCATTGAACATCACGGAGTCGGCGCCATCGCGTTCCTCCAGGGTGTGCCCCATGACGATCAGGTCGGCCACGCGGTCCGCGGCAGTCTGCTCGCCGTCTTCGGCCATCAATTCCAGTGAGGCGACCGCCTGGGTGATTGAGGCGAAGAGTTCATCAGCGTCGCGGGAGTCGGCAGATTGGCGCGCGCCGTTTACGCGCGCTGTCGCATCGCCGGCTTCGGCGTAGGCGGGTTGTTGAATTTCGTCATCGTCGCGGTCAAATCCGCCATCGCCGGCTTCTTCGTCAAACCGGTCATTGTCGCCAAAACGTGAGTTGCGATCGTACCGTTCCGCTTCGTCGTCGGCCTCAGAGTCAGAGTCGAAGTCATCGGAGTCGTAATCGTCGTCGTCGATGTTGTCCACCAAATCCGTGGCTTCGACGTGGGTGATTTCCGGTTCTGGGTCGGGCTCGTTGGCCATCAGGATCCAATCTACGAGGTCCACGCTGCGTATCTTGATATTCCCTTCCTCAGCGACGCGCAGCATCAATTTTTTGAATCCCGAGAACCCGAGCTTGCGTTCGTCAAAACCGGCGATTCGTCTGACCAGGCGTTGTTTTAGCGAGGTGAGCAGGAGGGTGTGCCCGGCGGCGCGTTCGGCGCGGATCACATCCTCAATGGCGCGTATGACCTCCGGGAGCTGGTGGCGGCCCGGATTGGCCAACGGTGTCTGGGCTGGCTGCCGGCCGCGAAATGCGGGTTCGGGGGCGTGGATCGGATCGACGTCGCTGTCGTAGAAGATCAGTCCATCAACGTGGTCTGCCATGCGGCGGGAGGTCGCCCAGGAGACGCCGACAACGATCACACGTTTGCCGACAGCGCGCAGGGAGTTGATGACGTGGATGAAGTCTGAATCTCCGGATACCAGGACAAAAGTGTTGATGTTGGGAAAGTTATGGGCGGTATCGATGCAATCGGCAGTCATTTTGACGTCGACGCTGTTTTTGACGCGCGTGGTGCGTCCGGAGTTATAAGAACCGCCGGTCGGGAGGCGCGTGGGCACATACACCGGCTCAATGCCGGCTGCGTACAGGGATGGTGGGTCCAGTGTGAATTGACTGGCTCCTCTGAGTTCGGGGGACCGGGTTACCCAATCGGCGTAGGCCTTGCCAACCACCACGCGGCCGTGGTTGGCTACTTCTTCTTTCAATGCCGAAACGTTGGGAGTACGCCCGCGCACGGCCAAACTGATCTTGAAGTTTTCCCAATCTATGAATAAGGCAACGTCATCGCTGAACTTCCCGTTGCCGTTATTGTTTTGAATAACGATGATAATTCTCCGGTCAGTGCTTGATAGCGGCGCCAGCACGTGCAAACGCCACGGAAAGTGTATTCCGGCATGTGTACAAGCGTCAAGGTAACAGGTTATCAAAGTGAACGCGTCGTGGTCAATTGTCGACACTTAATACGGTATGATAATGTTGAATTCGAGATTGGATTCACCAGGCTCTGTTGACATTTCACGTCATTCCGGAGAAAGAACGTCACCCCGTACTTGATACGGGGCCGGAACCCAGGCGCTTTGGAAAGCAGACATCGTTCACATTCAGGGTACTCTGGATTCCCGCTTGCGCGGGAATGACTGGAAATGTCAACAGAACCTAATATATTTTAACCATTCGGTGTAGATTGGCACGAACAAAAAAGGTGGGGTTCCTGTCGCTTGCCCTGGCGGGGTCGATTCTGGTAACAGTGGCAGGAATGTGGGCCCTGATGGCGTGGATCCCCGGTGGCGCAGCGGAAGCGAACGGGGTTTCCTCTGAGATATATAACCAGGTGCAGGGCCCGTATCGGCTGGTAGTGGGAATATCGCCCGGTCGGCCGGTTATCCCGCAAACCCATTTCGCGATGCAGGTTATGGACGCCGATCAGGATACGCTGCTCCGAGATAGTGATATCCAGCTGTTTGTCACGGCAACCGGGCCAGATGGTTCCGCAGGGTTTGGACCGGAACAAACCTACAACGACCTTTCCCTGGCGTATTTCGAAATAGACGTTGCGTTCGATGTGGCGGGGCCGTGGCGAGTGTCAGTGGAAATAAATGCGAATGAGAGCAAAGAGGTTTTCGTGTTACCCGTGTCGGTGGGTGAGCCTGGCCCGCGAATCCAATGGATCTGGATCTCCGTGATTTTGGTGGCCATCGTGGTGGTCGGGATCTGGACGTGGGCCACCATGAGCCGCCGCGGAAGCGACGGGTCGGCATAGGGTATGAGCAGAAGCGGTTTCCATTCCGGTATGGCGCATGACTGCGACACAATAATTCGGCGCCGGATAATCCGGCATATTCAATATGCAGTGTCCTGAAGAGCTCACGCGTACCCGCTTTGTCAATCCAAACTGGCCTGCTGTCATTGCGAGGAGCACAGCGACGTGGCAATCTCGATGAGGCTGAACACACGTCGACGAACCGCCGTTGCTACGGCGACGAGATGCCACGCTACGCTCGCAATGACAAAGTGGGTACGCGTGAGCCTGAAGAGCCCCCTTGTCAATAAAATGAGAGGAGCGCTGTTTCTGGCGGTAGCGGCCATCGGGATTCCCGTGGCGTTCGCGTGGATTGCGGTCAGACCGGTATCGGCGCACGGCTTTGGCGAGCGTTACGACTTGCCGTTGCCGCTTTCGCTGTTTGTGCTGGCCGGCGGGGCAGCCGTGGCGCTGTCATTTCTAATCGCAGCAGTGTTCCTCCAGAGAGGGAGAGCTGCGCACGGGTCGTACCCGCGACTCAATCTGCTGGACATCCCCGTCGTTAGCTGGCTGGCTGAAACCTGGGTTACCGTACCTTTGCGCGCGGCTTCGCTGATTCTGACCGTATATGTCATTGGCGGCGCGCTGATTGGGTCTGAACGGGCGGCATTGAATCCGGCGCCGGCAGCGGTGTACGTGGCTTTTTGGGTTGGGTTGAGCTTTTTCTCGGCGCTGCTGGGGAACCTGTGGGCGCTGGTGAACCCGTGGAAGGTGTTGTGGACCTGGTTTGAATACCTGGCTGACCTGATTCGGCCGGGTGCGATGCTGAGCCAGTATGTCCCGTATCCGTCGCGCCTGGGCAGGTGGCCGGCGGTTCTGGTTTTCGCTGGATTCGCATTCCTGGAGACGGTGGTCGCCGACGCCGCCGGGCCCCGGGCATTGGGATGGATTCTGATCGGCTACACGGTTTACAACCTGGTGGGGATGTTCCTGTTCGGGAGGGATGTTTGGCTGCGAAACGCCGAGGGGTTCACTCTGATATTTGGTTTTATGGCGCGGTTTTCGGTCACCGAGGTTCGCGTGCCACTATCGGTGTGCGAGGATTGCAGCTCAGACGGCCAATGCCATGCCGCAGCAACCGACTGCGTAGATTGCTACGAATGCTACGGGCTGGCAACGCGGGAGGAACGGGAGTGGAATTTGCGGCCGCCGGTGGTGGGCCTTAATCGACTGGGTCACGTATCGGCGGCGGCGGTGGTACTGGTTGTCCTGCTGCTGTCCACGGTGTCATTCGATGGACTGTCGGCGACGCCGGAATGGTTGATATTCGCAACCTGGTTCGAGTTGCAGTGGCGCGGTTTTGGTGGCGATGCCGCCAACCTGATGGGAGTGCTGGGGTTGCCGGTGTTATTCGGCATCGTGTTTGCATTCACGTGCAGCCTCATGACATTGATCGCGCGCCGGCCGACGCCGGCAGCAACGGAGTTGGTAAAGGCATTTGCGTTTTCTATGCTGCCGATAGCGCTGGCTTATCATTTTGCCCATTTCGTTGGGTTCCTGTTCGTCAATGGGCAACGGTTTATCGTGTTGGTGTCGGATCCGTTTGGCCGGGGATGGGATTTATTCGGCACCGCCGATGCGATCATCAACATTGGAATTCTCTCGCCCACATTCATCTGGTATTTCTCCATGTTGGCCATCGTGATCGGTCATATTGCCGGGGTGTATCTGGCTCACGTGCAGGCCGTGAGGATATATGAAGACCGCGCTACGGCCCTGCGAAGCCAGCTGCCGATGCTGGTTTTAATGGTGTGTTACACTTGCGTGAGTTTGTGGATTATTTCGCGTCCAATCGCGGAATAGTACGTTGGAATAGCACGTTGCGGGAAGCGGAAAATCGGCCTCCAAAAACAACGACCGCCGGAGATTGACAGTGCCTGAAATCAAACCAAGACTGGAAGGGAAAGTCGCCATCGTGACGGGAGCCGGGTCCAGCGGGCCGGGTGTGGGCAACGGCCGCGCCGCGGCTACCCTGTTCGCCCGCGAAGGCGCGCGCGTTTTGCTGGCCGACCAGACCATAGAGCGGGCCGGGGAAACGTTGGAATTGATCCGGTCGGAAGGCGGGAAAGCCTCTACGATTCAGGCAGACGTGACGAATATCGATGACTGCCGTCGGATGGTGGAAGCGTGCATGGACCGCTATGGTCGCCTGGACATCCTGGACAACAACGTAGGAATATCGCGTCGCGGGACGGTGGTGGAGGTTTCGGAAGAGGACTGGGATCAGGTGATGTCCATCAACGTGAAAAGCATCGTGCTGGCCAGCAAGTTCGCGATTCCCAGGATGCAGGAAACCGGCGGCGGTTCGATAATCAACATCTCTTCGACCGCCGGACTGAGGGCACACAGCAGCACACCCTATACGGCGTCGAAAGCAGCGGTTATCGGGCTGACCATTTCGATGGCGGCAGACCACGGACCCGATGGCATTCGCACGAACTGCATCGCTCCGGGCCTGGTGTACACCCCGATGGTGGCCCCACGTATGGATGATGATTTGCGGCAAATCCGCAGCGCAGCGGCCCCGTTGCGCACCGAGGGCACGGCCTGGGATATTGGCTACGCCGCGTTGTTCCTGGCCAGCGACGAGGCACGGTGGGTCAACGGCGTGGTGCTGCCCGTGGACGCCGGCCTGGTGGCCACATCGCCGGTAACGTACGAGACTCTGGCGCAGCAGGTGAGGGTTTAGCCCTTCCTGCCCGGCACGCACGTTGTCATTGCGAGCGAAGCGCGGCAATCCGCCCGTATCCACACCATGAGCGGTAAGCAGGAAGACTTTCAGAACCGAGCCTTGGCCCTGCTGCTGCGCCGGCAGGGATTGGAGACCGACTTCGAGCAGCGGGCCGGGCGCAAACGGATGGACATTGTTGCCAACGTCGACGGCCTGCGCATCGTGCTGGAAGCGGAGACAGGCTTTCACCGGAAGGCCCAGGCCGTCAAGGACGCCGATGCGCGTTTGCGCCAGGGGCTGACCACCGCCGTCTTTGCCCTCTGCTACCCCAGCGGCGCTACCGAGGAGAACCTGGGCGACGCAACGCTGACCTGGATCCTTCGGCTCAAGCCAGGAGAACCGCCCGGAGACTGGGCGACCGGCAGCGTGACCATGCTGGCCCAAGCGGTGCAGCAAGCCCCCAATTCCCTCAGCGGCGCGGACATCGCGGCTCAAAAGCTTTCCGACGCCCTGGACCAGGCGGTGAGGCAACTTACTGCTACCGACCACGTCAATTTGGCTGAGGCTCTGGACCTGCCCGCCAACAAACCCGGCACCGGAGAAAAAGGCAACACCCGCAGTGGTTATCTTGTGGCCGCCAAGCGGGGTCTACTGGTGGTGGCCACCTCCATGCTGTTCCACCACCGTTTGCATGGACACCTCCCTGCACAGCGGCCAGATCACCTTGATGGGGAGTGGCCGCCTGCCTCCGCTATGGTCTGCGCCCAACGAAGCGCCGTCATCAGCGCCTATCAGGAGGCTTGGCGCGGCATCCTGGCCGTGGACTACCGTCCGGTTTTCCAAACCGGGAGTGCGGCGCTGGACGCCCTCGCAAAAAACCCCGACACCGGCTTGGCAGTGCGAAATCTGGCGAGAGTGGTGTCCCAAATATCGGAAGAGGTAGCCGGACTGCGCCACGACCTGCTGGGTCGCATTTTTCACCGAGTTCTGGATACCGCCCGTTACGACGGTTCTTATTACACCTCCACCGCCGCCGCCGTGCTGCTGGCTTCGCTGGCTATCCGGGAGCAGGATGCCGACTGGAGCGATGCCAACGCCGTTGCCGCCCTGCGTATTTGCGACCCGGCCTGTGGCACCGGCACCCTCCTGATGGCCGCCGCCGAGCGCATCCGCGATCTGCGCAACGCTGCCGGACACAGCGACCTCGCCGACGATGAAGCTTTGGGCCTGGCGCTGGTGGAGGACGTGCTGTGGGGCTACGACTCAAACTTGACGGCAACTCACATGGCGGCCAGCACGGTGGGAATGCTGTCGCCGGCCACACAGTTCAGCAAGATCAACATTCACCGCGTTCTCTTGGGGGTGTTCAAAGAAGCAGCTTATGTCGGCTCCCTGGAGTTTATCACCGGGCAGGCCCGGCTGGCCGGCTGGCCGGAGACGGCCCGGGCGGTAGAAAACGACGAACCGGCGCCCCTGCCACCGCCCATGGACTTGGTGATTATGAACCCGCCCTTCACCCGGGACAGCTTGCGCTATGACCAGTTCATCATGGGCGACGAGCTGGCAGTCAAGGAAAGGGAAAAGAATTTGTTCGGGGCTACCAGTGCTCATTTGGCCGGCAACAGCGGCGCTTTCCTGGTTTTGGCTGATCATATTTGCAAGCCTGATGGAGGTGCCATTGCGGCAGTTTTGCCGCTGAGCGGTATCACTGACAAAGCAGGCTTTGAGATTCGCAAGCTTTTGGCAAGCCGCTATCACATAGAAACCATCATCAGTTCCCACGACCCCGAGCGTATTTACTTTTCGGAGAACACCACTATCGGGGAAGTCCTGATAATCTGCCGCCGGTGGCAGGTCTCCTCCCCGAAGCCGCCAACCCGCGTATTCAACCTGGCCCGCAACCCGGCAACTCCGCTGGAGTCCCTGGACACTGCCGCCAGGATTGGTCGGGCCGGGGATGCACCGCCAGTGGATTTCACCGTCCAGTACGTTGACGCTGACCGGATCGCCCGCGGCGACTGGGCCGCCGTCAACTTCCTATCCCCCTTTCTGACGGCTGCCTACCGCAGGTTGAGCGAAGAAAGCTCGGCTGCGGTTCCCACCGTAGCCCTGAGCAGACTAGCGGACGTGGGACCGGCAGGTCAAAGGATACGTGATGCCTATACCAAGCAGGATATGCCTACGAAATCAGGCCGCCGCGCCCTGTGGTATCACAAGACGGGCATAACGCAGTCAATGGCGGCTGAAACCGACGTTTACATCGAACCCAAGCCGGGCAAAGGCAAAATGGCCGACGATTATTGGGAGCAGCGCAGTCGCCTATTATTGCCAACTCAGTTGCGGCTTAACTTGGCGAGAATTGCCGCCGTGATGTTGCCAGAACAGGCAGTTGGGTCTCGTTGGGTGCCCTGCCGTCCTCATGACCCCGGCATCGTCAAAGCCCTGTGCCTGTACCTGAACTCCACCCCCGGCCTGCTGGCGCTACTGGGAGAGCGAGATAACCGGGCCCCGTCGTATCCGTCCTTCTCGCTGGATACGCTCCGCTCGGTGCCCGTTCCCGACCTCACCGCATTGGGCGATGCAGATCTGCAACTGCTCACGGACTGCTTCGAGCGGCTACAACGGGAAACCCTGCAACCCTTTCCGCTGATGGCCGACGACCCGGTGCGGGCGCAGATCGACGACGCGATCAGCCGGGTGTTGAGGCTGGACGCCGGATGGTTGGACACCATACGCCGCGAGTTGGCCCGGGAGCCGTCGGTCACCGACCGGCGCCGCCTGTGAAACGGGTGTTGCTCCCGCGCACTTACGACTCGATGGAAACCAGTTGCAGGTCGAACGTTAGGTCTTTGCCGGCCAGGGGATGATTGGCGTCCAGGGTGACTTCCTGATCTCCAACGGAGACGATGCCAAAGGATACGACTTGTCCGTCGCTCTGTTGGCCCTGGACACGAGTGCCCACTTCCAGCGGCATGTCGGTAGGGAACTCGTCGCGCGGTACGTTCATTATACCGTCAGCCTGGTGTTCGCCGTAAGCATCGGCGCATGGAATGTGAACTGTCCTGGCGTCGCCGGGGGACATACCCACGACACCCTGGTCAAATCCAGGGATGACCTGGCCGTTGCCGACGGTGAACGCCAGGGGCGTGCCACCTTCGGATGAATCGAACACTTCGCCATCGTCGAGCCGACCGGTGTAGTGGACCCGCACCTTGTCTCCCTGCTGTACTGTAGCCAATTTAACCGCCTCCGCCGGGTTATATGGCTCAATATAGCACACCCGGCAAAATGATCCCCGATTATGATATGGTACGGGTGCGGCCTGAAGCATCCGACATTGCAAAGGGATTTGGTCGCGGGAGGAGTCATGAAGTACGGGTTGTTTATGATGCCGTCCCACCCGCCGGAACGTAACATTTACGATGCGCACCAATGGGACCTGGAGTACTTGGTACTGTGCGACCGGCTGGGTTTTGACGAGGCCTGGATTGGGGAACACTTCACTTCCCCCTGGGAACCGATCCCTGCGCCAGATCTGCTAATTGCACAGGCGCTGATGAAGACCGAGCGCATTAAGTTGGGTTCGGGGGCGCACCTGCTGCCTTTCCACCATCCGGCGGAACTGGCGCACCGGGTGGCGTACCTGGATCACCTGTCCCAGGGAAGGTTCCTGTTTGGCGTGGGCAGCAGCGGATTGCCCAGCGACTGGGCTCTGTTTGACGTTGACGGCAACAACGGTGAGCACCGGGAGATGACCCGGGAGTCGCTGGACATCATTCTGAAAATCTGGGAGAACGACGGGCCGTTTGAATACAAAGGGAAGTTCTGGAACGTCAGCATCCCGGAGCCCATGTACGGAACCCTGGAGTTTTTCCTGCGCCCTTACCAGAAGCCTCATCCACCGATAGGAGTAGCTTCGGTGAGCTACAAATCTCCCACGCTGATGATTGCTGGCGAAAAGGGCTTCATACCCATGAGCCTGGCGCTGAACGCGGATTATTGCCGAAGCCATTGGGAGGCGGTGGAAGAAGGGGCACAACGCACCAACCGGCATCCGTCTCGCGAAGATTGGCGGCTGGTTCGGGATGTGTATGTTGCCGACACCGACGAAGAAGCTCGCGACAAGGCCCTGAACGGAATGCTGGGTCGGGTGTGGCATGAATATCTACTGCCCCTGTTCCGGGAATTTGACCTGATGGCCGTGTTCAAGCACGACCCGGAAGTAGCCGATGACGCGGTGAACATCGAGTACATGGCTGACCACCTCTGGCTGATAGGCTCACCCGACACGGTGGCTGGGAAAATCCGCAGCATGTATAACGAGGTCGGCGGATTCGGCGCATTGCTGACGCTGGTTTACGACCAGTGGCAAGATCAGGAAGGTTGGGAAAAATCCACGCGGTTGCTGGCTGAGAAGGTGATGCCGCAGGTCGCGGACCTGACGGGCGCAGCAAAGTGACCGGGTGCGGAGAATTGCCGGGATTGGGGTCAGTGGTACTGCCGCTAAAAGTTATCCGCCTTGCGCCAATCCGCTTTTTACCGCTCCGACGGTGACGGTAGATACTCGCCAAGTCCAATTATTGACTATTGATACCAAAATAACGACAGGTGGTAAGGCCATACCACTGCATGGGTGGAACCACGTGGTGTAATATGTGGGATGTCCGCTACCCGCAACATGCAAATGGATGTGGGTGCGGTGAACACACTTCGGGAAGAGGGGATATGGCGACGCAGCGAATAAGAAAAACGAAGCTGATGCGCAAGGTGGAGGACAAACACGGACGGCCTCTGGAAAACCTGGTGCCCGAACTCGTGAATCAAATGGGTATGAGCCGGGCCGCCACTGCGCTGGGAGTCAGCCCGGCTACCCTGGGTTACTGGATGTTGAAAATGGGTATCCAATATCGCCGTGTTGCCCTTGCGGAAGGCGAGACGATTGAGGTTCGCCGGCAGGGTTAGCGCGACCCAGCCAACCACCGCGGATGCAACACGCGTAAGCTACGGCGGCGAGAGGGTAGGCGCCCCCAAGCCGCCGATTTCTACATCTATGGCTTCTTCGGCGCCGGGCCACGGCGGCATGGTTATGCACAGGAACCGCAGCTCTTCGTGCCGGTCGGCGCTGAACTGGAACGCCCAGCCCACGGGAATTACCACCGCATCTCCGGGTGTTACCGCCATTGCCGGACAGCTTCCAGGGTCCGTGTTGGGAGGGCAGCGCCAAACTCGGCCCGTACCGGCAATGATGTACCAGGCTTCTTCGACGGCACGGTGGCGCACCGGCCTGCTGACCGAACCGGGCCCGATGCTGACCTCGACGATGCTGCAGGCGTGGGCGCCGTGTTCAGAGTGGAGTACAAGCCGAATTTGTGATCCGTCGGGAGCGGTTATCGCATCAGTTGAGCGTCGCCCTACCGGTGGGACTGGGTTTGGCCCGGCCGGCATTGATTAGTCGTCACTGGGCTTGCGACCCTTGCGGTCGAGGAAATCAGCGAAGCCTTCCTCTACGGACAAACCCTTGAAGCGGCTGGACCGTCCCATAATCTCGTTGCGATATTGCTCTTCAATGGGCAGACCGGAGTGTTCGAGCAGCAATTGCTTGATGTTAGCCAGGCCTTCCACCCGGTTGCGAGCCATGCCGGCGGCGATGTCCAGCGCCTTGTCCATCAGTTCTTCGGACGAGAACAGGTGGTTAATCAGCCCCATGTGATAGGCCTCATCGGCAAATACTTCACGTCCGCTGAGCAACAGTTCCTTGGCACGATGGATGCCGACCAACTGCGGGAGGCTCCACGTGGCGTTCATCTGGCCGTAGTTGACTGCCAGGAAACGGAAACTGGTTTTTTCGCAGCCGACCAGGAAATCGAGGCTGGTGGCCAGCACTGTCCCGCCGCCGTAGCACAGACCGTTGACGGCTCCGATCAGAGGTTTGCTGCAGGTATGCAGGTGCCAGGTGTATTGAGAGCGCTTCTGCTGGCCCTCCTCGCGCTGTTCCGGGCTAAATTCCCGGTTCTCGTGGATGTCTGCGCCGGCCGAGAACGCCCGCTCTCCGGCTCCGGTGATGATGATTGCTCCGACGCTGTCATCGTTTTCATAATCGGTGATCGCCTGGTCCAGTTCGCTCACCAGCTGCAGGTTGAGCGCGTTGAGAACCTCAGGGCGATTGAGTGTAACTACTCCGATGTGGGTTTCCACCTCGCTCCGGCCCATCATGGTGGGACGGGTCACCGTGTCGGTCTTGATGCAGGCGTACGTAGTAACCATAGCTCCTTCCTAATCCAGACACGGGACGGGAGTGGGTCTCTATGATCGTCCCGCGCTGGAGGTTGATTTGCGGAGGTCATTATAACGGGGTTAGCGTTGGGCGGGTAGTGCGGACAGAATCTCACGCGTACCCACTTTGTCAAACCAAACTGGCCTACTGTCATTGCGAGGAGCGCTCACCCCACCTGTCATTGCGAGCGCAGCGTGGCAATCTCGTCGCCGTAGCAATGGTGGTTTGCCGGCGTGTGTTCAACCTTAACGAGATTGCCACGTCGCTGCGCTCCTCGCAATGACAGGTGGGGGTGGGCGTGAGCGTACAGAGTGGGGGAGTGGGCTGGCGCAGCGGTAAGTCAGCACACCGGCGGGCGATGGTGGCCCCACGGCCGGGCTTCCTCAAATGCTGCCATCGCGCGCAAAACCCGGCCTTCTGCACCGGATGGCCCTACGATGTGCAGGCCGACGGGAAGGCCGTCAGCCGAGAACCCGCAGGGTACACTGGATGCAGTTTGTCCACTCATGTTGATCGGGAATGTGAACGGCAGATATCCCCACCAGGGTTCGACGTCGCGCCCGGCAATGGTGGTGGGGTGTTGACCGATGGGGAAAGCCGTTACCGCCATGGCCGGCGTCAACAGAATGTCGTAGTTGTTGAAGAAATCGGCAAAGCGGCGTTTGAGCCGGTCCACATAGGCCAGGGCCCGGGACAACTCGGCGGCTGATAGTTTGGAGGCAAGGTCAAAGGTCTGCCGCACATACTGGGTGAACTCATCCCGGCGTTCCGGGTACAAACTTTCATAGGAGGTGTACGAGGCCGTACCGAAAACGGTGGCAAATGCCGGGAATGGATCGCCTTCGATCTCAGGAGCGGCTTCTTCGACCGTCGCGCCCATATCCTGAAAGACCTGGGCCGCGGACCGGGTGATCTGCACCACCTCTGGATCAACCGCTGCGTAGCCGAAATCCTCGCTCCAGGCGACGCGCCAACCGCTGACGCCTCCTTCCAGAGCGGCCAGATAATCGGGCGGCTGGTCGGTGAGAGTATTGGGATCGCGGGAATCAGGTCCGGCGAGCGCCTGGAGCAGGAGCGCGGTGTCGCGAACGGAACGGCTCATGGGGCCCGACTGGGAGAAATGATTGGCCGCCGGGCCGCCGTAGCCGCCGAATCGTGGCACACGGCCCTGTGAGGGTTTGATGCCCGTTACGCCGCTGAAGCTGGACGGTATTCGGATGCTGCCTCCACCGTCGCTGCCGGTCGCCAGGGTGCAAAGTCCTGAGATCAGCGCCGCCGCCGCGCCGCCGCTGCTTCCGCCGGGAGTGCAATCGGTGTTCCAGGGATTGCGGCAAGGATCGCTGACCAGGTTTTCAGTAGTGCCCGACTGCCCGAACTCGGGAGTGTTGGTTTTGCCCAGGATTATGCCGCCGGCGGCCTTGACCCGTTCGACCACGATGGAATCAATGTCCGGAATCCTATCTCGGAAGATGGCAGAACCGAGAGTCGTGGTGACCCCTTTGGTCATCTCCAGGTCCTTGATGGATATGGGGACGCCGTGGAGCGGCCCCAGGGCATCGCCACGCTGCACCGCCGCGTCGGCGGCGCTGGCGGCGGCGGTGGCTTCGTCGTGGCAGACGGTCAGGTAGGCGCTGAGCTGCGGATTGAGTTGGTCGATCCGGTCCAGAAACAATCTGGTCAGTTCAGCCGCGGATATTTCACGGTCGGCAATCATGCGTCGGATGTCAATGGCCGATGCAAAGGCTAGTTCAGAATCCATGGCACGTCTCCTGCGATTGGGTTGAAGAAAATTGCGAAACTCCAGTCCCTGCCTTCTGTCATTGCGAGGAGCATAGCCGCTCATGGTGAGCTTGTCGAACCACGTGGCAATCTCGTTGAGGTTGAACACACGCCGGCAAATCACCATTGCTACGGCGACGAGATTGCCGCCCCCGTATCAAGTACGGGGTCGCAACGACAGATTAAAGTGGGTACGCGTGAGCGCCATGAGCGGGTGTCAAGGGACTTCGTAAAGACCCTGACATCGGCTGGGTTGACCTTCCGGCCAGGCCATGGTCGAGAGTCGTTAGCGCCCCGACGGATCAATCGGGCAGCGCCGTCTGGCGCCCGATAAATTACTCCGTCGGAACGCGGGCGTTGTATATCCTGCCGTACAGCACGAATCCAACAATGGCGATCACGGCCAGCACGATGCACACCGAGTCAACCGCCGTAACCACCGCCAACTGTACGTCGAAACCGTCGCCCTGCTCCATGCCGGCCAACCTGAATCCGATCGATGCGATCACTCGGATGACCACCAGGCTCATCAATACGCCGACTATCCTCCATCTCCCGACCGCCAGCATTTCTTTCATGCCGCGCCTGGCGGCACGTTGGGGTTGGCCATCTCTACTGATCACGGAATATCTCTTCGCCGCGATGCAGGCGCAGGGCAATCTGGTAGGTTTGGCCAACCGCCCGGGGGGTGGGAGCGTGGGCTGCCAGAAACCGCGCCATCCCGATCAGAACGTGCCGACCCGACTCGGTGCCCCGCCGGCTCTGGTACTGGTTGAATCCGGCGTCCACGATCTGGAAGGAGTGGAACCCGGCGTCCTCCATCAGCATACCGCGCCCGAGTTCAGCCACCAGCGCGTCCGGGTCGCCCGATCCGGTGATGTACTGCGACACCAGATGCGACACTTCCTCCACCTGCTGCCGAACATCCATGCGCTCCCGAATCTCGGTCAGCTCTTGCGCCCCATCCACCGGTTCAACGCCGGTTTCAGGGATGCGTTGCGGGGGCATATTGAGGAACCGGTCCAGGTACACGCTCATTGCCACATCGAAGACACCCCGCACCAGCTCCGGAGAGGGAGCGCGTTTCAGCGCCTGGTGCAGCGCGTTGGCTGCGGTCAATGTGTTGTGAACCGTGTCCCAGTCGTTGAACTCGTTGGACAGGTGAAAGTGGGCCATTCTCAGGAACGCGGCATAGGCCACGGCTGAGCCCAGGTCGTCCGCAGTCGCCCCGGATTTTATCGCTTCCTTGATCGCCGCCATGATATCCGCCGGCGAGTCGCCCAACATCTCCGTGGCCAGTGCGTCAGCACCGTTCCAGCTCGCACCCTTGTCGCGGCCCTGCTGATACAGTTCGGGCAATTCTTCCCGGGCCTGCCAGACCAGGGATGCCAGGTCGATGGGATGGCGCCAGGAACTCAGCTCCTGACTCCGCCGGGCGCTGGCCATCCCGTGTACCAGGCTGGTCAACACCTGGCTGGCATACTCCCAGCCAATGTGATCCAGCAGCTCGAAAGCCTTGTTGGCGAAATCCACCACATGGCCGGCGTCCAGATAAATGTGATCGGTGGCCGCGGCAAAGACCATGTCTGCGATGTCCTCCGGAGAAAATCCCAACTCGATAGCAGTCCGCAAACAGCGCTCGGCCGCGTCTTCATCTCGCACGTCGATAAACCCGCGGAACCATTGCTTGAAGACAGCCGGGCGAGTTTCCCCGGTCGGCAACGGGTCCACAACGAAGCGAGGCGGGCGGCCCGCGCACTCCCGGGCCACGTGCAACAATCCCTGGTACATGGCCACCGGGCGGTCGTTCTCCGCGAGGTGCGGCAGGATATTGGCCGTCGCCGTGAGAATGGTCATGGCCGGACCCCACCCGGCAGCAGTGTAGGTCGTCCCAAACTCGGCGCCGATTCGCAATGCTTCTCGATATCCGGCGCCAGCGGAGTGAAGCCCCAGCACCGATTTTGCAGTCACCAGGCGTATATTGTGCTCCAGCCCATCCTGCAGCCGGCCCGACCAATGCTGTATCTCATTCCGTTGGGCGGGTTGCGGGTCCACCCAAACCTGCTCATCGACTACGGTCACGGGGAAACTGCGAACGTCATCGGCGAACGGGTTGAACGTCCCGCCGCTGGACAGGTCGAACCTGGCATGATGCCAGTGGCAGGTCAGAATGCCGTCCCTCACGCTGCCACGATCCAGCGGAAAACCCATGTGCGGACATCGATTGTCCACCGCGTAAACCCGCCCGTCGTGGTAGATTACCGCAATCGTGTGCCCACCGCCGGTTACCACCCGGCATCCCGCCGCCTGCAACTCTGCTACGGCGCCGGCCATTATTTGCCCTGTAAGACTGGTGCCCATAATGTCGCCCTCCCGGTGTTGTTAAAATATACCCGTGGATTTAGGTTCCCTACATGTAACTGTTCAGATTTGATGGGACTCCCGGTTGGGAAGGCGTCATACCTGCGGAAGCAGGAATCCAGAAAGGCAACGCATTGGTCAAAGTGAACGGGGCAAAGGTTCCTGGATACCGGCGAAAGCCGGTATGACGGGTTCGGAGTTGCGATGGCACCACAACTCTGAACTATTACCCTTACATCCTCGCAATGCAGGTAATAATGGGTCTATGCTAGAATGCCGGCTGCGGATATCCTGAACTCTCCGCCCAAAGCGCGGTGGGACGGACGCCAAAGACCTGTTGCCACGGCGTCGGCTTTTATAGCCTCGCCGGGTCCAATCATACTCTCAATCGCAGCCTAGAGGTATTCCATGAGGTTGTTGGCGACGCTCTTTGTTCTGCTCTTCGTTTTGATGCTCGGCGCCGGCACGGGCTACACAGTAGCCGTATTTACGGGAGTGATTTCAGACCCGTTGGCATTGCTGCCGAGTTCGCTAGAATTCACTACGGACGCGCCGCCAGAAGTCCGGGGAACCGGGACTGGCGAAAGCCCGCCGGCGGACGACAGCGCCACGCAGTCGGCTCCCATTGCCGCACCCACGGCGACCCCAGCGGCGGCGGTAAGTGTTGCAGAGTTGTCCTGGATAACTGACGGGATTGACCAGTCGGAACAGTCGGCGGCAAGGGAATTGTCATATCTGGAAGAAAGTAATCCCCCGGTTGCCCGCATTTTGCTGGGACGCCCCTGGGTCGCCGATGGCGTTGACCGCCTGGAAGAAGCCGCCATCGAACGCATCGAAGATATTGGTTATGATCTTCCTGCGCTGGCCGAGGAGATCGTAGAATTGCCCTGGCTGGTGGACGACGTTACACAGCCGGAGCCCGCAGTAGTAGAGATACTATGGGAGGTCGCCACCAGGAGAGATCTGGCGCTGGCGGAGCGGTTTATTGCGTTGCCCTGGCTAGTGGACGGCATTACCCAGACTGAGGCCGGCGTTTTGTCCGACTTACGGTTTACAGCGCGCTATGATGTATCGCTGGCGAACCGGCTTGCGTCTTTCCCCTGGCTGGTGGACGGCGTCACCCAGACTGAGGCCGGCGTTTTGTCCGACTTACGGTCTACAGCGCGCTATGATGTATCGCTGGCGGACCGGCTTGCGTCTTTCCCCTGGTTGGTGGACGGAGTGGACACCGTCGAATTAGCAATCGTCGAACGCTTGTATTCGATCGTCAGGAATGATGCCGAGTTGGCTAATGCTATCGCGGGCAAGTCCTGGCTGGCGGACGGTTTGGGCGAAGATGCTGTTAGGGTGGTGAATGGCCTGTACTATATTATGGATGAAGATACCGCGTTGGCACGGACAATAGCGGATATGTCGTTTCTGGAAACGCTGCAGCCCACCGATGCCGCCGTGCTGGATGCGCTGTCCTGGCTGGCCTATACGGAAATCTTAGCCCTGCGGGAAGTGCTGGCCCACCCTACGCTTAAAGACGGCATCAGCGACGAATGGGCGCCCGTGGTGGCTTTGCTGGACAGCGTGAATGAGGCGGCGCCGGCTTTTCTGCGCCCCCTGCTGGATCCGGAGCAGACCACGATAGAGCGGCGCGCCCTGACACTGCCCCATACCGGTGCGGTTGACCTGGCGATCATCCGCACCGAGCCCGGCGCAGCGCGCAGCATGGAGTTGCTGGAGCACAGCGCCGGTAGCGTGGAAAGGTTTATGGGCGTGGAACTGCCGACGAACTACGTAGCGCTGCTCTTTGGCACCGCCGTGCTGGGCTACGCCGGTGGCACAAACTACGGAGCATACTTTGTAATGCTGCCTGAATATGACGCCGACGACGACAGCGACGATGCAGATTACGCCCCGCAACTCATGGCTCACGAAGTGGCTCATTATTATTGGAGCGGCAACCCCAACTGGCTTGACGAGGGATTGGCCGAGCTGCTGGCGGCCATATCGGAAAACGAGCGCACCGGAACGAAAGTGGCCATTGACCACACCTATTGCCCAGACGCCGATAACATTGCCCTGCTGGAGCGGCTGGATGCTGCCGGCGTTATCTACGATTACAGATGCAACTATGCGCTGGGCGGTCAGTTTTTCCTGGAAATTTATGAGACTTTGGGCGATGCAGCGTTCCGCCAGGGATTGCGCAACCTCTACCTGACGTCGCAGGTTGAGGATTATACAGATGAGTTTGACGGCTCTCCGGTAGGCATCCGCCAAATTCAGGATGCTTTCCAGTCGGACGCCGCTACCGTGGCCCCGATAATAGACAAGTGGTACCACGGCAACTGATCCCGACCCTGCTCCCACCCTCACTCCTTAACCTACTCCTGATGCCGGCTGATGCTGCGAGCAATACGTACTCTGCCGCTGCGGATGCTGGCCCACTCGTAGGCGCCGTTTGTTTTTCTTGAGGAGGAAACATGGAAATCGAGACTCTGGCGGTTCATAGCGGACGCTCGGTGGATCCTGAGACCGGGGCTGTTACGCCCCCGATTCACATGTCCACCACCTTCGAGCGAGCGCCCGATGGAACCTACCCCCGCGGTTTCGCCTACGGCCGCTCGGGAAACCCTACCCGAAGTCAGCTGGAGGAATGCCTCCGCGACCTCGAAGGAGGAGCGTCCGCCGCCGCGTTCTCCTCGGGTATGGCCGCCATCATGAGCGTCTTTCAGGCCCTGTCCCCCGGAGATCACGTGATCGTGCCGCAGGACCTCTACCACGGCACCGCTCAACTTCTGAATGTGAGACTTGCCCGGTGGAATTTGAGAACAACATTCGTGGACATGACCAATATCGAAAATGTCCGTGGGGAGATCAACCCCGCTACCAAACTCATACTCATCGAGACCCCATCCAACCCACAGCTGAAAATCACCGATATTGCGGCGGTAGCCGACCTCGCCCACCAGCACGGGATCGCCTGCGTTTGCGACAACACGTGGGCCAGCCCGATCCTCCAGCGATGCCTCGGCCTGGGCGCAGACCTCGTCGTCCACTCAACCACCAAGTATCTGGGCGGCCACGGCGACGTGACCGGCGGGATGGTGGTCTGCGCCCAAGAGGACGATCTGTTCCGGGAGATTCGCGGGATTCAGCAGGATGGCGGGGCGGTCCCGTCTCCCTTCGACTGTTGGCTGATCCTGCGCGGGATTCGTACCCTGCCCTATCGTATGCGTGCCCACTCGGAGAACGCCGCCAGAATAGCCGCGTTCCTCGACAGCCACCCCAGGGTTGCGGAGGTGTGCTATCCCGGGCTGGAAAGTCACCCCGGCCACGATATCGCCCGCCGACAGATGGAAATGTTCGGTGGCATGCTTTCGTTCCGGGTTCACGGAGGAAGCGCAGCGGCGTTCGGCGTCGCCGCCAGGACCGCCCTCTTCACCCGAGCCACCAGTTTGGGCAGCTACGAAAGCCTGATCGAGCACCGCGCATCCATCGAGGGGCCGGGAAGCACCACTCCCGACGACCTGCTGCGCGTGTCGGTGGGGCTGGAAAACCCGGACGACCTCATCGCCGACCTTGAGCAGGCCCTGGCCGACGCCTGAGCAAACCGGCGAGGGTCAACATCGTGAACCAACTCACGCGTACCCACTTTAATCTGTCATTGCGAGGAGCGCAGCGACGTGGCAATCTCGTTGAGGTTGAGCGCACGCCGGGGAACCATCATTGCTACGGCGACGAGATTGCCAACCCCCGCATCAAGTACGGGGTCGCAATGACATGATGAAAACCGAAAGGCCCTGCCGGCTCGCTCTACCGGGTCAGAAACTCCACGATTTTCGGGTTCACCTCTTCCGGCCTTTCCTGGTGCATGAAGTGGCCCGTGCCGGGGATGATTACCTTTTCCAGTCCCCCGGTGAAGAACCGGTCCATTGCCTCGCTCTCGAATGCGTCCAGCCGCTTGGGTCGGTCGCGAGTACCGTGCAGCGCCAGCGTCGGCACTGTGACCGGGCCGGCGTTGACCCGATCCTGATCCTCCCGCATCGACGGATCCTGTGGCGCAGGACTGTATCTGGCGCGATAGTAGCCCAATGCCGCTGCGACGACTCCGGGTTTGCGGAATGTCTCCCGGATGCTCTCCAGCGCCCACGCCGGTATGTCCCACTCCGGAGAAGCGTCCCGCCACCACTCTTCGACAAAGGCAAAGTCGTTATAGGCCAGCGCCTGTTCCGCCTGGGGCAACTGGAAGAAATAGGAATGCCAGGTGCCCTTCAGGTACTGGTAATTCATTTGCAGGTCGCGATCCACCTGGCCGGAGGCAATGATCACCAGCTTCATCACCTTCTCCGGTTCCAGGACCGTAGCGCCGGTAACCGCTCCCGCTCCCCAGTCGTTGCCGATGAGGTACGCTCGCCCGGCGCCCAGCGCGCCAATCAATGCCAACACATCCTTGCAGAGCGCGACCTGCTGATAACGCCCATCCGCCGGCGGCTCAGTGGGTGCATACCCCCGCATGAACGGCGCCACCGCCCGGAAACCGGCGTCCGCCAAGTCGGGCAGCAGGTGGCGAAATGACCAGGCGTGGTCGGGGAATCCGTGGAAGCATAACGCCAGCGGCCCGTCACCCATTTCCAGGTAATGAAAGTTGATGCCGTTGGCGTTTATCGTGCCGGTGTTGATTTCAGCCATCGTCATTCGTGACCTCCCGGGTGTTGTGCGTCAGGCGCCGGCATACTGGACCAGGAACTTGCGAATCGCTCCCAGGTATTGGCGGGTTCCAACGTACATCAGGTCGTTGTGCCCCGCGCCGGGAATTATCTCCAGGTGCTTCTCCGTGGTTTGCAGTTCATTGAACATACCCACCGCGTCGGGTAACGGCGCGCTCTCGTCCCACTGGCCGTGGATCACCAGCGCCGGAATATCTATTGAGTAAACCTTGGCGTGATACGCCTCATCCAGAGCCTGGCCGATCTCCGGGTCAAGACCCAGCAAAAACTGGCCCAGGTTGGGTCGGCCGCTCTCGATGATTACGCCGTTGATTCGGTCGGACGCCGCAACGGCCAGCTCGAAGGCCGAATGCCGGCCCATGGAGCGGCCCATCACGTACAGCGGCCCGGTGAACTCCAGCGCCTTCATGGTATCCCGCAACCACGCCAGAACCTTGTGGGCGTCCGACAGCATGGCCGTGAACGCCGGGGAGCCGCCGGCCGCTCCGTAACCACGGTAATCAACGATAAACAAGTTGACGCCGATGTCGTTGTACAACGGAGCTATGCCGTCGTAACCGGCCACCGTTTCACCGTTGCCATAGAAGAACAGTATGGTCGGATTCGGCCGCCCTACCGCAAAAAACCGGCTCGACAAAACCACGCCATCGTCGACGGTAATCCCGTAGTCCACCGCCCCGTCGGGAGTTTCCGTCCAATGTGGTCGCGGGTAAAAGGATCGCGCCGACGCCGCGGGGCTGTCCAGCACAGAGTAATCCAAAGCGGTCATCACCATCCCTCCCTGGGTGTCTTCGGCATTATACTACCCGATATCAAGGATCATCCACGCAAAAACCCGTCCCCGGCCCCTCTCCCGGTGGGACGGGGTACGCCCCTCACCCCCGGCCCCTCTCCCACCGGGAGAGGGGGACTGCCGTTTTACATCGATGGACAGGATGGACAGGATGGGGGGCCGTGGTTTGCTACGGGATTGCCACGTGGTTCGACAGGCTCACCATGATCCTTCGACGGGCTCAGGATGAGTGGAAGATCCTCGCAATGACAGGTGTGGCGGGCTTTGGTTTGACGATGGGGCGGCAGGTTCTTATGATGCTAACCAGCCGGCGCCTTTCTATTACCGGCGTTGAACCTATGCAGGAGGAGCCTGATGCGACGCTACTCCCCCAACTTCCGCTTCCGAGGCACAGCGATTCGCCTCCGTGTTGCGCCGGCCCTGCTGCTGGCGGTTGCCCTGGCGGCCTGCGGCGGCGACTCGCCGGACGCCGACCGAGAGAGAGCAACGGCGAGGCCCCGGACGGAGGCCACGGCGACCGGGGCATCCGCAGAGCAGCCCACCGCCGAGCCGGGGGCCACGGAGAGCGGGGAGGCCACCGGTGAGGCGGGTCAAGCCCGGCCCATTCTCGGAGGCGCCGGGATTAGCGGGATAGTGGAGGCCAAGTTCGCCTCGGTCAGCAGCGCCGGGGGGGGCGTCCACATGTGCAGGGTGAAGCGGGACGGCGCCGTCGCCTGCTGGGGCCTTGATGAAGATGGCCAGGCCACGCCGCCGGCCGGGGAGTTCGCCTCCGTCAGCGCCGGCATTTACCACACCTGCGGGGTGAAGCGGGACGGCGCCGTCGTCTGCTGGGGCCTTGATGATGATGGCGAGGCCACGCCGCCGGCCGGGGAATTCGCCTCCGTCAGCGCCGGGGATGGCCACACCTGCGGGGTGAAGCGGGACGGCTCCGTCGTCTGCTGGGGGAATGACTATTATGGCCAGGCCACGCCGCCGGCCGGGGAGTTCGCCTCGGTCAGCGCCGGGGATGGCCACACCTGCGGGGTGAAGCGGGACGGCTCCGTGGAATGCTGGGGCCTTGACCGTTCTGGCCAGTCCACGCCGCCGGCCGGGGAGTTCGCCTCGGTCAGCGCCGGGGATAGCCACACGTGCGGGGTGAATCGGGACGGCTCCGTCGCCTGCTGGGGGTGGGATGATGATGGCCAGGCCACGCCGCCGGCCGGGGAGTTCGCGTCCGTCAGCGCCGGGAGCGGCCACATCTGCGGAGTGAAGGGGGACGGCTCCGTCGTCTGCTGGGGCGACAAAAGTTACCTCAGGGCCACGCCGCCGGCCGGGGAGTTCGCGTCCGTCAGCGCCGGGAGCGGCCACATCTGCGGAGTGAAGGGGGACGGCTCCGTCGCCTGCTGGGGCGATGACGGTTTTGGCCGGGCCACGCCGCCGGCCGGGAAGTACGCGTCCGTCAGCGCCGGGTTTGACCACACCTGCGGGGTGAGGCGGGACGGCTCCGTCGCCTGCTGGGGCAGTGACGATTTTGGCGAGGCCACGCCGCCGGCCGGGGAGTTCGCCTCCGTTAGCGCCGGGGGCGCCCACACGTGCGGGGTGAAGCGGGACGGCTCCGTGGAATGCTGGGGCTATGACCGTTTTGGCCAGGCCACGCCGCCGGCCGGGGAGTTCGCGTCCGTCAGCGCCGGGAACCTCCACAATTGCGGGGTGAAGGGGGACGGCTCCGTCGTCTGCTGGGGCGATGACGATGATGGCGAGGCCACGCCGCCGGCCGGGGAGTTCGACTCCGTCAGCGCCGGGAGGGACCACACCTGCGGGGTGAAGCGGGACGGCTCCGTCGCCTGCTGGGGCAGTGACGATTTTGGCGAGGCCACGCCGCCGGCCGGGGAGTTCAACTCCGTCAGCGCCGGGAGCAGCCACACCTGCGGGGTGAAGGGGGACGGCTCCGTCGAATGCTGGGGCAATGATTATTATGGCGCGGCCACGCCGCCGGCCGGGGAGTTCGCCTCCATCAGCGCCGACGCTGAGCACACCTGCGGGGTGAGGCGGGACGGCTCCGTCGCCTGCTGGGGGCCGCCAGTTGTATTGCCCCCGTGGCACGGTGAATAGTCCACAACGGGGCGCGGGGGGTACGGCCCTCACCCCCGTCCCCTCTCCCGGTGGGAGAGGGGACGGGTTTTTACATCGATGGACAGGATTTTGGGTGTGTGCAGCCTCAACGAGATTGCCACGTCGCTGCGCTCCTCGCAATGACAGTAAAGGCTCAGGATGGAGGGTACGCAACCCCCAACCCTACGAATCTATCCGATAGACCCGCACGGCATTGTCATGGAACATGGCTGCCCTTTCCGTCGCCGAATACCCGCCGGTCAGTCGCTTGAAGGCGTTGTACATCACGTTATAGGAGTACGACACCTTATCCGGAGGAAAGTTGCTCTCGAACAGGGAGCGGTCCGGCCCGAACTGGTCGATGCAGTATGTCATCAGGGGGGCCAGGGCCTCCGCCAGCTCCTCGGAGCCGATGGGCACATCACGAGTGTGCCAGTCGAAACCATACCGGGGCTGTCCCACTCCACCCAGCTTCATCACCACATTGGGACACTGCGCCAGCGTCGCGATGCCCTCGCGCCAGGCGGGCAACACCTCGTCGTCCCGGTTGCCGTAGGGGCCAACCCGCATCAGGCCGCCGATGTGGTTCGACACGATGGTCAAATCCGGTACCGAATTGGCAAATTCCGCCAGCTCGCCCAGCTGCGGAAAGTACACCGTGTTTTCGTACACCAGGCCCCTGCTGGCCAGCACGCGCGCCCCGGCTTTGAAGTCGGGACTGGCGAGCTGGTGTTCCGCGCCACGGTTTTCTATTTCGGGATGAGGATCCCAGCCCACCGATTGCCGGATGCCGCGAAACCGGTTGGGGCTGGCCTGTTGCAAGGCGTCCAGCACGCGACCCACATCGTCGCCCAGGTTCAGGTTCGCATGACCGATGATGGCTGCCGCGGCTTTGGCGGGACCATACTGACCGGTGGCGCTGGCCGCTGCGAGACCCTGTACGAACTCCACCTCGCCCACTGGCCGCAGCTCCTCCGGCCCGTCGGGGCGGTACATCGACCGCGCTTCCAGAAACACCGTCGACCGCACGTTGTGACCGCTGTTAAGGTCCGCCGCCAGTTCATGCAGCAGGTATCGGTGGTAAGGGATGCGTTCCATGCGAAAGTCCCAAAAATGATGGTGGGCGTCGCAGATGGGCAGCTCCGGTTCCAGCGTTGGTTCGGTGGTCAGGGCCAGCCAGTCGTTATCTCCGTATGGCATATTTGCGCCTCCATGATCCGGTTTGGATGGCCCAATCCTATCACAAGCCTGGATCTCACAGGCCTGGATCCGGCTCGCCGGAACCAACTCGGTTTGGCGCCTTCGCAACGGAAATCGTGACGGCGTGACGACACCGTATGTTAGGATGAGCGGGAACACCGCTATGGGGGGACATCATGCCAGACAAGATTCGCCTGGGAATTATCGGCGCCAACATTCATCGGGGTTGGGCAGTCCGTTCTCACCTCCCCGCTGTCGTCGCCAGTCCGGAATTCGAGCTGACCGCGGTCTGCACGACACGTATGGAAAGCGCTGAGGAGGCACGCCAGGCATTCGGCGCGCGGTTGGCCTTCGACGATTACCACGCCATGCTGGCGCACCCGGACATCGATGCCGTTGCCGTCAGTCTCAGGGTGCCGTCCCACTATGAACCCACAGTGGCCGCCCTCAACGCCGGCAAGCACGTCTATACCGAATGGCCGTTGGGCCGGACTACCGCCGAAGCCGAAGAGATGGCCGATCTCGCCCGCGCCAAAGGCGTCCGTAACATGGTGGGACTTCAGTCACGCGCGAATCCGGTCATGCTGTACCTGAAAGATATGGTGGCTTCGGGCTACGTCGGCGAGGTCATGTCCTGCCACGTCAGCCGAATCGCAGCCGGCGGCCTGGAAAGGCAATCCGACCGCACCTGGCAACGGGACCGGGAGCTGGGAGCCAACACCCTCACCATCTCCTGCGGCCACACCATCGACGCCCTGCGGTTCGTCGTCGGAGATTTCAGTCACGTCTCGTCCGTTGTCAGCACCCAGATCGACCAATGGTTCGAAACCGACACCAATCAGATGGTGGACGTCACCTCGCCCGACAACATCCTGGTCAGCGGTCGGCTCGCCAACGGTGGCGTCGCCTCGGTTCACATCGCCAGCAACCCGTGGGCGGGAAGCGGTTACCGCATGGAGATCTACGGTCGCGAGGGCACCCTGGTGGCATCCTCCGACGAATCGCCCAACCACGACAGTGTCCGCTTGCAGGGCGCGCAGGGCAACGACCGGCTCGAGGACCTCCACGTCCCCGTTGACTACACCTTCGTGCTGGAGGGAATGCCCCGCGGCGCCCCGTACAACGTGGGCCAAATGTATTACCAGTTTGGCCGCGCCATTCGCGAAGGCGACGGTTGCCAGCCCGATTTCGATGAGGCTGTGCGCCTGCACCGTTTCATCGACAAAATCGAACAGGCTTCCGAACAGGGCCGCGAGGCCGCCGTGGACTAACCGGCGCGCAACTCAACGCGCGATACAAAAACCTATGCTCCCGTCCACTCGAAACCCAGGTTGGCGTAGCGCATGAACACCGTTCCACCCGGCGCTCCCAGCGGCCCGTTGACCGCCAGCACCGCGATGGTGTGCCGATTCCCCGGCTGGGCGTTGTCGGTAACCTGCACCCGTTGCGGTACGTTGAATCCCTGCACGGTTCCCCGCTCCCGGTTGCATTCGCCGTCAATCCAGATTTCGCCGTAGTCGTCCACGCAAGTTTCAAACTGCACCCGCATCCCGGCGGTAGGATGCCCGTCCACCGTCTCCGGAATTGTTACCGTGGTCCGATACCATACGAAACTGAAACCGTGGGAAATCCGCGCGGCCAGGTCGCCGCAAACTTCCCAGCCGGAGTCGTCGTATTCGGGCAACCTAGCCGCGCTGCCCTCGCCCTGGGCCACCAGGCCCTCGTTGGCCTCCCCCGGCACGTATCCCTGCGCGTATCGCCAGGCAGCGCCGGTTGCTGCCTTTCCCGATTCGTCCCCGATATTGATCGTCGCTCTCGGCATATCTTTACCCTCTCAACCAGTTTGACGTTAGTTCGCAACAGATGGCGTCTCTTCGACCACGACACCATGACCACGACACCATAGGCCAGAGTAGTAACATCCGGGCGCTGAATTGGCAAATGGGTCGTAACCTCAAGAGAAAATTGCGAAACTCCAGTCCCTGCCTTCTGTCATTTGTATGTTGTATATGCC
This sequence comes from Dehalococcoidia bacterium, assembly GCA_965262485.1. GTDB lineage: Bacteria > Chloroflexota > Dehalococcoidia > Lucifugimonadales > UBA3495 > Bin87. Next base: position 2,302,496 of record OZ253540.1, on the reverse strand, counting down.
TCGTAGATAGGCCAATCTGTGAGGCGGGCGCGAGGGGCGCGTCGTCTGTCATTGGGTGAGCTGGGCCTGAGGTCCAGGCTGCACCGACTCGCAGTAAGACACCCCTCACGCCGCCGGTGGTCGCTCCGAACAGATTCACGGGCCTGAGCCCGCATTGCAAGTGTGGAGGACCACCGCATTATCACATCTGGGAGGTCTCAAAGATGAAGACGCCAAAGATGAAGACCATGGAAGGTAGCGCAGTGGAAGGCGGCGCAGTGGTGGGCATTGACGTCAGCAAAGCCAGCCTGGACGTGTCGGTGTCGGCTGGCCCGGCGCGTCGCTTTGCCAACACCGAGGAGGGCATCGCCGATCTGTTGCAATTGTTGGAGGCGCAGGAGGTCGCGCAGGTGGTGTGTGAACCCACCGGGGGCTATGAACTCCAGTTGGTCAACCGGTTGCGGGCCGGGGGACTGGGGGTGCACCAGGCCCACCCCAACCAGGTGCGGGATTTCGCCCGGGCCGCTGGCCACCTGGCGAAGACTGACGCCCTGGACGCCCAGACGCTGTCGCGTTACGGCCAGGTGTTTGAACCCCCGGACACCCCGCAGCCGGATCCGGAACGTGAGGAACTGCGGGATTTGCTGCGCCGCCGCCAGCAGCTGGTGGAACAGCGAGTGCAGGAGCTGAACCGGCGCAACCAGGGAACCTCCCGCAAGGCCCGGGCTTCCACCGCCCGCCACATCGCCTGGCTGGACCAGGAGATCGCCCAGCTGGATGAGGAGTACCAGGCCGCATTGCAGAGCAGCGAGTCCCTGGCCCAACGCGCCGCCTTGTACCGCAGCGTGCCGGGCGTAGGGCCGCTCACCGCCGCCACCCTGACCGCCGAGCTGCCGGAACTGGGACAATACGACGGGAAGGCCCTGACCTCCCTGGTGGGACTGGCGCCCTGGTCTCGGGACAGTGGCCGGAAGCGGGGCCAGCGCACCATCCGGGGCGGTCGCGGCGTAGTGCGCCGGGCCTTGTACATGGCGGCCCTGGCGGCGACACGCGGCCAGGGGAGCTTACCTGATTTCTACCGTCAGCTGCGGCAACGTGGCAAAACTGGCAAAGTGGCGCTGGTGGCCGTGATGCGCAAGCTGCTGTTGCAACTGAACGCAGTGGCCCGCCGCGGAACCCCCTGGGTGCAACAACACGGATAGAACACCACGGATAGAACCATCCCACCTCCAAACCCGCAAAAAGGCTTGACACCCAACACAGATACTGCGAGGAGTGTAGCGACGTGGCAATCCCGTTGAAGCAACGGCGGCGGTTTCAGCGACGAGATTGCCGCCCCCGTATTAAGTACGGGGTCGCAATGACAAGTTTTGCAATTTTCTAAACCTCAACATCGACGACGCCCCGAAATCGTCCCACTTCGGCAAAGTCCGGCGGCCTGGCCATGGCAATCGCGTCTTAATCTTTGGGTGCGCCGGCAACCTTCATTCCGACCTTCCCTCCGTCGTTCCTGCGTAGGCAGAACCCATGGAATCTCGCTGTGGGAACGTTGGCCTTCCCCGGAAACGTCTGGATTCCGGCCTACGCCGGAATGACGGGTAAGATGCGATTGTCCTGGCGGCCTGGCCGAAAATCCCACGCCATCACCGAAATTATGATTTAATGTGCCTCAAACGGGACCATCCGGTTTCCGCAGGAATAACCCGCGCCGCAAGGATAAGCGCCCGGCCCCTGGTTGCCAGGTTCGCCGGGACGTTCCGACAGGGGAGGTAAACATCGTGGTTGTAAAGAAAGGCTCCGCCATCATGGTGGTGTACACCGACGTAGACCCCGAACATGACGCCGAATTCAACGCCTGGTACAACCAGGAGCACGTGCCGGAACGGTTGAGCGCACCCGGTTTCCTGGACGCCGCCCGCTACGAGGCCCTCCGCGGCGGCCCCCGGTATCTGGCCGTTTACGAGCTGGAATCAGTGGACGCCCTGCATACCGATGAGTACCTGCGCATGAGCCGCAACCCCACCGAGTGGAGCCAGCGGATGTCGCCCAACATCGTCGGTCGCGGCACGCTGCGCAACGTGTACACGCAGCTATATCCGGCAGAAAGCGATCCCAATACGCTGGGTCGCGGCATGGCGCCCGCCCTGCAGATCGGACGAATGGACGTGCCTCCGGACATCGAGGACAAATACAACTACTACTACGACAATATGCGTACCCCCGCCAACCTGCAGATACCGGGTTGTATGCACGTGCGTCGCTACCATGCCGTTGAGGGTGCGCCCAAATACCTCACCATGTATGAATTCGAGCACGAAAAGGTGCCCGAAACCCAGGCTTGGGAGATCCAGCGGGGTCAGGACACGATGCACGAGTACATCGGCGGTAGTTACGGTCATGCTCCCGGCTCCCCCGGAGTGTACCGTCGCGTGTCACCGCCCCGGGCATTCTGAGCAAATCCTGTACTTTCGATACCATGACGAACCGCTGGGGTGAATTTGATGCCTCGCCAACTGACTCGCCAGGAAGCCCACGCATTTCTCGATAGCAAACCGGGTTGGATCGCGCTCACCACCATCGGCCCGGATGGATTTCCCCATACTGTGCCTCTGGGGTATTTCCGGTTGGGTGATGACATCCTGATGGGCGTACGATCCAACACCCGCAAGCTGAAGAACATCCAGCACAACCCAAAGGTGAGCCTGCTGATAGAAACCGGCGGTTCCATGGGAGACATCAAGGGACTGATGGTGCAGGGTAACGCGACGGTTCATTCGGAGCCGGCGGAAATCCTGCACTACTCCCGCGAAGCCGCCAAATTGCGCGGTGTCCCGGAGCACGACCTTCCCACCGAACCCAGAACCGGCGCCGCCTACATCAAGGTGTCACCCCATCGCATTCGCTCCTGGGACTACTCGGCGGACACCTGACTGCCCTCCACCCTAATACGTCGCGGCGGCTAGTGTTGGCCGATGAACTCCAGCGCCAGGCCGTTCCAGACTTGGGGTCGTTCCCAAAATGCCCCGTGTCCCGCGTCGGCCAGCGACGCGAAACGACTGGTGGGGATGTGCGCCGCCAGCATCCGCATCAGCGCCGGCGGCGAGAGCAGATCGGCCTCCCCGGACAGTATCAGCGTTGGAACCTTCATGGTCGCCAGCCGCGAATAGGTGATCGGCACGCGCACCGGTTGCGAGGGCAATGTCCCGTACGGCCGGCTTGCCAGTTCGATTTCCAGCCACCGTTGAGCGCCTTCCGGGTTGGTGCCCCGGTACGACGGCCCCAGCTCCCGCAGGTTCACCGGGAGTTCCTGAATCTCCGCCGGTCGCAGCCGGGTCTGCACCTCCAGATATTCCGGGTCCTGTACACCGCCGATAGTGTTGGCCGCCACCAGGCTGAGCACACGCTCCGGATGGTCCAGCGCATAGTCCAGCGCAGTGATCCCGCCCGCCGCCGTAGCCACCAGGTGGAACCGTTCCAGGCCCAGGCGCTCGACCAGTCCATGCAGGTCATCCCCCGCGAAACCCGGCTGCTCGTTGGCGTCGGTCGGCCGCGAACGACCCCAGGTGCGCCGGTCGTAAGAGCCTGTTTACAATCTTTTTAGGATTAGCACCATGAAGGCGAGCACCACCATTTGCAGGCTGGTATTGAGCTTTCTTTCGCAGTTCTTCCAGAGTCGGCGGCACTTTTCCAGCCAGGCGAAAGACCGCTCCACCACCCATCGCTTCGGCAGCACCACGAAGGTGTGCAATTCGCTGCGTTTCACCACTTCCACCGCGGCTCCCAACAAGCTTTGCACCGCAGTGGCAAAGGGCTTCCCGGTGTAACCCCCATCCACCAGCACGTTCTGCACCTGACTGAGGCCGTCCCGGCGCCGGTCAAACATCGCCAAAGCCCCAGCCCGGTCGGTGACGTTGGCCGTAGTTATGTGTATCGCATGGGGCAATCCTTGCGTGTCCACCGCGAGGTGACGCTTGATTCCGGATACCTTCTTGCCCGCGTCATAGCCCTTCTGCTCGGCGCTGTCCGTGTTCTTGACGCTCTGGGAGTCCACGATACAGAAGCTGGTCTGCTCTTTCCGCCCATTGCTGCGTCGGGCCGCGCCAACCGATTTTTTTTAGGACTTGTTCCAGAATGGAATCCTGCTCCGGGCCGGGCCGCTCACTCCATTGCCGGAAATACTGGTAGCAAGTGCGCCAGTTTGGGAAGTCCACGGGTATCATTCGCCACTGGCACCCGCTTTTCAGCAGATACAGCACACCGCAGAAAACGTCATACAAGTCCACGGTGCGGGGCTTGGTCCGACGTCGGGCCGACTCCAACGTGGGCAGGATACGGGCGAATTGCTCCCGGCTAATGTCGCTGGGATAGGAATGAGACATGTTTACCCCTCCCCTGATAATAGCCTCAACTTAACATATTCTGGAGATCGTAGACAGGTTCTAAGTGATGCACCGGTATCCTGCCGTTGTGAACGCCGGCAGCTGATGTACCCAGCTATCGCACGTGCCGGATGCCGCGTGCAGAAAGATCACCGGCGTTCCAGACCTGCCGGTGTCCTCGAACCACAGGTCCACCCCGGGTAAATTCACAAATGGCATAGCGTCAACATCTCCGGTGGCGAATCAAAATCGGTGGTGAGCGGTGCAACTCACGATGCTGCGACTCACGGGTTGATCAAGCCGGAATGCCGCGCGACGATGAACGCCTCTCCCCTTTCCACGAAATCTGACACCACGTCGATTAGTGCTTCGGGGCGGTCGGCCATGATGTTGTGGCCCGCGTCGTACACCAGCGACACGTTGCAGTTGGGAATATTTGCCTTGTAAACGCCTGCTGCTTCCGGGGCCATCGTGCGGTCGTTCAGCCCGAACACGACCAGCGTTGCACATTCGATCTCGCCCATCCTGCCTTCCACATCCCCGTCACCGTCCCCGGCGGCGGTCGCTCCAACAACGGGAGATATGAGCACCAGAGACTCAACATCTTCTGGCGCTCCAAGCGTGTGCATGATGGCTGCATGTGTCGCCAATGACGCCGCAATCAGCGTGATCTTTTCGCTCGTTATCTCAAGCACCGCCTGGCGCGTCAGGCTGGCCGCGTCCTTTGATGTCCCGGTTTCGTCCGGTTCCAGCCGAATCACCCGGTATTTGCCGGCCAATGCGTCCTGCAGTTGCGCCATGCCGGCGCCACTGCCATCCAGAATCACCACGACTTCGCCGGCGCCGGCTTCCCAATAGCGGATGCTCTCACCCGCAACGTCAACCAGCCGCTCCGTTTGAGAAGCCTCAGAATCCGCCAACGTGCCTGCCATACGTTGCTCCCCAACCCCTGGCCGCGGTTACCCTTCTAAAACTCTCGGATGCGAGGCAGCACTTCCCGGCCGAACAGGTCGATTTCCCGCATGACTTCCTGGTGAGTGACGCCCGGTTGCTGGAAGAACAGGTCCACCACCCCCGCCCCGCACTCGTCATGGAACTGCTTGATCTGCTGCACCACTGTGTCCGGACTCCCCATGAAATTCAGCCGGCCCGCCACTCCAACCACATCACCCTGGGGACTGCCCGCCACGGCTGCGCGCAGGCTCGATCCATCGATTTGGCGTGCTTCATTCACCGCGCGCGAAGCTCCGGCGCTCATCTCAATCCCGCGCGGCACCGGCCCCATCCCCGTGCGTTGTGCCAGCCATTCCTCGGCCTGCTGATCGGTTTCAGCCAGGTAGATGCTGCCCCGGTACACCACCTGATCCGGCGCCGGCTGCCATTCGGCCTCTTCACACCATTGCAGATATTTGCGGGTGATCGTCGCCATGTTCTCCGGCTGCACAAACGATACGCCAAGTCCAAGCTGATGCTCGGCGGCGTAGCGCACCGTGTCATCGCTGCGGGTGCAAACTATCACCGGCGGCAGGGGTTGCTGAACCGGCAACGGCCACACCGCCACGGTACGAAACCGGTGGTAGCGTCCCTCCCACGAGAACGGTTGTGGTTCGGTCAGCGCCTTCAGGATTAGATCCATTCCCTCAAACAGCCGCCCGCGACCCTCGGCGGGATTGACGCCATAGGTCTGGTCTTCGTTCGGGGTTCCCCGCAGGAATCCAATGATCAAACGTCCGTTGGTCAGGTTGTCCAGCAGTCCCAGTTCCTCGGCGCACCGGATCGGATTGTTCAGGGGCAACAGCTGCCCCAGCATCGCGATCTTCACCTTCTTGCACCGTTCGGCCACCGCCGCCGCCATCACTGCGGGAGTGCCGGTGGCAATCCGCCCCGAGTAATGATGTTCAGAAAAACTAACCCAGTCAAATCCCATTTCCTCGGCAAATTCGCACTCGGCAATACCGTCCTGGTAACTCTGCACGGAGGATTCCGGATCGTGATAACCCGGTGGCATGGGCCAGGTCGTGGGGAACAGGTGCCGTTGGGACCACCCCATCGCGCCAAGATAAGATGCCTTCATTGTTTCCCTCCGTTCGCCTCGGGATGAGGCAATGCGCCGGGCCTTACGGCTGCCAGTGCGGGGGCAGGCTGGGCGCGGCGAGCCCGAACTGCCGAGTCAACCATTCTTCGCTGAACACACCATCTTTATACCCGGAATGCTCTGCCTCGTGCACATCGGTGTCTCCCTTTATCGCCTGCGCCAGCGGTTGCAAAGCGGCGGCGTCCAGCGCCGTGCCAGGCGCGCCGGCCATCAGCAGGGTGGTCGCGCTGACCCGGGGCGCGAACCACCTGATATCGAAGTAGGACAACGTGCGGTGCACCAGTTCCTGGCACTCCGGATGCAGGCGCAGGTAGTCGTTGATCTCCTCAAGTGGGTACGCTCCGGTGCGGGGAGCCAGCTTGGCTGCCGCGTACGAGAGGGCCGGGCCGCAGACCGCGTGGGTGATTTGCGGACACAGGGCCGCGGTGGTCAGCGCCAGATCCGGCCCGATGGCCGCGATGCGCGTACCGTCAACCTCAGGTCGGCTGGCCAGATATTCCACGCCGCGGCAACAGTCCGCCACGATTCCGCGGTAAACGTAGTTTTCGTGGTCGGAGATTCCGTCGGTCAAGAGCCCCGGGAAACTCGCCGCGTACGGTTGGTCAGCCAGCCGCTGGCCGCGCACACAGATGGAGAAAGTTACGTACTGCCGGCGTTGACTGTTGGCAGTACCCTGCGGCACCAGATCCACCACACTCCCGTAACGCGGCAAAAAGTACTTGGCCGGAAATGGCCCGTCTCCCGCCGGAATGCTCAGGTATCCATAAATCCGGTAGGGGCCAACCGATGTGAGGCGCACGCCATAGGCCGTCGCAAAATCGGTCGACCGCAATGGGATCTCCACGACTTCCGGCGCCGCCGGCAACTGCGCCAGCCGGTCCAGGGTCGCCTGCCAGTAGCTGTCGAAGTCAGCCGGCTTGGTTCCGCTCATTGTCGTCATATTGTCCAGGCCGCTAGGGCTTCAGGTGTTTCGCCATGAACGCATCCACGATGGCCCCGTGTTCATGGTTGTTGGCGTCGTGGCCGTGGCCGTCGTAGCCGTAAATTTGCTTGTCGGCGCTGGCGATGGCGTTGAACATCGCGTAGCCGGTCTCCGGCGGACACGTACTGTCCTGCAGCCCAACGCTGACGATTATCGGGCAGTTGATTCGGTGTGCCAGGTTGATGCCGTCAAAGTAGGCCAGCGTGTTTTCCACCTGTTCCCGGCTCCCCGGATCCATCCGCAGGTAGTCGGCTATCTCCTGGTACGGATAGGCGTCGGTCAATTCAATGGCGTCCATGTAACCGCACAGGTATGGAGCCCCGGCAGCGGCAGCCTTGATCTCGGGGCGCAAAGCAGCGGTGGACACGGTAAGCCCGCCGCCCTGGCTGTGTCCGGTCACGCCGATTCTGTCGCCGTCCACTTCCTCCCGCCCCAACAGGAACTCCACCGCTCGGCAGGCATCCATGTAGAAACCCCGGTAGGAATAGGTGTTCCGGTCCACCATGCCGTAGGTGAGCAGTCCGGGATAGCCGGGATTGAACTGCCGGTTGCTCCGCAGTTTTCCCCGCGGGGCCACGCTGAACGCCGCGTAATTCTTGCGCGCCCAAACCTTCGGAACCGGTGGCTCCATGTTGTATCCCGGCACCTGCAGCAGCCCCGGCAACCGGCCGTCCCTCTGTTTGGGCAGGGCGTACCATCCGGCGATCCGCACCCGGTCCAGGCTGGTGAAGAACACCTCGTACACATCGATCTCTTCAGATGACCGCAACGGATCGTGTACCATTTCCGGTTCCAGCGGAATCCGGGCGGTCTCCGCCAGCACATCTTCCCAGAATTCGTCGATGTCATCGGGTTTCTTGACGATGGTTTCGTATTTGTCAGCCGCTAACCTGGGCATACCACTCCTCAAAGGGCGACCTGTCAGCCCCTAAACATCTTCCACCGGGACCGTTGCGATGCCGTAAGTGCCGTAGAAGAAATTGGCGTAGTGAGTTGATCCTCCGGTCACGAACAGCAAGTACTGCTCGGGGCTTTCCAGGGCCGGAATCGTGGCGTCCGGATCATTTTCCAGATGCTGTAACTCAGGGTGCGAAAGCCATTTTCCGTCCGCATCCCTGGGCATTCCGCGCGATCCCAGGGCTTCACTCAGCGGGACACGGCAATGCTCGTACAACCACTCCTGGGTGTCCTGTTTGCTCATCCCCGCCTCGGCCAGAATCACCGCCCGCGAGGGACTGAGCATGATGGGATGGTAGGGGCCCTGGTACTCCACGCGCTTGTTGGTGTGGCCCACCTGCGCCGACTGCCGACCTCGGATCCAGTTTCCTCCGCCCGCGTGGCGATAGAACATCATGGAAGCAATGTTGTCCAGAGTGTCGTGGTGGTTCTTGGAGTTGGAATCGAGAATGTCCGTCGGACCCGTTACCGTAACGACCGTTACCGCGCTCTCTTCACGCTGGTACCCCTTGTCCATGTGGTAGGGCTGCCACGGACTTAGCGCCTCGTTCTCTGCGATGCACATCCCGAACTTGGTCGGCAACCCGATGAAATTGGGGTCTCCGGCGCCCGGCTTGCAGTACCCGATGTTAATCAGGCAGAGGCGCAGCGCCCGCCCGATGGCGGTGTTGGGCCGGTTCACCACGCCCGGCCCCATCGCGGATGTACCGAAGTTGATCCCGGCCTTCTCGGTGATGGGCCCGTTCACCAGAATCAGCGGCGCTTCGGTGTGGCCCGATACCTGCATATCCCGGTGGTTCATCTCCGGCTGTGCAATGCAGTCGATGGCGGCCAGCAGCACGGGAAACTGTTGCGGGCTGCATCCGGCCATCACGGCGTTGATCGCTATCTTCTCCACGGTCGCCAGGCCGAAACCAGGCTCCATGACCATCACTACGTCCTGCGGGCTGCGTTTGGTTCCCTTGAGCATCGCCTCGACGGCTGCCGGCGTGGGCGGAATGACGGGCATACCGTCGCTCCAGTCGCGCTCTTCCAGAAACAGGTTAACCGCGTCAAGGCCCAGGGGCGATTCGTCCAGCTCCACCGTGAACATCTCGGTGCCCTGGTTCCCGTTCCTGGCCCTCTGCCGTGGAGCCGGCAATGCGGTCAGGCTGGTCAACCCCAGGATGATGTCTTCGATCTGTTCGTCCACCATCCGGCAGATGTAGTCGGGCTGCTGGCCCGACGTGGCGTGGGGAATCGTTACGAATGCCGTGCTGGGTTGACCCCAACCGTCAACGCAGGATTGCCAGGCCCGGGCAAAGCTGCGGGCCGCGATACCTACCACCGGAACACCGGCCTTTTCCATGGCGACCATGTCGTGGGCAAGCCACGACGTGCAGCCCCCTCAATGGGCAGTGGCGCCAATCATGGCGTCAACTTCCCCCGCAATGAGCGCGGCTTCCTCATCGTCGATGTGGTTACCCCGGCTCAGCGCGACACGGCCCGGTCTGACCTCGCCGCCATAGCGTTCAAATTTGACGTTGGGGAAACGGCGGCCGATGTGTTCCGCAACCCGGTTGACGGCCACGTCCGCGCCGCCCGTCATGTTGTTGTAAAGCCCAATCGTCTTGCCTTCCAGCGTCTCCAGGCGTGGGGCCGGCGGCACTTTGAAATCGACGCGATCCGCAGCGGGAGACATGATCTGCAGCTTCATACCGTGCTCCTGTCAATATCGGTTTGCTATGCGCCGAGCATACGTTGCACACCTGCCGCCGTCAACAAAAGCATAACGCCAGCCCGTGCAAATCCGTCATTGCGCGGAGCGCAGCCGCTCATGGTGAGCCTGTCGAACCACGCGGCAATCGCGTTTTTATCCGCTCGTCCTGAGCTTGTAGAAGGACGACCGTTTCATGAGGCCTGATATAGTCGATAGCAACCCAGACGAAGGACCGGTTCAGGGCAGCGTATGAACCTTGAAGAACGATTCCACGAAGCGATGCTTGGAATTTATGAAGAGGCGGCGACGTTCGACTACCGTCCCACCTACTTCCTCAGGATGGTAAACGAACAGGGTGGACTATCAGCCGCTAGGAGTTTGCTTAACGGTGCTGAATTGACAGAAGGATTAGTGCGTCTGTGGCAAGAAGATCGGCTTGACATATCAGTGGAAGCGCTGGTTCTCCGGGAACCGTGGAACGCCTTATTCACGGCTGAAGAGTTGGCCAAAGCCCGTCATCTCTTGGAAGAAATGGGATATTATCCTGAAAGCCGAGGTCACTGAAAACACCAACTTTAAAATTGTCAGCTGTTCCGGGAGGTTTCACCATGGACGTTTTCCATTGCATCAGGACACGCCGCACCGTGCGGGAATTTACGTCAGAGCCGGTGTCCGATACCGTCATCCTGAAAATCCTGCAAGCCGCCCGTTGGGCCCCCAGTTCCAGCAACACTCAACCCTGGCATTTCGTCGTCGTCAGGGAAAAGGAAACTATCGAAGAGTTGGGCCGGATCTGCACCCAGGGCGCGTTCATCGGACAGGCGCCCGTCGCTATCGCCATCGTGATGGATGGCGCCCGCCGCGCCCAGCTTGATGCCGGGCGATCCCTCCAGCAGATGGAACTGGTGGCCTGGTCAGAGGGCCTCGGCACCTGCTTCGTTGGCATCAGGGGCGAGCAGCAGCAGGAAGTCAAAGACCTCCTGGGCATACCGGAGGAACTCGAGCTGGTCACCGTGTTGCCCTTCGGCCACCGCGTTGCCGGCTCCGGAAGCGGCGGAACACCGCGCAAACCCATGTCCGAAATCACCCACGGCGAGCGGTTCGGTCAGAGCCTGTCCATCGGTTAGTTTGCCAGCGCGCCGCCGTATGTTCGAGAACGGTTACATCATTTGTGCTAGACTGAGGGCCAATACGGACCGTTGAGGCTACGTATATGGCATCTTGGACGATAAAAGGCGGCCGTTACGGCCAATACGAAACCGCCTTTTTGGAAAGAGGCGTCGTGGCCATAGGCTTCAGCATGAGTTGCAGCGCTGCCGATTTCCCAGACCGGGAATCATTGCGCGCCCACCTCGCGAGCCGCAACGCTGCCGACCAGATATGGCGATTTTACACCGAAGTTGCCGAAGGCGATATGGTGGTGCTGCCTCGCAAGATGACCCGCGAGGTCGCCGTTGGCCACATTGTTGGCCCATATACCTATCAGCCGGAATCGGTGGACAACGGAATGCCGCACGTCCGCGCCGTTCGCTGGCAGGTTACGAACATACCACGCTCGCACTTTGACCGGGATTTGCTTAATTCCTTCGGTTCACAGTTGACCATCTCGCAACCCGCAGCGCCCAACGCCGAGGCGCGTATTGCCCAAGTTGTTAACTCCTATTTGGGCGTTGACCATGTTGACGAGCTCTCAGCAACTCCAATCACCGCTGCGGAATCTTCCAATAACGACGGCCTCCTGGATGCCGTACCTTTCGAGGAACTGGACATTGACCAGGAAATCAGAGACCGTATCGTGGACCGCCTCCGGCAGAAATTCGCCGGTACGCGATTAGAGTATCTGGTAGCCAGTATCCTGCAAACCTCCGGCTACGTCGTTCTGCAAACACGGGAAGGGGCAGATGGCGGCGTCGATGTTCTGGCCGGCAAAGGCGATATGGGTTTCGAGGAGCCACGTCTATGCGTACAGGTCAAAGGACGCACCAGCCCGGTGGACTTAGCGGAATACGATCGTTTGCAGGGCAATATAACCTCATTCCGCGCCCAACACGGCTTGCTGGTTAGTTTGGGTGGATTTACCAAGCCCGTTCACGACCGCAACGAGCAGTCATTCTTTGTGATACGGCTTTGGGGACCGGACGAGTTGGCGCAACGGCTCTTGGAAAACTATGATTCTTTGCCGCCAGACATTCGGGCCGATATTCCGTTGGAGACTGTGAAGATATTGCGTCCAACGGAATAGCCTTTACAGTTAGGCGATTCCACCCGAGATCGTCCCAACTACCGGCCTTTGAAACTCGGCGGGCGCTTTTCCAGGAACGCCTCCCGGGCGTCCTCCGAGCCGTTGAGGATACCGCCGGCGTTGGACGTCAGCGCCATCGTCGTCTCCAGCGAGCTGTCCAGCGCAGAACGCATGATCCGCTTGCTGATCCACCCAAACCCTATGGCAACTCCCTGTTTGCGTCCTTTTCATTCAGTCCATCCGTGTAGTAAAGTTGCCCCACGAACACCGGGCGAGCATCGCCCCAACCGCCGGTTGAACGGCGGCGCGTAGTACCAGTGGGCGCCCATGGGCGCCTGAAATAGGGAGGCCACATGAAGTTCGGAATCTTTACCATCGTCCCTTACCACCAGGACTTTACCCAGAAACAGGCATTGAACGATGCTCTGGAACAAGTCGCGTTCGCGGATCAGGCCGGCATCGACGAAGCCTGGTTGGGCGAGCACCGCTTCTCGCGTCATGGCTTGCTCTCGGGAATCTGGTCCTTCCTGGGCGCCGTAGCCGGGCGAACCACCAACATACGCATCGGCACCGCCGTAATCGTCCTGCCCCTGCACAATCCGGTTCTGGTGGCTGAAGAAGTCGCCATGCTGGACGTCATCAGTGGCGGTCGGTTCAATTTCGGTATTGGTTCCGGCTACCAGCGCCAGGAATTTGAAGGCGTTGGCGTCGATATTGACACCAGCCGCGACCGCTTCCAGGAGTCGGTCGACGTCATCATCAAGGCGTGGACCGAGGAGACGCTTACCTACCACGGCAATTTCACCAACGTCGATGATGTGTGGGTTTTGCCCAAGCCCGTCCAACAACCCCATCCACCGCTGTTCCAGGCGGTCAGCACCAGCCCGGCCAGCATCGACTTCGCCGCCAGCCGACAGATACAGGTCATCACCGGCGGCCCCACCGACATCCTCGGCCAGGCCCCCGAGGTCATCAAACTGTGGCGACAGAAGATGGACGAATACGGGCACCCGCACGCGCACTTGGACCCGCCCATGTCCAAGTCAATCTACGTTGCCCCCACTATGGAGGAAGCCGAGCGAGACCCCATCGGCCTCGAGGATTTCTCGTCCCGCATCCTGCGCTCCATCGGCAGCAACGGAGCCCCCATCGGTATGCCCATGGACAAGAACGGGAACATCGCGAAAGGCTACGAGCACTGGGCCAACCGCCAGCAGGATCGCGAACGTCGCGATGACCCGGGCCACGCCGGCCTCCCGCCGTTGCGCGGCACCCCCGAGGTGGTGATCGAGCGCCTGAAGCAGGTTCAGGAAGCAGGCATCAACCACGTTTTCGGTAACTTCGGATTCGCCGGCCTCCCCCACGAAAAGGTAATGCGCTCCATCGAGCTATTCGCGACTGAGGTTATGCCGCATTTCCAGGAAGTGCCGGTGGCCTGACCCACCCACTGAGCTCAATACGTCCGGCGACGCGCCATAGGTCGCCGGACCTGCGTTCCCGCAACACCCTTCGGGAGTGGCCCACCCAGGACCCGCGCAGCAACTCCCGCTCCGAGCGTGCCGACCACATGGTGACGGATACAACTCCCATCCTCGAAGTCAGGAACCTGGTCAAGGATTTCGGCGGACTGAGGGCCGTGAATCAGTGCGCCTTTCAGGTCATGCCGGGCGCCATCACCGGTCTCATCGGCCCCAATGGAGCCGGCAAGACCACCCTGTTCAACCTCGTGTCGGGCGCTATCGCCCCTTCCAGCGGTGAGATTATCTTCGATGGCCACCGCATCGACGGTATGCGGATGCACCAGACGTTCGGTCTGGGCTTGATGCGCACCTTCCAGATTCCCCGTGAAATGAAGCGCATGACGGTACTGGAAAACCTGATGCTGGTGCCGGCTCCTCAACTCGGCGAGCGCATCTGGGCTCCCTGGTTAGTGCCCTGGCGGGTAAAACGGCAGGAACGCTACGTCGAGGCGCAGGCGCTGGACGTGCTGGATTTCGTCAAGTTGTCCCACTTGGCCAACGAGTACGCGGGAAACCTGTCGTCGGGCCAGAAAAAACTGCTGGAGCTGGCCCGAACCCTCATGGCCGAGCCAAAGATGGTGTTGCTCGACGAGCCGGCCGCCGGCGTCAACCGCACCCTGCTGCGCGACCTGTCGGCCAACATCCTCAGCGCCAGCGTTGACCGCGAAATCACGTTCATCATCATCGAACACGACATGCAGTTCGTCATGCACCTCTGCGACCCCGTCATCGTCATGGCCAGCGGGGCAGTCATCGCCCAGGGAACCCCAACCCAGGTGCAGCAAGACCCCCAGGTTCTGGAAGCCTATTTGGGAGGATCCCCCCGTGGCGCTGCTTGAGGCTTCCGACGTGGTGGCCGGATATGGCGAGACTGAAATCCTCCACGGCGTGTCGGTGGTGGTCGGTGAAGGCGAGGTGGTCACCATAATCGGGCCCAACGGTTGCGGAAAATCCACCCTGATGAAAGCCATCGTGGGGTTGGTAAAGGTACGCACCGGCAGCGTTTTGTTCCGCGGCTCCGACATCTCCGACCGACCTCCCGAACAGATTGTCCGCACCGGCCTGTGCTACGTCCCACAGACCAATAATGTGTTTCCGTCCATGTCCATTCGGGAAAACCTCGAGATGGGCGGATTCGTGCGCCGCAGCGATCCTCGCAGCCGAATCGCCGAGATGTTCGACCTTTTCCCCGATCTGGCGCTGCGCCCGGGGCAGAAGGCCGGCAGCCTGTCCGGTGGTCAACGCCAGATGCTCGCCATCGCCCGCGCCCTGATGCTGGACCCGGTCCTCGTGCTGCTGGATGAACCTTCTGCCGGGCTCTCACCCGCCATCATGGGAACCGTGTTCGAGCGCATTCGCGAGATCAACCAGACCGGCGTGTCCATCCTCCTCGTCGAACAGAACGCTCGGGAAGCCCTCAGAATGTCTCACCGTGGATACATCCTTGTCGCCGGCGAAAACCGCCTGGAGGACACCGGCGCACACCTGCTCGACAACCCAGAAGTTGCCACCCTCTACCTTGGCGGATAACCCGCTTGGCGGATAACCTGCCGTTGCCATCAAACCCGCCGGACATCATCAAGCGTCTCATTCTGGCATGGTCGCCGGGCCACACTGCCATTGCCATTGTATTACTGGCCGTGGCAATCGGATTTCTGCCCTTTGCCAAGATGGGCCTGGTGGTCAACGGCGTGTTCCTGGGGACCATCATCGCCCTGGGAGCAATCGGGTTAACGCTGATCTACGGCATCCTCAATTTCGCCAACGTCGCCCACGGTGATTACATGACCCTGGGGGCTTATACGGCGCTCTTCATCATGGGCAGCCTGCTGCCCCGAATCGGTATCGAAGGCAGTGGGCTGGGGCCCTTCACTTTCGGATACCCCCTGCTGATAGCCCTGCCGTTTGCGGTGGCCATCGTTGCCGTCGGCGCCATCGTCCTCGACGTCGTAATCTACCGCCGGCTCAGGAACCGGGGTGTCAACGCCGTGGTGATTGCGATGGCGTCGCTGGGTGTTGCCATCGCCCTGCGCGGGCTCGTGCAGGTCATCTGGAGCGGCAGCACGCAGCGCTATGCCCGGGAATCGAAGCCGGTTTACCACCTCCCGATGGACGTTCGTATCCCGCCCGACGCCATATTCATCGCGGTGGTCACTGTCATACTCGTCGTGGCCGTGTACCTCATTCTGAATCGCACCAGGATGGGCAAGGCCATGCGCGCCACCGCCGACAACCCCGATCTCGCCCTCGTCAGCGGTATCGACACCCGTCGGGTCATCTGGTGGACGTGGGCGATGGGCGCAGTGCTGGCGGCCACGGCCGGGGTTCTGCTGGCCGTGTTCCAGGCGCAGTTACTCCCCGTCATGGGATGGCGCTTCCTGATACCCCTGTTTGCCGCCGTAATCCTCGGTGGCATCGGCAACCCCTACGGCGCTCTGGTGGGCGCATTCGTGATCGGGGTTACCTCCGAGGTCTCAACCCAGTGGATCAATCCCAGCTACAAGCCGGCCATCGCCTTCGCAATTATGATCGGGGTGTTGCTGGTCCGACCGCGGGGCATTTTCGGCGGGTCCAGGGATTAATTATCGTTGCAAGAGATTGGAAATGCTCACGCGTACCCACTTTGTCATTGCGAGCGCAGCGTGGCAATCTCGATGAGGTTGACACACACCGACTAACTGCCGTTGCTACGGCGACGAGATTGCCACGTCGCTTTGCTCCTCGCAATGACAGATTAAAGCGTGTACGCGTGAGATTGGAAATGGCTACTGAATTGCAAACTTCCACCGCCAATCCCAGGGCCTTTGGAGTTTCCGGTCCGGCGCGGCTGCCCGTCCCTGTCACTATGAGCGGCGCTGCCACGCAGGAACCTCGGTGTATGTAAGTTATGGAAATAATCGGCATCTTTAATAACCTCGTCGGTTTCACCATCATGGCCGGGATCTACGCGGTGTTCTCTTTGGGCCTGAACGTGCACTGGGGCTTCACCGGGCTGTTCAATATCGGCATCGCCGGGTTTTTCGCCGTGGGAGCCTACACCGCTGCACTGCTGACCACCCGCCCACCCGACCTGACGCTGTTCGAGGATTTCAAATTCGGCGGCAATTGGGCCGAACTGTTCTATCTTGACCTGGGTTTCGACCTGTGGTTCTTCCTGGGTCTGGCGGCGGCGGCCCTGGTTTGCGCCATCATCGCCCTGATTATCGGCTACGTTACCCTGCGTCTCCGAGACGACTACCTGGCCATCGCCACCCTGGGCATCGCCGAGACCGTGCGGCTGTTCTTCCTCAACGAGAAATGGATCGCCAACGGGTCCAAGGGCCTGTATCGGATTCCCAAGTTCCTGGGTGAACTGGTGGCCCCCGGACACTACGACTATCTGTACGTGGTGGTCGTTCTGGCCATTCTGGCGATCCTGTACTCCGCGATTCAGCAGGTGGTGCGTTCTCCGTGGGGTCGGGTGTTGCGGGCAATTCGTGAGGATGAGGTGGCCGCCGAGGCCAGCGGCAAAAACGTGTTCAGCTTCAAGCTCCAGGCGTTCATCCTGGGCGCGGTCATCATGGGGATCGGCGGTGGGTTATTTGCCCATCACTTCCGGATCCTGTCGCCGGGCACCTTCGACCCACTGCTGGCGACATTCATCATCTGGTCGATGCTGATGGTAGGTGGGTCCGGCAACAACCGCGGCGCCATCCTGGGCGCATTTCTGGTCTGGGGTATCTGGTCGGGCACACAATTCCTTCCCGGTGTTTTCGCCAATCCCAACCTGCGGTTCCTGATGATCGGCGTCCTGATCGTGGTGATTATCCTGTTGCGCCCTGGCGGCGTCCTTGGCGAGGAGCGCCGGGTGGCGCGAGCGCGGGAATCATAAATCCCGGCGCCCGCGCCGTGTTACCCTCGCAACGTTGCGGCGGTCTATGGCAGCGTCAACCCACCGCCAGGGTGCTAGGGCAGTTCGAATCTTCCCGTAGATTTGATCTCGCCGCCTGAGACCGTCCATATCTCGATGAATCCGATTACGTCTCCGTTCTCGTCGAAGTCCACGGACCCGGCCGCACCCTCATAGTTCACGTCCGTTCCGGCGGCCACCAGTTCGAGCGCCCGCTTGATTCCCTCCGGGCCGGGCCCCACGATCTCCCCCGGAGGATTGGCCACGGCACGTAGCGCGTCGCGGATGGCGGCCGTATCAGTGGTGGTTCCAGCCTTGGCTGCCGCCAGCGCAATCAGGACGACTGCGTCATACGCCTCGGCACTGAACGGGTGCTCTACTTCCTGTCCTTCATAGGCAGCCGAGTACGAGGTGAGGAAAGCCTGCAGAGCCGGGCTGTCCGGCGCACCCTGTGCCGTTCCCAACGTGCCATCCAGGGCATCCCAGCCCACCACCTCAATCATCTCCGGCGACTTGGTGGCATCTACGAACAGGAACGTATCGGAGTACCCGCCTTCCAGCGATTCTCGCAAATATACTTCGGCCTGTCCGGGGTAACTGATGGTGATCAGAACGTCGGGGTCTCCCTCGGTGGCTCGCTCCAGCTCCGAAGTGAAAGTGGGCTGGCTGTCTTCATGCGGCACTTTTGCCGTAACCGTCCCGCCCAGCGCGGTGAACGTCGCTTCAAACTGGTCGGCAAGCCCCGCCCCGTAGGCGTTGTTGATGAACATGATGCCGGCGGTCGTGTAACCTTGCTCCTCGGCCAGCCGTGCCAGCACCACACCCTGCGCGGCGTCGGATACTGCGGTGCGGAACAGGAAGTCGTTGTCTTCCAGCACCGTGATGGCTGGCGACGTGGACGCGCCGGTAATCTGCAGGATCTGTTTCGGCACGGTCACCGACTCGGCAACCGCCAGGGTTACCCCGCTGGCCAAAGCGCCCACGATCGCCACGGCGTTGTCGACATCGATGGCAGCGCGAGCCGCGTCAGCCCCCTGAACCGGGTTTACTGCCGTGTCTTTATGAACCAGTCGCACTTCCCCGCCGGCTACGCCACCGGCGTCATTGATATGCTTCGCGGCCAGGTCGGTTGAGTTACGGTGTGTGTCCCCAAAGTAGGAGAGAGAACCCGTGAATGCATTGAGATGGCCGATCACCAGCGGACTCGATGGCTCGCCCTCAGCCGGTGTCTCTGCGTTGTCCTGGCACGATATCGTGGCGGCAACCGCCATCAACAATACCAAGACCAATGCCAGGGTCATGAAACCGGACTTCAGGTTTTTGAACATCCTATCCTCCTGCTTATGCCGTCGATTCATTAGGTGAATCCCATTTCGACAATAGATTGCCTCAATTATACAAAAACGGGTTTTGACGCACCCAGCGAAATCCAAACGCGAAGGGCCACATTTCGAATGTCCACCCTGGAGATACCCACCGCGCATCCTGAGCCTGTCGAAGGACGCACGCCCTGAGCCTCCCCCAACTGCCCGGCTGTGGACAGTGGACGATTGCCCCTGATACGATGGGCCGCGATCCGGCCCCGACAACCCGACCGCTCCCAACAGGAAATAACTTGCCATGGCTACGCAACCCGATCCCGACCCACGCCCGGAAACCGCCGACGCCCGTGTCAGTATGCGGATCGAGCAGGTGCTCGTTGGCCCGCCGCACGAAGGCGATGTGGGAGAGGGCCTGGTATTGCGTACCACCAGGGGCGACATCCCGGCAATTCAGCACGCCGCCCCCGATTCCACCAAAGCGGTCATCTGGGTCTGCGGAGCCCGAGGCGGCTTCGGCGGTCCCGCCAGTGGATTGTACGCAGAACTCGCTGCTGAACTCACCACCCAGGGCATAACGTCACTTCGCATGGACTACCGGTATCCCAACAACATCCAGGAGTGCGCCCTCGATCTGCTGGCCGGAGCCAATTTCCTGCGTGCCAGCGGACACGGGCCCGTGATAGTTGTCGGCCATTCCTTCGGCGGAGCGGCGGTCATAGCCGGCGCCACCATCAGCGACCACATCGCCGGCGTCGTCTCCCTGTCGCCCCAAACCTACGGAGCCCAGGGCGCAGCATTCTTGTCGCCGACCCCCCTGTTGGTGGTGCACGGAAAGGCTGACACCAGGCTCCCGTTTTCCTGCGCCGTGGCGATTCACGATTGGGCAAAAGAACCCAAGCAGCTGATCCTCTACGAAGGCGCCGAACACCGCCTTGATGAGTGTCGGGTCGAACTCGGCAACCTCTTGCGGGAGTGGATCCCGGCCCATCTCGCCTAGCACACCCCAACGGTCAGGACAGTCTCCATGAACTTCGTCCAACGGATCGGCTACGACGCCGGCGCAACCAACCTCGAAGACGCTTTGGCCACCGCGGCTGAACACGATATCCACTACCTCGATTTCTCCGCCGATACCGGCCCCAATCGGGCGGACAATTGGCCCGACGAGCGAATCCGCGCCGTCCGCACCCTGATGGAACGCCACCGGATCACCATCACCGTGCACACCGCTTCGTCGGTCAACGTCGCCGAATACGCTCCCCACGTCGGCGACGCCGTGGACGCCTACCTGCGTGGCAACATAGACCTGGCTCGCCGGCTCACCGCTCATGGCGTCGTCATTCACGGCGGAATGCACTTCAGCTCCGCCATAGACGCCCGTATGGACGCCGCCCGCCAGCGTTTGATGCGGGCCACCGACCATGCCGAATCATCCGGAGTTTCCCTTTTCTTCGAGAATCTCAACCGGGAACCCGACAACGCCGAGGTGCATTACCTGGGCCACGACGTGGCTGAGTGCCGGTATTTCTTCGACGCCATCGAATCCCCCAATTTCGGTTGGGCCTTCACCGTGAACCACGCGAATCTCGTGCCCGACGGAGTAAACGGCTTCATCGATGCCTTTGGCGTAGACCGCATCGGCGAGGTGCGGTTGGCCGACAACACCGGTGAAGTGGAGATACACCTCCCTCCCGGGCGGGGCAACATCGACTTCGCCGCCATGTTTCGCCGTGTAGAAGGCTTGGGCTATACCGGCTTCTACACCATGGCGTTCGGCTCCCTGGAAGACAAGCTGGCTGCCCGCAACCTGTTCGCCAGCTATGACCTGTAGGGTTTAGGTTCTGTTGACAATCGGCAAACCAACCCGCCACTTCTGCGAAAGAACGTCACCCCGTACTTGATACGGGGCAGGAGTCCAGAGAGGGTATGATGAAAGAATCAGAACCGTGACTAACGCCTTCGGCCACTGGATTCCCGCTTTCGCGGGAATGACGGATGAGGTGCGGGAATGACGGTATTGGTCAACACACCCTAGTTAGCGGGTTTTTTGCGAGGCAGGTTGTTGCGAGGTAGCCGCCGAGTTGGTCCCGGTTCGCAGGTTTCTATGGCTGTCGGCCCACTGGACGTAATAATCATCGGCGGGGGAATCATTGGGTGCGCCACCGCATTGGAACTGGCGCAGCGCGGGTTGCGTGCTCTGATCGTGGAGCGCGATTCTGTCGGCAGCCATGCTTCCGGATTCGCCTTTGGCGAACTATTGCCGTGGTGGGGTCGCGGCATCCCCGGCCCCGTATTCGAGTTCGGTCGGCGTTGCCTGAACGTCCACACCGAACTCCAGCCCGCGTTGCAGGATTTCACCGGAATTGATACTGGATTCCGCCTTGCGGACGCGATATCGGTGGCTCTGACCGACGAAGATCATTCCCTTCTCGGACGCCGCAACGACTGGCTCGCCGGTCAGGGCGCCGAGGTAGAGTGGTTGGATGGCCCTGCCCTCCGTTCCATTGAACCCCGCCTGGCTCCGGACATTGAGGCCGGTTTGCATGTGGCATCAGTCGGCGTTCTCGAT
Organism: Dehalococcoidia bacterium; assembly: GCA_965262485.1. Lineage (GTDB taxonomy): Bacteria > Chloroflexota > Dehalococcoidia > Lucifugimonadales > UBA3495 > Bin87. The sequence goes on along the minus strand of OZ253540.1, from coordinate 2,280,863 downwards.
GCCTACCGCTACCTTTTGGCCACGGCCCAGGCTGCCGAACGCCACGGAGCTGTGGTTCGCCACGGAACGGTCACCGGCATCCGGTTCGTCGGAACCGACGCCGTATCGGTATCGGTGGGCGCAGATTCGATCCCATGCGGGGCAGTGGTCATCGCGGCCGGCCCCTGGAGCGCTGATGCGTTGGCGTGGCTTGGCGTTGATGTTCCGGTCCAGCCGCTCAAGGGACAGATAGTGCGCCTGGAAACGGCCGGCCCTGAGTTCAGGACCTACGTCGGATGGCGCGATTACTACTCAATCACCAAATCCGACGGACTGCTGTGGGCCGGCAGCACCGAGGAACACGTCGGGTTCAACGACGCCCCAACCGCCGCTGGCCGTGATGACATACTGATCAACCTCAGCCGCGTCCTGCCGTCCCTGGCCGATGCCGGCATCGAAGGACACACGGCCTGTCTGCGGCCTCTTGCCGCCGATGGAATCCCCATCGTCGGCCCGGCCACGAACCGCAATAACGTTTACATCGCCACCGGCACCGGTCGCAGCGGCCTGCTGCTGACCCCGGGCATTGCGCAGGCCATCGCCGACCTCATCGCCACGGGATCAACCGATTGGGACATCCAACCATACTCACCGTCCCGTTTTGGCGCTATCGCCTGATTATTGCGACCCAGCCACAAAGGGTTTCAGCGCCGCGTAAATCACATCGTTTACCGGTGTCGGCGAACCTGCCCGCTCGCCGGCGCGCACCACCGCGCCGTTCAATGCCTCCAGTTCCAGAGGCCGCCCGGCCACCAGGTCGGCGTGCATCGAAGCCCGCATCGCCCCACTGGATGACTCCATGTATTCCAGGGTGCTGGCAACAATGTCTGACGCCAGATCCACCCCGGACGCCCGACCGGTGTCCTCGATCTCGCGCATACAGCCCTCGACAATCTTGCGCCATTCCGGTCGGGGCAGCAGCTCCTCCAGAAACTCCCGGGCCAGTGACGTTACCCCCGCCATCGTCGCAATGAAAAGAAACTTGCTCCACAGGGTAACGTCGATGTCATCAGATGCTTCCGCCGGGACACCCGCGTCCCTGAACGCCGCGCAAATCGCAGCGGCCCGCCGTCCGTGGCCAGGGTCGGCATCCCGCATCCCGCCGGTAACGATTCGCACCACCGCGCCCGCCTGACGCACCGCGCCGGGTCCCAGCCGGCTGGCCTCGATGTAGGCCGCGCCAGGCAGCACTATTGCATCGGGGAATCGCTCGGCTACCGGCAGGTGCGAGTCGATCCCGTTTTGCAGCGACAGCACTGCGGTTTCATTTCCTATCATCGGGGCCATCGCCGGTATCGAGTCCACGTTGTGATAGGTTTTGGTGGTGAGCAGCGCCAGATCCACCCTTCCCACCTCCGCCGGGTTTTGAGTCGCGCCGCACCGCACTGAGAAATCGCCGGCTGCTGTCCGCATTTGCAGCCCGTCCTGCAAAATCGCCTGTAGATGCCCGCCGCGGGCAATCAGCGTAACATCATGCCCGGCCCGGGCCAGCATCCCTCCGAAGTAACCCCCGATCGCGCCGGCCCCCATCACTGCGACTTTCATCCCGATATGCTCCTTCGGCGTCCGCCCGCGCGGTCAAAAATATTCTGGCCGAACAATAACCCATCCGGCCAAATTGGGGCAACTATTCTTCCGTCGTACCGTGCCCGCTCATCCTGAGCCTATCGAACTGCTCGCGCGTACCCGCTTTAATCTGTCATTGCGAGGAGCGCAGCGACGTGGCAATCCCGTAGCCGTAGCAATGATGGTTTGCCGGCGTGTGTTCAACCTCAACGAGATTGCCACGCTGCGCTCGCAATGACAGGTGGGGGTGGGCGCTCCCCGCAATGACAGCAGGCCAGTTTGGTTTGACAAAGTGGGTACGCGTGAGGGGCGCCCCACGCTTGCGCCCCGCACATTCTGTCGTTATTCTTACATGCCAACGTAAGTGAAAACCTTGGGCAATATCATCGGGAGAAAAACCAAATGACCCAATCCGCGCCCTCCATCACCCCACCGGCTCCCCAGCCTGAGTCCGATTTCTACTGGGAAAAATGCAAAGCCGGCGAACTATGGCTCCGGCGATGCACTGCGTGCGACCGGGCGTACTTTTATCCCCGCGACATTTGCCCGTTCCCGGAATGCTTCTCTCGGGACACCGAATGGATCCAGAGCAGCGGTCGCGGTACTTTGCACACCTTCGCCATCGTGCACCGCGCCCCAACGCCGGCGTTTCGCGGCAAAGTACCGTTTATCACGGCAGTAGTGGAACTGGAGGAAGGGGCCCGAATACCCACCAACCTGATCGGGATAGAGTTCGCCGAGGATGAAATCCGACCCGAATCCATCCAGTGCGGAATGGCGGTGGAAGTGGTTTTCGAGGAACTGGACGAAAACATCAGCCTGCCCATGTTCCGCCCTGCGTAATCCCGACACCACAATTTATTGCAGTACGATGCCCCTTTCCGCCCGCGCGGGAGGGGGTATTTTGCTGGCGCCTGGACGGGTTCCGTACTATACTGCGCCCGATGCGACATGAACGTTATGTCCACACATGCCCATAACCACCACCGTCTTTAGGAGCAATCATGACCCAGCCAGCCGCCCGTACCGTAATGCAGGAAGTCTCCCCCAAATTGGCCGAACTGTCAGCAGACGTGTTGTTCGGTGACGTTTGGGAACGCCCCGAATTGTCCAAGCGCGACCGCAGCCTGATCACCGTTGCGACTCTCACCGCGCTTTACCGCACCGACCAGTTGCGCGGACACATCGGGCGAGCGTTGGACAACGGCGTCACCCGTTCCGAAATATCAGAGGTCATTACCCACCAGGCTTTTTACGCCGGCTGGCCCGTGGCCGCTAACGCCGCCCGAATCGCCAAAGAAGTATTCGAGGAACGCGGCGTCTAGCGCCCCATAACCCGGTACACACCTATGCGATCCGGACGCTCACCGCTCCGGTTATATCAATCAGGAGGCAACCCGATGCCACGAATGACGGGAGCTCGTTTCCTCGCCGAAACCCTGCGGGATTACGGCGTTACCCACGTTTTCTTTGTCCCGGCCATCATCCGCAGAGCCCTGATGGAAATGGAAGACGTTGGAATTAAACGCATCATCAGCCACGGGGAAAAATCCGCGGCCTATATGGCCGACGCGTATGCCCGAGTTACCGGCAAGCCGGGACTCTGTTTCGCCCAGTCGGTTGGCGCCGCCAACCTGGCCGCCGGTCTGCAGGACGCATACCTCGGCGTGTCTCCCGTCATTGCCATTACCGGCCACCGTCCTCCGATGCACCGGCATCGCAACTCCTACCAGGAAATCGAACACTCCCGTCCATTTGCCTCGGTTACCAAATACAGCGCTGAAGTCGAATCCGTCGAACAGCTCCCCCATCTGCTCCGGCAGGCTTTCCGCGAGGCCACCAGCGGCCAGACCTTGCCCGTCCATCTCGATTTCTCCGGAATCTCCGGCGACGTCATTACCGACGGCGAAGCCGACATGGACGTAATCCTCGAAGAATCATTTACGGCTCGGCCGGCGTTTCGCCCCGAACCGGAACCCGAGCGCGTTCGGGAGGCGGCCCGCATCCTTTCTCAGGCAGAACGCCCGGTCATCGTTGCCGGCGGCGGTGTAACCGCTTCCGGCGCCCAGGCCGAGGTCGTCCGGCTCGCCGAAATGCTCAATATCCCGGTCGCCACCGCGCTGAACGCCAAGGGCTGCATCCCCGAAAACCATCCCCTGTCGGTCGGTGTGGTGGGCAGCTACTCCCGGTGGTCGGCTAACCGGGTTGTGTCCGAAGCCGATCTGGTGTTGTTCATCGGCAGCCATACCGGCAGCCAGGTTACGCTTGACTGGCGGATCCCGGCCGTCGGCACGCCGGTGGTCCAAATCGATATCGACGCCACGGAGCTGGGACGTTCGTACCCCGGCACCTACGGGTTGCTGGGCGATGCCCAACGCACCCTGCAACGCCTCATCGACGTCCTCGAACCCAGTGGCGGCAACGCCGGCTGGGTAGCCCAGGCTCAGGAACACGTCCAGAACTGGAGGCAGGAAAACCAACCTCTGTTGACCTCCAATGATGTCCCCATCCGTCCGGAACGGCTGTGCCAGGAGCTAACCGACTTCCTCCCGTCTGACGCCGTTTTGCTGGCCGACACCGGCCACGCCGGCATCTGGACCGGCAGCATGGTCGAGCTTAACCACCCGGGTCAGTCATATCTCAGGGCCGCCGGGTCGTTGGGTTGGGGCCTGCCGGCCGCTCTCGGAGCCAAGTGCGGCGCGCCCGACCGTCCGGTGGTTTGCTGGACCGGCGACGGCGGAATGTGGTACCACATCGGCGAACTGGAAACTGCGGTTCGTTACGGCATCAACGCGGTTATCGTGGTACACAACAACGGCGGTCTCAACCAGGACCGGCGCGGCGACGAAGCAGCCTACGTAGGCCGTGAGGGCAATCCCGACGAGTTGTGGCGCTTCACCGACACCAACTTCGCCCAGATCGCCGAGTCCATGGGAGCGCTGGGAATCCGAGTTACCGATCCTAACCAGATCAACTCCGCCCTGGATCAGGCGGTAAGCGCCAATCGCCCGGCGGTGGTCGATATCGTCAGTGACGGCGATGTGGCCTCAGAACCTCCGTGGGGGCCTTAACGGCTCCACGAACCCCCCGCCGCATCAGGCCGCCCGTTCCAGAAACTGGCGGGCGGCCTGATAGTTTCGCGCGCCGCCCCTGCGGATTGGGGGAACCAGGTAGCAGTCCCGCGCCCCGCCAACCCGCAGAGCCTCCCAGTTCTCCAGCGCAATTTCCACTCCGGAACGACCGGCCGCCAAATCATCACGTACCTTTCGCGGCACGTTGGCGAACGAAATCCCGTCCGTTTCCATCAAACCTACCCCGTAGAACACCGGCGTCCTGGCGAAATCACCGCCGCTGCGACCGCGGGCGTCGTCGAATCGTTCCACGTCAACCGGATCGAATACCGGCTGGGTAATCAGGAATTGCGCCCCCGTCGCCACCTTTCGCGCCGCCAGTCGCGCCTCGTCCGCTATCCCCCGTCCCAGATCAACCGTCGCCCCGACGCAAAAATCGGTGGGAGCCCGCAACGCTCGTCCCCGATAATCCATGCCGGCGTTCAGTTCGGTGATGCCGGCAATCAGTTCGGTGGGCAGGAAGTCTGCAACCGCCACTGCCCCGTAATCGGTCGGTCCGAACGGATCGCCCGCTACGACGATGACGTTTTCCAGACCCAGGCCCTGGGCCCCCAGCAACAACGACTGTAGCGCCAGTCGGTTCATGTCCCGCGTGGCCAGAGTGAAAATTGGTTCTGCGGAAAATCGGGATTGCAGCACCGCCGCTGTCGTCACGGAATTCATCCGTACTGCCCGACCGGGGTTGTAGGCCACGGAAATAAAATCTGATTGAACCGGCGGCTCCGGAACGTCAACCACCCGGCCGCTGCGGGGAGGCGAATAGTCGCAGATGAAGCCAGGGCGACCGGTCTTCGCCCAGCAAACGTCGGTTACTTTGACCATCCAACGAAATAGAGCGTCATCCGCCCAACTGCTCCAGGCACTCCCTGAATCGGTTAATGCTTTGCTGTTCCGACCGGCCAATGTAGTAACGGATGCCCTGAACGTACTGCACCACGTCGCGCGGCCGCATCAGCAGCTCGTCCCGCGGTTCGTTCAGGTGGTAAAGAGCATCGACCCCTTCTTCCAGTCCCACGTACAGCGTATCCTCCAGCAATGCCTTCTCCTGGCGCTCCAGCGACTTGCGCATCACCCACCTGCTGAACACGAAAGGCAATCCGGTCCAGTCCAACCACTCCTGCCCCAAGTCAATCCGGTGGGCAAACCCGCGGGCGCCGCGCCGCCGGCGCAACGCCCGGTTGCCAATCAGCAAAAACGCATCGAACGGTTCGTCGGGTCGAATCACATCGCCCGGACGCTCAGCAAATTCACCGGGTTCCACTCCGTATCTTTGCCGCAGCAGCACTTCCAGCAGCCGGCGAGCGGTGACGTCCTCGTCCGATATCCCAACCGTAACTCCACCCAGTTCTTCTATGGGAACCTGGGAATAAAGCAGGACGCTGGTTGCCCGGTTGATGGTGGCGAAACAGAATCCGCTGATCGGTTCAAATTCCCCTTCCAGGCGGAACGTGTCCACCAGATGGGCAGGTCCCGCGTCCAGCTCACCGCTCGCCAACAGGTCGCCCAACTGCCGCGGAGTAGTAGTGCGCAACTCTATGCCGCGGCGTTCCATATCGAAGTAGAATGGTTCGGCTTCCAGATACGGTACTCGACCGACTTTAATGGGCATTACACCGCCACCAACTTATAGAAATTCAGAATCCATCCGGTCAACGCGCCCGATCATCCAGCAACCCGACACGCCGGTAAGATTGTATGGCTGCCCGCATTGTGGGTCAAGAACCGTAAAACAAACTCAATCGTAAATACTATAATCGTAAGACCGGCCGGCCCACCCGCTAAATGGATTGAAACTGTGCATAAATATCTCATCAGCTTAGTGTTCTTCGCCGCTGTCGCCGTGGCAGTTTTGCTCACGTCGTCGACCCCGGCCGCGTTCGCCCAGGCGGACATTACAGTGACCCGGCAGGGCGTCGAAAATCAGTTCCCCGACGGCTTGCGCTTCTACATATCCGCAGAGAGTTCCAGCCCGATAGACGAAATCCGCGTGTACGTGCGCAAATTAGGGCAGGCCAGCCGGATTACCTACCGTCAGGTGGAATTCGATCCCGGCGATTCCGTGTCCGGAGAAGCCCGGTTCAAAAGCAAAACCGCCAACGAATACATTCCCACCGGTACGCGCCTCTCCTACCACTTCGAAATCCGCGCCCAGGACGGATCAGTGATGGAAACCCAGCCCCAAACCGTGGTCTATCTCAACTCCGGTCTCGACTGGCAAACGGTCACTTCCGGATTCATCAATGTCTATTACTACCGGCACAATGACCGTTCCGAAGAGCGTGCCAACGCTGTACTGTCCGTCGCTGCCGATACCTATTCATTCATGGCCCCCATTCTGGGCGTTGAGCTCACCCAGCCCATGACAATCGTCGTCTATTCTGACTACCGGCACATGCAGGAAGCCCTGCAGCCAGCGTCTCGGGTCGCTTCGCAACAGCTCAGAACCCTGGGCAAAGCCTTTCCCAACGAACGTACCCTGTTGGTGGATGGGTCTCTCGACAACATACTGTCCACCGCGGCCCACGAATTCACGCATCTCCTGGTTGCAGACTCGGCCGGTTCTTCATATTCCGGCGTGGACGCCTGGATAAACGAAGGCCTCGCGGTCTACTCGGAACGCAACCCCGATAACGAATTCGGGCGATACCTCTCCAATGCCATCGAGACTGACAGTGTCCCGCCTCTCGCCAGCCTGCGGACCTACGCCGGCACCCCCAGAGAGACCCTGCGCAACTACGGTCAGGGATTCGCGATGGTCTCATACCTGTTGGACACCTACGGCGCATCCAAGATGTCCGATTTTTTCGACAGCATCGCCACGTTGCGCACCACCGACAACGCTTTGCAGGCCGCGTATGGCCTGTCCATAGAGGAGCTGGACAACGAATGGCGCGAATCGGTCAGCCTGCTTCCCCGGGCATTGGCCACCGAGTCACTCCCGCCCCTTCAGCTGCCTCCCACCAGGCGAGGCGCTTCAGGTTCCTCGGCCAATCCGGCCCCTTCGCTGATGCCGGCGCAACCTTCTCCCGCCGACCAGCCCGCCGCCGGCCAGTCGGACGCCCCGGCGGCGGCCATCAAGCCGCAGCCCACCTTCACTCCGAGACCGGCGCCGCAACAAACCGAACCCCAGGAACCCGCGCCCGCGCCCGCCGCCGCCCCCGCCGGGGGATGCAGCGCGCCAGCGTCCGCCAATTCGGCGCCGGCTGCTCCCGAGCTGACCTCAATGGCTCTGCTAACCTTTCCCGCCGGCTTGTTGGGCCTCATCGCGGTGCGCCGACGCCGCAGATAACTTCTCCCAGCCCGCCACCGCTGATCCGGCGCACATCGTTTGACACGGCAACCCTTCCCCAGTACATTCCAACTCCCCGCCTACCGTGGCGAAACTGCCGGAACCACCCGAGGAGAACCGTAATGCGAGCTGTTTGGTACGAACAAAACGGAGACGCCACCGTGTTGCAGGTTGGTGAAATGCCCGACCCGGTTCCAGGACCCGGAGAAGTCCGCGTGCGCGTACACGCTTCGGGCGTCAACCCCTCCGACTGGAAACGGCGTCAAGGCACCACCGCGCGCATCAACTTTCCGCGCATCATACCCAACCAGGACGGCAGCGGGATCATCGACCAGGTCGGTCCCGGAGTACCGTCCAGCCGCATCGGCGAGCGTGTCTGGCTGTACCAGTCTCAGATCGGACGCCCCTTCGGTACCGCCGCCGAATACACCGTTCAGCCGGCGATCCGGGTGATCCTTTTGCCCGATAACGCTGATTTCGCCCTGGCCGCCGGGTTGGGCGTGCCGGCCATGACCGCCCACCGTTGTGTGTTCGCAGACGGCCCGCCGGAGGGTAAAACCGTGCTGGTCCCCGGCGGAGCCGGAGCCGTGGGTAACATGGCGATCCAAATGGCCCGGCTGGGTGGCGCCGGAACCATTATCAGCACTGTGAGCGGCGACGCCAAAGCCGATATTGCCCGAAAGGCCGGCGCCGACCACACCGTCAATTATCGTTCCGAAGACACCGCCGCCCGCATCCTGGAACTCACCGACGGCAACGGCGCAGACCTTATCGTTGAGGTCGATTTCTCCGGCAACTTCGCCGTTAGCCAGCAGATCATCAGTCGCGGTGGCAGCATTTCGATTTACGCCGCCGGCAACGGCCCGGCCCCGGCATTCGACTTCCCCGTCAGCAACGTCAATGTCCGTCACGTGCTGGTGTACGACATGTCGGAACCCGCCAAGACCGCCGCCGTAAATGACGTCAACCGTTGGGTCGCGCAGGGCAGCCTGGTCGGCATGGACGGGCCGCATTTTCCTCTGGATGACACGGCCGGGGCCCATGAGGCAGTGCGCGCCGCCGTCGTTGGCAAGGTAGTCATCGACGTTGGCGACGACTAGGCTCTGTTGACATTTGAGATAAGGCGATTTCGCTAACCCCAGCTCGTCATTCCCGCGAAAGCGGGAATGACTGGAAATGTCAACAGAACCTAATCCCGACCCGACGCAATCCGCGCCTGGTCCTATTGGGCCGTCGTGCCGCCGTCGATGACCAGCTCCGCGCCGGTGATGAAAGAAGACTCATCGGAGGCCAGAAACACTATCCCATAGGCTATGTCGTCGGCGTTGCCCACGCGCCCGACCGGGATACGTTCCTGGATCCAGTCGAAGTACCGTTCGTTCTGGTAACTGCCGTCCGTGAGCGGGGTATGGCAGTAGCCGGGGTGAATCGAATTGATGCGGATATTGTCTCCCGCATACTGCAGCGCAGCCGATTTGGTAAACAGCCGGATGGCCCCCTTCGCCGCGTGGTAGGCGGTGGACGTGGGGCTGCCTACAATTCCGTAAATCGAAGAAATGTTCACTATCGACCCGTTGCCGGCTTTCAGCATCTCGGGAATGGCGTGTTTGGTGCCCAGGAACGTGCCCTTGGCGTGAACGTCAATCTGTCCGTCCCACACCGCTTCCGTCGTTTCCTCAACCGTGTAACGCGCTCCGGTGCCAGCATTGTTGACCAGCACGTCCAGCTTGCCATGCGCCGCAACCGTGGCGGCCACCGCATCGATCCAGTCCTGCTCGTTGGTCACGTCCAGTTTCACAAACGTGGCATTGCCGCCTTCCGCCCTGATCTGCGCCGCCGTGCGTTCGCCGCCATCGGTATTAATGTCGCCCAGCACAACGCTGGCGCCTTCCCGGCAGAACATCCGCGCTGCCGCCCCACCGAATCCCATCAGCTCGCCCTCGACGCCGCTGGCCGCTCCGCTGATCAACGCAACCTTGCCCTCCAACCGCATAGCGCAACCTCCCGCCGTGGATATAACGTATTATCCGTTTTCGTAGGCGGCATTATATCAGGGCCGGGTTTGGTGAATCCGGGAAGTCGATCCCCCGTTGCCGCTGCCAGTACTTCCTCGGTAGGGTTGTCGCATATGGGCAGATTAACCCCCGTCATTCCCGCGAAAGCGGGAATCCAGAAACCAAAGTCAGCAGTTTTGTTGCAAAAGCCAGGCGGATAACTCGCTCTGGACTCCGGCTTTCTCCGGAGTCACGAGGTTCTAATTTCATATGCGATAGCCTTGGCTTCCGTCCAGGGCCATTCGATTATTCGCAATTAGGAAATTTTCGTCTCTGGCGGAAGACCGGTTCCTTATCGATCACTAATGCTGGGGTTTTCTGGATTCCCGCTTTCGCGGGAATGACGGGCAGGGATTGGCAATAATCGAATGGCTCTGTTTCCTCAATATAACCGGCTGCGGAGTATTGTATCAACGGGTATAATGCGTCAATGGAGCCACGATATTATCGTGGCGCTACGGTACAGGAGGATATGCCCAATGCCCGACTACTTCACGGACGTGAATGTTTTACGCAATGGTGATTCTGCCGGCAACGGAATGGTGCTGAGTCTCACCGACCGGAACGGGCGACGAATCCACACCGTGGCCGTTCCCCAGGAGGGCCATTCTCATACCGGCCCCACTTGGGCGTACATCTTTGAGAACGAGGGGCTCACCCTGATCGACCCGGGCGCCGCTTTCTCGTTCGATCTGTTGCAATCCGGCATGGCCCTGTTCGGTTTGGAACCAGCCGATGTGGAGCGGGTCGTAATCACCCACGGACACGCCGATCATGATGACGGCGTAGCGCGGTTGATGGAAACGTCGGGCGCGGAGCTCTGGGCTCACGACATCTATCAGCCCCTGCTGCCGTTCGATCCGCGCGACTTGCAGCTGTCGGGCAGCTCCGTCATCAAAGAGGCGATGTGGGAAACGGCGCGGGCCAACGGCTTCAGTCCCTCCGACTCCGACGAACGCAATCGCTACATGGCATCCCGGAAAACTCATAACGTGGGGCATCATATCGCCGCCGGCGAGCAGCAGGGAGAATTGCGCTATATGCACGCCCCCGGTCATTCGCCGGACGAGATTTGCGCCGTGATTAGCAATGGGGCCGGGGGCGGTGTGGTGTTTACCGGAGACCACGTTTTACCTGAAATCAGCCCGCACCCCACGATGAAAACCGAGTACCCGAACGAGGTAAAGAACAACCTGCCGTCCCACTATCAGGATCCAGAGGACTCGTATGGTCTGCTTACTTACCTGCGGTCGTTGCAGAAGGTGGCCGACCTCGGCCCGGAGGTTGCCGTCCTCCCGGCCCATCGCCTGTACAACAACCATAAGTTCAACTTCCAGACGACGCAACGCGCCGGCGACATCATCCGTTTCCACGCTCGGCGGTTGGGCCGAATACTGGTAACCGCTGGCCCCGAACCGCAACCGTTGGAAGACGTAACCCGGCGCACTTTCGAGCGACGCAAGCTGGAAGGCGGCAATTTCTTCGCTGCCCTCACCGAGGTCGTGGCCCACGTCGAATTGCTGGAAGACTCCGGCGACCTGGAGGTGCTGGACAATCACCGGCTGCGGCGCACCGGAGAAGAAAACTACCAGGAAATCCTGCGGGCGTTGTAGCCGGCGATCCGGTTCTCAGGCATGGATTTGCCCGCGCAGCATCGGCCTGAACACAGCAGCATGAACCCTGACGTCTATCGTCCAACCATTTTTGTCTAAATTGTTCTGACGCACGCTTGTCCGGCGCCGTTCAGCGCCTGGCAACCAAACCGGGAGGTTTCCGCCATGTCTCTGGAAGGTAAGGTCGCACTGGTCACCGGCGCCGGCCGCGGTATGGGTCGTGCTACTGCTCTGGCCCTGGCTGCCGACGGGGCCGACGTCGCAGTCACCGACATCATGGCCGACAACGTTGAAGAAACCGCCACCGACGTGCGGGCCTCCGGGCGCAACAGCCTGGCCATCGTCGCCGACATCGGTGACGGCAACGACATCGACCGCGTCATCGCTGATACCGTCAGCGCCCTCGGTCATATCGATATCCTGGTCAACAACGCCGGCGTAACCCGTTTCCTCGACATCATGGACATTACCGAAGCCGACTGGGATCGCATCCATCGCGTCAACGCCCGTGGCGCGTTCTTCGTCATGCAGAGAACCGCCCGCCAGATGATCGAGCAGGGCAGCGGCGGGCGAATCGTTAACATCGCCTCCATCGCCGGCAAGGGTTACCGCGGTACGTCCAACGCCGCCTACGCCGCCAGCAAGGGCGCGGTAATCTCCATGACGCTGATCGCCGCCCATCAACTGGCTCGCCACGACATCAACGTCAACGCCATCTGCCCCGGCTCCACCATAACGGCAATGTCCACCAGCACCATGGAACAGCGGGCCGCGGAGGCCGGCATCTCCGTGGCAGAGCTGCAGGCGCAACGCGCCACCAACATCCCCATCGGCCGGGCCAACGAACCCGAAGACATCGCCGCGATGGCGGCATTCCTGGCCAGCCCGGGCGCGCGCAACATCACCGGCCAGACCATCAACGTCGATGGCGGCCTCGTAATGCACTAACCGCGCATCCCCGCCTCCGCTCATCCTGACGCTCTCGAAGCATCATCCTGAGCCCGACTGTCATTGCGAGGAGCGCAGCGACGTGGCAATCTCGTTGAGGCTGAACACACGCCGGCGAACCGACGTTGCTACGGCGACGAGATTGCCACGCTACGCTCGCAATGACAAAGTGGGTAGGCTTGAGCAACATCCCATGATTGTCTTACCCACTAATTCTGATCTCCATACCGGGTCTCGCAGCACATGGCCAGCGCCCGACATAACCGCCCCTTGCGGCATATCGGCTCCCTGTATATGATGGCCCTGTTAATAAAGGCCTTGGCTCCACTGGCGCCCGCGTGAAACTTATTGGTTAGCGGCTGGTGGATGGCGAATTCACAAGGAGCACAGCGATTATGAAATATGACTACATCGTGATCGGAGCTGGCTCAGCCGGTTCCATTATTGCGAGTCGGCTCACCGAAGACCATAGCAAGCACGTCTTGCTGTGCGAGGCCGGGCCCGACTATCCGGAGTTCGAAAACCTCCCCGAAGAGGTGAAGTTCGGTTACAACACCGAGATCGATATTATGGTCAGCGACCACAACTGGCAGTTCGTTGGCAAGGGAACCGACACGTCTCCCGAGATGATGGTTCCTCGCGGCAAGGTCACCGGAGGGTCCAGCGCCATCAACGGCCAGGTTTTCCTGCGCGGCGTCCCCGAAGACTACGACGGGTGGGCCGCGGCCGGCAATGACGAATGGGGATACACCAAGTTGCTGCCCATCTTCCGCCGGATCGAAACCGACACCGACTACGGCAATGACGACTTCCACGGCGGCGACGGTCCCATCGTGATGCACCGCTTCGCCCGCGAGACCTGGCTGCCCGCCCAGAACGCCTTTAGCGCGGCCTGCGTTGCTGCCGGATTCCCCGAAACCTGGGACCACAACCACCCCGATTCCTACGGCGTCGGGCCCACTCCGTTCAACAACCCGAACGGCATCCGCATGAGCACCAACCTGGGCTACCTTTCCGAATCACGCCACCGCCTCAACCTCACCATCAAGGCCAACTGCCACGTCCACCGGATCCTGTTCGACGGCAACAAGGCCACCGGGGTGCAGTTGGAGTCCGGTGGAGAAACTTTCGTTGCCGAGGCAGACCAGATCGTCCTCAGCAGCGGGGCCATCGGATCCCCCCACATCCTGATGCTCTCCGGCATCGGCCCGGCCGACCATCTGCGTCAAGTCGGCATCCACGTTATCCAGGATGCGCCCGGCGTTGGTCAGAACCTCCGCGACCATCCAACTGTTTGGTGCACGTGGCGCACCAAACCTGATTTTGAACTCGACGGTTTCGCTCCGAGATCCCAGTTGAGCCTCCGCTATACCGCCGAGGGCTCACCCCTGCGTAATGACATGAAAATCAGTATGCAGTCCTTTGCCACCGAGCGCATCAACCGCGGCGGCAATCGCATGGAGCCCCTGGGCGTTCGCATGACTACCGGCATCCAGCTGGCGGCGGGCGCCGGTCACATGGAATTGCAGTCCTCCGACCCGTATCAGCAGCCTGCCCTGGACTACAATTACCTCAAGGAAGAATCAGACCGGGTCCGTCTCCGGGACTCCGTTCGCCTGTGCCTGCAACTGGCCGATCATCCCGAGTTCCAGGCCATGATCCAGGAACGAACCGAGCCACCCGCCGACGCTGTCGTCAGCGATGAAGCTCTCGATGCCTGGATTGCCCGCGAAGTCACCACCTCGCAGCACATCTCCGGCACTTGCAAAATGGGTCCCGACAGCGACCCCATGGCCGTTGTCGACCAGTTCGGCAAGGTCAAGGGCATCGAAAACCTTCGGGTCGCCGACGCCAGCATCATGCCCGATTGCATCCGCGCCAACACCAACGTTTCTTCCATGACCATCGGCGAGAGGGTCGCCGAATTCATCATCGAAGGCCGTTAGCATCTTTATCGTTGTCTAACCAGCCGGATTGGATTGCCGCTGCCTTTCCTCTGCGGGGGAGAGGCAGTTTGCAATAGCTGTTCAGGAGACCCCGATGCCTCCCTCTCGAAAATGGACGCGCCTGGAAGAACTGGCGGTGCTGCACCTCTATCGCGGTAAAGTAGTGCCCGACAGCCGGGAAGCAATGGCCCTGGCCCAGGCTCTCGAACGCAGCCCCAAATCCATCGGGGCGCGGATGTTGGCGTTGGCCCAGCTTGACCCCAACAACCCCAAGGTTACGGCCAGCAAACCCACCGCCCTCACCCGTTCAGTCTGGGCAGAATACCTCGCCGACCGCACCGCCATCGCCACCGAAGGCCAACGCGCCTACCTCGGAATCCTCAACCGCTACGCCATGGGCCGACCGTAAAACAGTAGCTTTCTGAAAACCGTTGTGCCAAATGTAGGGGCGAATAATCATTCGCCCCTATTGTCCTTAACACCCCGTATTGCCCCTCTCCCCGAGGGAACGGGGTTAGGGTGAGGGCCGTCCCTCCGCTTACACTAAAACGCCAAATCCCGACTTGGTGCAGATTTCCAGCCGGTTATGGTCCGGATCATGGAAGTAGAAAGCCTGCTGCCCGTCGTTTCTGGTTTGGATGTCGGTGCATTCCACGCCGATGTTTTGCAGTTCGTCGCGGGCCGCTGCGATGTCGTCCACTTCAAAAGCAGTGTGGTGCGACGGCGCCGAAGGAGCATCCGGGTTCTCGATGATATGCACCATCGCTCCGCTGGGCAGCTGCAGCCAGTACAGGTGATCGCCGTCAACCATTTTGGGGATCTGTTTCACTCCCAGCACGTCCTGATACCACTGCAACGCCAGGTCTTTGTCCCGCACGTTGTACGTGATGTGGTTGATGGCCTTCAGTCGAATATTATCAGCATTCAGTCCCATGAAATTCCTCCTCGGGTCAGGTAGCCGTGGGTTAGTTCACCGTCTGCAATCAGCCGCTATATGCCGAGCAGACGCTCCAGATTCGCAAACAGAATAGCATCCTTTTCATCCTTCGACAGGCTCTCCAGCCCCAGCAGCCAGGCCACCGGCCAGTCCGCGCACATATCGAAGGGCCAGTCCGTACCGAATACAACCTGCTCAATGCCCACCATATCGATCAGCATCCGCAACCCTTCCTCGCTGTGGGTGAGGCAATCGTAATAAAAACGGCTCAGGTAGGCGCTGGGCGGCTGATTGATGTTGGCGCGAGCCTCGGGACGCACCTGCCAGCCACGATCCATACGCCCAATTCCGTAGCATGCGTATCCGCCGCCATGGCACAGGCAAATCTTCAGATCTGGGAATCGATCCATCACGCCGCCGAAAACAAACGAGGCGAACGTGACGGTGCGGTCTGCCAGATTGCCGATGGTGTTGGGCAGGTGGTATCGATCCAGCCGCGGCGTAACCACCGTGCCGCCTCCCTGGTGGACCAGGAACATGGCCCCCAGCCGTTCCGCCGCCGCCCACAACGGATTGAACACCGGGTCATCGAAAGTCCGCCCGTTCACGTGGTCGCCGATCATGGCGCCCTTCAACCCCAGTTCCTCGACCGACCTCGTAAGCTCCTCGATAGCGGCGCCAACATCCTGCATCGGAAGATTTGCCAATCCGGCAAACCGCTCCGGATACTCGGTTACCAACTCGGCGACGTAATCGTTGCACTCCCGATGCATCTCCAGCGCCTGCTGGGCATCCAGCTCATAAAAGTACATATTGGCGTTGGTGGACAGCACATGCACGTCCACCCCCAAAGACATCATATCGGCGATGCGCTGCTCCGGGGTCCAAAAAGTCCTCGGATTGTACCGGTGCTGGTTGTACAGGACGGGAGCGCTCACTCCATACCAAGCGTCCCCGCTTTGCATCGCTCGCAAAGCTCCCGCCGGTGTGATGTGAGCGTGCACGTCCAGGACTCTTTCTGCCATGACTTGTAAACTCCTGTCGATCTCATCGGGACTCGGTAAAATTGCGACTCGGCTAGTTGGGCGGTTGACCGCCTCAGTCTCGCGGAGAGTATAGACTTTTTGCAGGAATCCGTCAGCGCGAAGCCCGCCAGCGTGAAGCCCGCCGCGTCACGCCATGCAAAGCTCAGCCGCTCACGCGTACCCACTTTAATCTGTCATTGCGAGCGAAGCGTGGCAATCTCGTCGCCGTAGCAATGGTGGTTTGCCGACGTGTGTTCAACCTCAACGAGATTGCCACGTCGCTGCGCTCCTCGCAATGACAGGTGGGGGTGGGCGCTCCTCGCAATGACAGCAGGCCAGTTTGGTTTGAAAAAGTGGGTACGCGTGAGAGCTCAGCCGGTGTTGACGCTGGCGCCCGGGTGAGCATAGGATTCAGGCAATCGGGAATGAGGGAGAATCAAATGCGCGAAAATACAATGAAAAGGAAACTCGGAGCCGGGCAACCCGTTTTCGGTTCCATGATTACGTTCCCATCGCCGCCCGTCGTCGAGATGCTGGGTTTTCTGGGCTACGACTGGGTGCTGATCGACAACGAACACGGCAGCATCACGGTGGACCTGGCCGAGGATATGATCCGCGCCGCCGAGTATTCCGGCACGGCTCCCATCGTCCGCCCCGTCGGCAACCGCCCGGAGTTGATTTGCCCCTTCCTGGATCGCGGCGCCTGGGGCGTTCAGGTGCCCCACGTCAACACCGCCGACGAAGCGCGGGCCGCCGTCTCCGCCGTCAAGTATTACCCGGACGGCGAGCGGGGCCTGTTCAGCGGCGGCCGGCCGGCGGAATACGGGTTCACTGGTTCAACTCCCGACTACGTCGCCGACGCCAACCGCAACACCCTGGTCTGCCTGATGCTGGAAGAGGTCGAGGCCATCGAAAACATCCCCGATCTGGTCAAGGTGCCCGGCGTGGACGTGTACTTCATCGGCGCCGGAGACCTTTCCCAGAGCATGGGCTACCCGGGCCAGCAGACCCATCCCGAAGTTCAGGCCCTGGTGGAAAAGGGTGTGCAGCAGATCGCCAAGGCGGGGATCATCGCCGGTTGCAGCTGCCCCGACAACCTCGTCCCCCACTACCTGGAATTGGGAGTAAGGTATTTCCACAACACCGTGGGCCGTTTGATCCAATCGGCCAGCGATGGGTACCTGAACACCATGCGCGCCGCTGCCGGCGGATTGGCATAAAATTCATCTGTCTATCGAGATACAACGCCAACCTGGAGGTCTGAATCATGACCAGCCCCGTCGACCCCAACCAAATCTGCCTGACCGGAGAAAATTCCTTCATCAGATTGTCTGCTGAACCCGGAGGAAACCTGACGACCCGCGCCAGCCATTGGCGGGTGTTGTGGTCTCCCAGCGGGGCCGGACATGTCCTGTTCCTCAAAAGCGATGATTTGTCCGACAATCCCGTCCGCGTTTATTCCGACAACATCGCCCTCACCCGCTACCTGCAGGATGAGATCGAATCGATGCTGTTTCCTGAATTCGCCAACACTGCGTTGCCGGTCATTGGCGCGGAATTTAGCAAGAGCGGCGATCCAGCCAATTTCTGGACTGAAACCGTGGCGGCGGCCGACGAATCGGTGGTGCTGAGCTGGTACGATTTCCTGACGCCGTTTATGCTCAACGTCCCGGCCGGCAGCGTGGAAGGGCGCCCTCACGGTGTGTACAGCTGTTTCATACCGGCTCGCGGAGCCCAACTGACTGTGGGCGGACACGCTCTCAGCGGCGTGGTATCGCCGGAAATGCGCGGGCCGGCGCAAAGCAGTTCGGCGTGCATCGCCTGGTCCGAAACGTGGGTCAAACCATAGCAGCCCCTCACGCCTACCCACTTTAATCTGTCATTGCGACCCCGTACTTGATACGGGGGTGGCAATCTCGTCGCCGTAGAAATGGCGGTTTGCCGGCGTGTGTTCAACCTCAACGAGATTGCCACGTCGCTGCGCTCCTCGCAATGACAGGTGGGGGTGGGCGCTCCTCGCAATGACAGCAGGCCAGTTTGGTTTGACAAAGTGGGTACGCGTGAGGTAGCCGCTCTGCGGTCAATCGAGTATGACTCAGAGTCGGTCTAACCCTGCCACCACGCCGTCCACATACAGTAGCTGCAGTGCCTGAATTGCCAGGTCGGCAACCGCCCGTGCCTGTTCCGGTTCCAGTCGGACACACATGGATGAGATCGCATCGTCGACCGTCCTTTGCCCGTCCAGCCGCGAAACGAAACTGGCTACGATAGCGCTGCACGGCAGACCCTCCGGGTGCCCATCGGTCACCAATCCATACCCCCAAACAAACTCCCCGTCGTCCAAAACCGGTTGGCGTTGCACACGGACTCCCTCTTTCAGGCGGGGCGTCGCGGACCCCAATCCGTCCCCAGTGTTTCCCAATCGCCAGTTTTGCATCGTTGCCCGGCGACTTTGCCGTCCCATCTCAACTTCCGCGATGCTGTCCGCAAACGTATCCGGAGCCAAGCCTCGGGACAACACGGCGCGCTCGTAGCCACGTGCCGGCTGCCCAGCCACCGCCTGAATGAAAGATTGCCGGGGAGTCAACGCCGGGTCATCTTCCAGCAGCCGACGGGCTTCCCAAAAATAGGAATCCGCCGAACGATTGCTGGAGTAAAAAAGCCGGGCCATTTCACGGAAGTGGCTATATTCCTTGTAATACAACTGCTGATACACCATGCCCGCCGGCCCGGCCATCGCTGAATCTTTCAGCGCCGAAACCACCAGGGCTGCCGCCAGCGACGCCGACGTCAACGCCAGATGTACTCCGGATGAAAACAGCGGATCTATGAAGCACGCGGCATCACCCACCAGGACATAACCCGGCCCGCTGAGCGGGTCGCAGCGGTATGACCAGTCCCGCAAGACTTGCGGTTTACCCACCAATCGCGCCGTTGCCAGCATCCGCGACGTCCGTCCCGACGCCTTGATCTGCGCCTCCAGAAACTCCCGGGCGCCAATTGCCCGGATACCCGCCTGTCCGATAGTGGAATCGACCACTGCGCCGACGCTGGACCAACCGTCGCGCAGCGGGATATTCCATAGCCAACCGTCGGCCTGCGACTCTATGAAAATGTTGCCTTCATCAGGGGGGGGCAGGCGACGACCCCCGGCGAAATATCCGTACACCGCCAGATTCCGGAAAAAATCGTCCCACTCTCTCAATCCCAGTTGACGCGATACCACGCCGCCCTGTCCGCTCGCGTCCACCACCCAGGCAGCAATCGTCTCATTATCTCCCCCGGAGCCATCGGCGGGTCGATGGCGCACGCCGACCGCCCGGCCCGTGGAATCCAGCGTGATGCCGGTCGCCTGCTGACCCTCCAACACCCGAACCCCGTTGCGTCGGGCGTTATCCAGGAGAATCTGATCGAACTCCGGCCGCCACACCTGGTAAGAATGTGGATTGCTAACGTTGGTCTCGCTGAAATACCAGCTCCAGGGCTCCGGGTCTGAGCCCCAAACCATAGTGGCGCCACGCTTGCGAACAAAACCGGCCTTCTCCACTTCATCCAGAACGCCCAGGTCTTGCAGTATCGGTATGCTGGCCGGCAGCAGCGATTCACCCACGTGGTCCCGTGGGAACCGATCGCGTTCCAGCAGCGCTACGCTGTAACCGCGACGGGCCAAAAGCGTGCTTACGCAGGAGCCGGCCGGGCCACCGCCGATTACGATTATCGGGTCAGGATTCGCCAACTTGAGCTATCCGTCAGCAAGGCTGCCCAACCAACCTGATATCATGCCGGGCAGTTACCGGTAGTACTGGGAAAACACCGGCTCTTCACGCGTGATTATCTCCAGTACGCATGGTTGACCGGTGGCGGAAATTTCCTTGGCGCGTTCAATAGCCGGGCCGACTTCCCCGGGATCAGTGATTTTTTCGGCGTACGCGCCCAACGACTCGGCCATCCTGGCGTATTCGCCGGTTACGTACTTGCTACCGTACCGTTCCACTGCCACCGGAATGTTTTTCTCGTAACCGCCCATCGCGCCGTTGTTCACTATGACCGTGATGATGCCCAACTTTTCCCGCGCCGCAGTCTCAAAATCGGTGCCGGCCATCCCAACCGCAACGTCGCCCATCAGATTCACACAGGTTTTATCGGGAAACGCTACCTTGGCTCCCATCGCATAACCCAGCCCTGTTCCCAGCTGCGTGGAATTTCCCCATCCAATGTAACCCCTGGGAGTGGTCGCAGCGTAGAAAGGCACAATCTGATCCCGAGGATTCCCGGAGTCATGCGTCACAATGCTGTTTGTTTTATCCAGCCTGGCATTGAGCTCATACACCACCCGATACGGGCTGATGGGCGTGTCGTTGCTGGAAAGACGGGGCATCCACTCTGCGATCCATGCCTGGCGCACTTGCCGGATTTCCGCCGCCACCGATTCGTCGCCGCGCCGACCTTCCGGCCCCAGCCGGTCCTTCACCTCTTCGATCAATTGACCAAGCACCAGCTTGGCATCGCCGACAATCATTTCTTCCAGGGCGTATTCACCATTCAGGTCTTTTTCGTCAATGGTGGACTGAATAATGGTCTTGCCCACCGGTACCGGGGCCGACGCCAATGTCCGCTGGAAGCTGGTTCCGATCCCGAACACCACGTCGCTCCCGGCCAGAAAATCGCCCACCATCCTGGTGCAGGTATTGCCCCCCGTTCCCAATGCCAGGGGATGGTTTTCCGGGAATGCGCTCTTCCCCAGCGTGGTGGTCATCGTGGGCGCGTTGAGCAGTTCAGCCAGCTCGACCAGCTCCGGGGTCGCCTCCGAATACAGCGCTCCCTGACCCGCGTACAGCACCGGACGTCGCGCTTTCACCAGAATCTCAGCGACGCGGGAAACGTCCCGCGGGTCGCCGGCCGACCTTCGCTTCTCCTGCGCTTTGTAGTGGAACTGTTCCTCAGAAATCTCGCCGCTCAGCACGTCGTTGGGCATCTCCAGCAGCACGGGATACGGACGCCCCGTTCGCAGCTGAGTGTAGGCGCGTCGCATCATCTCGGGGATGCGTTCAGTGTAATTGACGTAGTCTGCCCACTTGGTAACACCCTGATAATTCCGAGAGGCATCAAAATCGGACGACATGCCGTGGCGCTTCGTGCCGGGATGTCCGGGAATCATCAGCAACGGAGAAGAATCAGCGTAGGCTTGCGCCACCCCGGAGAAGGCGTTTTCAATCCCTGGCCCACCCTGAACAATGCAAACGCCGTTTTTGTTGCCGTTGTTTACCCGGCTGTATGCGTCGGCCATATTCACTGCGGTACGCTCCATCCGGGAAATGATAGGCCGAATCCCGGCGGCGGCGCAGGCGTCAATCAGGATATTGTTGGGAAAACAGAAAACTACATCCACGCCTTCCTGTCCCAGGATATTGGCGAAAGCGGCTTTACCGTCCATGTTGTGCCTCCGGAAACCCCGGTAAGTTAAAATCTCATTGCCGCGGTGGGGCAAAACCGGGGCATGCGTTCGCGTCGTAATTGATGATAACCGACGGCAATTAGTATGCGCCGATCAGTATATGGCAATCGGTATTCTTCGGCAAACCGGCGACTCGAAATGCAGCCGAGAGGGTTTCTCAGCGTCGCAGATTTCTCCTTCGGGGCTTATTTTCCGATACCAGTGGTGTTCACGGTTGCATTGCCGCTGTCATATAGGGTATTGTAGTATCGGTATTAGGTTGCGCCGGCCCACTGTCCTGGGGTTTCTGTGGATTGCTGAGCCTGACGAATCGGACCAATCTCACCCAGCGACATAGCCCGCCCCACAGGAGGACCTAACGTGGCACTGTCAGACATTACCTTGGTGTGCAGCGATTGCGGCGCCGAGTTCCCTTTCACCGTGGGAGAACAGCAATTCTATGCTTCCCGCGGCTTCACCAACCAGCCCAAACGCTGCGTCTCATGTCGTAATTCCCGACGGGGCCAACCAAGGGACAATGGTGGTTACGGTTCTCCCAGAGAGACTTTCTCCATTGTTTGCAGCAATTGCGGGGCAGACGCCACCGTGCCGTTCCGGCCGCGGGGTGACCGCCCAGTTTACTGCAGCGACTGCTTCTCGCAGATGCGCAATAACTGATTGTTTCGCCCCAAGCGTCTCTTTAACGGAGTCGCCTGGGCCGTAGCTCCCGACTCACATCGCGATCGGGGTTCTCCGGACGGCTAACAGTGCTGGCCGGGGCCCCGATCGTCATTCATATCTGTCAGTCTACCGACTGTTCCCACCACC
Organism: Dehalococcoidia bacterium; assembly: GCA_965262485.1. GTDB lineage: Bacteria > Chloroflexota > Dehalococcoidia > Lucifugimonadales > UBA3495 > Bin87. Next base: position 2,258,053 of record OZ253540.1, on the reverse strand, counting down.
TCATCGGGGCGGTTGACGGCATCTACACCGCCGGGCCACTGATATAATGGGCGTAACTCAATCACCAGGATCGGTCAATCCTGGAATATGAAAATCCTGGGCCAAAGCATCCACGATGCCATTCAAAGACCTGCGCGAATACATCGCTTTTCTCGAACATCAGGGAGATCTGCGCCGCATCACCGCTCCGGTGGATCCTGAGTTGGAGATTACCGAAATTGCCCACCGGCTTATGCGCGCCGATGGTCCGGCCCTGCTGTTCGAGAATGTCATCGGTTTTGACATGCCGGTCGCAGTCAACCTGTTTTGCTCCCACCGGCGAATGAATTGGGCCCTCGACATGGACAACGCCGACGCGCTGGCCGGTCGTCTGGAATCAATGATCGAAATGGTGCAGGGCGGCCCGCCATCCGGGATCGTCAACAAACTGCGTACCCTGGGGAGATTGATCCACGTCGGCAGCTTTCAGCCAAAAACCGTAAGGCAGGCGCCCTGCCAGGAAGTGGTCCTCACCGGCGAGGACGTAAATCTCTATCAACTTCCTGTCATCAAGTGCTGGCCCATGGACGCCGGGCCATACATAACCCTGCCGCTGGTAATCACCAAAGACCCAAATACCGGCGTTCAGAATTACGGTATCTACCGGATGCAGGTTTTTGACCAAAGCACTACCGGTATGCACTGGCAAACCCACAAGGTCGGCGCCAGGCACTACCGAGCCAGCGAGGATCGTCAAGACGACCGGTTGGAAGTGGCGGTAGCCTTGGGGGGAGACCCGGTTGCCATCTGGACCGGATCCGCTCCTCTGCCACCGGATATCGACGAGATGTTGCTCGCCGGTTTCATTCGGGATGAAGGCGTGGAGCTCGTTCCCGCCAAAACCGTGGATCTCATGGTGCCGGCCCACGCCGAAATCATCCTGGAAGGCTATGTAATTCCGGGTGAAGAACGGCTGGAAGGACCCTTCGGCGACCATACGGGTTACTACTCACTGGCCGAACCTTACCCGGTATTCCACGTTACCACTATCACCAGACGCCACAACCCAATCTACCCCACTACCTTCGTTGGCCGTCCACCCACCGAGGATTACTGGATGGGCAAGGTCACCGAGCGCGTGTTCCTGCCGCTGATCCGCCTGATCCTGCCCGAAGTCGTGGACATCAACATGCCGGCAGAGGGGATATTTCACAACCTGGTCCTGGTTTCGGTGAAGAAGGAATACCCCGGGCAGGCCAGAAAGGTAATCTACGGCCTGTGGGGGCTGGGGCTATTGAGTCTCGCCAAAGTCATCGTGGTAGTCGACCATTTTGTGGACGTACAGAATCCGTCTGAGGTGGCCTGGCGCGTTGCCAACAACCTGAATCCTGCAACCGACCTGATCATCGCCGACGGGCCGATTGACGACCTGGACGTTGCATCGCCGACCCCTCGGTTCGGCAGCAAGATGGGCATCGACGCCACCCGCAAAGGGCCCGATGAAGGTTACCGCCGGCAATGGCCTCCTGACATCGAGATGAGCGAGGAGATTCGGCAGCGCGTGTCCCAGCGTTGGTCCGAGTTGGGCCTCGACGACCTCATCCCCTCTCACGGCGTTTAGAGACCCCTGGCTTGCTCCGAGATCACGGTGCGAATGACCAATGCGTGAGGCGCCCACCCACCCGGTAACGGGCCGCAGGATAGCGGTCAAAATCCCCCACTACCTGAACGCGATTAACGTTTCCGAATCCCTGTTCGCCATGCCTTTCGGGTACATCGGCATGGTATTGGCTTCCCATTATTCGGGCGGTTCCGGGTGGCCGGGCTGGCATTCCTTCATCTGGATTACGCTGGCTTTTCTGGGTGTGCGCACCCTGGGAATGGCGGCTAACCGCATCATCAACGCCAGTGAAGACGCGAAAAATCCGCGTACATCTTCCAGACACATTCCCACCGGATTGCTCAAACCCATCGAAGTCGGCGGCATGGCTGCCGTGGGCGCCGTGATCTTCTTTGCCGCCGCGTGGCAGTTGAATACTCTCGCATTGATCCTCTCGCCGGTGGCGGCGGCGTACGTCGTGATTTACTCGTTTGCCAAATACTACACGTGGCTCTGCAGCCTGATGTTGGGGTGCGCCCTCGCCATCGCACCATCGGGGGCATGGATAGGTGTAACCGGGAGTCTGATTTGGGCGCCGGTCCTGCTCACCTTCGCGGTTGCCATGTGGGCCGGTGGATTTGAAACCATCTACGGAACCATGGATGTCGAATTTGACCGGGCTAACCGCATACATTCGATCTCTGCCCGTTTCGGGGTCCGCAACGCCATCCGTACCACCAGAGCGCTGCACACCGTGGCCGCCGCCGCCCTGCTGACACTGGGCATTTTGATGAATCTCAACGTGTTTTATTTCATCGGCTGGGCGGTGGCGGTGGGCCTGTTGGTTTACGAAAATAACCTGGTAAAGTCCGGCGAACCGACCAAGGTTGGCGCGGCGTTTGCGTTCAACAAATATGTTTCTTCCCAATTGCTACTCTTTACGATTCTCGCGGTCGTCGTTCCCATCCCGGGGGTTTTCCCATGGTGAATTCTGAATCCACGTTTGCCGGGCCAATCCCTCCGGTGGTGATCGGCCTGACCGGAGCCAGTGGAGCAATCATCGGCCGGGAAATGGTTGACACCCTCCTAAGCCTGGAAATCCCGGTCGTAGCGGTGGCGTCCAACGGCGCGCGCATGGTATGGCAGGAAGAATTGGATGAGTCGTTTAATCAGACGGTGGCCCGGTGGGTCGAGAATTCTCACTTCAGACACTTCGCCATTGGTGATCTGTTTGCCCCCATCGCCAGCGGTACCATGCCCACCGCCGGTATGATCGTGGCGCCCGCCAGCATGAACTCGGTGGCATCCATCGCCCACGGCTTAACCCCCAACCTCCTGCTGCGCGCCGCTGATGTCACGCTCAAGGAAAACCGCCGTCTGGTGCTGATCCCGAGGGAAACACCCCTCCATGCCATCCATCTCGAAAACATGCTGAAACTAAGCCGCCTGGGCGTTACGATCTTGCCTCCCGACCCGCCGTTTTATCTAAAACCCCTGGACATTGACGGTGTCGTCCGGTTTGTGGTTCAACGAGCGCTCGTTGCCCTGGGCATCAGTCAGAGCCTTCCCGACGAATTGCAATATCACGACCGCGAACGGTAGGCCCTGCACCCAATCCGCTATGGGAACCATAAGTCTGTTTATCGCCACCAGCCTGGACGGGTACATCGCCGATGCCGACGGCGGCGTTGACTGGTTGCCCCACGACGACGGCGGAGACTACGGCTACGACGAATTCTACGCCGGCACGGATGCGCTGGCGATGGGCCGGCGCACCTACGACCAGGTCCTGGGATTTGGCGACTGGCCGTATCCGGGTAAACCGACCTACGTTTTCACAAACTCGGCTATGGAGAACCCGCCTCCGGGCGTCCAGGCTGTGCGACTCAGCGCCGACGGTTTTGCCCGAACCATCGCCACCCGGCACCCGGGACGCATCTGGTTGGTCGGTGGCGCCGACCTGTTCCAGCAATTTCACTCCCAGGGCCTCGTGGACGAATACATCCTGTTTGTGATACCCACCCTGCTCGGCGCGGGGATCCGCCTGTTCCGGGAGCCGGCGCAACCCACTACGCTTCGCCTGGTGGAGTCTCGCCAACATTCCAACGGCCTCGTGGAGCTCCGTTACCGGCCCAATCCGGTCGGCGACGACGATACCGGGTAACCTGTTGGCGCATCTTCACGGAGACGATAAACGGCGCTACGTAGCGGAGATGTTCGCCCGCATCTCGCCGCGCTACGACCTTATGAACTCCCTGATGACCGGAGGGTTGCACCACCGCTGGAAACGGGCCACCGCACAATTCACTACCGCAAATCTGTCGGGTGACTCCCTGGACGTGGCAACCGGCACCGGCGACCTGGCGTTCGCACTGGCACGGTGCCCCGACGTCACATCGGTAGTGGGTGTCGACCTGTTGCCTGAAATGCTGCGAATCGCCAGCAGCAAGGCTTCCCGCATGGTTGCGAACACGACCGAAACCAACTTCGTCATCGGCGACGCTTTGCGCCTGCCCTTCCCTGATGACACGTTCGCTTGCGCCACCGCCGGGTTCAGCATGCGCAACATGGCCGACGTCCCCGCTGCGGTACGAGAAATGGCTCGCGTGGTTAAACCGGGAGGAAGGGTTACGACCCTGGAGCTAACGCCCATGCCAAAAGGAGCGCTTTCATCAATCGGGCGGTTGTATTTCCACTATCTGGTGCCTTTCATGGGACAGCTCATTTCCGGCGATCGCGCGGCATATACTTATCTTCCCAACAGCGTAGATTATTTCCTCACCGCCGACGGTCTGGCACAGGTTTTCAGTCAGTCGGGCCTAATCAACGTCGGCTATGTCCGGTTCGGATTCGGCGGCGTAGCATTGCACCACGGAGACAAACCGGCAGGTCGTTCTAGAGCCTGTTGACAATTAGCAAACCAGCCCGTCACTCCTGCGAAAGCAGGAGTCCAGAGAGGGTATGATGAAAGAATCGGAACCGTGATTAACGACTTCGGCCACTGGATTCCCGCTTTCGCGGGAATGACGGTATTTGTCAACACACCCCAGTTCTGCCCATCAGCAACCGGCCTCACGGTACCCACTTTAATCCGTCACTGCGCCCCCGTACTCGATGCGGGGGTTGGCAATCCCGCAGCAAACCACGGCCCAAAATCCTGTCCACCAATGTCGGATCAGGCTCCCCTCTCCCGGCGGGAGAGGGGCCGGGGGTGAGGGCCGTCTGACAGGGGTAGGTATAGGCCGAAATCAGGTATAAAACTTCGGATCCACCAGAGTTGAGCACAGACTCCTCCACGCCTTGCGAGGGGGCAAAAGCCGAGTTTTCAGGTTGGTAAACCATATTCTGAGTCATCGACTGCAATGAGGGTGAGCAACATGGCGCGAAAATACCTACCCCTGTCAGGTGAGGGCCGTACCCTCCCCTGTGATTGCAAGCGCAGCATGGGTTCGTTTGACCCACCGGCAGCCGTGTGGCAAAATTCAGGTGTGTTAACAACCTCGTAACTCGTAACTCATTGAGTAATGGATTCGCGATTACAAACAGTTTGATACTCGAAAAGGACGGTTGCCCGCATGTGGACTGGCGACGATTTACAACGGCTGGTGGGCCGGGAACTGAACGAATACCGGCTGATAGTGGTGTCTAATCGCCAACCGTACGCGTTCCGAGTAGAAAACGGAAACCTGGTGGGTGAGATGCCTCCCGGCGGACTTACCGCCGCCATCGACCCATTGATGCGCGCGTGTGGCGGCACCTGGATCGCTCAGAGCAACGGCGACAGTGACCATCTTGCCATGGATGCAGACGGCAGAATCGCAGTACCGCTGGATTCGCCGGCTTATCGGCTGCGCCTGATGGACCTGACCGAAGCGGAGAACGACGGCTACTACTACGGATTCTCCAATCAGGGATTGTGGCCTCTTTGCCACGTTGCTTACACCGAGCCGATTTTCGATACCCAGGATTACGAGGCATACAAATCAGTCAACCGGAAGTTCGCCAACCTGGTTGCTGATGAAATCGGTGACGGGCCGGCGATTGTACTTATTCAGGATTATCACCTGGCGCTGCTGCCCCGCTACATCCGGCAGGTGTGCGAAGACGTTATCATTGGACAGTTCTGGCACATCCCCTGGCCAAACACGGACATCCTGCGGATTTGTCCCTGGCAAGAAGAGATTTTGGACGGGATGCTGGGCAATGACCTGCTGGGGTTCCATCTTTCCAGTGACTGCGACAAATTCCTGGATGCGGTGGCGCGGAACCTGAATGCCCAGGTGGATTCCCAGTTTGGCCTGGTGGATTATCAGGACGACATGACGCTGGTACGGCCTTTTCCGATCAGCATCGATTTCGACAGTCTGGACGCCGAAGCGCGCACCGCCGAAGTTGAGTCGGAAATGGCCCGGCTGACTCAGGAATTCGGCCTGGACACCGGGCGCATACTGGGTCTGGGTATCGATCGCCAGGACTACACCAAGGGAATACCCCATCGGCTGAGAGCGGTGGAACGCTTCCTGGAAAAGTGGCCGGAATACCAGGGCAAGCTGGTGTTCCTGCAGGCCGGCGCCACCAGCCGCACCAACATCAACTCATACATGCAGCTGACCATCGATATCGAATCTATCGTGAATCGAATCAACGAACGATTCGGCGACGGCGACTGGCAGCCGATTGCGTATTGGCCCACTACGTTCCCGTCCGTCACCTTCGCGGCATTGCGCCGTTTGGCGAGTTTTTGCGCTGAGAGCAGCCTGCACGACGGCATGAACCTGGTTGCCAAAGAATATGTGGCTTCCCGGGTAGATGACGACGGTGTTCTAATTCTCAGCGCGTTCGCGGGCGCGGCCCAGGAATTGAGCAGCTCGATTATCATCAACCCGTATGCAACCGAGCAGTTTGCCGACGCCATCCATCAGGCGTTGACCATGAGCGATGACGAACGTCGCCTGCGGATGCGCCACATGCGCAGCATCGTGCAACAAAACAACATCTACAATTGGGCCGGACGCATCATGATGAACCTGATGCAGGCCAGTACGCCAGACCACGCCCGGTTGCCCGCAGCTCGAGCTATCTGAACTCCCCGTCACCGCCTGAGCGCCCCACTGCTAATATGACGCCCACCCTGGAATCCTGGACATCCGTCCGCCATCGACTGTCCGAGCAGAACAAAATCCTGCTTGCCCTGGATTTCGACGGCACTTTATCCGAGATCACCGAACGACCCGAGGACGCCGTGTTGCGTCAGGGAAATGCCTCACTCTTGGAGGCGTTGGGACGAAAACCGAATATCATCATCGGAATCCTGAGCGGACGGGCGCTCAATGACGTATCCGGGCGCGTTGGGGTTCCGGGGTTGGTGTACGGGGGTAATCACGGTCTGGAGATTCGGGGGCCGGGACTGGATTACCTTCATCCGGCCGCCGCCGCCGCGATTCCGGCCATTTCCGAGGCTGCCGAAAGGCTGGTTGCGGATTTGGCGGATATTCCGGGTGCGTTGGTGGAGAGCAAGGTATTTACCCTTACGGCCCATTACCGCTTAACTCCGCCGCAATATCATGATTCCGTCGCCATGATATTTCTGGACACCGTGGGGCCACTCCTTGCAACCGGCGCCTGTCGGGTTACGGCCGCCAAAATGGCGATGGAACTGCGGCCGGCAATTGACTGGCACAAAGGCCACGCCCTGGAGATGATCCGTTTTCAGTTGGCTTCCAATGCGTTCCCGGTGTATTTCGGTGATGACGAAACCGACGAGGATGCTTACGATGCAGCACAGTCGATCGGAGGGATAGGTATTTATGTGGGGCCTCCGGCAACGGAAACCCGGGCAATTTGCCGGGTGGATTCTCCGGCCGCCGTCTCTGCGGCATTGGCCGATCTACTGGCGCTGACATAACCCCGGCGGAACGGGCGTGGATCACGGCTTTCGTAATGTTGGCGGTGTGCTATCATTGCCGCTGACCGGCACCAGGCCACAGGTCCACTTGCGCGCTGTCGCGCCACCCAATGCACATGATCAAGGCAATCTTTTTCGATTTCTATAATACGCTCGTCCGTTTCTGGCCGCCGCTGCCTCAGATTCAGCATGCGGCGTGTCAAAATCTGGGAATACGCGTTGCTGCCGAAAACCTGGCCCGGGGCTACGCGATTGCCGACCTCTACTTCAACGAGGAGAACCATCTCCAGCCGTTGGGAGATCGCACCACCGAGGACCGCGCCAGGTTTTTCGCCCGGTACGAACAAATCATTCTGGACGAAGCCGGCGTCAGCGTCACCTTGCGAATGGCCAAAGAAATTTGGGACATGGCGATTGCGGTTCCAAAGGAACTGGTTGAATTCGAAGACACCCGACCGGTGCTGGCGGAACTCAAGGGGCGCGGGTACCGCATGGCCATCCTGACAAATTTGCGCCGCGACATGTACGAGCTGACCCACCGGCTGGGCATCCAGGATTACCTGGAGTTCACCATTGCCGGCGGCGAGGTGGCGCAGAAACCGGAGACTGCGATTTTTGAAGCCGCATTAAAACGCATGGCCATCGCTCCGGAACAGGCGATGCACGTCGGTGATCAACCACGGTCCGATGTTCAGGGCGCGCGCGACGCCGGCTTGTATCCGGTGCTCATCGACCGGGGCGGATATCACCCCAACGTAACCGGCTGCGACCACATCGAAAACCTGGAAGGACTGTATCCGCTCTTGGCCAGGTTGGACGAATAACGCCGAAATCCGCCATCACCCCAACCATCCGCGCGCAGTAGCCGACACCGCAAAAGGGAGCGCCACCATGACCACGCAACCGCCCGCGCACAATCATCCCAACGACCCTAACCCGGTTCACGTGATCGTCTGGTACGACTATATTTGACCCTGGTGTTACGTCGGCCTGGAACGCGTCGACAGACTTAAAGACGACTACGACATCACCATCGAGGGACGGGCATATTTGCTGCGCCCGGATACTCCGCAGGAAGGGCAGGTTCGCGAGGAAAGACCGGGCGAATCTGACGACGAACTCTCGGAACCCTTGCGGTCGCAAGCCAGAGATGCCAACCTCACCATGCGCCCGCCTCGATATACACCCAACAGCCTTTATTCCCTGCAAGCCACCGAATATGCTCAGGAACAGGGCAAGTTCATGGAATATCACCATGCAGCTTACAAAGCCTACTGGGACGACCGGGCAGATTTGGGTAACCCCGCAGTGCTGGCCGAAATAGGCGCCAGCGTTGGACTGGACGGGAATGAATTGCAGGAACGCGTCGAATCCGGGTACTACTCGCAACGGGTAATCGACCAGTATCAGGAAGCTTTGGGGTACGGTATCAGGGGCATCCCGACTTTCGTTTTTGACAACCTGTTGTTCAGCGGCGCCCAACCCTACGAAGTATTCCAGCGCGTAATGGACAAGGCGCTGGAAAACCGCGCTGCAGATAACGACGCTTAGGTGGGGTGGTCCGGCATTACCGCGATCTTTACCCACAGCGCGTTACCCCTAAATTGAAAGGAACGGCGCCCGGAGCTTGGCGACGATGAACCAGACCCGTCGTTGACCGGCGCGGTTTGGGTTCTGTTTCCACCACGCTGGCACCGACCCCTCCCACGGTTGCGCCTGCCGAGCCGGTGCGAAACATAGTCCCGGAAAACGAAATCGCACGGCGGGCCAGGCGATCAGGACTATCGCATACGGACCAATTAACCACCGTCTTAACCACCGTCATTCCCGCACCTCAACCGTCATTCCCGCGAAAGCGGGAATCCAGTGACCGATGCCGGTAGCTTCTCTGCGAAAATCCAGCAGATTACACGCTCTGGACTCCGGCCCCGTATCAAGTACGGGGTGACGTTCTTTCGCCAGAGTGACGTGGCTGTAATTTCATATGCGATAGCCCTGACCAGGCGATAATATTTCGTTGCCCGCCGGGGCCCCGTTGTGCTAGACTATCGCAGAATTCCCTAGATGCTTGTTATAGATTTCACAAGTTATCGACCTACCACCCGGACGTCACAAAATCCCAATCGACAGGTTGCGTTGCGCCTCGACCCGAACCCGCCGCCGCGCTGCGCCCAAGTTGCGTAAACCTATGGAAGACGCCACCCGCGCCAAGATCAACGACGCGGTAAACAATCAACCGCAGAGCACTGTAACGGTACTGTCATCGTTACTGGCCGTTGAAGATGCTATTGGCTATATCCCCGAAGCAGCAGTTGATGCGGTTGCGCGCCGCATGGACGCAACCATCAACGATGTATGGGCGGTGGCGACCTTTTATCCCAACTTCCGGTTCGAGCCTCCTGCGGAACACCGCGTCGAGGTTTGCTGGGGCCCTTCCTGCCACATAATGGGGGCGACCGCGATCATCGCCGCCGCCCATGACGCACTCAACCTGCCAGACGAGGGAGACACCCCGGATGGCAAGGCTACCTTGCGTTACAACACCTGCCTGGGGGCATGCGCCCACGCCCCGGTGATGGCCATCGATCACCACCTGGCCGGCCGCATCACGCCTGAATCGGCGCGCGCGAGCATTGTATTGATGCTTTCATCCGACTCCGCTCACTGAACCGCCCAGCAGTCTTTTGTCATGACTACCACCCTTGAAACCGCCGCCGTGTTCGACAGCATGTTCCAGGAAGCCATGCGGCGATGGCGAGTGCTCACCCAGGGCGATCAGCCGTGGATCAGGATAGGAACCGGGCTGGCCGGAGAAGCCGCGGGTGGATTCGAGGCCAGGGAGGCCATTCGCAGCGCATTGTCCGCTCACGGCGTAGCAGCAAACGTTTCGGACGTGGGCACCCTGGGCCTGTGTTTCGCTGAACCGCTCATGGACGTGCAGCTTCCGGGCGGCCCCAGAGTCTTCTACCAACGGGTTACGCCGGAACTGGTCCAGCGAATCGTTGCCGAGCATGTCGTGGGCGGCAATCCAATCCCGGATCTGGCGATAGGCTATTTGGGCGACCGCGCCGACCCACCGGCGGGGATTCCCCATCTCGACGATCATCCCATGCGGGCAATGGAAGTTCGTATCGCCCTGCGTAACGCCGGGCATATCGATCCCTCCGACATTTACCAATACATCGCCAACGGCGGTTACGCCGCATTGAACAAGGCGTTGACCGAGTTAAACGCCGATGAAACTCTGGGCGAGGTAAGGACTTCCGGCCTGCGGGGCAGAGGTGGCGCAGCGTTCCCGGCCGGTGTGAAATGGGGATTCCTGGCCGGAAACCCCGATCCCAACAAATACATCCTATGCAATTGCGAAGAAGGCGATCCCGGCGCGTTCAATGACCGCGGAATACTGGAAAGCGATCCGGCAACTGTCATAGAAGGCATGACCATCGCGGGGTACGCCTGCCGCGCCAACCGGGGTTATATCTTTATTCGCCACGGCCACCACCAGCCGATAGACCGGACGCGAGCCATCATCGAGCAGGCTTACGATCTGGGACTGCTGGGCGAGAACATCATGGGCAGCGGATTCTCCTTCGACCTCGAAGTGGCGCTCACCGGCGACTCTTACGTGTCGGGCGAGGAAACGGCGTTGATGGAAGCCATCGAAGGCAAACGGTCCATGCCGCGTTTCCGCCCTCCCTTCCCGGCGCAGGTGGGAGTATTTGGCAAGCCGTCCAACATCAACAACGTAAAGACATTGGCGTATGTGCCCGAAATCGTGGCCAGAGGCGGCGCATGGTTCGCCGGCATCGGAACGCCGGCCGACCGCGACCGCGGCATCAACGGCAGCAGCGGCACCGCCATACTGTGCCTGACGGGAAATTTGACCTACACCGGCATGGTGGAGGTTCCGCTGGGGATGACACTGCGCCAGGTGTTGTTTGACATGGCGGGCGGCGTGCCCAACGGGAAGCGCATGAAACTGCTGCAAACCGGCGGCCCGCTGGGTGGCGTTCTCTCAGCCAGCGACGTCAACCTGGATCTGGTCCTCGATTTCGACGTGTTTCGCAACGCCGGCGCCATTCTGGGATCGGGCGGAATCATTGTCGCCGACGAGGATACTTGTGCGGTTGATCTGACGCGAAACCTCATCGCCTTTTGTCAGTATGAATCCTGCGGCAAATGCTTTCCTTGTCGCATGGGCATGAGCCACTTGCTGGAAATACTGGAACGAATCAGCCGACTGGAAGGATCCGACGAGGACCTGGCGTTGATGCGTAACATCGGGGAGAACATGCAAGCCGGCTCGTTGTGCGGCCACGGACAATTGGGCTTCAACCCGGTTTCATCGGCGCTGCGGTATTTCGGAGATGAATTCGAGGCCCACATTCGGGACAAACGCCACACCGGAGATTGCCCCGACGTGGTCTATTCACCGCGCCTGACTCGCCGCGAACCCGCTTCTTCGACCTAGCCACCGGGGAGTAACTATGCCTGACGATATAACCATCTCCATTGATGGCGTCGAGATACAGACGCAGCCGGGCAAGATGGTATTAGAGGCTGCAATCGAAGCCGGCGTTTATGTTCCCTACCTGTGCTACCACCCCGGCATGAAGCCTTTTGGAGCCTGCCGCATGTGTGTGGTTTCGGTGGAAGGCGGTCGCGGATTCCCGGCGGCCTGCACGCTGCCGGTTGCGGACGGCATGACCGTATGGAGCGAAACCCCGGACGTCGCTGAACTCCGCAAGTCGGTGATGGAGATGCTCATTGCCGAGCACCCCAACGGGTGTTTGACCTGCCACCGGGTGGACATCTGCGGGCCGTCAGACGTTTGCCTGCGTCACGTATCGGTAAACGACCGCTGCGTAACGTGTCCCAAAAACGAACGGTGCGAATTCAAGGATACGGTCCGGTATCTGGGCATGGAACTGGAATCTCCCATGACCTATATGTATCGGGACCTGCCGCTTGAGGTTAAGGACCCGTTCTACGACCGGGACTACAACCTGTGCATCACGTGCGGCCGGTGCGTCCGCGCCTGTGAAGAAGTGCGCGGGGATAACGCCATTTGCTTCACCGAGCGGTCGGGCAACGCCCTGGTAGGTACTTCGTTTGGAACGTCGTTGTTGGAATCGGGATGCGAGTTCTGCGGCGCCTGCATCGACGTGTGTCCCGTTGGCGCGCTGACCGAACGGGACAATAAGTGGGAAAAGGCCGACCGGGTCGAGCGTACGATCTGCACGCATTGCCCGGTGGGTTGCCAGATCAATCTGGAAATCAACGAGCAGGGTCGGGTGATCCGGGCCATACCGGAGTTCAATTCCCCGGCCAACCACGGCCAGGCTTGCTACAAGGGCAAATTCGGGCTGGATCACGTCACCAGCAGCCAACGTTTGCGGCGGCCGCTGGTTCGCCGTAACGGACGGCTGGAACAATCCGACTGGGACGAAGCCCTCAATATCATCGCCGAGCGCCTGAAAGTGCACCAGGTTGGTCAAGGCTTTGGACTCATCGCAGCGCCGGACAGCACCAATGAGGAACTGTACCTGACGCAAAAGTTTGCCCGCGTCGCCATGCGAACCAATAATCTGGACCATTCCGGAAACACTCAACCGGACCTGACAAAGGGATTGGAAGAAGTATTCGGTTACCCGGGCGCCACCAACTCATTGTGGGATCTGGAAAAGGCCGGGTGCATCCTGGTGTTCAACAGCAATCTCACCGAGGGCCACAACGTGGTTGGCGTACCGATCAAACGCGCCGCAAAGAACGGCACGCCACTGATCGTCATTGACCCCCGGGAAGTGGAACTCACCCGCTACGCAAGTTTGTGGCTCCGCCCGGTCCCGGGGACCGAACTGGTGCTGCTCGGCGCTATGCTGAAGGTCATCCTCGACGAGGGCCTGGTCGATAGCGAATGGCTGGCGGTGCATTCCGAAAACCCGGCGACCCTCACTTACGAGTTGGAAAGCATCGACGACGCGGCAGTCGCCGCCACCGGAGTTTCCCGGGACGACATCGCTAAAGCGGCGCGCATGTATGCCAACGCAGACTGCGCGGGCCTGGTGTATGGACTGGACAACGTGGCGGAGGCTATCGCCTACGACTGCGTGGTGGCCCTGGCCAACCTTGCCTTGTTGACTCACAACGTCGCCCAACCCGCCGGCGGGGTCTTCCCAATGCGGCAGGGCGCCAACGGGCAGGGTGCAACGGACATTGGCTGTACGCCAAGCCGTCTGCCGGGTGGCGGCCCGTTATTCGACGATAACCACCGGGCTCAGGTCGAGGCCGTCTGGGGCCAAACAATTCCCTCCCGACCAAGTTTAGGCGCTGCGGACATGCTCCAGGCTGCTGCGTCCGGCACGATTACTTCCATGCTGGTGGTTGGAGACAGCCAGAATTTTGCCAACGGACAGTTTGGCGACGGATTGGCCGCCCTCCAGAATCTGGACTTCCTCGCCGTCGTCGACAGTTTCCTCTCGCCGGCGGCTCAAATCGCCGATGTGGTGCTGCCACGGTCAACTTTTGCCGAAAAGGACGGAACCTTTACCAACCTGGAGCGGCGCATTCAAAGAATACGCCCGGCCGTGTCACTGAAAAATAACGACTCCCGGCCCGAAGGGTGGATCATCGCGCAGTTGGCTCAACTGTTGGGGGTGGACGGCATATCATATGACGAACCGGCGGCGGTGATGGATGAAATCGCGGCGATCACCGTCAATTATGGTGGCGTCAACTACCAACGGCTGGCGGCAGAGTCGGCCCTGGTCATGAAGACCGGCATGGATGCGCCGCGACCCACCCAATTGCTGTACACGTCTCGCGAGGAAAGGGGCATCCAGTGGCCGTGTCCGGATGGCGCTAGTCCATCTTGTCCGGCGCTGTACCTGGACGGATTTCCCAACGGTAAAGCCGAACCGGGGGCTCCACGGTTCCGGGTTGCCGAACCCGTGGTCAACGATACCTGGCCGGCCATGTTTGTTCCGGGTCGGGTGCTGCTGCAACGCGACCGCGATATGGAAATCGCAGCCGACGATATGAACCGCGTGATCCGCGATGAGGCGGTTCAGCTGAATCCCATTGATGCCGCCAACTGGGGCATCGACGATGGCGATTCGGTTACCCTGGATACCCCACGGCGAACCCTCACCGGGGTCGCAGCCGTAGATTCGAGCCTGCCTCGTGGAATGGTGGGGGTTACTACGTTATTCGGACAACTCGCAGTTGAATTGCAGATGTCGGAAGATATTAACCCCATGGCGCGCGTCCCCGGCTTGGATATAGAGCCGTGCCGCGTCGTCGCAATAAGTTAGACACCTGCAATTTACAACTATGCAACATTTTTCCGATACCATATTGAGAAGGCCCGATGAATTTTAGCTGCCGGGCCGGATGGATTTGTATGGCAACCCGCATCCGGAGTGGCCTCTCAAAATTGGAGAGATAATGACGAATTTGCAAACTGTTGCAACCACCCGCGACCGCACAGTAAATCTGCCGCGCGCGAAGTTGGTGGAACGGGTCGATTACACCGACGACCTCATGGTCATCAAGATGGAGCCGCAGGATTTCCGGTTCGACTTCAAGCCGGGGCAATACTGCACTCTCGGACTGGAAGGAATCGAAAGGGCATATTCCATCGCTTCCGCTCCCCACGAGCCATTGCTGGAGATTTTCGTGGAGTTGGTGCCGGACGGCCAGCTCACTCCCCGCATGTGGCGCATGGAGGTTGGGGATACGATGTCCATTCGACCGCGGCCCAAGGGTATATTCCTCATGGACCCATCGGTGACGCAACATCTCATGCTCGGTACGGTAACCGGCGTGGCTCCATTCGTCAGCATAGTCCGCGACCACCTGCATTACGGGCGGTCGGGACACCATTTCTACGTGCTGGAGGGCGCCTCCTACTACGACGAGCTGGTGTACGACGACGAGATGCTTGAAATCGCGGCGAACCATCCGGAAATTGTTACTTTCGTGCCAGCCGTCAGCCGTCCCGCCGAGGAGCGCAATGCCGCGTGGGAAGGCCCCACGGGCCGACTGAATAACATCGTCGCCGAATATCTGGAGCGGTTTGCTCTCGACAAGTCCGACACGTTGATCTATGCCTGCGGCCACCCCGGGATGATAGAAAGCAGCCGGGAAATCGTCACCGCCGATGGCTGGAAGTGGACCGAGGAACGCTTCTGGAAAGAGTAGAACCCGAGTTCCTCGTGATTGCCGCTCCGGCAGATTGCCCCCGCCCCTGGATGGCGGGGGTTTTCCATGTCCCGAGGCGTTTACACCGATTTCCTACCCGGACGGCCAGCGCTCCGCTACAATGGGGCCCACCTCCCGCGTTTTGATAGCTGCGAACAACCCATGACCACCGCCAGACTTACGCCCGTCCGCCGGCAGTATCTGACCATCAAGCATTCGTACTCGGATGCGATTTTACTGTTCCGCATGGGCGATTTTTACGAGGCTTTTGACGACGACGCGCGTTTGTTGTCGACGGCCCTGGACATTACCCTCACGTCCCGGACAATGGGGAAAGATACCCGGATCCCCATGGCCGGAGTGCCCGCAGTTTCGCTGGAAGCCAACCTGGCCCGCCTGATTCGCCAGGGGCACAAGGTCGCCATTTGCGAACAGTTAAGCGATCCTGCCGTATCGAAAGGTCTGGTTGAAAGGGGAGTAGTGAGGGTCGTAACACCGGGAACGGTGCTGGAGTCATCGCTGCTGGACCAGGACACCAATAACTACCTCGCGGCGGTATGCGGAACCGGCGATCAGGTGGGGTTGGCCTACGTTGATTGCACCACCGGCGAATTCGCCGCCGCCCAGTTCCCCACCGACCAGTTGCCGGCGGAACTGGCGCGCCTGCATCCCTCTGAATTGATTTATCCAACTAATGGCGATTCCGGTTCCTTCCTGGCTGGACACCAAATCCCGGCCCCCGTCACAGAATGGGACGCCGCTGCTTTTGATCCCGAGCTGGCGACCCGTGCGTTGTTGGACTACTTTGGCGTACTTTCCCTGGAAGCGTACGGCGCGGAGTCTATACCGTTGGGAGTGCGAGCAGCGGGAGCGATAATCGATTACCTGCGCTGGGCCTATAAGCGGGAGCAACCACAGCTGGCGCCGTTATCCATTTACAACCCAACGTCGTTCATGCGACTGGACCCGCAAACCAGGCGCAATCTCGAATTGTTTGAGGCGGGACGCTGGGACAATCGCGAATTTTCGCTGCTGGCCACCCTGGATGACACCCGGACGTCAATGGGAGCTCGCCTGTTGCGGCGATGGTTGGGGCAACCGCTGCTAGATCTGGAACCTCTGGAGAGACGTTTGGCCGCAGTGCAATTCTTCCACGACGACGCATTCCTGCGCACCGAGGCAACATCGGCGCTGTCGCGCGTTGCCGACCTGGAAAGGATCTTGAGCCGAATCCAGGCGCAGGCGGCGACGCCCCGGGAGTTGCTGGCCCTGCTCGGCAGCCTGCACGCCGCCGACGATCTATTGAACGGTTTGTCGGGAGACGGCGCATGTGATCTAACCTGGTTGGCGAATTCATTGAAGCCGATTCCTGAAGTGGCGGCTTTGGTGGAAAACGCAATTGCTCCGGAGCCGGCGGGACAACCCGGAGACGGGGGCGTGATCCGCGAGGGGTTTTCAATAGACCTGGACAAACTTCGCACGTTGGCCAACAACGCCCGAGGTGTTATAGCCGGGCTGGAGACCAAGGAACGGGAACGCACCGGGATACGAAACCTCAGAATTGGTTACAACCAGGTATTCGGTTATTACATCGAAGTGAGCCAGTCCAACCTCCGGTCAGTTCCCGACGACTACCAGCGTCGCCAGACCCTGGCCGGTGGCGAACGCTACATCACACCCGAATTGAAGGAATACGAAGACCAGGTGATCAATGCCAGCGACCGGCTCAACGAGCTGGAGCGCAGTTTGTATCAGCAGGTTTGCCGCCAGATCGCCGATAGTGGGCCCGCAATTTCACGGTTGGCCCTGGGGATCGCGCGGCTGGACGTATTCGTAGCCCTGGCCAACGTTGCCGTGAGATACGGTTATGTCAAGCCGACCCTTTCAACGGGAAACGCCATACGGATAACCGAAGGCCGGCATCCGGTGGTGGAGCGGGTGCTGGATGCCGGCGCATTCGTTCCCAACGACACCGAGCTGGATTCTGACGACGCTCAGATAATGTTGATATCCGGCCCCAATATGGCCGGTAAGTCCACCTATATCCGTCAGGTGGCCATCATCGTATTGATGGCGCAGATGGGCAGCTTCGTGCCGGCGCGTACCGCCGACATCAGCCTGGTTGACCGTATCTTTACTCGCGTGGGACTGCAGGACGACTTGACGACCGGCCAATCGACGTTCATGGTTGAGATGGTGGAAACGGCGTCCATATTGAATCAGGCAACCCGTCGATCGCTGGTTATCCTGGACGAAGTGGGGCGCGGCACCAGCACCTACGACGGTCTGTCTATCGCCCACGCCGTCGTTGAGCATCTGCACAACAATCCCCGGCTGGGATGCAAAACCCTTTTTGCCACGCACTACCACGAGCTCACCGAACTTGCCGCCACACTCCCCGGGGTCCGCAATTACAATGTGGCGGTGACCGAAGACGACGGGCAGATCGTCTTTTTGCGTCGCATCATTCCCGGCGGAGCTGACCGATCCTACGGCGTGCATGTTGCCAGGCTGGCGGGTATGCCCAGAGCCGTGGTTAATCGGGCGCAGGAATTGCTGACGGCGCTGGAAGGGACGGGCAAGAGCCGGACAAATCAGCGCTTGAATGGTTCAAGCGAACCCACCGATTCAAAGCAGTTGCAGATGCCCCTTTTTGGATCCGGGGACGATGAGCTAATGCAGGCGGTGATGGAAATGGACATCGCGAATTTGACCCCTCTGGAATCGATCAACAAGCTCTACGAGTTGCAAGAGCAGGCCAGGTTGCGCAACCGCCAGCAATCGTAGGTACTTGTGGCCCGTGAATTCAAGAGCGCTATCCAATCGCGTCCACTTGGTACGGGGAAACGCCCCCGCAGCGAACAATGGCAAAAATATCCAAATGGCGGTGCTTATATTCGGGGATAGTCGGGTATACAATAATCGGTAATCCGACTAATCACATCAATGGCAACGAGGCCAACGGAGGATCAACATGAGCGGAACAGCAACATTGTACTGGTGGCCGCGTTGAAGCAGCTGCCGCAAGGTGCGGGAGTTGCTCGTACAGGCCGGGTTTGAAATACAGGAACGCGATTATTTCAAGGAAACATTCAGCCGCGAAGAATTGTTGACCCTGTCGGAAGAAATCGGTGAATCGGGTATCGCCGCAATGTTTGCGACTCGCAGCCCGTCCTTAAAAAAGATGGGCCTCAATGCGAATGATCTATCAGACGACCGCAAGCTTGAGTTGATGCTGGAGGAACCCCGCCTGGTGCGTCGTCCCATCGTGAAAGTGGGAGACCAGTTGCTGGTCGGCGCCAACATCAAGGCGATCACCGAAGCGCTGGCTATCTAGCGACAGCCCGTGATCGCATTCGCATACTCTGCCTAAGGACATGTAACAGGACATGAGAATTTTCTTTGACGTCGACTATACAATCTTGGGACTGGACGACACGCTTCGACCTGGAACCACCGAAACATTCCAGAAAATCCTGGACGACGGCCATGAAATCTACATCTGGTCGGGCATGGGCGAGCGCTGGGAAGTCATTGAGAAACACGAGCTCGAACGATTCGTGAGCGGAGTTTATGAGAAACCCACGCACCATTTTCACGAACGCCTGGTGGAGTTGAAAATCCCGGTGGAACCCGAGTTTGTCATCGACGACTATCCGGAGGTGGTGGCCGCATTCGGAGGAGTGTGGGTGCCGCCATACTTCTTCTCGCGCAGCATCGACCACGAAATGGACCGGATTTATCGCATCATTTGCGATTTCATCGAAACCGGCGCGTCGGAAGACCGCCAATATCGCGCCAAGGGAACCAAATTACCCCTGTTCTAACTCCGCCACGGGCCGCCGGTCCCGGCGGCTGCCAACATACCGGGCGCCCCTGGCTGACGAGTCAACGCAGATGCCAATCAGACAGCTTCCCACCGACGTAGCCTCCAAGATCGCCGCCGGCGAGGTTATCGAGCGTCCGGCCTCCGTAGTCAAAGAGTTGGTGGAGAATTCCCTGGATGCCGGGGCCACCAGAATCGAGACGGTGATTCGAGAGGGCGGGGTTGCGGAGATCCGCGTTTCGGACGATGGTTGCGGCATCCCAGCCGACGAAGTTTCACTGGCATTTCTTCGCCATGCAACGAGCAAACTCACCACCGTTGACGAGTTGCAGTCTGTATCAACCCTGGGATTTCGTGGCGAGGCGTTGCCCAGCATCGCCGCCGTTTCCCGCGCGACCCTGACGACACGAGCCATTGGAGCGGATTCAGGTGTCCGAATCCAGTTGAGATACGGCGAACCGGCCGGCCTCGATGAGGTGGGATGCGCTCCGGGCACCACCGTGCAGGCGCAGGAATTGTTCGGCAACCTGCCCGCCCGCCGGAAGTTTTTGCGATCCGCCGCTGCGGAAACGGCGCGCATACAGGAAGTTGTCAGCCGTTACGCGTTGGCGAGTCCGGGCGTCAAGTTCACCCTCACCGCCGATGGTCGAACCATCCTGGATACACCGGGGAGCGGCCGCGCACGGGATGCGGTATTGTCCGTTTACGGCCCGGACATTGCTTCGCAAATGCTGCCCGTGTTGCACAGGGACGGCGACATTTCCATTGACGGATTCGTAAGCACACCGCAAATCAGTCGCGGCAACCGGTCGTACATGACTTTGCTGGTTAATCACCGTTGGGTGTTTGACGGGTCCATCGCCTATGCCATCACACAGGCGTATCAGGGGATGCTGCCGGACCGCCGGTATCCCGTTGCCGTGATCGACGTAGTGATCCCGGCCCACGCGGTGGACGTTAATTCTCACCCTGCCAAGCGGGAGGTTAGATTCCGAAACGCGGACCGACTGTTCTCTGCGGTGCATCACGCCGTCAGGGACGCTTTGCTGGCCCACGCTCCGGTTCGGCAGGTGGCCTCCGTCGCGACGCCGGCCCACACCGATGCTCCCGCAGATTCCGCTCCTGCTCAACCACTCCTGGCTCCGGGAGCATCGCGCTCTCCCGCCGGCCCGCGGGCCTCATCCGGCCCGGCGCCATTGCCAACGACTCAATTGGTGTCTTCGGCAGGATCTTTGCGCGAAGTGCTGGCGTCGCTGAGGGTGGTGGGTCAGATCAGGCAAACCTACATCGTGGCGGAGGGACCCGAGGGCATGTATCTGGTCGACCAACACGCCGCTCACGAAAGAGTCGTTTACGACCGGCTGCGCCAACAGGCAAGCAACCAGCAGCGAATATCGCAACCCCTGCTGTCGCCCACGCCCTGCGATTTATCGATTGCTCAGGCTGCGACTATGGAGGAATACGCGGAGTTGTTGGAATCATACGGGTTTGGCATTGAAGCGTTCGGCAACAACACCTGGTTATTGCGGGCGGTTCCGGCATCCCTGGCAGACGGTGGCAAAGGAGTTACCGACCCCGTTCAAATCCTGCTGGAGTTGCTCGATGCCATCGCCCTGGAACAGGTCATTATGGAACGGGAAGATGCGCTGGCGGCAACGATTGCGTGCCACGGGTCGGTGCGGGCCGGGATGAACCTGACGATAGACGAAATGTCGGCGTTACTGGAACAACTCGAGGTTACGCCCGATCCCCACAGCTGCCCCCATGGCCGCCCCACCGTGGTGCGTTTCACCGAATACCAACTGGAACGCGAATTTCGGCGCCGGTAGCAGATTCGTTGCGCGAGTCGATTCGATAGGCGGCGCCGTTAGCGGCGTGGATCAGTCCTCGGGTCCTGCGCCGGATGGAATATCGAACCCGGTCCGGGAAACTCCGACGCCGCCTCGCTCCGGGTGGTACGCCGCGCGAAAGGCAAAACCCCCGCCAATACCGCCGCGCCTCCAACACCAAGCGATATCATCCCCAAAAACCGCCGCCGGGAAGTTCCTTTCCTGGTGGTGTTGCTTTCAATCTGTTCTGTCACGATATTTACAACTCCGGCAGTTGGCTGGTCGAAAGCGGCGATACCGCAAACCCAGCAAGGCATTTGTTTCGCGCTAAAAATCCTAACAGTTGATTCGCCACAGTGTCAATCTGGCGCAATTCGTGTAACTGTTCAGACTTGCGGTGATCTGCGGACTATTCGGCCTCTCACAGAGAAGCAGCCAAGCAAGGAATTTGCTTTGCAAGCCAACTCCGTCCCCTCAAACGTGAACAGTTACACCGGCTGGATTGGTTTGACAAAGTGGGTACGCGTGAGGATGCAAATCCGATACACGGAAATTGCATCCTCACGCTCACCATCCCATGAACAATCTCATAGAGGCCACCGGTCGCGTCAGGGCAAACGCATTCTAATTTAATCGGCTTTGCAGGCGTCCGTCATTCCCGCGAAAGCGGGAATCCATACAGCTCGCTTCCAGACAGTTGACATACAACCAAACGACCTGGATTCCCGCTTTCGCGGGAATGACGGTATATGAGGTCCCCTAAAGTTAGAATGCGTTTGCCCTGCCGGTCGCGTCCACCCAGTTCAGACATCGGTGACGTATCTGCTATCATTGCGGGCGGTTGTTGCGGCCGGCGAGCGTCGCCGACGTTCAACGACCCCAGAACGGGTAAAAGGAGCCAACGGACTGATGCAAGAAAACAAAGTGAAGCAGGCTCTCCGTGAAAATCGGCTGGCGTTGGGCACCTACGTCACGTTCGCCGATCCGCAGATCATCGAGATCATCGGCCTGGCCGGATACGATGCCGCGTTCATTGACATGGAGCACACCACGTTTGATTTGACCCTGGTATCGGAGATGATTCGAGCGGCGGACGTGGTCGGCGTAACTTCCATGATTCGCGTCCCCGGCAACGACGAGCATCTCATCCTACGCCTGTTGGATGCGGGAGCCAACGGAATCATCATCCCGCACATCGATGGCCTTGAAGGGGCGAAACAGGCGGTGAACGCAGTACGGTACGCCCCGATGGGCGCCAGAGGCGGCGCGGGCGGCACGCGAGCGGCACGTTTCGGAACCATCTCCTGGGAAGAGCACACCAGCTCATCCAATGACAACATCGTGCTTTCGGTGATGACCGAGGACGAAAAAGGCATCAGCGAGATTGGCGAAATCGCCAAACTGCCGGGTATCGACATCGTCGCCATCGGGCCGACTGACTTCTCCGAATACATGGGCATCCGCGATCCGCAGAGCCCGGTCATTCGGGCCCGGCTGGAAGAACTGGCCAATGAAGTAAAAGCAGCGGGTGGTGCCAAACTGTCCATCCCCATGAACCACCCGGCCTACCCGTTGACCGCGCGGGAATTACAGGACATGGGCGTTGGTTATACCCACGTAGCGCCTCCGCCGCCAGCTTTGCTGCTCCGCTCGCTCCGGGAACGCATTGCCAGCATCCGGGCCGAGTTGGGTGATTAACCGAACCGTCAGCAACCGGCGCCTCCAGGTTTGGTTCGTAATTTCGGTGTCGCGAACGGCTATTGCGGCGCTGGCCGGTTTTCTGATGGTCTTAATATCGTGTACCTCCGCAACGCCGCCAACCGCTCCGACCGCTCCGACGGCATTGGCAGACCTAACCGCCACTACAATTGCAACCGCGCCGCCGACGGCTACCGCGCCGGAAGCTACGGCGTCGCCCACGACGCCAACGCAGCTTCCAACTCAGAAGCCAACGCGCCACCAGATGCCAACCCAAACGGTATCGGCCCCGGCGCCGACCGTTGCATCAACCCCAATCCCTACTGCGCTGCCCCCAACACCGACGGGACCGGTGGTGCAAATTGGCGCAGCGGCCTTCAGGGTCGATCTGGCGGTTACCGGGGCCGAGCGATCTCAGGGTCTGTCCGGTAGGGCGACTCTCGAACCTTATACTGGGATGCTCTTCGTATATGATTCCGATGGGCCGAGAACGTTCTGGATGCCCGATATGCACTTTCCCCTGGACATGGTATGGATACGCTCCGATTGCGTAGTGACCGGAGTAACCGCCAACGTACCAAATCCGCCGGGAAGCACCCCCCGGGATCAGTTGCCCAAGTATCCGTCGGATGGTCCGGTCAGGTTCGTATTGGAGATAAACGCCGGCCAGGCGGCGTCGCACGGAATAACCACAGATGACAAAGCACGGTTTGTTGGTGACATCGCGGGGGTCTGGGGCTGCTAGGCGCCGCGCAACGAACTGCCTGCGATTGCCAATCCACGTCCGACCCCACTGCAACTATTTCCAAAAGGACAGTATCAAATGGACATTTTAGTATCCGGGTCATTAGCCATCGACCGGATAATGACCTACAACGGCCGGTTCGGCGACCACATAGTTCCCGAACGAGTGCACCAAATCAACGTGAGTTTCACGGTGGACGGATTTCACGCCTACTTCGGCGGGACAGCCGGCAACATTGCCTATTCCCTGGCCATGCTGGGCCAACGACCCCGGCTGATCGCCGCCATCGGTCACGACTACCGGGATTATTTCGACTGGATGCATACCAATGGGATTTCTACCGAAGACATCCGGATAATTGATGAGGAGGCAACGGCTTCGGCCTTCATAACCACCGACCTGTCCGACAATCAAATCACCGGCTTCAATCCCGGTGCGATGAAATATCCGGCCGGTTTCGATTTCGGGAAAGTGGATGCCGCCGAAACCATCAACATCGTTGCGCCCGGTAATCTGACCGACATGGCAGATTTTGCCGAGCAGGGAACTCGGTCAGGAATCTACACGATTTTCGATCCCGGGCAATCTCTGCCAGCGTGGGACGCCGACGGACTGGTGGCTGGCATCGGCAACAGCAACCTGTTGATCGCCAACGACTACGAAATGGCAATGATCGAAGAAAAAACCGGAATCGACGAATCCGGCCTGTTGGGCCTGACTGAAGCCCTGGTGATTACGCTGGGTGAACAAGGAGTCCGCATTGTGACTCCGGATGGGTCTCTGACCGTTCCCGGCGTGAAAACTGAAAGTGTGGTTGATCCAACCGGCGCCGGTGACGCGTTCAGAGGCGGATTGATAAAGGGTCTGATACAGAACGACAGCCTGAAACGCTGCGCCCAGATTGGATCGGCTTGTGCTCACTTTGCGATTCAGAAACCCGGCACGCAGGAATACGGTTATTCCCTGGACGAGTTGGATGCCGTTTTGCGCCATGCTTACGGCGGTTAAACCGGCATGGTCGGAGATTGACGAACCCGACCGGCTGCGCTAGGCTTGGCAACTGCAGTCTTTGGCTGTCATCGACAAACAGATTACTAAACCCGGAGTTTGCGGCACATGACCCAACAGCAATCCCCCCCGCCAGCGCTAACGCCCGAAGTGCAGGCAATGGTCGGCGTGAGCGGCGACATCGTAGAGTCCTGGGGCGTGATGGACGGCGAGTACATGCGGCGATTTACGCAGGCGCTCATGGATCCCGACCCACGTTATTGGGACGATGATTTTGCGAAGTCCACCCGTTTCGGCGAGCTGATTGCGCCGCCGATCATGGTCAGTTACATGGCGAGCCGGATCCGTCCGGACCAGGGCGACCCCATCACGGCGGCTTTCGAAGAAAACCCTGAATCGGACGGCATCGGTTCAGTAGCCAGGCCGGGCGAGTTGCCGCCGGTGCCTACGAACCTGGTGCGCGTCCTGAACGCCGGCAATGAAATCGAGGTTTTTGCCTACCCCAGCATTGGGGACAAAATCTTTTTCCAGAACCGGTATTCCGATATACGGGAGCGGTTGGGCCGAGACGGCACTCCGTTTCTCATCATTACCAGGGAGACGCGTTACTGGAATCAGGATGACGTGAGCCTCTGCATTACCCGAGCTTCCACGATACGCCGCTAACCGGCGCCACCGCCGGCCACAGCAATCCGTTACGACCTGAACGGCTCCGTGGCCCACTGGAGATATCAGTATGAGTACCCCATTGGAAGAGTTACTCAACATGGAACCCGAGGACATCTGGCGGCGCAACGAGCGCCCGGATGCCGATGGCCTTCGCGATAGGCGCCAAATCTATTACGAAGACGTCAACGAGGGGGATGAACTCCCAAAATACGTTTACAAGCCGACGCCCACCCACCTGTTTCGATGGAGCGCAGCCATCGAAAACTTCCATCGGATCCACTACGATCTGGACTTCGGTCTGAACCATGACCGCAACCCCAGCATCCTGGTACATGGATCATGGAAACAAAGCGTGGTTCCCCAGTTCCTCAAAGACTGGACGCTGCCCAACGGTTGGCCGTGGAAAGCCCGGTTTGAACATCGGGCCATGTTGGTGCCTGGCGATATTCTAATCATGTGGGGCCGCGTGACCAGCAAGTACGAAAGTAACCAGATGGGATTCGTAGAGCTGGAAATCGGCATGAAAACACATGACGGCGTTGAAAGTATGCCGGGTACTGCCACCGTAGTCCTGCCGCTGCGAGATGGCCCACCCATCCCCTATCCATTTGTGCCGCCCAACGACGCGTAGCCCACGTCCTCAATGACGCTCACTGGAGTTTGAAAACATGGCTCGATTCATCGCCGTCCACAACGTTCCGGGAATCACCGAGGCTGATTTTCGCGACAAACTGGACGCCGTCCGCAAATGGCGTCCGGACCGGCGCACTACCATCCTGAAGGTGTATGGCGACCTGGAAAGCGGCAAGCTCATATCCGAATGCGAAGCCGTCGAGCAGGCTCATTTCGAGGACTGGCTGAATATGGTCGGTTGGCCGGCCGAATCCATCAATAAAGTGGACATCATTTGCCAGGTGGGCAGCTTTTGGAAACTGTGATCCGACCGCTCACCCGTTGAACTGATGCCGGCCAGGGACGTAAAAACCCCTGGCCGACGTGTATCCGGCGCCGTCGCAACAGCGGATCTTCACCTGCGCCCGGGCCCCGCCGTACCGACGCTGCGGCCGGTGGGAGCTCTTATTTCAGGAACCACCCAGGACCCGGTATCGGCCCATCGTTATGGTAGATGGATTGGGAGTACGCCGAGATCGCGGCTCCGGCGACGAGGATCAAGGACGTTACGAACACCCAGATCAGGAATACCAGCAGGGATGCCAGTGGCCCGTATAGCGAGTGCGTCGGAGCAACGTAGCCAAGAAACAAGGCGAAAACATCGCTGGTCAATGTGAAAGCAATTCCGGCCGAGCCGGCCGCAAGTGTGGCCCATCGCCACATCACCCGGCGTTCCGGAACATATCGGTAAATCATCAAAAACGCCGCCGACGATACCATCCAGGCCAAAGCGTTCGACCACCAGATTTGTGCCCCCGGCCGACCAGCAAATTCATACAGGTGCAACTCGCGAAGCAATCCTGGCAGCAGATCCTGCGTCATCAAATAGATCAATACGCTGGAAACCAGCAGCGCAAACGCCGTACCGCTCAGGTACAAAAATTCGCGCGCCTTGGCGAAACCCCCCACCTGCGTCGGTTCAATGCCCCACATGCGGTTGACCACCACTCCCACTGCGCCGAACAGCTTGTACGAACCCCAGGTCAATCCGATGAACGCCAGCGCCGCGGCAACCCCGGCGCTGGCCGGATCCTGGGCGGCGGCCACCAATCTGAGGTCGATGCCGGCCGGCAGCAATCCGGCGGTCAACTTCAAATACCAGTCTTCCGACCGAGCCGTCCCCAAAACGGCGCCAAAGACTTGCAGAATTCCAACGGAAATTGGAATCACAAATACGAGGCCGTAATAGGCAACTCCGGCGGTGAGCTGTTGAGCGTCGTTTCGAGTAACCGCGGCCAGAGTGGCCAATACAACGCGCAGTGGTCGCCACCGGGTCGCCGCCTGTTCAATCGTCAGACCGGATTTGACCAACAACGGGATTGCGATTAACGTCTTCGCGACGCGTCCCAGGATTTGCTGCACCGATATCATGGCGCGTGTAGATGCCGTTTCGGTTGAGTGGAGTCCATCCTGGCGGGTCGAAGGGAACCCGAAGGCCATTTCAGCCACACGGCGCCCAGAATCTGTCGGATTGAAACCGGCCCGTACCGGCGGCTATCCAGGCTGTCGGACCGATTATCCCCTATCACAAAGTATTCGTTATCGCCGCAGATCCATTGCGACGCCCATGCTGCAGGACCCTGATTCCCGGCATCCGGATACGACTCCGGCGCAAGGACATCATCAATGAACACGGTGTTGGACTGGTCGATTCGAACATGCTCTCCCGGCATTCCGACCACGCGTTTGATGTCGAACCGGAGCTCGTATTCCGGTGGACTCAGCACCACCACCGCGCCTCGGGGGATGTTGCCAATCCGCAACGCTATCGGGATCACATGAACCCAATCCCCGGAGCGCAAGCACGGAGCCATACTATCCCCGCTCACCACAAAATGAGAGCGGAACACGAACTTCAAAACGGCGCCTGCGATACGTCGCGCACGGTTGAACATATAGAAATTGTATCGTAAGGTCGTGGCCGGCGACACCACAAAACCGGTCCGGTAAACGCGATTCACCGCGGCTCAATGGTGGCGAACGAATCAACGGAGAAGATCTTGCTCCAGGCGATCCCGACACCGGATTCACGTCCGCAGGCGAGCGCAATATCATCGACGGGAAACCGGCAAATCATTGCACAATTTCAAAAATTGTTAAAACGCTATGACTACCCGTTATTGACAAACGTGCTACTCTTCATTATAATATCGGATATACTGAACCGGAACGCACGATAACTTATGCGGTTCGGAGCAAGTGTAGGAATATACCTACGAGTCTTAAATTACGGAGGCATATCATGAATCATGCACAACAGAACATCGCTCTTCTCGCTTCGGGACTCGCTCTGGGAGTAATCGCCGGAATTCTGCTGGCGCCAAAGAGCGGGCGAGACACCAGGGAAGAATTGCGCCAACGCGCCGTCAACGCCAGCAGCGTCGGCAGAGAATACCTGCAGCGAATACGCAGTCGGGGCGCCGACGATGTCGCCGAAGTTACCGAGGGTTAGAACGGTCGTCGCCGGTTTATTTGGCGCCGCGATATAAAACAAGCCCTGATACCGGAGGCACAAGATGAAACGCAACAAACAAACTACGCTGGGGTTGTTATCCGCCGGCTTGGTCATTGGACTGGCGGCAGGCATCCTGCTCGCACCCAAGAGCGGCAAAGAAGCCCGCACCGACGTGGCTAAACGCGCCGGGGGCGCCTGGAACAAAGCCAACGGTTACTGGCGGTTTTTGCGCCGATGCGGGAAATCCGAACCCGAGGCGATGCCGCTCGATGAACAGGTAACGGTCGGTCGGGATTAGCCGGCCGGCGCCGCGTTTTACGAATTGGACACCAGCCCTATTTTCAGGGATTGAGATAAAAGGAAGGTCACATTGACCGAAAACGCAAAACGTAGCCTGAGCCTGCTCGCTGTGTCCACAGCGGTAGGGGTCGCAGCCGGCTTCCTGGTGGCGCCCCAGTCCGGTCGGGAATCGCGTAGCTCCATGAAACGTGGCATAGGAAAAGCCTATCGGGTCATGTCATCAATCAGGAGAGCGCCCGCCGCCACGGCGCCCAACGATTCGCTGGCCCGATACATCGAGACCCCCGGCCCTTACCCGCATAGTTAGGTTCAGTCAACGCAGGCGACACGCTCTTGGCACGTAATGGCCAATTGATAAGACTGGCCCACTCAGGGGCCGGTCTTATCAATTGGGGGCGTTCCGACGCCGGTACAATCGTGTGCGGGTTCAATCGTGTTGAGGTTCCCACGTCGGGTAGGAACCAAAGATCTTCAACATATCCACCCTTTGCCTCAAACCCTCCAAAGCCGCCGCTACGTCCGTTTCCTGGCGGTGCCCATCGCAGTCGATCAGGAAAATGTAACGCCCCAGCGCCTGTTTGGTGGGGCGGCTTTCTATTTTCACCAGGTTAATGTTTCGTTGGGCAAACTCGCCGATGCAGTGGTACAAGCTTCCAGGTCGATCAACGGTGAACGAGAAACAGATCGATGTCCGGTCATGTCCGGTCATGGCGTGGTCAGTGCGGGCCAACACGGCGAACCTGGTCTGATTAATCGGATTGTCCTGAATGCCACGATCCAGCACCTGGACATCGTACAGTTCCGTAGCCCGTTGCGGACAGATGGCCGCTGCGGGTACGGGGCTGCCCTGCATGTCAGCCACGGCGGCAGCAGTGCTCAGAGAAGCCTCGTTTTGCGCCAATGGGAATCTGGATTCCAGATAGTTGCGGCACTGCGCCAATGCCTGCGGGTGCGAAAATATGACACGAACCTGATCCGCTTCCACACCTGGCGGCGCAACGAGAAAGTGGTCAATCGGTATCACCACCTCATTCCGAATGGATAATCCGGTTTGAGTGATCAGCAAGTCCTGAGTAAATGTAACCGAACCCTCCAGGCTGTTTTCGATGGGCACTACCCCGGCATCCAGATCACCGTTGGCTACGCCAGCGCCCACCGCATTGATAGTCGGCAACGGCGTGAACTCAGCGTCCGGGGCATATAGCAGGGCTGCCTGCTCGGTGTAAGTCCCGGCCGGCCCCAAATACCCGATGCGCTCACCCATCTTCTACCCTCTTTCGCATCCAGTGCCCTAACCACCGAAACCGCGTGGCCTATAGCGCGCGGACCCGTCGATAAGAATCAGGAGAATTATATCCGCCGCCGCAACGCAAGGGCAACGAAACCTGTCTCCCGTTCAGGGCCTTTCGGTTTTACAAGAAATCCCCTCTCCCTTGATGGGAGAGGGTTAGAGCCTGCCCCGTACTTGATACGGGGGTGAGGGTGAAGGTGTGAGATAGGGAACTATCCTGCCGCAGACTATACCCCTCACCCCAGCCCTCTCCCACAAGGGGAGAGGGAGAATCGAAAGGCCCTGGTCTCCCGTTCGCCGAACTACCTTCGGACGCAGCGCACCGTGGGGCTACCGTCTGAAGACCCGCTCAATGTCTTCATGATTTCCCACCACAAACAGCACGTCGCCATCGCCGATGGTTTCATCATCGCCGGGATTGATTATGTACTCGGCGCCTCGACGCAGAATGAGCACCGAAACCCGGCGGCGTGACTCTGACGTCAATCCCAGCTCCCTGAGCCGGTGCCCCCGCATTCGGTCGGGCGGTCGCAGCTTGTGCACACCCGCAGAATCCGTAAGGTCCATATACTCAATGGTGTTCGGCGTCAGGTCCAGGCTGGCGGTGC
This sequence comes from Dehalococcoidia bacterium, assembly GCA_965262485.1. Taxonomy (GTDB): domain Bacteria; phylum Chloroflexota; class Dehalococcoidia; order Lucifugimonadales; family UBA3495; genus Bin87. The sequence goes on along the minus strand of OZ253540.1, from coordinate 2,227,266 downwards.
GAACTGCGGCATCTTCCTCTGGAAATACAATCTTGTCAGCGCCAACGCGGTGCAGAATCTCGGCATGTTGAGTGTCGGTCGCGCGGGCAATCACGAAGGGCAGCCCCATAGTTTTGAGCAGCATGGTTGAGATGATGCTGGATTGCAGCTGGCTACCGAGGGCAACCACCGCCACGTCCATCTCAGCGACACCCAAATCGCGCAGGGCAATTTCATTGGTGCCATCCGCTTCGACGGCGTAGGTCACCTGGCCCAGCAACGACTGGACTCTCAGCTCGTCGCTATCGATGGCCAACACTTCGTGCTGCCGCTGAAACAGAGTGCTCGCAAGTTTGGTCCCAAAGCGACCCAGACCGATTACGCATATAGTTTTTGGCATAATTGCTTCACCCAATTCTAACGGGTTCTTCCGGGTAACGGTAGGACGTATCTTCACGCGGCGCCAGCAGCATTACCAACGTCAATGGCCCTATCCGCCCGACCAGCATGGTAATCATAAAAATAATTGAGCCGGTGAGGCTGAGTTGAGCCGACGCGCCACCGGACATGCCGTTGGTCCCAAATGCCGAGATCGTTTCGAACATCAGGGCAACGAACGGGATGTTTGGATCGGTGTACGTCAATATCGGTATCACCAAGCCCAGAAACAGGATGCCCAGCAGGGCGACCAGCAAGGCGCGAGCCACCAGAGCCGGGCCAATCTCGCGTCGGAAAATCTCGGTTTGAGCATGGCGCAGGGCCGACGAGCGGGCGGCGATCAGGATCACTGCCACCGTGTTGACCTTGATACCGCCGGCCACCGAGGCGGTGGAACCCCCAACGAACATCAAACCGCTGTAGACCAGTTGGGTAAAGTGTACCGTTGCGCTCCAGTCCAGCGCGGCAAAACCGGCGGTTCTCCCGCTAACGCCGTGAAATATCGAAGAACCCACTTTTCCCAGAAAAGAATTGGCGGCGAGGACGCCGTTCCATTCTCCAAAGAGGAAAACCAGGGCGCTGAACGCGTATAAAGTTGTCGTGAATATCAATACCAACTTGGTGTCCAGCGATAACCGGTGGAAATTGAAAGGCAGCCAACCGGCCCAACCGTGAAAAGTCAGGTTCGTGCGCCAGTTTCGCCGTATGTCGGCGATCAGCGGCCATCCGACCGCACCCAGGATGATCAGTGGCGTTATGACACCCATTAGATAGGGATACGATCCCAAAGTATCGGCGTTGTTCCCTGATGGGGCGTTGGGCAGGATCGAAAATCCGGCATTGTTCAGCGCCGAAACCGAAAGGAACAGGGATTGCCAGGCTGCCTCCTCAATTGAAAACCCGGCGATTGTTCTCATTCGCAAAAACAGCAGCGCCGCTCCTACCGCATATCCGATAAAAAACGCCACCACGATATTGCTGGCCACACGGCCAATGTTTTGGGAGTAGCCGGAACCGACGGTGTCCTGATAAACATCTTCCTCCACTGCGGTAGCCCGGCGGCCGACTATGGCTATGAGAACCGTGGCAGCCGTGATGAACTCCAGGCCACCCAGCAACATGAGGAAAAATATGATGACCTGGCCGAATAACGACCAATACACCTGGGTGTCAACTACCACCAGTCCCGTAACCGTGGAAGCCGAGATAGCGGTGAAAAAAGCCACCTGCAAGCTGGCGCCGGGCCCATCCGCAGCCGCCCAGGGCAGATAGAGGAGCGCCCCGCCTACCACGTTAATGAGTACAAACGCCCCCAGCAGAATGGTGGGGGTTGAGGACCGGCGACGCGGCGGCACACGCCGGCGGATCGGCACACGCACGGCGTGTACTTCCCGCAGGGGAGACGGTTGTGATGGCAAGTCAGTCGACAATTGATGACGCGGTGAGAACCGGGGCACCCGTTGGGAGCGGACGTCGAATGAAAAACTCACTGGCCGGCGCGGCGCAAACAGCAAGGTAGTTAGTTCTGGCCATCAGTTAGGGACGATGCACGACTTTCGGCAAGATTTTATGTTCACCCGTTGAAATATGTCAACCAGACTCATGCCTCGGATGCGTCAACGTTTTTTGGCGGCCACGCCAGCCGCCGGAATTATCCTACCCTGGTGTTATACTGCATTCCTGAGTCAGGGCGCACGTACCCGGCATGTGCTAATATGAGGCAGGAACCTGCAAGGCAGGTTTGCCACACCGCATTTAGGCTAGGTCAGGCGCCAATCTGAGTCTCAATCTATAGTTGATTTTCACAGGGGAAATTTCCAATGACTACGGGCCAACGGCAGGTTGAGATTCGCTTCGATGCAGTAGCGATTGATCGCAAGTGGCAAGAGCGTTGGGAGCGCGACGGTATCTACCGGGTTGAAGACGAAGATCCGCGCCCCAAATGGTTCGAAATGACGATGTACCCGTATCCGTCGGGCGACTTGCACATCGGTCACTGGTATGCCATGGCGCCATCGGATGCCCACGCCCGTTTCCGGCGGATGCAGGGGTACAACGTGCTGCACCCGATCGGTTTTGACGCCTTCGGGCTGCCGGCGGAAAATGCCGCCATATCGCGAGGTATCCATCCCTACGAATGGACAATGTCCAACGTAGATAACATGAGACGCCAATTGCGTTCGATTGGGGCGGTGTATGACTGGGACCGCGAAGTGGTGTGTTGCCTCCCCGAATACTATCGCTGGAACCAGTGGTTCTTTATAAAATTGTACGAACAGGGCCTGGCTTATCGCGCCAAAGCGCCGGTGGTCTGGTGTCCCTCGTGTCAAACCGTTTTGGCCAACGAACAGGTGCTGAACGGAGTATGCGAAAGGTGTGACACACCGATAACCCGCCGCGATCTGGAGCAGTGGTTCCTCCGTATTACCGACTACGCGGATCAGTTGCTGAATTTTGACACGCTGGAAGAGTGGCCTGACAAAATCCTGACCATGCAACGCAACTGGATCGGCCGCAGCGAAGGCGTTGAAATCGGTTTTGACATTTCCGAAAACGGATTGGACGAACGCGAAATCAAAACCTTCACGACCAGAATCGATACCATTTTCGGGGTAACATTTTTGGTCCTGGCACCCGAACACCCGCTGGTTACGCTCCTGACATCCGATAGCCGGCGAGCAGAGGTTGAGGCGTACATCGTCCAGGCCCGCGGCACATCCGAAATCGACCGCCTTTCGACCGACAAAGACAAGACCGGTGTGTTCATAGGCTCATACGCCCGCAACCGGTTGAACGGCGAACAAGTGCCGATTTACATCGCCGACTACGTGCTCACCACCTATGGCACGGGCGCCGTGATGGGCGTGCCGGCTCATGACTCCCGGGACTTGGCGTTTGCGCGCAAATATCGGTTGCCGGTTCGCACGGTCATCGCACCCATCGAATGGGACGGCAGCGAACCAAAGGATGCGTACCTTGGCGAAGGATTCATGACCAATTCCGGCGCCTACGACGGTATGACCGAACGGGAGGGTATGAAGGCCGTTGCCGATGACGTTGAACGCCGGGGTTGGGGCCGCCGGGCCGTTACCTATCGGCTGCGTGACTGGCTGATATCCAGACAACGCTACTGGGGTACGCCCATCCCCATGGTGTATTGCGACGAATGCGGCGTATCTCCGGTGGCCGAAGCCGACCTCCCGGTCCTGCTGCCGGAAGACGCAGAATTTCGTCCGACCGGCGAATCGCCCTTGGCCATTAATGACGATTTCGTCAATACCAAATGCCCGCAGTGCGGCGGACCGGGTCGGCGTGAAACCGACACCATGGACACCTTTATGGATTCATCGTGGTACATGCTGCGCTATTGCAGCCCTAGGTACGACGGTGGTCCATTCGCCCCGCAAGCCGCTTCAGACTGGATGCCGGTGCGGCAATACACTGGTGGAGCCGAACATGCCGTGATGCACCTGCTTTACAGCCGGTTCTTCATCAAAGCCCTGCGCGACATGGATCTGCTCAACATTGACGAACCGTTCCTGAGGCTGTTCAATCAGGGGGTGATTCTGGGTCAGGACCACGAGAAGATGAGCAAAAGCCGCGGCAATGTGGTCAACCCCGACGATGTGATCGATCAGGTGGGGGCGGATGCCGTCCGGTGTTTCCTGATGTTCATCGGGCCCTGGGATCAGGGTGGGCCGTGGAGTGATGAAGGAATAAATGGCGTCGTGCGATGGCTCAACCGCGTCTGGACCGTCGTGGGGCAGGATGCGGCTCTTTTGGACCAGGCTCCATCCGACCCCGCAACCGTCAGGGAAACCCAGCGCGTTTTGCACCAAACAATCCGCAAGTGCTATCAGGAAGTGGACCGCTTCAAATTCAACACGGCCATCGCAGCGCTGATGGAACTCCTGAACCACCTGAACAAAGTGTGGAACGATCGGTCAGTGGACTCTTCGATCTGGCAGGAATGCATCGAAAAATTCCTGCTCATGCTGGCTCCAATGGCGCCGCACGTAGCCGAGGAGATGTGGGAGCGCACGGGTCACGCCTACAGCATTCACCAGCAGTTGTTCCCAACCTGGGATGACGAGATGGCTGCCGAGGAGGAAATAACCCTGGTGGTCCAGGTCAACGGCAAGGTGCGCGACCGCATACCCGTCCCGGCTGACATCGCCGAAGCGGACGCCAGGGAGCTCGCCCTGGGTAGCCAACGGGTACAGTCCCACACCGACGGCAAGACGTTGAAGAACGTCGTTTACGTACCCGGGCGGTTGGTAAATGTTGTCGTTGGCTGAAAAAGACATCGTGGTTTTTCGGTTGGGTTGGAAGCGATATGACGCTGGTAGATAAATACGCCCTGCTCCCCGAGGAGATCGACCGGCAAAGTCTGTTGATGGTCGCTGACAGCCTGCGGGACAGCGCTTCCACCGGAAACCTCACCGACGAGCAACGATATGTGCTGCATCGCATCGTTCGCGCGGAAGGCGATCCCGAAATTGCCGCCGATGTTCGGTTCAGTTCAACCGCAATCGAATCTGCGATGGCTTCATTGAGGCACGCCAAACGTGTGGTTACCGACGTGCGCATGGTACAGGTCGGGATGTCCCGCGCCGCACTCGCCAAAAATGGCGTTGAAACCTCGTGCCTTATCGACGCCCCCGAGGTCGCCGACCGGGCGCGGCGCGAAGGCACGACGCGCAGCGTAGCGGCAGTTCGGGAGCTGGCGCCCCAAATGGACGGCGCAGTTGTTGCTATCGGGAACGCGCCCACCGCGTTGTTGGCGCTTCTCGACCTTATTGATGCCCGACAGGTGGCGCCGGCGGTTGTGATCGGAATGCCGGTGGGGTTCGTGGCATGTCCGGAATCAAAACAGGAATTGGCCGCGCGTGACATACCGCACATCACGATCCTGGGACGACGAGGCGGTAGTTCGGCAGCGGCAGCCACCGTCAACGCTTTGCTGGATCTGTTGGGAGGTTAGTAGATTATGACCGTCGGGAATCAATCCGACACCGGCCCTGGCGGCAGCGCTAACGATCCTTCAAAATGGGGAGTAGTCCTGCTGTGCCACGGCAGTCAGCGCGGCGCGAGTCGGGACGAGTGTTCGTGCGCCTGGGCCGCTGATGGATCCCGGTTCCCCGCCTGGTGCCCAGGTTGTCCCAACACCCCCGTGGGGTTGAGAGAGGTTGCCAGACGGCTTGCCACCGACCTGGAAAACGATGTTTCCCAAATAATTGTGTCCTGCCTGGAGTTCCTGCCTCCGCATCCTCCGGAAGCCGTCTCGATACTGGCCGACAGCGGTGTCAACCGCGTGGTTGTCGCACCCTATTTGTTGGGCAACGGAAAACACGCCACGCTGGAGATGGAGGAAGTTCTCGAAGAAATCGCGGCGGTTGCCCCGGGTGTAGAAATTAGACTGGCCGATGGATTGGGAACGGACATACGAATCGCCCACCTAGTACGGGACCGCATCGCGGCGCTTCCGGACGGCGCAGCGGAGCCTACCGACGGGAAACCCATCGGAGTGCTGATCGTTAAGGCCGGCACGCAGACACAATACGACGATTGCGCCTGGTTGAAGGAACTGGGAAGTTGGGTGGAACGCGATCTGGGCAGCGGTTTCGCAGTAACCGTGGCTCAATCCCACTACGGCGACCCCACAATGGAGCACGCCGCCGCCGAGCTGGTGAAGGAAAGGAACGTGGGGAGCCTGATCTGCGTACCGTATATTTTCTTTCCAGGGCTGATTTTGCAGCGCAATGTGCTGGGTACGATGGCTAAACTCCGCGAGGAATACCCTCACGTTCCCATGTGGGTTGCGCCACCGTTGGGCGTGGACGACAGGCTGGTTGCGGTGGCCAGCGATCGGGTTCGGGCAGCAAAGGCGCTCTCCTGACCGCCGTTCGCCGCACGACATTCCGGCGGCGCGATCAGAATGCTGACGGTTGCCCATCCCACATCGACCGGCGATGTGGGATCCCTGCGATTGGCGCTGGTCAGGCAGTCGTGGCTCGCGCATTGGCAAGTTTCCCAGAGCTTGATAGATAGGGTAGAATTGACGGAGTGGCTGCAACATTTGGAAACTGCAACCCTGAACAGGCGCGATGAGCACAACTGACGAAACGGCGCAATTCCAGGACAGGCCGGAAAGCGATTATTCCCGCCCAACCAAGCGTGATCCCAAAGGGATGCGGACCGGATACACGACGGGAACTAGCGCGGCGGCGGCGGCTAAAGCGGCAGTAATACTGATGCTGTCGGGAAAGGCTCCCGACGAAGTTTCGGTTACACTGCCAGGCGGTCGCGGATTAGCGTGGTTGAAAGTCCACCGCAGTTGGCCCATGGATCCAGCGGAAGGCGTCCGTTGTTCGGTAATCAAGGACGGAGGAGACGACCCCGACGTTACCCACGGGGCGGAGATCATCGTGGGAGTCTGGCGTCTGCCCGACGGCAATAAGGGATTGCAAATTACGGGCGGGCCGGGCGTAGGCACGGTAACCCGTCCTGGCACCGGCATTGAAGTGGGCGAACCGGCGGTAACGCGCGTTCCCCGGCGCATGATGACCGACGCCGTCGCTCAAGGGTTAATCGAGTGTGGGTGGCCCCCGGAAACCGGAGTCCGAACACGCATAACGGTGCCCAACGGCGAAGAAATAGCCAAACAGACCACCAACGCCAGACTTGGGGTGCTGGGCGGTATCAGCATCCTGGGAAGCACCGGCGTGGTGCAGCCCTTCAGCACCGCAGCCTGGCGGGCCAGCGTCCATCTGGCCGTGGATGTAGCGGCCACCAACGGCCTTGATCATCTCGTATTGTCCACGGGTACGCGCAGCGAAGAATACACGCGCCGGTTGCTGGAATTGCCCGATATGGCCTACATCGAAGCTGGTATCTTTTCCGGCCCATCGATGAAACGGTGCGTAAACAAAGGCATCAAGCGCGTCGCACACGTGGGGATGGTTGGCAAGTTCTCCAAAATGGCGATGGGATATTTTGTTACGCACGTGGCGGGGAACCGTGTCGATACCGAGTTTTTGGCCCAACTCGCCGGGCAATGCGGTGCATCGGAGTCATTGCAGCAGGAAATGCGCGAGGCCGCCAGCGGTCGGCACTTCCAGGAGCTGGCCCAGGAACACGGCGTAATGTCGGTGTTCCCCTTGATGTGTCAACTCGTATGTGAACAGGCGCAAAAATATCTTGGCGACGATGGGACGTCAATCACCGTTGATGCGTTGTGTTTCGACTTCGAAGGCAACCTGCTGGGCGCCGCCAGTACCTCACCGGACGGTATCCCCATGCGCGACCCGGCAGCGCTGGCGACGGATGGTCAGGGTTAAACCGTTGGGAAACGTGGAACGGGCGGAGATAACCTGTCGTCGATTCGGGTTGCCCGATCATGCGTTTGAACAAAGGCGTCCCTTGCGCGGTCAGATAACCAAATCGGAAGCAAGGGCGGTGAGTCTGCACGCACTCGGTCTGCGTATCGGCAGCGTTGTTTGGGACATTGGAGCCGGAACCGGATCGGTGGCCATTGAGGCGGCCCGCATCGCCTCTCAAGGCCACGTTTACGCTGTGGATCGCGACGACGCCAATTCGCACCTGTTGGAGCAAAACGTGGCAAAGTACGGGGACGGGCGAGTCTCCGTGGTTATTGGGGAAGCGCCCGGAGTTTTGGCAAACCTGCCCGATCCGGACGCGGCATTTATCGGGGGCGGCGGCAGCGCCCTGCCGGAGATTCTGGACGCCGTTGTCCCACGATTGCGTCCTTCCGGGCGCGTGGTCGCGAATTTCGCGGCAATCGAAAGGGCTGACTTTGCCTACAAAAGCCTTCGTGACGCGGGCCTGTCACCCGAGTTGACAATGGTAACCGCCGCGCGAGGACGTGAATTACCCGACGGCGCGCTGCGATTGGAATCCATGAATCCTGTCTTTGTGGTCTGGGGGCAGCGATGACGTCGGCGAGGCCCACGGGCACACCGGTCGGAACCCTCTACGGAGTTGGCGTGGGGCCCGGAGATCCTGAGCTGCTCACGCTGAAGGCCCAGCGTGTGCTGCAATCGGTGCCAATCATTTGGGCTCCCCAGGCGGGCGTCAGCACGGAAAGCTACGCCTATAGTATCGCCAAGGGTTTCATAAACGAGGAAACGCAGGAAGTGGTCAAGTCCACCTTCCCGACCAACGACGAAGAAGCGGCTGGCGAAGTATGGCGGGTAACGGCCCGGGAAATCGCAAAGCGCCTGGAAGCCGGCCGTGATGTGGCGTTCATCACCGAGGGCGACCCCATGTTGTACAGCACATTTGCCTATGTGCTGGAAACCATCCTGACCGAATATCCACACCTTCCGGTGGAGATAGTCCCGGGTGTATCGTCCGTGATGGCGGCGGCTGCTTCGGCGGCGGCCCCTCTGGTCACCCACGGCCAGAGGCTGGCCATTTTGCCGGCGGTGTATGGCATCGATGACCTGCGCGAAGCCATCGCCCTGTATGACACCATTGTGCTGATGAAAGTAAACCGCACATTGTTGGATGCGCTGGCTAACCTGGAACGGTTGGGCCTGGCGGGACGAACCATTTATGTCCGCCGGGCGAGCACCGAAAGCGAACGGGTGGTGCAGAATATCCAGGAATTAACTTCGGAAGACCTGGACTATTTTTCGCTACTCATCATCAGGCGATAGCCGGCAGCGGTTGACGCCGAAGGATTTTTACATCGTGAATGGCGGCAAAGTCTACATCATCGGGGCCGGGCCAGGCGACCCGGAGTTACTCACGCTAAAAGCGAAAAGAATTATTGAACTCGCTGATGTCATTATTTATGCGGATTCACTGGTTCCGGAAGAAATAGCCGGATTCGCGAAAGCGGACGCTCAAATCTACGGCAGCAAGGAAATGTCGTTGGACCAGATCATGTCGGTGACCCTGCAGGCCGTGGCTGACGGCCGGGTGGTGGCGCGGATCCAGAGCGGCGACCCGTCGCTCTATGGCGCAACCCTCGAGCAGATGAGAATTCTGGAAGCACAGCAAATCGACTACGAAATCATTCCGGGTGTGAGTGCGGCTTTCGCCGCGGCGGCGGTCCTGAAATCAGAGCTGACCGTGCCGGAAGTTTCGCAAACCGTCATCATGACCAGGGCCGAGGGCCGGGTGCCTATGCCGGAAGGCGAAGACCTGATCGGCCTCGCGCGCCACGGCAGTACGTTGGTGATTTTCCTCAGCGTTACCCGAATGTTCCGCATCGCCAACCAACTGCAGGAAGCCGGCTATCCGGCGGATACGCCGGTAGCGGTCGCGTATCGAGTCGGGTGGCCCGAAGAACTCATCATCCGGGGCACGCTGACCGACATCGCTCAAAAAGTCAGGGATGCAAAAATAACGCTCCAGGCCCTCATTATCGTGGGCAAGGCAGTGGACCCCAAACTGCTGGATCCCAATGCCGGTGAGAAAGTCGCTGTATCGCATCTTTATTCCGACGAATACACGCACTTGTACCGGCGGGCGGGGCAGGGAGCTCATGCGGACGCCGACCGCGCGGAGCTGTATACCGCTGGCGGGTACGAAGTGCAGCCCGAAGCGGCGGCATCGGCGCCACCGGATGGCAACAATTAGTTCTCAGCGGTGACACCGAGTCCTGAAATCGCGTCGACCGCCGTGCTGGCGGTTTCCAGGCCTGGATCGACATTGGCACGCCAACTGGCGGCTGGCATCTCCGGTTGCCAACTGTATCTGGAACGCAAGACCGGTCATCAGGACGGCGATGATACAGACTCCGTGACCTTTTACGACCTGCCGTTGCGGCCCGTCTTGCAGGAATTATTCAGCTATAACCGGCGATTGGTGGTTTTCCTGCCCGTTGGCGCCACGGTCCGGATTCTGGCGCCGCTGCTGGTGAACAAAACCAGCGACGCCGCCGTCGTGTGTGTTGACGACGCCGGCCGGCACGCCGTCAGTGTATTGTCGGGGCATCGTGGTGGAGCCGACGCTCTGGCCAGGGAAGTCAGCGCTGCCATCGGGGCTGCCGCCGTTATTACCTCTGCTTCGGATGCGTTGGGTGTAACTCCCGTGGATATCGTCGGGCGAGATTTGGGATGGGCTGTTGAAGCATCCGCCACTGAGCTGACGCGCACGGCGGCGGCGGTCGTAAACGGAGACCGTGTTGCACTCTGGATAGATCCCGAGGCTAATGTGTCCTGGCCATGCGCGGCGCCCCTCGGGAAAAATATCGTGGCCGTCGACGCCATTGCCGACGTTGTCGATGGCGCATTTTCAGCCGCGCTGTTGGTATCCGACCGACTCACTCCTCTGCACGGCGCCATTAGAAAGTCCGGTATATCGCTGGTCGTTTACCGACCACCCACTCTGGTGGCCGGCATAGGATGCCGTCGCGGGGTGGAGGTTGAACACCTGCGCGAGCTATTGGCGCGCACGATGGAAGCCCACGCATTGGCCATCAAGTCTCTGGCTGCGATTGCAACCGCAGACATCAAGGCAGACGAGGATGGCATCATAGAGTTGGCCGAAGCATTCGGCGTCCCGCTGCACACATTCACCGCCGACCAACTGAATGATTCCGTCGCCGGTCACCGCCAAACGGCGGACTCCGATCACGGAGTGATCAGACCGACCCCGTCCGCTGCTAACCAATTACTGGGAGTCTACGGCGTGTCTGAGCCGGCCGCCATGCTGGCAGCAAATTCCAGAGGGTTGATTGTCCCTCGAACCAAATCCGACCGGGCAACGGTGGCGGTGGCCCGCATCGAGCCGCGCTCAAAGGACTTTTGATGAGTACAGGGAAATTATACTTGGTTGGACTCGGCCCTGGCGATGCGGGCCACCTTACTCCGGCAGCCATGGACGCCATTTCCGAATGCGACGAACTGGTGGGTTATCGGTTTTATATTGACCAGATCGCGGATTACGGGGCCGGCAAAACCGCGCACGCCATGGAGTTGGGCCAGGAACTGGAGCGAGCGGCGTTGGCAGTGGACATCGCCTACGCCGGCAAAACGGTTGCGGTGGTCTCGTCCGGCGATGCCGGCATCTACGGCATGGCTGGGCCGGTGTTCCGGGTTCTGACCGACCGTGGTTGGGACGGATCTAATCCGGAGCTGATTACTGTGCCGGGTGTTTCGGCTTTGCAATCTGCCGCAGCCCTGCTGGGCTCTCCCATAATGCAGGACTTCTGCGCCATCAGCCTTAGCGACCTTTTGACTCCCTGGGAACAAATCACGCGGCGGTTGGAGGCTGCAGCGGTCGGGGACTTTGTCACCATCCTGTACAACCCCCGGAGCCGGCGGCGCACGACGCAACTGGATGAGGCCCGGGCCATTTTCCTGCAACACCGGCCAGCATCCACTCCCGTGGGCATCGTGCGTCATGCCTATCGTCCCGAGCAGGCTGTTTCCCTGGTTAGTCTGGAAGGACTGGATGGCGCGGCATTGTCGGTGGACATGTTTACCACCGTGGTGGTCGGAAACTCCAATACATACATCCACCAGGGGCGGATGGTCACCCCCCGCGGCTACGAGGCCAAACAATAACGCCGTGTATCCGGCACGGGCCACCGCTCGCTTCGGCTCATGCTGACTCTCTAGGATTTTGGTCGGTTGCCGGGCCTGGCCGTCTGGCCGGTCAGGGTCGTTCACGCATACTGCTATACTGCGGTGAATTTGCATCACAGGAGGCTTACTGTGCCTGGCATACGACCTAATCCCGCTAAGGAGAAAATCCGCCGAGGACAACCGGCAACGTGCATTTCCGGGTTGATGAGCAGCGAAATCGTCGACTTTCTGGGGCCGTTGGGATTCGATTCGGCCTGGATGGAGTGTGAACACGGTCCCGTGGATTGGGAAACGCTCGGCGACATGACCCGGGCGTGCGATTTGTGGGGAATGACATCGATCACCCGGTGCAACGCCAATGATCCTGGACTCATTACCCGCACGCTGGATCGCGGTTCCATGGGGGTAGTGCTGCCCCACGTCAATACCCGGGAGCAGGCTGAAGCCGCAGTGGGATCCGCCAAGTTTGCGCCCCTGGGTTACCGCGGAATGTTTGGCGGGCGTCAATCCTTTGGCGTACCCGACTACGTCCATCAGGCCAACGACCAAACTATGGTTATCGTCCTCATCGAAGAAGTAACGGCGCTGGATAATCTGGACGAAATCCTCAAGGTTGACGGCGTGGACGTCTTCTTCGTGGCTCCCACCGACCTGTCCCAAACCATGGGCCACATCGGGAACGTATCACACCCAGAAGTGCAGGCGGCTATTGACGACGCCATTGCTCGCATCGTGAGCGCTGGGAGAACTGCCGGCACCCTGGTGAACGATGACAACGTGGCGTCATACGTGGAAAAGGGCGCACTTTTCCTGATGACCTCATGGAACGCTTGGGTCGCGCGCGGGAGCAGCGAATTCCTGCGTAGAATACCTTAGAACCCGTAGATTCCATCCGCGCGCAGTGGGTGTCGCCTGGCGTCCACGCCGGCAGCACTACGCCGTACAACCATGCCGACAAACCGGCCAAATGCGATGCTGGCATTCCGTTAAAGAATGCCAGCATCTGTTTCACTGGGTGCTGCTCGCAATAGCCTCTGCTATCGGTTCCCCGCCGTGGTCGATATCCCAATCCCAAAGGTCAGCGTGGAAACCTGAAAGACTCTCCTCCAGAGTATTGATGAAATTCCTGACACCCCGGCCATGGAATTTGCCTTTCAGTGTGCACACTCCGATGTTAGCGGATGGGAACAAGTGGTCCAACCGCACCACGGCCAGGCGATCATGGTCTTCAGGGTGCAGCGTGAAGTCGCTGACGATGGCTATGCCCATCCCGATTGCCACGTAGCGTTTGATCATTTCAGTGTTATCCATCTCCAAGACAACGTCGTAGGGCGCACCCCGCTCCCTCAACTTTTGCTCCACCCGCCGGCGACTCAAGCTCTCGGGGCTGTTCAGGATCAATGGCCACGCCGCCATGTCATCAATGGTGACTGGATCGCGCTGCACAAGTTCGTGCTTGGGCGCAGTGATCAGCACCACATTGTAATCAAACAATTGGGAGAACTCGAGCGATGGATCATCGGTAGGCGGGGCCGAGCACAAGGCGAGATCAACCTCACCGGATTTCACCAGCTGTATCAAATTCACGTATGATCGAGCAACCAGCCTCATCCTGACATCCGGGTAACGGCTCCGGAATTGGCGGATGGGCCTGGGAAGGTGGTAGGAAACGATATCCGGATATGCTCCCACAACAAACGACCCGCGCCCTTCCGAATAATTCATCTGGGTCTTTAGCGTGTCGATAGATTCCACAATTGGCGTAACCAATTCGTAAAAAACCGTGCCTTCCGACGTAAGCTGGATCGGCCGTTTGATGCGGTCAAAAAGAATTATTCCGAATTCGGTTTCCAGTTTCCGGAGATGGGTTGTGACTGTCGGTTGTCCCAATTCCAATTTTCGCGCCGCTTTGGAAACGCTACGGAGACGGGCGACATGGTAAAAGCTGATTATCTCTCGAAGTTCCATGAGCGCTCCAATATGAGTATCGGCGATTGGCTGATCACACATCGCCCCATATTGCAAGATATATTATATCAACATTGCGGATAATGCAATGTGTACAATGGAACGAGACAATTTCAAAACTTGTCATTGCGACCCCGTACTCGATGCGGGGGTTGGCAATCTTTTCGCTGAAACCGCTGCCATTGCTTCAACGGCATTGCCACGTGGTTCGACAGGCTCACCATGAGCGGCTACGCTCCTCGCAATGACAGAAAGCAGGGACTGGAATTTCGCAATTTTCTCTGAAACGGCAACTCAAGGCTCGTAAATTCGCCACTTGGCCAGGGGCGCTGCCGACCCAACTTGCGCCGATGTATCACCACCCCAGTCATTGGCAACTACAATAGGGATATGCAACCCGTATCCCTTGACAAAATAACCGGGTAAACCGCAAAATACTGCCCATTAGCGGCCCACCAATGAGCCACGCTGGACGGCATACAATCGGGAACTTATTGCCATATTTTCGGTCCGGCGCGCTGAGGTAATCTGATGGCATTCGTGATTACACAACCTTGCGAAGGTGTCAAAGACGCCTCATGCGTCGATGTTTGTCCGGTTGATTGCATCCATTCCGACGACGACGCCCCGATGTTCTACATCAATCCAAACGATTGCATCGACTGTGCCTATTGCGTGGCCGTTTGTCCGGTGTCCGCCATCTTCGATGAGTTCACGGTGCCCGCCAACATGCGGCAGTACATCCAGGTGAACCGCCGCTACTTCGCCCCCTGACCACCACGTTCCTGGTTCTGAAAAATGGCCCGGTTCCTGCGCGACGAGGATGTTGACCGTTGCGCCGAGTTAGGCGATATGTTGTCGGTCATCGAGCGGATGCTCGCTCAATATGGTCAAAGCCGGGCTGTAAACCTTACTCGACGGAAGACCGTCACTCCCCACGGGTATCTGGCGGTAATGGGTGGCGCCCTGGCATACGACGGCGTCATGGGTGTCAAGACCTTCACCCATACCCACAACGGTTACTCTTTCCAGGTCAGCCTGTACGACATTGATTCCGGGCGCCTGCTTCTTTACACCCAGGCCAATCGGTTGGGTCAACTCCGGACCGGGGCTACGACTGGCGTAGCAGTGAAGCACCTGGCCGTTGGCGGGGCTGTGAAAGTGGGAATCATCGGCACCGGAAATCAGGCCCCCGATCAACTCCGGGCGATTTCCTCCGTTCGCGAAGTGAGGGAAATCGTGGCGTACAGCAGAGATCCCGAGAACCGTCGTAACTTCGCCGAACGAATGTCCAAGGAGTTGGATATTCCGGTTATCGCCGGCGATTCCAACCGCGATGCCGTTGAAAGCTGCGACGTAGTGGTTGGAATCGCATCCGCAGAGACCCCGGTGGTGCTGGGCGAATGGGTGTCAAGCGGGACTACCGTGATCGGCGCCGGCCCGACCAGCCCGCGACACCGAGAGGTGGATGACAGGTTGTTGGCAATTGCAGACCGCAGATTCGTTGATTCCCTGGAACAGGCGCCCCTGGAATGCGGAGATATAGCCGGCGCAGTTGACCAGGGGATCGTCCACTGGAATCAATTCCACGAATTGCGCCACGTGGTGGGCGGTACGATAGCGGGCCGGGGCGGAGACAACGAAGTGGTGTATTGCAAGCTGATGGGTACGGGCGTTGCCGACGTGGTGGCTGCCAGGCTCATTCTGGAGCGGGCGGAGCAATTGGGCCTGGGCGTCGAGATGGACTTTTAGGTATTATGGCCCGGGCGTGTTGAGATATTCTTCGGTGGTAAGGATGTTGTAATTATCCAGGCCGCTGAGCATACTTTCCATCGCCGCCCGGGCGGTATCCAGTGACGTGAAGCACGGGATACGTCGCTCCACGGCAGCCCGGCGGATGTAAAAACCGTCCTCCATTACCGACGTGTCTCCGGACAACGTGTTCACGACAGCGCCCACCGTGCCGTCGTTAATCACGTCCAGCACATCCGGAGAACCTTCGCCAATCCGTTTCGTAATGGTCGTTACCGGCAGGCCCATGGCGTTGATCATGGCGGCAGTGCCCTCGGTTGCGTAAAGTTGACAATTTGCGGCGGCCAATCCCTGGATCAGGGACAACGAGTCCGCCTTGGTCTGG
Organism: Dehalococcoidia bacterium; assembly: GCA_965262485.1. Classification (GTDB taxonomy): domain Bacteria; phylum Chloroflexota; class Dehalococcoidia; order Lucifugimonadales; family UBA3495; genus Bin87. Next base: position 2,211,183 of record OZ253540.1, on the reverse strand, counting down.
TCGGAGATGCTGAGCAGCACGCCCATTCCCGGAGAGAGGTTGATGCTGGCTGCCTGCAATGCTTTGGTCAATGCTGCGGCGAAATTACGGTCCACGCCCATAACCTCACCGGTCGATTTCATCTCCGGCCCCATGTACCAGTCAACACCGGACAACTTGGACATTGAGAACACGGGCGCTTTGATTCCGACCAGGCGCTGTTTGGGCCACAATCCGCCGTCGTATCCAAGTTCCTGCAGCGTGGCGCCCAACATGACGCGGGTGGCGAGTTTGGCCACCGGTACGCCCGTTACCTTGGAAATGAAGGGGATGGTCCGGCTACCCCTGGGATTGACTTCCAAAACATAGACGGTGGTTTCCTCCGCCGGTTGGGGCCGGAGCGTGTTGGGGCTCCGGTAGGCGTTCCCCCCCTGCAAAACGAACTGGATATTCATTAACCCGCGGATGCCGAGGGCCAATCCGATGCGCGTGGTGTACTCCACCAGCGTGTCGACCTCTCCCTCCGTCAGATTCAAGCCGGGATATATGGCCATCGAATCTCCGCTGTGGACTCCGGCGCGTTCCACGTGCTCCATAATCCCCGGAATCAACACCGTTTCACCGTCACAGATAGCGTCGACCTCGCATTCGCGGCCCTCGATGTAGTGGTCGACCAAAACCTGGCGTTCGGGTGTTACTTCGGTGGCTATGGTCAGATAACGGATCAACTCAGTGGCATTGCCAACTATTTCCATTGCCCTGCCACCCAAGACATAACTCGGACGCACTACGACCGGATAATCAATTCTCTGGGCCACGGTGAGAGCTTGAGCAACCGATGCTACGGTCGCGCCCGGAGGCTGCGGAATTCCGAGGTTTACCAGGAACCGTTCGAATCGTTGCCGATCGCTGGCGATATCGATAGCTTCGGCGCTGGAACCCAATATCGGCAAACCGACTGCCGCCAAAGATTGAGACAGGTTGATGGCCGTCTGCCCGCCGAACTGGACCAATAAGGCCGGCGGCTGGTCGTCTATCGTCTCGTTGTCCAGAATATCGCGAATTGCTTCCTCATCCAGCGGCTCGAAGTACAGGCGGTCGCTGGTGTCAAAATCTGTGGATACGGTCTCAGGATTGGAGTTGATCATGATGCTGGCAACGCCGGCTTCGGACAACGCCCATGCCGCATGCACGCTGCAGTAATCAAACTCTATCCCCTGACCGATTCGGATGGGCCCGGATCCAAGCACCACGGCCTTCGGCCCCTCCAGAGGCGGAGCCTCGTTTTCCGTGTCGTAAGCGCTGTAATAGTAGGGCGTACGCGCCTCAAACTCTGCGGCGCATGTATCCACCATCTTGAAAACGGGTTTGATGCCATGTTGAAGCCTGAGCTGCCTGACCTGTTCCGGCAGTAACCCGGAAAGCGTGGCAATCTCAGAGTCGGAGAAGCCCAACCGTTTTGAAGTCCACAACACTGCCGGCGTCAGCGGATTGCCCAACAATCTGCGCTCCTGATCGACGATGCGCTCCAGGGCGGCGATAAACCACGGGTCTATACTGGTTTGAGCCACCAACTCGGTACGGGTTGCCCCCCGTCGCAAGGCGGCGGCCACGGCCCACAACCGCAGGTCGTTGGGGTATAGCGGCAATGAATCCAGCAAGTGCTTCATGCCGGATTGTGCGTTCATTCCGCGCCACTCGGGAGCCTCCCAAAGCAACGCAGAATTGCCCTGTTCCAATGACCGGACGGCCTTTTGCAGCGCGGCTTCAAAACTACGGTCAATCGCCATCACTTCGCCGGTCGCCTTCATCTGCGTGGTTATGTGGCGGTCTCCGTTGGGAAACTTGTCGAACGGCCAGCGGGGAATCTTTACCACGCAATAGTCCAGCGCCGGTTCGAACGCGGCGCCGGTCGTCCCGGTAACCTCGTTTGGAATCTCGTCAAGGCGTTTCCCCACGGCGATTTTGGCCGATACCCGCGCGATGGGGTACCCGGTGGCTTTGCTGGCCAGCGCCGAAGAGCGGCTCACCCGGGGGTTGACTTCGATAACGTAATACTCGGAATCGGGATCCCAATTGCCGGGGCGGTCGCGCATGGCGTCCGGGTGGGGTCGCGACGCCAGCTGAATGTTGCACCCACCTTCGATACCCAGGCCCCTGATGATTTTGAGGCTGGCCGTGCGCAGCATCTGGTACTCTTTGTCGGTAAGCGTCTGGCTGGGCGCTACGACAATGCTGTCACCGGTATGGGCGCCCATGGGATCGAGATTTTCCATGTTGCAAACGGTGATGCAATTATCCGCGCCGTCGCGAATGACCTCGTATTCGATCTCTTTCCACCCAACCAGTGAACGCTCCAATAAAACCTGGCTGATGGGGCTGGCCGACAATCCGCTTGCCACTATTGATCTGAACTCGTCGGGAGTGTTGGCGATCCCGCCGCCGGTGCCTCCCAGGGTGTACGCCGGTCGAATCACCAGCGGGAGACCGACTTCCGCCGTATAATCCATCGCCTCCGCCATGGACGACACCGTACGATTGGGCGGCATGGGTTCACCAATTTCGGACAGGAACTGGCGAAAACGGTCCCTGTCTTCAGACTTCCGAATGGTTTCCAGCGGAGTCCCCAGCAATCGAACATCGTAGCGATCCAACACACCGGCGTCGGCCAGATCCACTGCCAGGTTGAGGCCCGTCTGCCCGCCCAGGGTCGGCAATATCCCGTCCGGTCGTTCCATCGCGATGATGCGTTCCAGCACCGGAACCGTGAGCGGTTCGATATACACCCGGTCGGCGATGTCCCGGTCGGTCATGATAGTGGCCGGGTTGGAATTAACCAGCACCGTGACCACGCCCTCTTCTCGAAGCGCCTTACATGCCTGCGTGCCAGCGTAATCAAACTCGGCAGCCTGGCCGATGATGATAGGGCCGGAACCGATAACCAGGACTTTGAGTGGTTTACTGGTGGTTGTGGTCAACTTATTTCCCTGGGGTTATACGGACGGTGTTATTGGATTCACGTCGTTTATCATTTCTAGAAAACGATCAAAAAGATATTCATTATCCTGGGGGCCGGGCGATGCTTCGGAGTGATACTGGATGGTAAATAGTGGAAATTCCCGGTGCCGCAATCCTTCCACCGTGTTGTCGTTTAGATTCAGGTGCGAAACTTCCAGGCCGGGCGGCAGGTGATCTGTGTCCACCGCGTAACCGTGGTTTTGTGCGGTGATGTGCACCCGTCCCGTTTCAAGGTCTTTGACCGGATGATTTCCGCCGCGGTGCCCAAATTTTAGCTTGTAAGTTCGCGCTCCCAGCGCCCGGGCGGCCAGCTGATGCCCCAAGCATATACCCATGATGGGCACTCGACCCATCAGTTGCCCAATGTTGGCCACGATGCCGGCCAGCAGTTCGGGATCCCCTGGGCCCGGCGACAACAATATGCCGTCGGGTCGTAGCTCCAGCATATCAGCAGCAGGAGTGGTGGCAGGAATCGCAATGACTTCGCAATCCCGGGCATGCAATAATCGCAGGATGTTATATTTCAAACCGGTGTCTGTAACCAGAATCCGACGGGCGCCTTCGGAATATGGGCGATCCTTGTAGGTAGTGGTCTCGTCGAGACCATTCCAGACGTAACCGTTGGCAGTGGTTACTTCGCTTACCCAATCGAGGTTATCGTAACGGGGCAATTCCGCCAGCCGCTTCAACCCTTCCTCCGCGCCGTTGAGTGAGACCAGGCCCATCATCACGCCTTGAGTCCTCAAGCGCCGCGTCAGAGCCCGCGTATCAACACCGCATATCCCAGGGACGTCGTATTCGCGCAAGAACGCGTCCAGGGTCATCTCACTGGAACTATGGCTGGGCAAATCGCAATGCTGACGGACGATCAGCCCGGCCACCTGGATTCGGCGCGATTCGAAATCATCCCGATTGATGCCATAATTCCCCACCAGGGGATAGGTAAACGTAACCAGCTGTCCGGCATAAGATGGGTCTGTCAACACCTCCTGGTAACCCGTCATGGTGGTGTTGAAAACTACCTCGCCCCAACCTTCTTTCTGGGCCCCAAATGACTCACCGGCAAACACCGACCCGTCTTCCAGTACCAGGTGTGCGACGCGGTTCACTCACGGCCTCCGCCAGACATCAAATCCGGTTCCTCGAACACTACCTGTCCATTTACAATCGTAACGGCCACCCTTCCCTTCAATTCCACGCCGTCCAGCGGCGTGTTGCGTCCCATGGAAGCGAACCTGGAGACATCTACGGTCCAGGCAGCATTGGGATCGAAAACCACGAGATCGGCGGGTGTGCCGACGGCCAGGTTCGCACGAGGAGCGTACGCATCGCCCAACACCCGGGCCGGACCCACCGTCAATCGGTCTATCATAGCGGCCAGGTCGATACCCGGCGCGCGTACCGTTTCCATCAGTGTCCCCAATGCCGTCTCAAGCACGCTGATCCCGAAAGCCGCATCGTCATAGGTGCATTCCTTGCTGGCCCGGTCGTGGGGAGCATGGTCGGTTGCCACGCAGTCTATGGTACCGTCGGCCAGACCCGCGATGCACGCGGCAACGTCCTCGTGGGTGCGGAGGGGCGGGTAAACCTTGGTGCTGGTATCGTAGGACTGCACTCCGGTCGGAAGGTGCTGATCGCCACGGTTTCCGAGCACCCAATCCTCGGTCAACAACAGATGATGAGGACAGACTTCCGCCGTTAACGCAACGCCGCGGGATTTGGCCTGCCGCACCAGCGCAACACTTCCAGCCGAGCTCAGGTGAGCCAGATGAAGGCGTCCGCCGGTCAACTCTGCCAGGGCGATGTCCCGGGCCACCATCGCTTCTTCGGCGACGGCGGGTATCCCAGCCAGGCCGAGCCTGCTGCTAACCCATCCCTCGGCCATTACGCCGCCGGGACAGAGGGAATGGTCCTGGCAATGATTGCTGATCGGGATGCCCAAATCGCGGCTGTAGGTAAGCGCCATGCGCATCAACCCAGAATCGTACACCGGGTCGCCATCGTCGCTGAAGGCTACCACCCCAGCAGAAGCGAGTTCCTCCATGTCAGCCAGTTCACGCCCGGCTCGTCCCCTGGTAACGCAGCCAATAACCTCAACGCGGACCGGCGCCGCGTGCCCCTTGGCGGCCACGAAATCCACCACCGCCGCATTGTCAATCGGAGGGTCGGTGTTGGGCATGGAACATATCGTCGTGAAGCCGCCCCGGGCCGCCGCGAGCGCTCCGGTGGCTATGGTTTCTTTGTACTCGAAGCCCGGCTCTCTCAAGTGAGTATGGACGTCTATGAAACCGGGACAAACCACCAGGCCCGTGGCATCTATTACCCGAGCGCCACTGTCAGCAGCGACATCCCGCAGCCCGGGGGAGACCGCGACGATTTCCCCTTCGCTAACGAGAACATCCGTGATTTCGTCCCTTCCGTTCGCCGGATCGATTACTCGGCCGCCGGCGATGAGGATAGGTGGCGCAGTGTGCTGGACTGACATAGTATTCAGGTACCCGTATTCGCTGCAGAGGCGACCTGGTACAACAAAGCCATGCGCACCGCGACTCCGTTGGTCACCTGTTGCTCGATGAGCGAACGATCTCCATGAGCCAGACTGGTACTTACTTCGATACCCTCGTTCATTGGCCCCGGGTGCATCAACAGCGCGCCCGGATTCGCCAGCCCCATCCTGGCTTCGTTTACCTGCCAACGCCGGACATACTCCCGGAGGCTGGGGAAAAACCCTCCGTGTTGCCTCTCCGACTGTAAACGAAGCGCCATCACCAGGTCAGCGCCACGCACGGCAAGGTCCAGGTTGGGCTGTACATTTACGCGGGCCAATGGATTACTCGCGCCGTTGACGCCAACCCGGTCTCCCCACCCCATGGCCGTGAATGCTTCGGGCATCAGCGTCGCGGGACCGGACAACACAACCTCAGCCCCCAACCTGGCGAATCCCCACACCGCAGAGCGGGCAACCCGACTGTGCAGCACGTCTCCAACAATGACGATCCGCCGTCCTGCCAAATCACCAAGGTGGCTTTGCGCGGTATAAAGGTCGAGCAGCGCCTGAGTGGGATGGGCATGGGTTCCATCCCCGGCGTTGATAACCGCAACGTCGGTTAAATTACGCGCCAGGAAATGCGGCGCTCCCGAGTGGGGATGCCTGATTACTATGGTATCAACCCCCATGGCCTGCAGGGTGAGACCCGTGTTGAGGAGAGACTCGCCCTTTTCCACACTGCTGGCGGTCGCCGTCATATTGATGACATCAGCGCTGAGAATTTTGCCGGCTTCTTCGAACGAAATGCGGGTGCGGGTGCTGGCTTCGTAAAACAGCGTCACGATGACGCGCCCTCGCAAAGTGGGAACCTTTTTGATGTCGCGTGACAGGACTTCGCGCATCGCTGATGCGTTGTCCAGAACTGCCCCGATCTCCTGGGCCGAGAAATCGTCCAGATCCAGAACATGCCGGCGCGCCGCCCGGTTCTCATCCAGCGGCAAGTCCACCGGTGCCAACGGGTTGGAGATAGTCGAGGCCATCAGCCGTCACCAACCTGAGATACCGAAACTTCGTCAATCCCGTCGGTTTCGGTAAGGCGCACCCGGACTCGCTCGGCGCGCCGGGTGGGAATGTTTTTGCCCACGAAGTCAGCGCGGATCGGCAGTTCCCGGTGTCCCCGGTCCACCAGGGCAGCCATCTGAACCCGCAGCGGTCGGCCCAGGTCATTTACGGCGTCCAACGCCGCGCGGACCGTGCGACCCGTAAACAGCACATCATCGACCAGTACCACCGTCCGCCCAGCCAGGTCCCCGGGTACTGTCGTAGGGCGCACCGCGATATGGGGTCTTACGTTCAGATCGTCCCGATACAAACCCGTATCCAGTTGGGCAACGGGCACCTCAACGCCTTCAGATGCGACGATTTGCGCCGACAGTCGCTGGGCCAGCGGCACTCCACGAGTGCGAATGCCCACCAGCATCAGGTTCTCGGCGCCGTGATTGCGTTCCAGGATTTCGTGATACATTCTCGTCAGCGCCCGGCGAATTTCATCGGCGTCCATGAGTTGCCGGTACGTCGCCGCGTTCTGCTGTATTTCCACGGAGCGCGCGTTCACGTCATCACCGGGCCAAGAACCGTATTTCGATTCAGCTGATACAAAAAATCCCCGCTCCGTGGCCGCAAGCAGGGTGCGCATGAAGGCAGAGCCGTCAGGACGACTCTAAACACCTTCGTTCACGCTTTGCCAGCCTCACGGGACTGCCTTAAAAGCTGTTCGCAACCGCTGGAGTTCCGAATATGTCGGCGATTGCGAGGGGATTATATCATCGGACGGGGCGATCCGGGAATACCTCCGCAGCGTTTTTCGTAATCGTATGGAGCGAAATCGGATTATCGATCAACCGCTTACACGTTTCCGACGGTTGGATATGTAATCCACCAACATGTACTCGCCGAGATTTTCGCTGCTGCTGTAAAAAGCTCTACCTCTGTTGATGCGGGTCATACGGTCTACGAAATTGACCAGCTGGTAACTGTTTTCCAGCATGAAGGTGTTGATGATGATCCCTTCCTGCGTACACCGCCGTACTTCTTTCAGCGTCTCCAGTTCGGTTCGGTAGCTCGGAGGATAGGCAAAATAGGATTGCTCGCCTTCCAGGTGAGCCGTGGGTTCGCCGTCAGTGATCACCATAATCTGGCGAGTCCCACCCTTTTCCTTGGATAACAATTTGCGGGACAGCATGAGGGCGTGGTGCAAATTTGTTCCCGAAACCCAGTTGTTCCAGGTCAGGCCGGCGAGATCTTTTTCCTCGAGCTCACGCGCATAATCAGAAAAACCCACCACATGCAGGGAATCCCGGGGATACTGCTGACGTATTAAAGCAAACAGGGCGAGCGTTACCTTTTTGGCTGCGGCCCAGTTGCTGAACAAACCCATGGAACGGCTCTGGTCGAGCAGCACCACAGTGGCGGACCGCGTCATGTGCTCGTTGCGATAAATCTCGAAATCATCGGGTTGCAGTCGCACCGGCACGGTTGGCCCGTTACGTACTATCGCATTCTTGACCGTGGCCTGAAGATCCAGTTGCAACGGGTCGCCAAACTCATACTGTTTGGTTTCGCCCAGGACATCGCCTCCGCCTCCCCTGGTGTCCAGGTCGTGGTTACCCATTCGGTCTTTCTTGAGATGCTGGAACACTTCCCGCATCGCCTTCTGTCCAATCCGGCGAATGCCACGGGCGGTCAGCGTCATCTTGTCATCGCCGGTGATGTACCCGGCATCCTTCAGGAGTTGGCGCAACCGGTCCAGTTCCTCCCAGGCGCGGCGAGCTTCGTCGCCAAGTAATTCAGCCAGTTGCTCCGGGTCAACATCATCCAGATTACCGCTTCGCATTGCCTGTTGCAGCGCCTGCTCCAACTGGTCCAGCGACTGCATCTGACGCATGGCTTCCATCGCCTCGTCAAGGGTCATGCTGTCGTCACCGAGGAATGGATACTGACGCGCCAGTTCGTCGGGCGGCATCAACGATTGCATCAGGCTGGCGAACTGGGACATTTCGGACATCAATTCGGGGTCCATCGCCGATTGCAACGCATCCTCGAGTTCCTGACGCATTTCCGGCGACAGACTATCCATCAATGATTGCATCTGGGACATTTGCTGCTGCATTCGTTCCATCAGCTCATCCAGGTTCTGCGGAGGATCGTCGCCAAACATGGGCCCCCATTTCTGCATGAACCCGTCGAAATCCGGGTCCCGGCCGTCCATGCGGTCGCGCAGCATCCGGTTCAGGTCACGCATCATTTCGCGCATGGCCGCCATTTGCTCCGGGGTCATGTTTTGCATCTGTTCGCGCATCTGTTGCGATATGTTCTGCGCCATCTGGCCTTTCAACATATCCAGCAACTCCTGGAATTGCTGCTGCGCGTCAGGATCCATGAAATCGTAGTCCATCAACGCCTGAATCTGCCCTCCCAGATCGTTGGGAAGGTCGTCGAGCCGGTTCAGGTTGCGTTCGGCGCGCTGGCGTAGCAACTGTTTCAACGACCGTTGCTGCTCTTTGCCGGCAGCATCTTCGGGTTCCGGCTGGCTGGCAGCGTCGTCCAGACGAGCCTGAATGCCCTCCCGTTCCGTTTTGAGAATGTTTTCCAGACGCTCCTTGAGGTCGTCAACAACCGAGTCGAGATTACTCTGCTGCAGCTGCTGGCGCCGTTGATTTTTCAACTGTTCCATCAACTGACGCAGGCTGGGCATCTGGGAACCGTCGCGGTTCTCCATGCCATTGCGAAACAGCTCGCGCAACGCCCGCATGACATCGCCGTTCTGCAACAGGTCGTCCGACAGCGCATCCATCACCTCGCTGGCGTCGATATCAAAAATCTGTTGGGTGCCGTCCCAATGGGAATAACGGTAGCGCTGGTACAGCATCAATGACCTCCGGATGGACCCGTGCGGGGCGTGGTTTCGGTAATCAACCCTGGCATCTGGCCCTGAAGCGTGATGATAACACAGGCCAATTGCCGTGTTCGGGACATTACACCACCTGCGCTCCCAGGATCCGGGTGATGTGTTGCAACGCCCAATGATGGGCATCAACATCGAACGAAGCGACACAGGCGGCTGGGACTTCGACGGTGTAATCCCGATTGCGGGCATCGGAGGTTGTGTGCATTACGCAAATATCGGTACAAACACCGCAGACGGTGATCTTGTTCGGAGCCATCGCAGTCAGCCGCTGCTCCAGATCGGTATTGTAGAAACCGCTATAACGGTTTTTGGGTATGACGTTTTCGTCGGTGACCCACTGGGAAAGCTCCGGGATCACTTCCGGCTCCTCGGTTCCCTTCACGCAATGCACCGGGAACATCCGGAACTCCAAATCGTCAGGATCGTGGTGATCTGATACGAACAGAATTGAGGACCCGGCTGCCGTTTCGCTGGTCAATAACTCGCGCACCGGTTCTATTATCTTGCGGGCGTCATCGCCGCAATACAGGTTGTGGCCCGGTTGGAGGAACCCTCGTACCATATCAACGACTAATACTACGTTCGGCATCGCTCGGCCTCCCTGCGGAGTTGCCGGCAGTGTAACTCAACACACCGCCACCCGTCAGCAGCAGGACGGTTCACGGCGCGAACGGCTCGCCATCTACCAGCACCTGTTTGATGGCGGCACGGCCGCCCGTTGCGATAGCGACCACTACCTTCACGTCAGCAGCAGATTCGATAATGTGGCCGGTTCCCTCTGGTACGAAATACGAGCCGATGCCCAGATCAAGATGGTTGGGCGCGTCAACGGCGCCGCGTATGTACACGCTCCCGGACGGTAGTGTCAATCCATAACCAGCAGCAGACCAGGTACTGCCGGTTTCCCACAATTGAACGTACACCGTCGAGCCGGTTCGTAAGTCTCCAAATTGGTCGGGCAACCGGGCAATTTCGTAGTCCAGCGCCGCGTAATCTCCCTGCAATAGCGATCTTGGATCAACCGGAACCGCCTGCAACACTACCTCTTTGCCCTCTGCGACAATGGCTTGTCGGATTCCCGCGAACACGAGCAGACCAACCACCTGCGCGGCGACCACGGTGAACAATAGTATGGTTGCGAGCCTGCTCATCCCTATGATTCCACGCGCCGCATCCGGATCAGCATCCGCCGGCGGAGCCACTCCAGTCCCAAACCCAGAGCGAGCATTATCACGCCGGCCACGATGAATGCCACCGATTGCTGGAGCAAACTAAAACCAAACTCGAAATAGCGAGTGATTAGCGTGATGCCAAATACGGCTATCGCCAGATTCACCAGGTCGGAGCGGTTCTGGCGGTACCCCGCGTAAACCGACCCTATCACGCCAATCAGCAGCAGCACGTTCATAACCGCCCACATCCACGTCAATCCCCAAATTAACCCCACGAGCGTTACAATCGCCACGACAATCATTGCCAGCGGAGCCGATAACTCCCACCAAATCAATGACATGCGACCGCCACCCGAGCGCCACCGCGCCACCACCGGAGATGCGCCCACCGTCATCAAAGCGCCGGCAAGTACGATCCAGTATTCCAACCGGGCCGACTCAACGGGCCACGGTTCCATGCTGCTCCATGCATCTTGAAATCCCAGCACGTAAACCGAGCCACTGGCGGCTATCATCGCTATCGCCGTGAAAACCGCGGCGATGGGGTTTGTAAAGACGAAACGAGACTGCACTCGGCCAACGGCGAACAGGGCAGCCGCCAAAACCAGCAGTACCGGGATCAGCGGGAAAAACAGTTCATCGCCAAACTCGCGCAGCCATGCTTGCGAGCGAAACCCGGCCGCCGCGAAAAACAGTGCCACGGCCAGCGTTGCCACCGCTTTGGATCGTGTGATATACGCAACCGGAACCACTCCCAAAAACCAGGCTGCCATCAGGTTGGGGCTGTCCACGGGTACGTGGTAGATCTGGGCAATCAGATGAATTGACGCCCCGAAGGCGATTGCCCCGAGCAATATCACCGCTGTGCCAATTCGAATGAATCCCCAGCGCTGAATCAGCAACCACCCGGCGAAATAAAGCGCTGGCGTGCCGACCGCCATCATGGACAGCCTGGCTCCCACCGGGATCGCGGACCAGTTTGCGGCAACCGCGGCGATAATCCCCAACCCCACCAACGCCGCTCCCATGACGGCGATCACCGAGACCACTCGACTCGGAACATTTCTGGCCGGCAATTCCGGGGTTACGTCGTATAGTCCCAGGATCGCTGATGACTGCTCCGGGGAGATAATACCGTCTGCCTCCCAACCACGGATTTCAGTCCGCAATTTTCGGACAAACGAGACCCGACCGTCTGCGCGATCCTCTGATTCAGGCAAACCAGTATCTCCGGCCATTTAGAGGGTACCTGCCAGGCCCGGCAATCTCGGCGTTTTAGTTTGCGGCGGCAACTGAATCGTGGGCGTAGCCAGCGTCTCGCTCCAACATTTCCGACAGGCCCATGAGCTCAAACGCATCGGTCAGCGAGCTCATCTCACCAATCAGGTGTTCCGTGGTCCCAAAGGTTTTCAGGTCGGCCATCACTCTGGCCACGGTGTGCGCGACGGCCATGAATGCGCTTCCTGGGAAGATCACGATTTTAAACCCGAGCGATTCCAACTCTGATACGTTGAGTAGTGGAGACTTTCCGGATTCCACGAAGTTGTACAGCAACGGGACACTGGTCCGGGCGACCACATCGGCTGCTTCTTCCGGCGAACGAATCGCCTCCACGAACAGAGCGTCGGCGCCGGCCTCCGTAAAGGCGTCGCAACGCCGCATGGTGTCGTCCCAACCCGTTACCGCCAGGGCATCCGTACGCACTATGAGGGTAAAGTCGTCGTCGGTTCGGGCGTCTGCGGCGGCGCGAATTTTCTGCACCATTTCATCGATTGGCACCACCCGCTTATCATCAAGATGGCCGCACCGCTTGGGAAACTGCTGGTCTTCAATATGAACCGCTGCCACGCCGGTGCGTTCGTATTCCCTGATAGTCCGCCGAACGTTCATCGTGCCGCCGTAGCCGGTGTCAGCGTCGGCGATCACCGGCACGCCCACGGTGGCAGCGATCGCGGCTGCGTTGGACATCATTTCCGTAGCCGTGGCCAACGCCAGATCGGGATAACCGATGCGCGCCACCGAAGTGCCCGCCCCCGTCATATAAACGGCGGGGAACCCGGTTTTTTCAATGATGGCGGCGGTCAGGCAATCGTAGGCGCCCGGGGCGGTGATGATGCCCGGGTCTGACAGCATCTGGCGGAAATGGGTGGTGGCTCGCATGATAGGTTCCTCCGAATTGAACGTGGACGCCGACGTCCGCTGCACGTCAGAGCGCCCCGTATGAGAGATCAATCAGGCGATCAGGCCGCCGTCAACGGTAAGTGTCTGCCCGGTCATGTAGCTGGCGCCGGAACTCACAAGATACAGCACCGCGGATGCCACGTCGTCTGCAGATCCGAAACGGCCCGCCGGTATGCGACTGAGAATCTGCCCTCGCTGCTCGTCCGTCAAATCTGCGGTCATACCGCCGGAATCGCTAAATTCGATAAAACCGGGGGCGACCGAGTTGACGGTGATATTCCGGCTGGCGACCTCACGAGCCACCGCCTTCGCCAACCCAATCTGCCCGGCTTTGGATGCTGCGTAGTTGGCTTGTCCGGGATTCCCCGACAATCCAACCACCGAAGAGATATTGACGATACGCCCGTAGCGTTGCCGTACCATCAAAGGGACGGCGTGGCGCGTCGGCAGGAAAGTACCCCGGAGATTGACGGTAAGTACCTGGTCCCAGTCTTCGGCCGTCATGCGCATCAGAAGTCTGTCGCGATTCACGCCGGCGTTGTTCACCAGGATGTCGAGCCGGCCCAGCTGCGCTACCGTCCCTTTGACCACGGCCTCGGCGGCATTTTCATCGGAGACATCGCCCGGTACAGGAATAGCCTGACCGCCGGCGTTGCGGATGCCGTCCACGACTGCATCAGCCTCGGCTCCGCTGCTGCGATAATTTATTGCCACGGCAGCGCCGGCTTCGGCCAGGCGTCGGGCGATCACCGCTCCGATCCCACGAGACCCGCCGGTTACCAGGGCGCTCTGTCCACTCAAGTCGATGGCATACATTGCGATTCCGCCTCACTCGCCGGATTCTAACATGATCGCAATATCCAACCGCGACAATTCCTGGCGGAACCCGTTTATCAGGCCGATGCGACGGCACAGGAGCCCGGTTTCAATCGCTCCGGATATCCCCTCGGGCCCGGAGGAACCGTGGCCAATCATAACCAGGCCGTTGACGCCAAAGAGAGGCCCACCCATCGTACGGGGCAAATTGGTGGATTGCCAAATTGCATCCGTGATACGTGTAACGGCGTCTTCGGGGAACGTTGAGGCCAACTGTCGTTGCAGGAATGGGCGAAATACCGAGCCCAACCCTTCGGAGAATTTAATGAGTATGTTGCCGATGAACCCATCACACACTATTACGTCGGCTTTATCGGTGAAAAAATCCATCCCTTCAACGTTGCCGACAAAGTTGAGATGGCTCTTTTCCAAAAGGGTGTAAGTGTCCTGAACCTGCCGGTTCCCCTTGGCGGCTTCCTCACCAACGCTCAATAACGCCACTCGGGGAGATTCGATGCCCAGGTAGTGACGCGAGAACGCGACGCCAAGGGCTGCAAAACTCAGCATCTGCGGCGGCCGGCAATCCACATTACTCCCCAGGTCGATCACCGTGGTCTTGGGCGCCAGACCCAGAAAATTGCCGCCGATGCAGGGGCGCTCCAATCCTTCCATGAGGCCGAGCGCAAACACCGCCGCCGCCATGGTGGCGCCGGTTGATCCCACCGAAACCGCCATGTCCGCAACGCCTGACTGCAGCAAGTGGGTGGTAACCGCAATCGAAGACCGCGGCCGACGCCGCAACGCTGCGACCGGATGCTCATCGTCCGAGATTTTTCCTTCCGACGGCGCCACCGCAATGCGATCGGTTCCGGCGCGATGCTTCTTGAGTTCAGAGCTGATCTGGTCGGGATCACCCACGAACGTTACGTGTATTTCCGGGTGAGCGTCCAAAGCTGCCAACGCGCCCGGAACGGTTACCGGAGGACCGTGATCTCCACCCATCGCATCCAGGGCGATACGGACTACTGAACCGGAGTTTGGTGAGGTTTCGTTTAAACTGGTCATTGCTGAGGAACACCATTTCCTGTCTGACTGGGTATGGATACTGTTGCCGAACCGGTGATTATTTGCGCCCGGGTATCGGCGTTGACCACCGCCACACCACACTTTACAGTAATACCGTCCCCGGTAGTGGCGGCGTCGGTGACGGACCCCACGGTCTCCAGTCGATCCCCGGGATACGCCGCGCCCCGAAAGCGTACTTTCAGGCTGCCGCTCCGGAGCCAATGGGCGCCGTAAGCGGCAGCCATCATCTCAGCCACTAAGGCCAGGGTCAACATTCCGTGGGCTATAACGCCGCCGAATTGAGTCGCCGCCGCAAATTCATCGTCGTAATGGATGGGATTGTTGTCACCGGACGCAACGCGATAGGCATCGATCCCGTCCGACGTAATTGTCCGCGTAACCCGTGGCAGCGCGTCGCCGGCGTTGCGGGGATCAGGATTCATGACTTGGGTCGCCATCAGCGACTTCGCCGGCGGGGAGAAGTACCGTCGTCCGCCCACGCAAAACGATCAGATCCGAGTCCGGATGCTTCGCGACGTAGGTAATGGTTTCGAAACTCATCCCGCCCCGTTGCCGGACTGCTTCCACGGTGGCGGTGACGGCAACCCTGGAGCCCAGGCCGATCGGTTCGAGCGCTTCAACGTCCTGAAAGCTGTGTATCGTACCGTCCGGCAACGACAACCGCTCCAACAAAACCCCAAGGATCCGGGCTGCTAACCATAGCGGCGGCGCAAAACCGGTATCCCGATACACTGGCAACTCGTCCCCCACCGCTGCGAGGTACTGCCGAACCGAATCGGCGCAAACGTTCCAGACACCCAAATCCAGGGTCGTAGGCTGCGTGAGGCTTGGCATCGTGTTTGGCAATTAGTTTCCTTTGAGATTGTAGCTAAACTATACACCCGCAAGGAAATCGTCACCAAGCGGCGCCGTCTGCTTGAGGCGATTTCGCTACTACGCTTCCGGCGCAACTGTGAGCGGCGGCGGCGAGGTTTCAGGGCCTTTCCAAAGTTCCCTCTCCCAAAGTTCCCTCTCCCAAAGTTCCTTCTCCCATGGTGGGAGAGGGTTAGAGCCGGCCCCGATCAAATGATATAATCGCGCCCGCACCGCCTCGTGAAGAGGGTAGGCAGTACTTAGGCGAATCTAACCCAAGTCGTAGAGGTGTCCCATGCTGAGCAAAAGCAGGTTTGGATTGTTGGCAGTCGCCGGGCTGATCGCCCTGATCATACCGCTGGCGTTGGTCGCGACCGAAGTGTACAGCGCCCCCCCCCGACGTCCGCAGGCAGCGTAGCCGGCGACCGGGCAGCGCTGGTCGCGCTCTACAACGCCACCGGCGGGGCTAGCTGGTCAAACAACACCAACTGGCTGACCGAGGCGCCCATCGGCAACTGGCACGGCGTGCGCACCGACAGCAACGGACGGGTCACCAGCCTGAGAGCCTGTCTACGATCTCTGAAATAGGTTAAGTTGAGGCTATTATTCAGGGGAGGGTAATCATGTCTCATTCCTATCCCAGCGACATCAGCCGGGAGCAATTCGCCCGTATTCTGCCGACGCTGGAGTCGGCCCGCCGCCGGACCAAGCCCCGCACCGTGGACTTGTATGACGTTTTCTGCGGTGTGCTATATCTCCTGAAAAGCGGGTGCCAGTGGCGAATGATACCCGCGGACTTCCCCGATTGGCGCACCTGCTACCAGTATTTCCGGCAATGGAGTGAGCGGCCCGACCCGGAGCAGGATTCCATTCTGGAACAAGTCCTAAAAAAAATCGGTTGGCGCGGCCCGACGCAGCAATGGGCGGAAAGAGCGGACCAGCTTCTGTATCGTGGACTCCCAGAGTGTCAAGAACACGGACAGCGCCGAGCACAAGGGCTATGACGCGGGCAAGAAGGTATCCGGAATCAAGCGACACATCGCGGTGGATACGCAAGGATTGCCCCATGCGATCCACATAACCACGGCCAACGTCACCGACCGGGCTGGGGCTTTGGCGATGTTTGACCGGCGCCGAGACGGCCTCAGTCAAGTGCAGAACGTGCTGGTGGACGGGGGTTACACCGGAAAGCCCTTTGCTGCTGCGGTGCAAAGCTTGTTGGGAGCCGCGGTGGAAGTGGTGAAACGCAGCGAACTGCACACCTTCGTGGTGCTGCCGAAGCGATGGGTGGTGGAGCGGTCTTTCGCCTGGCTGGAGAAGTGCCGCCGCCTCTGGAAGAACTGCGAAAGAAAGCTCAATACCAGCCTGCAAATGGTGGTGCTTGCCTTCATGGTGCTAATCCTCAAAAGATTGTAAACAGGCTCTGAGACTCGACGACAACGAGTTGAGCGGGGAGATTCCTTCGCAGTTGGGCAATCTCTCCAAACCTGGCGACTCTGGACCTCAACCACAACCACTTGAGCGGGGAAATTCCTTCGCAGTTGGGCAACCTCTCCAACTTGCAATATCTGAGCCTCCGCGGCAACCAGTTGAGCGGGGAGATTCCTTCACAGTTGGGCAACCTCTCCAACCTGGCGGATCTGGACCTCAGCTCCAACCAGTTGAGCGGGGCGATACCTTCGCAGTTGGGCAACCTCTCCAACTTGACAGGTCTGGTCCTCCACGCCAACCAGTTGAGCGGGGCAATACCTTCGCAGTTGGGCAACCTCTCCAACTTGACAAGTCTGAGCCTCTACCTCAACCAGTTGAGCGGGGGAATTCCTTCACAGTTGGGCAACCTCTCCAACTTGCAATATCTGAACCTCCGCGCCAACCAGTTGACCGGGTGCATACCCGCGGGTTTGCGGGATTTGCCGCTCAAGCACAATGACTTTGACGAGCTGGGGCTGCCCTTCTGCGATGCCAATGCCCCTCCCATCTTTGAGGTTACCCGGAGTCTGGCAGAGAACAGCCCTCCGGGAACCAACGTGGGCGCGCCCGTGGCTGCCACCGACCCGAACGGCAACAGCTTGACCTACTCCCTGTCCGGCGGCGACGCGGGTTCCTTCGAGCTGGACGCCGCCACGGGGCAGTTGACCACCAAAGCAGGCGTAACCTACACCTACGAAACCAAGCCCAGCTACGCGGTGACGGTAACGGCGTCGAACGGCAGGGGCGGCGCTGCCGCCGTCAACGTAACCATTCAACTGACGGCAGAGGATGAGACTCAAGCTCCGAACACCCCGGCGACGGGCGCCCCGGCCATCACCGGAACCGTCCAGGTGGGCCACACGCTCACCGCCGACACTTCCGGGATTGCCGACGCCAACGGGCTGACCAACGTAAGCTACAGCTACCAGTGGCTGTCCAGCAGGAACGCGGCGATTTCGGGAGCGGTGAACTCCACTTACCAACTTCCGCCCTCCGACGCCAACAAGGCAATCAAGGTCAGGGTGACCTTCACCGACGACGCGGGCTATGAAGAAACCCTGACCAGCGCGGCGACGGACCCGGTGGCGGAGGCCCAAGCGCCCAATACCCCGGCGACGGGCGCCCCGGCCATCACCGGAACCGTCCAGGTGGGCCACACGCTCACCGCCGACACTTCCGGGATTGCCGACGCCAACGGGCTGAGCAACGTAAGCTACAGCTACCAGTGGCTGTCCAGCAGGGACACGGCGATTTCGGGAGCGGTGAACTCCGCTTACCAGCTTCAGCCCTCCGACACCAACAAGGCAATCAAGGTCCGGGTGACCTTCACCGACGACGCGGGCCACCAGGAAACCCTGACCAGCGCGGCGACGGCCCCGGTGGAGGGTTCCCCGCCACCGCTTCCGACGGCCAATGCGGGCCCCGACCTGACCGGCGAGCCGGGCGAGAGCGTGACCCTGCAAGGGACCGGCAGCCGCAACCCCTACGGGGCATGGTGGCGGATGGCCCACCAATGGACGCAGCTGTCCGGCCCGTCCGTAACGCTGACCCACCCGAACGCGGAACGGTACAACCAGGCCGCCAGCAAGTTTGGCGACCCCAGGCTCACGCTGCCGGAGGACGCCGCAGACGACACGACGCTGGTGTTCCAACTGACCGTAACCGACCGGGAGGGCGGCTCCGACACCGACACAATGACCGTAACCGTCGCCCCCGCAAGCGGCGACGGCGGTTAGGGGGAGCTCACGCGTACCCACTTTGTCATTGCGAGCACAGCGTGGCAATCTCGTTCCGGTAGTAGCGACCGTGGCCTCAACGAGATTGCCACGTCGCTACGCTCCTCGCAATGACAGTCTAAAGTAGGTACGCGTGAGCGCCGGCAGTTCTGCGACGACTGCCGGCTGCCGCCGGCAATCGTCGTCTAAACGGACCAGCCGCGCTACGGATAAGGCGTACCCCGAGTAGCGAAATCGCCTCGCCTGCTTATTCGCGCCGTTACCGTTCGTCCCGGCGGGCAGACAAGCCGAAGTCCTCAGTGGCCAAGTCCGCCAGGTACTCGCCAATCGCCAGCGACGACGTTGCGCCAGGCGACGGTGCGTTGAGCACATGCAAAGCACGCTGGCCTCTGAGGATGTGAAAATCGTCGAGCAATGCTCCCGAGGAGGAAACTGCCTGAGCCCTGACGCCACTTCCGCCGGTTTCCAGATCGTCCGGTTGAATCTCCGGAATCAGTTTCCGCAGATCGTTTACGAACACCGATTTTCGGTACGACCGGTGCATTTCCTTCATGCCGGTGCGCCAGTGGCGGGCGGTCATTTTCCAGAAACCCGGAAACCCCAACGCACCCATGGTCTCCCCAACGTTGACGTCGCTTTTGCGGTAGCCCTCCCTGGCCCAGGCCAGTACCGCGTTGGGTCCGGCTTCCACGTAGCCGTGGATATTTCGAGTGTAATGCACGCCCAGGAACGGGAACCTCGGGTCCGGCACCGGGTAGATCAGGCCTTTCACCAGGTCGTGGCTGTCTTCAACCAGCTTGTAATACTCTCCGCGGAAAGGAATGATCCGGACGTCGGTTGTTTCACCCATCATGCGCGCCAGCCGGTCGGCGTACAACCCGCCACAATTGATGACATGCCTGGCTTGCACTGACCCACGAGGTGTTTCCAGCGCACTGCCACCACTGGATTCGCGAATAGCAGTCACCGGCGCGTCAGTGAAAATATCGCCGCCGGCAATCTGGGTCTTGCCGGCGTAAGCGTTCGCCACCCGCACATAGTCGATGATCCCGGTGTGAGGCGCCCACAGCGCCCGTACTCCGGTGGTGTGCGGCTCGATTTCCGCCAGTCGGTCCGGGCCAATAATCTCGAGGTCGGGGACGCCATTAGCCACGCCACGCTCAAAGAGGTCATCCAACCGACCCAACTCGGATTCATGAGTAGCGACGATAACCTTTCCACACTCTTCATATTCGATCTCATTTTCATTGCAGAAATCAATCAGGCGGTCTTTGCCTCCCACGCAAAACCGGGACTTCCACGAACCTGGACGATAATAGATTCCGGAGTGAATCACGCCGCTATTGTGCCCGGTTTGATGCCGGGCCAGGGTGGTTTCTTTTTCAATCACCGCAACGTTCAGCTCCGGAAACCGTTGGAGCAGTTGCATGGCGGTGGACAGCCCGATGATCCCCCCACCTACAATAGCCACGTCATAGACTCGGGATTCCACCGAGCCGGAATCGTTGGCAACAAAAGCCATGTTAATTCCTCCGTCGTAAATCGCGAACTCTGCCGACAGGTTCCTGCGCCGAGTTTGGCAAATCTCAGCGTCCGGCGCAACCGTTAGAACGCAATAGGTCGGTCTGAGGTGGTCAAGCGCCGTCCCAAACTCACGCGTACCCACGTTGTCAAAACTAATTGTCCTACTGTCATTGCGAGGAGCGCAGCGACGTGGCAATCTCGTTGAAGTCAAACACGCGTCGGCAAACCACCATTGCTAGGGCGACGAGATTGCCACCCCCGTATCAAGTACGGGGTCGCAATGACAGATTAAAGTGGGTACGCTCGAGAGAACCGCCGCCGTTGCGCCCGGCCTTCCCCGTAGTTATCCTTGTCCCGTTATGGCTGACTCAATCTCAGGAATATTGAACCTCCTCGCCAAGTTCGCCAGCGATGCAGTTAACGGTGGTATGCCCATACCGCACGCAGTTGCCGAGCAATGCCGCAACGTTATGCTTAACGCGGCGGCGGTGGCCCTCGCCGGGGCGGCACATCCGGAAGGTGTGGCGTTAAGCCGATTCGCCAGGTCTATGGGCGGCAACGGACGATGTACGATTATCGGGATGGGTCTGCGAACATCCCCGGTCTACGCCGCGCTGGTTAACGGTACGTTGGTGCGCCTGTTGGATTTCGACGACCATGCCCTCAACGCCGCCAGCCATCCGACGGCAGCCGTATTTCCGGCGGTAATGGCTCTCGGAGAAATGCACGGCGCCAGCGGCGCGAGGGTCTTGTCGGCGTTCGCCGCCGGCGCCGAGATAGTCGCCCGATTGTCCGCGGTCCAGGGATTTTCGTCTGCGGGCACGGTGGGCGCAACGGCGGCCGGCGGGGCGCTGCTCGGCCTGACCGAAGAACAACTGGGCAATGCGTTGGGTATCGCTGTCGGTTCGGCGAGGGCTGACATCGACTACAACTCCGCCGGCGCCAGCGCCCTTCTGGGCGGCGGGCTGGACGCCATGAATGGCGTGATGGCGGCGCTGATCGCATCGGAAGGTGTTGCCGCCGCGCCGGTGGGCGAATCGCTGGAGTCATTGCAATCAGCCGGAGCGCTGGTTGATCTGGGGCGTGCCTGGCGGCTCACCGACGGCGGTGTTTCGATCCACGCTTATCCGTGCCATCCGGCCAGCCATACCGCCATCGACGCTGCCCTCGGGATCATTCAGATGAACCGCTTGAATCCCGCCGACATCAGTGACGTACACGTCGGTATAACGGCAGACGCAATGGCACAACTACCCACGGTACTCCCGGCGGACGGGTGGCAGGCTCGCAGTTGTCTGGGATTCATAACCGCCGCGACTTTGTGCCACGGCGCTCCGCTCATCAACTTCTTCTCGGACGTTGCCGTACGCGACGAAGGGGTGCGGGCGATTATGGAACGGATTTCCGTTGCAGCCTCCGTTCCCGAATCTCCATTATCCAGGTATCCGGCTGAGTTGCAGGTAACACTGCATGACGGTCGCGTATTGCGCCATCGCGTCGACCACGCCCGCGGCACGCCCGCCTTGCCCCTGGATGCGGAGGAACTGGAAGCCAAGTTTCTATATTGCACCAGGTATATCCTCCCGCAGGACCACATTGAGGAAGCGATAACCAGTTTCCGTAACATCGATCAGATTGAAAACGTTACGGGCATGGTTTCAGTACTGGGAGGATGATCATCCGCCGGCGCTCCCGGCTGGTGGTCTCCTCGATTCAAGAATGCACTGAGAGGTGAAAATATGAAAGGAATCCGCGCCTATGAGATCGGGGGCCCGGAGGTTCTGCAATTCGAGGATATCCCTGAACCAACGCCCGCGCCTGGTCAGGCGGTCGTAGCCATACAAAATATCGGAGTCAACTACACCGATGTATCCAGCCGCAAGGGTACCAACCCACCGGCTGCCTTCCCATGGACTCCCGGCCGCGAGGCATCGGGAGTGGTGGTGGCAGTGGGAGAAGGTGTGGATGAAGTTGCGGTTGGCGACCGCGTCGCCTATGCGATGCACACCGGTTCCTACGCCGAGCAGCAGGCAGTGCCCTCGTGGCTGCTGGTTAGAATCCCCGACGATATGGACTTTGCCACCGGCGCCGCCACGCTGCTGCAGGGCATGACGGCCCACTTCCTCGTGCATGATGTTGTTCCCCTGCACGAAGGAGACCGCGCGCTGGTGCACGCCGGCGCGGGAGGTATGGGTTTGCTGCTGATTCAAATGTTGAAGCGAATCGGCGCAGAGGTATACACAACGGTCTCCACTGGCGAAAAAGCTGAACTGGCTCGCGGAGCCGGCGCCGACACTGTGATCCTGTACACGCAGCAGGATTTCGAAGCCGAGGTGAGGCGGATGACCGATGGCGCCGGCGTGAAGGTTGTTTACGACGCGGTCGGCCAAACCACCTTTGAGAAGGGATTGCGCATCCTGGGAAGGCGGGGCTGCATGTGCCTGTACGGACAGGCCAGCGGCCCGGTGGGCCCGGTGGACTCATCGGCCCTGCGGAATGGAAGTTTGTACCTGACCCGGCCATCTCTCGGCGATTACACGGCAACGCGCACCGAGCTTTTGCGCCGGGCGGAAGACTGTCTCGCATGGGTCCAATCCGGCGAAATCAGGCTGAACATCAGCCTCAACCTGCCGTTGTCCGACGCCAGCGAAGCGCACCGAAGGCTGGAAAGCCGCGAAAGTACCGGGAAGATCCTGCTAACGCCTTGACCGAATCCTATTGCGGCCTCCCCAAACTGCGTCCAGAACATCGGAGTTCGCCGGCCGCGTCTGTCATTGCGAAGATATTCCGCTCATCCCGAGCTTGTCGAGGGACGTGGCAATCTCGATGAGTGGGTACGCGTGAGGCAGCAGGGCCTTTTCAAAGTCCTCCGACCTCCGCTCATGGTGAGCTTGTCGAACCATCGGCAACCGTCCTTCGACAGGCTCAGGACGAGCGGGTGGTTAATTTCCGCAACTTTGAAAAGGCCCTACCGCGCAGCCCAGGCTATCGCATATGGACCGTTTAACCACCGTCATTCCAGCTTAACCACCGTCATTCCCGCGAAAGCGGGAATCCAGTGGCCGATGCCGGTGGCTTCGCTGTAAAAATCCAGCAGATTACAAGCTCTGGACTCCGGCCCCGTATCAAGTAGGGGGTGACGTTCTTTCGCCGGAGTGACGTGGCTGTAATTTCATATGCGATAGCCCTGGTGAGGCAGCAGGGCTTTTCGGTTTTCCTCATGTCATCGCGACCCCGTACTTGATACGAGGGGTGGCAATCTCGTCACCGTAGCAATGATGGTTCCCCAGCACGTGCTCAACCTCAACGAGATTGCCACGTCGCTGCGCTCCTCGCAATGACAACCGAATGACCCTGGGTGAGGCAGCGTAACTGTTCAGACTTGCGGTGATCTGCGGACTATTCGGCCTCTCACAGAGGAGCAGCCAAGCAAGGAATTTGCTTTGCAAGCCGACCCCGTCCCCTCAAACGTGAACAGTTACGAGGCAGCCTTCGTCGTTGACACTCCCCGGGAGACCCTCATATACTGAACACTCAAAATCTGAATTACACAAAAGCTGAGATGGGGAATAGTAAACGTCCAGCGTGGCACAGAGAGCCGGGCAAGGTGCGAGCCGGCGCCAGGCGCAGACGTTGAATGGGCCCCGGAGCCGCCTGCCGAAACTGATAGTAGGCTAGGACGTTTGGGCCACGTTAGATGCCCCCAGCGCGAGGTAGGGCGCACCAGGGTGAATAATCACCTCGACTGCTGAATGAGACGCCGCCAGGTTTATGGCCCAAACGCCGGCGGCAAACAGGGTGGCACCACGGCCCAACAGCCCGTCCCTAGAGGACGGGCTTCTTTTATTGTCTTTATCCACACCAACCACATGGCAAGCAACGACTGGAATTATGTACCAACCAACTCTGGAACAAGTGCGTGAAATGGCCGGCCAGGGTAATTTATGCCCGGTTTACCAAATCATAAATGCCGACCTTGAAACCCCGGTATCAGCCTATCTGAAAGTCGCCCGGCCGCCATATTCGTTTCTGCTGGAATCGGTAGCCGGCGGAGAACGCCTGGGCCGATACAGTTTTATCGGAACCGAACCCTACGACGTGTTCAGCACCGGCACCGACCAGCCGTCTGGATCGGTTGATCCGTTAACGTTGGTTGAAAACGAGATGAACCGCTATCAGCTGATACCGATAGAGGGCCTGCCTCCGTTCCACGGTGGCGGTGTGGGTTACGTCGCCTACGATGCTGTCCATTATTTTGAACCCCGCGTGCCAATGCTGGAGTCGGACCCACAGGGGTTGCCTGAATCGGTGTTTATGTTCACCGACACCCTGCTGGTGTTCGATCACTTGCGGCACGATATCAAGGTGGTCAGCCACGCCAGGCTGGATAGCGACATTGACGCCGCATACGCGGAAGCCGTGGCTAAGATAGATCGCATGGTTGACCGGCTTTCCCGCCCATTGGAACTCCCGCCCGAATTGACGCGAACGCCGGCGGCGCCCGCATCGAGTGAAGCGCAGTCGAACTTCACGGTCCAGGAATACGAAAACATCGTGGATAAATGCGTCGAGTACATCTACGCGGGTGACGTCATTCAGGTCGTGAATTCACAACGGTTCAGCCGGCAAACCGACGCCCATCCGTTCCAGGTGTACCGCGCGTTACGGGGCAGCAATCCGTCGCCGTACATGTACTACCTCGACCTCAACGGATTCCAGATTGTCGGCGCTGCCATCGAAACAGTAGCCAAGGTCGAAGACGGCGTCGTTGCCACCCACCCAATTGCCGGCACCCGCCCGCGAGGGCAGACGACTGCCGAAGACGTCGCACTGGAAGGCGAGCTCAAAAACAGCGAGAAGCAGCGCGCCGAACACATCATGCTGTTGGATCTGGGCAGGAACGATATCGGGCGAGTCAGCGTACCAGGCACCGTCAACGTCACCCAGTTCATGGACGTGGAGCGGTTTTCGCACGTGATGCACCTGGTGTCCCATGTGGAAGGCCAGCTGAAGCCCGACCTGACGCCCTACGACGCGTTACGCGCCTGCTTTCCCGCCGGCACGGTTTCGGGCGCTCCCAAAATTCGGGCAATGGAGATCATCGCCGAGGTGGAGGGTGAACGTCGCGGCCCGTACGGTGGAGCGGTTGCCTATTTCAGCTACAACGGAAACATGGATACTGCGCTGGTATTGCGCACCGGGATCTTTAAGGACGGCGTGATGTACGTGCAGGCCGGTGGCGGCGTCGTGGCGGACAGTGTTGCCGAGGATGAGTACATGGAAACACGCCACAAATCCGGCGCCATGATGCGGGCCATCGCCGACGCCGAAGGTCTCTCCTGACATCCCTCCCCCTTGATGGCAGAGGGCTGGGGTGAGGGTAAAATCCCCGCACTATCCATTATCCTGTAAATCCTGTCCATCCCTGTAAAAACCCGTAACCCCGAGGTCAAAAAATGCTCAAATCCTTTTTCCACACCGGCTTTATCGTCAAAGACCTGGAGGCCGCCGTCGCCTTCTATACCGACGTGATGGGCCTCACCCTGACCATGCGCACCGAACGCACCGGCGAGTTTCCCAGCACGTTGCTCGGTTTCCCCGACACCCACATCCGGGGCGCATTTTTCGATATGGGCGAGGGCCACCAGTTGGAGCTAATCCAATACCTGAACCCGGCCGGCGGTTTCGCCGAATTCGACAAGAACGACGTCCGCGCCGCCCACTTGGCCTTCTTCGTCGAGGACATCGACGCCTTCTACGAAGCCACCCGCCAGCGCGGCCTGACCTACGGCGCCCCTCCCGTCGCTATGTACGATGACGCCGGCAAGATGACCCGCAAGGCCCTGTATGGCCAGGACCCGGACGGCAACTGGCTGGAATTGGTGGAGTTGTACTGATGCTGCTCCTCCTCGACAACTACGACAGTTTCACTTACAACCTCTACCAGTATCTAGCTGAGCTGGGTGCAGACGTTACGGTGATCCGAAACGACAAGATAACGATTCCCGAGATCCAGGAAATGGCGCCGTCTGGGATTGTGATTTCCCCCGGCCCTTGCACCCCCAGCGAGGCCGGTATATCCAACGAGGTCATCCGGCATTTCGGCCCCAAACTGCCGGTGCTTGGCGTGTGCCTGGGGCACCAGTGCATCGGCGAGGCTTACGGCGCAACGGTTGACCGCGCCGGCGAAATCCGCCACGGCAAAACCTCCATGATTCACCACGACGGCCAGGGCGTGTTCGCCGGGCTGCCTGACCCGTTCGAGGCAATCCGCTATCATAGCCTGGTCATCTATCCCGAAACCCTGCCCGACTGTCTCGAGATTACGGCTCGCACGGACAACGGCCTGATCATGGGCGTCCGGCACAAGGAATTTCCCGTTGAGGGCGTGCAGTTTCACCCGGAGTCCATCATGACCGCCGTGGGCCATGACCTGCTGCGAAACTATTTGAATCGGGTGGATGCCTATTGGAACCAGGCCAGTCCCAGCGAATCCACGGCCTGAACCACGCTGACGAATCGCAACGATAGCGTCCCCATCCTCGGGGGCTCCGCACACTCCGCAAAAAGGGCGACGATTTGTAATTTCCGGCATAGGCGGGTGGTCTTGTTATCCTGCTAAACTGATGCTGTCCGGTAACATCCGGCATCACGGAGGTATAATAAGATGCAAAAATGGGGCATCAAAATGGGTTTGATTGCCATTCTGTCTAGCGCCATTCTCGCCGGCGCGCTGGCCTGTGGATCCGGAAATGACTCTGATTTCACAGCCACCGAATTGAAACGAATTGAAGAGATGGCTATCGAGAACCTGGTGTCTCAGGAAGTCCTCGACGCCCGCGTCGCCCGAGTGGAAGATACCAATACAACCCTCTCGGACCGCATCACCGAGCTCGAAGAGGCCAAGCAGGCGGGCACCAACCGTGTTGCCACTTTGGAGTCGGGCGGTTCGGCAACGGCCAGCGCATCCGCCGCGCCGCCCCGCACTGACCTGGGCCCGGGTTACAACAATGCCACACCCGAAGATCGCCAACTGGTACGTGAATTCCTGGAATGTGCTATGAAAGCAACCGGCACTGACGCCGCTCTGATTCCTACGCTGATTGACGTTTCGGAAAAGGAAACTTGGGATGAAGTGGACGCCGGCGGGATGACCCTCGACGAGATTAAGATGTTGCATAGCTTTACGTGCGCCAACTAATCCAGCGTATCACCATCATTGTCCCATCTCGCGTCGGAAGTGGTCGGCCCTCGGTTTGATCGCTTCCAAGTTCAACCGGAGGTCGTGATGTCCACCATCGTCGAGTACGTGTCCAACTATTCCAACAACCTGCATTATGGCGATTTGCCGGCAGACACCGTGCATCTGCTGAAGCGGATGATAATTGACAGCATCGGATGCGCCATCGGCGCTTACAGCTCGGAGCCCAGCAAGATTGCCCGCGACTTGGCTGCTGACGTGAGCAGCCGGCGCCCGTGCACCATCATTGGAACCGGTACCACCACCAGCCCTGACCTGGCTACGTTTGCCAACGGAGTGATGATCCGCTATCTGGATTTCAACGACGGTTACACAACTCTGGAATCCGGCCATCCCAGCGACAGCATTGCGGCGACACTGGCCGGCGCCGAAATGGTGGGGGCCGGTGGTCGCCGTCTGATCACCGCCACCGCGGTTGCATACGAAGGATTCTGTAGGTTCGGCGATGCTTTCAGCATCCGCTATGTCGGATTCGACCACGTTACCAACGGGGCAATTGCCAGTTCGATGGGAGCCGCGCGGGCGATGGGTCTGTCAGTGGACCAGACCCAGCAGGCAATGAACCTGGGTATCGCGCCCAATATAGCGTTGGGGCAAACCCGTGTGGGCGAGTTATCCCACTGGAAGGGATGCGCTTACGCCAACGCCAGTCGCAATGCCGTATTCGCCGCCATGTTGGCCGAACGCGGCCTGACCGGCCCGGCCCCGGTGTTTGAGGGTGAGTACGGCTTCTTTGCGGCAGTTACCAAAGAACCCTACGAACTGGAACGATTCGGCGGAGACAACGCCCAGCCCTTCAAGGTCCACGAATGTAATATCAAGCAATTTGCGCTGGGGCTTTATTCCCAAACGGTGGTTGAAGCGGCGCTGGCCGCCCGGCATCAAGTACCCGATTTCCGGGTTGACGACGTGGAGGACGTGCATATCCGCACGTTGCAAAAGGCCATCGACATCATGGCCGGAGACGACGAGAAATGGCGCCCGAAAACCAGGGAAACCGCTGACCACAGTATGCCCTACGCCACCGCGGTAGCCCTGACTTACGACGAATTGCATCAGGGCCATTTCGCGGACGAGTATATCAACGATCCGGGTTTAGCCAGCCTGATCAGCAGAACCCGCATCGAAGCATCTGACGAGGCAAACCGCAGAGTGCCCGAAGCCATGTTGTGCAACCTGGACTTGCGGATGCGCGGCGGGCAAACCTACAGCTCAGAGGTGGCGCATTTCCGAGGACACCACCTGAACCCAATGACCGACGCGGAGGTGGAATCCAAATTCCGCGGCCTGTGCACCGACCTGTTGACTCCGGACCAAACCAACGAACTGCTGGATCGACTTTGGAATCTGGAGAAAGAGGAGAATATCGGAGCGCTGCTCCGCCTCACCAGGATTTAGGCGGCCGCGATTTTGGTTCCGTCCGGGTAGGTATAACCGGATCGGTCCGAGAATCCTCCGACCGCCGGGAATATCTGGCGATACAGACCCCGCCCTCTCTGTTTGACGACGGCGCCGGCCGCTTCTTTGGTCGGTGTCGGCTTGGCGTTCTGATCCTTGTAGAGTTGTGACTGCAACGGGCTATCGTTCTCCAACTCCCAGATGCAAAGGTAACGCAGGACTCCATTGGCCTGACTGTCATCAGGGTCCAGCTCGAACCGCCGGGCGCTGATATATCCGGGTATGGCCATCCGTTCCGGTACGTGTTCTTCGTTGTACCATTTGTTGAAGACGGCGTCGTCGGCCTTGTCCACCTCCATCATTACCACCAGAATGGTAGTCCCGACTTGTTGGGCAGTTCCGTTGGCGCCGTTGCTGCTCGTCATATAGATACCTCCTTATAGTCGCCGGTAGATCTGGACGCGATGCCGGTAACAATCGGCCACAAACACGAGGCCATCGCTGCCGACCGTTACTGCGGTGGGTCGATAGAAGCGCCGCTTCAATTCGATGTTCTGGGTCGCGGCGTTCAGCTTTTCCTCGATGTCGGGGTTGGCGTTCAGGAAAGTGCGTGCCCATTTTGATGTCCCAGAGTGGCCAATCAGGGAGTCGATCACCCTCCCGGTTTCGTCCAGCACCTGGACGCGGTTGTTCCGCCAATCGCACACGTAGATGCGCCCCACGCCGTCCACAGCCAGGCCATTGGGACGGCTGAACCCATCGCCGCCGTCCGTCCCGTCGAATACAGCAAGGCAATTGCCATCCGGATCGAATTTCTGGATGCGATCGTTGCGCCAATCCGAAACGTACACCGCGCCCACAGCATCGACGGTCACACCCCACGGCATCCGGAATTGCCCCGGTCCACTGCCCGACGAACCCCAGGACGCAACCGTTTCACCCTGATCGGTGAAACGCTGAATTCGATCGTTGAGTGAGTCCACCACCAGCAACGTGCCATCGGAGGCGAAGGCGACCCCCGACGGACGGTTCAGTTGGCCGGGTTCATTTCCGTACTTCCCCCAGCACCGGACAAATTCTCCCTCGGGCGTAAACACGCTGATACGATGGGTGTTTTCGTCCGACAAATACAGATGTCCGTCCGGCCCGAAAGCAATGGACGTAATCCAGATGAACTGGCCGGGCGCTTCCCCCCAGCCAAAAAATTCACCTGCGTAGTCCCCTTCGACGGTGCAACGGGACACGCGCACGGCTTCGGGCTGGTTGGGGTTCGCACGGTTGGCCACATGCAGCAAACCGTCGGGGCCCAGGGCAACTGAAACCGGCCCGCTGAATCCCGGCCCACCGCCCGAAAGCAGACCGATTACGTCGTGATACTGATAAGCGCCAGCGACGGATAGCGGATGTTCTACAACTGTGGTCATGTAGGGTTCCTTGCGATATTCCGGTTCGTCAGGTCAGTTCCACGGTAACCGCGGGCAACCCGCATTCCAATTTTCCAATGGTTTCCAGGCAACGGTCGTTAGCCGGTGGCATTACCGGACCGGAGAGCGCATCGCGACGGAGGCGTTCCAGAGGCGACGATTTCAGCAGACCGCCACCGCCGGCCATCCGCATGGCGGCGTCCGTTACCGACACACCCACTTCGGCGCAATACTGCTTGGCGCGATTGATCGCCAGCACGGACGCGACCGGGTCCTCGATTCGGTCGGTCAGCGCGGCGTCGATCAGTAACAAACGGCCCGACTGGATTGCAACGCTCATCTCGCCAATGGAACGCTGGACCGACGGGTACTGGACCATTGTCGCCCCGTCGGGAGTCCAGGTCCTCTGCTGAACGTAGTCAGTTATGTATGCGTACGCTGCCTCGGCAATACCGAGATATACGGCGGCGTAACCCAGCGAAAAACTTCCCCAGTCTGCCGACAACAGCCGGCCCGGCGGTCCGAACACATCATCGACCGACACCGCGGTATCGTACTCGACGGTGTGGCTGGCCGTCGCCCTCATGCCCACTGCGTCCCATTGCCCCGTCACAGATACACCGCTGGAATCGCTGGGTATCATGGCGGAGATCAGGTTATCAGCGCCGCCGCCGCTGCCCTTTACGATACCCGACACAAAGAAATAATCCGCCGCGTCGGCCAGCGAGCAGAAGTGTTTGGTGCCTTCCACGCGGTAGCCGCCACGTTCTCGAGGCGTGAATGTGGTGGACAAAACGAACCGTTCCCGCGCCGACGCGCCGGGTTCGCTAGTGATCGAGGCGAAAAGGCGACCATTCGCAACCGCTTCCCCGAAATATCGCCACTGTTGTTCCGTGGTTCCCAACCCACCCACAAACGAACCCAATACGTTCGAGTGCATCGTGAGCGTCAAACCGGTGGAAGCACACCCCCGGGAGACGGCGAGGATGCACATGGCAAATCCCAGCGGATCAAGACCGTGGCCTCCGAATTCCCTGGGGACTCGCAGAGTCAACAGGCCGGCGTTGCGCAGGTCGATGTAATTTTCGGCAGGAAATTCTGCCGCAGCATCGTAGCGTGCCGCGCGGGGAGCGAATTGGTCCCGGGCCAACTCGTCAGCGATTTTCGCCAGCGCCAATTCCTCATTGGTCATCAGGCGCATAGCTGCCGAGGGTATCGGTTCGATACTGAGGGCCATGATCGGCGCTCGCTACGGTTGGAGGATCAGGCGAACTGGTATTCGCGCGTGGAACCTATCATGCGGAGCGCGTTCAGGATGATTGGTTCGGCAACGGCGCGGCCGGCTGCGGCGCCGGTCTCCACCGGGAACTCCGCGCCGGAGCGGGCGGCCTGGGCGATCAGGGCATTGCGATTGTCAGGCCTTAGTTCCACGCAGCCCAGTTGGTCCAGGCATCCGTCCACTATGGAGGCGGGGGTCAACGATGGCGCGCCATTCAGCACGTTATCCACAATGGCCCTTACGCCGACATGGCTTGGATCACCCAGTTGGTCGGCGACAAAATTGATGCGCTCCACCATGCTGCCGCTGTCGATCCACTCTTTGCCGGTGTGCCAACCCTCCACCGAAGGGGGATTCAAGAGGTCCTGGTTCATGTACCGGCATTCCAGCGCAACTCCTAACACACCGTGGCGGGGAAATTTCAGGTCGCCAACCAGATGCAATGTACCAACCACGACTTCGGCGGGACTTTTCACCCGGGCGAAACGGGCTGACTCAGATTTGAAGAAATCCGAGCTGAACAGCAATTGAAGCATCGACCGTATATCGTAACCGGACCGGAAGTACTCGGCTTCCAGCAGCGCTACCGCTTCAGGATCAGGCGGAGGAGTATTCTGCCAGGCCGGGACCTGCACGTCGTCGGCCACGAAGAAATTGTACATGTGCCGACTGACAAACCGGGCCGTAGCCGGCTGCCGGCAGATTATGTCGATAATATCCTCACCGTTGAAATCGCCGGTCTCGCCCAGGAAGGTTTTCTCGCCATCGTCGTGGTCGTCCGGATCGTATCGGAAAAGCCAGGGGGTTTTGCCAAACGGGATGCTGGCGACGTTGTCGTCGTCAATGGTCCAACCGGTAAACGCCCGGGCGGCCTCCTGTACGTCTTCTTCAGAGTAATTGGAGCGGTCATCCATACCGACGCCCATGGAAAAGAGCTCCAGCAACTCGCGGCCCCAGTTTTCGTTGATGGCATCCTTGTGATTGAAGTTGTTGTCCAGCCAGAAAATCATCGCCGGGTCGCGGGCCAGTTGAACCAGCAAGTCCCGGAAAGAACCCAAACCATGCGCGCGCAACATGTCGATCTGGTTCAGCATGGTTTTTTCGTGCAGGACTTTGGCCAATCCGGTCGCAAACACACCGTGCCAGAACAGGGCCGCTTTCTCCGGCAATGGACGGGCGCCCGCACTGGCGTTCATCCGATATACCGTCTCGGTCAGCGCGCCCTCTATGTTGCGGCATTCCTTCCAGTCGATGTAGTAACGCTCAATGATGTCATCATCCAGTTCCTGCGAATCTTCGGGATGCAGCAACCATTCCAGCGTAGCATCGTATCCACGGGAGCAATACGCATCAAGTTCAGAAGGAGTTGCCCCGAACCCGGCCCGCCGCATCAGATGAGCAACTAACGCGCGCTTCCGGCCCGAACCAGGGGCGTTTTCGGATTCGTTGTGGTTGGTCGAGCGGAATCTATAGTCGTCATTTGCGGATCCCTTCTCACGATACTGAACGAGGCAATTGATAACTAATCCCCGGGTGGGAATCCCACCCAATCATACCACAGCGCCCGATCAAGGCCCGGGGCCCGAGAATACCGCCACACAACGCGAAACATGCCCACTATGTTCGTGTTGACACCAATCTTGGGCCGGCGCAGTATATTTGCGGTTCACCGTGATCATCCGACTCCATTATTTCCGGCTCGTTAGCAGTTTTGGCGGGCCACGACCACGGCAGACGGCGAGGTTGCTCCATCGCGAATAGACGTAGATTGCCCCGGATGCACACTCTCGATTCGTGGTTGGCATATCGCGATTTCCGCCTGCTGTGGTTCGGCAATTTTTTTGGCAACACCGGCATGTGGCTACAACTGCTCAGTGTAGGTTGGTTGGTAAAAGAGCTGTCGGAAGGCTCTGGTATCGGCGGGTTGCTGGTGGTCTCGGTCGGCGCGCTTAACACCCTGCCCGGATTGATTATGAACCCGCTTTCCGGCGTCCTCGGAGACCGACTGGATCGCCGCAAGTTGGTAATAACTGTGCAATCCCTGGGCGCCATACTGGCATTGTCTTTTGCCTTTCTGGTAGCCAGCGATCTGATCCGGCCCTGGCACGCCTACGCCTACGTGCTGATCTCCGGTTCGTTCCTGGCCATTTCCCAGCCCTTGCAACAAGTGTTGATTTCCAACACCGTGCCCCGAGCAGCTATCGGGAACGCATACGCCATCAATGTACTAACCGTCACTGGCACACGGATATTCGGGCCGTTCGCCGGCGGGTTGTTGATCGCCCATTGGGGGTTTTTCTGGAACTTCGCGCTTGAAGCTGCGTTATATCTCGGCGTCGTGATTATGTTCATGTCATTGCGGACGCCGTACACAACCGCGCGCGCGCCTGATACCGCCGGCCGTCTTTCCCCGCTGGCAGACTTCCGAGACGGCTTGAGGCACATCTGGAGGGATCAGAGAGAAATCCTGCAGATCATGGTGGTGTCGGTCATCCCCAACACAATCTTGCACCCGGTTTGGTTCCTGTTGCCTCTGTTCACTGCCCAGGTTCTGCACGCCGACGTGGATATGGGTGGATACCTGTTGGCGGTAACCGGCGCGGGCGGGTTGATATCCACGCTGGCAATCGCGACATTCGGATTCCCCTCTCACAAAGGTTACATCCTCCTGGCGGCGGCGGCTCTCAGTTCGGTTAGCACGATGCTGTTCTCTCATTCGTCATGGCTTCCGGCCGCGCTGCTATTCCTCGCGTTGATGTCGATGTTCCAGGCGCACTACCGCACCACCCAAGGAACGGTTGTGCTGACCATCGTCCCTGATCGTTTTCGCGTCCGGACGATGAGTGTTTTGAACTATGAACGCGCGTTCCTTACCGGCACCAGTATTCTGGTAGGGTTACTGGCCGATTACACGTCGGCGTCCATAGCCATTCTCTGCCTGGGAGGTCTTGGGCTCTTGATGTCTGCGTTTTGCGCCGCTGCTTTACAACGGGTGCGTTCTCTCGACTGACCGACGTGGGTCAGGCACGACCAGCCGGATGGTAGTTCGCCTTTGGGGAAGTTTTCCATTAGCGGACGGAATATCTAACCGCACGCAGCATTGACGAACGTGCTGAACAGGCGCAATATACGATCCAGGCTGGGCGGCGCAACGCCAGCGGCAACGCCATTTATTGGCAATACGGAAGGGGGACATTTAATCATTCGCATCGCTCGGATGCCCCGGCTGCACACTCTGGATGCGTGGTTAGCGTACCGCAACTATCGGCTGCTTTGGTGCGGCAATTTTTTTGCCAACAGCGCACAGTGGTTACAACTGCTCACTGTAGGATGGCTGGTTCGGGAACTGTCGGAAGGTTCTACGGTCGCCGGATTACTGGTGGTTACCGTAGGCGGAATCAACACGCTGCCGGGTCTGATCGTTGGACCGTGGGGAGGCGTTATCAGCGACCGGTTCGACCGGAGACGGCTGGTCATTTCCCTGCAATCGGTGATGGCGGTGCTGGCCTTCGGCTTTGCGGCGCTCGTGCTGAGCGGACGGGTGGAAGTGTGGCACGCCTATGGGTACGTAATTCTCGCCGGCGTCTGCCACGCGATGGTCCAGCCCATGCGTCAGGCCCTCATCGCCGGAACCGTGCCCCGCGAAATGTTGGGCAACGCTTTGGCGACTAACGTCCTCACCATCACCGGAACCCGCATATTCGGCCCATTCATCGGCGGCATCCTGATCGTCACGTTGGGTTTCTTCTGGAATTTCACCATCGAGGCGTGCCTGTACCTGGCGAACATTGCGATGATATTTTCATTGCGCACACCCTATTTTCAACCGGGTGACGCCCGCCGGAGAGGGTCGTTTTTCGCCAACCTGGTCGAGGGTATGCGCTATGTCTGGAGCGGAGAACGGGCGATATTCCAGTTGATGATTGTGTCGGTAATCCCCAATATCATCCTGCATCCGGTTTGGTTCCTGTTTCCAGTGTTCACCACTGACGTGCTGATGCGCGAAGCCGACTTTGGTGGATACCTGTTGGCAGTAACTGGGATCGGAGGGTTTCTGGCCGCCCTTTTCATGGCTTCGTTCGGTTTTGTGTTTACAAAAGGAAAGGTGGTTTTGGGAGCCGCCGTAACCAGCGCCATTACGGTCATATTGTTTGCGTTCTCACACTGGATGGCGCTGGCATTCGTGGTAATTGCAGCGATGGCGTTCAGCCAGGCAGTCTTCCGCACCACCCGCGGGACACTGATACAGACGTTGGCTCCGGATCGGTTGCGAGGCAGGTTGACGAGCCTGCAAAGTCTGGACCGCGGGTTCCTGGTGGTTGCCAGCCTGGGCGTGGGATTGTTGTCGGATGCAACCTCACCGGTAACTGCCATCGCCATCGTGGGGTCGCTGGGCCTTGTTCTGGCGTTGGTTTGTGCGGCGGCCCTGGGGCGCGTCCGCAGGTTGCCGTGATCGCCGGGCTGACCGTAAAACATCTCCTGTCGAGTGATCCGGGTCGGTTGAATACCATTGCCACAACCGGCGTCATTTCGCATGAGATGCCGGCAGGAGTATCATGGATTATCCCCAGGGCGGATTGGGCCGGGGCAAGGCAAGGGTGTAACTTAGATTGATTCAGCGCATCACGGTTAGCCGGCATTACAAGTGGTGGATATTCTGGACAATCGCCACCGGCACGTTTTTCTCGGTGGTAGACCACGGGAGCGTCCTGATTGCGCTGCCGGGCATCGAAGCGCATTTCGACGCTACACTGGAATCGGTTCAATGGGTGGTGGTCGCCTACGCCCTCACGATCAGCGTGTTGTTGTTGCCGATGGGCCGGCTCGGCGATATAGTCGGACGCCGCAACGTATACGTGGCTGGCACCGCAATCTTCGTATTGGGTTCCCTCGGATCCACGTTTGCCCCCGATTTGAGCATCCTGATCGCGTGTCGCGTCCTGCAAGGCGTGGGGTCCGGGATGGTGCAGGGCTGTGGGATGGGCATGTTCATCGCCGCATTCCCCGATTCGGAACGTGGCAAGGCCCTGGGAATGCACCTGAGCATGGTTGGCCTGGGAGCGATTGCCGGACCTGCGCTCGGCGGTTTCCTGGTAGCCTGGTTGGGTTGGCAGTGGGTGTTTTTCGTAAACGTTCCCACCGGAATCATCGTATTTGCGCTGTCTTGGCTCCTGCTGGAACGGGGGCCCAACTCAGGACGGTATCGCCAGGGCGAACGCGGCGCATTCGACTGGATTGGCGCCGGGTTATCCGGCGTTATCCTGCTGGTAATGCTGCTGGTGGTCGGCAACGGTAACGCACTCGGCTGGATCTCGGTACTGGTCATTGCGGGTGGCGCGTCAGTGGTGGTTTTGAGCGCGGCATTCGTTTGGTGGGAGTTGAGAACAGAATCTCCAATGCTGGAATTGAGGCTATTCGCCAACCGCATTTTCGGATTGGGGGTGGCGGCGGCCTGGTTGTCATTTTTCGGAACTTCGGCCGCGAGGTTCATGATGCCTTTCTATTTGCAGCGCGTATTGTTGTACTCCCCGGAGCAGGTGGGGTTGATGATGATACCGGCGGCTTTGTGCATGGTGGTAATCGGGCCATTCAGCGGCCGGCTTTCCGACCGGTTCGGTTGGCAGGCCTTTACCATCGGAGGGATATCTCTCACTGCTGCCGGCGCCTTTATTTTCGCCTTTTCCCTTACCCAAGAGTCGCCCGTTGGACTGATAATCGGCATTATGATGCTGCAGAGCTCGGGCACCGCATTGTTCAACTCTCCCAACAGCAGCAGCATTATAAGTGTGGTGGAGCGAAGCCGGTACGGTGTGGTTTCGGCCTTGACACAACTGGTGCGCAACTCAGCCAACGTCGTCAGCGTCGCCGTGGCAACCACCGTGGTAGTGTCAACCATGGCCACTTACGGGGTGGAGCCGAAACTGGACGCCGTGAATCCCGAGGTGTCGACCGCCTTCGTGGCCGGGCTCAGGTGGGCATTCATGTTGATGGGCGCAACCCTGGGCGCGGGCGCTCTAATATCGGTGATGAGAGCCGTGGGCAGCCGGCAAAAGCCCGCCATTACGGCAAGCCCGCTGCCTGCGGAAACCCCCGCTTCAGTCGCCGGGCCGGGAGACTGCTAACCGCAAACCCCCGACCGGGTTATATTTCCCATCGGCTCCCGTTTCATATCAGCCGTCATTGGCAAATCGCGGCATGACCTCATTGGCGAACAGCTCCATGGACTTGAGCTGCTTGGCCTGCGGCAGTCCACCGAAGGCAAAGTTGCACCCGAAGTAACGCACGCCGGCGTCGTAAAGACCCTGGATCTTGGAGGCGCACTGGTCGGGATTGCCGATGAAGGCACGATTTTCGGCCAGATATTCGTAGGTCGGGGGGAATTTGGTGCGGGTGCGACGGTAGTCGTCCAGCCGTTGGTACACTTCGCTGCCCACTGGAAATTCCGTGCGCCAGGTATTGATGTCCAGTGTCCAGTTCAATGCCTCTCGCGCGTCGCGGTGTGCCTGTTCCTCAGACTCGGCTACGTAGAAATATCGGAAGACCGGTACATCAGCCGGTGTCGCCGGATTTCCGGCCTGGTTCGAGATGTCCAGGTATCGCGCCAACAGGTCCACCGCATCCGCCGTGTTGAGCACAACCCCAATGATCAATTTTCGACCGGAAGATGCCACGAAGTCCAGGGATTCGGCGCTCCTGGTCGCCGCCACGTAAACCGGAGGATGCGGTTTCTGCAACGGTTGAGGCACCAGGTTAAGGTTGCTGGCGGTGTAGTAATCCCCGGCAAAGGAATAATCTCGAACCGTCCACAAGGATTCCACCATCTCGATGGTTTCCCGGTAACGTGCCTGACTCTCCGCGTGATCCACGCCGAAATTCACGTACTCGGAGGCCGCAGCACCGCGCCCGAATCCGATGTCCAGCCTCCCGTTGCTGAGAACATCCAGCGTGGCAGTATCCTCGGCGAGCCGCACTGGATGATGCAGCGGCGGGATCAGCACGGCGGTTCCCAGGCGGATACGTTCCGTACGCGCCGCGATATTGCTGGCAAGCACCAGGGATGACGCACCGAGTCCGTATCGCGTGAAATGGTGTTCTGCCAACCAGATCGCTTTGTAGCCGAGTTCTTCACCGACCACAGCCTGTTCAATCAGATCCGAATACAAGCTCTGGGGAGTATGTTCCTCCGGCCACGGTATATGGGAAAACAGAGCGAAATCCATTCAAGGCTCCTTGCGCAGTAATACCAAGCAGTTTACTACACGGCCGAGAGCGTCCAACGCCCATTTGGTTACTGTGGCCGCGGCCAGTGAACATGCGTCAATCGGTGGGGCAAAAAACCTTTGGAAGCACAATCAACCGCGAATCCGTGCATCCCGCCACTTTACAGCCAGTGGGACGCGGGATTTCTGTACGTATGGGCTTAGCGGGCGCGTGACAAATGGGTTCAGGAGGGTTGGAGCCGTTTGAGCATTAGGTGGACCATGGCGATATTGACCCAGGCTTCGCTGCAGTCGGTGCGCTCCTCATAGTCTTTGCTGAGCCGTCGGCATCGAGTGAGCCACGCCAGCGTACGCTCCACCACCCACCGGTGGGGCAACACCTCTAAGAGCCTGTTTACAATCTTTTGAGGATTAGCACCATGAAGGCAAGCACCACCATTTGCAGGCTGGTATTGAGCTTTCTTTCGCAGTTCTTCCAGAGGCGGCGGCACTTCTCCAGCCAGGCGAAAGATCGCTCTACCACCCATCGCTTTGGAAGCACCACGAAGGTGTGCAGTTCGCTGCGTTTCACCACTTCCACCGCGGCTCCCAACAAGCTTTGCACCGCAGCAGCAAAGGGTTCCCCAGTGTAACCCCCATCCACCAGCACGTTCTGCACCTGGCTGAGGCCGTCCCGGCGCCGGTCAAACATCGCCAAAGCCCCAGCCCGATCGGTAACGTCGGCAGTAGTCACGTGTATCGCATGGGGCAATCCTTGCGTGTCCACCGCGATGTGACGCTTGATTCCGGATACCTTCTTGCCCGCGTCATAGCCCTTCTGCTCGGCGGTGTCCGTGTTCTTGACGCTCTGGGAGTCCACGATGCAGAAGCTGGTCTGCTCTTTCCGACCATTGCTGCGTCGGGCCGCGCCAACCGATTTTTTTAGGACTTGTTCCAGAATGGAATCCTGCTCCGGGTCGGGCCGCTCGCTCCATTACCGGAAATACTGGTAGCAAGTGCGCCAGTTTGGGAAATCCGCGGGCAGCATTCGCCACTGGCAACCGCTTTTCAGGAGGTACAGCACGCCGCAGAAAACGTCATACAAGTCCACGATGCGGGGCTTGGTCCGACGTCGGGCCGACTCCAGCGTCGGCAGGATACGGTCAAATTGCTTCCGGCTGATGTCGCTGGGATAGGAATGAGACATGATTACCCCTCCCCTGATAATAGCCTCAACTTAACATATTTCAGAGATCGTAGACAGGTTCTTAGATGAGATAGCTGCTTTGAGCTGATGGTACACGAACGGACGATTACGAAGCTGGCGGTCACCGTAGTATCCTGGCGGACCCACCAACCATATTTTAGAAGGCCGCGTATCCAATAAGTGTTTGCGCGGCCTTCGCTTTGTAAAGGAGCCCGTTATGCTTGTTTTCATCGATGAGAGTGGCCACCCTCACCCCGAAGATCCAACCGCTCGCCCAGTTCTAGCTGCTGTCTGCTTCCCACAACAGGAATCACGGAACATCAGCAGGCAGTTGTTCAGCATCAAGCGTAGCCTACTGGGTAACGAACGAGCTGGGTCGGAGCTCAAGGCGCATTCAATCCTGAACAGACGGACGTTCTGAAGAAGGCAAGATCTCCCTGAGTTGTTGGAGGAGATTTTCGATAGTGTCAGAAATCTTCCGATAACCATTTTCGCGGTGGTCATGGAAAAACCAGAGTCAGAGGTGTCGAGGCATGACAGCCGTTTGCCGCGTCAGTACCGCTATATTTTGCAGCGTGTTAGTGCCTTACTGTCGGATCAGCCAAGAACGGCTGTCGTCCTGGTTGACGGTGATGGGAGCCAATACGGCGGATTATCGGCCAAGTTCGAGAGGTACCTCAATCGGTTCCACGAAGGGCAGTCCATGACGAAAGTGGTGGACACTCCGTATTTCGTCGATTCCAGATACATGATTGGGATCCAGCTGGCCGATATAGTGGCTGGCGTGATCAGGCAGTATCACGAAGCCAACCTCTCCCGCGGCCTTCCCTCGGATCCGTATCTTCGGGCTGTATCGCGATACTACAGAACCATCGAAAGCAAGATGCAGGATCTAACTTCGCCCGATGGCTTCGCCCTTCCCAGCCTGTATTTCATGGCCGAACGCCTCCACTACTTTGATTCCGCGGAGGAAAACGCCGACGCGGGCTAGGGTTAAAACAAAGCGCCAAGGGCGTAACGCTCACAAAGCATCACAACCTAGCGCTGATACTAGTACCGTTTCCAGATAGATTTGTTAATGCCGGAAAGCTGCCTCTAACTCTGGATTCCTGCTTGTGTGGGAATGATTAACAGGTGAACAGATATACGATATAAGGCATCTTCAAGTGGAAACGGTACTAGTAGTCCGAAATCTTTGCAATGATGGGTTGATTAGTACAGGGCCTTTCCCCGGCCATACCGGACTTATGGAGACTATCGCCGAGCAATTTGGCATTTCTACCCGTCATTTCAAGGATGTTGGTCTACTAGTATAGACGGCCTATTTTTGTCAACCTCTTGACAAGCCATGTTGGGGCAACTCTGGTTCTCTGGGAAGCGAAGTCTTTATCTCCGGTTTCCGTGGTCGCGGCCGCTGATTGAGACACCGTGGTTCAGAAACGGGCTGGTTACTGACGGGGGCGTCCCCGCTCGCGAGGAGGCCCTGATTAACGACAATTAGTCCTGCAGGCCTGTTGCCTCACCGAGAAATGTTACCGAGACTTTAGCGCCTGAAGAGCAATGCCTCAGCGGGAAAACTCACCGTCGAATCGCGGCAATCCGTCCAACCCCACGTCGGCGTCTTCGCCATCGAACTCCAGCAGATCCGCAGCCTGCTCGTATCGCTCTTCTGCATAACCGTCCGGGTCAATCGCCTGGTAAATGCGGTCAATGGCGTCGTGGGGGAATCCGGCATCACCAGCCTCTCCCAGCAGGATGCTCACAGTGGCATAGTTTGTCGACGGCGGAGTCACGCCCAACTCTTCCGCTTCATGCCCCATGGCCGCCGCCAGCTTGGACAGCTTCACCGAGTCCAGCCCCTGCCGCCGTGCTGTCGTGATGATGGCCCGCGCCTGCCTCAGAGTAGCGAATTCGGTGTCGAAGTCCGAGTCGCGCAACAGGTATTCCGCTACGTCCGGTTCATCCCCCGCCATCGCCGCCAGCACGTCCAGCATGGCGCCGTGGCGCAGGTCCTGCTGTTGCAGCGTCGACACGAACTCGCTGCAGCGATCCACCGCCACGTCGTGGAGACCGGCGTCGGCCAGGTCCGACATCACCAAGCAATAGGGCAGCAGGAGGTCCGACAATGCCTCCGCTTCCGGACCCATTGCCAACAGCGCGCCAATCACCCGGTCAACCTGCTGTTGTGCAGCCGCCGCCGCCGCCGGGAATCCCAGCGGGTAGGTGTCCAGTATCGACTGGACCACTTTGGCGCCGCGGTAGTAGTAGACAATGTACAGTCCGCCCGCGGCGTGCGGCGGGTTGGGGTCCCACTCGTCGAAGCGTCCGATGTGAAAGTCAGCCGGTCCGACCAGCACCGCAGCCGCCCGTTCGGTCACTGCGGGCAGTCTCCGCATGGCTGACCGGATGTCCACCGGCAGGTCCTGGTTGAATGCGCGCAAATCCGCCGCCACGGTTTCCGCCATCTCGTCGATGGCGGGGGTAGCGGTGTCCTCAAGACGTTACCTGCTTTCCTCGGCCTCCCTGGCCAGTTGGGTCAGCGCCACCAGGTACGCCTCCCCCATGAGGTCCCGTCGCGGAAGCTCGGCCCGCTGGCGGCGGAACAGTCGCACTACCTGGAGGATGGTGGTACAGGCGAAGCAGGCGGCGTACCAGAGCTCG
The DNA here is from genome assembly GCA_965262485.1 of Dehalococcoidia bacterium. Taxonomy (GTDB): domain Bacteria; phylum Chloroflexota; class Dehalococcoidia; order Lucifugimonadales; family UBA3495; genus Bin87. The sequence goes on along the minus strand of OZ253540.1, from coordinate 2,168,465 downwards.
GCATCATTATCTGCAACCTCCGGCTCCGGTTGCGGTCGGCGCCGCGCCGCGGCGTCATTCAAACGTCCCATCAGCCCGATACGCCGCTCCATCTCCGCTGCTGCCATGGGCGACTGCTCGCCCTGGTCCTGCTGACCCGCCGCCCTTCCGACCACAGCGCCGGACAGTTCGCTTTCCTGCTCCAGCATCAGGCCGGTCAACGCCAGCAGGGCGCCATTGGCTGCCGGCAAGTCGCGACGGCTGCCGTTTTCCACGGCATCCAGCGCAGCGCTGACCTGCGCTGTGGTCGCTTCGCGGAAGGCTGTGAGCCACCCCCGTTGGTAAGGCGCGCGCTCGCGGTCAATCTCGCACCGTTCACAATCGCAGTCGGCTGGGTTGGCATTCATGGACTCGCCTCCAGTTTGATGGGCCTGGTTGGAATGGGTTTGTGGGAGACCGGATCAACCCGGCGTGATGGCCGGACGCCGTGGGCCAGCCAGCTTTCGTATCAGCCCGTCAGCCGGGCGAGCAGCCAGGGCTGGGCGGCGGGCATGGCGGCCAGGATCTGCTGGACCTGCTCCGGCGTCCAGTAGTGGGGCAACTCGCAGGTGGGCATACGCCCCCAATTCTACAATGGTCGACTTCATTAGCAACTCTGCCATTCTGACGGCGATCCGGCGCAGCGCTGTGCGGATGTGGTTATCCGTGAGCGACCTTGGACGACGCAACTGGCAGAGTTGCTAAGTCTGCCATCAAGGTGATACGTGCCTGGAGGATTGAGCATGATAGGAATCGCCGCAAAGCGGTCTACAGATCCCTTCGATCTGATACCCGTTTGACGGACAAATACGAACTACGCTAACCTCATCGAGCAAGACCCAAACGGAGACCGGAAAAGAACAATGGACGTCGAGAACGACAAGATGGCCCAGGCCACAGACTTCATCCAAACCGCGCTCCCAAAATACCTGGGCGACGACATCGTCTTCACCCAGATCAATGCCGACACCTTCTTCGACGACAACGACGAAGAGATAAATGTCATCTTCGTGTCGTTCAAGACCGATCGACGTCCACTGGACCCACGGATGTTGATAGAATTCCACTCCGAGACTTGGGACCAGTTCCTCGCCATGGGTTTCTCCGCACCTCCGGCCATCAGCTACGACGACCAGCCGTTGGCCGTAGCATGACAACCACGCTGCAGCAACAACTGCTGCCCGTGCTGGACCCTGTAAACTGGCAGGACTCCATAGCCGCAGCCCACCAATCCCTCGTACCTATACCACCAGCCACGCAGCCCACCCGAGCGGCCGTCCGCCGGGCGATAAGCACTGCCTACTACGCGGCCTTCCACGCGTTGATGGAAAGCAACGCCTCCTGTTTCGTCGGACAGGCCAACAACCCCCTCACCACCGACGCGTGGGTAAGGGTCTACCGGGGGACGCGCCATCGGGATGTCATCGACCGACTGCATTCCGAAAAAAACACCCTCCCCCCGCCGGCGCAGCGTTTCGCCGACCAGATAAAACTGTTGCAGAGCGCCCGTATCGCCGCGGACTACGTCCCCACGGACCCTTCGAACCTGCAGAACGCCACGAACTGGCTCAACATAGCGGCGACGGTCATCAACGATTTCGTACAATTGAGCCGCGAAGAACGAGGCGCCATCGCAGTAATCACAATACTGGGCTGCCGATGAACCGGACGGCCGCCGCCGCGGGCTTTCGACCCGCCGGAAAGCAAATCCGCCGAAAACAGCGCTGTCCGGACCATAATTGAACGCCGCAACGAATGACGCATGGTTCCCACGCCCGCCGTCTCTTGACGATAAAATAGCGCTGGTCGGGCAATATTCACGCAGGGTAGGTCGTTGGGCCGACAGACGAACCCCGACGCAACTTCGGAATTACTGGATCGCGCCGAGCTAGCGTACACTCCGCCGGCACCCCCATGCGCGAAGTCTGGACGCCCGTTGACTGACCTACTTTGCTCTAAAGTCCGCCATCCTGCGCATCCTTTGCCGGTGCTGGTCGCCGCCGTAAGCACGGCGGTATGTGCGGATCGGCAGCGAAATGGCAGAGTTGCTAATGAAATCGGCCATCGATAGAACGGTTCCACGATGATACACTGCCTCCGGTCGCGCAAGGCATATCAGCGTTCTGTTCTAACCCGCGCAAACAATCAATACTAAGAGGCAACATGAGTCCGGTGAATCCCGATGATCCATCCAGCTTGTTGGAGACGGCGAAGGATTGGCTTACGCGAGAGGATGCCATCCTTTTGGAAGAAGGGGCGGCCCGACTGGCGTGGACGACAGAAAGGATAAACTCTGACGAGTACCGCTTGGAGCACGGTGGTCAATTGACCACAAGCTTGTTTGAAGAAATGCGGTATTGTTTCACCTACAGCCAATTCATCGCGGCCAGTCTTGTGGGGCTCGCCTACATTGAACGCAGCCTTGCAGCGCGTTTCTACGCGGCGGGTCGAAACGACCTTCAACGTGCGCCTCTAGCCAAATTGCTTGGCGAGGCCCTATCCCACGGATTGATTAACCAGGACCAATATGAAGAGTTGGAACGCATACGCAATGCACGCAATGTATACGCTCACTTCCGTCGGCCCGGGCGCGAAGACAGAGTGGAATATCGGGCTCTGGAAGACGATGATTCGTTTTACGGCATAATTGAGCAAGACGCGATCGCAATCGTCGAAGCGGCTCTTTGGATAGGTGCGCACTGAACGCCTACAGCCAACAATTTTGATACCCAGTTTGCTTAACACAATAGAGTTTACGTCGGGTCGCCATAACTGACTTGGCGGGCGTTTTGATACCCGCTGTGGTTCGCACAAGGGTTATTACGTGAAGCGCTCCTTTCAGTAGCGTCCTATTGAGGCAATGCGCACGGGAAAACCTGGCAGGTCAGCAGGACGTCAGACACACGGTCACCGCTGCGAGGGAGTTACGCGAGAGGCAACAGAGACGCGTCGAGATAATGCGGAAGCTGACGGAAGTGTGGAACGACTTGGAAACCGACGAGCGGAGTCTCTTTGAGGTCGTGAAAACCTTGGCTGAGAGTCACGGCATTCACCCCAGCGATCAAGACATCAAGGAGTTCGTTCAAAAATCGGGGCCTCTGGTGAACCAGGTGTCCATTGGGACCAAGAAGCCGGGTGCGGATCATAGTAAACCCGAGTTCTTCACGGTGAAGAAGGCAGGTGAGGAACCATTTCATGAAGCAGTCAAGAACTGGACTGGCGTGCGACTTGGCGTATGCAGACTGATGCTAAAGCGGAATGGCGAGGGCTTTCGCCAGTTCGTCTCCGAAAGACCGGATTGGTTCCTCGATGCGCCCGGTCAGTACAGGCAAGAGATTGATCAAACAGGGATTTTCATTCGTACCGGCGGTACTAGGCAAAGCATTATCAAGGTTTGCCACGAAATCTTAGCCGAGTTCGGGTACCCGAAAGAATCTTTCGAGATTCAGATGAATGGCGACTGATGAGCGCCGGAATTCAGCGTCGCCACTTTCAACCGTTGGAATGCGGCCCCCGCACCCCGTGGCGGTGGTAGCAGCGGCTCCGCGGTGGCCTTGACGGGGCAGATGTGTCAGGCGCGCTGGGTTAGCGGATGGTGGTCGGTGGTGGCCGGTGTCGTCGTCAGTCGGCGACTCACGCGTACCCACTTTGAGGTAGTGGGTTGAAAAAGGTCGGCTACTCTGGGTAAGGAACAGGTTCCTGTGCTCCGCGGATGTGCTCGTCGTACCCGTCGGCGGCAAACGGAAGCGACTCCAACTGGACCTGGTCAAGCACGTCGTAAAGTCCGATTTCCATCGTGGCTACTTTCGTTCACCCCCGTATCCAACGGGGAGCGCCAAACGGGTCGCTCGGCCATAGTACAATGCGGCACACTACCGCAGGGGGACCGCCATGAATACCGTTGATTACTCCGTGCTGGACAACCCCGAGGCATCGGCCCGTTCCTTCCACCCGATGCGGGGCTGGACCGAAACGCCCCCAGGAGCGGTGGACTATGGGGTGACCGTGGCCGATGGGACCACGCTGTCGTGCCGTTTTTTCGCGGTGGGACGTGAAAACCCCACCGTGCTGTTTTTCTACGGCGGCGGCGAATCCGTTGCCCGTTACGACGACATCGCGCCGCACTACAATGAAATCGGCGCGAACTTCTTCGTCGCCGACTACCGGGGCTTTGGCGCGTCCGGTGGTTCGCCGAGTTTCAACACCATACTGTCGGACGCGCACAACGTGCTGGACTGGCTGCAGGAGACCATGCGGGCGCTTCGGTTCACGGGCCCGCTATACGTCATGGGGCGCTCCATGGGTCGTCACTCCGCCGGGGAGCTTGCCATAACCGCCGCCGACCGGATCAACGGCGTCATCATAGAGAGCGGGCGGCCCAACCTGGGACGTATAGCCGAGGGGCTGGAGCCGGAGGTGGTGCAGGCGCTGGAGGACGACTACCAGGCCAAGTTCTATTCCATCGACATTCCCGCCCTGGTGATTCACGGCCAGTGGGACGAATCGGCGCCGCTGGCCGACGCGGTGGGCATGTTCAACAAGCTCGAGACCGCCCACAAGCACTTGGAGATCGTACCGGGCGCGGGCCACAACGACCTGATGTACGTGGGCTTCCGGCAGTACTTCAACGCCATCAGGGGCTTCATGGCCCGGTACGCCGGGCCGAGCGGAGCGATTGCGACCACAAGCGAAACCACCGAGTAGGGGCGGGTCCGAAACATCACGTGGTACCCGTTTCCACTCGAATTGTCATTGCGAGCAGAGCGTGGCGATCTAGTCGCTGGAGAAGTCGTCGCTCAGGCAACGGGATCGCCACGTCGCCTCGCTCCTCTCGATGACAATCTGGGTACGCGTGAGCAGTCGGCGACGTTTCCATTGTGCCGTCAGGAGACGGCTCCGCGCTACGGACAAGTATCATCAATCTGGCCTTCCCGTCTCCAGCCGGCCCGCAGCGAAGCTGAAACCGGTCCGGTGGTCCCCCAACCTAAGACGGCGTCGGCGGCTGCCCGGGCGGCTCTGCGGCGGAAATTCGGGGTATGTGTGCCTGTCGACGGTCGGCCCGCCCACGTGGCCCACTTTACCGCCGCCCTTTACAGTGGAGCGATCAACAGGATTCGTCGAACCCGACGTAAGGCTCTGAACGGAGATTTAGACCACTAATTTTTCCGTTTAGAGCCTATCCTAAAAACCGATAAAAACCCGCATGAGCAGGAAAAGGCAGATGGACTGGGTTGTGGCTATGGTTGAGGAATGACCAAAGCGAATGATGCCAAGCCGTCCCGACCGCAGCGGGACGGCCCAACCACCAGAACCAATCCCACCACCGGCGCTTTCCGGGTTTCCGACGAGCTTTGGGAAGTGCTGGCGCCCCTGATCCCCCAGCATGTGAATACCCATCCCCTGGGCGGGGGCCGGCCCCGAGTTCCCGACCGCACCTGCGCCGACGGCATCTTCTACGTGCTGCGCACCGGTTGTCAGTGGAAAGCCCTGGATGCCACCGGCATCTGTTCCGGCTCCACGGCCCATCTGCGCTCTCAGGAATGGACCGCGGCCGGGGTGTTCCTGGAGTTGTGGCGGGCGGGTCTGGAACGGTTCGATGAATTGCAGGGGCTGGGCTGGAGTTGGCTGAGCATGGACGGGGCGATGACCAAATCGCCCCTGGGCGGGGGGAAAACCGGCCCCAATCCCACCGACCGAGGCCAGAGCGGGGTCAAGCGCAGCCTGTTGACCGAAGCCCGGGGGGTTCCGGTGGGTCTGGCAGTGGACGGGGCTAACCGTCATGACATGAAGCTGGTGCGGGCGACCTTGGACAGTGTGCCGATGCCGCGACCGACGCCGGGTCCGGAGACTCCCCAGGGCATGTGCCTGGACAAGGGCTACGACTATGGCGAGGTTCGCCGCACGTTGGTAGAGTTTGGCTTCACCGCCCACATCCGCAGTCGGGGCGAGGAGGCAAAGGCGATCAAGCGGGCAGCCGGGTTCAAGGCGCGGCGCTGGGTGGTGGAACGCACCCACAGTTGGCTGAACCGGTTTCGGCGCATTCTGGTGCGCTGGGACAAGGCCCCCGAGAACTACATCGCCTTCCTTCATTTCGCCTGTGCCCTCATCGCCCTCAGAGCTGCCGGATTATTAGGATAGGTTCTAAGCCCCGAATTCGGCAGCCCGCATCACCGGGTTGCAACCAGCTCTACCCCACTGAAATAACGTTGAACAACCCGGTCTACAAAGTTCTGGCCCATTACCTTGTAACCCTCGGCGTTGGGATGCAGGTCGTCCGGTAGCAGGTGCGCCAGGTCAGGGCCGAACAGGTCCAGGCCGTCCACGTAGTGCAGGTTCGTATCGCCCCGATCCTGCATGGCGTCCACCGCCTCAGCGACCTCGACGCGCATCTGCGTAAGCGTGGACTCGGCGGCGTTGGGCGTGGTCTCCCGCGGCGGCGAGAATATCGGTGATATGACAATCAGGGGCGTGTCAGGGTGCTTCTCGCGCACGATATGGACAAACCCGATGCCGGCCGGCCGGAACGTGCGGATGTTCATGCTCGCCGCGTTGTTCACGTTGATGCCCAATTTTAGCGAAAGATAGTCCGCCGGCAGCTCGCGAATCATGCGGGCCACCATGGGTTCCAGGTGGCAACCGCCCCGTATCCCAGGCAGGTCAGGTTTAGGCCGCTCTGCCGCGCCGCCACGCCCGGCCGGTCTGGCTGGGACTCTCCGCCGTGCGGCAGTGGGTGATGGAACTACCGTAGGTTACCCATTTGGGGCGCGCATCCTCGTAGCTTTCAATGGTGGCGCCATCTGATAGGTCCAGGCTGCTCAGCCGAAATTCGCCATGCTGCGGAAGCCACAACTCAACGAACTTCCTGCCTCCCGGCAGGTCGTCGAAGCGGAAGCCGTCCCGCCCGTCCAGGGGCGCTGAACCAAAGAACTTGCCATCGCAGTACAGGTCTATCGGGCTACCCGGGTCAGGATCGCCGACCCACGGCTGGACTGACCCGGCCACCAGCTCGGTGTCGCTGTGGAACGAAATCCGCACCCCGTCCGGCATCGCGGCCCGGTCTCGCAGCGCATCGGGAGGGAACAGCGCGAGGTCGTCGTAGGGCAGACGCCAGGGCATCGTCCATTCAGCGGTACGGTTGAATGAATGGCTCCCTACCAGTTCAGGTTGGGGTGGTCAGGTCGGATGGTCTGAGGCATGTTGCCCTCCTGATGTGGTCGCTTGATGTCCCTCGCTGCCAGTGTAACGCCCGGGCCAACCCGCCGGCGCCGAGCCGATTTGGGATGACACGTCGAATTCGCACCATGCTTATCGAGATTGTACAGCCTATTTATTCCATGGCCCCGTTACAACTTGCTGGAAATGTCCCTATACTTCGAGTATGATTGCACGAAAGAGACCAAACCCTCGACCAACTGTAATCACGTCGGCGCATTGCCTAACGATCCTGGGGGAAGAAGAAAGGTTTTGAAGTACGACGCTATTGTCATCGGCGCCGGCTCGGCCGGTTCCATCGTTGCGACACGACTCAGTGAAGATCCCAACCGGTCGGTGCTCCTGCTGGAAGCGGGCCCTGATTACCCGGATTTTGAACGACTCCCGGATGAGGTGAAGTTCGGTTACGCCACTACGACCGACGTGATGACTAGCGATCATAATTGGCAGTTCACCGGCTTCGGCACCGAAAAGAATCCTGAAATCATGGTGCCCCGGGGTAGGGTAACCGGCGGTTCCAGTGCCATCAACGGCCAAATGTTCCTGCGCGGCGTGCCAGAGGATTACGACGGATGGGCCGCCATGGGCAACGACGAGTGGAGCTTCCAGAACCTGCTGGGCAGCTTCCGACGCCTGGAAACCGACACCGACTTCAACGACGACTTCCACGGTACGGACGGGCCTATCATCGCCCGCCGCTTCAAACGAGAGGAATGGCTGCCGGCCCAGCACGCGTTTTACAACGCCTGCAAAGCCTACGGATTCCAGGATAGCCCAGACCATAACAGCCCCGATGCTTCCGGCGTCGGGCCGACCCCCTACAACAATCCCAACGGGATCCGTTGGAGCACCGCCCTGGGCTACCTTGACCCGGCGCGTAATCGCCTGAACCTGACGATCCGACCCAACTGCACCGTTCACCGGGTGTTGTTCGACGGCAACCGGGCTATTGGCGCGGTGGTGGAAAGCGGTGGCGAGGTGTTCACCGTGGAGGGCGAACAGATTATCCTCAGCGGGGGAGCAATCGCGTCTCCCCAGTTGCTAATGCTGTCCGGCGTCGGCCCCGCCGACCACCTGCGGAGCATGGGCATCCCCGTAGTGCATGACTCTCCCGGCGTGGGTCAGAACCTGCGGGACCACCCCATCGTACCAGTAACCTGGCGCACCAAGCCGGGCTTTGACCTCAATGGCTTGTCACCCCGTAGTCAGCTCTGCCTGCGCTACACCGCGGAGGACTCGCACCTGCGCAACGACATGATTATGATTTTCTCCTCCTTTGCCACTGCGCAGGTTATTCGCGGCGGCAACCGGATGGAGCCGCTGGGGATACGCGCCTCGGTTTCCATCTACCTGGCCGTTGGCGCCGGCGAGTTGCGGCTCCAGTCCAGCGATCCCAACCAGCAACCGTACCTGAACTACAACTACCTGCAGGAAGAATTCGACCGCAAGCGTCTCCGTGATGGCGTCAGAATCGCTGTCTCGCTGGGTGAGCACGGGGACTTCAGCGACATCGTACAAGAGCGCACCGAGCCGTTGGACTCCGACCTGGCCTCAGACGATGCGCTGGATGACTGGCTGATGGGCATTGTGTCCACCGCCCAGCATATTTCCTGCACTTGCAAAATGGGCCCGTCCTCTGACTCCATGGCGGTCGTCGACCAATATGGCAGGGTGCACGGCCTGGACAATATCCGCGTGGTTGACGCCTCCATCATGCCCGACTGCATCCGCGCCAACACCAACGTAACCACCATGATGATTGGCGAGCGCGTCTCCGAGTTCATCCTGAGCGGTAAGTAACGCGCGCCGACCGGTCATCTACTGCGACTCATCGATAGGATGCACATCATGCCTAACCGTGAAATCAAACAGATTGCCCACCTGATGCGTCGGGCCGGTTTCGGCGCTACCCGCGAACAGTTGGACGCCTACGCCGCCCAGGGCTACGAAACCACCGTCGAGCAGCTCCTCGACCAGACCCACGAGCGCCGGATGGGCGATGACCTCATTCGCCGCTTCCATCCGGAACTGTCCGGCATGATGGGTACCCTGGGCTCCGGCGAAAACTGGCTCTACCGTATGGCCACCACCTCTACGCCCCTGCGTGAAAAGGTGGCCCTCTTCTGGCACGGCATCTTCGCCACCGGCTACCCCAAGGTCATCCACGGCAAAGCCCTGTCCGATCAGGTCCGGATGTTCCGCTACCGGGGCATGGGCAACTTCAGCGACCTGTTGGCGGAACTCTCCCAGGACCCGGCGATGATTATCTGGCTGGACAACCAGGACAACCACAAGAACGCCATCAACGAGAACTACGGTCGGGAACTGCTCGAGCTCTTCTCCATGGGCGTGGGCAACTACTCCGAGCAGGACGTTCAGGAGTGCGCCCGCGCCTTCACCGGCTGGACCCTGGGCAACCGGGAGTACATGGAATTGCGCTCCATGCGTGATTCCGACTGGCCCTATGGCCGAATCTCGTGGCACTTCGAGTTCCAGCCCGAAGACCACGACGACGGCCAAAAGGAATTCCTCGGCAAACGGGGCAACTTCAACGGCAATGACATCGTCGACATCATCTGCCAGAACGAAGCCACCGCTCGCTTCATCTCTCGCCACATGTACAGCTTCTTCGTGGCCGACGAGCCGCCCGTTCCCGAGTGGCCCTACACCGAACCTGACAACCCGGCGGCGATTGATCTGCTGACCCAGGCTTACTTCGACAGCGGGTACAACATCACCGCCATGATGCGGGTGTTGTTCAACTCCGACTTCTTCCGCGCCGAATCCAACTGGTACCGGAAGGTCAAGAGCCCGGTGGAACTGGTTGCCGGGGTGCTCCGCCTCACCGGCGAGTTCGACCGGCCCCGCAAGGAAATCCTGGAGCGTTACCAGCAGGCCGTCTTCATGGGCCAGTTCCTCAACAACCCGCCCAGCGTGGAAGGCTGGCACCAGGGCACCGACTGGATTGACACCGGCTCACTGGTGGAACGGATCAACTTCGCCTCCCAGCAGTTGGGCGATACCGCCAAGCCCGGCGTACAGACCATCATCGACCGCATCGCCGACACCAACCCCGCCGGCGTGTCTCCCGAAGTGCTGGTTGACGCCTGCCTGGACCAGGTCGGCGCCATCGCCGTCTCCGAGCACACCCGCCACGAACTGGTCGATTTCGCCTCCGTCATCGGCCACGGCGACTCGCCCGCTGCCAGTCGAGAGCGCATCGCCGAGGTCCTGCAGATGGTGGCATCCACCCACGAGTTCCAGCGGGCCTGATCCAACCGGTAGTCTCACCGCCGCCAGTTGAGGAAACAATATGACCACTACCCAGAACATACCCGAACTCAAAACCCTCGAATACGCCCTTACACTGGGCATGACCACCATGGAGGGCCGGGGGTTCTACTACCCAACCGACACCGCCATCGCCGACGATGGCCGCATGTACGTCGCCAACCGGTCGCTGGAGAACGTTACGCGCGGTGTGCGCGTAACCATGTGCGACATCGACAGTGATTACTTCGGCACCTTCGGAGCCTACGGCGAGTCGCCAGGTCAGTTCGTCTGGCCTTCCGCGTGCACCCTGGACAGCCAGGGCCGGGTCTACGTCAGCGACGAGTACAGCAACCGCATCTCGGTTTTCGACCGGGACGGCCAGCTCCTCTCTAGCTGGGGCGCCTCCGGCTCCGAGGCCGGCCAGTTCGACACTCCGTCCGGCCTCGCCTTCGACTCGCAGGGCAATCTGTTCATCGCCGATACCTACAACCATCGGGTGCAGAAATTCACCTCCGATGGCCGCTTCCTGGTCGGTTTCGGCAGCCACGGTAACGACGCCGGCCAGTTTAACCTGCCCTGGGGCTTGGCCATCGACCGCAGCGATGACGTTTACGTGGCCGACTGGGGCAATGACCGCATCCAGAAGTTCTCGGCTGACGGACAGTTCCTGGCCTCTTACGGGACGTCGGGTCGCGGCGACGGCGAGTTCCACCGTCCTTCCGGCGTGGCCGTCGACGCCGACGGCTATATCTACGTGGCCGACTGGGGCAACGAACGGGTGCAGATTCTGAATCCCGACGGTGGTTACGTCCAGAAGCTGCGCGGCGAAGCCACCCTCTCCGCTTGGGCTGCCAACTTCCTGGCCGTCAACGTGGAGGAAGGCGAGGCTCGCTCCCGCGCCAACCTGGAACCCGAAATCGAGTACTTCCTCGACGACCCTCATGAGGAGTCGTCTCACATTGAAAAATATTTCTGGTCCCCCGTCTCCGTCAAGCTGGACCGAGATGGCAAACTCTACGTAACTGAAAGCAACCGCCACCGCATCCAAGTCTACAAGCCAGTCGCTTAGTCAGTCGCTCAGGAGGATAGACCCCATGACTTCCACGAAGAAAGAAAGAAACGTCGTCGTCATCGAGCTCCAGGGCGGCAACGACGCCCTCAACACCGTAATCCCGCACGGGAACGGCTTCTACTACGATTTCCGCTCCAACGTAGGCATCCCGCAGCAGGACGTGCTCCACATCAACGACCAGGTGGGCTTGAACCCCAGCCTGGCCCCCATGAAGCACCTGTGGGACCAGGGCAACCTTGCCATCATCAACGGCATCGGCTACCCCAACCCTAACCGCTCGCATTTCCGCTCCCGGGACGTCTGGTACACTGCCGAGTCAGAAAAGATCGGCGCCGACGGCTGGCTGGGCGCAACCATCCGCGACCTGGATGCCCGCGGCGAAAATGTTCTCACCGGCGTCAACTTCGGACGGGGCCTGCCCCGGGCCATGGTCTGCAAGGGCGTACCCGTAGCCTCGGTGTCCAACCTCGAAACCTACGGCCTCATGCCCGACATCAAGGATGAAAAGGCCCGCCAGTACGCGCTGGAGGCCTTCAGCCGCATCTACGGGCCCACCGAGAGCCGCGACACCGTAGCCCAGGTCCTCGCCGAGACCGGCTCCAACGCCCTCAAGGGCGCCGACCGGTTGCGAACCGCTCCCCAGGTGTATTCGTCCACCGTCGAGTACGCCGATTCCCCCATCGCCCAATCCCTGCGCAACGCCGCCCAGGTGATGTCCGCCGACCTGGGCACCCGCATTTACTACACCACCCACGGCAGTTTCGATACGCACAGCAACGAGGTGCCGTCCCACCACAAGCTGTGGACCGACGTGTCCACCGCCATCGCCGACTTCTCCTCCGATCTGGAGGAGCAGGGCCTGGCCGACGACACGCTGATCCTGGTGTTCTCGGAGTTCGGACGTCGTATCAAGGACAACGGCACCGGCACCGACCACGGTTCCGGCGGCGTCGCGTTCGTAATCGGCGGCTCGGTCAACGGCGGCCTGTATGGTGACTATCCGTCCCTTCGCCCCGAAGACCACTCGGAAGGCGACCTGCACTTCACCAACGATTTCCGCTCCACCTACGCCACCATCCTCAACCGGTGGCTCGAGCTGGACCCCATCCCCATCGTCCACGGCGACTACGAGCAGTTCAGCTTCGTTTAGTCTCCAGGCTCCCGCACGACGATTAGGCCCTGGCCCGGAACGTTCCGGGCCAGGGCCTTTTTATATTTAAATGTGCAGCCGGTCAGATGTGCGGCCGGACGCTGACTGCTGCGTTACTGCCCAATCACGTTGAATTGAGGAAAATTGCCTCAAATCCGTAGTAGCAGCGTGGCCTACTGGGTACACGGGTTTTAGTTGGCGGTCGTGGCTTCGGCCGCGGGGGCGTCATCCCCGTCAGTTGAGGCTTGGCCCCTGTCCGGCATGCTCGGGACCGAGGCCGGGATGCTCGTCCAGGTCGGAAGCGTCGTCCATGTGGTTGCCGCGCAGGACACAATGACCGCAAACTCGGCAGACGGGATGTCTATTTTGGTACTTGGGATGGGGGATTTTGCAGAAGCCGCTTGCCGGCTCGTCGCAACGGGGGCAGCCCTCGCAGCGGCCTTGGCGGTTGCCCTGCCCGGTCTGGGTGATGGTGCGGGTTTCCCGTTCTAGTACGGTGGTCATGTGGTTTTCACCTTTTGGGATAGGGATTCTGAATTTCAGGTAATTGTGGAAAGGGGCCTTCCGTGTAGCGACTAAAATTGGCACTACACGTTTGTGGTGAAGCCGTGGACGCATAGCGACCCCAGAGCCGCGCGGGAAGAGTAAAGCTGGCCAGCAACGTGATTTTTTAGAAGTGCCGCCGGACACTGCGGCACTTCTCATTGTAGCCTGACGTGGGTGGCGCGGTCACCTTTCGCAGACGACGCCGTCACCGTCTCGGGCGCTCGGCACCATCAGCTCCGGGAAGCCTCGGCCGGCGCCTTTGCTGCCCTGCACTCGGGTTTCGCCGACCGCCTGCGCTGCGTCGCAGGAGCTGTACGTTCTTGCAGCCGGAGTAGCTGTGGACGGCACCGGTGTCGCCGTTGGCCGAGCTGGCGAACTGGTTGTATTCGGCCTCTGCCCACCTTGGCTGGGCTCTCCTGCCAGTAACGTGGGGCGGTTCGGGCACGTGTTGAGCATTTCAGCCAGTGCGTCATGCTCCCCTTGGGTGGCGGTAAGCGCCCAGCTGTACTTGGTCGTGATCCAGTCGGTGGCGTACTGGCACCAATAGGAGCGGTCTTCCGGTTTCCAGTCCTCGGTCCCTCATGCACTCTTGGAACGGTTCGCGCTGGCGGTGACCGCGATGAGATGCTGAGGATCGTCCAGGTAGTTGGCGTATTGCTCTCTCCGATTGGCCGACCAGTTCCAGGCACCGCTGTCGTGCGCGTTGCCCAACGGCACCATGTGGTCGACGTCGAGTTTGCCTGGATCAGTCGATGGCACTGCTGTACGGGGCCAGCCATTCGCCGGTCGTCACCCGGCACTTCCTGTCGGTTCGATAGGCAACTGCGGTGCGGCTTTCGGCAATCAGTACCTCGTTGCGGGCATCTTGGCAATCCCGGTCGGCGTCGGTCCAGTGTTTCCAATCGTGGCGGTCGTAATCCGGCAGCGTGGCTGGGACTGCTGACACGGTCACGCGCAGAACCGTGGTGGTGGTCGCCGTCGCCGTAGGTTCCTGGGGCGTGGCGGTTTGCGCTGTTGCCGTTTCTGGCTGTGCCTCTGGCGCTGCTGTTGGCGTCTGAAGATTGGGCGGCCCTACCGTCGCGGAAGGGACAGGCTGAGCCGGTGTGGTTTCGGTGGCGGTTGTCGTTGTTGGCAGCCCTGTGGTTGTCGTTGCCGACAACGGTCTTGCATCGGTGCTCGTCTCGCTCCCGACTTGAGGGGGTGGTGACGTGGACTCCGAAGAACAGGCTATCAGCAGAGCTGCGACGATCCAGATTAGGGCAGCAGCAGATCTCACGGTTCGATCTCCAAGGGAGTACTGTTTGTGTTTACCGCGTGCCGGAATCACTCCTGGATTCAGGGCAAACGGCGGCAATTGTCTCACCAGTTCCTCGAACTGGCAACGACGCCAGGTGGTGGTAACAGTTCAGACTGGTTCAAATCCGAGTGAGGGTTACGAATAGAAGGAAACAACAATGAGGTAGGCTAAAACCATGAGCCTGCCCGTGGATTTGGCCGCTGCGACCCGTGAAGAGTTGATTGAAGTTGTTGGGCAACTGCTCAGCTACATTGGGACTCTGGAAGCACGGGTCGCTGAGTTGGAAGGCCAGGCGAAGCCTCCAAGCGACGGTATGAAACCCGACGGTATGAAACCCGAGGGTATGAAACCGGGGACACCTCCCGCCTGGGTCAAGGCCAACCGGCCCGCCCGCCCCAGGCAGGAACGCCGGAAGCGGACCCACGGCTTTGCCCGGCGCCGGGCAAAGCCCACCCATCGGGTAGAACACGCCACGGCCAGTTGTCCCGATTGCTAGGTACCCCTTCCGGGAGGGCTGGTGCGCCAGCGCCGGCAGGTGATTTCCGTGCCGCGGGTGCGGGCAAGGGTGACGGAGCAGGTGGCGCTGGAACGGGCCTGCCCCAAGCGCCGCCGGAGATGGGTCGCAGAGCCGGATTGGAGCGCCATCACCGTGGGCCGCCAGCGGTTCGGCATCTCGGTGCAGAGCGAAGTGAGCGTGCTCCGGGAGGAGTGCCGGCTCCCCTTCCGGGTGATACAACGCTACCTGAAGTGGCGGTTCGGACTGGGCCTGAGCGTGGGCCAAATAGTGGCGTTGACCCGCGGGGCAGCGCAGCGCGGCCGGGAGGAATACGCCCGGTTGCAAGAAGAGATTCGAGCCAGCCCAGTGGTGTACGGGGACGAGACGGGCTGGCGGGAAGACGGTCGGGGCGGTTACCTCTGGAGTTTCAGCGCTCCCAGGGTGCGCTACTTCCTGCACCGCTCGAGCCGGAGCCGGCACGTGGTTGAGGAGGCGTTGGGCGATGAGTTCGAGAGGGCGCCGGTCAGCGACTTCTACGGAGCCTGCAACGTGTACCAGGGGCCGCACCAAAGATGTTGGACCCATCTGTTGCGGGACATCCACCAACTGAAGGAGCGGTTCCCGGAACATGCTGGCCTGGCCCAGTGGTCCAGGAGGGTGCGGGAAGTGAGGGTGCGGGAAGTATACGACCAGGCCCAAGCCTACTCCGGCCCCGACCCGGGACTGCCGGAAACGGTGCGCCGATCCCGGCGGGTGAAGCAACAGCAGCGGTTCCAGGAACAACTATGGGCCATCTGCCAACCCTGCCTGGGCAGCGATACGCCCCTGAGGATGCTGCGCCAGAGGGTGGAACGCTTCCTGCCTGAGCTGTTCACCTTCATAGTTGAGCCCCGAGCGGGAGCGGACAACAACCCGGCGGAGCGGAGCCTGCGTCCGCCGGTGGTGAGCCGGAAGATCAGCGGCGGCACCCGCTCCGGACCGGGCAGCGAGACCAAGAGCATCATGGCTTCCTTGTTCGGCGCCTGGCGGTTGCAAGGACGCAACCCTTACCATGCCCTCAATGCCATCCTCTCCCAACCCATATCCGCTCCAGTCTGACTGTTACGTCAACACCCTGCAATTGACAGGATTCGTTAGTCGCTAATACAATGATGGTTACGCAATCTTGCGATTGCGTGTCGTTTGGGCCCGGTGGTGTAGCGGTTAACATACTGCCCTGTCAAGGCAGAGATCGTCGGTTCGAATCCGATCCGGGTCGCCATTTTCCCCCAACAAGTTCAGTTCCACTGGATGTCGTGGATTAGGTGGCGGGGCGTTGCCAACCGATTTCTCCTGTTCCTGCCCGTGCCGGACGCGATCGATTCAATCCCATTTTGACCCTCTCCTGGGATGTCACCGGGGTTAGCCAGAATTTTCGCGCCCGGCGGCCTGGAGGATTGAGCGCACGCCAGCAGGGCCTTTTCAAAGTCCTCCGACCTCCGCTCATGGTGAGCTTGTCGAACCATCGGGGACCGTCCTTCGACAGGCTCAGGATGAGCGGATGGAGTCAATTCCCACGACTCTGAAAAGGCCCTGGCACGCCCGACGCAAGTCTGGTTGCCCTTGGCCTCGTATGATACGATTGGAAGTGCCCCCGTAGCTCAGTGGATAGAGTGCTGGCCTCCGGAGCCAGAGACCGGAGTTCGAATCTCCGCGGGGGTACTTGCGACTACACCCGGTAGTAACCGACCATTGTATGCGCCGGGTGGCAGTGTCAGGGCAACCGGGCAGCGGGGTGTGGCCTAGCGGCAAGGCGCCTGCTTTGGGAGCAGGAGATCGGCAGTTCGAATCTGCCCACCCCGACCACGTTGCCCAATCCTTTTCAGACTGGCCAGTCCTGCAACGTCCACCCCATCTCCCAAAATGCCTGCTCATACCGCGTGCAAGTGATGTAGGCTTCTTTCATCGCCGCTATTTCTGCTGGTCCGGCAGTACTCGCCACCCGGTCGCAAATGCTGCGGGCTTCTTCCGCCACCGCCTGAAACTCGGACGCAGCGTACATGCGGATCCATTTGGCGTAGCCCGGGGCATTTTCGGGCTCTCCCTGGTCAGCCAGCCGCTTTCCCACCTGCCAATATCCCCAAATGCACGGCAAGAGCGCTGCCACCAATTCGCCGAAGCTCCCCTGATGGGCCACCCGCAACAGGTAGCTCGTGTACGAGTACGTCGTTGGCGCGTGTTTCGTGGCATCAAGATCCGTTTCGGTGATGCCGAATCCCGCGCAGTACGATCGATGGAGGTCCATCTCGGTGTTCAGGATGTAATCCACGGCCCTGGCGAACCAGCCCATCGTTTCCAGATCCGGAGCCTTCGCCACGCCGAGGGCCAGGCACCGGGCGAAATCCACCACATAAACGTAATCCTGTGTGATGAAGTGACGGAATCGGTCCAGGGGAAGGGTTCCATCTCCGATCCCCCGCACGAAGGGATGGTTTGCCATCGCTTCCCGCTGCTGGGCAGATTCATTTTCTATTTCTTCGCAAAACGACATGCTTCCTCCGCGCGCTCAACCGGGTCATGTACCCACGGAATCGATTCCCGGGCTTGGCCCGTCTTGATATGGTTGGAGAGGGTATGCACATATCGCTGCCGAGTCAATGCCCGCTTACCCTTGGACATGAGACGGTGAACGTGAGACGGTTGCGCTCTTCGCCGCAACAGGCGTTTAGTTTATAATGTTGCACCTAATACCGTTTTCCGGGTCCCCGGCGTGCCAGTCGCCACACCGTTGAATCGATGCGCTTCGGCAAGGTTCCTAACTAACCGGCGGTCCGACAATTGGAGAGTTTGCCATCATGATGATGTTGTTTATAAAGGACGTGCCTGACCAGGCCCGCGCCGGAGAGATCAAACGCGTATCGCGAGGGTACGCACGCAACTACCTGCTGCCCAAAGGACTCGCCGAGATTGCCACCGAGGAAACCCTGAAGCGCCTGGAGAAAATCAGGAACGAAGGAAACACCCAGCGCGCCCGGGAAACGCACGTGATGGAAGAGTTGGCCGAGGCGTTGGATAACCTCACACTCACGATTTCCGGACGGATCACCCCAACAGGCCGTTACTACGGAGCCATCAGTGGCCTGCGAATAGCCGACGCGTTGGGTGAGGCGCTGGGACGGGAGATCGACCGTCGAATTACCAACTCGGTTGAACCGATCCGGGAACCCGGCGAGTACGAAATCGCCATACCCCTGTCCAGCGAAATCACTGCCACCATCAACGTAGTCGCAACTATCGAGGAGTAATCGGCCGTGGTCGTCGCCCAATACAGCGAACGCCAGCTGCCATACGACCACGATGCCGAAGCGGCCGTTTTGGGCGGCCTGTTAATCGACGGGCAGGCCCTCCTCCGGGTCATGCCCATTATCAAGCCCGAGGATTTTCACCGGGCCCACCACCGCTTTTGTTTTGAAGCGTGCCTCAAGCTGTTCAGTCAGCAGGAGGCAATCGACCCCATAACCGTGGCCAGGGAATTGGACCGTGCCCACCAGCTGGAACAGGTGGGTGGACCCACCTATCTCGGACAACTCATCTCCATCACGCCCACCTCGGTTAACGTCGAGTACTATGCCGGCATCGTCGCCGACACAGCGGTCAAGCGCCGCGTCATCGAAGCCGGCAATCGCATCGCCGAATTGGGTTTCGAGGACAACCTCGACGCCGAGGAAACCATCCAGCGCGCCGTGGACGTTCTGTTTGAAGTCCAGCCAGCGAATTCTGATCATGGTTTCGTCCGCCTCAGTCCCTTCTTTGACCCGTATCTGCAGGGTGACGTCGCCGACGACAGCTTGACGGAGCAGGCGCCGTTGCTCAGCGGCTACGGAGACCTGGACAGTCTGCTGGGCGGTTGGCAGCGTTCTGACCTGGTGATACTGGGCGCCCGCCCCAGTCTGGGCAAGAGCAGTCTGGCCCTCAACGTGTGCATCAACGCGGCCAAAAACGGTGCGGTCTGCGGTATCTTCAGCCTGGAAATGAGCCGCGAACAGGTGGCCATGCGCATCCTGGCATCCGATTCCGGGGTGGACTCTCACCGCCTCCGATTACGTCTGTATACCCAGCAGGAAGAAGACGCAATCGTTGACGCGATTGGCGTTTTGTCCGGGCTGCCAATCTTCGTCGACGACACCCCGTTCCAATCGGTTCTTGAAATGCGCAGCAAGGCCCAGCGCCTCAAACTAGAGCATGGCTTGGACTTTCTGGTAGTGGACTACCTGCAATTGATTGAAGGGACGAACCGCCGGCGGGGAGCCGGCGAGAACCGAGTACAGGAAATCAGCGAGATTTCCCGCTCCCTCAAAGGCATGGCGCGCGACCTGAACGTCCCGGTTTTCACCTGCTCCCAGCTCAGCCGTGTGGTGGAAAACCGCCCCGGCCATCGACCGCAGCTTTCCGATTTGCGCGACAGTGGCAGCATCGAACAGGACGCTGACGTGGTAATGTTCATCTACCGGGAAGACAAGAACTTCACTGAAGAAGAATGGGAACAGCACTCCCCCGGACGGCCTTACCCCCGGAACATCGCTGAGCTGATCATCTCGAAGCACCGCCACGGTCCAACCGGCAGCGTCCATCTGTATTTCCGCGACTCCCTCATGCGCTTCGACCAGATCGCGCAATATCAGGAGTTCATCGCCTAAATGACCATGCCCGTCGGCGAAGGCGCAATCCCGGCTGACGCTCGTCGCATACCGATGCCAGCGGCAATTTTAGGCGGTTTGCTGGCCGAAATCGACGATATCCACGAGTTGAAGCTCATTCTCAGGGGAACGGCCCTGCTGGCACAACGCCCAGCGCGTAGCGGCGTACCCCCATCGCTGGGGTTGGAAAACCTCCGCGAGGACGCCGTTTTGCA
Source organism: Dehalococcoidia bacterium (assembly GCA_965262485.1). Taxonomy (GTDB): domain Bacteria; phylum Chloroflexota; class Dehalococcoidia; order Lucifugimonadales; family UBA3495; genus Bin87. The sequence continues at coordinate 2,148,510 of OZ253540.1, read as the reverse complement.
GCACAGCAACCCGGATTCAACCGGCATATCTGCCGGAGCCGATTCCCAAATCCTGCGCCCATTGGCAGCGGCGTTGCGGCGCAAAATCTTCGTTGCGGCCAAACCCGCCCACGAAGTGCGGATATTCCTGAACGACGATTATAGTCGCCGTTATTTTCAAAACTCTTCCATCACCGTACTCGATCCGGCGTCCGCATTGGGTTCAATAGATCCACCGGCGCCCAACCGGACGGACATCCTCGATTCCCGGACCTCGCAACGTGCTAACATAGTGGCGTTGTACGAAAAACATATCGGATCCCTCAATTCCAGCACCCATGATGCCCTAGCGGCGGCCGAGGAGGATTACCCAAATAAATGGATTGAGGGTGCCATTGGTGAGGCCGTTAAATACGACCGCAGGAGCTGGAACTACGTGGAGCGAATCCTGCGCGAGTGGCTCACCAAAGGGCCCCCGCGCACCGTGAACTCACCGGATGGACAACAGCGACAACCACATCATGAGTATGGAAAGCCTGGACTCAATCCTGCGCCGGATCGCCTCACCGAGTTCCTCGATGCCCACCGACGGCGATTCGGAACACTTCCCTGGGAAACCGAGGAAGGATGAAGAATCGTCGAAGGCGACCAATAGTTGCCTCAGGTGCGGCGGGATCGGATGGCTAACCCGTCGCCTGCCGGTAGAACACCCCGATTTTGGCCGGGCATTCCCCTGCGATTGTCAGTTTTCCGACGCCGACCAACCCGCCCGACTCGCCGCGCTGGCGCGATTCAGTAATCTGGGCGCACTGCGCCACTGCACCCTGGAAGCGGCGAATCCCCAAGGACCGGAAAATTTCCCGGGGATTCAGCAGGCCTATGCCGCCGCGCTGTCGGCGGCTACGCGGTTTGCTGAATCCCCCGCTGGGTGGATCACCTTCGTCGGCCCCAGCGCCAGCGGCAAAACCTATCTGGCCGCCGCCATTGCCAACCGCCAAATCGAACTGGGAAACGTGGCATATTTCATCACCGCCGCCGATTTGCTCGACTATTTGCGGAGCCAGTTCGACGACGACGAATCCAACTTCGTCGACCGCTTTGAGTTGGTTCGCAATGTGGACTTGCTGGTACTGGACGATCTGCCCACCCAGGCTCCGACGCCTTGGGGCCAGGAACGTCTATTCCAGTTGCTCGCTTATCGGCGCTCAGCGCGGTTGCCCACGGTCGTCACCTTGCGAGGAGACCCGGCTCGCCTTGACGAATTCCTGCGGACGCGCCTCGATTCCCCGGATGGATTCGCTCAGATTCATGCGCTGGGACGCATCGGGGGCGGCAGCCGGGTATTGGGCGCCATCCCGCCGGAAATGCTGCGCCGCATGACCTTTGACAACTTCGACCTCCGCGGAAATGGTCAACTAACGCCCGCTCAGAGCCAGAACCTCAGCTTCATCAAAAACATCGTCAATTATTGGTCGGGGAACCCCAAAGACTGGTTGTTCCTCCACGGTCCCTTCGGGGTCGGAAAAACCCATCTTGCCGTGGCCGCAGCCGCCGAACGAGAGCGCCGGGGCGACGAAATATTTTTCGCCACCGTTCCGGATCTGCTGGACTACCTGCGAGCAACCTTCGCGCCTGACAGTAACGTCGCCTATGACGACTTGCTCGACCGGATAAAAACGGTGGACCTGCTGGTGCTCGATGACATGGGAGCCGAGCGGAGCACGCCTTTCGCCGAAGACAAACTATTTCAGATCATCAATTACCGATACGAAAGCCGCCTTGCCACCATAATAACTTCGTCCCATTATCACGACGAAATCGCAACCTTCCGACCCCGCATCGCTTCACGCCTGAGCGATAGTTCTGTCATCCTACAATTGCTAATCGCAGTGCCTGACTACCGCGGCGGCAAACTCCAGACTGACAGTCAGTAACACGATTCATACCGTTAGAACCCATGCCACGGAATCCCCCACCTCCCGCATTTGGAGGCATAGCAAACAATTATGACAACACAACCCGCCGACTCGGAATCGATGCAGTTTCCCAGCTGGCACGCCGCACAAGAATACTTTTACGCCAACGGCATGACCGACGGCCTGCCCGTTGTGCCGCCCACCCCGGAAAGAGTCCAGGAAATGCTGGATTTCGCCGGCGTCGAATCAAACCACTCCCTCGGCACCGAGGTCATACGCCAAAAACGGTTCACCGCCGGCAAGGCCGCGGTAAACGCCGTCATGGCGGGTTGCCAGCCCGAACACTTCCCAATCGTATTGGCATCCATATCGGCTATCTCAGAACGCACATTCAACCTCCATGCCAGCAGCACCACAACCAACGGAGCAACCGTTCTAACGGTGGTGAGCGGCCCCTACGCTGACGCCATCGGCATGAATGCCGGCGTGGCCATGATGGGCAACGGGAACCGGGCCAACGCCTCCATCGGTCGTGCGGTCAACCTGTTCAAAGCCAATTTCTACGGTTCCGTCCCTATCGTGATGGACAACAGCACCTTCGGCCACCCCGGAAAGATCGGTTTCTGTTTCCCCGAGAATCTGGCGGTGAGTTCCTGGCAGTCATTGGCCGCCGAAAAGGGCTACGGCGACGATGCCACTATAGTCACTGCGTATGCGACCTTAGCCCCGTTGCAGGTTACCCTCCACGGAGATCGCGACCCGGCGGATTTCCTCACCACCGTTGCCCACGCCATGTTGGCCTTCGGTCCCAATTCAACAGAAGTTATCTGCGTCATCAGCCCCGAGTCGATGCTGCATATCGACGAGGCAGGATGGTCCCGGCAGCAGGTGGCCGAGTTCCTGCACCAGAATACCCACCTGCCGGCCGGGGAGTGGCTGCGCTGGAGGCGGTTGGAAAACGCCGCCGACCCCGAGCAATTGATCCCCGTAGTTGCCGACGCTGACCGAATCACAGTCCTGCCCGGCGGAGGCATGGCCGGCGCATTTATCAGCCTGATCAACACCTGGGGCAGCAGCCGTTCCGTTACCCGCCAGGTAACTGTGCCCAATCATTAGGAACACGATCATCCCAAGCTGATCGAATCTCGTGCCGGCGACGTATCTGAACCCACGGAGCGCCGAGAAGTTAGACCCCAATTGACACGACGAAAATGGAGCGCACGCCTTGACGACACAAAGTAATCCAATCACGGTACTGGATCCCAGAGACGACCTTGCAACCGGCCCGTCCCGGTTGGCGCAACGACCGGCCACGCTGGACGGCAAAGTGATCGGCTTGTTCGCCAACAACAAACCCCATTCCGAGGATTTGCTGCGACGCATCGCCGCCATCCTTGGCGAACGGTATGACATCGCCGGCACGGTAGAGTTCAACAAGGGCGGCTGGCAGTGGCCGGCCCGCATCGAAGATCTCCAGCGCACCGCATCCAGCATCGACGTGGCAATACACGCCACCGCGGAATGAGGGTCCTGCACCGCGTGCAGTGTGCACGACGCAATCGAAACCGAACTGCTGGGCATCCCCTCCACCGTACTCACCACCAAACCGTTCGTCAGCCAGGCCCACGCCATGTCCCGAATGCGCGGCGATCCGGATTATGGGCTGGCGATTATAGACCACCCAATCGTAACCCTCAATGATGCCGAGTTGTCGGAGTGCGCCGCCGTTGCCGCCCCGCAGGTGATCGCCTGCTTGTTGGACCACTAGGCTCTGTTGACATTTTGAAATTTCATTTTGTCATTCCCGCGAAAGCGGGAATCCTGTGCTCCAAATAAGCATAACTATCCGGAAATTAGCCACCTCCCGACTCTCTGGATTCCCGCTTTCGCGGGAATGACTGGAAATGTCAACAGAACCTAGTATCCAGAGCGGTCCTTCCCAATGCTAAAATGAGAGCATCAGAATTGCCAAGCGAACTATCCGAACGGGGTATATGGTGGCAGGTTGCTGGGTTTACTATCGTCGGGTGCGTCAGCATCGCAATTCTGGAGGAGTTCGCTGGGGCGGATATTAGAGGATTTCAGTATTTTGAAACCGCCGTAACGCGGTTGTACTGGGCTTTTGTGATACCGCTGGCCGGCCTGTTTGACGGAGGACGGAAATTGTTTGAGAAAAGGTCGGAAATCAGAAGGGCAGTGCGGGAAAAGATACGAGAAGAAGGAAGACGGGAAGGACGCCGGGAAGGACGCCGGGACGAAGTGCAACGGGTGCGTAAGGTGTTGCGCAGCGTCGTAGTTCAGGACGATACTACCGGCTCGTCGACTTTCAACGTCACGCCAAAGGAACTTGAAACCCTGCTGAATGGCGATGTGGATGACGAAACCCATAGGGACGACTGATAAAATCGCCCCTACGTTTTGCGGCGCTGGCTGGCGGGCTACATGGGCAGTGAAACCGACTCGCGGGATTGGGCGCTCACCGTTACCGCTTCGGTAAACTCCATGTAGTGCACGCCTATGTTGAACGGCGTCCGCATCACTGGCGCTCCATCGCGCACCGAAGCGATGAACTCCTGCTCCACCGACCAGGAATATCGTTGTTCCGGAGGATTGGCGATTTCCTGCAATTCGGAATCTCCCCGCCGGCCGCCGAAAACGCGCCATTGGTTGTCCACGTGGATCGTACCGTCGGTGCCGTACAAACTGATGGAATTGCCGGGAGACAGGCCAGCGCACGCGCTGAACCGCAGGTGGGCGTTGGCCCCGTTCGCCAGCCTGGCCAGAATGTCCACCGTGTCGGGAATGGTCACCGAGCGCCAGTTGCCATCATCGTCTTTTCGATGGGGAACCGTGATCTTGGTCATCGCCATCACGTCAGTTGCTCGCCCCACCCACCGGATCATCGCTTCGTACCAGATGCCCATATTCAGGATATTGAACCCGCTCAAGTCCCGGTCCTGGCGCCAGTGCATCGAGGCTTCCGGGTCTGCGAATCCCGACAGCGACTGCACGTCCACGGACACCAGATCGCCCAGGAACCCGTCGGATATCAACCCGATCAGCACATCATCGATACCGAATGTCATCGGAGAGGGCACTATCTGGGCAACCAGCCCGGGGATGGATTGGGAAAAAGACAACATCTCGTGTGCCTCTCCCGCGCTCATCGCCATGCGAGCTTCACAAAGGACGTGCTTCCCAGCAGCCAGCGACGCCAATGTCAGCGTTCGGTGCATGTATGGCCACGTACCTATGCAGACTACATCCAGGCTTTCGTCTTCGAGCAGTTCCTCCCAATCGTCGTACACTGTCGGGATATTGAACGCGTCGGCGACGCGTTGGCCCGACTCCCGGCTGCGGTTGGCGACCGCGCCTATTTCGACACCGGGAACCGACTGGAAACCGGGAATGTGCCTGTCGCGGGTATTGCGTCCGGCTCCAATCAAGCCGACTCGGACGGATTCGATGGCCAAGATGCTACCTCCGGCGCCGGCTAAATTGTCAACCACGGCGCTGCGAAATCGATTATATGGCAACCGCCGCACCCGGTCAAAGCACGCCAACGGGACGATAGTGGCAACGCCTGCGGTTAGGGTATGGACCTCGTGCCGGACAATACGGTCGGATTACGGCTGGCGTTCCTCGTCCGGGTCCCTGGAGTTGCGGTTACGAATGCGGTCCACAATCCCCCAGACCAGCGTGGCTAGCTCGCTGCCCATACTCACCAAACCCGAAATCCGGCGCGCCGTACCCAACATCATCTCCGAGGCCGCCATGAAGTTCTGCGTTCCGCGACGCAGCGCCGGGTAGGTTTTCAAAAGGACGAACATCGAAACCAGCGCAGCCAGCGCCACCGACACCGCCATCACAATGATGGCAATGTCTCTGATCAATTGAACCAATTCATAACTCATAAAATCTACCGGTCCGTCACTTTGTATATTAGGGTCCCTTTATTTTCGAATACCAAGTTTATTTCGCCCCTGGAGGCCATCCGTTCAAATTTGTCTATCCCGTCAGGATCATAATAGATACGTTCCAAATCAGCCACAACAATATACGCCACGGCATACTTTTCCAGCAATCCGAGCGCCACCGGTCCGTGGACGCTGTTGTATATCGTTTCCACATCCCGCGCCCGCTGCCGCACCCCATCCCAATCGTTGCGCTGCTGAACTTGGTGCCACGGCCATCCCAACACAGTTGGCAAGCCCGTGTACACCGAGAACCTCCCGTTCCAACGGTACTGATCTCCGTGGGCTTCCAACACCACCGGCGTGCCGGCCACGTTGTCCTGCATCCACCGGATGGCTTCAGCATCCCAACCCAGCTCAATCGGAACCTCCCGTTCCCAGTGAACCGCGTTTGTCATCCAGGCTGCCCCGTCCAGCGTGTATCGCGTGTCTCCAAACCGGTCGTTGAGCCTCACCGGGGTCGCCAACACGGGATAAACCAACACTCCAGTCGCTACCAGCGCCACCAGGCCGACTCCGACGATTCTCGACCCCCTCCTGGCTGCCAGGGCATATTGCCCGGTGGTTTGCCACCATCTCCAAAACCCGTAACCGGCTACGATGGAGAACAACAGCCAGGCAACCAGATAATACTTGAACACGGTGTTCATCCGCGCGATGTCGCCCTCGACCCTGACCAGTTCAACGCCGATGCCTACCGCCAACGCCAGGGCCAATATCGCCAGCGCCATCGTGTCGGGCCGCCGATTTACGGCATCCCGCGAGGCAATTCTGTCCACCAGCGCCCAGGCCGTAAGGGAAACCAATACCGTCAGAAAGCCGGCCGTAACGTAACCGGCTGCCCACAAATAGATCGCCAGGATCATACTCAGCACTACGCCCGCCAGCGTCCACTGCCGTTGCGCCGATAACCCGGATCGGGTTCGTATGGCCGCCACCAGCGGCGCCCACGCCGCCGGCAATGTAGCCACAAGCAGCCCCAGCGCTCCGAGCAACAGCAACCCGTGAATCAACAGATAGTTTGTGATCGGCGTGCGCCATCGCGTTGGTTCAATCCCCGTGCCAAACGTTTCCGTCGACGCATGAAACGGCCAAAACGCGGCATAACTTACCAGCAGCGCCACCATCGCCAGAACACCACCGGCGAGCAGCCTCGCCTTGACGGAGCCGGGCGACATCCAGCAGGCGCCGGCGCACACTCCCATCATCAACAGCGCGTAGGCCGGGTACTCCCAGGAGTTGATCGCCCACAAGCTCCCCACCGCCAGCCCGAATATCACAGCGACAATCCACGGCCAATAGCCGCGCCACACCCGGTGCGTTGCCAGTCCAAGCAACAAACTCAGCCCCAACGCCAGCCCCAATACGGCAAAGGGCATCGTCATCATGTGAGCATGCAGATCCGCAAACAGAAACGTGAAAAACGGAAACTCGGTGATGTGAAACCCGGATTCCACCCAGTCACGTCGTTCGATCCAGGGGGCTAATTTCGATGGCTCGAATTCGTCAAGAACGGGAATCGCCCTGCTGCTGCTCCAAAAATCGAAATTGGACAGCGCCACCGCCCCACCCTGAAGCCTGGCCTGCGCTAACTGAATCAGCTGCGCGGCGCCGTCCAGATTGCCCGCGATCGTCGCCATAGCGGCAGCGGCGCACCCAGCCAGCGCGGCCCCACCGGGAATCCAGATCCACCAGCGCCTCCTGCCCGAATGATCCGTTTGGGGTCGGTTCGCATCCGGCCGGCCGCGGGCAGATGCAACCAGGTTGTACACCAGGGAACCAACCCCGGTTGTCGTCAGCGCGAACAGCAGCGGGACGGCCAGGTTGAACGCCGTGGCCGGCGGTATGCCCGTCAACCTCACCGGCGCCGAAAGAATGAAATAGCCCCAATAGTAATAATTGAGATAACCACCCGCGAACCACGGATCGTAGGGCGGCAGCGCCACGGATCGCGTTACCGCCGTAAAGTACGCCAGTTCCATGGGTTTCTCGCCGCCCCGCCACGGATGCCACAAATCCGGATTGGCGGCGCGAATCATCAGGAACCCGATGTAAGCCAGCAGGAACAGCGCTTCCGCCGTAACGACCAATCGCCAGTTCTGCCGGAGCCAGTCCAACATCGGTTGCCACTGCCGCCACAACACGAACGCTGATGGGATGGCCGCGATGCACAACGCCAACCAGACCGTTCCCGCTGAGTATTGCAATACCCCGAGGCTCACCAACATCCAGGCGACCCACGCCACGAGAAGCAGCCCAAGGACCCTGCCGAACAAAATCCCCCGGTCCGGCAATGGTCGCATCAGCCACCAGGTGAACGGAAAAGCCGCCAGGCAGATCAGCTCAACGACCAACAACCATGCCAAACCCGGCACTCTCGCCGGCCATCCCTCACGGTCGAATACCTCCGACCATCCCCCGCCGGTTCGCTGGATTTGAGCAGCTGCTTCGGACAACATCAGCGGCACGGCGCTTTTGGTATCCAAAACCCCGGATTCGATCACTTCCAAAATCGCCGTATCCGATAACCGGCCCACGTTCCAGAAAATCAGGGTTTGAGGATGGTCATATCCAACAACGTTTTCGTCGGCGTATCCGAGATTCAGGTACAGCCCGCCTGGCCCTCTCCCGTCCGCATTGGAAGGGGATTGCCGGGGAGCCGGCAACCCGGCCCGGTCGTACGGATCATCCTGCAGCGATACTCCCGCGATCCTGGGGAAGGACACAAATTCCTGCTCCAATCGATAACCCAGGTTTCCGGCGAACAGCTGCTGATAGAAAGCGGCGCTTTGCGGGTACCGGTCGGGCAGCCGGGTAATTGAGCCAAACGCCCGGTTGGAATAGAAGATCAGGTAGTCGGCGGCAGACAGACGCTGGGCAAGTTCAGGGATTTTTGCCGGATCGCTGTCGGGATGGTAAGCGGGAAACGTCCACACGTCGTACCGACCCAAATCCGGAATACGCTCGTCCCAGAACGACCCGCCGTTGACGATGGAAGAATCCGGCGCTACGTTGGCGTTGATCCACTCAGATGCGGCCACCGCGGTGTGCGGACGGGAATAGATCCCGGCGAAGGTAACCGCATACAGCGCCGCACTCGCCAGCGATAAAACCACCAGCGCAATGATCCCAGGAAAGGCCCACCGTTCAATTGCCCGGCCCAACCCGGTCGGCGGCGCTGGAAAATTGGCCGGCCCCGATACAGCCCACACGGTCCCGGCGACCGGCGGCGTGGCGTGCCATTCTTCCGAAAACGGAGCATCTCCCACCAGGGGATCGTCAAACAGGATGTCATCGCCCACCGTGGGCGGCGTAGAATGCCATTCTTCCGAAAATGGCGCGTCGCCAGGCGGTTCATCCGGTTCCCTGAACCCTGATTTCCGGAGATTCCATGCCCAGCATACCCCCACGGTAAACATCCGTGCCGTCATCAGCAGATAGAATGGTACCAGCGGAAACACGTAACGAAGGAATTTCACCTCGAACAGTTCCAGGAATACGAACGCGGGCACCGCCCAGGCTAACAGCAGCAGGTCTGCCCGCCGCGCCGGACTCCCCCGCCACACCAGCCAGGCCGTAAACGGCGCCGCCAGCCATACGAAGGCTCCCAGCGGCAATCCAACACCCCAAACCGCCACCTGCCGGATTTGGTACCAGAATGCCTCCGCGCCGATATATTGCCGGGCGAAAGGGAATATCCACGCATCCCTGGCCATTGCCGTTTGCTGTTTGATGTCGCCGGCGAACGCGCTCAAATCCAGCAGGGCGTACGGTGTCGTGATGAAAAAAACCACCAAAGCCGCTGCCGCACCGAGCAACATCATCGGGATTACGCGAACCGACGCCATGAACGTCAAATCCGACCATCGCCCCCCGGCTCGGTCTTTTGCCACCCACAGAAAGGACAACGCCAGCGGCGCCAGCATGGGAGCCACCGATATTTTCGGCGCCATAGCCAGACCCACCAGCGCCCCCAGCAGCAGCGCATCCCGATGCCTCCCTCCGTCCACCAGGCGCAGCATCGCCCACAACGCTCCCAACGACGTCAACACCGTGAATGGCTCGGGACGGTAGAAATGGGCGTGCTGGATGTGAATCACCGCGAACGTGGTCAACGCAGCGGCCAGCAACCCGGTCCAACGCCCGTACATCCTGCGGCCAATGACGTATATCATCGCCACGGAACCTACATCGGCCAGGGCGGCCAGCGTACGGCCGGCGAACCGCATATCCATTGCGCCCCAGTCGGTAAACAGCTCGGCCACCGAACGAATCAGCACCAGGATATAGATAAGTACGCTCCCCAACGGGAACCAGTGTGGGTTCAGAGGGCTGCGTTCCGCGTCGAAAAACGTAGCCAGGGTGGGTATCCCGGCTTCCATCTGCGGCCACTGCGCCAGCCATTGCTCGTGGCCGGGCGCAACCGCCAGCGTCCTGAACATGTCATCGGCCCGTAGATAAAACGACCGCTCGTCGGGATGGAACCCGTGGCCGGCGTCCCAGTCAATCCCGTGGAGCCTCAGACCCAGCGCGACCAGCAACAGCGCCGGCAATAGTAAATTCGGCCCCCACAGCAATCGCAGGGGGGCCAGAATACGGACCAGCAGGGGATGCAATTCGGTTAGCCGCCCTCGCCGCCAACCACGCAGCACAGGTCAGCAGTGCGGCAAGAATAGCCCCACTCGTTGTCATACCAACCCATGATCTTGACCATACTGTCGTCCAAAACCATGGTGCTCAACCCGTCAAGGATACAGCTATGGGTGTTCCCTCGAATATCCGAACTGACAATCGGGTCTTCGGTGTACTCCAAAATTCCCTTCATTGAGCCGGATGCCGCCGCCTTGAATGCCGCGTTTACCTCATCCTTCGTAACCGCCTGCTTCAAGTCGGCGACAAAGTCGGTAACCGAGCCCACCGATGTCGGGATGCGATAGGCGATGCCGTGCAGTTTGCCTTCCAGTTCGGGCAACACCACGCCCACCGACCGCGCGGCTCCGGTACTGGTCGGGATGATATTTTGCGCTGCCGATCGAGCACGCCTCAAATCACGGTGATTCCGGTCCAGGATGCTTTGGTCGTTGGTGTAGGCGTGAATGGTGGACATCAATCCGCGCTCCACACCGAAAGCGTCATGCAGCACCTTGACCATGGGAGCGAAGCAGTTGGTAGTACAAGACGCATTGGATATGATGCGGTGTTCGTCGGCCTTGTAAATATCGTCGTTCACGCCCAAAACGATGGTAGCGTCGGCCCCTCGGGCTGGCGCCGAGATGATCACTTTGCCAGCGCCGCCGCCGTCAATGTGCGCCGCCGCTTTTGCTGCGTCGGTGAACCGTCCCGTGCATTCCACCACGATGTCCACACCCATCTCGGACCACGGTATATTGGCCGGTTCGGATTCCTGGAACATGCGGATGGTCTTGCCGTCGATAACGAGATCCCCGTTCTCCGAACCAACCGTGCCGGCGTAAGGCCCGTATGTGCTGTCGTACTTGAACAGGTGGGCAGCCGTCGCCGTCTCGCCCCTGCCATTCACGGCGACCAGGTCAAGCCGGTCGTGATACGTGGGAGAGAGCGCCGCTCGGGCTACCAACCGCCCAATACGACCGAAGCCGTTGATACCAATACGCGTCACCATACCGGTGTGCCCTCCCGTCAGTAGTGTTTGTTGTGACAGGCGGAACGGCGCGATTTACGCACTGCCCCAGCGCCGGGTCAATCGGGTGGATGGGGGCGCCCCGGCGGTGGCGATTATACCACCTAAAAGGGAAAGTGGGGGTGTCGCGCGATCCACACTCAGGGTCAAGATACAAGGCTCTGGATCCGCACCGGAGGAGCCTACGTCGTCCGTTATGCGCCGTGGTAGAAAAAGTGTAATATCATAGGGGAGCCACTTTACGATGCGGTAAGTATATTCGTGCAAGATTTGATTGACGCATTGGCCAATTGGCTAACTGCCGAACGGGTTATAATCGGTATAACAGCTGTATGGGGAGTTTTGGCCGCCTTATCACGTCGCTTCCGCAAGGACAAAGGCAGCGGCCAAAGTTCAGACGATGACATCTCCTCGCCGCCAAGACCATTAGTGAAGATCACGATCATCAACAACGTTCAGAAACCGAGAGCGCGGTCCAGACGCAGAGATAGGAAACCATCCACCGAACCACTCGAAAACGGATTGCCAAACTGCGAAGACGGAAACAGTCACCAAGAAGGCTGATATGCAAGGTTTACTTATAGCGATGGTGACAGCTATATTCGCCGGAGTCGGTGCTGCCATCATTTGGACGGCGTTTTGGACATTGGCGATACCATGGGATGGGCACACCACTTTCACGACCATAGTGTTCATCGCGGGTGGCATTGGCGCAGGATATCCTATCTTGAAAGGTATGCTGTCGTAAAAGGACGCGGTGACTTGCATTGTCGGTTAACAACCCAGGCTACGCACCCGCTCCCAACGCTCATTTTTCTTTCTGGTAAGTTCGCCATTCGTGCAACCCCCGGTACACCGACATCCCGGCGTACCGCGCGTTTACGCCCAACTCTGCCTCAATGCGTAACAACCGGTTGTATTTGGCCACCCGCTCGGATCGGGCGGGGGCGCCGGTCTTAATTTGACCTACGTCCCAGGCAACTGCCAGGTCGGCGATGGTCGTGTCTTCAGTCTCCCCCGACCGGTGACTCATCACCGCCGTCCAGCCGGCGTCCCTCGCCATGGAATGGGCATCTTCAGTTTCCGATATGGTGCCGATCTGGTTGGGTTTGAGCAGGATGGCATTGGCCGCTGCGGTGTCAATACCCCGGCGCAAACGTGAGATGTTGGTAACCAACAGGTCATCGCCGACCAACTGAATCCGGTTTCCCAACTGCTGCGTCAACGTCGTCCAACCGTCCCAATCATCCTCAAACAACCCGTCTTCGATACTGATGATGGGATACTCATCGCACCAGCCCGCATACAACGCCACCAGCTGCTCCGCGCTCAAGGACGTTCCCTCGCGCGCCAGGTCATACTCACCGGTTTCGGCGTTCCAGAGTTCCGAAGCCGCCACATCCAGCGCAATGTATATTTGGCGACCCGGTTCATAACCGGCCGACGCGATTGCTTGCAAAACCACTTCAATCGCGTCTCGGTTGGACGGCAATGTGGGAGCGAATCCACCTTCGTCGCCCACATTCAGGTTATGTCCGCCGTTCCTGAGAATGGATTTCAATGACTGGTAAATCTCAACCCCGGCCCGCAACGCATCGGAGAACCGATCGAATCCGGCCGGCGCAACCATAAACTCCTGGACATCGGCGGAGTTGGAGGCATGGCGACCACCATTCAGGATATTCAGCAGCGGCACCGGCAACGAAACCGGCCTGCCATCTGACAAGTGTCGCCATAAAGAGTTACCCGCAGATACTGAGGCGGCACGCGCCGCCGCCATGGACACCGCCAGCACCGCGTTTGCGCCCAGCCCGCTTTTGTCATTGGAGCCGTCCAACTCGCGCAATACGGCGTCGACGTCGCGCTGGACAAACGGTGATGTTCCATGCAAAACGGGTGCGATACGGTCATTTACATTGGCCACCGCGGTTATGGTGCCGTTACCGCCGAAACGCGATGCGTCCCCATCCCGCAGTTCCAGCGCCTCGTAGCTGCCGGTACTGGCGCCGGAGGGCACCAGCGCCAGACCAACACTGCCGTCGGTCAGGGTTACTTCCGCTTCCACGGTCGGGTTTCCTCGCGAATCCAGAGCTTCGCGACCGACGATTGATGCAATAGCAGCGTCGGGCATCAGGCACCTCTCGTTATTGGTTCGGAAAATGCCACGGTGCCAGTGTCCACCGTACGGGCTTCCGCCGCCGCGATAGCTTTCTGGACGGCGTCGGCGGGGTCGGCGGCGACAATGTAACCGTCGCCCACGGGCTGACCGTCGCCGCGCAAGGTCAGCGGCCAGCTGTTCAGCGACACCACCGGGATGCCATAACTTAGAGCGTAAGCGATTTCGGAGAGCGTGCCAAAGGCGCCGCCCACCGCGATGACGGAACTGCCGGTGCTGACCACCGCCACGTTCCGAGCGTATCCCATATTGGTTGCGACGGGAATATCCACGTAGTCATTGGCAGTGCTGGGCGATCCGCCGGGCAAAATGCCGATGGTAGTGCCGCCCTCCGATTTGGCTCCCTTGCACACCGCCTCCATTACGCCGGTGAGACCGCCGCACACCAGTGTTATCCCGCGTTTCGCCAACTCTCGTCCCACCTCTTCGGCCAGCGCGTAAATATGGTCCGGCGGGTCAAAGTTACCAATCACTGCAATTATCACTTGCGTTCACCTCGTGCGAGCGTTCCCAGTTCAGCGTTCTCGATTCGTTGTAGGCTCTGTTGACATTTGGCAATTTCATTTCGTCATTCCGGCGAAAGCCGGAATCCAGTGCTCCAAATAAGCATAACTATCCCGAAATTAGGCACCTCCCGACTCTCTGGATTCCCGCTTTCGCGGGAATGACTGGAAATGTCAACAGAACCTAGATTATCCAATTGGTAGTATCGCCGAGCTGGCAAACTCAATGAGCGCCAGCAACGGCGCCGGATATATTCCCAGCCATATAACTGCCAGGACACCCACGCCCATGGTGGCAGACAATGTGATCGACGGACGCGGCAGCATTGGCGCTGGAAGCGAATCCTGCTCTGGCTCGGCTTCATTATGAACTCCACCGTGTTCGGCCGCGGTGTCGCCCTCCGTACCGGATTCTGCCACTGCCGGCTCGATGTATATCTGCCTCAGAACCTGCAGGTAGTAATACAACGAAATCAGGCTGCTGAAAATCGCCACCCCCGCGAGCCACAGGAAACCACCATCCGCGACGGCGGCGAACAGGTAGAATTTTGCCGTGAACCCGGCGAAAATGGGCAAACCTGCCAGCGAAAACAGACCGATTGCCAGCACGGCCGCGGTGAACGGCTGCCGGTCAGCCAACCCCGCCAAATCGGCTATGTTGTCTTTGCCAGTATTGTTGTAAAACGACGCCAACCCCGCGAACACGATCAGATTCGTGATGGCATACACCACCAGATAGAAGATTACGGCTTTGGCCGCCAGGGCAAAATCGTTGCCCAACGCCGCGATTCCGGCCAGGGTGTATCCCACGTGCCCAATGCTGCTGTATGCCATCAGCCGCTTCAGATTGCTTTGCGCCAGCGCCACCAGATTACCCACCAGCATGGTGACGGCGGCCAGCACCGCGATTACCAGTTGCCAGTCCGCCCACCGCTCGGCAGCCGGCGCCACTGCTTCAGCCAACAAGCGCAGCGTCAGCGCGAAAGCGGCGGCCTTGGAGCCGATAGCCAGGTACGCCGTGACCGGAAGGGGAGCGCCTTCGTAGGCATCCGGCGCCCACATATGGAACGGCACCGCCGACAATTTGAACCCCAGTCCCACTACCAGCAACGCGAGTCCCACCCACAACACGGGGTTGTCGGTGGCCGGCGATGATAACGCTCCCGCTATCTCCGAAAAGTACGTAGTACCCAGGGCGGCGTAAACGTTGCTCAATCCATACAACATCACCGCCGACGACAACGCCCCGATAATGATGTACTTGATGCCAGCTTCGTTGGAACGGGCTTCCCGCAGTCCGTAGGCCACCATCACGTACAGGCTGAAGGACAACAGTTCCAGGGCGATGTATGCCGTCAGCAGCTCACGGGACATCGCCATCAAATTCATCCCCAGGATGGAAAACAGCAGCAATCCGTAAAACTCGCCGCGATGCTGCAGTCGCGCCTTTCCATACTCCAGAGCAATCGCGATGATGCCGATGCCAATGGCGAGGAAGAATACCTTGAAAAACAGGCCAAATCCATCTACCGCCAACAACCCGCCGTACAATTCGACATGGTGGCCCGGCAGCATCAGCAGTGCGATTGCGCCGACTCCGATCAAGCCCAACACCGACAATCCGGCCAGCCATTCCTTGGACCGCTCCGGCAAAAACAGGTCCAACGTAAACACCAGGAAAGCCAGCCCGGTGAGCGCGAACTCAGGCATCAGCAAGTGCAGGTTAGTCGTCAGGCCGGTTTCCATCGAAGGCAGTCCCTAAAACACCGCCAGCGTGCTTTCCACGCCGGTGTTGATTACGCGCAGCAATGGGGCCGGCCAAATTCCCACTGCAATGATGATCCCAACGAAAACAGCGCCAACGCCCTTCTCCACCGGGCTGGCGTCAGTGAGGTGATCCCACTGTGGATCGCCCTCACCGAAGAATGACCGCGCCAGCAGCCTCAGGATATACACCGCTGTTATCGCGGCGCCGATGACTCCCAACACGGCCAGCGGCCAATAGGTACGGAACGCTCCGGTGAAAACCATAAACTCCGCGATGAACCCGCTCATTCCGGGCAAACCCAACGACGCCAGACCGGCAGCCGCGAAAAAGAACGTGGTTACTCCCATTCGCTTGACCAATCCGTTCAATATCAATGAATCCCGTATGTGGGCTCGCTCGTAGATCGCACCCACCATCGCGAACATCAGCGCCGTCATAATGCCGTGGGAGAACATTTGCAACACCGCTCCGGCCAGTCCAACCGGATGCAGCGTAGCGATTCCCATCAATACATAACCCATGTGGCTGACGCTGGAATATCCGATTACATACTTCAGATCGTTTTGGGACATGGCAGAAATCGCCCCGTACACGACGTTCACGGTTCCCAGGCCGATCAACACCGGCATCCAAACCTCTGCTCCATCCGGGGTGAGTACCATGCCCACCTGAATGATGCCGAAGGCGCCCAGCTTCATCAGCACGCCGGCGTGCAGCATGCTCACTCCGGTGGGAGCCGCTACGTGCCCATCCGGTGACCAGGTATGCACCGGCCACAGTCCAGCCAGCACGCCGAAACCCACCATGAACAGCGGGAACACCCAAATCTGCAGACTGCGGCTGATATGACCGCCCGCCTCCAATTCGGCCAGGGCATCAATGTTGAAACTGGGCAAGCCGGCCCGGGAGGACGCCACGTACAGCGCCAGTATCCCGATCCAGATCAATACGCTTCCGCCGACCAGCATGACCATCAGTTTCATGGCCCCGTACTCTTTGGTGCGCAGGAAGACCCCGAAATCGGTGCTGCTGCCCCAAACCCCAATCAGCAAATACATCGGCAATACGGCAAGCTCGTAGAAAAAGAACAGGAAGAACAGATCGCGCACAATGAAAACGCCGTACACCCCCGCTCCCAACGCCAGCAGCAGCACGAAGAAGTCCCGAGTCCGCCGGCGGATGGTCTGGCTGATCAGCACGGCGCCCATCAGCACAATGCCGTTGAGCAAAACCAGCGGCGCTCCGATGCCGTTCAGCCCGAACGAAAGATTGATGTTGATGGGATGGCCAATCCAGGCAAACTCCCTCTGAAACTGAACGCCGCCAGCGCCGTAGTCGTAGCGCACAAACACCACCACCGCCACCGCCAGCGAGATGGCCGCCACCAGGATTGCGAACTGCCACGCGTCTCGCGGCCGGTCTTTGGGCAGGAACATGGACAGAATTCCGCCGGCCAACGGAACCAAAACCAGCAGCAACAGGGAAACCTGATCGAAATTAGCCATCGTCAATCCGGTCGCGGCAACAGGCTAGACCGACCGTAGCCACCAGAATATCGCCAGGCCCACGATCCCCAACGCCACCGCCAGGGCGTATGTGTAAACGTGCCCCGTAACGTGCAGCCGCAGCGCCACTCCCGCTCGCCGAACCGTATCGGCAGGGCCGTTCACCCCAACATCATTCACCACGGCGCGATCGAAAAAGGCCAGGCCGGCGGACACTGTCAACACCACCCGGTCAATACCCCATTGATAAACCTCGTCCACGTAATAGCGATTCTCTACCACCCGCAGCGCCGGCCCCAATCTCGCTCGCCAGGCCGTCAGGGAGATTGACCGGCGCCCGTAAATCAGCCAGGCGACCACGAACGCTCCTACGGCCAACACAATAGAAAGCACACCCAGCAGGATGTTGAAGTGGAATTTCTCTCCATGTTCAAAGAACACAAAGCCGCCGAATCCGCTGAAACTGCCTGGCCAGTCGAATGCTATCCAGCCAAATCCCAGCGCCAGGATCGCCAGGACCGACATCACGCCGACCATGAGGACAGGGGACTCGTGAGCGTGTCCACTGTCCTCGCCCGCCTCACCAAAGAACACCACAAACATCGCCCTGGCCATGTACAAAGCGCTGAGGAAAGCGGTCAGCATCGCCAGGATTATGAACACGACCGGCAAGTTCCCTGCTGTTGCCACGGCCAGTAAAATCTCGTCCTTGCTCCAGAAACCGGCCAGTATGGGTATGCCCCCCAGCGACAAAGCTCCGATGGAAAACACGACGGCGGTTATCGGCATTGCTTTGCGCAGCCCACCCACCCGGCGGATGTCAACGTCGCCATGCGCTCCCACCCCGTGCATGACACTCCCGGCCCCCAGGAACAGCAGCGCTTTGGCGAATCCGTGCGCCATCAGGTGGAATACCGCCGCCGTCCAGCCGAATGCTCCCAGCGACAGCATCATCAATCCCAGGTGGGAAATGGTTGAGTATGCCAGTATCCGTTTCAGGTCGGTGGACACCAGGGCGATGGTCGCCGCCCCAAGCGCCGTAATCAATCCTATCGTTGCGGTTACTAACATCGCTTCCGGAGACGCCACGAAGATTGGATAGGCCCGAGCCACCAGGTAAACCCCCGCGATAACCATCGTGGCCGCGTGGATCAAGGCGCTAACCGGAGTGGGCCCCTCCATAGCATCCGGCAGCCACACGTGAAACGGAAACTGCGCCGATTTGCCCATTGCTCCAAGCAAGAGCAGCAGCGCCGCCGCCGTGGTAACGCCGCTGCCCAGGGTTCCTGATTGGGCGGCGGCAAACGCGTCGCTCATGCTGAAGCTCCCGACGTTCACCCACAACAGCAGGATGCCCACGAGCAGTCCTACATCGCCGATTCGGGTGACCACAAAGGCTTTCTTGGCGGCTTCCCGCGGCCCCGGGTTCTCGAACCAGAATCCGATCAACAGGTACGAACACAGGCCCACCAGTTCCCAGGCGATATACAACAGCAGGAAGTTGTCGGCCAGCACCAATGTGAGCATCGCCGCGACGAAAAGCGCCTGCCATGCAAAGTACCAACCGAACCTTGCATCGCCCTTCATGTAGTCCAGCGAATACAGCTGCACGCCAAGAGCCACGAACGTCACCAACCCCAGCAGCACCACGGTCAGGGGGTCGATCAAAATGCCCCATTCGAGGTGGATAGCCTGATCTACCGAGGCGGCAACGCCGGGGAGACCGGCCTCAAACCATGCTGTGCTGAAATGGCATGTCAATGCGCCGGTTAATCTACTGACCTCGCACCCTTGCACTGCCTCCGACGCGCCCAGGAAATCCGACAGCACCCAAACCCACAACCCGAACCCGGCTGCGATTGCCAGAATGGCCAACACCGCTCCCCGCAGGGGCAACCAGCGTTGCAGTAGAATAATCGCCGGACACGCGACGAACGAGAATACTGGTATCAGAAAAGCAAGCGACATTGTTCAGGAACCAACCAATACCGATTACCACTTCAGCAGGTTGATCTCGTCTACATTGACGGTGCCGCGGTTCCGATACATCCGCAGGATGATGGCGAAGGCCAGACCGACTTCGGCGGCGGCAACGGTTATCACGAATATGGCGATAATCTGTCCGTCAAAAGCCTCGAACCTGCCGATACCGTTGAGGTATGAAGCAGCGGCGATCAGGTTGATATTCACAGCGTTCAGCATCAGCTCGATGGACAGCACAATCAACACCGCGCTCCGCCGCGCCAACACGCCATACAAACCGATCCCGAAGAGAGCGGCGCTCAACAATTGGTAATACAGCAGAGGAACCATCGGCTGCTATGGATCACCGATTCCCGACTGCCCGTCTCCCAACGGCGTCAGATCCTGCGTGCGGGCAATGATGATGGCGCCAATCAGGGCCACCAGCAGCACCAGGGAGGCGATCTCGAACGGCAAAGCCCACTTGGTAAACAGCGACGCCGCCAGTCCCGTAAACTCCGGAGCCTGGGGTTGCGAGTCAATCTTCGGCGCGAGCCAGAAAGCCGTTCCCAGCACCCCGGCTACCCCCAGCGCCGTCAAAATCGCCAGCGGCCACTGGCGGTTATCCGTAATACGCGGGTATTCGGACGACCGCGTTAACATCACGGCGAAAAGCACTACGATGATTATCGCACCGCCGTATATCAAGACCTGAACCAGCGCCAGGAATTCGGCGAAAAGCACCAGATATATGCCGGCAACTCCCAGCAACGACAACAGGAGGAACAACGCCGCATGCACGACGTTCCGTGTCGCCACCACGCCGATTGCGCCTCCCAGCGTGAATACGGCGACGATTGCAAACAGCGCCAACTGCACGGTCAACTGTCCATCCGACCGGTTGTCCGCGACCAGCGATCGGTACGAGTATCAAAGTATGAGCCGCCCGTTCGGCGGCTTCGACAGTGTGGTGTTGGCTCCAGCTGCGACATTGTTGAGTATGTTGGATCAGCCGAGGTTGGCTTCGTATCGAGCTAGTATTGAATCGAGCCAGTACTAAATGGATTTCAATAGCGTGCAGGTGGCGCACTCACAGTCGGGTTTATGTTTTTTGACTGTTTCGGCCACTGCTTTTGACTTACCCTTTGATTTGCCGCCGCCGCCGGATTTACCCCGGTTTTTGCCTTTGCCGATTTTACCCGCTTTGGCCGCCTTACCGGCAAGTTTACCTACCAAACCGCCAATGTTGCGCGCCGCACCGAAGTCGCCTTTGCCGGCGATCCGCTTTTCCGCGCACTCCACACACGTGCAGTACTCCGGATGTCGCGGAGAGAGATTTCGGAACCGTTCGTCTTCTCTGGGCAAAACGTTCAGCCTTGTCTAAATTTCTGAGTGCATTGCTGGCGATCAGGTTTCGCTGCCATCTGCTTCTGAGTTGCTCGCTGCCTTGGCGGCTTCGGCCCGTTGCTTCGCCAGCACCGTAGGAGGAACCCAGTGGGTGATTTCCTGGTATTTCTTGCCGATATCCAGCAATGCCGGCAGATCCACCCGATCTCCGTTGCGTTGGTACGTGCTCATTTCGTGTTCGTGGCTCATCACGATGGCGTCGAAATTACAGTACTCCACGCAGATGCCGCACAATATACAACGATTCAGATTTATTTCAAAGTAGTCCACTATCTTGCGCCGGGAGCTTTCCCCCTCCGCATGTTTCGGGTTGTCCATCATGCTGGCAGACATGCACTGAGTGGGGCAGTTTCGGATACACACCATGCAGCCCGTACAGTAGGGTTCATCGACCGGTCCATCCCACGTCAGCGCGGGGAAACCCATGAAGCGCGGGCGCACGGGAGTCGGCTGGTTGGGATATTGCTGAGTAACCGGACGCCGAATCCCCAACATGGCGGATGCCAATGTCTGCATCATGCCTTTTACGCTTTCCAACATACCTGTTCGCTCCCCATCATCCGCGTACTTGAACGATTACGCGAACCGTAGCCCACCGCATCTCGTGACACTCTGCAACATTCAACGGAACCAACATTATGATAACAGCATCAGATGCTACGTGCGCTGTTCCGAGGCGCGCTGCTGCATTGATTCAACCCGACTCCTGACCTGCGCCACCCGTCTGGCCGGGGCGCTCATGCGGCGGTATATTATCCAGCCGGACACTGCCAGGCCAAGAACCGAAAGCAGCGTAACGCTCCACCAGGGCCACTCGTAAAATCGGTACACCGCCGCAATGATTACGGTGTAGAACGACAGCGGAACCATTACCTTCCACGCGAAAGACATCAGTTGATCGATTCGCAGGCGGGGGAAGGTTCCCCGCACCCAGAAGATCACCAGGATTACCGCGTAGGTTTTCAGGAGGAACCACACCACATCGGGGAGGAACGGCCCACCCCAACCACCCAGGAACAGCAAGGTTGCCAGCGCCGCGATGGCAAAGGTGTTGATGTATTCCGCCAGGAAAAATACCGACCAGTGGGCGCCGCTGTATTCGACGAACGGGCCACCCACCACCTCACTTTCAGCGTGGTAAATGTCGAAAGGCGTGCGGCCCACTTCGGCCAACCCCGCCACGAAAAACACCACGAACCCCAGCGGCATCACCGCTATGTACGGGATAGCGGCCTGCTGCGCCACGATTTCCTGCATGTCCAGCGACTGCGCCAGAATCGCCACTGACGCCGCTATCAGCACAACCGGAATTTCGTACGATATGAGCTGGGCCGCCGACCTCAACCCGCCCATGATGCCGTATTTGTTACCCGAACCCCAACCCGCCAGTACCAGACCCAATATCCCAATCACCGCAAAGGCAACGATATAAAACAGGCCCAGCGGCAGGTTCCGGACTACTGCGTTGGCTCCGCCCGGAATTGTCACCCAGATAACGAATGCCGACACCACCACAATGACCGGAGCGATCCAAAAGATGGCCTTCTCGGAATTATCGGGGATAATATCCTCTTTGATAATCAGCTTGACCGCGTCGGCTATGGGTTGCATCAGACCGAACAGCCCCGTGCGGGTCGGCCCGTATCGCAACTGCAGTCTGCCCAAAGCCTTCCGCTCCAGCCAGGTGAGCGACAACACGATCAACGATAGCGCGGTAAACATCGCCGCCAGCGCGAGCGCGCTCCAGCCGATATCGATGAGAAAACTCATCGGTCAACCTCACCCAGCACGATATCCAACGAACCCAGAACCACCACACTGTCGGCCACCCAGGTATCCCGCAGCAGGCGCCGCAACGCCGACAGGTTGCAGAACGACGGTGGCCGCACCTTAACCCGATACGGGCGATCCGTACCATCGCTGACCAGGTACACGCCTATCTCGCCCCGCGGGTTTTCGGCCCGTACGTACGATTCACCAGCCGGGGGTCTGACCAGCCGCCGACCCAGCGGAGATGCCACCGGCCCATCAGGCAGCTGCTCCAGCGCCTGTTCCACGATACGCAGCGACTCGTACATTTCCCGGATTCGCACCCAATGACGGTCCCAGCAATCCCCGTCCAGTCCCACCGGAACATCGAAATCAAACCGGTCGTACACCGAGTAAGGCTGTGCCTTCCGCACGTCGTATGCGTACCCACAGGCGCGCAGGCAGGGCCCGGTCAACCCCAGGGCGATGGCTTCGTCCGCCCCAATCGGGCTGACATCCTTCAGCCGAGACAGGAAAATCTCATTGAATGTCAAAATACGGTCGCTTTCTTCCACGTCGCGGCGCAGCACGGGCAATAGTTCGTTCACCATCTGCCGAAAATTGTCCGGCACGTCCTCTTTCAACCCGCCAATCCGGAAATAGTTGTGCATCATCCGGGCCCCGGAGACTGCTTCAAACAGGGACTGCACCCTTTCCCGGCCTCGGAACGAGAACATCACCGGCGTCATCGCGCCGGCGTCCAAACCCATCGTACCGACGTAAAGCAAGTGACTGGCGATCCGGTTCAGTTCGCACAGAATCACCCGCACGTACTCGGCTCGTTCCGGCACCTCCAGACCCATCAGGTGTTCCACCGCCATACAATAAGCCTGTTCGTTGTTGAAATTGCCGATGTAATCCAGGCGGTCGAACAGCGTCACCACCTGATGATACTGCTCACCCTCGCACAATTTCTCCGAGCCTCGATGCAGGTATCCGATATGGGGTTCCACATCCACCACTTTCTCACCATCAACCCACAGCACCATGCGAAAAACGCCGTGAGTCGAAGGATGTTGCGGCCCCATGTTGAGCAGCATCTCCACCGGCTGAGAGTCAACCCGCATCGACATGGCCGATTCCGGTGTGGTTGTTGGTCGGTCAGTCATAACGTTGCCGCTCCGGCTTACCGGCCCGAGTCCTCATCGGTTATCTCGAATGGCGTTCCCAAAAAACGGAAACTGGGTTGCGGCGGTTCAATCAGGCTGCTCATCCAGACGTCTCCGTTGTCGTAAAACCCGGATTCTCCCAGCACGTCGTCCAGCGCGCCCAATTGCTCGCAGTCCTCCAGGTAATCAGAAACCTGCCGGCGCAACGCCGTCCGCGCTTCCTCCCGCGAGTCTCCAAACACCGTGACCTGGAATTCGGGGCAATACGCTGACCAACCGGCGCCCGCCCGGGATTCCTCGATCTGATACACAATCCGGTCCATGAGTTTCAGTCGTTTCCTGCCGGGGAACGGGCTTCTCCCGCCGATGTAAACCGCAAGACGATCTCCGCCTCCTCGTCCAGGTATTCCAAACCAAGCGCTTCGGCCAGTTTTCCAAACGTATCCTGACGCTCCAACCAGCCGCGCATCACCTGAATGAGCGCGTTTTGCGCCGCCGACTCAGTATTGCCGGTCGTTTCCAGTTCCAAACCTTCCACGGCGGCCACATATTTCGTGCCGTCCAACTCTACCGTCGCCACCAATTCGACCGCCGCCAATTCGATGGGAATTTCGCCATCGGTTTCTGGCCGGTCAGTTTCGGGCATGGTATCCAACCCAGACACTAGAACTCGCGATACTCGTAAAATGCGTATTCCTTCCGACCGGGGAACCCCTCGAACTCGGGATACAGCAGCAACGGCGAAAGATCCGGGTGGCCTTCAAACACCACGCCAAACAGGTCATGCGCCTCGCGCTCATACCAGTCGGCGGCGGGCCACACTGTCGCAACGGACGGCAACGACGGCCCGTCGTAAGGGACTTCCGCCTTGATCACCAGTGTCCGCTCCATTGCCAGAGATTGCAAAAAGTACACCAGCTCAAATCGCTCCCGATAGTCCACGCAAGCCAAACAGAGCAGCATCCGGCAATCCAGCTGGCCGTCGTCGCGGCAGGTGGCGCAGGCGTCAACAATGCTGGCGGCAGGTACAGTAACCTGCGGCAAATCCCCCAAAACTCCCGGAACCGGGCTCCAGGCTGACAATACGGCTACGGCGCGGTCCAACGTCGCTCGGCGATCAGCAGACAGATCATCAACGGGATCAGGTTCTACAACCGTCTCGGGTTCGTTTTCGGGGCCCGTCGCCGCGCTCCCGCTATTCTGGAGACTGTCTGCCACGGTTACCTGCGTCGGACATTATCTTTTCCTGCAATTTCAAAATGCCGTAGAGCAACGCTTCCGGCCTCGGGGGGCAACCGGGCACATAGACGTCCACCGGGATAATATGATCAACACCCATCACCACCGAGTATGAACGATAGTACGGGCCGCCATTAGTCGCACAGCTGCCCATGGCGATAACCCACTTGGGTTCCGGCATCTGCTCGTACAGCAGCCTGATGGGTTCGGCCATCTTTTTCACCACGGTGCCCGCGACTATCATAACGTCCGACTGGCGCGGCGACGGCCAGGTAACCACGCCGAACCGGTCAAAATCATGATGGGCCATGTAGGTGGATATCATCTCGATGGCACAGCACGCCAGACCGAAACTCAACGTCCACAAAGACGACTTGCGCGCCATTGCAAACAATTGGTCGGTGGTGGCGGTGATTACGCCCGGGACTCGCCCGTCGGTGGCCTGATTCAGCAGGCTGGCGCCGGGTCGGTTTCCCGCCCCCATGATTACCTCTGTACCCTGCGGCGCCATTGCCAACGGCGAAGGGTCTTCCGGCATGTTGCCGCCCGGTGAAGCCGAGGGGGTTATTTCTGCCATTCCAGCACTCCTTTACGCCAACCATAAATTACGGCGAAAAACAGCATCGCCAGGAACAGCATCATGGCGTAGAACGGAATCGGGTTGCCGGCCGCCTTTTCCTGTAGGAAAATCACCGCCCACGGAAACAGGAACACCGCCTCGACGTCGAATATCAAAAACAGAATGGCGAAAATGTAGAACCGAATGTTGATGTTTGACCACGCGAAGGGCGTGGCTGGAATGCCGCATTCGTAGGTGGTCAACTTGGCGGCGGAGCGGCGCCGGGCCGACAGTATCTGCGATGCCGCGAACATACCCCCGATTGCCACCAGCGCGATGACTATCGCCAACACAACCGCGGTCCAATTGCCAACATAGTCGGCCGGGTTGAATGATTGAATTGGTACGGCATTAAGCATGGTTAGCAGTCTTGACCGACTTGATCACCGACTTTATCAGAGATGGGAACCAGCCCAATTCGGGCGTCTACGGATTCGGACGTTCTAATCATCGTAGCAACGGCCTGTTCCAGTGTCAACGTTGCGGGGCCACTCACGCGTAACCACTTTGTCGTCACGACCCCGCACTCGATGCGGGGGTTGGCAATCCCGCAGCAAACCACGGCCCAAAATCCTGTCCATCCTGTTCATCCATGTAAAAACCCGTCCCCCACCCCGCTCATCCTGATCCCGTCGTAGGATCATCCTGAGCCCAAACTTCTCCGCTCATGGTGAGCCTGTCGAACCATCGGCAACCGTCCTTCGACAGGCTCACCATGAGCGGAGGTCAGAGGACTTTGAAAAGGCCCTGCCGAGGGGCGTGATCTGCCCGTTACCCGCCACCGGTTTCGCGAATATCAGTTGATGAAACGTCCGACCGGAAATCCGGCTCCGGTATTTCAACAAACAACGGTCGAAATCCCTCCGGGATCGCAACATCGGCCAGCGTACGAAACGCCCCAGCCGCGTCAGTTCGGCCACCCACCGCGAACCGGCAGCCCAATGCCCACATTTCGGCCAACGCCGTCAGCATGGCGATTTCCGAATCTGCGTAATAACGCGGTTCGATCAAGCGGGTGGCGGTGTCCCAGCCAATGGCAAACCCGCATCCGGGGAATAGCTCGGCTTTCTTACGAAACGTCTCCGCGCGAGTCAGGATTACCGTCCCGGCGCCTCGAAATTGGGCGACCCGACGGCTCACATCTTCGTACTCCAGTTGTGGCTTGTCGACGTTTGTCACCGACAATTCGTAGGCCACCGGCGTCCCCAAAAACTCCGCTGCAACGGCGGCCAACTTGATGTGGCCGTCGTGAACCGGGTTGAACGACCCCGGAAGCAGCGCCATTGGCCGGTCCGCATCCACAACGGAGCGGCCATCTGGATGAATCGTTACCCATTTGGCGGCGCCGTTCAACAGACGCTCGATTGGGTCCCCGTGCCGGCGCGTTTCAGTCAATACCTGCTCCGACGAATTCAGTCGCAAATCCACTGCGGCGTCAACGGCGCAGGCCCTGGCAACCGCCGCAATCACCAATCTGCTAACCACAGCTTCCTCACCGATACGGTCGCGCAGTCCCTTCTCCAGCGTCAGGGAATCCACCGTGCATTGCGTCTCATCCCAGGTGGCGACGAACGCCCGGTGGTCGCCGCGCTTCGTTCGGTCGGTTGCGATCGTTGCCGTGCAGGCAACGCCCACAATGGGAGCTGATCCTTCCCGCAGCGCCAATCCTCTATCCCAGGCCGCCCGAGCCATGCGCTGGGCGGTGTCAACGGACACCGTCTGATCGGGGGCGTACCCGCCCAATAGATCGGTCATCGCCAAAAACCCGTAGGGCACCCGGGTTTCCAGCACCGTCCGCGATGCTCCTCCCACTCCCAGCAACCAAGCCAGAGCGTAATTCCCCGCCCCCGCCACCGCCAGGACCGCCTGCTCCGGCGTGTCATGAATCCGGGCCACCACGTCGAGGATGGCCGGGTCCACTGACATATCGCTTTGTTTTTGATTCATCCCGTTCTCCGTACAAAGGGCGCTTCCGTCCAGGCTGACGGGTCCAGTTTGTGCATTGATTCGACAGACGTAGCCGTTTCCCCGGCTATTTTGCGGTCCCATTCGTCCGACCATTGCTTGGGTAACCGTGGACGTGCTTCACGCCATCGCATTGGCGTACCGCCGAAAGTTTCGGCAGCCACGACTTCCGCCAGGAAAGCGGTCATGTCCCCGCCATCCATCGCGTTCACCACGCGGCAGTCCAGATACCCGTAACATCCTTCCAGCAACGGACTGCCGGTTGAACCTTCCTGGTACGGAACCCGTGCCAGCTTGTCGTGGTCCCGACCCGATCGCATACCCAATTCCCAGATGAGAGGCAGCTGGTGATCCTCAAGGAAATTTACGGCCAACACACCGCTCGCGGCAATCAACTCGTGAGTGTAGTTGGTGTGGTAAATCTGCACGATAACCCGCGGCCGGTGCGGTACGATGGAGGCCGACGTAACTGTAACTGCAATTTGAGCGTTCACCACGTCACCGCACCGTACCGAGATGGCCGCCAGCGGTACGCTGAGTTGCCCCAGCATGGGAGCCACATTGGCCGGATCGATATCGGGTTGCGGGTTCGTCATTCGGACACCGTTGATTCGGTTCGGTCGGCGGCTACCAGTCGGGCTGCGTATCGATCTGGTCATTGATGGTAACCCGCGTTTGCTCAGAACCGTCATCGTTCATGTAAACGATCTCAGGGTTGCCATAGGCGTAGGAAACGAAAGCGATCTTACCCCCAGCGTGCGACCAGGCGGGCTGCAAATCATCCGACAGGTTGTGCGTGAGGCGCGTTCGGTCCGACCCGTCCACCAGCACCGTGTAGATGTCGGTTTGACCTTCGTTGTTGACCACGAAAACCAGTCGGCGACCATCTCCCGACCAGTCCGGGTTGCGTTCGTCGTCATCCCGCTCCGACACCGCCACTTCGTCGGTGTCAGCGGCCCAATCGCCCGATTGAGTCGGACGCAACACGTAAATGTCCCCGTCGTCCCGGGAGTCCCGCACGAAGGCGATGCGGTCACCCTGGGGAGACCACGCCGGATCGATGTCCGGCCCGTCGGTCAGCGGCACTCGGTTAACACCATTGGGATTCCGCAACAGCAATCCGTCGCTTCCGTCTTCCGTGAACACGATCCATTCGCCGTCGGGGGACCAATCACCCAACTGTTCCCGCTCCGTGGTGAATGTCAGCCGGGTTTCCCGCCGGTTCTCCAGATCGAACATATAGAGGTCAGGTTCCCCCTCAGCAACGGATACGTAAGCGATTTTGTCGCCCATGGGAGACCAAACCGGTGGTTGCTCCGGATCTACACCCGAAACCAGGGCGGCCACATCCCCCGTTTCCCGTTCGTACACCATTAGTTGGGCCGGACCGCCGCCATCCAACGACACCCACGCGAGTAATCTGTAATCTCTCGACCACCGCGGGAACCTGGAGTCAACGTTGCGACGCGAAATTCGAACCGGCTCATCCGCGTCCAGGTCAGCCACCCATACCTGCATTGAATCGTTATCGCCGCTCACGTATGCAACCGATGGCAGACTCCCGCCAAACCAGTTACCGACGAAACATCCGGGTAATGCTGCCAGGAGCGCCAGGAGCGCCGCAATCGCAAACCACCGGTGCGCTTTTCTGACCACGGCGCCGTTTTCCAAATCAGATACCGGCCGGGTCGGTTCTTCCCCGGACATTCGCGAGGTGATAAGCCTGTGCCGTTGGATCATGCTCCGGGATACGTCCAAAACCCCATAATCCGGTAATTATACCCCACGGGCCAGCAGTACCGAGAGTGAGGCGTTTACCGCGTGGGCCATTACGCGCGTTGTTACCGTTCTGCGCCTGTAATTGCAGGGCCTGTTCAAAGTCCTCCCACTTCCGCTCAAAGTCCTCCGACCTCCGCTCATGGTGAGCTTGTCGAACCATCGGCAACCGTCCTTCGACAGGCTCAGGACGAGCGGGTGGTTAATTTCCACAACTTTGAAAAGGCTCTGCTGTAATTGCGAAAAATCTTGACAAGCCCCGGCCGCCAATTTAGCATCCAACTTTCGGCGGATCCCCGGCGCGTTTGAATTCTGCGCCGGCTTATTTCCTGAAATCGGATTCGCTCCCTGCGCTCACACCCATTGGAGGTACGTTATGCTGGCGATAGTAGGCGGCAATTTGATCGATGGCCTGGGGCGGCCCGTTGTTGAAAACGCCACCGTCCTCGTCGACGGTTCACTCATCGTAGAAGTTGGTCCTTGCGCCGCCGTCACCATACCAGAGGGCGCCGAAGTCCTGGACGCTGCCGGGCAAACCATCATGCCGGGACTCATTGATGTGCATGACCACCTGGCGTCGGGCGGATACGGCCTCACTGGGCGCTGGGGCATGGACGAACCCCTGTCGTTCAGCAACATCAAGACCGCGCAGGTCATCGAAGACACACTGGCCGCGGGTTACACCACCGTGCGCGACGCCGGCGGTCTGGATGCCGGCTTCAAGATGGCGGTGGAGCAGGGATTGATCAACGGGCCGCGCCTTATCATTTCGGTAAATATCATGACGCCAACCGGAGGCATCGAAGATAAGGTCAGTGGCAGCGGCCACAGCAAGCATCTCCTCGGCCACGATCCCCTGTCTCCCTCGGGAGTCGCCGACGGTCTGGAAGGTGTGCGGGCGAAGGTTCGCGAATTAGTCCGTTGCGGGGCCGACCAGATCAAGTTTGCAACCACCGGTGGAGCCTCCGGCCGCCCCGGCAACGGGCCGCTGGATCAAGCCTACGCCCTGGACGAGGCCAACGCCCTGGTGCATGAAGCTGCGGCCCTGGGCTGCGGAACTCTCTGCCACGCCGTCGGGGGAACCGGGCTGCCGATTGCCATCCAGGCCGGCGCCGGTTCCATCGAACATGGATGTTACCTCGCGGTCAACCCCGACTGGTTGAAGATGATGGCCGACCAGGGTACATTCTTTACCCCAACATTCGAAGTGTACGATTTTCATAGCACGGTTAGCGCGCCACACATCAAGGCGCGCGCCGAGGCATTAATGCAGATCCATATTGAAAGCGTGGAACTGGCCATCAAAGAAGGTGTGCGCATCGTCGCCGGCACGGATGCCGGCGGGTTCGTCCACGGGGACAACGCCCGCGAGTTGGAGTTGATGGTAGAAAAGGGAATGAGCAACATGTTGGCCATCCAGTCAGCCACCGGCCATGCCGCCGTGTGCTGCGGGATCGGCAACGAAACCGGCACCCTGGAACCCGGCAAACAGGCCGACATTCTGGTTGTGGACGGCGATCCGCTGACCAACATTTCCGTGTTGCGCGACCGTGACCGCCTGCAACTCATCATGAAGGGCGGCATCGCCCACACCAATCGCCTGCCAACGCTTAACCTCCAACCGGCGTGAAGAATTCCCTCACCCGCGCATTGGCTAAAGGACCTCCCATCCACTCGCCCCCCGTGATGATACCGCCAGATAGCCAATGCGTTTTCACGTTGTAACCCTCTTTCCGGCGGCCTTTGAAGGCGCGACCAATTACAGCATTCTGGGTCGCGCCGTGCAACGTGGCCTGGTTTCCGTAACTGTCAGCGACATTCGCAAATTCACGTTCGACCGGCACGGCACTGCGGACGATTACCAGTTCGGAGGCGGGCCGGGCATGGTAATGAAACCCGAGCCCGTATTTCGTGCGGTCGAGGATGTGCTGGAATCCCTCCATCCGCAGGAACCGGGCCCAATCCCGGTTCTTCTCATGTCTCCCCAGGGTAAGCAGCTGAATCAACGATTGATCGACGAACTGGCGGTTGCCCCCGATATCGTTATTGTCTGCGGGCATTACGCCGGAGTAGATGAACGAATCCGCGCCGGTCTGGCTACCCACGAGGTCAGCATTGGAGACTATGTGCTAACCGGCGGTGAACTGGCCGCCATGGTCGTTATCGACGCCGTTTCGCGGTTCATACCCGATGTAGTAGGTTCAGCCGAAAACGTGCAGGAGGACAGCATCACGTCGGGATTGTTGCAGCATCCGCTGTACACCCGTCCAGTGGAGTTCCGAGGCATGACAACTCCCGAGGTGCTTCGATCTGGAAATCATGCCGAAATCGCTCGTTGGCGCCGCCAACAATCCCTTGAACGCACGTTGCGCCTGCGACCCGACCTGCTGCCGTTTGCGGAACTCAGCAATTCCGATCGGATCTACCTGGAACAGTTGGGCTGGTCCGGAAACTCCGGCGATCCATCGAACAACCCAGCCGACCAGGTACGGGAACGCCAGGCATTGGATCGGTAGCCATGCCAAAAGACGATTTCCGCTTCAGCACGCCGGTTCGCGTTCGTTGGCAGGAATGTGACGCTCAGGGCATCGCGTTCAATGGCAGCTATCTCGGATGGCTGGAGATCGCGCAGGCCGAGTATTTCAGGAACCTGGGATTCAGTATCTATAGAATCGCCGCCGCTGGGTATTTCGACAGCGCCGTTGTCAAAGCCACCATCGAGTTCAAATCGCCGGCGCGCGTTGACGAGATCCTGGATCTGACGGCGAGGGTGTCGCGCATCGGTAACACCAGCCTGACCCTGGAGGTAGGCATTTACCGCACCGGCGCCCTGCCCGACGACGCGCCAATCACCACAATCGAGGCGATTTATGTGGGCTTCGATGCCAACACCGGAGACACGCGCCGAGTCCCCCAGTCAATTCGAGACCTTGTTGAGGGCTACGAAAGGTCCGGAGTGGTGCTTCCGTTATCAGGTTTCCCTGAACTTGCCGCCGCCGCTGCCGGATAACGCCGGACGTTACACCATGAATACCGGGGAATCGTCCCGATTTACCCGGCTTTCACCGGCAATTCCCTCCCGTATGTAACGGGGTAAAGCGAACATGGCGATGTGGGTGCCCCCATCGTAATGGAGGGTTGACCGGTCTATCCGCGCTGCCAAACGCTCGTCGATCTCTTCTTCGCTCAACACAGGTAACGGCGCATCAGATGCCAGGGTGAACCCCCACAAGGTGATGAACGACGGGACATGTACCTGATACGGGATCGAATGAGCGAAGACACCGTTAAGAGTCTTGTATATCGTCGTGAAACACTCGTGAAGGCTCAGGAAGCCCACCGGTCCGGATTGAGTAACCAGAATCCCGCCCGGTTTCAATCGAGATCGCGCGATGTTGTAATACTCCTCGGTGTACAGAAGATATGCGGGACCACCCTCCAACGGGTCAACCAGGTCCATTACCATGATGTCAAATTGCTGGTCGGTGGTCTCCAGATATTTGCGGGCATCATCGTGGATCAATTCGAGCCTGGGGTCATCGAAAGCCCCCTGATGATGATGGGGCAGATGCTGCCGGCACAATTCGACCACCTGTTGGTCGAGGTCTACCATCACCACTTTCTTTACGGTGCGGTGGGTCAGGGTCTCCCTCAGGGTTCCGCCCTCACCCCCACCGCCTATAAACACGGAGCGAGGTTCGGGATGCATCAGCATGGCGGGATGCACCAGGCTTTCGTGATAAATATGTTCATCACGCTCCGTGGATTGCGTCTTGCCATCCAACAACAGGCTCCGTCCATAGACGTCGGAATGCACAACCTCAACCCGTTGGAACCCGGTATGACCCGAATACAAAACCTCATCGACCTTCAACATTATTGCCAAGTCGGGCAAGACGGTTTCGATGACCCACTTGCCGGTGATGTCTTCCATCGGGTAGTTAGCCATGATTACTGATCCCGTGTTCCAGGTGGATTGCGGTAGCCGGCCGGGCCACGCACAGACCAAGTCCCGCAGACGCCAGCAGGGCGGTTACTTGACGAGATGAGCCGATTGCCGATCGGCAACGACCGATTCGCTCAGTCCGCGCCGTATTTCGGTGATTTGGGGGGCGCGGCAACCCAGGGCTTCAATAATCAGGTTGGCGGCTTTACCAGGCATGGTCTGGTCACCGCACGTAAAAATATCCGCCGCCGCATATCTGTGTTCCGGCCACGTGTGTATGGAAATATGCGATTCGGCGATTGACAGGATACCAGTCACTCCCTGGGGTGTGAACTGGTGAAACGACTCTCCAACAACGTGGGCGTCCACCGCAGCGGCAGCCTTGAGCAGTTCATTCCGGATGTGATCCAAGTCGTTTAGCAGTTGGGGGTCGCATTCTCGAAGATCCAGCAACACGTGAGTACCTAGTACATCCAATCACCCTTTCCTCCAGATCGATTGGCCGCTTCGCATGGGATCAGCCCGGTTCGCGAGCGCCCAAACGATGCAACAATCGCCAATTTTAGCCATTTTTGGTTCCAGGTTCAAGTTGCAGCGCCTCCGAATTCTATACGCAGTGTTTCCAAGTACATTGCTTAACCGAGCAACCGAGATTGAAAACCTCCCGGTTTGCGCGGCCGCTGTCCACAATTAACGGTTTTCGATGCTGCCGCTATGATCGCAACCTGGCCGTCAGTCCTGGTTTCAATTGACATCAGAACAGTGGCCCTCTACCATTATCGTGTGGTCGTGCTACACGGGGAGCTGGCGGTGCCCTACACCCGCAACCCGCCACAGCGGGGTGGAATTCCTCCCTTCGGCAAGGCGCAAGAGCCAATGTCACAGAAAATTATGTTGAGGGCCGGGTCCCACGCGGCGCAGGCTTGCAAACCCCGCCAGGTCTGGAAGGAAGCAACGGTAAGCGATGTCCAGCGGGTGCCGTGGGAGTGCCTGGCTTGAGTTTTTTTCGGTGATATGCCCCCAGGCTGCAGTCAACGGGCGGTGCTCGGCCACGAAATTTCCCCCACCAATTGCGCTGCTCCGAATGAACCGCGCTCAGCCCAGCCCGGTTTCATCCGGCGCGATAAGCGGTGTTCGAATGACTCTTCCCGACCAACCGCCAGGCGCTTTGCCCGCAACGTCATCACGCCGGCGACCGCGCAAGTCCCTTGGTCAGCACTTCCTGACCGATCCCCGCATTGCCCAGCGAATCGTCGCCGCGGCACAGCCGTCTCCCGGCGATACTATTCTGGAAATTGGCCCTGGCTCAGGCACATTGACCCGGCGATTGATTGCCGGCGGCAGCAACGTCATTGCCGTTGAAATCGATCCTCATCTGGCCGCAGCGTTGCCCGAGCGTATGGACAACCCCTCCAATCTCAAGGTGGTGCGGGGAGACGCCCGAACCGTCGATATCCCGGCGCTGCTGGAAGGCCGGAGCACCTATAAACTGGTTGCCAACCTGCCGTATTACGCCGCTGCTCCCATTCTTCGGAGGTTTCTGGAATCTCCAGTGCCTCCCACTTCCCTGATAGTCATGGTGCAACGCGAGGTCGCCGATGCCATGTGCGCTGCCCCCGGGCAAATGACCCTGATGTCAGTGGCCACCCAGCTCTACGCCGTACCATCGGTAGTTGCGCAGGTGCCGCCCCGGTCATTCAGACCGCCGCCCAAAGTATCGTCCACGGTCATCAAACTTGTTATGAGAGAGACCCAACCGGACCCGCCCAACGGGATCGAGGAATTCTTCGCCCTGGTGCGCGCCGGCTTCTCCGCGCCTCGCAAGCAGTTGCGCAACTCGCTGATGCAGGGCTCAGGTTCGCCCGCTGAGTTGGTGTCGAACGTATTGACCGATGCGGGCATCGACGGGCAGCGGCGTCCGGCTACGCTTTCCATACCCGAATGGTTGACCCTGGACACTCACTGGCCAGCGGAGGTTCCACGGAACCGCAGTCAGCACAACAGTGGCGACGCAAACGGAACCCGCGCCCGGGGTTCCCGCTAGATGTCCACACCCGGTTTGCAGGTCCCGGCTTTTGCCAAGATCAACCTGACCCTCGAGATCATTGGCCGGCGTTCCGACGGATACCACGATGTTGCCACCATCCTGCAATCCATCGACCTGGCGGACACCCTGACCATCAAACCCGCCGGATCTCTCGCGGTAGAGTGCGACGACCCTGACCTTGACGGCCAGCGCAACCTGATCTGGAGGGCCGCAGTAGCCCTGGCAGATCACGCCGGCATCCGCCCGAACGCCCACATCCACCTCACCAAGAGGATCCCCGTGGCCGCCGGTCTTGGCGGTGGCTCTACCGATGCCGCGTCCGCCCTGCGCGGCCTGAACGACCTGTGGCAATTGCAAATGTCACGTGCGAAACTGGCAACGGTGGCCGCCGGCATCGGATCTGACGTTCCGTTCTGTATCGATGGCGGTACGGCCCTAGCCACGGGCAGGGGTGACCAATTGATTCCCCTGCCGCCGTTGCCTCCCTGTGAAGCGCTCCTGGTAGTACCGCGCGAAACGCTGGAGTCCAAAACTCCAACGCTGTTTGGAGCCCTGGAACCCGGAGATTTTTCCGACGGGAGTTTCACACAGCGGATATCCTCCACCATAACCGACACTGCAATAACGTCCGGCCAGTGCCGTAACGCCTTTGAACGCGCCGCGCTGGAAATCTTTCCTGGCCTTTCGGACGTATGGAATGTTGTTGCCGGTCTGGTCAAACATGCGCCTCGTCTGTCCGGCGCTGGACCATCGTTCTTTTCACTTCCATCAACCGAAATTGAATACACAGCGGTGCAATCCGCCTTGCGAAACACCGGTGCAACGGCGTACCTTGTCCGAACCATTTAGCCAAATCGGTAGCGGCGATAACGCATCCCCACATCCCTCAGGAATTACGACAGGAATTGCAACTCCATGGACATCCTCGCAGTCATAAATATCCCGTTCGACCCCGACATAATTCGCACCGCCGGATTTCAGCTGTCCTGGCATGGCTTCCTCACCTTCGTGGCCGTGGCCGTCGCCGTGTACCTCGTCTGGCGTTGGGGCCGGCGCGACGGCCTCGATGGCGACGCCATTCTTTCGGTCGCCACCTGGTGCATCATTGGGGGCATCGTCGGCGCACGAGTACTCCACGTTGTTGATTTTTGGGACTCGCATTACGCAGCCGATCCCGTCAGCGTGCTGTATTTCTGGCAAGGCGGTATCGCGATCTTCGGCGCCTACCTGGGAGGCTTTGTTAGCGGCGCATCCTACATATTGCTGCGGAACGCAAGTTGGCTCAACCGTCTTTGCGATCGCCCTGCCTCCCGATGGACGGGTTTGCACCGTCCGTTCACCCAATTGCCGCCC
This sequence comes from Dehalococcoidia bacterium, assembly GCA_965262485.1. Taxonomy (GTDB): domain Bacteria; phylum Chloroflexota; class Dehalococcoidia; order Lucifugimonadales; family UBA3495; genus Bin87. Next base: position 2,111,798 of record OZ253540.1, on the reverse strand, counting down.
GTGCCCCACCTGGCCGACATCACGGCTCCAGCATTGCTGATAGCCCTGGCCATCGGACGCCTGGGCGATGTCATCAACGGGGAACATTGCGCCACTTTCTCCGGTCTGCCCTGGGCGGTGGTCTACACGGACCCGGACAGCCTCTACAATCGTTGTGTCCATGGCGGAGCGGCCGCAACACACCCCGCCGTAGCCTACGAGTTGATATTCAGCCTGGCGCTGGCCGGCATACTTTGGCTGCTGAAAGATCGACTGCGGCCGCGCGGGATGTTGTTCGCCCTCTTCTTCGCCGGTTACTCGGTCGGGCGATTCTTCATATCGTTCCTGCGGGTAGAAAGCAACACCTACTTTTTCGGCTTCAACGAAGCTCAGCTGGTCGCTCTTGCCATCATGTTGGTAACCGTGCCCCTGCTGGTCTACAAAGCTCGCCTGGTCCGACCGACCCCCAGCGGATCTGGATCACGCTCCGGCCGGCGCAACGCCTGACCACAGACTCAATCAGCGGTGGCGCTATGGTCCTTTCGCTGCCATATCGTCGGGCGCGCTGCCGCCGTTTGCCTGGCCGTTCCGATGCTGGAATGTGGCGATCAGGCTGCCGGTCGCAGGTCGTCGATCCGCAGGTAATTCCGGCGTTCGCCCCGGTACCGCTCCTCGGCGATCTGAAATACCAGGTCCACCGTCCCGTAGCCGCCCCAATCATCGGGGTAATTCCACCACAAAGCGTCCATCACGCGGCTGCCGCTGCTCACCTGCAACTTTAGATGTTGGGAGTTGGCGCCCACGTATCCCCAATTCAGCACGCGCATCCGGCGCGCCAGATAACGGGGCGTAGGATTGTCCTTCCCAAAGGGCTCCAACCGCTCCCGTAATCGGTCCATCTCAGGGTCCAGAATCTCATCCAGGTTGCCTTCAGCGTGGATTTCCAATGTCGGTTCGGCGCCGAACAGCCCCAGCTCCGAATCCGCGATCGCCAACAACCGCTGCGCCACCGCATCGTAATTGTCGCGGCTTACGGTAAAGCCGGCAGCGGCGGCGTGCCCTCCGAATCGGGTCAGCAGGTCGCCGCACCGGCTGATCGCCTCTATCAGATTGAATCCGCCAGCGCTCCGGGCACTGGCTACCAGATGATCGGGATCAACAGCGGCCAGGGCAATCGCGGGGCAATTGAACCTTTCTGCCAGCCTGCCGGCGATCAAGCCATTTATCCCCGGAGTGTATTCCTTGTCGTGGGTAATGATGATCGACGGTTTGGCCGCCGTTGCTGAAACATGTCCCATGGCTATCTCAACGGCTCGCGCCGTCAGATCCCGCCGCCGTTGGTTGTACTGCTCCAACTGTCCCGCCAGCTGATCCGCTTCTCGCGAGTCCCTGGTCAGTAACAGGTTCAGCGCCGTTATCGGGTGAGCCATCCGCCCCGGCGCGTTCAGCCGGGGAGCAATTTGGAACGAAACATGCTCGGTACGAATTTCCTGGCCGTCCAGGTTGGTTCGTCTCAACAGGGCCCGCATCCCGGGCCGCCCGGTATGCGACAACGCCGCCAGCCCGTGTTGCACCAGGTGGCGATTTTCATCCCGTAACGGCACCAGGTCGGCGATAGTTCCCAGCGCCGCCAATTCCATCAACGAGTCATCGTGTTCAACGCCCAGGTGATCTTCCAGTCCACAAGCCAGCTTGTATGCAACGCCAGCGCCGCATAATTCACCGTAAGGATATTGACTCCCCGGCACCCGGGGACTCACGATCGCCACCGCATCGGGGCATAGTTCGGGCGGTGTGTGATGGTCGGTAATGATAACTTCAGCGCCTCTATCTACCGCCAAAGCGACCTCATCGAAGTTGCTGATACCGCAATCTACGGTAACTATCAGTGAAACACCATCGTCGATCAGACGGTTAACTGCATCGGGGGTCATTCCGTGCCCTTCGGCAACCGGGTCGGGAAGATAGGGCACAGTGTCAGCGCCCAGCCGTCGCAGGGTTTCGGTGAGAATGGCAGTTCCGGTTATTCCGTCGACGTCGAAATCTCCGAAAACGGCGACTCTCTCGCCGGCTCTTACTGCATCCGTCAGGCGGGACACCGCCTGTTTCATGCCAGCCATTAGGCCCGGTTCGTACGGCAGACCCTGAGGGTCCAGCATGGATGCCAGCTCCTGAGGATTGCCTATGCCACGGGATAGTAGCAACTGGACTGCGGCATCCGACAGATGGGAGGGCAAACGGTGGCCGTTAACCCTTGGGGGCAGTATCCACCGGCGCGTCGGTGCAGCTTGCAATTCTCGGCTCACAAACCCGGCGGCGCCGGGGTTCCTCAGCCTAGTCGCCCAGATCCGGTTGGGTCAGCACCAACACCGAGTTGTGGCCTCCAAATCCGAAAGAATTGCTCATCACCACGTGGAGGTCAGCCTGCCGGGCCTGTAGCGGCACGTAGTCCAGGTCACATTCGTCGTCGGGTTCATCGAGATTGATGGTGGGCGGCATCAATCCTCGTCGCAGCGCCATGGTGCACACGACGGCTTCCAGAGCCCCACCGGCGCCCAGCAGATGGCCCGTCATGCTCTTGGTACTGCTGATTGGCACCCGGTACGCTGCTTCACCCAACGCCAGTTTCAGAGCCTTGGTTTCGTGCCAGTCATTCAACGGAGTGGACGTTCCGTGGGCGTTGAGGTAGTCGATGTCGGTGGGAGCCAGTTTCGACACTGCCAACGCATCGGTTACCGCCGCCGCTGCGCTCTGGCCGGTGGGGTTGGGTTCAGTCAGGTGATGAGAATCGCTGGTGGCGGCGTAGCCACGAATCTCGGCCAATGGCTCCGCCCCCCGTGACTGCGCATGCTCCACGCTTTCCAGCACCAGCACCGCGGCGCCCTCGGCCAGCACAAAGCCATCTCGATGCCGGTTGAAAGGTTGGCTGGCCCGTTGCGGATGGTCGTTCTGACGGGACAGGGCGCGCAGAGCGTTGAACCCGGCCACCGACAGCGGCGTGATAGGAGCCTCAGCGCCGCCGGCCAGGACAACGTCTGCCCGGCCGTATCTGATCATATCCCATCCGATGCCGATGGCGTCGGCTCCGCTGCTGCACGACGATGTAATGCAGTAGTTTGCGCCCATGGCTCCGGTAACCATCGACACTTGCGCCGAACCCATGTCTGCCAGCATCATAGGGATGAGGAATGGCGTAACACGTCGCGGCCCGCGTTCCAGCAATACTTTATGTTGCTCGGTGAGGGTGCTGATACCGCCGATCCCGCTCCCAATCACCACGTGCACGCTGTATCTGTCCATTGATCGCGGGTCCAGAGTGGCCTGCTGGCAGGCCTCTCGAGCCGCCACCGCAGCAAATTGCGCGAAGCGGTCCATGCGTCGGGCTTCCTTCCGGTCGAGATAATTCTCGGCGTTGAATCCCTTGACCTCGGCGGCGAACCGCGTGTCGAAGGATTCCGCGTCAAACCCGGTGATGTAATCGATTCCCGATTTGCCGGCCGCGATGGCTTCCCAACTCTCGAGAACATTCAACCCCAAGGGGCTCACCATCCCCAGTCCGGTGATTACTACGCGGTGGCGAGCCCCACCGTTATCGGACATACGCTAACTCGCCCGCGTTCTATTGCGCTGTTGCCGGTGGGTGTCCATTACGCTGTTCAACATCTCGGTTACTTCGTTCACGCGTATCGAAATGTTATTCGCAACTTCCTTACTGCCAGCGTCGGCCCGCTCAGCGTAGTTGCACAGCGCTTCCGAGGCTTCATTGATCCGGACCCGCAGGTTGTCCACAAAATCGGACCGCATGTTCGACAACGGTTGACTCACCGACCGGTATGTTTCAGCCAACTCGGTAACCCGCTGGTGCAAATTCTCGCCCAGTTCCTTCCCGGCTTGATACACCTGCTGGGAGTAAGTGCGCATCGTTTCCGTGGTTTCCGACAAATCCTCCACGCTACGCGCCTGGCGCAGCCGGTAGTTGCCCATGATACGGAAAAGCCGGCCGTAGAGCGTGTCGATTGACGTCAGTTTGGCGCTGTAGCGGTCGAACAGGTCGCGGCTTTCGGCCATCGTCCACCGTTCATCTTCATGTACTAACTGGCGACCGGTGTAAAGCTCATAGGGCCGCATCTCTCCCTCTTGCAGGGGATCGCCATTTGCGTTCAGCGGTTTGAGATCCCAGTTGGAGGTTGCCGGCAGCGGCGTGAGCAGGTTGGCCGTCTGGTAGCGACTGTGCTGGGTTACCCAATCGGCCAGCGTCATGATCGACTCTTCGGTGTCATAGGGCAATCCGATAATGGTCATGGCCACCACCGAGAATCCCTTCTCATTCAGGTGCACCAGGTCCTTTTCCATCTGGCCCGGCTCCTGACGCTTGCGAACCGCTTTCAGGCCTTCGGCGTTGTTTGATTCCACGCCGAGGTAAAGCATCTTTACGTTGGCATCCAGCAACGCATCGGCCAATTCGTCGTCCTGCCCGATTTCGGCCCGCGCCTGGCAGATCATGTTCATCGAATCGGTGCGGCCTTGCCAGCCTTGCAACCGTTCCAGACGCTCATTGCGGAACTTCACCGCCCGCAACGGGGGCGTGTGCAAGTCATCCGAAATAAACACATTGATGTTCCCGTTACGGCCGGTGTGGATCAGCCCGTCGGAAGCCAGTTCTTCTAACTGTTCCAACCGCTTGTACTCGGTGGATCGGTCAATAAGCCGATAGCCCAGGAACTGTTGGATCACCTGACAGTAGGAACAATTTTCGGTGCACCCACGCACTGTCTCCAGCACTGCGCCGACCATTGGACTGGACGGCGTGAGCCCGCGAATCGAGCGGTAATCCGGCAGCTCGACGAAATCGGGCCTCACCAGACCCTTCCGGATGGTTTGCACCACGTGTCCGTCCTTCAGGTACGAAATGCCGGCGACACGTTCCAGGTAAGTGTATTTACGATCGTCGCGCCACGTCAGCAAAATGTCGCACAGTTGGCCGATGATGTCCTCGCCTTCGCGGTTGACAATTACATCGAATCCACCCCGAGCGATGGCCTCTTCGGGCAAGGGGCTCATCTGAGGCCCGCCGCCCATGATAATCAGATCCGGATGATATTCCCGCGCTTCCCGGGCAATTTGATATGCCCGGGGCGTTTCGTTAATCAGCGAGGTCATCATGAGAATGTGTACGCCGTCCAGGTCTTTATCCGGATCGATGTGGCCCAGCCGGTCTTCAAACCAGATATCCCGCTCGTACACGTAGGGCCCTTCCCACTGCGCCAGCGCGCCGGAAAGGAACAACATCCCTTGTCGTGGGATGGCAATATATTCAAAGTTGCCGCCAGCCGAAGCCGGCTGCACCATCATCACCCGTCGCGTGCGGTCACCTTTGGGTTGAATCGCAACCGGAGAAACCGTAGCGGGGGTGCCGTCAAATTTGTCTTTGAGCAATCGAATCGCGGTCATTGCGTTACTTACTCCAACACCGGTAAATTGGGCGTCGCACCAGTTTGGGGATTCCTGAGGCTCTGGACGACATTATACATCATCGGCGATCCCCAATAACCACAGGTTGCACCACTGCGATCGACGAAATCAGCGAGCCCGGAAATAGGGGATGATGTCCTTGGCAATAACCTCCAGGTGGCGGCGGCGATCTTCGCGTGGCGCGGCGATACTGAACACAATATACCGGGCTCCGGCATCGATGTACTCCTGCAAACGTTCAATGCACATCCGCGGCGTACCCAACAGACAATACCGACGCACAATGTTCATAAACCCGCCGCTGTAGAGGTATTGGTTACCCAGGGATTCGGCAGCAGTTCGGGCGGCGCTCTCTTCCGTTTGTCCCAAAGTTATGTAAGGGAAAAAGGCCCATTGGAAACCGCTCAAGTCTCGACCTTCCTCCGTTGCGAATTCGTTGATCCGAGACACACTTTCGCGATAACGATCGGGACTGTAGAAATAAGGCAGCCAACCATCCCCGTAGCGAACCGCCCTCCTCATCGCAGCATCGCGCCGGCCGGCCACCCAGATGGGCGGGTGTGGTTGTTGCGTGGGTTTGGGATTGATCGCCGCCTCATCGAGGGTGTAATGACGGCCTGACATCGTTACGGCATCTTCCGTCCACAGGCGTCGCAAGGCGTCCAGGCACTCGTTGGTTCTGCGACCACGCTGCTCAATGTTGATGCCAGCGTTCTGGTACTCCATGGGAAACTCGCCGCCGACACCCACTCCCAGCGTCAACCTCCCTCCGGAAGCGATGTCCAGGGTCGCCGTCATGCGGGCCAACACCAGCGGATGGTAGAAAGGGGCCAGCGTTACCGACGTCAGGATTCGCATCCTCTCGGTAGCTCCGGCCGCCACCGCCAGCAGCGGAATGGCGGCGTGGGTGGGGCCAGGCGGGCGTCCCCGCATAAAATGCTCTCCCGCGCCCATATACTCGAAGCCCAGTTCCTCCATCAAACGCGCCTGCTCGGCAGTTCGATCGGCCGGCAAAGCCATGCTGGCCCCGAAATGCAATTCGGGCGCGCCGGGCACGCTGCTGGTAGAGGAGGTCATGTCGCCAAAAATCAGAGTCGCGCGGTTGGCTCGGCAGTTCTTTCGTTTCGTCGTTCCGGTATTGAGTGGTTTTTGTATGTCGCGCCGGAATCGTTCGCGTTTCGCTTTCGCGGATTATCACGTTTCGTTATTGTAAAGTCACGTAATTGTACGACAGTTAAGCCCGTTCCGCAAAATATCCCAGCTCAACGAAAACGCCCAATCCCGCCCCGGTCGAGTTGGGAAGGCATGTTGGGTGGGTGATATAATCTAAACACTAAATCTGGGCCGTATCGAATCCTATTCTGACGCCAGGATTGCCATGACCGTTCTCGTTACGGGAGCCACCGGGTTGTTGGGTCGGCAAGTCGTTCAACGGTTGTTGGACACCAACCACGAAGTAAGGGTGATGGTGCGTTCGCCCGGCAGGGAACGAGTTTTCCATTCCCCGCCCACTGACGTGTTCTACGGCGATGTGTCCGACCCCAACGCCCTCACCGAAGCATGTCGAGATATTTCCGAAGTTGTCCACCTAGTCGCAGTCATCCGCGGCAATCGCCGGCAATTTGACGCCATCAACCGACAGGGCACCGCCAACGTGGTCACCGCAGCCAAAGCATCCGGGTCGGTGCGCCGATTCATTCACGTCAGCGCCAACGGAGCCACCAACACTCCTCGGCTCCAGTACCTTCACTCAAAATGGCTTGGCGAGCAGGCGGTGGTCACTGGGGGAATACCCTACGTGATCCTGCGCCCCTCTTTGATTTTTGGAACCGGCGACGAATTCACGTCAGCGGTAGCGGCATTGGCCAAAATTGCGCCCATCACGCCCGTTATCGGTTCGGGAAATAATCGGCTTCAGCCCATCCACGTTGACGATGCGGCGCGCTGCGTGGTCGGAGCCCTCACCGGTGATGTCAAAAGCAGCCAGATCGTGGAAATCGGCGGGCCGCAACAGCTCACCTACAACGAAATCGTGGCCACCGTCGCCCATACGGTGGGGCGCAGCGGGCGCACGCTCAATATCCCTCTTTGGATGATTCGCCCGGGTATAGCTTTATTCGGGGCGCTCACTCCCAACCCGCCCATCAACAAGGCGATGCTGCAACTGATTTCGCTGCGCAACGTAGCGGAGATCCACGGTGTTGAACAGTATTTCGGTTTCCAGCCCCGACCCCTGGCGGGCAACATAGACCACGTCAAAGATCTCACCTTCGGCGCTGCGTTGCGCATGAATCTGGGATTCTCGCCTCGCCGTCGGGCCGCCTGAATCAGCATGGCGCCGTCGAGAGCATCAAAATCGTGACATCCTCATACAACGATGCTATCAAAATGCTGTTGTCCCTGGTGGACCACGAGCGGAGCGCTCCCTCGTTGCCCCGGCAAAAGCGCATCTACGATTTGAAGAGCGTCGAGCGCCTGTTGAGCAGGATGGGAGACCCGCACCGGCGATCCGGAATCATTCATGTCGCCGGCACCAAGGGTAAAGGCAGCACCGCGGCAATGGTGGAATCAATTCTGAGAGCCGCCGGATATTCCACCGGATTTTACTCGTCGCCCCACCTGCATTCATTTTGCGAACGCATCCGCCTCAACAGTTCCCCCATAGCACAGGACCAGTTCGCCAGGCTGGTCGATTCGGTGTGGCCCTTCCATATCGCCAATGCCGGCGACCCGGACGCCGGTCCCGCCACGCTGTTTGAATACCTCACTGCAATGGCGTTTCGTTGTTTCAGCGAACGTGAAACCGATTTCAGCGTCATCGAAGTTGGGCTGGGCGGTCGACTGGACGCCACCAACGTCGTAACCCCTGAAATCTCAGTCATCACACCGGTCAGCATGGACCACATGGCCATCCTGGGAGACACCATCGCCGCCATTGCCACCGACAAGGCCGGCATCATCAAACCCGGTGTACCGGTGGTTGTGGCCCCCCAGTTCCCGGAGGCCGCTGCCGTAATTTCACAGACTGCCGCCGCCCGCAACTCGCCCGTTGTTCAAGTCGGCGACACCGTCAAATGGGAAACCCGAGGCGAGAGCCTGAAGGGCCAGAGCCTGACCATTCACGGTCGCCTCGGCACCTACGAAACAACGATCCCCTTGCTCGGAGATTTTCAGGGCGCCAACGCCGCCGCCGCCGTGGCCGCCGTAGAAACTCTGTCCGAAAAAGAGTACGATGTAACGGCGAGGTCCATAATCGAGGGTTTATCAGTAGTGGGTTGGCCCGGTCGCCTGGAAGTTTTGAGGCTCAACCCGACCGTCATCGCCGATGGGGCGCACAATGACCATTCGGTGGCGGCCATTCTCTCGACCGTGGGTGCTTACTCAGCGCACCGCCGCCTCGTTGTCGTAGCTGGATTCTCTCGGGACAAGCAGGTGGAGTCCATGGTGAAACTCTTTGCCCGGCACGCCCACTGCGTGGTTGCCACCCGTTCCAGGCATCCCCGGTCAATGGCGCCGTCGGAGATTGCGGACATGTTTATAGCCGCCGGCATGACAGACCGGCAGGTGCTGGCGTGTTCCGACGTAACACACGCCGTCGAGGAAGCGCTGACCCTGGCGTCGCCCGATGATCTGGTGCTGGTAGCCGGTTCGTTGTTCGTAGCTGCCGAAGCTCGCGAAAAAGTGTTGGGCATCGAACCTGAGAAATACCCGGATTTGTTGGCTCCGGATTTACGACAATCCCATTGAAATGCAGAAACAACCTACAGCGCGGCGCCGTAGCCGCCACTGGTTAAGATCGTACTTATGACTGTGCCACGAAATGGAGCATACGAACCGGCGCGCCGCGTCGTCGTTACCGGCTTGGGCGCAATCACGCCGTTGGGATTAAACGTCGACGATTTTTGGGCCAATCTGGTGGCTGGTAAGTCTGGAATCGGCCCGATGACCTTGTGCGACCCCACTGACTACCCGTGTCGTATTGCCGGGGAAGCAATCGATTTTGAACCAAAGGACTACATCCCGGGCCGGGATTCTCGACGAATGGCCCGTTTTTCGCAGATGGCGGTAGCGGCCGCATTGCAGGCCGTTTCCCACTCCGGGCTGGACATCAACTGCGAAGACCCATACCGCGTCGGGGTGCTGCTTGGCAACGGGAACGGCGGTTTTCCCACCCTCGAAGAGAATTGCCGCATCCTCGCCACCAAAGGCGGAATGCGCATTTCACCGTATTTCTTCCCCATGGTCTTGCCCAACATGGCAGCGGCCAATGTCAGCCAATATATCGGCGCCCACGGTTTTAATTCCACATCTACCACTGCCTGCGCCGCATCCAATAGCGCCATCGGTGAGGCATTGCAAATCATCCGGCACGGAATCGCCGACGTTATGTTGACCGGCGGCGCCGAGGCCGGAATCAGCCAGTTGGGATTGGCCGGTTTCGCCGTCATGCGCGCCCTGAGCACCAGGAACGATGAACCCCAACGCGCCAGCCGGCCTTTTGACGCCCACCGGGACGGATTCGTTCCTTCAGAGGGCGCCGGGGTATTGGTGCTGGAAGAATTGGAACGAGCTCAATCCCGGGGCGCAACCATCCTGTGCGAACTGGTCGGTTTCGGAGCGACTTCCGATGCCGGTCACCTGGTTCAACCCCAGGAAACCGGAGCCAGCGCCGCCCGCGCCATGTCAGATGCCCTTAACAACGCCGGCCTTACTCCGGCGGACGTCTCGTACATCAACGCCCACGGCACCTCCACTCCACTGAACGACGCTGTGGAAACCACCGCCATCAAGCTCCTGCTCAAGGATCGGGCCTACCAGGTTCCTATCAGCAGCACCAAAAGCATGATTGGTCATTCGTTGGGTGCGTCGGGCGCGTTGGAAGCCATCGCCTGCGTACAGACCATTACCCACCAAGTAATCCATCCCACCGTCAACTACGAACTGCCAGATCCGGAATGCGACCTGGACTACGTGCCGAACCAGTCCCGGGACGCCAGGGTAGATGTGGTGCTGTCTAATGCCTTCGGATTCGGCGGGCAGAACGCATGCCTGGTGTTCCGACCCTTCGATCCGTGATCTGATAACCGCAGACGCCTTCGTTTCAACAGGCCGGGGTGCACGTGCGACCCCGGCCTGTTGAACAGCTCAAAACGGGTCCGTTGCTACGTTCCGGATATTTCTTCAGCGGCGGTGCGTGCCAGCATTTCATCCAGCATTCGCTGTAAGGCCATGGTGTGGCTGCACACGTCCCGAGTGCTGAAAAAAGCGCATTCACAACTCCAGTTGCCGTCGTTGAATGCCACTCGGTAGGTATTATGATTGCCGATGAACGATGCTTCGAACGTGTGAATGTTCACCCGTTCCGGCTCTTCGGCGTACTTGCGTGCTTTGTCAACCTTGCCAATGTAACTCGATGTCATTTCGACCCCCGCCTCGTATTCGGGTGCAAGGCCTTGGTCCGCTCCCGATGTATTGATGTTACTGGCACCAGTGGTTCCGGGTCAATACATCCATTCGTCGTCACCTGTCAATATCCCGGCAGCAATTATCTCAATCCGCCCGTTCTGCCGAACATCCGTCACCGGCCGCGCTATCAGACATTTTCCGGAATCAGTCGCCCGGACTTACAGCCCCGTCATCATCCGGCGCAACGTCGCACACCCGGCTTTGTGTGCTATGATTACCAACATTCTGAGGCCCGGTCAGGTCTCGATCCCATCAATATCGTCAGGAGCCAGGTTTTCAATGACTTCGCCAACTATCTCCCTTGAACTCGAACCCCGTACGGTTTTGGGCAAAAAAGTCAAAAACTTGCGCCGCGCCGGCATCGTGCCGGTACATCTTTACGGTCGCGCTACCGAATCCAGGGCGTTGCAGTGCGAAGAACGCACTCTGTTACTGGCGCTCAGCCAGTCTGGCGGCGAAGAGGGTCAACCACTGCGGGTCACCGTTGCCGGAGAGCTTGGCGAGTACACCGCGCTGGCTTCACAGATTCAATGGCAACCCCGAACCGGCGGCATCGTCCACGTAGATTTCCTGACCACGTAATTCACAACCTGTTCGGCGTGCTCAACGTTCAGGTTTTCTATTCGGCAGCGCAGGAGGCAACCGATGTATTTGGTTTTCATGAATGAATCGGGTATTACGGGCGTAAATGCCAATGATCCCAACCAGCCTCATCATGTTCACGCCGGCCTCCTGGTCCACGAAAACCAGTATATTTCCATGACTGGCGAATTCGACGCGCTGTTTCGCCGACATTTCGGTGGCCGACCCGGCTCAGCGGGCCTACCCGGAAAACTGTCTGCCCGAGATATTTATCAGGGTCAGGGCGTATATCGAACCTGGCAGCCGAACCAACGAGCCGAGTTACTGCAGGATTGCTTCAATATATTGATCCGCCGCGAAACGCCGTTGTTGGTCTCTTATATCAACAAGGGCGATTTTGAACAGGCCCGCAAGTCCGAAAATAACTCTCTTTACGGCCATGCAGACCCTTCCCAGCTGGCATTCGGACGTTTCCTCCTCGCGCTGACCATGTTCATGGACGAAAATGTAATGTCCGAAATGAATCCCGAAGAGATCATGCAATCCACCTGGTCGGTCGCCGACTATGCTCTACTCATGGCCGGTTCGGATTCGGAATCAGTTTCGCAGGGGCTCAGTCAATTCCTGAGCGACGAATCGGATACGGTTACACCCTCTTTGTACGACGACCTCTTGATCGCCCGGTCAACAAATTCCGTAGGAGCCCAGCTGGTGGCAATGTGCGCCTACGTGGTTCGTCGGTGGCTGCAGCAGCCCGACGTACCACATAGCTATTTCGACGCACTCCGTGATGGTCGAGTCATCCAGGTTGTCTATCCCTACCAGTTCGACTAACTCCGTCTAACCGATGGCGCCGGCCAGGTTTCCGGCGCAGCCACTCCGCTGACGGGGTTTGTGCCCACAGCCCCGACGCCATCTCCGTATCCAGCCGCAAACTACCGACCAAACCGGTACCGAGTGCAGATGTTATGAACCCGGTACCTACCCTGCGTTTGTTCATCGTCCTGTCGGCCGTGTTGTTGGTCGTGGGTCTGGGTTGTGGCGATCCCGCGCAACCGGAGGCCGCTCCCGCGACGGCTGACGCCGTACCGACATCTGCCGCTCCGGGCACCCGCGCCACCGTTCCGACGTCGGGCGCTCCCGATCTCGCTGCGGCGTCCGGTGGCGATGCAACAACACCAGCCTCGCCACCGGCCAGCATCTCCCCGGCCAGCATCCCCAATGACCAGGCGACCCGGTCACCCCGGGCCTACGATTCCAACGCCACCATGTACCGGATCTGGGCCGGGTTCGGGCATTCTTCTAACGAAACGCTGGAGGCCCTGGCAGACGCGCGCATGGCCCGCGACAAATCGCAGGTTCCCATCATTCTGGAATCCCTCATATTTTTCAGACTGGATACAGCGCGGGAAGCCATCGAGACTGCCAGCGCGATTACCGGCCAGGATTTCGGATTTGAATCCAGAGATTGGGGCCAATGGATCGGCTCCCGACGCGACGAATACGCTCCACCTTCCGAATACCCGGCCTGGAAAATCAACCTGCTGTCGCAGATTGATCCCGCGATCGGGGACTTGCTGGAACCCGCGATTGAAAGATCCCGGGTGGACCTGAGCGAAGTGCTCTGGGGCGGAGTGCGGGTCGATGGTATCCCGCCTCTGGAAAATCCTCCCCACGTTGCGCCCGATGAAGCCAGCTACCTGTTCCCCCAGGATCGCGTTTTCGGCGTGTCAATCAACGGCAAGCGCCGAGCCTATCCGTTGCGCATCATGAATGCCCACGAATTGGCGAATGACGTTTTGGGCGGCGAACCCATATCCCTGGTCTATTGAACCCTCTGTGGAACCGGGATCGTGTATTCCGGCGTCGTGAACGGCCAGACGACTACATTCGGAACATCGGGGTTGCTTTACCACAGTAACAAAGTGATGTACGACCGTGCCACCAGGTCGTTGTGGAACCAGTTCTCGGGCGAACCAATCATCGGGACTCTGGCAGACTCCGGCATTCGACAGCCGTTTTTCCCTTCAGTAGTCTCGACCTGGGGGGAGTGGCTGGAAGAACATCCCGACACTACGGTGCTGTCCCGAGAGACCGACATCTATCCACCGGAATTTTACGTGCCGGAAGATGATCCCAGGGCAATTTATTACAGTTATTTCACATCCGACGAAGTAATGTTCCCGGTGTGGCTCCGGGACCCGGTATTCGAACCCAAAGAGGTCGTCGTGGGCATCACCATCCAATCGGCCTCAAAAGCCTGGCGTGTCGCAGACCTTCAGGACGTCCGGTTGGTGAACGACACCGTCGGCGGCGTGGATATAGTGATCGTGGCGTCAGCAGATTCCCGATCTGGCCGTGTTTACGAACGGGCCGGCGCCCGCTTCTCAATCGCCGATAACGGGGAAGTATCCGGCCCGCCGTCCATCCTGGCCGATTCCATCGGAAGCCGTTGGAACGTCACCGAACAGGCGTTGGTCAACGCAGACGATCCAGGCGTCAAATTATTGCGAATTCCAACCACAACCTCATTCTGGTTTGGGTGGTACCAATATCACCCCGACACCGACGTTTTCGAACCACCGGGCTAAAACATTCGGTGCGGAGTCGGTTGGGAATCATCCCAAGTGTATCCCGTGGGAACTGCTACGAATAACAACCTGCGACGCCGGGATTTCGCAAGGTATCCGTTCCAATGGCACTACCTTTCCGGCATGTTATAATGCACGCCCGCCCGTTAGACGCACAGGAATTTGGCTTGTCCTGAATCAGGACATATTGCGGAGAGGTGCCAGAGTGGACGAATGGGCGCGACTGGAAATCGCGTAGGGGTTTACGCCTCTCGCGGGTTCGAATCCCGCCCTCTCCGCCATGTTACATCGTGAATCTCCCCGACCCTCGGCCATTCTCTACCTGATTTGAGCAGGGGATGGCCGTTTTTATATCCCAAGAAATCCGCCAAAATCCGTCCGCATCCGGCAAAATATCCGCCTGCCTATGGGCGCGGCCAACCGCGCTGCGGTCGTGGCGGCGAGGCCGCTGCGCGTCCGGTCATTGACTCTCCGGCTCCTGGGCCTCTCCTGGGGCCATCCGGTAGCCCACCTTGGGCTCGGTGAAGATGTACCTGGGCTCGTCCGCATCGTCGCCCAGCTTGCGGCGGAGGGCGCTGACGACGGTGCGCATGGGCCGCACGTCGCCGCTGTTCTCCGATCCCCAGACTCTCTGCAGCAGGCGCTCGTAGGTGAGCACCCGCCCCGCGTTGGCCGCCAGCTCGGCCAGCATCCGGTACTCGATGGCGGCCAGCGGCACCGGCTGTCGGACAGGGTCACCAGCCGCCGGGTGTAGTCCAGCGCCAGGTCCCCCAGCACGTAGGGGCCTGACGGCGTCGGCGTCTCCCGCCGTCGCAGGGATGCCCGGATCCTGGCCCCCAGCTCCGCCGCGGAGAACGGTTTCGTTACGTAGTCGTCGGCCCCGGCGTCGAAGGCCCGGGCGATCACCTCGTCCTGGGCGTAGGCCGACAGAAAGATGACCGGCACGTCGGCTATGTCAAGGATGCCCTGCATCAGCTCGATACCGTCGGCGCTGGGCAGCATCAGGTCCAGCAGCGCCAGATGGGGCTGCTCCGTTGCCGCCAGACGGAGCGCCTCCTCCGGGTCGCCGGTCACCAACGGCGTGTAGCCCGCCTTGGTGAGGGCGTCCCGGAGGTGCCGGAGCGCCTGGGGGTCGTCGTCCACCACCAGCACGCGCACCTCCTCCCCGGGCCGGGAGCCGGCTGCCAGCAGGCCGGGCCGGGCTGCCAGGCTGCTCCAACCGCCTTCCACCACCGGAACGGTGAATGTGAACCGGGATCCTTTACCCGGCCCGTCGCTCTCGGCCCAGATGCGTCCCCCGTGGGCCTCCACGATGCCCCGGCAGATGGCCAGCCCCAGGCCGGATCCGGCGATGCCGCTTCTCCGTTCGTCGCCGTCGATACGGGAGAACCTCCGTAACAGGTGGGGCAGAAGCTCCGTGGGCATTCCCTGTCCCTCGTCGGCCACCGAGACCGCCACGTACACCCCATCCCGCTCGGCGCTCACCCGGATGCGAGCGGACTCCGGCGAGTTACGGGCCGCGTTGGACAGCAGGTTGGCCAGCACCTGCACCACCCGCATCCGGTCCGCCATCACCCAGGGCAGGTCCGGGGGCAGGCCGAAGCTGACATGATGCCGCCCCCCGCTGCTGGCAAAGGCGTTGCGGGCCTGGTCAACCAGCGCGGCCAGGTCCACCGGCTGCGGGTCCACCGGCAGGGCGCCCGTCTCGATGCGGGCCACGTCCAGGAGGTCTCCGATCAGCTCCCGCATCCGGTCGGTCTGCTGGTCGATGATCCAATGGAACTGGCGGGCCTCGGCGGGGTCCAAAGTGGCGGAATTGTCCAGCAGGGTGGTGACCGAACCCTTGACCGAGGCCAGGGGCTGCGCAACCGTGGCTCACCATGGACAGGAAGTCGGTCCGCAGCCGCTCCAGCTCGTCCAGCGGCGTCATGTCCTGCAGGGTGACCACGAAGGACTCGACATCGCCCTCCGCCGAGAGAATGGGCGTGGCATTGACCAGGGTCGTGATGCTGCGCCCGCCGGGTACTGAGATGACTATCTCCTCGACCCGCACCGTCTCGGCGGCGCTCAGCGCCTGGGTCACGGATAGCTCGGCCAGGGGGATTTCACGCCCGTCGGAGCGCCGGATGGTAATTACCTACAGCAATTGCTCCGGCTCTCGCAGGAGGTCGGCGATCCGGCGCGCCTCCCGGTTGATGGACACCGGCGCTCCAGATTTCGCGTCAAAGACGACGACGCCCACCGGCGAGGTGTTTATCAGGGTCTCCAGGTCGGCCCGGGCCCGCTGCTCGTCCCGGTGCCGGCGGGCGTTGACCACCACCATTGACGCCTGGGCGGCGAACATGACCAGCGTCTCCTCGTCCTCGGGCGTGAACTCCCGGTCACCCTCCTTCGGCCACGTAGAGGTTGCCAACGTGCTCGCCCCGGTGTCGCATGGGCGCTCCCAGCAGGGTGTTCAACGGCGGGTGGCCCTCCGGAAAGCCCAGCGACCGCATGTGGCCGGCCACGTCCCCGAATCTCAGGGAGCCTTGAATGGAGCTGAAGTAGTCGAACAGCGCCAGGCCCGGGGGCAGGTCCATCATCCGCTGCCGGTCTTCGGGAGTGAAGCCGGAGGTGATGAAGTCCAGCAGCCGGCCCTCGTCGTCCAGGGTGGTGATCCCGCCGTACCGCGCGTCCGTCAGGGCGCGGGCGCTGTCCAGCGCCTCTTGCAGTACCGTGTCCGGGTCCAGGCCCTCGGTGATGCGAAGGCTGGCCTCGCTGAGCCGCAAAAGGCGCTCCCGCAGGTCATCTATCTCCCTCTGCAAATCGCCGGGGTTGTTCAACTGCCACCTCCATTAAGAAACTACCTCAAAACCCGCCATTCTCTCCAAAAGTCCGATCGCAGACCGGGTGAGTCGTGGATTCCCGCCTGCGCGGGAATGACGGGTTGGGCGGGCCGCCAGTTTTGAGATAGTTTCTAAATTCACATGGAACGGGGCCCGTACATAATTGAAGCGATAAGCCACCGTATCGACGGAGACCGCGCGTTGGATTTCTCTCTATCCAGAGCGCTGGGCGCCTGAGGTTTCGTGCTGCGCCTGGATGACGTGGGAATCGCGTTCGACGGCGCCTCGTGTGGGCTTAGTGAGGGAAACAGCATCTGCCGTTACACCTTCCCGAACCCCGGCTTGGACTGGGCCGATGGAGACATGGTCCAGGCGAGGCTAGCCCGGGGCAACCCCGAAGTCAGCGTTGCGGCGGTCAACGGCCCGGTCACCGAGGGTTCGCCGGCCCAATTCCGGGTGACGGCCAACGCCGTGCCGACGACCGCGTTGACGGTTAACCTGAACATCACCGCTGACGGCGGCGGCAACGGCGACTACGGCGTCACGACTGACGCGCAGACGGTCATCATCGAGGCGGGGAACACCTCGGCCACCCACGACGTCGCCACCACCGGCGATGACGTTGACGAGACCAACGGCCCGGTGACGGCGACGCTGGCCGCGCCCGCGTCCGATGCGGGCTACACCGTCAGCACGACGCCGGTCGAAAACACGGCCACCGTGACCGTCGCCAACAATGACACGCGCGGGGTCACGGTGAGCGCGAATCAGGTGTCGGTGAGCGAGGGCGGGACGGGGACCTACACCGTGCGGCTGAACACCCAGCCCACGGGCGGCAATGAGGCCGTTGCCACGGATCTTCCCCGGCAAGCCTCATGTTCATGCCGTCCAACTGGCGCACGGCGCAGACGGTCACCGTCACCGGCGTTAGCCAGACAGCCGACGGCGGGATGACATGGACTTCCGGTGGGAGGTTGAGTCCGCGCCGGAGCGGGTGCTGGCTGACCTTCGCAACAGAATCGTCGCCAGCAGCAGCGACGAGCCGTACTTGGCCTACTTTGACATGCCCGAGCTGTACGCCGGCGAATCCCTGGTGTCAGGCTGACCGCCACCATCTGGGTCCAGACCAACACGGACACGGTGCGGATTATCTCCTCGACGCCGCTGCCCGCCGCCAACGCCGGCCCCGACCAGGAACAGGCGCCCGGCGACCGGGCCGTGCTGCAAGGCTCCGGCAGCGTCAATCCCCAGGTCCAGCAGGCGCAAGTGGAGTACGCCTGGGCCCAGCTGTCGAGCCGACGGTAGCCCTGAGCGGCAAGACGAAGGCCAATCCCTGGTTCGTCCTGCCGGAGAATGCGCCGGCGGGCCGCGCCCTGCAATTCGAGTTGACCGCCACCGACCAGGACGGCGGCACTCTGACCTACACGCTGTCCGGCGACGACGACGGGCCCTTCGACCTGAACGCCGCCACGGGGCAGTTGACCACCAAAGAAGGCATGAGCTACGACTATGAAACCAAATCCACCTACTCGCTGACGGCGGACGACGGCAACGGCGGCACCGCCACCATTGCCGTGACAGTCAACCTGACCGATGTGGCGGAAGCGGCGACGGTGACGGCCTGCTTCACCAACCTGAACGAACTCACGGCAGCGGTGGAGTACGCCGGCGAGTGGGACGACCCGGACTGCCGCGCCCACCACCGGGACAGCCCGCCCCGCTACTTCCACTTCACCCTGTCTGAGGAGACCAAGTGGGAATCCGGCTGGCGTCGGAAGCGGACGCGCAACTGTTCGTGTCGAAAGGAACACCTCAGCAGGGCTGGGGCGCGCCGCCCAACGGCGCCTATGAAGACCGGAGAAAGATCCGGCGGGGGGATGGCAAGCTGCTCCACGACGGCGCCCATACCGAGTCGAACAGCGCCACCCTCACCCTGGCTCCGGGAGAGACTTACACGTTGGAGGCGGTGTCCACTTCCGACGCCGGGAGCTTCACCCTAGCCATAGAGCCGCAGTAGCGGCCCAACGCATCGGGGGCCGCTGAGAGGTTGAGGCATGGCAAGGTGAGCGCAACCGGGACGCGATACGGGTGGAGTGGCGTTTCACTACCGCGGACGCCCGCATCAAACTGAAGTCCCTTTACCCGTCAATCCAACACTGACGGACTACTAGCCAGTAACGCGGCGTCTGAAGGGCCGGTGTATTGCTCAATCCATTCCCGCAGTGTTGCCGTTCGTTGGCGCTGCTCAGGGTCGTTGGTGTCAAGCACACAGCGGCAAGCACGGGTGTAGGAACCGATTCGAGCCAGCTCAGACCGGCCATTGCCCCAAGTCCATGTTGTCCCGTTTGCGTCTCTGAAAACTTGGGCGCATATCTCGCGATTGATTGGAACGGCGCGTTCAAATCGGCGGGACTGGCCTGAGCCCGCGACGCCCCAAAATCTAGCGTCGCCTCTATATGGGTGGGCGTTGTTTTCGAATCTTTGCTCTTGGGGGGAATTCCGAACAACCCAGCCGGCATATTCAGCCAGCAACCCTCCGACCAGGTAGAAGCCAGCCGGTCCGGTTCGCTGCTCGGATTGCCAGTCCTCCAGTCTGGCCAAGAACAGCAGGGCGTCCCCTGTTGTCATCTTGGTAAGTGCGGCAGAGCGTCCGTTCTCGCCGACATCGCCATACGTGAAGGTCGCAAACTCGGGATCATTATGGCAAGCCGTGTCCCAGAATCTTGCAGGTACGAACTCGCGCAGGTCGCTCTCAGGGTTGTTGTACGAGCGTAGATCTCGGTAGCGAATGACACCAGGCTGCCGGTCCGGGTCTTCGTTGAACGAGGGTATAGGCACGAACTCAAACGTCCCGTCAGCGAACCGCGGGCTGAACAGCCCCCGATGCCCCGAATTAACGCCCACGTTAGCAAGGTAGATTCGCAATTGATGTTTCCCTTAGCGTGACCGTTCCCATATGTAGACTGGCATTGCCAGCAGGGCGCGGCGCGGCGCAGTAACCACGGATTACGATCCATACACTTCCGGATTGGCGCACGCTTCCATCGGTTCGCCCGCTAAACCCGCCACCAGGTTCCTCGCCGCCAACTTCATGGTATTCAAACGGGTGGGCAACGCTGCGCTGCCGATGTGCGGGGTTATCACCAGATTATCCAGGGTCAGCAGCGGATCATCGGGAGGTATCGGTTCCGGTGTAGTTACGTCCAGCGCCGCGCCGCCGATAGTCCGTGCTTCCAGGGCCCGGTACAGCGCGACCGGATCCACCACCGGGCCTCGGGACACGTTGATCAGGATTCCGGACGGTTTCATCATCGCCAGTTGGTCGGCGCTGATGAGGTGGTGGGTCTCCGGGGTCAGCGGAACGCACATCACCACGAAATCGGCTTCGGCCAACAGGGTCGGAAAATCAACGTAACTCACCCCGTATTCCGCTTCGACGTCGGCGTATCGGGTGCGGGAGTGATAAATGATCCGCATGTCGAATCCCCTGGCGCGCCGCGCTATTTCCCGCCCTATTTGACCCAAACCCACAATGCCCAGCGTGGATTCATGCACGTCCCGTCCGAGCCAATGCGTGGGATGGAACGCCAGTTCCCAACTTCCTTCCCTCACCCACCGCTCACTCTCTGCGGTACGTCTTGCCGCGCCAAGGAGCAACGCAAAAGCCAGATCAGCCGTCGCCTTCGCCAGCACTCCCGGAGTGTTGCCCACCGGGATCCGCCGGCGCGTCGCCTCCGCCACGTCCACATTGTCCAACCCCACCGCCAGCTGGCTGATCGCCCTCAGATTTGGCGCAGCGTCCATCAATGCGCCGTCAATCCGATCCATTATGGTGGTAAGTATTCCGTCGCAGTCCGTCACCATCCGGTGCAACTGGTCAACCGACGGTGGCGATTCACCTGGCCAAACCTCTACCTCGGCATGCTGTCGCAGAATGTCCAATGCTTCCGGCAACAGCATTCGGGTTACCAACGCTTTGGGGCGAGACATGTGCATTCACCACCCTGTCGATCTGCGGCGGTTGCGCCGCTACCCGGGGATTGTAGTGTTTTGACCAGGCGCTCGCCAGTAGACTGCCGTACCGCCATCTATCACTTGCAGGATCACCTTACGCGCTGCGGGCAGTTGCGTCCGGGTAAGGTGATGCCCGTGCTATACTCGGCGGCCATTGCATAAGCCCACCGGTTTTGAGGTCAAGATGACACTTTTTCTCACCGAGCGCGAAGTGGCGGAACTGCTGCCCATGGACGAGTGCATTTCTGCACTTTCCGAAGCGTTCGCCCACAGCGATGCCGGTCTGACCGAGATCAAGCCACGTTCGCGGATGCGTATGCCGGGCGGGTTCTTCCATTTCATGGCTGCCGCTGACCAGGCCCACGGCGTGTTCGGCTACAAAGCTTACCCGTCCTTTGCCGGTCCCGGCGGGAGCAAATTCATTGTAATGCTCTACGACTACGAAACCGGGGGATTGCTCGCGTGCCTGGAAGCGGGGCGTTTGGGTCAGATACGCACCGGTGCGGCTACCGGTTTAGCGACCGACCTGATGGCGCGCCAGGAATCCGCCACCGTTGGGGTGATCGGCTCAGGATTTCAGGCCCGCACGCAACTGGAAGCCATCTGCAGTGTGCGCGACGTAACCTCCGCC
The DNA here is from genome assembly GCA_965262485.1 of Dehalococcoidia bacterium. GTDB lineage: Bacteria > Chloroflexota > Dehalococcoidia > Lucifugimonadales > UBA3495 > Bin87. Next base: position 2,090,238 of record OZ253540.1, on the reverse strand, counting down.
CGGGTCTTCAGTCGACGCGCCGAAAGGCGGGAACAGTTTGCTACCAGAATGAGCGAACAACTGAACATTCCGGTCACCGCGGCGTCAGACGCCCAATCCTGCGTTGCCGGGGCCGATGTGGTGGTCACAATCACGCCGGCCCGCGAACCCGTCCTGATGGGTGAATGGTTGTCGGAAGGAACGCACGTCAATGCCGCCGGCAGCAATCACTGGCAGCGGCGCGAAATAGACGAAACCACCGTAACGCGGTCGGAACTGATCGTCGTGGATGAACTGGCCGGGGCCAAACAGGAATGTGGCGACCTGCTGTGGCCCGAAGCCCGGGGCGCATTCCGATGGGATCAGGTCAGAGAACTTCGGGAAGTGGTGTCCGGTCGGCAGCCGGGCCGGCCAAATGCCGGCTCCATTACGCTCTTTGAATCCATGGGTACAGCGCTGGAAGATATCGCAGCGGCTCAGTTGGTGTACCGCAAGGCCGTGGCAGCCGGAGTGGGGCAGCAGCTTCCGTTCTGAATCGCGGAAAATCCGGCAGCAAATGAATCGGGGCCACTCCCAATGAGAGGGTGGCCCCGATTATCATGATTCCGGCAGCGTCGGGTGTCAGCGGCGATGAAACGTCTCTGAGATTACATTTTGAGCCAGATGATGCGCAGAACCGCTGTTCCCTCGGCCAATTCACGCTGCGCCTTTTGTTGGTCCGTCATCGGCGGGCCGCTAAACGCAGCGAAAAATGCGGCCACTCCGGAAACCAACTTGCTCACCCGGGAAATCTTGTCGGCGCCAGTCCACTGCTTCAGAAGCTCCTCAGGAGTTTCCGGAATCGCCGAGACATCCACCGGAATGGCAACTGATTCTGGCTCTTTCACCAACGGCATGGCAATTACGTTTTCGGTTTCCTTGTTAACGGTGGTGGTTGTAACCATGGGTTCCTCCCCTACAGTGCAAATACTGTTGGCCTTTGTTCATGTAAAATAATGATACATGGACTTCGCCATCAGGTCAACAGATATTGCGTTATCATCATCATTCGTTTTCACAATACATAATATGTTCGGTTCCCACCGAGTCAACAAAAAACGACCGGTGAACGGTCGTAGATCCAAGCGGGAACAGATGCCTTACGACGCTACAGGGCCAATTTCCCCGGATTCATGATGCCGGCCGGATCCAGAGTGCGCTTGAGGTCCTGCAACACCGGCCAGCTATTGCCCAGTTCCCGAGGCAACAGGTGGTTCAACTTGACGCCCACCCCGTGGCAATACTCCATTATGCCGCCCATATCCTGCGCCAGTTTCAGGACTTCATCCACGCCGGCAGCCAGATTGCTCCGAACCTCGGCCTCCCGGTTGCCCCGACCTGCCTTGCGCCGGGGACGATCCGGCACTACCAACATCGAAAAAAACTCCGGCCGGCTCCACAACGAATACTCCACCACGTTTATGCGGCGCGCCGCCAGCAATTCATCGGCCCGTCGGCGGTAGTCCAGCACCCGGTCTGCCGGCAAACTCATGTGCAAATAGTCGAAGGTTCGGCCCCATTGGCGTTGCCACCGTTCGGTTCGCGGGCGACCCAATGCGGTTTCGCGGTAGTTCAACGCCGAATCATGGCGGTGCATCCAGTAATCCACAGCAGATTGCTCACCCACGTCCCGGCCGCCAGCTTCGCTGCAAACCCTCAAAGTGCGCGCCAGTGAAGCGTCCACCCCTTCCCGGAACCCCTCGAACAGCAAATGCAGCAGGATGCCGTCATCATCCTCGCTCAAATCCAGTAGCGTCGGCCGAATCCCAAGGCCAACAATCTCATTCACCGCCGCGAAGCCAGCCTCAAAATCTTCGAATTCCACCGTGGCGAACGCCGACGCCTCCGGTATCCGGAACACTTTGATGGTCGCTCTGGTAATGATTCCAAATACTCCCTCGGCCCCTATGAACAAGTGCTTCAGGTTCGGACCCGACGACAATTTGGGAACCGCATTGGTGTTCAGTATTCGCCCGTCGGGGAGCACGACTTCCAGCGCCACCACCTGGTCTCCCATCGGCCCGAACGCAGCGGCCCGGTAACCCACCCCGTTCGTAGAAATCGTCCCGGCAACGGTGGCAATGGGCACGCTGTAGGGATCATGGCCGGGCATCAACCCGCTGGGAGCCAGCGCGTTGTACAGGTCTTCCAAAACCATGCCAGCCTGCACATCGGCGGTGAGAGCGCTCACACTAAGGTTCAGCAGTCGGTTCATCCGCCCCACATCTACGATGATCCCGCCCTGTATCGGCAGCACTCCGCCCATCACGCCGGTTCCGCCGCCGTAGGGGATCACCGGAATTCGTTCCGACTGGGCCAGCTGCACGATTCTGGAAACCTGCTTGACGTCCTCCGGACGCACCACCACGTCTGCCAGCCGGTCGAACGCCGCATCCGCATAATAGGCGCGGTACGGTGTGAGCGCGTCGGCGGAATAACGATCCAGCGACACCGGATCGGTCAGAACGTGATCCGGCCCTACAACATCACACAACCGATTGGCGATAGATGCCAAATCCGGGGACGTGGTTGACGAACGGTGATCGGGCACGGTTGACTGCTAATTGTGGCTCTGGTATTCCCACTGGGTGCCCTGCGGCCCGTCTTCCAGCAAAACACCCTGCTCCGCCAATTGGTTCCGAATGCTGTCCGCCATTTCGAACTGCCGCGCTCCGCGCAATTCGGACCTTATGGAAACCAGCATATCTATGAACGGTGCCGCCGCCAGTTGATCGGCGCTGTCCTCAACTTCCACGAAGGTCAACCCCAATACCACGCCCAGACCGCGCAAAGTCTGTTGAGCTTCACCGACCTGGCGACCCGCATCCCGTCCCCGGTTTATGTCCCGCGCCAGATCGAACAATGCGGCGATGGCCTGGGGAGTATTCAGGTCGTCATCCATTGCCGCCATGAATCGATGAGCATGGGTTTCTCCCGCCACCTGAGGGCCGGAACCCGTCCCCGGGGTCAGTGCATGACGGATTCGTTCCAGACTCCGTTCGATGGCGGCCGCACCCTCTTCACTGTACGCCAACGGACTGCGGTAGTGGCTGCTGAGGAAATACAGGCGCATGGTATCCGGATGGAATCGTTCCAGCGCGTCTACGACCGACACCAGATTCCCCAACGACTTGCTCATCTTGTCCGAACCCAATTGCAGCAATCCGTTGTGCATCCAGTACCGGGAAAAGGGCTTGGCGCCCGTGTAACTCTCGCTCTGGGCGATCTCGTTTTCGTGGTGTGGAAATACCAGGTCCTGACCGCCCCCGTGGATGTCCAGCTGTTCTCCCAGGTATTCCAGCGACATCGCCGTACATTCGATGTGCCAGCCGGGCCTCCCGGGTCCCCACGGGCTGGGCCAGGACGGCTCGCCTTCCTTGGCTCCCTTCCACAACACAAAGTCCATGGGGTGCTCTTTGTTTTCGTCAACCTGAATGCGGGCGCCGGCTATCATGCTGTCCAGAGACCGGTGGCTTAGTTTGCCGTAGTCATCCGTGCTGGTGACCCGGAAATAAACGTCGCCGGCGGTCGCATACGCATGGCCCCGATCAATCAGGCCACCGATTGCGTCGATGATCCTCGGAATCTCCCGGGTCGCTCTTGGATACTCCGCAGCGCGCTTGATGTTCAGCGAATCCATGGCGTGAAAGTAATCATCAATGTATTCCGAAACCAGTTCATCTTCGCTGATTCCCCGCTCGCTGGCCCGTTGAATTATCTTGTCGTCAACGTCGGTGAAATTCTGGACGTGGCGAACCTCGTACCCGTTGTGTTCCAGGTAGCGGCGCAGCGTATCGAATACCACATAGCTCAAAGCATGGCCGACATGCGTCGATGAATACGGCGTTACGCCGCATACATACATCTTGACTAGGTTGCCGTCAGCGGGGGTGAACTCTTCGACCGTCCCGCTCAAGGTGTTGTAGAGCTTCATGGTGAACCGTTAGCGGCTATACCAGTTGCAGATTACCGTCCACTATCGGGATAACAGCGCCACCGCCATGGCGGCGATGCCTTCTTCCCGTCCGGTGAAACCCAAATAATCTGTGGTGGTTGCCTTTAGGTTGATAATCCGGTGTTCGGTCGCCAGCGCGTTAGCGATTTTGCTGCGCATCTTCCCTACATGAGGCGACAACCGAGGCCGTTGCGCCAGCATTGTAGCATCTACGTTGGCGATGCACCAACCGTCCCCACCAATTATCTCAGCGGTGCGTTCCAGTAGGATCAGGCTGCTGATTCCGGCCAGCGCTGCGTCTCCCGGCGGGAAATGCGCGCCGATATCCCCCAACCCGGCCGCTCCCAGCAACGCGTCGATGATGGCATGACTGAGGACATCGCCATCGCTGTGACCTTCCAGACCGTGAGTGTGTGCAACGTCCACGCCGCCGAGTATCAGGGGCCTCCCCGCCACCAGGGCGTGAGCATCAGCGCCGGCGCCTACTCGATACTCCACCCAACTACCTCAGCATTACGTAAACAGCCGGGATCGGCCAACGATCCCATTTTGTGCTGAAGCCAGCCTTCCCCCTCGCGCGTACCCACTTTAATCTGTCATTGCGACCCCGTACTTGATACGGGGGTGGCAATCTCGTCGCCGTAGCAATGGTGGTTTGCCGGCGTGTGTTCAACCTCAACGAGATTGCCACGTGGTTCGACAGGCTCACCATGAGCGGCTGCGCTCCTCGCAATGACAGGTGGGGCGGGTGCTCCTCGCAATGACAGTAGGCCAGTTTGGTTTGACAAAGTGGGTACGTGTGAGAGCCTTCCCCCGGCGCAATCCCGATGGCAGTTTCAATGAATGAATGCCTCTAAGGGCTGGTTCAACGTTGCCGGGCAAGGCGTTACTCATGCTTTCCGGCGGATTTTCAGCACCCTGTTGGCATACTCCAGGTCCTTCACAGCGTCTCCGTGGAGAATAATCGGCGAGAACGCCACCACCGCAGCAGCCACAAACACTCCAATCGAAATGAGGGTAGCCGACCAGGCCACCATATTCTCTACCGTAACCACCTGGAGTTGGAAAATATACGCTCGCGTCGCTATGGGTTCCGGCAGCGCTACCTCAAACTGAACGGCGGCAATCATGATTACCGGTGCGGCGGCGATAATTGCAACCAGCAGCCAGGTAATCTCCCATATCATGAACTTGTTTCGTTCCGCATTAACCTGAGAAACCAGTTGATCCAGCCCGCCCGGAGTTATCTCAGCGTTCAGGCGATCTGCACGATTTCGAAGGAATCGCGCGTACTGGCGATAACGGTCTCGGTTTACAGCACGAGAGGCCATGGGGCGTCCTCCTCGATGGAGCATTCAGATACCGACGGCTGCGGCATCATTAGCCATCTCAATCATATCGCCCCGTGCCGCAAAGGTTCTAGAAGTACGGGGGGCCCTTTATGCGAGTTTGATCACGGTTCTACTGACAGGATCTGCGACACCATCGTGAAATCCCCTGGCGTAGTGACTTTTATATTCTCGTAGCTTCCCAGAAAAACCTTCACCGGATGCCCCATCGCCTCTACCATCGCCGCATCGTCGGTAAATTCTCCGGCGGCCGAAACGTGGGCGTCGACCAGCAATTGCGCCCCAAACACCTGGGGCGTTTGCGCCGCCCACAAATTCGCCCTGGGCGGCGTGTCGGTTACCGTGTGGTTTTCTCCCACCACTTTTATCGTGTCGGTGACCGGCACCGCCGCTACCGCCGCTCCCGATTCGCGCACCGCTTCCAACGCCCGGTCGAGTATCCCCGCGTCCACGCATGGCCGCGCTCCGTCGTGGATGGCCACCCACCGGCAATCGCCCAGTGACTGCAGGCCGGCGTAAACCGAATCTTGCCGCCTGGCTCCCCCCGCACACACGCCGCCCATCTTCGCCACTCCATACTGCTCCAGCAGGGCTTCCGCCATGCTGACGGCATCCCTGGCTACCACCAATATCATGCGTTCAACGGCCTCCGATGCGGCAAGGCGGCGCAATGTGTGCACTATCAGCGGAATCCCGTTGATCAGGGCGAAGATTTTATCGGTTCCCCCCATACGGGTACTGCTGCCGGCGGCAACCACTACGACGCCAAACCCGTCATCTCGTTTGTTGTCGTTCTGTCCGTGGTCGCTGGTCATAGTGAACATCTCGCATCGACTCTCGGGATAACCGCCACCAATTCCGCCAACTCCGGCTTACGACAACAATCCGTTCGTCAATTCAGTTGGCGGGCAAGCCCGACATCGTTTATGATTGGGGCATCTTACCACTCGCTTTGAGCAACACCCAAGCGCACTGACGACCACATGCAACATAGGGGGAATCATGGCGGAACTAGAACTGGCCTATCAGGCCCAAACCTACAGCTCTGGCACCCACGGGAGGGCAATCTGCAATGCCCGGACACACCACTGGGTGGCAGACGACGGAAGCGGAGACGCGGTGCACTCCGGCGAGCTGTTTCTCTCCGGAATCACGGCGTGCGCGGTCAACATGGTTGAACGTATCGCTCTTACCGACGATTCTCCGGTCAATTTCATGGAAGTGTCGGCCGAGGCGTACCGCGATCCAGACTCGGCGCCCGGGGACTTGACCCTCTACGCCGACGTCCGCATCCACTTCAAAATCTGGGGCGTGGACGACGATCAGGGAAACCATCTGGTTGACACCTGGAAAAAACGTTGACCGCTGTATGGTTCCGTCGCCGTGGCGACGCCAAGCACTTCCGTTACCGCTGAATTCGTTTCCGAAGGACGCCAGAAGCACTCCTGACCGGCCCAACAGTTTTTTGGCATCAGTTCATCCCCGGGTTTTCGTGACAAAACATTTCACCGGAAAGGGCTGAGACCGTCCATGCACCGACCGGCTGGGTGGCGTACCATTACACCCCCCGCCGGTCGTTTCGTACCTTGTCGGCCAACCGTCCGTTCGGGTTGGCAAATGTCCCGGATCCACACCGGATCGCTCGCATCCAATGCTCGGTCGAACCGCGTGAACTCGACCTGACCTACCGGTGTTGAAGGAGCCCGGTATCTCGGGAGGTCCACAATAGAGTTTCCACTTTCCCTGTTTGCCGCCAGCCTGTCCGAGGGTAGTGCGTCCCTCCTCAAAGATTTTGCCGTCGCTATGGCGATAGCGGCAGCAGGGTTGGCTTTAGCCCGGTTGGTCTGGCAGCCGCCCGTGTTGGGTTACCTGCTGGCCGGGCTCCTGATAGGGCCCTTTACGCTGCCCACTCCGCTCATCAGCAACCTGGACACCATCGGCCTGTTGGCAGAACTTGGATTGGTGCTGCTCCTCTTCGGAATAGGCCTGGAGTTGGGATGGCGCCGGATCCGCAGCATCGGGTTTCGGGTGCTGGTTATCGGTGTCGTTGAGATCAGCGTGCTCACCCTTTTCGGTATGTGGATCGCCGGCGCCGTCCTGGGTCTGGAGGGAGTCCACGGTTTGTATTTGGGTGGCGCCCTGGCGATCAGCAGCTCGGCAATACTGTTGAAAAGTCTGCGTGACACCGGCAATTTGCGTTCCGGCTGGGGTCGAACCGTCGTGGGCATACTCCTGGTAGAGGACTTCGCTGCTGTAATATTCCTGACCGTTCTTTCCGGCCTCGCCACCACCGGATCGGCCAGCCTGGCCGATGCGGGAGTGCTGGTTGCCAAACTGGCCGTCTTCTGCGTCGCGGTGCTGGTTTTTGGTACTTTCCTGGCGCCGCGAATGGTGCGGCTGCTGAGTTGGTTGCCCCGGGCGCAATCCGAAGAATCCATGCTGGTCGCCAGTTTGGGCGGGTGCTTTGTCCTGGCGCTGTGCGCCAATGTACTGGGATTGTCGGGCGCGGCGGGAGCGTTTCTGATCGGCGTCGTAATCGGAGATACCGAAATCGCCGGCCGGGTTACCCGATTGGTCAGCCCGGTGCGAGACATGTTTGGCGCGCTTTTCTTCCTCTCCATTGGGATGCTCATCGACTTTCGCACCCTCGACGATTTCATCGTCCCGGCTCTCATAGTTGTCGGCGTATTCATGGCCGGCAAGATCATTGCCAACATCGTCGGCGCCACGCTGGCCGGCCGAAATCCTCACGATGCGGTGCAGGTGGGCATGGCAATGCCTCAAATGGGAGAATTTTCGCTGGCCATTGGGCGGGTCAGTCCGGTGGATGCCCTGGGACATTCTGTGTTGGGGCCGGTGCTAACGATAGCCACTGCCATAACGTCGGTGCTGGCGCCCCTCACCATGCGAGTTTCATTGCCTATGTGCCTGTGGGTAGAGCGACGCGCCCCGTCTGTGTTGCACGAGGTTAACCTCTCCATCCAGTTGGGAGTAGATACGTTCTGGTCGGCGCTTTCTTTGGGCGGCCCGACCGGCGCGCGCCTCCACAACCTGGGCCGGCGTATCCTGATTAACCTGTGCATCATCGCGGTTATCACCGCCGGTGGCACCGTGGCGTTGTACGCCATGCCCGCCCTGTTCCCGCAAGCCCTCCCGGTTTCCCAAAGCATCTTCGGCTTGTTGATGGGCGGCGCCGTTGTCGGTTTGAGTACACCCTCGGCCATCAGCATCTGGCACTCCCTGCGAACCCTCGCACAACTCGCGACCGGCGAAAACGACACCGGGGATCGCCCGGGCAGCGGCGACCCAATCTGGGGTACGCTGCGGACTATGGTGCAAAACGGACTCGCCACCGTGCTCCTCGCGCTGCTGTTGGTATTGTCGCTGCCCCTGGTGGTCCGCCTGTTCGCCCTGGGCAGCCTTTCGGCGCCGCTGTCGATAGTGCTGTTGGTGGCGCCAGCGCTGGCTATGGGCATTATCAGCTTTCGGGTACATCGCGTTTTGGAACCCGTGTTCCACGATACATTCACGTCTGAAGCCGGGCACCTTCCCGGCGCGACGCACTGGAGCAACGACGCCATCCATCCAGGCGACCCGGAGTCGCCCAACGGACTACCGCACCGACCGGTCACGCCCCCGCCATCGGCCGGTTCTGACGGGGCTCGGCGACCCGATTTGTTGGTAGCCGCGGCCATCGAGCACCTGGACGAGCAGGATGAGCTATGGCAGTTGCTCGAAGAGAGGATCGCAGTATTACAACAAACCGCGACAACGCCCAACCCCGGCGGCGATGCCGATCCTCCCGTCGATTCCGATTAACGGGGCGCGCCGTCAACCGGATGGACCGGGTGTTGCCATCCCCGCCGTGCTACAATTGCCCCATTGTGTTCCCTGAACCGGACCTGACCAACAGGAAGGCTCACCAATGCGTATTTGTTCATTTTTGCCATCGGCTACCGAGATCGTTTACGAACTGGGGTTGCAAGACCAACTCTTCGGAGTAACCCACGAATGCGATTACCCGGCGCAAGCTCGTGACAAGCCCTGGGTCGTGAGGAGCGTTTTCGAAGGAACTAATCCCAGCAGCGGCGAAATCAACCGGATCATTTCGGAACGGCTGGCCGAGGGATTGGGTATCTATCACATCGATCAGGACATTCTGGACACGGCTCAACCCGACTTGCTCCTGACACAAGCCATCTGCGAAGTTTGAGCCGTGTCCTCTCGGCAGGTCGCCGAGTCCACCGTGAACATGGACAAAGAACCGGAACTTCTGTCGCTGGATCCTCAATACCTGGGCGACGTACTTGAAGATGTACGGCGCGTCGGGCGGGCCACCGGGGCCGAGGCAACCGCAGAAGTGGTGACAACCCGTATGCAGCAACGCATTGATGCGATCACGACGCGGGCCGCTCTCGCCGATTACCAGCCCCGTGTATTACACCTGGAATGGACCGACCCTCCCATGTGTGGCGGGCATTGGGTACCGGAGATGGTCGAGTTGGCCGGCGGTGTCAATTGCTTTGGCGACAAAGAAATGGGTTCATTCCCTATCGAATGGGATGCAGTGGTTGAAAGTCAACCGGATGTCGTGGTCATTATGCCGTGTGGGTTTGAAGTCCCCCGCGGTTTGCAGGATGTCCCCCTGTTGGCCGCCAGGCCCGGTTGGGAATCTCTGCCGGCGGTTCAAAACAACCGCGTATTTGTCATTGATGCCAGCAACTACACCAGCCGTTCGGGCCCTCGCCTAGTTACCGGTTTGGAAATTCTCGCCGAAATGATCCACCCCGAACTGTTCTCGGGAATGGTGCCCGAAGCCGCTGCGCGTCGCGTCTACAACGCGGCGTCCGTAGCCGCTAATTAAGGCGTGGCCCTTTAAACGGGGTGTTTTGCGCCACCTGCTCGCTGACGATCCGGTTCGCCTGACCCATTATCGTCACCAGCTTATCCAGCTGCGCCCCCGCCGTAACCGTCTCCAGCAAAGATTGCCGCACGTCCGGGGGTAACGGCAAGCTCACGGCCAGCGTCGTGCAGGCCGCCCGCGCCAGCGCAATGGCATCATCCGGCGCCGTTATCTCGCGATCCCAGCCACCTGCCATCGCAGTGAGTTGACGCCGCAGCTTTATGTATTCTTCCTGCACGCCGGCTAGCGTCTCCGCCGATACCTCACCCTCTTCGTCTTCCAGGAACCGAACCAGCCCAATCATGTGCGGGGTAGTTTGCAACGTGGCCAGCAATTCGAACCGCCTTTCACCGCGGGTCAGAATATTCAGACGTCCTTCCTGCAACCGTTGCACCTGGGAAATGCGAGCCGTGGTTCCGATGGGATGGGGAGTTGCCGGCTCTCCGACTTCACCGCCGTCCCGGATCAGCAGCACCCCGAAAGGTTCGTCGTTATCCACGCACGCCCCAATCATCGCTTTGTAGCGTTCCTCAAAGATGTGCAGCGGCAACGGCATCCCGGGGAACAGCACCACGTTGTTCAGCGGGAACAACGCGAGCTCGACTCCGGCCGAAGTCGGGTGGTCATCCGGATTCAGCGCCATGATAGTCGGAGTATAGCGTTGGGTTGCCAGCGCCGCAACCGGCAATACCCTCACGGCAGGGCCTTTTCAAAGTCCTCCGACCTCCGCTCAAAGTTCCTTAACACCCGCTCATGGTGAGATTGTCGAACCATCGGCGACCGTCCTTCGACAGGCTCAGGACGAGCGGGTGTTTAATTTCCACAACTTTGAAAAGGCCCTGCCCTCACCGGGTCGCGTCTCATCTCCAGGCACACCTGAGAAAGCCCCCATCTGATTTCGGATGGGGGCTCGCTTTTCAACGTTCGACGCTGAGAGTTATTTCACCGGTTGAGCATCTGGAGGCCGGTTGTGAATGGCCTTGGTTCCCTTCTTGAAAATGCACGTCCGGATGTTGTTCTCCAACTCCGTGGGGTCTCCAACGCCGGGGTAGCGCTCTTGGGCCGCCGGACTGTTGAGATACTCATACATCTTCTGGAGTACTTCGTTTTCCGATTCCCCAACGATGATAGTCTTATCACGCGGGTCGGACAGGAAGTTGCTGGGCCTGGCGTAGTAAATGTCTGGCATCGATTCCTCCTCCTGAAACCAGGTTACCGGCACCACCGCCGGCTATCGCTTACAGTAGCAGATTGATACACCATCTAACCCACGGTTGTCAATGGTGCCGGCATCAACCGGAGCCTTTGCTGCGCCGCAAAATCCGCACAGTTACCACTGGTTGCCGCAATTACGGGTTTGAATTACGATAGATAAGGACTCCCCAACATTATTGTTCCGTAAAAAGGATCTTTCACGATGGCAGAACCCACCAAAGTATTGGTCACTGGCGGCGCCGGCTTTATCGGATCGCACCTGGTCACCGGCCTTTTGGAAAATTCCTACGCCGTCGCCATCGTTGACAACCTCAGCTCCGGTCATCTGCGGGACGTGAACCATCAAGCCACGTTCTACCACGCCGAGATCAACGATCCCAAGATTGACCAAATCATTCAGCGCGAACGCCCCGAAATAGTGTTTCACCTCGCTGCCCAGAGCAGCGTCCGGGAATCGTCTATCAACCCGGTGGCGGACGCCGACTCCAACATCGTGGGCACCGTGCGGCTTATATCCGCCTGCGCTGCCGCCGGCGTAGAAAAGATCGTTTTTTCCTCCACCGGCGGCGCTATTTACGGCAACCCCGCATCCATCCCCTGCGACGAGTCAACGCCGGTTAGACCGTTGACGCCCTACGGCCTGTCCAAACAGGTAGGTGAACTTTACCTGGAACACTTCAATCAGACCTACGGCCTGGATTACACGATTCTCCGTTACGCCAATGTATATGGGCCCGGCCAGAATCCCCACGGAGAGGCCGGTGTGGTCGCCATCTTCACCGGCATGATGCTGGAGGGCGTTTGCCCCACTATCTACGGAACCGGCGAGCAGGAACGGGATTTCGTTTACGTCTCCGATGTGGTGGAAGCCAACCTGGCATCCGTAAATAACGGCGACGGCAGAACGTACAATATCGGTACGGGCGTCGGTGTAACCGTCAATCGCATCTACGACCTGCTGCGAGAATATACCGGCTTCCCCGAAGAACCCCACCATCAACCGGTGCGCCACGGCGAAGTGTTCCGCATCGCCCTGGACGCCACCCGCGCGTCTCAGGAACTGCGGTGGGAGCCCACGGTGTCGTTGGAGGATGGTTTGCAACGAACGGTAGAACACGTTCGTTCAGCCCTCACCAGGCGTCCCACGCGGGTGAGGCTAACTCCCGACCCCCGGCGCCCGTAAATCGCCGCGCTTCAAGTTTGTACAATATCAACAGGAGGAACCACTCCAATGGCAAATGACTACGACGTTGTCATCCTCGGCGCCGGCGCCGCCGGCCTTTCCGCCGGCCTTTACTCCACCCGAGCCATGCTCAGCACCGTCATGATCGAGAGCATCGGCCCCGGTGGGCAACTCTTGATAACCGATGAAATAGAAAACTATCCCGGTTTCAAGGAAGGCGTAAAAGGCCAGACCCTGGCCGAAGAGATGTACTACCAGGCCGACCGTTTCGGCGCGAAGTTGGAATTCGCCGAAGTCGAGGGAGTGGAAAACCTGAACGACGATCGAAAACTGATCCGTACGTCTGAGGGGGATTTCACCGCACGCGCCCTGATCATCGCGACCGGTGGTTCTCACAACAAGCTGGGCGCGCCGGGTGAGGACGAATTCGGCGGACGCGGTGTTTCCTATTGCGCCGTTTGCGATGGCAACTTTTTCCGCGGCCAGGACGTCGTGGTGATAGGCGGCGGCGACTCTGCAATGGACGAGAGCTTCTACCTTACCGGCATCTGCAACTCAGTCACCATTATCCATCGCCGGGACGAACTGCGCGCCACCAAAGTGTTGCAGGACCGCGCTTTCGCCAACCCCAAGTATAAGTGGCTGTGGAGCCACGTAGTCGAGGAGTTCGTCGGCAACGACGTGCTGGAAGCCGTCCGCGTGAAGGACATTAAAACGGGCGAAATCTACGACTACCCAACCGCAGCCGCGTTCGTCTACGTGGGTTTCCATCCCAATACCGAGTACTTCAAGAACATCCTGGACATGGATGAACTCGGCCACGTTTACGCCGACCTGCACATGCGCACCAACATACCAAAGGTGTACGCCTGCGGCGACGCCCGCGCCGAATCCACCCGTCAGTTGGGGGCCGCCGTCGGAGACGGGATCACCGCAGCGTTGACCGCTTTCCACGACCTCTCAGCATAAAACCCCAAATTCCCGCACCCAACAGCATGGGCCGTGTCCCATCGTCCCTACGCCGGCCACGAAGAGGTACACCAACACCACGATCACCCCGAGTTGGCGGGTGATTAGGTTCTGTTGACATTTGAGATATAAGGCGATTTCGCCAACCCAAGCTCGTCATTCCCGCGAAAGCGGGAATCCAGAGTACCCTGAATGTGAACGATGTCTGTTTTCCAGAGTGCCTGGATTCCGGCCCCGTATCAAGTACGGGGTGACGTTCTTTCGCCGGAATGACGTGCAATGCCAACACGGCCTAGTCAGTGTCGGGTCAAGGACTTCTCGATTGGGCGACAGACGCAGCTGCCTGCCGGTCATGCCCGACGGTCATCCGGCGGTTGACACGTTCACAACCGAACCGCTTCCCTGATTAACAGGGAAATACTCCCGCCGATGGTTATCGCCAGCACCGCATAGCGGAAGACTCCTGATGTCATGCGGCGCGCGACCACGGCTGCCGCTGCCGAACCCAATATCACCGCCGGGGCCAGTACGCCCACATTTTGCGCCGTCTCGCGTGGTACCAGACCCACGGCTGCGTACAGCGCCAGCGCCAGCGTCGTCGCAAGAACGAAATATAGCGCCAGCGTACCGCGGATGGCATCCCGCGACCAACCCTGCTCGATTGAATAAAGCCCGGCCAGCGGTCCTCCCACGCCCAACGTCGCAACCAGCAAGGTGGTCATAAAACCGCACACCGGGGCAGCCAATTTGCGCTTCGCTCCCGGCAGCCGCAACTGAAACAGGCTCATCACTCCCAACGTCAGTATCAACCCGATAATTACTAGACGCAAAACCACCGGGTCGGCAGTGTCCAGCAACACGACGGCAATGGGGATGGGAGGTAACCCGGCAACCACGAACGGCCAGGTTTCCCTCAGTCTGAGGTGTCGCCAGGTTTGTGCCAACGTCAATCCGGCCGTCAGAACAATCATCGCGTTGATGATGACCACCGTTTCCTGCGGCGCCAGGATCAGCAGCAGTACCGGCATTGCCACCATGCCCAACCCAAAACCGATCGTTCCCAATACCAAGGAACCCAGGAACACCATCACCAGGCCGATGATCAATTCCAGACCGCTGAGCATCAGGGAAATACTATCCGGTCGCTCGTGTTATGCAGCGCCAAACAGTCCCTTTTCCGCAGCCCGCCGCAACGTTCGCTGTACCTGTACCACTGGCGGCCCGTTGCGAGCCAGCACGATCTGGACCCGGTCGTCAGGCGTGATCATCAACGTGCGTTCTCCGTCCAGAGCCACCGTGCAGTGCCTGGGTTCCAGGTCCACCGGCACACCTTCTTGCAACAAGCTCCAGTCTGCGATTGGCACCGGCTTCACCAGACCGGGCGCCACCGGAGCAATCACCGTGACCGCCCACACCGACGCCGCTCCATCGCCGTCGGGAAGGCCGGGCCGGTACCGCAATCCTCCAACCTCACCCATCGACAAAGGCCGCAGCCGACCGCCCACCGAAGACAGGCCGATTCCAGCAGGTTCAGCACGGGTCAGAAACACTTCATACACCGTATCCATATCCCAAATGGCCCGCGAAGCAACATACCTCTCCCGCGAGATCGCCACGTCCACCAACGCCAGGTCGGCGGGTTGCCCGTTCACCGCGACTTGAAGCGTTTTGCTCACTACCGACGTGTCCCGGGAGTCCAGCTGGCCCGATGCCACAATTCCCGCGGCAATACCGGCCTGAGTGCCCTCCACCATGACCGGGAAAATGTTGTTGGTTCCGGTCGATATCGCGACTATCGGCACCTGGTTGGTACCGACCGCCACCGCGCGATTGGTTCCGTCCCCGCCCAGCGTAACCAGGCATCCAACGCCCTGTTCGGCCATGGCCGCCGCCGCCCGCATGGTGTCGCCTTCCGTATAGTGCGGCGACATTGGAAGCATCTCAACTGCCAACTCCACGTCGGCATCATCGGCGGCGCGCCGGCACAGGTTGCCGCTGTCGGGCATCGCCAGTACCTTCGTCACGCCGGTGGATTGCAATCCAATCAGCACCCGCCGCACGATGTTTACCTTTTCCCAGTCGGGAACAACCCGACCCTGTGCAACCAGGCGTCGGATGTCCTTGCTGGCAGCCGGGTTGGCGATGATTCCTACGGTGGCCATTTCAGTGCGCCCTTAGCCTTGCCCCGATGCTAGAATGACCCTTGTACAGGTCGATTACTATACACCATACCCCCGCACCTTCGGGGTCACAGCTCAACCTATAGAAAATTGCGGAACTTGTCATTGCGACCCCGCACTCGATGCGGGGGTTGGCAATCTCGTCGCTGAAACCGTCGCCGTTGCTTCAACGGGATTGCCACGTGGTTCGACAGGCTCACCATGAGCGGCTGCGCTCCTCGTAATGACAGCAGGCCAGTTTGGTTTGGCAAAGTGGGTACGCGTGAGCATCCAGAGCCTGTTGACAATTAGCAAACCAGCCCGTCACTCCTGCGAAAGAACGTCACCCCGTACTTGATACGGGGCAGGAGTCCACAGAGGGTATGATGAAAGAATCAGAACCGTGATTAACGACTTCGGCCACTGGATTCCCGCTTTCACGGGAATGACGGTATTTGTTAACACACCTTGGGAGGCGGCGGACGCGGAGCGCTGGCGTGAGATTGGCCGGGCACGATAGACGGCGTCAGGGGTTGCGGGCGGTCATGTCCTGCGGACGAGCTTCTGCACGCGTTGATTGCCCACGTCCACGCCGTAGATATCTCCCCTGGAGTCGGTGTAAACCTGGTGGGCGTGCTCGAAGGTTCTGCCGCGGGCTAGGAGCTCGCCGTCCAGGTTCAGGATGCTGATGCGCGGGATTTGATCCGTTACGTACACGGTCTGCCGGGCGTCGATGTGTACTCCCATAGGGCACTTGAAGTCGGTCCACTGGTCCAGAAATTCCCCGTCGACAGTGAAGACCTGCACCCGGTTGTTTTCCCGGTCGGCAACGTACACTCTGCCGTCGTTGGACACCCGAACGCTGTGAGGCACCAGAAACTCACCGGGCCCCCGGCCGGGGCTGCCGAAGGACGCAATATGAGAACCGTCGGCGGCGAACCGGTGCACACTGGAATTGCCGTATCCGTCGGCCACAAACAGCTCACCGGAGGGAGCGACGCAGATGTCCGCCGGGTGATTGAAGGGAGCCTGGAGAGATGCCTGATCGCGCGTGCCCAAGGATCCCACCAGCTCGCCATCAGTGGAGTATTTCAACACCTGGTGGGCATCGCGGTCCACGAGGTAAACGGCGTCATCGGGGCCGATGTGAATATGGTGAGCGTCGGCGGGCACGCCCTCCCGCCTGGGCCAGGAGGAGAGCAAATTGCCGTCCCGGTCGAATACCAGCACCGGCGGCCCCTGCCTCTGAAAGACGTAAACGCGATCACCGGAATCAACGGCCACGCCGCTGGCGCCCTGAAAGTCAGAGCCGGCCGGCAGCTTGGCCCATTCCGGCCGGTATTCGTAAACGTAGTCTCCCATCCCAATTATTATTGACATAACGTTAGTCTCCCTGTGATGGCACCAACTTCACCAGCGCCCTAGCGGAGGTAGTCAGCCGGCGCCGATAGTGCTGATCTACGCCGACCGCTCGGGCCACACCGGGTCGTGGTAACCCAGCGGAACCGAAGGCCGGGCCCAGTAGGGTTGGGTCTCGGAGAGCTGCAACACCGGCGCCAGGTGGCGCAGACGACCTCCCGGAGCATCGCTGGTGGTGGACCAACGCTCGATTTCATCGGGAGTAAATTCCTTCGGCACGTCCTGCAGCTCTGATTCCGGCGCCTGGCCCTTATCAACCAGCCAACGCCCCGTCTGCGCCAGGGAAATTCGAACCAGCCAGCTGCCCCCTTCGCGGACGCGCCGGCTCAACGCTACGAGAGCGCCAAAAGCCATGAGGTAGCCGGTGAGATAGTCGATGGCCGACACCGGATAGAACTGAGGCCCTGGCGCGCCACCGGGGAACAACTCGCCCTGCCGGTCGGTTATGCCGCTGACAGTTTGCACCACGGTATCGAATCCGCGACGGGAGGCCCAGGGCCCCACCCGGCCAAACGCGGACAACGATACATAGACGATGCCCGGCCGCAGTTCCGCCAGATCCTGGGGAGAAAGGCCGCGTTGGGCGAGAGTGCCCGGGCGGTATCCCTGGGAGAAAACGTCGGCTTCCCTGGCCAGCCCCCGCAGAGTCTCCACGTCCTGCTGTTCCCGCAGGTCGAGGAAAGTGGAGAGCTTGCCGTGGCCGGTGTCGAATTCCTGGGTGGTGTTGCTGGGCAGATGGCTGGCGGCGATCTTCATCACGTCGGCTCCGTGTTCAGCCAGGGTGCGGGCGCAGGTTGGCCCAGCCAAAACTCGGGTGAGGTCCAGCACCCGGATGCCGGACAGGGGCCGGGAGCCGTCGGGCAGGGGTTGGGGAGGACAGTCGCCGATCTTTTCGATCTCAAGGAGCGGCAAAGTGGCGATGGCCGTGGCCTGGGGATGTTGGGCCCACTCGGCCATGGAGCGAACCATGCCGCCGGCGCCGTTGGCGGCGATGATGGCTTCCTCGAGTTCCAGGGCATCCCAACCTGCCACCGCCCGCGTCACGGCGTCACGGTCTTCTTCGACGCCGAGGACGCCCAACGCTGCCGCGCGATGGTTGGGGAAATTACAGTGGAGATAACTCCAGCGTCCATCTTTGGCCGGATATACACCCATCACCGAAGGGCGTTCGCGGGCAACCGACGCTCCATCCATCGCCAGATACTGGCTGCTGCGCAGGGACGCCGTGGCCTGACGAGCATCGACTTTGATCTCCTGGCGGCGTCCGGTGCGCAGTTCCCAAAGATCGGAAACGGCAAGGCCGACAGCGGCCAGGCTGGCCGCGGCGGTCTCTCCGATTCGGAAGGGAGTTGGCAGGATGGGGTCGACGCCTCCCGAGAACTGGACTTCGGCGGCGCGTTGCTGGTCCAAACCCGGAATGGATAGAAGCGTGGCTAGAACTGAGTCACTCACTGGGGAACTGCTCCTTATTTATTGCGTTTCGGCGGCGCGCCCGAGGCGGTATGCGCCCCGGCGCCCTTGAACGTCAATCAAGACATGGGATGATCTTGGCATGGGCGTGCAGCGAGGCGCGTGTTGGTCAGGTGGTTGACGCTGCTGCTGGTCTTGTCGGCCAAATGGTACAGGAACCCATGCGCGTAATCAATTTGAACCAGTTGACGCCCCTCACGCGTACCCACTTTGTCATACCAAACCGGCCTACTGTCATTGCGAGGAGCGCAGCGACGTGGCAATCTCGTTGAGGTTGAACACATGTCGGCAAACCACCATTGCTACCCCGACGAGATTGCCACGCTGCGCTCGCAATGACAGACTAAATTGGGTACGCGTGAGGTTGACACCCAGGGCAATCTCATCTTTATCTTTGGGTGGGCCGGCAACGTCTGGATTCCGGCTCAAGGCCGGAATGACGGGTGAAGGAGCCGGAATGACGGGGTGAGGCGCGGGAATGATTGGTTAAGATGCAATTGCCTTGACACTTCCGGACGCTCAACAGCGGGTGGCCCGCGAATCCGGTACAATAGGCTCCGAAGGGCTTTTCCCAGACAACCTGCGACAATCCGCAATCTCCGGGAGACGAATGTCGTCGGTGGATAACTGCGTTGGGAATCAGCCGGGCCGCGCCAGCAGGAGGCAGCAAAGATGGCAGATCTGGTATTGCAAACGGCCATAGGCAACTACGGCCACACGACTCCGTTGAAGGACGGTACCGTCACATCCGGCATGTTCGACATGGAACATATCGAGGTGTCGCCGGTGACCAGCATCTTTCGCCGCATGGTGCGTGGCTTGGAATTTGACGTTGCGGAAATGGCGCTCTCGACCTACATTTGTGCCCGTTCCCACGGCAAGCCTTTCACCGGCATCCCAATCTTTCTGACCAGGGCCTTCTATCACGGGGGGCTGGTGTACAACCGGCGCAGTGGCATCGAGTCTCCCAGGGACCTGGAGGGACGGAAGGTGGGAGTGCGCAGCTACACGCTGACGCCGGGCGTGTGGACCCGAGGCATCCTGCAGACCGAGTACGGTGTTGACCTGGACGCGGTGACGTGGGTGCTGTCGGGAGACGAGCACGTGGCGGAGTACGTTGCGCCGCCTAACGTGGTGTCGTCGAGCAACGACAACCTGGGCGAAATGCTCCTGTCGGGAGAAATCGACGCCGCCATTGGGGCGGGACCGGTGGATTCGCCGGACGTTTTGCCGCTGTTTCAGGAACCGGACGAAGCCG
Source organism: Dehalococcoidia bacterium (assembly GCA_965262485.1). GTDB lineage: Bacteria > Chloroflexota > Dehalococcoidia > Lucifugimonadales > UBA3495 > Bin87. The sequence continues at coordinate 2,070,340 of OZ253540.1, read as the reverse complement.
ACGCGGCCTGGCACCGGAAGACCGGCATCTACCCCATCAGTCACATGCTGGTGGTGAAGGATGACGCGCTGCAGTCGAATCCCGACCTGGCGCATGAGCTGTTCCAGGTGTTCAAGACTGCCAAGGCGCCGTACATCCAGCGCCTTCGATCCGGGGATGCTTCGAGTCCGTCCGACCGGGCGTTGTTGAAAATGGCCGCTGTGGTGGGGGACGATCCCGTTCCATACGGTTTCGAGAGTTCGCGCGCCACCCTGGAAGCATTCGTTGGTTTCAACGTGGAGCAGGGTGTGATCCCGGAGAAGGTGAGCGCAGAAGAGCTATTCCCTTCTGCCACGCTTTCACTATAGCCTGCTGACAATTAGCAAATCAGCCCGTCACTCCCGCGAAAGAACGTCACCCCGTACTTGATACGGGGCAGGAGTCCAGAGAGGGTATGATGAAAGAACCAGAACCGTGATTAACGACTTCGGCCATTGGATTCCCGCTTTCGCGGGAATGACGGTATTTGTCAACACACCCTGGCCTGACGACGGCGCGGGCGTGATTCGAAATATGGTGGCCCACATTTCCGCAATTTCCGGACAGCTTCCACTGAGGATTAACGCCGGGAGGCGGCATGGCGAAGTATTCGTTTCGTATTCCCAACGCAGACTACCTGGGATTCCCGGCCACCCCGGAGGCGATCATAGGCTGCGGTAACCTGCAACAGCTGCTGGATTCAATGGACGTGCTGGTTCAAGAAGTGATCCCAAGAGTCGATGCTTAAACAACCGGCGTCGGGTCAACGAGGACTGAATCGCGCGAACACATCAGGAATGGGAGCGACTGGATAACTTGAAAGCTTTTCCCACCGAACGAACTGAGAAACGCCGGGTCCTGATGGACGCGGTGGAGGCGGTGCGCGCCACGCTGGAGGCGGGCACGCAGGAAGCCGAGGAGACCGCCACGCTGCCGCTGACGTCGGTGGAGGCGCTCTATGAGTCAGGGTTGCTGCGTTTGAAGCTGCCCCATGTATTGGGCGGCGCCGAAGCCGACCCGATGACACAACTCGACGTGCTGGAGGCGGTGAGCCGCATTGACCCGTCGGCGGGGTGGTGCCTGATGATCGGCGCGGCCAGCCTGGGGAGCCTGGCGGCGTTCCTCCCCGATGACGCCGTTGACGAGATTTTTGAGGACGGGAAGCCACCGCGGGTCGCGGGCGCGTTCGCACCCTTTGGCACGGCGGCGCCCGTGGCCGGGGGCTACCGAGTCACCGGGCGATGGCCGTTTGGCAGCGGCGTGCGGCATTCTCAGTGGGTTTCGGCCGGCGCCCGGGTGACAACGGAATCAGCGGGCTATCCGCCCCAACTGCGTTGCGTGATGCCCACGGCCAACGTAAAGATTCACGACAACTGGGACGTGATGGGCCTGCGCGGCACCGGGAGCTGTGACTTCTCGGTGGAAGACCTGTTCGTACCGGACAGATTTGCGTGGGATGTGTCGTTGACGGAGCCGAGGAGGGGTGGAGCGCTGTACCGGCTGGGCCGGCCCTGCTTTGTCACCAACGAGCACTCGGCCTTTGCCCTGGGGGTGGGACGCCGCGCTCTGGACGCCGTGACCGAGGTGGCCGTGTCGAAGTCCCGCGGTTACAACTCCACCAACCTGTTGGCAGACCGGCCGACGCTGCAGCGTGCGCTGGGGGAATGCGACCTTAAGCTGCGGGCAGCGCGAGCCCTGAACGTGGAAATCCTGGAGGAAGCCTGGCAGTCGGTATGCAACGGGCGAACGCCGGCTCCGCCGTTGCAGGCACAGCTGCGCGGCTGCGCTACCTACGCCACCGACGTGGCTGCCGATGTTGTTGCGCGGGCGTTCCGGTACGGCGGTGGGTCGGCGCTGTTCATGTCGAGCGTGCTTCAACGATGCCTGCGGGACATTAACGCTGCCGCCCAGCACCAGATGGTCAGCGATGCCGCTTACGAAAATCACGGACAGTTTCTGCTGGGGCTGCCCGACGCGAGGCCGATGGAATAGGGCTTGGTTCAAATGACAGGGGCGTCCTTCGACAGGCTCAGGATGAGCGGGGTGGGTGTTGGGGTTTGTCATTGCGAGCGCAGCGTGGCAATCTCGATGAGGTAGCAGGCAACGGGATTGCCACGTCGCTGGCACTCCTCGCAATGACAGATGGGTGTCCTTCGACAGGCTCAGGATGAGCGGGGGTTCACCCTCACCCTACCCCTCTCCCATCAAGGGAGAGGGGTAGGGACAGACTCAGGATGAGCGTGGTTGTTTGATTAGCTGACTTCCTCGGTTTCGGCGCGGCGTTGGTGCGCCACTACCGGACGTCTCACCAGGGGCGTGAGCAATATCACTGGAAGCATCAACAACAGGCCGATACCGGCGTTGACCCCGATGGCGAGCGAGATGGTGAAAGCCTGGGCTATCGCTCCGATCTCCACCCCGCCAATCAGGTGGCCCAGCCCGTTTACCAGCCCCGAAGACCCCATGATCCGCCCCCGCATCTCCGCCGGAGAGGACAACAGCAGGATGGTGCTTTGCATGGTGCTGAATCCCGATTGACCAACTCCGGAGCAGAAGAGCATGAAGAAGGAAACCAGGAACCAGGGCGACCAGGCAACCGCAGTCACAACGACCGCCACGATCAATGCTCCAATTACGAAGTAACGCCCGTGAAATGTGTAACTCCGGCGGACCGCGATGATCATCGCTCCCATAAACGTCCCGATGCCATCGGCGGCCCCCAACAGCCCTCCCAAGGAAGGCCCCACCCTCAAAACGTCGGTTGCAATGACCGGAATGAAGTATTGCAGAGGCAGCACCATGCCGTTCATCACCAGGGATATTGAAAGCACCCCCAGGACGAATTTGTTGGAGAAAGAGTACCCGATCCCGGCCTTGATGCCTTGCCAGAACACGGTGTCCCGCACCAACATGGTGGGGACGGCAGGCAGCCTCATCCTGAAGATTAGCAGCGCCGCCACGAGGTCCAGAATAACCAGTACGGCGAACACCGCGGTGAATCCGTAGAATTCAACCAGGAATCCACCGGCTAATGGTCCCAAAATCTTGCCGCCGTTGTTGGTAAAGGTTTCCAGGGACATGGCCTGGACGATGCGTTCCTGTCCCGCCAGGTCGAACAGGGCCGCCCTCCGAGTAGGGTCGTCCAACACCTTGGCCGTTCCCTGCAGGAGGATGGCGAGAAAAACGTGCCAGGGTTGAATGACTCCCATCAACAGGAGAATCAAAAGGCACGAAGCAACGAGCAGGTAGAAGAAGTGGATGCCGGCAAGGATGCGCCAGCGGTCCAACCGATCGGCCAGCATTCCCGCTACCAAAGACAATGGAGGGCGGGGGCCGTTGAGGAAAACCGAAATTAGCCCGACTTGAAAGACCGAGTCGGTGAGTTCGTAGATGAGGTATCCCAACGCAATGAGTTCCATGCGCCGGGCAATTTCGTGGATCCACCGGGCCGCCCACAACAGCCGGAAGTCCCGGCTCTGCAGGACTATCAGTACCGGGCTAAAGGAGACTGAGTTCATTTTGAATGTTGGGCCGGGCTTGAGGCAGACGATGCCAGATATCGGGTGAGAAGGCGCGACGCAGGGCTGGAATCGACGCCGGCCAGCCAACCCATGCTCGCGGTGGACGGGCAAGCGGCAGGCCCGGGGATGACAGCCATCAGGTAAGACCCGGGTGGCGGGTTGGCGCAGCAAGGGGTTCCCGCACAATATGGAGTCAACCGCGATGCGGACGAGATTGCGCCATTGCTGCCAAACGCATCAAGTTGTGCGGAGAAGGCGCGCCGACGACGGAATACGTGGACAGGAGGTGGTGGAGAGCCGGGGATTCGATCCATCGGGCGTCTCCCCATTGGGTGCAATTGGGCGGAAAAAGGCGCTGCCGTCAAAACCGGCCCTGCGCCATCCGACCCAGCCTGAAAGCCCTACCATACGCCGGTTGCAGACGGCAGGTCAACCAGGGGCACTCCAGGCAACTGTTCACGATTGAGGGGACGAAAGCGGTTTGCAGTGGAAATTCCGTACTTGGTTGCTCCTCCACAAAAGGCCGAATAGCCCGCAGATCCCCGCAAGTCTGAACAGTTACCTAGTAGACCAACATCCTTGAAATGACGGGTGGAATGCCAGATTGCTCGGCGATAGTCTCCATAAGCCCGGTATGACCGGGGAAAGGCCCTGTACCAATCAACCCATCATTACAAAGATTTCGGACTACTAGGGTGTGTTGACAAATATCGTCATTCCCGCGAAAGCGGGAATCCAGAGAGCGCAAGATGAAAGAATCAGAACCGTGATTAACGACTTCGGCCAATGGATTCCCGCTTTCGCGGGAATGACGGGCTGGTTTGCTAATTGTCAACAGGCTCTAGGTCGGGGCGGGCTCACGGATCCAGGCGGTTGATGCCGTTCAGGGCAGCGGTCGCGTAACACTCGGCGAGAGATGGATAACTGATCACCACCTCGGTGAAATAGTCAACCGTACCGTCATGGGCCATGACCGCCTGGCCGACGTGAATCAACTCCGCGGCGTCCTCTCCCAGGATGTGTACGCCCAGCAGTTTTCGGGATTCAGTGTCGAAAAACAACTTCAGCAATCCGGCGTTGTCGCCCTGCGTGACGCTGCTCATGGTCTCCTGGTAGTTGGCCTTGCCAATCTCGTACGATACGCCCGCGTCGGTCAGCTGCGATTCCGTTTTGCCGATCATTGCCAGTCCGGGGATGGTTCGGACGGCGTAAGGGAACAGGTCAGGGAATCGTTTGATCGGCTCTTCAAAGGCATGGCAAGCAGCGAGGCGGCCTTGCATGCGGGAGGTGGAGGCGAGGTCGGGAAAGCCAATCACCCCGCCAACCGCATATATGCCTTCCACACCGGTCTGGTAGTGGTCGTCCACACTGATGCGGCCTCGCCCATCGACCTGGATTCCGGCCGCTTCCAGATTGAGGTTTGCGGTGTTTCCGGTGCGCCCTACGCAATACATGACCGAGTCGCTGCTGATCTGTTTACCACTTTCGAGCAACACGCGGACCCGGTCGCCTCGGTGGTCTCGCACCTATTCGATATCGCTGACGTTTTCGTTGAGGCGCAGGGTTACTCCGTTCTGCCGCAGGTGATAGACCAGAGTATCCACGATTTCATCGTCTGCGAACTGGAGGAGACGCGGATTTCGGTCCACCAGAGTGACCCTTACCCCCAACGCGGCGAATGTGCTGCAATATTCCAACCCGATCGCCCCACCGCCGACGACGGTCAAAGAACGTGGGATGTTGGGCAGGTTCAGCACATCGTCACTGACAAATATCAGGCGGCCGTCCACGTAAACGATAGGCGGGGTGGTGGACAACGATCCGACCGCGATGATCACCTTGTCGGATGTGATGGTGCGGTTCAGCCTGGTATCGGGAAACGAGAGATTTATGGTGTGGTGGTCAACGAACGAGCCTTCCGCGTTTATCATCTCAACCTGGTTGGTGAGGAAGTGGACACGCAGCATGTCCACCTGTTGATGCATAACGTACCCGGTACGCACATAAGGTCGCTCATCGTAATGTTCTGTTTTACGGAGTAAGAATCACCATATATGTTGCGTTCCCGAAAGCCGGTGAGGTGCAGCACTGCCTCCCGCAAAGTCTTGCTGGCGGTTCCGGTGTTTACGTCAACGCCGCCGAGCATGGGCAACCGTTCCAGTACGGCCACGCTTTTGCCCAGTTTTGCTGCCTGGATTGCAGCCCTCTGGCCAGCCGGCCCCGAACCGATGACGATCAAGTCATAATCATAGGCAGCCACTGCAAACCTCCAGGGCTTGGGTCGTGTTGGCGGGACTGCGATATTCTGAAACGCAATGTTGTCGGTGTCAAACCAACCCAGAGCGTAGTCAGGGCTTTGTATTTTGACCGGTATGTGGAACAGGCCGAATGTGGTGGAGGTTTGCAGGGCGGCAGACTGACTGGGTCTTGGTCCGAGTAGGCCGTTGGAAAGGGAGGGCCGCCGCGCTGTTTCCCACCGGAGCCCGAACAGATGCCTGGGTTAGCCAAAACCCGCATCGTGCAAGAACGGGGGCATGGTGGCGCAATTCGGCCGAAACCCGGACGCTTCAACTTGGGCCGTTACCGATCTCCCCTGAGTGCGACAGGACGAACGCTGGCGACGGTTCCCGTGGCTCTGCGGTCAAAATCAGTATTGTTGCCAGGCCATGAGAAGATAAAGATTCACCGGAGATTGCGGCCGCTGCCCAGCCCCGTGGACCGGGCAGCGGCCCGTTTCAGCGGGTGGTTGTCGCCGGTTGATGCGCCTTGAGGAAATCGCGCACCTGGTTGATGGTCTGGGCCTTCACGTCCGGGGACTCTTTCCACGGATACGCCGTCACCTCGGCATTGGGCGCCAATTCCACCAGATCCATGGCGGCCTCGAGTGAGTGCGATGGAGTATCGTCGGGCATGACCAGCATCGGGGTCTGGCATGAACGAGCGAAGTCCCGGGACACGCAGTACACGAAATCCGGCTGGACGCGGTAAAGGTTGTGCAGGTACTGTTCCACGATCTCCATTGTCACGTCGGGCCGCTGTGAGCATAGCTCGGGGCCCCAGATATCATGGCCGGAGTCATACATGGAATCCGGGGTTCGGGTGGCGTGCCCAACCGGCTGGCAGAGTACGGCAGCCAGGACGCGCTCGGGGGCGCGTTCAATGAGCGTGAGGGCAAAAGGGCCACCGATGCAGTAGCCCATGAAGAAAAATTCCTGTATGCCGAGGTGGTCCATCAGCCCCAGTTGGTCGTCCGCGAAGGCTCCCCACGGGTCATCGACCTGAACCGGCCCGGTGGACTCTCCGCCGATAGCGTTGCGCTGGTCCATCGTAATGCAGCGAAAGTCGTTCTTGAACTCCTCCATCGCGTTGAACACCTGCCCAGGCCAATTGCTGGCCAAGGAGTTCAAACCCCCGCCGGGAGTGACAAGAAGCGGGAAACCGGACCCCGTCTCCTCATATTGGATGCGGACATCGCCATTGGTATAAAAAGGCATTGCAGTTTCTCCTTACTCGGCCACAGCACCGGATTTCTACGGCGATTGTAACTTGGGAGACCCGGTTGTCAAGGGAGTAGCCGGGGCAGGGCCTTTCGGTTTTCCTTATGTCATTGCGACCTCGTACTTGATACGGGGGTGGCAATCCTGTAACTTATAGTGAAGGTCTCCGTGCCCACCGGGTGGGGTACTTTGGCGAGATTGCCACGTCGCTACGCTCCTCGCAATGACAACCGAATGACCCTGGTAGTCGGGGGGATGAGCCTGGCCGATGAGACCGGCTCCCGTTACGCTGGCTCCGCCAGGAACACCGGAATCCTGCGAGCCGTCCGGCCCTGATACTCCTCGTAGGGCGGGAACGCCGCCACGGCAAGCGTCCACAGCCGCGCCCGCTCCTCCCCTTCCTCGATTTCGCGGACTCGCATCGTGTACACGTCAGCCTCGTCCCGAATCTCAACTTCGCCGCCCGCCCGCAGGTTATACACCCACACCGGGTTTTTGGGCGCCCCGCCCCGCGAGCCTACCAGCACGTAGTTGTTGCCATCCTTCACCCGCATCAGCGGCGTCTTGCGTATTGCTCCGGTTTGATTCCCACGGTTGGTCACGATGATGACGGGCAATCCGGTATCACGCAGAGTAGTTCCCTCTGCGCCTCCGGAACCCTCGTAAAGCGCCACTTGATCACGTACCCAATCGGCGGTCGACGGTATGTACTCGGCCATAGTTCGCTCCTTCTTCCTAATTGCCTCATCATCATATCTTTAAATCGCTGCCGTACTCTACTCGGAAACGTCTGGATTCCGGCTCAAGGCCGGAATGACGGGTTAGGGCGCCGGAATGACGGGTTAATATGCGATTGCCCTAGGTTGGCGGGACGATGACTGCGCGCGAGTAATCCCATCTGTTAGAATGCCGCTAAACTCGAAATGACAACCGGAGGTTCATGATGAAGCCCGGGGACTCTGTAGAACACATATTCGAAGAATTGAAGGAACGGGCCGTCGCCGAGTTCGGAGAACGGCGCGCCGCCGAATTACAGGATTTCCTGGAACAGACGGCCCGCCAAATTTGGGAAATCGACCAGGTTTCGGTGCATGTGGACCTGGAACCAGGTTTTTATCAATAGACCACCCAAGACCGACCATGTATTGTGAGGACGACGATGCCGGAACCCTACGAACTCACCGCCTCCCAGGCCGCCGCGCAGATACGGCAGGGCACGCTCTCTCCCGTAACACTGTGCCAGTCGTTGCTCGACCGGATCGACCGTTTCGACGGCGACATTCGCGCCTGGGTTACTATCGACCGGGAGGAAGTGCTGGAGACGGCCCGCCGCCGGGAGACCGAGGTGGAACGTGGCGATCCCCTGGGGCCACTCCACGGTGTTCCGGTGGGACTCAAGGATATATTCAACACCGACGGGATGCTGACCACTGCCGGTTCCAGGATCTACGCTGAGTTCGTACCGGACTATGATGCCACGTCAGTGGCCAGGATACGCCGGGCCGGGGGGATCATACTGGGCAAGGCCGTAACCACCGAGTTCGCCACCTCCGATCCATCGCCGACCCGCAATCCGTGGAACCTTGAGCATACCCCTGGTGGCTCCAGCAGCGGCTCTTCGGCGGCCGTGGCCGCCCGGATGGTGCCCGCCGCCACCGGGTCGCAAACCGGCGGCTCCACCTGCCGCCCTGCCGGTTACAACGGTATCGTTGGCCTGAAACCGACCTACGGGCGCATCAGCCGCTACGGTGTCGTTCCGGTCAGTTGGTCGTTGGACCATGTTGGCATCCTGGTGCGCAGCGTGGCCGACGCCGCCCTGATGCTTACCGCGATGAGCGGCGTGGACCCAAACGATCCCGGATCACTGGACCTGCCTGTTCCTGACTTCACCCGACAGATGGCCCAGCATAATCATCCGCCCCGGATCGGTCTGGTGCGTGAATACTATTCCGAGACCGCAACCGCCGAGGTATGGGCGCATACCGAGCAAGTGGCCCAACGGCTGGCTGATGCGGGAGCGGAAGTGGTGGAGTTGTCGCTTCCTGACACCTTCGCCTCGTGCCACAGTGCCCAGCGCATCGTTATGCACGTGGAATGCGCTGCCTTCCACGAGCGATTCTACCGGGAACGGGCCGACGAATACGGGCCACGCATCCGCTCCGCCATCGAAATGGGCTTGATAATGCCGGCTTCCAAGTACCTCCAGGCGCAGCGGCTGCGACGTCAGTTCCGCGACGACATGGTGGACATGGTGAGGCAGGTCGATGTCGTCATGACGCCGGCCACCGTTTCACCCGCGCCCAGGGACCTCAACACCACCGGCGACGCCGCCTTCCAGGTGCCCTGGACTTCCAGCGGTTTGCCCACGGTAGTCGTGCCGTCCGGGCTAAGTGAGCTGGGTTTGCCCATGGCCGTCCAGTTCGGGGGCCTGCCCTACGAGGAAGGCAAGCTATTGGGCGCGGCCCAATGGTGCGAGCAAGCGTTGGGAGTGTCCCTCTGTCCGCCAGGGTTTGATTAGGCCCCAACAGCGCAGAGTGCGTTAGCGTCCAACCTCGGGTAGTCCGCCCCCCAACCGGGGAGCGCGAGCGGCCTGTGGCAGCGCTCGGACGTTGGCCCGCCTGAGCAATGGATGGGATGGTGCCGAAGGTCAGACTCGAAGGTATCAGTATTTTGGCGTATTGTACACTGTTGTGAATTGAGATTTTCTACTCAAACCTACGGGCCTCATGCGGTGAAGCTATGTCCGTTGTTGTGAATTTGTCCAGCATTTGTCCAGCAATTTTCAGGCTGCTGGCTGCATGGCATTCGCAAAGGCATCCGCCGCTTCCTGTTGCCATCCCTCGAAGGCGTGGGCGTAGATATCCATGGTGATTTTGGGACTTGAATGGCCAAGACGTTCGGCCGCCACGGCATAGTTTGGCCGCACATCCAGCAACACCGAGGCGTGGAAATGCCGCAGGCTTCTCAACGTAACACTTGGGCATCCCGCGCGTTTTGCCAACCGTTCCACGGCGTGCATCACCGTGTTGGGGTGCGACCACCCGGTCCATTCGCGCCGGGGGAAGACGATCGCAGGTGGCTCTACACCCAGTTGGCCTGCTAGTTCCTCTTGTTGTGCCCGGTGCTTACGCAGGACTCCCACGGTCAGTGCATCCAAGGCCACGGTCCGCTCCCCGCGTGCCGTCTTAGGCGGCTCCAACGACACACCATCAGCTGTCACGACCAGGGACTGGCATATTTGCAGGGTTCCCTCGTCCAGATCGATATGCTCCCACGTCAAAGCCAGGGCTTCGCCTCGGCGCATCCCAGTGAAAGCGATGAGGTGGATGAACGGCCAAAGAGGGTTCTCCGCCTTTTCCGCCAACGACAATAGCGCCAGCACATCGTCCATTTCGGGACTGTACGCTTCCGTCTTGGCGACGGTGGGTGGCGACACCAGCGCCACGGGATCCCTGAATATCATTTCCATTCTCAGCGCGTGTTTCACGGCACCGCTGAGCACGTGGTGTACCGCCTGCACACCCTTCGGCGCCATCCCTTCGTCCAAGAGTTTGGACTCCAGACCCTGTATATGCATTGGGGAGAGTTGCACCAGCCCCACGTGCTCCAAGAAAGGTTTGATGTGGAGCCGGATGATGCCCTCGTAACGGTCGATCGTCTTCTGCCGGCGATTGGGAATGATTTTCTCCTGGAGCCATTTGTCCAGCCACTCACCGACCTTGTACTGGATTTTTGTAGGGGTGATGCCGCGATCCAATTCTGCCAGGATTTCGCGCAGCCGACGTTGGGCGTCGGATTTCTTTCCCCGGACCGTTTCCGTCTTGCGGATGCGTTTGCCATTGGCGTCACGGCCCAGGAACACCTGGATTTCCCAGGAGCCTGGATTGCGTTGCCTGATAGTGCCTTTCATGGTGTGATACCTCTCCAATCGGTTTTCAATTGTTAACGAACTTGGCGCGAACGGGTCAGCTCGGCTGATGATTTCCGACGGGACCGTCCGGCAGCGTCTTCACGGATTTGCCAAAACGTTGAACCGCTCCGCCGGAAACTCCCTGCATGACATCTCACCTCCTTGTTGAGTCTGAAGTTTTGTGGTCGGCGGTTTTCCAACTCGAAAGTTGTATAGGCAATGGAGGCTTGCCCCAAATGCGGCCGCCGGCGCCTCTAGCTGCGCATAGTTCGGGCAGGCCGACGCCTGCAAGGACCGTCGGATCCGGCAGTCTACCAACTGGTTTGGTTCTTTGCCCGCGGTGAGAACGCGGATCCCATCGATGAACCGGTCGGCAAGACCGGACGCACGACGACGTTTGGTCTCAACTCAGTCGGAGCTCGGTTGGTGAGCTTCGTCAGGCGCGGCGCTGGATTTGCGTCGGTCTGTTCCGAGTTGCCCACGAGGCGTTCCAGGGCCTGGCGGGGGATTAATATACGAGCGCCGAACCTGACGGAATCAATGCGTCCAACACGGATTTCCTCCCGCACCATCCATTCGCTGACTCCCAGGGCCGCGGCTGCTTCCTTCACACTGTAGGTGATCCTTTCGGGCGTTTGGTCCATATCGTGCACTCCTGATGTGGCGGCGTGTCCGTTACTGTGTGACCACGTCGCGGGTGATGGACTAAACATAGCGAAAACAGCCCAGCTTACCGCAATCCCTTTCCCACATCAGGATTGAAGGACGGTGCGCGGCGTGGTTGCGCCGAAACGTCTGCTGGTATTGGGGGACGGCGGATCCCGTTGGCCGCGGTACGCCAGCCGTAAGTTGCAAAAACGGCGATCCGATCGTCCCACAGAATCGCCATAGACCCCACGAATACGCGCTCTCATGGCGGTTTGGGCTATTTCAGGCGTTTTGGAGTCGTCCAGCCTTCCAAAACGGTGTGAGAACGCGTTTCCGCGGATCCCAGCACCAGACGTCAGCTGAGCCGCTGGGGTCTGCAATCTGGGAGGATGATCAGCAATGCCGATGTAGGTGCATCGACCAGCGCTAGGAAATCTGGGGACACCGAGAGACTGGAGCAGATGGCGCCACATGTACGGGGGTGATCCTTGAGTGAACCCGCACAAGTGGGCAGTAGGCACAACATTCGAGTGGGAATTCGACTTCTCGATGCCCACGAACCCGTTCTATGAGCTCAAGCCAGAGCCCAATACCAGCCTTGCACAAAAATTCAGCGTTTCGGGTCCCAAGCTGGATATTTTGAACAAAAATGCCTCGGCTAGTAACCCGACACCACAGGCGGTTCGATACTGCCACCACCGCTCTTGACCACTCCTTCCGTCGCCAAATATCATCAAATCGCAGCACAATTCCAAGAGGTTGAAAACATGACCACCGATACCGCAACCCTCGCGAAGATCGCCGACATCATCTGGAGTCAGCTACCCAAGTACCTGCCCAACGATTTCATCATCAACGAAGTGAAAGCCGAGAACCTACCCGGCCCAGATGACGAGGACTACGTCCACGTCGTCGTCATCCTCGAAGACGACCATCCACAACTCGACCCACGAAAAACACTGGAATTCAGCAGCGATATGCGCGCCCTCTTCGAAGAGGCCGGAATAGTCCACTCTCCGAACATCTCCTACGCGAACAGGAGCGAACTCAGCACATGACCGCATCCGGATACCCGCCACCAACCCCAGTTGATTGGAGAAACCTCATCCAAGCAGGACGGGACCTGCTCAACCCACAACAAATGGGACATATTCCCACCGACGAACACGTTCGCAGAGCCATCAGCAACGGTTACTACTCCCTGTTCCACGCTCTCGCGGACAGCAACGCCTCCACACTCATCGGGTCACCGACCGACGCGGCAACCGCCGCCGCATGGTCGCGGGTCTACCGGGGTCTTGACCACGTCACCGCCCGCCGAGAACTCCAGCGACACCGTCAACAATTCTCTTCCCAAGCCCGGAATTTCGCGGACACTTTCCACGATATGCAACAGTTGCGCCACTCGGCCGACTACGCTCCCAACGCCGCCATCACCATCAACCAAGCCAGCGTACGGCTCGACCAAGCCGAAGCCGCGATTCTGGACTATTTGCAAGTCGCGTCGAGCGAGAGGGTTCACATCGCTACTTTGACCCTGATCAGATCACGCTAGACGCAATCACACAGCGATACAGACTCGCGTTGCAGCCGGCTCCAGCGCCCGGCGCGCTGCGCCCTACCGTTTCCAGCTCGAACAAACCGCACTGGTTCTAAACTTCCGCAGGTCCAACAAAACCACCAATGACCCCGCACACACGTGCAATAGGTGGTACTTTCGAGTTCACCTTCATCCTCCCCAAGCCGGCCAACTCCGGCAACACGCGTCCCCAAAACCGCAAAGCCGTCAAGCCCAGCCGAAAAACCCACGCGGACTCCGCCAATTGCAAGACCGCCGCCAATGCTGCGGGACCACGCCTCGCTGAAAAGCAGACACGGGAACCCACCCAGCATACGCCACCGAAAACCGCCAACGGCCGAAGGAACTCAACCTCAACAACAACTGCCGCCAACGAACCATGCCCGGCCAGCTACCCCGCGCCAACTGCTTGAAGAAACACCGCCGCGCCCGCCGCGCCCGCCGAGACGCATCTCCTGACATCAAACGGTGTAATACCCCAGCCCAAACCGCAAAGGGTATAATCCAACCCAACGCCCGACGCGTCGCCAACCAGCCGCGCATACACCACACCCGGCGAGGATCACCATGACCACCGCCAAGACGCCGAAACTACCAGAAGCCGAGTTCCAGCTCCCGGAACCCGAGCAGACCCAGGACGAAAAGATGACCGCCTCCCGCCACCTGTCCCTCACCGGCGGCGCCCACTACCTGGCTAAGCACCTCGGCAAACTCGAAACCACCGTCGTCGGCTCCGACCTCTACCTCGCGCCGGTCCCTCCGGCCCAACTCCAGAGCATGATCGGAGTGCCCTACCCCGACCTCTTTGTCGCCTTCGACGCCGACCCCGCCGGCTACCTGGCACGCAACGGCTACGTCATCTCCGAGCAAGGCAAGCCGCCGGACTTCGCCCTCGAGATAGCCTCACGCTCCACCGGACGCCGGGACACAGTCGACAAGCGCATTTCCTACGCCGCTCTGGGCATCCAGGAATACTGGCGCTTCGACGAAACCGGACAGTTCCACGGCACTCGCCTCGCCGGCGACCGCCTCGTCAGCGGCCAATACGAACCGCTGCCCATCGAGGCACTCACCGACGGCAGCCTCCAAGGCTACAGCGCCATCCTCAGCCTCAACCTGCGCTGGACCGAAGGCCAACTGGGCTGGTATGACCCCAACACCGGCCAGCACATCGCCACATTGGAGTCAGAACGCCAAGCCCGCATCCAGGCGGAAGCCAAGTTACAGGAACTGCAGAACCAGCTACGCCAACTGCGCGGCGAATGACCACCTGAAACAACCCGCACGACAGAGCCGACCGTCATTCTCCCCGCGTGAACGGGGGGTACGCACCACAAAACCACAACTTTTTACCGACACCATATTTATACCCAAGCGATCCCACAAACGTACGCAATCCGCCCCACGCCGAAAATCAACTCGGACAAGCCCGAAGAAAGCCACCCGCGCACCTAAATCCCAGCCATCAAAGCGCAAACGGCAACCAGCCCTCTCACGGCAGGAACGCAAGAAACAAGGTCTTTGCAGCTGCGGCCAAGCAGCCATACAGGGCCAAACCCGTTGCGAAAAGTGCGCTGCGACACACCGCGAATCGAACCGGCTGACCTCGGAGAAGCGACGAAGGGCATCAGGCATGAAACCACGCCCGCAGATCAGCGTAGAATCAATCGAGCAGATCCGCGAAGAGATTGCCGCCCAAGACACCCGATGGGCAAGCATGACACGCAAGCGAGTGCGCAGCGAACAGTACAAGAAGAACCGGCGACAGCGTAGAGCGCAGGTGCGCGCGGAGCGCATATCCCTCGGCCTATGCGTCCGATGCGGCAAACCAGGTCTTGTAGGCCGAACCCGCTGTGCTGACTTTGCACTCCAACATCGTCAAGCGGACCTGCGCGGCAGAGTGAAAGCAAAACTCATTTCTGAACAATACAGGCAGCAGAGAGACGCCGTGACCCGACCGTTACGACACGTGCCCGATTTCAGCCGTAGAGCAACGGACATGGACGCCGGCGTAGTATCAAGCGGATACAACACCGCCATTCAGCCAGCGAATCTGCACTTCGACCATGTGCAGTGCGTCAGATCGACGGAGAAGCCCTGAAATTGCCATAACGGCACCTGGATCCCTTCCAGCCTGCTAGGACAAAATCAAAACGTGCATCTCGCCGCCATTGTCAAAGAATGGACGGCGAGATGCTTTAGTACACCAGCGAATAACGGAACTACGCCGCGTTTAGTTCCGCATGCGGTTGAAACAATCGCTGCAGTAGACCGGCCGGTCACCGCTCGGGCGGAACGGCACCGTGGCGTCAGCGCCACAGCTGGCGCACACAACGGTGAACATCTCACGTTGACCGCCACCATAGCCGCCACCGTCTCGAGGCTGACTTCGACGGGCGTTGCGGCACGACGTGCAGCGCCTGGGGTTGTTGGTGAAGCCGCGAGAAGCATGAAACTCCTGCTCACCTACTGTGAACACGAAATCCGAGCCGCAGTCGCTGCATTCCAGGGTAATGTCAGAAAGGGCCACGATTATTCCTCCAAAGGTTTTGTCTATCACGTTGCATATTTTTAGGCCTGATTTCGCCGGGCAAAGTGATTTCCAATACCCAAGGAAGGCGGACCGAAACAACCTGAACTGACACCAATATACCTCAAACACCAACACTGTTGTATCCGATCCCGGCAAGCTAGGCATCGACCACATGGTCCCCTTGGGCAACGCCCGCCGCAGAAGCGCTTGGAGTTGGCCAAAGCGTTGAAAAAGCCAGACCTGGCCTACTTCCTAGTGGGCGACGACGGCAGTCCATCTACCGGTTCGCGGGCAGCCACGTCGGGCTGATACACGAGTGCGAGCAGCACCTGGGCTACACTCAGCGGGAGAACCTGACGCGGACATTCCGCTTCGGCGACGGCATTCTCAAACCGTCGTCAACGTTCGTCCAACTCAACCCCGAGCAGACGAGACGCGGCTTGATAGCCCACAGCCAAGCGGGCGACGAAGGTATCACCGTCATTGCAGCGAACGACCCTGTCAAGGGCGGCGGCAAAACGTACCACTGCGTTATCGCAACCCGACGATCAAGCTGCCCACATGGCCCACTTTACGGCCACCGTTTACACGCTGGTTCACTATTTGATGACAGGCGCCCCTTGTGGGCTCGACGGACACCGAAATAAACTGGACTGAAGAGCGCCGACACCAGCCCACTTCCAGTGAACAGACCTTGGCCCAGCGCCGCGAACACCCCTACATCTGCGCCACCTGGCTGCCCAGGCTGCTGACCGGCGAGAACTCGTGCGAATGGGCCGTCTGGTTCAAGGCCCATTACCAGGACTGGACCAGAACCCCGTCCGAGTTCAACCAAGCCGAGTGGATGCTGAACCACACCGCGCTCCTCAACAAGCGAAAAGCAAACTGGAAGCACGGTGGCTTTGATGTGAACATCGAAGGACAGAACAGCTTCGAACTCCGCGGCAGGTCAGCAACGCTGGCGGGCCAGCCCGACCTGATCACGCAGCGGGGCGGCCAAGCGGTCATCGTCGACGCGAAGACCGGGCAGGACAGCCCCAGTCACGTCGTACAGGTGATGATTTACCTGTACGCCATCCCGAGAGCGCTGGAGCGTTACCGGACTCTCAAACTCAGGGGGCAGGCCACCTACCTCTACCACACGGTCCGCATACCGACTGAGGCTGTGGACGACCAGTTCATACGGAAGCTGGGAGCGTTGATCCGCCGACTGGCGGCCGACAAGCCGCCCGCCCGAGTGCCGAGCAGACAGGAATGCCGGTTCTGCGACATCAGCGCCGCAGACTGCCCTGAGCGCGTGGACGGCGACGCGGAGCCCAGAGCGGAAACGACCGCCGACTTCTGATCACACCAGTGGCCGCCACCGCGAAGCTGGACTCAGAGGGTGTGTGACAAATCTGCTTTATCACGCCGTTGTGCCCGAATTACCGCGAACTCGGTCCCTTCCCCTTGATGGGGTAAGGTTAGGATAGGGGTGAAAACCCAATAGTCACACACCCTCTCAGAAATCGAAGACACGAAAGACGTGCCAACCGGTCAGCACCGTAATAGAATGGCGAGTACGCAGAGCAACGAGAATGCGCAGCATGACGACCGCGACGGACTACCAAGCGAGTAGCCAGGCCATGATGGCCCAGAGCAGGTGTCACGGGCGGCGGCAAAACGTACCACTGGGGCTGTCGACATCTGATACGATCCCGGATTAGACAGGTGACATTCTTGCTGAACGCTTAGGCGGACATTTCCCCTGAACGTCGACAGCCGCAACCCGCCGACCTTCGCGACCACGAGTCCGATGGACGTCAGCATCGACGAGAACAACGCCATCGGCGCCAACATAGGGTCCGCCGTTGTGGCGACCGACCCCAACCATGACACCGTCTCCTACTCTCTGGAGTGCGACGACGCTGCCAGCTTCGCGGTGAACACCAACGGATAGATCACGGCAGCCGAAACACTGGACCAGGAGGCCAGGAGTTCGCACAGTTTCACGGCCAACGCCAGCTACCCAGCGGGCGGCAGTGATGAAATCACGGTCACCGTCACGGTACAGAACGTCGAGGAGCCGGGAACGGTCTCATTCGACTCGACCGGAAAGCCGGAAGCCGACACGGCCATCACCGCCACGCTCACGGACCCGGACGTTGACGTCGCGGGCGAAAGCTGGCAATGGCAATCTGCCGACAGCGAGGCCGGCCCATGGACGAACATCGCCGACGCGACGGACGCTGCCTACACACCAACGGCCGACGACGTCGACCTGTACCTGAGGGTCAACGTCACCTACACCGACGGATACGGCACCGAAACGGACACCGGGTCCGCCATCACCGGAGACGTGCAGCCAGAGCCCAACCGCGCCCCGTCGTTTGACGAGGCCACCCACGACCTTCAACATCAGCATCAACGTACGCGAGGGCGTGCGCGTCGCGCCGCCGTTCACGGCGACGGACCCGAACGTGGATGTGCTCACGTACTCAATAGTGTCCGACACCGACAACGCCTTCACGATCAACGCCGAGACAGGCGAGGTGCTGATGGGCAGCGCCGACATGATGGTGGACACCACCTACACGGCCACCATCAGCGTCACGGACGGGCTGGACGGAGAGCGGAACGAGGACGACTCCGCCGACGACACGCTGTCGCTCAGCATGACGATGGTCAACCCGAACATCGTCGTGGAACCGGCATCGAGCCAGACCCGCCCATACGGGCTGTGGGTCAGCACCGACATCGCGGTCACGACCAACAGCGGAACCGAAGACTGGGTGCTGTTCTACGACCAGGAAACCCAAGCCACCCTGACCGACTGGAACTTCAGATACCGACGCCACGGTTCCCGGCACCCAAGGGCGTTTGGAGCGACGGCACCACGCTGTACCTCCTGGTCATCAACGAAGGCAGCGCCAACTTGAAGGGGAAGATCTATGGCTACTCGCTGTCCGACGGCAGCCGCGAGCAATCGAAGGACATCACCCTCGCCAGGGCCAACGCCAACCCGGCGGGGTTGAGCGGAAAAGACGGCCGGCTCTATGTTGCCGACAACGGCGACGACAAGGTGTACGCGTACGACATCGAGAGCAAGAGCCACTCGAGCAGTCAAGACATCAACAACATCGACCGTCTGAACAAGCAGATGACCGACCTGTGGCTCAACGACGAGACCATCTGGATCAGCTACTGGCGCAGCGACTTCATCCGAGCCTACGACTCGGCAACCGGCGCACGCAAGCCAGGCCTGGACATCCAGACCGCGACCGAGAACTATGGCCCCACCGGCATTGACTCGGACGGCTTCAACCTGTGGGCGCTCGACCAGGTGAACGACACCATCTACGGATACGTCGTGCTCAGGTAAGCCGCCTGGACGGGAACGCCAAAAACAAGGCCGGGGACTGATCCCCGGCCTTGTTTTATCAGAGGCACCCACCTGGCGTGATTATTGGTACGGGTCCAGCAGGCCGTTTCGCACGGCCCACACCACGATGTCCTGTTTCGATTTGGCCCCCAATTCTCCTGAATGCCATAGATGGCATTGCGGATGGTCAATGGCCGGTTGCCTCTGGCCTCGGCGATCTCCGCATAGGACAGTCCCTGCGCAAACAGCGTCAGTATTTCCCGCTCTCGCGTCGTCAGACGCTCCGGCGGAGGGACAACCTGCATCGACATGGCACGTAATGTGGTGAACACCCGTCGCATCGCGTCGTTGGGGACGAGATACTGGCCGGCGGCAACGCCGCGGACCGCAGCCAGTAGTTGCTCCTTGCCGGAGAACTTCTGCAGATAGCCCGTGGCGCCGGCGGCGATGGCCTCGATGACCGCATGCTCCTCGGTGGAGGCCGTCAGCATGAGCACCCGGGTGTCGGGCAGCAGGTACATGATCTCCCGACAGGCGTCGATGCCGTTTTTGAGCGGCATGAGCACGTCCATGATGATCACGTCGGGCTGCAGACTCTGGGCTGCCTCCACCGCCGCCACACCGTCTCCGGCCTGGCCCACCACTTCGAACTCCCCGGAGCGTTCCAGCACCTCCTGCAGGCCATCGCGCATAATCGGGTGGTCGTCCACGAGCATTACCCTGGCTGGTGTGGGAGCAGTCAACTTACCGGCCTCCTCGAGGTTGGTCATGAAGTAGGTCATGGTGAATCACGCAGGTTACCGTCGTGCCTGGTCCGGGCCCGCCCGTCGCCACTTCAAGGGCGCCGCCGATGCGCTGGGCACCCGCCCTCATGTTGCGGAAGCCGTGGCCCCGCTCGGCGTAGTCGTCGGGCAAGCCGACGCCGTCCTCCGCGACGGACATTCTAAGGCGGTCCGGCTGGCAGTCCAGCGTAATGGTAACCCGGTTGGCATGGGAGTGCCGAAACGCGTTGGTCATCGCGTTGTGGGCTATGGAGAAGAGCAGACCTCGGGTGACCCGCGAAAGCGGCGGCTCACTGCCCAGTTGCACCAGGTCGGCGGGGATCGAGGTGATGGTGGTGAACGTCGCCGCGTGGGACCGCAGCGCCCCGGCCAGGTCCCGGCCCTCGAAGATGAGACCACCGTCGATGGGATACCTCAACTCCCAGACGGCTGACTTCGACAGGTCGTGGGTCGCCTGCAGCTTGTCCACCAATTCCCGATTCGATTGGTCCGTCAGTTCAATGGCGGTTTCGATGCCCAAGCCGATCAGGTAGGCGGACTGGGCGACGGTGTCATGAATGGACTTCGACAACTCGATGCGTTCCTGCTGCAGCTCCCGCTCCCGCTGTACCGCCACTCTCCGGCGGATACGCTCTGACCGGGTGATCAGGTGACGGTCACGGAAACGGAATACAGGGCGGCGAGCCTGGCGAACAGGACCACCTCGTCCCGCCCGTCGAAGTCCAGTCCTGGGCCCACGACCAGGCACAACACGGTGTGGAGGGTGGCTACCAACGTGGTCCAGCAGAAGATGATGCGAGGGGAGGTGAAGACCGATGCGAACACGCTTACCGCAGGGAAACAGAAAACGAAGAACGGGCTTACGAAACCGCCGGTGATCGCAGTGGCGATGGACGCTTGGGCCAGATCCATCAGACTAAGCGCCAGCAGCCAGTACCAGGTCACCGTGCGGTTGGTCCAAATGCGTAATGGACGTAGCCATTCAACGCCATAGGCACCAGGTGGTAAAGCACGTCCAGGAGGTAGCCGGATTCAGAATGGTCAGCCTGGTAGGTGACGATTACCAGACAGACCGCAATCCCGAACCACCGCACCCAGATTGAAATCTCAGCGCCGTGGCGCAGCTCCTCCGGGTCAACGCGGCCGAACCCCTGACGGAAGGCGGCTACGGCAACGGCGGCTTGGTTCAGCAATTTCGAACGTCCTCCCGATGCGATGTCCGCCCGTGATGCAGCAGCCGGTGCATGTCGACGTATTCGACACACCTCCTACTCAATATGCTCATGCGGCAATGGATACAGAACACAGTGTGGCAGCGTGGCCGGAGCGGTCAAGATACGTTTGTACCCTTTGGTAAGGGTACGAAAACAGCCTTCGCGTCCGGTACAAATCAACCTTACGTTGCGCCAGCCCAGCACGTGAAGTTTCTAACAGTGGCCCAAGGGCCGCTCGTTCCAGCATGACCGAACCGCAAGGTTTGGAAAGCCCCAAGGATCCGGATTTTCCCCAAGAACGATTGGGGCAACCCAGGTCGACATTGGCGCAATAGACCCAGGCACGACTGTCGGTGGCATCAACGCAATGCGCACTTACCGTCTTTACCGAACCGGGTTATGACAAACACCCGCTGAGCACCGATGACGACCAGCGGCGGCCCTATCTGATAGCAGGGAAGGTACGTTCATACCCGTTGGTAAGGATACGAAAATAGCCATCATGCCGGGTACAAACAAATCTTATATTCCATCAGCGGAAGCCGTAGAGTTTTGCCCGTAGTTCTTGGGCCGCGCTCTTCAGCACCGCGCGAACCGCGCCCCGGAATAGGGCAAATGCCCCCACTGAGTAGGGCATTTGGTAATTGTCCGTGGCAGGGGAAATCAGGGAGCATAGGGGTAATGCGGATATTCACGACATACGCACGACGAAGGTGGGTTAACCGCAAAGACACCCATGTCTGAACAAGCACTGTCTGAACAAGCACTCGGAACCTGCCCGGTGCCCGCAGGCTCGGCCGCGCCGGGCGGCATCACGGACCGGGTGAAGCCGCGGTACCGGCCATGCCGGGCGAGCCTCGGGGCCGGCCCGGTGGACTACTTCAGTTTTCGCAAGCCAGTAAGAACGGGAGGTTGACGATGCACTTTCCCCGGAACGGTCTCAGGAGTGGCGGACGGCGGCTGACGGCGTTGGCCCCGCAGTGGCACGCCGCAGCCGCGCTGGCCCTCGTGGCCTTCGCGGCCCTGTCCACCATGCCGGCGCAGGCGCAGAACGCCACCGTTGTCCTAGTGAGGAACATCAACGAGGCCGACTCCACCACCTACCACGGCCAGCTGGCCGATTACAAGCACGCCCAGACCTTCACCACGGGCGATAACGCAGACGGCTACACGCTGTCGTCGATCGCCTTCGATTTCGAGGTGTCCAATGTCTTTCCCGCTAGTGGAGTCGCCATCAGCCTTTGGTCGGTGGACAGCGCCGGCGAGCCTTCTGCGGAATTGGTCGACCTGACCGGCCCCGCCAGCCCATCGAATGGCGTGAATACGTTCACGGCGCCCAGCGGAACGAAGCTGCTGAAGGAGACCTCCTTGCCGTACACATGAGCGGAGATGACGGGCGACCGAAGTACACGACCTCGAACGCAGAGGGCGGCGCCAAGTCGGGCTGGTCCATTCGCAACAACAGTTGGGACAAAACGGGGTTCAGCTGGACTTCGGAGCAGTACGCGTTGCAGATCAGGGTGAAGGGGACCATCGACGAGGCCGATTCTGATGCGTCGCTGAGCGCGCTCATCCTCACGGACGCAAGCAGCAACTCCATCGCCCTGTCGCCCGGCTTCATTGGGAACACCCTCGAGTACACGGCGTCCGTGGCCAACAGTGTCGACCCGGTGACACTGGCAGCGATTGCGACCAGCGATGGGGCCACGGTGGCCATCACCGGCGACACCGACGCTACGACGCCGGGCGAGGCGACCCTGGACCTCGCGGAGGGCGCCAACACGCTCACGGTGACGGTCACGGCGGAAGACACCACCACCATGCGCACCTACACCGTTGACGTGTTCCATACAGTCTCAGCGCCGACCCCAGACCCCGACGCCATCTGGACCGCGAACCTGACCGTCGGGAGCAACTTTGACGGGGGCTTCTTGGGATACAGCCACATCGATGCTGGGGCAGCGTATGGCGCGCTCACGCCCCGGCAGTTCGACCACAACTCCGAGGACATTTCGGTGAGGTACCTAGCATCCCAGCCGGCCGGCAACGGACTATATTTTTGGTGGAGCGGCGACCTCGGCAGTTCAAACTACACACTTCAACTTGATGACGTGCACGTGGCTGTTTTGGCCGCGGGTAACAACGGTAGTCTGACTATCATCACCTCCGACATCGACTGGGCCGTCAACGAGATCGTGACGGTGAAGCTGTTCGAGGGACTGGTGGGAGTGTCCGTCTCCGACGACGCGACGCTGAGCTCGTTGGACTTCGTTCTAGAAAATAGCGTTGCAAATGATAAGTTCTTATTATCCGAATTCCTGACGCCAGCGTTCGACCCCGCCATCAGGTCGTATTCGGCCGTGGTTCCCGTGGGCGTGGATGTCTTTGCCGAATCGGACGACGTGGTTCCGGCAGCTGGCGCAACGGTTAAACTCACCGTGAACGGGAGTGATTTCACCAACGACCTTAATGCTAACAATGACATCCCGCTCCAGATCGGGAACAACGAGCTCCGGTTCACGGTGACGGCCCAGGACACGGTGACCAAGCAAGTCTACGTCGTCAAGTTGACCCGGGGCGATCCGGAGCCCCTGAAGGCATGGTTAGCCGTCCCCGAGTCCCACGACGGCAGCACGCCCTTCACGGTCACCCTCGGGTTCCTCGACGAGGACATCTCGTTGCCGCTCTCCCAGGTCGCGGCGGTCGTGGTCGTCACCAACGGGACCAAGGGCGCCGTCACTGCGGACGGCGGCAGCCAGCACCGCTTCCTGATCCCCGTCACGCCTACCTCCTCGCAGCCGGTGCGCATCCAGGTGCGCGGCGCCCAACACTGCGGCGAAAGCCATGCCATCTGCGCCGAGGAGATTGGGCGAGTGTTCCAAATGGACATCAGCCGTTGGGTGGGCGCGGCGGACGACGCGCGGCTGCGGCAGCTGTGGCTGGTGACGGCGGTCGGCGGCGGGACCACCAAGACACCGGCGTTCCACCACGACACCGCCAACTACCTCACGGTGGTTGACTTCTCCTACAGTGAGCTGACGCTGCACGCAGCGCCCTACGCCAGCGGCGCCACGATCAGGATCACCGGTCCCGCCGGCACCTACACCGTCAGCGACCGCTGGGACGGCGGCAAGACGGCGAAGCTCGACGTGCCGGTAGGTTCCACCACCTGGACGGTGACCGTCACCTCGGACGACGGCAACGAGACCATGAGCTACGGGATGACGGTCAAACGCAACCCCCGGCCGCCTCTCCCGAGTTGCTATGGAGAGGTGATGGGCCCGGGAGGGATCACCGAACATTCGGCGCTGGGGACGCTCACGGTGACGCCGGTCGGAGGAGGAACGCTGGTCTCCGGGCCGAGTAAGTTCAGCCACGCGAACCGCCGCTCCACCGTTCACGTCAACAACGACACGACCCACGTGAACGTGAGGGCGACGGGGGCCACTGCCGGTTCCACGGTGGAAATCCTGACCGGCCGGCGCACGCCGCTCACTCAGCCGATGGAGCTCGTCCCGGCGTACCGTTATTTTACCGTGCAATATGTGTCGCTTAAGGTCAGGGCCGAGGTCGACGACAAGTGCTACATCAGCTACTACGGCGTCAAGATTGTGAAGCTGCCCCTGGGCCAGACGGCGCTTGCGACCGGGGTGGGTCCGCTGGTGGGGTCCGTCCAGGACGCGCCTTCGAGCCACGACGGTTCGAGCGCCTCAGCGTCCTGATCGCCTTCAGCGAGGAGGTGGAGATAACGCCCGAGGACATGCGCGACCATGCGCTGCTGGTGAGCGGCGCCACGGTGACGGATGCCGCGATGGTGGACGGGCACAAGGACCTGTGGGAGCTGACGCTTCAGCCCTCGGGGAACGGGCCGGTGTCGATCCTCACGCCCCAGGGCCGGGCGTGCACGGAGGCGGGGGCGATCTGCACCGCGGACGGACGGCCGCTGACGGTAGGCCTGGGCCTGCGGGTGAACGGCCCGCCGCCGCAAGCCAACAGCCCGGCCACCGGAGCGCCGACGATCAGCGGCACCGCCCAGGTGGGGGAGACGCTGACCGCGGACACCTCCGGCATCGCCGACGCCGACGGGCTGACCAACGTTGCCTACGGCTACCAGTGGGTTGCCAATGACGGGACTTCGGACACCGACATCACGGCTGCCACGGACTCGACCCACACCCTGGCAGCCGACGACGAGGGCAGGACCATCAGGGTGCGCGTGTCCTTCACCGACGATGGGAGCAGCGACGAGACGCTGACCAGCGCGGCCACGGCGACGGTGACGCCCCGGCCCGACCCCGGCAGCGCTCCGGACACCCCGGAAAAGCCGGTGGGAACCGCGGTCTTCGCCGGGAGCGTGGACCTGGAGTGGGACGCTGTGCCCGGGGCCGGTTCCTACGATGTGCAGCTGTTCCGGAACGGCCAGTGGACCGACCTGCCGGGAGACGGCGTTGAGATCGCCTTCTACGGGGCGGGGGCCATCATCAGCGGACTGGATACCAGCTCCGGGTACTGGTTCCAGGTACGCGCCAGCAACGCTCACGGCTCCTCGGATTGGTCCGACTACCTGTTCATGACCTCCACCAACCAGTATGAGTCGGGCAAACGGGCCAGGCCGGCCAACGTGGCGGCCACTGGCGCGTCGGTCATCACCGGCACGGCGCAGGCCGGAGAGACCCTCACGGCGGATACGACTGGCATAGCCGACGGGAACGGTCTGGGCCGGGTGCAGTTCCGGTTCCAGTGGGTCGCAAACGACGGGAGCGCAGACACGGACATCGCGGATGCGGCGGACTCCACCTACACCCTGGCAGGCAGCGACGAGGGCAGGACCATCAGGGTCCGGGTGGCCTTCACCGATAGGGGCGGGTACGCCGAGTCGCTGACCAGCGATGCGACCGAGGCGGTTGGCTTTGCAATCCAGCAACAGATAGCCAACAGCCCGGCCACTGGAGCGCCCACAATCGCCGGCACCGATCAGGTCGGGGAGACGCTGACGGCGGACACGTCGGGCATCGCCGACTCCGACGGGCTGAGCGGTGCCGCCTACAGCTACCAGTGGGTAACCAACGACGGGACTTCGGACACGGACATCGCGGGAGCGGCGGACTCGACCTACACCCTGGCAGCCGCCGACGAGGGCAGGACCGTCAAGGTGCGCGTGTCCTTCACCGACGACGAAGAGAGTCTGACCAGCGCGGCGACGGCAACAGTAGATGCCGCGCCTAACAGCCCCGCCACCGGAGCGCCCACCATCACCGGCACGGCCCAGGTGGGGGAGACGCTGACGGCGGACACGTCGGGCATTGCAGACTCCGACGGGCTGACCAACGTTTCCTTCAGCTACCAGTGGGTTGCCAACGACGGGAGTTCGGACACGGACATCGCGGGAGCGACAGACTCCACCTACACCGTAATTGCCGCCGACGAAGGCAAGACTATCAAGGTGATAGTCTCGTTCACGGATGACGCGGACAACGAAGAGACGCTGACCAGCACGGCGACAGCAATAGTAGACGCCGCGCCCAAATGCCCGGCGCTCCGGTGGCCGGGCATTAGCGGCACGGCCCAAGTGGGGGAGACGCTGACGGCGGACACCTCCGGCATCGCCGACGAGGACGGGCTGAGCGGCGCGGCCTTCAACTACCAGTGGCTGGCCGACTATGTGGCAATCCAGGGCGCGACGGGCTCCAGCTATGCCTTGGCCGACTCGGACGCAGGCAAGGCCATCAGGGTGAAAGCCTCGTTCACGGACGACGCGGGCAACCCGGAGTCTCTTACCAGCGTCGCCACGAACGAGGTAGCCAGCGCAGGACCAACGGAGCCGCCGCCGGCGCCCGAGAACCTGACAGCAGTGGAGAACGCCGACGGCTCGGTGACCCTGACCTGGGACGCCCCCGATGACGACAGCGTCACCGGCTACCGGATACTGCGGCGAAATGCCGATGCCGGCGAGCACTCCCTGTCGGTCCACGTGCCGGACACCGGAAGCGGCGCGACCTCGTACACCGATACGGGTGTGGCTGCCGGCGCCAAGTACGTGTACCGGGTCAAAGCCATCAACGAAGCGGGAGTGGGACCCAAGTCGCGCCGAGTGATGATAACCACCAGCGGCTAGGGGGTGCGTTCGAACTCGACTGGCCGAATCCAGGTAAGGGGAAAAGGATGAACAAGCAAGCAGCCGCTCTCCGCACGTCAATCACGAAAGCCGTGACATCTCCCCGGCTCGGACTACTCTGGGCTGCGGTACTCTTGGTTGCAGCAGTTGCTGTAATGCCGTTCTATGCTTGGCCGGTCTCGGCGCAAAGCAACAGCCCCCCGGACAGGCCAGCCCGCCCCACGGCAGTCGCGGTGTCCCACGACTCCGTTACGATCTCCTGGGCGGATCCCGGCGACTCCAGCATCACCGGCTACCAGATACTGCGGCGCAACCGGGAAACCGACGCCGAAGGCGACCTGACCATTATCGAGGATGACACCGGGACAAGCGCCACAACCTACACCGACGACACGGTGGCGCCTTCCACTAGGTACTTCTACCGGGTGAAGGCCCGGAACGCTCATGGCCTGAGCAAAAGGTCCAAATACGTTCGGGCGACCACCCCGGCCCAGCCGACGCCAGACCCGGCGCCGACCGCCGTCACCCTTTCGCTGAACCCCGACTCCGTGAGCGAGAGCGCCGCGGCGACGCCGGTCACCGTCACCGCCTCGCTGAACAACTCTCCCCTGCCAACTGCCACCGAAGTTACGGTCAGCGTAGCCGGGGGAACGGCAACCTCGGCGACGGATTACGCGGCGGTGAGCGCCTTCACGGTGACAGTCCAAGCGGGACAGTCCAGCGGGACGGCGGAGCTGTCATTCGAACCGACCCAGGACAACCTGGCGGAGGGCAACGAGACGGTGACCCTGAGCGGCAGCGCGGCCGGGCTGACCGCGGGCGCGGCGACGCTGACGATCACGGACGGCGACGTAACAATCGTCCCCCGGACCCCGTTCCTGATCCGGTTCCGGCCGAGCAGCAAGATGGAGACGCCGAGGACGACTATCCCGCCGACACCAGCACCGGTGGCAGTCTTACGGTTGGGCAACAGGTCGGAGGGAAGTTGGACTTCGTCGACGATCGCGACTGGTTCTCCGTGGAACTGGAAAAGGACCACACCTACCATGTAGACCAGCGGGGGAATCTCATCTACCTCCGCACGCTGATTTATGGGATTCACGATCAGGACAGCAGCTTCATCGACGGTACAGCGGACGAGGAACGAGGAAAAAGAGGAGGTGGAAGCGAAAGCCACGTGGTGTTCACTCCCGGCGCGGACGGCACGTACTTTGTGGCAGCGGGAGGGGAAGATAATTCGGAGAACGATTGGCCCGCCCCATACCTGAGGGGGCATTACAAACTCTCGGTCATCGATGTAACCAACGGCCACCCGGACGATGCACACACCGACGACACCGGCACAACTGGGACCGTGGAAGTGAACGGTCGCGCCACAAGCACGGTGGATTTCAGAGGCGACCGGGATTGGTTCGCCGTTACGCTGGAATCGGGCGTCGAATATCTGATCGTCGTGCTGGCCAAAGGGTTGGACGACCCCTATCTCGCCGGCATTTACGACGACTCTGGAACTCTGATTGCCGATACCAGTGACGAAGACGGCGGCGCCAACAGGAACAGCAGGCTCATATACTCCGCCACCCGGAGCGGAACACACTACATATCCGCGGCTGGTACGGAAACTACCAGGGAATGTACCGCCTGGAGGTCTGGGACAACACCGACGATTACTCCGCCGATACCAGCACGACTGGAACACTGGCGGTGCCGGGCGCATCTGCGGGCAGAATCGAACAGCGCGGAGACCCGACTGGTTCTCCGTCAGTCTGGAGGCCGACGTCGAATATGTCTTCGACCTCCTCAATAGAGGATTGCATGATCCCCATCTGCATGGAATCCGCGACAATTCAGGTGTTCTTATCGACTGTACCCAGGACAGCGACGGAAGCCGCGGACTCAACAGCCGGGTGTTGTTCACACCAGGCACTTCAGGAACCTACTACGTAGCGGCGGGGCACGGTGACTACCCTGAGGATGAACTGGGTGAGGATGAACTGGATGCTTACACCTACTCCCTGTCCGTTTCGGTAGGCTCAGACGACTACTCAGCCAACAGCTGCACCACAGGCAGGGTCGAAGTGGAGGGTTCCGTCACCGGAGAGATCGAACAGTCGGGAGAACAGGACTGGTTCGCGGTAAGCCTCCAGAAGAACATACTCTACCAGTTCGACCTCAAAGGAGCGCCAACCGGGGACGGCACCATGGCAGACCCATTCCTGTACGGGATTTACGACAGCGCCGGTCCGGTGCCCACGGGCTCATGGCTTACCGACATAGACGATGCTGGCGTTGGGCTCAATAGCCGCTTGGTCTTCAGGGCCACCCGGACAAGGACACACTACGTTGCGGTCGGAGGGACATCAAGAGGGTTCCACTCCCTGGAGGGCACATACGAACTGTCGGTGACTGAACACATTGATGCTTGTGTGGGCGACACCGGCACGTCCTGCGAGGCGCAGGTCAGCGGCGGCATGGTCATCGGGAACATAGAGACCAGTGACGACGAGGACTGGTTCGCGGTGACACTAAGGGCGGGCCGAAAATATGCGTTTGCACTGAAGGGGTCTTGGGACGCCCACGGCACCCTGGATGACCCGTATCTGACGGGCATTTACGATTCGGAGGGTACCTAATGGAAGGAACCTCCAACGACGACACCGGGGACGGGCTGGACAGCTGGGTGGAGTTCACCGTTACCCAGGGCGGCACCTATTACGTCGCTGCGGGTGCCGACGGAGCCGGAACGGGGACATACAAGCTGTAGGTAGAAGACTACACCGGATGGTAGTAACAGGCGTTGGAAAGCCGTTCAGGGCACCTCAATACAAGGCATCAGATGGCGCCGCTGGAGCCAGCCAACGAACTGCGCCTGGACCACTGGGCACGGCATGGACGGTCCGCGAGGCAACCAGGCGCGAGACCCCCGGTGTTACAACCCTGACCTACCGGTGGGGCTACGCCACCATCCACATGGACGAGTGCGCCAGCGACGGAGGCAACGTGTGAGACCTCACGGTGGGCACCAGCAAGACAGGCCGGATCAACTACCACGCCACCGCGGACACCGACTGGTACCACGTAACCCTGCAGGGAGGCACAACCTACACCATCGACGTGAAGGGCAAATCCACCGCCGACGGCACCCTCGTCGACCCGAAGGTCAGGCTGTACGACAGTGACGAGGTCGCGGTCTCCGGACAGGAGAACAACGACGGCGGCGCGGGCCAGAACGCCCGGCTGACCTACACGCCTGGCAGCACAGCCCCCTACCACATCGCCGTGTCGGAGAACGGCGGCGACGCCCGCGGCACCGACACGGTGTCCGTAACGGCCAACTGACCGGCTTGGACTGGAGGCTGAAGCAAGCGGCAATACGTTGAAGAACGCGGCGGACGGACGGCGACGGGGACCAGGCCAAGTGCTGAGTCTTTGTGCCGCCGCCGCGGCCGAGGCGCAGAACGAGCGCATTCACTGAACATGCGGTGCCCAGGTGGTGACAAAGAAATGCAGCTGAAGAGCAATGGGCGGCGGAGCGCTGGGCCCAGGCGGGACGACCACGAGGAGCCTGAGGCGTGGTCTCAGGCTCCTCTGTTTCAAGTGAGCGCCGTCAACTCGACGGCATTGAATGCATCATCGCTGCCGAACATAGCCATGACGACACCGACACGTACACGCTGGCGGTGCCTGAGGAAACCGTATGAGCGCTGCTGACGTCGAAAAGCCGGCCGCGAAGTCGTGGAGACCGTGGCCCAGGCCGGCCGCCTGTCCCGGAGGCACAAGACCGGCATACGATATGCGGTCGTCGACCCAATCCTGTGGGCCTTGGGCTGGCGTACCTGGCTGCCCTGGGAATGCCAACCGCACTATGACCGGGGCCGACGCGGCACGGTGGACTACGCGCTTTTCGACAGCCACGGCGACGTTGCGGTTTTGATCCAAGTCCAGAATGCACGCACGCGAAGACGACACGACCGCATCCGGTTGTGGGAATACACGCGTGGTATGACCCACGGGGTCGCGGTGCTGACCTATGGGTTCTATTGGGAGGTTTATGACCTGAGCCGCGCTGCCCGCAACATCGAGGACAAGCGCGTAGCGCAAACGTACTCGCGTCCAAGCGGCGGGTCATTACAGCCGCAGCCATCATCACGGAGGACTAGACGGGCTGCCATAGAGCTGGACGAACACGCCCGGAACGCAGCACCCGCACAGTAAAAATAATCCGCGCTCCACAAACGAGGAAACACCATGAAATCCATCAGAAACAGCAGCAGGCTGGTCGCAGCAACCGCCGCCGTCATCATGATGATCGCTACAGCAGTGACGGTGGGGCAGGGACCACCAGCCACCGCGGAAGCGCAGTCCCAGAAGCCCAGCCGGCCGACCGGCCTGACGGCAACTTCCTCTCAGGGTGACGTCCAACTGTCGTGGAACGACCCTCAAGACGACAGCATCACCCACTACAAGGTGTTCAGACGCAACGTCTCACCCGGGGTGCAGGAAACCATGCAGACGCTCACTGCCAACACCGGGAGCAGCACAAATTCCTACACTCACCCCACCGCCGAACCTGGAACCAGGTACAAGTACAAAGTAGCGGCCGTTAACGCCGAAGGTCAGTCCAAGCGTTCCCGCGCCGCCACGATCACAACGCCACCGGCATAGGTTCAGGACGTATCCGCCGCCCAGGAAGCCGGCGAGACCGCCGTTGACATCTCCTGGACCAGCGTGGACACCGCCACCACCTATCAGGTGGAAAGAGAAACGACATCCAACCTGTCGGCAGACCCAGTCGTAACCGACGTGGCGGCGCCCACGACCTCGTACGAGGACACCGATACCGACTACGACACCGAGTACCTGTACCGGGTCCGCGCCGGCAACGACTCAGGCTACGGCGAATGGTCGGAGCTGGACCGCATCACCACAGCACGTGAGCCAGGCACGCCCGCAGCGCCGGCACGCGTGGATCTCAGCGAGGACGACGCTGGCTCCGTGGTCATCACCTGGCAGGACCCACTAAGAGATGAGGACGTCAACGGATACCGCGTCTACTGCAAGACGGTGGCCACCAACACGGACCAGCAGCTCGGGACCACCAACGGGACGACCACTACCTACACGGACGACACCGTCGCCGAGGAAACCTGGTACACCTACTGGGTCGTGGCCCACAACGACGTCGGCGACAGCCCACAGAGCACCTGGCAATCCATCGAGACCAAGACCCAAACGCCCGATGTGCCCCACGCGCCCACCGGAATGGCCCTTTCCGAGGAAACGGCCGGCGAAGTCGTCATCGCCTGGACGGCGCCCGCCGACGGCCCCACGCCCGACGGCTACAAGGTCTACCGAGCCAACCTCATCGGCAGTGCAGCGCTCATCGCCACCATAGTGACGCCAGCGGTCAGCTACACCGACACGACCGTGGAGGCCGACCACTGGTACCGCTACTACGTGAAGGGATACAACGACGAAGGCGACGGCACCAAGAGCCGAACCAGATTCATCCACACCGCAGAATGACCGCCCATCAGGCGATGGCGGACCCAGCCTCCACGAAGCCAGTAGCATTCTGAAGAGCCCAAGGCATGGACTTGCTAAGCAGTAAAGCGCAATCCATTGAATCTTCAACGACCGAGCAGCCCATTTTGTGGCCGGACTGCCAGCGCGGAAAACCACCAGCGCGACGCCACAGCGACGAGGAGACGCTGTGCGTCCATAACCCAACAACTTGGACGCGTGCCCGTCCCCCCAAACCATCAGACCGTGCATCAAGACAACGACGCTCGAAAAAAAGCAGCCACAGTCCGACTACGTCCGTTGAGCAGTGAGCGACCAATCCAACGACCGAAATGCTACGACACAAACGTTTTGGGCCGCCCCGCAAAGGGCGGCCCAAAACATAGAATTACCAACATCTCCCACGCCCGATCCCATCCACCACACTGTTCGTTTGAACACGCCGAGGACGAAGCAACCATGACTGCCCAGAACGACATCGAATCCCGCCTCGCCGAACTCCTCCAGACAATCCAGGACGCGGAGCAATGGCAGGTGGGCTACCCCGGCAACCAGAGCTTCGACTACTCCCCGCTCATCCCATTTCTGAGCCACTGCCTGAACAACCTCGGAGACCCTTTCCACCAGACCAACTACCGGGGCAACACCCACCAGTTCGGGCGAGAGGTCATCCTCCACTTCGCCCAGCTCATGGGCCTGGACCCCGACGACGCCTGGGGCTACGTGACCTCGGGCGGCACCGAAGGCAACATGTACGGCCTCTACCTGGCCCGGGAACTCCATCCCGAGGGTATGCTCTACTTCTCCGAGGAAGCCCACTACTCCATCCTCAAGATTGCGCGCGTCCTCAACATGCCCCACACGACCGTCAAAAGACGGACCGACGGCGAGATCGACTACGACGACCTCAGGAACATGCTGACCGTCCACCAAGACCGGCCGGCCATCATTCTGGCCACCATCGGCACCACCATGCGCGGCGCCGTGGACGACATCCCCGCGATCCGACGAATCATTGGCGAGCTGGGCATCGGGGAACACTACATTCACGCCGACGCCGCGCTCAGCGGAATGATCCTGCCCTACGTGGCTGACCCACAGCCTTTCGGGTTCGACGCCGGCATCGACAGCATCTCCATCAGCGGTCACAAACTGATCGGCGCACCCCTGCCCTGCGGTATCGTGCTCACCCGCAAACACCTAGTCGAAACCCTGGGCCGGGCCGTGGAACTCGTCGGCGTCAACGACACCACCCTGTCCGGCTCCCGCAACGGCCTCACCCCGCTCATGCTCTGGTACGCCATCAACCGCCACGGCGAAGACGGATGGAGAGAGACCGTTCGCGGTATGCTGGACACTGCCGAGTACGCCGTGAAACGGTTCAACGAACACGGCATCAAGGCCTGGCGACACCGGAACTCTCCCACCGTGGTATTCGACCGCCCGTCGCAGGAAGTCTTCGACAGATGGCAGATCGCCCCCGAGGGCGACGTGGCCCACATCATCACCATGCCCCACGTGGACTTCCACACCATCGACCGGCTGGTGGCTGACTACAGCAGTCCCCAGCCCGAACTGCCGCAGGAGCACGACTGAAGCCAGCGGAAACCGGCCTGCCGGCTCAGGAGCAGCAGACGGAGCCCGCTCACGCAACCACAATGCAGCGCATCGTGAGCATGGCCGAAAACCGCATCGGCGTCATTGCCCAGATTGCCGGCACCCTGGCCGAGGGCGGCGTGAACCTCAACAGCATCGTGACCGAGAACGAGGGACAGCACGGAGTGGTGATCATCACCACCGACCGGACGGACCACGCCCTTGCCATCCTCAACGAAGCCGGCTTCAAAGCAGTCTCTGACGAAGCTGTACTGGTGCAACTGCCGGACCAGCCCGGAGCCCTGGCCAACCTTGCCGGCGAACTCACGGGCGCCGGCCTCAACATCAGGACTTTCCACATCATCGAGCGCAGGGAGGACTACGCCACCGCGGCCATCACCACCGATGACCAGGCAAGAGCCAAGACGGCCCTCGCCAGCCGCTACACCGTCATATAGGACACACTGCAGCGCCAGAGCGTATGCAATACTCCAAAAACACGGACGGCTTCCCCGAACCGGGTCAGGGCCGTCCCAAGCGTAACGGCCACCACCACTGAAG
The DNA here is from genome assembly GCA_965262485.1 of Dehalococcoidia bacterium. Classification (GTDB taxonomy): domain Bacteria; phylum Chloroflexota; class Dehalococcoidia; order Lucifugimonadales; family UBA3495; genus Bin87. The sequence goes on along the minus strand of OZ253540.1, from coordinate 2,035,482 downwards.
AAACGCGCACCGGCTCTTTTCCGTCTTCAAGGCGGGGAGAGAGTCCCTCCGGACCCGTTGCAAGGCCCCTCCGCTGGCCATTTACCGCTCCCTGTGGATGTCTGGCAACATTTGCCGGCGTTTCCGACCGTAGCGTGAGCGAATCCGTAGACGACACAATCAAACCGTCGCCGGCTGACGACGGCGCCGGCCGCCACCGACCAACGGGGCGGCCGGATCTTGGCGGGTTCCCGCCAAGATCCACCACTGTCGCCAAGACAAGTGGCTGAAACCGAGGCACGGTGTCAAGGGCGGCGGACCGACCGGCAACCGACTAGCGCCTTGCCAACACCAGCCCCAGCCGAACTCCTAGCCAGGGCAATCCATTGGTACTCGGTCGAAGGCCAGCATGAGCCAACCGAAACGGGCGCCACATCCGAGACGTGACGCCCAACAGCTGACTACACGGCTAAATAATCAGGGCCGGACCCGACGCCGTCGCCACCAGCCTCTGCACCGAAAGGAGCACACGTTTTTCGCGTGGGAAACGACTGGCGATCCGAAATACCGAAAAACGGCTATCCGATCGTCCTGAGAAATCGCCATAGAGGGTACAAATACGAGCTGTGACGGCTTTTTTGCCACTTGGACGACCCAGAAGTCATCCCGGGCATTAAACCGACCTGAGAGCACGTTTTTCAGGACCGAAAATCGAGCCGTCATGGGTTTCAGCAAAAAGGACCTTGGGGACGTCGTCTGGAACTCCGAAACCGGCCGAGATCCCGTATTTTTGACATCACGTCCCAAGGATATCGCCTACCCCCAACTCCTCTCAATACAAACACTCGACCGCCGAACAACGGGGGCGACGCTTTTCCAAATGGAACGTCGCCCCTTTATTCGTTCCGGGCTAGTCCAAGCCGAAACGGCGTACAGGCGAACCAATACCAATGTGTCAAGGAGTGAAATGCAAACGAACCCTATCCAGGACACACCATCCCCAGACCCAAACAGCGAATTACAGCGCAAATCCGCCTTCATTAGTTCCGCACGCTGGTGCCAGCGGCCACGGCCAGTAGCGGGTGATAGCCCCGCTGGCCGGTGTAGTTGTGGCGGCGGGCGCCCTCCTTGGCCAGTCCATAGGTCTCGCAGATGGTGGAGTCCAAATCAATGGTCAGGGGCGCGTCGCCGGGTCCCGCCCCAGCCGCCCAGGCCCGTGCCAGCAGCTCACGGCTCACCCGGTCCAGCTGACGGACGTGGCCCCACCGGAAGCTGCGCAGGAAGGTACCCAGGGTGGATGGCGCCTTGACCACACAGCCCAGAACCCGGGCCGTCCCGCCGGTGCGCAACGCGTCGGCGTCGTCAATGCAGTCGCCCCCAGCCAGCGCAGACGCTACCAGAGTCACAATCTTGTCTCCTGTGTTTGCCCGGCCCGGCGCAGCTCCGAGGTCAACGTGACTGTCGACGAATTCACGCAGACCCAGGTGCAGGCCCAGCGTGGCGGGCAGGATCAGCCCAGCATTGGCCACCAAGCGGTGGTCGTCGAAAGCAGGGCAATCGCGTTTTAGCTGCGTAGGACTTTCAGCAGGTAGTCCTCCTTCCAGCCGGCCTGGAGGCGCTTCCCCTGGATGCCCACCTTAAGGCTCTTTTCGTTCTTGAGCAGATTGTGCGAAACCTGCCTCAGCGTCGCCATATTCTGCGGAGCGTGGTCCTTGCGGATTCGGCAATGGTCTTCCTTGAAAGTCACGTCCAGGCTCCAGTGCAAGGAGTTCTCGATGCTCCAGTGAGTGCGCACCACCTCCAGCAGGCGCTCCGCTGGCGCATCCAGGCTGCTGATGTAGTACCGGGGCTGTACCGTGGTCCCTGCCGGCGTCTCCCGGCGGCCCACCACCTTGACCACCGCGCGCAGGCCGGGCCATTCCTGGCCGGCGCTCAGGTACTCCAGACAATCTGAGTCACTGATCACCCAGCACTCCCGGCGTTCTATCCGTCCGTGGTTCTTGTTCAGGGTGGTGGCGTAGTCGTGGGGAACATCCTCGAAGCCGAACTCCTCCGCTCCCTCGAACAGGTCCCGCACGTCTGCATACAGTCGACCCTGGTTCTCCTTCAGGGACAGCGCGTAGTCGGCGCCCCGGTCCAGAATCCCCTGGGCGATTTCCTTCTGGCAGCCCATGGCGTCGATAGTGACGATGCACCCCTTCAGTTCCAGCAGTTGCAGCAACTGGGGAATGGCGGTGATTTCGTTGGACTTCTCCTCGGTCTTCACCTGCCCCAGCGTCAGCGTGTTGGCCGAGGCCCAGGCGCTGACCAGATGGATGGCCCGCTGGCCCGAATTGCGGTCGTGGGAGCGCCGCACCGTCTTGCCGTCGATGGCTACCACTTCCCCGGGGATCAGGTCGGACACCGCCTGGGTCCAGGCCATGAAGCACTGCTGGAACTGCTCCGGGTCCAGCCGGGAGAAGACGTCGCCGAAGGTGTCGTGGGAGGGGACTCCGTTGGGCAGTTCCAGAAAAGTGCGGAACCACTCCTCCTTGCTCTTGCCGAACAATTCGATGTAGACCCAGGAGTCCGCGCCGCAGATGACGGCGCAGATGGCAATGGCAATGATGTCCAGCAGCTGGTGCCGCTTGCAGCGGTCGATCCTGGGATCCTCCAACGCCTCGAAATAATCCATAATGGACGCGCCCTGCTCCTTCCTCATTACTCCCCCCGTCTGTCCTTCACATCACTGGACTCGTATCCTTGGCCAAGTCTACCAACTTATAACGCGATTGCCCTGTCGTCGAAAGAGACTTGGATGCGGTCGGGGTGCTCCAGTGGTAGCATCTATTGAGTGCTCCGTGTTTCTGGTTGGCTTGCTGTCTCGCAAACCATTATCCCAGATGCACAGGAGCACTTTCTTACCGCTTCAACCCGCCGCCACACTCGTCTTTTCGGTGGATTGGGGCTTAGCAGGTGGAATTTCCATCGTGATGGCCCCACCGATTGTGCAATCGGCGGGGTCGCCCCGATTTATTGGCCGCTCAGATGCCAACTCGAAATAAGGGGCCGGGTGCAATTCCGCGGAAGGTTTGGAATGGATGATTGAGAAACGCTCCCTGCAAGGGGGACGATCCGCACGCCAACCTGCTTCTACCAGAGTAGAGGGAGAGAGGATTCGGGAGTAGCGGTGATATACTCGGCGGCGATCCAAATAATCGGGCACGGGGGAGACATGGCGACGAAAAGGAAGGGCGACGGGCTGCTGCTGGTGTACAGCGACGTGGTGCCGGAAAACGATAAGGAATACAACCGCTGGTACAACGACGAGCACATTCCCGAGCGGTTGTCGATTCCGGGAGTGCTGGACGCGGCGCGGTACGAGGCGGTGCAGGGCGGGCCGAAGTACCTGGCGGTGTATGAGCTGGAATCCCACGAGGCGTGGGATTCGGAGGAGTGGCAGAAGTGGTTGCGGGAGCCGACAGAATGGTCGCGTCGGATGTCGCCAAGCGTGATTGGAACGGAGTACATCCGCAACCTGTACCAGCGGGTACACACGGCGGAGTTGCCGGCGGAGACTGCGCAAGCGGGCATGTCGCCGTTGATCCTGGTGGGCCGGATGTCGATTCCTGAACACCTGGAGGAACGGTGGAACGATGCCTACAACAACGAGCGACTACCGATGTGCCTGGACATACCGGGCTACATCCGTGCCCGACGGTTCCAGGCGATGATGGGAGAGCCGAAGTACTGCACGGTGCATGAGATGGAGTCTCTGGCGGTGGTGGAAAGCGAAGCTTGGAAGAACTGGAGTACGATCGTAACGCCGGTCTGGACGCACGAAGTCCGCCCGCATATGGTACATGGGGCGGGATCGCCCGGGGTTTATCGGAGGATATTCCCGGAGTAGGTGCCTGGGTTTCGTGCAATCTCACGCGTATCTACTTTGCCAAACCGGGGTGCTCGATCTGCTGTCATTGTGAGCGCAACGTGGCAATCTCGTGGACGTAGCAATGGAGTTTCAGCATAGGCTGGACACTGCCGGAACGAGATTGCCACGAATGCCTGACGGCATTCTCGCAATGACAGACTAGGTTCTGTTGACATTTCGTTACAATGGCGATATGTCGAATATCAGACCATCACCGGAACAGTGGGCCAGAATTCTCGATTTCTTGCGTGGCTGCACCGGCCTGTACGTTGGCCAGGAAGCGGATTGCCGGCGTTTTGTCGAGGCCGTCCCCCGGTCGTAGCCGGGGGCGGGCTTTATGGATTAACCGCTCTGGGGCCCAGTGGCGACTGCTGCCAGCCGAATACGGGAACTGGAACAGCGTCTACAAACGATTCGCCCGTTGGACTGACCAAGGGGTCTGGGAACAAATGCATCAACATTGCTCCGGCGACCCGGATCTGGAATACCTGATCATTGACAGCACGGTGGTCCGGGCGCACCCTTGCGCGGCGGGAGCTCCCCCAAAAAGGGTGGCCAGGCGGCCCAGGCCCTGGGCCGGAGCCGCGGCGGGTTCAGCACCAAGATTCACGTGAGCGTGGACGGCTTGGGCAACCCCTTGCGATTCATCCTGACCGGAGGGCAACAGCACGACATCACCCAGGCGGAGGAATTGATCGCTGGTTATGCTGGCGAGCACGTACTGGCCGACAAAGGGTACGATGCCCAGGAGTTTCGCCAGCACATCCTGGAACTGGGTATGATGCCGGTCATTCCGCCCCGCTCGAACCGCAAGGAACCCGCCGACTATGACCGGCATCTGTACCGGGAGCGCCATCTGGTCGAATGCTTCATCAACAAGATCAAGCACTATCGCCGGATATTCTCCCGGTTTGAGAAGCTGGACACCAGATACCTGGGCTTCCTGCATTTCACCGCCGCTCTCATCTGGTTACGGTGAAATATCAACAGAACCTAATAACACGTTTGAATGATAGGCTTTGCTACGAACAAATGCCGTTCAAACGGTGGCGAGTGCGCTCAACGTGATTGGTTCCGCCGGATCGACGCTCAAACGAGTTGGAAAGGTGGCTGTGCGATCATCGAATTCCGTTCGGGTGTCATGGGCGCCGGCGGACGGGGACCACCTGTCGTATAGGGACGACAACGAGGCGGGCCGGGGCAACGAGTACGCTGGCGGCGACGCCACGTCGCTGACGCTGACCGGATTGCCGGAGGGCGTTGAGTACAAGGTTTTAGCGCGGGTCCGGAACCACGATGGTGAGCACACGGACAGCCCATGGAGCGGGCCGTGGGGGGAGGCGCGACTGACGGTGGCCAGCACCCCGGTGTCCGCGGACGCGTCGCTTGGGAGCCTGAGCATTGAGGGAGTTACCCTGTCGCCGGCCTTCGATGCGGCGGTGGGGACCTACACCGTCGTGGTGGGCACCGACGACACGAGTGCGACCGTCAGCGCCGCGTCTGGCCATGCCGGGGCCAGGGTGGCCGTCGCTCCGTCCGACGCCGACACCACGACCGAAGGCCACCAGGTCAACTTGGCCCAAGGGGAGAACACCGTCACCGTCCAGGTCACCGCCGAGGACGGTACGGCCACCCGGACCTGCACTTTTGCGGTGGTCAGGTGACAGGCCGGCACAGCGAGAATCTCTATGCCGCTCGCCGGCCAGCGGAACGGTGAACCGCGGAACGGTGAACCAAGGCAGCGATGATGAGGAGAGGTGAACCCATGGCCAGCGACGGGAGTATCGGCAAGGTGATAGACGCCCTGGAAAGGGCATTCGCCAGTCCTGGGACTGAAGGGACGCAGGGTGGCAGGTGAAGACGGTAGCAACACGCCTTTCCGCCACGCGTTCGGTTGCGGCGAGGCCGGCGGAATAGCCGCAGCCGCCTCGATCTTCGGCGTCAGGGCCCTGGAGCTGTGCGACGACGTCTCCGACGCCCTGGAGGACAACGACGCTGACTTCCTGCACCATATCCTCCAGGATTTGAAGGAACGCACTGACGTGGAAGCTGCCACCAACTCCGGATCGCATTCGGCGGGTAGTCTGCCCGTGCTGGCCGGAGCCTTGGCAGAAGCCGTTCGGTCGCATAATGCGGGAGACCGGCAGCGATTTGCGCTCATGTCGGGATTCGCGGTCGGCTTCATGTTCGCCAACCCCGAACCCGGTCCACGACTGACCGAGGCGGAGGTGGTGGAGGGAGCGATCCACTATTACGGGGCGATGGCGAACTGGGGAGAATTAGAAGCACCGCTTGTTGATGATGTGGTCAGTGGCGCGTTGCTGGACAGGCTGGAGACGGTCGTTGGCACGCGAGATGACCGAACGATGACCACCCGCGACGCCGTCATCAGGGCGTACGAGACGGACTGCGTGGAACTGACGGAATGGCTGCGCAGCCGGCTCATCAGTGGAGCCCGACATACTGATCCGATGTCGTCCATGTCAAACAACGATGAGGCCGAACGGTACTTTGAGGAAGAGGTGCGGACGATACGGTGGATCGAGCACTTTGGGCTGCGCAGGGAACGGGCCTGGGACCAGGACGCGAGGGTTCCCAACTATATGCTGATCAACCGTGCGATCCGGCAGATGACGACCGAGGAGCTGGAAGACCTCCCTCGGCCGATCGAGATGTGGTACTGGGTGGTGCCCGGCAAGCTGCTGGCCGGCGAGTATCCCCGCAATCTGGACGAGCCATCGTCGATGGAAAAACTGGCGCGGCTGACCGACGCCGGCGTCTCGACGTTCATCGACCTAACCGAGGAGGGCGAAGGCCTGAAGCCCTATGCGTACCTGCTGAACGGACCGTCTCACGAGAGGTTCGCGATCCGAGACCAGCGCGTTCCGGCGGCCGATGAACTGACCAAGGCGGCGCTGGATGCGATTGACCGGCATCTCGACGCCGGCGAGACGGTGTACGTGCATTGCTGGGGCGGCGTCGGCGCACCGGCACCATCATCGGTTGCTGGCTGTCGCGACACAACGAGCCAGGGCAGGCCGCGTTGGATAGGCTCAAGGAGTTGTGGCAATCCAATCCCAAATCAGGCTGGAAGCCTCATTCGCCGGAAAACGGTGAGCAGGAGCGCTACGTGCTGGAGTGGGGCGATAAGGAAATCTCTGTCGCGGCGCGTTATCAAGGCTGCCTGACGGGGCTGGCCATGGGCGACGCTGTGGGAACCACCGTTGAGTTCCGACCGCCGGGCACCTTTGCACGGGTGTCGGATATGGTGGGCGGGGGGCCTTTCGGTCTGCAACCTGGCCAGTGGACCGACGACACGTCCATGGCCCTCTGCCTGGCCGAGAGCCTGGTGACCTGCGGTGGGTTTGGTGCACACCATCAAATGGACCTCTATGTTCGCTGGTGGCGGGAGGGATATCTGAGCAGTACCGGAAGTTGCTTCGACATCGGCAATGCCACGGCGGATGCCCTGGGCCGTTACCAGCAATCCGGCCAGGCGCTGGCGGGCTCGACCGCCCCCCAACTGCCGGCAACGGGAGCCTGATGCGCCTGGCCCCGGTTGCGATGTTCTTCGCGACGGACCCGGAACTGGCCATAAGGCTGTGCGGCGAGAGTTCCCGCACCACCCACGGCGCCCGAACGTGCATCGACGCGTGCCGGTATTTCGGCGGGCTGATCGTCGGGGCCCTGCGCGGGGTACCGAAAGATGAAATGCTATCGGAGAGATACTGTCCGGTTCCCGGATTGTGGGAACGCGTTCCGCTGTGTGCTGAGATAGACGAGATCGCTGCCGGCTCTTTCAAGCGACGACGGCCACCCGAAATCGTTGGGAGCGGTTACGTGGTGAAATCGCTGGAGGCGGCCCTGTGGGCATTTCACGGGTCGGAGACGTTCGGGGACGGGTGCCTGAAGGCGGTGAACCTGGGGAACGACGCCGACACCACGGCTGCCATATACGGCCAGATCGCCGGAGCGTTCTACGGGATGGACGGGATACCTTCGGGCTGGCGCGAAAAACTCGCAGACCGGGAGCTGATCTCGAACTTTGCCGCCGACCTCCATGCTAAGGGGCGGCAGCGCATCCGGTGATCGTATTCGAAGAGCCGGCAACGGGGCGCACCGCGACAGAAGGACTAAAAGGAACGAGATTCCCATGCAACAGGAAGGATCGAAATTGCTCGTGGACGTCAACGAAATGCTCCTGTTCTTCGACGAAAAACCCTGCTGGTCGGATAAGCACGCAACGGCCATAGTCGCCGTGCTGGGGGAAGATCTGGCGGCGGCTGCTCTAAAGCATTGCCTTGAATGCAACAGGGCAAGGACTGTCAGAATACGTCCCGAACCGGTCACCACGGGCAAGGTAAAGGGCCCGCGTCTGGACCGCTGGATTGAAGCGGACCTCCACTACAAACCGAACGTTCTCTTTCAGACCGAGATCAAAAACTCGTCCGCGCACGCTTTCAAGGGAAAGCCTCTGAAACTGGACGCATCCCCCGAGGAGATTACCGCTTTCAAAGAGGAACACTGGCAAAACGAATGGGATTCCCGGCTCTGGACGCTAAGACACCAGGCCACCGCGAAGGTCTTGGTACGAATGAATCCGCCCGACGACACAAAAGGCAGACGCCTGCTGCCGTTGCTCATCTTCTGGAGACCGGTTGAGCCTGCGGCATGGCTAGGCATGAAACCCCATGGCGAAGGCGAGCACCTGTTCCGCATCGCCAACCCGGGTTACGTGTTCCCTTTCACCGCGCCTGAAAGTTGGAGTACCGACGAGCCGTTCCAGGAACTCTGGATATTTTCGGTGTCCAGCTATCTGCGATCCCTCAGGGATAACAACATCCACGAGCTCGAATTGCCAATGCCAGACGCGGCCAGCCGGATACGAGCGCTTCGGCGCCTGGTGAAGGTACTGATCGAATAGCCTCATCCGGCGGGCGGCGCGGTTTGTCAAAATCTCATCGGTGGGTTGCCACGGATAACCGGGGCGGATCACCACGGTGCATGGACCGGCTCGGTGCTCACACACCATACCGTCCCCATCGCCGTCCCTCGCGCTTGCACCACCGCCTTGGGGAAGCCGCGACCCGAACCCTGGCTTCCGCGGACACGGGTTTCGCCCGCGGCTTCCGCCTCATCACACGAACCGTACCGTCCACCAGGATGATCGTCGGTCGGAGTAGGCAGCGTGTTACCTCCGAAGGCGGGCAGGTTCGGCTTCTCGGGGGTGACGACAACACCCAGCTGGTGAGGGATATCTCAGGTGCTGAGCATCTCGTCGAGCGCCGCGAATTCGTCCGGAGTGGCCGTGAGGTCCCACTTGTACTTGATGGTGACCCAGTCAACGGCGTACTGGCACCAGGATGAGGAATCGGGCGGTTTCCATTTGTCAGGACCCTTGGTCCCTTGGAACGGTTGGCCTGGGCCGTCCCGCGATGAGGAGATTGGGATCATCCAGTAAATGGCGTAAAGCCGCTTTCGTTCCGGTGACCATTGCCAGGCGCCGCTGCGGTGCGCGTTGGCCAAGGACACCATGTGGTCGATATCGAGCTCACCGGGAATGGTGACGACCGTGCCGGTGTACGGTGCGAACCACTGGCCGGAGGCCACCCGGCAGCGCCGGTCTGAGCGGTAAGAGACATCGGCCCGGGTTTCGGCCAGCAGAACCTCGTTCCAAGTGTCCTGGCAATCGCCATCCTCGTCGATCCAGTGACGCCTTTCGTCTCGGCTATAGACCGGCAACTCGCCTGACACCTCGGCCGTCGCCAGAACCAGGATGACCGTGGCAACCGCATCAGCCTGGGGTGACGGTGAGATCGTGTGGGCGGTGGTTTCAGCAGGTTGAGGATGCGCCGAAGGGGTCGATGTGGGCGGCGACGCCGGTGTGGGCGATGGGATATCGGAAACTGGCGTCTTCGTTGGCTCCGGGAGCGCGGCAGTTACTGAGGACGCTACCGGAGAGGATGAAGTCGACCCCACAGTAGGAGGAGCGATAGGATGCGGAGAGCTGGTAGGTTCCTCGGCGACCCGCGTGCTGTTGGCGGCGATTCCATGGTAGGAACCTTCGGTGAGCACGCGAGCAGGATCAGGGCCAAGCAGGCTAGCAAGGCCGGAATGGCTTTCATCATGGCGAATGGCGGCTTGCGGCGCTGGCCGGCGCCATAAAGTTGAACGCCGATATAGTCAGGGGGAGAACGCCGATGCGGAACTTCCTGGTGCAGCACTCCACGCAGATGGCGCGGGTAGCGGGCCGGCCGTTCTTCATGGTGACGGCCTCGATATCTTTGGAGGCGGTCCTGGCCTTGCACTTGACGCAGTAAATCTCCACGGCTTCGGAAAGGGTGGTCATGGTTGGACGCTTCTGGTGGAGAATGGCTGTCGCCATTGTAACCCGCTGCGGCACCTGGTCCGACCCGCCGCCGGCGCCGGCATTTTGGCGACACTTGCCCTTTACGCCGGAGGCCACCAGCCGAATAGAATGGTCTTGCCATTGCGGGGGGTGCGGCGGAGAACTGCCCCGGGTCAGCGTGCAGACCACTGGCGCCACGGACTACATGAGCGTGTTGTCAGGGCGGGCGGCATGAGCACCCGGTCAACGCTGCTCCTGAAACACCACCTCAAGGAGCTGAAGCTGCCCACCTTCCGCAGGGAGTACCGCAAGCTGGCCACCCAGCGCGCCGCCGAAGGCGCCGATCACCCGGACTACCTGCTGCGTCTCGCCGAACTGGAACTCATCGACCGCCACCAGCGCATGGTGCAGCGCGCATCCGCGCGGCACACTTCCCCGCCACGAAGAGCCTGGACACCTTCGACTTCCTGGCCATCCCCTCGGTGAACAAGGCCCTGGTCATGCAACTGGCCCGGTGTGAATACATCGAGCGTCGTGAAAACGTCATCGCCATCGGCAACAGCGGCACCGGCAAGACCCACATCGCCCTGGGACTGGGCCTGGCCGCCTGCCAGCGGGGAATGGTCGGTGGGTTTCACCACCGCCGCCGCACTGGTCCACGAACTCATGGAGGCCAGGGACGACCGCCGGCTGCTCAACCTGCAGCGTCAACTGGCCCGCCTCCGGCTCCTCATCATCGACGAACTGGGCTTCGTGCCGCTGTCCACTACCGGCGCGGAACTGCTCTTTGAGGTCTTCAGCCAACGCTACGAACGAGGCTCCATCCTAGTCACCAACAACCTTCCCTTCGACGAGTGGACCGAGGTCTTCGGCTCGGAACGGCTCACCCACCACGTGCACATCCTGGAGATGAACGGCGACAGCTACCGCCTCAAGGGCAGCCGGCAGAACCCCGCCGCGCTAGCGCCAGCGTCGGACCGGCCAGCCGCCGATTAGCGTCCTGCCAACGCCGGCCTCCACCCCGCTGTCCAGGCGAGACCCCCCGCCCAACCGGCCAGGCCGTGACCCTCAGGCATCACCCCGGTGGTACAGTTTTGCTCCGCCCCAGTTGTCGATGTCCAGCGAAAGCGTCGTCGCTAACTGGCCAGCATAAATGTCATATTCACACCATGGAGAATGTGACTTTGACTCAAAAAGAACAAGCAAGACTTCAGGTTCTGAACAGTTTGCTCACTGAGCACGTGACATTGGATCAGGCAGCCACGCTGATGGGTGTCACCACTCGCCACACCAGGCGTATCCTGGCGGCCTATCAGGAGAAAGGCGCAGCTGCCGTCGCTCATGGTCACCGGGGCCGCAGGCCAGCCAACGCAACGCCTGATGCCGTGGTGGCCGGCGTAGTGCGTTTGGCTCGTACCAGGTACGCCGGGGCCAACCACACCCATCTCAGCGAGTTGCTGAGCGAGCGAGACGGCATCGACATCGGCCGAACCACCCTGCGGCGCATCCTGGTCAACGCCGGGCTGAGCAGTCCGCTGCGAAGGCGTCCGCCCCAGCACCGTGTACGCCGCCAGCGCATGCCCGGCAAGGCATGCTGATCCAGCTGGACGGCAGTCATCACCCATGGTTGGGACACGGCGCCGCCTTTCGCGCTGCTGATCGCGGTGGATGATGCTACCGGTACGGTGGTTGACGCCCTCTTCTGCGAGCGGGAAGACGCCCACAGCTACTTCCTGCTGATGCAGGGCCTGCTCCGGCGCCGCGGCATACCCGTCGCCCTCTACACCGACCGGCACGCGGTCTTCAGGCACACGCCCGATTCCGGCCTCCCTGGGATGCCGACCCAGTTCAGCCGGGCCATGGAGGAACTGGGGGTTCTGATTATTTTCGCCATGTCGCCCCAGGCGAAAGGTCGGGTGGAGCGAACGGCGGGAACCTTCCAGGACCGGCTGATCACGGAACTCCGGCTGGCTGGTGCCAGCAGCATCGGGGCAGCCAACAGCGTGTTGGAGCAGTTCCTGCCGCGATTCAACCGGCGCTTCCAGGTTCCGCCGCAATACCCTGAGCCTGCATTCCGGCCTCTGGACCCGGAGCTGTGCCTGGACCAGATTCTGTGCTTCAAACACCGCAGAAAGGTGGCCAGGGACAACACGGTGAGATTCCAACTGCATACCCTGCAGTTGTTGCCAGGACCGGAACGCCCCAGCTATGCCGGGGCGGCGGTGGAGGTCCTCAAAGGACTGGACGGCCGGCTCACGGTGCGGCACGGAGGGCACATTATTGCTGTCCAGGAGGCGCCACCCAGTCCGGTATTTTTCCGAAACGGCCATGGGCGTTCCGTAAGTGTTGCTGTACCGGCATCCGGTGCCCACGGCTTGGGCGAACACTTGATAGCGACTCTCGAACCACCGCACTCACGGGCAAAGGACGAGAATGATCCAAGTATGGTCATTGACGACGTGGCCACAGCCAGCCGGCCGGCAGCCATCTCTGCGCGCAAGCCAACTTTCCTCCAGAAGGAGAGGTGGAAGGCCATTCAGAAAGCCATGCGCAAGGGGATGTCGCTGCGAGCGATTGAGCGTGAATTGGGAATCCACAGGAGCATCATCAACAAATACCTGGATGCCGAGGGTCCTCCAACGCGACAATGCCGCGTGGTTTCCTCAAGGTCGTCATCTGATACCATCCAGGCCTAACCGAGTGACATTTCTGCTGAACACTTGACTGGACATTTTCCCTGGACTTCGACACCCCAGTGGTACGTTTTGCCGCCGCCCTTGACAAACACCGGAAAACGGCTATCCGATCTTCCTGAAAAATCGCCATAGAGGACACAAATACGAGCTGTGACAGCGATTTCAGCACTTGGACGACTCACAAGTCATCGGAGGCTCGAAACCGGCCTGAGAAAGCGTTTTCGCGATTCACCACCGACAGAGAATCAACCCAGTCGAGACGGCCGACATAGACGTGACAGGCCCAGCGCACAGACGGTGCCGCGGTAGCAGGAAATCCGACCCAAGGGCCAGCCCGGTGAACCGCCGTACCCGCAAGGAACAAAGACGCACCAAGGCTCTTCAGCCGCTCTTGTTGCTGTTCGCAAAAACACGAATTTAGTTTCGCAATTTTCTGAATAGCCGACAATCAACTGGGCCGCTGAGCCGCCGAACAAAACTATTTTTCGCCGCGCGATAATACGTTATCGCGCATCTTTAACCCTCCGAAATCGCCTACCTGGGAGTCCCGAGAAAGAACTTTACAGTTCTGCCGTCTGTTTAGCAGTCAAACCGGTCAGGTCGCGGTCGGTATTGATGACCGTCAGGGCATCCGGCCTGCTGTTGGTCAATTCCCATTCGCACAGAGCCTGTACCGTCGCCTTCCTGATCCGGATCAGGGTTGTGAGCAACGGCAATCGCCGGCACCACTTGTGCAGGCGACGGTGGTCATAATAGCCGACCGACCGACCCTCCGAACTGGCAAGTTCACCAATCTCCCGCTTGATGCGTTCAGACGACTCATGCAACAGGGGCCAGAGGTAGTAATCACCCGGCGACAGGACGCCGTCCGGCGTTTGCGTGTATATGAACACGCGAGGGTCCGTGGCATCGTGGTCGAAGGCTACGATCACCCTGTCAGCATGGTCGGCCAGCAAGTGCTGTGCAGCGTCCACGTCGTAGGTGTGCCCCGCCATCAGGGGAGGCCTCCCCCCCTGACAGGGGTAGGTATAGGCCGAAATCAGGTATAAAACTTCGGATCCACCAGAGTTGATCACAGACCCCTCCAGGCCTTGAGAGGGGGCGAGAGCCGAGTTTTCAGGTTTGTAAACCATATTCTGAGTCATCGACCGAAATGAGGGTCATCAACATGGCGCGAAAATACCTACCCCTGTCAGAGGCCTCCCCCCGCGGCCGCTGGTGGCCAAGCTCGTGCTGGTCATTGCGTAGACCCTCCGTCGGTACTTGGATGTTGCCGAGGGCGAGTATCGCTCCTGCCGACGAGCTCAACGTGGTGCTGCCTACTCCTGACTGGCTACTCCCACGTAAGGTGGGAGGATGGGATTTGAACCCACGTACCGGCACCCGATAGCGCTGACGCGGCCACTCCGCCTCGGCAGTGCAAATTATAACCAAAGCCGGCAATCACAGCTCTAGAAACCGGGCCGGAAACCCCTATTTTCCCAAGGCCGTCGTTTTATTAACATCGAATATCGATGCAATAGTGGATTATTGAAACGTATTGCATACACTTTTATGCCGTATTCGACTGTAATACGTCTGCCTAGAGTAGTACGAAACCCGGGCAATGGCTTTCCGGCCAGACTTCTAGCGGATGCGTCACTTTTTTCGCGCTAGGCACGCCTGCCGTCCTGCTCTCTTCAGATCGCTGCCTAGCCCCACCCAGTCAATATGCAAGTGGTACGAGGATTGGCAGAATGGTCAGAGCGTCGCGGAAGCCCTGGACGACGTGGCGCGGTTCGTCGACAAGGTAGAGCCGCTGGTTTCAAGCGAGTAACGGCGAAGTAGCGTCAAGCAGCATTGCGCAGGTCGGCCACGATGGCGGGCAACTCGGGCGCAAGATCCTTGCCCCACAGCTTCCACCAAGGACGCGAAGGGGGGCAGAGGCGGCTGGAAGTTCCAGATCGCCTCGGCCCTCAGAATCAGGTGCTCCAGGAACTGTGCTTCATTCGCCCTCGCCTGCTGGGCCATGTTCGTAAGCCGCTCATACACGTCGCCGTCCAGGAAGACGCTCCTGTCCAAGAACTCGCACGGGCTGACCGCCACAGTGGCGACCGTGTGCCAAGCGGTCATACGTCTCGTCGTCCATGGTGAACGTGCGGCGTGGCGCGCTTACGTTCGGGTTGAACTGCGGCCGTATCCTTCTCTCCGGTGATGAACGCACGTCATACCGCAGACGTAACGTGTCGGTATCGTGTTCATGCAAGTCAACAGGAGAAAATTGCGAAACTCACCCGATGATAAAATCAAAGCATGAGTCAGCAGCCGAATCTACATCTCATCGTGGAAAAGGACCGGCGACTCAAAACACCGAAAAACGGCTATCCGATCTTCCTGAGAAATCGCCATAGAGGACACAAATACGAGCTGTGATGGCGATTTCAGCACTTGGACGACTCACAAGTCATCGGAGGCTCGAAACCGGCCTGAGAACCCGTTTTCACGACTCACCAGCGACGCACCCAACAGCAGCGAACATGCGGTGCCGCGATGGCAGGAAATCCGACCCAAAGGCCGGCTCGGTGAACCGCCATACCCGAAAGGAACCAAGCCACGTACCAGAGCTCTCCAACGTCCCCTGTTGCTGTTCACAAAAACGCGGACTTAGTTTCGCAATTTTCTGTAGTCGTGAGCAGATTTCGCTACTCGAAATTCTACTGACTGACAATGTAGAAAGCCCACGGCCGCGAGGACCTGTCAAGGGCGGCTGCAGCGTTTTTGGATTCGCTGACCACCGAACAACGCGCCGCCGCGGTCTATCCATTCGACTCAGATTTGCGCCCCAACTGGTCCAACCTGCCAGCCGGAATCCTTCGCTTCGACCGCAACGTTGTCCGCATCGGCGACCTCAACACTGAAGCAACGGCACTGCTCCACGAATTTCTGCGTGAGTCTCTCAGCCAGCACGGATATGACACAGCCGTCGGCATCGTGGGCGCTGATGGGATCCTGGCCCAATCCCGCAACGCCAGCGCTTCTGCCCTGGCAACGCTGACTGTGTGTCTCAAACAGAGATCAGCAGGTGCAGATTTGCTGAACCTGAATGTAGACACGCCTTAAGGACCAGGCACCACGACCTCAATGCGGGTCCATAGCTGCCTGCCATCCTCAGCGCAGATGGCGCCGTCGCTACCGCAGTCCCAAGTAACGGGCAGCACCACGGTCACGGCACCATCTCCAGACGGCAGTACGGTGGTCTCCCACCTGAAGTTCTGGCCCGGCTCCAGCCGCCTTACCTCGGTGACCTGCCCCCCAGTAACGGTGAAGGCATGGTCACCGAGGGTTTCGTAGCTGATCCCGCCCGCAAGCGCGTCGCTGAAGCGCAACTCGAACGTGAACGCCGCGCTCCCGTCGTGGAACTTCGGTACATCGTGGACGCTGGCCTCGAGATGATTCTGGTCCGTGTGGTCCACCACCACACGGCTGTTGGGAGAGTACCTACTTAGACTCTGCGTGTCCGGCGAAAGAATTTCAGTCTCAGACAGGATTTCCAGCAGCCCGTAGCCAAATTTGGAAGTTTCAAGCGGCGGGACCTCAACTTCAGGCATCAGGTCGTAGCGTTCCACTCGCAGCACGTACTCAGACCAGGGCCCTTTGGACAAACCCCCGATCCGGCCATAGAACGGTTTGCCGTTCACCACAAGGCAAAATACGGCCATGGCGACGTTTTCGTAGCAGTGGACGCCCCCCGAATCGAGTGTGATCACTTCCACCGTCCCGTCGGCCGGCTCTTTCGATATGACGTCACGCAGCAAACGCGAACCATCGCCAAAGCTCTCGTACCTGATTCTGTAGTCGAAGCCAGGTTCGTACTCGAAGCCGGTAATCTGGCCCCGGCTCGGTTGTCCGTCGATCAGAAAACACAACACGTTCGATTTGGGACAGTTGACTCGGACCGGGGCCACCATCGCCTCCCTGACCATTCCGGACGCGGCAGTTTTGGACAGCACAAACAGCAGGCGGTACCCGTCGCGCCCCGTGTCCTGCGGAGGTTCCGCCATCAGGGGGAATTGATTGAATCTCAGCGCCAGTATCCGGTAATCGTAACCAAGCTCGTGATCGAAACCCCCGAATGCATCATAGAAAACACCGCCATCGACGACGAGACAGGATGTGGGATAACCCGCGTCGCAGTCGATGAGGGCGGGACCCACCGTGACCAACTGAAGCGGGAATCCCAGTGTCGGAGGGAATATCCAGATGAGGATGGCGGCCAGGACGACCAACCCGGCAATCGCCCAATTCACCTTTTTGGAACGGCTCATCGCAAGTCTATAATTGGTTGCGCGGCCAGTGTCCGCAGAGTATCAGATCCACTCAGATGTTATCAGTTTCTCCAGACCGCCGTACCGCGCCACGCCTTGAACTGGATGCACAGAAGACCCGGCCGCAAGTTCGGAGGCCACAGCATCAGGACCCGCGAAGTGTCGGCTCCCGGATAGGCGACCGCCACCAGTAATCCCGAATTCGGGTCGCAGTCGGAGAGCCTTGTGGACGCCAGAAACGCTCTCCCATCAACCGATACATTCCAGCAAACCGGGCCGCCGACCAAGACAGCTACCGCCAAAGCCAACGCTCCCGTAGCTCAATGGACAGAGCAGCGTCCTTCTAAGCCGCAGGCTGCGGGTTCAAATCCCGCCGGGAGCTCCACAAACAACACCGCCAGAAATCCTGCACACGCCCAGGGCTCACCCATCGCCCCGAACCAAGGTGTCCAAATCAAGGTAGACCGTCGCACTCAACCGTCGATGCTCTATAATCACAACGTAGCGTTGAGAGGACAATACACCATGTACCCGCCCGAATATCAGCACCTGCTGGACTTCTTGGACAGCAACCCAGAGTACCTGCAAGACATGCGGACCCGGCTACTCATGCCCGACCTCATCGCCCTGCCGGAGCAATTCGCCCAGCTGGTGGGTCTCGTGACGGAACTCAGCGCCAGCTTCCACGATTTTGCCGCCGCCACTGACCTCCGGCTCACTTCAATCGAAACCGACGTAGGTGTCCTCAAGACCGACGTCAGCACCCTCAAAAACGATGTAGGCACTCTCAAAGAGGACGTGGGAACCCTGAACACCAACGTGGCGTCCCTCCAGACGAACGTGGCGTCCCTGAACGGCAGTGATCTCGAAAACCGCGCCCGGCTGAACATCCTGAACATCGCCATGAACGAACTCGGGCTCACGAGAGGACGCATCCTGCTGGCCACTGGCCGCGACACCGAACCCGGGTTCCTGGCCGCCATCAACGCTGCCGAGGAAGCCAGCCTCATCACGGAGCAGCAGGCAGATCACGTCCTGGTCGCGGATATCATCATCCGCGCCCGCCGCCCCGACGACAAGCAATACGTACACGCCGTGTTTGAAGTCTCGCGCACCATCAGGCTGGACGACATCACTAGGGCCCGCGACCGGGCCGATACCGTCGCGGCCGCGACCGGTGAACCCACCATCGCCGCCGTAGTCGGCGAGGCGATCCAGCCGCCACAGCAACAGCAGGCCGACGAGATGGGCGTCAAGGTCTTGTTGCCGCCCATGCTCCGGCAGGGCCAAGCCGGCGACGAAACACCAGCACCCATCTGCTGAACGCAGCGCGACCGCCCCGACCGGGCACGCACAAGATCCCGCCGCAAGCCCAACCAGATGGAAGCCCTCATCCTGCCGGCAACGCCCGGCATCACCCTAAAATACTTTGAGCGCTACCTGGAACGAAACATGGAGTCCTGAATCGACCACGCATACCTGTCCGTCGAAGGAAAGGTAGGTGGTGAACCTCACCATCTCGATGGGCGAACTACCACAGCTCACGCGCCAGCATCACCGCCGCCCCAACACTCCATTCTTCCGTCAGTGCAGACACTACAAGCATGCCCGCAGCCCACACTAACAGTGGCGAGACCACCAGACGGCCGGTCAGTGATACGACTTGCCCCAACAAAGCACCTGATGGTCATACGTTATTCCACACGTACGCTCCCTGCCCGCGCTCACAGATAGAAACTTGGCGTCAGGAGGCTCTAACTCCTCACCGTAGTATTCTGGGCCCCAACACTCTACGTTCCCAGCTGGACGCACCCCGCAGGCGTACCCGAGGCCCACACTAAGAGCCTATCCTAATAACCCTCTTTTCGTGCGGGTATTACCCGTTTTTAGGATAGGCTCTAAGAAAGTGTTTAAAAAGGGTCTGGGAAATAGCAGGCAATGTAGCAAGGCAAGCTATAGACTTGGGGCATGAGCCGAGCAGTTTATTCCACGGATTTGACGGAGGCCGAGTGGCAGATTCTGGAACCCTTGGTTCCGCCGGTGAAGCCGGGTGGCCGGCCCGCCAAGTACTCCCGCCGGGAGGTGGTGAATGCCATCCGGTACGTGTTGCGCACCGGCTGTGCATGGCGTCTGTTGCCTCACGACCTGCCTCCCTGGCAATCAGTCTACCACTACTTTTGGGTTTGGCGGCGAGATGGGACCTGGCAGGGGATTTACGATGCCCTGCTCCCCACGATGCGACGGTTCCTGGGCCGCCAGCCCAGCCCCAGCGGGGCCATCATCGACAGCCAGTCGGTGAAGACCACGGAAAAAGGGGGCCTCGGGGGTACGACGCGGGCAAGAAGGTGAAAGGCCGCAAACGGCATATTGTGGTGGATACCCAGGGACTGCTGTTGGCGGTGGCGGTGCACCCAGCCGACGTGCAAGACCGGGATGGGGCCAAGCTGGTCATTAGCAAGCTGACCGGAAGGTTTCCCCGGTTGAGCTTGATCTGGGCAGATGGCGGCTACGCCGGAAAGTTGATCGAGTGGGTGGCGACACTGACGGGTTGGACTCTGGAGATAGTGAGGCGTCCCGGGAACAGCCACAGCTTTGAGGTGTTGCCCCGACGCTGGGTGGTGGAGCGCACTTTCGCCTGGCTGGGCCGGCACCGGAGATTGAGCAAGGATTATGAAGCACTGCCGGAAACCACCGAAGCCTGGGTCTACACCGCTATGACCGGACTCATGCTCCGCCGCTTGGCACGCCCCCAGCTTTTTAAACACCCTCTAAGAGAATTGAACTCGCCAAGCGGCGCGTCCGGCAGATCCCACATTTCGTCGTCGCCCCAACACTGCCCAGCAACGCGTCCAGGCCGAGGAGGTGAACCGGCAAAACTGATTGACGCCAACCGGCAAATATAGTTGACGCGGGACAACGGGTTCAACCAAAAGGAGCAGCGCTACTTGTACACAGCGTGGCGGGAAGACTGCCAAGTGTGTCCGGTCAGGAACGATTTCCTTCCGCCCCGATCGCAGCGCCGACATGTGTCTCTGACCCGGTACTACCCGATGGCACTGTTGGCCAGGGAAAGGAACCGGACCAGCGAATATCGCCGCGAGAGGGTCCGACGCCAGACCATCGCGGAAGGGACCTTCGCTTCCCTGAACCGGCTGTGGAAAGTCAATTGCGAAGGATACATGGCATCCTTTGCCCACAACGTCCTCAAGATGGTGCGCAAGCTCGGCCGCGGTGTGGGGCCGCCTGGTCCACTGGCGCCTGCCGATGCCGTTACATCCAGCCCAAACCATGCCATGGGGGACGGATTGGTGGATGCCGTCGCTCCACTGCACTGTTTGGTCTCCTTCAGTTGGTTGGTCCTCCACCCCAGGCTCGCCCTACGATAGAACCTTCTCCAGTCCGCCGACTTTCTCAACAAACCCACTGATTCGAGGAATCAAAAATGACGATCACTATGCGCGAAACGAAAAAAACTATCCTTACTATGCTGGGTGACGCCAACGGGCTAAAATCCTATCCTTACGGGCCAGATTCATCCGCTCCAGATACGTACATGGCACCTGGGAATTACGCTAACGCCGAAAGCGTTGAGCGTGGAGCGGAAGGAGATAAATTCAATTGGGTTGCCTATTCTTCCTACGGGGAAGAGGACTGCGTGAACAGCCAGGATTTGGCGGCGAAATTGGAGCAAGTGTTTGCCGTCGACGAACTGTGTCAGAACGTCCACGCGACCATCTACCAAAATGAAGACGGAATGGCTCACCGTGTGGAATATCGTTTCCACACATTCGGCATCGAACTTTCAGAGAGTCCCGATGGTCCCGATTTTTGCTCATCGTGTGGTTGGAACACGCAGCACGTCAAATGCGACGCCGTCCCCGACCACCACTCCAGCGAGGCTTGCCACTACCTTTGTGCCAACTGCGGCATGGACACGGGAATTACTACCCCATGTATTCGCCAGATAAAGTTGAACATGGAACTCAAGTCAGAGGCGTTCTTGACCCGTTCGCCAAACGTCGTTTCGGCTGTTAGCCCGAATGTGGTCAACGCGGCAGGAGAGATTGTATTGGGCTACGCGCTGGCCGAGAACAACCTGAGAGCAATGATGGTGAACGTGCCCGGTCATAAGCCTAGCAGCAACCTGTCAGCGGATATTGAACGCCTAACAAAACACAAGAAGGCAATTGTAGCGTCAGCGTCGGCAAAATCAGCCGATGGAGGGCAAGCGATGGAAGAGTGTGTCGACGCCATCATCGATGCGTTTGCCAAAACCCGGGCAAAACGGAATGCGCTTGCTCATGGCCAATTGGTGCAGGTGGGCTTGAGCACTTTGACTATCGGAGGTGACAACACCGACCGGGACAAAGACCGAAGTTCACGTCTCCAAATTGAACACGACGGCGAAACCGTAGAACTGACCGAAGATGGAATCCAGGAGTTGCTCGACAATGCCCGTAATCTACAAGCGGATGTCGGGCATCTCGGCCAGATATTAGAATCTCTAGCGATCCGATAATCCGACAGTAAAAGTCCGTTGCCACTTGAACGACCAGGCCAATTGTCCTGAAGTCGAGTGCATAGGCATCCAATCAAAAATCCAAATCCCATACGTTCGGTCACTTGCGGCCTTCTCGCTATCCTGTTTCGGCCCAAGCGTCAACTCGTTCCACCCATGTGCCAACCAAGGGCACGTGTTCGGTCACAAGGGCACCCGGATTCCGGCTTTCGCCGGAATGACGGGATTTGACGACACGCCCTAGTATTACAACGACGGTTCAAGGAGGGATGTTCGAGGATGCGTGAAGGGCAGCGCGCCGCTTGGCGTGGGAGCGTCTGGCCCGTTCGTTGCATTCCTGGGTCTGCTCCAGCCACCGCAGCAGCTCAGCCGGTCCGAACCGTGCCCGAGGCAGCATCTCTCGCACCACCCGGTAAACCTGCGGCCGGGTGATCCGGGGCATCTTTTTCCCCCAAGCCTGTTGCAGACTCAACAGAAACGCTCCGCCCAGCAGGCACAGGGCCACGTGGTGATGCCAGCCCGCCCAGAGCCTGCCCCGTACTTGATACGGGGTGCGGGTCTCGTACTCATCCAGCCCCACATCGCTTTTTTCCGTCTCGAACTCGGTTTCAATGCGCCGCCGCGACCCTCCCACGTAGGCCAGAGTCTCCAGGGAAGTGTCCTCCGGCGCGTTGGACAGGTAGTAGCGGGGCTCGCTGCCGTCCCGGTTCCGGCGGTAGACGGCCCAGTGGATTTCGCCAGGCTTCCGCTTACTGGTCGACCGCACCCGCTGGGCGCTGAACTGGTAGCTGCGGGGACCCTGGCTTCCCTCCGCCACCGTAATCTCCCGCCAGGCCTCCTCCGGCAATTCAGCACTGCGCTCCACCATGGTGCGCCGCTGCCCGCCCACCAGCCTGGGCTGGCGGGGACGCCCGATCCCCTGATACTCCGGACTGGTCCAGGCTGGCTCTCCAGCGCCAACCCGGTTTTCGACCGGTAGTTCCGACTCTCTTCCGGCACCCCAGCCGCCGCACAGCGGTCGGTGTCCGAGGTCCAGCTCTCCGGCAGATAGAGCCCTTTGTCCACCAGGGCCCGTCCTGCAGGCTGACGTAGGCCAGGAACATTCCAGCCTGGCAGTTGGCCACCTTGCCCAGTCTCCCGCAGTACTGCCGGGCCACTCCCACGGACTTCCTGCCCTGCTTGGGGAAATCGCTGCCGTCCAGCACCCACACCCCCTCCTGGTGCCCCAGCCGGGGTCCCAGGTACTCCTAAGGCGTCCGATGACCACGTCATCATCCCAAGGGGATTCGGTGAGAAACCGCTGCATCACCCGGGCTGACGCCGGAACCGTCTCCGACAGATTCTCGGCGTTGCGCCGCTCCCCAGACTGCACCAGCAGGGCCTGCAGATAATGGCGACTGTGATCCCGCGCCTCCCGGCGGCCAAACAGCGGAGCGAAGTAAGCGTGAAAATCCTGAAAGGCCCCGTCCACCTGCTCGAAAGCCGCCGCATCCATTTCCCGGCCTCACCTGCTCAAGTCTTCCCCAGTACCCCATTATCCTACCATGCCAACGGTCGTTGTAATATTAGGGGCTGTGGGCTGAAGCGAGACGGAACAGGGTTCTAGCTGCGGCAGGAAAACCAGGGCTACACCGAACCTCCCTCAGCTAGGACGGCCAACTCCGCCTTAGATAGTCCCAACTCCCCGCACAGGACCTCTTCGTTGTGCTCCCCGATGAGAGGCGCACGCCGGGATATCCTCCAGGGTGAGCCGTTGAAGATGGCCGCTGGGCCTGGGTGTCGAAATGTCTTGCCAAGTTCCACGTATTCTACATCTGTCCAGAACCTCCGGTCCTCCAGGTGAGGGTCCTGCATGACCTCGTCCGGGGAACGGATGGCCCCCGCGTTGGAGCCACGCTTCTGCAAGCCGTGGTAGGCTTCGTCCCGAGGGATGTTGGCGAGGAAGTTTACCAAAATTCCGCGAATATGTGACTGGCTCTCGGCGATGACCGTTGGGTCCCGGTACTTTTCATCCAGTAGGTCGCCCGCCAAGCCGTGCTCATCCATCCACGGCGCAAGCATCAGCACCCGCTCCGGGGTAACCTGACCGACATTCACGTATTTTCCATCCTTACAGAGGACCTGGGCGTTGGGCCCAGTGGCGGTGTTGCCACCTCCTGTTCTACGAGGAATCACATTTCTTTTGTAAATATACTCGTTCACATGGCCCTCGGTCGTGAGCGCGCAGGCATCATGCACCGAGGCATCTATGTACTGCCCCCGGGCCGTCACCGACCGGTTAACCAGCGCCGCGGTAATGGCGATGTAGGCGTAGTGACTTCCGATGTGCCAAGCCTGCCCTCCTCCGGGAGCGATGGGCGGTGCATCTGGCGCCACGTCGTCGTCATAGCCACACCTAGCCATCTGTCCGCCCGCCGCCAGATGCAGCAGGTCGCTGGTCTGGAAGTCCTGCCACGGCCCGGTCTGCCCAAAGGGGGTCAGTGAGCACATAATCAGCCCAGGGTTACTCTTTGCTAGATCTTCGTACCCCAGCCCCAGGGAGGCCAGATAACCGGGCCTGAAGGTCTCTAGTATCACATCCGCCTGCTCCGCCATTTGCCGGAACAGCCGGCGCCCGTCCTCCATCTCCAGATTCAAGGTAACCCCCCGCTTGGAGGTGTTGTAATGCCAGAAGTAAAGGCTCCTCTCCCGATTCGGTATGTCCTGGTAGAAGGGCCCCACGGTCCGGGCTGCCTCGCCACCGGGCGGCTCTATCTTGATGACGTCTGCTCCCATGTCAGCCATCTGTTTGCCACACCACTGCCCCTTCTCATCGGCGAGCTCCAGCACCCGCAGCCCCCCAAAGGCCCCCGCAGAGTTCCGGTCCGGCGTCCGCGCCGGCGCCGGCGCGGGATTCGCTATCGGCTCATTCCCACTCCACTGTACGGGCGAGGCATCCTCCATCATCTCCTTGAAGTAGGGATAATCTTCCATACTGAGGTTCTTTGGCCAGAAGGTGCCGTCGGCGAAACCGCTCACCAGCACCTCGTGACTGATGCCCAACAACCCCTGAAACACCTCTTTGTTGTGCCCGCCGATCAGGGGACCTGACCGGCTGTTGATTGCAGGCGTCTCCGACATCTTGAAGGGAGCGTTCTGAAGGGGCCAGGTCCCCAGCGCGGGATGCTTCACGTCCCGGTACATCTCTCGATGCCTGAGCTGGGGATCGTTGTCCACCCGGTCCTGGCTGCTTTGAACGGGCATGGCGGGTACTCCCGCCGCCTGGCACCGCTCCATGATCTCGTACTTGCCCAGAGTCTTGGTCCACGCCTCTATCCCCTGGTCCATCTCTTCCTGGTGCTCCAGGCGACCTTCAAGGGTGGCAAACTTCTCGCCGGTGGCCCAACTGGGAGAGCCCATTACCCCCACTAACTTCCGCCACTCATAGTCGGAGAAGCAGACTAGGGCACACCAGTCGTTGTACTCCGCCGGACTGGTCTTGTAAGCGTTGTGCGGCGCCCCGGTCCGCCCCCGGTAGTTGTTCACCAGGGGCGTGCCAGGCCAGTGAGCGCGGTTGCCCGGCGGGTAACCCTCTCTCATGGTGGAACGACCGTTGGCCTGGATGTCCAGAAAAGCGGGACCATTAAGGGGGACGCCGATGATCCACTGTGAACTGTCGACATGCTGTCCCTGACCGGTCATGTTGCGATGGTAAATCGCACTCAGAGCATACATGGCCCCGTATAAGCCACCGGTGTCGTCCAGGTAGGACCAGCCCCAACCAGCGGGTGGCTTGTCCGGCAGGCCCGACGTGTAGGTCAAACCGGACAGGGCTTGCGCAATGGCTCCCATGGTTTGATAGTCTCTGTCCCGACCCGTGTGGCCGAAGCCGGACATGGAGAGGTAAATGATGTCAGGCCGGAGCTTCTTCATATCCTCGTAGCCCAGACCCCACCGCTCCAATACACCGTAGGCGAAGTTCTCGATGACGATGTCGGACATGGCCACCAAGCGCCGGGTAAGGTCAATGCCTCGGGCGGTACGAGTGTTCAGGGTGACGCTCAGCTTGTTGGAGTTGGTGTCGCTGAAATGGCCGTTGGTGTTGAGATTGGCGGGCAGGCCCTCGGGGGTACCAGCTCCCGTCGCAATGTTGTCGCCCCGAGTATTGGGGCTCTGGGGCCATTCAACCTTGATAACCTCGGCTCCCAGCGCCCCCAGCCATCGGGTGCACCAGGGACCCGCCCGGACCCAGGTGAAGTCCAACACTCGGATTCCTGACAAAGCTCCCGGTGTAGTTGGCGCTTCTGCTCCGGCCTGCACCATTGAATCACCTCCCGGCTATGGCTGTCTTAAAGTTAACTCACCTTATTCTAACCCAATGTGGTCGATGGAGATTCCCGAAAAACCAGGAAGGCTAATTACCGGAACTTTCTGAAAAGAGCCCCAGGCAAATTGATTTGCCCGGGGTTAGGCTAACGAGTGGGCCCGGTGGTAGGTCTCGCATAGAATCCCGCTGGCCACAGCTGCAACAGGATAAGCCATGTTTCGCAGCTTGGCCTTTTTTGCCGCTGAATCCAGACCGTGCCAAGGAGAACTGAATATGTCTTTGCGGAATATAAACTTCGCCCAGTTCCTCGCTGGTGATCTGGCTTCGGCCTTATTACAACGATGCGCCTGCCTGGGTTCCTATTGGGAAATTGAAGGGATGTTGAAGGCTGAAGTAGTCAAGGACTAGAGCCCGGGTGTGAAGCCTATTTTGGTCATTGGGAGCGGTGCAGACTGGGCTCCAGTTCCAAGGTAGAAGGTGGCTGGCCGACCTCACCAATTGGTTTACACCTGACCGGGGTGTCTTGGCTGCGCGGAGGAGGAGACCTCGCTCAGCCAGCATGGTGGCGACCGGCCGCCTTCTGCCTAGTACTACAGCCGCACAAACACTAACTCGCTACTCTTAGCCTCGATCCATCACTGGATTTAGCTTTGCTCACTTAAGAGCAAAGCCAGTACGCCATAGCTGGACATTGCGATTTTCAATACCGCCCGACCCTCTGGGCGGTCATGTGCGACTGTAGTACTAAACTAAAGCCAAGGTGAAATGCGCAGATGGTGGGGGTCAAACGACGGAGCCAGGTCATTCTCCAAGTACGGATGAGAGGGATTCACCGACGCAACCCAGCTGTTCATCATCGCCACTTAAATGTACATCCCACCTTGGCTTTAGTTTAGTACCGTTTCCACTTGAAGATGCCTTATATCGCATATCTGTTCACCTGTTAATCATTCCCACACAAGCAGGAATCCAGAGTTAGAGGCAGCTTTCTGGCATTAACAAATCTATCTGGAAACGATACTAGGAGGATACCCCTATGCCCGAAGCTAGTTTGACCGTCGGCAACGTGGAAATCCTATCCCTGAACGACAACGAGGCCACGCTGCCCCTTAGCGATGTCTTTCCCGGGGTTCCCGCTGAGGCGTGGGCTCCCTACCAGGAGCGCTATCCCAGCGGCTTCAGCGGCGATCACCTGCTGGCCCACTTCGAGTGCTACCTCATTCGTTCCGAGGGCCAGATCATCCTTGTGGACACCGGACTCGGCGGCGCGGCCACCAACCCAAACTCAATTGAGGCCATGGTCGGCGGCGCCGAAGGCCGCCTCCTGCAGGAATTGGAAGCGGCCGGCGTCGGCACCGCAGACGTCAACACTGTCTTCTTCAGCCACCTTCATTTCGACCACGTCGGCTGGAACGTCACCCACGAACCCGGCGCCCCAGTCCGCGCTACCTTCCCGAACGCCCGCTACGTGGCCCACCGCGCCGACTGGGAGGTCTTCCAACGCCCGGAGGTCATGGAACTCTTCCCGCCTCACTGGGACCAGACCCTTGGCCCCCTTCAGGATCTCGGGGTGCTGGACTTGCTGGACGGCGAGCGCCCACTGACCAGCGAAATCACCGCCATTCCCACGCCCGGCCATACCCCCGGTTCCATGAGCCTCGCCATCGTATCCGGCGGACA
Organism: Dehalococcoidia bacterium; assembly: GCA_965262485.1. Classification (GTDB taxonomy): domain Bacteria; phylum Chloroflexota; class Dehalococcoidia; order Lucifugimonadales; family UBA3495; genus Bin87. Next base: position 2,007,739 of record OZ253540.1, on the reverse strand, counting down.
GCGAGCCTACATCCTCGGCGACGTTTTCCACGGCCCGGCCCAAATCACCGAAACCGACTGGAAGCTCAGCTTTGACATGGACGCCGACCAAGGGGTGGCCACCCGCACCGCTATGATCGAGCGAGCGGAGTCCGAGGACGCCATCATGGCCATCTGCCACCACGGTGGTTTCGGCCGCGTAGTCCGCGCTGAGGGTCGTCGCTACTGGCAGCTGGTCTCCTAAAAATCCAGCCGGGAAGTGGGTTTCGGAAAGCGTTGAATCGGCAGCTACGCTGACGTGAAGCGAACCAGAACTCACACCAAGTTGCCGCGCCAATCAGCGCGGCAACCGAAGCTAGCATCGGCTTCCAGGGATGGCGTCGATCATGCCGGTGAAAGGCTCAAGCTTGGGTCGCCGGTAGCCGGGTGGCACCGAGTAGGTCAGCATCTTGCGTACCGTGTCCCGGTACAGTCCGAACACCGGGGAGGTTTCCCGACCGCTCATCCCCTCCGCCAGGCAGGCCCGGCGAACGCGCGCGTACATCTCCACTGGGTACATCCATCTCACCCTCCACGGGCTGCTGATCAACCTCATAGATGACGGTGGACGGTACAGTTTTCCTGAACGTCGACAGCCGCAATGTCGACGATCGAGCCGCCCACGTGGCCCACTTTACCGCCGCCCTTGACAATACTCCCCTTCGCGATTGGCGTGGCAATGGGCACCTGGCCGAATTCGTCGGGGCGAATGGTTATTCGCCCCGACAGCGCAATTCCCAACCCCGGCTCATCGTGAGCCTGCCGAAAGTCCGCCTCCGGCGGGTCGCAGGATCGTCTTGTGCTCGCGGGAGGTCCGCTCCCGGCGGATCGAAGGACGCGCCCTATTCCGCCACCGCCGGCGACCACTTATAGATGTTCGCCAGCGCTCCGCCCATCAGCGTCTCCAGGTCCGAGTCCGACAGCGTGTCCGTCAGCCGGAACGCCTCCACGCCCTGCTCGTACGTCAGCAGTTCCACCGCCCGCGTCCAGTCCGTCCCCCACAGGCACCGCTCCAGCCCGTACGCGTCGAAGATGCGAGACAGCGGCTCCCAGATGTCCGGATCGGAAACCCCGCGTGCGACAGCGTGCCGGCGCCGGAGATCTTGATCGCCACATTGTCCAGCGCCGCCAGCGACAGCACGTTGCCCAGGTCGACGAAGGGTTCCGCTGGCGGCGGCGGGTTGAAGGGCTGCGCTAATCCCACGTGGTCAATCACGATCTGCGTGTCGGAGTTGCGCTGCGCCAGCTCCCGCAGCAACGGCAGCTTGCCCGCCGCCATGATGTTCACCGGCACGCCGGCCCGCCCGCCGGCCGCCAGGATGCCGTTCAGCCCCGGGTGGTCCGCCTCGTAGTCCGAGTTCGCCAGCATGATGCGCGCGCCCACCACGCCCGGCGTGGACGTCCATTCCTCCACGTCGGCGTCAATCGTCTCTGAGTTGGGATCAAACGGCCGGATCAGCCCGAACTTGGTCGGGTGCTGCGCGTACACCTCCAGCGCATAGCTGGCGTCGTATGCGTACAGCGCGAACGGCGAGATCAGCAGCGCGCCGTCCACGCCCACCGCGTCCATTGCCGCGATCATGTCGTCCCCCGTAACTTCGTCCGGCCCGGTCAGAAACCCGACCCACGGGCGTTCGGGCTTGTTCCGCTCGTAGGCATGCACCTGGCAGTCTATCGTCAGGGTCCGCTCCGCCATCAGCTTCCTCCTATGTTGTTCAGCCTCAAATAGTCGAGCTTGATTGGTCAGCACGTTTGGGAACACCCGTCGCCTGAGAACAAAGGAACCCAACGCAATCCCGGAATTATTCTGACGGCAGTATCCCAAGCCTCATGGCGACCATGACTGCCTCCAGACGGCTGGACGCGCCCAGCTTCACGCGCGGGTTGTCAATGTGGTTCCTGGCCGTGTACCAGCTCACGCCCAACCCGTCGGCAATGTACCTGGTCTCCCAGCCCAACGCCGGGTTGGACAGGACCTCCCGTTCACGCGCCGTTAGCCGCACCTCTCGACGGCAGTCCTACACCATCGTACTCTGGTTCACCATTTGATGACAGGCGCCCCTTGTGGGCTAGACGGACACCGAAATAAACTAGACTAAAGAGCACCAACACCAGCCCACTTCCAGTGAACATACCTTGGCCCAACGCCGCGAACACCCCTACATCTGGGCCACCTGGCTGCCCAGGCTGCTGACCGGCGAAAACTCGTGCGAGTGGGCCATCCGGTTCAAGGCCCATTGCCAGGACTGGGCCAGAACCCCGTCCGAGTTCAACCAGGCCGAGTGGCTGCTGAACCACACCGCGCTCCTCAACAAGCGAAAAGCAAACTGGAAGCACGGTGGCTTTGATGTGAACATCGAGGGGCAGAACAGCTTCCAACTTCAAGGCAGGTCAGCAACGCTGGCGGGCCAGCCCGACCTGATCACGCAGCGGGACGGCCAAGCGGTCATCGTCGACGCGAAGACCGGGCAGGACAGCCCCAGTCACGTCGTACAGGTGATGATTTACCTGTACGCCATCCCGAGAGCGCTGGAGCGTTACCGGACTCTCAAACTCAGGGGGCAGGCCACCTACCTCGACCACACGGTCCGCATACCGACTGAGGCTGTGGACGACCAGTTCATACGGAACCTGGGAGCATTGATCCGCCGACTGGCGGCCGACAGGCCGCCCGCCCGAGTGCCGAGCAGACAGGAATGCCGGTTCTGCGACATCAGCGCCGCAGACTGCCCTGAGCGCGTGGACGAAGGCTCCGAGCCCGAAGGCGGAACTGCCGGCGACTTCTGATTCCACCACCTGTAACTGTTCAGACTGGAGCGGATATGGGTTGGGAGAGGATGGCATTGAGGGCATGGTAAGGGTTGCGTCCTTGCAACCGCCAGGCGCCGAACAAGGAAGCCATGATGCTCTTGGTCTCGCTGCCCGGTCCGGAACGGGTGCCGCCGCTGATCTTCCGGCTCACCACCGGCGGACGCAGGCTCCGCTCCGCCGGGTTGTTGTCCGCTCCCGCTCGGGGCTCAACTATGAAGGTGAACAGCTCAGGCAGGAAACGTTCCACCCTCTGGCACAGCACCCTCATGGCGTATCACCGCCCAGGCAGGGTTGGCAGATGGCCCATAATTGCTCCTGGAACCGCTGCTGTTGCTTCACCCGCCGGGATCGGCGCACCGTTTCCGGCAGTCCCGGGTCGGGGCCGGCGTAGGCTTGGGCCTGGTCGTATACTTCCCGCACCCTTACTTCCCGCACCCTCCTGGACCACTGGGCCAGGCCAGCATGTTCCGGGAACCGCTCCTTCAGTTGGTGGATGTCCCGCAACAGATGGGTCCAACATCTTTGGTGCGGCCCCTGGTACACGTTGCAGGCTCCGTAGAAGTCGCTGACCAGCACCCCCTCGAACTCATCGCCCAACGCCTCCTCAACCACGTGCCGGCTCCGGCTCGAGCGGTGCAGGAAGTAGCGCACCCTGGGAGCGCTGAAACTCCAGAGGTAACCGCCCCGACCGTCTTCCCGCCAGCCCGTCTCGTCCCCGTACACCACTGGGCTGGCTCGAATCTCTTCTTGCAACTGGGCGTATTCCTCCCGGCCGCGCTGCGCTGCCCCGCGGGTCAACGCTACTATTGGCCCACGCTCAGGCCCAGTCCGAACCGCCACTTCAGGTAGCGTTGTATCACCCGGAAGGGGAGCCGGCGCTCCTCCCGGAGCACGCTTACTTCGCTCTGCACCGAGACGCCGAACCGCTGGCGGCCCACGGTGATGGCGCTCCAATCCGGCTCTGCGACCCATCTCCGGCGGCGCTTGGGGCAGGCCCGTTCCAGCGCCACCTGCTCCGTCACCCTTGCCCGCACCCGCGGCACGGAAATCACCTGCCGGCGCTGGCGCACCAGCCCTCCCTGAAGGGGTACCTGGAAGGGGTACCTGGCAATCGGGACAACTGGCCGTGGCGTGTTCTACCCGATGGGTGGGCTCCTCCCGGCGCCGGGCAAAGCCGTGGGTCCGCTTCCGGCGTTCCTGCCTGGGGCCGGCGGGCCGGTTGGCCTTGACCCAAGCGGGAGGTGTCCCCGGTTTCAGACCGTCGGGTTTCATACCGTCGCTTGGAGGCTTCGCCTGGCCTTCCAACTCAGCGATCCGTGCTTCCAGAGTCCCAATGTGGCTGAGCAGTTGCCCAACAACTTCAATCAACTCTTCACGGGTCGCAGCGGCCAAATCCACGGGCAGGCTCATGGTTTTAGCCTACCGCATTGTTGTTTCCTTCTATTCATAACCCTCACTCGGATTTGAACCAGTCTGAACTGTTACGGTCAACACGTAACAGTTCAGACTTGGGGGGAAGTGAGCAGCTGACGGCAGGCGGCGAGGGGGTTTAGACCTTGGGCGCGCCAGGTGCCGAAGATGGATGCCAGCGTCATCTTGCTCTCCGTGCCCTGCTCTGAGCGGGTGCCGCCGCTGATCTTGCGGCTGACGACCAGATGTCGCAGGCTGCGCTCGGCGGCGTTGTTGTCGAAGGCACGTCCGGTTCGGCCACGAAGACGAAGAGTTCCCCGTATCCAGTACGGGGCCGGCTCTTGACGTGGCGCTCAATGCGCCGGCACAGTTTGGCCTGAACGGCTGGCGGGTCAGCCAGGAAGGGCTGGCAGATGGCCAGCAGCTTCCGCTCCCAGGCCAGTTGGGCAACACACCTTTGCCATGGCGCGTGATGGTTGAAGGCTTTGGCTGCGACATAGAGCTGGTGGACTGCCGCGGCCCATCGGGCCAGTGCGGCGTCTTTGGGGTAGAGGGTTCGCAGGTCGTGGATGTCCCGCAGCAGAGCCTGCCCCTGGCTTGAACAGGGGTGCGCCCAGCACCGTTGCTTGGGGCCATCGTAATGGTGGCAGGCGGCGTAGAAATCGCTGACCAGCACTCCGGAGAACGACTCGCCCAGCGCTTCGTCCACGACTGTTTTGCCCCGACCTCGCCGCAGAGCCTGCCCCTGGCTTGAACAGGGGCAGTAGCGTTCGGTGGGGGCGCTGAAAGTCCACACGTAGCCGTTGCCCCCGCTCTGACGCCAGCCGGTTTCGTCGGCGTGGACCACCGGGCTGGCGCGGATGCGGTCCACAATCCCAACCACCGCTGGTTGGGCCTGTTGCGCGGTCTGATGAATGGCGCTCACAATGGCCCCCACGCTGAGGCGCAGCTGATGGACGGTGCGCAGATACCACTGGATGCCGCGGATCGGCAGCCGCCCTTCTTCCCGTAGCGTGGCGATGCGGCTGATCAGAGCCTGTCCTGAACTTGATTCAGGATTGACGCCCAGGCGTTGGCGCCCCAGCGCCACACCGTCCAGTTGCGCGGTGGGCACTCGGCGCCGCCGACACACTGGGCAGGTCCTGGCGATGCAGACCTGCTCGGTGACTTGCACCGGAACCACCGGCAACTCGATGACTTCCCGGGTGCGCTGGACCCAGCCGCCAGTCAGGTACGTCCCGCAATCGGGACAGCTCTGCACCACGTGCTCCACCCGGTGGGTCGGTGTCAGGCGCCGGCGGGCGAAGCCGTGGCGTCGCTGCTTGCTGGGCTGCTGCTGCACTGGGGGCTTCGGCCCGATTTCGCCTTGAGGCCGGGCATTCGGGGCGGGCCGCCTGGTTTCGCCTGGCCTTCCAGTTCGGCAATCCGCCGCTCCAACCGCTCAATCACCCGCTGCTGTTCCAGAACGGTGGCCTGCAGTTGGGCGATGATGGCGATGAGGACATCGCGGTCGGCGGTGATCAGGTCACTCTCAGTATCCACTCCCTCTATATGACATAACCACCGCCACCCGTGCCAGCGTCTGGCAGCCCGCCTTCGGCCAATTTACCTCACCAAGTCTGAACAGTTACTGTTGACCGGCAGGGCAATCGCATCATAAATGCGACACCCGTCACTGCGGCGAAAGCCGGAGTACACAGACCTCAAAGCGCAAGAATCGGGAAAGGCATTAGCGATTTCATGCACTGGATTCCCGCTTTTGCGGGAAAGACGGGGATGATGCGATTGCCCTGTGTTGACCGGCAGGCGATACGGCGGTTTTCAAGGCGCCATCAACTCATGTATAGTTTTGTGTACCCGTAGAGCGCGATCAAGCGAGCCTGGAGACACTGAATGACCACTCCCGCAGATTCGACAATCCACCCGCAACCGTTGCCCCTCGAAGGATTACGCGTGCTGGACGCTACGCACATTGTGGCGGGGCCTTACTGTTCCATGATATTGGCGGATATGGGCGCCGAGGTCATCAAGATCGAACGTCCGGGCGTGGGAGACCGGGCACGGGCAAACGACCCGTACATCGACGGCCCGGACGGGACGCACGTTAGCGCCCGTTACCTGGGGGTTAACCGCAACAAAAAAAGCGTGACCCTGGATTTAAGGGACCCGGTCGCCAAGCGCGCGTTCACCAATATGCTGCGCGTTTCGGATGTATTGCTGGATAATTGGGGCCCCGGCGCCATGGAAAGGCTGGGTTTCGGATACCCGGCGCTGGCGGAGATCAACCCGGGGTTGGTGTATGCCAGTATCACCGGATACGGCGACAGCGACGGCTTACGGGGTCCGTATTCCAACTGGCCGGCCAACAACCCTTGCGTTCAGGGAATGGGCGGCTGGATGGTGATGACCGGAGCGCCGGAAAGCGGCCCGCAAATGGTGGGCGACAACGTTGGAGATTCGGTGCCGGGGCTTTGGACGGCTCTGGGCGTTTTGCTGGCCCTGGAATCCCGTCGCAAGACCGGCAAGGGGCAGCACGTGGATATGTCGATGTATGATTGCATGGTGGCCCATACCACCAGCAGCATGCCCCTGTATCAGGCTACTGGACAGACCACGACGACGGCGCGGGAGAACATGTTTTCAGCCCAACTCACGCTGCGGGCATCAGATGGATACGTTGTGTTGGCAGGGGCCGGCGACGCCGACGACAAATGGCGGGCGTTGTGGGCATTGGCCGGTCGGCCCGAGTTGGCGGACGACCCCCGTTTCCTGGGACGCGGAGTAACCGGGCCTTTTTATTTCAGCCACATCGTGCCAGCGATCGAAGAATGGTCGGTGCGCTTGCCCAAGCGCGAATTGAATCAGAAGCTGCTTGAATGTGGGTTTTCCATGGGAATCGTCCAGGACACCGAGGATTTGGACCGCTGCGAGCATCTGGGGGTTCGCAACATGTTCGTTGACAGTGGCGATACGTATGGCCGACCCTTCCGAACCGTGAATACGCCGGTACAATTGACCGGGTGCGAAAACACTCCGACCAACCCGCCGCCGCGGTTGGGTCAGCACAACCGGGAAGTGCTGTGCGATATCGGCGGTTTGACTGCTGAAGAGCTGAACGAACTTCAATCGACCGGCAAGGCCTGAATCAAAACGGCCTGACAAATCGGGCGCATATTTTCCAGTGAATTTCAATCGATTAACGCCAGCCAGAATATACGCGACACAACCGACAGAGCGGATTGACTATCATGCCCACGTTTCAAGCCCCACGCGGAACTGCTGACCGCCTCCCGGCAGAGCAGAAATACTGGCGGTATTTGGAAGACAAGGCCGTCAGTGTGGCGCGCCGTTTTGGTTACGGCCGGATTGACAGTCCCATGTTCGAGGACGCCGGGCTGTTTGTCCGGGGCGTTGGCGAAGGCACCGATATTGTTGAAAAAGAGATGTACGTGTTTGAGGACCGCGGCGGCGACATGGTTACGCTGCGGGCCGAAGGCACCGCGCCCGTCTGTCGGGCGTACCTTCAACACGGGATGCACAATCAAACGCAGCCGGTTCGCTTGTATTACCTGTGCCCGGTGTTCAGGTACGAACGCCCCCAGGCCGGCCGTTTTCGGCAGCACCATCAGTTTGGCGTCGAAGCCATCGGCGACGGCGATCCGTCCGTCGATGCGGAGGTCATTGAGGTGGCGTGGACATTTGTTCACGACATCGGCCTGTCTGACGTGACGTTGGTGACCAACAGCATCGGCGACGAGCAGTGCCGTCCACAATACATCGCCGCACTGAAAAACTATTTTGACAACACGCAGGGGCATCTTTGCCAGGATTGCCGAACGCGCCTGGAGCGCAATCCCCTGCGTCTGCTGGACTGCAAGGTTGAATCCTGCCGGGCGCTGGGTGAAGACGCCCCAAAATCGGTTGAGTGCCTGTGCGCCGATTGCCAGTTGCACTGGGGTCGGGTGCAAAGTTACCTGGCGGCCAACGGTATTGAGCATCGGGTGGACCACCGGCTGGTTAGAGGGCTGGACTACTACACCCGCACTGTTTTCGAAATACAGCCGGCGATTGAGGGTGCGCAGTCAACGATATGCGGCGGCGGCAGGTACGACGGCTTGATCGAACAGCTGGGTGGTCGCCCTACGCCCGGAATCGGTTTCGGCAGTGGGCTCGAACGGCTAACGTTGAACCTGCAGCGGGCCGAAATTCCGGTACCCGACGAACCGGCGCCGCGTTATCTGATCGCTACTATTGGCGATGACGCCAGAGTAGCTGGAGTGCATCTGGCCCACCGGATGCGAAATGCCGGGGTTGGAGCGATATTGGCCAACGGTGGCCGGGCCTTGCGCGGACAGATGCGCCAGGCCAGCGCGCTTGGTGTCGAAACGGTGTTGATTTTGGGCGAGGATGAAGTTAGAGATGGCACGGTGGCGGTGCGGAACATGAACACGTCGAACCAACAGACCCAAAATCTTAGCGAGTTTCTGTCGCAGATCGCCGGTTGATAGCGGGCTGTTGCATAGGATGATAGAGGCTGGCTCACGGGCCAGCCTTTTTGGTTCGCCGCGCTCGGCGCGGGAAAAATCGATGACAGGCCGGGCGTTGACGGTTCAATTGGTCGCGATAGAACATATGTACCGCGCCGGATACACAAAACTTAGGCGTGCCAGAGGAACCACAATGCCGCACAACACTGAAAGCGTCTTCAACGTCCGCAACGCAGTAACCACCACCGCAATCCCCGGCCACGGCCGAAAGATCAGCTACCGGGGCTACATGATTCATGGAGAGATTCCATCAATCAGTTACGTCGTGTATGGTTGGAACAAAACTGGGCAGCTCTCCGAATTGGGCATCGCCCGGAGTTTCCCGGAATCCATGCAATGGGTGGACGGTCACATCGAGCAGCTGCGGCGCCGGCAACCGATCCTGACTGATGTGGCGCGGGATGCTGGCGGCGATGACGTTTGGCTTGACGCGGCCTGATGGCGAGCGTTAACACCGGGAGCAATTTCGCCGTGGGCAGCATTGGGGCTGTTGCGTTGCCAACCCGGTTCACCAGGATATCCAGACATGCACGAGTCGCCAATGAGGGAAATCCGGTACCGGCGAGTGGTTGATTTGAGCCATTCGATAAAACCCGGAATGCCCCGGTGGCCCGGAGATCCGCCGGTAAGATTTGAAACCGTTGCTACGATTGCCGAAGGCGGTTATTTTTTGCGGCGATTTGAGATGGGCGAGCACAGTGGCACCCACATATCATCTCCGGCGACGTTTCATGCTGGGGCTGCGGGACCAGACGATTTGCAACCGGAGCAGCTCGTCGTGCCGGCGGCTGTGGTTGACGTGAGCGTCCGAGCCGCCGTGGACCCGGATTACGTACTGGATAGACGCGGTATCGAATCCTGGGAGCAGGAGTGGGGCCGGATTCCTCCGGGAGCGTTAGTATTGCTGCACACCGGATGGCATCGATATTGGGAAGAACCCCACCGGTTCATCAATGCTGACTCCTCCGGAGTTATGCACACACCGGGGTTCGACCCGGACGCGGCGCGGGAGTTGCTGCAGGCACGGGGTGCGTCCGGGTTGGGAACCGATGCGCCGGGCGTTGATGCCGGGGTTGACACCAGTTTTGAGGTCAGCAGGCTGGTCCTGGAAAAACACCGGCTGGTGTTGGAATGCCTGAACAATCTGGACCAGCTGCCGCCTGCCGGTTCTACGATAGTAGTGGGGCGATTGAGACTGGCAGGCGGCAGCGGTTCCCCGGCGTCAGTGTTGGCTCTGACACCCTGAAGTGTGCCCGCGACGATGGGCCAGGGCTAAAGCGCGGCGGCGCCGGCGGCGGCGCATTGTTCGTCCTCTTCGCTGGTGCCGCCGCCGACACCACACGCTCCAACAACTTCGCCATCGCTAATTATGGGAACTGCGCCCTGTCCGAATATCATCTCGGACCCGGAACGCTGGCGAATGCCGCTGGGTGTGGGCGCCTCGGCGCGGGCTTGCATTGCACCGCTGGGTTGTCCGAACGCGGCCGACGCCACGGCCTTACCCTGGCAGCCATAAGCAGAGGCCCAGATTGCGCCGTCCATTCGCTGCAATCCCAGCAGGCGGCCCCCGGCGTCCACCACTGCGACACTTACCTTGATGTTTAGTTCTTCCGCCTGTGCAATAGCGGCCGCCATGATCCGATTGGTTGCGGCTAGATTCAATGACATTATTTGCCTCCTGAGGTGGCGCGTCTGTATTTCGGTTTAAGCAATCATATTAGGGTGTGCGCGTGCAGGCAAGTCCGGTTGCGACATGTTGTGGTGCTATACTTGATCCGATTTTTGGACACCGGAAGGCATTTATAACGTGTTGACGCGCCGCATTATCCCGTGCCTGGACGTTGACGGCGGGCGGGTGGTCAAGGGGACCAGTTTTGTGAACCTTCGTGATGCCGGCGATCCAGCCGAGCTGGCAGCGCAATACGACCGGGAGGGCGGCGACGAGCTGGTGTTTTTGGATATTACCGCGAGCAGCGACTCCCGCGACACTATGGTAGCTGTTGTGCAGCGGGTCTCGGAGCAGGTGTTCATTCCGCTGACCGTGGGCGGTGGCATACGGTCCATCGAAGACGTGCGGCGGATGCTCAACGCCGGAGCCGACAAAGTTTCCATCAATACCGCTGCCATCAACACGCCTGACCTGGTGACCGATGGCGCCGGCCAATTCGGCAGCCAATGTATCGTGGTGGCAATCGACGCCCGGAGGGTGGTGGAGGGCGAGGAGTATCCGGCGCCTGCCGACGAATCCCTGGCAATCGACGCGCGTTCCGGATGGCAGGTATTCACCCACGGCGGGCGCAACCCTACCGGGCTGGATGCGGTGAAATGGGCACAACGCGCCGTCGGTTTGGGATCGGGCGAGATTCTGCTGACCAGTATGGACGAAGACGGGCAACTTAACGGTTATGATCTGGAGTTGACCCGAGCGATTGCCAGAGCGGTTCCCGTGCCGGTTATTGCCAGCGGGGGAGCCGGCAACCTGGAGCATCTGTATGATGCTTTCACCGGCGGCGAAGCGGATGCGGTATTGGCCGCCAGTATCTTCCATTTCGGCGCTTATTCCATTGCGGAGGCGAAGAATTACCTGGCCTCTCGCGATATTCCCATGAGGGTTTGATCCGACATCCACGATAATTTTTGCAGGTGATTGGATGGCGACGGCTATCACCACGGTCATATTCGACATGTTCAATACCATCGCGCAGGATGGGTCGGATCTCTGGCGGCAGACGTTCGCCGATATTATCCGCGACCAAAGGCTGGACACCACACCGGAGGCTTTGCGGCAAGCCTGGGACAACGGGGCGGACAACTTTCGCGATCGTCGCACTGCCCCCGGCGCACCGTTCATCTCATACCTGGATGGTTGGGCAGAGGCATTCAGCGGAGCTTTTCGCGACCTGGGTGTCCAGGGAGACGGGCGGGCCGCGTCGCAAAAATCCATCGACGACCTGGGCACGCGCGGGCTATGGCCCGACAGTCTGGAAGCCCTGACCCTGATTTCCAGGGATCTGCGCCTGGCGATAATCTCCAACGCCGACGATGCCTATCTGCATCCCGTAGTGGCCCGAATCGGATTGCCTTTTGCAGCGGTGATCTCGTCTGAAGGCGAAGGGTGTTACAAGCCGGATGCGCGACTGTTTGAAGCGGCATGCCGGCAAATGGACGTGGATCCGGGCGAGTGTGTATATGTGGGCGATCGCCAGTTTGAAGATGTTGCCGGGGCGCATGGCGTGGGAATGGCCGCGATTTGGATCAATCGGGCCGCCGCTCCGTTGCAACAATCGTTATCGACCCCGGACGCTGAGATTCGCAATTTGCTGGAGCTGCCATCTGCCCTGGAGAATATCGGGAGGCGCGCAGCCACGGAGGAAACCCATGACCGAAATTAAACTGGATGACCGAGGACTGGTTCCGGCAATCGCCCAGGACATCAACACCGGGCGCGTATTGATGTTGGGCTACATGAACCCCGGGTCGTTGAAACGCACGGTAGAGGGAACGCAGGTCTGGTTCTACAGTCGCAGCCAGGAAGACCTGTGGCACAAGGGCGAAGTTTCGGGCAACTATCTGAACCTGCGCGAGTGGTACGTCGATTGCGACTCGGATACCATCCTGCTGAAAGTTGACCCGGACGGTCCGGCGTGCCATACCGGCGAGACATCGTGCTTTTACACCGAAATGGACGGATTGCCCGACGACTACGAAGCCTCCGACGGTGGCCCGCGGGTGCTGGACGAACTGTTTGCGGTGATCAAGGATCGGCAACGCGCGATGCCGGAAGGCAGCTACACTGCCAAATTGCTGGGGGAAGGCACCAGCCGGGTCGCGCAGAAGGTCATCGAGGAAGCGGGGGAGGCGGCTTTGGCCGCAGCTACCAATGACACTGAAAACTTGCCCGGGGAAATCGCGGACCTTTTGTATCACACCCTCACCTTGATGGCGTCGGCCGGGGTGTCGCCCAACGCCGTTTGGGAAGAGTTGCGTTCCCGTCGGGGCTAGGCTCCAGCTCCTGATGAGGTCAATCCGGCCACGGCGTCGCCAGCGGAGTGGATGACCCAATCGCCGGCTCGGTATGCGGTAACGTGGCCCGCTCCCAGCACGGTGGCTCGTTGGGATTCCAGCAAGGCTCCGGTTGCGCCGTCGATGCCGAGAACAGTCAAACCTGATTCGCCGATGGCTGACACTTGATCCGAAACCACGCTTGGCGAGCTCCGTTCGTGGTGCGGGAGTACCATCACGCCGGGAACCAGGGACAGCGCCTCGATCCCCTGCGGTGAACTCGGTCGGCGCATTCGTTCACCCATTACCATCGCCCCGGCGCTGGACCCGGCCAGTAATACGCCCCGTTGCCCGGCGGCGATAACGGCCTCAAGGAACAGGGAGTCGGACAACACGGATAGCAGATGATCCGGGTTTCCGCCGGTGAAATAGATGACGTCAGCGCCGGCTATCCGGTTCACAACGGCGGGGTCTTCGGCGCCACTCCGGTCGGTTAAGTCGATGGCAAACGCATCGGCTCCCAGGCTGTTGAAGTGACGCACACCGTTAGACGCGGCGCGCTGTGGGTTCTCGAACGCCGCTGCTGTTGGTATGATGGCAACGCGCGGGTTCGCGCCGCCGGCCAGGGCCAGCAGTTGCCGGTCCATCTCGATGCAGGACGGGCGAAATTCGTCGCCGCCAACCAACAGGAGGCGATGGGCCCGACCGGGAAGTTGTCGCTGGTTCGTCAAATGTAGCGCCGCCGACTCATTCCATACTGGAGGGAGAATGTTCGACTTTATACACCATGTTCGCATCCTAGTCCACAACGCTGACGAGATGGCCAAGTACATCGAGGACAATTTCGGCCTGACTCCGGAGAAGATTCAGGTTTACGAATCACGCGGCATGAAAAACGCTATTTACAAAGTTGGACAAACCAACGTCGAATTCACCGAACCACTGGATCCGGATTCTGCAATGGGGCAGTACCTCTCAACCTTCGGGCCGGGCCCGTACCACATGGCGTTTGGCGTCTCCGGGATTGAAGACAAAGCTCGCGAATTGGCCGGAAAAGGCAATGAAATGCGGGGAGACAATGGATTGTCCAGGAGCGCCGAGGGTTACATGACCGCAAACATTGACGCCGGCAGCGCCCTGGGGTTCCCATTCCAACTGGCCGAGGGATAGCCGACAGCAGGATATGATCGCAGTCATGCTCAGCGCAAAGCAATCAGCCGGTTCTAACGCCGGATTCGAGCAAAGGCCGGATTCGAGCATAAGGAAGGATAGCCATGTTCACCTCGATTCATCACATCCACTATGTGGTGCGCAACCGCGACGAAATGGTGGAATACATCAGGAACAACTTTGGTATGGAACCCGATGACCTGCACGTGGTTGAGGGTAGGGGGATGAAAGACGCTCTGTATCGCGTGGGCGAAACCCTCATCGAGATTACCGAGCCCCTGGATGCAGACTCCGGCATCGGGCAGCACCTGGCAGACCACGGGCCGGGCGTTTATCACGTTGCCTTCGGGGTCGACAACGTTCGTCAGGTGGCGGCTGATCTGGCGGCCAAGGGCAATCGGCTGCGGGGAGAGGGCGGCGTGACGCAAAGCCCGCGCGGTTACACCACCGCCAACATCGAACCCGAAGACAGCCTGGGGCTGTGGTTCCAATTAGCAGAGGGATAAAGACGTTTTCTCCGGGGCGATGTGCTAGTATGAAAATCTACTAATACGCCCAATCACAGTAGCCGGACGCACTGGAATGCTTGTAAAAGACACCATAGGGTTGGCGATCTCCGAAGCCCTGAAACGAGCCCACCAAGACGGAATCCTCAGCATTGACACTGTCCCGGACATCGAGGTCGATCGACCGAATAATCCGGACCACGGTGATTTTGCGACCAACCTTCCGTTGCGCCTGGCCAGGGCAGCACGCACCAATCCGCTGCAGTTGGCCGAGGCTATTGCAGAACGCGTGGAGGTCGGCCCCGAGATTGCCAGCGTGGTTCCGGCTGCTCCCGGCTTCATCAACTTCAAGTTGAGTGACGTATGGCTGCAGCGTCAGGTGGAGCTGGTACGTGAGGAGGGGAGTAACTTCGGGGCCACCGACATTGGCGGCGGCCGGAAGGTTATGGTCGAATTCGTCAGCGTTAACCCGACGGGCCCGGTTCACGTGGGTCACGCTCGCGGAGCGGTGCTGGGGAGCGCCCTGGCAAACGCCCTGGAAGCGGCGGGGTATGCCGTAACTCGCGAGTATTACATCAATGATGCCGGCTCTCAGATGGAGGCGTTCTACCGCTCGGTTTGGGCCAGATACCAGCAGGCATTGGGCAGAGAGGCCGCAATGCCGGACAACGGGTATCAGGGCGACTACATCCAGGACATCGCGGGCGATATTATTGGAACGGAAGGCCCCCGGTTTTTGGAACTGAGCGAATTGGCGGCGATACGTGAGATCGGTGACCTGGCCCGGGAACAGATGGTAAGCGTAATCCGGGATGATCTCAGCGCCATCGGCGTAACGTTCGACAACTGGTTCAGCGAACGCTGGCTGTTTCAGCAAGGCGACTACGAAAATGCCATCGCTAGGTTGCGTGAAGGGGGCCACCTGGCCGAGCGCAGCGGAGCCCTGTGGTTTAATTCGACGGCTCTTGGTGATGACCGCGACAACGTGGTGGTGCGCTCATCGGGCGAGCCGACGTATTTCGCTTCCGACATTGCCTACCATTTCAACAAGTTCGACGGCCGCGGTTTCCAACGCGTGATCGATATCTGGGGTGCCGACCACCAGGGACATGTGCCGCGGATGAAAGCCGCGGTGTCTGCTCTGGGCATAGAGCCCGAGAATCTAACCGTCCTGATTTCGCAAATGGTGACGCTGAGACGTGGGGATGAAACCGTGCGCGCATCCAAACGCACCGGGGATTTTGTCACGTTGCGGGAACTGGTGGACGAAGTAGGAGTGGACGCCTGCCGATATTTCTTCCTGGCTCGCGCCGCTTCCACGCAGATGGAGTTCGACCTGGAGCTGGCGACTCGCGAATCATCTGAGAATCCGGTTTATTACGTACAGTATGCCCACGCCCGCAACGCCAGTATTCTCAAACTGGCGGCGGATCGCGCCATAGACTTTACTGAAGGCAACGTCGGTCTGCTGTGTGATCCTCATGAGCTGCACTTGATCCGGACCATGTTGAGGCTGCCGGAGCTGGTGGTTCAGATCGCCGAAAATCTGGAGCCGCATCACCTGCCGCATTACGCAATGGAGTTGGCGACCGCGTTCCACCATTTTTACGAGAATTGCCGGGTGATTTCGGCCAATCCTGAAGACAATGAAACCACGTTGGCGCGTCTGAAACTGGTGGCGGCGGCCCAGGTGGTGTTTCACCGGACCTTGACCCTGATGGGAATGTCTGCGCCGGACCGAATGGATCGAACCTAGCCTAATAGTCCGGCAACCGGCCGGCGATCCACTGGGAATCGACGCTGAGACGATACCGCCGGGATTGTCTTATCGTATTATGCGGTGTATAGTTCGATTCCTATGATTGTAGGCAACTCAACTTTGTCCCGGTTCGTGAAGTCCGGCATCCACGGATGCGATTCTCGTAAACCGGTTCGTCATCCAGCGCCGACACCGGCCCGGTTCGCGTACCCCCGTGATGGAAGGGCCGGCCAGTAATGAACGTCCTCTGGCGCATCATCGTTATGGCCAGCCGTTACCGGGTTCGGCTAATTCTGGCGTACGTTACCGCGCTGGCAGCCATTGGCTTCTCGCTCGCCCTGCCTCAACTCTTCGGCAAAGCCATTAACCTGATGGTGGAACACAACGGAGAGGAGTTGATCATCCGGGATTTCGCCATTGGCAGCGTGGTGATTTTCGGTGTGGGAATTCTGTTGGTGAGCCTGGGTCGCGGGTTTTGCGACTTCGGACGGACGTACACCACAGAATCGCTGTCACAGAAAGTTTCGTTTGACTGCCGCAACCTGCTTTACGACAAGTTGCAGAACGTCAGCTTTGCATTTCACGACAAAGAGCACACCGGAGACTTGATGTCGCGAGCCACCGCTGATGTGGAGGCGATGCGCCGGTTTGTGAACCTGGGTATGATCCGATCACTGGATGTGGTCGTTCGAATCATTGCCATTCCTATCATTCTGGCTCTGGTGAACTGGCAACTGGCGCTGGTAAGCATGATTTTCGTGCCGGCGCTGGTGCTGCGGTCCAGCCTGGTGATGCGCGCGTTGCGTCGCAAGTGGCTGCACGTTCAGGTGGTGATGGGGGAGTCGGTGACGGTTCTCCAGGAGAACCTGGCCGGCATCCACGTCGTCAAGGCATTTGCGTCCGAGGACTACGAGCGGCGGAAATACAATCGCAAGGCCGAGGAACTGCGCCACGAATACTATGACGCCGAGCGGATGCAAGGCACCAACAGCGCGTGGATGACGCTGTACTTCACTTTTGCTTTGGGGTTAATTTTGTGGTTGGGCGGCTGGCTGGTTTTGCGGGGTGATTTGGACCTGGGCGAACTGGCGATGTTCTTCCTGTTCCTCAACCAGCTAACTTTCCCGATTCGGGCATCGGCGCAGATAATCAATACTTTCTCCCGCGCTATTTCATCCGGGCAGCGTTTGTTCGCAGTACTGGATACGGTATCGCCGGTGGAAGAGCGACCAAACGCCAAGCCGATGGGTCGGGCAACCGGGCAGGTACGTTTCGAGGATGTTGGTTTCTCCTACGAGGATCGCTCGCCGGCCCTCAATAAATTCGACCTGGATGCCAAACCAGGCCAGATTACCGCCATACTGGGAGCTCCCGGCAGCGGAAAGACAACAGTGGTTAACTTGCTGCCACGTTTCTATGATGTGACCCGCGGGCAGATTACGATAGACGGAGTAGACGTCCGCGATTTCACGTTGCAGTCATTGCGCCACAACGTAGGAATTGTGCATCAGGATGTGTACCTTTTCAGCGCTTCGATCAGGGAAAACATCGCCTACGGGGTCAGCAACGCCACGCACGAAGACGTGGAACGGGCGGCCAAAGTAGCGCAATTGCACGACCAGATAATGGCCTTTCCCGGCGGTTACGATACCTGGGTGGGAGAGAGGGGCGCCACATTGTCGGGCGGGCAGCGGCAGCGCCTTTCGATTGCCCGAACTATATTGATAGATCCTCCGGTGCTGATTCTGGATGACTCCACCTCCAGTGTTGACGTGGAGACTGAGCGCCAGATCCACCGCGCGATGATTGAAGTGATGAAAGGGCGAACCACCTTCGTGATAGCCCATAGATTGAGCACCGTGAGAGAAGCCGACCAGATTCTGGTGCTGGACAAGGGCGCCATCGCGGAGCAGGGCACTCATCTCGAATTGATCAAGAAGGGCGGCATTTACCAGAGCATTTACGAGCTGCAATTGCGGCCGCAAGAAGAAGTCTTGCTGGAAGCCGCGATTCCGGTCATGTCCGACGGGAGAGCGGCGTTATGATGCGCGGCGGTGGCATGGGTGGCGGGATGATGCAGGGGATGCGGGGCACCTCTGCAGACAGCATGTTCGCGCCATCCAACGACAACTTGACCGATGAAGAGGTGGTGGGTCGCGTTTACGACAACAAGGTTGTGTCGCGTTTCCTGACCTATATTCTTCCCTATCGCAAGTTTGCCCTGATCGCTTTGGGCGCTGTGCTAGTGTACGCATCCGTCAACGCGGCCATCCCGTTGCTGATCAAATACGGGATTGACTGGGCCATTGCCGCTGGATTGGAAGAGATTAACCGCGTTCATATAATTGGCGCCGCCTTCATGGTGATTACGGTTATTCATTTCCTGTCCAACCGTTTGCAGTTCATCTTCATCGCGAGAACCGGTCAGGCCATCCTGTACGACCTGCGGACCGGGATGTTCAGTCATCTGCAGAACCAGTCCAACTCGTTCTACAACCGAACGCCGATAGGGCGCGTCATGTCGCGCATGCAGTCGGACATTCTGCAGTTGCAGGAAACGTTCGAGTTGCTGGCGCTGGCGCTGGCGGAGCTGGTTACTGTCGGTGCAATCATCATTCTGATGCTGATTGTTGACTGGCAGTTGGCCCTGGTCTGCATGTTCGTGGTGCCGGTACTGACGCTGATCATGATGTACTGGCAACGATTCGCCCGACATTCGTTCATGCGGATCAGGCGGGCCATTGCCATGGTTAACGGTGAATACAACCAGAACATCACCGGTGTTCGGGTAGTTCAGAGCCTTAACCGTCAGGACGAAAACCTGGAACATTTCCGCAGCCTCAACGCCGAATATCTGGCTGCCAACCTCGAGGCGGCGCGCTATTCCGGATTGCTGCAGCCGCTGGTGGAGTTGCTGATCGGATTGGGTATCGGCCTGGGTGTGGTCGTATTCGGCGGCTTCCTGTTGAATCGGGGCAGTCTGGAAGTAGGAACGCTGGTAGCGTTCGCGTTCTGGATACAGCGATTCTTTGAACCTATTCGTCAGTTGACGATGCAGTACAGCCAGTTGCAGCGGGCGATGGCCGCCGGAGTACGGATATTCGAGGTGCTGGACCTTGAGCCGGACATTGTGGACGCTCCCGACGCGGTTCCGTTGCCGGAAATACAGGGCGACATCCGATACAAAGACGTCTCGTTCCACTACATTGAAGGGATAGAGGTTCTTAAGGATGTTAACCTCCATATCAAGGCCGGCGAAAACGTGGCGCTGGTAGGTTCCACCGGAGCTGGCAAGAGCACGTTGGTAAACCTGTTGCACCGCTCGGCTGACGTAACCGGTGGCGGGATCGAGGTTGACGGGTACGATCTTCGCGAAGTGCAGCGCAATTCGCTGGTGCACCAAATGAGCATGGTGTTGCAGGAACCCTATCTGTTCTCTGGAACGGTCCGGGAAAACATCAGCTATCTGAACGAACAAGCCACCGACGAAGATGTAAGGGTCGCGGCCACGGCGGTGGGGGCCAACGATTTTATCCTGGATATGGAAGATGGCTACGACTCCGTGCTGGCTGAACGTGGCGTCAATCTCAGCATCGGTCAACGGCAACTCATCAGTTTCGCACGGGCAATCGTTGGCAACCCGCGGATTCTGGTGCTGGATGAAGCGACCGCCAATATCGATACCCACACTGAACTATTGATCCAGCAGGCATTGAATCGTATCCTGAAGGGCCGAACTTCGATTGTAATTGCGCATCGTTTGTCGACGATCCGAAACGCGGACAAGATAGTAGTGCTGGACCGGGGCCGAGTTGCGGAAGTGGGCACCCACGATGAACTGCTCGAAGCCGGCGGCGTTTACGCACAGTTGTACGCCATAAACTACGGACTGTCCGGCCCGAGCGTGGACGTGGCGCCGACCGGTGGCGAGGTTATCGGAGCAGACGGGCTGTCGACGGCAGCAGCTGGCGACTAGACAGGCGAACCTGACCGACTGCGGGCCTAACCCTCCGACAAAAACCGACTAATCACCGTGGCCAGTTCTTCCGGTTTGTGGTAGCCGATGTCGTGAATGGTGTCGGAGATCCAGTGTACGCGCCCATCACTTAGGGCCATTTCGGCGGCCTTGACCATCACCTCCCGTTGCCGGGCGAACTGGGAACCGGCGCGATCGGCGCGTGGGCCAGCGGGAATCACGAGCGTGGGAGCGAGCACCCTCGGCAGAATGACCGACGGCGGTTCGTTCCACATGGAAGCCAGTACCTGGGCATGATTCTCCGGGCGCAAAATGTCCCGCATCTGGCCATCCGTGCCTTCATATACCATAGTCAATGCAATATCCTGGAGGTCGTCACCCCAACAAAATGACAGGTTGTCAGCAAGGTGTTCCAGATACTCCGGCCGGGTTCCGGCAACCCGGCGGGGGGCAAGACGCTGTCGGAATCCTTCCCAGGTTGGGTCAGGCATCAACCCACCGTCCTGAAAACCTCCGTCAATGAGCACGAGTCGGCTGACGCGATCAGGGAATCGCGCTGCCAGGTTGCTGGCGACGTGTCCTCCCCAGGAGTGTCCCAATACCGCTGCCCGGTCGATCTCCAGGT
The DNA here is from genome assembly GCA_965262485.1 of Dehalococcoidia bacterium. GTDB lineage: Bacteria > Chloroflexota > Dehalococcoidia > Lucifugimonadales > UBA3495 > Bin87. Next base: position 1,986,915 of record OZ253540.1, on the reverse strand, counting down.
GGTCCATTAGAGCCACGATGTCCTGGCACAATGTCTGCCAGTCGTAACCGGCCGGGGCCTGCGTCGTGGCGCCGTGTCCGCGCTGATCGGGTGCGACGACTCGGTAATTCGCGGTCAGGTGTGGCGCGACACGCCGGTACCAGTGCCCTGACGATGCCAGACCGTGCAACGCGAGAATCGGGGGTCCGTCACCACCCCAGTCCAGATAGTGAGTGGTCAGTTCACCTACCGAGGCGGCGCTGGATACGGGTTCGGAGTTTCCATGACTGGTATCCGGGTTTGTCATAACAAAAACTCCTGAGCGTGGTTGGTGTCGCCAAGGATTATACTCCTGGAAATTCCGTTCGGAGGAACCGATGCGAGGATCTGTGAACCGGTGTGCTAAAATTCGCCGGCCTCGTTAATCCCTTGGCGCGTAAGGAATTGGCAATGTCCGAAAGCTATCACCTGGGCGAACTTTCCCCTTTGGTAATTGAGGAAGTGGCCCGACTCTATGAATTGCGGGCGCCGGCGCGGATGCGGGCCCACGACTATACTTTTTGGGCCGATAATCCAGCCGAAGTAAGTGACCGGTTAAACTGGTTAACGCTGCCGACAGATATGGCGGTGCTCGCCCCAAGCCTCCGTGAATTCGGTGAGTCGGCCCGGGCCGATGGTTACAGGCATGTAGTGTTGCTGGGTATGGGCGGGAGCAGTTTGGGCCCGGAAGTAATCCGGCGCGTCATCGGCAACGGCGCCGGATACCCTCAACTGCTCACGCTGGACAGCACCGTTCCCGGCTGGGTGGCAGCGGCTACGGAGTCGATTGATCCAGCGCATTCGCTATTCGTCGTTTCTTCAAAATCCGGAACCACCACCGAACCCAACGCTTTCTACGCTTATTTCCGCAAAATCGTAGATGATGAGGTTGGCCGGGAACACGGTGGACGGCATTTTGTAGCCGTTACCGATCCCCAAACTCCGTTGGCGCAATTGGCTAGCGATGACGGATTTCAAGCGGTGTTTCTCAATGACCCCAACATTGGTGGCCGATACTCTGTCCTGTCACATTTTGGACTGGTTCCGGCGGAACTCACCGGTGTGGATTTGGGGCGGTTGTTAACACCTTCCGCGTCCATGCAAAATCGTTGCTCTATGGATGGTATCAACGGCGATAATCCTGGAATCCGGCTGGGGGCCGCCATGGGAACGTTGGCGAAGGCGGGCCGCGACAAGCTCACGTTGCTTGCTCCTGAGAGCCTGTCCGGTTTTGGGCTTTGGGTAGAGCAACTGTTGGCGGAGAGCGCCGGCAAAAACGGCGCTGGCGTGATTCCAATCGTCGACGAACCCTTGCAGGATGTGGAATACTACGGCGATGACCGGTTTTTTGTGCAATTGTGTTTGACCGGAGATGAGGATAGCAAGGTTGTTGAATTGGCGAGCCGGCTGCAATCGGCAGGTCATCCCGTGGTGCGATTGCAAATGGCGGGCGCGTACGACCTGGGCGCTGAATTCTACAGATGGGAATATGCCACCGCCGTCGCCGGGCACATTTTGGGCATTAACCCGTTTGACCAACCGGATGTGCAGGGAGCCAAAGACCGAACGATCAGCGTGTTGAATCAATATGAGCGCGAGGGGCGGTTACCCGACTTTAATCCGGACGGTGAGAACGCGCTGCGCCACTTGTTGGAAAACAGCGACGCGGGCGATTACCTGGCGATCATGGCCTACTTGCCGGATGAACCGGCGGTGGCAATAGCGCTGGCCGACCTGCGGGAACGAGTGACGCAGAAATACGGTATCGCGACGACGGTGGGGTACGGGCCGCGATTTCTACATTCCACGGGCCAGTTGCACAAGGGTGGCCCGGCCAGCGGGTTATTTTTGCAACTTACTGCCGACCACACGACTGATGTTGCAATCCCAGGTTGGCCGATCAGTTTCGGCACCCTGGCAGATGCTCAGGCGTTGGGGGATCTGCGAGCGTTACAAGACCTGGGGCGCAGAACCATGTCCTGCCACATGGAAGGGGAGTATGTCCGGGGAATACGTCGCCTGGTGGAATCGGTTTGACTAACGGTAAATTCGGCAACGATTGAAGGAGACTGCTGTTTTGGAAATCGGAATGATTGGTCTGGGTCGCATGGGCGGCAATATGGCCCAGCGATTGTTGATGGCCGGCCACCAGGTTCATGCGTTCGACCAAAACGCAGATGCGTTGGATTCCAGTGTGGCGCTGGGGGCGTCAGGAGCAAAATCCGTTGCCGATTTGGTGAGCCGGTTGGCGCCACCACGCGCCGTTTGGATCATGTTGCCGGCCGGCGATGTCACGGAATCATGTATGAACGACCTGGCCGAATTGCTGTCGGACGGGGATGCCATCATCGACGGTGGCAACGCGAATTATCGGGAAACATTGCGCCGGGGGGAGCTGCTGTTGCAGCGTGGCATTCACTTGCTCGATGCGGGAACCAGCGGTGGTATCTGGGGATTGACCGAAGGGTATTCCCTGATGGTGGGTGGGGATGAGGCGGTCTTCCGCCGGCTGGAGCCCATCTTCCAGGCATTGGCGCCGGGAGCCGACCGCGGGTACAGTCGAGTGGGCCCGACCGGCGCCGGTCATTTCACCAAGATGGTTCACAACGGCGTGGAATACGGTCTGATGCAAGCCTACGCCGAAGGGTTTGAGCTGTTGCAGGCCAAGCAGGACGATTTTGATCTGGACCTGTTGTCCATCGCCAAAACGTGGCAACACGGCAGCGTAGTGCGGTCGTGGCTTTTGGACCTGGCGGTGCGGGCTCTAGAAGAAGATGTGAACCTGGAGACGCTGGCGTCATACGTTGACGACTCCGGCGAAGGGCGCTGGACGGTCAACGAGTCGGTGGAACTGGCGGTGCCAACTCCCGTAATCACGGCGGCGTTGTATCAAAGGTTCCGTTCCCGCCAGGACGAACCGTTTAGCGGGCGTATGCTGGCGGCGCTGCGCAACCAGTTTGGCGGGCACTCGGTCCGTCGGGCAGAATGATGGCGATGGCTGGTCAAAGCGCGTCCCCCGGAATGGATGGGGACGACAGTACGACCGTGCTGGTAATATTCGGCGGCAGCGGCAACCTGACACGGGAGAAGCTGGCGCCGGCTCTGTTCAACCTGGACCAGAAAAGCCGGTTGCCGGAGCACACGCACATCCTGGGGGTGTCTCGCGATTCGATGAGCGGTGATGCCTTCCGGGATTTTTTGCGGGGAGATATTCCGGAAACTACGACGGGGGAATGGGAGAAATTTGCCCAGCGGCTGAGTTATCTGACCGCCGACGTTACTGATCCGGCGTCGTTGGGAGAGGTTCGGAGTCGGATCGACGAATTGTCGGAGGGCGCTGGCGGGGCGTTGAACTGCCTGTACTATCTGGCGCTGGCCCCGGGGCTTTACGAGGCGACGGTTGCCTCGCTGGCGGAGGCCGGCATGACCGATGACCGGAACGGCTGGCGGCACATTGTCATCGAGAAGCCATTCGGTTCCGACCTGGCGTCGGCGAAGCGGCTGAATGAACATATTCACAGCGTATTTCGTGAAGAGCAGGTGTATCGGATCGACCACTATCTGGGTAAAGAGACGGTGCAGAACCTGCTGGTATTCCGGTTTGCCAACGCAATCTTTGAGCCAATCTGGAACCGCAACTACATTGAACAGGTGCAGATTACGGTGGCGGAGGACCTGCTGGTCGGGCAGCGCGGGGAGTACTACGACCGGGCCGGCGTGCTGCGGGATATGTTCCAGAATCACCTGCTGCAGCTGCTGGCTCTGGTGACGATGGACCCGCCTTATATCTTTGACGCCGACGCCCTGCGCAACGAGAAGGTCAAAGCCCTCAGCGCAGTGCGCCGGGTGTCGATGCGGGACTTGCGGCATAATCTGGTTATCGGCCAATATGAGGGTTATCACTCGGAGCCGGGGGTTGCGCCCGGGTCGTACACGCCGACCTACGCCGCGCTGCGGCTGTTTATGGACAACTGGCGCTGGCAGGGAGTGCCATTTTACCTGCGTTCCGGCAAGGGGTTGTCGCGCAAGACCACCGAGATGGTCATTCAATTCCACTCGCCCCCGCATATGCTCTTTCCGGTGCCTGACGGAATTACGATACCGGGCAACACGTTGTCGATTTGTGTGCAGCCCAATGAAGGGATACAGCTGGAGCTTCAATCTAAAGTTCCGGACGCCGGGTTGACCATGAAACCCGTGTCGCTGCACTTCGACTATGATGAGGGTTTTGCCGGCATCGACATACCCGACGCTTACGAGCGGCTGCTGCTGGACGCTCTTGCCGGCGACGCAACGCTTTTCGCCCGCAGCGACGAGATTGAAATAGCCTGGAGCATTATCGACCCGGTGATAAAAGGGCTGGACTTGCCGGGCGCGCCGGTTCCCTATCGCTATCTACCCGGAATGACCGGGCCGCCGAACGCCGATGAGTTGCTGGCCGGCTACGACCATTCCTGGCTGCCGGGCTGCGTGGAGGCGGGGTATAGCCTATAGTATTCGGGCAAATCGGAATCGTAGATTATCAGACTGCGACTAATGCCGGCTGAACGCCTGGATAGTGTCCGCCAGCGTCCGGCCAGCTAGGTCGTTAAATTCCACCTGCGCCACTTTCACAAACTGCCAGGGCGTCGGCGTCAGCTGCGTTGCATTCTGGCACCAGAGGTTTGCCGCCCGGTCTTTGTTGGCTACGTTGGTGTCCTCCTGACCCTTGGTTTCAATCAGGTGATGCATCCCATTGGTGTCCACTGCCACGAAATCGGGATAGTAGTGGCGAATGTTGCCGGTGTTGGCGATGTACTGGATTTTGAACCCGAATTTGGTTGGCAATTTTGCAAACCGGATTACATCGGGAGCCGCCTCCAGGAAACGGGCGAACTCCAGCTCAAAGTTGTTGTCAACGGCGGCCAGATTGAAAATCGTTTTGGACGCCTCGCAAGTGGGACGCGACCACGGGAACGGCTCGGTGTGAGAGAGGTAAGACGGCGCTGACGAAATTGTCGGCTCCCGTTCCTGTCGGGTCAACGGACGGATGGCGCGGGCAAATCCTTGTACCGTGAGATAACCTACCGCCGGACGCGCTAGCACCGTCGCAAGGTCGTTGTCTTCCAAGTCAACAACCTGCCCGAACACCCGCCGCGTGAAAAACTCTCGCACCTTTTCGGTTATGACGTCGAAGTGCGCCGGCAAGTTCGTTTGGGAGCCGATGCGCGTGGCGTAATAACTGATTACTTCGCTACACGTGTTAGGGGACGGCAGCCGATAAATGCGTTCGACCAACGTTTCATCAGTCAAAGCATCCAGTCCCAGGTACTTGAAAGTCTCATCGTCCTGCGGTTCCAGGTTGAACGGCAGGTTGTCAATCTCAATGTCGTCTATGTTCAGATTGGCAATTTCGTCGCGGGTATCGGTTTTGCGCTCGTAAATCGGGCTGATGCTTGGCATGGCGATGTCCATAGCCCCTTTATTGGCAAGGTCCGGGTAGATTGTGATGATTTGGATTGGAACACGGTTCACGTCCTCGACCTGGACCGCCATACCCTCGAGTTTCTCCAAATCAGCCACGAATTCTATAAACTTCTCAGTGCCGATAATGTCCACCCGCTCCTGGTAGCCGCTATCGACGCCGGCATCGCCGGGGAACATCAATCGCAGGCCCCGCCCGATGGCCTGCTCCGGCAGTATGTCGGCTTTGGAAGTGTAAGGCCGCAATCCAAGCACTACGGTTACATTACGCACGTCCCATCCCTCTCGCAGCATCATCACACTGACGACGGCATTGACCGCGCTGCCATCGGCATCAATGTTCTTGACCACATTGCGTGCTCTTTGCAAATCGCGGTCGGACACTTCGCCATCGCGGCCGATATGGATTACCTGTAGTTTGTCGCCGTCGAACTCGTTAGGGTAGATATTCTGCAAGTGTCGGCCCACCGCATCGGCGTCTTTGGCGCTTTCCAGCATTACGAACAGTACCGGCTTTTTGCTCAAGGGAGCGAGCTGGTCGCGATACTCTTTCCAACGATTCACCGCCGCCGTGATGTACGCCCCATAACGCACTGCAGCATCGCCCGACGCCGCCTCTCCTATGCCAACCACTTCGCCCCTAATAGGCTGCTTTACAATGCCGTCCTCAATGGCTTGAGGCAACGGATAATCGTAAATCACCCAGGGAAATAAAGAACCATCGTTGAACCGCGGCGTGGCAGAAAAATCCAGTTGCGCCATAAACTGCTCGCCGCTAACGCGCTGGCGCAACCGGCGGATGGTTCGGTTCCACTCCGATTCTTCGTCATGGGTATGGTGCGCTTCGTCGTTGATGACCATAAGCGGAGCACTACGGCGGACAATGCGGTCGTCAAAATCATCCCGCTCGGCCGGCGCATCGCTGGCGGCCGGCCCTAGTAGGGCAGCGATGGCCGGTGGCGAGCCACCTGAAGCACGCCGGCCGCTCCGTTGCGGAGCGTCGTACAACTGCTGAATGTTGGTCAGGTACACTGCGCCGCCGGATGCAATATCGGCGTGGTCGCCACGCATGAAAAAGCGCACATCGCTCCATTGCGCGGCATATTCAGGTGGCACCATTTGATACCTACGAAACACTGCCCCGCCGGTGAAATCGCCCTGCAGCCGCTCGAACACGATGACATTGGGAGCGATTACCAGAAAACTGGTAGCGTACTCATTGCATTCCGGTTCATTGATGGCATTGAGATAACTCCACACCACCGCCAAAGCCATCACCATAGTCTTGCCGCTGCCCGTGGCCATCTTGACGCCGTAGCGGGTAAAGTCACCGTATTGCAACAGCCGGACTTTGGAGTTGGGCAGAAACGCCTCCAACAGCTCCCGATTGTTACGCCGCCGAGCCACTTCGTACACATAAATTAGGGATTCTACGGCTTCCCGCTGGGCGTCGTAAAAAGCGAATGGCCGGCCGTCAACTTCGTGGTCGGTGTCAAACCACCACGCCAATAGGCGTTTGGTGGTCTCGGTAGCGCCGGGATAGCCGGCCTCGCGCCACTCCCGCACTGCATGGGATACCGCGGGAGCGTAGGTTGATATCGTCGTGTCCGGCGCGAGCGCGTCATCCAGCAGCGATGTCATACCTTCACCTCCAGCCGACGGGTGGTGTCGTTGCCCAGAATGTCGATCACTTTGACTACGATGGTATAGTTGCCGCGCCCTTCGTAAGTGTGGGCAATGTTGCGCTGCAACTGTGGGTCCTGGCGGGTACGGTAACTCTGCCACTGATTGTTGAAGGTGTCGTTCCGGTAATCCCAATCTACGGCCCAATAATCAATCCACTGCGACCAGTGCGTAACCGCGGCTCGGACTTGTTCGGGAACGCCATCCAACGGCATAGCAAAGTCCTGGAGCGACAGCGTAACGTTACGCTGACGGCGATTTACTTTCGGCTCAACTGACAGGGCGGCCAGCTCAAAGAACCGGATGTCGCCGGCCGCAACGGCTTTCTGGTCCATCACCTCACGGGGTATCCGCAGCAGACGCACGTTCACGCCGGCCTTTCGTCCCAATTCTCTGGCCTCGGTGTCTACTTCCAGACCAAAGTCCCAGCCGAGAATATCCACGCCGGCGGTGGTGGGCGCGCCGGCGCCGGTTCCGACAGCGTTGCCGAACTCATCGACCACTCGCTGCACGTCATCAATTGCAACCGGGGCGTCCACCGGGCCGATATGCACCATCCGCCCCGCTTTTGCTCCGTGCAGCCACTGATAGCCGTTTACCGGCTCGGCGTGATATAGCGTGAGTATGAATTCCCGATAGTCCTGCTCCAGTTCGGCCGACTGCCAAGCCTGCCGCTCATATCTCCCCAAATTCTGGACATAGAAGGGTTTGACGTTTGGAATGTCCAGCAATCGTTTGCGAGTGGTGGCGATTGCGAACCGCCCCATATCAGCGGCAATCCAACGGCGCCCCAGCTTCTCCGCCACTGCCGCCGTAGTGCCGGAACCGGCAAAGCAGTCCAGGACAAGATCGCCCTCGTTGGAGGATGCTTTTATTATGCGCTCAAGCAGTGCTTCAGGCTTCTGTGTCGCGTAGCCAATTCTTTCCTTTGCTCTAGGGTTGACTGGTGGAATATCATCCCAAGCACTTTCTACGATGTCACCTTCTAGCTCATCTAAATAGATGATTCTTTTACCGCCCCCAGTAGGATTAACATCGTCTCGGTATTGTCGCCCGTTCTCGTCTCTTTTCCAACGCTTCAAGTATTGCTTAGAGTGTGGCCTGAACTGTGTGTTCCATGTGTAATTGCCCGTTTTCGTATATGAAAAAATGACGTCGTGTTTCTGAGGAAATTTCTTTGCAGTCTTTCTTTTGAAGGCGAAATAATGCCAAATTATTTCGTTGAGAAAACCATCGTATCCGAAAATCTTGTCCATCTCGACTTTCGTATAATGGCTGGTGCGCCAGTCGCAATGAAGATAAATGGACCCTTGCTCCGATAACAGCTCCCGCAACAAGGTCAAGGTATCGAACATCCATTTGATGTACGTATCGAGGCCACCGCCCCAAGTATCCCGATAGGCGATTTGTTCAATAAGATTGGGTTCATAATCAAGTTCCAACGACGTATTATTCTCGCCATCTACGGGGTGAATTTGCGTGTCGTAGCTGAAATCTGCACCCGTCGCAAAGGGTGGGTCAATGTAAATCAGGTCAACCTTGCCGGCGAACTCGTCTAACAGAGAAGGCAGCACGTACTTCTTGTCGCCCCAGATAAGGCGGTTGCGCCATTCGGAATTTCCTCTGGTGCGAGCGGTGTTCAACGCGAGTTGCCGCTCGTGCGCCGACTGATTCACTGTCTCCACCGTCTGGAACGGCAACGAAACCCGCGGCGCATCGACAATCTGGCCGTTGTCGTTGTATTTGCCTTCCCAAATCAGTTCCGGCATCGTTGATTCTCCCTGCAATGGTGCGCTGCCCTACTAGGGGAGGGCGGACATCGGGTCAACTCTGGGTGTGCCGCCCTCACCCCAACCCCTCTGCCAGTGGGAGAGGGGCAAGGCGGTGGGGTCTAGCCGTTGGTGAAAATTTCGTTGGCGATGTCCATGGCGCCGCGGGCGAATGGAATGCCGGAGTACAGCGTCATGTGCCCAAAGACCTCGATGATCTGGTCCTGGGTAAAGCCGATGTTCAGCGCACCGCGAATGTGGCTCCGCAGTGGCCCATCCCTTCCCAGCGTGGCCAGACAGGTCATGGTACACAGGCAGCGGCTGGGAAGGTCCAAACCGGGACGGGTCCAGGTGGCTCCCCAATAGTATTCGCCGGTGATGCGACCCAACTCGCGTTCCGCCTGCGTAGGCGGCGCCGGCCGGCCGCCGGGTTGAGCGCCCATGTAGTTGCGGCGGTACTCATCACCGCGCTGGAACAGGCTGTCCGGGTCTTCGTCGGTGTTGTGGATGCGCGCCGGTGTGAAGTCAACGCCCTGCTCTTCAAAAACGCCTTTGCAAATGCTCAACGCGGTAATGCCGGCGGGGGCACCGCCATACCAGGTGTCATGGATAATCAGCTCCACTATCTGGTCGGGAGTCAGGCCCACGTTGAGAGCATTGCCCAGATGGCGGCGGAGCTGGTTCTCCCGCTGCAACACAATAAGGGAGGACAGCGTAATCATCTCCCGTTGCACCGGCGTCAGCGCCGGGCGTTTCCAGATGGTTCCGAACAGGGCTTCGCCAAGTATGCGCTCGAGGTCGGGGGCGATGTCCCACGCACCGGGCGCGGAACCGCCGGTGAGCGCGCCTCCACCGAACATGCGCCGGGTTTCCTGGCCGCTTTCGTAGCGGTCGTCTAATTCGCTCATAACTGCCTCCATGATGGTAGTCGAGGTTGGAACGCCGGCAGTGTAAGGGTGAACCGGGCGAGGCGCAACCAGTTGTAAAATGGGTATGCGACTGTAAGGTATAATCCAGTGCATAGAAACCTTTGGCCGCACCTATTGGTTGATCATTGGAGTGTGAGCAATGACCACTGTCGAAGCACGCCTGAGCCGGTTGGAAGGCGTATATGAACACTTGGCGACTAAGGCTGATATTGCCGATCTGAGGTCGGAGATGCTGGGCGCCAATGCCGAGCTGAAGTCGGAGATGCTAGGCACCAACGCCGGGCTGAAGTCGGAGATGCAATGCACCACCGCCGAGTTGAGGTCGGAGATGCAATGCACCACCGCCGAGTTGAGGTCGGAGATGCAAAGCGCCAACGCCGAGTTGAGGTCGGAGATGCAAAGCGCCAACGCCGAGCTGAGGTCGGAAATGCAAAGCGCCACCGCCGAGCTGAGGTCAGAAATAAAAGGCGTTGAAGCATCGCTACGCCAGGAAATGCAGGAGATGAAGGTGAGCTTAATCAAATGGATGGTCGGCGTTCAAATCAGCGTAGCCGGCATTATGGTAGGAGGAGGAATAGCGGCATTGGCGATTTTGGTTTAGCTCGCAAATCTCTCGAAACGTATCATGCTTGACCTCCTCATAACCAACGGACAGGTGATCGACGGCACCGGCAGTCCCGGATTCTATGCCGCAATAGCGGTTTCCGGAGATACGGTATCGGTGCATCGCGGCGATGACACGGACTTGCGGAGCAACGCCGTGCGCGTCATCGACGCCGTCGGGCACGTGGTTTGCCCTGGCTTCGTGGACCTGCATTCCCACGCGGGATTGACCATTCTGGGTAACCCTCACCACGACCCCAAAGTACGGCAGGGTGTGACCACCGAATTAGTTGGAATCGACGGGATTTCCCATGCGCCGTTCAAGACCCAGGACGAATTGCACCGCTATATTTGGCTGGATTCCGGGCTCAACGGGTATCCACCGATGCCGGCCGACTGGCTGACGGTGGCGGACCTGCTGGGCAAGTACGACGGAACGGTCGCCATCAACATGGCTTATATTCTGGGCAATTCGCCGGTGCGCATCTGGAGCGTCGGGTGGAATCAGCGGGCGGCCACCGCCGCTGAGATCGCCGATATGCAGGCCGTGGTGCGAGAAGCCATGGCAGAGGGCGCGTGGGGATTGTCCACCGGTCTGGACTATCCTCCGGGCGCTTATGCTGACACCAACGAGCTGGTCGCCCTGTCGGAGACTGCCGCTTCGATGGGCGGGATTTACCACACCCATACCCGGGCCAGCCTGTTGAGCCAGGGTTATCTGGCTCCGTGGCACGAAGCGGTTGAGATTGGCCGACGTTCCGGTATCCCGGTTCATCTGACCCATTATCGGCAGAGTGTTTCCGGAACCGGCAGCCATCTGGGTCATTTGGGGCTGGTAGAGGACGCCAGGGCCGAAGGGATCGACTGCACCTTCGACTGTTACACTTATCCCTACTCCGGTACGACGATTACCATTGGACTACCCCACTGGGCGAAGGACGGCGGTCCCGAGCGACTGATGGCTGCCTTGCAGGATTCCGATGACCGGGAGCGGATGAAGCGGGAATTATCCCCATCCCGGCTGCACAACAACTGGTTGACCAATTTCGCCAAACCCGAAAATCAGCAGTACGATGGGCGCCTGATCGCGGACATAGCTGAAATGCGTGGCCAGGAGCCTGCTGACGCACTGTTTGATCTGCTGATTTCGGAGAACCTGGGTATCAGCACCGTGGGCCTGGGCACCAACGCCCAAACACTCTATGCCTTTGTTTCGCATCCGTATGGCATGATTGCGTCCGATGCCATTCTTTTTGGAGAATACCCGAATCCCCGAACCTACGGTTGCTTTCCCATCGTTTTGGCGGAATTCGTGCGGGCGGAACAGCACCTGAGACTGCCCGAGGCCATCCGGAAGATGACATCCTTCCCGGCCCAGCGGCTGGGTTTGCCCGACCGGGGCATCCTTAGGGACGGGTTCAAGGCCGACATCGTGGTATTCAACCCGGACACGGTGAAGACCCACGCTACTCGGGAGAATCCCAAGCAGTACCCGGTCGGAATCGAGTACGTGATAGTCAATGGCCAGGTGGTGATCGAGCAGGGTGAGAATACCGGCGTGTTGCCCGGGCGTGCCCTGCGTCGCGGCCATGCCACGACCTGATCAGGGGCCGATGAAGGAATCCGTTTCACCCGATTTCCGTTTCTGCCCACGCTGCAGTGAACCGTTGGCTACGGTGGAGAGAGGCGGATTGCCGCGACCGGGCTGCGTTGGCTGCGGTTACGTCCACTTTCGTAACCCGGCGGTGGGGGTGGCAGTGATTGTGCTGGATGAAGACGGGCGAATACTGCTGGGCCGCCGCTCCGCCGGCGGTAACGTCGGAGCGTGGTGTATCCCCTGTGGCTACGTGGAGTGGGGCGAAGATATCCGAGATGCTGGCCGCCGCGAGTTTCTGGAAGAAACCGGGCTGGAAGTAGCCATCGGTGAAGTCTTTGCGGTGCATTCCAACTTTCACAATCCTGACGCGCTGACAGTGGGTGTCTGGTTTTGGGGCAAGATTATCGGTGGCACTGTTCGTGCGGCCGACGATCTGGACGAAATTGGTTGGTTTCATGCCGGCGCTCCGCCGGAACCGTTGGCTTTTCCGACTGATGTGAAGGTGTTGGCCGAACTTGCCGCCGCCTCCGGCGCGGAGTATGTGCAATGACCAAACAGGCCGTCGTCATTCAGCACATCGCGGTTGAGACGTTGGGGAACAATTTCCGAGCGGCGCTGGAGAACGCCGGGTTTCACCTCACGACGGTTCCTGTATTCGACGGGGCTCCGGAGTTCAGAGAGTTCAATGCGCCTGAGTTGGCAGACGTGAGTTTGATCATCTCGCTGGGTGGGCCGATGTCTGCCAACGATGATTACCCGGCGCTGCATCGGGAGATGGAATATTTACGGGTTGCGACCATGGGCAACCCGGCGACTCCGGTGATGGGCATCTGTTTGGGCGCGCAGTTGTTGGCCCGATCGTTGGGAGGGGTTGTGGCCCCAACCGGAGGTTATCAGTTCGGGCTGCGCAAAATAGACGTCACCGCCGAGGGCATCTGCAGCCGGGTATTCGGCGAGATCAAAACGCCATTGGCGCCCACGCTGCACGGCGAATACTTTTCGGTGCCGCCCGGCGCTACGTTGTTGGCGGAAGGCACCATGCTGCGCCGTGACGGTGGATTCAAGCGGATTCCGATGGCTTTCTGTAGCGGATTGTCATTCGGGTTCCAATTCGAGCCGCAACTGACGCTGGAGGAATTGCAAATCTGGAACCGTGTACTGTACCAGGACTACGAACTGATGGGAGATCGATTCGATCCTGAAGAGGAATCTGCCAGGAATCTGAGGGAATTCGCGGCGTTCGCGCCCAGTCACGAGGCGCAGATGTCACGGATGTTGCGCGCTTTTCTGGAAAATGCCGGGTTCGGAACCGATTGAAGGATTTGCTCCTGCGGCGGCGTATATGTGGGATCGACGTTTGACACTCGGGGCAGTGGAGTTTAATCTTCAAAGCGTCAACGCTGGACATAACCCCGACAACGTTGCAATATGAAAACCGCGATTGCCACACACTAAAAACAAACGGAGGGATCAGGATATGGCATACGAAGGATTGATAGCAGAGCAAGTCTGGGTTGAGGGTCATGACGGTGATCGAATCAACGCTTATCTGGCACGACCCCTGGGGTCGGGCCCGTTTCCCGCGGTGATGTTGTTCCATCACATGCCGGGCTGGGATGCTGCAACCAAGGAGATGGCCCGCAAATTCGCCCACAACGGCTACATTGCCATCTCGCCCAACCTGCACTACCGCGAGGGGAGCGACGACCCGTCGGTCAATAGCGCCAGCATCCGGGACAAGGGTGGTATGCCGGACGCGCGCACGCTGGGCGACGCTGCCGGCGCGATCGGTTATCTGCGCCACCTGGACGTTCATAACGGCAAAGTCGGAATCATCGGGTTTTGTTCCGGTGGCCGGCAGGTGTTCCTGGCCGCGTGCAAGCTGCAGGGTATCGACGCGGCGGTGGATTGCTGGGGCGGCGGAGTAACCGCCCGGGACAGCGAGCCGCCCACTGAGGCCATGCCACACGCTCCCATCGAGTTCGTGTCTGATCTCAGCTGCCCATTGATGGGGCTGTTTGGTGAGGATGACGCTCGGCCGTCCATTGCTGAAGTGGAGGCGACCGATGCGGCCATCAAAGCGGCGGGCAAGTCGTGGGAATACCACACGTACCCCAACGCTGGCCACGGCTTCGTTGCCGTTGACCGGCCCAGCTATGCGGTGGAGGCGGCCAATCAGGGTTGGCAGGAAGTGTTCGCCTTCTACGGGCAGCATCTCAGCTAACGGTCGCAGTTCAAGTTTGATGTGACGACCACGCAGGGGCGAATTAGTATTCGCCCCTAATTCATCTGCCACATGTCGATCAATCCGATACTTCGCATCACCTTCGTGTTGTTAATGTCCGCAATCGTTAGTGTGGGCTGCGGTTCTACAAAGACGACCGACATAGATGGCTCGGTTGTCGTTCACGACGCCAGGTTAGTTGGCAGTTACGGTGAGCCGTGCCGTCAAGTTTTGTGATTGACTCTATCCGTCCCTATCCCGTTGTCGGGATGCGAACGGGATTTCGATCTCGACGTAGTCCCCCGGTTCAATTTGGTTAACGGTATCCCTGATTTCATCAGTTCTCATTTGAATAATTGACCAGTCGGTGTGCATCAAGACCAGGATAGCCAATGTCCTGCCTACGGTATTTTGCTGGTACCGAATGTCTTGGTCAGTGGTGATAAGCAGTTCAAAACCCTCTTCCTCCGCTCTTTCTAATAACTCGTCGTCAGGCAGTTCATCCCAGCCGAGCCAGTAGGCGCTGTGGATAGTGTGCCCGGTCAGATAGCGACGTAGGGGCCAAGGAGTTCCTTGGTCAAAGAGTATCAGCATAAGCCGGTCGGTCTTCACGCAATTCCTTTGCGGAGTGTTCCAGTACGGCTTTTACTTGCCACTTCTTGACGCCTTCGTACCACTTTACGAATTCGTCAATCGTCGCGCCACCGGCGAGATTCGCGTGCAAGACGTAAAGAGCCAGCCGGGAGTTTTTGAAAACCCACGCCCCGCCGAGCCGGCCCGCAGCTTGTTCAACCAGTGGGCAGGCGCGCCACATGGCATCGTCCGGGCCAACACGGTCGGCATCGGGATCGCGCGCATAGGGGACTCGGCCTGTGTAATCCAGCCGGTAGTCGTGCAGTTCGTCCGCTTCGTATTGCAGCGTCGCCACTACCTGCTCGACATCCACATCGTACCGCTCCGCAAAATCGTCAACCATTACGCCGCCGGACGCCAGGTGTTCATATAGCTGGTACAGCGGTACTGCAGTTCCCTTGAAGACCCACAGCTCGCCAGCCTTGGCTGACAGTCGTTCCACCGCCGGGCAGTTGGCCCAATTCGCCATCGCTGCACTCCCCATATCAACGAAAATTGAGTAGGGGCGGATTTTCCAACCCACCCCTATCATGCTAACACGCTGTGTGGCATCCCTAATTATCCGTGGCCTCAAATGCCAGGGTGGTAAACCGCATGAAGATGCCGCCTCTGGGAGCAGCCAGCGGGCCATTCAGGCAGAGGCAGGCGATCACGAAGGTGGCCCCCGGCTCGGCTGAGCCGCTGACTTCCACGCGGTGGGGTGCGTTCAGCCCTACGATGCTACCGAATGCCCGGTCTATTTCACCGTTCACCCAAACCTCGCCATAGTTGTCAAAGCTGGTTTCGAACCAGATCCGGGACCCGCTGACGTCGACACCGTCAATAGTCGCGGGTACGGTGACGCTGATTCGGTACCAGGCAAAGGTGAAACCCTCGGAAAGACTCTGGCGAACGTTGTCGCATTCCTCCCATGCCGAATCGTCAAATTCGGCCAGACGGGGAGGCGCGGCCAGCAGGCGGGCGGATAGTCCTTCGTTGGGTTCACCCGGAACCAGACCTGGAGCGACGCGCCAGGGCCGCCCGCCGACGATACTTCTGCCTTGTGGAGTGTTGAGGTCTACTGCGAACCTGGGCATAACCTGATCTCCTGTTGAATTGCGATTGGGTTGATAAGGGCAGTTTAGGGCGCCATCGGGGACATTGTGGCGCTTAACGGAAATCCCAAAGGTTGGCGGCAGTCCCGCCGAACACCTGGTCCCGTACTTCGGAGCTGGGGTATTTAATCATGTCCATTGGGAGGCGCAACGCGTTCCGATAGCCTTCACGGTTGGCCACGGGCGGGAAATCGCTTCCCCACATCAATCGGTCACCACCGAACGCCTCTACGGCCATCTCGATCAGTGGGGGAACATCGGCGAAGGGTATCGGCTGGCGGAAGGGAACCGGCCGCGGGCAGAATTCGCCAAGGCCCGGGACCTTAACAAAGACGTTCGGGTATTTGGACAGCGCCAAAGTCTGTTGGTAGGTTTCCATGGGGGGTTCCCGGTCGGAGCGGCCCGGCCCGAAGAACGCACCGACACCGGCCAGGTGTTCCATCACCACCGTCAGGTTGGGAAACTCCTGGATGATCGCCTCAAATTCCGGATCGGCGTATTGCTCCACCGTGCCCATGACGCTGGCAATGACGCCCAACTCCGCACATTTGCGCCAGAGGGCCAGAGGGTCATCGCCGGGAGCGCGCCACGCACAGTTGAAGCGCAGGCCGTCAACTCCCTGTTGATGCAGTTCGGCTACGCGGTCGGGGGCGTCGGTTTGCGTGTGGTCGACAATCGCGATTACGGCGAAGCGACCAGGGAACCGTTTGACCGACTCGATCAGATAGCTGTTGTCGAAAACACCGAAAAACTGGGTTAGCACCGCCTTGTCCACGCCAACCCGATCCATCTCATCAAGCAGAATTTCCACGGGCTCGAACCAGTAGGGTGAGGCGTGGCAATGAGTATCAATTACTGTGGCCATTTGGTCACTCCTTTCAAATGGCCCTCTCCCACCGGGAGAGGGGTTGGGGTGAGGGCGGCTCGTCCAGCTATGCCGCCGTGGTTCCACCATCGATCACCAGCTCGGAGCCGGTAACGAAGGAAGACTCATCGGAGGCCAGGTAGATGGCGCCGTAGGCGATCTCACTGGGTTTGCCGACACGGCCCAGGGGAAGGCGCTGCATCCTTAGAGCCATGTTGTCGGGGTCGTTGAGTGTATCGGCGATCATGTCGGTTTCGATGGGGCCGGGATGGATTGAGTTGCACCGGATGCCATCTCGGGCGTGCTGGATCGCAGTGGATTTGGTGAAGAGTCGAACGGACCCCTTGGTCGCGGTGTAGCTGGCCGACCCATTGGGACTGCCCACCAGGCCGGCCGTGGAGGAGATGTTGATGATTGAGCCGCCGCCATTCTCTCGCATGACCGGGATAGCCGCCTTGGTGCCAAGAAACACGCCCTTGGAGTTGACGGCAAAGATGCGGTCCCAGTCTTCCACCGTAGTCTCTTCGATGTTCTTGCGAATCAGGATGCCAGCGTTGTTCAGCAGGATGTCCAGCTTGCCGTAGGCGCTGACCGCGGTTTGCACTGCGGACTGCCAATCCGATTCATTGGTCACGTCCAGGTGGACGTAGGTGACCTGATAGCCCAGTTCCTGCAATTCCGCTTCGGTCTGGCGGCCCTGGTCGTCCAGGATGTCGCCAATGACGACGCTGGCGCCTTCCTCGGCAAACATGCGGGCTTCCACCGCTCCCTGGCCCCGGGCTCCGCCGCTAATCAGCGCAACCTTCCCTTCAAGTCTGGGCATGATGAACCTCCGACAACGATTCGTGCGTTACATAAAATGGTTTACGCGCCCACTTTATAGCGATTGGGGGTGCGGTGCAACCGCAGAGTGCGTTCGTCGAAAACGACAACCGTGATCTCCCCTCAATCCCAGTCCAGGTGTAAACTGCCACGTGTCAGCAGACAACTCTCAGACGCTATGGAGCGGAACGTCGCTCACCAACCCCACATCGATGCACGACAAGGAGAAAGACGATGGCGCCGCGGAATCTCACAATCGATTCACAAGTACACGCCTACGAACGAAACCGTCCGGAACGCCCCTGGGCCGGAACCTTGCAGGGTCCGGAAGAGGTCACCGGTGACGATATGGTGGCAGCGATGGACGCACTTGGCGTCGACGGGGCATTGTTGATATCACCGTTTTCCATGTATCGCTACGACGCCAGCTATGCGCTGGAAGTGTACGCGAAACACCCGGGGCGGTTCGGCCTGATAAGGCCGTTTGATCCGCGATCGGAAACGATTGAGGACGATGTGGCCGAGTGGACGGGTACTCCGGGTGTGGTCGGAGCCCGCATTATGCTCACAGCTCAACCATTTGAAGCGGACGACCCGGGACTCAATCGCATACTCGCCGCCGGCGCAACCGCTGGCGTTCCGGTGAACGTCATGTGTTCGGGCAATCTGCCCCTCTTCGGTGAGCTGGCCCGCCGCAATCCGGGCACTCAGATGGTGATCGATCATTTGGGGCTGGCTCAACCCCCGGCGCCGCCGGTTCCGCCGGAACCGTTCGCCGATCTGGCCACCGTGCTTTCGCTGGCAGAATACGACAACGTAGCCATCAAGATTTCCGGAGCGGGCACCCTGTCGCATGAGCCATTTCCGTACCCGGATATCTGGGAGCCATTGCGCCGGATATTCGACGCGTTTGGACTTGAGAGATGCCTGTGGGGTACTGACTGGACCAGGGCGGTGAATCTGTTGACCTACGAGCAGGGCGTAGAAGCATTCCGTGTTACCGATCAGCTCTCGGATGCGGAGCGTTCTGCTCTCATGGGCGGATCGCTGGCAAAGATATACAACTGGACGCCGGATGCAGGTGATTAGTTCGGAGACGGGGCGGCAGCGCGGAGGTGTCAGACCCCTGGGCTCGGGGATGGCGCAATTGGGCGTGGGCGGGTACTGGTGGGCCGTGTGGGGATCGAACCCACGACACCCGGATTAAAAGTCCGGTGCTCTGCCAGCTGAGCTAACGGCCCGAGGATTACGCCAAGCGTTCAACCGGAAAAGTATAGCATAGCCATCAGTTCGACCAACGGGCGGGGTGATGGCTCACGCGTACCCGCTTTGTCAATCCAAACCGGCCTGACAAACCGGCCTGCTGTCATTGCGAGGATCTTCCGCTCATCCTGAGCCCGTCTAAGGATCATCCCGAGCTTGTCGAGGGACGTGGCAATCTCGATGAGGCTGAACACACGTGACTAACCGCCGTTACTACGGCGACGAGATTGCCAACCCACGCATCGAGCACGGGGTCGCGATAACAAGTTGGGTACGCGTGAGGGGGTGTTTGTTATTTGGTGATTGCCGCGTAACAAAGACACTTGCCAAAATGTTGCAACGGGTGCATAATCACGCCATAACTTTCTGGTGGTTCAAGCGGGGTGGCCCCACCCGTTCCCATCCCGAACACGGAAGTGAAACGCCCCAGCGCCGACGATACTGCCCCGGTGACGGAGTGGGAAAATAGGTCACTGCCGGAAAGTTTTAGTCTTGATAGTTGTAGGGCAGTACACGTACTGCCCTATCTATCTGAAACCAGTACGAACCCACCATTGGGATCGAAACTAAAGACGAAACAACGGTAAGGAACGACACCGAACCGGGCTTAACGGGTTCGATGGAGCACGGCGATGGGTTGGGTGTGATGAACAATGAAACCGCAACCGGCGCAATGGTCCCACCGAAAAACCCTGATTCCCGACCCGAAACGGCGGCTTTGTCGATATATTTCGACTTTATGAGCCGCCTTTGTAGTTAATGGCACTTTTATTTTTGCCCAAATGCGGTAAAATGGCGTGTACAGCGCAGAGTCGTTAACCTGAAACCAACCCAGGAGAAACTCATGGGCAGCAGATTCGAGAAATTTTCAGAAAGAGCACGGCGTGTTTTGTCGTTAGCTCAGGAAGAAGCGCAGCGGTTTAACCACAACTACATCGGGACGGAGCACATATTGCTCGGCTTGGTACGTGAAACCGAGGGTGTAGCCGCTCGAGTGCTGTCCGGCCTGAGCGTAGACCTTGGCAAGGTGCGGTCGGCCGTTGAGTTCATCATCGGGCGCGGCGAGCGGCCGGCGCAGGGCGAGATCGGTCTCACGCCCCGAGCCAAGAAGGTGGTGGAGTTGGCGGTCGATGAAGCCCGCCGAATGAACCATACCTATATCGGCACGGAGCACCTTCTGATCGGGCTGTTGCGCGAAGGTGAAGGTGTTGCAGCCGGCGTGTTGGAGAGTCTGGGTGTCAACCTGGAGAAGGTACGAGCGGAAACGCACCGCATCCTCAGTAACTCCGGGACAGGGACTTCGACGAGCACCCGTTCCAGTACCCGCACTCCGACCCTCGACCAATTGGGCGTCGACCTGACCAATGCCGCGCTAGGTGGCAAGTTGGATCCCGTGATCGGTCGCGATACCGAGATCGAAAGGGTCACTCAGATTCTGAGCCGCCGGACCAAGAACAACCCGGTGCTAGTGGGCGAACCTGGCGTGGGTAAGACGGCGATCGTCGAGGCCATGGCCCAGCAGATATCGTCCGGCGATGTTCCGGATACTCTGAAAGGCAAACGCCTGGTCACTCTGGACATGGGCGCCCTGGTCGCCGGAACGAAGTACCGGGGTGAGTTTGAGGAACGACTGAAGAAAGTAATTGAGGAAATCAAGACCTCAGGCAACTGCGTTCTCTTCATCGATGAGATTCATACCATAGTGGGTGCGGGAGCAGCCGAGGGCGCCGTTGACGCTTCCAATATCTTGAAGCCGTCTCTGGCTCGAGGCGAAATCCAGTGCATCGGCGCCACCACCCTGGACGACTATCGAAAGTATGTCGAACGTGACCCGGCGCTGGAACGGCGTCTACAACCGGTTCGGGTGGAAGAACCCGATGCCGAAATGACCGTCGACATACTCAAGGGCGTGAAGGTCCAGTACGAAGACCATCACAATGTAGATATTACTGACGAAGCGGTGCAGGCGGCGGCCACGCTGTCCACACGATACATCCCGGATCGGTTCCTGCCAGACAAGGCCATTGACCTGCTGGACGAGGCGGGCTCACGGGTGCGTTTGCGAGGCAGCCACGCTCCTCAGGAAGTCAAGGACGCCATGGAAGTCCTGGAGAGGGTGCGAAAAGAAAAGGACGAAGCCATCGCTTCTCAGCAATATGAAGTGGCGGCTGAGTTGCGGGACCGGGAATTGCACCTCTCGCAAAATGTTGGCGACCTGGAGCGCGAGTGGCGGGCCGACCGCAATAAAGAGCGCACTCAGGTAACGGAAGAAGACATTGCCGAAGTGGTGAGCATGTGGACCGGTATCCCGGTGACACGCCTGGCCCAGGAGGAAACGGAGCGTTTGCTTCACATGGAAGAGGATCTGCACAAGCGGATCATCGGACAGGATGAAGCGATCGTCGGGATATCCCGCGCTGTTCGCAGAGCACGCGCCGGGCTAAAGGATCCTCGCCACCCAATCGGTGTCTTCCTCTTCCTAGGCCCTACCGGTGTAGGGAAGACAGAACTGGTTCGAGCGATGGCAGAGTTCATGTTCGGACACGAAGACAACATGATTCGTCTGGATATGTCCGAGTTCCAGGAGCGCCATACCACTGCCCGTCTGATTGGCGCCCCTCCGGGGTACGTTGGCTACGACGAAGGCGGTCAACTAACCGAGGGTGTTCGCCGCAAGAACTACTGTGCAATTCTGCTCGACGAAATCGAGAAGGCGCATCCGGAAGTGTTCAACATCCTGTTGCAGATCTTTGATGCTGGTCAATTGACCGATGCCCGCGGACGTCGGGTGGATTTCCGGAACTCCATCATTGTAATGACCAGCAACCTTGGTTCAGACTTGATCAGACGCGACACCAGCTTGGGATTTGCCGTCAAGTCTGACTCGGCAAAGACGGACAACCAGGCTTACGAGCGGATGAAGGATAAGGTCATGGACGAAGTGAAACGCTTCTTCAGACCCGAATTCCTGAACCGACTGGATGCCACCATAGTCTTCCATGCGTTGAGCAAGGAAGAGATCAACCAGATAGTTGATCTGATGATGAACATGGTGAGACTGGAGCTGAAGGACAAAAACATCGGTATCGAATTGACCGAGGCTGCTCGCGAATTCTTGGGCGAAAAGGGCTTTGACCCGCTGTTGGGCGCCAGGCCATTGCGCCGACTCATCCAGAACGAAGTCGAAGACAGACTGTCCGACGAGTTGCTGGGCGGCAAATTATCAGAAGGCGACACTGCGATTGTTGACCTCGACGAAGACGGGAAAGTCGTAGTCAAGGTACGCAGCGAGGAGATGGCCGCTTTGCCCTCGGCTTAGTGAAAATCTACAACGCAAGCTAAATATGAGGGCGTCATCAAAAATGGCGCCCTCAACGGTTAGTGAAACCGGCAGCTGATCTGGCCGGCAGAATGTTCAAAGCGAGTTCATCAGGATTACGGGGTAGGTATGCCGATTGCATTGCTTCATACGCAACACCGGTTGGATGAGGAGATGTTGCTGCCGTGATGCGCCGTTCGCCGGGGTTGCATCGACAAAGGATGATCCGGTGTCAACAGCGGCGCCGGCGGTTGACGGTTCGTCAAGGTATTGCTAAATTTTCGGAACGCTTTCAACGCGTATTGAGGTGAGTGAATGGCCAGGCGACTGCTAAAAGAATTGGAACAGGTATATGGCTTCGATGAAGTGGCAATTGTCCCCGGCGAAGTTACCATCAATCCAGAGATGACATCCACACAGATGAGCATCGGGCAGTTCTCGTTCGACTCGCCGGTGCTAGCCTCTGCGATGGACGGATCGGTGTCGCCCCGGTTTGCCACTCTCATGCACGAGATGGGCGGCTTGGGTGTCCTGAATGGTGAGGGTCTGTACAGCCGTTACGAGGATCCCTACTCCGTATTGGAAGAGATAATATCGATGGACCAGGCTGAGGTTACCGAATACCTCCAGCACGTTTACACCGAACCGGTGCAAGATCACCTGATTGGAGAGCGCGTGCAGGAGATCAAGAACACCGGCGCAATTGCGGCGATTGCGTTCACGCCTCAAACTACCAAGAAGTATAGCCCGCTGGCAGTCGAAGCCGGCGCTGACATCATTGTGGTCCAATCGACGGTTACCACGGCCCGCCACGTTTCGCACAGCTACCGAGGATTGATATTCTCAGAACTGGTGAGTGCGTTGGATGTACCGGTCGTGGTTGGCAACTGCGTGACCTACGACGTGGCCAGCGAGTTGATGGAAACCGGCATTGACGCGGTATTGGTGGGTGTGGGTCCCGGCGCGGCGTGCACCACCCGGGAGGTTACCGGCGTGGGTGTGCCGCAGGTGTCGGCAACATTGGAATGCGCGGCGGCGCGGGAAGATTATTTCCAGCGCACCGGCCGGTATGTCAGCATCATCACGGACGGGGGAATCCGGACCGGCGGCGACCTTTGCAAAGCGATGGCCAGCGGCGCCGACGGCGTGATGCTGGGTACGCCATTCGCTCAGGCGGCGGAGGCGCCGGGCCGCGGATTCAACTGGGGAATGGCTAACGCGCACCCGGAACTGCCTCGGGGAACCCGCATCAGTGTTGGAACCAAGGGCACGTTGCGACAGTTGATGCACGGCCCGTCGAGCGTGACCAACGGTACGCAGAACCTGGTGGGCGCGCTGCGGGTAGCAATGGGAATGTGCGGGGCATACACGGTTCGGGATTTTCACAAGGCCGAAATGGTCATCGCCCCCGCCATCAAAACCGAGGGCAAACACTTCCAGATGCTGGGGTAGGGCGTTAGCCGGAGATACGCATCTTTCCAACCGATATTTCAATCATAGGAGGCTATTCATGTCAACCGGCACAATTCAGATTCTGGACCCGCGTCCGGAGCAAACAACCGCCGAGCGCCCGGCCGCCGGCCGTCTACCCGGCCTGAGCGGGAAGACCATAGGGCTGCTGGAGAATCGTAAATATCACTCTGACAACTTCCTCAAAGAGTTGCAGTCCATCCTGGAAGAGGAATACGCGGTCGATAAGGTCGTTTACCTCCAGAAATTCAGTTTTAGCGCTCCGTGTTCGGATGAGACGATCGAGGAACTGGTGGCCCAGTGCGACGCTGTCGTACACGGCATTGCTGATTGAGGAAGCTGCACGGCGTGGGGTCTCCACGACACAGTAATTACCGAAACCAGGGGCGTCCCTTCAGTCAGCGTTATCACTGAGAGTTTTACCCGGGCCGCTCATGCGAGAGCAACGGCGCTTGGGATGCCGGGAGTGCAGATATTGGCGCTGCCCAGTCCGTTGGCGCCACGGTCGATACCGGAAGTGCGTGATTTGGCGCATAAATTTGCCGGCGAGATCGCAACAATGTTGACCGCCTCCAGGTAGTCGGGTCCCGTTAGAAAGGAGTATCAACCTTATGCCCAGTGAAACCCCTGCCCTCCAGTCGCGACGCATCGAGGTTGCCGATTCCCATGATGCGATCCAGGATTACTACGAGGAGCAGGGGTGGACGGACGGTATGCCGGTGGTTCCCGCCACCGAGGGCGCGGTCCAGCGTATGCTGGGGCCGTGGGGTGAAGATCCATCCCAGTCCCTCGGCGTGGCCCAACCATCCAACTGCGAAGTTACGCTGGAAAAAGTCGCAATTAACGCAGTGATGGCCGGTTGCAGACCCGAATATTTCCCGGTCGTTGTCGCCTGTGTTAAGGCCGCATTGCAGCAACCGTTCAACCTGGCAGGTTGCCAGGCCACCACCGGCGGCGCGGCTCCGGTGGTAATCGTCAATGGCCCCATTGCCCGGCAACTGGGTATCAATGGCGATTCGGGTTGCTTTGGGCCGGGGTATCGTTCCAACGCCACCATCGGTCGGGCGCTGCGGTTGTTCGTACGCAACGTTGCCGGCCTGATCATCGGTGATATGGACAAAGCCACGTTGGCCATGCCGGGCCGTTATTCCTTCTGTTTCGCCGAAAACGAAGAGCGCAGCCCCTGGGAACCCCGGCACGTGGAATTGGGGTTGGAATCGGAAGACAGCATGATAACGCTGCACGCTATCCGCGGGTTCTACCCGGTCATGGAAACAACGGTGTCCAACGGGCTGGACGTACTCAATACATTGGTGCGAGCCACCCGCGCCACCGGGTTCTCGAATTATTATCAGATTGGCACCGGAGCGCAGGTTACGCTGGTGTTGAGTCCGGAACATGCCACCGAGATTGCGGCGGCCGGACTAACCAAGAGGGATGTGCGGGAGTACGTTTACGCCAACGCCCGAATGTCGATTGCCGAGTTGTCGGATCTGGGGCACTGGGGTAATCGCAACTACCCAGCCTGGATCGATGACACAAAACCGGATACGATGGTTCCCATTGCCCCGCGTGCCGACGACATCGTCATTGTGGTAGCGGGCGGAGACGGCAGGCATTCGGCCTGGCTGGCCGGCTGGGGTGTAACCCGTGTGGTCACCGAGAAAATAGAAATTCCGGGTTGACGCGGGGTTGCGGACCCGATTTCAGGCCTGAACCTGAACGTACTCATTAATCAGGGCGAGATATCGCCCTTGATTTAACCGCTCAGTCGGCGCAGTCTACCAAAATCACAACTCATTCGGCATAATCAATCGGACGGTAACTGGCAAATTGTTTACTCATCTACACACCCACACCGAATACAGCATGCTGGACGGCATCAGCCGGATTCCGGACTTGGTGAATTGCACCCGTGAACTGGGGATGGACGCCGCCAGCATTACCGATCACGGTTCACTGTACGGTGTGGTGGATTTCTATTCCGAGTGCGTGGAAGCCGGTATCAAGCCGATCGTGGGTTGTGAAATGTACGTCGCGCACGGAAGTCGCCACGACCGCACACCCAATGAACGGACTGCCAATCATCTGGTGTTGATCGCCCGGGACAATACGGGTTACCGAAACCTGCTCCAGTTGGTCACGCTCTCTCACCTGGAGGGTTTCCACTACCGTCCCCGAGTCGATAAAGAACTGCTGCACAAGTATCGCCAGGGATTGATCTGCATGTCCGGGTGCGCTTCTGCGGAAGTGCCCACGCTGCTTGCCGACGGGAATTACGACGCTGCCAGGGAGATGGTTGGGTGGTACCGCGAGCTGTTCGGCGAGAATTATTTTCTGGAACTGCAACGCCACGAACACGTCCCCCAGCTGCCCAGGATCAACGATGGTTTGATTCGGTTGAACCAGGACACCGGCATCCCGTTGGTGGTTACCAACGACGCCCATTACGTGCGGCAAACCGACCATCAATACCAGGACGTTTACATCTGCATCCAGACCGGCACCAACATCCATGACGAAAAGCGGCTGCGTATGGAGGATTCTTCGTACTACATCAAATCGCCGCAGGAGATGGCCGCCGATTTCCCCGAATTTCCGGCTGCGCTGGACATTACCGGCGAGATTGCGCAGCAGTGCGATGTCTCCCTGGGGTTCGGGAAGATGCATCTGCCGCGTTATCCCACTCCCAACAATGAAGACGCCGACGCCTACCTGAAAGGACTGTGCTGGGAAGGATTCAACAAACGCTACGGGCGCAACAATCCGACGGCGCAAGCACGCATGGAGTATGAGCTGGAAGTGGTGAAACAGACCAGTTTCGCCAATTATTTCCTGGTCGTGTGGGACATCATTTCGTTCGTGCGTGAGCGGGGCATTTTGTTTGGGGTGAGGGGGAGCGCTGCCGCCAGCATCGTGCTGTACTGCCTGGGCATCACGGAAGTGGACCCGCTGGAATACCGCCTGGTGTTTGAACGCTTCCTCAATTTCGAACGCAAAGAAATGCCGGACATCGACATGGACTTTCAGGATGACCGGCGGGACGAAGTGCTGCGCTTCGTCATAGACCGCTACGGCCGGGACAGGGTGGCACAGATAATCACCTTCGGAACCCTGGGCCCCAAGGCTGCCCTCCGCGACGTTGGCCGGGGCCTGGGCATGAGCTACGGCGACGTTGACCGCATCGCCCGCATGGTGCCGATGAAATCGCGGACGCTGGCCGACGCGATGAAAGCCAATCCGGAGCTGGAGCAGAGCTGCCACAGCGACGCCTCCCTGCAGCAACTAATGGATAACGCCCAGGCCCTGGAAGGCATCGTTCACCACGTGAGCACCCACGCCGCCGGCGTCCTGATCGCCGATGAACCGCTGACCGACACGGTTCCTTTGCAGCGGCCGGCCCGCGGCGATGAGAACAGTCCGGTGATGATGACCCAGTTCTCGATGGACCCGGTGGCCAAGCTGGGGCTGCTGAAGATGGATTTCCTCGGCCTCACCAACCTGACCATCCTGGACCGCACCATCAAATTGCTGGATGCGGAAAAGGGGATCCGCATCGACCTGGGCCGGTTGACGCTGGACGACCCGGAAGCCTACGCCCTGCTGAGCACCGGCAACACCTCCGACCTGTTCCAGCTGGAAAGCGCCGGTATGCAGCGCTACATCAAGGAGCTGAAACCGTCGAACCTGGGGGACATTGCGGCGATGATCGCCCTCTATCGGCCCGGCCCAATGGAGCACATCGACCGGTTCATCCGCTCCAAACATGGCGTGGAGCAGGTTTCGTATCCCCATCCCAGCATGAAGGAGCTGCTGGACGAGACCTACGGCGTCATCGTCTATCAGGACCAGGTGCTGCACATCCTGCAAAACTTCGCCGGCTACACGCTGGGAGAGGCCGACACCGTCCGCAAGGCCATGGGCAAGAAGATCCCCGCGCTGATGGCCGAGGAGCGTGACCGGTTCGTTTCGGGATCGATTGAGCGGGGATACACGGAGGCGATGGGCACCGAGATTTTCGACCTCATCGAGCCGTTCGCAGGTTACGCCTTCAACAAGGCCCACAGCGTCAGCTACGGGCTGATTTCCTACTGGACGGCGTATTTCAAAACCCACCATCCGCTGGAGTACATGGCATCGGTGCTCAACTGCCGGCTGGACCACGCCGACCGGTACGTGGCATCCATAAATGAATGCACGCGGATGGGGATGAGGATCGGCCTGCCCGACGTGAACGGTTCGGGAGTGCTGTACACCACCGATCGAGCCGCCGAATGGGCGGATGGAACGGATGCCCTGCGCGTCGGCCTGGCTGCCGTCAAGTCGGTGGGGGAGGGTGCCGTTTCGCCCATCGTGGCCGAGCGCGAGGCCAACGGCCCCTATGCCTCCGTCGGTGATTTCTGTCGCCGGGTGGACGTATCGGGTTTGAACCGGCGCACACTGGAGGCCCTGGCCAAGGCGGGAGCGTTCGACTCGCTGGGGCGCCGCGCCGCCGTGCTGGCTGCCCTGGACCGTATCTGGGCGGTGGCGCAGCAGGAAACGCGCAACCGCCATTCCGGTCAATACGGCATGTTTGGCGAAGAAGTGGACGGAGGATCCGGCGGGACCCTGCTGGAACTGGACAATAGCCAGCCTGATGTGACCGACCAGGAAAAGGCCGAATGGGAACGGGAATATCTGGGATTTGCGCTTTCCTACAACCCGATGCTGGCGCTGGCCGCCGTTGATGCCGGCGACGCCATCAATGCCGTGGCGCGGCTGGAAGACGAGATGGTCGGGGCGACCATTACCCTGCTGGGCTACGTCAACGAGGTGACGGAACGCTACACCCGGGACAACCGCAAGTTTCTGCGGGTGGATCTGGCGCTGCTGGGCGGGAACGTGGAGACGATGGTGTGGCCGGATGCGCTGGCGAAAACCGCGGACGTTTGGCGGCAGGGTATTACGGTGCGGGTGACCGGGCGGCACCAGGTCAGGGGCGACGATTTCTCGCTGGCGTGCTACGAGGCCGAGGAGTTTCAGCTGACGCCCCAGGCCGCTCCGGTGATGGACGGCGATGCTGCCAGCCCTCAAGCCGGCAATGCGCCTGATGCCGGAGGGCCATCATCATCGTCGCCCGAGCGGGCCACGCGGCGGAACGGTCGCGGCAACGGCGAGGCGTCCAGACCCGCTCGGTCCGGCGCCAACGGGACTGCCTCGAAGTCGGGGGCGGCTGAGTCAACGGGCGGGCGCGAGGCCGGGGTGCTGATCCGCATGTCCGAGACCGACAACGCGGAAGATGACCGCTACCGGCTGCGCCAGGCCATTCGGGTGATGCTGGAATACACTGGCGATGACCGGGTGTACGTGGAACTACACCTGCAGGAAGGCCGGCGCGTGTTGATGGAGATTCCCACCGTGTCCACCGGCGCTTGCGACGAGCTTCAGGAGCGGTTGCGGGATTTGCTGGGCGAGGGATGCGCCGAATACTGCAACTGGGATTTGCCAGCCGCGGCGGATTGACGCGGGGTGGACGCCCCTACTCGGTGGCCGGGATTTGCAGGCCCAGGCCCGCGGCGATGAACCGCTGGCCGTTTTCCCGGTAGCGGGCGGTGGGGTCCTGGAGGCGCTGGCGGTGAACCTCGGGCAGCTCGCGGATGCGACCGGGCACTCCGATAACCAGCGACTCGCTGGGTATGGCGGTTCCCGTCACGATGGCCCCGGCGCCGATGAGCACATAGTCGCCAACGTCGCAGTCCTCGAGGCAAACGGCGTTGACGCCGATCATGACGTTGTTGCCGATCTTGCCGCCGTGGATCACCGCGCCGTGAGTCATCAGGACGTTGTCGCCCAGCTCCAGGTAGTCGTCGGTGTGCAGGACGCAGTTGTCCTGGATGGAGCAGTTCCTGCCGATGACAATCTGGCCGTAGTCGCCGCGGATAACGGCGCCGGGCCAGATGCTGGTGCCCTCGCCGATGATGACGTCGCCCACGATGTAGGCTGCCTCGCTGACGAACACGCTGGGGTGAATTTGAGGGGTTTTACCGTCGATGCTGCGGATCAAAATGGTTCTCCTGATTAGATGGGTGGAGACATTATATGCCGGGGGACGCATAGCGGGCTTGTCATTGCGAGCGCAGCGCGGCAATCTCGATGCCGTAGCAATGGTGGTTGCCCGACGTGTACTCAACCTCACCGGGATTGCCACGTCGCTGACGCTCCTCGCAATGACAGTGGGGTGGTGGGGTTATGCCCTCACACGTCACGCCGGCGGGGGTGGAACCCAGAACCTTACGCTGCCGTCGGTGTCGTGCTCGTGGTGGGAAATGGCGGCCAGCAGCTCGCGGCGGGTGGTGGCTACTTCCCCTGACAATGCGTCCATCCGTTCGCCCATAGCGTCAATCCGCACTCCGAACACGGCCACTTCCGTACCCAACGCGGCCAGCTGCGCTCCGTGAGCCTCCAGCCGTTCCCCTTGCCGGTCGAGACGTTGGCCTATCTCGTCAATCCGCGCGTCGAGCCGCGCTCCCAAGGCGTCCATCCGCTCGCCCAAGGCGTCGATTCGGTTGGCCATGCGGCCCGCCCAGTAGAATGTTGAGCCGACCAGCGCGGTCATGGTGACGACGACGGTGCTGACGCTGATGATGATGCTGATAATCCCAATATCCATAGTCCAAAATTCTAACCCCCCACTACCTAATTATCAAACCACCCTCACCCCCGGCCCCTCTCCCGGAGGGCGAGGGGGGAAGATGCGCGGGGGGGACGGGTTTTACCTGGATGGACAGGATGAACGGGATGAGGAGGATGCGCGGGGGGTGTTTCTCGGAATGACGGGGGACGGGGTTACGCCCTCACCCCCGGCCCCGTCACACGTCACGCCGGCGGGGGTGGAACCCAGAACCTTACGCTGCCGTCGGTGTTGTGCTCGTGGTGCGAGATGGCCGCCAGCAGCGCCTGCCGGGTGGTGGACACTTCCGCTGACAACGCGTCAATCCGCACTCCGAACACGGCCACTTCCGTACCCAACGCGGCCAGCTGCGCTCCGTGAGCCTCCAGCCGTTCCCCTTGCCTATCCAGCCGTTGGCCCAGCCGCGCTCCCAAGGCGTCCATCCGCTCGCCCAAAGCGTCGATTCGGTTGGCCATGCGGCCCGCCCAGTAGAATGTTGAGCCGACCAGCGCGGTCATGGTGACGACGCCGGTGCTGACGCTGATGATGATGCTGATAATCCCAATATCCATGATGCGAAATTCTAACCCCCCACTACCTAATTATCAAACCGCCCTCATCCCTGGCCCCTCTTTCGCTGGGGGACGGTTTTTACCTGGATGGACAGGATGAACGGGATTTTTGGGTAGGGGGGTGGCGAGATTGCCGCGTGGTTCGACAGGCTCACCATGAGCGGCTGCGCTCCTCGCAATGACAGGTGGGCGCTGCGCTCGCAATGACAGGGGATGTTGGGGTGGGCTTTTTTTAGAAATTGGCCCAAATTGGTTTTGCGCTGTAATACTCCCGTAATGCGGAGCCGGCTAGAATTGGGCAGTATGTTTATTGGGACACATTTCCGTCGCTCTTTGCCGGCAGCCCGCCGGCGTTTGGCTGACGGGCATCGCATAGGAGGTGCAACGCCGAACTACCCTTTTACACCGCACGCGATTGCAGGCATCCTTCGACAGGCTCAGGATGAGCGGGGGGCCGCAGGTGCGGCGCTAGATAGCAAGGAAAGATTATGAACGGACAATCTCAAGGGAGATTTTGTCAAATGAAGAGCAAAACGAGAAAGCTGATATGGTCAGCGCCGCTGGTGGCGGTGTTAGCCGTCGCCGCCACGCTGGCTATCTTTGCGGCCCAGCCGCCCGGCGTCGCGCTGGCTCATGATCCGCCCGGCGTGGTCGGCAACCTCATGGGGGAGGCCGACGGGACCAACGCCATCGACCTGAGGTGGGATGCGCCCGCCATGGGAGGTACGCCCACCAGCTACCGCATTGACCGGTCCATGAACGGCAACACCTGGATGACCCACGTGACCGGTCACACCATGCGCACTTACAGTGACATGAAGCTTAAGCCCGGTACGAGCTACTACTACCGCGTCTTCGCCGTGAACGCGGCGGGCACCGGGCCGGTTTCCCAGGACTACCAGGTGCAGACCGACGTGGGGACGCCTACGAGCGCAGTGATTAGCCTCAGGGCAATGGCCATGGGCCAGAACCAGGTCAATCTCATGTGGACGGCGCCGGCCAAACTGGGAGGCTCGCCAATCACGAAATACTCCATCCACTTTGCGATGGGCACGGGCACTATCCCGGTGCAAAGTGTAATGGCCACTGATCTCGGCGTCATGGACGTCGATGCCGATGACGGTACGTCCTACGAGCACAAGATGCTGGACGCCAATACCCGTTACAAGTACGTCGTCTATGCACACAACGCTACCGGGAAGTCCATGATGCCGAGCGATACCACGGCGGCAATGACGGCGCCCTTGGTAAAGCCGGGGGCGCCCACTGGCGTGACGGCAGTGCAGACGGGCGACCGAATGTTCACCCTGTACTGGTATGCGCCCACCGAGATTGGGGGAACGGCCGTCATCGACTACGAAGTTCATGCTTCGTACAACGGCGGCTCCTTCAATGAGGTGGATACCATCACCTGGACAGGCATCGGCGCAACGTTTTCTGCGGACTCCTCAGTGGATACTGTAAATGCTGATGATGGCGGCACTCCTCCCGTTCCGTATACCACGGTGGGATACCGGGTCTACGCCATAACGCGGAACGCCGATGATGGCCCTCCGCCTATCACGGAGCTGAAGAGCACCAGATACGGCCAGTCGGATCGAATGACTATTGTTGCCGATGCCGACCTCCCGAAAACGATACCCGTCGCGCCGGCATTCGCCACCGGCGAACAAGCGATACGCGACCCCAAAGGCAGCGTGAACTTGAAATGGACCGCGCCGGCAATAGACGAAGATGACAATACCGATGATAACGCGCCGCCTTCAATCGGCGGATACCGCATCGACGTGTCGGACGACGGTATGTCATGGCGCAGCTTGATTGACCACACCAGGAAGACGGCGACCGAGTACCAGTACGTTGACGAGGAAAGGAAGGACCGGCACTATCGCATCTTTGCCTGGCACTCCCAGCATCTGGGTCCTGCCCAGGAACCCGTCACTCTGTCTGCATTGGACACCGGAGAGCCGGTTGCGCCTGGCCACGTGACAAGTTTCACGGCTACCGCCGTGGAGCCGACGCAGATCGACTTGGCCTGGACCGCGCCGGAAAACGACGGTGGCGCGCCCATCGTCCGGTACCAAATCGCCGGAGTGCGCCAGGCTGACGGCACCTTTGCTGCTTTCCCGACAGCTGAGATAACCACCGACGGGATGCTGTTTGCAACCAGCAAAACCACCGGCTACATGCACAAGGATCTGAACGCCGGTGAAACTTGGCGGTACCAGGTTCTCACGGTGACTGACGACAGTAGCGATTCAGGCAACATCCGTATGTCTGCTGGCGACTCCGCTGAAACCAGGACGGCGACCACGCACCAGTCGGATCTGCCGGATGCGCCGGAAGGCCTGACGGCTGAAGATGCCAAGGACTCCAGCAACACGGGCACGGTGGACCGCGGCGTGCTGCTGCTGTGGAATGCGCCCAACGCGCCGGACGGCGCCATGATTGACGGCTACCGCATCCAGCGCAAGAAGGGCGATGCCGCCTGGGAAACCCTGGTGATGGACACCAACAATGTCTTCACCGACTACACCGATACGTTGGAGCCGGAAGCCGGCGAGATGAGGATGTACCAGGTGGCCGCGCTGAACGGCAGCACTATGGGCGCGTGGTCCAACACGGCGTACTACCCGCTGATGGATCATATGCACACGCCCAATATGCCCATGAGCGTCATGGCTGCCGCAAGCAGCGACACCGAGATCAAGGTGACGTGGGAATCCCCCACCAGTGACGGCGGTTCCGCCATCACCGGCTACATGGTGCAGAGCAGATACATGATGGCCGACGACATGATGAGCGAATGGATGAACGTGGACCCGGCCCACACGGGCATGAAAAGGATGTACATGGACATGGACCTGATGTCCGAGACCACGTACTACTACCGCGTCGCCGCCAAGAACGTTGACGGAACGGGTGCCTACTCCGACGGCGAGGCCACGGAGATGACGCCGGCGCCGACGATGGAGTTGGGCAAAGTCACCGGCGTGAGCGCTGACGGCTTCAATGCCGGCGGCTCTATGCAGGTATCTTGGATGCCGGCTGCCAACGCCCAAAGCTACATCATCATCGCTGTCAACATCGCCGACACCAGCGACACTCAGACGGCAGTTGTGGACGGTGGTATGCGTACAACGGGAGCCGTTAGCAGACTGACCTCAGGGCAGACCTACAACATCTTTGTTGCAGCTTTGGGATCCATGGACGTCAACACGCTCTCGGAGCACATTCAGGTAGTAGCCAACTAACCGACGGGCGCCGGAAAGACGTTCTGAACCTGGGCCGGCCCGGTCCAGGTTAGACAGTGAAGACAATCTCAAAGGAGATTACAGCAAATGACTAACAAAATCAGAAAGCACATCTGGCCGATGGCCCTGATGCCGCTAGCCATCTTCGGCGTGCTGGCCGCGGTGGTGGCGCTGTCGGCGGTGACGCCGGGGGCGGCCCAAGCCAACAGTTGCGCCGACATCGCGGACCCGGTTGAGCGCGCCAAGTGCATTACCGAACACGAGCAGGCCGGCCTTGACCCCGATGACCCTGGCCATGACCATGGGCAGAACGGCGACGGCAACGGCGGCATGATGGGCGCTGCGACGCACGCCTCGATGCCCATGGCCTATATGCTCCAGGGGCTGGACAACGGCGCCCGCCTGGACTGGGAGATGCCGAAGAAGACCGCCAAGGGCGCTACCGTCATCGGCTACCGCATTGACCGGGACGCCTGGCACCTCACTCCCAACCATCCCATCAATATGGGTGGCGACATCACCATCGACCTCCACGAGGCTACGCCCACCGATCGCAGCGACCTGGGTCTGGCCTACGGAACCACGTACACCTACATGGTGCAGGCCATCGTCGAGTACGACGTAAAGCATTGGTGGAACAACCTGGGCTGCATGAAGATGAACGACGTGGCGATGCCGGCCGCCGGCGAGCCGCCGGTTGGCGCCGACACCCCTGGCGTGGCCCCCTACTGCGTCATGTACGACGACCTGTCGGATGCCGCCAAGCCGGTGGTGCACCGGGCCTACAACAAGCTGGCCGGAAAGTATCCGGACTACGATTCCTATGACCGCTACGCCTTGGGAGCGTGGACTCGTGAGATCTCGACAACCACCGCCGATTCGGGCGGTCGTTTGGAACCGCTGTTGGACCCGCCCACCATGGTGCGGATGCTCAGCGCAAACCCGGCCTGCGCTAACAGAATTACCGTCAGCTGGAACGCGCCCCTGGACTTCGGCTCCGTTCCGGAGCTGGACGTGAACGGCGTGTACGTCGGCCCCGACTACATCGGCGGCAACCGCGCTGGCAAGGAAGAGGTGGGGGAACCCGCCACCAGGGTCACCTACCAGGTGCAGCGGATGGTTAACAACGGCGGGTGGGCTGCGGTTACACCAGCCGGTATGTCCTACACCGACACCGCCATTGCGTATGACAACACCTACGAGTACCGGGTCAGAGCGATGAACGACGCCGGCCTCGCTGGTCCCTGGTCCATGGTCATGGAAGAGCTGACGGAGCCGAATGAACCCAGTATGCCCAGGAGCTTGAACGTTGATCCCACGGCCGCGAATACGGTGGAATTGGAATGGCTAGCGCCGATAGACGACATCGGGCTGTGGCGGACGCAAGCCGACTTTGACCGGCCCACAGACGCGAGCAAAAACCTGCAGTACCAGATTGAGCGGCAGATTGGCACCGCCGGGAACTGGACTAGCATTGCGACGCCGTACCACCAGTACGGGGAAGCCATCGCTGACCATCGCACCCAGGGCTACACCGATACCGAGGCGCCCGCCGGGAACGTGAGTTACCGGGTGGCCGCATTGGTTAACGCCTGCAACGTATCGGCATACAGCCAGAAGGACGCGGTATCGGTCGTTGCGGCGCCAATTACGCTGGGCACCATCACCAACCTGGGGCTCTCCAATTCCCTGGTATTGACCTGGACGCCGGCTGCGAACGCCACCTCGCAAATTGCCATCGTGGTAAATGTGGCTGACGACACTGACTTCTGCCTGGCTCCTTCGTTGGCAGCCAGCGCTTCGTCCTACACCTGTACTGGCGTAAGTGGGACCGCTGGAACTGCGTACGTCGGTCTGGTAATCGCGTTGGACGGTAGTGGTGAAAGTACCGTTAGCAACTTCCCCGTGCGTATAGTCCAGTAGAGGAACGGACTGAATGGATTGCTGTCAGAGAATGGCGGCAGGTTGCAAAGCCTGACGCCAACCTCTGGCAGCCAGCAACGACAATCTCAAAAGGAGATTCCGAGAAATGTCAAAACAAACCAGAAAGCGCATCTGGCCGGTTTCTCTGGTGATGGCATTGGCCGTCATCGGAATGATGGCCGCGATTGTGCTGTCCACCAATCCTGGCACGGCCCAGGCGCAAGGTCTTTGTGATACTGCCAGCGGCGCAGTACTGCAAGGTCTGATTGACGCCGGGGTGTGCCAGGATAGCAGTGGCGGTGGTGACGAGGGTCTTTGCGATACCGCCACCGGCGACGTGCTGCAAGGTCTAATTGACGCCGGGGTGTGCACGGCTGCCGGCACGACGTCCGCTGACACGATGCTCAAAAGCAGCAGCACTTCGGGCGGCGCGAGCGTCAAGCTCACACTGACCATCGTGGATCTGCCTAGCAATCTGAACTCGGGCAGCTGGGTGGAAATCTACCTGGAGAATGACTACCAGGAGCCCGATTCCATCAGTCGCCAAGACGTGGTCTTTATCGCCACGAACGCCGATGGCACGGGCAACCGTGTAACCAACGACGGCGGCACCGTGACCGCTGCGGCCGTTGAAATCGACGATGGCGGCGAGATTGACGGAGAAGATGATGCTGTGGTGATTTCCGCACGCATCCCCGACATGGACCCCCGGGACGACAACTTTGGCTACCCCGGCCAGGGCCAAACCCTGATGATGATTGTTGCCTCGTCTGCCGGGATTAAGAACCCCACCGAGGCAACGAGCAACAGCACAGGTTACGCCATTGTGAGCGCCGGCGAGGACCGGGGCGATGTGGCCGACATGAAACTTACCGACTTGCTGGTCAAGGCCAAAATCGCTCTGAGCGACGACGACGGCGGTCGGGGCAAAGAGGTAACCATCACTGGCTCCGGCTTCAACAACGGCGTGGGCGCTGAGGCGTTCGTGTTGGTTGCTGCCGCTGGTTTGAACGACGACGATGATATGGACAACGACATTACCTGCGGAAAAGTCGTAGCCGAAGGCGACAGTCTGGGCACCGCAAACGTGGGCACCGACGACAAGT
The DNA here is from genome assembly GCA_965262485.1 of Dehalococcoidia bacterium. GTDB lineage: Bacteria > Chloroflexota > Dehalococcoidia > Lucifugimonadales > UBA3495 > Bin87. Next base: position 1,949,659 of record OZ253540.1, on the reverse strand, counting down.
TCGCTATCGTCTATACCGTCCATCAGGATGAATTCAAGCCGGGCGAAGTGAACTACATCTGCGCTGAAGACGACGAAGCCGGAAACCCTCGCCAAGCCAGCGCAGTCAAGACCTTTGACCTGACCGCTTCGATTTCGCTTGATCCAGACGAAGCGGACTCCGGCGACGAGGTAACCCTCAAGGCCAGGGACTTCGGCGGTGCGCTGACTGAGATAAGCCTGGGCCCTGACAAGACCTGGACTGCGGATACCACCGACACCGACGATTTCTCAATCAAGGACATCGACGGCAACGACTACATCTTCGACGTGCCGGGCGGCCTGTCGGGCGTGATTCAGGTTGATGCCAAACGCGGCTCAACCAGAAAGACCGCTAACTTGACGATAACGCCTTCCAGCCTGACGCTGAACCAGACGGAAGTCGCGCCCAACCAGTCCATCGTCATCTCGGGCAGCGGCTTCAGCGAGGACGCTGAAATTCTTACGTCCAAAATCACGATTGACGGCAAGATGCTGAAAGTTGATGACGCTGGCACCGAAGGAAGCGGCGCTGATCGACACGTTGATATCACCAGTTCCGGCCAGTTCACCGTCACCGTCAACGTCTGGCACGATGGCGCTGGCAATCCGGCCCTGGATGCCGACGAGTACACCATCAAGGTTACCGACAAGAATGGCTACGAGGGTAAGACCAAGATAACCATCTCGGAGCCCACCGTTATGGTGACGCCGGAGGTCGCCGGCCCGCGGGACTACATCACCATCAGCGGCGCCAACTGGCCGGTAGCCACCTCCGAAGACGACTATGACGTCAGTATCGAGGTGGATGGTAAGACTCGCTCGGCCAGCATCGACAGATCTGGTCGCTTCAACTATGAGTACCGGTTGAGCGGCGGTATCGGCATCGGTAAGGAACACGACGTCAAAGTCACCTTTACCAGTAGACACAACGATAAAATCGAGGAAGAAACCACTTTCTCGGTACCGTCGTCCAACGTGGTGATTACCCCGGCGGCGGCGGCCCCTGGTCAAACCATCGACCTGGAAATCTCCGGCATGCCAATTGGCGAGCTGGTGTCCGAGGTCACGATTGATGGCGGCGACCGCTTGGGCGGAATCAACCTCAATACCGACCGCAATGGTGACGTAACCATCACCGGTATCGTGGTTCCCTACTCGGAGCCCGGTTTCTACCCGGTGAAGATTGAGGTCGGAACCGGCAGCAGCCCCCAAATCGCCATCGTGCAGCTGGAAATTCTGGCTGAGCCCACGGTCACCGGCGCCGCCACCGCTTTGCCTGGCGCACTGTCCGAAGTGGGTGACAACCTGGTACGGGTATTCCACTTCAACAACTCCACCAAGGTTTGGACGTTCTATGACCCGCGCCCCGAGTTCGAGGGCCTCAACACCCTGACCGAGCTCGCCGTAGGCCAGCCCTACTGGATACTGGTATCGGCAGCGCAGGAAAACGTGGTACTGAACGGAAAGACCCGTGACCTGACCTGCGTGGGCGGCGACTGCTGGAACCAGGAGGTTTGGTAAGCCGCAAGGTCGAACCAAATCAAGTGACCAACAGTAACGCAAGGTAAAGCACACCCTCACCCCAACGCTCAGGCGGCGGGGTGAGGGATACCCCACAAGCAGGAGCAATTGAAATGAAGCGAATTGGAGTAATGGCGGCGACGGCAATGATTGCCTTGCTGCTGGCGCTGCCCCTGGGCCTGGCAATGGCCCAGGACGGCGACACTGGACCTCGCCCGCCAGCCACCCTCTTCGGCACGGCGATGGCCGACGGTTTTGCGGTTCCTCCGGGGACCATGATCGTGGCCATGGTTGGTGACGAGAAAATCGGTTCGACGGAAGTGATGGAGAACGGCAAGTTTGGGCCGTTTGAATTGATGGCCCCCAGCGGAGAAGACATGATGGTCAGCTTCATGGTGGGCGAGCGGATGTCGGACTATATGTACGAGTGGATGAGCGGCGGCGCGGAAGCGATGGCGATGATAAACGCCAACTTGGCGCTGGACGACGAAGCCCTGGAAGGGATGATGGGCCCCGCCGGCGCTATGGGGGCCGCGGGTCCTGCTGGCGCTGCGGGAGCCATGGGCGCTGACGGTTCCGCGGGACCGCAGGGCGTCCAGGGCACGCAGGGGGAAGCCGGTCCCACGGGCGCTGATGGCGCCGACGGATCGGCGGGCGCAGCCGGCCCTGCCGGTGAAGTCGGCCCCCCTGGTCCTACGGGATCGCTGGGAATCATTGCGCTGATCGTAGCAATCATTGCCGCGGTTATCGCAGTGGTAGCCATCATCATGGGACGCCGCCAAACAGCCTCAGCCTAGCGCTGAGAAATGGCAACCAACAGCCCCCGTCGGCCCCGGCCGGCGGGGGTTTTTTTGGTGGGGGGGACGGCGGCCCTCACCCCCGGCCCCTCTCCCACCGGGAGAGGGGGGAGGGACGGGTTTACCCTCACTACCGTCATTCCCGCGAAAGCGGGAATCCACCCACCCCTGCCCCCAGGGACGGGTTTTTACATCGATGGACAGGATGGACAGGATTTTGGGGTGAGGGCCGTCCTTCGACAGGCTCAGGATGAGCGGGGGTGTTTTGGGTGAAACGTGCAATTGCGGTTTGGTGCGGGGAAGGGTGGGGATGGTTTACATTTGTAGGAACCGTGGGTTGACACGGGCAGTTTGTCATACTGGAGGCGGGGTGCAGAAAGATGGGTCGTATTTGTTCAGGCCGCAGGTTCAACAGGACGGTGGGGTTCGCTGCGTCGATGGCGTTGTTGGCAATACTGATGCTGGCATCGGTGGGCGCGGTGTCTAACGAACGGGCGGGCGAACAGGCGGGTATCGCGCCGGGGCCCGACGTTGCGCCGGGAGCGACCGGCGCGACCGGCTGGGATATATTTGAGGGGCACGCTTTTGCCGCCGGGCAGACCGTGCCGTCGGGGGTGTCGCTGGTGGCGTGTCTGGGCGGGTGTGAAGCGGGATATGTAAGCGAGCCGGTAATCGTGGGTCTGGATGGGCGTTACGAGGGCCTGCGGGTTGATCCGGGCCAGCTGGGACAGGATGCGCAGCTGGTAGGCAAGGTCGTGACATTCTGGATGGTGAGGGGCGAAGAGCGGGAGCCGGCCGTCCAGGAGGTATTGTTCGAAGGACTGGAAAGAGTCCGCGAGCTGCATCTCAGTTTCGTGGCCGCTCCGCTGCTGCCGCCGGAGGAAGTGCCGGCCGAGGTTCCGGTGGAGGAACCGGCTCCCACCGCCAGCGCATCGACACGCACGACGACGACCGACCTGACGCTGCCGTCGGCGGACGAGTTGGGTTTGGTTCCGGCGGGTTCGGCGCAGGCGTTCGCGGCAAAGACGCTGCGGTGGGGCGGGTTGCCAGTATTGCCGGGGTTCGCGATCGTGCTGGGCGTTCTGCTCGGAGCGATGGGGGTGTCGCTGCTGGCCTATCGCCGGCGGCTGGTGTGGTAACCGGGGGCGCGGGACGGGTTTTTACATCGATGAGCAGGATGGACAGGATTTTTGGGGTGAGGGGCGGCTCCTCTGGGTATCAGCCGGGCCGAAAGTGGGGGGTTAGCAGTCCGATTGATAGTGTGGGCGGCAGGTTGTTGCGCGTGACCTGCATTCGCCCCTGGGATTCCAGAGCGCCGTCGGCTACGCCCAGCTCACGCAGGAACTCGGTGGCGCCTTCGGGTTGCACGTCCGACGTTTCGCCGCGGGCTTTGAAGTGCATGGGAACGAGCCACCTGGCATCCAGCTGCTGAGCGGCCTGGTTGATGGCGCGGTAGGACAGCAGGTTGCGTTCGGCTCCGCCGGCGGGGGCCAGCACCACGTCGGCCGGGCCGATGAGGTCGATCTGCTGGGCGGTAAGCGGCTGGGAAATGTTGCCCAGGTGGCAAACGTTGACGCCGTCCAGCGTTACGGTGTAGGCCACGTTGCGCTGCTCCCGGGGGGTCTCCGGCGGCAACGGCGTCATAACGGCACGGATGATGATGCCCTGGAACTCGTACTCCCCCGGCGAAGTGAAAACCCGGGGTTTGCCCTCCAGATCAGCAGGGTTGTTGTGCAGCTTGTCGTCATGGCTGACGGTAACCGCGACCACATCTGCGATCTGGCGCGGGTCGATACGCACGCCGAGGGACTGCGCGTAAGGGTCGGTGATGATGGAGAGTCCGGAGGTGGTGGAGCGCAGGCGAAAGCAGGCGTGTCCCAGCCAGTAAATGTCCATATTCAGTACGTTATCAGGAAGGTCGAATATCGCGGTTGACGGCGAAACGATCGAGGGCAGCCCATCCTGCGGGGACCACCAGGCTGGCGGCAATCAGCTTGACCAGGTCGCCGGGGATGAACGGCAGCAGGCCGCATTGCCACAGGTCGGCGCATCCCCAGGCGGCGGCAGAGTCGCCGGGCAGGAAGTAATTCAGCTGGATGAGTCCGGGAACATACAGGATGGCATTGCCCAGCAGCATGGCCACGAGGATCCAGGGGCGACGAACCCATCCCAGCTGGCACAACCAGCCCACCAGCGCCGCCGCCGGTATGAATCCCACGATGTAGCCGCCCGACGTCAGGGTCCAGAACCAGCCGGACGCCGCGCCGGCGAAGAAGGGCAGATAGGCTCCTTCGATGGCGTATAGGGCCAGGGCGAGGCCGCCGCGCCAGCCTCCCAGCAATGCGCCGACCACCAGCACCGCGAAGGTTTGCCCGGTGATTGGCACCGGAGTGAAACCCAGGGGCACCTTGATTTGCGCGAAAAGGGCCACCAGCAGGCTGCCGGCAACAATCAGCGCGATGTCGCGGGCGATACGGCGAGCTCCCGCCGAGTCGGGCAGGATGATCTCGGCCAGCGTGGCGGGCAACCTGGCGGCAGGACTGGGCGCGGAGGCGGCGTGGGTTTGCATGGTTCAGAGCGTGGAAGTTGGGAATGAGGCAGGTGGGATCAGGACGTGTGGGTGGAAAGGTGATTATAGGCGTCAATTGGCTCCGGTACATCCTATACAGCAAGTGAGCCGTCGTCAAACCGACGGGTTCAACAAACCGGGTTGATGCGATAAGATGGGGCCCAGGCGTCAGCGTCCGGTTTCTCCGGGGCTGGTATCTGATAAATGTATTCTGCGGGAGGTTCATCATGCGACTGGAAGGCAAAGTAGCGTTGATCAGCGGCGGCGCGCGCGGGCAGGGCGCTGCGGAGGCCAGGTTATTCTCCCGAGAAGGCGCTGCGGTGGTTATCGGGGATATCCTGGACGAAGAGGGCATGAAACTGGAGGCGGAGATTCGTGAACTGGGCGGCTTGGCCACGTTCGTCCATCTCGACGTTACCGATGCCGACCAGTGGGAAAGCGCGGTCAGCGCGGCGGTAAACAGCTACGGCAAACTGGACATCCTGGTGAATAACGCCGGCATCGGCAGCACCAATGCGGGCGGCGTGGATGCTCCTCGAATCCACGAGGCTCCGGTGGAGGTTTGGGACCGGATTATGGACGTGAACGCGAAGGGCGTCTTTCTCGGCAGCCGCGCTGCCATCGGCGCCATGCGGGAGGCGGGAGGCGGTTCGATCATCAACATATCTTCGATAGCCGGGCTGGTGGGTTTGGGTCCCGGCTCGGGAGCAGGTGCGGCCTACGCCAGTTCCAAGGGCGCCGTCCGGCTGCTGACCAAGGCAACGGCGGTGCAATATGCCGGCGAGGGGATACGGTGCAACTCGGTGCACCCTGGCTATATTGATACCGCGATGACCGAGCGCATGATGTCGCAACCGGGGATGAGGGACCGGCGTATCGGAGCGACGCCGCTTGGTCGCATCGGTACGGTGGACGACATCGCAAACGGCGTATTGTTCCTGGCGTCAGACGAAGCGTCATTCATGACGGGCAGCGAGCTGGTGATCGACGGCGGTTACACCGCCCAATAAACCTGGCCCACTGCTGGCGCGAGGTTCCCGCCGTGGCAACGTGGGTTAGGCTTTGTGAACCCGGGTGGATCCACCGATTCACCCGGGTTCACATTTGCTTCGGAGCCGATGGGGATCCAGAGGCCGGTATGCGGCGATTGGGGGGATTCGTTAGCGTCCGCGCAACTTGGGATCGAGGGCGTCGCGGAGCGAATCACCCAACAGGTTGAACGACAACACCGTCAGCGATATCGCAACGCCTGGGAATACGACGAGCCACCAGATGGGCTTGTAGGTATTTGCAATGACCCCGCCGAGCATGTTGCCCCAACTTGGCGTCGGCGGCGTGATTCCTACGCCGAGAAATCCCAGGGATGCCTCGATGACTATGGCCGCACCCAGGTGGGCGGTGGCCAACACGAGGAAGGCAGCGAAGCACTGGGGAGCGATGTGGCGGGCCATGATTCTGAGATTTGAGGCGCCCATCGCCCGGGCAGCGTCAACATAGGTCAGCTCTTTTACGGTGAGCGCCACTGAACGTATCACGCGCACACCATAGGGCAAACGGGTTACCGCTATGGCTATGATGACAGTCCACATACCCCCGCCCAGGGCGACCAGCAAAACCATCGCCAGTACCAGCGCCGGAAATGACATCACGATTTCCACCAGGCGCTGGCTGATGATGTCGAACCTTCCACCCAGGAAAGCGCTGGCGACGCCCCAGATAGCGCCAACCGTGGAGCCCAATAGCACTGACAGCACCGATACTTGCAGGGATATACGACCGCCGAAGATGATCCGACTGAGGATGTCCCTCCCTGTGTAGTCGGTGCCCAGCAGGTATGTAGCGGAGGGCGCGCTGCCCAGGTTGAGATAATCAACGTAAAGTGGATCATGGGGGGATACTGCTTCAGCGAACGCGGACACGACTACGATCAGTATCAGGAGAACCGCAGCGGCCGCCCCGACTGGATATCTGCGGGAAAACGTTGTGAGCACCCGGGCAACGCCGCCAGCGCGGCCGGCGATCCCGACTCCGCTTTGGGCAACATCTAGTTGAAGGTCTGCCGGTGTAGCCACGCTAATGAACCTCTTTTTATGCCTGATCGGGTTGACCCTGGACAGCCGGTGGAATCGTCATCACGTATGGGCAGGCGAAGAAGCGCCTGCCACCGGAATCTGAGCAACCATCAGTCGTAGCGAATTCTGGGATCCAGTACGGCGTAGGCGACGTCAATGGACAGATTCACAAAGACGAAGATTACGCCGTACAACAGGACCAGGTTCTGTACGACTACGAAATCCCGTTCGGTGAATGCCTGAACCAGCGCCGTACCGAGACCGGGTACCGTGAAGGCGGTTTCTACTGCCACCGAACCACCCAGGAGCAGTCCGAACAGGACACCCGAAAGGGTCAGCACCGGCAGCAGCGCATTGCGCAGGGCGTGGCGTAACACGACCAAACGTTCCGGCAACCCTTTGGACCGGGCGGTACGTATGTAATCATCCCGGATAACCTCCAGGAGCGTGGTCCGGGCCATGCGTGCTATATAGGCTGATGTAGCCAGACCCAGCACGATACCCGGTGCGATGACAATCTGGAAATTCGTCAGCGGGTCTTCCCACAGTTGGATAATTCCTAACGGAGGTCTGTAATTAAATGCCAGGAGCGAGAATACGACCACCAGGATCGCCACCCAGAAGCTGGGGACTGCCAGGAAGATGATCGTGAAGAATCTGGAAACGTAGTCTGCTACGCCATTTTGTTTGATAGCCCCCAGGATGCCAACGGGCAGCCCGATGATCCAGGAAACGGCCACTGCGATTATTGCTATTTCCGCGGTCAACGGCCCACGCCGGAGAATCATCTCCGACACCGAATCTCCGCGCCAGAACGACACCCCCATCTTGCCGGTAACAACGTCTTTCATCCAGTCTGCATACTGAAGGTATAAGGCTTTGTCGATACCGAGTTGGTGCTTGATCTCCGCGATGTCAGCAGGAGTAAGGTTTTCCTTGCCCCCATCGCCGTACAAAATTGCGAGCGGGTCGCCGGGGAGAATTCGGAGGGCCAGGAAAATAATTACCGTGATTCCGAACAGACCGGGTAGGGAATAGAGCAGCCTTCTGCCGATGTATTTCAGCATATTTGCTTACTTGTCCAGCCAGGCGGTGTCAAATCGGATGTCGTTGAACAGGGTTACCCGGTTGGCCCGGCCATGTCCCTTCAAGTAGTTGGCGAATCCGTCGATGATAGTGAAATGGTTGATGAGAATCATCGGCGACCATTCTTCCAACAAGGCGGCGCCCTCGAGTGTGAGTTCTGACTGGCGCGCCGGGTCGGTGGTTCCGATAAGCTCGGACACGACAGCGTCAAACTCGGGATTGGTCGATCCGCGGTTCCAGTTGCTTCCGCTGCCGGTGGTGAACCACGCTGACCAATAGGCGGGTGTCGAAGCCAGGGGGGTGGGTGTACCATTCACGGCCAGGTCGTAGTTGCCCAAGTCACGGTCTTCCTGCCACACCGAGGTGTGGACGACGCGGATCTCACTGTTGATGTTCAGATTCTGCTTCATGAACGCCTGCATCATGGGCGCCATTGGGGAAACAAAGAAGTTGATGTCGCGTACCATCAAGTCCAGGGTGGGGAAGCCCTCGCCGTTGGGATAACCGGCGGCGGCGAGGAGTTGTTGGGCGGCTAGAATATCTGCCTCTGGTGTGGGGCAACTGTAGCCCTCTTTCTGGCGCAGAGTCGCCTCGCGGTACGAGGCGCCGAAGGTCGGGTCATTGGGGACGACCCAAGTCCCGATTTCGATCTCCCGGATGGCTGCGACGGCGAGTTTGATGGCGCAGCGGTCCTGCACCATTGACATGGCGCGGCGAACCCGGGCGTCTCCCAAAGGACCGCTCTCGTGGTTGACGAACATTCCTCCTACTGAAGGGATTGGGTAAACCACCACGGTGTGGGTGTCGGCGTAATTTTGGCGGATGTCGTCGCGCAAATCGGCGCCGGCGCCGTACACATAGTCAACGCGCCCGGCAATCAGAGCGGCTCCGGTGGCTGGCCCGTAGGCCAGATGGTTGTGCTGAATCCCGTCCACGTACGGCAGGTCGGGGTTCCAGTAGTTCGGGTTCTTCTCCGACTTCCAGAACTCGCCTGCCTGGTGATCCTGCAGGATAAAGGGGCCCGTGCCGGGGTGTTCCATCGTACCGGGCTTGACCTTTTTTAAGTCCAGGTTGTTGTCATCCAGGGTCTGCTTGCGTTCGATAACGTTCCATCCCGAAGCGATTGCAGCGGGCAGGAAAGCCCTGGGAGCTCTCAGTTCAAATTCAACCGTCAACGGGTCCACCGTCCGAATCTCAGTAACGGCTTCGAAAATACTTTGGCGCGGTGAGATCATGCCCACGGGCGGGAAGATGATGCGATCGAACGTGGCCTTGATGTCGTCGGACGTGAGTTCCGCGCCATCGTGGAACAACACGCCATCACGGAGATGGAAGGTGTAGATGAGACCGTCGTCTGACACCTCCCAGTTATAGGCCAGGTCCGGCAGGATTTCCTTGCCGCCGTCGAACGGGCTGTAGCGCAGCAGATTGTCGAAGAAGGGGCCCTGGGGCTGCGCGCACGCCGCTGTATTGCACTGGTGCATATCGAAATGGGGAGAGTCTGAAAGCCCGGCCCATTGCAGGATGCCGCCGCGTTTCGGATCGTCTTCCGGGGCTCTCAACATCAGTGGAGCACTGCCAGACAAGGGCGCCGGGGTCGCGATTTCGGCGGCGTCCGAAGGCGGTTGAGTGGCTGTCGGTGGTACGGTTGCGGTTCCAGCGACGGAGGGTGCATCGGATCCGGCCGCATCGGTTGCGGTTCCAGTTTCATCTGTGGCGGCGCCGCCACAAGCGACCACCAACCCCAGGATTAACAACAAAACCAACGACATCGCGAACCTGACGTTGAAGACTGCCAACATTATTTGCTCTCCTTATAACGAGCGCGATGATTACGCGCCAATACGGAAGACATACGCTGGGTCGAGCGGATTGTTCGCCCGACCCGACTGTCTATCTATGGGCGTACATCGGTACGCACGCGTTATATAACACCAGCAAGCATTCATTGTCAACAGATATTTGCAAGATTTATTACGATATTCGTTATTTACTAGCGTAAAAAAGAGTGGAACAGTGGTTAGCCAGTCAGGAACAGTTTGAGCGCCGGTCAAGGGAATTACGTTTCCAGTGATTAGACGGCTGAAAATGCCGGTACGGTCGAATCCAGCGGAGGTCGTCACGTGGCATTGACGGCGTATTGCATTGGAAGATGAACCTGGAGCAGGCAATGTTGCAGATTCCTGACGACCTTTATTATCCGGTGGAAAGGATTGCAGGTTGCTCTCACGCGTACCCACTTTGTCAAACCAAATTGGCCTACTGTCATTGCGAAGAGTGAAGCGACGTGGCAATCCCGTTGCCGGTGCCTACCGTCATTGCGCTACGTCATCGAGATTGCCACCCCCGTATCAAGTACGGGGTCGCAATGACAGATTAAAGTGGGTTCGCGTGAGGCAGGTTGCTTGATTGCCCTCAATTGCTGATGGTAAGGTAATGGGGTATGAATCAATCAATAGACAACGAAGATATCGTCCGTCTGTTCAATAACATGGCCTCGATGCTAGAGGTGAAGGGCGAATCGGTCTTCAAAATCCGGGCCTACCAACGAGCAGCCAACACCATCGACCAGCTGAGTTGGTCGTTGGCGACGGCTGCCGCTGCCGGTGAGGACCTGCGAAAGATTCCCGGAGTGGGCAAGGCGATCAGCGACAAGGTTCAGGAGTTGCTGACCACCGGGCACGTGGTGGCTTATGATCGATTGGCCGAGGAATTGCCGGCCGGTGTTCTGGACCTGCTGGAAATTCCGGGTATGGGTCCCAAGACCGTGAAAGCAGCGGCAAACGAGTTGGGTATAACCACTGTGGCCGAGCTGGAAATGGCGGCATTGGACGGCAGGTTGTCGCAACTTCCCAGAATGGGAAAACGCTCTGCCGAAAACATACTCAAGCATATCAGGGCTCAACGGTTGCGATCCGACCGGACCCCGTTGGGCATCGCGATGGAGACCTGCGAGGCAGTTTCGGAAGCGCTATTTGAGGCGTGCAGTGGATTGGTCAGCCTCACCGCGGCCGGATCGTTGCGCCGTTGGGAAGAAACAATCGGGGATCTGGACCTCATCAGCATCTCCGACGACGGCGAAGACGTCGGGTCCGCACTGGCAGCGTTGCCGTCAGTACGGGAAGTGTTGGTCCACGGGGATGAAAAAATCTCGGTGGTGGTAGATCCGGGGATTCAGATCGACCTGAGAAACGGAAAAACCAACACTCTGGGAGCGATGCTCCAGTATTTCACCGGCAGCCAGCAGCACAATATCAGGCTACGGGATTACGCCAACCGACAGGGTCTTTCGTTGAACGAATATGGTATTACGGTAATTGACACCGGAGCCACCGAACATTTTGCGGATGAAGAGACCTTTTACGGTAGGCTGGGCTTGCCCTGGATCCCACCGGAGTTGCGCCGCGGGTCTGACGAACTGGACGTTGCCCGACGGGGCGATCTGCCGGTATTGGTCGCGGAAACAGACCTGCGCGGCGACCTGCACCTGCACAGCAACTGGAGTGACGGTAAGTTTCCGCTGGAGGAGATGGTAGCGGCGGTGGCGGCAATGGGGTACGAGTACATGGCGCTGACCGACCATTCCCAGGGTTTGGGAGTGGCCAATGGGCTGACACCGGACCGCCTGGTTCGTCAGATCGAGATCCTGAAGGGATTGCAGGGGCGTTATGACATGACCATCCTGTGTGGATCTGAGGTGGATATCAGGGCGGACGGTTCGATGGATTTTCCCGACGACGTGCTGGCGATGCTGGACTGGGTCATCGGGTCGGTACACAACGCTATGGGCCAGGAGCGGGACGTAATGACGCGGCGCATCACGAGCGCGATGCAAAACCCGTATGTAAACGTGATCGGTCACGCTTCGACGCGTTTGATTGGGCGGCGTGACCCGGTTGACTTCGACATCGAGGCATTGCTGCAAACCGCCCGTGATACCGGCACCGCGATGGAACTTAACGCCGCGCCGGAACGGCTGGACCTGAAAGACACCCACGCGGCAAGGGCCAGGGAACTGGGCGTGCCGTTGGTCATCAACACCGATTCGCACCACGTTGACGGATTGGTCAACCGGCGGTTCGGTGCGGCCGTGGCGCGGCGAGCGTGGTGCAGTCCGCGGCACGTGTTGAATTGCTACCCCCGGCAAGTTTTTTTGGGTTGGTTGCACACCCCCAAAGCGGAAAGGTCCGCGAAGTTCGACGCCATGTTGGCATCGGGCGTCCTGGGGTAGGCTCGATGCCCTCAGTTGTAGATCACATGCCGTATCCGGTGACGCTTGCCGAAGAGTCCGACACGGAGGCAAGGGAATCACGAGACAGAATACTGGCAGATTTGCGAGCCTCAGCCGGGGTTACAGAACCCTGGCACGGTGCATTGCTGCGGGCGGTGGGTCAATGGAAGGCCCCCTACGAACGCGCGCGCGAACGTGATTGGCACTACGTTATTGGCGGCGAGGCGCTGGACTGGCTGACGGTTGCGGAACGACTTTGCTATGAGATTCCGGATGTGGTTCCTCCTGAAGAATTGGAAGCGCTACTGTTTCGTGGGGAATTGCCGTATGAAGTGGGGGAAGAACAGTTTAGGCAGAATATCGGTGCGCTCCGGTACACCGCTCACCTCAACTATTGGTATGGGGTTGTGGTGGAAGAAGCGTTGCAGTTGTCCGTGGAAAACGGCATCCGAAAGAACCACCGGGCCCGTTGCTACCAGGACAATGAATCCCTGATTGAGGAAACATTCCGGCACATTTACGGGGAGACTCGCGTCGCGTTGGCGGCGCAGTTCATAGACACCGCCGATTGCCTGTGGGGAGGGGATGCAGAAACCTTTACGTTGACGGGTTACAAGGAATTTACCTACTGGTTGTTCAAGAGAAGGTTGAAAAAATGGCACCCGGCCCGTGTTGCAAGCGACACGCGCCGCGGATTGGAAATGTTGCGAGAACTGCAAAACGGGATTGGGGTCAATGCTGCGGTGGACGCACCGGCAAACCGCCAATCTGCGTTGGCCTTGCTAATCCCGGCCGGCAAATCCTGATTCACAGTCGACGACTGATCGGTATAAAAACGGGCCCGCCGGAACATTTGTCCGGCGGGCCCGTTGCGTTGCGTGATTGTGCGGGGCTAGAGACCGTACACCTTGCGGTAACTCAAGCTCATCCGTTTCCGTTCAGTGTCAATGCTAAGGATTTGCACCTTTATCAGTTGACCCTGGTAAACGATTTCCTTGGGGTGCTCCATGCGGCGGGCCGACAGTTCAGAGATATGAACCAGCCCCTCTACCCAGTCTTCCAGCTTGACGAAAGCGCCGAAGTCCATCAGCCGCGTTACCGTGCCGTCAACTACGTCGCCAACGTGGTAGCGTTCTGGAACCGAGTCCCAGGGTTCGGGCAGGGTCCGCTTGAGGCTGAGTGAAATCTTGCTGTTCTCTTTATCGACGCGCAGAACCTTGAGGGTCAACTCGTCGCCGATGCTTACCACTTCTTCCGGAGACTTGACCATCGACCAGGACAACTCCGATATCGGGACCAGGCCTTCGGCATCGCCCAAGTCAACAAATGCGCCGAAACCGCGCATGGAGCGAACGATTCCCTGAACTATCTGGCCCTCTTCCAGGACCTCCAGCAGGCGTTCTTTCGCCGCGTTGCGCAGCTGCCGCCAGATCCTGCGCTCGGTGAGCACCAGTTTTTCGCGTTGAGAGTCTAACTCCAGGATATTGAAGCGGGCGTCTTCTCCGATACGCGCATCGAGATGCTCGACACGGCCTTCTTTGGGTACTGGGGCCATTTGAGAGAAAGGAACGAATCCGCGGACGCCTTGCCAGTCTACAACCAGACCGCCCTTGTTGTGCTGCACAACTTTTGCGGATAGTTCCGAATCTTTCTGGTGCAGGTCGATCAGGTCTTCCCAGACCTGCTTTTCCTGAGCCTGGTCGTAGGAGAAAACCGCCATGCCGCCGGGGCCACGGTTATTCAGATGAATCACCATGACGCGGGCGCCCTGCACCATCTGCTCTCTTCGTTCGTCGGTCAAAGTCCGCATTTCTTGCGGAGGAACGATGCCTTCGGTTTTGAGGCCGGCGCTGATGACCATACCTTCGTCATCAATGCGTACAATTTCCCCGGTCACCAAATCGCCTCTGCGGTACTCCCGCGGCGAAAAAGCCGACTCGGGGAGTTCCGACATATCAGTGACTGCATAAGGGTCCTGGGCTACCATCTGTTCAGCTGCTCCTTACTCTTAACTGGCGGGTGATCGTCATGTCAGCCGCGATGGCGAAGAATTGACTCCACGTGGAGTCTTATAGTTACAATTCGCCTGCCTAATAATACTTATGCCGGGAGCAAATTGCAACCGTCTCATCAGGAACCCTGCAGAACGCGCCAGATTCAGGCGAGGTACCATTCCACGCTGTTTGAGGGCAGTGGTTGTCCCGGCCTGAAATCGTAGCAATATTGATAATATCGTTCACTTGCGGGCTCCAAATGAAGACTTTTCGCTGAGACTGTGGGTGCGGATAGCATAGCCGGGCGCCACGGCGAGCCGCTCTATATGGACAACCGGGCGGATGCGATGCTAGTATTTTTGGAAATTGAATTGGTTGCTCAGTAGAGAACCGGGGTTGCGCGGTGGCGCACTTTGGTTAATCGCGAGCCGCTGGATGGATGCTACCATGGCCGACACCGCCGCTCAATTGCCTCGCGCCTACGAGGCCGCGTCAGTCGAACAACGCATCTATCAGACTTGGTGGGATGCCGGTTATTTCCGGCCCGGAGGAGACCGGTCAAGATCACCATTTTGCATGGTGATGCCGCCGCCCAACGTAACGGGTGAGCTCCACTTGGGCCACGCCCTCACTGCCAGCCTCCAGGACGCCCTGGCCCGATGGCATCGGATGTTGGGCGACCCCACGCTGTGGGTGCCAGGTAAGGACCACGCTGGTATTGCCACTCAATGGGTTGTGGAGCGGATGTTGGCCTCGGAGGGCACGGACCGGCACGCACTCGGTCGCGAACGATTCGAGGAGAGAATCTGGGAGTGGGTGTCCCGGTACGGCGACACAATTGACGATCAGCACCGCCGATTGGGAACTTCCTGCGATTGGTCCCGTATCAGGTTCACCTTGGACCCCGGGCCGGCCCGGGCGGTCCGCACCACTTTCGTGAACTTGTTCAATAAGGGGCTGATTTATCGCCACGAGCGCATCATCAACTGGTGTCCGCGCTGCGCAACCGCCCTGTCTGACCTTGAAGTTGATTACGAAGAGCAGGATGGGAAGCTATACCACATCCGATACCCGCTGGCGGATGGGTCCGGGAGAAATGTAACCGTCGCCACAACCCGCCCTGAGTCGATGCTCGGCGACACCGGTGTTGCAGTGCATCCCGATGACGAACGGTACCGCGACAAGGTTGGGGCGATGGTGGAATTGCCGATTGTGGGCCGGCAGATACCGATAGTAGCCGACGAAGCCATCGAGATGGAATTCGGGACCGGCGCTCTAAAGGTCACCCCGGGCCACGATGTGGTCGACTTCGAGATTGGTGAACGCCAGGGC
Organism: Dehalococcoidia bacterium; assembly: GCA_965262485.1. GTDB lineage: Bacteria > Chloroflexota > Dehalococcoidia > Lucifugimonadales > UBA3495 > Bin87. Next base: position 1,934,037 of record OZ253540.1, on the reverse strand, counting down.
TTGCCGATAATCACCGTGATCGGATTCGACGGTTGCATGACCAACGCAGCCGGTGAGAAGTATGGCGGCATGGATCGTTTTGCGGCGCGAAGCGAAATAGCGGCAGAACTGGAAGCATTGGGGTTGCTTGAGAAGGTAGAAGATTACCACCATTCCGTGGGCCATTGCCAACGTTGCAATGAGGTGGTGGAACCGTTGATCAGCCTGCAGTGGTTCCTCAATGTGGGAGGCCACAAAGATATCGACAGTATCGCCGGCCGGGCCTACGCCGCGGTTGTAGACGGCGAAATAGAGATTGTTCCGCAACGATTTGCCAGGGTTTATCTGAATTGGTTGGAGAACATCAGGGATTGGTGCATCAGCCGGCAGTTGTGGTGGGGCCATCGAATTCCGATGTGGTACTGCTCGGACTGTTCCGACCACTCGGCATTGGTAGATGACCCTGAGGTTTGCCCGAGTTGTGGCAGCCCCAACATAACCCAGGATAACGACGTTCTGGACACGTGGTTCAGCAGCGGACTTTGGCCTCATTCCACACTGGGTTGGCCCGACGACGGGTCAGAAGATTTTGAAACCTTTTACCCCAACTCAGTATTGGAAACGGGTTACGACATCCTGTTTTTCTGGGTTGCCCGGATGATTATGCTGGGCATGGAGAACACGGGCGAGGTTCCGTTCCGTGCCGTGTACCTTCATGGAATGGTTCTGGATGCCGAGGGTCAGAAGATGAGCAAAACCCGCGGCAACACAATGGACCCGCTGGATTTGGTGGAACAGTATGGGACGGATGCCCTGCGTTTCGCCCTGACCACGGGGACAGCTCCCGGCAATAACCTGAGACTCAGCGACGACAAGCTGGAATCGGCGCGCAACTTTGCCAACAAAATCTGGAACGCATCGCGGTACGTTTGCGGCGCGCTGGAATCGAGGGATGACCTTGCGGGTTGGCATGACCTTGACCGGCCTGAACACCGGGAAGACCGTTGGATTGTGGGAAGGCTGGACGCCGCGACGGCTGCGGCCAACGAGTCCCTGTCGCTCTTTGAATTGGGCGAAGCGCAGCAGATGCTGTACGACTTTGTCTGGAACGATTTTTGCGACTGGTATATCGAGATGGCAAAGGTGCGGATCCGCAACGGCTCCGCAGCAGATGCCGCCGCAAGAACCCTGGCCCACGTGCTGGAACGGTCGTTGCGATTGTTGCATCCCTTCATGCCATTCGTCACTGAAGAGATTTGGCAAAACCTTACCATGCGGCTGCCGGCGCCCGAGGGCGGGCTTTCCCCGTCAATCATGATCGCTCCGTATCCGCTGACTGAAAATCCACGTATCGCTCCGGACGCGGAATCCGAAGTCGATGTCGTGATGCAAACGATTCGTGCGGTGCGCAACTTGCGGGCGCAATTGCGAATCCCCGCGGGGCAACATCTGGCAGCAACTATTGAATCCAACGGGATGCGTTCGGTCGTAGAAGAGGAGAAGGCCGTTATTGGCGCTCTGGCGCGCATCGATCCGCTGCGCGTAACCGAGACCGGGGAAGGCGACATGATCCTGGGGGTGAGCCTGGTGGTGAATCCACTGGTGGTTCGATTGCCCCTGGAAGGCATTGTGGACCTGGCGGCCGAGGGCCAGCGACTTGGCGGCGAGCTCGATGCCGTCGTCAACAATGAACAACGGGTGCAAAAATTGTTGGACAACCCCAATTTTGTCTCAAAGGCCCGTCCCGAGGTGGTCGAGAACGAACGCCAACGTCTGCAAACGCTGGGTGAGCAACGGAGGCGTCTCGAGGAAATCATTGCCCAGTTGGGCGCATAGTGACCAAGATTGCGTAATCCGGTTCCATAACTTCAAGACGCGTGGGTCGGCTAACTGGCACAATAAACATACGAAACCAAAACGAGGTGGAAGTACTGGGATGAGGCACAAAATTTTCCGATACACCGTGCTTACAATGGCAGCAATGTTGATGCTGGCTACGATGACGGGTTGTTTATTTGGCGGTGGCGATGAACCGGTTGTTGAGGAGGAAACTCCTGACGTCGATGCGACCGTATCGGCCAGATTGACGAGAGCGGCGCCCACCGAAGTGCCACCGGATCCCGAAGGCACCGTGGCTGCAATGCTAGCCGCCGCGACAGCTGCTCAAGCTACGCAGGCTGCTCTGGATGCTCAGGCGACGGCCGAGGCGGAGCCTCCGCCCACGAATACTCCGGAACCTACCGACACCCCGGCGCCTGTCGTGTTGCCTACCGACACCCCGGTTCCGACGATTCAGCCCACAGATACGCCGGTCCCGACCCCTACCGTTGATGCACTGAGCAGGCCGGCGATTATCACCGGATTTGTGACTATCAGAGGTAGCAAGGCCCAACAAGGGGTTGTGGTATACGCACGCTCAACGGAAACTAACCCACCCACGGTGTTGCAAACCCAGACGGACGCCAACGGCAGATACTTATTTGAAGTACGAGTTCGCGGGATCGTGCTGGACCTTTGGGTTGACAGCGACAACACTGGCGTGAAAACCGCTCCGATTGTCCTTGGTGACGTTCAGGCCAAGAATCTGGTGATCCAGTAGACCGCTTTCGACGGTGTTTGATGATTGCCCCGGCGGTTTCCCACCGGGGCAACTTTGCTGTGATAGGTGGGGCCGCGTCTCCAGGTGGTCCAATTTGATAAAATAGTCGCGCTGGTCGGTCCCACCCGCGATGGTCGGGCTGCCGGGCAGTTGAAATCATCTGAAAATAGCCGCACCGGTTGAATCATACCCAACATGCCAATCGAAACTGCCCTGGGAATCATCGGAAATCCTATCGGACATTCCATCTCCCCGTTGTTTCAGCAGGCCGCGCTGGACCATTTGGGAATCGATGCCGAATACCGAGCTTATGAAGTTCAATCCGAAGCAGTGGGGAATTTCGTAGGTAGTCTGCGGTCGCCCAACGCCAGGGGAATCAATGTAACCGTACCGCACAAGGAGGCGGTGATTCCCCATCTGGATGTTGTGGACGACTGGGCTTCCGAAGCTGGCGCCGTCAACACAATCGTAAACCGCGACGGCCAGTTGTCCGGGCACAATACCGACGGGTACGGATTTTTGCGTGCGTTGCGTGAATCCGGCGGTTTGGAACCGTCGGGCAAGCAAGTTTTGATTCTGGGAGCCGGTGGGTCGGCTCGGGGCGTGGTGCAAGCGTTGATCAGGGCTGGCGTGGGTCAGATTGTGATCGCCAACCGCACCGTGTCTCGGGCGGAGACGCTGGCGCAGGTCGCCATTGGCGGCGGCATACCGGCCGGCGCCGTGCCATTGGAACCGACTCGACTGTCTGCCATCGCGGCGGAAGTGGACCTGATCGTAAATTGCACGTCATTGGGTATGCGACACGGACCGGATGCCGATGCCACTGCGCTGGCGTCTCTTAAACTCACGCCGAACGCGCTGGTATACGACCTCGTGTATAATCCCATGCTGACGCCATTACTGGCATCGGCGCAACGGGCTGGCGCCGCCGTGCTGGGCGGGTTATCAATGCTGGTGTATCAGGGAGCGGCGTCGTTCGAGATCTGGTTCGATCAGCCGGCGCCGGTTGACGTGATGACCCGTACCGCGACGGAGGCGATGCAGGCACGCGAATCGTAGCCGGCACAGATGGCTGCAGGCGTGCAACGCAGCGAATCGCGTGGCAATGGGTTGACAGAATAATCCCGACAGGAGGCAAATCCTCGATGATACGTTGGTTTACGGCTGGGGAGTCCCACGGGCAGGGTCTAATGATTATCGTGGAGGGTGTGCCGGCTTATCTGTCCCTCGACGAGGAATATATTGCGCAGCATTTGGGGCGTCGCCAACGTGGCTATGGGCGAGGTGGTCGGCAGTTGATTGAACGCGACCACGCGCATATCCAGACCGGTGTGCGCCACGGTTACACGCTGGGCAGTCCCATCGGGATGTCCATCGAGAACAAAGACTGGGCGAATTGGCAGGAAGCCATGGCCGTCGAATACATCGAAAACCCTTCACAGGAAGGACGGAACCAGAGGGTTACGCGAATCCGCCCTGGCCATGCCGACCTTCCCGGCGCGATGAAATACGGCTTTCACGATGTACGAAACTCTCTGGAGCGTGCATCGGCGCGGGAAACGGCAGCTCGGGTAGCCGCCGGCGCGGTAGCCATGCGATTACTGGAAGAATTTGGCATCAAGCTCCACAGCCACGTGATTTCAATCGGCCGAGTCAGAGCCAATCCACCGGCACACGAGGATATCGACTGGGACGCAGTTGAAGAGTCTCCGGTGCATTGCGCCGACGCCGACGCTGCCGACCTGATGATGGCCGAGGTTGATGCGGCGCGAGAGGCCGGGGACACGGTAGGCGGATCCGTGGAAGTGATCGCTGAAAACGTACCCATCGGATTGGGATCGCACGTCCATTGGGACCGCAAGATAGACGCCAAAATCTCCCAGGCATTGATGAGCATAAACGCGGTCAAGGCGGTGAGCATCGGCGAAGGGTGGGAGTTGTTAGACAGGTGGGGGTCCGAGTTTCAGGATGTGATCGAACCGGTAACCGATCCGAACAATCCCTGGCAACGGAAGACCAACCGGGCTGGAGGTACGGAGGGTGGAATGACCAGCGGAACGCCGCTGGTTGCCCGCTTTGTCATCAAACCGATTGCCACCTTGCACAATCCCCTGCCTTCTGTGGACCTGGACACTGGCGAACCGGTTAGGGCGCATTTCGAACGGAGCGACGTTTGTCAGGCTCCGCCAGCCGGCGTAATCGGAGAGGCGATGATGGCGCTGGTTCTGGCTGACGCCTTCATGGAGAAATTCGGCGGCGACAGCATTCCGGAAACCCGCCGCAACTTTGATGGCTACCAGGCCACAGTGGGACCACGGCTGCAGTACCGGTAACGAGAGGTGCTGGCATGATGAGCGATGAGAGCAACTGGCAGGCTGTTGAAACGGCGTGGCTTTCCCAGGATGGTGAATCCCGATTGTACTGGGGGGATAGTCTCGAGGTGATGTCGCATATGCCCGACAACAGCGTTGATTGCGTATGGACGGATCCTCCGTATTTCTTGTCCAACGACGGTATCACGTGCGTCGCGGGCCGCATGGTAAAGGTCAACAAAGGCGAGTGGGATCGAAGTCGGGGCGTTGAAAACGACCACGAATTTAACCGTACGTGGCTAGCGGAGTGTTATCGTATCCTGAAACCATCGGGCACGATCTGGGTAACTGGCACACACCACGTGTACCTAAGTGTGGGTATGGCGATGACGCAGATCGGATTCCGCATCCTGAATGACATAATTTGGCAAAAACCCAACCCACCACCGAATCTTGGGCGCCGTTGTTTCACCCATTCGACGGAAATGGTACTGTGGGCTACGAAAGCCCGGAAAGGTAGCAAGCATCGATATACCTTCCATTACGACGATATGCGGGAGGAAAACGGTGGTAAGCAGATGAAAAACGTCTGGCAGTTCTCCGCTGCGGGACGGGATGAAAAGACATTCGGGAAGCACCCAACACAGAAGCCAGTTGCTTTGATCGAGCGATGCTTGCGCGCCAGCACGAACCCTGGTGACCTGGTATTTGACCCATTCGCAGGTTCGGGCGCTACCGGTGTAGCCGCACTGGGCATGGGGCGCAGGTTCGTCGGCTGCGAGCGGGAGCAGGAATACGTCGAGTTGACCACTCGGCGTTTGTCTAATATTGCTGTTGATACGAAGCCATTCTTTTACTCTCCAAACGATGCGGACCGCCAGCGCAGATTGCTTGAACGCGGTGCGAACACGCCAAAAGGGAACACGAATGGAAAGGGAAGAAGCAATACAAAAACTGGCAAGCCTCAAAGGTCAAAACTTACGCCCTCTGGCTGACGAGCTTGGGGTTACGGTTTGGAACGGGGACAAACTCAATAAGGGTTGGGTAGGGCACGTCATTGAGCGCTTTTTGGGTCTCCCGCTCAATTCCTCGCGCTCGCCAAACTTTGGCTCGTGGGAGCTGAAAGTTGCCTCTTTGAAGTACTTGAAAAACGGAAAGCTGGTTCCCAAAGAAACGATGGCAATTACGATGATCGATCCGGTGGAAGTAAGCGCCAAGGAATTCGAGAACAGCCATCTCTATGCCAAGCTCCAGAAAATATTGGTCGTTGCACGAATATACGAAAGCCGAGCGGAAGAGAGTACGTTATTACACAACGTCTCCGGGTTCGACTTTGATAACGATAGCGTTTACGATCAAGTCAGGACTGATTACGATGTAATTCGAGATGCAATTGTGACCAGGGGGTTTGATTCGTTAACGGGCCGAATGGGGATACTGATTCAACCCAGGACTAAAGGTGCAGGCCACGGCAGCACAAGCAGGGCATTTTATGGCAGGAAGGCTATGGTAGCGCACTTAGTCGGTCTCGATAGGGACAACAGTTGACGATGATGACGAGTCCCTTATCCATGAAGTATGGAGTAACCCTGTTACCGACCTCGTTTGAGTCGCTGCGGCAACACGTTCGCTTGGCCGAATCGGTGGGTTTTGACTACATCGGTATCGCCGACTCGCAATCGCTGTTCCGGGAACTGTTCGTATCGCTGACGGTAGCCGCCACCGAAACGACACGTGTGCACCTGGGGCCATCGGTCACCAATCCCTTGACACGTCATCCGGCGGTGACAGCTTCGGCGATTGCGTCGCTGCAGGAATTGTCAGGAGGCCGGGCGTTTTTGGGCATCGGGACCGGGGATAGCGCGATACTGAATCTGGGACTGCGACCGGCTCGGATGACAGCGCTGCGCGAATACGTTGCAACGGTGCGTTCGATGCTCAACGGTGAAACGGTCGAGTATTTGGGTCGCGAGGCTCACGTACGATGGAGTCGGGATCCGGTGCCCATCATGATGTCTGCGGAAGGGCCGCGTACGCTGCGCATGGCGGGGGAGATCGCTGACCGGGTGATGGTGCATACCGGGCTGACGCGAGAAGTGCTGGACGACACCGTGGCGCACATCCGCGCCGGAGAAATTGACGGTGGGAAGGCAGCCGGCAGCGCGGAGGTTTGGGCATTTGCCAAATGCAATATCGGTGACGACCGGAACGCTGCCATCGACGAGATCAAGATGGCGTTGGCCGCCAGCGCACATCATGCCTTCCGCTTTACGCTGGAGGGCAAGCATGTTCCGGAGGAGTTGCACGAGTCGCTCATGGCTATACAGGGTGAATACGTACCCGCCGAGCACGAGCAGGTAGGCGACACGCGAAACGCCGCGCTTTCCGACGAACTGGGCGTTACCGACTACCTGGCGGACCGGTTCGCCGTCGTTGGCACGCCTGGCGAGTGTCGCGAAAAGGTTCGCCAGATCGCTGCGGCCGGCGTTGACGTGCTCCAGATTACCGCCATCAGCCACGATCCGGCAGAAATAATCCGGCGGTTCGGCGAAGAAATTATCGCCCGTTCACAATGAGAAAACCCTCCTGACCACACTGGCAGGAGGGCATTCGACGCTTCGGTTGCGAGACGTTGGGCGTCCTATGGGAATAGAATCTCTCCGGTTTCGGCGTCTTCCACGGTGATAGCGGTCACCGGGCAGTTCTCAGCCGCTTCCAGAACTGTTTCCTCAGGGTCTCCCGCGGCGTCCTTCACGTAAGACTGGCGGTCTTCATTCAGCCCAAAGGTGTTGGTGGCAAAGGTCTCGCACATGGCGTTACCCACGCACACGTTGTAGTCCACTGTAATCTTGAGTTGCCGTGCCATCAGGGTAACCTCCTCCTCTTGGTATTTCCGGGTCGGGATTGTTGGGTTGGGCGCGGGCGCCCGGTTAAGACTTTATCGCGTAGTGATGGGCAGGTTGAGCAGAGTTCGCTGACCGACGCTGGGCAGATATTCCAGATGGGCCGGGTCAGCTTCCAGTTGGAATCCTTCGAACCGTTGGGCCAAAGCGGCGAACGCTTCCTGCCCTTCCAAACGAGCCAGGGTCGCTCCCAGGCAATGGTGGACTCCACTCCCAAACGCAACGTGAGGATTGGGATTCCTGGAGATGTCCAGGTCGTTGGGGTTGTCGAAGATCGATGGGTCGCGGTTGGCGGACGAAATCACCCACCGCACGCGGTCGTCCTTGCCGACGCGCTGACCGTCCTCCATCTCAATATCCTGCGTCGCGATGCGCTGCACAGACTTAAGCGGCGAGTCGTAACGCAGAATTTCTTCAACTGCGTCAACGATGTGGCCGTCGGGGTCGGCGCGCAGCATCGCGAACTGGTCTGGATGCTGTGAGAACGCCAGGACACCGTTGGCAATCAGGTCGTTGGTAGTTTCATGGCCGGCCACCAGGAGAAGCAGGGCGTTGGCGAGCACTTCATCCCGGGTGTAAGCTCCCATTATTTCGCCTTTGCAGATTACCGACAACAGGTCATCGCCCGGCTCGCGCATCCGCTCTGCCACGATGGGCTCGAGATAGTCGGTTACAGCCTGTACCCCTTCAGCGAAGTTGCGAACGCGGTTGGGATCGTTGCCGTCGAAACCGCACATCCGGCTGGACAACTCTTTGACGAAGGCGCGGTCGGATTCCGGTATGTCCATCAGGCCGGCAATAATGCTGTATGTGAGTGGGGCGGCAAAATCCCGCATCATGTCCAACTGCCCTGATCCCTGTAAATCGTCCAGCAGAGAATTGACAGTCTGGCTAACCAGAGGTCGCCACGACTCCATAGCTTTGGGAGTGAAGAAGCCGTGTACTACCTTGCGCTTTTCCCTGTGTGTGGCGCCATCGTTCTGGGTGAACCTGGCGGACAACCACTGCCTGACCGCGCCGAACAATTCCATGTCTTCTTCGGGAATGGTTGGGGATGGCGGCTGCGTGTCGCGCAAGGCTACTTCGGAAGAAAAGTACTCCGGGTGGCGCGCCGTCCAGACCAGCTGCTTATAACTGGAGACGATCCACACCTGGTACTGCCGGTTCCAGCGCACCGGTTGTGCATCCCGGAGTGCGCCGAAAAAGGTGTAAGGGTCCCGGATCGCATCGGGTGCAAAGAGGTCATCGTGGAAGGTAGATGGCATATCCGGGATGCTCCATCCGCTGGCGGCGAGGGACCGAAGATCTATGATTATCAGAACACGCTAGAATGCCGGTAAGTTATCACACCGAGTCCCACAATTCAAACGGGAATCGGCCGCGCCATGCGTATTGCACGGTACGGCCGATGATGGATTTGCGGCGCCGATCATCGGCGCTCGGTGGGGTTAGCGGGCGCTGGTTACCGTGACCGGGAGGCTTTCCACGGCCCGGAAGGTAAGAACATGGTCGTATTCGACCTGTTCCACCGGAATTTCCAATTCCATCTTGTCGAAACGGTTGGCCAGATTGCGGAAAATCTCCTGTCCTTCCAGGCGGGCCAGTGTTGCGCCAAGACAGTGGTGGATGCCGCTACCAAAGGCGACGTGCTGGTTCGGGTACCGATCGATATCGAAGTCGTCGGCGCGGTCAAACACCTTGGGATCACGGTTGGCGCCGGGTATGAACCAGCGTACGCGATCGTTCTGGCGAATGGTCTGGCCATTCATCTCGATGTCGTCCACCGCGATACGCTGGATCGAGCGAACGGGCGAATCGTACCGCAAGGCTTCTTCGGTGGCGCGCACGGTTTTGCCTTCGGGATCTGACTTGAGGATGGCCCACTGATCGGGGTGCTGCGTAAAGGCGAGGGTTCCGTTACAAATCAGGTTAATCGTTGTTTCGTGTCCGGCAGACAACAGCAGCATCACGTTGTTGATGGTCATATCCCGGTTGAAGATACCCTGCCGTTCGCCCTCGGCGACCACCGAGATAAGGTCATCCTTTGGACTCTCCACGCGTTCCGCGACCAAGGGGCTGATGTAGTCCTGGAGGTTCTTCACGGCTTGGGACAAGGGGCCCATACGATCCGGGCCATCGCGATTCAGGAACCGCAGATCCTTGGCGAGTTCCCGCAATTTTGGCCGATCGCTATCGGGAATGCCCAACATACGGGCGATCACGAGCAGCGGCAACGGCGTGGCGAGGTCGGCCATGACGTCCATTCGGCCTTTCTCTTCAACGGCGTCCAGCAACTCGTCGATTGCCGACTGCACGAGAGGCCGCCACATCTCCATTGACTTAGGAGTGAAATAACCGTGCATCACCCGGCGCATATCAACGTGGTCGGCGCCAGATACTTCCGGGTTGTAGCGCCTCTGGTCGTGCTGAATGAAACGGGAAACCTGCCACTTCTTGATGAAGTTGTAGATTTCCATGTCGTCTTCGTCAATGGGCGGGTTCGGCGCGCGAACGTCGCGAGCATAAACACTGGAGGAGAACGCTTCCGGATGGCGGGTGACCCAGACCAGGTGTTCCCACGAAGTGATCATCCAGACTTCGAATTCCTCGTTGTAGTAGACCGGTTCGTATTCGCGCAAACGATTGTAGAAATCGTACGGCTGGTAGATGGCCTCCATTGAGAATGGGTTGTCGTTGATGGTACTGACCATTGGTGCAGCCTCCGGTTGAATAATAGTCATGGCAAACCGTCCCGCGGCTGGCCATGCGGATGGAGCGATTATAACCGAGTTTGGAGCGATACGCTACACGCTGGGCTGCGAACAAACGGGATACGTATGGCGGATGACGAGCCGCAAAGGAAATCGGCCACCCAGGGATCGATTATCACCAGGCGGCCAAAAATGATGTCAACAGCGTAGTCAGATTGCGATGTTTCCCGTTACCGTGCGCTGGTTACCGTAACAGGCAAGCTTTCCACCGCCCTCAATCCGATCAACTGGTCGTATTCGATCTGATCTGCCGGAATCTCAAGCTCAATGGTGTCAAACCGATTGGCCAGATTGCGGAAGATCTCCTGACCCTCCAGGCGCGCCAGCGTGGCGCCCAGGCAATGATGGATGCCGCTGCCGAATGCCACGTGCATGTTGGGATACCGTTCGACATCGAAGTCGTCAGCCCGGTCGAATACCTTGGGGTCACGGTTGGCGCCAGAGATGAACCAGCGCACCCGGTCGTTTTTGGCGATGGTTTTTCCGGCTATTTCGATGTCGTCCATGGCGATGCGCTGGATGGACTTGACCGGGGAATCGTACCGCAAAGCCTCTTCGGTGGCGCGGACGGCTTTGCCCTCGGGGTCCGATTTCAGGATCGCCCACTGGTCGGGATGTTGCGCGAACGCCAGGGTGCCGTTGCAGATTAGGTTGATGGTAGTTTCGTGGCCGGCAGACAGCAGCAGCATGACATTGTTGATCACCATGTCGCGACTGAAGATACCTTGCCGCTCGCCTTCGGCAACGACGGAAATGAGGTCGTCCCTGGGGTTGTCCACCCGTTCGGCGACCAGCGGACCAAGGTAGTCCTGCAGGTTCTGAACCGATTGTGACAGTGGGCCCATGCGGTCCGGGCCAGCGCGATTCAGGTGGCGCAAGTCTTTGGCCAGCTTTCGCATGATGGGCCGGTCGCTGTCGGGGATGCCGAGCATACGGGCGATCACCAGGAGGGGAAGCGGCGTTGCCAGGTCGGCCATGACGTCCATGCGACCTTTCTCTTCCACGGCGTCCAGCAACTCGGTGATGGCAGATTGCACCAGCGGCCGCCACATTTCCATGGATTTGGGCGTGAAGTAACCGTGCATCACACGACGCATATCAACGTGGTCTGGGCCGGATACTGCCGTGTTGTAACGCTTCTGATCGTGCTGGATGAAACGAGAGACTTGCCAATTCTTGATGAAGTTGTAGATTTCCATGTCGTCTTCGTCAATTGGTGGGTTGGGCGGGCGTTCGTCGCGGGCGAACACACTGGAAGAAAACGCCTCCGGATGCCGGGTTACCCAGACCAAGTGCTCCCAGGAGGAAACCATCCAAACTTCGTATTCCTCGTTGTAATGCACCGGTTCCCACTCTCTCAGCCGACTGAAGAACTCGTAAGGCTGATACATTGCTTCCAGTGAGAAGGGATTGTCGTTGATGGTGCTGACCATGATTGCAACCTCCCGACAGGGTTGAGCGTAAGTCGTGCTCTTTAAAGAGCGCATGGGGACTAATTTTGGACGATTATAACTGATAACGCCGTCAGGCTCAACGACATTCGACTACTCACCAGGGCCTTTTCAAAGTCCTCCGACCTCCGCTCATGGTGAGCTTGTCGAACCATCGGCAACCGTCCTTCGACAGGCTCAGGACGAGCGGGCGGTTAATTTCCACAACTTTGAAAAGGCCCTGACTCGTCACCCGTACCCACTTTGTCAACCAAACCAGCCGAATGTCATTGGGAACGCAGCGTGGCAATCTCGTCGCCGTAGCAATGATGGTTCGCCGCGTGTGTTCAACCTCAACGAGATTGCCACGTCGCTGCGCTCCTCGCAATGACAGATTGAAATGGGTACGCATGAGCATTCGACTCTATTTGCGCCGCGAACGCGGGATACCCGGTCTAACGGCGGGGCTGCGGTTAGGCCGTGTTGACATTTGAGATATAAGGCGATTTAGCTAACCCCAGCTCGTCATTCCCGCGCAAGCGGGAATCCAGAGTACCCTGAATGTGAACGATGTCGGCTTTCCAAAGCGCCTGGATTCCGGCGAAAGCCGGAATGACGTGAAATGCTAACAGAACCTAAAAACGGCGACCGCAGGATTCCCCGCAGTCGCCGCTAATACAGCTAATTGGCGGTGATTGTTACGAAAGGTTCACCGGCAACTGTTCCAGGGTGCGGAACGTGATGCTTGAGGTATAGGTCAGGTCTGCCGGGTCGGCGGCCAGATAGACGTTCGGGAACCTCTCGGCCAGGGCCTTGAAGGCTTCTTGCCCTTCCAACCGCGCCAGCGTCGCTCCCAGGCAGTGGTGGATGCCGCTGCCGAACGCCACGTGAGGATTGGGATAGCGTTCGATGTCAAAGTCGTCCGGCCGGTCGAACACTTCCGGGTCACGGTTGGCGCTGGTGACGAACCATCGCATCCGTTCGTCCCGATTGATCTGCTTCCCGCCGAGTTCAATGGTATCGCCGGCGATGCGAGTGATGGACTTGACCGGCGGGTCGTAGCGCAGGCATTCCTCGGTGGCGCGAATCATGCGAGCATTCGGGTCAGACTTGAACAATTCCCACTGGTCGGGGTGGGTCATGAAGGCCCGGGTGCCGTTACAGATGAGATTGATGGTGGTTTCGTGGCCGGCCAACAGCAGAAGAATCGAGTTTGCCACCACCTGCTCTTCGTTCATAACGCCCACGCGGTAGGCGTCGGTCATGCGGTCGAGCAAGTCCCCGTTGGGATTCTTGATTCGCTCGGTAACCATGGGGCGCAGGTATTCCTGTAGTCCCATGATGCCTTCGGTGAGGGGCTGCATCCGGTCGTTATTGCCGCGGCCGATGAACAGGAGTTTTTCGGCCAGGGAACGAATGAACTGGCGGTCCGTGGTCTCGATGCCCATCATCGCGGCGATGACCAGCAGAGGCAGCGGCGTAGCGTAATCCCGCATCACGTCCATGTGACCGCGTTCTTCCGCCTCGTCGAGGAGCTGATTGATGGCCGACTGTACCAATGGGCGCCAGAGTTCCATCGCTTTGGGGGTGAAGTACCCGTGGATGACCTTCCGCATGTCCGTATGGTCCGGCCCTTCGTGAACCGATACTTCCTTACGGTCGTGCTGAATGAACCACTGGGAGAAGAAGTCTTTTACATACTCGTACAAACCCATGTCGGATTCATCGATGTCGGGATACGGAGGCAGGGGATCGCGATTGAATACTTCGGAAGAGAACAGCTCCGGGCGGCGGGTGACCCAAACCAGGTCCTTGTATTTGGAAATTACCCACAGTTTGTAGGGGTCGTTCCAGTGCACCGGGTCTTCTTCGCGCATCCGGCCAAAGTAGGAATACGGGTCTTGCACTACTTCCGGCGAAAAGAGATCCTCGTTAAACGTGGTAACCATGACGTCCCTCCGTTCAGCAATTAAAGGCCGACCAGTCAAGAATCGACCAGTGATTGTCAATATACAGGTCTAATTGCCTGCATTGTAACAACGCAGTGATGTGAGGTCAATAATAATTATGCGTATTATGTGCGCCCGTTCCTTTGTCCAAGGCCCAATAAGAAACTATCTCAAAACTGGCGACCCCGCCCAACCCGTCATTCCCGCGCAGGCGGGAATCCACGACTCACCCTGTCTGCGTTCGGACTTTTGGGGAGCATGGCGGGTTTTGAGATAGTTTCTAAACAACGGATTTCGTGATTTGTCGCCAGAAATTCGATAGGCTACAGGGCAATCGCGTTTTAGCTGCGTAGGACTTTCAGCAGGTAGTCCTCCTTCCAGCCGGCCTGGAGGCGCTTCCCCTGGATGCCCACCTTAAGGCTCTTTTCGTTCTTGAGCAGATTGTGCGAAACCTGCCTCAGCGTCGCCATATTCTGCGGAGCGTGGTCCTTGCGGATTCGGCAATGGTCTTCCTTGAAAGTCACGTCCAGGCTCCAGTGCAAGGAGTTCTCGATGCTCCAGTGAGTGCGCACCACCTCCAGCAGGCGCTCCGCTGGCGCATCCAGGCTGCTGATGTAGTACCGGGGCTGTACCGTGGTCCCTGCCGGCGTCTCCCGGCGGCCCACCACCTTGACCACCGCGCGCAGGCCGGGCCATTCCTGGCCGGCGCTCAGGTACTCCAGACAATCTGAGTCACTGATCACCCAGCACTCCCGGCGTTCTATCCGTCCGTGGTTCTTGTTCAGGGTGGTGGCGTAGTCGTGGGGAACATCCTCGAAGCCGAACTCCTCCGCTCCCTCGAACAGGTCCCGCACGTCTGCATACAGTCGACCCTGGTTCTCCTTCAGGGACAGCGCGTAGTCGGCGCCCCGGTCCAGAATCCCCTGGGCGATTTCCTTCTGGCAGCCCATGGCGTCGATAGTGACGATGCACCCCTTCAGTTCCAGCAGTTGCAGCAACTGGGGAATGGCGGTGATTTCGTTGGACTTCTCCTCGGTCTTCACCTGCCCCAGCGTCAGCGTGTTGGCCGAGGCCCAGGCGCTGACCAGATGGATGGCCCGCTGGCCCGAATTGCGGTCGTGGGAGCGCCGCACCGTCTTGCCGTCGATGGCTACCACTTCCCCGGGGATCAGGTCGGACACCGCCTGGGTCCAGGCCATGAAGCACTGCTGGAACTGCTCCGGGTCCAGCCGGGAGAAGACGTCGCCGAAGGTGTCGTGGGAGGGGACTCCGTTGGGCAGTTCCAGAAAAGTGCGGAACCACTCCTCCTTGCTCTTGCCGAACAATTCGATGTAGACCCAGGAGTCCGCGCCGCAGATGACGGCGCAGATGGCAATGGCAATGATGTCCAGCAGCTGGTGCCGCTTGCAGCGGTCGATCCTGGGATCCTCCAACGCCTCGAAATAATCCATAATGGACGCGCCCTGCTCCTTCCTCATTACTCCCCCCGTCTGTCCTTCACATCACTGGACTCGTATCCTTGGCCAAGTCTACCAACTTATAACGCGATTGCCCTGCGATAGGCTATTCAGGATTTGGAACCAGGCACCAAATGTGATAAGATTCACGAGGCAAAAGCCCATAAACCAATCTGCCACGGAGGATATCAAATGGAAGGAAAGGTTCAGATTGAGATAACCTACTGCGTTCCTTGACAGCACCATGCTACCGCCACGTGGATGGCGAACGAATTTTTCAGGGCGTATGGTGGTGACGCAGCAATTACTATTTCGCCTCGCGGCCAGAGCATCATGGAAGTGTTTGTGGACGGCGAAAAGATTTTTGACAGGAAGGCCGAGGGTAACATTTACCCCGACCTGGGTCGTGTGCGGAAGATGAAGGAAATCATCTCAGCCAGGATCGCGCGAGTAGATATGGGTGTAGCCGCGGATAACTAAAAAGGATCCGGAACTCGCCTATAAAACGGCCGCCGCTCTCAGTGTTAGGAGCGGCGGTTAGTTTTTCCCGTTTGCCAACCGCAGGGGTATGATGCCTTGAGGGAGCTATAGCTGCAGCAGTTTTGCCACCTCGTTCCAAACCTGCGTTGCTACCGTTTCTATTGACCGGTTCGCTTCCACCAATGTCCAGGTATCAGGACGAGCGGCCAGCTGGTCGAGGAATCCCCGGCGCACGTTATGGTGAAAAGCGAGCGGCTGGTCTTCGAACCGGTCGGGTTCGTCCCCCATTTCAAGACCGAGTTCCAGCTGCCTCCCCTGAACTCTCCCGATGCCAATGGCGGGGTGGATGTCCAACAGCACTGTGAGGTCGGGATACCGGCCGCCGGTGGCGAGATCATTCATCCAGGCGATCCGCTCCACTTCGATACCGCGTCCGTAACCCTGATAGGCGATTGTGGACCCGGCGAACCGGTCGGCGATAACCACCGAGCCGGCATCAAGGTGCGGCACAATTTTTTCCCGGACCAGTTCGGCGCGGGAGGCTTCGAACAGAAACAACTCAGCCAACGGCGACAATGGCGGTTCGTCAATGAGATACCGCCTGAGGTAATCACCCAACGGCGTGGAGCCGGGTTCATGCACGACCACCGGGCGATGGCCGAGTTCGCAGAACCGGGACTCCAGGATTGTAGCCTGGGTTGTCTTACCGGCGCCGTCGCCGCCCTCGAAGGCTATGAAGAATCCAGGCATGGTGAAGACCGGCGGGCGCAGGGCACTGAAGGCAGTGACCTACGGGCGATAAATCAGGACGCCGCGGCGGGGGTCGCGTCCCCGGCTGGTTGATGCCAGGCTGAATTGTTCTGCCAGTATGTGTTGCAATCGTCGAATGTAGGGACGCTGGGGGTCCAGTTGCACCGAAAACTCTCCGGACAACACCCTTCGGGCTGCTTCTTCCGCCTCGGCCCGGGCCTGTACGATGGCGTCAGAGTTATCGTCGCCGTCCGCTCCGTTTTGATGCCGGTTCAGCGGAGGCAGATCGACTCCCTGATCCCTGGCGAGGGAGCCCAGAAACTCCCCGACTTGCGGAACAGTGTTCTTGCGCAGCACGTACACGGGAATACTGTTGTCCTCGGCCACACGAACTAACTGGCTGCCCCTCCGGTAGTGGTTTTTGGTAGTCAACAGCACGTTGGCGCGGCGCAATTCGCTAACGATTTCTGCGGAAACCCCGCGTTCTGCCAGGGATGCTTCGACTTTGTCTCGGCTGACGCCGAACAGGAAGATCCGCGAGTCCAATCGGGGCCCGGTTATCCCACCGGCGTCGGGTTCGTCGCGGAAGGATTCGGGCGGGTACGAGTCGTAATTTGACTGGTTGCCCTTATTGCGGGTTTTCGCGCCGCGGCGACCGCGAATTTCATTGGCCGACCAAGGTGCAGTGCTGGCTTCGCTCTGCCGCGGGGCGGCGGTACGGGAGATTTTCCCGTTTTCGTCCATGCGGCGTACCTCCGGTTCCACGGGGTAGCCGCGCAACCATTGGTCAACTACCTGGGCAACGTCGTCGTGCACCGCTACTTCGTCCCAATTTTCAATCTCAACAACCACATCGAACGTAGGTGGCGCCTTGCGTTCGAGGACCGACTTTTGTGTTCCCCGGAATCGCGCTTCCTGGTCTCCCAGGGTTACTGTTTGTACCCCGCCAATCAGGTCGGACAGAGTGGGGTTCATGATGAGGTTGTCAAGAGTGTTGCCGTGGGCGGTGGCAACCAGTTGCACACCGCGTTCAGCGATTGTACGGGCGGCGGCGGCTTCTTCGGTCGTGCCCATCTCATCGATGATTATGACCTGAGGCATGTGGTTTTCAACTGCCTCAATCATTACTGCGTGTTGCTCGGTGGGACTATGAACCTGCATGCGGCGGGCGTGCCCGATGGCCGGATGGGGTATATCACCATCGCCGGCGATTTCGTTTGATGTGTCGACGATGATTACTCGCTTGCGGGCTTCATCGGCCAACACGCGGGCTACCTCGCGCAGCATGGTGGTTTTACCAACGCCGGGGCGTCCCAGCAGAAGGATATTTTTGCCGCTATACGCCAGGTCTTCGATCATCTGGATGGTGCCATGCACGGCGCGTCCCACGCGGCATGTAATGCCTACCACGTTGCCATGCCGGTTGCGAATGGCAGAGATGCGATGGAGAGTTCGCTCCATGCCGGCGCGGTTATCGTCGCCGAATTCCCCGATTCCATCCACCACGTGTTGCAGGTGTTCCCGGCTGACCGGAGCATCGGTGAGCAGGACATCTCCCGTCAAGAAGCGGGCTTCAGGAGACCGGCCCAGGTCCAGCACTACCTCCAGCAGCTCGTCCAGGTTTTCCTGGTCGCGGAGGCGTTCCGAGACATGGGCGGGCAGCACATCAAGCAGCTGCTTCAGTTCGTCGTGCGCCAGTTGTTCAACGGTTGCCAACTATCGCCTCCTGTAAGCAGTGAATTAGGTGCAGTATCGGAGAGTGATGGTGATGCGAGACCGGAGTAGTGTATACCACGCGGGTCAACGCACTCGGGGTGAGTCAATGAATGGGGCTGCGGGATCGAAGTCCGGGCCGCCGGCCATGGCCAGAAAATACCGGTGGATGCGGGCATCGGCAGTCAATTCGGGGTGGAATGAAGTAGCCAGCAGGTTGTTTTGGCGAACTGCAACGGGACGGCCATCCTCCAGGGAAGCTATGACCTGCACATTATCCCCAACCCGGATTATCACCGGGGCGCGGATAAATATGGCGTGATATGGATCGTCCCCCAGTCCGGCTATGGTGAGGTCCTGTTCGAAAGAATCGATTTGGCGGCCGAACGCGTTGCGTTGCACTCCCACGTTCATTATTCCGAGGGGAACCGGGTCCTGCTCGGTGATTTCCGTCGCCAACATTATCATCCCGGCGCAGGTTCCCCAAACGGATTTGCCGGAGCGGGCCATTCGTGCAACGGGATCGCGCAGGTCATACAGCGACATCAGGCGGCTGAGCGTAGTGCTCTCGCCGCCTGGGATAATCAGCCCGTCCAACCCGTCCAATTGGGAAGGGAGTCTTACTTCCGTGGCGTTAGCGCCTATGCTGCGCAGCACGTGGCAATGCTCCGCAAAGTCGCCCTGAACCGCCAAAACGCCGATGTTCAACTAAGTGCCCAACCGTTGTCCCAGTTTAACAATGATCCCTAGAATGGTGCGCGAACGGCGCACGTAGCCGAGGGGCGATGCGCCATGTTATACGCTCCGTGTG
This sequence comes from Dehalococcoidia bacterium, assembly GCA_965262485.1. Lineage (GTDB taxonomy): Bacteria > Chloroflexota > Dehalococcoidia > Lucifugimonadales > UBA3495 > Bin87. The sequence goes on along the minus strand of OZ253540.1, from coordinate 1,914,883 downwards.
GCGAGCAACTGTTCGGATGGGATGGAACGGGCCGAAATGCCAACCATCGCTTCGCCCAGGTTTTTGGACACTTCAGCGAGGATTTGGGGATCCTGGTAATGCGTAACGGCCTGCACGATGGCATGGGCACGACGAGCGGGGTCGCCCGACTTGAAGATTCCCGATCCAACGAACACGCCGTCGGCTCCCAGCTGCATCATCAGCGCTGCGTCCGCCGGAGTTGCGACACCGCCGGCGGCGAAGTTCACCACGGGCATACGGCCTTCTTCGCGAGTTTGCTGCAGCAGATCCAGGCTGACGCGCATGTCGCGGGCTTCGACGACAAGCTCATCATCGGGAAGCGTACGGAGTTTCCGGATCGCGTCCTGTACTGCCCGCATGTGGGTGACGGCCTCAACCACATCTCCGGTACCGGCTTCGCCTTTGGTACGGATCATGGCGGCGCCTTCGGAAATGCGGCGCAGGGCCTCTCCCAAGTCGCGGCAACCGCAGACGAATGGGACCTTGAAATCGTGCTTCCAAACGTGGTGGGTCTCGTCTGCCGGGGTCAGGACCTCGGACTCGTCGACATAGTCAACGCCAAGCGCTTCCAGGATCTGGGCTTCGACGAAATGCCCGATGCGGCATTTTGCCATCACGGGAATGGACACAGCGTCGATAATCTCGGCGATCATGGTGGGGTCGCTCATGCGGGCGACACCACCGTCGGCGCGGATGTCGGCCGGCACGCGTTCCAGAGCCATCACGGCGACGGCGCCGGATTCCTGGGCGATGAGCGCCTGTTCTGCGTTAACGACGTCCATGATGACGCCACCCTTCAACATTTGGGCGTGGCCGGACTTAACGGTAAAGGTGCCGGTTAGAACATCAACCATCAATGAGCCTCCTCACGAAACACATGGTGCTAGGTGTCCATTATAGCCGGGGACGCCGGCCTTATCAATCTGGAAAACGTTGGGCAGCAGGCCCGGTGAATGTGCGCACCGATGAAATTCTCAGGCTGTCATACTGCGCGAATAGATTTGACACTCAATCGGCCTCCGGGATAAGATTCAATGTACGCTAGCCGAGGTAGCTCAGCTTGGTAGAGCACGGCACTGAAAATGCCGGTGTCGGTGGTTCGAATCCGCCCCTCGGCACCATTTTGTTAATAAGGGGCGGTTACAAACTCAAACAAGGTATCAATAACCCGTGTATTGACAGATATCGGCCCATTTTGCTGGACAAATTCCCAGCGGCGCACAGTAAGAGGCCGCAATCAACAGCACTCGACGGCATGATCGCGCCCGGGGTTTCCGGGCGCGATTTTTCCTGATGCGCTACCACCTGTACGATTTGTATCGCGAGTGACTCTCTGGCACTTTCCCAGAAACCCTCATGAACTTCATCCCGACGCAAATAGCAACCCCACTAACCCCTACACGGTGGAAATGTGGTCACACAGCTTTTCGACGATAAACCCAGGCATTACCAAGGATGGGCTCGCGGAGCAGAATCCATCTACGCATTCTACGATCGGTCGGCACTTCAAGAATACGGGCTCCTGCGCCGGATGCTTCAACGGTGGGCTGACCGATTTCCGAACGAGCACCGGAGCAGGATCGTCTCCAGGATGCGCCACAAAGGATCCGGTTCAGCGACCGAAGATCGCCAGTTTAACGCTGCGTTACTGGAATTATTCCTTCACGAATTCCTACAAGGAACGGGTGCGTCGGTCTTAGTTGATCCGGAGATAGGCGGACTAACGCCCGATTTCAAAGTTACGGAACAACTCGACACGGGCCAACAAATCGATTACGTGGTTGAAGCAACGGACATCGAGGTTGGCCGAAACTCTGAACTTGAGATCCCCGGGATCGAACGAGCCGCCTTGGACGTGTTGAACGAGATCGAATCGCCCGATTTCTACCTACACGTCGAAACCAGCGGTGCCTTGGGATCGATGCCGAGCAAACGTAGCCTCAAAAGCCCGTTCGAGCAATTACTCAAAGACACTGACTACGACCGGTGGATCGCAGAGAACGATTACCGTCATTGGAACCCCGACAGTATGCCGTCGGCCACATGCCGGCATGGGAACTGGACGCTCAAAGGATACCTGATGCCCGTATCTCCCGAATACAGACCAGCCACAGGCAATTTTGTAGGAATGGGACCGTCGAGCTCGACTTTACGCAAAATTTAAAGGAGGCAACGGATGCCATCACGTTGGGACTCCGCCACTTGCGGCTGGCGTCGGAGGGTTTTTCACTATCCGCCGCCAACGCTGATGTCCAGGAACTTCCGGCTACTCTGTGCCATTGAGTTGCAACCTCTCTCGCTTACGCCGCTTAAAATGCGTAAAGTCGAGGTAACATTGTGTATAAATGCGACCGGTCGGTCAAACGTCCATCACAGTTTCGTCAGATGACTTGCGCTTCAACCAAGCTGTAAGAAACCCGCGACGTGGAGAGATTATCAATACCCAGAGAAGTAATGCTACCGAAGCCACCACGCTGGCCACCATTATCGTTGACAGGCGACGGGCCAGCAGAGTTCCGGTGACCGACGGTACGACGAGCATGGACATGACCATGACGTTGCCTACCGTTTTGATGGCTGCGACGGTGGTCAATGCCACCAAAAACGGCAGCATATATTCGAGGAAACGGACGGGAACACCGGCGGCTTCAGCGACCGTGGCGTCATAAGTGGTAAATACCAACTTTCTCCAAGGAAACAATCCCCCGCTCGACTAATTTGGCGTGGACCCTCAGGCATTCCGGATCTGCGCCTGGCGCTAATTGACCGGGACAGATTGGCGCTTGGCTTGCGGCAGGCGACGGTTGCGTTAGCGCCATTCCCTACACTGATGTCTGCGTAATCACCCTCGGAGCAACTTTGCGGGAGAGCCAACGACCGTCTCGAGGGTCGCCGCGGAGCTGGCCGTCGCGCACGATGACCTTGCCGCGCAACAGCGTCATTATCGGGTACCCTTCGCAGTGGAAGCCGTCCCAGATGGAGTAATCGGAATCGGCGTGCAATTCGTCCACCGTTATCGTCTTCTTGAGATTGGGGTCGAAGATAACGATGTCGGCGTCGCTGCCCGCGGCGATGGCGCCTTTCTGCGGGTACATCCCGAGGATCTTGGCGGCGTTGGTGGAGGTGATGGCGGCGAACCGCTCCAGGTCGATGCGTCCGGTGGACACCAGCTTGGTGTACGTGACCGGCATACGGGTCTCGATGCCATTATGTCCGCCGCAGAGAGTGCGGATCGTTTCGCCGGCCAGCTTGATGTTCTTGTACGTGGTCCATTTATCGGTGGCCGTGGTGCAGATGGGGCCGTCTGCCAGCCCCTGTTGCAGCGCGTCCCGGTCGTCAGAGTACTTGATGGCCGGGTAGGTGTGGATGGCAAGGCCGTCGGGCTTCAGGTAATCGTCGCAGGTGAACTCCAGGTAGTTGTGCAACGCCTCGCCATAGACCGGCAGTTGCGCGGCACGGGCCTCGGCGATGGCGGCGACCCCCTCTTTTGCAGTGGTGTGGACGAAGTAGATGCCGGTCTCGGTGCTTCGTGCCAGCCGGACGACCTTGCGGAAGGAAATGTCTTCGGAGATGTTGTTGTGGGCCAGGTGCAAGTTGGAACCATGGTCGCGGCCCTCACGTTCCAGCTTTTCCTCCATATAGGTAACGATGTCGTCCTCTTCGGCGTGGACGGCCATGATGCCGCCGTGTTTGCCAACTTCCTGGAAAATCTCCCACAAATGCCCCATCGGAACTCGGGCATGGAAAGTGGTGAATATCTTGAAGCTGGCGACGCCCGACTGAATTGCTTCGCCAATCTCGCCCATGGTGCTGGGCGGGATCGCCCCGGCGAGAATGTAGTGGAAGGTGTAGTCGGTGTAGGAATGTCCGCGGAAGGTATCCCGCCGGGTTTCAATCTGCGCCATGATTGGCTCGGAGGGCGGCACCGCGCCGGGCGTTAGAGGCAATGCCCCGGCGAAATCCACGTATGTAGTGACGCCGCCGAAAGCGGCGGCGCGGCTGGCGGCCTCGGGCGGTTGGGTGAAGATGCCGGGGTCGCCTCCGGCCCAGTAATCCGGCACCGGCACATTGATGTGAGCGTGAGGTTCGATGCCGCCCGGCAGGACGATCATCCCGGTGGCGTCGATGGTCTCCCCAGCGCCCAGGTCGTCCAAAGTGCCGGGAGAAGCCACCGCCGCGATTCGCTCCCCCTGAATGCCCACGTCCATAAGGCCAGCGCCCCCTGGCGTAACCACCGTCCCGCCCTTAATGATCAAGTCCAGCATGATTGCCTCCCGAATCGACGATTTGGCGCGCTGTCTCGGTAAAAACGGTACGCGAGACAAGCATAGTGGAGCTGATTATAACGCAGCAGACGGGCATCGACTCAAGGCGACGTAGGTAATCCTCGCCCACCAGTTCTGCATTGGGGATTGACGGCGACGTGCCGGCGCCCGGAGAGAAGGAATTTGTTCCCCACTCATTCTTTCCCAACAGCCGCCGTTGCAATTCCTGGCTGACAGTTTGTTGTAGCATTGCCGGGCAAACCGTACTGTCCGGCGTTGTTGTTTGGGCAGTCCACCATTGGAGAGGCGATGTCGCAACTGATGACCGGCAAGCAGGCGCTTTTAGAAATGCTCAAAGCCGAGGGTGTTGAGTATATTTTGGCAACCCCGGCACCAGCGAAGGCCCCATCATCGACCTGCTGGGTGACTACCCGGAATTCCGCTACATCCTGACCCTTCAGAAGAGTGTTGCCGTCGGGATGGGCGAGGCATATGCCCGGGCGACCGGGCGGGCTTCCTTCGTCAGCCTTCACGTGGATAGCGGGTTTGCCAACGGCATCGCACTCATGCTGGACGCCCTCAATACCGGCACTCCGATGGTGGTTACGTCCGCCAATTACGACGCTCGCAAGGTGAACGAAACCATGACCGATTTGGCCCAGCTCGTCCGACCGGTCACCAAGTGGGCGGTGGAACTGACCCTCCCGGACCAGATTCCCAGCGCCATGCGGCGGGCCTTCAATGAAGCCAACAGCCATCCCAAAGGCCCGGTGTACGTGGGATTCACCTCCAACGCCCTGGAAGGCATGGCCGAGATGAACATCGTACCCTCCCGTCCGGTGTACGACGCACCGCATCCCAGCCCGGATGGCATCGCCCAGGCTGCATCACTGCTGCTCGGCGCCAGTCGCCCCATTATGCTGGTGGGCGACCGCCTTGCCGAAGACAATGCCCTCGAGCCGGCGGTAGAACTGGCCGAGCTTCTGGGCCTGCCGGTGTACCAGTCACGCGGCGCCGAAGTCGCCTTCCCAACCACCCATGAACAGTTCCTCGGAAATCTCTCGCTGCGAGTTACCGATCAGCGCGCCATCCTGCAGCGCGTCGATCTGGTCCTGGCCGTGGGAACTGACCCCTTTGAGGAGCTCTTCTACTGGGGCGACGTGATCCTTCCCCCGGATGCCAGGCTGGTGCACATCGATCCTAGCCCCGGACGCATCGGCCGCTCCGAACCCACCGACGTCGGCATCGTGGGCCATTGCGCCAGCGCGCTTGCCGACCTGACCGCAGTTCTGATGGAACGGTTGTCGCCGGGGGATCAGGCGGAAATCGAGGAGCGGAGGCGCGCCGTAATAACCGAAAAGCGGACCAGCCGGGACAAATTCGACGAGGCCGTCGCTGACCGGTGGGACCACAAGCCCATGTCGCCGGCCCGCATGATGTCCGAATTATCCTCCGCGGTACCCGACAACGCCATAGTAGTTGACGACTCCATCAGCAATCGCGGCGTCATGCGCCACTATTTCCAAGCCGCCCGCCCCGGCGACCTGCGAGGCGTCCGGGGACAGGCCATCGGTGGCGGCATCGGGGCCACGATGGGCGCCCAGTGCGCCAATCCGGACCGCCCCGTTTTTGGTGTCATCGGCGATGGCAGCGCCATGATGACGGTTCAGGGACTTTGGACAGCCGCCAACGACAACATCCCTTGCGTCTTCGTCATCTGCAACAACGGTATGTACCGGGTCCTGAAGGTCAACTTCAACGTTTACCAGCAGGATGTTCTAGAGTTGCCCGAAACCTCGGGCGGCCGGCTGCTGTATTCCGACTTCGCCACACCCTTCGATATGGCAGCCATCGCCAACAGTATGGGCGTCCACGGCGAACGCATCACCGACCCGGCCGCAATCAAGCCTGCGGTGGAACAGGCGGTGGCCTCGGGAAAGCCGGCCCTGCTGGATATCGTAATCGACGGTTCGTTGTAGGGCTGGTGGAGACAGCTCGCTAAATCAATTGCCCGTCTGCTCAGGCCGGCGGGCACAATCTTTACCGAGAAGGAATATGCTCATGCGTACCAACACCACCAAGACTAAACTCAACGAAGGCGAAGTAGTTTTCGGGGCCATCATCACCCGCTACGCTCCCGACATGGTTGAGATTTTTTGGCGCCCTCGGCTACGACTTCGTGATGATCGACTGCGAACACGGGCCGGCCGGCCTCGATCAGGTGAAGCACATGGTCCGCGCCGCCCTTGACAGTTGAAGCTGGAGGCGGATCCAACGCTGCCATCCGCAAGTGTGCGAAGGCGGCGGTCGATTTGGCCAATGAAGTACAGCACCGACGAACCGCCACATTCCGCAATGCCGCATTGTGCGCCGAGGTCACCGCAGGGATGATCAATGTCATTGCGGTTCTGGACGGCCGACGTGACGTGGAGCGCATATCCGTTAGCCTTGGCGATGCGGCGGGGACGGTCGCAGCAGTGAAGGAACAATCTGCGTGCACGAGATGAGCGGTTCGACAATTGAACCGTGTCAGTCTGGATGAATATCACGCTCCGATCTGCACGTAAACGAGCCCAAGGCCACGGCGTACGAAACAATGAACATTCTCCATGGAACCACGGTCATTGAATTGAAGGGTGACATTCTCGAAGGCGCCTACTATACCGGACGTGGGCGCATGACTTACGGCGCGGTCAAATTGACCAGGGCCAGACAATGGTAAACCGAAGCCAAGGTGAAACACGCAGAGTGATGAGGTGAAATCGAGGCGTCATTAGGCTAGCCTGTACGGCAGCACAGTGGGGTTGGTGTTGGGCATGAACGAGATTGCGGGGTTCTTGGAACGATGGCAAATGGACGCCGGCGACGTGCGGCGGATGCATTGGGCGCCGACACCTCGGGAGCGGGAGAGATGGCACGCCCTATGGCTGCTGCACCAGGGTTGGACGGCATCGGCAGTGGCTGAGGCACTGGAGCAGGATTCCCATACCATTGGTAGTTGGGTCGGCGCCTTTGGAGAGGGCGGTCCCCAGGCGTTATCCTTCGAGCAGTCGGGAGGTTCCCCCCGCGCTGAGCGGAGAGCAGCAGTTCGACTTGAAGGCGGTGGTGCAGGAGGCTCCCGCCCAGGCAGGGATCGATCTGGCCAACTGGAACTGGAAGGTGGTGCGCCGGTTTGTAGAGGAACGGTTCGGGCTGGCGCTGAGCCGGAGCAGTTGCCTGACTCCGTATCAAGTACGGGGTGGCGTTACTATCTGCACCGGTTGGGGTTTGTGTTGAAAGGACCCAAGAAGCGGCTGGTCAAGGGGGACCCGGTGCGGCGGGAGACCTTTGTGGCGGAGTATGCCGCCCTCACGGCGCCGGTGCGACGGAGCGGGGGCAGGATATTCTTCGCTGACGAGGCCCACTTTCAGGCGGACGGAGATCTGTGGGGCAAGCGGGTGCTGAAGGGAGAACCGGCGTTGGTGGGCTCCACCAGCCCACGCCGTGGGGAGAAGGAACGTCACCCCGTACTTGATACGGGGCCAGCTACTATTCGGCGGTGTGCCTGGAAACTGGCGAGGTGGAGGTGATGGAACTGGCGGGCAACAGGTCACAACCACCGCCCCGCACCCCGATGCGGGGTCGCCACCTCAGACGCCTTCCTGCGGCAACTGCGGGCGCGATATACCGAACCGCTGACCGTGATCTGGGACAATTCCCCAGTCCACCGAGGCGACGCACTGCGGGCCTACCCCGTATCAAGTACGGGGCAGGCTCTGCCTAGCTACAGCCCAGACTTCAACGCTGACGAGGCCATCTGGGGCTGGGCCCGTCAGGAGGCGACCGCCAACCTGTGCCTGGGTACCCGTGCCGCAGTGCAGGAGAAGGTGGGCGACTTTTTCGCAGTAGAGTACCGGGAGGTGGTGTAAAAGGATCGGTGTAGCCAAAAGCTAACCACCGCGTCATCCTTGATCGGAAATGCCAAACCAGAACAAGGAGAACGACGGTGGTCAAGCAAAGAATGGATCTTTTGGAATTATTACGCAAGCGCGGTATGGACGGAGACGTGGACTTTCTGCGGGAAGCCTTGCGCGTCCTGGTGGACGGCATCATGGATGCCGAGGTATCTGCCCAGATCGGCGCCCAGCACGGCGAACGCAGCCCGGAGCGGGCACCTACCGCAATGGCTACCGCAACCGCACCTGGGATACCCGGGTGGGCACCACCGAGCTCAATATTAATGGAGTTGCACATTCCCAAGGTGCGGGAAGGCAGCTACTTCCCCAGCCTGCTGGAACCCACGGCGGCGCAGCGAGAAGGCTCTGCTGGCCGTCATCCAGCAAGCCTACGTAGAGGGCGTGTCCACCCGGCGGGTGGATGACCTGATCAAGGCCCTGGGCTGCGACGGCATCTCCAGCAGCCAGGTGTCGCGCATCTGCGAGCAACTGGACGAAGTGGTGGAGAGTTTCCTGGGTCGTCCCTTGGACGGTGGCCCGTATCCCTACGTGTGGCTGGACGGCCTGACCCAGAAGGTCCGAGAGAGCGGTCGCATCGTCAACGTCTGCGTGGTGATGGCGACGGGGGTCAATGCCGGCGGGCAGCGTGAGATCCTGGGCGGATGTGGGCGCCAGCGAGGACGGCGCGTTCTGGCTGGCCTTCCTGCGGTCGCTGACGGCTTGAGGCCTCAGCGGGGTGGAACTGGTTACCTCCGATGCTCATCAGGGGCTGAAAACGCCATCGCTGCGGTGTTTTGCTGGGGTGGGTTGGCAGCGCTGCCGCACCCATTTCATGGCCAACCTGCTCACTCGCGTGCCCAAGCTGCCCTCTTGCATGTCGCAGGGCCGGCGTGGCCACCATGGTGCGTACCATCTACCAGCAACTGTCCAGGGTAATTGACGCCGACCGGCCGAAGTTTGGCAACCGTCAACCTCCGGACCGGGCGGCGGTGCCGTCAGGTCACCTCGCCGTGAGCGTCCGTGTGGAGCTACTGGCCTGTTAGTGTGCAAATATGCAAGTGTGCAAATGCACAGATGCACAAGAGACATCCGTGTCCACGTGGTAGCTACTGCGAAGTCCCGACAGGATCTCAGTTGTGAAGCCGGCCGCTCCGTCAGTCAGTGGCGGTCGGTGTCGCCGTCAGTCTCCGACAGGTTCATTGTGCCAGCGGGGGACGCTTCCGCGCTACGGGCGGTGACTGGGATTGGCCGCCGAAGATGCCCAGTGATGGGTCAGGCTGGGGCAGCTCCGCCAGCGTAGCATTGTGCTGGCAGCTCGGTCGTGAAAGTTCCTTGCCAACCCAATTGGGTCATCAGCCGTCACGCAGTCGGCGGAGCTCTTGTTCCAGCTCCCGCACCTTGGCCTCGGCTTGAGCGCGGGCTTGGCGCTCATCTTCGAGGGTGACGATGGGACGGCCTGTCGCCGGGTCCTGCCATACCAGCATGCCGCTGTTCCACTGCAGGTTCAGGTTGAGCGCTGCGCTGTAGCCCTGCAGATTGCCCTCCGGCAATTCCTCGATTGTGATGGGCACGTACTGACCGTCCACCAGGCGGTCTCCGGCCAGTCGGGCGCCGTGATACTCGCCCGACCGGTCGAAGCGCCAGTATTCCGCAATGCCCAGGGCGGCGTACTCGTCACGCTTTTCGCCAACGTCGGTTTCTGCGGTGGTCTCCGAGGCGATTTCCATGACGAAGTCCGGCGGCTTGCCCTGCTCGGAGATGATGTAGCCGTTGCTGGCCTCGTAGGCGGCTGGGTTCACGTCGAAGGCAATCAGAAGGTCGGGCCGGCGTCCTCTGGCCCGGTCCGAGTCCGGTTGAGCGATGATCCAGCGTTCGGCTTCCACCAGCGTTGTGTCGGGCCTGCCGAAGTGCAATGCCAGGTAATGTGCGCTGCCGGGTTTGTGCAGGTGGTCGTAGCTGGTCATCTCGTCGGGTTCGCGCCGAGGCGGATCCGGCAGTCGGAAGCGCGCTGGAGATTTCGGTGTCCTGGCGGTCGTCATAGTGAGCCTCGAGGGGTTGGCGTGGATGTGCCCGCCGTACCTGCTCTATCCCGTGCGATTATACCTACTGGTATGGCGTAGGGCCAATGACACGAGAAAATTGCGAAACTCACCCGATGATAAAATCAAACGATGAGCCAGCGACCGGACCTGCACCCCACTTCGTTGCGGTACCCAGTGCGTACCAGCAAGGCGGGATACCAACAGGTCGGCCCCGGTGAACCGCCGTGCCCGCAAGGGGACCAAGCAACGCAACAGGGCCCTTCAGCGGCCCCTGTTGCTGTTCACAAAAAACGCGAACCTAAACTAAAGCCAAGGTGGAATCTACATTTGTGGGGCAACGAAGATTAGGCTGTGTTGACATTTACAGTCATTCCGGCGAAAGCGGGAATCCAGAGAGTCGGGGAGTGGCTAATTTCGGGATAGTTATGCTTATTTGGAGCACTGGATGCCGGCGAAAGCCGGAATGACGAAATGAAATTTCAAAATGTCAACACAGCCTAGTACCGTTTCCAGATAGATTTGTTAATGCCGCAAAGCTGCCTCTAACTCTGGATTCCTGCTTGTGTGGGAATGATTAACAGGTGAACAGATATACGATATAAGGCATCTTCAAGTGGAAACGGTACTAGTAGTCCGAAATCTTTGTAATGATGGGTTGATTGGTACAGGGCCTTTCCCCGGCCATACCGGGCTTATGGAGACTATCGCCGAGCAATCCGGCTTTCACCCGTCATTTCAAGGATGTTGGTCTACTAGCGCTGCGTATATCGATGAGCGTTGTCAGTTTGGCGTGTCCATCATGCGAGGATGCAGTTTGGCCAATTGAAGTATGGTAAATATGGAGACAGTTATGGTGAATCCAACACCATATACTACTGCCATGGCCCTGGAATGATGCATCCAATATTTGCCATCCCAATGGCGAACTTCGAGGTCGAAATACTCAAAGAAGCGCTCCACAGATGGCCGGCCAGCTTCATGAATGAAGTCTTCCTGTAATCGGCGGCGGACGGCTCCTGCATCCGGATCCTGGAAAGCCGCCCGACTTCATTCTGGGTAGTGCCCGCCGGGCGATAGCGTAACTGGATACCGGAAATAGCGGTGAAAGCCTACGGAGGAGGTGGACATGAAACCTCGCGCCTTTCGCTCAATAGCGCTCTTCATGGCAGTCGCTGTCATCGCGGCTGTGGCGTCGTTCGCGCAGCCCGGTCCCAGCGTAGAGGCAATCAATCGGGCGCCCGGCTCAACGAGCATCGAGTTGAACCCGTCCGACCGCTTTGTGCGTCCCAGTGACAACGAAATCGAGGTGACCATCACGCTGAGTAATCTGCGCGTCGGCGCCACGTACCTTTTCAAAGTCAACGTGTACAGCGCAGAGGGTCGTGCTGGTGGCTGTGAGGGTGACGGGATGAATTGGAACCGTTCTGTCAGAGGGGCAACGAGCACGATAACCCGCACGGCGAAGGTGTCGCTATCCCCCAGCTGTGCCTATGGCGACTATTAGGTGAGGGCTACCCTCTGGGATTGGTCGAGCGGCTACAGTGTAGCTTTTGCGACCCGTGGGTTCAGCGTGGTGGCCAGCACGGAGGGTCAGGAGGACCGCGGCGTCTGTGATCGCTCGCCGGCCATCATCAGGTACATCGTCACCTATGGCCCTTACTACGTGGACGACTGCTGGGTGGTGCGCGATGCCGATCTGCTCGCGGTGGCGGCCACCAACGGCACTTGGGAAGATCCCATGATCTACCTGGCTAACTTGAGCATTCCGGAGCTGCGGGCCGGGGACTTCGACGGATTTACGAACCTGGAGGTCCTGGTCCTCACCTCCAACGGGTTGACCAGCTTGCCCGCTGGCATCTTCGACGACCTGACCAATCTGCGGCGGCTCTATCTGAAAGACAACAGGCTGACGGCACTGCCCGATGGCATCTTTGACAAGTTGTCTGCCCTGGAGGAGGTTATTCTGACTTACAACGGTGACAGCCAGCTGGACTCGGGCCTATTCGAGCATAACCCCGACCTGGATAGGGTCTTTCTGGGCAATCCCAAGCTGAGCAGTGTACCGTCGGACCTGTTTGAGCACAATCCGCTCCTGACGCATGTGGGCATAGACCAATCTGGACTGACAGATGTGCCGTCGGACTTGCTCAGCGGGCTGACGTCTCTGCCCGATGGGTTCTTTGCCGGCGAGTACGATGGCATTCGCATCCTGAAGTTGCACGACAATCCGGTCGGCACGTTCCACTTCAGGATGGAAGCCGAGGTCGTGAGCCATGGCGTTGACGCGGACGGGTTCCCCACCGCCCGGGTGCGCTACAAGATAGCCGAGGGCGCGGCGCTGACCGCAAGGGCCGACCTGGATGTCCAGGGGGCGAGGCGTCAACATCATCGGTCACCATACAGGCCGGCAGCATCTACGGCGATGAGATCAGCGTGAGGCAGAACGAGGTCGGAACTCCGGTCACGTTCACCCTGAACAACGTGAGTGCGCATGACCTCCGCAAAAACCGTCCAGCTACCGGCACCGACCAATACCTGGGCGATCGCTACTTCGACCCATACACCGGCTTCAGGGTTGTCGCGGGGGCTCCGCTCACCCTTCAGGTCTGCGAGCTCACGCCGGGGGTGTGCGACGGAATCACGGTGTCGGTCAACGCGCCGGTTACCGGCGCGCCCACCATCAGCGGCACGGCCCAAGTGGGCGAGACGCTGACGGCCTGAGCGGCGCGACGTTCACCTACCAGTGGGTGTCCAACGGCGGGAACGCCGACGCTGAGATTCAGGGCGCGACGGGATCCACCTACTCGCTGGCGGGCGACGACGAGGGCAAAACCCTCAAGGTGCGTGTATCTTTCACCGACGACGCGGGCCACGATGAGAGCCTCACCAGCGCGCCCACGGACACAGTGACTGGGCCGCCGCCCGCGCCCACGCCGGGCAACACCCCGGCCACGGGTCTGCCGGTCATCCGGGCCAAGCCGCAGGTCGGCTGGACGCTGTGGGCGTACACTTCCGGCATCGCCGACGCCGACGGCCTCAGCGATCCGACGTTCACTTATCAGTGGCTTTCCAACGACGGCGATACCGACACCGTCATCACGGGCGCGACGAACCTAAACTACGTCATCGGGGCCGCTGCCGAGGGCAAGACTCTCAAGGTGCGAGTGAGCTTCACCGACGACGCGGGATACAACGAGCGCCTCACCAGCGCGCCCACGGATACTGTGACCTTGGTAACGCCGCAGGTGATAGGCATCTGCGATCGCACTCCGCAAGTGCGGGATGCCATCCTGCCCCGGCTGCCCAAAGACCGGACCTGTCAGTTGGTGACCGACGCCGACTTGATCTCGATCACCCACCAGCTGGACCTGGTGAACCAGCGGGTAACGTCGCTGAAGGCCGGAGACTTCGAGGGCCTGTTTAACGTGAGCGTTTTGAACCTGGAGAACAACGACCTCACGACGCTGCCCGCGGGCGTTTTCGATGGCCTGACCGGCGTCTATATCCTGTACCTGGAGAACAACCATCTCGAAACGCTGCCGGCGGGCGTCTTCGAGGGTCTGAGCAGTCTCCTGACGGTTCGTCTGTCGAGCAACGGCCTCGAAACGCTGCCCTCGGGTGTCTTCGACGGTCTGATCAGTCTGCGAATTCTGGATGTCAGGGACAACGAGTTGAACGAGTTGCCGCCGGACCTGTTCGACGGCCTCGCCGGCCTGAGCGAGCTGCTCCTGGACGGCAACGAGCTTGGGGGGTTGCCGCCGGAGATCTTCGGCGGACTGGCCGGCCTGGAGCTGCTGCGTCTGGACAGCAACTCCCTGAGCGCGCTGCCCGGCAACGTCTTCTATGGTCTCTCCGACCTGAAAAAACTGGACCTGCAGATCAACGACCCGGCGTCGCTGCCGGAGGGCTTGTTCGCGGGTCTGACCGGCTTGAAGGAGTTGCGTCTGGACACGAACAACGGGGCGCCCTTCACGCTGACGGCGGAGCTGGAGCAGCGGGGAGAGGACGCTATCGTGGTCAAGGTGGCCCAGGGCGCGCCCTTCGCCATGAGGGTGGTCCTCTCGGCCACGGCCGGCGTGGTGTCCGAAACGGAAGTTACGATCGACGCTGGCAGCGTCGAGAGTGGGCCCATCACCGTTACCCGGACCGACGAGGCGCAGGTGGGGGTTGTCGTCAGGGTGGTATCGGCCGCGTTTGTCGGACCGGCGAAACACCCCGGGGTTCAAACCGGCTTGGGCGACAGCCTGAAAGTGCTCTTCGAAATTCCGGTGGCAACCATTTCCTTCTCGCCGTCTGGGTCCGTGTCGGAGGGCACGGAAATCACTGTAACCATGTCCTTGTCGAAGCTGGAGGCCGATTCCGACACCTCCACAAAGGACTACATCTTCCGGGCCGACGTGAAGGACTCCAATGGCGGCAACGTTGACCGGTGCGAGGACCAGGCAAACGGCTATGGCTTGGGCGTGGACCGCTACATGTGGAAGGTGGACGAAGACCCGGAGACCCGCACCGGGATTATCTCCGCCGACTGCCCGGCGGGCGACTACACCCTCCGGGCGAGCATCTCCACTCCCGACAACGTGGAACTGGCGTCGGCCTGCACAAACTTCACGGTGGTCGACCCGGGTTCGCCGCTGTCCAACGACGCAACGCTGAGTGGCGTCGACTTTGGGATGTTCACATCAACTACCACTGCCTACACCGCAAGCGTTGGCAACGACGTGACTGAGACGACCGTCACGCCTACAGTGAACGACGGCGGGGCGACCTATGCTGTCAAGCACGACGGGGTTGCCGACGCTGATGGGACCGTCTCTCTGGCCGTAGGCAGCAACGTCATCACGGTAGAGGTCACCGCCGAGGATGGGCAGACGGCGAAGACCTACACCGTCACCGTCACTCGTGCTGCGCCGCCGCTCTCCAACGACGCCATGCTGAGCGGACTGTCGCTCAGCGGAGTGGACATCGGCGCGTTCGACCCGGAAACCGCCGACTACGCCGCCAACGTCGCCAACGCCGTGGACGAAACTACGGTAACGCCTACAGTGAACGACGGCGGGGCGACCTATGCGGTCAAACTGGACGGGGTTGCCGACGCTGATGGGACCGTCTCTCTGGCCGTAGGCAGCAGCGTCATCACGGTAGAGGTCACCGCCGAGGACGGAGAGACTACGCAGACCTACAGCGTCACCGTGACCCGCGCCGAGCCGCCTTCCACCGACGCCACGCTGAATGGACTTACGCTGAGCGGCGTGGACATCGGAACCTTCTACCCAGCCACGACGCAGTACACGGCCGACGTGGACAACGCCGTAACGGAAACCACGGTGACGCCCACGCTGAACGACGACGGGGCAACCTACGTAATCAAGCTGGACGGAACAGCCGATAAGGATAGGAGCATCGCGCTCGCAGTGGGCAGCAACGTCATCACCGTCGAGGTGACCGCTGAGGACGGACCGTCAAGACCTACACCATCACCGTAACCCGCGCTGCGGCGGGGCCGAAGCCAAGCAGCCCGCCCGACACGCCGGACGCCCCGACCGGGGAGGTGCCGGTAAGGGACGGGTGGCCCTGAACTGGAACGACGTGGAGGGCGCGACGTACTACCAGGTGCGCTCTTGGCTCAATGGTAAATGGAAAGAGCTTCCAACCAAGGAGGTCGGCATTGTCATTGACGGCTCGGGGGCGGAGGTAAGCAATCTTCCGAACGGCAGCTACCTCTACTTTTCGGTGCGGGCCGGCACGGGGCTGGCGTGTCAGACTGGTCGGATGTACTGGGCCTGTCAAATCCTGAACAGTAACCCACCGGGCACTACCGGGACAGCGCGCAGCCGGGTGCATTCCGGATGAGGGCTACGGTTCGGCTTTACGAACCTGAGCTGGCCAGGAAGATAGCGGCATCAGCCGGCGCGAGGTTCACGGTGGCGGCAAGGAAACAGCAAGGGATCATGACCAATAGCTGGAGCACACTGGCCTTCTTCAAGAGTCCCACGCTTGCAAATGCGGCAACGGCTGTTCCGGCTGGACGAAGCCAGCTGATGCGGGACATCCTGGAGATAGGCGATGTGTCGATCATCTTCCGATCGGCCTACGACCGGGACGACATATTCGCCAGAGCCTTCGACATGAGCGCCGCCGATTGCGTGGTCAAGCCTGTCTCGCCCACGGGATCGGCGGCGAGGCAGTGTGGACTACGTGCTTTTCGACAGCAACGGCGACGTTGCGGTTTTGATTGAAGTCCATGATGCGCGTGCGCGGAGGAGACACGACCGCATCCGGCTGTGGGAGCACACGCGTGGGATGGCCCACGGAGCAGGCGGACCGGTTGCCGGGCGGATTGGTCTGCGACCGGGACGGCACTGCCGACCTGCTGGTACCCATAGCCAGCGCGCTGGGCATCGGGTTGTACGTTGGACCTACGCCGGCATTGGATCTCATCAAGGATGACCTGCTCGCGACTATTCTGAACTGACCGGCGTGCTACCTGCCACGAATGACGCGCGCCGGAGCGTGCAAGGCGTGGGTGGCAGCCGGTTTGTCGGTAGCATTGTATGTGATGCAATGCGCAGAGGCTGTCGTCTATCACCAGTCTGCGCTACTATACTTGGAAGGTAGTTGTGCCGGAGCTGGCGTTCGAGATGGATGCTTGGCTCCGTGAACATGGAATTACGTAATGACCCTTGGACGAACCGGACACCGACCCTTCCGGGGATCCTTCTTGCGCTCAAACGGCCGCGACGCCCCATGTGTTATTCTTGCGGATGAGGAACGCCGTGACGACCCAGAAGTACCGGAACGACAGCCGGACCCTCCTGGCCCAGGCCCGCGCCGAGTTGGCCCAGGGCGACGTGCGCCAGGCCTCTGAGAAGGGTTGGGGCGCCGCCGCCCTCATGCTGAAGGCGATCGCCGAACAGCGCGGCTGGGAACATGGCAAGCACCGGCATCTATCCCGCGTAGCCAGCCGGCTACGGGCCGAGACTGGCGACCGTGACATCTACCGCTGGTACCAGGTGGCAGACGCCCTTCACGGCAACTTCTATGAGGATGAGACGGCGCCCGAGGACATCGACGACTCCCTGAACGACGTGGAGCGGCTCCTGGACAAGCTGGAGCCGGTGCTGGGATAGTCCGGAGGCGAGCGCAACTCTGCCGTTGCGCCGCGCTTGGGCTGGTGCTACCGTAGCGGTACCCCAGTGCGCCCGACTGACGGCCCGGGCGGGCTCGGAGTCAGGACCCCGCCGCGTCGAGCAGTCGCGGCGGATTTTCCTTTTCCCGGCGCCGGCGCAAGGCCGGTTACGAGATTGGCCGCTGTGCTTGACCGGACGGCCGCTGGGCCGGAAAATGCGCCATCGTATCCAGCCCGTTTACGTAACGGCCATTGTACGAATCGAAAAGGACACTGTGGACGCGAGGGAAGGGATGATACGTTGCTGAATCTCACGCCCGAAGAGGCCAGCCGCATCTGCATGGATCAGTGCCGAGCTATGTGCTGTCGTGGCCCGTTGATCCTGCGGCTGGAACCTGACGAGGTCGCCGTGTTTCACCGTGAGGCGGTGCACCTGGGTACAACCGCCGATATCTCGCCCGCTGCCGACGGCGGCGGCAATCTGCTGTTCCTGGACCATCCGGGCGAGTGCTGCCCGATGCTGGATCAAGCCACTTTCGCGTGCCGCATTTACGAACAGAGGCCGCGGGTTTGCCGGGAGTTTCCTCGCCGGCCGGAGCCGGGTTGCGCCATTTCCGGTTGGACGGACGACTAGTATGATTTCCTGCCGCCGGCCAGGGCAGCAGCGGAGATGGAGCGGCGCGTCGGGCTCATGGGACGGTTGAATGATGCCGCGGCGCGGCGCCGACCGCAACCGGAGCCGCGGAGGTTGCAGACAATGATGCCGAGCTCTGGTACGCCGCCTGCTTCGCGTGTACCACCATCCTCCAGGTAGTGCGACTGTTCCGCCGCCAGCGGGCCGAGCTGCCGCGACGGGACCCCATGGGAGAGGCCTACCTGGTGGTGCTGGCCCAACTGGCCAGGGAGGCCGAGGAAAGCAGGTAACGTCTTGAGGACACCGCTACCCCCGACATCGACGAGATGGCGGAAACCGTGGCCGCGGATTTGCGCGCATTCAACCAGGACCTGCCGGTGGAAATCCGGCCGGTCATGCGGAGACTGCCCGCGGTGACCGAACGGACGGCCGCGCTGGTGGTTGGACCGGCTGACTTCCAGATCGGACGCCTCGACGAGTGGGACCTCAACCCGCCGCACGCCGCGGGCGGACTTTACATCGTCTACTACTACCGCGGCGCCAAAGTGGTCCAGTCGATACTGGACACCTACCCGCTGGGATTCCCGGCGGCGGCACAACAGCAGGTCGACCGGGTGATTGATGCGCTGTTGGAAATGGGTCCGGAAGAGGAGGCATTGTCGGACCTCCTGCTGCCGTATGCCTTGGTGATGTCGGACCTGGCCGGCGCCGGTCTCCACGACGTGGCGTGTGATCGCTGCAGCGAGTTCGTGTCGGCGCTGCAAGAGCAGGACCTGCGCCACGGCGCCATGCTGGAGGTGCTGGCGGCGATGGCGGGGGATGAACCGGACGTATCGGAATACCTGTTGCGCGACTCGGACTTCGACACCGAATTCGCCACCCTGAGGCAGGCGCGGGCCATCATCACGACGGCACGGCGGCAGGGGCTGGACTCGGTGAAGCTGTCCAAGCTGGCGGCGGCCATGGGGCATGAAGCGGAGGAGTTGGGCGTGACTCCGCCGTCGACAAACTACGCCACTGTGAGCATCCTGCTGGGAGAGGCTGGTGATGCCGGATTCCCTCACGACGCCATTGACCGCATTTACCAGGCCATTGACCCGGACGGGTATGAAGAAGAGCTATACGAACAGGCTGCGGATCTGCTGGAGTTCGGTGACGAAGACGCCGACGGGGCGCTGGACGGATTGCCGCGATTCGACGGTGAGTTTTCCCGCTGAGGCATTGCTCCCCAGGCGCTAAAGTCTCGGTAACATTTCTCGATGAGGCGACAGGCCGGCAAGAATAATTGTCGTTAATCAGGTGTCCCGCGTCAACTATATTTGCCGATTTGTCGTCAATTAGTTTTGCCGGCTGACCTCCTTTTGCTGGCTGCGTTGTTGGGCCGCGCCGGTGCGGTAGCTGGGGACGTCAAACTCCAGGATGACGGAGTGATGGACCACCCGGTCAATCGCCGGGGCGGTGGCCATGGGGTTGGCAAAGATGCGCTCCCACTCCGAGAAGACCAGGTTTGACGTGATGCCCAACGATCTGCGCTCGTAGCGTTCGGCGATAAGGGTGAAGAGGACCTCGGACTCTTGGACGCCCTGGGGCAGGTAGCCCAGGGCGTCCAAGAGCAGGAAGTCGAAGTTGTCCAGCCTGCGCAGACGGCGAGGCAGGTCAGGTCGCGCTTGGCGGCGAGGAGTTCCCCCGTCTTCACGGGGGCGGGCTCTGCACCAGGCGGTAGGCCGGAGCGAAGAGGACGGAGTGGCCGGCTTCCACCAGGCGGTGGCCGATGGCGCACAGGGCGTGGGTCTTGCCAGTGCCGGGCAGTCCGAAGGCCAGCACGTTGACGCCGCGCTCGACAAAGCTGCCCTGGGCCAGCTGGTCCAGTTGCTGCCGTAGGGCCAGGGGCATCCGATCATGCTCGAAGAGCCTGCCCCCGTGAAGACGAACGTTTCCCAGGTCTTGCCCGAGGGCAGCCTGGATTCTCGGCGCAGCCGGTTGATGCGCCGGTGGCGGCGATCCTCAGCCTCCTGTTCCAGCACTTTCAGGAAGATGGGCAGGGCATCGCTGTGTCCGGCGGCGGTGAAACGGTCCACCGACTGGGCGCCCATGGTGGGCAGCTTGAATTGGTGGCACAGCTGGCCGATGCGGTCCTGCATGATGACGGTGTCCATCGTCCGCACACCCCCGCCGCGGCCAGGCTGCCCGTGAGCAGGCGGTCATAGACTTTCAGGTCCGGCTGGCCGGACAGGGTTAGCAGAGGAACTTCGGGCACCTTGGGCTCAGCCAGATCCCGCACCTCGGCGTAGTCGAAGGGATCGCCCACCTCCAGCAGCAATGACAGCGCGCTGGCCACCGTGGCTTCCATGGTGGCCAGCGCCAGGTGCAGGATCCGCACGTACTCCACGTCGGCGTATTACCTCAATAAAACCGTTACCCAACGCAAGTGGTTACCTCAAATAGGATGCTACCGAACGGAGCCCTTCACGTAACCACCTTGGACGAACCACAGGGGTATCAATAAAGTTCGGACGCAGGCGCGCACGAGCAAATCGAATCTACCGGTGTGTTTTGGTGGGTCTTGCCGACGACGCTGACCAGCCATCTCCAATCTTGTGGCTGGATTCGCCAAGGGACTTTATGTGACTGAAGTTCAGTAAAATTTGATTTGGGGCAACCGGCGCAGGCAAGACTAATTGTCGTTACGCCGCCCGGGGCCGCCTGCTCAGTTCAATGCGAATGAAGTGCAACGAAAATCCGCGATCGCCGCCAACTAACCCTCCGCCGATTCCCTCTTCACGACCGAACGTACAGAATCGCTGGACAACGACACGGGGAGTGAAGCCGCCACCCTGTTGCGCTCCCCCGACCGTCGCTTATATCCAAACAATCATGAGATACGTGTCGCACCTCGCGTTTCGGGAACCAAAGCTATCCGGATTGGGTTGTACGACCACGGATTAGCCATACGACCCGGCGCCAATCCAGCACGCACAGCACGAGGGCCAGTCCCAGGTATCAGCATGCCATCCAAAGTCGCTGTTGCGCCGCCGGGAAGACAGGTGAACGATGAAGAGACCCAGCAAAATGGCCCCGGCGCGCCAGTCCACCCTCTGCCGGGCAATCAGCACCAGCGCGAACAACGATACCGAGGCGGTCAGCAGGAACTCCACGGCCTGTCGGTAATCCAGGGGGAAACCCGTGAGCTGGCCGTCGGATATGCTGAACACTCCCACCATGCTGCCCACCAGCAGGGTGAACTTGTTCACTTCGGAGGAGATCAACACCGTCAATCCCGCTGCGGGATTGGCTCGCAGCCCGAACAGCACGGCCACGACCACCTCCGGCGTTTCGGAGGCCAGCGGCGCCACCCATTGGATCAGAATGAAATCATCGACTCCCCGCCCTGGCCGGTTTCCACCAGGCTGTACACGAAGGGTTCTGCGGCAATGATGATGATGCCGGTGGCGTACCCGAAAAGCAGCACAATGGTCGTCCGTCTCCAAAGGGCCGGCAGTGATCCCAGAGTAGCCGTTATACCGGACAGATCAGGCTCTTCGGCCGGTCTCCTCGACGCGATCCAAAGGTAGACGACGTAGATGACGACCAGGCTCCCTGCCACCAGAAGTGAACTTCCCGAATGAAGAAGAGGACAAAGGTGAGCAGGGTGGCAACGGTCAGGAAGGTCAGCTCAGGGCCGATGTGGCCATGCAGGTCCAGGACGGCCCGGTGTTTGAACCAGTAGATCAGGATCACCACTGACCATCCGATACCGATGAGTAGACGGTTGGCCCGGTGACGTTGGCCGCCACCGGCTGCGTCTCGGCGGTGATCGCCCGGGTCTCCGTATCGAAAGAGGCTCCCGCATCCCCTGCCAGCACCACTTCGATGGCGTATTCGGGAAGGATGGTGAGCAGGGCGAGGATGGCGATGGCCAGCGCCGCCGGGATGTCCAGCTCAGCCACCTCAGCCGCCCAGGACAGCAGGAAAGCCCCGGACAGTATTCCCAGACCGTAGATGAGGCCTGGCCAGCGGACGGGTGTGTGAACCGGAGAGCACCAGCACCGCACTGGGCAAACCCAACGATAGGACCAAGGCCAGTGTCGCCCAATCCCGACGCCTGCCGAGTGGTTTCGTCAAGACCGCCTCCGGTTCCGGGGATTGGGCAATCCCGAATGAGAATATCACACCGCCTGTAGGACGGTAACAACCACCTCCGATACGCACTGACCGTCGTGCGCCGCCGGTGATAGCATAATCGCAGTATTTTTACACCCGCCACCTGATTCGAAGGGGTCTGGAACCATAATGTATTCCAAAGTTATAGTACCTCTGGACGGATCAGAACTCGCCGAACGGGCACTGGCCCATGCATAACTAGTCGCCGGAGCGTTGAACATCCCAATGGAACTCGTGGAAGCCTTCGACGTCCTGCCGCCGGCGGTGCATAACCAGGGCTCCATGATGGCGTTCGACCAGATGCTGGCCGAAACACGGCATCGGTCGGAGCGTTACCTTTCCGAGGTCCAGGGACGGTTGCAGACCGCCGGCCACCTGGTGACGTGGGCAACGTTCCCCGGCTCGCCCGGGCGAGCCATCGTGGATCGCGCCAGCGCAGATGCCGATGCGTTGGTGGTGATGTCCACCCACGGGCGAGGCGGACTCGCCCGCTGGGCATTGAGTAGCGTGACCGACAGGGTGCTTCACAGCGTGCCCAAAATCCCGTACTCATCATACGAGTGGCGCCTGCGGAGCCTCCCGCTGCAGTCGTTGAGACCGTGCTGGCGCCTCTGGATGGTTCGGATTTGGCGGAGATGTCCCTGGACCACGCTGTCAATCTGGCCGTAGCCATGGACGCCGGTGTTTTACTGGCTCGGATTTCGTCAACCCAGGATTACTACAGAAGCCACCTGGCTGGGTTGGGGGTCTCGGCCGGAATATCCGTTAGCAGATGGGTTAATGACCTGATGAGGGCCGATGCGGAAGCGGCGAGCGACTATTTGGTTGAGGTGCAGCGCCGGCTGGCTACCGAGCGGCCCGATGCCCGTCAGGTGGACACCCTGCATCTGCGCCACGACAGCGCCGCGCAGGCTATTATCGACCAGGCTTCCGTACAACCGACCCTGATGGTGATGGCCAGTCACGGTCTTGGCGGGATCGGTCGGCTGGTCCGGGGCAGCGTGACCGACCGGGTCGTGCGCCATTCCGACGCTCCGGTTCTCGTGGTTAGGGCAAGAAACTACTGAGCCGTGAGCCAATATCTAAACCAATCCCTTCCGTCATTCCCGCTTTCGCGGGAATCCAGTAGGGCCAGAGGGAAGGAACCTGGGTTTAGATGAGTATTCACGCATCAGTAATCTGCCTGTGCCGACTTGATTTACGGGCTGCCGGCCGCTGCGCGAAGGCCTTTGGCATAACGTCCTTCATATCCGCCTCACCGGCACGACGCCCATCATTACGGTGATCGGCGGAACCATGAGCGCTTGGAGCTGATGCCGCTGGCGATGATGATCGGGTATGAGGCGTACGAAAACCTGGCCATGACCAAACGGACCTCCTGGGTCCATCACTACTAGTGGCCGGTCTATTTCTTCGTAGCCGCGGCGTTCTGAAACCTGGTCGGCGCTGGGCTCTTCGGTTTCCTGATCAACCCGCCCATTGCCCTCTACTACATGCAGGGGCTCAACATCACCGCGGTGCATGCGCACGCGGCGCTGTTCGGTGTGTACGGAAACCTGGGACTGGGACTGACGCTGCTGAGCCTGCGCCTCCTGACCGTGAGGACGCAGTGGCGGACGCGTTCGCTTTGGTTTGCCTTCTGGTCCATCAACATTGGACTGGCGCTGATGGTGCTGCTCAGCCTGCTGCCGGTGGGACTGGCTCAGACCTGGGCCAGTTTCGAGCACGGCATGTGGTACGCGCGTTCGGCGGAGTTCTTGCAAACCCCGGTCCTGGAGGTGTTCCGCTGGCTCCGCTCCATCGGGGACACGATCTTCGCGGTGGGGATCCTTGCCTTCGGGTGGTTCGTAATCGGTTTGTCGGCCGGCTGGTCGGGCCGGACCGGTTCGCCAGGACACGGGTACCGCGAGGGTGGCTGAGTAAGCGATGCGGCGGCGGTAGCGCAATGACCGGTAGACCCGCCGCCGCATCAAACCGGTGGCGTGTCCTCAGCATATCGAAAGGTTTAGATATCAGCCAAATCGGCAGGCAGCGCTTCCCGGACCGCTGCAAGAGATTGGTCGCCGGCGGCAACGGCAGCGCTGAGCATTCCTTGGGCCACCGCATTTGCCACATCAGCCTCTTCCATTCCCAACTCGGACGCCATCTCCTGGGCAATCCGTTGCTCCAACCGCTCGATGATCGCCTGTTGACGGACGATGATGGCAATCAGGACGTCCCGGTCGTCAGTCTTGAGGTCAATCTCCCGGTCCATGCCCACTATATGACATAACCACCACCGATAGCGCCAGCGCTCCCCGAACCCCTTTCGGCCAATTCACCTCTCACCAACTCTGAACTGTTACGTTCTGCGTGTCCACGTTGCTTGCGCCGTCCGGTTTGGATACAATCGGTGCCATTCATCGAATAGATTCGCGACCATGCAGTGGCTCGTTGAGGATTCTGTGCGACAAGGTTTCTTATCGTATTGGTATCGGTTCCCTTGCTGGTTTGCGCTCTGGCCGGGGTGGCACTAGTTCCAGAGTATGTGGCGGCTCAGGGTGTTTCTGCATGTCCCAATTCGTGGCCGGTGCAAGCGTACGATGGGCCGCTGATGGAACAAGATTATGGCCGCATCGCGTATCAGGATTTGTTTACGGACTCCGACGGCGAGGATAGATTCGTCGTGCGCAGTTCCGACAGCAACGGATACACTACTGGTCGGGCTTACCGCACTGGCGACTACGGCGATGAATACGTCGCGGGTTCACCGGACGAAATCTGTTATATGGTGTTGCGCCGTCCGGGTGACGTCGCTGATACCGGTGTTCATTCTACTGACGGACACGAAACGGACCACTCTCAGATTGTGCCCCAGCTCAGGGAAAATGCTGATGCGTTTGAATACACAATCGGCAAACAAGGTGCCAGCCTGACCCATACGACCATCGGCGGCCCGCTCACATTCAACCTGGCCCTCGCCAACGACTCTTCATCTTCGGGTGTCCTGGGGTATTTGTTTGAGGGCTTGACTGAAGTTTCGTGGCTGACGAGCCGGGTGGAGCCTGGATTGGCGGAGCGGTGGGAACATTCGGCAGACGGTTTGACCTGGACGTTCTATCTGCGGCGGGAGGTGCAATGGCACGATGGCGAGGAATTCACCGCTGAGGACGTGGTGTTCACCTTCAATCGGATTATCTATAACGACGATATCGACACCAGCGACCGGGCGGCATTCAATTTCAGGATTTTGGACCAGACGACCGGCGAATGGGGAGAAGAACCCATGACGGTCACCGCGCTGGACGACCACACGGTCCAGTTCCACCTGCCGGCGCCTTTCGCGCCATTCCTGCGGTCCATGGGCACGGCAATATATCCCAAGCACATACTGGAGCCGTACGTGGCGGCCGGCACTTTCGGCCAAGTGTGGGATATCGACACCGACCCCACGGAGGTTATAGGAACCGGGCCATTCACAATTTCCAGCTACGTTCCCGGTGAACGTGTAGTCCTGAGCCGTAATCCGAACTACTGGCTCGAAGACTACGAGGGCAACAGCTTGCCGTACCTGGACGAAGTGGTTCGGCTCATCGTCCCGGACTTGGGGACGGAATTGACCAAATTCCGGGCCGGCGAATCAGACATACACGGAGTGCTGGAGAGGAGTTCGAAACGCTGGAACCAATCCAACAAGCCGAAGATTTCATCATTCACGAACTGGGGCCCGGTTTCGGCACGACTTTCCTCACGTTCAATACGAACCCCGAGCAGAATGCTGACACCGGTGAACCCTATGTATCTTCTGAGCAGCTAGCGTGGTTCCGCAACGTGCAGTTTCGCCGGGCCGTAGCCCACGTCATAGACAAGGACACCATCATCGACGAGGTCTATCATGGCCACGGTTTCCCACAGTGGTCATCCATTAGTCCGGCGACTGGCGACTTCCATAACCCTGATGTCCTCAGGTACGAGTACGACATCGCACAGGCCAATGCGATTCTGGACTGCCTGGGCTGGGTTGATACCGACGGCGACGGGATAAGGGAAGATAACGCGGGTAATCCCATTAGGTTCACCATGGCCAATAACGACGGCAATACAGTCCGTCAGGCGGTAGGCACGACAATCCATCAGGGCCGGCAGGCCGTTGGCATCGGCGCCGGCTACGAAATCATCGGCTTCGGAGAAATCGTCTCCCAACTCACGTCCTCGTATGATTGGGAGGCCATACTCATCGGTTTCGGAGGAGGCATAGATCCCTATGGCGGCATCGTCCTTTGGCACAGCAGCGAAGACCTGCATCTCTGGTATCCCAACCAGCCGCAGCCGGTGACGGACTGGGAAGCCGAAATCGATGAGCTGTACATCAAGGCCAGCCAGGAGTTGGACCACGACCAGCGGGTGGAATATTACCACCGCGCCCAGGAAATCGTGGCCGAGAATGTGCCAGTCGTCTATACCGTGTTGGGCGAAGGTATCATCGCGGTGCGCAACGTTTTCGGAAACACTACGGCTACGCTTTATGGGTGGACTGACGTCCGATACTTGTACCGGACAGACCAGTAGCGCGGTGGGAGCAATCACCGCTTGGTGGCCAATGCCGGGTTGGGACTTCCGGCGACCTTGGCCTGCCCCAACTCGTCGTTTTACGTAGTCGAGAAAGCGATACCGTTCGGTGTAGGGGCGGTCATCGGCAGTGGGGTGAACGCGGGGCTCACCACCTACGTGGGTCGTGAGGCCCGCAAGTGGCTGGAACTGGATGCTGTCACCGAGTAAGTATCGCCGCTCGCCCCATCGGATCCTGCGATGATGCGGTAATAGGCAGGCTCTGGGCATGAATGCACTCATCAACTTGTTGCCGTGGCTGGCTCCGCCGACCCTGGGGCCGTCATTGGCTACGTGACCAACCGGATAGCGATCCAAATGCTGTTTCGTCCCCGGACGGAGAAGCGCATCCTGGGTTTCCACGTACCTTTCACGCCGGGCATCATTCCCAAGAACCGTAACGAACTGGCGGAGAGCATTGCACGAGCGGTGGCCGGTGAGTTGATTTCTCCGGAAGCTGTGCGTGCCCGGTTGAACAACCCCGAGCTCAGTGTCAGCCTGGAGACTTGGATACGTGCTCAACGCCGGAGCTTGATGGAAAGCCGGCTCGATACACCGGAAGCCGACGTTCAAGAGTTGTTGGCGGATCTGATGCCGACGATGGCGGAAGGACTTCGTCAGATGCTGCGTCAACCGGTGGTTCGCGCCGCGATGGTCGAAGTCGGGACCGATATGGTGCGGGACACGGTTGCCAACCGAGGAGTTATGGCCAGGACTGCGATCGGCGCGAGCGGGATGGATCGCGTCATCATCAATGGGATGCCCACAATAGTCGACGCAATAATCGCCTCGGCAGAATCGACCGCCACACCCGACCGGATGGCAGGATTGATCCGGCAATGGATGCAGACAGATGGGGCCAAGAGGGCGAGCGATTTCCTGGTTCTGTCGGAGGCGACTGAGGCCAGGATTGACGGTTATCTGATGGAACGCCTCATAGCGTTTCTGAGCGCGGAGTTGCCGGCGATAAGTGCCATGCTGAATGTGGAGCGACTGGTGATGACGCAGGTGAAAACGCTCGACGTTGTTGAGGTGGAGAGGATGATCCTCAATGTGGCTGGTCGTCACCTCAGGTGGATCAACTATTTCGGCGCTGGCCTGGATGGTCTGATCGGCCTGACTCAAGTGGCTCTGCGACTCTTGGGATGAGAAGTTGAGAGTAGAGTTGCGATGGTACGAACGGGTCCAGGGAGGGGGGAGCGTTTCAGCATGAATATGTCACGGCATGATCGGGAACGTGATCAGATCGCAGCCGACTGGTTGAACTTGCGCTCCTTCGTTTGTGCAGGATGTGGGGATGAAAAGCGGTTTCCATGCGAAGCCGCTGTCGTGACAGAGACGGTGTACGGCGGCGGTTTGAGGGCTGATATCGCAGCGGTCGGCATTGATGGGCAGGTCATGGGGGTGGTGGAGGTGATAGATCAACACCGCCCATCGCCACGCGCATTGACGGAGCAAAGCAAGCTGGATTTCGCTTACTACCGCCTGCTCAACGTTCCCCAGCCGCCTAAGCGTCGCAACGTCGCGGATGAAATTGCGCTGGGGCGTTTCCGCTATCCGGACGATGTGCAAAATAGGACTGGCAATCCGGTTTGGCTATGTTCATCTGATTGCCTGGAGTTCTTTGAAGAACTGAAAGGGGCGGATAGGATCAACGCTTGGGATGCTCCGCGCTGCGACGTTTGCCGGCAGTACTTGCACGATAATCTACTCAGCCATGCTGAGTACAGGGACTGGTCCTACGACCCTTATACGGCTTTTTGCATCCACTGCGCGGCACATTGCGACCCGGCGGAGATGCAATGGAGGACGCCTGGCGAATTAGCTGGTGGCGACCCCAGGGAATGGACGCCTGGCGATGGAGCTGACGCGGCGATCCTATTTTTGGCGTTCTGCGACGCAGCTTTTTGGCTCAAGGTGTGGTCGAGCCGGGTCGTCAAATTGAACGAGCCCGGCAGTTACGACGGCGGCCAACACGAAACCGCCGAGAATGCGACAGTGGAGAGATTGCTCCTGGTTAATGCCGCCTTTGAGGCCGGCGATTGGGCCAGGGGTGCGAACCTGCTTTTGCCAGTGGGGGCACCGGGTTGGGCGGGGTACGAAGACGAACCAGAGCGGCTGCTGGCGTTCCGGCCCGACAATTGCCGGGGAACAGCGGCGGCCTGGCGGCGGCTTTTGAGTTACCGGTTGACGACCCTCACGGAAGAATTGGCAACTATGGTTAATGAAAGTTCGGCGCTTCGTGAAGCAGTGGCAGGACTGAAGCACTGCAACGATTGTGGTGCGGAGAATACGGTGCATGAACTGGAAACTGGGGCCACAGCCTGCGTGGATTGCGGAACCCTGTACGGGTAGGCGGTAGAACGGTAATGCTCAAGGTTTTAGCAGGCTACCCGGTCAAACTCCTGAGACGCCGTGCCAATTCCTGTTCCGGAACCGGGCTCCTGGGATCTGCGCGCATCGCTTCTAGGGCGGCGACCACTTGGGAAGTGGTCAGTATGGCCGCCTGGTGCATCTGGTCAATGATCCACAGGAGGTCGTGGTGCTGAATGTCCTCTTCGAGGGCGAAGGATCTCATGCGCCGGTCTTCCGTCAGAAGGGTGTACTCCCGGCGATGGGCCAGGGTCAGGGCAAAGCAGTCCACCAGGCTGAGGGCGCGCCGCCGGCTTTGATAGGCAATTGCGGTCGCCACGCCCTCAGGGTCCAGGGCTTCGACGCGAAGGCCCAGACTGACCAGATCTTGTCGGTCATAGCGGCCCAGGTCGATGAGTTCCTCGTTGAACAACGGGTCCGGCACGGCGAATTGAAAGCGTAGCTCGAACATCCTGTCCAGCAGGTCTCGCTTGGAGAACTCGATCAGCACGGAACTGTCGCTGACGAGGATCTGCATGACGTATCAGTCTGCGGTTCCCACCATGACGCGCTCGATTTCGCTGACTCGCAGGCCTAGCAGTTCGGCGGCTTTGGATTCCGATATCACGTCCTCCGCCAGCGCTCTCAGGCAAAGGCGCCGGAATCGTTTGGGGCTTTCTGGCTGTGCGAGCGGACAGGGTTCCTGCGTCCTCCAGGATCGCCCGATGCCGCGGAATATTCGCGTTACCGTTGCTTCGCCGATGATGCCCAAGTCACGCATGCG
This sequence comes from Dehalococcoidia bacterium, assembly GCA_965262485.1. Classification (GTDB taxonomy): domain Bacteria; phylum Chloroflexota; class Dehalococcoidia; order Lucifugimonadales; family UBA3495; genus Bin87. The sequence continues at coordinate 1,884,973 of OZ253540.1, read as the reverse complement.
GATCACCAGGGCTGCGGCGCTGACACCGAACATCTTCTTGATTTCAACCAGTTCGCCGAAGCCGAAGTCGAGGCGACGGAAGCCCACTTCCCGGACCAGTTCGTTTTTAGGAACCAACAAGGCGCTGGCAAACCGGTCGCAAATCTTCTCTTCTGGCATTCCGGCGGGGATGTCCATCACCAAATGCCCGAACTCGTGGGCCAGGGTGAACCTCTGCCGCTCGATTGACTTGCCGATAGAGCAAAAAACCACCACAGGCACGGCCGTTTCGTCGGTACGATGGACGAGGCAAGTGAGCCCGTCCACAGCCCGGGGGAAATCCAGCTTGAGGACTTTGATGCCGCGTTCTTCAAGCAGCGCGGTCATGTCAGGGATGGGCCCGCCACCGAGGTTCCAGGCTTTGCGTACCCTCGCCGCGGTCAGCTCACCTTCCTCAACGGTTTCTGCGTGGTACGGGGCGCCGTCGGGTGCTTCCCAGATGCTGCTGGTGATGTCCAGGAGATCCTCCACCTGCAAGTAACGGTCCACGTGGTCAAGAACCGTTGCCTCCACCATCGCGCGTTCACGGACTTTGGTGGAAGCCAACTTCCTGAACTCAACGGATTCCAGGGAGACGACGGTAGGGCTGAGCAGGTAAGTGGTCGTAACATCCAGAGCGTCGGCCAACGCAATGGCAACGGATGAACTGGGCATCATCTCGCCGCGCTCGTACTTGCCGATAGCCTGGGCGGAGACCATCCCGCCCAGGCGGGAAGACAACTCGCGTAACGAAAAGCCGCTGCGTTTTCTGGCGAGCTTGAGGCGTTCGCTGAACATTAGGACACCTCCCGGTTTACAGTCTATGATAAAATAGGGCTTATTGTAAACCAACGTTAAATTGGATCCGTCTGTTGACATGGGCCGAGATGGGCAGCCCGACATACGGGTCTTGGCACGGCGAGCTCAATCCTTGGCCGTGTTGAGAATTGACAGGTGCAAAATACGAAATGAGAGGTCAGTCTTGTTGCTAGATGAAGTTGTGGCGGATGTGTCTTCCCAGCTGGACGCACAGGCCCAGCTGGGAGTGCAGATCAGGCGCGAGGACGAAGTTCCAGAAGTTGGGCCGACCAACGGCGGCCTTTGGTACCAAGTGCCGGGCGTTACCGCAGTTTTTGCCGACCTGAAAGGCTCTACTGATCTCAACGCGAATGACGGGCCTCAGGCGGCGGCTTATGCCTACACCTATTTCATCAGGGCGATGGCGGTCATCATGGATCGGTTCTCTGCGGGTTATGTTGACATACAGGGGGATGGCATATTTGGCTTGTTCAGCGGTCCGTCCTCAGAGTTCCAGGCGATGGCTTGCGCGATAACGATGAGGACCCAGGTGCAGTGGGACATTGCGGGCCGGTTTCAGAAAGCGTCAAGTCAGATTGGGTGCTGTCCGCAGGGGTGGGTATAGACCGGGGCACATTGTTGGTGCGGCGGTTAGGTCTGAGAGGGACGAAGCTGAATGAGGTCTGGGCCGGTAAGTCTGTGAACATGGCGGCCAAGCTTAGTTCACTGGCTGATCCCAATCAGTTGGCGGTATCGGACAGGGTGTTTTCCCTCTTTGAACGTGGTTCCGAATTGCGGCGCCGCGCTCTGCTCTGGTCCTGCGGCTGTAGCAATGGTGCGCCAAGTCCTGGTCTAGATGCGCCCATCGGCTGCACAAGCTATCTGTGGGAAAAGGAGCCTACGCCTTCCGGATTGGGGTTGGATTTCGCCCGCGTCCACAGGCTGAATACGCTTTGGTGTCAAACCCATGGTCCCGAGTTCTGCGAAGCCATAGTCACGGGCAGGAGGCCTCGTCGTTAGTTTGGAAGAGCGACTCACATCACACTACGAGTCTCTATCGCGAGTAATCAGGTTCACCAGAACCGCGGACAGAAAGGCGGCGCCCGTCTTGGCCCTTCAGGTAGCCCTGCTAGGTGCACTGGCAGCTCGGTTCGACAGGTTGCAGTCCATCATCGTTGGCTCCTCCTGCGATGTCGAGCGCGTCGCTTTAGTTGTTGTGCTGGGGTTCTTCGTGGCCTCCTTGCTGATTGCGGGCTGGCTCGCAGCAACGGTTTATATGCCTCGGAATCCTAGAACCGGGAAATCAAATATCTTCTTTGAGGATATCGCCGCCATGGAATATCCCGAGTTCGAGTCAGCGGCAAGGAACATGAGCAGCGACGTGATAGAACGACAACTGATCGACCAGATTTACCGGGTTTCACGAGTCGCCAGCATCAAGATGAAACGAGTTCGCTGGGCCATATGGTCGAGCGCGCCAGCGGTCGCGCTGGGGTTGATCCTGCTGGCGTGGAGCAACATCTGAGAGGCCCTGAGGAGACCAAGAATGACATTGGCGGATGATCTCAACTCACAGGTAGTGCAAATCTTTCGAGAGCGATGGACCACGCGCTCCGGTCGCGTCGTGCCAGAACCGGATGATTTGGCGCTCAGGAATGACGCCGTTGTCCTGGATGGGACGGTTCTCTATGCTGACCTCGATGAATCGACCGATCTGGTCAATAGAAAGAAGCCTGAATTCGCCGCCGAGGTATACAAAGCGTTCTTGGGGTGCGCAGCTAGGATAATCAGGGCCGAAGGAGGGGAAATTACCGGATATGATGGTGACAGAATCATGGCGGTGTTCATCGGGAGCAGTAAAAACAGTAAAGCGGCCCGAGCTGGCCTCAAGATCAACTACGCAGTCCAGAAGATCATCAATCCTGCTTTGGAACGTCAATACCCGAATGACCGGTACACGGTAAAGCATCAAGTAGGTATCGATACCAGTCAGCTTCTGGTGGCTCGGACAGGCATCAGAGGGGCAAACGACCTGGTATGGGTGGGCCGGGCAGCCAACTATGCGGCGAAACTGTCGGCACGCTCGGGACCAGCGACGCAAATAACTGCCGAGGTATACAACCTACTGAGCCGAAATTCCAAGATTAGCTCAGATGGACGGAATATGTGGACGCGACACACGGCCGCTGAGATTGGCGGCACAACAATTTACACCTCAACTTGGTGGCGGAAGGTGTAAATCGAGCCCTTGGAGGTTATCTAATGTTCCTTCCCGTGGCGAAGACGAGGCTTCGATTACAAAGTAGTAACTACGGGATGCATCTCGCATCCGAGTAGCTAAGACTACGACGAGACAATGGCGAGCAGCAAAGGAATAACGGCCGTCGAGGCATACTTCAGCCACCTGCGCTTGGTACGGACGTCGGGCGGCGCCACCGATGAAAAGTCGCTGTACGTGCCGCTGGCCAACCTGCTGAACGCGGTGGGCGGCACACTGAGACCAAAAGGGAAGCCGCAGGTTGGATAGAACTTGAACGCGGACTGGTTCGTAGCATAATCGCGTTTACGTAATGACTATTGAGCGAACCATAACGGGTATCAATAAGGCGGAGGACGCCGGAAGAATGGATACCCAAATTGGGTTCGCCAAGGCGTTGTGGCGGCTCTTTCCGACGACGGTGTCCAGCTATCTCCCATTTCGTGGCTGGATCCGCCGGGAGACTTTGTGCGACCGAATTTCGGTGACATTTCTGAGTGAGGCAACTGGGAGGCGTCATCGTAATTGGCGTCGACGATGTCGTTGAATCTTTGTTGTTGAATCTTTACCTGGCCGGCGTGTCTCCGCCGCCCTTGAGTCGTTGGATCATGCCGGAGCGCATCAGCTCTGAAACAGGCCGGGGCTGGCGCCAGTGGATTTTCGGCCAATGCCGGCGTGTCGGGAAGTGGAAAAACGGGCGGAAATGCAGGGATGATAGTGCCCGGTTCCGAAGTGGCCGATTGGCGGGCCAACACTTGAGGCGAACTTTTGCAACCAACTGGGGTAGGGGATGAATGCGATAGTAAAACGCGCTTTGCGAAGTGGCCTGATACTGGCCCTGTTTGTATGCCTGGCTTGGTCCGTCATTGGCTGCGGCAACGATGACGATCGGCGCCCAGAGCCCAATCAGTATAGGGCGACCGTGGCAGCCGCCGTCAAAACGACCCTCGAAGCGAGAGCGACCGCCGAGGCAGAAGAAGCGCCCACCGCCACACCGGTGCCCACGCCCCAACCGAGTCCCATGCTGGTCACAGCTCCGATTGTTTCTCCGACCCAGGCTCCCACCCAGGAGGTCGGGGGTGCCGGAACCGACGGCGGTGATCCCGTGAGCGCTGAACCGCTCGCGCCGTTGGCTGCCGCAGACGCCGATGCCTTTTTGGCTGATGTGTCCGATTCAGAGAGAATGTGCGTGTCGGACAACGTCCCATCCGACCGAATGGCGATGCTGGCCACAACACCTGAACTGGCCACCGAAGCCGAACGCGAAGCCTTCCTCGGATGTCTGGAACACGACGCCCGGCTGCGGCTGTTGCTGACTCCGGTGCTGAACGCTACCGGTCCGTTGAGCGTCGAATCCTCGGCGTGTATGCGTAGCAGCTACGCGGATACGGACCTTGCCGCGTTAATGTCCAGCGTGGCTGCTGACCCCGGCACCGGTCCGGAAGCGGAGGCCGCGATGGCCCAGGGGATGGTAATGTTTTTCGTGTTGCTGTCAGGCCTGAACGAGGAAGAGTTCCAGACTGCCAGCGTCGCTATGGGGTTGGCGCCCGGAGAACGCGAAAACTTCCTGTGCGTGCTTGACCAAGTGGGCGGGCAGGACGCGTTGGCCGCGCTGCTAATTCCTTCCGCTGAATTTCCGGCCGAGCTGTTCCAAGCGGCGTTCAGTTGCCAGTTTCAGATGGGCAGCCCGCCGCCGGGTTAGGAACAGCGGGCGCGCCTGGCTCACCCATTGGTGTTGGTGAACGACGCGCCCCTCTCGCCCGCCCCGCAAATTGGCAAATTTACGGGGCATAGGCAACATACAATAGGTGTAAAAGCGCGTCGTCCCTTTTGATGTTGATCAGGCCGCTGCTTCCAGAATATTGGGCTCCGGCGAGGCCTCGTTGCCGGCGGCGTTGTGGATGGTGAGGTAGCGTCGACCTTCGGCCCACTCGTCATGCTGCTTGGCCAGCACCGCACCCACCAGACGCCGCGCCGACAGTCGGTTGGGGAAGATTGCCCACCACGTCCCCTTGCGGGGGCCGGCTCTGCAGTGGGCCACTGGGAAGGCCGTGAAGGCCAGGATGTCCGGCGCGGCGTCCGCCAGCAGTTCGGCCACCTGGGGGAAAAGGCTCCCGGAGTTGTTCCACAAATGGCGACTGCGGGCCGCTCCCGACCTACCGTCCTGCTCGGATGCAGACCAGACAATTGTGCCCGCTCGCCCCAGCCTCTCCGTTCCGTTGCCGTATCACCCTCGTTCGGTGGATTCGGGTTTCAGTGGTTTATTATTCCACGCCCATCCCTTTCAGAGCTTCCCGAACCTCGCTCTGCAGGGCTTGGAAAACGTCGCTGACGTTTCCGCGGGCATCTATAGTTGCGAAGTTGTGCTCATCAGCCAGTGTGGGGAACTCGTCAAGCAAGGCGCTTTGGTAACGGATGAAGTTGTCGTATAGATCTGGTCCACGCAAAAAGTCCTCGCCCGACTCCCAATGGTCCAATTGTCGCACCGACAGCACGCGCGACAACAAAGTCTCAACGTCCACGTCTAGGTATATGATCCGGTCGGGCACCACCGCGAACTCGAACACGTCGTCCAGCCAATGCGCCGGCACCCCGCGCACTCGCGCCCTGGCAATGATGGAGAAGATGTAACGATCAACCAGCGCGACCATTCCCGTGCGCAGTGCAGGCACGATGTTCTTTTCCAAACGGTCCCAGAAGTCAGTGGCGTAGAAGAGGTTGAGCGTCAGGGCGTCCAGCGTGTTCCCCCGCATAGCCCGGTCGATGCCCGTCGCCGCCAACTCGGAACGACGAAACCCGGTCACCAGAACAGCGTAACCCTCGGCTTCCAACCATTCCTGCAACATCCCGATCTGTGTTGAACGGCCTACGCCATCGGTTCCTTCCAGGACTATCAATCGCCCGGGGGTGGGTTCTCCGCCAAGATTTGGCGGCGTGTGACCGTAAAACCTGATATTGTCCATTGCAGGACTCCGAGGAGTTGGAGTTGACTTGGGGTGTTGGCATCCTACAGGTCGGATACTTCGGTTGCAGTTAACCGGCGGTACATTGGCGGACTGATGTAGCGTCCGCTCAAACCTGCTTTGCCCAACGCCTCCGGAACACTCTGGCCGCGCACCGCCAGGGCGTTCTCAAGTAGGGGTTCCACATACCGGCGCACCTGCTGCTGCTGCACGGCGATTGGTTGAGTGGCGTCAATCGTGATCAGACTGAATTCCTCGGTCATGGCCTCGTACTCGTCAAGCAACTTGCCCTGGAATAGGCGGAATGACTCTTCCCGATCGTTGGAAAAGCCCATATCCTGGCCTGACTCGTAGCATCCCAGTTCTTCTCGCCCGGTGTTGATCCTATGAATGGACACGTCGAGCGGCACCTTGAAATACAGCGCCAGTGTGGGTTGCACGGCAAAGGAGTAAATCCTCCTTAGCCACTCCTTGTTGACACCCCGCGCGGAATCCCTTGCGAAAGCGGTGTATACGTAACGGTCGGCCAGCACAGTCGCTCCAGCCCGCAACGCCGGCAGTATCTGAGCGTGAACACGGCTGGCAAAATCCGCGGCGTGGATCAGACTGAATGACATGGGCGTCAGCATTTCTTTCTTCTTGCCGCGTTTGGTGGTGCGCCGCACAATCGGGGACGAGTTCCATTCGGTGAAAGCCGTAACCAGATTTCGGCTGTTCAGCCGCTTCTGTAGCAGGTCGATCTGCGTGCTTTTCCCCGAACCATCTATGCCTTCGACAATGATCAGCGTTCCCGGATATTCTCCGTCATTGGGATGCTGCCCATAGTGGTCACCCATCTTGTATGCGAGATGTCCTTGCAACCTGGTCATAATTCGCACCTCGTGATTTGTATGTCTTCTCCGAAAGCGGCCTTCCACCGTGGTCGCAGAACTTGTGCTGCGGCCCAAGACCACGCCGGAGTCGTTACCCTCGACATACCATTTTGCCGTTCAAAACGCACGGAGTCGGCCGCGCACGTAACAGTTCAGGGTTGAGGGGAAGTGAGCAATTGTCTGCAGGCGGTGAGAGGGTTGAAGCCTTGGGTGCGCCAGGCGCCGAATCGGGAAGGCGGCGTTGTTGTCCGCCGGGACTTCGGGTTCGGCCACGAAGACGAAGAGTTCCCGTATCCAGTGCGGGGCAGGCTCTTGATGTGGCGCTGGATGCGTCGGCAGAGGCGGGACTGTGCCGCAGATTGTCGGTCAGATAAGGGCGACAGACGGCCAGCAGTTGCCGTTCCAGAGCCAGTTGGGCGGTGCGCCGCCGCCTGGCCTGGGGATGGGTGAAGGCTTTGGCCCGGGTATAGAGCCGGTGGACGGCGTCAGCCCACCGCGCCAGTGGCGCATCATCTGGGTAGAGGGTGCACAAGGTCGTGGCTGTCCCGCAGAGAGCCTGCCCCTGGCTTGAACAGGGGTGCACCCAGCAGCGCTGCTTGGGGCCGTCGTAGTGGTGATAAGCGGCGTAGCAATCGCTGACCAGCACACCGGAGAATGCGTCGCCCAGAGCTTCATCCACGATCGCCTGGCTCCGGTTCCGCCGCAGGAAGTACCGCTGGGTGGGAGCGCTGAAGGTCCACACGTATCCGTTGTGGCCACCCTCACGCCAGCCCGTTTCATCGGCGTGGACCACCGGACTGCCGCGGATGCGTTCCAATATGCCCGCCACCACGCCCTGGCCTTTCGGGCGGTGCGATGCACCGCACCGCATCCACGATGGCTCCCCTGCTGACGGCAGCTCATGGACGGTGCGCAGATAGCGCTGGATTGTGCCAATGGGCAGCCGAGCATCCTCCCGCAGCATGGCAATCAGGCTGATCAGAGCCTGTCCTGAACTTGATTCAGGATTGACCCCCAGACGCTGGCGCCCCATCACCACGCCGTCCAGTTGCGCCGGAGGAATACAGCGGCGTCGGCACCCGGGGCAGGTGCGGGCCATATAGACGTGCTCGGTAACTTCCGCCTCAACCACCGGTACATCAATGACTTCTCGAGTACGCTGCGTCCACCCGCCGGACAGCTGAGTTCCGCAGTCGGGGCAGTGCTCCATCACGTGCTCTACCCGCTGGGTGGGTGTCATGCGGGTGCGGGCAAAGCCCTGGGGCCGCGACTTGCGGGGCCCTTTGGGCTGGGCAGGTTTACGGCCCGCTTTGGGCTTCAAGCCTGGCATTCGGCGGGAGCCCGGGGGTTTGGCCTGGCCTTCCAACTGGGCAATCCGTTTCTCCAAGCGCTCGATGATCGCCTGCTGTCGGACGATGACCGCAATGAGAACCTGGCGGCTGGCGCTGTTCAGGTCAATTCCGGCATCCATGCCTACTATATGACATAATCCTCACTGCCAGCGCCAGCGTCCCCCAAACCACCTTCAGCCAATTCATCCCACCAACTCTGAACAGTTACAGCTTGCCAGAAATCATCGACATTGCAGAACAGCTTGAGTTTCCTCACAGGGGATGCCTCCTTGGTATCGTCTACCAGAAAGAATAGCCGTTCTTTCTTTGGGAGGCATCCCTTATCCCGAACTCAGGTAGTTTAGGAAACGGGCCGCCGGTTGGCGGCCCGCCCTGGTTCCCTCCAATCAAACTCCCCGCCTATTTGAAGTGGGGAATGACGTCTTCGGAGAGGCACTTCAAGGTGTCCATGACTACCTCGCGGGGGACGGATGATGTCCAGTTGCACTCGAACATAATCTCGTCGGTAGTGAAAGCCTCCCTGAACATGTGGATTTTCTCGACCACCTCTTCCGGCGTTCCGAAGAGGTTGACTTCCTCGGTGGCATCGGGGCCGGCGCTGCCGGCGTCGGTGCTGCCGATGCCCACCCGGCCCGCGTAATAGATGCGGGCGAGGTCCATGAGGTTTTCGACCCGGCGGTCGGCCTTTCCCTTGGTGTCGGCAACGAGAGTGGGCACCCGCACTACGGTGCTAGGCTCTCCTTCATGCCCGGCGTCTATCCACGCCTTGCGGTAGGCATTGACGTCCTCGCGGAGGATGGCGGAGCCCCGCAGGTTGTGAGGGGAACTGCCGGCGCCGATGGCAATGCGGTACCCCTGCTCGCCCATGGGCACGAAGCTCTCCTGGCTGTCCACGGGTAGCAGCATTGGCATCGGCTTCTGCACCGGCTTGGGGATGCTCATGTAGCTCTCGTAGAACGCGGGGTAGTTGAAGTACTTGCCCTCGAAACCGGAAAATCTGTCCTCGTCCCACAGCTGCTTGAGCAGCTCGAGGTACTCGAAGAAGTACTCTCGGCGCTCGGCAGAGCCACGAGTGCGGGCCCCTGCTCCGTAGATGAAGCGTCCCTCGCTGATCTGGTCAATGATGGCAGCCTGTTCCGCAACCTGGAAGGGGTCCTCGGGCTGGAGGTTGTCAAAGGCGTACCTTTCGTGGGGCAACGCCCGCAGCGACGGGGTCTCACCGGGTAACCGTAGGGTCGGGCGGTGGATGGAGGTGCCAATCCTTATGTTCTTGGTGTGGTTGGCGATGACGGCCGACAGCATGAGGGACTGGGGGTCCATGCTGCCCTGGGTGGAAAAGTGACCGCCGCCGAACCAGACGTAGTCCCAGCCCGCATCCTCGATGTGCTCGATCTCCCGGAAGTTCTGCTTGTAGGCCTCGGCTTCCAGGAGCCTACCGTCCTGATAGTCGGGGTCCCAGGGGACCTTGCCGCCTTCGTAAACAGCGTTCCAAGTAGTAAACAATCCAAAGTCCATGTTCACCCCTCCGTGAAAAGTGTGGGGATACGGTTCCGTGTTACTCTCGATGATATTTCCGCGCGTCGCCAGAGTCAACATTAAATTCCGGCCATCGGGGCGATAGATAGGAAACAGCCTCTATTGTTTTCTGCTCATCCTCAGCTAGCCGCAGGGCGCCCTCACCATAGGCCGATGGTTCGAAAGGTTCACCGTGACCGGGTGAAAGAGGAGCCCGCGACGGCCCTGAGCGGCCCACGCAGGGTCTTTCAGTGGAGATTATACACACGGCTACACGTAACAGTTCAGAGTAGAGGGGAAACGAGCAGTTGACGGCAGGCGGCGAGCGGATTTAGACCTTGGGCGCGCCAGGTGCCGAAGAGGAATGCCAGCGTCATCTTGCTCTCGGCGCCCTGCTCCGACCGGGCGCCGCCGCTGACCTTGTGGCTGACGACCAGATGTCGCAGGCTGCGCTCGGCGGCGTTGTTGTCTGAAGGCACGTCCGGTTCGGCCACGAAGACGAAGAGTTCCCCGTATCCAGTACGGAGCAGGCTCTTGATGTGGCGCTCGATGCGTCGGCACAGCTTGGCCTGGGGATGAGTGAAGGCTTTGGCCCGGTCGTAAATCCTGTGGACGGCGTCGGCCCACCTGGCCAGTGGCGCAGCATCGGGGTAGAGGGTGCGCTGGTCGTGGATGTCCCGCAGCAGAGCCTGCCCCTGGCTTGAACAGGGGCAGTAGCGTTCGGTGGGGGCGCTGCAAGTCCACACGTAGCCGTTGGCCCCGCTCTGACGCCAGCCGGTTTCGTCGGCGTGGACCACCGGGCTGGCGCGGATGCAGTCCACAATCCCAGCCACCGCTGGTTGGGCCCGCTGCGCCGTGCGATGGATGGCGCTCACGATGGCCCCCACGCTGCGGCGCAACCCATGCACGGTGTCCAGATACCACTGGACGCTGCGGATGGGCAGCCGCCCCGCTTCCCGCAGCGTGGCGATCAGGCTGAGCGCGTTGACGCCGCGGCGCTGCTGGCCCAGGACCACGCCGTCCAGTTCCGCCGGAGGTGTGTGCAGCGCCGTCGGCACGCCGGGCAAGTCCGAGCAATATAGACGTGCTCGGTAACTTCCGCCGGAACTTGGGGCAGCTCGATGACTTCCAGAGTGCGCTGGATCCAGACGCCGGACAACTGGGTTCCGCAGTCGGGACAGCGCTCCACCCGGTGGGTCGGTGTCATGCGGGCGCGGGCAAAGCCGTGGCGTCGCTGCTTGCGGGGCCCCTGCTGCGCTGGGGGCTTCCGGCCCGATTTCGCCTTGAGGCCGGGCATTCGGAGCGGGCCGCCCGGTTCTGCCTTGCCCTCCAGTTCGGCAATCCGCCGCTGCAACCGCTCAATCAGAGCCTGTAACTCGGCGATAATGGCTCTGAGAACATCGCGGTCGACGGTGGTGAGGTCAATTCAGTATCCATGCCCTGTATATGATATAACACCGCCGCCCGCGCCAGCCTTCGGCAACCCGCCTTCGCCCAATTCACCTCACCAAGTCTGAACTGTTACAGTCATTACACGGACGTGAACCTTGCTGTACTACTGTGGGAAACTCCTCTGGCCTCCTTCTGGGATATCGAGTGCATTCCGGCGACGAGGCTTATTGATCGGACTGTTCTTGCTGCTATCCATTCTGGCGGTGGCGCTGGCTGGGTTCGGAGCGAATGCCCAATCTCCCCTGCCAGCGGTGGAGCCGCAATCGGTTGGGCCGGTAACCAACCTGGCCACCAGCACCGACGACCAGGAGAGCGGCGTGGTCCGGCTCTCCTGGTCAGAAGCTGAAAATGCGCAGGTCCATTTCGTGGTCTACGTCAAATCGGCGGAGCTAACGGCGGGCAATTATGGATCAGCTCAAATGGCGCCCTTTGCCGGCTCGGAGGGCGTGATCAGCGGGTTGCAGGGAGGGACGTCCTACCATTTCATCGTCATCGGAATGCGGTGGAACTGGGTCGATTACGACACCGTTTGGGGTAGTTGGTCCGACTGGGTATCGGACACGACATCGGGAGCTGCCTCAACCACTGGAGGCCAACCAGTGCCTGAGGAGCCGCGGTCGGTCGGTTCGGTGGCCAATCTGACCGCCAGCACCGACGGGCAAGAGGCGGGGGCAGTTCAACTTGCCTGGACTGAGGCCCGAAACGCCCAGGTGCATTTCGTGGTCTACGTCAAGTCAGCGGAGCTGTTGGCGGGCAGCTACGGCTCGGCGCGGATGGCTCCATTCGCGGGATCTCAGGGCGTGATCAGAGAGTTGGAGGGCGGGACTTCCTACCATTTCGTCGTCATCGGGATGCGGTGGAACTGGGTTGATTACGGCACGGTTTGGGGCAGTTGGTCCGACTGGATACCGGCCACGCCGCCGCAAACCTCGGCGCCTCCCCAATTACCACCAGCCACCAACACTGGCGCAGCCACCGACCGCACCGCGCTGGTCGCGCTCTACAATGCCACCGGCGGCCCGAGTTGGCACAACAGCACGAACTGGCTGAGCGACAAGCCTATCGGAGAATGGTACGGCGTAACCACGGACGGTAGTACCGGGCGCGTCACCGGCCTCGATCTATTTTCTAACAACTTGAAGGGGGAGTTACCGTCTGAACTAAGCGGCCTTACCTCCCTTTACGAACTGGAGATCAGTGCCAACAACATCACCGGCCTGTCGGATCTGTCAGACCTTACAAGTTTGCGTGTGTTCAGCTTTGTCGGCAGTAGCGACAGTACCCTGTCGGACATATCAGCTTTGTCAGGTCTAATTCGGCTTGAGCACCTCCAGATTGCCGGTCACCCGATAGAGGATGTTTCTCCACTAAGAAGTCTCACCAAGCTAGATCTGTTGAACATCAGTGGGACGTTAGTACACGATGTTTCTCCTCTGTTGGGTCTCACCAACTTACATACATTGGACGTATCCTATTGTCCTCTCAGTGCTGAGTCCATCAACGTTCACATTTCCATCCTCATATCAAGAGGCGTTACAGTAAATTACTTGGACCTTGATTTTACAACCGAGGTTTTCACTGTAGAAGATGGTCCGCAGATATATAATGATAATCTGTTCGTCCTGCCTGTGCAATCTGCGAACTTTCAAAATGATATATCCGTCTACACTCGGAGTTTCTATAAGTACTTCGAAGACGAGTTTGACTTCCTAATGATTATCGGGCCTGGATTGCGTCAACCGCCAAATACGCCCTTCGCTTTCTATCAATCTGTATCAAACGATGTCAGAGGCATAGGGCTTGATGTTTTTGACAATAGCGACGAACTTGGGTCCATAGGCCGGCTCCAAGGAGTGACGGTATATTCTCATTTGTGGGCTGCCCAGTCGCTCACTTTCTTGCATGAGTTGATGCATAGGTGGGGCGCCTTCATTCTAATATCAGAGATCTCCGACGGTTCTCACTGGTATGGTGCGTCTAATATCTTTGGGGTTTTGGGAGGGTGGTTCAGGACTCCCTTTGATGAGATTGTGAAGCTCGGAGAAAATATGTACTCAGCCGAATCCGAGCATGGTGAAAAAATAGGATACGCACCGCTCGAACTGTATCTTGCGGGATTCATTCCGCCGGAAGAGGTTCCTGAGTTTTGGGTGGCTGCCGATGCGAAATGGGTTGAAGTTGGTCGTATTTTCACCACCAACGAAATAAAAAGGTACACGATTGATGATGTGATCTCGGTTCACGGCGGGCGGCTTCCCCAAGCCTCTGAGGCGCAGCGTGAGTTTCGGGCAGCGGCGATACTGCTGATCGATGAGAAGTACCCGGCGACTATCGGTAAACTGGAATTCTTGAGCAACGAAATCGCTCAGTTTAGTCACGTGGGCATGGATGCGGACGACGCGTATATAAATTTCTACGAGGCAACTGGGGGCCGGGCGAGGATTGCCATGGACGGACTATCACAATTCCGAAAAGACGATCAACGATAGAAAGTGGGAAAGGCGAGCGCTTCCAGCGAGGTAATGACACCCAACCGTGATAGTGCGTCATTGCCACTCTACCCTGTTCCCGACTAACGCTGTATTCGCCTGTGCTGCTCTGAGCGCCGGCGAAATACCATGTGGCTGAGATCAGGCCTTGGCAACAGCGAACTAACCAGACATCGGTCGCAAAACATTTCGCGGATGTGAACCTTGCTGTACTACTGTGGGAAACTCCTCTGGCCTCCTTCTGGGATATCGAGTGCATTCCGGCGACGAGGCTTATTGATCGGACTGTTCTTGCTGCTATCCATTCTGGCGGTGGCGCTGGCTGGGTTCGGAGCGAATGCCCAATCTCCCCTGCCAGCGGTGGAGCCGCAATCGGTTGGGCCGGTAACCAACCTGGCCACCAGCACCGACGACCAGGAGAGCGACGCGATCCGGCCAGACTTGGATAAACGGGGAAAGGCCGTCCTACTATCCGGGTTAGTGCAACGACCTTGAGACTCCTCCCTGCCCAGCTAACCTAAATCGAGCGACGAAGCACGACCACCGGGCCGACCATCAAAACGCCGCGCCACGACTTAGCTCAAATTCGCAAAACGGCGGTCTTCCAGTCTGTTGTACGGTTCCACCATGTTGTGGGTGGACCATCGAGAAGCCGCCGTCGCTGCGCTCCTCCGATTGGTTTTGCCCACGTCCAACGCGCAGTACCGGCTCGGACGACATCCAATGACGAGCCGAGAGATTGGAGATTTAGTATGACAGAACGATTGGCGTACACAGTACGGGAAGCTGCCGCCGCGATGGGTGTGAGTGAATGGATGGTCCGGGAGGAGATCAGGTGCGGCCGGATCGAATCCATCAGGATGGGCCGTCGCATTTTGATTCCACGTCCGGCATTGGACCGCATCGTTGGGCTCGTGAACCAAGGCGACAAAGCATCCGACGCCGCATCAGAGACCGGTACATGACCGACGAAGCACGGTGAGGCGATCTTCTCAGGTTGGACCGGCGAGGTCGGCCGCGAATATTCCCTATGCGCTAGCAAATAGTTTCGTCGGATACGCGGAAAAATTGATTGCGTATGCTGACACGATGCGGGCTTTGCGCTCGGGGAATCGCCGGTGTCGTTTGGTACACTGCCGGATCCGAAGGGTTCGCGTCTGTCGCAGCCCTCGACAACTTGTCGGTTACAGGTGCCGGCTGTCAGGTTGGAGGGGAAGCATCCGCCGCATGGACAACGCACCGTCGGAAATCCGCAAGTCTGATACTTGCGACTCAACAGGAGGTAACTCGTTATGAAAGGCACGATCAGGCAGCGTAGCCCAGGCTCCTGGGAAATTCAGACGTTCCTGGGCCGCGACGCCCATGGCAAACGCATACGCAAGACGGAAACGGTCCGTGGCTGAAAGGCGGACGCTGAGCGCAGGCTTCGCGAAATCCTGTCCGAGTTGGATAGAGGCATCACTCTTTCCAAAGCGCGGTACAAGCTTGGAGAATGGCTGGACAAATGGCTGGCTGAAGTCATCGTTCCCAACCGCCGCCAAAAAACCATCGACCGTTACGAGGGCATCATCCGACTCCACATCAAACCTATCTTGGGGCGCATCGAACTGATGAAACTTTCTCCAATGCACATATTCACTGGGATGCGCCGAGGTGAAGCCCTAGCTTTGACGTGGGAAAACATCGATCTGGACGAAGGAGTCCTGCACATATGTCAGTCCCTAGTTGTGACAGCCGGTGGCGTGTCTTTGGAGCCACCGAAAACGGCAAGCGGGGAACGCATCGTAGCACTGGATGCACTGACCGTGGGAGTCCTGCGTAAGCACCGAGCAAAACAAGAAGAACTAGCGGGTCAACTGGGCGTGGCACCACCTGACATTGTCTTCCCTCGGAGCGGATGGACCGGGTGGTCGCACCCCAACACGGTCATGCATGCGGTGAAAAGATTGGCAAAACGCGCGGGATGCCCAAGTGTTATGTTGCGAAGCCTGAGGCATTTTTACGCATCGGTGTTGCTGGATGTGCGGCCAAACTATGCCGTGGCTGCGCAGCGTCTGGGTCATTCGAGTCCCAGAATCACCATGGAAATCTACGCCCACGCCCTCGAGGGATGGCAACAGGAAGCGGCAGACGCCTTCGCGAATGCTATGCAGCCGGCAGCCTAAAAATTGCTGGACAAATTCACAGCCCGGGACATAGCTTCACCGCAAGGCACCTGTAGGTTTGAGTAGATAATCCCAATTCACAGCACTGTACAATGCGCCAAAACACTGATACCTTCGAATCCGCCCCTCGGCACCATTGCTAACGATATACCCCCGTTTAGTAGCTGGAACGGGGGTTTTCTCATGGCCCGAACCGGGCAAAGATTACCGATCGGTTACCTCACGCACAAAATAGTCAGTGCGGATCAATTGTAGCCAAGCAGCGCCTGAACGAATCTTGCCGCTCCGACTACGCCGTTGACTTTGGGCCGCGGGCCTGATGGGGCAGAAGATCTACCTGACCCGTTGACGCACTTGCCGACTCTCCGGTTACTTAGAAACTATCTCAAAACCCGCCATGCTCTCCAAAAGTCCAATTGCAGACAGGGGGAGTCGTGGATTCCCGCCTGCGCGGGAATGACGGGTTGGGCGGGAATGACGGGTTGGGCGGGCCGCCAGTTTTGAGATAGTTTCTTAGGTGCAGGGCGGTGCGCCGGGCGCAGATCAGCCGGCCAGCGACCCCATGGGGTCCCACGGCGGCAGCACTATGGGCTCCAGATCCAACGCTTGTTGCAGGTCTGCGGGGAGATAGCTTTTGGGGGCGGCGATTTCAAACATATACTCAGCGAACCAGGAATCGTTCATCAGGAAGAAACCCTTGTCGCCCACTTTGTCGTCCCAACTGTTTTCCACCCGCCAGCGGCGCGGCTTACCATCTACGACGTCCACACCGGTGAACAGCATGGCATGAGTCATTGCCGTCTGGTGGTATTCCAGCCTTTCCGCCTTGTCCATGGAGAATTCAGCGTTATAGACGCTGGCGTAGTCGAACAGCTCGGCGTCCCACAACCCCTTGTCGCGGTGCATCTGCTTGCCCGTGTCGCAGCCCATCCAGACCGGCTTGCCGTCCAGGAGCATCCGCATGGCGATGTCCTTCATCAAATCGATGTCCACATTGAGGTACTTGATTCGTGCCCCGTCCACCACGTTGCCCAGATACTGGACGGTGTAGGTGCGGCCCGGTGGGTTGGACTGGCGCGGGTCGTGGACCAGGCAAACGTATTCCTCCATGGGGGTGTCGATGTACTTTTCGGCGAACTCCAGGGGAGTCATCTGACCGTCCCGATGGAATTCTCCGTCCTTGTCCTTCCATTGCCAGTCGAAGTTGGCCGGCGGGTTGCCCAGGTGGATGCAAAGGATCTGGTAGATGGCCCGGAGAGCTTCCTCCTTGGCCTGGCGCATCACATCCAGGCCGCCTTCTTCGGTGTATAGACGGCGGATATTCCGCGCTCCCTGGCGCACCTGGTAGTTGAGGCCGGCGTTCATGCGCGCCGAGTTGCCGGAGCTTTCCGTCTCGGGCATTACGGCTTTGGGGACTACCCCGTGCTTCCGCATCAGGCTGACGAACATATCCCACTGCCCGCCGTCTCCGAGGGGTTGGTGCAGCAACCAAGCCACCACCCGGTCGTCAATGGGGCGGTCGGCGGTCTCGATAACTGCCTCCAGGATGTAATTGGCTCGCTCAATTTTGTCCCAGAACATTACATAACTTTGGCTGAACTCGAACTCTTTGACGTTGAGCAGGTTTTTGCTTTCCGCCCGGAACAGATTCAGGCCGGCGAACATCCAGCAGCGGCCGGAGCGCGCCTGGTTGGTAACGCCCCAATCGTCCAGGACGGTGGAAAAGCTGTGGGTCGCTTCCGCGACGATATTGCGGTCGAGCGCCACGTCGTTCACGTCGTGCTGGGTGACGACGTTCTGCATCAGTTGGTGGGAAGGTTGCGATTCAAAGGCTTCCCGAAATCCGGCCAGGGTTGCGGAATCCAGGGTGCCCGGGTTGGTCTGTGCGGTCATGTCCTTTTCTCCTATAGATTTCTGCCATTACAGCTTTCGGCGCGAGTGCTCGCGGATGACTGGTTTCTCCAATTGAAAGCCGTTTCGTCAGTTTATTCGGTAATTTTGCTCCAGCAGCGTGTATCCAACCTGGCCGGAGTTCCCTCACCGGGCGTCGTTGACCCTTTTCAGGAAATCTTCGCCGCCAATACGCAGCAGGCCCCAGGCGGAGACGGTTACGAAGTTTGCGCCCAGGTTGATGAACTCGGCGACCCCGGCAGCGTCGGCGGGGTTGTTGCCGCCCACACCGACCGACTTGCCGCCGGCTCGAACTCGGGGGATGACCTCGCTCATCACGCGGCGCACTTCGGCCGCCCCGGGATTCCCCATGCTCTGGCCCAGGTCGGATGCCGCGACGTGGAGGACGTCAGCGCCTGGTACCTGGAGAATGTCGTCCAGGTTGCCCACGGCTTCGATGTCTTCGACCATGGGAATCACCAGTACCTGGGAGTTTATCCAGGCCGTTGCCTCGTCCCGGGAGACGCCGATCCCATAGTCCTGCGCCCGACCGCCTCCCATGCCCCGATAGCCGTCGGGATAGTAGCGGGAGGCGCGGCCTATTGCAGCGGCCTGCTCGCCCGTGTTGACGTGAGGCACGATTATCCCCTGGAGGCCCCGGTCAAGGTACCGGAGAATGGTTGGCTCGGAGTGGTCGGGGATGCGGGCGATGGGCGTGATGCCGAACGATTCGGCGGCGCGAACCATGTGCTCCACCTGATCCAGGCTGGCCGGTCCGTGTTCGCAGTCAATCATCACGAAGTCATAGCCGAGAGCGCCGAAAATCTCAACCATGTCGGGAGCGTAGCGGGTGATGATTGCTCCGAAAACGACCTCGCCTTCGTTGAGTTTGGCCTTGGTGGTGTTGGTACGCATTAGAATGTTCCCCTTTAGAAAAGAGTATCGCCGACTGCCGCAACAGACGGCCAATTGATTGAGGGAGTCGTCGCCAAAAGTCTTACAACGACCCGTCGATTACGATATCCAGGAGCGCCGGTTTTTTCGACGCCACCGCCCGGTCCACCGCTGGTTTGATCTGGTCGGGGTCGGTGATGCGTTCGCCGTGGACGCCCATACTGTTGGCGATGGCTGCCATATCGAAGGGTGTGGCGAAGTCGGAATACAGCAGCCGGCCGCCCGAGGTTTCGGGCAACTCCAGAACATCCTGCTGGTAAACGTTGAAGTTGACCTTCAGGACGCGGTACATACCGTTGTTGCAGATGACGAATACGCATGGGATGTTGTCGTTGGCGGCTGTCCAAAGTCCCTGAACCGTCATCATGGCGCTGCCATCGCCGATGACACCAAAAACGGGGCGGTCCGGATTGGCGCACTGGGCGCCCATCGTTGCCCCGATGCCGCCACCGATGGCCTGTCCCCGGACGCCTCGCAGGTCGCCCGGGCGGGCGGCTTGAAAATAGTGGCGCATGACGCCGCGATTGCTGATGGAGTCGTCAACTACTATGGCGTTGTCGGGTACGGCTGCAGATAATTCGGACATCATGCGGGCCGGCGACATTGGCTTGTGGTCCCACCGGTCAGAGAATGCCTCGTCGAATTTGTCCCGGCTGGTTCGCTTTTCGATAATTACGGCGCGCCTCCGCTCCTCGATTTCCGTCCGATCTCCCGGCGACAACCGTTCCATCAGAACTGCGGTCAGGTCGGCAAGCGAACTGGCGCAATGGCCCACGATGCCGACGTCGGTGGGTTCGGAACGGCCGATTCGTCCGGGGCTAGGATCGATGTGCACCAGCCTGGCGTCCTGTGGAAGGATTACGTCGCCCCAGTAGAAAAGCTCCTCGAAGGGGTCCGTTCCCACGGCCAGGACCAGATCGACGCGCTGCAGGATGGCGCGCTGATCGGTAACTCTCAGCGAGAGATTTCCGAGGAACTGTCCGTGGGTGGTTGGGAAGGCGACTTCGGCGCCGCGTGACTGGTACACCGGCAGGCCCATCAGCTCGGCCAGTTCTACCGCCGGCTCGAGGGCGTCATCTTCGGCAAGGCGGTCGCCCACCAGCATCATGGGCCGACTCGCGCCGAGCAGCAGTGATGCAGCCTGGGCGATGCCATCCGGGCTGGGATGCGGTGCGTCGTAAACGGGACGGGAGGGTACGATGTTCATCTCGGCCATCCCTTCCAGGGCGTTGGAGGTGAATCCGACGTACACCGGGCCTTTGGGATGGCTGTTGGCTTCATTGAAGGCCCGCCGCATGACGCTGGGAATCTGGTCCGGAAGGGTCAGTTCCACCGCCCACTTGGTTACCGGTCGGACCAGCTGGGCCAAATCGGTCATGGTTTCGTTCACCTTGCGGGCGTCGTAATTGGCGGACGTAACCACCATGGGAGTTCCGGTATTGAGGGCGTCCAGCATGAGTGCGATGCCGTTGGCCAACCCACTGTCAACGTGAAGGCTGACAAAGGAAGCCCGCCCGGTCGCCCGTGCATATGCCTCACCCATTCCCACGGCCACGCTCTCCTGGAGGGTCAGGATGTAGCGGAGCTCCGGATAATCGCCCAGCAGGTCAATGATGGGGCCTTCGCTGGTGCCCGGGTTGCCAAATATGTACTCGACACCCTCGGCCTTGAGCATTTCCAAAAGCGCCTGCTTGCCGGTCATCAGTTGCGACATGGCCTCTCCTCAAGTGGACTGCCCTGGAATGGCGGTCGGGCAGTGCGGATTGTCCGGCAATTCTACAACAAACCGTCGGCAAGGTACGGCAGTTACGGCGGGTAGGGCAGGGCCTTTCGATTCTCCCTCTCCCCTTGTGCGAGAGGGCTGGGGTGAGGGGTATAGTCTGCCGCAGGATAGTTCCCTATCTCACACCTTCACCCTCACCCCCGTATCAAGTACGGGGCAGGCTCTAACCCTCTCCCTTGATGGGAGAGGGGATTTCTTGTAAAACCGAAAGGCCCTGGCGGGTAGGGAGGGATGTGTGGGGCGCGCTGAGCAGCAGTGATTAGGACGACGCTACGGTTCCGGCGCGGGCCCCAGGACCCGGTATTTGCGATCCTCGGTGCGCTCGGCCACGGGCAGGACCTCAACCACAAGTCGCGACAGTCCCACGACTTCGCCCTGGTCGTCGAAGCTGTAGTTGCTGCCGATGGCTCCGCTCCAGGTGATGGCGTACATGCAGTCCCGGAAGCCGTCGGCATCCTGGTCGTCGTTGGTCTGCCGGAGGCACTCGGCGGCGATGTACACGTCGTCATAGGCCGACCCCAGGTGCCACGGGAGGGTGACATAGTCATACCGTTGCCTGAAGTTGGTCAGCACCTCCTGTGCCCTGGGGTTGTCGGGGTCCAGGTCAGCGGTGACCGCCTTCATACCGGTGGCGGCATCGCCGGCGATGTCCAGGGCGGTGGTGCCGACCGAGATCGTTTCGGCGTAGATGGGGCCGTTGTAGCCGACCTCGCGAGCCTGCCGGATGATGGTTCCGGCGGCTAACTCGGACTGGGGCGCGAGGTGCAGGGCGTCCGGATTGGCGTCAACGAGCTTGCTCAGCTGGGGGCGAAAGTCGGTTACGTCCGTCGCATAGAACTCCGCCGCCGCCACCACGCCGCCGCGCTTTTGGAACTGTGCCACCGAGGTGCGCCGGACGCCCTCGGCGTAGTCGGTGGACTCGGTGATGGTGGCGAGGTTGCGGATTCCATCGGCCCACAGCAGGTTTCCGGTGTCGATGCCTGCCTGGAAATCGCTGATCTGCGTGCGGAAGATGTAGTCGCCGGCGGTGGCAATGTCGGGGTTGCTGGCCAAACCCGAGAAGAGGATGACTCGGTCAGCCTCGGCCAGCGGCGCGGCGCCCAGCATGGCGCTGCTGCACGAGGTGCCCAGGATGATCCTCACGCCGTCCACGTCGGTGAGCTTGGTGTAGGCGGCGACGGCGCCCTCGGCGCTGCACTGGGAGTCCTCTACGATGAGCTCCAGGAGTCGCCCGTTGATGCCGCCCGCGGCGTTGATCTCGTCGGCGGCCATCTGCTTGGCCTGGTTCGCCACCGTGCCGTAGGTCTCGCCAGGGCCGGTGAGCGACTCCATGACGCCGATCCTGAAAGGCCCTTCCGTTGACCCGTCGGAGGCGCAGGCCAAGACTACCAAGGCCAAGGATAGTATCGCTGCCCAAAGGATCGCCAAAGGCGCACGGGATCGCTTCAACGCCGAACTATCCATGTTGGGTAAATCGCCCTCGAAGTCTCGAATTAATGGTCTGTTCATGGACTCATGGCGCCTATGCGTGCACGATTCGCCCGGCCACTGAAGTTTACCATAGGAGACGATATCGAGAAGACGACACCGGTGGATAAGCGGCACTCCGATTCAGACTACTCCATCCGGGACGGTTTTCAGACCATGACGGCTTACATAGGCAGGAACACCGCCTGCCCCGTCATGGCGCTGTGGTAAACCGCTTCAGTCCATTCCATGTAGTGGACGCCGGTCTCAAACGCCACCATGTCAACTTTTTCTTTGCCGCGGATGGCATTGGTGAACTGTTCCTCCACCCGATACCTGGCTTGAGTTTCCGGTGGGTTGGGGACTTCGGTCATTTCGAGGTCCCCGCGTTTTCCGGCCCAGACCTTGCGCTGGGAATCGACATGGATGGTGCCTTCGGCGCCAAACATCCAGATATGATTGCCTCCATTCAGGCCGGAGGTGGCGCTCATCTGCATGTGGACCTGGGCTCCGTTGGCCAACTCGTAAAGAATATCGACATGGTCGGGAATAGCGACTGAGGTTGGATACCCATTTTCGTCCTTGCGGTAGGGCACGTGGATTTTGGACATGGCCATCACCCGGTTGCCCCGGCCCAGCCATCGCATCATGGACTCGTAGGATGCCCCGATGTTCAGGGTGTTGTAACCGCTGAGCGACCGGTCGTGACGCCAGTGCAGTGGCCCGTCAAAATCGGCGAAGTTGTTCTGCAGGGACGTGAAATCAACCGACAGCAGCTCACCCAGATGTCCCTCGTCGATCAGATGTTTCAGGACGTTATCGATTGTGTAGCTGGTAGATGTTGGAGTCAGCTGGCACACCAGGTCGGGATGAGCCTGGGAAGCGGCGAGCATGTCGCGGGCTTCCGCGGCGGTGGAGGCCATGCGGGCTTCGGTGAGCACGTGCTTTCCGGCTTCCAGGGCGGCAAGAGTCATGGTGCGGTGCATGTAAGGCCAGGTGCCGATGCACACGGCGTTGATATTTTCGTCGTTCAGCAACTCCCGCCAGTTACCGTACACCGCAGGTATGTTGAATTGATCGGCGATGGCTCGCCCTGACTCAACGGTCCGGTTGGCTACTGCCACGATTTCGCAATCGTCAGCAGCGAGAAAGCCGGGAATGTGGCGCGCCCGGACGTTGCCGCCCGCTCCGATAAGACCCACGCGGATTTGTTCGTCAGTCATCATTTACCTCCTCAGCCGATGCGCTCGGTTCTCAATCTCAATATGGGGCTGCCGTGGTTCGCCGCACCAATCCGTTTTCGCGTCGTTCACCCGGCTCCACGGTATTGACCACGCAGACGGTTTTTGCGTGTCTTGAATTATGCTACAATGTCGTCGGCCGGTGCATCCGTCCCTAAGCACCTTGACGGTATACCGGTTCTCAGGATGAGGCGAGTTAGATCGGGTGCTCTGCGGAAGTGGCTCAGTGGTAGAGCGTCTCCTTGCCAAGGAGAAGGTCGAGGGTTCGAATCCCTTCTTCCGCTCCAATGCTTCCAATAATCCCCGTTACGTGCGGGGATTTCCTTTTTTCAGGATGAGCGGGGGGCACCCTCACCCCAGCCCTCTTCCATCAAGGGAGAGGGGGAGGGACGGGTTTTTACATCGATGGACAGGATAGACAGGATTTTTGGGTGAAGACGCGGCGGCGGCCGATTGCCCCTCTCCCACTGGGAGAGGGGTTGGGGTGAGGGGTTTTTACCTGGATGGGATGGACAGGCTTTGTCCGTTAGTGGCCTTCCTTGATGAAGTCGACTACCCGCTCGGCGATCATTATGATGGTGGCGTTGGTGTTGGCCCGCACTATCTCCGGCATTACGGAGGAGTCGATCACGCGGAGATTTTCCAAACCGTGAATTCGGCAGTATTGGTCGACTACCGCGAAACGGTCGGAATCCGGGCCCATTTTGCAGGTAACGGCAGTGTGCCCGGCGATGCCGGCGTTTTGCTGGAGCCAGGCGTCCAGCGCGTTGTCGTCAGCCAGGTCCGTATCCGTAGGCGCCAGCCGTTCCGCCAGCAGATCGGAGAAACCAGGGTGTTGGAAAAGCTGTACGCAGCGTCGCACCGCGTCGCGCAATCTGGCAGTGTCCCTGGGATCGGTCAGGAATTGGAAATCGAGGTTTGGCTGCACCGAAACGTCATCGGAGGCAAGGGTCAGGCGCCCTTCGCTGTAGGGTAGTTCCAGACGGCAACCGATACGTATATCCGGAGCATCCCGGCTTTCCGGGTAGGACGTGGTGGGCTGCACCTGGATATCGTTGCGGGCTGACGAGCCGTGGGCGGTGAACCGCAGGCCCACCTGGTTTCTGGGCGCGTCCGGCGGCAGGTGGTTTTCCGGCTGGGCACGAAACACGATAGAAACCGATGGGTGGTTTTTCATGTTGTGGCCCACGCCGGGCAGGTCGTGGACGGGTGCGATGCCCAGCGGCCGGAGCTGATCGGCGGGGCCAACGCCAGACAGCATGAGCAGTTGGGGCGAAGCGATTGCCCCGGCGCTCAGGATGATTTGCTCGCCTTCGACTACGAACAACCGGCCATTGCTATCAACTTCCACGCCGGTAGCGCGGTTGCCGTCGAACCGGATGCGATGCGCCAGGACATTGGGCCGGATGGTAAGGTTGAGGCGGTGGCGGCAGGCGTCCAGGTAGGTGATGGCAGTGCTCATGCGTATGCCGCCGGGGTTGTTCAGAGGCACAGCGCCGACGCCGGTGGCATCGGGATGGTTCATATCCTGGTCTTCCGGGAAGCCGGCGTCACGGCATGCCTGATAGAAAGCCGCTTGCAGAGGCAGCCAGGTCTCACGGGGGTGACGCCAAATCGGGATGGGGCCGTCGCCGCCATGAAAATCATCTCGGATGTCGGCGTCGCTTTCCAGCCTACGGAAGTAGGGCAGCGTCTTCTGGTAACTCCACTCGTCGTTACCCGCCGCAGCCCAGGCGTCGAAGTCTTCCGGGATTCCGCGCAACAGGATTTGGTGGTTGATGGCGCTGCTGCCACCGGTCACACGGCCCCGGGCTACATGGAGTAGAGCCGTTTGCTGGGGAGTGGATTGGCCCACGAACGACCAGTTATGGGCCGCTCCCTTCTCGGAGGCGGCCTGGTTCAGGTCATATTTCAACTCGTCGGGCAGCCCGTCCGGGGAAGGGTAATCCGGCCCGGCCTCCAGCAGGAGCACGGACCGGCCGGGGTCTTCGGACAGTCGGTTGGCAAGGACACAGCCGGCCGAGCCAGCGCCGACGATGATGACGTCATATTTCATACCAGCGTGCGCTCCGCGTTAGGTTTCGATGCGGTATGCCCTAACCGCAGCGTTGTGGAAGAGGTTGGCCCGTTCAGTGGGGCTGTAGCCCGGTGATAGACGCTTGAAGGCGTTGTACATCACGTTATAGGAGAAGGAGACCTTGTCCGGGGGGAAGTTGCTTTCGAACATGGAACGCTCCGGGCCGAACTGCTCGATACAGTAGTTCATCCACGGAGCCATGGATTCGGCGAGTTCCTCGGAGCCGATTGGAATGTTGCGGGCGTGCCAGGCGAAGCCCCACCGGGGCATTCCCATCCCGCCCACCTTGCAGGTGACGTTGGGGCAACCGGCCACGGCGCGGATGCCCTCCCGCCAGGCTGGTATCACCTCGTCGTCCCGGCCGGCGTAGATGCCCGTCCGGCTCATACCGCCCAGATGGTTGAGGATGATGGGAAGTTCCGGCAATGCCCTGGCGAAGTCGGCCAGCTCGTTCAATTGTGGGAAGGAGAGCATGACATCCAGCGACAGCCCCATGCGGGCCAGAACCCGGGCGCCGGCACGGAAGGAGTCGTTGGCCATGATCCCCTCCGTTTCCCGATTGTCGAGCGACGGGTCGGGGCTCCAGGTGACGTTGTGGCGGATGCCTTTGAAGCGATTGGGGCTGGCCGCCTGGAGGGTTTCCAACACGGGGGCCACGCCTTCGCCCAGCTTCAGGTCGGCGTGACCGACAATAGCCGCCGCGGCCCTGGTCTCGCCGTAAATCCCGCTGGCGCTAGCCGCCGCAAGCCCCTGTACGAACTCAACCTCACCCACTGGCCGCAACTCCTCCGGCCCCGAGGCCCGATACATCGACCGGGCTTCCACGAACACCGTGGACCGGACGTTGTGCCCGGAGTTCAAATCGGCCATGAGTTCGTGAATGAGGTACCGCTGGTAGGGGATACTTGCGGGCCGTTGATCCCAAAAATGGTGGTGCGGGTCGCACAGTGGGATGGCAGGCTCCAAGGGAGTTTCCTGGGTGAGAGCCAGCCAGTCATCATTTCCAAAAGGCACGTCAACCCCTCCAAACGCCGGATATTACGCCAATGATACCACTTCGGCGAGCGTGTTTCCCCGCGCCCCCGTACTCGATGCAGGGGCGGGTTTTCACATCGATGAACAGGATGGACAGGATTTTTTGGGCCGTGGCAGGCACCAGGATTGCCACGTCGCTATGCTCCTCGCAATGACAAGGGGGCGCATTAGTAGTACGGTGGGCGCGGGTGTAAGATGCAGGCTACGTGAACGGCATCAAGAACTGGGCGGTCTCTCTGCGCATCCGAGACTTCCGCCTGCTATGGGCATCGACGATCCTCTACTCCCTGGGCACAGGGATGGAGCAGGTCTCGGTCGGGTGGCTCATCTACGAGCTGACCGGGTCTGCGTTCATGGTGGGCGTGGGAGCGGGGGCACGAATGTTGCCCTTTTTCCTGCTGGGTCTGTTGTCGGGAGCGGTTGCCGACCGCTGGGAACGGCGAATGCTGCTTCGGTTGGGCACTCTGGGGGCGTCGGCCGCCGCACTGGTGATGGCGCTCCTGTTGCTGGGCGGGATCACCAACGTTTGGGTAATCATCCTGCTGGTGATTGCTCTCGGCAGTTTTATGGCCTTTACGATTACGGTCAGGCAGACCTTTACGTACGACATAGTTGGCCGGGGACAAGCCCTGAACGGACTTGCCCTGGGCGCGATGGCGATGCAAGCGGGCGGAATCGCCGGGTCGCTGGCCGCCGGCGGGCTGATCGAGCTGGTAGGGCCGGGTTGGCAGTTCATCGCATCGGCGGTCTGTTACCTGGGCTCGGCGGCGGCGACGATGGCGATTGGCAACCCCGGCCGCTCGCCTACCGGGTCTGTTGAACCCGTCCTGAAGAATTTGGCGGGCTACGTGAAGCTGGTTCGAGAGAATCGCTTCCTCCTGGTTCTCATGTCTCTGACCGCCTCAACGGAGGTGTTCGGGTTTACGCACATGACTCTGCTGCCGGTATTCGCCAAGAATGTCCTCCACGTCGGGCCGACTGGGCTGGGTGTGATGACCGCAATGCGGCAGACCGGGGGACTGCTGGGGCTGTGGGTGCTGGCCGGTCTCGGAACCATCAGGAAGAAGGGTTTGATGATGTTCGTAACGGCAATAGGATTCGGTGTGGGGCAGCTGGCGTTCTCCCTGTCTGGCAACATTTACTCCTTCCTGGGCGTGCTGCTATTCGTGAACGCCTGCGCCATGGCCGTTGATACCCTCTATAAAACTCTGATGCAGGACCACGTGGCCGACGAGGATCGAGGGCGCGCAACGGGTTCCTGGGTACTCAGCATCGGAGTTGCCCCGGTAGGACACGTGGGAGTTGGAGCGTTGGCGGGCGTATTGGGGGCTCCGAGGGCGCTGCTGGTGAACGGGGCCATATTGACTACAATCAATGTTATTTCAGGATTGAGTCTGCCGCGCATCAGGCGGCTGGAGTGAATATGGTTGCTTATGCTACGGCGCGATCTACATTCTCCGGGATTGCCACGTCGCTGCGCTCCTCGCAATGACGGGGGGTTGCGATTTTCACCCTCACCCCAGCCCTCTCCCATCGAGGGAGAGGGGGCGGGATAGCCAACCCCCGCATCGAGTACGGGGTGGCGATGGCAATGTGGGTACGGGTGAGCCTGGCATTCCGCCGGTTTTTGGCTCCAAAATGAGGTAGTATCCGTGGGATTGCCGCCAGCCAACGCGAGGAATGCCATGACCGAACGCGCCACGACCACTACGCTGCGCCGCCTGACGCTGGAGTCGGGTGACCAGGAGGACATGCCACAGCGGGAGATGGCGAGCGGCGCCGTTGAGACGCTGGCGCCGATGCTGGAGCGGGCGCTGGCCGGAGACCCGCGGGTACGGATACCACCGACAGATTACTGGTTCAGGGCGAGGCAGCTGGCCTCGGAAGGGGCCCCTGATGATGCCCTTCGCGTCGAGTTCGGCACGGTGTCCGTTGGCGATGTTGCCATTACCGAGATGACGGTTCGTCCTCCGGCAGCGAACGGCGACCCCGCTATTTTGATGACGAGCATTGGCGGATGGTTGCAGGCCGTTGCCGCCGGCTCTCTGGGCAGCCGGCCCGCTGCCGACCGCATCGCCTACGAGATTTCCGGCCTGGAGAATGGTATCGCCTGGACGTGGCTGGAGATGCGCGGGTACGCCACGCGGTTTCAGAACTTGACCAGCCCGCTGGAGGTGCTTTTTTCGGCGGGTGGCGGTATGTTGACCACGGTCGTGCAGGAGCCGGGCCAAACCCCGGAAGTCTGCGTGCTGGTGCAAAATTCGCCGGACGCCGTTGGTGGACTTGCGCCGGATCCGCAGATCTCATTGCAGGCGCGGTTGTTCAGGGTGGGCGGCGTTTACCTCCTGCCCCTGGTGGCCCGGGTGGGCGACACCTGGTACGAATCCTGGATCAACCCAGGCGCGGATGAGGGCGATGGCCTGGCGGAGCTGGAGATACTGGCCGCTCAATCCCGGATCGTCTTTCTGATTTACGACGGCACATCCCTGGAGCCCGAACACACCGTTCAAATCCCCAACCATCTGGCCGGGGAGCTGTCCGGGATGCGACAGAGGCTAGAGGGTGCTACGCCGTGGACGACGGAGGAGTTTGCCGCCGCGCGGGAGGAGCTGTACGCCGCTTATCCGACGCCCCGGGACCTTATCTCCGGCCCGGACGTATTCTGAATGGGAGGGCATCTGCTACGGGCACGTCACTCCGGCGAAAGCCGGAGTCCAGAGCTTGCAATCTGCTGGATTTTGGCGGCGGAGCTACCGGCATCGGTTACTGGATTCCCGCCTTCGCGGGAATGACGGAAGGGGTGGGAATGACGGTGGTTTATTGGTCCATATGCGATAGCCCTGACGGTCAGCCTCTGAGGTGGCGGTTGTAGAACAGTATTACGCGGTGCCACATGTCCTGGGCCGGGGCGGCCCGGTAGCTGGGTCGATAGTCCGCGAAAAAAGCGTGCCCGGCGTTGTTGTACATCACCCACTCGTAAGTCTTGCCGTGCTGGTCCAGTAGCGCTTTCATCTGCTCTGCCTGTTCGGGAGTGGGGTTTTGGTCCTCAACGCCGAACAGGGCGAGCAGGGGGCAGGACAGGTTGACGACCATGTCCATGGGCTGCACCGGGCGGAGTTCGGTGGGTTCGTGGACGATATGGCCGCCCGCGGAGTCCACCGCCGCGTCGATGTTGCTGCTGAGGCAGGCCATCATGAGGGTGTAGCGTCCGCCGGAGCAGAAGCCGATGATGCCCACCTTGCCGTTGCTGTGGGCCTGGGACTTGAGGAACGAGGCCGCCCCTTCCAGGTCGTCCATTGCCTGGGAGTCGGGGGAAGCGAAAAGGGTGGCCAGCACGTTTTCGGGTTCCGGCGTGCCTTCCCGGGTGTAGAGGTCGGGGGCGATGGCCAGGAATCCCTGCCCGGCGAAGCGGACGGCGATGTCCTTATGGTGGTCCATGAGCCCCATGCCTTCCATGGTGACGATAACACCGGGGTATGATCCTGCCCCGGCCGGTCGGCTGTAGAAGGCGTCGACCATCGTGCCGTCGCGGCTGGCGTACTGGATTGTCCCGGTCTCTAATTCCTGGCCGACGAGTACCATCATGAACCTCCAAGGTTGCAGCGTGAGTTACAATCCGACGTTGACATAGTAACAGGGGCCGACTCTACCGGTCGAGATTGCTGCGTCCTTCGACAGGCTCAGGGGGAGCGGGGGGCGGGTTTTTACATCGATGAACAGGATGGACAGGATTTTTGGGTGTGGCGGGGATGGGATTGCCACGTCGCTACGCTCCTCGCAATGACAGTAGGCTACGGCTTCATTCAGTACCGCTCCCGGTGGGAGTGGACAGGGACTGGATGATGTCTTCCCAGGTTGGCGGGTTGGGTTGCTGGAGCATGGCGGTTCTGATTGCCGACAGTAGCTCGGACACGCGGCGGCGTTCCCGAAACAGTATGCGTCGGGCGGAGGCCGGACTGGCATCAGCGATGCGATCTTCCAACACGTAAACGTGTCGAAAAGTGCGTTGGTGGGTATAGCCGAGCTTGCCGTCGAACATGAGCATTGCCATGACGGTATGCTGACGGCGACGGGACTTATGCGAGATGTTCCAATGGATGGCGGCAGCGGTGACCGCATGGCTGGCGGCGCGGCGCAAGGCGTCCGCGGCCCTGGGGTAATCACCGCTGGCGATATTGGCTGGAACGAGGTTGAGGTAATGTTGGCTGCGTTGCAGGTGATGGGATGCAGGTGCGATGGCAATTCTCCTGGGTGCGGGTTGATTGAATGGTGATTATTGCTGGTCAGGTTGTCAGGGATTGATGTGTGCCAGAGCGTCCGGTCATTGTCAGCCCCACGGCCGAGGGAATACGCAAGATTTAGCCCCTGTTTCCGTGCTCTGCGAACGGCGGTTAGGCCGGGGTCGCAGCACGCAGCGTAGTGGCGTCCGCTGTGGCCGATGGGACTGCGCAGATGAAGCAATAGACTGCGGCAGTCCGGCATCAGGCCGGTTTGCGATTTTGATGCTGACGGGTGGCCGTGATGACCGTTGGCTCTGGCAGCTAAGATGTACCTGACAAAGACCATAATAGGAACAGTTGTTCTGATTGTCAAGGGGTGGATGATCGGAGGGGGGACGGGTTTTTGCATCGATGGACAGGATTTTGAGGGGGGGGCACCCTCACACCTGCCCTCTTCCATCGAGGGAGAGGGGAAGGAACTGCCGTTTTACCTGGATGAACAGGATGAGCCGGATGGACAGGATTTTTGGGTGTGGGTAGCCTCATCGAGATTGCCACGTCGCTTCGCTCCTCGCAATGACGGGTGGGGGTGGGCGCTTCTCGCGGTGATGGGGGTGGGGACGGCCCTCACCCCTGGCCCCTCTCCCGGTGGGAGAGGGGAGGTTCGGCGGCAGGGCAAACGCATTCTAACTTTAGGGGGCCTCATATACCGTCATTCCCGCGCAAGCGGGAATCCATACAGCTTGCTTCCATACAGTTGACGCACAACCAAACGACCTGGATTCCCGCCCCGTATCAAGTACGGGGTGACGTTCTTTCGCGGGAATGACGGACGCCTGCAAAGCCGATTAAATTAGAATGCGTTTGCCCTGGGTTCGGCGGGCGCCTGGTTGACGATGGGGCGCAGGTTCTTATGATGCTGACTAGCCGGCGCCTTTCTATTCCCGGCGTTGAGCCTACGCAGGAGGAGCCTGATGCGACGCTACTCCCCCAACTTCCGCTTTCGAGGCACAGCGATTCGCCTCTGTGTTGCGCCGGCCCTGCTGATGGCGATGCTGCTGATGGCGGCCTGCGGCGGCGACTCGCCGGACGCCGACCGAGAGAGAGCGGCGGCGGGGTCCCGGACGGAGGCCACGGAGAGCGGGGAGGCCGAACCCACCCGCCGGGGAATCCTTGACCGCATCGGCAGCCAGCCCACGGCCGAGCCGGGGGCCACGGAGAGCGGGGAGGCCACGGCGGGGGCCACGGCGGAGGCGGGCCAAGCCCGGCCCATTTTCGGGGGCAGCGGGACAGCGGAAACCGGGGAGTTCGACTCCGTTAGCGCCGGGAGGAGCCACACCTGCGGGGTGAAGGGGGACGGCTCTGTGGAATGCTGGGGCGGTGATTATCGTGCCTCGGCCACGCCGCCGGCCGGGGAGTTCGCCTCGGTCAGCGCCGGGGGCGGCCACACCTGTGGGGTGAAGCGGGATGGCGCCGTGGAATGCTGGGGCCGTGACGGTTCCGGCCAGGCCACGCCGCCGGCCGGGGAGTTCGACTCCGTCAGCGTCGGCAATGAACACGCCTGCGGGGTGAGGGGGGACGGCTCCGTAGTCTGCTGGGGCTATAACAATTCTGGCGAGGCCAGGCCGCCGGCCGGGGAGTTCGACTCCGTCAGCGCCGGGGAATCCCACACCTGCGGGGTGAAGGGGGACGGCGCCGTCGCCTGCTGGGGCTTTGATGATGATGGCCAGGCCACGCCGCCGGGAGGGGAGTTCGCCTCGGTCAGCGCCGGGGAATCCCACACCTGCGGGGTGAGGCGAGACGGCGCCGTCGCCTGCTGGGGCTTTGATGATGATGGCCAGGCCACGCCGCCGGGAGGGGAGTTCGCCTCGGTCAGCGCCGGGAATGAGCACACCTGCGGGGTGAAGCGGGACGGCTCGGTCGCCTGCTGGGGCTTTGATGATGATGGCCAGGCCACGCCGCCCGCCGGGTAGTTCGCCTCCGTCAGCGCCGGGGGCATCCACACCTGCGGGGTGAAGCGGGACGGCTCGGTGGAATGCTGGGGGTGGGATACTTTTGGCGGGGCCACGCCGCCGGCCGGGGAGTTCGCCTCGGTCAGCGCCGGGCAGTACAGCACCTGCGGGGTGAAGCGGGACGGCTCCGTGGAGTGCTGGGGCAGTGACTATTATGGCGAGGCCACGCCGCCGGCCGGGGAGTTCGCCTCCGTCAGCGCCGGGTACAGGTACACCTGCGGGGTGAGGCGGGACGGCGCCGTGGAATGCTGGGGTGATGACTATGATGGCGAGGCCACGCCGCCGGGCGGGGAGTTCGCGTCCGTCAGCGCCGGGAGCAGCTACACCTGCGGGGTGAGGCGGGACGGCTCCGTGGAATGCTGGGGGCCGGCAGTTGTATTGCCTCCGTGGCACGGTGAATAGTCCACAACGGGGGCCGGGGGTGATCACCCTCACCCCCGTATCAAGTACGGGGCAGGCTCCAACCCTCTCCCATCAAGGGAGAGGGGGTCCTTCGACAGGCTCAGGATGAGCGGGGAACGGGTTTTTACATGGATGGACAGGATGGACAGGGTTTTGGGTGTGGGGGTGGGTCTTTCGGCTGTCATTGCGAGGAGCGGAGCGACGCGGCAATCCCGTTCCGGCGACAACGACCACACGCAACAGCCGCTGCTACGCCGACGAGATTGCCAACCCCCGCATCAAGTACGGGGTCGCAATGACAGAGCGAAAACCGAAAGGCCCTTGCAGGATGGACCGGATTTTTGGGTGTGGGGGTGGCGGGTGGTACAATCGCCTGGGTGACGGCTGGCGCTGCCACTTGACGGACACAGCAGGTTGACGGACACGGCAGATTACGATTAGACGGTTGAGGAGAATCATGGCGAGAGTACCCGTAGTTACGCAAGACATGGTGCCAGAGGAATTCAGGGATGCGTTCAATGAGTTGACCAGGGACACCGGCGGGTCGATAACCGGAGGTCCCGGGTCGATAACCATCAACAGTCCTGAGATGTCGCGGCGACGCAGCCACCTTACGGCTTACCTGCGCTTCGAGAGCACTTTTCCGAAGCGGATACAGGAACTGGCGATTTTGGCAACGGCCCGCGCCATGGATTGCCCTTACATCTGGAACGCCCACGCTCCGGCGGCCCGCAGGGAGGGTGTGAGCGACGCTCTGGTGGACGCCTTGCGCGACCGTCAGCCTCTGCCGCCGATGGCTGCCGACGAAAGCGCGGTCATCAACTTTTGCACCGAGTTCTACACGAACCATCGGGTGTCGGTTTCGACCTTCCAGATTGCTCTGGAACAATTCGGCGTGCAGCACCTGGTGGAGATTACTGCGCTCATGGGCAACTACGCCCAGACCGCTTTTTTCTTGAACGCTTTTGAGGTGCAACTCCCCGACGACCGTACTGAGACGGTATTGCCGTTGGGTTAGAGGGAACGGGATTGGCAGGTGGG
Source organism: Dehalococcoidia bacterium (assembly GCA_965262485.1). Classification (GTDB taxonomy): domain Bacteria; phylum Chloroflexota; class Dehalococcoidia; order Lucifugimonadales; family UBA3495; genus Bin87. Next base: position 1,850,970 of record OZ253540.1, on the reverse strand, counting down.
TACGGCCCTCACCCCCGGCCCCTCTCCCAATGGGAGAGGGGAGCCGATTCAACATTGATGGACAGGATGGACAGGATTTTTGGGGGTAGCGGGCAACGGGATTGCCACGTGGTTCGACAGGCTCACCATGAGCGGCTGCGCTGTTCGCAATGGCAAGTGGGGGTGGGCGCTGTTCGCAATGACAGTAGGTCAAGGCTATCGCATATGAAATTACAGCCACGTCACTCCGGCGAAAGCCGGAGTCCAGAGCTTGTAATCTGCTGGATTTTCGCAACGAAGCTACCGGCGTCGGTCACTGGATTCCCGCTTTCGCGGGAATGACGGTGGTTAAGCGGGAATGACGGTGGTTAATTTGGTCCATATGCGATAGCCCTGGACAGTAGACCAGTTTGGTTTGATAAAGTCGGTACGCGTGAGGGTTGTTGCGTCGCTGCGCGCCTGGCGATGACAGCGGGTTGCGAATTTCACCCTCACCGCAACCCTCTCCCATTGAGGGAGAGGGGGTTTTTTTGACGGGCTTGGGATGGGCGGGGGTGTTTGCCTGCTGCGGGATTGCCGCGTCGCTTTGCTCCTCGCAATGACAGGTGGGGAGTGGCTGAGCGGGTTGGGAAAATGGGTTATAATCCTGGAAACAGCCGTTTGCCGTGATGAATGCATTGCCCACTTGGGATGCTGACGGCAGATCTGAGCACCGGCGCTGCTGAGCAATATGCGGCGCGAATACAGGGAGAGTAGGTATGACTAGTTCGTTGGAAACTAATGAAGCGACAGGTATGCGGTCGGATGATGGTGTGCCCGAATTTGACGCTATTGTGGTTGGGGCGGGAGTTACCGGGTTGTTTTCGCTATACCGCTTGCGAGAACTGGGGTTCTCGGTGCAGTCCCTGGAAGGCGGCAGCGGCGTAGGGGGAACCTGGTACTGGAACCGGTATCCGGGGGCGCGTTTCGATTCCGAGAGTTATACCTATGGTTATTCCTTCTCGAAGGAGTTGCTACAGGAATGGGACTGGAAAGAGCTGTATTCGGGCCAACCGGAGAACGAGCGCTATCTGAACTATGTGGCGGATAAATTCGACCTGCGGCGGCACATCAGGTTGAACTCGCGGGTGGCTTCGGCGGTATTTGACGACGCCAACAACTGCTGGGAAGTTGAGGTGGAGGATGGTTACCGGGCGCGGGCCCAATTTTTGATCACGGCGGTGGGAATCCTTTCCGCCTACTACGTTCCTGATTTTGAAGGGATTGACAGTTTCGAGGGGCAGTGGTGCCACACCGGTCGGTGGCCGAAGGAAGGGATGGATCTGGCGGGTAAACGGGTCGGGGTGATTGGCACCGGCGCCACCGGCGTCCAACTTATCACTGAGATCGCCAAAGAGGTGGGGCATCTCACCGTTTTCCAGCGCACCGCCAACTACTGCGCGCCGCTACGCAATCGGCTCATTGACGACGAAACGCAGCGGGAAATCAAGGCGAGTTATCCGGAGATTTTTGAAAAGTGCCTGGAAACCCCGGGTTCTTTCATGCACCAGTTTGATCCACGGTCGGCGCTGGAAGTTTCGTCCGAAGAACGGCTGCAACAATACGAATCTCTGTGGGCTGAGCCCGGATTCAAGAAATGGTTGAGCAACTTCTATGACGTTATGATGCCGGGGGAGGCCAACGAAGACTACGCCGAGTTCGTGCGGAACAAGATTCGTGAGCGGGTGCATGATCCGGAAGTGGCGGAAAAACTGGTGCCGAAAGATCACATGTTTGGCTCCAAACGGCTGCCCTGTGAGAGCGGGTACTATGAAGTTTACAACCAGGATAACGTCCTGTTGGTGGACGTGCGGGAAGCGCCCATCCAGCGGATAACGCCTAAGGGTCTTGAAACCGCCGATGACTCGTTCGAGTTTGACGTGCTCATCTTTGCCACGGGCTACGATGCGGTGACGGGTTCATTGAACCGGATGCACATCCAGGGTTTGGGTGGGGAGACGCTGAAGGACAAGTTCGCCAACGGACCGCGCACGTACATGGGTATTTCCAGTTCGGGTTTTCCGAACCTGTTCACCGTCAACGCGGCGTCGGTGGGCAATTTCGTGCGCGCCGCCGAACCGCTGGTTGATTGGGTGACCGAGTGTATCCGCAACGTGCGTGATCGGGGACATACTCGGATTTGCGCCACGCCGGATGCGGAAGAGGAGTGGGTGCAGCACGTTGCCGAAGGCGGCGCCAAGATTCTCCGGACGCAGGCCAACTCCTGGTTTGTGGGGGCCAACATCCCCGGCAAAGCGCGGGTGTTGTTGACTGCGCCCGACAGCGCTCCGGCCATGAGGGCCAAGCGCGCGGAGGTGGCATCTAACGGCTACGAAGGGTTCGCGATTGAGTAGCCCAGCCGATACATCGCCCTGGCAGATGGGAACGGACAAAACTCACCCGCTTCTATGGGTGCCAATAGCGACAAATCCCCGGCATTTGCCACGCCGGGGATTTGTATTTTCGACTCAGCGCCGGGCGGAAGACGCGGCACAGACTGAAAACCGGTTAGCTGCGACTGATAGGGACGGTGCACCGGCGCTCTGCTGGTGGATGGAGTACGGAGCATCTGTGGATTGGCGGTTGGCTTGGCGCCAAGCAGTGATGCGCTTGTTGAGAATGTCGTTGCAGTTTCGCCCGTTGCGTTTGGGCAGTTCTGGTTTCCGGTTAAGCACGCGGCGACGAACCGCCGTTGCTACGGTGACGAGATTGCCACGTGGTTCGACAAGCTCGGGATGATCCTTCGACGGGCTCAGGATGAGCGGAAGATCCTCGCAATGACGGGAGTCCTTCGACAGGCTCAGGAGGAGCGGGGGTGGGGGCACCGGGATTGCCACGTCGTTCGACAAGCTTGGGATGGCGGGGGATGGCGATTGTCACCCTCACCCCAACCCTCTCCCATCGAGGGAGAGGGGGAAGGGACGGGTTTTTACCTGGATGAACAGGATGAGCGAGATGTACAGGATTTTTGGGTGCGGGGATGGCGGGATTGCCACGTTGCTCGACAAGCTTGGGATGGCGGGGGGTGGCGATTGTCACCCTCACCCCAACCCTCTCCCATCGAGGGAGAGGGGGAAGGGACGGGTTTTTACATGGATGAACAGGATGGGGAGTGTAACGAGATTGCCACGTCGCTGCGTTCTTCGCAATGACAGGAGGTGGCAGGAGTGGGCGGGTTACTGGGTTAGGCGGCCCAGCATTCGGACGTAGGTTTTTGCGAAATCCAGTAGCCACGGCCAGCGATAATAAAACCGGGCCGGCGAGCCGACGGTAGGCGTGCTCTGGTCTAAATCGGGATGGAGAACCCGTTTTCGGAAATCGTGGATCAGCGCCGGTTCGCCGGTGGACAGGACGACTTCCTGCTGTAGTTCATAACCCACGAAATCGAAATTGTAGCTGCCGAGGATCAACCGGGTATCGTCGATGAGGATGGCCTTCAGGTGGGACATGCCGGGTTGGTACAGGCGCACTTCCACGTTGGAATTGGCGGCGGATTTGAACAAAGCCTGTTGCAGGATGGGTTTGTTGTTTGCCGCCGGATTGATGATGCGAACCCGGACCGATGGGTTGACGCGGTTGAGGCGTTCCAGCAGTGGGTTGGTAACGTAGGGCGAGATGACATCGATGGATTTTTTGGCCGCGGTGATTTCTCCGAACAGTCCTTCGTATTGGGAGCGGCTGCGGCGACCGTCCAGGAAATAGAGCCGGCCGATGGGCGATTCAATGGTGGATGACTGGTTGAAACCGGCGACGGTGTGGTGGAAATCGCACACCAGGGAGTCGATGAGGGGGGCGCAGTCGGTCTGCAGCATCAAGTCGCGCCACCGGAAATTGTGCTCGCTGAAATTGATTCCGCCGAGAAACGCCTGATCGTCCACAATCATCATCTTTTTGTGATTGCGGAACGGGAATTTTTGCAGGAAAGAACCCATAGGGTTGGTGACGATGATGCGAACGCCGTCCCGCTTCCCACAACGGAGCAGTTGGCGGGTTTCCTGTACTTCCTGACGGAAGGCGGAGTCAGTCAGATAACGGCCGCCGAACACCAGGTTATCGCTGATTTTGGCGGTTGAAAACGCGTCGACACACAGGATTTTTTCTTGGGCCGGTGAGCGCGTGAGAACGTCCCAAAAATGTTTGCCGATGCTGTCCATCTCGAAGGTCATCACCTGGATGAGCGCCCGGCGGCGGGCGCGAAGGATAGCCGGCTCAATGGCGGAACGAAACTCCTCTGAATTGATGAGCAACGAGGAGGAGGGCACTTGATTACTTTTGCCCGCGAGAAGGGAAACGGGCCGCCAGGATATCTGCCACGAGGCGGGCGGCGACCTGTGCCGTGAGGTCGGAAAGGTCGTAGGGCGGAGCAACTTCCACCACATCAAAGGCGACCAGGTTGCTCCGTTGAACCAGCGTGGTGAGGCAACGGCGCGCTTCCTCATAGAACAGGCCGCCAACCTCCGGGGTTCCAGTGCCAGGCGCCTGGGTGGGATCCAGCACATCCACATCGAAGGTGACGTACAGATTGGACCCGACGGGAATGCTCTCCGCGACCGCTTCGGGGCCAGCGTCGTGAAATTGCCGCGCGGTGATGATGGTGTTGCCGTGGCTGATGGCTTCTTCGTAGGGTGCGCGCCGAACGCTGCGTATGCCTATTGACGTGATATTGGCCACGAAATCCAATTCCTGGCAGCGTCGGATGGGGCTGCCGTGGGACAACATGGCGCCGTGGTAGTGATGGGTGTAATCGAGGTGGGCGTCAAAATGTACAATATCGAGGGGAGCGAACCGGGACAGGCCGGCAACGGCGGGGAAAGTGATGGCGTGATCGCCCCCCAATATCACCGGCATGGCGCCGGTGCGCGCCACGCGCTCAACCACGGAGGCCAGCCGGTTGAAATTATGCACCACATCGGAGGCGGAAACGGAGAGATTGCCGCAGTCGGCCATCGTTACGCCACGCAGCAATTCGTCGCCAACATCCGCGTCGAAAAATCCCTCGGCGTCGTTGTTGCCACCATACGGGTCGCTGTAAGAATAGGCTCTGGGGGCATCGCGCAGGGCATCCGGCCCAAAACGGGCTCCCGGTCGGCCCAAGGTGCCTTGATCAAAGGGCATTCCGATGAATGCAACGTCCACGTCAAGCGAGTCGATGTCCGTGCGATGGGGCGCGCGGAACATGGTTCGCGGGCGATGATCCAGCGGCGAAACGCCACCGTCCGGCGAAGCGGGTAGATATTGGGGGCCAATGTTGAATCGGTCGGATGCCATATTGAGAACCAGAGGGATCGGTAATGTGGAATGGGCGCTGGCCCGACGTTGACGACCGTTCCGCTGGCGCATTGATTATACTGGACGAAAGCCCCGACGAATCCCTTTGGCGAATCCGGAAGATTTGTGTGGAGGGAAAACAGACCGGCGGGGAGAGGAGAAGTCGACATGGCACGCCTGGAAGACTACGCAAACCGGTTCCAGTACGTGAAATTGGAACGAGACGACGGCATTTTGCAGATGACCCTGCACAGCGACGGTGACACGTTGCAGTGGGGAGCCGGCCCCCACAGCGAATTGCCGGAGGTGTTTCATACCGTTGGCACCGACCCTGAAACCAAAGTAATCATTATGACCGGGGCGGGCGACGGTTTCACGGGGCCGGCCGGCAGCAGCGCGACGGTGCCGCGTCGTACACCGGAACAGTGGGACTCTACCTATTGGGAAGGCAAGCATCTGCTGGGCAATTTGCTGAATATCGAAGTGCCGGTGATCGCAGCGGTGAACGGGCCGGCGCTGAGACATTCGGAGCTGCCGCTGCTGAGCGATATTGTATTGGCTGCTCCCCACACCACTTTTCAGGATTCGGGGCACTTTATGAGCGGGCTGACGCCCGGCGATGGGATGCACATCATTTATCCGTTGTTGCTGGGAATCAACCGCGGGCGGTATTTCCTGCTGACCGGGCAGATGCTGGACGCCGCGCAGTCTCTGGATCTTGGTTTGGTCGGTGAGGTGCTGGAGCCGGAGCAGCTGTTGCCAAGAGCGTGGGAACTGGCGCGGCAGCTGGCTCAGCAACCGAGGCTGGTGTTGCGGTATTCTCGCGTGCTGCTGACACACCGGTTGAAGCAGGAACTGCATGATCTGCTGGGATACGGTCTGGCGCTGGAGGGGCTTGGCTCCGGGCAGGACTACCTGGACCGGGGGCAGGGTCGTTAGGTTCTGTTGACATTTCCAGTCATTCCCGCGAAAGCGGGAATCCAGGCGCTTTGGAAAGCAGACATCGTTCACATTCAGGGTACTCTGGATTCCGGCTTTCGCCGGAATGACGAGTTGGGGTTCGGGAATGACGGGCTGGGGTTAGCGAAATCGCCTTATATCTAAAATGTTAACAGAGCCTGGTCGATCAGGTGCTTGGGCCGGTGGGTTTCCGGGGGGCACGGCGGTGAGCATTACCGCCGCCGCGAGTCCATAGATGGCTAAAATGGCCCACCACGACGGCACATAGTTGTGGGTGTAATCGTGGAGGTAGCCGACCAATGGAGCGCCAATTCCTGCGGTGAGCAGGTTGATGGGCATTACGATGCCCCGGATTGCACCCAGGAATTGGCGCCCGAAGTAGGATGCGAAGATGTAGGAATGCACGATCATGCCGGCGCCCACCGAACTTCCGAACACGATGGTTGACAGGAACATCATCTGCGGCGACGCGACGTAGATCATCAGCAGAATCGCGACGATAAAACCGGAATAAGACGCCGCCGAGACGAAACGGATGGGGAACCGGTCGGCGAGCCAACCGGAAACGAGGGCCATCGCGGCGGCGGATCCGGCGTCGGCCGAGAATGACCAGGACACCAGTTGGGGGTCGAATCCGCGTTCGACGAAATAGGCGATGCGGTGGAAGCTGGCGCCGCCCTGAGCGATCCCCGCGATGGCAAAAACCAGGATGAGCTTCCACATGGCCGCCGTGTGGAGGGCTTCACGAACGGTCCAGGTCGGTTCGGCGTCGGCGCTCATCCTGCGTCCGGGAGCGTCCTGGGCGCGCCCAACGGGGTGGAGAGGTTGTCCATCTATTCGCAGGCCCATATCTTCGGGTTGGCGGCGCAGGAACAATGCCGGCAATGGCAACGAAATCAGCAGGAACACGATCGCCAAAACCCGCCAGGCGCCGCGCCACCCGAAGTCGTCTATCAGCCATTGGGTAAGGGGGAGAAATGCAATTCCGCCGATGCCCAATCCGGACGCCGTGAGCGCCAGGGCAATGCCGCGCCGGCGCAGGAACCACTTTGCCACCGGCACCGAGGTGACGATTCCGTTGGGCGCGGCCACTCCGGAAACGCCGATCAGGCCGAACAGGGTGATGAACTGCCAGGCGTGGCTGCTGACGCTCACCAGGAGGAGGCAACCACAGATGAGGGTAGCGGCCACCGGGATATAGGCACGGGGCCCGTATCGATCCAGCAGTTGCCCCACGGCGAAGCTGAGAACCCCGGCGGACAATCGGCGGGTGGTTTGCATCCAGCCGAAAGTGGCGCGGGACAGCGGCAATGCGGCGCCCATGGGGACGACGAAGAGGCCGTAGTTGAGGGTTCCCGTCGCCATCGTGGAAAAGTTGACGGCGAACATGGTGGCTACGATGACCCACCTGTAGAAGAATGGATGCCGGGCCGGGCCATCCGGGGGCGGTGAGATGTTAGGTCTCCGGCGGATGGTGGCCTGGTGAATTGTCCGCCGGAACCGGATCAGGGAATGCTATCAGATGGCCTGCCAGTATCTTTTACCCTGCAACGTAACTATCTTGCCGAAACCGGGGGCCGGCAAGTGGACGGCGGCAACGGGCATCCCTTCACTTTCCAGGCGGTCCAAAACGGTTTGTCGGGTAGAGATTGCCAGTTCGGGGATAATGTCGGCCCGGGACGCCCAGTCCGTCTGCTGGATTTGGGCAGTGTTATGCAGGACGTCGCCGAGAATCATGGCGCGCTCTCCGCCGGAATTGATCATGATGCTCATGTGGCCCGGAGTGTGCCCGGGAGTGGGGAGGGTGGTAAGTTCGCTGGTGATGCTGAATTCACCTTCCATCCATTCCACCAGGTCCATTTCAGCGATGGGCCACACGCATTCCGGGGCGTTGGGGAAGCGGTCGGGTTGCAGCGCCGGGTCTTGGCTGGCTTCATAGTCGACCTTGCTAAAATAGTAGCGGGCGTTGGGGAAGGTCGGTACTAATTTGCCGCCCTGGTCGCGTACCGTGTTCCAGCCCACATGGTCGCGGTGCAGGTGAGTCATCACGACGGCGTCGATGTCGCCTGGCGATATGCCGTTGCGGGCCATATCGTCGAGGAGCTCGCCCCAGGGTGTTTCAGGGGTGTCTTTGGCGCCGAGTCCGGTGTCGATGGCGATGGTTTTTCCATCGGAGCGAACGAGGAAGCAGGCGAGGTTGAAGCTTACTTTTCGTTCCGGAGTCAAGTGGTCGTGGAACGGCTCCCACTGTTCGGCGGAAATGTCGGGGAAGAAGTTGCAGATGTCGAATTCGAGTAATCCGTCAGAGAGAGAGGCGATTTCCACGTTGCCGATGGTAATCTTACTGGCAGTCATATTTCCTCCGGATGCGCGCCGGATGCGCGCGTTTTAGAGCATTCTACCACCGGTTAGGGGTATAGTTTGATGTTGACGTGGATGCTTTATCCGCGATGTATGCTCGATACGCTGGAGTGAAAGAACTCGATGGGCGCCTATACCAATAAGCAAATGTTCGCGCGATTGTTCGCGCTTGCCCTCGGCGTGCTGGGGGGGTTATGTCAGACGATCTGGTCGCAGGTGGTGAGCCTGAATTGTGAGCCAACCAGCATCGGGGAGTTTGTGTTCCACACCGAATGCCATGCGTGGACGGAATTATTCCTGAGCTTTCCCCAGGACGCGCCGTTGGATATGGTGAGTATTGTGTTGGCGGGAGCGATTGCGGGATTTGTCGCCGGCGCCGGAGCCATGTGGAAACCGAATTGGGCGGCCATTTTGTTCCTGGGGCTGGCGATGGCGAATCTGGCGATGGTCGCCGGCGCGGTGGCGGTCATGGATCAGGACAAGCTGGCGGTGGCATTGGGATTGCTGTCGATTGTGGTTCCGCTGGTATGTGCGGGTGTTGCGTGGCGATGGGGTGAGTTTCGGGGGCGGAGCGTGGCTGCTCGACAGACCGCAAACTGACGGGGGGCTGATTGGCGGTGGGGAGGGTTTTTACCTGGATGGACAGGATGGACGAGATGGGCCGGATTTTTGAGTTTGGAGGCTTGTTATTGCGGGCGCGGCGTAGCGATTTCGATGGGGTAGTCCTTCGACAGGCTCAGGACGAGCGGAAGGTGGTCAGTGCGGATTTTCACCCTCACCCCAACCCTCTCCCATCAAGGGAGAGGGGGCGAGATTGCCAACCCCCCGCATCGAGTACGGGGTCGCGATGACAGCAGGCAGGGACTGGAGTTTTGTAATTTTCTCAACGAAGCCGTGTCGGTTGGGCTACGGCGGACATTTTAAGATACACTGGCTGTTGTGATGATTGATTCACGCGCAAATTACACTGAGCAGATTACGCACAGGAGGGGACCCGATGGCACTTTGGAGGCCTGATCCGACATTCTATCCGTCCGCGAGGTTGGCGATGGAAGCGCCGCCGGAAAGGCTGGCGTACGTAGCCGTCCTGAACCCGGGTTCCGGCGAACCTGACGCGATGACAGTGGTGGACTGTGATCCGAACTCGGAGTCATACTCCCAGGTCATCCACTCCCTGCCCATGCCCCATTTAGACGACGAGTTGCATCATTTTGGCTGGAACGCATGCAGCGCGTCCCTGTGCCCCTCATCTGCCCACCCGCACCTGGAACGGCGGTATCTGGTGGTGCCAACGTTGGGCAGCAGCCGGATCTACATCATCGACACGCAACCGGACCCGGCGCGTCCGCGCATCGTGAAAACCATCGAAGCCGAGGAAGTGCAACGGGCCGGCTACAGTCGTCCCCATACGGTTCACTGTGGCCCCGACGCCATCTACGTCAGCGCCCTGGGCGCGGCGGACGGCGGGAGGCCCGGCGGCATCATGATGCTGGATCACTACACCTTTGAACCGGTGGGGCCGTGGGAGCTGGACCGGGGCCCGCAGGAACTCGCCTATGACTTCTGGTGGCACATTGGCCTGGACACGATGATGACCAGCGAATGGGGAACGCCGGAGATGTTTGAGCATGGCGCCAGGCTGGATGACATAGTGGCGCAGAATTACGGCCACCGCATCAACTTCTGGGACATGAGGCGTAGAGCGCACAAACAGGTTGTTGACCTAGGCGCCCAGCATCAGATGGCGCTGGAACTGCGGCCGGCGCACAACCCGACCCGGCACTACGGTTTTTGCGGCGTTGTCGTAAGCACCGAAGACCTGTCGGGTTCGGTTTTCCTGTGGTACCGGGACGGCGAGGAATGGGCAGCCACCAAGGTGATCTCGATTCCGGCCGAAGCCGCCGACGCATCTACGCTGCCGCCGGCCCTGCAACCGCTGGGCGCAGTGCCTCCGCTGATTACCGATATTGACCTTTCGCTGGACGACAAGTTCCTGTACGTGTCGTGCTGGGGTACGGGCAAGCTGCTGCAGTTTGACGTATCCGACCCGTTCCATCCGGCGCAGACCGGCGAGGTTGAAATGGGCGGCGTGGTACGGAAGGCGAATCATCCCAACGGGGCCACGCTCACCGGCGGGCCGCAGATGGTTGAGATCAGTCGTGACGGCCGCCGGGTTTACCTGACGAATTCGCTGTATTCCTCATGGGACGACCAGTTCTACCCTGATGGATTAAACGGCTGGATGAGCCGCATTGACGCGGATCCTCAGGGCGGTATGGCGGTTAACCGGGATTTCTTTGTCGATTATGGCAAAACGCGGTCGCACCAGGTTCGGCTGCAGGGCGGCGACGCCTCTTCCGATACCTTCTGCTTTCCGTAGAAGTACCGAACCCGTTGGCCGGTTCGTTCGATTACGGGCGGGCCGGCCAGGTAAACACTGACGGCTACAGGTCGCCGGGTGCGCGATGCAGGTAGTGTTGCTGCACTCCCTCATCCCGGACCCGGCGGCTTTATCGTCGCTGGGGCCCTGGCTGGGACTGGTGGCCCTGGGGTTATTCCACGGGCTCAACCCGGCGATGGGCTGGTTGTTCTCAGTGGCGCTGGCGTTGCAACGTCAACGGGCTTCGCAGATATTCACCGCCACCGGGTACATCGCACTGGGACATCTGCTGTCGCTGTTAGCGGTGCTGGCGGCGCTGCTGGCCGTGGGCGCGTTTTTGCCGCTGAACTGGGTGCGACTGGCCACGGGCGCGATTTTGCTGGCGTTTGGCGTTTACCGGCTGGTTCTCTATTACCGCCATCCGCGCTGGGTGGGAATGAACATCGGCGGCCGCGATTTGATCCTGTGGGCGTTCCTGATGGCGACTGCCCACGGCGCCGGTCTGATGCTGGCCCCGGTGACGCTGGCGCTGACAGACCGGGTGGTGGCGTCGGGAGTGGCCGGCGATCTGGGGGAACATGGGTTGTTCCTATCCCTGGCCGATGCTCCGGCGTGGTGGGCGCTGGGGTTGCTGCTGCACACGGTGGTGATGCTGACCGCGATGCTGGCGGCCGCGACGGTGGTGTACTACCGGGTGGGGCTGGCCTTTCTGCGACGCGGCTGGATTAACCTGGATCTATTGTGGGCCGGGTCCCTGGTATTGGCCGGGATTGCGACCCTGGTGTGGGCAGCGCTGGAATGAGTTGGTAAGGCGCTGCCCGGTTACGCCAGGCTGAGGCACCGAGATTGCCACGTCGCTACGCTCCTCGCAATGACAGTGAGGTGTCTAACGGGTGCGGCGCAGGCGTGGGTCCAGGGTATCGCGAAGCCAGTCGCCAAAGAAGTTCATTGCCATGACGACGATGGTGATTGCCAGGCCGGGGAACAGGGCGAGCCACCAGATGTCGAATATCTGGTCGCGGCCTTCGGACACCATTATGCCCCAGGCCGGGTCGCCGGGAGGTACGCCGACTCCGAGGAAGCTGAGCGAGGCTTCCAGTAGAATGGTTTGGCCCACCAGCAGACTGATGACGATAAGAATGGTGTTCACGACGTTGGGGAATACATGGCGCCACATGATAACCAAAGCCGGCACACCGGCCACGACGGCAAGGGTTACGAAGTCGCGTTCCTTGACGCTGAGCACCTCTCCGCGGGCCTGACGGGCAAACCTGGCCCACACGGTTGCGGCGACGGCCACGATTACGTTGCCGACGCCGGCGCCTCCGGCAATGGCAACAATGATTAGCGCTAAAAGCACGGTGGGGAAACCCAGCACAGCATCTACAAACCGCATGATCACGATGTCAGTGCGGCCGCCGTAGTAACCGGACATTACGCCGAGCGAGCTACCGATAAGCGCACCGGTGCCAAGGGCCACGAGGCTGATGAATACCGAAGTACGCGCCCCGTAAACCAGGCGACTGAGGATATCCTTGCCGGATTTATCGGTGCCCAGCCAGTAACGGCTATTTTGGAAAGGTGGCACTTCCCGGTCTCTTTTGTTGAGTTGCGCCGGGTTGTGAGGCGCCAGTAATGGGGCAAAAATGGCGCAAACGACCAATAAGGTCAGGATGACGATGGGGATCCAGGGGAGTTTCAGCTCTTTGGCTTTGCGGGCGGCCCGAACCGCAACATTGGGTTGCGCAGCCGTCGTTGCCAGGTCTTGAGTTGCCAAGGTGTCAGCTCCTAAAAACAGCCAGATCCGGGAGTTTATCCGAACCGGATTCGTGGGTCAACGTAGGCGTAGGCGATATCTACGATGGTGGACATGAAGATGTACAGGAAGCCGGACACCAGGATGGTGGCTTCGATGATCGGTACATCCCTGGTGCGAATGCCCTCCAGCATCAGGTTGCCGAGGCCCGGCCAGGCGAAGATCACCTCGACGACGATGGAGCCGTTGAGCAGTCCGGCGAAGCTGATGCCGCCGAAGGTGAGGACCGGGATGATGGCGTTTTTCAAGGCGTGCTTGAAAATCACCAGCTCTTCTCCCAGCCCCTTGATGCGGGCGAACTTGACGTATTCACTATCCAGCACTTCGAGCATGGCCGAGCGGGTAAGACGCATGAAACCGGCCATGGTGAACACTGCGATCGAAAAGGCCGGGATGAGGAAGAAGCGCGGATCGAGCCCTTCTTTGCCGTAGACCGGAAGTATGGGGAACTCAACCGCCAGTATCCACATCAGGATGATGGCAAGCCAGAACTGGGGCATTGACATGCCCAGAATGGCGAACACTTTGGCGAACCTATCCAGGAAGCTATCCCGTTTTACGGCGGATAAGATTCCTAATGGTATGCCTATGGTCACGGCGATAATGAGGGCCGCGACCGCCAGTTGGATCGTGTTGGGGACCCGTTGGGCGACCAGGTCGAACGCAGGCTGTCGTTTGGTGTACGAACGGCCGAAATCGCCGATGAACAGGCCGCCCAGGTAGTCGAAATAACGTACCATGACGTGGCGGTCAAGGCCGAGTTGGACCCGGATAGCCTCAATTTCTGATGGTTTGGCATCGCCTGGCGCCATTGCAAGCGCCGCATCTCCGGTCAGTTCGGTGCCGAAGTACACGGCGGCGCTGAGCACGACCAATGTAGCGACAGCCTGGATTATCCGGAAAGAAATGAAGCGTACCAACTTGTACTCCTCGCTAAGGGGCCGCCGGTGTTCGCATCGTCATTGCCGTTACGCAAGACGGGCGATTCCGGCCAAGCCGTAGATATCGTTGCCGATTATACCAGATTATTAAATACTGGCTGTCCATCTAAAGAAGAAGAGAAAATTGCACAGCTTGTCATTGGGAATTTCACCCTCACCCCAACCCTCTCCCATCGAGGGAGAGGGGGCCTGCCGTTTTACATCGATGGACAGGATTTTGGGGTGAGGCAGGCGACGAGATTGGCACGTGGTTCGACAGGCTCGGGATGATCCTTCGACAGGCTCAGGATGAGCGGAAGATCCTCGCAATGACAGGGGGTTGGGAATTTCACCCTCACCCCAACCCTCTCCCATCGAGGGAGAGGGGGCCTGCCGTTTTACATCGATGGACGGGATTTTGGGGTGAGGCAGGCGACGAGATTGGCACGTGGTTCGACAGGCTCGGGATGATCCTTCGACAGGCTCAGGATGAGCGGAAGATCCTCGCAATGACAGGGGGTTGGGAATTTCACCCTCACCCCAACCCTCTCCAATCGAGGGAGAGGGGGCCTTCGACCTAAAAGAAGAAGGGCCCGGAGGACCGGACCCTTCTCCCTGGAAGCGCTTGCTTCGTGAATGGGGGTAGCTACTCTACCCAGCGTATTGTCCACAATGCGCTGGGAGACGGGCGCAGCGGGCGGGGCCGCCAGTCGGCAATACGAGCGCTGACGGCGTAAGGAGCATCCAGGTATCCGGGAGCAAAGTCCCAGTGACCCTCATGCGCCTGTTTCAATGCCGCATAGTAGGTTGCTTCGGCTGCTTCCGGCGTGGTTGCTGCCAGGGCAGCATCGACGAGCGGTTTGACCAGCGGGTCGTAGCTGATGTAGGCCCCGGCCGGGTCGGCGAAGCGTCCCACCAACTTGGCTCCTACGTCGTATTCGTGCTCGTTGGAGCGGACCAGATACTGACCGGGGATTTCCCCGCCGTACTGTTTGTCCTTGACGCCGGCTTCGTCACCGACATTGACCTTGCAGGACAATCCCAGGAAGGTTTCCCAGTCGGCGCAGACAAACTCAACGATCTGGAGCATCTTCGGTATGGTGGCGCCGGCTTCCCAGGTCCACACGTTCCATTCGTCTCCACCACCGGGGTAAACCGGGTCCTTGAGGTTGGTAACGGCCTCCAGCGTGACCCCGTCCGGGGTGATGGCTTCAGGCACATTGTATCCGGCTTCGACGAACAGATCACGCGCCTTGGCCGGATCGAAGGGGAACGGGTCGAGCCCAGCGTTGGGGCGATAGCCAAGACCGGAAGGTGAGATGCCGGCTGAACCGGCGATGTGGAACACGTCGGGGCCGCCGACCAATTCCTGGATGGCTTCCTTGTCGATAGCGTAGTCCAGGGCGTGGCGGATTCGCTTGTCCTGGCACATCAATGGATTGCCCTTGGGTTCGCCAATGTATTGACCGGCGTCGTCCTGATCACGACTCTGGTCGTAGCCCAGAGTCTGGGGAGCGTCGACGCTGCAGTTCCAGGCGTTGATCCAGATTACGGTAGATTCCGGACCGAAGCGATACTGCAAGCCGGCTGCTTCCAGCTCTTCCCGGGAGTCCAGGTCGATGGGGGAAATGTCGGCTGCGCCGCTGAGCAGGGCCGCCTTGCGGGTGGCTGCCTCGGCGATCAGGTTGATTTCCAGTTCATCAAAGGGATAGGGCCGAAGGGCCAGGATGAAGTGGTCGGGGCGCTTGGTGTACACAATCTGCTGACCGGAACTGAATTCGGTCAGGTCGAAGGGGCCGGCTGCGCCCGGATTGGGTTTGGCGATAAAGCCATCGGAGCGAGACTGGTCGTCGTCGCCCAGGCTCTCGAAGTAGGAACGTGACAACACGGAGCCACCGTTGCCACCGTTGGATTCGCTGGTGGCGGCAAAGTAGTTGAGCGTCGGTTGGCGGAAGGTGACGGACATTTCGTTGGGGCCAGTTACAGAGAAGTGGCCTTCCTTTTCACGGGCAGTGTTTTCGCCTTCATACGCGGCGTTGGGCTCGTCGCCGGCGACCAGGCGCCAGGAGCGAATCCGAACCACGGAACGCGCTGCGTCGTCCAGCACATAGCGCTGATACCAGGCGGCGTCGTCGGGAGTAACGGGGTCGCCGTTATGGAAAACCGCGTCGTCGCGAATCGTCCACGTCATGGTCAAGCCGTCGGCAGACACTCTCCAGTCGGTGGCAAGACCGTCCTTAGTGAACTTCAAATCGTCGCTGGTGGTGATGAGGTGAGAGTGCATGGGGAAGTGCCAAAGGTGCTTGTCGCCGCTTTCGTACTTGGGGTCCCACACTTCGTTGCCGAAGGACTCGGTCAGCACGACCAGCCGCCGGCCTTCGCCGGATTGGGCTGTGGAGACTGGCGGAGATTGCGGCAGCGGGGTGGCCGTGGCTCCGGCCGCGGCGGAATCGGCGGCACCAGCGCCGGTATCGGTGTCAGTGGTTTGTTCGGCGCCGCCGCACGCCACGCCGATGAGCATGACGAGCAATGCTGCTGGAATCAGCAGATGTAACAGGTGCAATCGTGGAGTTCGTTTACGACTCATTGTTTGGCAGTCCTCCTTAGAGACCAATAGATTGACGCACTGTTGAATTCAGCACGCCCAAAGTGGCGAAATGGTACAGTTGATAAGGTTTGATTGTCAATTATTACCGGGCGCTTCTAAGCTTCATTTAAGACACGTCCTTCGACAGGCTCAGGATGAGCGGGGGGTTCACCCTCACCCCCGTATCAAGTACGGGGCAGGCTCCAACCCTCTCCCATCAAGGGAGAGGGGGAAGGGACGGGTTTTTACCTGGATGAACAGGATAAGCAGGATGGACAGGATTTTTGAGTGTGGGGGCAGGGCCTTTCGGTTTTCCTCATGTCATTGCGACCTCGTACTTGATACGGGGGTGGCAATCTCGTCGCCGTAGCAATGATGGTTCCCCGGCACGTGCTCAACCTCAACGAGATTGCCACGTGGTTCGACAGGCTCACCATGAGCGGCTGCGCTCCTCGCAATGACAACCGAATGACCCTGGGGGTGGGGGTGGCGATTGTTGACGCTGTATCCAGGGCAATGCTAACCTCGGCGCAGGGTATAATCAGCCCGTTGAGGCTGGTTTTGCGGGATGGCTACATTACATAAAGGCGGGGTTATGCCCACCTTGAATAAGAGAAAATTGCAAAACTTGTCATTGCGAGCGCAGCGCGGCAATCTCGTTGCTGAAACCGCCGCCGTTGCTGCAACGGGATTGCCACGTGGTTCGACAGGCTCACCATGAGCGGCTACGCTCCTCGCAATGACAGAAAGTACGGAGGGATTGGCAGATGAAGGCAGCGGTATTGCGAGCAATAAATGAGCCGGTTACGATTGAGGACGTTCAGGTGGACGCGCCGGCTCCCAGGGAGGTGCTGGTGAGAACCGGGGCATCGGGAGTTTGCCACAGCGACCTGCATTTTGTGGAAGGGCTGTACACCACGCCGATGCCGTGCATCCTGGGACATGAGGCCGCCGGAGTCGTGGAGGCGGTTGGCGACCAGGTCAGTTATGTGCAGACCGGCGACTCGGTGATCATGTGCCTCTCGGTATTTTGCGGGATCTGCGAATTCTGTACTCGCGGCCAACCGTATCTGTGCACCAAGACGGCGGTGACGCGCGGGTCTCAGGACCCGCCACGGCTGCGCAAGGACGGTGAGGCAATCACGCAATTTGCCCAACTTGGATCTTACGCTGCGGAGATGCTGGTGCACGAAAACGCGTTGGTGAAGGTAGACGATGACATCCCATTCCCGCAATTGGCTTTGATAGGATGCGGGGCCACCACCGGGTTGGGCGCTGTGCTCAATACGGCGCGCGTTGAGCCGGGCAGCACCGTTGCGGTCGTGGGTTGCGGCGGCATCGGCATCCATTGCGTGCAGGCGGCGGCGCTGGCGGGCGCGTTACGAATCATCGCGGTGGACACCACCGAGGACAAGCTATCGCTGGCGCGGGAGTTCGGCGCCACCGATGTAATCGATGCTACTTCGGGCAACGTGGCAGAGCGTATCGTCGATTTGACCGACGGCGGTGTGGATTATTCATTTGAGGCAATCGGGCTGAAGCAGACGGCCGAGGATTGCTACAACATGCTCCGGCCGGGCGGCGTCGCCACCATCATCGGAATGGTTCCGGAAGGTGTGAAGATAGAAATTGACGCTGGCAATTATTTGCGGCGCGGCCGGGCGATTCAGGGTTGCACCATGGGATCCAATCGTTTCCGCACCGACATGCCGCGTTTCATCGAATTCTACAAGCAGGGCAGATTGAAGCTGGATGAGCTGGTGAGCCAGGAGTTGGCGTTGTCGGAAATCAATCGGGCTTTCGCTGATATGAAGGCCGGCAGTGTGCGGCGCAGCGTAATCACCAACTTTGAAGGATAACTGCGGCGATGTACGTAATCGGCACCGCTGGCCACGTTGACCACGGCAAGTCCACGTTAGTCAAGGCTCTTACCGACATTGATCCCGACCGCCTCCCTGAGGAGAAGGAACGGGAGATGACGGTTGACCTGGGGTTCGCGTGGCTGACGCTGCCCAGCGGCCGGGAGGTCAGCATCGTAGATGTGCCGGGGCATGAGCGGTTCATCAAAAACATGCTGGCCGGAGTCGGGGGGATCGACCTGGCGATGCTGGTTGTGGCCGCCGATGAAAGCGTGATGCCTCAAACGCGGGAGCATCTGGCCATTCTGGATCTGTTACGCATCCGGCGCGGCGTGGTGGTTATTACCAAAACCGACCTGGTGGATGAGGAACTGGTGGAACTGGTTAAGGCCGAGGTGGAGGACGTTCTGGAAGGGACGGCATTTGCCGGGTGCGAGATGGTGGCGGTGTCGGCTTACACCGGCGCCGGGCTGGACCAACTGAAAACGGTCCTTGATGGAATCCTGGACGACACCGCAACCCGCCTTGACCTTGGCCGGCCGCGTGTGCCGATTGACCGCTGTTTCACGGTGAGCGGATTCGGAACCGTGGTTACGGGCACGCTGATAGATGGTTCGATGGCGGTGGGGCAACAGGTCGAATTGTCTCCGTCGGGAGTGCGGGCGCGGATTCGCGGTTTGCAGAGCCATAAATCGCGGCTGGAAACCACCACTCCGGGGGTTCGGCTGGCCCTGAACCTGTCGGGAGTCTCGCGGGACGACGTGACGCGGGGGGAAGTGTTGACCAATCCGGGTTGGCTGCAGGCGTCCCGGCGATTCGACGCGCATTTGCGAATGGTGAAGGGCGCTCCCCATTCCCTGAAACACAACGAAGGGGTCACTTTCCATCTTTTTACCGCTGAAACCACGGGACGGGTCCGCCTGCTGGACGCAGACCGGCTGGCGCCCGGCGCTGAGGGTTGGGTGCAGGTTCTGCTGGACGAGCCGATTCCCATGGTGAAGGGGGATTTCTTCGTGCTCCGTTCTTCTGAAGATACGCTGGGTGGAGGTCAAATCGCCGACCCGACGCCCCGGCGACGGCACCGTCGGTTTGCTCCGGAGGTACTGGACCGGCTGACCACGCTGGATGCCGGAGCGAACGAGGATGTGATCATCACGCTGGCAGACCAATTGGGGCCGTGCGATGTGCGGACACTTTCCCAACGTTCCAACCTGTCGGAATCGGAAGTGCTGGAACGGTTGCGGGAGTTGATCGACGAGGGCGGCGTAGTGGCGCTGGGTGATGGGGCCTCGCTGTTGGATTGTCCGATTTACTCCCGGCGGGGCTGGGACATTGTGAAGAACCAGGCGCAGGTGGCATTGCAGGCGTACCACAATCAATATCCGCTGCGTCGGGGCGCTCCTCCCCAGGAATTGCGCAGCCGGCTCAAATTGTCGCAACCGGTGTACGTCAGAGCGGCGGAACGATTATCCGATGAGGGTATTTTGGTTGACGACGGGGGTCTGGTGAGGGTTTCCGACCACGGTGTTGTGCTGAGCGAAGGTCAGGAATCCGACGTCGCAAAATATCTGGACGTATTGGCTTCGGAACCGTGGTCGCCACCGACCGACCACGCCATCGACCTTGAGTTGCTCAGCCACCTGCTGGAACGCGGGGACGTGGTGAAGGTGAATGAAACGGTGGTTTTCTCGACCGAAGCCTACGCGGACATGAGGAACCGTATCGTCGAGCACCTGAATGCGCACGGGAGCGTTACCGTAGCGGACGCTCGCACCATCTTCGGGACCAGCCGCAAGTACGTTTTGCCGCTGCTGGAATATCTGGATCAGCAAAGGATCACGCGACGGGTTGGTGACGAACGGGTATTGCGGTAACGGCCGGCCGACGGCGGCGGTGTGCGGCAGTGGAACGTTGCCGGAGGATAATCAATAATGGCGCTGGATTTGGGGAAAGCCACCCGGCAGCTTCAATCGGCCATTGGTGATGTGGCGATGACTTTGAGGAATCGGCGGCAACGGTTTGCTGACGCCGTTGACATTGCGCGGATCATCTCGCCGGCGGAAGCCCGCGAGCGCACGGACGTGGCGGGTGAGCGGCCATTCGTGGCGGCGCAAACGCATGAAGAAGGATTGTTGGCCAGCATCCCGCCGCCGGCGCTGCCCGATGACTGGTCGGCCGTATCGGTGGATGGCTCGCACATTGATGTGGACCGGCATTTGCCGCTGTCGTGCTACCTGGTGAATCTGGGCGGATGCGTGATCACTTACGGCAGTCAACCCGGATGCACACTTTTCAGCGAACCGGCGCTGGCGGTACGGGAAGGCGAGTTATATTTGCGGGAATCCGGTCGTCCCCAGGCTGAAACTGCGATCACCGGGCCCCTGCTGGGCGCGCTGCGGACGGTGCGGGAGGTGGAGAAACTCGCCGAGACGGTGGAATCGCTGCAACCCCGGTTGCCGACGCTGGCCGTTCTGGACGGCACGCTTGCCTTCTGGGACCTGCAACACGGCAGCTACCCCAGAAACGTGGTGAGATCGTTCATTGAAGGCAGGTTGAGTCCGGCACTGGAGAAATTGCGTGAGCTAGCCCAAGGGCCGGGGGGCGTCACTCTGGCCGCGTACACGTCTAAACCGCGAACTACAGAGGTGGTTGGCGCAGTCAGGGCGAGCCTGTGCGGAACGACAGCGACGGAATGCACGCGGAGATGCAGTACCCGCCGCTCGGATCTGCCGAATTGTGATCGCGCCGCCGGGTTTGATGACCGGGAGTTGTTTGAGCTGGTATTGGAGCCGGGACACCGGTCTCCTTTGTACACGTCCGGGCGCCGTTCGCGCGCCGGTGAGCTGGGGAACCAGTGGACGCATTTCTACTACGTCAACGTCGGATTTGAGATCGCCAGGGTGGAAGTGCCGCCGTGGGTGGCGGACGATCCGATCTTGTTGGGGATGGGTCACGCAATGCTGGTGCGCCAGGGTGAGTTGGGTTTGGGGTATCCGGTGGTTATTTCGGAAGCGCATGAGCAGGCAGTGGTAACGGGACACGACCGGTCGGAATTTCAAAAGGTGGTATTGTCGATGCTGGAAAGGCAGGGATTGCCGGCGTTTGAATCGGGCAAATCGCGCTCCAAACGGCTGCCGGCAGTGTAGCGACCAATCTGAGAATCAAGCGGAACTGGGGATACAACCAAGACGGGAGGTAATTTCCATGGGGGATCTGAACGATCTGGCGGCGTCGGTAGCAGCGTTGTTGAAAGAACGGGGAGACACATTGGCGGTTTCGGAATCGTCCTGCGGCGGACTGATTTCGGCGGCCCTGGTGTCCATACCCGGGGCATCGGACTATTACGTGGGCGGTTCGGTGGTGTACACGCGAACGGCGCAACAGGGACTGCTGCACGTGCCGGAATCCGCCATGGAAGGGCAGCGAGCCAGCACCGAATTCTATGCGCTGCTCAACGCCCGCACCTCGCGTGAGGTTTTGGGGACAACGTGGGCGCTGGCGGAAACGGGGGCCAGCGGTCCCACCGGCAACCGATACGGCGACAGCGCCGGCCACGCCTGTTTCGGCGTCGCGGGACCCGTGGAGCGATCGCAGACGCTGGAGACCGGCAGCGGGGATCGGGAAGCCAACATGTGGGTTTTTGCGCGGACTGCCCTGGCCCTGCTGGAGGATGCCCTCAAAGCGGCGTAGGGCGTGTTGCCAAATAGCAAACCAACCCATCACTCCCGCGAAAGCGGGAGTCCAGAGGGCGCAAGATGAAAGAATCAGAACCGTGATTAACGACTGCGGCCACTGGATTCCCGCTTTCGCGGGAATGACGGTGCTTTTACGGGGATGACGGTATTTGTCAACACTTCCTAATTCATTTACCAATGCTCGCCGCTTCCCAAGCCGGGCGCGTCAAGGTTGCGGCTTATCCAGATAGTCGTTTAAGTCCTGGAGGCTGGTAAGTTCGGCGGCGATCCGCAGGAAATCTTCCAACGATTTGCTGCGCCGGCGTAGCTCCTGGATTTGTGGCCCTATCGGATCGATGCCAGCCGCGCCGGTGGTTCCGTAGGAACCATGAAAGGCGAAATATGCTTGATTCAGGCGACGGATCGGGTAGCCATTGGCAACAAACAAACGGCGCCGTTCCTCCATGTACGCCTCCGCGTCGTCCACGGCGCCGTTGGCCAGCAACTCGTCAACGCGGACGCGGGTTATCCTCATTTCGGCCTGGAAATCGAACCGCGACGACTTGGCTGCGGCACGAGCCGGGGCGGGTGGTAGTCTGGAGGATTCGGATTCGCAGCATCCTTTTCCGAACAGTTCATATCGGGCAAGTCGGCCCAATTCCTGCCCGACAACGGCGGCTACGGTTTCGTTCAACCGCACGAGTTCGCCACCCTGGAAGTAGCGGCGGCCCAAAGGTCGAAACCACAGCCAATGATGGACCCATTCGTGAGCAATGGTTTCCAGCGCAATGTTCGCGCCGTGATGGGATTGCGAAATGGACGGGAAGAATGCGATCCCGCCGGTATCAACGACGAGCGCGGACAAGTCGGATTCCCGCTCCACCCTGGATTCGATAGAGTCCCTGGTTTGGGGTGTGAGGCCAGGTTTCAGCAATCGTTCGTGGGCCCGTTCAATCCGGTCGCGTGGCGAGGTGATCAATACAGTAGGAGCGCCGGTGAGCACGGTGTCGACCGGAGGGAAAATTCCCACGGCTGAGCCGAAACCCTGGGATTTTAAAGCGTCGGCAACGGCGCTTTCCAGGGCATCTTCAACCCGGCCTCGTGATTTGTCCTGGACTGCCCACAGTCGGATTTGCTCCTCTTGAAGTATCCGTATTTCTTCATGGAGTTCGGGATCACGGGTGTCGTCAGTCAGTAGAGTCACCAGACGGGCATCCGCGCTACTCAGCCACGTTGCGTTAGCGAAATACCGCTCGACTTCTACGATAATCTGATCCGAATTATCATTGCCGAACCAACTTACCGGGTTCCGGAAGAGCCGGCGAAACCATTTGTCCGGCAGATTCGCCAATTCCCAGGATACGACGTCCAGCTGATATGAGGACGTCGCCGCGTCGATGAAGGTTGGGCGGTATTCCTGGGTACACATGGCAGCGGCCAGGCTCAACACCGCCAGCACGATTAGCGTCCGGAGGCGCCGCCGGGAACCCGCGGAGGTTGGAGAGGCCGCGAGAAAGGGGGGCGTTGGGTTAGATGATTCGTGATTGTTCAAGAGCGGTTGGTAGCGCCTCAGTCCGTGGGGGCAGTTTTCATGCGTACCCACTTTGTCATTGCGGGGCCTGGGTGTCAGTTGAGGATACGCCCCTCACCCCCGGCCCCTCTCCCATGGGGAGAGGGGAGTCGAGTCCGACATGGGCGGGACGAGGTTGCCACGTGGTTCGACAGGCTCACCATGAGCGGCTGCGCTCCTCGCAATGATGGGTGGGTGCGGCTTTTAGCGTTCCTGGATTCCCGCTTTCGCGGGAATGACGGTAGCGATGCAGGAATGATGGTAGGGGTGCGGGAATGACGGTAGGGGCGCGGGAATGACGGCGGGGATTGGCGATAATCGAATGACCCTGGCGTGAGGTGGCGGTTTCCTTGACAGCGGGCGGTGCCCGTAACATAATTTTACCCCGTTAGCCGCGGATGACCGCTTGGGGTTTGCCCTCAATCGGCGTGTTGTAAGGAGAATTGTCAGTTGTCGACGAACACCTTTACATTGACGGATGAAATGCGATCCCAAGTCATCGGGGTAGAGAGTGAACCCACGACGCTGGAGGTTGAGCGGGGACACGTAGCACGATTTGCGGAGGCAATTGGCGACGACAATCCGGCATATACCGCCGGCACGCCACAGTCCGGCGGGGTGGTGGCGCCGCCCACCTTCCTGCGGGCGATCCGCGACGTGCGTCCCGTAGTGCCGTTCGATGTGCCGTTTACCCGTCTGCTGGATGGTGGGAGCGATTGGGAGTATTTTGAACCGGTCCGTGCGGGAGATACGATTACCGCGGTAGGACGCATTGAAGATATGCGTGAACGCACCGGCAGCATCGGGCAGATGCTGATTTCTACGATTAAGATTACGTACAGAAATCAGGCGGGCGCCATCGTGGCCACGCAGACCAGCACTTCCATTCGCTACTGACGGCTGCACTTTACGGAATATCAACTGCGTTGCGGCCAGGGGGAAATCATGGGGGACCAGATATATTTCGAGGACGTATCCGAAGGCATGGAGTTGCCCGCCGAGGTGCGCGAACCGACGACGCGCCAACTGGTGCAGTATGCTGGCGCCTCCGGGGATTTTTACGAAATACACTATGACAAGGATTTCGCTGAGTCTACAGGGCTGAACGGCGTGATACTTCACGGCGCTTTGAAAAATGCGATGCTGGGGTCGTTCATCACCAACTGGGCCGGCCCGGACGCGGTTTTGCGCCGACTGACCTGCCAGTATCGCGGCATGGATTACCCGGGCGAACCGATTACGGCGAAAGGGCACGTGAGTCGGGTGTACCAGGAAGGCGATCAAAACCTGGTTGACTGCACTATCTGGCTGGAAAACCCGCAGGGTCAGCAGACCACGCCGGGCACGGCGACGGTTGCGCTGCCAAGCCGGGGCGATTAATCGTTGCCAGGCAGTGTTGACATTTCCAGTCATTCCCGCGAAAGCGGGAATCCAGAGAAAGTATGATGAAAGAATCAGAACCGTGATTAACGGCTGCGGCCACTGGATTCCCGCTTTCGCGGGAATGACGGTTGAGGTGCGGGAATGACGGTATTTGTCAACACAACCTAATACATCTCGCCAATATATCCGGCGAAGCACTTGATACTGAACAATTGAGAGGACGAATTAACTATGCCCAACAACCTGGAAGGTAAGGTAGCGATAGTCACGGGCTCGGGCCGGGGCGTGGGTCGGGGTATCGCTATGCTGATGGCGGAAGAAGGCGCGAAAGTGGTGGTGGTCGATCCGGGGGTCAACGTGGACGGGTCGGGGTTCGACCAGTCGATTGCAGACCTGGTGGTCAGCGAGATCAGGGACGGGGGAGGAACGGCAGTAGCGTGTGCTGAATCAGTAGCCACGATGACGGGTGGAGAGAAGATTGTTCAGACGGCGATCGATAACTTCGGGCGTCTGGATATTGTAGTAACCTGCGCCGGTATTCTGCGGGACCGCATGGTATTCAACATGTCCGAACAGGAATGGGATGATGTGATAGCCGTCCATCTGAAGGGTACTTTCACCGTGGTTAAGCACGCCTGCATCCTGTTCCGGCAACAACGTTCGGGTCGGGTGATTACGTTTACCAGTGAGTCCGGCCTGGTTGGGAACAGCGGGCAGTCGAATTATGGCGCGGCCAAAAGCGGGATCGCCGGTTTCACCAAGGTGGTGGCCAAGGACATGGGACGTTACGGCGTTACTGCCAACTCCATTGCGCCACGCGCCACTACGCGCATGATTGGATCCATACCCGACTCGGCAGCGGAGATCCGGGCGCGCGGCGGAGTGGCGTCGCTATCCGGATCAGATACGGCAGAGGGCAACATCAACAATCTGGACCCCGATGGGGTCGCGCCGTTCGTTTGCTACCTGGCATCGGACTACGCCAGCAACGTCAACGGCCAAACCTTCCTGGTGTACGGCGATACGGTGACTTTGATGTCGCAGCCGCGGCCGGAACGAGCCATCTGGACGGAAGCTGGTCATTGGGATATGGATGATCTGTCGTCAAGGGCTCGTAACTATCTGACGGCGGGCATCGAGAATCCGGCGCCGGCGGCATCCTGAGAACGATTGGGCCAGCAGCACGGACGTAGCAACGTACGATAGCAACGCACGATAAGGACTGAGTAATGTCGTTACTGGAAAATAAGGTAGCAATCGTAACCGGAGCGGGCCGCGGCATCGGGCGGGGAGTGGCGAAGCTGATGGCGTCTGAGGGCGCCAGCGTGGTGGTGTGCGACCTGGGCGTGAACGTGGATGGGTCGGGCGCCGACATTTCGGTAGCCCAGCAGGTGGTAAACGAAATTGGTGAAGCCGGCGGGACAGCGGTGGCCTGCACCGAATCGGTTGCGACCATGACCGGCGGAGAAAATATCGTACAGACTGCGATTGATAATTTCGGCAAGCTGGACATTGTGGTTACGGTTGCCGGCATCCTGCGCGACCGGATGGTGTTCAATATGTCCGAGGAGGAATGGGACGATGTTATAGCCGTCCACCTCAAGGGCACGTTCACCGTCGTGAAAAATGCCAGCATACTGTTTCGACAGCAGCGCTCGGGTCGAATTATCACCTTCAGCAGCACCTCCGGGCTTTATGGCAACAGCGGGCAGGCCAACTACGGCGCGGCCAAAGATGGCATCGCCGGGTTCACGCGGGTGTGCGCCCGGGACCTGGGCCGCTACGGGGTGACGGCGAACTCCATCTCTCCATCGGCGAGCACGCGCATGACCACCAGCGTACCCGACGAAGCCCGCGAGTTGCGGTCGGCGCGGGGTATTGCGGCCGGTGGGGGACTGCGCGGCGAGGCGGAAGACGTGGCTCCGATGGTTACCTGGCTGGCCTCCGATGAGGCTGCCCACGTGAACGGGCATGTTTTCCACGTTACGGGCGGGTTGGTGACGCTGCTCAACGAACCGGCGCCCATCAAGACTATCCAGAAGGACAGCCGGTGGTCGGTGGATGAGCTGGCAGCGGTTTTCCCCGCCACGATCGGCATTGAGCTCTACAACCCGGCGCCGGTCCCGCCGCCCAGCGCCTAACTGCCGGGTGGGCACCAGGTTCTGTTGACATTTCACGTCATTCCGGCTTTCGCTGGAATCCAGGCGCTTTGGAAAGCAGACATCCTTCACATTCAGGGTACTCTGGATTCCCGCTTTCGCGGGAATGACGAGCTGGGGTTAGCGAAATCGCCTTATATCTTAAATGTCAACATGGCCTAATACAACGACACAGCCGCTGGGCTGGCCTATTACGGGCCGGTTGACCAATTGCTGTTAACAACCCCGGAATCCGTCTACGATTTAAGGAAGTGAGTAAATGTTCAAGAGTTTTAGCGCGTCATACGCCGGGCATGTGGTAGATGACCAATTGGGGCTGGACGGCACTCCGGCGAATGACCGTTGGTATCCCAATGAGCAACTGGCGGAGGCGTTTGATTGGGCGCTGGATTTTTCGCGCCATCTGGAAGCCAACGGATATGACGAGTTCTGGATGGCTGAACACCATTTTCAGCCCGAAGGATACGAGTGCATCCCGAACCTGTTGATGCTGGGGTTATATTTGGCCTGCAACACTCAGCGGTTGAAATTCGGATGCGGGTTCAACATCACTCCAATGTGGCATCCGCTGCGGCTGGCGGAGGATTTCGCCATGGCCGATATCCTGTCGGGCGGTCGCATCGTGTTCGGTGTGGGACGCGGATATCATTCGCGAGAGGTTGAAACGTTCGGGTCGCCGATGTTTGACGGAGATGCAAACCGCGAGTTGTTCGAGGAGCAGGTTGAGGTGATGGTAAAGGCGTTCAGCCAGGAATCTTTCTCGCACCAGGGAAAGCATTACACCATTCCGGCTCCGGTTCCGTATCGCGGGTACACGCTGGAAAAGCTGAGCCTGGTGCCGCGGCCGGTGAGCCAACCGGTGGACATCTGGCAGCCGTTGGTGTCGGGCAATCCCAAGGGCGTGGATTTCATGGGTCGGGTGGGGATCAAGGCGATGGTGGCCAATACGCCCGAACCCGCATTGGCTGAACGGCTGGAGATGTACCAGCAAGCCGCCGCCAATCACGGCCGGGAACTGGCGTTGGGCGAAGACATAGCGCTGGGTTATCGGTTCTTTATTGCGGAGAACCGGGAGAAAGCCATTGAACAGGCTCGACCGTATTTTGAGGAGGCGATGAAATTTGCGGCTCCGTTGGGGTTGATGCGCTTGGAACCGGAACAGATAAACGCGGTTGCCGATGCCCGGCTGCGTCGCGGGGTCGAGTTGCCCAGCCTGGAAGGGGCAGTCGAAAGCGGGACTTGGCTGTGCGGTTCCGCAGATGATGTTATCAATCATTTGAAGAGCGCCGAAGCCAAATATCCCGGAGTTGAGCGAATCAACCTGGGATCGGTAATGGGAATGCCCCGGGAGGTGTTCAAGGACCAGTTGTCCCGCTTTGCCGCTGACGTGATGCCGGCCTTTTCGGACGAGTAGTTCCGGACGGTTGCCACTGCGCTGAGGGTGGCGAAAAAGGCCCGCCCGCGACTGTCGCGGGCGGGCCTTTTTTTGCGGGGACACTGATAGTTGCGCTTATGTCCTTTCTCTTGCGGACATCGGGAAACGGAGGTGTGTGTACCAGTGGTAGCTGAATGTTCCCTGCACGCCTCGAACGAAGAAAAAGAGCAGGACGCCGAAGATGAACAGCCAAAGCGCGTCACGAACGTCGTTCACCGAAATCAGACCGATGGCAATGCCGGCGATGCGGGATGCAAAGAAACCGCCGGCCAGGAGGACGGCCGCCGGACGAAACGACTGCCTTACGCCCAAAGCAAGCCCTCCGATGATCATGGCTTCAATGGCCGCCAGTATCAGCGGCCCAACGTCCGGGGTTACGATGTCTGGGGTGGCAGGATCAGGGGCAGCGACACCCGGGGCCGGGATGACGGCCTGGGGTTGATTGCCTGGGATGATGGGCCCATTCTCGGCGGCGTTTGTGCTTTCGAGGTTGGCCAGTCCGGGTGAGGCGATGACGCTGACCAATCCGATGAATACCCACCAGGTTAGCCACACGCACCACACCAGGGCGGCGATCCAGGCCCAGCGCATCCAGCTGCGAGCCTGTTCGGGTGAAGCAGCCGACGGCAACAACCCCAATATACGGGGCGGGCGGACTATTTGATGGCCGGAGTCGCTGGGGCCGGCCGGGTCGTCGGATGGGTCAGATGGCATGGATGCCGGATTATCCGGCGTACCAGGCGGCGGCGAAGACTAAGCGTCTTCTTCCAGGAGTGGCAATGTAGTCCAGGCCGCTGAACCGGCATCGCCCGACAAACCCTGGTCGGCGATCATTTGCCTGATCTCCAGCAGTGTTGCGTTCACTTCGTTGGTGACCATCTGCCAATCGGGTTCGGGAGGGAACCAGTACGGGGAGTTGATCCGCACGACCTGATTATCCGTGGCGTTGTAGTAGATACCGAATTTTCTAGCTTGCTGTTGCATGGCCGTCATTCCTGCCGGTAGAAGAAATACAGGCGCGGATACGCCTAATGGATAACTGGATCAATAGCGATTGTTTCGTTGCGACTGGGTCCGGTGGAGATGATTTGAGCATTGCTGCCCACCAGTTCCTCGATGCGGCGAACGTAAGCCAGCGCTTTGGCCGGCAATTGACTGGTGTGGGTAGTGCTGGCGGTGGGATCATCCCAGCCGGGCATCTTTTCGTAGATGGGTTCGCAACGTTGCAGGAGCGCGGTATTGGCGGGGAAACGGTCTATAATCCGGCCATCGGAGCGGTAGCCCACACAGATTTTGACGGAATCCATGCCGTCCAGGATGTCGAGGCGAGTGAGGACGATACCGGTAAACCCGTTGATCTCGCGGCTGTATTTGGCGGCCACGGCGTCGAACCAGCCCACGCGACGGGGCCGGCCGGTGGTGGTTCCGTACTCGTGTGCCTTCTCACGCAGTTCGCTGCCGGCCTGGTCGAGCATTTCGCTGGGCATGGGGCCTTCGCCGACCCTGGTTGAGTATGCCTTGAACACGCCAACCACGCCCTTGATGGCCTGGGGGTTGATCCCCAGCCCGGTGATGGCGCCGCCGATGGAGGGGGAGGATGAGGTTACGTAAGGATACGAACCGTGGTCTATGTCGAGCAATGTTCCCTGAGCGCCTTCCAGCAACACGCGTTTATCCTGGGCGAGGAGGTCCTGAACCATCTGTTCGGTGGGTCTGACGAAGGGACCCAGCGCCTCGGCCCACCGCTGGCACAGCGCGATTACGGTGTCGACGTCCATGGGTTCGCCGTCGTAAACGCCGGTGATTACCCGGTTTTTCATCTTGACGGCGGTGGCGACCCGGTCGGGCAGATTTTTGGGGTCGAGCAAGTCTCCGACCCGGATACCGTCGCGAGAGACTTTGTCCACGTAAGCCGGGCCGATACCCTGGCCGGTGGTTCCAATCGCGCCGCTGCCCCGAGCCTGTTCCTGCAGGGCATCCAGGAGGATGTGGTAGGGCATGATGACGTGGGCGCGGTCGCTGATGAACAGGCGCTCGGTGTCGACGCCCTGTTCGCGAAGGCCGGCCATTTCGCCCAGGAGAACATCCGGGTTGACGACCACTCCGTTGCCGATAATGCCGATGACGCCGGGCCAACAAACGCCCGAAGGGACCAGGTGGAGCTGGAACACGCCGCGTTCGTTTACTACGGTGTGGCCGGCGTTGTTTCCGCCCGCGTAGCGAACGACGCAATCGGATTGGCCGGCAAGGTAATCAATGACCTTCCCCTTGCCTTCGTCTCCCCATTGGCCCCCGATTACGGCGTAAGCCGGCATTGTTCTTCGCTCCCGATTATTCAGAACTAAGGGCAGATACACGACGATGGCGCGGATAGCAACCAATCTGTGACCTGCATAAGATGGGTGGCGCACAGCCACCTGCGCCAGTATAGCAGAAACGAGGTGTGGGCAACAGGACTGGCGGAGCCTTGCCAGGGTTTTTTCAAAGTCTTCCGACGGGCTCAGGATGAGCGGGATGTTGGGGGTGGGTACGCCCCTCACCCCCGGCCCCTCTCCCGGTGGGAGAGGGGACATTTTGCACCCTCACCCCAACCCTCTCCCATCAAGGGAGAGGGGGAAGGGACGGTTCTTCGACGGGTTCAGGATGAGCGGGGGGTGGGGGCAGCACACCACATCCTGGCTTATTTTTGAGCGCGGAAACGGTTATTTTAGTCTTGTTTCGTTGTTATGCGACGGTTTACGTCGGCATTATCCGGTTACCTATTGCTGTCTTGAATTGGGCTTGTTATAATTTCGACCGATTTGCTGAAGTAGTCCCGCATTCACGGTGTTGGAATGAATACGCCAGATCTCCTGATCCAAAGCAATGAGTTTGCCCTCCGCAGGCGCCGTCTCATGGACGCCTCCGCAGGCGGGGCGATTGTCCTGGCGGCGGGGCACGACTTACCCCGCAACAATGATGTTGACCATGAATACCGCCAGACATCCAGTTTCTGGTACTTGACCGGCTTTGACGAACCCGATGCGGTGGCGGTGCTGCGTCCCGGATCGGATACGCCTTATACGCTCTTTGTGCGGCCCTACGATCCCACGTTTGAAATTTGGGTAGGTTACCGGGCCGGCGTGGCGGGAGCGGTCGGATCCCTCGGAGCGAATGCGGCTTATCCCCTGGAGCAGCTGGATATCCAGTTGCCAAAGCTGCTTGCTGATTACGAAACGGTGCACTACGCGCTGGGCAGCGATGACCGGCTGGATGGCATCATCGCCGGTTTGGTGAAACGTCGGCGGGGAATGGCGCAACGGGGCACAAAGGGAGTCCGCAGAATCGAAGACCCTACCGCGCAGATCGACCTGATGCGTCAAACCAAGACGGAAGACGAGATTTCGCTGCTGCAACATGCGATCGATATAACTGCCGGGGGATTTGACGCTGCCATGCGGACGGCGGCTCCGGGAGTTTATGAGTACGAAGTGCAGGCGGCGTTGGAACGTCCTTTCCGCCAGTTGGGTTCGCCACGCAATGGTTACCCGTCCATAGTGGCCGGGGGATCAAACGCGTGCGTGCTGCATTACGTACGCAATCGCGATGCCCTGGGCCCGGATGACCTGCTGCTGATTGACGCTGGCGCGGAGTATGGGTATTACACTGCTGATGTCACCCGCACCTGGCCGGTATCGGGCAAGTTCACGGCGCCGCAGCGTGACATCTACGACCTGGTGCTGGAGTCGCAGCGCCAGGCGATAGCCGCCGTGAAGCCGGGCGTGGGGTTCGACGATGTGCATCGTGTGGCCACCAGAGCCCTGGTCGATGGGCTGATAACATTGGGTGCGCTGGAAGGAAACGCCGACGACATCATGAGTCGGCAGGCGTATCGCGATTACTACATGCATGGCACGTCGCACTGGCTGGGACTGGATGTGCACGACTGCGGTCCTTACCGGGACGACCGGGGTCAAATTCGGCTGCGGCCGGGAATGGTGCTTACCGTTGAACCTGGATTGTATTTCGGTTCCCAGGCGAAGAATGCGCCAGAAATATACCGGGGCATTGGAATCCGAATCGAAGACGATGTGCTGGTAACCGAAGATGGATGTCGGGTTCTTTCTGAAGGCATACCAAAAGAACCCGAAGAACTGGAAGCGATCGTAGCGGACTCCAGGTGAAACGTGATCGAAGCCATTGAAACAGCAGGCACGGTGTTCTTCGCTGACGAAAAGAGAACGAACACCGTGCCCATTCCCCAAAAAGGGGATCCGATGCGGAAACCATCATCCCGGTTAACGCAATCGAACTCCTCCAAACCAACCGTTTTTTTACGGCGAGGAATTTATTCCCCGCCGTTTTTCTTGCCGCGTTGAGCGGTGGCCGAATCATTCAGGGGATGTTTTCGGATTATTGCGAGCATCCGGCATCATCCCAACCGCGGAATGACAGCCGGAACCGCAAGACAAACCAATTGCAGGCCGGGTATCCGGCCACTACTACTGATGCGTGAATGCTTATCTACACGCAAGTTCCTTCCCTCTGGCCCTACTGGATTCCCGCTTTCGCGGGAATGACGGAAGGGGCGGGAATGACGGAAGGGATTGGTTTAGATATTGGCTCACGGCTCAGTAAATCTCGACCCGAAGAGGAGGACCGATGAGTTTCCCCAGATTGGTTGGTAACAAAACACCCATGCGGCTGCTCCCGTTCGCAGCTGCGGTGATGGCGATTGCTTTGTTGGTTACGGCGTGCGGGTCCTCGAGTGAACTTCAGGATGCTGCCTTGTTGTCAGGGGACATTGCGATTGACGGTTCTTCCACGGTGTTCCCGATTACGGAGGCGGTGGCGGTGGGGTTTGGCGCGCTGACCGATGGAAACGTGCGAACGGTGGTGGGAATTTCAGGCACGGGCGGCGGATTCAAGAAATTTTGCACGGATGAGATTGTTATCTCTGATGCGTCGCGGCCGATAAAGCAGAAAGAAATCGATTTGTGTGAGGCCGCGGGCATCGAGTATATCGAGATACCGATAGCGATAGACGGACTGAGCGTACTGGTAAATCCGGCCAACGACTTCGTGGAATGTATGACGGTGGAGCAGCTGAATATGATCTGGTCGCCGGAAGCGGAGGGCGTGGTAACGCACTGGAATCAGGTTGATCCGACCTGGCCGGCCGAGGAGATTGAGTTGTACGCGCCGGGTGTGGATTCCGGGACGTTTGACTACTTCACGGAAGCGATCAATGGTGACGGCGGGGTGTCGCGGGGAGACTTTGTACCATCGGAAGACGACAACGTGTTGGTGCAGGGGATCGCGGGAGACAGGTACAGCCTGGGTTATTTTGGCTATGCGTATTACGTGGAGAACCAGGACAAGCTGAAGGCAGTGGCGATTGACGGCGGCAACGGGTGCATTGCGCCGAGCGACGCAGCCATCAACAACGGAACGTACGCGCCGCTGAGCCGCCCGCTGTTCATCTACGTGCGGGCAGACGCGGCGACGGAACCGCACATAGCCGAGTTCGTGAAGTTCTATCTGGGCCCCGAAGGGCGGAGTTTGGCTGCATCGGTAGGGTACATCCCGTTCCCCGGCGAGATATACGACCTGGGATTGGCAAAGTTCAACGCCGGAACCACGGGTACGGTTTTCGGAGGCAACAACGCGTTCAAAGGCTCGGTTGCTGAAGGTTTGGCGAGATAGTCGTCTGTTACCCAGAGCCCGGCAATTGTCGGATGCTTTGACGGCAGGGCTGGATTACGGTTCCGCCGCATTTATTTGCGAACCGGGCCGGGGCCTGTGGCCCAGAACCGCGCGCCGGGTCTCCGGGGCGTTCGGTTTGAGTATCTGAAGTTAGGTTCTGTTGACATTTCACGTCATTCCCGCGGAAGCGGGAATCCAATGACCGAATTCGTTAATGACGTTTTCGATTTGTTCACCTTACGACCTATGGATTCCCGCTTTCGCGGGAATGACGGTATTCGTCAGCAGAGATTAGTCTCGTTCTAGGAATTCGCGGACTTGCTGCATCAGGGGTTCGCGGTCGTAGATACTCAACAACAGGGCGGCGTTGCGCATCCAGTCGCCTTGGAAGTACCGTTCGTATAGCACTTGGCGTCCGCCAAACGCGCTGCACGCGGTGTCCCAGGCGAGCCGGAACAGACGCACTCGTTCGCGGGCAGTGGCGGTATCAGTGTCGAGGTAGGTATCGAGCACGTCGGCCAACGGCCCATTGAAGTCGGCCTCCGATGGGAGAGCCATCAGGCTGCTGGAGCCCAGGAGTTGGATGATTTCCGCCATGCGCGGGTACATCTTGATAAACAGGTTGCGGGCGACATTCAGAGGCACCCGGTCCGGCAGCATAACGCCCCATTCGTCGACGGCGGCGTTGACTTCGGATTGTGTGAGCAGGGCTTTGGTAATCTCCAGATTTTCAACCAGTTCGGCCAGCAATCCCTGAACCTGAGGGATGTCGCCGCTGCCCAAGGTATCGACCATCAAACTGGCGATTCCGGCGACGAACTCACACTTGGCGAGGTTCTTGGTTACTACCTGATGCCCGGTATGAACGTACTGCCCGGTAACGGCTGACATATTGTTGCACTTGTGCCGGTCGCCGTACATGAACACCCGCTCCCACGGAACCAGAACGTCGTCGAAATAGACGATGGCGTCCATTTCATCGAATCGCGATCCCAACGGGTGGTCGAAATGCGATTTGTTCAAGTCGAAACTTTCGCGGCAAATGAACTTGAGGCCGGGTATCCCGCAGGGTACCGCGAACGCGAAGGCGTACTTGTGGGCATCTTCATCCCGGGCCAGCAGGTGCGAACGGGTCGGGTAGACCATTATCTCGTCTGACAGGGGGCCCAGCGTGGCCAGAACCCTGGGGCCCCGCACGACCAGCCCGGCGTCAGTTTCGTTGACGACCTGGAGGGCGACATCAGTGGAGTAGTCCATCGAGGTGGCTGATGGGGCCCGGTTGCGCTGCAAATTGACCAGGGTGTGGGTCATGCAGATGTCGTTTTCGCGAGCGAACTCATAGTAACTCTGGACGTTTTGCTTGAATTCGGGGCGGTCGTCCCCAAAGAAATCTCCGGCCGCCGCCA
The DNA here is from genome assembly GCA_965262485.1 of Dehalococcoidia bacterium. Taxonomy (GTDB): domain Bacteria; phylum Chloroflexota; class Dehalococcoidia; order Lucifugimonadales; family UBA3495; genus Bin87. The sequence continues at coordinate 1,815,489 of OZ253540.1, read as the reverse complement.
TCGCCATGATGGTTACGTTGAGGAAGTCCGGCGTTCGTCCCATCATGCCGTAGCTGGCGTGCGCCCACTGTGACATCATGGTGCGGCGGCGCGCCAAATCTTCGGAAGTCCTGGGCACCAGAAACGACAGTCCGACCGGGTCGCCGGTGGTGGGAGAAGTGTAGGTCATCTGCCCAGCGGCGGAACCGCGGTGTTGCATGTCGTACAGAGCGGCGATTGATCCGGCTCCGTTGGCCAATCCGGGGAACCGGGTAACGTCGGGAATTCTTTCCCCGTCCAACCAGATTTCACGGGTCTGTTCCCTGAGACCGGTCAGGTATTCCGCTCCGGTGCGCGCTGGCATGTGGATACTCCTGGTGTAGTGGTGGAGTCGCCGGACGAATCAGGCGCCCAGATACCGTTTCAACCAGTTCATGGCGTGGATGTTGAAGTCGGTACAGGGGCTGTGATGGAGGTCGGGGTAAACCAACAGGGATTTATGCGCCTGGATCCGATCGAACACCGGCATGATGGTGGGGTAAGGGCAGGTGTTGTCGGCCATGCCGATGTTGACCAGAATCGGACACTCAATGGCTTCGGCCAGGGTGAGGGTGTCGAAGTAATAGAGGGTGTCGAGCATGGATTGGCGCTGTTCCGGGTGATCCTGAACGTAATTACGGAGCTCATGGTAGGGGCGGGTGTCGATATCGATGGCGACCGGGTAGTTGCACATGAACGGCTCTTCGGCCACCGCGGCGGCGAGGCGATGATCGAGAGCGGCGGTGGCCAGGGTTAGCCCACCGCCCTGGCTGCGGCTCCACATTCCGATGCGGTTGCTGTCCACTTCGTCACGTTCTGAAAGGAAGTCGATGCCACGGACACAATCCATGTATCCAGCGCGGTAGTAATAGCCGTTGCGATCGGCGATGTTGTAGGTGAGCTTGGTATCGCTGGGCAAATCCCATTCCGGCACGCTTTCTCCCTGAGCTCTGGGGAACAACGTCAGCACCGCGAATCCCTGCATCACCACATGGTAGGGGATTTCCTTGGCGCCGCCGTAACCGGGGACGGCAAGCATAGCCGGAAACCTTCCGGAGGCTGGCACGTCTCGCGGCACGGAGTAGAAGCCCCGGAGCCGTTGGCCGCCGTAGCTGCGCACGGTGACGTTCCAAGTTTCGTATTCCCGGCCGCTTCGTTCCGGGCATTCCGTAAGGATGGCGTCTACTGGAGTTTCGTTCAGTATTGCAACCGTGGCATCCCAAAAGTCAGCTACAGACTTATCCATTTTGTCCCTCCCTTGATCCGATCAGCCCGCCAGAATCCGAGATTAGAAAAGTACCTATCAACCGCAGGCTACATACTATCACGCCGGGCTATCACGCCCGGTTGTTGAAGTCGTGGCGTGTGGCGATATCTTGCGTACCCACTTTGTCATTGCGAGCGTAGCGGGACAATCTCGTCGCAGTAATGGCGGTTCGCCGACGTATGTTCAACCTCATCGAGATTGCCACGTCGCTATGCTCCTCGCAATGACAGATTAGAAGTGGGTACGCGTGGGGTGTGGGGACAACCGGTCGTATCCGTATTCGGTGACGAGAAACGGAACATGCTCGTTGACCAACTCAATCACCTGATCGTCGATGTGGGACGGGTTCTTTTGAAAGCCGGCGATGGAGTCCACATACTCCTCCAACTGAGGTTTGAAGGACTCGAACCCCTCCAATCCCAGCTGGCCATAGATGGTATGGATTTGGCCCAGTTTATCCAGTTCCAGATCTTCGTATTTGATCTCGACCAGCCGACCATCGGGTATCAACTCACGCTGCTCGAGGTAGGTTATGGCCATCTGTCGGTAGGTCAAGACCTGCCGATTGAGAAGGTCATTGAAGTCAACGCGCTGAAAGGCGTGCCAATCGTTCATCAAACGCAACAGGTGTATGTAAGACCGCAGCGTGTCGTATGGATTGCGCTGGATATATACAAACCGCGCGTTGGGAAACAGCTCCATCAATGTGGACACCCGGCTGGTATTGGAGGGCGACTTCAGCAGCAGCGGTTTGCCACCCATGTTATAGCTGGCCGCTCTCAACAGTTGCAGGTATTTCGTACGCCAACGCCGGGATTGGGAATTGTCCAACCGGTCGCCCACGAAAAGGTAGTCGAGCATCTTGGCGGCGGTGCGCGGGAAGTGAAGAAAAGCATAAGGGCTGAGACCACAGGTACACATCATCGCGATCTCTTCTTCCTGGGGCATGGCGAAATCTACGGGGATGTTGTCGATGCCGCGGTTTTCGGGGAGCTTCGATGCCAGCAGACGCCGGACCCGCCGCTGGCCGGCAAGGAAAAGGTCGGGCATGGCGGCCTGATAGGTGTTGACGTATCCCCAATGCTGATCCACGGCGAGAAGATTGTGCAGCAGGGTGGTGCCGGAGCGCCAGAATCCGAGCAGGAAAAGCGGTTCAGGATGCAGCTCAGCGCGCTTAATCCTGCGCCCGTAGGTGACACTTTGCCAGAACCGCATTGGCGAAAATATGGCGTCGGCGGTCAAAACGCCCAGAAATCGCGGTATGTACTCGCGGTCGATGCCGTAGCGAATTGCCAGCGCCAGCGCCAGCGAAACCCGCCCCGTGGCCAGGAAGTTGTTGAAACCGGAGGCGAATGTTCCGGATTGGCTCCCGGCCCCCGGGTTGTAACCGCTTCGGTTGGCGGGACGCGACGGCGGTTGCTTTGGAGCCTGCTGGGTCACCCGTGAACCGGCCACTTCAACAGCTCCCTTTGGATCAAGAAATCGAGTACTTCGGAACCGGAGTCGGAGACCGAACGGCCGCTGGTGTCAACGATGATTTCCGCGTTGGCGGGGCGTTCGTAGGGAGAGTCGATGCCGGTAAATTCGGAGATTTCTCCGGCGCGCGCCCGGCGGTACAACCCCTTAGTGTCCCGTTTCTCGCATAGCGACAGCGGAGTGTCCACAAAAACCTCCACGAACCTGCCGCACGGCAACAGGCCACGGGCAAAGTCGCGTTCGGACTGGAATGGGGAAATACAGGCGACGAGGGTAATGAGACCCGCGTCGTACATAAGGGATGCAACGTGAGCCAGCCGACGGACGTTCTCCTTCCGGTCGGCCGCGCCAAATCCCAGGTCGTTGTTCAGACCGTGACGGAGATCGTCGCCATCGAGTATGTAGGTGTGGAACCCTTGTTGGCGGAGCTCGTCGGAAACCCAGCCGGCCAGCGTGCTTTTGCCGGCTCCCGACAATCCCGTGAGCCAAATCACGAAGGGACGTTGCAAGCGCAGTTCACTTTGCGGCTTTGCCAGCATCGCGGCGGTATCTCCAGACCAGGCGGGCGGCGATTCGGATGCGACCGGGCGATTATCTGAGGCCCTACATTTGCGGCATGGACGACGATCAGCGGCAACCCTGCGCCAAATATTTCGTACGCATTATATCCTACGGGTATTCGTTGTCCTGCATGGCCCGGCGGCGGTGACCGCGGATTTGTGTCGTGGACGCGGAAACGAAACCGCCGGGGTTTGCACTGATCGCCCGGCTTGCCAGGCAATTGAGCCATATCCTGTTACGCGGAATATAGTATCCCCTTCACACAGCGTTTACACTGTTGGGGCATTTTTAGACGCTTGGGGGGCTTAGTTGGCATTTCGCGGGAGCCGGTCGCCATCGCCGTTAATGGAGGTTTTGCGGAACCCCCTTTTTCGAGCGATATGGTATGTGGTCAACGTAGCAGAACTCACGCGCTGGATGGAACTTCTGGTTAGCAGCGTACTGGTTTATTCCCTGACTAATTCTGCGCTGATGCTGGGGCTGGTGCTGGCGTTTGAAAACCTGCCCAGGCCCATATTTTCACCCTTCACCGGAGTGATTGCCGACCGTTTTGACCGTAAGAAAATCTGGGTTATTGCGCTGGCCATCAAGTTTGCCGGCGGGGTCGCGTTGTTCGTGTTGCTGTGGTCCGGCCAGATTGCGCCGTGGCATGTCTTTGCCGCCATGCTGCTGCAGGGCATCAGTCGCGCCCTGGAAGACCCGGCTCGCCGTACCGCCGTCTTTGACATCGTTGGCGAGCGACGCGTGGTTAACGCCCTGTCAATTGACTCCATCAGCGGGACCGTTGGGAGGATGGTAGGCCCCTTCTTCGGTGGCTTCTTCGTCGAACACGTCGGATACTTTTGGCCTCACTATGCCGGTTACACTTGGGCTTATGTCGTGATTGTAGTGTTGCACGTGGCCGCTATGGCGTTGGTAATCCGGGTGCGGATTCCTCTGGTGGAACGGGAATGGCGCGTGGAACCCATCTGGAACAGCCTGGGCGACGTGGTGCGCGCGGCCCTGGGCCATCGTCAACTGTTGGGGATGCTCTTCATCACCATAATGATTAACGGCCTGGCCTTTCCGGCACGTCAATTTGTGCCGGCCATAGGGCGAGATCACCTGCGCGTCGGTGAGACCCTGGTGGGCGCCCTTGCGGCCGCGGAAGCTCTGGGCCAGTTGGCCATGGCCGGCATACTCGCCTCCATTGGTACCATGCGGTATCACGGACGCTTTTTCGCCGCCGGCGCTTTCACCGTGATGTTGTTATCAACAGTATTTGTCTGGTCTCCCTGGTACGCGGTTACTTTTGTCATTCTGATTCTCAGCGGAATCGGCCTCTCCTGTTTTGGTACCATGCAGGGCGCCATCACCATGCGCTCGTCGCCGCCCGAGATGCGGGGTCGTATGGTTGGCTTGCAGAGCCTGTGTATCGGCATCGGTACCCCGCCGGGCGTCCTGCTGATGGGTTGGTTGGGAGATTTGATCGGTATCCGAATGTCCGTCACGCTGAGCGCCCTGGCGTGCATTGCGATTTCACTGCCCGCCCTGTTCCTGACCCCCCTGATCACGCGCCCCTCGCCACCAACACCCCAATCGACCGCGCCGGCGCGAACCCGGGCCCCTTGATGCGGGCGTGGCCGGTTGCTGTATGCTAAAATCCCGGTACTGTTTGGGATTGAAAATGCCTCCGAAAACCGCCGCCAAACCCCGCCGCACTCGCCGCGCCAAAAAACCTGGCGTAACCGTGGCTGACGCGATCCGCCTGCTGACGGAACAGCACGGACCGTTTGAAAACGAACCACGCCTTGACCCCGCTCACGAACTGGTTTTCACCATCCTGTCTCAGCACACGTCGGACCGAAATTCGGAGCGGGCGTTCCGCAGCCTGATGCATCGCTTTGGCACGCTGCACGACGTAGCCGAGGCATCGGTAGCAGACATTGAGGAAGCGATTGCCGGTGGTGGACTGGCAAAAATCAAAGGCCCGCGCATAAGCATGGCGCTGAACCGAATTCTCGAGTTGAACGAGGGATCGCTGGACTTGCATTTTTTGGCGGATATGCCGATGGGCGATGCTCGAACCTGGCTGCGGCAACTGCCGGGTATTGGGCCAAAATCAGCGGGTATCGTGTTGAGTTTTTCGCTGGGTATGCCGGCGATGGCGGTGGATACGCACATCTATCGGGTTAGCCAACGGTTGGGCATCATAGGCCCCAAAGTGAGCGCTGACAAAGCCCACGAGATACTGGAAGCGGCAATGCCTCCTGAGGATGTGTATCCTTTTCACGCCGCGTTTATCACCCACGGGCGGCAGGTGTGCAAGGCTCAGCGTCCGTTGTGCGGGCAATGCGTGGTGAATTACGGTTGTCCCGCCCGAGATGAGGCAGCCGTGCGGGCCGCCGCCGAATCGGGCGACGGGGCGACAATTACGGCAGATAATGATCGGCCCGATGGCCAGGCTCCGGGACGCAGGCGACGGAGGGAAAAGTCCGCTACGCCTGTACCGCATACTCAAGCCGTTAAGGAGCTGGAACCGTGAAAGTAGGAATCATCAACGTGACCGGATATGCCGGATGTGAACTGGTGCGTATATTGCGCCATCACCCGGAGGTGGAGATAGCGTCCGTGACCGGGCGCAGCGCCGCCGGGCAACCATTGGGTCAAGTGTTTCCTCACCTGGACAACATGAAGCTGGAGATCACCGCTGACTTGTGCGACGGGCTCGATCTGGTGTTCTCGGCATTGCCTCACAAGGCAAGCGCCGAAGCCTGTATCCCGCTGTTGGAGCAGAACGTCAAGGTAGTGGATATATCGGCGGATTTCAGGCTCAAGCAGGCCGATGTGTACAGCCAGTGGTATGGAGTCGAACATCCCGACCCGACGTATCTTGAGGAAGCCGTCTACGGGTTGACCGAATTGAACCGGGATGCGGTTTCCGACGCGCGGCTGGTGGCTAATCCTGGATGTTATCCCACCTCGGCCATCCTCGCGCTAACGCCGGCGGTGCAGAACGGCTGGATCGGCGGTGACATCATCGTCGATAGCAAGTCGGGTGTTTCGGGCGCCGGGCGCACGTTGAGCATGACCACGCACTTTTCGGAAGTGAATGAAAACGTGATGGCTTACTCGGTCAATGGACACCGCCATCTACCAGAGATCAGCCAGGAACTGGACGCGGTGGCGGATCAGCCCGTGAACCTGACGTTTCTGACCCACCTGATCCCCATGACCCGCGGGATCCTGAGTTCCTGCTACGCTCCGCTTAGTCCCGACATCGCGCAGTCTGCGGATGCGTCGGAGCGGGTGCGGCAGATGTACAAAGAATTCTACGCTGACAACGTCTTCGTCCAGGTCACCGATACGCCGCCGCAAACCAAGCAAACCCTGGGCAACAACTACTGTCTGGTTCATCCGGTGGTCGATTCGCGTACGAACCGGCTGATCGTAATTAGCTGTCTGGATAACCTGGTGAAAGGGGCGGCCGGTCAGGCGGTGCAAAACATGAACATGATGTGCGGATTTCCGGAAGAGATGGCGCTGGATGCGCTGGCCGTCTACCCATAAACGACATTCTTGTGATACATTAAACGAGCATCGTTCTTCACGATGCCAACTTGCCCCGGTCGTCTAGCCTGGCTAGGACGCCACCCTTTCAAGGTGGAGATCATGGGATCGAAGCCCATCCGGGGTACCAAAAGATAGGGCCCTCCGTTCGATAGCGGAGGGCCGATTTGGTTTTGGGGGCGCGGGCGGGAACGACGCCTAACGCTAACCGACGAAAAAGTCGAAAATATTGCTGAGCTTGGAGGTGTCGCCGCGGTAGATTTCGGTGTAACCGCATTGGGTGCACGACACCGTCATGAATTTCTTGTTTTGAACGTCAAATATTTTGGCGAAGTTGCCACCGGTGGCCTGAACTCGCCGGTTTCGTAGGAAGTGCTCTGGCATTTCGCGCACAGGTACGTGGTTTGGGTAGACGCCATATCAATACCTCCAATCTGACTGATAACGGCCGGAGATCAGCCGAAGTCCTGATTCCATTGTAGCCAATGCCCGGTCAATTTTGAATGATTTATTGAACCGATGTTTTACGAAAACCGGCGAGTCCTTCGACGGGATCAGGATGAGTTGGGGAGGGGACGGGTTTTTACAGGATAAACAGGATGAACCGGATGGACAGGATTTTTGGTGTTATGTGTAACGGGATTGCCGCGTTGCTGGCGCTTCTCGCAATGACAGGGGTGGGGAATTTCACCCTCACCCCAGCCCTCTCCCATCGAGGGAGAGGGGGTCATCGGCAGGCTCAGGATGAGCGGTAGGGCCTTTCGGTTTTCCTCATGTCATTGCGAGCGCAGCGTGGCAATCTCGTCGCCGTAGCAATGATGGTTCCCCGGCACGTGCTCAACCTCAACGAGATTGCCACGTCGCTGCGCTCCTCGCAATGACAACCGAATGACCCTGGGATGAGCGGGGGTGCGGTTGAATCGTGGAGGTCAACGGTCTATCCTATGGCTTTGCGGCAGGGTGTTTTAGGCCGCGCCGATTCTGAATCCCATTTTATGCAGGAGCTGTTCAAATGGCCGGCACCAAGACAGAAATCACCGTGGACGTGAACGCCGAACACATCGGCCTGATCAATACTTCCAAAGAGAAGTACGACATTGCGGACGAAGGGAAGGTAGTACGGATCATCATGGATTACCTTATTACCAACCCGAGCATCCACGACACCGTTTTTAAGGACGTGCGTTGCCTGCGTTGTGAATAACCATTAATGGGCGGTAGGGACGGGTGGCGGGCCGTCTAACCCGCAGGGCAAACGCATTCTAGTTGGCGAGCTGGGCACTCCGGCGAAAGAACGTCACCCCGTACTTGATACGGGGCCGGAGTCTAAAGACTGTAAACTGAAACAATCTGGAAATGCGCCAGCGATTGCAGCCACTGGATTCCCGCTTTCGCGGGAATGACGGTTGAGGTGCGGGAATGACGGGGAGAATGCGTTTGCCCTGGTCTAACCCGTGGTGTGTTTGACGGCCTCCATAGCCAGGTAGTAGCCATACACCCCAAAACCGTACACGCAGCCCTTGCTGACCGGCAGGACGGCGGATACCGTGCCGCGGGCGGTGGGGTTGCTGGCGTGAACCTCGATAACGGGTATGGGCACCTGCTGGATCGCGCCGCGCAGAGGGCCGGCGAGGGTGGTATATCCGGCGGGGTTGATGAGGCACGCATCTATGCCGCGATCGCAGGCATCGTAGAGGGCATTGACGACTTCGCCTTCAATGTTGGAGTGCACAATCTCAACGTCCACGCCCAGGTTTTCGCCATAGGCACGAATCTGGTCGTTGATTTCGTCCAGCGTCTGGGGGCCGAATATCTCGACCTGAACCTTGCCGCGCATATTCATGCCGGCGCCCTGTATAACTAACACCTTGGTCATCGTTAATCTCCTTGGTTGGTGCGGGAATTGCCGTTTTCCCGATTATCGTCGAGGATGTTGGTGAGCACCTGTCGCATTCCGTTGGGAGGATCACCCGGCAGCGGGTCGTCCTTGGCGGTTGGGGGCAGCGTGGCCGGTGTGGGTGTTTCGGTAACGTAGCCGGCCAGCAGGACGTCCAGCTGCAGCATCAGGAGTTTATTCCACGCCACCGACGCTGCCAGCACGCGCTTCGGGTCGTCCATATCTTCCGACAACACCGAGGCGATGGCGGTTTGCGCGAAGGACATGGTGCCGATCATGAACCGGGCCGGCACCGATCCCAGGTATCCGCGTTCCAGAGACGGGTTGCTGTGAACGACGCTAATCGCCAGCAAGAACACGGGGAATTGCTCGTTGATTTCAAACGCGATGCTGTTTTGTAACCAGCGAGCCAGGCTGTGCTTGCGCCGGTCCAAACGCGTTTGATCCACTTCGCCTTCCGGTGTGAGGAAGAACCTGGCAGCGGCGGGGAACTTGAGGAAATGGTCGTAGACGGCGGAGGTCAACTCATCGGCCCGGGCCAACAGGAAAGGTCCGCTTTCGCGAATCAATTCCAGATCATCGTCGGCTAATCCAACGAAATCAGCCATTTGCCGCATCCGGGCGGGCCAGTCGAAAATGGTCAATGGAGGCCTCCGCTGATTATTCTGAGTCAGGGCTATCGCATATGAAATTACAGCCACGTCACTCCGGCGAAAGCCGGAGCCGACAGCTTGTAATCTGCTGGATTTTTGCAGCGATGCTACCGGCATCGGTCACTGGATTCCCGCTTTCGCGGGAATGACAGTGGTTAAAACCGTCCATATGCGATAGCCCTGCATCCTGAGTGTGAATGGGTTGACTATACCCGTCGGACAAAGCACGGGCAAGCGACTGGCGCTGGCCGGGTCAAGCCCGGCCCCAGGGACGAGCGGCGGCGCTGGCTGGAGGGATGGAAGGGGCGCCCGCCCTCACGCGTACCCACTCTGTTAAACTAAACTGGCCTACTGTCATTGAGACCCCGTACTCGATGCGGGGGTTGGCAATCTCGTCGCCGTAGCAATGGTGGTTTGCCGACGTGTGTTCTACTTCAACGAGATTGCCACGTCGCTACGCTCCTCGCAATGACAGATTAAGGCGGGTACGCGTGAGGACGCCCGCCCGGTGGCCTGGCGCGGGAGGCCGGACGACTCTATTGGCCGGGGTTTTCCCGGCGTTCCTCGCGGAGGTAACGTTCCAGTTCGCGCACCAGATCGGCAGGGTCGGGCATCTCCGGTTGTTCCACGGTTTCGTCGTAACGTTCTTCCAGGGTGACGATGTACTTGGTGAGCTGTTCATCGTCGATTATCACCTTGCCAACTTCCCGGTCGAAAGCATCTGCCATAGTGCCCAGGCGAGCCAAGTCGATGGGAAGATTCAGCATTTCGGACAGATTGCGAACCAATCCCAGGCTGACCCGAAAATTGGGAGTGGCGTGCAGGTAATGGGAAACGTGGCCCCACAGCGAGGTAAAACTGATGCCCCGGTTGGCCAGCGACTCTGAGATGGGCACGGTGATGCCGGAGGGTCCCTGATAATTGGATGAACGGATGCTGCCGACATCCAGCAAAGCCTGGATGTTCTGGTTGGAGGAAGTACCCGTAAAGCGCGTGCTGCGGGTGTGTGGCACAGCGTCCAGGAGGGCCCCAATATGGACCACCGATTTTACGCCGCAGCGCTTGGCTAAATCGCCCACCAGCGAGGCGAAGGTGCGCCAGCGGAGGTGCGGTTCAGTTCCGAGGTAAAACAGGGTTGACGGAACGGATTCGTCGCCGGGCCAGTGATAGAATTCGTTGGACGGCCATTGGAGATGCCGCCTGCCGTCCTTGCCGCGGGTTGATCGGGGGCGTTCCTGGGCGAAATTGAAAAATTCTTCGGGGTCGATCTCGGCGAATTTTTCGGCTCCCAGCGTGGTGAGAATGTAATTCAGCGCGGCGGTGGCAGCATCGCCGGCGTCCGGCCAACCGCGAAAGGCCATGACCATACGATCAACGGTTTGTTGAGGGTATTCGCTGACAATCAAATAGTCTTCCAGGGCTGTCATGGGCGTGTCCTTGTTGGTCAGCTACGGGCTATGCTTCGCGCAATGAGTATTTCGTCAGCATTTTATCATCGACGATTTGCGAGGCCAACATTGTCGCGTCCGTTTCAGGACAGCGCCCGGCCGACCAGAACACCGAGGTAGGCCGCTGCCAGGCCCAGTATCAGGTTGGCAGCGATTGATGTGGCGGCCCGGGCGAATTCTCCGCCGGACAGCAGACGCACGCCGTCGTAGGCCAACGTTGAAAACGTGGTGAATCCACCCAGCAGGCCCACAGTGGCCATCGCCCGCAGCTCCAGGGGAATACCGGTGCGGGCGATGAAAACGACTGCCAACACGCCGAGCGCAAACGAACCGGTCACATTCACCGCGAACGTGCTGACGACGGTATCGGGCCCCAGGTAGTGTATCGCCAAGCGGTTGGCGCCGAATCTCAACACCGATCCGATGGCGCCGCCGGCCGCAACAAATATCCAGATCATGGTTTGGCCGAAACACCGACTACGGTGCGTGTACCCGCTTTGTCATTGCGACCCCGTACTTGATACGGGGGTGGTAATCTCGTCGCCGTAGCAACGGCGGTTCGTCGACGTGTGTTCAGCCTCATCGAGATTGCCACGTCGCTGTGCTCCTCGCAATGACAGGGGTGGGTACGCCCCTCACCCCCGGCCCCTCTCCCGGTGGGAGAGGGGGGCCGAGTCCGACATGGGTGGACAGGATTTTGGGCCAGGGCACGGGTCGGGATTGCCATGTGGTTCGACAGGCTCACCATGAGCGGCTGCGCTCCTCGCAATGACAAAGTGGGCGGCAACGAGATTGCCACGTGGCTGCGCTCCTCGCAATGACGAGTGGGGGCGGGGGCTGCTCGCAATGACAGTAGGCTGGTTTGACAAAGTGGGTACGCGTGAGGTCGGAAAGAGGGTGTTATTGTCGCTGCCGGATGGGGAAGTGCTGATTACGGTGTGGCGAATCGGTTGAGCCTGAACAGCGAAATGTCGTGTTGCGACTCGCCATGCTCTGCCAGATCAGCCATCACCTCACCGACTACGCTGCAAAACTTGAAACCATGCCCGGAGAAGCCGGCCGCTACGGAAACCTGGCGTTGATCGGGCAATACATCGATTATGAAATGTTCGTCCGGCGTGTTGGTGAACAGGCAGGTTTTGAGGGCAAGGGTAGGTCCAGCGGCCTCCGGGAAATACCGGGTGGTGAATTCCCGCAACGCCGTTTCGTCCTGGAGCGTTGGCTCGCGCTGCATGGTATCGGGGTTGACCTGTTCCCGGAAGTGATTGAACAAACCGACTTTGAAGCCGGGTATTCCGTACGACGGGAATCCATAGAAACGTCCCTCTTCGACCTGCACGCCGAACGCGGGGAACGATGCGGGACGGAACAGCTCGGGACGATACGGAGCGAACCAGCCCAATACCTGGCGTTCGGGGATGGCGTGGGCCGCGAGCTCCGGGGTCAACTTGCCAGCCCAGGCGCCGGCCGTGATTACCAATCGGTTTGCGGTGTAGGTATCTTTGCCGGTATACACTTTAACGCCGCCGGAAGCAGTGGTTTCCCAGCTGAGCACGGCCTCTCTCCCATGGACCTCCGCACCCAGCTCCAGGGCTACGGAAACGTGGGCCACGATACACCGTTCGGAATTCAGAAACCCGCCGTTCTGTTCGTATACCATCACCGCGTCTTCGGGCAGCTGGTAACCCGGCCATTCGGCGTTTACCTCAGGGCCGGTGAGTAACCGATAGGGCAGGTTGTGGGTGCGCAGCGTGGCGATGGATCCTTCCAACAACTGGCTGGCTCCCACCCCGCCGCGCAGGCATCCGGTGTACACCAGGAGACGCTCGCCGGACGAATTTTCGAGCTGATGCCACAATTCGTAAGCGCGGCGCAACAAGGGCACATAGGAGGGGTCTTCGTGGTACGCCAGCCGAATCATGCGGCTGATGCCATGCGAGGATCCCATTTCGTTGGGAATGTCGTACTGCTCCAACCCGAGCACGCGCCACCCTCGGCGGGCGAGGTGGTACACGGCGGCGCTGCCCATACCGCCGATACCGATTACGATGGCATCAAACTCGCGCATCTGCGAAAACCGCTGGCGTCAGGCGCGGGGCAGCGGCGCGCCGGGCGTGGTGAGGCGCAGGCTGTACACCGAGGTGCGCGCGGTGAAGAGCATCGTTTTGAAATCCGGGCCGCCGAACGCGCAGTTGGCGGGGATTTCCGGCAGCCTGATGATGCCCAGGTGTTCCCCGTCGGGCGCGAAGACCCACACGCCGCCGGAACCGGTGCAGTAAACGCGGCCCGCGCTGTCAACCTTCATGCCGTCGGGCACGCCGTCCTCGGCGGACGCCATGCTGGCAAACACCCGGCTGTTGCTGAGCGAACCGTCGGCGGCCACGTCGTAGGCGCGGATATATTGATTCTGTTTGATCTGGCCGCCCCAGTATTGATCCGCCGGTTCCCCGAGGGCGCGCGTGTTGGACACATACAGGACCGATTCATCGGGTGAGAATCCCAATCCGTTGGGGTAATCAATGTCGGTTGCTTCAGCGGACACCGATCCGTCGGGAGCGATGCGCTGGATGAGGCCGGGGAATTCGATCTCCTGCTCTTCGGGGGGAACGCGCCCGCTGGGGTTGGTGAAAAATATGCTTCCGTCGGAGCGGCAAACGATGTCGTTGGGGCGGTGGAGGCGCTTGCCATCCCACCGGTCAGCCATGAGCGTGATCGTGCCGTCGGCTTCCATGCGGGTGATACGCCGGTTATCCCCTTCACACATGAGCAGACGGCCCTGCAGGTCAAAGGTGATGCCGTTGGTGCCGCCGCTGGGTTCCCGGATTATTTCGGGAGCGCCGCCACCCGGAGACATCCGGTGAATCACTGGTGGTTCGCGGCGCAAATCGACGAACAGCCAGTATCCGTCGGGGTGCCAAACGGGGCCTTCTGTAAAGGCGAATCCGGTGGCTAGCTGCTGGGCTTCCTGGTTGGGTTCAACGATGCTATCCAGGTTGTCGGGCATGTCATTCTCCTTGTGGGCGAGTTGTATTGCTGTGGGTAATTAGGTTCTGTTGACATTTGCGATATGAGACGGTTCGACATACTCCATTTCGTCATCCCCGCCTTACTCCTGTCGTTCCCGCGAATGCAGGAACCGGGAAGCGCAGAGCGCAAGGGAGCGTCTCTTTAGTTCCGTCGTATTCACCACATTTCGATGGCCTTAATCAGGAAGAATACTCCGAACCCTCCCGATGCCCATGCGATGGTCCACAGGAACAGCTCTGCGATGTTTTCGTCGCGCATGGCTTCGTTAAACGAGTCCTTGAATTTCTTGCCTATGCTGGTGTCGCTCTTTTTCTGGGATGCGATGTTGGCCGCTTTGGTCGCCACTGCCGCTATTAGCGGCAATGCTATTAGCCCCACCAAGGTCTCTAATCCGAGCTTTTCTTCGGCAGCCCCGAACAATACCGCGGCTATCGCTGTCGCGCTCATTAAGATAAACGCTATGACCGTTGTGGCAACGAACCTTCGTCCTGTCACCGCGAAGTATATTAGCGTTGCAGGGCAGACGCCAGCGAAGGCAGCGAGTGCCAGCTGTATCTCCGTTTGGTACTTGTATAATGCAGACCATGGATCATAGTGGATGAGGGTTGTCCACGGCAGAAAGCCTATCGTGAGCAGCGCGCTGGCGATGGCTATCGTCAATATGGCTTTCGCCCACGGCCATACCGTTCTGGTGAATTTCGTTACTCGTTCCGGTATCCGTATCATTCGCCCGCTTTCGCCGAGTCATCCGACACTAATAAGGGTGCCCGGGCGTAGGTTCGGTATGCCACCATATCGGGTATTGTGCCACCGGATTCGGCTTCCCGTCCGGCGTAGTAGCCCAGATTGTGACGGTGTAGATGCCGGGGCCGTAATGGGACAGAATGGGCGACAGGTTGGAGGCGTATGTTGAACGTCCGTCCGTCGGAGCTCACGTCTAGCCGCTCTGCTACGATTTCATAAGCTGTGATTTCGGCATTTCCGGCGACACTAAGGGCTTTTAGGGCCGGAACAGTGCAACAAGTGATACTTGTCATACTGCTCAGGATATGCGTACCAATACGCTCCTAACCAAGCGGTGGTGCATTGGAAGGAAGCGCTGCTTGAGCCTGGCGGGTACGCTGCCTGGCATACATCGAACCATTCGGCTTGGGCTGTCTGGAATTGCTCATGTTTATCCCGCCATTCCAGCGTCATGGAGTTGCCCTCAGAGTGGTTGAAATTCCCTGCCTTTTGCGCAATCTCAATGGCGTCGCCAATGGTCAGGTCGACGTTATTCATGCCTACCTGTTCGTCCCTAGCATCACCGATGGCCTTCAAGTCTATCTTTTCGTCAGGACACTCGACGGTGCCAACCGAAGCTGTGACAATTTCAGGGAATAGATGATAGGCTACGCTGGTCCATACTGACGCACAACGCATATGGAGATCTGGGTGGGATTCTGACAGGTTGGACATACACCTCTCAAACCATCTATTTGCGACTTCTGAATGGCGGAAGAAATCTTCGGATGCGTAACCTTTATCGTCCACAAACTTGTAGGGGCCTGCTTCCGTCACCATATCTCTGGCGTCGGCATAGGTCAATGTAGCACCTTCGGCGATAGGGTCGTTCCAATTGATTTGGGTTTCCGAAGTCCCACACGCCGCAACGGCTAGAACAAGCACCCAAGACAGAATTGCAGTGATAATTGTCACGTTCATATTTCTTTCCTCCAGTGAGATGCGGCCTTGTCTAATCAGACGGTTTCCAGCGCGGCACACGGAAACCGTCCACCGGACGCTGAACATTTACTCATCGCGGCAACTGCAGAAGCATCTGCCCGGAGTCGCGTAGAAAAACGAGGGACGCGCCCTAATAACCATTGGTGCTAGTTAATATCAGAGGACGAATTGAGCAATGGAACGATGAATGCGCCCGGTTTGGTCCGGTTCGAACCCATTCAATTGCACCAGTATGTTGAAGGCGGCCACGGTGTAGGCCAAGTGGGTCTCAAATCCTTGCCAAGTGTGATGACGCATCCGTTTGCCACCCCAGACGGTAGTCAGCATAGAGAAGGTAGTTTCCACGATCATCCGCACGTTCCACTGCCCGCGACGACACAGTTTCACGTTGGCCGGGTCGCCCCGGGCGCGGTGAAAGCCGGTATCAGTCAGGATAATCATCTGGCCGTCGTAGTGGGCTAGCAGGGGTTGGAAAGTCTGGTCGTGAACGTTGGCGGTGGCGCAATCCCAATCGGTAATCAGGCCGAACTTGTTGAGCACGACGCACAGTTTGCCGCCCAGGATCCAGCGATGATTGGACTTGCCCTTCCTGCCGATTTGATGGAACCGCCGGCCCGCCCTTACTGGATGGCCCAGTTCAATGCCGTAGATGTCGGCCACCCCCAGGATGGTGGGCTGGGCCAGGAAATAGCCGGTCCAGCAGGACTTGGCTGCCAGGCGGCGGAAGAGGCGGGTGCGTTCCGGCAGTTTGGGAAAGAGCTGGCCGTAGTTGTCTTTGAGCCAGTGGTAGAAGGCCCGTTGGCTGATGTTTTTCATAGCTTGGAGCGCTCCGATGGTGACCAGCTCGCTGAGGGAGAGGATGGCCTGACTGTGCTGGGGTGCGTCGGGCAAAGCGTCGTCTATCCGGCAGTAGAGTTCGGTGATAAAATCCGCAATGTTCACGGGGTTCCTCCGTTGTGGAGAGTGTCAACTCACAGCATAGTGGAACCTCGTGACATTTTCAAAATCATCTCAAACTAGCACCAAAGGTTAGGCTGTGTTGACATTTGGTTACAATGGAAATATGTCAAGACTTGAACTCTCTCCAGATAAATGGACCAAGATTCTCCAGTTCTTGCGTAGTCGCACCGAACTGTACGTCGGTCAGGAAGAAGAATGCCGACGTTTTATAGAAGCCGTGCTGTGGGTCGATCGTTCCGGCGCCCAATGGCGGCTCCTTCCAGCCGAGTATGGGAACTGGAACAGCGTCTACAAACGATTCGCCCGCTGGAGCGACCGGGGTATCTGGGAACTCCTGCATCAGCATTTGGCCGACGACCCTGATATGGAATACCTCATCATCGACAGCACGGTGGTCCGGGCGCACCCTTGCGCGGCGGGAGCTCCCCCCAAAAGGGTGGCCAAGCAGCCCAGGCCCTGGGACGGAGCCGCGGTGGGTTCAGCACCAAGATTCACGTGAGCGTGGACGGCTTGGGCAACCCCTTGCGATTCATACTGACCGGCGGGCAACAGCACGACATCACCCAGGCGGAGGGTTTGATCGCCGGTTATGCTGGCGAGCATGTACTGGCCGACAAAGGGTATGACTCCCAGGGGTTTCGCCAGCACATTCTGGAGCGGGGCATGACGCCGGTGATTCCCCCACGCTCCAACCGGAAGCAAGCCTGCGACTACGACACACATTTATACCGGGAGCGTCATCTGGTCGAATGCTTCATCAACAAAATAAAGCATTACCGCCGGATCTTCTCCCGGTTTGAGAAGCTGGACACCAGATACCTGGGCTTCCTGCATTTCACCGCCGCTCTCATCTGGTTGCGGTGAAATGTCAACAGAACCTAGTCAGCGGCGGGCAAATGAGAGAGGTATTGGTCTGCGAAATCCATTCCCACCAGGTCGCTGAAAGCGGACATCAACCGACCCGTGACCGGACCTGGTACCGCGCCGTCGCCTACCGGAGCGCCGTTTATCGCCGATACCGGGCAGATGCACAAACTGGTGGAGGTGAGGAAAGCTTCATCGGCGGTGTAGGCGTCGTAGAGGTCGATATCGCGTTCTTCGGTGGGCATACCCAAACCGGCGGCCAACTCCAGCGTCTGGTTGCGGGTTATTCCTTCCAGGACGTATTGGGATTGCGGGGTGATCGCCACGCCGTTCTTGACTATGAAAATGTTGCTGCCCCGGCCCTCAGTCAGGTTGCCGAACTCGTCCAGCAGAATCGCCCAGGCCTGTGGGTCGTCGGCATGCACTTCCAGCTCCCCAAGAATGAGGTTGAGGTAGTTGTGGGTTTTGGCCCGAGGGCTGACGAAACGGGGCGGGATGCGCTGAACCGAAGGAGTATTCACTCTGACGCCGTCTCGATACAGGGGCGCGCGGGCGGCGAAGGGGATCGGGTGACTTTCGATGAGCACGGTGGGGATAATACCGCCGGCCCGGTCCGGCGCTTCGACGCCCCGGCTGATGCGCTGCATGACCCACATATCCTGACCGGGCGGCAGCAGGGGGTAATTGTGGGCTACCACAGCCTCGGTAGCCTCCGTCATTTCGTTTTTGCTCATGCCCACGTCGATGCGTAGATAGCGCAGTGAGTCATAAAGGCGGTTGATGTGCCGGTCCAACCGGAAAGTTTTGCCGTTGAAGGTACGAGTTGCGTCAAAAACGGCATCTCCGTAGAGGAATCCGCGGTCGTAAATGGAGATTCCTACCTGGTCGGCGGGCATGAATTCCCCGTTGAAATAAACCGTTTTCTCTGCCGGCATGGCCTGAACCTCCGAGATTGAGCGTGGCTGCTGCGTTGGCGATTGACGTCTAGCCGGTGGCGTTTTCGTGGCGACTGATCCGGAAGCGGGCATCCTGCTCCATAGGGAGCACGATGGCAGCCCCGTCCATGTCACCCAGGCCCTGTTCCACTGCCTCGCCAAACAGCCGGAACGCCAGATCGCCGCCGGGAATGGGAGTTTCGAGGTCGCGCGCCATTTCCCGAATCAGCCCCAAATCCTTCAGGAATACGCGCATCTGGGTACGGATGCCGTCGAAATCGCGGTCCAGCATGGCGGGGGCGTTTCGGTCCAGCATGAAGCTTTGCCCCCAGCCTGAGCTGACCAGCTCAAAGACGAGGGCCGGGTCTGCGCCGGATTTGGCGCCCAGCAGCATTGCTTCGGCTGCCGCGACCATGTGAACGCCTACCAGGAGTTGGTTCACCAGCTTGGCGGCGGTGCCGGACCCGGTGGGTCCAACGTGGCGCACCACGGCGCCCATAACGTCGAATATCTCCCGCGCGCGTTCATATCCCTCGGGCGGGCCACCGACCATAATGGTGAGGGTTCCGTCGGTGGCGCGTTCGGTTCCGCCGCTGATCGGTGCGTCGAGAAAAATTGCGCCTTTGGCCTGGGCCGCTGCGGCGCAGGCTTTGGAAGTGGAGGCGCCGACCGTGCTGTGATCTACGATAACCTGACCCGGGCGGGCGTTTTGGAGCACTCCGCCGTGGCCCAGCAATACCGATTCGCAGGTTGCGACGTCGGGCAGGCAGGCGAGGACGATTTCGCAACGGGCGGTCAATTCGGCGGCGGAGGCGGCTGCAGTCGCGCCAGCGTCTGCGATCTGACGGACTTTTTCCTGGCTTCGGTTGTGGACGGTGAGGTCATAACCCGCCCGAAGGAGGTTGTACGACATGGGCAATCCCATGCGACCCAAACCAATGAAACCGATTGTGGTGGTCAAGTTGTCAGCTCCTCAAACAGGTTCGTTGGTGACGGCGAGCAGGCGGCCGACGAAACGGCGTATCCGCGGCCGGTAATCCACAACATCCTCGTCGCTCAACTGACCGTGATAGAAATTAATATGCAGTTCTTCCGCCGCATTATACTCGTCCCGCCATGGAGGTTGACCGGGAACATGAGGCAGCCGGGTAGTAACATTCCGCAACGCGCCGTGGCTGTTGAACGGGCGGTTGAGCCGGAGGGCAATGGCTATCAGCGCATGAGCCGCCGCGCCCCACAGCATTTCCGACCCTTTCAGGATTTTGCTGGCAGCGAACTCCGCTTCGGCTTCATCCAGCAATTCCTGCGCTATGGCAACGTGCTCTGATAGTGACAGCGTTGCAGTAGTCATTGGGATCGTCCTGCCAATTCCTGTACCGCAGCGATGAATTCGTGTGTGACACGGCGCATCCAGTGGCTGTCGCCATCCTCCCAAACGAAATATCCATAGTGAACCTTGTTCGGAAAGCTTTTCGCCGCCAAATACGAGCTTTGCAGAATATCGTCGTCTTGGCCATTTGTGTCGGCGAGCTTCTCAACCACCGGAAAGAGGTGGTTCGTATCGTATTCCCACCCGTTTTTGTCGGCCACGGCTTTGAGGGTATGCGTGATCGCCGCCCACAGATGTTCCGTGGCCGCCAGCGCGTCGGCGTTTTCAAACTCCCGGTCGGCGGCGTCCAGGTAGTCCTGCGCGGTTTTCAGTTCCTGGTGCGTCAGCATATCGTCCCCCAAGCATAAAGCGGCCTTATCGGATTGTGCCGCCAACGCCAGAACCGTGTCAATGAACTCTCGCGCCAGCCGCCGCGCCCGGTGGGTGTCGCCGTCCTCAAACCGGAAATACTCGGCGCGAACCAGACCAGGATGGCCTTCTGCGGCAGCGTATATGCCTTCGAGGATATAGCTGACCTGCTCATCTCGCTCGGCCAGTTTCTGCACCACGGGAAACAGGTCGCCCGCGTCATACGACCAGCCCTTTGCTTCGGCGATGGCCGTGAGCGTATGCGTGATTGCCGTCCACAGCCGTTCCGTGCCGGCCAGCGCGTCGGCGTTCTCAAACTCCCGGTCGGCGGCGGCTAGGTAATCCTTCGTGGTTTGCAACTGCTTTTGCGTCAACATCGCACTACCCTTCCGGCGGTTAGGATGCGGTTAGCATAACGCAGCAAGCCAGCCGGCGGCAACGACACTGCCCGCCAAGAACTGTGCACCAAAAGTTATCGCTTCCAGCCACTTCCCCGGAAATTGGCGTTGGGGTGAGTAATTCGGAACGGAGCGCCGGGGTTGCGCTGCAAGTACAGCGATTGCAGATTGCTCAGCCCGTCAAACACGCCCGGCGGCAGTTCGCTCAGGTTGTTGCCCACCAAGTACAGCAATTGCAAGTTGTCCAGGCCGTCAAACACGCCGGGCGGCAGTTCGCTCAGGTTGTTGCCAGCCAAGTTCAGCGATTGCAGGTTGTCCAAGCCGTCAAACACGCCGGGCGGCAGTTCGCTCAGGTTGTTGTCCCACAAGTACAGCGATTGCAGATTGCTCAGCCCGTCAAACACGCCGGGCGGCAGTTCGCTCAGGTTGTTGTCATACAAGTGCAGCGATTGCAGATTGTCCAAGCCGTCAAACACGCCGGGCGGTAGTTCGGTCAGATTGTTGCCCCGCAAGTTCAGCGATTGCAGATTGCTCAGCCCGTCAAACACGCCGGGCGGCAGTTCGGTGAGGTCATGGCCGCTCAAGTCCAGCGATGGCAGGTTGTTCAATCCGACGAATACGCCGGGCGGCAGTTCGGTGAGGTAGTTGCCCCCGAAGGACAGCGATGGCAGGTTGTTCAATCCGACGAATACGCCCGGCGGCAGTTCGCTCAGATTGTTGCCAGTCAAGTTCAGCGATTGCAGATTGCTCAGCCCGTCAAACACGCCGGGCGGCAGTTCGGTGAGGTCATGGCCGCTCAAGTCCAGCGATGGCAGGTTGTTCAATCCGACGAATACGCCGGGCGGCAGTTCTCTCAGGTTGTTGTCCCGCAAGTTCAGCGATTGCAGGTTGTCCAGCCCGTCAAACACGCCGGGCGGCAGTTCGGTGAGGTCATGGCCGCTCAAGTCCAGCGATGGCAGGTTGTTCAATCCGACGAATACGCCGGGCGGCAGTTCGCTCAGATTGGTGCCAGTCAAGTCCAGCGATTGCAGATTGCTCAGCCCGTCAAACACGCCGGGCGGGAGTTCGCTCAGGTTGTTGCCCCCCAAGTACAGCGTTTGGAGGTTTTCTAAAGCAGCGAACACGTCTGACGATGGTAACGTAGATCCCTCCACCCACAACGATTCAAGATTGTCTAATTCTGAAAAATCGCTCTTTTTCAATCCACCAGCGGACCATATACGCAACTCCCGCAGGTCAGCTAAATCCTCGTCGGAAATGAGATCGCAGTTCCGCCCGGTCGCTTCCTCCAGGGCGTTCCGCATCGACTGCGTCCGGTCGCACGGATTCGGGTTGCCCAGAACCCCGCACCCGACGGTTAGCATCAGCGCAGTTAAAACAACAATGGCTGCCAATGCGGGCAAGTTCGGTTTCAATGTCATTCTACGATCCTCTTGTTCGAGATGATGGTAGGTGCTACGGTAGCACAGCGTCAATGGATCATGACTGACTATCGAAGAGGCAAAAAATGACGTGTCCACATTGTGGGGTCGCCTTTTACCCAGAATGGCGCTGGGGTGCCATCGTCCCGGACGCTTGCGACGATGACATTGGATGGGGTTGGAGACTGGCAAAATGCCCCGGAAGCGATTGCGTAAAAACCATCATCAGGGTTGGCACATTCCGGCACGAATACGACGAGGCCGGGCGCCGCAGCTCGACTCCTGCTTGGAACAGCGAGCAGGATTACTTGGTCTGGCCCAGAACGGTTCAGCGCATACCTCTTGGTGACGAAGTGCCTGAGCACATCAAGGCCGATTACCGTGAAGCCGGCGCGGTACTGTCGATCAGCGCCAAAGCGTCCGCTGCATTCTCCCGCTGTACCATGCAAGCCATATTGGAGCAGCAGGGTTACAAGGGAAAACTGAATAAACAGATCCGCGCGGCACTTTCCGGAGAAGGCTTGCCCTCTGATATTCGAGACACCCTCCACACGGCGCGAAAATTCGGGAATGTCTCCGCCCATCCGCCGAAGAATCACTCCGAAGACAAGATCGTAGATGTGGAGGAAGGGGGGCCAGTTGGTGTTTGGACGTCATTGAGCGTCTAATTAGGCACTACTACGTCAACCCTAAAATGGCCGAGGCGGATTGGGCTATGGTGGAACGCGCCGATCAACTGTGTCAAGATCGCAAGCCTGCATCTGGATCTTCCTCAGATATCTGATAAGGTAGCCGGCTTGGGCAACCCTTTACCAAATCAATCCCTCCGCCAACGCCGCCGCCTCAATCACATCCCAGCCGTCGTCGATGCCGGGTACCAGGCTGTCGCAGGCCTCTGCCTTCAACACGGCCCGACCAACGGCGTCGCTATCGTCAACGGACACCATCGCCGCCGTGAATTCGGCAGCATCGCTGGCGGCCAGGTCGGGGCGGGCGGTGAAGCAGCAATGGCTGTATCCTGGGCTGGTCCACAATACCCGCAGGGCAGTAGGGTCGATACCGTCGTCCGGCTGCAACGTTTCCAGAACGCGCCCGCTGACCGCGCCGGCATCGTACTCGCGGTTCAAAACCTGCGCCACCACGTCCAGCTCATCTGATGCGCGCACCGGCGAGCGCTGGTCGTAGAAGTCGGCGGCGGCGAGGTCATTTGAGGGTTTGATGCCGAGTTGTTTCAGAAAATGCACCGGCAGCAGTCCGGCCTGCACCGAGTTGCGCGCGCCCAGCGCAAACCGGGTACCGGGCAAATCTTCCACAGTGCGGATGGGCGAGTCGGCGCGGACGATGAAGTTGGTGGTGAAATCTATGTCCACGTCCCGCATTGCAATCACCGGGGCGCCATCGGAGAAAGCGCGGCGCATCTTGACGTGGGACAGTGGGCCGTTCCAGGCGACATCGACCTCACCCCGCACGAACGCGTCAACCATCTGGTCGTAGCCGGAGTACAGCACCCAGTCGAACTCGATGCCGCGCCGTTGAAACACGGTTTCCAACGCCCGGCAAAGGTCCAGGTGGGATGTGGAACCGGTTGCTCCCAAACGTATCATGGTCATCACCTCACGTGTAGCGAGTGGTTGCCTGTTCACTTGGGGCGTGGTGCAAGTCGGCGCCAGGGCACCGGTGGCGCCAGTTTATCACCGGGTATTGACACTGCCAACCGCAGCCGAAACGTCGCTGACGGCAACTGCTGGGGCGCCCAAGTTGCCGCCGTTGCTGCGGTGCGCTAACCTAGTCGCTGGCATACGGCAATAATCAGGAGGGGATCACGATGGCGACCGTTACGCAGCGCAGGATCCGCGGCAAAGAGCGGCAGGATATCGCCGACGAATTGACCAGGCGCGTGGATGGCGAAGTCCGTTTCGATCCCTACTCCCGGCTGTTGTACAGCACCGACGCCAGCATCTATCAAATGGAGCCCATCGGGGTGGTCATACCGCGCACTACCGACGATGTGCAGGCGGTGGTGGAGTTTGCCGCTGGCGAAGGGATACCGGTGCTGCCGCGTGCGGGCGGGACCAGCCTGGCGGGCCAAACGGTCAACCATGCCATCGTGCTGGACTTCAGCAAGTATCTGAACAACGTGCTGGAAGTAAACGCTGAGGAAAGCTGGGCCCGAGTTCAACCGGGGATTATCCTGGAGCAATTGACGAAACAGGTTGCCAATCATGGGTTGCAGTACGCACCGGACCCAACCACCGCCAATCGCGCCTGCGTTGGCGGGGGCATCGGCAACAATACGTGCGGCGCCCACTCGGTGATTTATGGCAAGACGCTGGATCACATCAAGGAGCTGGACGTTGTACTGTCGGACGGCAGCCGGGCTCATTTCGCACCGCTTACGGCCAGCGAGCTGGAGGGCCGTCTCAGCGCCGGTGGTCTGGAGGGTGATATTTACCGCGGAGTGATGCGAATCGCCGCCGAGCAGCAGGAAGAAATTGACCGAACCTACGCCAAAATTCAACGGCGCGTCAGCGGCTACAACCTGGATGAATTCGTGCCGCCGGCCGGTTTGACCGGCCCGGTCAACCTCGCGCGGATGGTGGTGGGTTCTGAGGGCACGCTTTGCGTCGTTACGGAGGCCAAGGTGAACCTGGTGGCTCGGCCCACCATGACGTCGCTATCGGTATTGCATTTCCGCAGCGTGTTCGACGCCAGCGAAGCGACCATGAAGGTGCTGGGCCACGATCCGTCGTCGGTTGAACTGATCGACAAAATGATTCTCGACCGGTGCCGGGAAGCGCTGGGCCAATCACGATTGCTGTCCTTCATAGAAGGCGATCCCGGCGCAATGTTGCTGGTGGAATTTTACGGGGAAAACGAGGCCGAACTGACCAGGAAGATGGATGCGCTGCAGAGGGATATTGGCCTGGCGTATGCCTGCGTCAACATTCTGGACCGGGCCGAGCAGGCGGCGGTGTGGAGCGTACGCAAGGGTGGCCTGGGCCTGCTGATGAGCATTCGCGGCGACGCCAAACCGATCCCGTTCGTTGAGGACCCTGCGGTCGATCCGTCGGTGATGGGCGACTTCGTGCGCCGGTTCGACGAGATCGTAACCTTCCACGGGACCACCGCCGGATACTACGGCCATGCAGCGGTGGGGTGTTTACACATCCGGCCCATGATCAGTCTCAAGAACCGCGAAGGCATCGACAAGATGGTATCCATCGGCGATGCGGTTTCCGATCTGATCAAGGAGTTCGGCGGTTCCATGAGCGGCGAGCACGGTGACGGCATCGTGCGTGGTGTGTGGACCAGGAAGATGTTCGGAGATCGGATTTACAACGCCTTCAGGGAACTGAAACACACCTGGGACCCACAAGACATAATGAACCCGGGCAAGATCATCGACACTCCGCCGATGACCGAAAACCTGCGTTACGGCGCTGCTTACGAGCCCCTCCACCTGGAAACCAAGCTGGACTTCACCAGCGATTTCGGGTTCTCGGGCGCGGTCGAAATGTGCAATGGAATGGGCGCCTGCCGCAAGCTGGACGGGACGATGTGTCCGTCTTTCATGGCGACGCGGGATGAGGAACATTCGACGCGCGGCCGCGCCAACCTGCTGCGGGCGGCATTGTCGGGGCGAATGCCCGAGGGCGCAGAGGGATCGATTACCGACCAGCGGCTGCATGATGCTCTGGATCTGTGCCTGGAATGCAAAGCCTGTAAAGCCGAGTGCGAATCGGGCGTCGATATGGCCAAGCTGAAGTATGAATTTCTGGATCGGTATCAGGAACGGCACGGGGTTCCTTTGCGTTCCCGGCTGTTTGGCAACATAAACGCGCTGAACCGATTGGGCAGCCGCTACGCCCCCATGACCAACTGGATCGCCGGGAACGGTTTGGGGAAGGTGTTGGTATCCGCATTGCTGGGTATCAGTTCACGCCGTCAGCAACCGCGGTTCGCCAGGCAATCACTGCCAGACTGGTTTGCCCAACGGGATCGCAGCCGGCTATCGGCCGCCAAATTCGGGGCCGTTGCGTTGTATAACGACACGTTTATGAACTACAACTACCCGGAAATCGGCATCGCTGCGGTTGAGCTTTTGGAAGCTGCCGGCTACGAGGTCGAGCTGGTTAACGGCGGGTGTTGCGGCCGGCCCATGATCTCCAAAGGAATGCTGGACCAGGCGCGAGAACTGGCTCGGTCGAACATGGCCGGTCTTTACGATTTTGCGCGGCAGGGCATTCCAATTGTGGGATGCGAACCCAGTTGTCTGTTGACTCTGCGCGACGAATATCCTGAGTTTGTTCCTGGAGAGCAGGCCAGAGTGGTGGCTGAACATTCGTTTCTGATCGACGAATTCCTGGCCAGGGCCAAATCCAATGACCGCCTGGACCTGACGTTCAAGGACGTGGACAAACGGGTGCTGTTCCACGGCCACTGCCACCAGAAAGCCATGGTCGGAACGGAGCATTCGCTGGCCGCGCTGCGCCTGGTTCCCGGCTACGAAGTTGAGCTCATTAATGCCGGCTGTTGTGGCATGGCCGGCTCGTTTGGCTTTGAAAAAGAGCACTATGACATTTCCATGCAGATCGGTGGCCTGGCCCTTTTCCCGTCCATAGAAAGCAAACCCGACTGGGAGGTTGCGGTTATGGGCGTATCATGCCGTCAGCAGGTTGAGCACGGCACGGGACGGAAAGCCCGGCATCTGGTGGAAATACTGCGCGACGCTGTTGCGTAACCCGCCGGTCAGAGTACGAGCGTAGGGGTTTGAGGGCAGATCACGGCGCTTGGTTCGGCGTGGCCCAGTGCATCCTGAAACCTGGCGCAGGCGTGTGGTTCCAGGCGAGCCAACTGGCTCAGCCGGTACACCGTGATCATTCGTTCCGCCCGATTGGTGAGCGAAACAACAGGCAAATCTTCTGCGCTGGAAACCCCGACCGGGACGAACGATCCGAACCCGTCAGGGCCGTTTAGCGTTCCGGTTGCAACAGGGTTTGCAGACAGCAGCGCGATGGTTGCGTCCGCGCCGGCTGCGGTTATCAGGGCGGGTTCGCTCACTTCTCCGATGATGTGGTCGAGGGGGAGGTTGGGGCCGACGCCGAGCGTGATATTGCGATCGGTGAAAACGAAAACCGGTATGGTGTCGGACGTGTCGTTGTGGTGATTGCTGTCGTAATTGGCGTTTGCAATCACCTGAAGCCGGTGTTCTCCGAGGGCGTGGCGCAGCGTTTTCCAAACGAACGTTACGACCCTGGATTCGCCTGGATCGAGGCTGATATCCCGGCTGTACAGGGTTTTGTCGGCGGTGAGATCGTTCAGCAAGATGGAGCCTCGCCCGGCATAACGCCCAAGATTCTGCAATTTGACCGGTATGTCCACCCACTGTCCGCGCTCTAGCGGGGTGTCTGCGTCGGGGGGGAAAAATTCCAGGACGGCGAAGTCCACTTCCGGGGGCAGTAATTTCACGGTGAATGTCCCTTCGGATACTACTGGGCCGGAGCCATTCCGAGCCTGTATTGTCACCCTGAAGATATGCTCCCCAGGTTTGAGATTGCCGGTGCGCCAACGGAACCTGGCCACGCCGGTCGAGCCCGGTTGGGTTAACGGACTTCGCGTTTCGGGTTGCCGGTGGGAAGAAGGGAAATAGACTGTGACTGGAATGTAGGCTGATATCGGACCGTGGTTGCGCACTACAACCGTGATCTCGACGCTGTCGCCAACCCTGGCCGCAGAGGGATACGTGGATATCGTCTCAATGGTGGCGGCCATCACTGGCGGTGTGAGCAGGAATTGCACCTCAGCCGCGGTGGACCCGTCCGTGACGTTGCCACTGCCCGTCAACCTGGCGGACAGGGAATGCAGGCCAGGCTCGTAATTGCGGGTATTCCAGGTGAACTCAACGGTGGCAGTTTCGCCGGGGAGTATCCGAGGCGATTTGCGTTCCGGAGCTTTGTCGGTGGAGGGAAACGTCAACTCGACTGGCACGTTGATGGCCGCGCGCCCGTTGTTACGTACCGCCACTGATACGGTCACCGGCTCACCCTGCGAGGCGGTGGAGCTCGGTGTCGTGTACATCGCTATAATCTCGGCGTCAACCTGCAATGTGACGGGTTTTGTTGCGGTCGCGATCAGGTCGGGTTGGCTCATTTCTCCGAAGGTGTGGTCGAGGGGGAGGTTGGGGCCGACGCCGAGCGTGATATTGCGATCGGTGAAAACGAAAACCGGTATGGTGTCGGAGGTGTCGTTGAGGCGATTGCGGTCGTAATTGGCGTTTGCAGTCACCTGAAGCCGGTGTTCTCCGATGGCGTGGCGCAGCGTTTTCCAAACGAACGTTACGACCCTGGATTCGCCTGGATCGAGGCTGATATCCTGGCTGTACAGGGTTTTGCCGGCGGTGAGGTCGGTCAGCGAGATGGAGCCTCGGCCGGCGTGACGTCCAAGATTCTGCAATTTGACCTGGATGTCCACCCACTTTCCGCGCTCTAACGGGGTGTCCGTGTCGGGAGGGAGTAATTCCAGGACAGCGAAATCTACTTCCGGCCGTGTGAGCAGCAATTGCACCTCGTCCGTGGTGGCCCCGTCCGTGATGTTGCCACTGCTGGTCAACCTGGCGTGGAGGGTGTGCGGGCCAAGCTCGTAATTGCGGGTATTCCAGGTGAACTCAACGGTGGCAGTTTCGCCGGGGAGTATCCGGGGCGACCTGCTCTCCGGCGCTTTGTCGGCTGAGGGAAACGTCAACTCGACTGGCACGTTGATGGCTGCGCGCCCGTTGTTGCGTACCTCCACTGATACGGTCACAGGCTCACCTTGCGAGGCGGTGGAACTCGGCGACGTATACATCGCCACGATCTCGGCGTCAACCTGCAATGTGATGGGTTGGCTCATTTCTCCGAAGGTGTGATCGAGGGGGAGGTTGAGGCCGACGCCGAGCGTGATATTGCGATCGGTGAAAACGAAAACCGGTATGGTGTCGGAGGTGTCGTTGAGGCGATTGCGGTCGTAATTGGCGTTTGCAGTCACCTGAAGCCGGTGTTCTCCGATGGCGTGGCGCAGCGTTTTCCAAACGAACGTAACGACCCTGGATTCGCCTGGATCGAGGCTGATATCCCGGCTGTACAGGGTTTTGCCGGCGGTGAGATCGGTCAGCACGATGGAGCCTCGTCCGGCATAACTCCCCAGATTCTGCAATTTGACCGGTATGTCCACCCATTCTCCGCGCTCTAACGGGGTGTCGGCGTCGGGAGGGAAAAATTCCAGGACGGCGAAGTCTACTTCCGGGGGCAGTAATTCCACGGTGAATGTCCGTGCCGATACCACCGGGCCGGAGCCATTCTGAGCCTGTATTGCCGCTCTGAAGATATGCTCCCCAGGTTTGAAATTGCTGGTGCGCCAACGGAAACTGGCCACGCTGCTCGAGCCCGGTTGGGTTAACGGACTTCGCGTTTCGGGTTGTCGGACGGAAGAAGGGAAATAGATTGTGACTGGAATGTAGGCTGATATCGGACCGTCGTTACGCACTACAACGGTGATGTCGACGCTGTCGCCAACTCTGGCCGACAATGGATGCGTGGATATCGTCTCAATGGTGGCGGATAGCTCTGACCGTGTGAGCAGGAATTGCACCTCGGCCGCGGTGGCCCCGACCGTGATGTTGCCACTGCCCGTCAACCTGGCGTAGAGGGAGTGCCGGCCAGGCTCGTAATTGCGGGTATTCCAGGTGAACTCTACGGTGGCAGTTTCGCCGGGGAGTATCCGGGGCGACCGGCGTTCCGGAGCTTTGTCGGCGGAGGGAAACGTCAACTCGACTGGCACGCGAATGGCCGCGCGCCCGTTGTTACGTACCTCAACTGATACGGTCACCGGCTCACCCGGCGAGGCGGCGGAGCGCGGTGTCGTGTACATTGCCACGATCTCGGCGTCAACCTGCTGCAATGTCACGGATATTGTCGCGGTCGCGATGCGGTTGGCTGCGCCGATTTCGTTCCACGTGTGTTCACCAAAATCGGCGGAGGCGGTAACGGCAAACATACCGGGAGATTGCTTACCCGTTCGCCAGTCAAACTCACGGGTTGCCCATTGTTCGGGTTGGACCGACAAGTTGCGTACGTTTGAACCGGACTGGAAGCCGTTGGTCTCCAGGGAGATAGGGATGGACAACGGTGTTCCCGTTGGGTTGTAAACGGAAACCGAGACGTTCACCTCCTCACCAAGGAACGCAGGATTGGGCTGCACTGCGATATTAATCAGCTCGTCGTCGGCGTATTCTCCGCGCACTGTGATAGGGATTGACTGGCGGTTGTCGTCGGGTTGGCTGTCGCCAGCCACATCTGCCATCAACCGGAGCGTGTATTTCCCGACTGTAATATCCGAAGGCAAGGGCCATTCCATCACCACCTCAATCGACTTCCCCTGCAGAACGCTGATTTTGTTGGTTGTGGGGTAGGTGATAACGTCATCCGGGCTGCCCTCTTGGTACAGATTCACCGTCACGGCCGCTGCCTGGCCACCAAGATTGGTTACCGTTGCCCTGATTTCAACCGTGTGGTGGCGACCAATCACCAACGTGCTGCGCGATGCCGACGCTTCGGTAATCGCCACGTTTTGGACGGGTTGAAGCACTGTTACGGACGTGGTTCGTTCGTCGAATTCGCCGACCACGCGCAGGTCATACTCACCAGGCTCATTATTGGTCCCGCTTTTCCAAAACAGGCGCGCTGTGCCGGTCTCTCCCGACTCCAACAGCACGGTGGAGCCGTGGGAAACCGGTGTAATACTCTCGCCGAAGAAAAGGTCAAACGGAAAAACCCGCGGGGTTGGGCCATCGTTTCGGAATTTGACCGTGACGGTTGCGGTTTCGTCAGGCAAGATGGCGGGTGGGCTTACCTTGACGTCCGTGATAGTCCCACCGTCCGGCCCCCGTACCGCGATTTCCTTGCTGAACGATGCTGCAGCCGTTTCGGGCGATAGGGGGTCGGTGGCGCTGACGACTAGGCGATACTCGCCGGGCGCGAAAGTTTCTGCAATGGTCCACGTGAGTACCACGTTGCCGGTGGCGCCGGCGCTGATGATTTCCGACGAGACGGGCGCGTTGGCGATGGATGCGCCATCAACCTGTGCGTCCAGGAGGACGGCGACCGGCGATTGGCCATCGTTGGCCAGATAGACAGTTATAACCGCGTTATCGCCGGGCGTTAGCCGATCCGGAATCTCCACGCCCGATATGCTGTATGGCGCTTGCCGGAGCATTCGGTGAACGGATAAGGGCCGGGCATTGTCAGACAGGTCGGAATCGCTGGTGGCCGCTATTTGGACGGTGAGGTCGTTGATGCCGACGCTCAGTCGAGCAGCCGGCACATTCATCACAACAGATGATTGGGCGCCCGGAGCCACGCTGACGTAGGTCGATACCAAATCGGGTTCGTCGGATTGCGCAGAACCGGAACGAATGACCCTTGCGGTTACAAACTCGGTTTGCTCCCCGTGGTTCGCTATGGTGATGGATACCGGCGCAGCCAATTGGGAGAAGGGCACCGGGCTATCCGAATCCGCCGAAACCAGCTGGACGTCCACTACGCCGAACGCTGGTTTCCCGAGGGCGCTCGAAGCGCGCCCCGAGTTACTATCGCCGGGGCCTCCGCTCAACAATATGTCCTGATGCGGCATACGGTCGATCCATTGTGCCGACCGGTGTTCATCGTTGGAGGTGTCAGTGTCGGCAAAGGATGCGGGTTGAACGATGGTGATTGCTGCGCGGACGGATTCATGCTGCGCCGCCGGGTGATTGAGCAGCTCCCATTGCGCGACGCCGCCAGATCTGCCGCCGGCTGGGATCAGACAACCGGACAGGCATTCATCCGTAGGATCTGAAATGCTGGCACCACTGACGGTTCCCGTTAATTCCACCCTGGCGGTTACGTCGGCATCGCAGCTGTAGTTGTTGATCTGGTAGGCGATGGCCAATATTTCGTCAGCATCGTACCGAGGCGGGTCTTTGGGGGCATTCTGCCCGGCGGCGAGTTTCAGCACCTTTACACCCACGTCTTCCGAACATTCGTAGCTGCCCACGAGTCCGTCGAACGCGGACTGAAACAGGCGCACTTTCAAACTATGGGTGTCGTTGCCGATGCTAACGTCGCCGTCCGCCGCTGCCACGACGCGAAGGGTGAAATCGCCTATCGAGTAGATGTGAGTATCCCATTCGAGGGACACACTGGCGGTTGCGCCGGGTGCAATCGGAGTGGTGGTCGTGCTGTCAACGGGCTGGGAATCGCTACGCTCCAGCAGCTGCAAGGAAACCGGGACGGTTGACTCGCCGTGGTTGGCGACGGTGGCCGACAATGTAACCGGGTTTCCGATTACCCCTACCGAACTGTCAGCGACGATACTGACGAGCTCGATATCCACGATGGGATCTCGCATCGTGATTTCCATGGGCCAAAGGTCGTCAGTATCGGCGGGGGTTCCGGTGAGTTCGGCTTTGATGGTGAAATGATGGTTTCCAGGCGGGAATCTGTCGATATTTTTCTGGGAGCCGTCGGTTTTAAGCAGCAAAGTAACGGGTTGGGATGCGCCGGCAGCGATGGCTCCCGTCTGGGCGGTTGCGTGCAATTTATCTTTAGGGATATCGGGCGGTGCGTCTTTATCGGTCGAGGTCAGTTTGACGGTTGCGTTGGGCACTTCGTATATGCTCCGGTTCTCCACCGTGGCTTCGATGGATATATCGTTGCCAACAATTGGATCTGCGGGAGTGTACCGTGCAGCTGTGATTGCGATGGCGTTAAACAATGTCGCCGAAGCCGACCCAACGTCATTGGTATCCGGTTCGGTGTTTGCCGCCTTGGCAACTACGGACAGGGTATGATCCCCGACAGAGATGGTCGTTGTGTCCCAAGTAAACTTTACATCGACTGTTGATCCGGAAGGGATGCTGAACGGCTGAGTTTTAGCCAGCACCGGGGTTTCGTAAAGTTTGTACAGGCTGACGGTCACGTTTTCGGCGGCGCGTTCACCCTCATTGCGAATCCTTGCGGTGTATTCGATGCGGTCGCCCACTACGGCTTTGGATGCGATTGGCGCGACATCAATCAACTCAATGGCGTTGCGCAGGATTACATTCAACGATGCAGAGTTGTTGGTCGCATTGGTGTCGCAGCAACTTTGGACGGTGGCGTCCAGATCGTATTGGCCGGTGGCGAGGCCTGCTGTGTCCCACCGTAATTCCACGGTTGCAGAGGAGTGAGAACCGATGAGCGGGATTGATGCGGTGGCGACCGGCGACGCTTCGCCGCGAATGTGCAACGTTACCGTCGAAGTTTCAGCGTCGAAATCGCTGGTGTTTGCGACGGTTACAGCCACCGGAATCCGATTACCCAGGTACGTTTCCTCACTCAACACCCGGGCGGAGGTTATGCCCAAGTCAACGGAGTTGTGCAAACGCATTTCCAGTCGGCGCACTGCCGCATCAGCAGCCGTATTGTCGGGCGCCAGCGCCGCTATCCTTAAAAGAGTGTTTCCCGCGGACGTGTCGGAGGTGTCCCACGTCAAAATCAGCTCACTCACTCCACCGGGCGCTATTGCGGGCGAGTGGACGGTTTTGACCGGGCTGTCGGCGTCGCCCACGAACAAACTGACGGTGGGTTCAACTGACGATTCGCCGGCGTTGGACACCGAAACCTGAAATGTGACGGTTTGACCTATTATTGCCGTGGTATGGGACGGTTCGACTGCCGACAAACGCACGTTCACGACAGGATCGCGCAGTGTTACCGGAATCTTGATCTCATTGTCATCGGTCAGCATTTCATCGGGCGCAGTGGCAACTATCCTGAGTGTGTACTGGCCCGCTGCCTGGGCGGACGTGTCCCAAGTGATTTCCTGAGTCGCCGAGGCGCCGGGCGCAATATCGGCGATACTGCTGGATACAATGGGAGTTTCATCGCTGCCCAAATACAGTGACAACTGGGGCGCCGCGGCAACGGTTCCGGCATTCATGACCGTTGCGGCGAAGACGAGGGAATCGCCGACGATTGCTGCTGCACTGGACGGAGCGACGCCGCTGAGTTTGATATCGACCACCGGTTTCGGAGGATCGGGGTCGAGATGCACGACGTTGATGGCGGCGTCGGTGGCGCTGGTGTTGTTGGTTGCATCCACATCTACGAAATCCGAGGGCGACAGAATAGTGAGAGTGGCAACTACCTGCTCGTTGGATACCGATGGATGGGCTGCCAGGTCCCACTTAACGTCCCCCGGGTAGTAACCGCCGGCCGCAATGGTGCATTCGGTGAGGCACACGTCTTCATAGGAATTTGCGTTTTGTATCTGACTCTGGCTCACGGACCCGGTCAACGTAACCGAAACGCTAACGTCCTGGCAGCTGAAGTTTTCAACGTCGTAGTAAATCCAGAGTTTATCGTCAGGCCCGTAATCCGGTGGGTCCTTGAGCACGAAACTGTCTGGATTATCGATCAGGCCCCAAACATTAATGCTCACGTCGTCAGTACAGGATTCTTGAACTCCGAATAATTCGGCGCCGCGATTGGTTGAACGGTCGTCAACCGCCAAAGCAGGCTCTAGGTTGGTGGTGACGCTGATGAACCAGGCGCTGACCAAGAAGATGAGCAATGCAAATACACATGCCTGTGCTGCGGTTGTGTTGTGAAGCATCGGTCGGGGCCAAGAGTTGTACTAACGTCTTGCGCGCAGCATCAGGGCGTTGGTTTTTGGTATAGCAACACCACCACGCCGACGGCTGATTTCCCCGGAGTTGCGTCCACCGACATGCGGTGCCTGGTGGCGATGCCGCCAGAGCGCTTCAATACGAAATGAGAACTCGCTATTGCCCCGTCATTTTGGTGGGCGGATGTGGCAAGTTCGCCGTCGATCAGCACTGAAGCCGACACCTCGCCGCCGCCTTCCAACTGGACGGTGATCAATACCGCCGCCGAAGACAGTACGGTTTTGATGGTAGATGGGACTACGAAAACAACACCACCAGGGACTTCCCCGGTGGGGGAATCGCTGGTGATTTCCCCGTTGGTGGAATCGCTGAACACGGTGAAGGCGTTGCAGTCGGGGTTTTCCCAATCGTAGTATCCGGCGGACTCGTGAGTAACCGGGGCCAAAGAGGGATCGCTGGCGGTCAGGGCTTCGTTAATGGCCAGGATCAGCAGGTTCTCTTCCAAACCCTGGGAAACGGTCAAAGGGGCATCGGCGTACGACGCATCGTGCCGCCAGATGAGGGCGGCCGGCTCCCCAACCGGCAAGTACGCCACTATCCAGCCCCGATCGTCGTAATAAACATTCACCGACGTCGATGGAACGTGTACGTGGGAAACTCCTGTAGCCCGAAACATGGGGATTGACACAATCCCGTAGTTGTCACCCAGGGCCACAATCGAGCCAGCGCCGGTCCTTACCGTGTCTCCCGATGTGGTGGGAGACAACAATGTGCCGGTAATCGCCCGTACGTTCAGGCGCGGAGCGGGTTTCGACGACGTATCAGTTTCGGTCGGCGCCGGGACTCGGTAGAACGCCGAAAACCCCGCTGCTTCCTCTTGGAACGCCGTGGTGGCGTCAGATTGGGCGGCGGCCACGCGCCACTGCGGTTGGGTCAGTGTTATTGACAACGGCGCCGGTGAACGGCTGTAGGCTGATTCAGCGATGTTGCCGCTCAACATAGCGAGCGACGCGACAACGCACATCACAATCAGGGCGGTAATAACGCAACCGGCGGGTATAAAACGCATCATAGACATCTGGATTCTCCAATTCGGGGCCGGGCAAACAGGACCTGATATGCGGCAACAATATGTTCCGGCCCAAATTAGGAAAATTGGGATGATTATGTCAATGACAATAAAACCGCCAATTTTTGCTATTTTTTAGAATTTGAAAGAAAAATTGAGCAAATGGGGCATGGACGTGGGAATCTACAAATCATCACGCCGCTTTGGGGGTGGGTTCCAGGGCCTTTTCAAAGTTGTGTAAATTAACCACCCGCTCGTCCTGAGCCTGTCAAAGGACGGCCGGCGATGGTTCGACAAGCTCACCATGAGCGGAGGGAGGTTGGAGGACTTTGAAAAGGCCCTTGCGCCAGTTCGGCTTCGCCTTGACCGCCCAATTGCCCTGTGTTTTACTTTTCAGCGCGGCGCCGACCGGACCTGACGACGACACTTGCTACGCGGGGGAGCGATTTATGCACTTTGGGATGTTTATGCAGTTTGAGACCCGGGCCGGCGCTTCGCAGGCGGGGGCTTTTTCGGAAGGTTTTGAGCTGATTGACGCCGCTGAATCGATGGGTCTGGATGGCGCATGGCTGGCTGAGTTGCACTTCACGCCTGATCGATCGGTGTTGTCTTCACCGATAACGATTGCCAGCAGCATAGCCACGCGCACCCGCCGGCTCCGTATTGGAATGGCGGTTTATGTGTTGCCGCTCAACAATCCCCTGCGAATTGCCGAAGAGGTGGCTACCGTTGACCAGATCAGCGAAGGGCGTTTCGATTTTGGTATCGGCAGGAGCGGGTTCGCCAGGTCGTATGACATTTACGGTGTTCCATACACGGAAAGTCGCGACCGGTTCAGCGAAGCCCTGGACATAATCCTGCGGGCGTGGGAAGGCGAACCGTTTTCCTACGAAGGACAGTATTATCAGGTTAACAACGCAACGGTGGCGCCGTTGCCCTACCAGAAACCGCATCCTCCGTTCCGGATGGCGGCCACCACAGCGGAAACTTTCCCGCGGGCCGGCGAAGCGGGTTATCCCATTTTCGTGGGGTTGCGCGGCATGGATATACCGGAATTGCGCGAGAACCTGAAACACTACCGAAAGGCCTGGAGCGACGCCGGACACGCGGGAGACGGGGATGTTTCGTTGCGTGTCCCGGTGTATGTGGGCCAGAATGAAGCCGCCGCTGTTGATGAACCGTTTGAAAGCATCCAGGCCTATTTTGGTCGCATGGGTCAACTCTATCGGGCGGATTCGGGTTCAGCCGGTATCCAGCAAACCGAACTGCGCGACGACCGGGCCGCTCGTCTGGCGCAATTGTCGTACGAAGACATCCTGGAAACCAAGGTGGCGTTCGGCACTCCGGAGGATCTGGTCGACCGCTTCACGAAATTGCGGGAAGAGCTTGGTCTGGACGGCGTGGTCGCTGAGCTAAATGCCGGAGGTCTCATTCCGCATGATATTGTGCTGCGAAACATCAAAATGCTTACTGAAAAGGTCATGCCGGCGTTCAAGTAATTATTCACGCACGAGTTGTTGCCCGGGGGTTCCATAACATGAAAGTAGCTGTTCTTGATGATTACCAGAGCGTTGCCGCCGATTTTGCCGACTGGCCATCGCTGCCGGCCGGCGTTGAGGTGTCGTTCTTTGCGGATCACCTGAATGAGGAGGGAGCGCTGGCGGAGCGGCTCGCTGATTTCGACGTGGTGATGGGTATGCGAGAGCGAACCGCTTTCCCAAGGTCGTTGCTCCAGCGACTACCCAAACTGCGGTGCCTGATCACAACCGGAGCCAGGAACGCATCATTTGACATGGAGGCCGCCACCGAGTTGGGTATCACTGTGTGCGGCACCCAGGGCGCGGGTGAAGGTCCGACCGAACTGACCTGGGGCCTGATAATTGGATTACTGCGCCGCATCTCCGAAGAAGACCGACTCACGCGGGCCGAAGGCAAGTGGGGATCCTACGTGGGTACGGGGCTGCAGGGCAAAACCCTGGCGCTGCTGGGGTTGGGACACATCGGTTCCCTGGTTGCTCGCGTGGGGAATGCGTTCGACATGCGGGTGATTGCCTGGAGCCAGAACCTGACCGCCGAACGGGCTGCTGAATGCGGCGCGACGCTGGTTGACAAGGACACTCTGTTCAGCGAAGGTGACGTTGTTTCGGTACACGTTCGTCTGAGCGACCGCACGCGGGGACTCGTGGGCGCGCCTGAAATCGGCCTGATGAAAAACACGGCCATACTGGTCAACATCTCACGCGGCCCAATCGTCGACGAGCCGGCATTGATCAGCGCCTTGGAGAGCAGGGCCATCGGCGGCGCCGCTCTGGATACCTTCGACGTCGAACCACTGCCCGCCGACCACCCGTTCCTCGCGCTGGACAACACATTGATCACGCCCCACGTGGGGTATGTTACGGATGACGGGTACCGCGCCTTTTATTCCGGCGTGGTCGAAAACATTCGGGCCTTTGCGGCCGGGGAACCGGTGCGGGTGATCAATCCCGACGTTCTGGAAGCCGGTAATCTGCGCGGCCCCGCCTGATTGCCGCTGCTCAATTCAGGAGAACCTTCAAATGAAAGCCTTGCGAATCGAAGAATACGGCGGCGTGGACGTCCTGCAATGGAAGGACGTACCGGAACCTCAACCCAGCCGGCATCAGGTCCTGATTAAGGTTGATTCGGCGGGGGTCAATTACGCCGACATCATGCGCCGGCAGGGGAATTACCCCGGGCCGGACTTGCCGGCCACGCTGGGTCTGGAGGCTGCCGGCACGATTGCCGCCCTGGGATCGGACGTAACCGACGGTCGCCTTGCTGTGGGCCAACGCGTGATGGCGATGGGACCCCAGGGGCAGGCCGAGTTGGTGGCGGTGAACTCCAATTTTGTTTTCCCCTATCCCGACGGAATTGATCCGGTTCACGCCGGCGGTATGCCCATTACGTTCCTCACGTCCTACCACCTGTTGAATACCCGTGGCGGTATGCAACCCGGCGACACGGTGCTGATCCAGGCCGGCGCATCGGGCGTGGGCACGATAGCGATACAGTTGGCGAAAGAATGGGGAGCCCGCGTCGTGGTTACCGCCTCTACTGAGGACAAATTGGAACTATGCCGTTCTCTCGGCGCGGACGTTGCCATCAACTACACGGAAGCGGATTTTGAGGAAGCGGTGAAGTCGCTGACCGACGGCCGGGGCGTGGCGCTGGTGCTGGAATGCGTCGGCGGGCCGGTGCTGGAGAAATCGGTGCGCTGCGTGGCATCCTACGGCCGGCTGGTTAGCTACGGCAACGCCAGCGGGCAGCCGGCCAATCTGGCGGCGGCGGATATTACCACGGTGAACCGAACGGTCATCGGGTTCAGCATGGGTCGCTCACCCATCGGTTCGCTGGACCACCAGGGAGCCATGCAAGAACTGGGGCCGATGATCACCGACGGCCGGCTGAAGCTGATTGTGGATCGTGTACTACCGATGGAGGAGGCGCCCAGCGCTCACCAGCATCTGGCTTCCCGCGGCACCAGGGGTAAGGTAATCCTGACGCCGTAGCTGGCGCCGGGACGCTGAACCTGATGACCGCCACCGCCGATTACGCCGCCGTATATGACGCGGCCATGAGCCGGGAATGGTTGTCCGGAGTCAATGATCCGGGGGATCCCTGGGGCGGCATGGCGGAACTGTTTCGCCTGGACCCGCTGCGGGATCTGGGCGGGAACCTGGGCGTTCTGGCCGGTTACCTGCAGCCGGGTGACCGGTTGATCGACGTAGGCGGAGGCGCCGGACGGGTCTCGCTGGCGTTGGCGGCCCGGGTTGGCAGCGTGGAGTTGGTGGAACCTTCAGAGGGGATGCGGGCCCAGTTCCTCGCCGCCCGCGACGAAGCCGGAATTACGAACGCCGAGGCCACCGGCGACTGGTGGATGGAATCCCCGGCGGGCGGCGATGTGGTGACGCTTTCCGACGTAACGTATTTTGTGCGGGAGATAGCTCCGTTCATCACGAAGTTGCACAACAGCGCGGCGCGCCGCGTGATGATAACCGTTTGGCGCCCGACGCCCGGAGATCTACATTCCGGATTGCGCCAGGTGTTGTACGGAGAATCTCCGCCACGGTTGCCCGGACTGCCCGAATTAGCGGCGGTGCTTTGGGAATTGGGATTGCTGCCCCACATCCAGCCGTTGCCCGAGTTGCCGTGGTGGTTGCCGGCGGCGGCCGGCGGTTTATCGGCCGAACAGGCGATAGAGTTTGCTATGGCGCAACTGGACGACGCCAGCGACGATGCCAGAAGACTGGTTGCGTCCAACCTGGAACAGTTGTATGACCGTGATTCCACGGGGCTGACACCCCGTTGGCTCAAGCCGGTGCGAGAGGTATTGCTAACCTGGGAGACCGGCGGGACTGAAATTTCGGCTGCGCCGTGACCAGGCGGGGCTGACGGCGGCGGGGATATTCGAGGCTGGACATGGAAAGACTGGGTGTTGCGTTCACCGGCGGCGGGATGTCGCCGCCGGAAGTGGTGGAATGCGTGCGGCTCGCCGAAGAGCTGGGGTATGAATCGGCATGGGTGGCGGAAGGACACGGTGGAGACCAGTTTTCCATACTGACGGCCTGCGCGTTGAACACTAAACGCATCCTGCTTGGAACCAGCATCAGCAGCGTGTTCGTGCGCAGCGCGCCCACCATTGCAATGGCGGCGGCATGTGTGGACAGCTTTTCAAACGGGCGGTTCATCCTGGGGTTGGGCAGCAGCCACAAGGTTCAGGTGGAACCGGAACATGGCCTGGAGTTTTCCGGGGCGATTCCCCGCGTGCGGGATACCGTAAATATCGTGCGTGATTTGATGCGCGATGGTGTGGTCAATGATTTCGCCGGCGAAGTCCTGAATATCCGGTCCTTCGATCTGCATTTCCCGACTTTCCGCCCACGGGTACCGATCTATCTGTCAGCGGTGTTCCCCAGGATGTTGGAAATCGCCGGCGAAATCAGCGAAGGAGCGCTGCTAACCTGGAGTACGCCGGAACACGCCCGCACGGCGGCGCAGCACGTATCCATCGGAGCGGCCAGGTCTGGTCGTGATGCCGCTAATGTCGAGCTGGCAACCCTGTTGTCGGTGTCTGGGCCGGGAGATGACGGCGCGGGGATGCGCCGGACGGTGGCTACCTACGCTGGCCGGTTTCCCAGATACCGCCGCTTGATGGCTGAAGCCGGATACGCCGATGAAGTTCAGTTGGTGCGGCAGGCGTGGCGCCAGGGGAACGTTGCGGAAGCGGAGGGGCTGGTGCCGGAGGGACTAATCCGAAGAATGTCGCTCCCTGCTGGGGCCGGCGAGCGTCGGGAGCGGTTGCAGGAATATCGAGACGCCGGCGTCACGCTGCCTATCATCGCGCCGCGGCTTGGGGGTACGGACCCTTTCGTAACTGCGCAACAGATTATCAGGGCAAACGCTCCGGAATGAGAGCATCTGCCCTGCCTGGCGCGTGTTGGAGCGGCGCCGGTTGGTAGTTCAGTCGCCGGCGGGCAGCCAGGGCGACCAGAGGGTAATCGGTCAAAAGGTTTTTTTACTCATTCGCCCAGCGTAACCATCACCTCTCCCACACCCCAAGAACCCAGGGGTGCATATTTGGGCGTTTGCCACACGCCCTCATAGAGAAAGCGTGGACGAAATCGAAGAGTTGCAAAACCTCCCCATCGGCGGGCCGTTGGGCCTGGCTCGGTTGGGTTCAGTTAGCGACGTAAAGACCACTGTGGGTCCATCGCCGGTTACCCATTATAATGATGACCATTCGGTTACAATCACCGCCGGAGGGTGCGTAAACGTCCGCCCTTCACATTATCTTTGCAATCAACAAACAGAATACTAGGCAGTGTTGACATTTTGAAATTCATTCCGTCATTCCGGCGAAAGCCGGAATCCATAGGTCGTAAGGTTAACAAATCGAAAACGTTATTAACGAATTCGGTCATTGGATTCCCGCTTTCGCGGGAATGACGGGGAGAATGCGTTTGCCCTGAGCGGGGCCGCATTTGGTTTAATGCCAGGCGCAGGTTTCCGATAGTATTACCCAGGCGTTGATGTTTCCGGCGCCAGGTGCGAATTATGATAGTTCTGTCCAAACTAGCGTTGAGCCGACGGTCGGTTACCATCATGGCGTTGGCTTTGATTATCGCGGCCGGGGTTTACGGCTACCAGCAACTTCAGCAGGAGTTGTTCCCGGAAATCAGCCTGAAAGTCATCAACGTCGTAACCTCATACCAACAGGGCGCCCCCAGGGAGGTCGCGGAGAACGTAACTACCCCGATAGAAAACGTGATCATCGGAATGGATGGACTGAAGGAACTCACGTCCACTTCCAGCGCCAGCAGATCCACTGTTCAGGCCAGCTTCGAAACCAACGCCAACATCGAGGAGGCGGAGGCCGAAATCATCAGCCGGGTGGCCGGCGTGAGATTGCCCGACCATGCCGGCGATCCCCGAATCTTTGAATTGACCCCTAATCAGCGGCCGGTGATGGAGCTGAGCGTTTCGGGGGAACGCGACATCCCAGACCTGCTGACAATCATCGAAGGGCAGATAGCGCCGCGGCTAAAGTCAGTTTCCGGAGTCTATTCCGTAGAGCTGGAGGGCGGAGTCAACGAACAGGTATTTGTGACGGTGGATCCTGATTTGCTGGACACCTACGGATTGACA
Source organism: Dehalococcoidia bacterium (assembly GCA_965262485.1). GTDB lineage: Bacteria > Chloroflexota > Dehalococcoidia > Lucifugimonadales > UBA3495 > Bin87. Next base: position 1,773,135 of record OZ253540.1, on the reverse strand, counting down.
CTGCAAGGGGTGATTGGCGCGATCCAGGGGCATGAGGTGGACGTTACCGCCGGCAGCCTGGTGACCGACGGCCGGCAGGTGTCTCTCCGGGCATTTTACGGTTACACCAGCCTGGACGCCATTGCCAACCTTCCGGTGGGGTTTGCGCGGGCGGAGCCGGGCACGGGGTCACGCTCTGCATCGCCGTCATCCGCCACACCGGTCCGAATCTCGGACGTGGCGGAAGTTCGGATTTCTACGCCGGAAGCCGCCACTGTTTCACGTACCAACGGCCAGCCCAGCGTCGGGTTGGAAGTTCAAAAAAGCCCCGACGGAAACACCATAGAGTTGACCCGCGATATTGAAATTGCGTTAGCGGAGTTGTCAGGAGAGCTGCCGCCCGATATTAGTATGAAAATTCTGGAGAGCCAGGCGCCCCGCCTCGAACAGGAGCTGAGTAAAGTATTGGCGCAAGGGTTCCAGGGGTTCGCCTTCGCAGTCCTCGCCGTTTTCCTGTTCCTGCTCCAATTCCGACGCCCGATGCTGGGCAGCTTTGTCAACAGTCTGCGGCCCACCATCATCATCGCGGTCTCAATACCGTTGAGCATCATGCTGACGATGGTTGTAATGGCCATTTTCAACTGGACGCTGAACTTCATGAGCCTGGCGGGATTGGCGATCGCGGTCGGCCGTATCGTGGACGACAGCATCGTAGTGTTGGAGAACATCTACCGGCACATCCAGCTGGGATCATCGCGGTCATCGGCGGTGATAGAAGCGACGCAGGAAGTCAGCGCGGCAATCGTGGCATCCACTTTAACCACGGTAGCGGTGTTCGTGCCTCTGGGGTTCCTGCCCGGCGTGGTGGGCCAATTCTTCCTTCCTTTCGCTCAAACCGTGTGCGTTTCGCTGGTCGCCTCAACACTGGTGGCGCTGACGGCTGTACCCGTGCTGGCGTCGTTTTTTCTCAAGCAGGGCGACATGGCAAATGAGCCCAGCGCAGCGGACAGCACTACGTGGCTGCAAAGGATCTACCTGCCCATACTCAAGCTGGCGCTGCGATTCCGTGTGGCAACCGTTGTGTCGTGCATCGCCGTCGTATTGGCGAGCCTGTCCCTGATACTGCTGTTGCCCATCGAGCTGTTTTCCGGTGGAGCCACGGAAGCAATCCGGGTCGATGTCACTCTGAACGAAAGTCCCTCGACCGGGTTACTCTACCGCGAGGTCAGGTCGGTCGAACAGGTGTTGGACGAGTATCTGGAGCAAGGTTACATCGAAAGTTATCAGGCGACGTTGGGTTCGGGTAGCAGAAGCTTTGGCCCCAGCGCCGGCGATGCTTCATACGACCGAGCCGGTTTCAACGTCGCGCTGACGGACGGCGCTCCCGCCGATCTGGACGAACAATTGCGCGCCAGACTGACGGGAAACGAGCAGACGACCGTTCGCGTTTTCTCCGACGAGGGCGGTCCGCGTAGCGGCGGCTTTCGACTCACCCTAACGGGTTCCAACTACGCTGACGTCCGAACCGCCGCCAGTATCCTGCAGGAAGAAATCGAAAAAGACCCCGGAGTGCGTAACGTCCGCACCAACATTGTTGACGGCAAAGAAGAGCTGACCATTGCAATCAACCCCGATGACGCGGGCCGGTATGGACTGTCCACTCAAAACGTTGCCAATCAGATCAGAACCTGGGTGAATGGTTCGGACGTTGCGGAAGTTAACCTGGAGGGTGACACACTGGACCTGGTGGTTCGGGGCGTGGCTACCGCTGTCAACACGCACTCCGCCTTGCAGCAGCTCCCGATAGCCGCCAGCGCTGGTGTCATCCCGCTGAGCAGCGTATCCGACACCCGCAACACATTGGGCCCACAGTCGGTCACCCACTACGAGGGCAATCGTTCAGCCACCATCTCCGGCAGTCTCGCCGACCGCGACGCCGGAGCCATTGGTGAACGTATCGACAACATTGTCGCCAGCGCCCAACTACCTCCCGGAGTACGGGTCCGCACCGGTGGCGTCTTCAGCGACATCCGTGAGGAATTTTCCAACGTGTACGTTGCAATGATCATCGGCGTTTCCCTGGTTTATCTGGTGATGGTTGCCACCCTGGGCTCATTGAAAGTGCCTTTTATCGTGGTGCTCAGTATGCCGCTGGCGATCGTGGGCGGCCTCGTCGCACTGGTGTTGGCCGACCTGTCGTTGAGTTTGCCGGCGCTGATGGGGTTCCTGTTCCTGATCGGCATCGTCGTAACCAACGCCATTGTGTTCCTCACGTTCGTCAATCAGTTGCGCAACCGCGGGCTGCCTCCGCTGGAAGCCGTGATGGAAGCGGGCCGCACGAGAGTCAGGCCAATCCTGATGACCGCATTCACCACTATACTGGCTCTGATTCCACTGGCTTTGAGCGACGCCAGCGGTTTGGTTGGAGCCGAGTTGGCCACGGTGGTCATCGGTGGCCTCGTGAGCGCCACGTTCCTCACTCTGGTTGCCGTTCCGGTCGTATACTTGCTGCTGGAGGATTCTATCCCCAACGCGTATCACCGCATCATGAGCCTGATTGGGCGTCGGACCGGGCAACCCACCATCCAACCCCTCGATAGACCGACTCAAAACACCGACTGACTGCCGAAATTGTTTCCACCACACCGTAAATTGAGGCAATTCCCTTGAAATTCCTACGTGCCAAAATGCAGCTGGCAACTGCCAAAATTGGTCGAACCGTTCTTCTGACCGCGTCCGTTGGCCTATTGATCGCGGTCGTCGCCTGCGGTGGCGAAACTGATGCTACCGAACCGGCCGGGCAATCTCCCGGAGGATCGCCCTCGGGCCCGTCTGGCAGCCGTTCGGTTAGCAATGAGATTCGGGTACGCAGCGAGTTGGTGTTCCCCATCAGCGCAGATCTATCATTCCAGGTTCCCGGAGAGATCGGCGCAATGAACATCGCCGTGGGAGACATGGTGTCCGAGGGCGACGTCCTCGCTACCCTGGACGCCAAAACCCTTACCTCGTTGCAACAGGTGGCTGCTCAGGCCAGGGTAAACCTGGAAGCGGCACAAGACGGCCCGGACGCGTTGAGAGGCTTGCAATCGGGCGATCCACTGGTCAAGGCGCGAGCGGAAAGTGACCTTGCCAACGCCGAAGTAGCGCTGGACACCGCGCAAAAACGGCTGGACGATTATCAGGTGAATTACAACGTTGAGCTGGGTACGGCGCGCAAATCAGTGGCTGACGCGGCGGCCAACCTGGAGCAGGCCGACGAAGCCGTGTCCGATTTCGCCGACGGTTACAGCGAAAATTTCGCCGAGGCCCTGGAAAAATGGTCCGCCACCAAGCTGGCGCTGGACGACGCGGAAGACGCCGTGAACGACTTCCTGCCGAGGTACAACGAGAGCGTCGGGCAAAAAAGAACCGCGATTTCCCGCACTCGTTCCGACCTGGATCATGCCGAGGACGCTGTCCTTGAATTTGACGCAAGGCATGCTGAGGAGCTGGCGAAGGCGCGAACGGCATTGGCGGTAGCTGAGGTGGAACTGGATAAGGTCGAGGACGATTTTAATGAGTTCCAAATCCGCATTTACGATGAAAGCCCAAGCCACCTGGAACCGGGCCAAAATTTCGACGTGGTGCAATTCAACGGCTTGCAGGCAGCGGTGGATGTAGCCAGGCAGTCCGTCAACGATTGGCGGAAAGAGGTTGCCGACCTGCTCGCCGGCCCCAACGAAATCGACCGCGCCGCAGCCATCGCCCACGTGACTGAGCTGCAGGCCACTCTCGTCCGACTGAACCGCGAATTGAACGATGTGCTCGCGGGACCAGACCAGGTTCAACTCAGTCGCCTGGAGGCCGCGGTGGAGATCGCCAAGGCCAGGCTCAACCGCGCCGACCGCGATCTGCTTGAAGCCGAGGAAGGCGTCGACCAACTGGAGCTGAAACTGTTGCAGGCCACCGCCGAAAGCGCCCGTTTCCTTCTTGAATCCGCGCAATCCCAACTGGACCGGTTGGAAGAAGGCCCCGACCACGTAACGCTGGATGCCCTTATCAAGGAGATCGAAAGCGCCCGGGAAGCCCGTGACAAACTGACTGAAGAACCGGAACCGGCGGAAATAGCGCTGGCAGAAGCCAGGATCGAAGCTGCGGAAACTGCCTACGAACAGGCGCAGGATGATGTCGCAAACGCAATTTTGCGGGCGCCTTTCGACGGCATGGTTACCCTGAGTACCATCAGCGTCGGCGACATAGTGACGGTTGACGCCCGAGTCATTCAGTTGGTGGACCCGAGCCGCGTATCGGTGCTCGGGTTGGTGGAAACCAATTACCTGGACCGAATCGTAAAAGGAGCGTCAGCGGCGGTTACGTTGGGAGCATTGCCGGGGGTTACGTTGGACGCGGTGGTCAAATCCGTGAGCAATGATGCTCGCACCGAGCGCGGCGTGATCAGTTTCCCGGTCGTGTTCGACGTTACCGTTCCAGCTGGGGTTGCTATCCCGCCGAACCCGGGTCTGGTTACAACGGCAATCACGCCGCGACCATAGGAAAAGCCGGCGAGCCAATTCCGCCGGCTTTGCCAAAATCCGCCCGGCACGTTGGGCAGTTCACAAACCAAATACCGTCACTCCTGCTTTCGCAGGAGTCCGGAGAGGGTATGATGAAAGAATCAGAACCGTGATTAACGACTTCGGCCACTGGATTCCCGCTCGCTCAGGAATGACGGTATTTGTCAACGCACCCTAAATCGGGAGCTTGGGTTCCGCGCCGTCCGGAACGTCAATCTCAAATGAGTTGGCATTCAACGCCAGCAACGAATAGTAGCCCATCAGCGTCGAGAGTTCCGTCAAACCGAGGGATCCAAATTGATCCAACGCGGCCTGGAAGGTCGCCTGGGTTACCCGGTGGTTTTGAAACAATTCGGTGGCATAATTGACTACCGTTTGCTCGTCCGCGGGCAGTTGGGGCAAGGGTTTCCCGTCCCGCAAATTGTCCACAAACTCGTCGCTGATCCCCTGTTCCCGCGCTCGGGCAGAATGGGCGTGCCAGATGTATTGGCAATCCATGTGGCGGGCGGTCAAGATCATGGTTAACTCTTGTATCTTTTTGGACAGCGAGGACTCGTCCCTCAGATAGTTCACCAGCGCGTTCGCCCGGCGGCGCATCTCAGGACTGCTGATCATCACCGACCCCGGGCCGCTGGTCACCACGCCGCCGGAACCGGCGGTTTCCGTGTCAAAGGCTCCTTTCAACTCTTCCGGTATCTGATCCCTCGTGACTGTAGGTATTCGAACCATCGTTTGCCTCCCTCGGATTGTTCAGTCGTCAAATTTCGTGAACCAATATGGCCGACAGGCATTCCCGGCATTGCGGCCGGGTTGCCTGAACCTGCTCGCCGGCATCATAGCCTTGCCCGGTAATCGTGGCAAGCGGCGTGGCGACACACGCGTACCCACTTTGTCAAACCAAACTGGCCTACTGTCATTTGTATGTTGTATATGCCTCGCAGATAGGCCAATCTGTGAGGCGGGCGCGAGGGGCGCGTCGTCTGTCATTGGGTGAGCTGGGCCTGAGGTCCAGGCTGCACCGACTCGCAGTAAGACACCCCTCACGCCGCCGGTGGTCGCTCCGAACAGATTCACGGGCCTGAGCCCGCATTGCAAGTGTGGAGGACCACCGCATTATCACATCTGGGAGGTCTCAAAGATGAAGACGCCAAAGATGAAGACCATGGAAGGTAGCGCAGTGGAAGGCGGCGCAGTGGTGGGCATTGACGTCAGCAAAGCCAGCCTGGACGTGTCGGTGTCGGCTGGCCCGGCGCGTCGCTTTGCCAACACCGAGGAGGGCATCGCCGATCTGTTGCAATTGTTGGAGGCGCAGGAGGTCGCGCAGGTGGTGTGTGAACCCACCGGGGGCTATGAACTCCAGTTGGTCAACCGGTTGCGGGCCGGGGGACTGGGGGTGCACCAGGCCCACCCCAACCAGGTGCGGGATTTCGCCCGGGCCGCTGGCCACCTGGCGAAGACTGACGCCCTGGACGCCCAGACGCTGTCGCGTTACGGCCAGGTGTTTGAACCCCCGGACACCCCGCAGCCGGATCCGGAACGTGAGGAACTGCGGGATTTGCTGCGCCGCCGCCAGCAGCTGGTGGAACAGCGAGTGCAGGAGCTGAACCGGCGCCACCAGGGAACCTCCCGCAAGGCCCGGGCTTCCACCGCCCGCCACATCGCCTGGCTGGACCAGGAGATCGCCCAGCTGGATGAGGAGTACCAGGCCGCATTGCAGAGCAGCGAGTCCCTGGCCCAACGCGCCGCCTTGTACCGCAGCGTGCCGGGCGTAGGGCCGCTCACCGCCGCCACCCTGACCGCCGAGCTGCCGGAACTGGGACAATACGACGGGAAGGCCCTGACCTCCCTGGTGGGACTGGCGCCCTGGTCTCGGGACAGTGGCCGGAAGCGGGGCCAGCGCACCATCCGGGGCGGTCGCGGCGTAGTGCGCCGGGCCTTGTACATGGCGGCCCTGGCGGCGACACGCGGCCAGGGGAGCTTACCTGATTTCTACCGTCAGCTGCGGCAACGTGGCAAAACTGGCAAAGTGGCGCTGGTGGCCGTGATGCGCAAGCTACTGTTGCAACTGAACGCAGTGGCCCGCCGCGGAACCCCCTGGGTGCAACAACACGGATAGAACACCACGGATAGAACCATCCCACCTCCAAACCCGCAAAAAGGCTTGACACCCAACACAGATACTGCGAGGAGCGCAGCGACGTGGCAATCTCGTTGAGGTTGAACACACGTCGGCAAACCACCATTGCTACGGCGACGAGATTGCCACCCTCGTATCAAGTACGGGGTCGCAATGACAGATGCTATGGTGAAACCTCGGCTTTCAGTCGGTTTGGTGCAGTCATCAAATCAGAGTATAATTACGATAGTAACCCACCGCCCGACGAAACCCTTTGCGGTTATGGCGTGAACATATTGAACGGTATTCGTCGGCGTCCGGATTTAGGCAGGTGAAGGCGTGCGCGACGTAATTCAGGAAGCAGTAAATCAGATCGACACGGGCAAGCCCTGTGTGCTGGCCACCGTGGTCCGCACCAAGGGTTCAACCCCCCAGAAGGCCGGCGCCATGCTCCTCGTGCGCGAAGACGGCACCGCTGTCGGCACCCTGGGCGGCGGATGCGTCGAGGGCGATATCTGGTTTGCCGCCCGCGAAATCCTGCGTAACGAGGGTGGCCCCGAGTTCAAGGACTACTACCTCAACGAGGATATCGCCGCCCGCGACGGCTTGGTCTGTGGCGGCACCATGTATTTCTACCTTGAACCTTTCCGGGAACCCGACGACTTCTCTGACATCGGCCATGAATTGCTGAGCGCCTACGACGGCGGTGAGCCGGCCGCTCTCGCCACCGTGGTCAGGTCCGAAGGCGACACCGCGCAGCTGGGCGCAAAACTGCTGCTCCGCTCCGATGGCTCCATCGCCGGCAGCATCGGAACCGCCGAGCTGGACGAAACCGCCCTGGAGATTGCCGCCAGGGTTGCCTCCGTCGGCGCCAACGAGGCCGTCACCATCGACGACAAAACCGAGCTTTTCGTCGAGGGATTCACCACCCCCCCAACATTGGTCATGGTCGGCGGCGGCCATGTGGGCAAAGCCACTGCAGACCTGGCCCATCGGCTCGGCTACCGGGTTTACATCGTCGACGACCGCGAAGACTTTGCCAACCCCGAACGCTTCCCCTACGCCGAGGAAACCATCGTCACGCCCTACACCGATTGGGCCACCCACCTGGACGTCAACGTCAACAGCTTCATCGTCGTCGCGTCTCGCGGCCACTGGTTCGATGATGTCGCCCTGGAATCCGCGCTCACTACCCGCGCCCGCTACGTCGGGTTGCTGGGCAGCCGCCGCAAGACCCTCATGATCTACCAGCGTCTGTTGCAGCTGGGTATCCCCCGCGAGCGATTGGCCGAAGTGCGCGCGCCCATCGGCCTGGACATCGGCGCCCTGGAACCCGAGGAACTGGCCGTCAGCATCATGTCCGAAATCATCATGGCTCGCCGTGGTGGCAAGGGCAGCCCCATGACCATGGACAACTGGTATCTGGAACGCGCCGAACGCCGCGCCAACCGCGCCATGAGTGTGCCGGCGGATTAGTTCGCCGCGCTTGCCCCGTCCCCAGTCCGATCCCGCCATGACGCCAGAGGGACACGCATCTGAGGCCAGCGGAACGCCCTTCACCTCTGCCATACTGCTTGCCGCCGGCGTTTCCCGGCGCATGGGCACGCTCAAAGCCCTGCTGGACTGGGATGGCCGGCCCCTCATCATCCATCAGATAGTGGCCCTGCGCGCCGCCGGAGCTGACGAGGTGGTCGTTGTCCTGGGCCATCGTTCCGACGAACTGCGCGCCCGCATCGGAGCCAACGCCGATGTTTACGCCGTCGGCAACGTCCGGTGTGCCGAAAACCCCGATTACGGCCTGGGCAAAACCACCTCCATCAAGGTCGGACTGCGGGCGCTCGATGCTGCTGACGACCCCCAGGGCTCCATTCTCATGCTCAACGTCGATCAGCCCCGCAGCGCCGCCGTCATCGGCCAGGTGCTGCGCGCCCACCACGACAACCGCGACGCGTTGATAACCATTCCCACCTGCCAGGGTAAAGGCGGCCACCCCATCGCGGTCAGTCGCACCCTGCTGCCGGAACTGTTGGCCATCGACGAAGCCACCCAGGGGATGCGCGCTGTTGCGCAACGTCACCAGCCGGCCACCCGGCGGGTGGAACTGGGCGCTCCGGAACTGCTCTGGGACGTCAACACGCCGGAGCAATACCAGGCGGCTTTGGCAGCCGCCGGCCGGCCCGTGCCGGACGACAACCTCCCCAAGCATTAACGCCGCGCGCCGGGGCCAACGCCCCCGCAAAATCTTCCTGCGGCCTGCCCGTGACCGGATTTGAGCCGGCTACCATATAATTGATATATCAATAATAGCCTTAACAATCATTGTCTAATCAATTATTCTTGCCTTATGAACAGGCAAGAACGAATCACCGCGCAGGACGGATTGGGGTTCTGGATTGGATCATTGGGGTCGGCAATGAAGAACAGCCTCAACCGACGCCTGTCGCCATTCGGCATCACCACGCCGCAATGGGCCATCATGGAGACTTGCTACAAAGGCGAGGCCGACTCCGTATCCACTCTGTGCCGATGTATCCCGGTGGACGCCGCCGCCATCAGCCGCCAGGTCAACCGTCTGGTTGCCAGGGGTTTGGTCCAGCGCCGGCGCAGCGCCCGCGACCGTCGCAACGTCCGCATCACCCTCACTGCCGCCGGTCGGGAGCTGGTGCCACGGTTGGCGCACCTAGTGTACGCCAATAACGACCAGTTCGCTAGCCGCCTCGATAGCGCGGAGCAGGCGGAATTCGTGCGGATGCTGAAAAAGATACTGGCCCACGAACCAATCGGGGAGGATCCAATATGAGCGCCATCTGATCAGCGGTAACGTAAACGACATCGGCCGGTTCGCTGGCCTCAAAACCTACAAAATCCGGAGGTCGCTATGACTACGCAAATCGCACGGGACCCCAAAACCGATCATCTGCTCACTCCCGAAAATTCGGCATTGATTCTGATTGACTTCCAGCCCGGTTTGATTGACGGCACCAGGTCCGTCAGCCGCGAGATTCTGGTCAACAACATCCTGGCGTTGGCCAAGACCGGCAGCCTGTTTAAGTTGCCCATCGTGCTGACCACCGTTGCTGTCAGCGCGGGCTACCAGGAGGATACGATTGCCGAGCTAAAGTCGGCGCTGCCCGGCGTCCCTACCGTCGATCGATCCAAGGTGAATGCCTGGGAAGAGCCCGCCTTCCGCGAGGCCGTGGTTGCCACCGGACGCCGCAAGCTGATAATGGCCGGCCTCTGGACGGAAGTATGCCTCGTGTTCCCCGCGCTGGACCTGCTCAACGAAGGTTATGAGGTGTACGCCGTGTCCGACGCGTCGGGCGGCACCAGCGTCGACGCCCACGAGCGCGGCATGCAGCGCATCATCCAGGCCGGAGCGGTTCCCGTCACCTGGGAAGCGGTAATGGCCGAGTTGGCCCGGTTGAATATGGCCGACTATGACATGAGCGGATTTATGGAACTGATGAACGTGCACCTGCCCAGGAGCGTTTAGCCCGACCGGCGGGGAGGGGCGTTAACCACGCCCCTCCCCGCACCTTGACAACCGGAGGTTACACACGGGAGAGGCCATTATGAACGTAAGTGACAGTGCGGGACATCGATCCGCCATCTTGCCAATGATCTGCGTTGCCCTTTTCCTGAGTGTACTGAACGCATCCGCCCTGGGAGTCATGCTTCCCGACATCGCCGCCGAGCTGTCCGTGGACTCAGGACAGCTCGGTTGGATAATGACCGGCTTCCTCCTGGTCTTTGGCATCGCGATCCCGTTCTACGGCCGGTTGGCCGACCGCTACGGCGCGAAACCGCTGTTCATCCTGGGATTGAGTCTTTTCGCGCTCGGTTCATTGGTGTGTGCGTTGGCGCCGGGCTTCGGAATTCTGCTCCTTGGTAGAATTATCCAGGCCAGCGGCGGCGGCGCCGTTCCCGGCCTCGGGATGACACTGGCCAGCCGAGCCTACGGGCCGGATTCCAGCGGCAAGGCCCTCGGAATTCTGGCGGCAACGATCGGCGGCGCCTCCGCCATCGGTCCCCTGCTGGGCGGCGTACTGTCAGGATCATTGGGCTGGGAATCCATCTTCTTCATCAACGCCGCATCGGTTCTGCTGGTTCCGTTGGCGTTGCGAATCCTGCCATCGGACGAAACTCGTTCCGCCGGCAGCGTGGACATTTGGGGAGGCATGGCATTGGGTCTGGTGGTGGTGGGCGCGTTGCTGGCGCCGTCGGCGTGGGCGCGATCAGGCTGGAATTCCTACCCTGTTCTCATCGGCGTTTCAGCGTTCGTGATCGGTCTCGTCGCGCTGTATTATCGACAGACTCAGGCCGGTTCCCCGTTCATCCCCAGGGCGCTCCTCCAGAATCCTCGATACGTGGCGTTGGTGAGTATCAGCTTCACGGTGATGGCCGCCAATTTAGCTACGCTGATCGGCGTCCCCATCATGGCCGCGGCAACCCACGGCCTCACCGCAACGCAGGTGGGTTTGGTGATGTTGCCCGGCGCCGTTTGCAGCGCGGCATTCGGTGTGTTGGCGGGCCGTGTCACCGATCGCTGGGGAGGACGCCGGCCCATGCTGCTGGGCGCACCGGTAATGCTGCTCGCCGTGCTGGGACTATCTACCTACGCCGGAGCGTCGGTCTGGGGAGTTGCCGCTTGCGCCGGGCTGCTTGGCGCCGGCTTCGGTCTCACCAATACGCCGCTGGCCGCGATGATATCCAGCGCGATGCGTGGCCCGCTGCTGGCCTCGGCGCTCAGCATAAACTCCATGCTGTTTTTCTTGGGTGGGAGTTTCGGCGCGACCACGCTGATCGCGGCGGCAGGTATCCGCAGTTCGCCGCTCAGCAATCCGCTCAACCCTTTTTACACCGGCGCCGCGCCGGGTTTCAGCGACGGCTTCCTGATCCTGGCCTTGCCGGTTATCGCGGCCCTCGTCCTTTCCTTGATAATTTTTCGCCCTGTTCACCCAGCCGTCGAAATGCCTGCCGCAAACGCCAGCCAGCCCGCAGCCAAGGGCGGTGAAACACCCGGATGGACTCCCGACTGTTCAGTGCCCTGGATGCCTCAGTGTGCCGAATACCTGGACGCGAGGCGGGCGGAGGCTGCGTAAACTCCCGGGTCTGGCGGTAAATACGTCCCGCACCACCGATCACTCATCGCTCGGGCCTGATTATCCAGAATGACGGAATGAATGATCGAAAACCGAAGCGCCAGGTTGTTTGCAACAACAAGAAAGGCCAGGACCCCGTTACGGTATCCTGGCCTTGTGTTTTCCATCGGCGTTGGCCGCCCGCTGGTCGGTCTTTCGACCGATATGCCCGTCTTACCGATGGCGCCAACCTGCGCCCGGTCAGGCGTGTGGCCTTTGCGTATTTACCAACGGCTCGCCCGATGCGTCTGGTTTCCCCCATCGGCGGCGGCGATTCATCGAATCGCGATGCCCTGGCCGACGGGGCGTTTACAGGGGAAATGCCACTTATGGTTTAGCGTTATCAGCGAAACCATTTCATACCTCCTGTGTTTACGACGGATCGTTTCCGTCGGGCTTGGGTGGGTGGGATTTCCCTGCAACCCCAGCACCTTGAATACATAGTATATCCACAAACAATACTTGTCAATACCCCGGTGGCCACCAATTCAGGGTCATTCGGTTTTACAAGAAATCCCCTCTCCCTTGATGGGAGAGGGTTAGAGCCTGCCCCGTACTTGATACGGGGGTGAGGGTGAAGGTGTGAGATAGGGAACTATCCTGCGGCAGATTATACCCCTCACCCCAGCCCTCTCCCACAAGGGGAGAGGGAGAATCGAAAGACCCTGGCCCACCAATTCCAGACATTTTGCATCGCCACCCCCACCCCCGCTCATCCTGAGCCTGTCGAAGGACGCTCACCCCCTGCCATTGCACCACCCCAGGCCCGTCCCCCTCTCCCTTGATGGGAGAGGGTTGGGGTGAGGGTGAAATTCGCCACCCATCTGTCATTGCGAGCGCAGCCGCTCATGGTGAGCCTGTCGAACCACGCGGCAATCCCGCTCCGCTACGCCGGCATCCCGCCGCCTCCCGTACGCCCTGGAGATTGCTATGGCGCTGTCAAAGCGTATATGGTGCTGTCCGTGGAAGCGATGTAAACCACACCATCAGCTACCGCGGGGGAAGCGAAAATCGCGTCGCCGGTCCGGTAATGCCACAGCAGCTCGCCGGTGTCGGTGTCCAATGCGTACAAATAGCTATCGAACGAACCCAAGTAAACCACACCGTCCACCACCGTCGGCAGTACCACGAGTTCGCCGCCGATTTGGTAACGTCTCACCAGTTTACCGGAGTCGGCATTCAGCGAGTACAGGTACCCGTCGCCGGTGACGGAGTACACGACGCCGCCGGTCACTACCGGGGAAATGCCCAAGCCGACGGAAGCTACCGGGGAAATGCCCAATACGCCATTGGTCTCGTAGCTCCAGATGGTGTCGCCGGTAGCGGTATCTATCGCGGAGACAGCGCCTTCCACCGTATTGACATATAGAGTTCCATTGACCAGAGTTGGGCTGTACATCTCAACGTCAGATTCATACCACGACAGCAACTCACCGGTTGAGGCGTCCAGCGCGAGCAAATTCTCTCGGGTGACGACGTATGCCACGCCGTCCTCCAAGGCGATGCTGGTTGCATCATCGGCCTCGTGGCTCCAAAGCAAATCTCCGGAGCCAGCATCCAGAGCGTACAGAGGGCCGTGCTCGGTCAGGACGTACACCACTCCGACCGCCAGGGTGAGGAAGGAAACATCATACTCGGTGGCATAACGCCAGAGCAGAGTTCCGTTTTGGACTTCCACCGCGTACACGTGGCGGTCGAAGGGACCGAAATACACTATCCCATCCGACACCACCGGCGCGCCCCACAAAAACAACCCTTCAGATTGGTAGCGCCACCGCAGTTGACCGCTTTTCGCATCGAATGCATTCATGCGGTTTTCGGTGCCGACGTACACAACCCCGTCCACGACTACCGGTGAGGAAATTCCGGCCAGCTCGGCCTCGTAGCTCCAGAGCAGTTGGGCGGACGAGCTATCGCCCAAATCGGGAGTTGGCCACGGCGTCGGTCCGAGAGGCGGGCGCGGGCGCGGCGTGTCGGTTGGCGCGAACGACCGCGGCGTGTAAGTCGGCAACGGAGCCAACACCGGTGATGTTGGAGTCGGACTTGGTGGATTTTGGGTCGGCGTAAACCTCGGTGTAACGCCTTCCGTCGCTGGCAGATCCGGCGTCGCCGGCTCCGTTGGCGGCTGCGTCGATTTCTCAGCGGCTTCCGGCGTCGTTGATCCAGGGTCCAGTGGCGCGGTGGGCAGATCAGCGTTGGCACATGCCAGAACCATCACCGACGCCACCATTACACCGATTAGCAACATCCAGACCGCGCGGTTAGTTCGACAAATTGACATTAGCGACGCGCTCCCGTCTCTACCTCCCAAGTGTCCGGCTGACAGCCGGCGGTCAGTATGCTACCATCGATTGCGAAGCCGGCGCCGGCGTTGCAAGCCGCGCGGTTGGATCATATTCGCTCCAAATCACACCACCAACTACGATTCACCGAAAGGTTCGGCCCGAATTTCGTCTCCGCCGAACTGCATCTTTTGCGAACTGTATTTTTTGATTGACTACTCCAGCCAGAGGTGCCTATTACCCATGCCGAAGGTACTAATAACCGACAACGTTGCCGCTGAAGGCATCGAGTTGCTCCAGAAAAACGTCCCCACCGACATCAAGCGCGGCCTCACTCCGGATGAACTCGTTGACATCATCGGCGATTACGACGCCCTGGTCGTGCGTAGCGAAACCAAGGTAACCGGCCCGGTGATCGAGGCCGGCCGCAACCTCAAGGTCGTCGCCCGCGCCGGTATCGGCGTTGACAATATCGACCTCGACGCCGCCACCCGGGCCGGCATCGCCGTGGTAAACGCTCCCATCGGCAACACCGTGGCCGCCGCCGAACACACCCTGGCCCTCATGCTGGCCCTGGCCCGCAACGTGCCCCAAGCCTACGCCTCCATGAAGGAAGGACAGTGGCAGCGTTCGGCGTTTATGGGCATCGAGGTTCGCAACAAGACACTGGGCATTATCGGCCTGGGACGTGTTGGTTCGGAAGTCGCCCGCCGCGCCGGTAGTTTCGGCATGAGGCTGATTGCCTTCGATCCCTTCGTGGCCCCCGATTTCGCGGCTCGCCTGGGCGTAACCACCATGACGCTGGATGAGTTGCTGCCCCAGGCGGATTTCATCACGCTGCACACCCCGCTGACATCGGGAACCACCAAAATGATCAACAAAGAACAACTGGCCAAGATGAAGCCCGGCGCCCGGCTCATCAACGTCGCTCGCGGAGAGCTGGTGGATGAAGACGCCCTGCTGGAAGCCCTGGAAAACGAGCAGCTCGCCGGCGTTGCCCTCGATGTGTTTACCAACGAACCCCCCGGCGACCTTCCCTTGCTGCGTCATCCACGCCTGATGGCAACGCCCCATCTGGGCGCCTCCACGCAGGAAGCCCAGCGCGAAGTCGCTATCGAAGCCGCCGAGCAGGTCATCGCCGTGCTCAACGGACAGCCGGCCCGCAACACCGTCAACGCACCCTTCGTCCCGCCCGAGGTTCACGCCATCCTGGCGCCCTACGTGCCGGTGGCCTCCATGGTGGGCCGCCTGCTCACCAACATGGCCCGCGGGCAGTTCATCGGCGTAACGCTGCGCTATCAGGGTGAAATCGCCACCCACAACACGGCCATTCTGAAAGCGGCCGCGCTAGTGGGCCTGCTGTCGCCCGTCAGTGGCGAAGTCGTCAACATGATCAACGCGCCGGTGCTGGCCCAGCAGCGCGGCCTGCAAATCACCGAACAGACCTCATCCGATGGACGCGAATACGCCAGCCTCATATCGGCCACGCTGCACACCACTGGCGACGACATCACCATCGCCGGCACCTCGCTGCGCGACGAGCCCCACTTGGTTCGCGTCAACGACTACTGGATGGACGTTGCGCCGTCCACGCCCTACCTGCTGTTTGTGGACAACCAGGACCAGCCCGGCACCATCGGCGCGGTGGGTACGGTGGCCGGCCGACGCAACATCAACATCAGCTTCATGGAAGTTGGCCGGATCGCGCCCCGTGGCCAGGCAATGATGGTTCTAGGCGTCGACGACCCCATCTCCGCCGAAGCGCTGGCCGAAATCATGGCCCTGCCCCAAATCGACAACGCCCGGGTGGTGGCGATGTAGCGAGGGCGGAATTGCAGTATCATGGCAGCAGAACGACCAATCAACCTGGCCCCGCTGGAACGGGCCAACGCCCGGCTGGGTGAATTTCTGGAAGCCTGCGCAGCCTTGGACGAAAATCATCCACACCTCAGCATATATCGAACTGCGGTGGTCAAAGGCTACGAATTCACTTACGAACTGGCGTTTAGCGCCATTCGCCGATACGTAGCCGATTACGTCCTGTCCCCCGGACAGGTCGGGCAGATGCGGATTCCCGACATCATTCGCGCCGCCGGCAAAAACGGGCTGATTGAATCCCTGGAGGATTGGCTCGTGTTCCGACAACGGCGCAATTCCACCGCTCACGAATATTTTGACGAAGATACCATCGATCGGGTTATTGATGTTGCTCCGGAATTCCATAATGCCGTGAGCGCGTTGCTAAAGGCCCTGCAGGACAGGACCGATGATAATACCGCTTTCCCAAGTTGACATTGCGCCGCAACACCTGAGCGTGGTCACAGCTATCTTACGGCGGTATCTACCCGACCGTGAAGTGTGGGCCTACGGTTCACGCGTCTCCGGCCATTCCTGGCGTTATTCCGATCTGGATTTGGTGGTGCTTGGAGACCAACCAATGAACGTGATGCTCCAGGAGGATTTGCTTGATGATCTGGCAGAAACTCTCGTGCCTTACATCGTTGACCTGAAAGACTGGAACCTAATTCCACAACACTGGCAAGATGAAATCCGCCGCTGCTACGCGGTCATATTCTCACCCGACAACAGCCCCGATAGCGTGTAACCCTCGCCGGTTCGTTCAATTTCCCACCCAGATAGATTCCCCCGTTCACCCTGACCCCGTCCTCCATTCATCCTGAGCCTGTCGAAGGACCTCCTGGCATTGCGAACAACACAGCGACGTGCCAATCCCGTCCCAAAATCCTGTCCATCCTGTTCATCCATGTAAGACCCGGATTCGCATCCCGCCCCACCTTCCTCGCCAGACCGCTGGATCGTTATGCGGAAACCCCCGTCAAATCGCTGACGCGCGGCGCCACCTCTTCGGCAATCAACCGCAGGCAGTCCATCTCCCATTGGTGGTCGTCAGGGTCCTGCGTGATGCAAAGCAGATGACCGAAACCACCCACTTCGTCGTAAAGCTGGCGGATCCGCTGGGCGCACTCGTCCGGGTCACCCACAATCCAGATATTTTCCATCATGTACTCGACGGTCAGTTCATCGTCGCTCATGTTGGGATCAATCTTGGTGGCCTGGATCAATCCCGATCCCAGCCGGTTGGGCAACTGATGCTGCAGGTAATTCCGACCCAGCACCGCGTAGGCCCGTTCCCGAGCCTGTTCGCTGGTTTCGCCAACGAAAACGTCCCTGCCGATGCGCCAGTTGCTTCGGCTGGCCTCCCGGCCGGCTTCGGCCGCCGCATCTTCAACCGTCGTCCAGTGGTCGCTCAGGAACTGCGGCGCCAGGTTGCTGCTGCTCATGGGTATCCAGCCTTCGCGGCCCGCCACCCGTATGCTGCTGCTCCCGATGGACGTCGCCGCAACCCCAATGGGCGGGTGGGGCTGCTGTAGCGGTTTCATGTGCAGCCCGCGCTCCAGCACCGGATCCAGCTCAGGGGCTTCAATATCGAAGAACTCGCCGTGGTAAGAGAACTGCCCTTCCGAGGCCCACAGGCTCAGCACCACGTCCAGCACTTCGGCCGCCCGACGGCGCACCTCTTCGCCTTGCGATGGGTCCAGGCCGAACAGCGCCAGGTCGGTAGGTATCGCCCGGTGCCCGATCCCCCAGTACAGCCTGCCCCGGGTCAGGTGATCCAGCATCGCGATCCGGTGTGCCAGTTCGATCGGATTGTGGATGGGCAACAGCGTGACGCCGGTCGCCAGCCGGATGTTCTTCGTCATCGCCGATGCCTTGGCTATCAACAGGTCGGGGAACGGCGCGTTTTCCCAACGTTCGGTCAAATGCTCTCCGATCCAGGCCTCGTGAAAGCCCAGACGGTCAGCTTCCTGCAACAGGTCCAGATCCCGATCGTAGGAATCAGCGTATGAACGGTGGGGTGGATGCAGCGGCATCATGAACAAACCGAATTCCATGGTCGTACTCCTTGTCACGGGCGTCCAGTTTCAGCAGGGGCCAGAGTCTTGCGGCGTTCAGCCTGGCCCAATATCGCCAGAGTAGGGCCGCTGCCGTGCCGTGTCAAGGATTGCATCTCCTCCCCGCCGCAATCGCCGGGGCATTGTCCCGTTCCGATTTCCTGCCCTTATGATTTCGGGCAGTCCACCCGTCGCATGTATAATAAGGAGCGCCGCTGTCAGCGGTGGAAAGGGGTTTTGCCATTATGCGTTTATTCAGGCGCAGGACCGGCGTCGCCGTTATCGAAATGCACGGCGTCATCGGTACTGCCATTCGCGAACCCGAATACTCCCAACTGCTCGAACGCGTCGCCAACAACCGCAAGATTGGCGCGCTCGTTCTCGACATCGATTCCCCCGGCGGGTCGGCCACCGCCAGCGACCTGCTGTATGAAAGCGTCCGGCGAGTTGCGGAACGGAAACCCGTCGTGGCCTACATTCGCGGTCTTGGCGCTTCCGGCGGCTACTACATCGCGTGCGGCGCCGGTACCATCATGGCATCCCGAGCCGCATTGGTGGGTTCAATCGGCGTCATCTACCTCCGCCCCATCCTCCAGCAACTGCTGGGCAAACTCGGCGTGGAGCTCTCCATCTTCAAGGCCGGCCGACTCAAGGATATGTCGGGGTTCTGGCGTCATCCCACCGACGAGGAGTCTGAAAAGTTCCAGGACCTCATTTCCCAGATGTACGACCTTTTCGTGTCGGTTGTATCCGACAGTCGCCAGCTGCCGACCGAGCGGGTCACGGACCTGGCAACCGGCGAGTTGTTCACCGCCCGGTCTGCCCTTGACCACAACCTCATTGACCGCCGGGGTGGATTCAACGATGCCGTCAGCGAGGCCATGCGCCTGAGCGGAGCCCGCCGCAAGATCAGGCGCTTTCGCCCCAAACGCCCGCTGCTGGGTCGGGTTGCCCCTTTCGGTCGTTCCAACCGGAATTGGGCCGCCCTTGAAGGCGTAGTAAACCTGGCATCCGGCGGCATTTTCTTCCTGGAACCCGGTTGGTTATCTGCCGGCCAGGGCAACCGTCCGGATTATTAACGCCCCGATCACCCAATAATGCCGCTTACCCGGTGATGCCGCTTACCCGGAGATCGCCGACCTTTCCACCGCCTTGGCTTCCTGCCACAGCGCTTCTTTGTCCTCCAACTCCATCGCGCCGAATTCCAACCCTCGCTCCCGCGCCAACCGCTCCATCGTACGATACCGGTTCCGAAACCGCCCGTTCGATTGCCTCAATGCGTCCTCGGCGTGAACGCCGCTCCAGCGAGCCAGGTTCACCAGCGCAAACAGGATATCTCCGAACTCATCGGCTCGTTCCGATTCGGTTTTGGCAGCTCGGAATTCGGCGATTTCCTCCGTAATTTTGTCCAGCACACCGTCCACTTCGTCCCAATCGAAGCCAAACCGGGCCGCCCGGTCCTGGATCAATTGCGCCGCCGTCAATGCGGGCAGGGCCACCGGCACGCTGTCCATCGCCGACGGGTCCGGTTTTCCCGCCTGACGCCTCTCTTCAGCCTTCAGTTGCTCCCAATTCCGCTCCACCTGCCGGGCGTCGGACGCCGTGCCGTCGGCGAATACGTGCGGATGCCTTCGGATCAACTTACGGTTGATGGCGGTCAAAACGTCCGCGATATCAAAACTGCCGGCCTGTCGGGCAA
Source organism: Dehalococcoidia bacterium (assembly GCA_965262485.1). Lineage (GTDB taxonomy): Bacteria > Chloroflexota > Dehalococcoidia > Lucifugimonadales > UBA3495 > Bin87. The sequence continues at coordinate 1,753,451 of OZ253540.1, read as the reverse complement.
TGTCGGCGTGAAACGCCACCTGCACCAGAATATCCCCCAGTTCCTCGGCCAGCTCCATCGGAGTCTCGTTATCGATTGCCTCCAACGCCTCATAGCATTCTTCCAGCAGATTGCGCTTCAGCGACTCGTGAGTCTGCTCGGCGTCCCATGGACAGCCGCCCGGCGCGCGCAGCCTGGCGACGATGTCAATCAGGGACTGAAACTCACCGATTTGAGCCTCGGGGATGGGCGAATTGTGGTCATCACTCATAACGCCGGGAGTATACACCATGCACCTAATGACACCGCCCTCATGCGTACCCGCTTTGTCATTGCGAGGAGCGCCCACCCCCACCTGTCATTGCGAGGAGCGCAGCGACGTGGCAATCTCGATGAGGTTCAACACACGTCGCCAACCACAGCCCAAAATCCTGTTCATCCTGTTCATCCATGTCGGATTCGGTTCCCCTCTCCCAACGGGAGAGAGGCCGGGGGTGAGGGGCGTACCCTCGATGACACCGCCCCGTTGCTCCCTTACGCCGGCAAGTGATACGGTTAGTTCATGGTACTCGCCCGCCTGACCCGCCCGCTGGAGATGACCCGGCGCATGGGCACCGCCCTGATAGTTCCCGCTTGTCTGTTGTTCCTGGTAGCCGGCTCCGTGGCCTGGGCCATCAACGATCCCGGCCTCTATCGAAACGGTTTCGACCGCTACGACACCGCCGTCCGATCCGGCATCACCGATGCCGACCTCGACCGCATCGGCGGAGAACTGCGGTCATACTTCAATACCGGCACGGAACCCCTCGCCGTTCGCGCTCAGATATACGGCGTCGAACAGGATGTGTTCAACGCCCGCGAGATCGCCCACATGTACGACGTCAAACGACTGGTGCGAGGCACCTATTGGGTTGGGATTGGATCCATCTTGTGGATCGTTGCGCTGGCTGCCGTGGGCTGCATCTCCAGGCGCCGGCAATTCATCCCCACGGCGGCGCGGCTGGCGATCTGGTCGGGCGCAATCACACTGGCCTCCGTGCTGGCAGTCGGTTTAGTATCCCTGGCCAGCTTCCGGCAACTCTTCCTGCTGTTCCACCAACTCAGTTTCGCCAACGATCTGTGGATTCTGAATCCGCACACCGACTACCTGCTGATACTGTTCCCCGGCGGTTTCTGGTTCGACGCCACCATGCGGGTCGCCCTCACCTCCATCCTCGGAGCCGTTCTGTTGCTGTCCGTCGGCGCCGTCGTGTTATGGTATCGTAAATGGGCCGCCACCCGTCGAGCGGCATCCTCCGCAATCTCCGTTGGTTCATCCGGCGCTTCACAGTGAAAAAGAAAATCGCCGCCCGGTTTTCGGACGGCGATACTCGGACAGCGATGCTATGAAAACCGGATTTGGTCGGGCGTCAGTGACCGCAGCCGCAGGCTCCGCCGCATCCGCCGCCCATCGGCATGGGCATCGGCGAACCGCCAAGGTCAGCCATACTACTGGCAAACCCGTCGCCCTTGCTCACCGCCGCGAACACCGAAATGGCCCGCTTGGCCGGCTGCTCGCAGTGAGGGCAATCGGCGCCTTTCGCTGACATGGACTGCAACTTTTCAAACTTATGCCCACAGGTGGGGCACGCGTATTCATAAATCGGCATTTTCAACACTCCCGCTGGACAAATCATTCACCCGCGACCCAACCGGCCACCGGTTCAATGCGCAGAATATATCCCTAAGCGCAACGCATCGTCAAGCAGGGCCTTTTCAAAGTCCCCCGACCTCCGCTCAAAGTCCCCTAACACCCGCTCATGGTGAGCTTGTCGAACCATCGGCAACCGTCCTTCGACAGGCTCAGGACGAGCGGGTGGTTAATTTCCACAACTTTAAAAAGGCCCGGATCGTCAACCCTGCAACACCCGTCGCACGGCAACTCCCCCCGGCGCTGCCGGTCGTTGACAGTAGTTGCGCTCTGCCCTATCATCTTTCTGAAACTGGGTATCGTTTATGACGTCTGCCAACATCAAGCACCAGGGCCATGTGCACCCGCGCCCGCGTTCCGCCGCGGTGGTGGATGACATGGTGGAAGAACTGTCCAGCCTGGGCTACCGGGACACCGAACCCCGCCGTCTGGTCATTGGCGCCGTCGCCGCGCAGAGTCGGCCTTTCACCGCCGAAGACCTCTGCGCCTCGCTGCCCTGCGTTGGTCGCGCCACCGTTTATCGTGGCCTGCGCCTGCTGGTCCGCACCGATCTCGTGTGCCGCGTACTCCTCGAAGATGGCGAGATACGCTACCAACTGAGCCATGAGGGCCACCATCATCACCTGCTGTGCGCCGTGTGCGGTATGTCTTCCGATCTCGTGGGTTGCGACGTGGAGGATTTGCTTGAAGCAGCCGCCACTCAGGCGGGTTTCCAAATGAGCGGCCATTGGCTTGAAGTTTACGGGCGCTGCGGCTCCTGCGCCCTGGACTGAAACCGAGCTTTTTTTATTAGCAAATGGTATTGATACTTACAATCAACTGTGGAATTTATTGAGACAATATATTGATTACCAAATCGAGAGGAGGCGAAATGACCCCCGGCACCAGACCTGATTTCTCAGCAATTCGCGGTAGCGCCAATCGACGCTCTTGGCTACTGGCAGCCATGTCTGTCCTGGCGTTGTCGGTGGCCCTCCTGTCCGCCTGCGGCACCGCCGCGACTACGGACCCTGCCACACCCCTTGCACCCGGCGAACCCGCCGCTGCAACTGCGCCTACCTCCTCCGATCAATCCGCCGAACCCGAACCCATCAGTGTGGTCGCCACTACCGCGGTGCTGGCCGATCTGGTCCGTCAGGTCGGCGGCAATCGCGTCTCGATCTACAACCTGGTGCCGCCGGGAAGCGATGTCCACACCTATCAGATCACGCCGCGGGACAACGTCGAAGTCTCCCAGGCCAGCCTGATCGTCTCCAACGGCGCCGGATTATTTGTCAACCTGGACCGGCTCATTCAAGGCTCGGCATCCCCGGATGCGGTGCAAATCGTAGCATCCGACGGACTAACGCCCAGCCGGATGAACGAGTCGCCGTTTCCGGCAACCGGCCACGACAACGACGGCCACGACGACGACGGCCACGACGACGACGGCCACGACAACGACGGCCACGACGACGGCCACGACGACGACGGCCACGACGACGACGGCCACGACGACGACGGCCACGACGACGGCCACGACGACGACGGCCACGACGACGGCCACGACGACGACGGCCACGACGACGACGGCCACGGCCAGGCTCGTCTCCGCGGCGACCCGCACTTCTGGTTAGACCCGCATTTCGCAGTGCACTACGTCAACCAAATCGCCAACGGCCTGGTCGCCGCCGATCCGGTCAACGCCCCGGAGTATCTGGACAACGCGGCCGACTACATCAGCCAACTGGAAGCGCTGGACGGGTACATCTCCGCCAAAATTGCCGAGATCCCGTCAAGTCGGCGCGTGTTGGTCACCTTCCACGACGCCTATGGATATTTCGGTTCCCGTTACGGATTCGAGGTGCAGGCGTTCGTGGGCAGCCACGGTGGAGACGTCGCCCCTGACGATATAGTTGCAGTCCTTGATCTGGTGGGGGACCGGAACCTTCCGGCCGTATTTTCCGAACCGCAATTTTCCGCAGATGCCCTGGCACAGGTGGCGCGCGATGCCGGGATTTCCGTCGGTATCATTCGGTCGACGCCCGACGTTGATTACCCAACTTACCTGGAGATGATGCGGGCCAACGCTGACGCGCTCGCCGCCCACCTCAGATGAATGTTCGCAGCGTCTCTATGCGCAACTTACGCACAATTCGGCTCAATAATTCCCTTCGTTCGGGTCGCGGTCGTTCGGATCGTGGTTTCCGGATGTTTCCGAGAGGCGTGAATTGCTCGATCTGATCATCGAACCCATGCAATTTGGGTTCATGCAACGCGCCCTGCTGGTGTCGGCGTTGGCCGCCACCGCCTGCGGCGTAGTCGGAACCTTCGTCGTGCTGCGAGGCATGGCGTTCCTCGGCGACGCTATCGCCCATTCCGCCCTGACCGGCATGGCCGCAGCCTTCCTCCTCGGCATCAACATATTCGTCGGAGCGTTGTTGTGGGCGATTCCCGCATCTCTAACGATTTCGGCGGTTACTCGCCGCGCTGGGGTTCGCATCGACGCGGTCATTGGGGTCATGTTCGCCGGTGGGTTCGCCGTGGGCGTGATCATCATCGACACGTCCGCCAACTACGCCGGAGACCTCCTCAGCGTGCTTTTCGGCAACGTGTTGGGCGCATCCTGGAACGATGTTCTGGTGGTTGGGCTGTTGGCCGCCGGCGTTCTGCTCGTGGTGCGTCTTTTCTACAAAGAGCTCGTATTCACCACCTACGACGCAGCGGTAGCAGAAGCATCCGGAGTGCCGGTCCGGTTCCTGGAATACATGCTTCCCCTCCTGGTTGCGCTAACCACAGTGGCCGCACTGAAAACGGTGGGCAACGTGATGGTAATGTCATTGCTGGTAGTGCCGGCGGTTACCGGTACATTGTTGGCCCGACGCCTGGCGACAATGATGGCCGCTACGGTGGCGGCTGCGCTGGTTGCGGTCGTAACCGGTTTGTATTTGTCCTACTATCTGAATTTGCCCACCGGCCCGGCAATCGTGGTAACGTCAGTCGGCATTTTGCTGGTGGTGGTCGTGGCGTCCCCGAGACGCTGGACCTTGCTGGCCAGGTTGCGGAGACGCCCCGCGCGCCCGGCAGATTCCAGCGAATCGGTGGGCATCCGCCAGCCCTAAAATCCGTCAACGGGCAAGATCGTGTTATACCTCACGCGTACCCACTTTAATCTGTCATTGCGAGGAGCGCAGCGACGTGGCAATCTCGTCGCCGTAGCTACGGCGGTTCGTCGACGTGTGTTCAGCCTCAACGAGATTGCCACGCTACGCTCGCAATGACAAAGTGGGTACGCGTGAACATCGTGGCTGGGTTGCTGGCATCCGTATTGATCGTCGGCAGCTCCGGTTGCTCCGACCCGACCCAGCCGTCGGCAACCGCCCAGTACGCTCGCCCTTACGACGTGGTTGTTGACGGCCCAGTCGATGAATTCATCGGCCCAACCGGATCAACTGCGCCGGACTTCGTCGATTCGGCATACCACCAACTGCGACGACCCGACGACATACCACCCGTGTACGACCCGATGTTCATCGACGTTGCCGTAGCCAATCTCCAGGAGGACGAACCGGTGATCGGGCTGGCCATCAACGGCGACGCCAGGGCGTATCCACTCGGTATTCTCTACAACCGTGAAATGGTGAACGATGTCGTGGGCGGCGTGCCGGTGTTGGTAACCTGGTGCCCGTTGTGCTACACGGCCATGGTGCATGACCGCAGGATTGGGGACAGCGCTGTCGTATTCGGAAATCAGGGAGCCCTCTATAAAGGCGCCATGACCTGGTACGACCACGATACCGGCAGCGTCTGGTCACAGCCGTTGGGTGCAGCCATCGCCGGCCCCCGGGCCGGCAGGGCTCTCGATCTGATCCCAGCCCAGTTGACCACTTGGGGTCATTGGAACGCCGCGCATCCGGGTGCCAAGTTATTGTCCGTGGCGCAACCTGTACAGCCATTTACCGGACAACTGCCCGGAGATCGGCACGTGGTTGGTCTCGTCATCGGAGACGACGCTGCCGCCTGGCCCTACAACGACGTGGCCCAGGCCGAAGTGTTGAGTGATGTGGTGGGCGGAATCCCGGTCGCAATTTGGAGCGACAGCCACACGGGGGCCATTCGCGCCGCCGACCTGCGTCGCGCCGACGGAACCGTCGCCCCGCCTGAGGAAGTGTTGGCAGATGGAGTTTTGGCAGCGGAAACGTCCGTGGCGATAGGAACCGGCGGCGGCCTCCGGGAACTGCCGGCAACCATCGTCTTCCGGTCAGCATGGACGAAATTCTACCCGCAAAGCACCTTACGCAACTCCCCATCCCGCTAGGACGACACTGCTCACGCGTACCCACCTTGTCAAACCAAACCGGCCTACCGTCATCGCGACCCCGCACTCGATGCGGGGGTTGGCAATCTCGTCGCCGTAGCAACGGTGGTTCGCCGACGTGTGTTCAACCTCATCGCGATTGCCACGTCGTTATGCTCCCCGCGATCCTGCCAGCCGTAAGCCATCCGGCCCAAGCCTCCAGTGCGTTGGCAATTCCCACGCTTGGGGGTAGTGACGCTCTCGCGCCGCTACCCCCAGCAAACCCGATGATCAATGACTTCAGATGGCGCTCAACCGTTACAGGTTCAACGGATGCTCTTCGTAATCCTTAACCTTGTCGTAAACCTGTATGCGGTGGCGCGCAGCCTCCAGCACAAATATGCGGTCCTGTTTATCAACCTTCACCGCCACCGGTCTGCGGAACCTCCACTCCGGTTCCAGATTAACCCTTCGGCGCGCCTTGATGATATCCGGGTTGGCGTCGATATAGGTCTGTGTCCAGGGGGACGGATCCTGCGCATCTCCCACCAGGGTAGCGATGAACCTGCCGTCGGATGCGTAAACCTGGACCCGGTGATTTCCCCAGTCGGTAACGTATATGTCCCCTTCTGAATCCACGGCTACACCGGTTGGCCCATGCAGGTCGCCCACGCCAGATGCAGAAACCTCCAGCTTGAGCCGGAAGTTGCCGTCCGCGTCGAATTTCTGCACACGGTTGTTCTTCCAGTCGGCCACAAAGATGTTGCCCGCGTCGTCCACGCACAAACCCCAGGGCAGGTTGAACTCGCCGTCGCCATCTCCCTGTCGCCCGAAGCCGCCCAGGAACGTCCCGTCCCTGGTAAACCTCTGCACCCGGTGATTCATGCCATCGACTACCACCAAGTTATCGTCCGGGTCGAAGGCCAATCCGCTCGGTCCACTCAACTGGCCTTCACCGCTGCCGGATTCACCCCAACTGCACACGAAAGCATCATCCGGCCCGAAAACCGAAATCCGGTTCAAATGATCGTCGCAAGCGTAAACGTTGCCGGCTCGGTCCAGCGCAATCGAGCGCGGCCAGACAAACTGCCCGTCGCCCCGGCCAAAAGAACCGTACTGTCCCAGAAACTGGTGATCCAGCGTTACCTTGCTGATGCGCTGTCCCAATTCTTCCGCACCCCGGTTGATTACGTAAACCAACCCGTCGTCGGCCAGCGCGAAATCCTGCGGCGTCCAGAATCCCTGCCCGGACATGCCGTACATCCCCAGACAAAAGCTGTAGTCGAACACCCTTCCGGCGGCTACTGTAGTAAGCATTTTTGACCTCCCCAAAAACTAAGTCGGCGCGGCTTACACAAAAGCCATTTGCTCGAACTTGCCGCCAACGATGGGCACCGCATCCAGTCCCAACCACCGTTCGATGACCGTCGAATACAACCCGCGGAAGTCGTAGTTGGGTTCCAGATCGCCCTGGCTCAGGTCCTCCGGCTTCAGCGACGGATACGTTCCGTACATACCGCCCTTCACCTGGTTCCCGATTACGAAGGCAGCTCCGCCGGCGCCGTGGTCGGTCCCGGTGCCGTTGTCCTTCACCCGGCGGCCAAACTCGGTAAACAGCACCATGATGAGATTGTCGCCCGCGTCATGTTCTTGCAGATCATCGAAGAAATCGCTAATCGCCCGCGACATATCAATCCACAGTTTCGTGTGCATCGGCGGCTGATTGAAATGCGTATCGAAACTGCCGTGCTGAGTGTAGAAAAGTTGGGTCCCCAGGTCAGCCAGATATACTTGCGCGATATCCCGCAGATATTTGGCCACCGGAGTTTCCGCATATTCCACCGTGGAGGAATACTGCTCCGGGGCAGACCGGATGATGTCCGCGCCTTCCAGCGCATCGCGACCGGTTTGGCCCAGGTAATCCATCACCGGACCCGTGCCAATGGTGGGCGCGTACATGCGGGCAAACCGGTCCAGGATCTTGTTCCGGTCTTCTTCAGCAGCCACTCCGGGCACACTGGACAGTACGCCGTATGACTCCAGGCCGGACACCGAGGTTACAGGAACCCCGCGCAACGCCAGCGCCCGCGGCAATCCCTGGCCGAAGTTCACGCCTTTCAGGACGTTCTCGCCACGAGGGTCAAGATCGCGAATGACCTTTCCTGCCCATCCTTCAGTACCCACCACATCGGGCTCGCACGTATGCCAGATATCCATGGATCGGAAGTGCGAACGCGGCGAGTTTTCATATCCGATGCCGTGGATGATGGCTACTTTCCCTTCGTCATATAGCTTCTTTATCGGCCCCATGTTGGGGTTGAAGCCCAGCTCGCCGTCGATTGGCAGCGCCTGGTCCTCGGGTATGCCAACCTTGGGACGGTTATCCCGATAGTGCGGGTTGGTATACGGAATGATCGTATTCAGGTAGTCATTGGCTCCCGTCATCTGCAGAACCACCACCACCGGGTCTTTCTTGGTCGTCGCCATGTTATTCCTCCCGTACTTTGCCGGCATCCCACTCAATCGGTGCGATCAGGCGAATTGATAATCTCGGGATGCCGCAATCAGAGCCAACATCACTCCGGCTCGTTTTTCCGATTCACGAACGTTGGCTTCGGTGTCCCAGTGCAGGTCTCCGCCTTCGCGGGCCATATCCAGCAGTTCAGCCCGAGTAGCCTCACTCACTTCCATGGGCCCCACCAGGTCCAGGCACCCGTTAACGAAGCCACCGGGATCCAACGGTCCCATGTTCCGCAGGTCACCTATGATCGACTGAACACCGGGGAGGGTTACATCACCCAACAGATTTGCAGCGAAATTGACCCGTCGCACCAGGGCGCCGCCGTCGATCCATTCGGTGCCGGTATGCCAACTTTCCACGCTGGGGGGATTCAACAACTCCTGCCCCTGGTACGCGCATTCGAAAGCCAGCGAATTGAATCCGGGTCTGGGACCCTCAAAGTTGCCCGCCAGCCGCGCCGTCCCGATAACCAGTTCAGTAGGGCTCTTTACCCGCGAGAACCTGGCGTCTTTGAAAAACTTCGAGTTGAACAGCGCCCTCATCATCGCACGGATATCGCCGTCAGACTCGTCGTAGGCTGCTATCAACTGGTCAATCGCATCGGGATCGTTGGGCGGTGTGATATTCCAGCTGGGAACCTGCGGCTCATCCGCCACGAAGAAGTTGTACAAATGCCGTGCCAGGAATCTGGCCGTGGCGGGCTGATTGACCACGATATCAATGACGTCCTGTCCATCCAGATTCCCAGTATGTCCCAGGAACGTCTTTTCACCATCGTCATGATCTTCCGGACGATATTCGAAACTCCAGTAGAACCTGCCCAGCGGGTTGCGCGGGATTTTGGGCCCGATCGTCCAGCCGGTAAACGCCCGCGACGCTTCTTTTATGTCGTCTTCCGAATAGTTCCCCACGCCCATCGAAAACAGCTCCAGCAGCTCCCGGCCCCAGTTTTCGTTGATCGCGCCGCGATGGTTTCCGTTATTGTCCAGCCAAAATATCATGGCTGGATTGCGGGCCAGTTCCACCAGCAGGTCTCTGAATTTTCCCAGCCCAAACTCGCGGAACATCACGATCTGCTGGGTCAACTCCGGGGGATTGTCAACTTTGGAATTGCCGGTTGCGAATAGCTGGTGCCAGAACAGCGCCATCTTTTCTTCCAGCGGCCGTTCGGTGTTTACCATCCGGTAAACCCAATCCGCCTGGTTCAACGGAGGACCCAACGCCCCCTCGTATCCGGGAAGGAACCGGTACAACAGGTCTTCGTCAATTGGGTCAAACCGCTCGGGATGCAATAACTCTTCGACCGTGGCCTCATACCCCTTGTCGACCCGCTCCTGCAACTCCCCACGCGCAGTTCCAAACCCGGCTCGACGCATCAGGTGACCCATCAGCGCAATTTCTTCTCGACTGGCCATTGGTTTCCCTCCTGTCGGGATTGCTCCATTGGGCAAATTTCTTGCCAGATTACCATGTTTATGTTGTAGCCATGCTACGAAATACGCGCACTACTGTCAAGAAAAACACTTGTTATTGATGCCTTGTTTATATCCTTCGCCCACGTGGTGGGAGGCGCCGGATTCATCCGTTATAATCTAGGCTAAATCAACCTACGGAGACAGGTGGACAGCAATGGAAGTTGTCGGCGCGGTGTTCATAATTACCGGCTCGGCCACCGGCCTGGGCGCTACAGTTGCCCAACGCCTGGCGGAAAAGGGCGGCCGGGTCGTCATCAACTACACCCGCAGTGAAACCGAGGCCAGGGCCACGCTGCAGGTTTGCGAAGACCTGGGCGCGGAAGCCATCCTGTGCCAAGCCGACGTGTCGGTGGACGACGATTGTCGCCGCATGGCGGCGGCGGCGCTGGAACGGTGGGGAAGAATCGACGGCCTGGTGAACAACGCCGCCCAATCCGTGATTGTCCCCCATGCCGATCTGGAGGGCCTCTCTGCCGCGGACTTTGAACGCATTTTCGCGGTGAATGTCATCGGCGCCTACCAGATGGTCCGGGCGGTAACGCCGGCCATGCAACAGCAGGGCCGGGGCGCCATCGTCAACATTTCGTCCGGTTCAGCATTTACCGGCACCGGCAGTTCCATCGCCTATGCGGCGTCCAAGGCGGCGTTGAACGTGATGACCTACTCGCTCGCCCGAGCGCTGGCGCCGGAAATCCGTGTGAACGCGGTGTGTCCCGGCGTAATGCAGACTCGTTGGTGGCGGGAAGGCCTGGGCGAAGAGGGTTACGAAGCCTTCATCAAACGCTACGCGGAATCGGCTCCGTTGAAAACCGCCGGCACCACCGAAGCGGTCGCCGATCCGGTGGTCTGGCTGCTGGAGGGTGCGGAGCACGTTACCGGCGAAACCATCATGGTCGATGCCGGCTCGCACCTGGGACCTTCGCCGCGCCGATAATAAGACACCCCCTACCGCCACGACCTGGCCGCTGAACAGTGGCTGTGCCCGAGGAGACGCCGGATGATACAGCTAACACAAGAGATGACGCGGTTGATCAACCACGCCCGCGACGACGGTTACCCGTGCATCGTCGGCACGGCCTCCGGCGACGGCGTTCCCAACTGCGGATACATCGGCACGGTGCTGACAGTCGGCGACGACTCCCTCATGTATCGCGACCGCACCGGTCGGGTCCCCCTCGACCACATCGAGGAAAACCCCAGGGTTATCGTCCTTTTCCGCAACACCGAAAGGGATGCCGGATGGAAATTCCGATGCACCGCCTCCGTCTATCGTGAAGGCGAGGTGTTCGAGGAGATGATCGACCACCTCGTTCAGTCCGGGTTGGTAACGGATCGCTATCTGCAGGACGGCCAGGGGGCCATCGTAGTGCTGAGGATCGACCAGGTGCTCAGTCTTTACGGAGAGGTTTTGCAAGAGCGCGTACCCGGCCAACGCTGGTAGTCCACGCGGGTATATCCCAAGCATGCTCCAAACCGCGCGAATGCTGTCATTGCGAGGAGCGCAGCGACGTGGCAATCTCGATGAGGTGGCGCAATGACACGGGGGCTACGTGGCGGCAGACAATGTCGTTACTTCCCGAACAACGCCGCAATCCGTTCCCCGACGATACCATCCTCTCCCGGGTTGAGACCAAACACGTGGATCGTGATGAAGTCCTCGTCGTCCCGAACCCGCGTCCAGATGGGTGGCGCTCCATCCTTCAGGCGGTCCCGCAAATCGTAAATGGTCATGCCGGCAACGGCCGGGTCGATCCATAGGTTCAGGCCGTAGGCTTGATGGCCGATCACGTTGTCGATCAACTCACCCCTCAGCCCTGGAATACCCGCCACTGCTTGCAATATATTCCGGCTCCGTCGCTCCGCGTCAGCCAGCCGGTCTTCGTGGTTCGTGGTCATCCAGTGCCGGACCGCGGCCACCGCGCCGATCATCTCCTGACGGTCAACCTTTTGTGGCCGGCCCACTCCCCGCACGCGGCGGCCTTCATAACTGGCGAACGAATGCAAACCTATCTTGCGGATCATTTCCTGGGAACCCAGGGCCAGACCCACCGATTGAGTCGCGCCGAGATACTTGGCGGCAATGCACTGAAAATCTGCGCCCATTCTGACGTACTTGCCAAAGTTTTCCAGCGGGTAGATCTGCCCGGCGGCATCCACCGTCACCAAAACTCCATGAGCGTGGGCGATGGCAATGGTCTTCTCCAGGGAAAGCGCGTCCGGATCCGGAGCCTGCTCTACCGCGTAGTAGTGGACTGCGGCGGTGTTGGGACCGATTGCCTTCTCCAGGTCCTCTTCGGTGGTCCCTTCTTCTGAGCCAAACATCACCAGCCTGGCGCCGGCCAGTTCCAGGCAACGGTCGTACCAGTAACGCTGCCTGGTCTGGATAAGGATTTCGTTCCTCATACCGCTGGTGTCGGGCAGTTGCTGGATCATGTCGTCATCATCGCCAGCCATGGCCGCTGCGGTAGCCAGCATCAGGGCGGAGCCGGCGCCGGAGGTGATGTAGGCTGCGGGTACGTCAACCATACCGGCAATGGCCGCTCCGGCCCTCTCCTGCAATTCCATGAGCGGGATGTAGGCTCCGTCGGCCCGCGCCATGGCCTCTTTGACTTCAGGTATGGGAGTTGACCCCCCCAACATGGTCACGCTCCCGGTAGCATTTATCACCGGAGTCGCGCCCAGTTCCTTGTAGATATCGCCCCAATCAGCAGTCACCATCATTCATTTCCTTACTTATCAGGCCATTGGGCCAATCATAACCGGGCCAGCAATCTTTTCCGCATGATAGCCACCGCCTTCCCTCGTGTCCACACGAAGGCCACAGCCCAAACGCCCCCGCAGACCATCCAAGCACGATCCCAAGCCCAAACCTCCCACCCAAAAATCCTGTCCATCCGGTTCATCCTGTCCATCCAGGTAAAAACGCTTCCCTCCCCCGCTCATCCTGAGCCTGTCGAAGGATGCCCCCCTGTCATCGCGACCCCGCACTCGATGCGGGGGTTGGCAATCTCGTCGCCGTAGCAACGGTGGTTCTGGGTACGCGTGAGGGAATCCAGACGCCCTCAATCAGAAGAATCCCGTCCATCCCCTTTATCCTGTTCATCCCGGTAAATAATGCCCCCAATGCCAACGACTTTGGAAAGCAACTGGAGGGCGACACTGCGGTTGACAGTTATTGCATAATGGGATAGTATGTATTGTAAACGCCGGGGTGGCCGGGACACCCCACCCGTTGCGAACCGAGGGGCATTGGGCCCGTCAGCACAGGAGGTGGGAAGTGGTTTCGCTGATCACGCTGAACCATAGATGGCAGGGTGATATGGTCGGCCCGGTGGGTGACGCTGCCGAGGCCTGATTCGTTTCCCGCAATCAGAGCCGCCCCTGAGAACAGGCAGAGTTGCCGACCGGGCCGCCAACGGCATTCGGATTTCGCGCCACAGGATGGGCGAGCCGACGCCGAACACCAGCCATGCGCCGATGTACAGTTGGCGTCTGGCTTTGTTTTCGGTGATCTTCTTGGCATTCGAGGGCAGTTGCCTCCGGCATCACGGCCGTCGGTGAGATTGACCGCCGGGGCTGAAACCTGACCACCGTGCGGGTGATCGGCCTGACGGGAAGATGGGCCCAGTCCCAGAGCCTACGCTTGGAGGAGGACTTGCCGGACTCCGGCGTGGGCAGGCCGCACTGTTCCAGGAGCTGAGCGTCAGGCGACTGCTGCACCAGCATGGCGTGGCTGAGCGCCAAAAGCTCGGGGTTGTCGGCCAGCCAGGTAGCTGGACCGGTAAGGGGCGAACGGTGCCCGGTCCCAGCGCCAGCTCGAATAGTTCCCGGTCGTTGAAGCCGGCGGCGCCGTCGCAGGACGCCAGGTCGGAGCGGCGGGCGGTGCAAAGACGGTTGCAGTCGGCATCGCGCCGCTCGCAGAGGATGAGGCGCAAGCGCCGGCCACCTCGGTGGTGCGGGCCCGCAAGCGGCCAGGGCGGGTTGCAAGCGTTCTGCGATGGGTACGTTGGCGATGTAGCGGGGATACTGGCACCGCTGCAGGTCCCAGAAAGGCCAGGGTCCCGTCCAAAAGGGGCGGGTTGGTCATCCGCCCCGGTGTGGAGTCCTATTGCTGCGCGGGTGTGATGTACTCGGTGTGGGTGAAGCTGGCGTTGATGCTGCCGGGCCACACATACTCTCCGATTTCCTTCGGGTCTATCACGATTTCGGCCGGCAACCACACGATGGGAACCATTGAGTACAGGTCGAAGTTGAGGTCGCCAATCTGCCTCAATGCGTCGGCCTTGACTACGGGGGCACCGCTTGGGTGGCCGTGTTGTAAAGAACGTCGGTCATGGGATCTACGGAAGTGCGGAAGAACCCGGTAGGGCCGCTGCGATTGTAGAAGCGGAGGGTAATTTCCGCCGGTCGATACGTGCCCCGGCTTGCGGCGATGACGCCGTGGAGATTGCCGGGCCGGTAGTACTCGGCCCGGTAGGAAGACCATTCGATGGCCTCCGACTCCACGTCAATGCCCACGTTGCTCAGATAGGAATAGGCGGCCTCCCCCATGGGGATCATTTCCGGCGCGCCGGGCAGCTCAGTGAGGAGGAGCTTGAGCTTGTACCCCTCCTGGCCAGCTTCTTTGAGCAACTGGCGGGCCTTTTCCGGATCGAAGCCGTATTTCTCGTCGAATTCTTCGTTCCAGCGGGGGTTCCAGCCAGGCAGATTCGGATGGAATCCCCAAGTGGGGTGGCGTTCCCCGATGCCGCCAAACAGTTGCTGGTTGATTTCGTCTCGGTTGATGGCCCGATTAATGGCCTCGCGCACCCGGGGGTCCAAGTGAGGCTCGTCAGGTTGCCAGAAGCAGCCCTCCTCCCCGTCGGCGCAGGGCCGGCCGCATCGGGGTGTAGACGCCGCCGATGACGAAGCCCATCTGGATCGCCGGAAGCTGGCTTTGAATTACCTGCAATCCTGCTCCCTTCGCGTCACCATGAAGCTCTCGACTCACTTCGCCAATCTGTACCTGCCCCGTTCGGAGTTGGGCCAGGCGCGTGTTCTCTTCCGGTATCAAAATCAGTTCCATCTCCTCAAAGAACGGCGAACGACGCCAGTGATCCGCCACCCGGGAGTAAAGCAGGTTGACATCCAGCGTGCGCTCTTCAAATTGCCACGGACCTAGTATTACAACGACGGATTGCCAAATATGGTGCCTGATCCTTCGTATTCGGCCACGAGCGAGAAATCGCGGTAAGCTCATGGCAGTACGGTTCAGGTCCAAATGGGTCGCGAAAATCACCCGGTCAGATTAACCGTCGTTGTAATACTAGGCCGCCAGGCTGTATGTCATAACTTTCGATACCTTCGGTATCGAATTGGGCTTTGGAGTAGATGAACAGGCTGCCCTGTTGGGCTGAAGCGATAAAGTCCATGATTAAATTGGGGGTTACCAGGTTAAATCGGACAGTGTGATCGTCCAAAGCAACGACGTTGTTCAGTTGCTCCTCCTGGGTGTCGCCGAATAGCTCGCGGAACAGACCGGTATCGGTGGCGATGGCATCTTCCCGAGTATTGAGGATTACGCTGTGGGGCACATCGTGAGCCGTAAATAGCCCCCATCCCCGGGTGAACTCCACGTCGTTCCGCAGGTGGAAGGTCCACTGGGCGCCGTCGTCGTTGGCCTCCCACGAGGTGGCCAGGCCGGGTACTAGGGAACCGTCGAAACGGTCGGTGTGCACCAAGGGGTCGGTGAAGGGGCGCACCTGCATATTGGCGGAGGTGGCCGTGCCCAGCCAGGTTCCCACCAGCTGCTGGATGGGCAGGATCGTGGCAATTCGGAGCCGGCCTCCCAAGGCGGTCGTCCCCTGCGCTGTGCTGGGCGTGTTGGTAGGTCGAGGGGTGGCGGTGGCGACAATGGTAGTCACCGGGGTGGCTGGAGCTGAGGATTCTGCCTGAGTCGGCGCTCCAGATTGGGTAGGTTCTTCGGAGACCGTATTTTCGCCGGCGCCGCTACAAGCGATGATGACAAAAGTTAGCGCAGAGACCGCAACGGTCAACAAAGATGATGGTTTCAAAAAGATGACGGTTTCAACATCTTCGTCCCTCCAATTCGTGAGTCGAGTCAAGAACCGGGATGGATGTGATTATCACGTACGAATGGCTGTTTTGTTCCTGTCTGAGCATAGTATAGTGTCAACGGCGGCGATAAAGTGGGCCACGTGGGCGGCTCGATCGCTGGCTGGGCGCTGTCGACGTTCAGGGAAAATGCCCGCTTAAGCGTTCGGCGAGAATGTCACCTGTCTAGTCCGGGATCGTATCAGATGTCGATGCTGGTGGAGTTGCCGGAGTCCGCCGATGCGGCAGACTCTCAGCATCAATGTATCGCCTGACCGTGTCTTTGGTGGATACCCAACTCCCTTGCCATCCCTCGAATAGATATGCCCTCGAGCTTTGCCTTTTGCACAGCGTTCCACCTGGCCTGCTGAAGAAACGTGGGCTTCCTGGGTGAGGCAACAGGAACCGGCAAGAATGCTTGACGCGGGACACCGGCTTTACCGGCGACGAATCTCGTAGAATAGCCATCGATATTCACAACAAGTGTCAAGGGCGGCGTTGTCTTTGCAGTCACGCTACGGCCCGGCGCATCGCGGCCCCGGCGTCCTCAACCTGTTGAAGCTGGTGATGGTCATGGTGGAAGACGGAGCGGCGATGTGCGTCGCCGGCAGCCACGAGTCCAAGCCGGTCCGCAAGCTGAAGGGCCACAACGTTCAAGTGTCCCACGGGCTGGCGGAATCGCTGGAGCAACTGGCGCCGGAGTCCGATGAGTTTCAGCAGTAGGCCAACGATTTCCCGGACGGCCCGGTCAGCCACTGCGTCCTCGACGGCGGCCCATGCGGGGATGAAGGAGGAGTACCCGGGACGGGCCTCCGCCCGGGTGACGCGGCTGCGGGGCAACGTGTCCGTGCGCGAGGAACAGGCCACGGCGGCCCTGGAGGTGATGAGCCGCTTCGCCCTGGATCCGCGCTGGTTGGTGTATCTCTCGCCCACCACATCCCCGTGTGACACGTCGAAACTCGCCGGTCTGTTGGATCAGCCTTCCGAGGTGTTCGATTACTACCGCAACAGCGGCGTGTCCAGCGTCATCTGCGGGGAGAAGCACATGGGGTCGCGAGCTGTCGTTGTCGTGGGTCGAGACGCCTACGCCGGTTAATGCTGGCCGGTAACGTCGCTGAACGACATCCGGCTCGCGCCGTTCCACCTGCTGGCCAGCGAGGGAGAGGTGCATACTGACCAAGACCACCGGTGGCACCTGGGAATGGCCGCACGTCTCCGGCAATTCGACGCCGAGCTGTTCCGCGAAACCAAACCGAAGGCGGTGAGCCTCAACTCCTGGGCCGAGGACGTCGCCATCCGCTGGTGGGAAGAATTGACCGGCGCCGGCGGCGAGGGCATGGTGGTGAAGCCGACGGCTTTCGTAGCTACTGGCAGGCTCGGCCTGGTTCAGCCCACCATTAAGTGCCGGGGTAGAGATTACCTGCGCATCATCTACGGCCCTGGGTACACTATGCCGGAAAACCTGGAACGGCTCCGCAGCCGTGGCCTCTCCACCAAGCGGTCACTGGCCCTGGAAAGCAAGCCGGTTGACCCGCAGCTGTGAGCCAGCCCCCCTCACCCTGTCTTTGCGGTTCTGTTTGCTTTTGCGTGGTCAATGTTGCTCGTGAACTCTCAGCGGTGTTGCGGGTTCAAGGGCAGCATTGATTAGCTCGAATCCAACGAAGCGATGGGCCCTGGCGTTGACACAAGGGCTGATGCGTAAGGGAATACGAACGGGCCTGGCCCGATTACAATAAAATAGGGAAGAGGGCGGCGCGCGGTGGTCATCGAAGGCGATTTGAATGCGGTCGGGGTGGATGCGTGGTAGCATACTTTGGGTGCTCTTTGTCTGGGGTCGGTTTCGTGTTTCCGAAACCATCATCCCAGAAACACAGGAACACTTTCTTACCCCTTCAGCACGCCGCGACACTCATCTTTTCGGTGGATTGGGGCTAAAGGTCCTCGCCTTATACTTTTCATCGGGCAGCCCGGAGTATCCGAGGCTAATGCCCCGACTGGTGGAAGGCCATGTCAGAAACTATCCCCGCAGTAAGCGAAGAGTCTATATCAGCCTGGGTAGGCTCACGGAGTTTCCAACTCGGTCGCAGCTACTTAGAGAATGAGGCTGTCTTCGACCTTCGCCGCCAGGGCAGCTCCCTCAAAGCCCGCTGCCAAGGCTCCATGCCCCAGCCTTATCGGTTGGGGGTTGCCTTCGGCGCCGAAGGCATCGGAAAGGCCAATTGTTCCTGTCCGGTGGGTGACGGTGGACATTGCAAACACGTCGGGGCGCTTCTGCTTGCCTGGTTGGATCAGCCCGATGCCTTCCAAGTGGTGGCGGAACTGGACGCCGACCTGGAGCAACGCAGCAAAGAAGAGCTGATTGCCCTAATCAAGCAAATGTTGCGGCTTCAACCCGACCTGGAGACCCTGCTGGAAGTGGCTTTGCCCGGAGGCGACCGGCGGCGCACTCCGGTCAACCCGGAAACCTATCGTCGCCAGGTATCGTCTGTGTTTCGACGCGGCGGGAATGATTGGATGGTGTCCTGGAGAATTGCCACGGACGTTGGTATTACCGTGAGCGCTGGCGACGGTTTTCTGGCCCTGGATGACTACGCCAGCGCGAGTATCGTGTACCAAGCGGTGGCCCAGGGGATACTGGAACATCACGAGATGATACTTGACGAAGATGGCGACCTGGGCGAAGTGGTTGACCGATGCGTGGCAGGGCTGGGGCACTGCCTGGCCGGTGGGGGTGACGCCGCCGCAGACCGGGAAAGACTCCTGCAAACCCTCTTTGAAATATACCGATTTGATGTGGACTGTGGAGGGGTTGGCTTGGGAGAAGCTGCGCCGGACCTGATGCTGGAACACGCCACCGGAGAAGATAAGCGCGCCGTTGCCGGTTGGGTGCGGGCCGCCATGCCCGAGGGTAATAGCTGGAATGATAACTATCACCGCCAGGCGTACGGCCGTTTCTTGTTGGACTTGGAGATGGCTGACTTGGACGACGCCTCCTTTCTGAGCATTTGCCGTGAGAGCGGCCGTTTGGCCGATTTGGTGGGCCGCCTGCTGACGCTGGGGCGGTTAGACGAAGCGATATCCGAAGCCGGGCTGGCCGGGGACTACGAGTTGCTCACCTTGGCGGACATATTCCGCGAACACGGCTGCGCCCAAAGCGTGGAACCGCTGTTGGTCAAGAGAATTGAAACTAGCCAGGACCATCGCCTGGTGGAGTGGCTCAAGGAACGCCACCAAGAACGGGGAGAACCGGCTGAAGCCCTGGCCCTGGCCAAACGGCTTCTCCAAACACGCCCCTATCTCGCCGGGTATCAAGAGGTACGAGAGCTATCCCGGCAACTTGGTGTCTGGCAGGAATTGCGTCCGAATCTGCTGGCCGAGTGGTCCGCTGCCAGGCAATACGTTCTGTTAACCGACATTTACCTGGAAGAAGGTGAAATAGACCTGGCTTTGAAATCGGTGCAGCAAAGAAAACCCGGTTTTCTCTATGGCGCAGACCAGTTGATACGAGTGGCCCAATCTGCTTCGGAGACGCATCCCCACGCCGCCGTTGACATCTACCGGCAACAAGTGGAGAGCTTGATTGAGGCCCGCGGTCGGGACAATTACCAGCGGGCGTGTACGTACCTGACCAAGGTGCGAGACATATACCGGCAACTCGTGGAGGAACCGGCGTGGACCGACTACATTGTCCAGCTGCGAGAACGCCATCGGCGACTGCCCGCACTGAAAGAGGAGTTGAGCAACTCTGGGCTGTGATTTTACGCCAGCGCTGGGAATAAGGCGTTTTGGAAGGCTTGCAGACCCCGTTGAGGTAATTGATAGCTCTCTCCGGTCATCAGGCAGGGCTATCGCACATGGATCAATTAACCACCGTCATTCCCGTAACCACCGTCATTCCCGCGCAAGCGGGAATCCAAGTGGCTTGGTTGTACGTCAACTGCTTGGAAGCAATCTGCATGGATTCCCGCTTGCGCGGGAATGACGGGGATGGTGCGGGAATGACGGTTTATCAGGCCACTAAAGTTAGAATGCGTTTGCCCTGGACTTTAACTGCGCAATTATTGACAGTCCTGTAAAATAGCGAAGCAATCGGCTGATTGATACCGCCGAGCGCTGGGGCAGCTTGGGCTGGATTTCATGCTCTACCTCCAGGTTGATCTTCTGGCACTATTGGGAATGAAGTGGAGAGCAGGATGAGCACCTTTGAAGAAGGATTCGCTGCGACTGAGAAAGCGGCGGACTCGGTGTTACAAGCATTGGGCGATGTTTCCAGGCTAGCCAGACAACTCCAAAGGGACGCGAAGGCGGGCAACATCGTGGCTATTAGGAGAGGAACCGCCAGGCTGGAGGAAAGCCTGAGCCTGATCCGACAACAGGTCGGCAACGCAACTCAAGCCTGGCCTTTCGCTCAAGAAGAGGAACTGGCTTATTTGCAAGACCAATACGCCGGTGAATTGCAGGATGAGGCCAAAAAAGAGGGACTCCAACTGTTTGAACGGGATGGCAGATTGATTGCTCACCCTTCTGTGCTCCGGGTCTTGCCTGGGGAGCGAGCCGTGCGGATTGACCGCCGCCAAAGCTCATCCATCAGGCCGACGAAAATAGTGGCAGACCTCGCGAAGATCCAGCATAGCCCCTCCAGGTTCAGGCCTCAGCCGTTTCTGGAATCTCTATACGGCGCCTACCTGGCCCTTTCGCAATCTGACACTGCTGACCGGTTGAAACTGGGCGGGGTAGGCCAGGTAATTCGGCTGGATCGCATATATAACCTGTTCACGGGCTTGCCAGGCGCACAACGGGAATACAGCCAGTTGGACTTCGCCCGAGACTTGTATGTCTTGGAAAACAGCGGTGTCAATGAAGCTCGTTCAGGAGCTCGCGTATCTTTCCCAGCATCCACGGGCACCAGGAATCCCAGAGGAACCATCTCCTTCGTAGGACCAAACGGCGAAACTGTCCTCTATTACGGCATCCAATTCACCGGAACAAACCGATGACCAACACGATTTCTGCCCAGGAATGGCTGGAGGTAATCAAGGACGAGTACCTGGACGGGTTCGTAAGGGACGGCGGCTCGTCCATCAAGTTCGTCGTACCAGTGAAAGAAGCCCTGGCGCCGTTGATAAAGACCCGACTCCAGGAGATTGGTTCCGTCCTGGACTATCTGGTGGTCAGAGTCGATTCGGGAGATACCCGGGTCCATATGCCTCAAGAGATTTTCTTCCGCATCGCCCAGCAGGTCGATTGGCGGTTGCTGGCCCGCAGAGTTGTACTGCGGTTGTCCAGGGATGCGGGGTATCTTACCGACATGATCGACCCCCGGACCGAGACCCCGATCCTCCAGGCCATCGGCATTGCCAACTCCGTTGATGAGTCCCTGGTTCGCATGGAATTGCGGATGCCCTTGTTTCGGGCTGTCGCGCAGAATTCAAACATGTCCCGGGATTTCCGGATGGCAATGACCCATTTGTGCCTTTCGGAAATCGGTGGAGCCGGGCTGAGCGAAGGGGCAGAATTGATTGAATGGCTCACCGGCCGCAACCGCAGAGTGTCCAGCGTCCGGCGTTACTCCATTTACAACAGCATCGTCCGCACCAATGCCCGCCACTTCCTGGAATCCCTCCTCAACTGGGTGAAATTCGTTGGATATGCGGGAACACTGGTCTTGCTGGACAATAGTCGAGTGGCCCTGCGGCGGAACCCAAGAGACGGCCGGTTCTTTTATTCCCGCCCGGCGACAATGGATCACTATGAACTGATGCGGGAACTCATTGACAGTACCGACCGGTTGGAAGGGGTTCTTATGGTAGTGCTAGCCGATGAAGGCTTCCTGGACCTGGAACTGCGCGGAAAAGGATTTTTTATCTATCAAGCGCTCTACGCAAGAATAGGCGATGAGGTCCAGGACCGGAACCAGGCCAATCCCTTCTCCACTCTGGTCCGCCTGGCGGACTCCACCATCCTGGAGTAATGTGGAACAGGAGTGATTGGAATGGGAATCGGCGCAGCAGAATCATCATCCAGGCTAATGAACCGCCGGGCCCTGGAAGCCCTGAGAAACGGAGTGCCCAATGGCGACGCCGTTGCCGTGTTGGGGTGCAACCAACCTGCCGTTGAGCGTGAGTTCAACTCCATGCTCGCCCGCGTTTCCGGCGAATCCAATATAGCAGACTCCGGCTTGGGGATGCTGGTGGCGGGGGAGTTTGGCGCCGGCAAATCTCACCTGCTGAGTTACCTGGAGACCCAGGCTCTACAGCAGAACTTCGTTTGCAGCCGAGTGGTCATCAGCAAGGAAACGCCACTGTTCGACATGGAAAAGGTTTTCAAAGCCGCCGTAGCCAACGGTAGGGTTCCCGGGATTACCGGCCACATGGTGGAGGAGATTGCCCAGACTCTGGAATACAACTCCCAAAGCTACGCCGATTTTTTCGTGTGGGCCAACCGGGAGGACAACGGCCTGCATCGCATCCTGCCAGCGACTTTGTTAGTCCATGAAAAGGACAATGACCCCGAGTTGCTGAATGAAATCAACTGGTTCTGGGCCGGTGAGAAAATTCAACTCAAGAGCGTCCGAGACGGGCTGACCCATATCGAGCAACGCCAAGCCTACTCCTTCCGGGCGCCGATAGCCAGGGATATGCCCCCGCAAAAGTTGCGGTTCCTCCTGGAACTAATCAAGGCTGCCGGTTACCGCGGTTGGGTCATACTCATGGACGAAATCGAGTTGGTCGCCAATTACAGCATTCTCCAGCGCGCCCGGTCCTACGGGGAGTTGACCCGTTGGCTGGGCCAGGCAGCCGACGAAAAATACCCGGGCCTGGTAGTCGTTGGGACCATTACCGCCGGCCTGGCCGAGTTAGTCCTTGACACCAAGGAAGACCGCGACAAGGCAGCCCCCCGCCTGCGGGCCAGAGGAAGGGACACTGACAATCTGGCTGCGGCCCGGGCCGAAACCGGGATGCGCCTCATTGAACGAAGGCCGCACCCACTGGACGAGCCCGACGATGCGACCCTGTCCAACCTGTATGACAAGCTAAAGGACATTCATTCCGGGGCATACAGTTGGGATGCCCCAGACATTGACCGCGGAATCGGTCAGATGGGACGGCGCAGAATCCGGTCCTTCGTGCGGCGGTGGATAAACGAATGGGACTTGCGTCGGCTGTACCCTGAATCGGAACCCGATATCGAAGTCACCGAGTTGCAACTCCGATACGGAGAAGACCGGGCGCTGGAGCAGCCAGCCTCAGACGACCTTGACCTGCCCATTATCAGGGAAGCAGAAACGCCCCCATACGAACTTAACCCTCCAACGGCTGTAGAGGCCGAGCCTCCCCCGGCCCTGGGTTAAGGAGCGGTTACTTTGCCGATACCGTTCCGTGATTTGGGTGAGGACGAACCTTCGGGTGTAGCCGGTTTTCTGCGCTTCATCGACGAACCGGACGGCAGGGGAATACGTGGCGCTTTGTTCATCATGTCCGCTCGCGGAGAACCGATTGAGTTCGCTTTCACCAGAATCGACGTACGCTCCGGCGTACTGTGGCGGCCGGGGCATGCCCGAAGCCGGGCGGTATCCGCACTGACCAAGGCTCTGTTTGAATCATCCTCCAACCAAACCGACGTGGTTCTAACGCTGGCGGAGGAAACGCCTCCAGCGGTATTTTCCGAAAACATACGTCCAGAAATTCCCTTATGCCGCATAGCGTCTCAAGACTCCGTGGCTGTGGCGCCATCGGAGGCAGCTCAGCCGTTATCCGAGTCCCTAATGCTGTATTGGATTAACGGCTTGCCCCCTTCCGATTCAATGACGGCCCGTACTGTGGAACTCCTTGAGCAGCGCCAATTATTGATCGAACCATTTGAGCGTGCGGCGCTGGGGATTCAAGAGGCCTTCAACTCGTGAAGCTATTGCCAAACTGGCTGACCGGCGCTCCGACTTCGCACCGGCGCGCCTGGATCTCGTTGCGGCGTCAACTCCGGCCGCAGCCGACCCGCTCCGTTTCTCTCGTTCCGTACCAGCGGCCGAGTGTGCGGAATACGCCCTGCGGTGTTGGTTCAGCAACATCCGTGGTTTCCATCTTCCCCGAGGCAGAGGCCGTTCCGTGGTCAGTTACCTCGGTTGTTCTGGTCCCGATTTCTGGCGACGAAGCGCCAATGACATCCGATTCCCGACGGGAAAGCCGTTCGCCGTCCCCCAACGCCGGTCGTTCTCAACCTGCGCGTTCGCCCACCACACCCTCCCTGGCAACCCGGTTGCGGTCGGTACTCTCACCTCCTATTGAGTCGATGCTGCCCGGTCCTAATTCGGTCCTGTCATGGGCAGGTGAGTTGATGCCGTTCCAACTTGACGGGGTCCGAACGTTAATCGGCAGCGACAAATTGCTTTTGGCCGACGACATGGGATTGGGCAAGACCATCCAGGTGATCGCGGCGTTGCGAATTCTGATTGTGCAGCGGATTATAGAGACCGTACTGGTTATGGCTCCGGCAGCAATTTTGGACCAATGGCGCCAGGAATTGCTCAAATGGGCGCCGGAACTAAGAGTGATGGTCATTCGGGGAACTCCCAGCGACCGGGCATGGCAATGGATAACCGATGTCCACGTCGCGATAGTCAGCTACGACACGCTAAGGGCAGATTTCACCGACAATCTACAGTCTCCGGTACGCAAGAAGACCTGGGGAGTTTTGGTTGCGGACGAAGCCCAGCGCATCAAGAACCGTAACTCCACCAGCGCGGCTGCAAAAGGACTGCGACGTCTCCGGTCGTGGGCGCTGACGGGCACGCCTCTTGAAAACAGTGAAGAAGAGTTGGCGTCTATCGTAGAGTTCGTGGACCACCGGGATCTAGTTTCTAAAGATCACTACTCCCCTGGTCTCAAGCTGCGAGAGCGACACCGGGAATTGCAAATGAGGCGGAAGAAGGCGGAAGTGCTCACGGATCTTCCGCCCAAGCTGACCACCAAACTGGCTATCGAACTGCTGACTAACCAGCGGCGCAGCTATGATCGCGCAGAACGAGAGGGCATCGTATATCTGCGGCAGTTAGGGGCGGATGTACGAGTGCAGCATGTGTTGGAGTTGATCCAGAGGCTCAAACAAATCTGCAACGCCGAACCGGAAACCGGAGAGTCCAGCAAGTTTGAAGATATTCGACGGAGAGTCGAATCCTTGTCTCTACAGGGCCACCAGGCCATAGTCTTTTCTCAATACATCAGCAACGGATTCGGAGTCGACGCGATGGCGGGTATATTGCGCGAGTTCGACCCTTTGACATTCACGGGCGATCTTACACCGGAAGAAAGACGAGAGGTAATCCGCCGTTTTCGGAACGATAATCGGCACAAAGCGCTTATTATTTCACTGAGGTCCGGCGGAGTAGGTCTAAACCTTCAGGAAGCCTCCTACGTGTTTCACCTTGACCGTTGGTGGAATCCAGCAGTGGAACGCCAGGCCGAGGACCGCAGCCATCGTTACGGGCAGTCGATGCCAGTCCATGTGTTCAAGTATTCCTGTATCGACACGATAGAGGAGCGAATTGACCGGATATTGGAGAGCAAGCAGGAGCTGTTCGACGAACTGGTGGACGATGTAACCATCGATCTCGGGAAGTCGCTATCAGCCGACGAACTGTTCGGCCTGTTCGGCCTGGAAGATCTCGCCCATAATCGTAGTGGCCGGGACACGTCCTAAAGCAGATGCCTCCCCCGCGCCCTGATGCCTAAGCCTGGAGCCTGTTGACAATTAGCAAACCAACTCGTCGCTCCTGCGAAAGAACGTCACCCCGTACTTGATACGGGGCAGGAGTCCAGATAGGGTATGATGAAAGAATCAAAACCGTAATTAACGACTTCGGTCACTGGATTCCCGCTTTCGCGGGAATGACGGTGGTGAGGGCGGAACCCGCAACCGGCGCGTCCTGAGCCTGCAAATCGACCCCCTCTCCCTTGATGGGAGAGGGTTGGGGTGAGGGTGAAATTCGCCACCCCATCGAGATTGCCACGTCGCTGCGCTCCTCGCAATGACAGATTAAAGCGGGCGCCCACATTGTCATTGCGAGCGCAGCGCGGCAATCCCGTCGCTGTAGCAACGGCGGTTCGTCGGCCTGTTTTCAACCTCATCACTATTGGTGGTCAGTATGCGGCCACGCCCCGGACCTTGGTTCGCAGACTGTAAACCGAATCTCCGGCGGTGATGAACATGGTATCCAGGTCCGTTCCGCCAAAAGCGAGGTTGCGGGGCACCTCAGGGACACGAATAGTCCCCAGCCGGTTGCCCTGGGGATCGATTACCCAAATCCCTCCGGAGCCGGTGCAATATACTCGCCCTGCGGTATCCACTTTCATGCCGTCGGGCACTCCGGGCTCGGCCGACGACATATCGCAGAAGACCCGGTTGTTGCTGAGGGTCCCATCAGCGGCGACGTCGAAGGCTCGAATGCGCCGGTGGGCGCAGACCTCGCCGCGTTCCGCTTCCTGGACGCAGCGGTTGTCCAGACGGCTGATGGCAACGTACAGAACCGATTCGTCAGGAGAAAGCGCCAGGCCGTTGGGGTATTCGCACTCGTCGGTAGCCACGCTCAGAGAACCGTCGGGGGCGATCCTGAATACGCCGGCGAAGCCCAATTCTCGTTGTTCAGCCGGCACGCCGAGCTCCGGATCGGTGAAATAGACGCTTCCGTCGGAGCGGCACACTATGTCGTTGGGACGGTTGAGCCGCTTTCCCTGCCAGCGGTCGGCTACCGTCGTAACGGAGCCATCGGCGTCCATTCGTGTGATTTGCCGGTTAGCCCCTTCGCACATCAGGAGCCGGTCCTGGCGGTCGAGAGTACAACCGTTGCCTTCTCCGGTGTCATTGCGGATGGCGACGGCCTCGTCCCCACCATCCCAGCGCATCAGCATACTCTCCCGGTGTCGCACGTAGGTCAAATAGTTGCCGGGATGCCACAGGGGTCCCTCAGTGGGGCCTCCGGTGGTAACCAGGACGGGACTGGCAGACTCTACGATGGCAGAAAGATCTTCTGGCATGGCTCGCATTCTCCTTAAAACGTATCGTAAACTACTAATTGTTGGCGTAATTATATCAACAAAGCCTGAACTCTACCCAAATACCGGAATCCATCCGAATCGACAACTCTTGATGCTAGGGTGCGTTGGCAAATACCGTCATTCCCGCGAAAGCGGGAATCCAGTGGCCGAAGTCGTTAATCACGGTTCTGATTCTTTCATCATACGCGCTCTGGACTCATGCCCCGTATCAAGTACGGGGTGACGTTCTTTCGCAGGAGTGACGGGTTGGTTTGCTAATTGTCAACAGGCTTTAGTCCTGCATCGCGCTACCAGGCGTTCTGCATGTTGGTGGTACTCCGCCTGATGCGCTGGGTATTGTTCGCGAGATTAGGGGTTTTCCCTTGGCCAATGATGGCCGCTGGGCCGCTGCGGGATTTGAGACCGTGGCGATTGTCGCCAAAGTACGACCAACGTAGCCGGTCAATCGTATGTCGCAACCTGCTTGGCTGCGGTTACAATTGACGGCGTGATCGAACCGGGTTGCGCGTCAACCGGAACGTTTGGAATAACAATCAGTGAAGGAGCAATTTCATGCCGGAGATAGAGAACAAGCTGAAAGAGTTGGGCCACGAGTTACCTGCGCCCCGGCCGCCAGGGGCCGGCAATATCATCCCGGCGGTTCGGACCGGAAATCTGGTGTTCCTTTCGGGCACCGGTCCGGGGCTGCCTGGCGGCGGGTTGCTGCACGTGGGCAAGTTGGGCTCGGAAGTGACCGTTGAACAGGGTTACGACTGCGCCCGACTGACCATGCTGAATCTGTTGACCAATTTGAAGGGAGAGATCGGCGACCTGGATAAGGTAAAAAGGGTAGTCAAGCTGCTGTGCATGGTCAACTCGGCGCCCGACTTCGGAGACACACCCCGGGTGGCCAACGGCGCTTCGGACCTGCTCATCAGCCTCTACGGGGACCAGGGTCGCCACGCCCGGTCTGCGGTTGGCATGGCTACGCTGCCAGGCGGAATGCCAATAGAGATAGAGATGATAGTCGAGGTGGATGACTAGGACTCAGGGCCTTTGGACCGCGCTGGGCCGATGCTGTGACCATGGCCTGACGCGCTCGAAAGGTCCGCCAACCTGGCATTTTCCAGCAACGATAGCGTTGGCATGGGATGTGGATTCGCCGCTCGTGGAGGACGAGACAACTTCGGTCGGGTGTTTGGGTCTATTCCTTCGGGGACGCGATGCTGATGATCTAACGCTGGCGCGGGCCAAAGGCGAAAATATCGGCCACCGGGCAGGTGAATCCGGGCAGCACCCGGTCGCCGACTACCGTATCGCCGATGCCATACCGTACTACTAACCCGTCGCTGTGATGAGCGTACACTGCCTGCGTTTCAGGATATACAACCATTGCCAACCGGACGCCAGCGTCCAGCCACATTTGCGTCTTGGCGTCTATTTCCGGCTGCCGGTCACCAGGTGAAACTACTTCCACCACCAAGTCCGGGATAACGTCGGCGAAACCGCGCGAAGGCGGCGGTTCCGCCATGCGGTCGTAAGAGATGAATCCATAATCGGGCGCGCGCACGGTGTCGGGGTCGCGCTCGATATTGACTCCCGTTTCAGCGGCGATGTCGTGGCCGAGGTCATGTTCTTCCACGAAATTGCCAATTCGCCGGCCGAAACGCGCAGCAACTCTACCATGCTCGTGGCTCGTTGGCGGCATTTCAATCAGCGCTCCCCGGACGAGTTCGTAGCGCTTGCCATCATCCGGCATTGCCAGCAAGTCATCGGCGGTCAGCAGCTTTTTAGCAGTGGTCATTGCCGTTCTCCTCTAACGCTGGCGCGGGCCAAAGGCAAAAATATCGGCCACCGGGCAGGTGAATCCGGGCAACACCGGGTCGCCGACTACCGTATCGCCGACGCCATAGCGCACTACCGAACCATCGTCGTGGTGAGCGATTACTTCCCGAGCGCCGATGTATGCCACCAGGACCAAACGTGCCCCTGCATCCAGCCATGCTTGTGTCTTGGCATCCACTACCGCCGCCCGGTAGTCGGGCGAAACCACCTCCACCACCAAGTCGGGAACAACTCCGAAAACGTAACCCCGCTCCGGCAGCGGTTCGGTAATGCGCTCGAGGGATATGATGGCATAGTCGGCAGCCAGAACAGTGTCCGGCCCCCGCTCGATGTACGCTGCAGATTCCGGGCCACCGACGAAAGGCAGGTTGTTCTGTCTGACGAAAGAGCCAATCTGCCAACCGATTTGGTCGGTTACGACAGTATGCATAATACTTGGTGGCGGCATTTCAATCAGCGCTCCCCGGACGAGTTCGTAGCGCTTGCCATCATCCGGCATTGCCAGCAAGTCATCGGCGGTCAGCAACTTTTTTTTGGTGGTCATTGCTTCACCTCCATAATGGGGCGGAGGGTTTGGATTATTGCGGAGAGTTCGGTCCATAGTTGCGCCGTGCCACCGTCAGGCGCGCGCCACCCAAGCCCAGGATTGCCCCGATAGACACTTTTACCATCCAGTCGCCGATTGCGATGAGATTGTCGTGGGCCGGATTGAACCGGTCCGCAGGAACCGACGCAACGAAAAGCAAGATGCCGATGCCTACCAACATTATCGCGAACAGGGCAGCCAGTATCCACGCCGTGCTGACTTTCCCTCTCGCGGCTCGACTTCTCTCGACGGGTTAGTCCGGGGCGGCTGAGCCGGCCGCGGTCTGCCATATTCGGCGCGGAACAGGTGGTAGAATATCCTGCCCATCGCCACCAGGAAGCCAACCAGCCCGATTACTATCAGCGTCATCCCTAAAATTTGCAAAAACATGGTTAGCCCTCCCCCTCAAGTTCACTTCCCCGATACAATCGCATTGTACCACTGGCATCTCCCCGGCAGTGTGGGGGAACGCTTGCTATACTGACCGCCACCGTAGCGAAAGCGGCAAACGTAGCTGCATGGGGGCAATAGAAATGGTTTCGCCAACTGATAATAGCAACGCGCGTCCTGCGTGGTTCGTTGGTGCTCGCACCCGGTGGGGCGGCACCGATGACCAGACCGAGCGATACTTGAGACAGGGTATTTGGGAGAACGGCTATGAAGACCGTTTCCTGGACCTCGTAGATGAGGTTCAGACCGGCGACCGTATCGCTCTTAAGTCTTTCTTTACCCAGAAGAACAAACCCGGGCTGCCATTCGATGACCGTGGAGAGCACGTCTCCGGGATGTTGATTAAAGCCATCGGAATCGTCACCGCGAATATACGGAATGGTCGTTATCTGAAGGTTGACTGGACGCGCGTCAGCCCGCCACGAGAGTGGTACTTTTCGACATATATGCAAACGATTCACGCCGTGATGCCTGGCGACTGGAAGACTGACGCCTTAATAGCGTTCACCTTCGACAATCAACCGCAAGACATTGACCGATTCAGGAACGACCCACAATATCGGATGCGATTTGGAGACTTTTACCCTCTCCCTGTGCCAAACGCGCCCGAACCCCAGCCATCGCCTCGCCCAGAACCCGCACAACCCTACACCATCGACTCCATCATCGCCGAAGGCTGTTTTCTGGAGCGGGCCAAGCTGGAAACAATGTTGCAACGGCTGGAAGTTAAGCGGAACCTGATTCTGCAAGGCCCGCCGGGCACGGGCAAAACCTGGCTCGCCAAGAAACTCGCTTACGCCCTGATCGGATACAAAGACGATTCCAAAGTCAGGCCGTTGCAGTTTCACCCCAACCTGTCCTATGAGGATTTTGTGCGCGGCTGGCGGCCCCAGGGCGATGGCAAACTGGAGCTGGTGGATGGCCCGTTTCTGCAACTGATAGCGGACGCCGAGCAAAACCCGGATGACGACTACGTAATGGTCATCGAGGAAATCAACCGGGGCAATCCGGCGCAGATTTTCGGCGAGATGCTGACGCTGCTGGAAGCCGATAAACGGAATGAAGGTGAAGCGCTGGCGTTAGCCTATCCCCGCGTACCCGGCGAGCGCGTCCACATCCCGCCCAATGTGTACGTCATCGGCACGATGAACGTTGCCGACCGCTCGCTGGCGTTGGTCGATTTGGCTTTGCGCCGCCGGTTTGCGTTCTTTGACCTGGAACCCATCTTTGGCACCGTTTGGCGGAATTGGATGCAGGAACAGTTTGGAATCGGTGTCAACTTTCTATCGGATGTTGAGCGTCGGATGACGTCATTGAATGAACAAATTGCCGACGACCGTAGTTTAGGCCCGCAGTTCCGCGTCGGCCACAGTGTCGTAACCCCTGCTCCTGACACGGCAATCGACGACCCGGTGGAATGGTTCAGGCAGGTGGTTGAAACCGAGATTGGCCCGTTGCTGGATGAATACTGGTTTGACAATATCCAGACGGCTGACGCTGCAAAGTCGGAACTGCTGAGCAACCTGTGATTCCAACGTCCGATACGGCAACCGTTGGCTACATCGGCCGCATTCCGGTCAGAAATATCTGGCTGTTGATGCTGTACGCCTCTGACCTTTACCGGGAACTGCCGCCGGTTCGGAGCGTTGCTGTGGAAGACGCTCCCGACGATATTCCCAATCTGGTGGCGGAACTGCTCACTCATGCCGTGGAGCGACGGCTGCGGCGCAATTTGACCATTGGCTATCAACGTCGGGCAGCCGACCTGAACCGGATGCGCGGGCGCATCGACCTGCTCCGCACCGAACGCCGCCAACTACTGCAGCGGGGCCGGGTGGCCTGTATCTTTGACGAGCTGACGGTTGATACACCACGCAACCGATTCGTCAGGGCGGCGCTGCTGGAACTGGCAAAGGTTGTGCAAAAGCGGGAACTGGCCCGTAGTTGCCGGGTTCTGGCTGCCAGTATGGAGCGCGCCGGAGTCAAGAATTTGCCGACGGAAACTCATCGGGGTCACCGGGAATTCCCGTTGGGACGCTTGGGACGGCTCGACGCCGCTGACCGTCAGATGCTGGCCGCCGCCCGGTTGGCGTTCGACCTTGCTTTGCCCACCGAGGACGCGGGGATGGCTCATTTCACTGCGCCCGACCGGGAAGAGCGGTGGGCAAGGAAACTGTTTGAGGCTGCCGTGGGCGGCTTCTACAACGTCGTGCTTCCCCGAAACGTCTGGAATGTAAGAACAGGCGGCAAGATGCGATGGCCCTATGGAGCGCACACGCTGGGAATCCCGGAACTGTTGCCGTCAATGCAAACCGACATCCTGCTGGAGCGGCAATGCTCAAACGGCCTCTCCAAAGCTCAGCGTATCGTCATTGACACCAAATTTACGTCTATCGTAAGTAAAGGCCGGTACGGAAATCAGTCGCTCAAGAGCGAGCATATCTACCAGATATACGCTTATCTCAGGTCTCAGGAAAATGGCAGCGACCCCTTGTCAGTCAACACTGCCGGGGTGTTGCTGTACCCGGCCATTGATACTTGCATAGACGAGGCGGCAGTGATTCAGGGCCACGAGGTGCGTTTTGCGACTGTGAACCTGGCCGCCGACGGCCAGACCATCAGGCGGCAACTGCTGCGAGTTGTGGACCGCAGCCCGCTAACCGCCGTTAGCTGAAACGCGGGAGTGAGTCGTCCCGGCTGCTGTCGCCGGAGCCTTATCGTCGTTCTCGCCGGAACCGTCGCAATTATCCTGCTGTCCAACCCTCCTCCGTTGGATTGGCAACGCTGATACAGCAGAGCCCATTACCTGGTGACGCACTGGCCGGCGTCGGTGGGGCGGCTGTCTGATAAACTGGCGCCATGTCCCTTGCTGAATTCCATCCCATAATCCAGGACTGGTTCCGGAGCCGATTTGATGCGCCGACCGGGGCCCAGGCTGAGGGATGGTCGGCCATCGCGCAGGGGCGGCACACTCTGATCGCCGCGCCCACCGGTTCGGGCAAAACCCTGGCCGCCTTTCTGACCTGCATCGACCAACTGGTGCGCCTGGGCCTGCGCGAAGGGTTGCCCGATGCAACCCAGGTCGTGTATGTATCGCCCCTCAAGGCCCTGTCCAACGACATTCAGAAGAACCTGAGTACGCCGCTGGAGGAGATTCACGCCATCGCCGAAGCTCGGGGGATGCCGCTACCGGCTATAAGGACGGCAGTGCGAACCGGTGATACGCCGGCTGCGGAGCGGCAAAGGATGGCGAAACAGCCGCCGCACATCCTGATCACGACGCCGGAATCGCTCTACATCCTGCTGACCTCGGAAAGCGGACGTCGCGGGCTTACCGACGTGAAGACCATAATCCTCGACGAAATTCACGCAGTTGTCGATGACAAGCGCGGCGCGCACCTTTCGCTGTCCGTGGAGCGGCTGTGCGCCCTGGCCCGCGGGCCCGTCGTGAGGGTGGGTCTGTCTGCCACGCAACGCCCTATCGAGGAGGTGGCCCGGTTCCTGGTGGGAAACCGTCACATCGCCAGCGATGGCCGTCCCGATTGTCTCATCGTGGATACGGGCCACACCAGACGCATGGATCTGGCGGTGCAACTCCCTCCGGGAGAACTGGTGCCCATCGCCACCCACGAGATTTGGGGTGAATCGCTGGATACGGTGGCGAGTTTGGCCACCGGGCACGGCACCACGCTGGTGTTTGTCAACACGCGCCGTTTGGTGGAACGGGTGTCCCATCAACTGTCGCTGCGGATGGGGGAGGAAGCAGTGGTGGCCCACCACGGCAGCCTCTCTCGAATCACGCGCCTGGACGCCGAGGAAAAGTTGAAGCGGGGGGAGATCAAAGTATGCGTTGCCACCGCCTCCCTGGAACTTGGCATCGACATCGGCGTGGTTGACCTGGTGTGTCAAATCGGGTCTCCCCGCTCAATTGGGTTATTGTTGCAACGCATTGGCCGCTCGGGGCACACGGTGGGGGGAACTTCCAAAGGCGTCCTGTTCCCGCTGACTCGCGATGAGCTGGTCGAGTGCGCCGCGCTCTGCCGGGCCGTACTTGGGGGCAACCTGGATACGCTCCGCATCCCCGATTGGCCGCTGGACGTGCTGGCCCAGCAGATGGTTGCTGCCTGTTCCGCGGAAGAGTGGCGGGAGGATGATCTCTTCGCATTGTGTGTCAATTCGTACTCCTATCGGGGTCTGCCCAGGGATAGATTCGATCAGGTCGTGGGTGCCCTGTCGGAAGGATTCGCGGCCAGACTGGGGAGACGCGGAGCCCACCTGCATCGGGACGGTGTGAATCGCGTACTCAAAGGCCGGCGTGGCGCGCGCCTGGCGGCCCTGACCAGCGGGGGCGCCATACCCGACAACGCCGACTACGACGTGATCGCCGCCCCGGAGGACACTTTTGTCGGCACCGTCAACGAGGACTTTGCCATCGAGAGCATGGCCGGGGACGTGTTTCTGCTGGGCAATACGGCCTGGAAAATCCGCCGGGTGGAGGGCGGCAAGGTTCGGGTGGAAGACGCCCACGGCCTGGCTCCTACCATCCCGTTCTGGCTGGGCGAAGCGCCGGGCCGCACCTGGGAACTGTCTGGCGAAATTACCGATTTGCGCGAAGCGGTGGATGCACGACTGGAACAACCCAACGAAGCGCAGGCATGGTTAGTTAGGGAGTGCGGGATCGAAGCCGACGGTGCGAACCAGATCGTGGAGTATCTGGCCGAGGGCAAGCGCGTGCTGGGGATCGTGCCTACTGGAAACCGCGTGGTCGCGGAGCGGTTTTTCGACGAGAGCGGCGGAATGCAGCTGGTGATCCACTCCCCGTTTGGAGCGGCCATCAATCGGGCCTGGGGCATGGCGCTCCGCAAACGGATTTGCCGCACATTCGACTTCGAATTACAGGCATCCGCCACCGACGACGGTTTGAACTTCTCCCTGGGGCCGAATCTCTCGTTTCCACTCACGGATGTGTTTACTTTTCTATCCTCCCGCACTGTCGGGGACGTACTTTTGCAGGCGGTTCTCCAGGCGCCCGTATTTGGTACGCGATGGCGGTGGAATGCTTCCAGGTTTCTGGCCCTGCTCCGTCATAGCGGGGGCCGCAAGGTGCCGGCTCCCTTGCAGAGGATGCGCTCGGAGGACCTGCTGGCGGCAGTGTTTCCGGCCCAGGTACAATGCCAGGACAACGCCCCCGGCGTAGAAATCGAACCGCCGGATCACCCGCTGGTATTCGAGACCGTTCGCGACTGTCTCACCGAGGCGATGGACTTGCCGGGCCTGAAGCGGGTTCTGGCAACCATCGAAAAAGGCGAGATTGAGGTGTACGCTCGGGACACGGTACAGCCTTCCGTGTTCTGCCACCAGATTCTGAACGCCATGCCCTATGCCTTTCTTGACGACGCTCCCCTGGAGGAGCGGCGCTCCAGAGCGGTGGCGCTGCGCCGGGCTCTGCCGGAGGACTCCCGGGAGCTGGGGCAGCTGGACGCAATCGTAATCGAAGAGGAACACGCCAACGCCTGGCCGCCAATTCGGGACCCGGATGAGTTGCACGATGCGCTCCTGAACCTGGGAATTCTCCCCGAGACCTGCGCAGCCGGGCGGCAGCGCGGCTCAGATTCGCTTCACTTGGCCCGGTGGTTCGCCGACCTG
This sequence comes from Dehalococcoidia bacterium, assembly GCA_965262485.1. GTDB lineage: Bacteria > Chloroflexota > Dehalococcoidia > Lucifugimonadales > UBA3495 > Bin87. The sequence continues at coordinate 1,717,863 of OZ253540.1, read as the reverse complement.
GCCGCCGCCAACCGAGCCTATCGCGTAACTTTGTCCGACGAATGGCACGCCTGGGTGGCGGCGGAACGTTTGCCCGTTGCATTCGCGGCGTACCCATCGGCCTGCTGCTGGCCGTCGCCCGGCGACGTGAGGAACGCCGCTCCGGAAATCGCTGCTGAGTTGGCGACGCTGTCCATCGTGCGCGGGTGGGTCGAGTCGTCAGGGCCCGTCACCGCCAACGAGTTGGCTGCAACCCTGAGGCTGGATTGCGCCGGTGTCACGTTTGCTCTGGCCCAACTGGAGGGTGAAGGACTGGTTTTGCGCGGACGCTTCCGGCCTGGCGCGGCGGCGGAGGAATTTTGCGACCGCCGAATACTGGCCCGAATCCACCGGGGCACGATGGGCAGACTTCGCCGGGAGATCGAACCGGTGTCCCAGACCACTCTGATGCGGTTCCTGTTTCGGTGGCAGCGCCTGGACCCGGCAACCGCAGCGGTCGGGGAAGGGGGACTGCTGGACATAATCGAGCAACTCCAGGGTTTCGAGGTCGCGGCCGGCATCGTGGAGTCCGAAGTTATAGCTCCCCGGATGCAGGACTATAATCCCGATCTGCTGGATCGTTTGTCTGTGGGCGGTGAGGTAGTGTGGGGTTGCATGAGCCGGCAGCTCGCCACCGCCAACGGCTCCAGCGCCAAGTCGCCGCTAACGCGCGCCACACCCGTTACCCTGGGACTGAGGGAATGCCTGGATTGGCTGCTGGGGCCGGTACAGCCGGAGGGCGATGCCGGAAGTGGAGCCGCCGCCGAGGTGCTGTCGGTACTGTCACAGCGTGGAGCCTGCTTCACGTCCGATATCATCTCGCTCACCCGGCGGTTGCCGTCTGACGTGGAAGAAGCGCTGTGGCTGCTGGCGGCTCAGGGCCGGGTTACCTGCGACAGCCTGCAACCCTTGCGACGCCGGGTCAACGGTCGGCCCGGCAGGAATCGTAACGGAGCGCCTGATGGCAGCCGATCATCCCGTCGCCGGCACACCCCCAGCCGACGGCTCGACCCGCGCCGCCGGGAAGCCCACAGCCGCTGGTCAATCCTGGAGCCTCTGGATCCGGCGACTGACGCCATCGCAATGCGCGTGACACAACTGCTGCGCCGGTACGGTGTGGTGTTCCCGGAGATATTGGCGCGGGAGTCTGCCGGCCCCAGATGGCGAGATGCGGTGCGCGTGTTGCGTCGCATGGAAGCGCGGGGAGAGATACGGGGAGGGCGCTTTATAACCGGTTTCGTGGGTGAACAATTCGGCCTTCCCGAAGCCGTGGACTCGCTGAGGGAAGTCAACCGCAGCGCACCCAACGGGAGCATGGTGACAGTCTCGGCCTGTGATCCCCTGAATCTGGTAGGCATCCTGACCGCCGGCGACAGAGTGCCCGCCCTACCGGGCAATCGCATCGTATTCCGCGATGGAATACCAGTGGCTTCGCTCGAAACCGGAAAGCTGTTGATTCGGGCCGTAACGGATGCGCCGGACGCAGAGCAAGTTCGATCGCTGCTTCAGCTACCCCAGTTGAGACCGCTGGCTGCCTGAAGCAACCGATCCTGGACGAAGTCATGCGGCGGGGCGCTGTGTTCACTTGCTGATGCCGATTGCGGTTGCGCGTGAAGGCCGCGACTTCGCCCCCACGACGAGATTCGTCAAGACCCGTTGAGCAGCGCTGGTCGCCGAGTGGTTACGAGGAGCAATGCGGCAGCGACCGACACCAACGCCAGAGTCAGGAAGGCTCCCTGGTACGTTCCCGTCCTGTCGTAGGCGACCGCAGATCCCAGCGGGCCAACCGCAAAGCCAACAACCTGCGCCGCCCGGCTCAACCCGAAGATACTGCCCAGTGTCCTTCGTCCGTAGTAGCTGGCCCACATTAATGGGGCCAGCGTATTCACTCCGCTACCGACTGCCCCTTGCAAAACGGCGAACATGTACGCTTCGGGCAAGGTGTGGGCTCCCATCAGTACCCACATGCTGACTGCGCCGAGCAGATACACCATCGTCAGCAAGAGTTTGGCGGACACTCTCTCTGCCACCACCCCAAAAGCCAATGCCGCGAAAGCTCCGGATACAGACATGACGCTGACCGCTCCCACTGCCGCCCCGGTGGATAGACCTTGTTGGGTGAGGTGGGGGATCAGGTGAAGCCCGATGCCCGATGTTGACGTACTGACCAGAAACAACGAAAGCAGGATCAACCAGAAGGCTGGAGTCTTGATTACCGTTCCTAAAGGCAATGATTGTTCGTCCATTCGCAAACCGGATTCACCGATGGATCGCGTCGGGACGGTAGCGCCATCAATAACCAGCCCCAGGTCCTCCGGTTGCCGCCGAATTACCAGTGCGGACGGGATTACGCCTACCCCCAACATCATTGCGGCAAGCCCGACCCAGGCTGGCCTCCAACCCCAATTGCCAATGACCAACTGCACCAGAGGGGCGACTACGACTATGCCCACGAATCCACCGAAGGACACCAATCCGGTTGCCCGGCCTCGATACCTCAAGAACCATTTGCTGGCAGTAACCGAAGCGCCGATCTGAATCAGTCCCTGGTCGGAGATTCTAATCATGGTGAAAGCAACGTAGAAACCCAAAAGGGTTTGCGCCGTGGACAGGTAGAGGCAGCCCAGGACTACCACGAATCCCCCGACGACGAGAATCATCCGGGCTCCCATGCGGTCGATCAGATTGCCGCTGAAAGGAGCAACAGCAGCGCCTAACACTGCGCCCAAACTGGTAGCGCCCGCCACTTCGGTACGGTTCCAACCGAACTCCTGGCTCATGGGGATTACAAACACAGTGAGGATGCCGATAGCGGTGGCGGCGTTGGCAAACTGGATGCCAGCGGCTGCGGCGGCAACCCACCATCCATAATAAACGCGCATCAATAGGACTCTTACCTGGTCTTTCGTATCAAAGTGTCGGGTACCGGTTTGGCTGGTGGCCGGGACACCGTGTTCGCCTGTACTCTAACAGAGCCGTCTCGCATTACCCGTTTGTTTCCGGTTCAAGGTTTTGGTGCGTGGTCAATCCTGCTTTCGCGCTCACGCGTACCCGTTTTGTCAATCCAAACTGGCCTGCTGTCATTGCGAGCGCAGCGTGGCAAACTCGTCGCCGTAGCAATGGTGGATTGCCGACGTGTGTTCAACCTCAACGAGATTGCCACGTCGCTGCGCTCCTCGCAATGACGGATTAAGGTGGGTGCGCATGAGTCCCGTTGCTGGTTTCATCGCCCTGAGCGGTGTGCTAAACTTCGGCATTCCGTTCGATGCAGTCCCTCCAGGAGTTTTGCCCATGATCATCGACACCCATACGTATGTGGTCAGCAGCGACAAGGTCAAGCACCCGCTTGACCCCGGCGCGCGAGGATGGTCCACCGAGGTCAGCAACGACGTTGAGGACTTGATCGCCGAGATGGACCAGGCCGGTGTGGAGTGCGCAACCCTGGTTCAGCCCAACGGCACCTACAGTCTTGACAACGCCTACCAGTGCGACAGCGCCCTGCAGTATGCTCCCCGCACCGTGGCGGTGGGGATCCTGGATCCGGCTGCGTCCGATGCCGCAGACTTGCTGTCGTATTGGGTGAACGAGCGCGGCATGACGGGCGTGCGACTCCAGAGTCAGGCCGAGCCCGACGATCCTCGCTGCGACTCTCTGTGGCAGCGGGCCGAGGCCCTCGGCGTGCCGATCTCCATCGGCGGTGGCGGCCAGCCGGACAAGGTTGAGCGGATGCGGAACGTGGGCGCCCGGCACCCCAACGTGATCTTCGCCCCAGACCACTTCGCTGGCTGGAGCGGCGCCGGGGACAAGGCCGGTATGACTACCGCCCTGGAAACCCTGGCCCAGCTGCCCAACGCCTACCTGCGTATTTCCAGCACCAGTCTCGGCCCTTACGCCGACCTGACCGCGCCGGAGCGGGATCTCTTCAGGCGTGTAATTGAGGCATTCACACCGCGGCGTGTGATGTGGGGCTCCAATTTCCCTTCGTCGCGTGAAGGTGGGTACATCGGCCAGGTACAGCTCGGCCAGACGGCCCTGCCCTGGCTTTCCGACGACGACCGCAATTGGATCATGGGCGAGACTGCCCACCAGTTGTGGCCAATGCTGCAAGCGCCTTCCGCGGGATAGATCGCCCTCGGGATAGATCGCCCGCCAGACCAAAGAACGTGGGGGCTGCCAAGCTCTTATATCCCACGATGATGCCGCCGCCGGCCCGTTCTGGCAAATCAGTCGAAAAGGATCTCAGAGGGCTACGGGGTGATCGCTGTCCATCCATTCGGCATATGACCCGTCGTAGAGGCGGACGTTATAACCGGCCTGCTTCATGGCAAGATAGGTGAGTGAGGCTCGGACCCCGCTGCGGCAGTAGGCCACCACTGTATCCTGAGTAGTTATGCCCAGAGCGGCCAACCGCCGGTGCAGCGCCGGCGGGTCGATGAGAAATTTGCCAGCTTCCCCGACCATCTCGGAGTGCGGAAGGTTGACCGCGCCGGGGATGTGGCCCGGGCGATGGTCCATTTCCACTTCGCCGCGAAATTCCTCGGCAGACCGGGCATCCAGAAGTATCGCGCCGCCGGGGCTGGCTACGTCTTCCAACGCGGCGCGCGCGGCTGGGTTGAGGCGCGAGGTGAAAGGTTTGGGTTCGGTGGGTACGGGTCGGTAAAGCACCTCGCGGCCCGAGTCCTTCCAGGCGTCGTAGAGCAGGTCCATGATGTGGACGTCTGCTCGGCCCAGATATTCCATCGCCCAGGCTGCCATGGCGGCGTTGCGGCCATCCTGGTGGTCGTAGAGTACCGGGATAACATCGTCGCCCAGGCCCGCTTGACCGAGCACGGTGGCGAGTTGATCCGGCGTTTCGAGGGATCCGTCCGGCGTTTGCAGTTTTTTGAACGGTACACTGACGGCTCCCTTAAGATGACCCATCAGGTAGCGCATTGCCGACCGGGGATCGATGATCAGGTACCCCGGCCGGCCGATGTGGTCGGCGACCCAGTCAGGAGAGACGAAAGTGGCCATTAACCGATCGCTTCAAAGTCAGTCTCGACCGCCGTTGCGTTGGCCACCGATTGAGTAACGGGAGAGCCTTCCACTGCCAGGCGCCAAATTTCGCGCAAGGTTTCCGCATCGGCATCGGCGCGCACGAAGCACTTTGCCGAGATTTTCCCGTAACCCGGGTTTCCTTCGTCTTCGACGCCAGCCCACTTGCGAATGTTGTCGAAATAGCCTTCTACCGCCACTTCGAGGTCGTGAATGCGAACGCCCTGTTTGGTGGCGTTGACCACAAAGCCAACGGTCATGCAACTACCGATGGCAGACAGCAGTTGTTCGTGGGCGCTGGCGGCCACGTCGGTAGCGGTGAGGTCGCCGGGTTCGTCCATGTCCACCTGGTGGTTTCGCATATAGGCGCGAGCGCGCATCCCATCCTGCCAGACTACCCGCGATTTCCAGGGGCCGGTTACGGCGTTGAACACATCCGGGTCGCGGAAGGAGTCGAGCACTTCGGTGAGTTTTTCTCGGGGCAACCCGTTGAGGTTTCCTTCTTGTGTCATGTTCAGTTCCTCTATTCGGTTCGTAGGCGCTTGGTGAGGATAGCGGGTCGTTTAGCTTACTGATATTCGGCCCTGAGCAGCTCGGCTGCCTGGGCGATCACTTTCATTTTCCTGGCGGCCATTTCGTGGGTATTGACGTTCCGTTCAGCGAAGGTGCCGAAACCGCAGTCGGGGTTCAGGAAAATCTTTTCGGGATCGAAGTATTGCAGCAGTTCCTTGACGCGGGCAACGATCTGCTCCGGTGGTTCGATGTCGTCGGTGCGGGGATTGACCACGCCGAAACCGATTTCTTTTTCGTTGCTGTATTCCTTGAAGACTTCCATCTCGCCGGCGCGGGGGGTGGCGCACTCCAGGACAAGCTGATCAATGTTCATCTGTGTGAGGTAGGGGAGCATTGGTCCATAGTTGCCGGTCAACAGCACATCTTCGCGGCGGCTCCAGTTGCCCCGACAGATGTGGACGCCGGTTTTGATGCCGGTGATGCCCTCGGTGGTCTCGTTCATCAACCGCACCGCGAATTCCAGCTCATCGGTGGGGTCGCGACGGTTGGGCAAGGCAGCGCACATGAATGTCTCGGTGCTTTCCTCACCGAATACCACCTGACTCAGGATGGGTTCGTCCAACTGGACAAAGTCACAGCCCTGGTCGCGGAGGGCGATGATTTCATCCCGGAGGATGGCAACCACGTCTTCGGCCAAGTCTTCAGGATTTGGGTACACCCGGTCAGACAACCCCTCAAACCAGCTGGATCGGGTCAGCATGTAGGGGCCAGGCAGAGGAATTTTGATCGCCCGGTCGGTGTGCTCGCGCATGAAGGCCAATTCATCCTGGGCCAACCCCTGCCGCTTGCCGATGCGATCAACAACGATGGGGCTTTTGATGGCGAAGGATGGCACGTCCAGGGCTCTAAGAACCTCTTCCATGCGGGCGCGATCTTTGGAGTAGTCCAACAGCTCCGAAACCTTCATCAGTTGCATACCGGTGAGTTTGTCCACCGCAAACGAGTAGAAATTATCGCGGCGTTGTTCCCCGTCGCTGAGGATGTCCACTCCGGCTTCTTCCTGAGCGCGGATGCAAGCCAGGACTTCGCCGTCAGCCACCTGATTAAACTCAGCCAAAGTGATGTCGCCGGCTTCCTTGCTGCGCAGGGCGCGCACCAATTCAGTGGAGCGGGGCCAGCTCCCGACCACGGTTACTGGGAACAGAGGCGTGTCCGCCATTCGGGTTCCTCCTCGGGCTTGCGTATTATTAAGTGTTCAACACGATTAACTTTTTCTGCGCGCTAGCCGCGGAGGCGGTGGAGCGGGCGCCCATAATGTACCCAAAATCGATGACTAACACAAACGCACATAGACTCTGACGCGTACCCACTTTGTCAATCCAAACCGGCCTGCTGTCATTGCGAGGAGCACAGCGACGTGGCAATCTCGTTGAGGTTGAACACACGGCGACAAACCACCATTGCTACGGCGACGAGATTCCCAACTTGAATGGGCCAGGATGGTTGGCCGACCCCGTCTCTCAATGTCGATTTTAGATACCCAGGTGTGGGCGTCGACCGCCGGGCGTCCCGCCATCGATCTGCGGCGGACGCGATCAATCGTTTCAGTAAACCAACATCCGGGGGGAATCGCCAACGGCACGAATCAATAACGACAAAACGACCCCTGAACCTCAGGAGTCGTTTTGTCCTTGGGTTGCGCGTGTAACCCGGAGCCGAAAACGGGCGAGGGTCTATTTAGGCACGGCTTTAATGGTCTCCATGTGGCTGAAATTCCAACCAGCCGTTCCAGGGAAGTTGTATTCGGCCACTATTTCCGGGTTCACCGCCATTTGGATGTAGAGCCAATGGAGTGGCATGGATGCAAAGTTGTCGAATTTGTGGTTTCCAATTTCCCGGAAGATGCGGTCTCGTTCCACCAGGTCCAGGGTCCGGGTTAACTCATCGTACTTTTCCAGAATCAAATCGCTTTCGTAGAAATGTGCTACTCCAAAGGGAGCGGGGAGATTGTGGACCCGGATTTGCTGCTGCAATGGCCGGCGACTACTTCTCAGGGGATACACGAACTCGTTATCCAGCTTGTTGCGGAATTGGTTGCGCACCACGCTGAACTCAACGCTCACTATTTCCACATCTATGCCAATCTGGGTGAAATAGATGCTCAGGGCTTCCGCCATATCCGGCATTTCCGGCACCCCTGGCAGAGTGTGAGCGCCGTATATCTTCATCTTGAAACCGTCGGGGTAGCCGGCCTGGGCTAGTAACTCCATGGACTGGTCGGGATCAAAACCATATTCCTCCTCCCAACGCTCGTCCCACTCCGGATTCCAGCCGGGCATGGTGGGGTGGTAGTCAACAACGCGGTAAGGGGCGCCACCTCCCTTGAAAATGAACTCGTTGATCTCATCCCGGTTAATCGCCTTGTTCAGAGCCTGCCGAACCAGACGGCCTTTCTCACCGGGGGCCGCCCACGGAATCGAGGGGTCATAGGCCTCGTCACCACTGGTGAAGTATAGACCGCCGAAGAGGAACATAGTGTGGAGGCCGCCGATTCCGCTGTTGATGATCTTCATACCTTTATCTGCGGCCTGGGTTAGACCATCGCGGGGCAGCGCCGCCACGTGGGCCTCCTCAGCCAGCAGCATGGCCAGGCGGGTGGCCGCCTCGGGAACGAAAACCTGCTGAATCTCGTTGAAGTCGCCGCGTCCTACGCGCCAGTGTTCATCGGACGCCCGCTCGAACAGGATGGATTGGCCAACCTTCCGTTCAAGATACTGGTACGCTCCGGTGCCCACTACCCGTTGCTCCAGACCGTCCTGGCCCTCCTGGTCCCAGTGGTCCTTGCTCAACATCATCAGGTCGCCCCCTATTGAGAGGGCAAAGTCCAAGTCCGGCTCCGATGTTGTGAGCCGGAACACGACCTGATGATCGTCCACCACTTCCACCGTGTCCACGGTCTCGCGCCACACACTGTTCAGGGTGTTTACGCCGTCGTCCTGCCCCATCAACGCCCGGCTGTGCACTACGTCCTTGGCGGTGAACTCACCAAACCCGAAGTGGAAGGGCACACCTTCCCGCAGATTCAGGGTCCAGTTCTTGCCATCGGGGCTCATTTCCCAACTGGTGGACAGATTGGCCGTGTATTCCCCGGTCGCCGGAGCCAGGTCGATGAGGGTCTCGGTCATAGGGCTGAACTGAGACAACATAGTGCGGGCGCCGAACCAGGGGATGTTGGTCTCGTGAGTCGGCTGGGTGAATGCGATCACCAGGCGATCCACCTTGGCTTCCACCGGCCCGGCGGCAGCAGCGGTGGGTTGAGGGGTTGCTGCGGTCGACTGGCCGCCGGATGGTTCGGTGACGGCCGCAGTCGCAGTCGGCTCCGTCGCGGCGCCGGCGTCCGGTGGTGCGACGGTCGACGCCGGCTCGTCGGTAGCTGCGGAACTGCAGCCGACGATCAACCCCAGGGCCAGCAGCGCAACCGCGGACAGTAATAATCTTGGTGTTTTGAACCGGTGAAACATGATGAATTAGGCTCCTTTGGGTGTCGTTGGGAATAGGTCTGCCCGGGGAGGCGACGCCAGGTCAGTGCGAACCTCCCCGGGATGTTTATAGAGGGCTAAGGGCATTTCGAAGAATTGCGTTTCTGATTTGCATCAGACCTTCACCTTTGGTTAGCTCGTTTTCCAATGAGTTGCGATGAGTCAATTAACGGACGGCCTTGATTGTCTCCAGGTGGCTGAAGTTGCTGGCTGCCGTTCCGGGGAACTTGTACTCGGCTATTACATCCGGGTTGATCGCAACCTGGAAAAATATCCAGAGCAGGGGTATGGTCTCATAGTTGTCAAACTTCTCGTTTCCAATCTCCCGGATCAGGCGGTCTCGTTCCGCTGGGTCCAGGGTCAACGACAGCTCATTCCATGCCTCGACGACGGAGTCAGATTCGTAATGGTGGACCACTCCATCAGGGAGATTGAAAATGCGGATCTGTTCCTGCAGAGGTCGGCGCACGGTCCTGAACGGAGCGGTGAAGCCCTGGAATTGCTTGGTCCGGTATTGAGGACGGACCGCCGAGAACTCCAGGCTCACGATTTCGACGTCGATTCCGATCTCGGTCCAGAAGATGCTCACCGCTTCTGCGATGTCAGGCAGTTCCGGCACGCCGGGCAGAGTGTGGGATCCGTACATCTTCAACTTGAAGCCGTCGGGGTATCCGGCTTGCTCCAGCAAATCTTTCGCTGCCTCGGGATCGTAGCCGTACTCTTCTTCCCACCGGTCTTCCCATTCCGGGTTCCAGCCGGGCAGAGTGGGGTGGTAGCCATGCACCAGCATGGGTGTCCCGCCTTGCCTGAAGATGAATTCGTTAATCTGGTCCCGGCTGATGGCTTTGTTCATGGCTTTACGCACCAGGCGACCGTTCTCGCCGGGCTGGGCGTAAGGCACTGTGGCATCGTAGGCCTCATCGCCAGTTGTGTAATACTGGCCGCCCATTACGAGCCAGGTGAGTATGGCGCCCAGACCGCTCTGGGAGATACCCATGCCCTTTGACACCGCTTGGGCCAGCACGTCCCGGGGCAGTTCGGCCATGTGAGCTTCGCCGGTCAGCAGCATCGCCAGGCGTGTCGCCGACTCGGGGGCCCACACCAACTCCAACTCCTCGAAGTCTGCGTTGGGCACGCGCCAGTGTTCATAAGGAACCCGGCTAAAGGAAATAGACTGGCCCACCTCTCGTTCCAGGTATTCGTAAGGGCCGGTGCCGATCAGGCGTTGCTCGAGGCCATCCTGACCTTCCTGGTCCCACTGATTCTTGCTCAGCATGACCAAGTCCCCGCTCAGTGACAGGAAGAAATCCAGGCTAGGGTCCGGTTTATCCAGCTGGAAGACAACCCTATGGTCGTCAACGATTTCTACGTTATTCACCGTGGTGGCCCAAGTATCGCGGAACGTGTTGAGGTTTCCTTCCTGGGGGCCCATGAGGGATCTCATGTGCGCCACGTCCTGGGCATCGAATTCGCCAAACTCGGAGTGGAATATCACCCCTTCCCGCAAGTCCATAGTCCAACTCTTGCCATCTGGCGCCATTTCCCAGCGCGTGGCCAACATCGGCATGAATTCGCCGGTGTCGGGGTCGATGTCGAGGAGCGTCTCGTACATGGGGCTCAGTTGGGTGAGCAGGCTTCGGGCACCGATCCAGGGGAGGTTGGTTTCCTGGGGCGGAACTGTGAAGGCTATCCTGAGACGGCCCACGGTGGGCTCGGTCATTGCGGGACTTTCCTGGGTAGATTGAGGGACGGCCGTGGCGACCGACGCACTGGATTCACCGGGCGCGGCCGTTTCAGTGGCGACCGATGCACTAGATTCGCCAGTCGTGGCGGTTTCAGTGGCGCTGGCAACCTCAGGCTGCTGTGGGTCCGTAGAATCCTCAGCCGCTCCGCCGCAGGAAATTGCGAATGCCATGATGAGCAGCAGGGATCCGAATAATAATACTTTGGTTTGTTTGAACCGATAATGCACGATTGATTCCTCCTTCTCTAAATTTGACCTGCCTGGTGTCAATTTGACGGCCCGGTACTTGTGGTGAGCCAATGCTCGCCCAGCGCCTGTTACCGCCGTGTCGGTAGCCGGTGGCTGCGCCACGGGGCGACAACCCGCTATTAACTACACGACCATCAACCAATGAGTGGGTCACTAACCCTCGGACCTATTGAACCCGGGGAGCACGGTAATCTGGCCTCCTTTCTTTTCTTTGGTGCGTGAAATGCGACAGGCCGGGGAGGGATGATCAATCAGGACGATCCTTCCCCGGCCTGTTTTCCGATTGTCGAAGGCTATTTGCTTTCCGAAGACTCGTGCCTCGGATGCGCAGCCTTCACGTTGAATTAGTTAGCTGTCTTTTAGGTTGTGGCTGGTTTGTGTTTGTTAACGAACGGCCTTGATTGTTTCCAGGTGGCTAAAGTTGCTGGCTGCCGTTCCGGGGTATTTGTACTCGGCTATTACATCCGGGTTGATCGCAACCTGGAAAAATATCCAGAGCAGGGGTATGGTCTCATGATTGTCAAACTTCTCGTTTCCAATCTCCCGGATCAGGCGGTCTCGTTCCTCTGGGTCCAGGGTCAACGACAACTCATTCCATGTCTCGACGACGGAGTCAGTTTCGTAATGGTGGACCACTCCATCAGGGAGATTGAAAAGGCGGATCTGTTCCTGCAGAGGTCGGCGCACGGTCCTCATTGGAAAGGTGAAGCCCTGGATTTGCTTGGTTCGGTATTGAGGACGGACCGCCGAGAACTCCAGGCTCACGATTTCGACGTCGATTCCGATCTCGGTCCAGAAGATGCTCACTGCTTCAGCGATGTCAGGCAGTTCCGGCACCCCTGGCAGAGTGTGGGCTCCGTACATCTTCAACTTGAAGCCGTCGGGGTATCCGGCTTGCTCCAGCAAATCTTTCGCTGCCTCGGGATCGTAGCCGTATTCCTCTTCCCACCGATCTTCCCATTCCGGGTTCCAGCCGGGCAGGGTTGGGTGGTAGCCATGCACCAGCATGGTTGTCCCGCCTTGCCTGAAGATGAACTCGTTAATCTGGTCCCGGCTGATGGCTTTGTTCATGGCTTTACGCACCAGGCGACCGTTCTCGCCGGGCTGGGCGTAAGGCACGGTGGCATCGTAGACCTCATCGCCGGTTGTGTAATACTGGCCGCCCATTACGAGCCAGGTGAGTATGGCGCCCAGACCGCTCTGGGAGATTTCCATGCCGTCTGACACCGCTTGGGCCAGCACGTCCCGGGGTAGTTCGGCCATGTGAGCCTCTTGGGTTAGCAGCATCGCCAGGCGTGTTGCCGATTCGGGGGCCCACACCAACTCCAACTCCCGGAAGTCCGCGTTGGGCACGCGCCAGTGTTCGTAAGGAACCCGGCTAAAGGAAATGGACTGGCCCACCTCGCGTTCCAGGTATTCGTAAGGGCCGGTGCCGATCAGGCGTTGCTCGAGGCCATCCTGACCTTCCTGATCCCACTGATTCTTGCTCAGCATGACCAGGTCTCCGCTCAGTGACAGGAAGAAATCCAGGCCAGGGTCCGGTTTTTCCAGCTGGAAAACAACCCTGTGATCGTCCACGATTTCTACGTTATTCACCGTGGTGGCCCAGGTGTTGCGGAAGCTGTTGAGGTTTCCTTCCTGGGGGCCCATGAGGGATCTCATGTGCGCCACGTCCTGGGCATTGAATTCGCCAAATTCGGAGTGGTACATCACCCCTTCCCGCAAGTCCATAGTCCAGCTCTTGCCGTCCGGCGCCATTTCCCAGCGCGTGGCCAACATCGGCATGAATGCGCCGGTTTCGGGGTCGATGTCGAGGAGCGTCTCGACCATGGGGCTCAGTTGAGTGAGCAGGCTTCGGGGACCGATCCAGGGGAGGTTGGTTTCCTGGGGCGGAACCGTGAAGGCTACCCTGAGACGGCCCACGGTGGGCTCGGTCATTGCGGGACTTTCCTGGGTAGATTGAGGGACGGCCGTGGCGACCGACGCACTGGATTCACCGGTCGCGGCCGTTTCAGTGGCGATCGATGCACTGGATTCGCCAGTCGTGGCGGTTTCAGTAGCGCTGGCAACCTCAGGCTGCTGTGGGTCCGTAGAATCCTCAGCCGCTCCGCCGCAGGAAATGGCCAATGCCATGATGAGCAGCAGGCATCCGAATAACAATACTTTGGTTTGTTTGAACCGATAATGCACGATTGATTCCTCCGGTGTAAATCTTGATCCGTCAGATGTATATTTGACCTCCTAAATGCATATAGCCGAAATTGACTACCTGGAATCGGTGGTAAAGCCCACGTAGTTGATCGAAGCAACATCGCGAAAGCAGTCGCCGGCCGTTGGCTCCGGTGAGTGTCACAGTAGGCCCAGATTGCCGTCTCGTGGGTTATACGTTGCGCAGTTTCGGGTCCAGGCGATCACGCACCCAGTCGCCAAAGAGGTTCAACGACAGTACCGTTAGCAAGATAGCGACGCCGGGGAACATAGCCACCCACCAGGCGTCAGTGATCAGTTCTCTACCGTCAGAGACCATCAACCCCCACGCCGGGGTAGGCTTGGGGATGCCGGCTCCCAGGAAGCTCAGGGTTGCTTCCAGCAGGATCACCTGGCCGATTTCCAGTGTGCCGAGGACAATGATGGTATTCATGACGTTGGGGAAAATGTGGCGGCCCATGATGCGGCTGTTGGATGATCCCGCCACCCGGGACCGGGCGACAAAATCCTGACTTTTAATGCTCAGCGTGTCTCCTCGCACCATGCGGGCGTAACGGGACCAGAAAATACCGCCAATAACCACAATGACCGTGCCAAAGCTGGCGCCAATTGCGGACACCAGCACCAGAGCCAAAAGAATGGCCGGTATGGAAAGGCCGATGTCCACCACCCTCATTACCAGGTGATCAATCCACCCGCCGAAAAATCCTGCCATTAGCCCAAGGACAGTGCCGATAAATCCGGCAATGAAAACGGCGATCAGCGAGACGGTTAATGAGATGCGGGCCCCGTGAATGATGCGGCTCAGCATATCCCGGCCCTGCTTGTCGGTGCCCAGGATGTGTTGCCAGGTCCCGCCCGCCTTAACCTCCACTCCGTTTACCACCTCCGGATTGGTCCAGACCGGTGGACGCAAGCGGTTCGGCAAGCTGCCTTTCAGCGGATCGTGGGGCGCCACCTGGTTGGCGAAAATGGCTGGAATTACCAGCACGATCAACAATATCGTAACGGGTATGACTGGAAATCGTTGATCTTTAAAAACAGCTCGCCAGCCGGCCAGAGCTCTTAGTCCCGGGAATCGCTGGGGTAGCGCTATGCCTGCCATAGTTTCTCCGTACTCTTTCCTGTATTCGTGGTGGAGGTATCGCACTGCGCTTTCAACCCGGCGATATCCCTGAGTCGCAGTACGCTGATAAATTCGGTGTGAATCAAATGTTGTGTAATCTATGATTGAAATGCCGGCCAACTCCGTAGATCGGCCAATGCAGCTGAGTAAATAGACCGCGCTGATCAGTCATACCTGATGCGAGGGTCCAGGTAGGCGTACATGATGTCCACTGCCAGGTTGGCGAAGATGTAAATGGTTGCGAAGAAAAGCACGACCGTCTGTACAACCTGAAAATCACGAGCCCTAACGGCGTCAATCGCCAGCAACCCGACCCCAGGCCAGGCGAATACGGTTTCGGTGACTACCGAACCGGTGAGGAAACTCCCCAGGATGAGTCCAAAGTAGGTGAGCGGAGTAATGAGAGCGTTGCGCAAGCAGTGCTTCCAGATTACTTTCCTCTCAGACAGACCTTTGATGCGGGCCAGTTTCACGAATTCGGTATCCAAAACTTCCAGCAGCGAAGAACGGGTCAGCCTCATGATTGCGGCTACCTGGAACCATCCGAGGGCAACGGCGGGTAGGATCATGTGGTCTAACCCACCCTTGCCTGATGTGGGGAGCAGGTCCAGTTGGACGGCGAAAATCCACATCAAGACGATTCCCAGCCAAAAAGACGGCAAGGACTGGCCCAGCAAAGCTATCAGCTTACCGGCGTAGTCGATTGGGGAGTCTTTCTTCACCGCCGCAATCACGCCGATCGGTACCGCAATGATCACGCTTAACACGAGCGCCAGGGCCGCCAACTGGAGGGTAGCCGGGAACCGGCTGGTTACTAATTCCCAAGCGGTTTTGTCCTGCCATTTGAAGGAATTGCCAAAGTTTCCGTGCATGATGTTGTTAACGTACTTGAAGTACTGTAAGGGAAGAGGCTTATCCAACCCCCAGACTCTTTCAACCCGATCAAAGTCTTCCTGGGTAGCTTCAATCGGAAGCAGTACGTCCAGGGGGTTACCGGTGATACGGGCCAGGCTAAAGACGATAATGCTGATCGCCACCAGAGCGATCATTGAATGGAATACGCGAACAATAATGAAACGCTGCATCTTTATTCCTTTTGCTTTCTTATCGTATGCGGCGCGAACGTAGACTGAAAAACGGGTCATGTCCAACGGCGGCGCCTGGCAATATCTTCACGTATCAGACGATGCACATCGACATCGTGGCTGTTCGGCACTGAGGAATTTGCGTTTACCGGGATACGTTGTTCTCAGGGTGGGTCGGGATACGTCCCGACTCGTTTCCGCAGGCGAACGCCTCAGATCGTTTTACGATATCGGATACGTAGAACCCTCGGAAGAAAGTACGCCACCCAAATCAGGCATTTCTGCAGTGGCTTTTCGATGCAATGGCGAATTTCCGGTCCTGGAAACTACCTCCCGTTGACGCGTGTGATGCGCCGGTCAACGCCTGATTGGTATCATCAAACCTGCGAACAATCAGGCCGAAAAATGACTCTCGGAGAAAAATTTACTTCGATTAAAATCTAATCATCGCTAATCATCGGCATTTTACCATAATTATATCGATTCACAATAGTATAAATTCCGATTGTTTGATACAGGGACGCTGCCGCAGTCCGGTTATTTGGATCAGACTCCGTTTCCCGAGGCCAGCAACTCGACGGAGTTTGAACAGGCACGCAACGTTCGCTGCCGTTCCGGCCGGCGAAAAAGCCATCGCCCCAAACCTCAAGGCGTAGGTGAAGCGGCCTGACGGGACTTAACCAAAAAGACCCCCAGATCTTCGGGAGTCTTCTCATTTTGAGGCGTTTACACGGAATCTGGGAACATGATTGCCGGCAGGGGACATACCGACGGTCCAGTGCGTTTAGTACAGTCCGGTCCGGTCTGCGAATCCACACTCCGCACTGACAATTTGGCTTTCCAATAGTCCCTGCGACACGAAATCCCGGCTCCGCAGGCGTGCTAGCAGCGACAAATCAAATTGTTGGCAACCGCTGGCATTCAGCAGGGGGCAGTAGAACGACACCGACGGCTGCGGTGGTGGAGCGCGACCCGTCCCGGCGGGGGTTACTTGAAGCCGGGGGCTACCTTCTCGGTCAGCATACGCACAGAAGCCATCACGCGGTCGTTGGGTATCTGGCCGCCGTAGTTGGTCTCCAGCACCACGCCGGAAATGTCCAGTTCTTCCCGATATTCTTCCAGCCGTTCGGTCACCTCCTGGGGTGTGCCAAACATAACCCGCCGTTGCAGAATCTCCTCGTAGGGGATATTGGCCGTTTGCCGCAGCCGTTCCACTCCTTCCTCGCTGGCCGCGGTCTTGATGAGTTCCGTGGCGGCGTACTGGATGGCATGGATGGCGCTGTCCTTCGGTTCCTCGTGAGCTTTGGAAGTAGTTTCCGCCACGTATGCGGGGATGCGGAGGGTTACCTCACCTGGCCCATCCCAGCCGGCTTCTTTCCTGGCGGTCCGGTAAAGTTCGAGCCGTTCCTTGAGGGCCGGAATGCCCGCCGCGGCGCTGATGAAGATGGGATGGCCCAACTTGCCAACGAGGGGGAAGGTGTCTGCCGAGGCCACGGCGATGCGTGTCGGCGGATAGGGCTGCTGCAAAGGTTGGGGAACGACCTGCACGTCGTCGTAAGCGTAGAAGTCGCCCTGGTAGGAGAAGTTCTCTCCTTTCCAAGCGGTCATGATCACCTGCAGCGCCTCAAAAAATCTGCCGCGGCTTTCGGAGTACGGGATGTTGTAGCCCTGGTAATACTTGGTCAGGCCACTGCGTCCGATGCCGAAATCGAAGCGCCCCCTGCTGATGTGGTCAACAGTCGCCGCTTCCTCCGCCACTCGCAAGGGATTGGTCAACGGCAAGACTTGCACCGCCAGTCCAACGCGGAGAGTTGAAGTGCGGGCGGCGATGGCGCTGGCAATGATGAGAGGTGAGGCCAGGACAGACCGGTCAGGAGTGAAATGATGCTCGGCCAGCCAGACCGAGTCGATGCCCATCTTCTCCGCCTCAGCGACCTGATTGAAAGATTCCTCAAAGGCTTCTGCCTGGGTCATGCCCCCTCGGACGTGGAAGTCGGTGAACATACCGAAGTTCATAGCCTGCTCCTCGGCGAAATCAGGATGCTCCGCCCACGCCGAACCATTGGCAGGTTCGCGAGACGTGCTGGAGCGAGCATACACCGGGGTAGAAACCCGTTCAACCCCGGCGTTTCCCTCATGCAGGGCAATCGCATATGGACGGTTTAACCACCGTCATTCCCGCGAAAGCGGGAATCCAGTTCCGAGGCCAACGGCGCGCGTGGTTCACGGTGCGGAGGATTGTTCAGTATCAGCCAATTCCGCAAGATGCCGTCGGTAGTCAACGTCGTAATCCACTGTCCAACCCAATTCGACCTGGCGTTCCAGCGGGACGGACGCCGGTTTCCGAGCCCCTTCCAACGTTCGCCCAACGGCGTTGCTGTTCTCCAGTTCCGCGATCCGGGGTTGGGAAAGTCCCAACACTTCAGACAACACGTAACTATTGTCCTCTCCCAATAGAGGGGCAGGTTTGCGGATATGAACATCGTTATCTGACATTTTCCATCCGCGACCCAAGTATTCCTGGCGTCCCAACCCGGTTTCGGGTTTGTGATCAACTGTTTCGAAATAACGTCTGGCTCGGAAGTGGGAATCAGATAGCAACCCCTTGCCATCGAGGACCGGGCCGGCGGGTACTCCCCTTTGTTGCAGCAAGTGCATGATCTCGTATTGGGACTTGTCAGAAGTCCATCCCGCCATCAATTCGTCCAATTCGTCCTGGTGTTGGCGCCGCGAGGCGACATCGGCGAACCTGGGGTCGGCGACCAGCTGAGGCAATCCGATGACAGCGCAAATTTCCTGCCATTCGTTTTCGTCCCGCGCCGCGATGACTACCCACTCGTCCGGTCCGCGACATGGGTAACAACCGTGGGGCGCCAGGCGCTCGTGGCGGTTGCCCAGGCGACGGGTTCGCCGGCCGTTGTAGGCGAAATCCAGCAGACCTTCCCCCATGAAGGAAACGCCCACCTGGTACATCGCCAGGTCAATCCAGGTTCCCTGGCCGGTACGGGCCCGGTGAAACAGGCTGGCGAGCACTGCCAACTGCGCCGTCCAGCTGGCCAGGAAGTCGGTATAGGAATTGGCAATCTTGTTGGGCACAGTTCCGGGAGCCGAATGGCCATCGGGATCAACATCCAGGTAACCCATGAACGCGCCGGTGCCGTGGGTCGGTTCCAGAGCGGTGGCCATGGCCCCGAAGTTGGTCCAGGGGCCGGAATGACCATAGCCGGTGTTTGAAACCATAATCAAATCCGGTTTGATGGCCTTGAGGTGCGCGTAGCTCAGTTCAAATCGGTGCATGACTCGGGGCGTGAAATTCTCCAACAGTACATCAGACACCGCTATCAGCTGGCGCAACACCTCGAGGGCGGCGCCTGAGCGCAGGTCCAGCGTCAGGCTCAACTTGCCGCGGTTCAACGTGTTAAAAGTGCCGCCGCGCTCCCAATAAAGTTCGCCGGGCTCGTTGTCCGGATACGGCCCGTTGAGGGTGCGGGTGGTATCGACAAACTGATTATGGTGGGTGTCCACCTTGATGACTTCAGCGCCAAGGTCGGCCAGGTAGGCCCCACAGTAGGGCATGGCAAACACCCGGCTGAGGTCCACGACGCGGATACCCTGTAACGGCAGAGAAGTCATGTATCCCGTTGCACCCTGAACATTTGCAAGATTGGTGTCATCAGATCGTACCGGTCGCACTCAGCAGCGCCAGTTCATCACCGGAAAAACCCAACTCGTCGCGGTAGATTTCCAGGTTGTGTTGACCCAACAGCGGGGCGGCGCGCGGCGCGGAATGCTCCATGGAAGATAATCTTGGGCCCATGCCCGGGTAATCCACGGCGCCGGCAACGGGGTGGTCGACCGACTTGAAGAACTCCCGGTCCCGCAGGTGCGGGCATTCGTAAAGATCGCCCGCGTCTTGAGCCATACCGAAAACGAGCCTTCGCTCACCGGACGCCTGGAACAGCGGCTTGCGATCCCATTCGCCCAAACCCTTGATCAACAACTCTTTCAGCTCTTCACCGAACTCGATGCGTCCGGCTCCGGTTGCGAAACGCGGGTCGCGCAGTTCTTCCAGCCCGATCAGATCGGCCACGGTTTCCCAGGGTTGCGAACCCTGCACAGAAGGGATCACGTAACCGTCGCGGGCTGGCATGAGTTCCTCGAATCCCGATCCCCGGACTGGCCGTCGTCCTTTGATGGCGCCCATGTAACTATAGTACGGCGCCGCCTGCACCAGGTGGGATGCCAGGCACTCCACCGTCGACACGTCGATACATTGGCCGCGGCCGGTGGCAAGACGCTGGAACAGGGCGGCGGTAGTGGCGACGGCGCCGTTTATCCCCGCAACGTAGAAAGACTGGTTCAAGGCATTACGCAAAGGTTCCCGGTCTGAGTCGCCGGAATGGTACATGAGACCACTCATGGCGAACGCGACTATGTCGGTGGCCGCCAGGTTGCGGTATGGTCCGGTCTGTCCGAAGGGCGTGATAGACGTAACAATCAATCCCGGATACGTGGTTTGCAGTTGGCCCCGCTGCACGTTTGGAACCGGTGTTTGGTCGGGGGAAAAGTTTTCAACCAGGACGTCGGCGGTTTCCATCAATGCCGCCAACAAACTGGCGCCGGAATCGCCGGCGGGATCCAGGGTAACGCCCCGTTTGTTGGTATTCAGGTAAAGGAACGGTATGCTTTTGTCAGGGTGCGGATCGTCATCAACGAAGGGTCCCGCGCGGCGGGCTTCATCGCCCATCACGGGAGGTTCGATCTTGATAACGTCGGCGCCGTAATCGGCGAGAAGCCGGGAGCAGAAAGGGGCCGAAACATTTCCGCCCATTTCCAGCACTCTTATTCCGCTCAGGATGCCGGTCATTCCCAGGGTTCCTCTTCCCACGCCAGGGGCAGCGATTGTCCCCGTTTGGGGAGAACCACCGTTGCAGTTCCGGCTGCGGTTTGGGTTCCCCGGTCGTTGCGGAGCGCAACCTGGCAGTCTATATGCCCAAAGTCGCCGACTTCGCGTTTGTTGGTGACCGTCCCGAAAGCGGTCAACGTGTCGCCGGGGTAGTCCATGCCCCGATGTTCCACGTAGAAACGTTTGAACCAGCCTTGCTCGCCCGCGAAATCCAGCAGCAGCTGTCCCAGGTACTGGTTCTTCAACGACCCATTGACGACCACGTTGGCGAGTCCCTGATGCAACTGAGCGAACGGGAGGTCCCAGTGTATGCGGGCGTAGTTTCCGTTGGCCGCCGCCCACCGGATGAGATGAGTGGTAGTCATTGGCCCCTTTACCACTGATGACAGTTCCATTCCCACGGCAACGTCTTCAAATTGATACTGGGATTGGGCGGAGGGTTTGGGCTTGGGCAGAATGATCTCCGGGTCAGGAGGTGCGACGGGAACGGTGGTCAGGTGTTCGGCAACCTGGGCGACGTCGCTGGGCCGTTCTCCGGCGGGTAGAGATCGATGAATGCTGACGCGCTTCGCCTTGCTCAACGTGTTCCCATGCTGGTCGGTTTGCGTTTCTTCACGGACGATGAAAACCAGCGGCCCGGATCGTCCCGATTTCTCGAAAATATCCAGGATGCGAAACCGCCGGGTGATCCACGAATCGACGTAAGCCGGCGCGAGAAACTGCCAATCGCTGCCCCCGTTGAGGCCGTAACTGTTGAATGGCAAGGGTACCTCGAAGTGCCACTCCTGGCCCGCTCCAAAGTATCCGATGGGCGGCGCAATATCCTTCCAGGCGGCGAGGGGAGGACACAACAGCCCGCCGAACCGGCTCTGTCCGGCGTAGCCGGAGTCTACATATAGTGGGTTGTAGTCTTCTATTGCGTCGGCCACATCGTAGGCCATCTCGGCGCTGATAGGAAACCGGTTCCGCTCGGGCGGAGATTCCTGGCCTATGAGCGCAGCTACTTCCTCGGTTATAAGACTATCGGGCATCTGGCGTTGCTCCTGTTAGCGGCTTGGTTTGCGGACCAGGGTTGGCGCGAGGCAACCCGAGAGCGGTCAGATTCATCGGTGGTTGTGTGGCGGGTTGGTCACCGTTGATACTCCGAGGAGATTCTAGCCGAACGATTGCGAATCTTCAAACGACAGGCTCAGGATGTGCGGGTAGTTAATTTCCACAACTTTGGAAAGGCCCTGTCAGGATGTGCGGGAAATTTATTTGAGTGGACGCCCGAGGGGCCACGGATAATCGCCGCCGGCGCTGCCGGTTACGCTGGTCCGGTCAACAGGTCGGTCAGTTGATGGATGTTGTCCAGTTCATCAAGGCGGGCTACCGTCTGGACTACCTGCTGCAAGCGGTCTTCCCCCAGGGTGTCCAGCGACAACAGCCGAAACTTGCCCAGGAGTTCTTCCCGCGACGGCGGATTGGAGAAGTCACCGCGCTGGCTGGTAACGCTGTTTTCCAGCACTCTTTGGTCTTTAAGATGTATGGCGACACGGGCGGCGGGATAGTCATAACGCCTCAAGTTCATCTCGTCGTCGGCAACCACTTCCACGCGGTGGGCAAGTCGCCGGACGTTTTCGTTGGCCAATTGCTCCGGATAGAAAGCGGTAACGTCGGTAATCCCGGTGCACACGGCCACGGCAACAGCGTAAGGTATTGAAAATTTTGCTCCCAGCATGTTGTCCGGCTCTGGATTTGTCATGATCTGAACGATGGGCGGAGCCGTCACGGTCACCCGTTCCACCTGATGCGCCGTGAACGATTCGTTTCTCATCAGGTTCTGCACGGCGTCCAACACCGGGTGGTTATACAGGCAGCAGGCGTGGAATTTGAAATAGTTCTGTTGAATACGCAACTCTCCTGGATTGCCAAGCCCATCAACGACCGCCTCCGGGTTGAATCCGTCGCCCAGAATGTTGCGGTACAGGTCGGACGGGCCGTCGTGAATGGCGGTGAACCCGCACTGGCTCAACTGCGCCGCCATGATCCCCTGGAATCCGGAACGTCCGGGGTACAGGTTCCGAACCGTCGCTCCTTCGATGCAAGGTGTCCAGGTGTTAGCCGGGCTCATGGACATGGCGAGGTTCATGGCGAGGCGAGTCTGGGCCGGGTCGAATCCCATCAGGCGCGACGCGGCGGCAGCGGTACCGATGGTTCCCCAGGTGCCGTGGGAGTGAACTTCGGGGCGCACCTGGGTAGCGGCGCCGATGCGCGAGGTGACCTCGTAACCGACGATGATGCTTTCCAGCACCTCCCGACCGCTGCGTCCCAGCTGTTCCCCCTGGGCGATGGCGCCGGGCGTTACGTGGATGGAGGGGTGCCCGCCGCCCAGGCGGTTACCTTCGTCCATCTCCAGGGCAACGCCGGCAGTGGCATTTGCCAGCGTGGCCCATAGGGGTTGCACTCGGCCATAGCGCCCGATAATGGTGGAGTTCCCAGGCCCGCTCATTTGGGAAACCAAGCGGGCGAGATTGGTGTTTTCAGGGAGGCGGCTACCCGCCAAAATGGCGCCGAGGGTGTCCAGCACCACGTCTTTGGCCGCGGCAACGGTGGAGCGCTGCAGGTCGTCCAGGCCAACGCTGGCCACAAAGTCAGCCAGTTGATCGAGGTAATCCCCGGCCATGATTTCCTCCGTCGCTATCGGAATTGGTGAGAGGTTGGCGTGCCTTAGCGCGTGAAAAACTCGTGCAGCAATCGGTAGGCTTCGTCGGGCAGTTCCTCAGCGATGTAGTGTCCGCACGGTAGTGACTGACCTTCCACGTTGTTGGAGTAATCCCGCCACACTTGCAATACGTCCTGGGTGCGGCCCACGTATCCCGTTTCACTCCACAGCGCCAGGTGCGGACAGGCAACCTTGCTGTCAAAATCCGCCTCGTCGTGCACCAGGTCGATGCTGGCGCCGGCCCGGTAATCCTCGCATGCGCCGTGGATGGCTGCCGGGTCGTTGAAACAGCGGACGTATTCTTCGATGGCTTCCGACGGGAATACAGTGGCGGAGTTGGCGATCCGCTCGAACCGGGACCTGATGAAGTAGTCGGCGTCGGCTCCTATCACGCGTTCGGGAAAATCAAATGGCTGGATCAGGAAAAACCAGTGATACGTGTTGGTAGCCATGGCCTGATCCACGATCTGAAACATGCGTCGGGTGGGGATGATATCCAGCGTGGCCAGTTTCAACACGCGTTGAGGATGATCCTTGGTCAGTCGGTGGGCGACTCGGGATCCGCGATCGTGGCTGCCCAAATAGAAGGATTCGAACCCCAGGTGCGTCATCACATCAACCTGATCCTGCGCCATAACCCGTTTTGAATAATTCAGATGCTCGGGATCGCCGGATGGTTTACCGCTATCGCCGTATCCCCGCAGGTCCGCGGCCACGACGGTGAAGTCCTGGGCCAGGCGAGGAGCGATCTTGTGCCACATGGTATGCGTCTGCGGGTATCCGTGCAGCAATAACAACGGTGGGCCGTTGCCCCCCTTCACGACGTTGATGGTGGCGCCGCCGGTTTCAATCCTTAACTGCTCAAATCCCTCAAACATTGCTTTCCTCTTTATCAGTATGGCTGCAACTCCGGCTTTTGGTTCTGAATTCAATTGCCGGTACGCAAGTCACATAATGAACGGCAGGGGCCAGCGTTGTAAATACCCGACGACGACAAAGGCTAATTGAGGTTCCCGGTCGGGCATTGCGCGGCTTGCCGTCTGCGGCCGGCCAATTCCCGAGGGCGCTTTGACACTGATGTTTTCCCAATGTACCTTACATACTCCGCGCGGGTTCGCGGTGACAAATCCAGATCGAGAGCGAAGGCACGAATGGCGATACAAATACACGACGTTACACATTATCTCGATACCGCGCGGCGGTTGGCGGAACAGGTCGCTATCGACGCCGACCGGATTGATGCCGAACGCCAGCTACCGACTGAATTGGCCAACGAGATGGCGGATGAAGGTCTGTTCCGGCTGCTCTTGCCTCGCTCTTTTGGCGGCGTCGAAATGGAGCATCCCGATTTTCTGAACATTCTGGAGGTTTTCGCCGGAGTGGATGCCAGCACGGCGTGGTGTCTCAACCAGAACAACGTCTTTTCCACCAGTTCATCGCGGATGCCGACGGCCATAGCCCGTGAGATCTGGGATGATCCCAGAGGCGTCGTCACCAACGGTCCCCCCACGGCTGCGTCCATGGCGGCGCCGGCGCCGGGGGGTTACCGGCTCAGCGGGCATTGGAACTTCAGCAGCGGCAGCGATCATGCCACGTGGGTCGGGGCGCTGGCTCCGCTGGGGAATCCGGGACAACCGGCCGATGCGGCCCGCAACCGGGCCGGCACGCGGATATTGTTGATGCCCAAAGAGCAGGTGCGCATGGTTGACCTGTGGCATGTCCCGGGACTTAGGGGCACGGGCAGTTTCAGCTTTCAGGTTGACGATCTGTTCGTGCCGCAGGAGCGGGTGTACGACCCGGAGGGCGAATCGTTGGAAGGCGGCCCGCTGTATTGCATCCCCAGAACCCTGTTATTTGCGACCGGGTTCGCCACGGTGGCCCTGGGCGTGGCGAGGAAGAGCCTGGAGATCGCCATCGCGCAGGCCGGGAGCAGAATGCCCGGTCGGTCGCAGGTGGTCCTCCGCGACCACCAAACTGCCCAACGCGCCATCGGTGAGGCCCATGCCATCCACCAATCTGCGCGCGCCTTCCTGAGGGACAGCCACGCTGCGGTTTGGGATGCGGCTTGCCGGGACCGCAGTTTGAAAATCGACCAACGAATCCAGCTGCGAGTGGCCGCCACCCACGCCATTCGCATGTCAGCCCAGGTTGTTGATACCGCATATACCCTGTGCGGCGCCGGAGCGATTTTCCAGTCCAATCCGGTTCAGCGCCGTTTTCAGGACATTCACGTGATCACACAACACACCCAGGGTCATCATGTTCACTATGAAACTGCCGGCCAGTTCCTGTTCGGGTTGGAACCTCAGGGCATTTACTGATTTGCCCGGCGGGTAATTGTTAAGACCGGTCGGTCGGCCAACTCTTGTCGCCACCCGGTGCGACGGGTATGATTCCGGGTGTTCACTATCTTGGGTTCTCTCTGAAGAACACTGTGAACCACACCGGACACCGCCGAGGCGGATGCAGCATCCGGTTGCTCGAAACTGACCACCAGCCGAAACCCTGACAAACCGGATAACGAGGTACAGTCGTGGCGTCAACAAGAGTGGATACCGTGATCGTCGGTGGACAAATCGTTACATCGTCCCAGGTGTACGAAAGTTCCATCGCCATCGCTGGAGAAAAAATCGTCGCCATCGGCCCTGAACAATACCTGCCGCCGGCCGATCAATACATCGACGCCTCTGGAAAGTTTGTCCTGCCCGGCCTGATCGACAGCCACGTTCACCTGGATGGGCACGATGACTACGCGCTGGGTTCACTGGCGGCGGCTCATGCCGGACTGACTACCCTGGTTCCTTTCGGCACCTACGACCTGGAAGGCGATGAAACCCTGCCCCAGGCGGTGCATCGCACCCGAGAAGTGATTGAACAAAACGCGCTGACTGATTTCGCTTTCCATTTCATCCTGCAGAACCGCCCGTCAATTCTGTCCGGATTGCCAGAGGCATTCGATCTGGGCGTCAAGTCATTCAAGATGTTCATGACGTACAAGAAGCGGCCCAACCGCATGTGCGATGACGACTATATCTGTGAAACCATGGATCTGGTGTCGCGCGGTGGCGGCGTGCTGCAGCTGCATTGCGAGAGTGGGAACATCATTGAGTATCTCGAAAACAAACTGATCGCCGATGGTCACACGCATCCCACCAACTTCCCGGAAGCATGCCCGGACTGGGCTGAAGAAGAGGCGATCAACCGTGCGGTAAAGATGGGAGCGGCAACTCGTTGCCCCACTTACGTGGTTCACCTAAGCACCCAGTTGGGCCTGGAACGCATTAAACAGGCGCAAAGTTTGGGGCAACCGATCTGGACCGAAACCTGTCCACAGTATCTGCTTTTGTCGGATGCCCAGATGGCCGAGTTCGGCCCGTTGGCCAAGATTGGCCCACCGTTGCGTCCCGAAGACGGACCCGACCGGGATGCACTTTGGGAAGGACTGCGCCGGGGTCACATTTCCATTGTGGCCAGCGACCACTCGCCGCATCCCACGGAACTGAAGCAGCCCGGTTGGGACAACATATTTGTGGACCCCCAGGGCAGGTCGGTGCCTTTCGGATCGCCAGGAATAGAAACCATTGTGCCGTTGATGTACAGCGAGGGCGTGGTAAAGAGGGGACTGCCCATCTGGTGGATGGCCCGAGCCATGTCGGAAAACCCGGCCCGGATATTTGGCCTGTATCCTCGGAAGGGAGTTATCCAGGTCGGTTCGGACGCCGATTTTCTGATACTGGACCCTCGCGGAGACCGGGTGGTGACCGCGCGTGATCATCACAGCAACGCGGGCTACACGCTGTTCGAGGGATGGCAGGTGAATGGGCGACCGTGGATGACGCTGCTGCGCGGGCAGGTATTGCTCAACGAGGGTTCGTTGATGCAAAACCCCGGCTTTGGAAAGTTTTTGGAGAGTACGTCTCCCCGCGCTCCCCTGGGCGGGCCGGTCAATTAGTCAACCCGGCAGCCGCGTTGATTTCAAACGCTGCCTGGGTGAATCGTTCGTCCGCGCCGGATGTGTGCCTCCATCCAGCGCACCGTGGCTTGGTGTACTCTGTGGCAATGACTGCTTTTGAAATGGAATATCAGGAATTTTGATAGTAGGGCGTTTCGGCGTCAATCAGCGCCGGCGTTTCACAGCAAGCCGTCGTAGCAGATGATGCGCGTAGCAGGTGGCGTTGCAGCGGCTTCGCTCTGCGTTGCCGGGTTGAGGCGGTAGCGTTCCCGCGCCAGTTCCAATCTCACTTCACTGCCAAGTGGACTCCGTTGGCCACGATCAACTGCCATAAGCTTTGAGCTATTTCTGTATTCTCAATTTGGAAACCGGGTACCAAAGTATGTGAAGGATCCCACACTTTGGGCCAGTACTGTACTTGAAGCCCTAGACGCCTGATTTGCCCCACGTCCAACACCGCGAACCGCCCACCAGGTCTCAGCCGCAATTCTATATGTCTGCGGATCTCCTGCATCGCGGCACAATGGTCGTCGCCATAACGCTCGAGCCAATTGACTGAAATACCATTTTCGTTCTCCCGTGGGAGAAATCCTGATGCAATCACCTTACCCTGTTGGACATGTACAGGGGAGCAGTATCGGCAAACGTGATCGTGATTTCTAATCCTCATCGGAGTCAAATTCGGCTGCTCTGGACAGGAAGAACTCTACAGAGTTTTTCACGTCTTCTACAGGTATGATCCCGCTGGCCACGATAGTGTGCGCTCCATCCGGGGCGATCCCTGCGCTGGCGGCATAATTGACCAGATTTGATGGCTCGAACACCATGCTGAGGCTTCCATCCCCTCCGTCCCAAAGTAGGTCTTGTTCTAGCTTAACTACCCTCCACTGGGCAAACACGAACCCAGAGGGGTGTAGTCCCACCATAGGCAGCACCGAGGGATTCTCTGACAGCAAGAATGTCCCGAAGCTGGCTATGGAATCGGGATGGACTTGGTCAATATGCCAGTCTGGATCATCGGCGAGTTCAGCATTGATGTAGTCTAGCCTTTCGGCTATGGAATTAAATCGTGAAGTCCTAAGTGCTTCCAAAACGTCGGTGCCCGGAGCTTTGGAAAACTTATCAGCCCAAATTTGTGGAAGCCGTTCGACCGAGGGCACCTCATGGTCAGCGTCAAGAATCGGTGTGGTAGATACTTCGCGAGCTTCCGTCTGTTCCAATAATGCAGGTACCGCGTCGTCCAACCGTACCGAGTCTAGAATGCCAAAAGTCGCTTTCCCAAAGCGCGTAACGACGGGAAGCGTGTATTGGTGATGAGACCATGCAGGTTCCCACGTTGCTGCGGCGGCCTGCACATCTGCGGTAGGTTGCGTCGCACCGTCTAAAATCTCAATCGGTTCCAACCCTACAAGCGAAACTAGGGTATCGGAACCACCGAACCCGTGCGTCATCCTTGCCTCTTGTAAATTGACCCCCTCCAGAAACTTGGGTAGTCCGTGATCTTTTCCGTGTTGCATGTTGGGCAGCAACATCGAACGATAGGCGTCAATGAATGTGCGCTCGTCCTCGTTTTTGAACGGGACGAATATGACGTAGGTATTGCCCGCTGAATGGGGAGTCTCCTTCATTCCTGCCGAAAGCATCCTAGTTTCGGCCATAGGGTAGGTTTCCATTGCGGGGTCAATTGTCGGACGTACGCCGGCTTGTTCCCAAATCATCCGTAGGTCCTGAAGCCTTGCGCCGGACCGTTTGCCTTCCCCGCTCAACGGGAGGTATTTGACCGGACCGTAGGATTGTGTAGTCATCGTTCTAGCCTCTCTCGTGCGCCCAGAAAGAATCCCAAATATCCCTAGGTATCTCTAGCTGGTCCGTGACCTGCTCAGACACGTCAACGTGGGTTCCGAAACCTGCCTCAAGTTGCTTCAGATTGTCCCAAAGAGCAAAAGTCAATACCTTCAACTGCTCGTTGCTCATTCGAACCACACCGAGGTCTGTTGGCTGTTCGGGGGCGTCTAAGAACGGCGCGGGAGCCAATCCAAAAACCAAGTTGGTGCCCCAAGGACCACTCGAAATCTTGAAAGCATCAAAATAAACGTCAAAAATCTCAACCATTAGAATTCTCTCTTTGGGCGTCTGGCCGCTCCTTGAGGAGGGTGTATCCAGTGTACCGCCTACTGTATCAGGAGTGTCAACCTAGAAAGCTGGCCGTAACAGTTCAGAGTTGAGGAAAAGTGAGTAGTTGTCGGCAGGCGTGGAGAGGATTGAGCCCTTTGGCGCGCCAGGACCGCTGGGAGCAGGGTGGCACCTTGGTCGGTCGCTACACCCGCGGAGAGTCAGCCGGGTCAGTGCTGCGGTATTTGTAGCATATAGCGATGGGGCAAATTATTTTCCAACGTAGGAACCATGGGCAGGAAAGGCCTACAAATCGTTATCCCCATCAATCTTCCCACCATAGTCCTCAACATCGTATTCGAGCGGCAGTCTCCCTTGCCCACCGTAGCGCGGATGCATCAGGTCGAGAGTTTCTTTGAAATCTGCCCACCCGCGGCTCAGTTTCATGATGGTCACGACTGAACCAAGATGCTCTCTGAGTTTTGGGTACCCCACGTTGGCCGTGAGACGCTGAAATAGCTTATTCTTATGGTGACCGCCATTTGACCGCGGTGTGACCCTCTTTAGCTCTTCCAGTACGCCGGGTGCTAGCCTTTCATAGACTATGTCGTTGGTGAGCTTTCCAAAGTACTGCGGGCGGTTAGCACCGTCGTTAGGATAGTCCAGCTCACGTAGCCGGAACAGCTCTTTATAAAAGTCATCAGGGAATGTATGCATCCAAGGCCGGAGTTCTTTCGCGATGAAGGATTGGAATATCTGGGCGAGATAATCCTTGGCTCGCTCATCTTGGAAACCCGTTGCCTCATCGACTAAGGCAACGATGCCTACCTTTGCGAAGGCTCGTAGGAGAGCGAGGCATTGCTTCGCGTAGCGGAGTTCTTGCTCAGTCGTCAGTGCTCCCGCTTGTTCTGCGGATATCACAGCATCGCAAAGTTCTTGGAGAACAGTCGCCTCATACCCAGACGCCACGTGAGGCGCACCCACGCCCGTAAACTCCAGAGGCTGCGCGATAGCCGTCACAAGCTCCGGACTCAGGTATGGTTTGAGGGACGAAAGCGTGGTGATGCGGCCTACACCTGACCCACGTCCTCTCATTCCGATAGCTGACGTAATGCCACGTCCAGAGATAACGCGCTTTCCGTCTTCCAACACAAAGCACGGAATCTTGACGTCCGCGATCGTTAATAGACCTTTATGAGTAGAGCGCCCGAGACCGTTCTCCGTTCTGGCCCTCTCCCAACGCGCTGCCGCGGCTTTTTGCGCTATAAGCTTACGCTCGCCGGGACTCAGCTTCTCCGCTCGAGCTTTCCCACCTTTAGCGCGTCCTTCAGCCATAATTGGCCTCCTTTCTGGCCTATGCTGCCATTTTATCATTATCAAAGCTTTTTGCAAGCATTCTTACCAATAGTGCTTGCATTAATGCTTGGGCCCAGTGTTACCACCATATAACTTGGTCCAACCGTAGGCGAACGCCCGAGGCAGGGTCGGCATGGACCAGAACAGCGCACCAGCCACAAAGTAGAACGCCAGATTTTCCCGACCGGGGCCCACGCCCCAACGTTCCCCCCAACCGTGGCGGCATCAGCAGTTATTCCACCGGTGAGTTGATTGACCTCGCCACTTGGATCACGTCAGACACTCTCCTCCGCACCGACGAGGAGTTGATGGCGGAAATGCGTCGTGAGCTCGGGTTCCAGCGCCGGGGTTCCCGGATTGACGCGGCTTTGCAGCGTGCTATCGCAAGGGTTCGCAGAGAGGCAGCAGGCAGCTAAGCGCACCGGCCATCCGGTTGCGCCCCGTTGCTAATCCTCATGTTGTGGTTCACACTGGATGCCAAAGGATGGTCGGGACGCTACTGGACGCCAGCGTTACCGTTGCCGCGACTGCGGTTACCGGTCCGCTGGTGAACAGAGCGCTCCGTGATTCCGTTGGGGCGCCGGGAACCTGTTACTATCGGGTCTCCTGATACCCCATTTCAAAAGCAGTTTCTACCTATTCTGTCAACCCGATGACCTTCCAGGAAGATTGATGCGATGACCGCGACGAAACCTCCCGCGCCAGGAAACGATCCCCTAAACGCGTTTTGCCGAGATAGCGAAGCTTATGCGGTTGGCGCCAACGAAGGTCCTTTGGCTGGTTTGACCTTCGCCGCCAAGGACATATTCGACGTGGCCGGTCATGTTACCGGGTGCGGGAATCCCCATTGGAAAGCTACCCATCAACCTGCCGAGGCCACCGCGTGGGTGGTTCAGCGATTGCTCGATGCGGGGGCAACCATGGTCGGCAAGACCATCACGGACGAGCTGACCAGGGGTATTTTTGGAGAAAATGCCCACTACGGCACGCCAGTCAATCCTCGCGCGGCAGGGCGCGTGGCGGGCGGTTCATCCAGCGGTTCGGCGTCGGCGGTGGCGGGAGAACTGGTGGACTTCGCCCTTGGGTCGGACACCGGCGGTTCGGTGCGCGTGCCGGCCAGTTTCTGTGGATTGTATGGCCTGCGACCGACCCACGGTCGGATTCCCCGGGACGGGATGCTGCTGCAGGCTCCGAGCTATGACACCATCGGCTGGTTTGCCCGTGAACCTGACCTATTCGCCGCTGTGGGTTCGGTATTGCTGTCGCCTGGAACGCCGGGGCGGCGTCCCAGGAATCTGGTCATAGCCCAGGACGCTTTCGATCTGGCCGAACCGGAGGTACGCGAGGCCATGCTATCCGGGGTGCAGGTTATCGGTTCCCTTTTTGATTCAGTGTCATACCAACAATTATCACCATCCAGCCTCACCCAATGGTCAAACCACCAACAGGTTTTGCAAAGCCGGGAGGCCTGGGAATCGATTCGCCAGTGGATTGATGACACCAACCCGGCGCTTAGTTTCGAAGTGTCGGACCGGTACGTCACAGCGCGGTCGGTGACCGACGATCAGGTCGCCGCCGCTCAGGTCGGCCGCGATGGGATCGTGGCGCGCATGGAGGAGGTTTTTCGCGGTGGAGAATCCGTCGTCTGTATTCCCACGACCATCGGACCGGCTCCCCTGACTGGCCAAAAAGTTTCTGAACGGCACACATTGCGGCTCCGCAACAGCGCGTTGACGTCCATCGCAGGGAATACCGGTCGGCCACAACTGTCGTTGCCGCTGGTTGAGGTGGACGGATTGCCCGTCGGGGTGTCCCTGATGGGAGACATCGGCGCCGACGAGGAGTTGATGGCGTTGGCTCGGGAAGCAGCTTCCCTTGGATAGGCGCTGCATCAGTCCAGCGGCAACGCGCGATATGTTTCGTTCGTAGATTGAAAATTTCGGCGACCTTAACCCAGGCGGCCACGCCTCTCGGTATCTTTCGGTATCGCGATTTCGCGTTCGTGTGGAGTTCCACGACCCTGGTGGGTATGGGCACACAGATGGAATCGGCGGTGTTGGGTTGGTTCGTATTGACGCTGACCGATTCTCCCTTTCTGGTGGGAGCGATCGCGGCGGCCCGCATGGCGTTGAATTTCCTGGCGTTATTCGCCGGAGCAATCGCCGACCGATTGCCCAGGAACGTGCTGTTGACGACCGTGGAGTTTGTGATGGGCACCATGGGCATACTCATGCTGACCCTGATACTGACGGGTTTGCTGGAGGTCTGGCACATTTTTGCCATCACCATGTTCATGGGGATGATCCGACTGTTTCAGATGCCAACCGCCCAGTCCCTCATCGCCGACACGCTGCCGGCGGAGAGGGTGGGCAGCGGCGCGGCATTCAACACGGTTGCCATGAACATCGCCATGTTGACCGGGCCGGTGGTAGGAGGTTTGCTGTTCAAGGCATACGGGCCGGAAGGTTCTTACATGGCCATCGCATCGCTGTACCTGTTGAGCGGCGTTGTGGCATCGGCGATCCGGATAACCCGACCGCGCGGCAATCGACGTCCTGAATCGGTGCTGCGGACGGTTGCCGATGGATTGCGATACACGAAAGGGAATCAGGTGATCTGGGCGGTTCTGCTGGTGGCAGTGATCATAAATCTCGCCGGCTGGACCTTGCACACGGGATTGGCGCCCATCTTCGCCCGGGATGTGCTGGGGACCGACGCCGCCGGGCTGGGTTTGTTGTTGTCCGCCTTTGGCGTTGGAGCCCTCGCCGGTTCCGTGGGGCTGGCCATGGCGCCCAGCCTGCGCAACGTTGGCAAGCTTCTGATCGTGGCGGTGGTGATGTGGCACCTCACCATCATCATCTTTTCATTTTCGCACTGGTTTTATCTTTCCATGGCGATTTTGGTCCTGGTCGGAATGTCCTTTGCATCAACGCAGGTACTGATCCTGACGCTGCTGCTGCGCACCACGCAGGCCGAGTTCAGGGGCCGAGTGATGGGTCTGCGGTCGTTCGCGATTCTGGCCTTCAGCTTTGGCAGTATGGGAGCCGGAGCGATGGCAGGATTGTGGGGCGCACCCGGCGCGGCGCAGGTGGTCGGGTTGACCGGCATCGTGCTGGTGATGGTACTGGCTGTGGTTGCGCCCAAACTCCGGCAGGCATGATTCGGTATTTGTAACCCTCACGCGTACCCGCTTTAATTCTGTCATTGCGAGGAGCGCCCACCCCCACCTGTCATTGCGAGGAGCGCAGCGACGTGGCAATCTCGTTGAGGCTGAACACACGTCGACGAACCACCGTTGCTACGGCGACGAGATTGCCACGCTACGCTCGCAATGACAAAGTGGGTGCGCGTGAGATTTGTAACCGGATTGTAGAGGGGTTCGATTCGTTGGCGCGGGTGCAGCGGCGTTACTTGTTGAGCACCACGTCGATCAGCGCGATTCGCCCAGCCTGGACTGCCTTTAGCCCGTTGCGTAGAGCCTGGCGCAGCAGCGCGGGGTCTTCCACACGCTCGCCGTAACCGCCAAAGGGCTCCACCAACTGCGCGTAATTGGGGCCAGGTATGTTGACACCGTGGTGTATGCCGGATTGGGCCGCGACTCCGTCCGGATAATAGTTCAGGTGATTGCCCCGCATCGCCTCATAGTTGCCGTTGTTGAACACTATGGTCAGGAACGGCAAGTCGGCTTCCAGCGCAACGCCGAAGCTCTGGGTGACCGGGTTGTAGAGGAATCCGCCGTCTCCCATCAGCGCTACCACCGGCTGATCCGGTTTGGCCAGCTTCACGCCCAGCGCCAATCCCAAGCCCTGACCCAAGCCGCCGTTGGGTCTGAAATAACTGTGCGGGGATTCCCATTGGACGTGGCGCGCGATGGCTCCGCGATGCGTTGTGACTTCTTCGACGTAAACGGCGTCTGCCGGCATTACTTCACTCAGGGCGGCGCACAGCCACACCGGATCAATCGGTTGACCGGTTTTGGCAGTCGCTTCCGCCAATCGGTTGCGCTCATTGATCCGGTCGTGTTCTGCTTCCCACCGCTGGAATCTCTCCCCGATTTCGGCGCTGTGCTGCGATGCCAACGGTCGCAACGTTTCTACCAGCAACTGCAACGCGATGGTCAGGTCGCCTTCCAGGTACAGGTCGGCAAACAGGTTTTGGTACACCATCAATTCCTTGATGGGAGTTTCTCCCATCGCCACTACCGTAGCGTTTTTCGGTCCGGCATTGGGTGGGTACCACGGGGATCGACTGCCGGCCAAAATCACCAGGTCGGAGCCGTCGAGGTAGGCGCCCGGCTCGGGGCCAAGGTGCAGCGGGTGGCTCTTGGGGAAATTGGAATACGTTGCGGTGCTCTCCACCACCGGTATGGCGAACAGCTCGGCCAGCTGCACGAGGCTGGTGAGTCCCTGGGATTCACGGCCGGCGCAGTCGGTTATTATCAAAGGAGATTTGCTGTTGGCAATCAGCTTGGCGACCTGCTCCACCGCATCCGGCGTGGGTTGGGTTTTGGGAGCAGCGGGAACCGCGCGGAGCTTGGCTGGTGGTGTCCAACGGTGGATCATAGTCTCGATTGGGATGTCCAGATAAGTGGGGCCTTGAGGGACACGCTGCGCCAGTTCGCCGGCGCGCACCAGCTGTTCGTACATGGTGTAAGGGCTGGTGGCTTGACCGCTCCATTTGGTAACGGCCTCGGCGAACCGGTTTGGGCCTCCTACAACGCTCAGGTTGCGGTACCACTGGGCTTGCGGGTCGAGTTCCGGGTTTTCGCCGTAGCTGGTGGCTTCCCCGGAGCAGACAATCATCGGCACCTCACCCAGATTAGCGCCGTGGATGCCCATACTCCCCTGGAGCAGACCCACCCCGGCGTGGAGCAGAACCGCCTGCATCTTTCCGGTGGCCCTGGTATAACCGGTGGCCATGTTCACGGCCAATGTTTCATGCCAGCAATTGATGTACCGAGGCCCGGGTGTTTCGTTGACCTGTTGCCGAGCCAGGGCCTCCCACACCGGAGCCCATTCCGACCCGGGCGAAGAAATGATGTATTCGACACCCAGGTTACGGAATGCCTCCAGGATTGCTTCACCGCCGTCGAGTGTGGTGGGCATGGTGGTTCCTCCTCGTTCTGGTGGGGGCTTCGTTTAGCGGGGTGATGTTTGTGATGTTTCAGGTTGGGCGGCAGCGTATTCCAGGTATTGTGCTCCACGCAATGGCAATACCGAGATCACCATTGCCAGCAACACGGATCCCGCCATAGTCATATAGGCGTATCTCAAGCCGGTGGTGAAAGCCTGGCCTACTCCGGAACCTGCGCCGCTCCGCACCGCGTCGAGGCTGGGTTCGAATCCCATCGAGCCCATGGTGGTGGTGACGATGGCGGTAGCCACGGCAACGCTGACGACGTTGCCAGCGTTACGGATCAGGTTCAGGAAGGCAGAAATGACCCCGTGGCTCGTGCGTTCTACCGCGCTGAGGATCGAGCTGGAGTTGGCAGAATAGAAGGTACCCATGCCGCTGCTCTGGAGCATCAACGCGGGTATCACTAGCAACAGCGACGAATCTTCGCTGAGGCGCGACAGAATGGATATGCCGGTGACGGACATTATCAGACCGCCTACGGTGAATTTGCGCCAGCCGAACCGGTCGGAAAGGCGGCCACTCACCGGCCCTAGGATCGACATGCAGATTGCCCCGGGCACCACTGCCAACCCGGCCACCGCGGGTCGGTACCCCAGCACGTTTTGCAGGTAGAACGGCGTCATGAAGAGTACCGCCGAACTGCCCATGAACAACAGGAAATTGGCCGAGACTCCTTGCGAAAAATTACGACGCTGGAAGAGTCTCAACTGCATCATGGGACTGACATACCGCAGTTCCCACCACACGAAACTGGCCAGCAAAACCACAAAGGTGACCGCGGCTGCCAGTATCGGCGGGGAATCCCAACCGGAGCGGTGAACGTTGGTTATTCCCAACAGCAGGGCGAGCAGGGCCCCGGATGACAAAACCGCGCCGAGCCAATCGAACCGGAACCTGGTTTGATTGCGATTACCGCGCGGGCGATCGTGTTCAGTGACAATCGCCAGGCTCAATATCACGCTCAACAGCACCAGCGGGATCGCCGCGAAGAACACTGAACGCCACCCCAGGGCGTCCACGAGCGACCCACCCATAGCAGGGCCGACGACGGCGCCGGTTCCCACCATCGTCATTATCATGCCAATGGCCTTGCCTCTCTCCGTTGGCGGAAAAGCAGCTATGACAATGGCCATGCCCGTGCCCTGGGTCATGGCGGCCCCGGCGCCCTGCAATATGCGGGAAAGGATCAGGATAGTGAGGTCGGAAGAAACGCCGGCGGCGAACGCTCCGAGTACGAACACGACCGCGCCGATGATGTAAACGGTTTTCAGGCCGATCAGGTCGGCCAGACGGCCCATGGGCAATAGCAGGGCTATGATGGTCATGGCATACCCGATGACCAACCATTGCACGGTCGGTATGTCGGTTTGGAAATAGCTGGCGATGGAAGGCAGGGCCACGCCCACGCTGCCATGGTCCACCACCGACGCGAACGTGCCTACCGCCATCGCGGCGAAGGCATACCATTTGTATTGAGGGCTTTCCCTCAGCGATGCAAGCACTATGGCGCAGCTTACTGGGACGCGACAGCCGAGTGTTATTCGCCAGCGAAGAATCGCCTGGGGTTTTCCACGGTGATTTGGTGAATGTCGCCGTCGGATGCGCCCAGTTCCTTCAATCTGGGCAGCACGTACCTGGGGATAAAGTTGTACCCGTCAGGATTCGCCCGCCGCCGTTGTTCCTGGACCTCGGCGCCGTGGCGAGCCTTTGGAACCGAGTAGTCGTGAGACAGGAATATGCGGTCGGTGAAACCGGCGTCCATCAGTTTCCTGGTTATCTCGGTGCGTTCTTCCCAATTAGGAGTACCGGGAACCTGCCCGCCCGGATGCCGGTCCAGCCCCAGCCAGACTCCTTTGTTGAGCAGGCCGAACAGATAATCCAGGTCGGTGTCGTCGTTGCTGTGACCGATGTACACCCGGTTGAGATCTACGCCCTCATCCTCCAGGATGGCAACCTGCTGGTCGCCCACCCGGTCGGGCGACCAGGTGTGGGTGGAAATGGGGATTCCGGTGGCCTTTTGGGTTCTGGCGGCGGCTCTCAACACCACTTCCTGGGGTGGTGTGATACCACCCCGGTCGCTGGCTACCTTGATAATGCCGGCTTTGATCCCGGTACCTTCGATGCCCTCTTCGATCTCCCTGATGTACAGCGCGGCGATTACATCGGGTGAAACGTCGGCGAACGGCCTGGGCACCGCCACGTGGTTGCCGGTGGCCACGATTATCTGTATGCCGCTGCCCTCAGACACTTTCTTGATCAATCCCACATCGCGGCCCAGGTCGATGGTGGTAACGTCAACCATGGTCCTGACACCGTCAGCGTAGGCGGCCGTCATGGCAGCGATGGACTGTTCGCGTATGCCATCGCGGTCGATAAACTCCGGAAACGTGTGGCGCAGCCCGGCGGCATTGGTGCCCACATGTTCATGACTCAGGGTGAAACCGAGGTCGTCGGTGTCCAAAGGACCCGTTACTGTGTTGACGGTGGCCATTGCCCGCCCTCCTATCCGAATTATCGTTCCGAATTGCCGTGCGGATATTCTGATTCTGTGCCGATATTCTAATATGGAATCACGAATATAGATACCGAGCGGTCCTGGTACGCCATCCGGCGGCCCGGCCTGCCGCCACCCTCACGCGTACCCACATTCATCTGTCAT
Source organism: Dehalococcoidia bacterium (assembly GCA_965262485.1). Lineage (GTDB taxonomy): Bacteria > Chloroflexota > Dehalococcoidia > Lucifugimonadales > UBA3495 > Bin87. Next base: position 1,679,522 of record OZ253540.1, on the reverse strand, counting down.
TGCGAGCGCAGCGTGGCAATCTCGTCGGCGTAGCAATGGTGGTTTGCCGACGTGCGTTCAACCTTAACGAGATTGCCACGTCGCTGCGCTCCTCGCAGTATCTGTGTTGAGTGTCAAGCCTTTTTGCGGGTTTGGAGGTGGGATGGTTCTATCCGGGTTGTTGTACCCCGGGGATTTGCACCCAGGGGGTTCCGCGGCGGGCCACTGCGTTCAGTTGCAACAGCAGTTTGCGCATCACGGCCACCAGCGCCACTTTGCCAGTTTTGCCACGTTGCCGCAGCTGACGGTAGAAATCAGGCAAGCTCCCCTGGCCGCGTGTCGCCGCCAGGGCCGCCATGTACAAGGCCCGGCGCACTACGCCGCGACCGCCCCGGATGGTGCGCTGGCCCCGCTTCCGGCCACTGTCCCGAGACCAGGGCGCCAGTCCCACCAGGGAGGTCAGGGCCTTCCCGTCGTATTGTCCCAGTTCCGGCAGCTCGGCGGTCAGGGTGGCGGCGGTGAGCGGCCCTACGCCCGGCACGCTGCGGTACAAGGCGGCGCGTTGGGCCAGGGACTCGCTGCTCTGCAACGCGGCCTGGTACTCCTCATCCAGCTGGGCGATCTCCTGGTCCAGCCAGGCGATGTGGCGGGCGGTGGAAGCCCGGGCCTTGCGGGAGGTTCCCTGGTTGCGCCGGTTCAGCTCCTGCACTCGCTGTTCCACCAGCTGCTGGCGGCGGCGCAGCAAATCCCGCAGTTCCTCACGTTCCGGATCCGGCTGCGGGGGTGTCCGGGGGTTCAAACACCTGGCCGTAACGCGACAGCGTCTGGGCGTCCAGGGCGTCAGTCTTCGCCAGGTGGCCAGCGGCCCGGGCGAAATCCCGCACCTGGTTGGGGTGGGCCTGGTGCACCCCCAGTCCCCCGGCCCGCAACCGGTTGACCAACTGGAGTTCATAGCCCCCGGTGGGTTCACACACCACCTGCGCGACCTCCTGCGCCTCCAACAATTGCAACAGATCGGCGATGCCCTCCTCGGTGTTGGCAAAGCGACGCGCCGGGCCAGCCGACACCGACACGTCCAGGCTGGCTTTGCTGACGTCAATGCCCACCACTGCGCCGCCTTCCACTGCGCTACCTTCCATGGTCTTCATCTTTGGCGTCTTCATCTTTGAGACCTCCCAGATGTGATAATGCGGTGGTCCTCCACACTTGCAATGCGGGCTCAGGCCCGTGAATCTGTTCGGAGCGACCACCGGCGGCGTGAGGGGTGTCTTACTGCGAGTCGGTGCAGCCTGGACCTCAGGCCCAGCTCACCCAATGACAGACGACGCGCCCCTCGCGCCCGCCTCACAGATTGGCCTATCTGCGAGGCATATACAACATACAAATGACAAAGTGGGTACGCGTGAGGTCTGTTTAGTATCGAAAAGGTGCCAGAAAGCCTTTTACCTTCCAAGTCCACAAATTTATACATACCCCTATCAGCCCATCAAGGGAGAGGGGAAGGGACGAGTTTTTACATCGATGGACAGGATGGACAGGATTTTGGGCTGGAGCAGGAGACGGGATTGCCACGTCCTTCGACAAGCTCGGGATGAGCGGAAGTTTCTCGCAATGACAGATTAGAGCTGCGCTCCTGGCGATGACAGGGGGCGGTTGACTAGGTGATTTCGGGTTGGACGCCCTCGGGGAGTTCTACTTCGAAGGCCGAGAGGACCTGGCCCACCAGCAGGTAATGGCCCATCAGGGCGGTGATGCCGATTGTCCTTTCGGTACCGAAATGATCTGAAACGGCGTTGAAGGTTTCGTCGCTGATTTTGTGGTTGCGGAAGAGTTCCTGCACGTACTGGACCAACGACGCCTCGATGCCGGTCATGCCCTCAGGGGCTGTGCCGGTGGCGATGGCCCGCACGGCTTCGTCGGATACACCGGCCTGGCGAGCCAGCCGCGCGTGGGCAGAAAACTCATACTGCTGGCGAATTTCACGGGCGGTCGCGCAGATGATTAGTTCGCGCTGGGCTTCGGTGATGTCGAGGTCGAAGCGGACGAACGCGCCGGTATGGGCGACCCGGGCGGCCAGGTCGGGGCTATGCAGGAGCACACCGTAGGGTCCGCGAACGCTGCCGCGGCTGCTGGCGATAGAATCGAAGAACTGCTGATGCTCGGCCGGCAGTTGATCTCGGGTAACGTCGGTAAGTCGGGCCATAATTGCTCGCTCCTTGGTATTTGGTTTGGATGGGTGGATATGGACGCTGCGCGGAGAAATATACCGCTAGCGCCGGTCGGTGTCCAATTGAACGGGTGGTGTCGAAATGAACCGGTCGGGGGCCGGGGCTGCCAGTGATCTGCTGGCGGGTGGCTATTGCGGGAACTCGAGGTCGAGGGAAATGTCGAGGGCGTCGGGGGAATGGGTGAGGCCGCCGATGCTGATGAGATCGACGCCCGTTTCGGCGACTTCGCGCACGGTTTCCAGGGTGATACCGCCGGACGCTTCAATGGAAGCGCGGCCGGCGATGATGCCAACGGCTTCTTGCATCATGGAGGCGGGCATGTTGTCGAGCATGATGATATGGGCGCCGGCTGCCACCGCTTCATGCACCTGTTCCAGCGACTCGACCTCAACTTCGACGCGGATGGTATGAGACGCCAGCGATATGGCCCGGCGAACCACGTCGCCAAGCGGTTCCTCCAGCGATGCGCGGGCCGCCAGGTGGTTGTCTTTGATGAGAATTCCATCGGCCAGATTAAGGCGATGGTTGTATCCGCCACCCATGCGGACGCTGTACTTGTCGAGATAGCGATGGCCGGGGGCGGTTTTGCGGGTGTCGACGATGCGGGCGCCGGTGCCAACGACGGCGTTTACGTAGTGGTTGGTGGCGGTGGCGATGCCGCTCATGCGCTGGATGAAGTTGAGGGCGGTGCGTTCGGCGCGCAGGATGGAAGCGGCCGGGCCGTAAACGGTGGCGATATCCCGTCCGGGATCCAGGGCGGCGCCGTCATCCAGCAGGAGCTCTATGTCCAGCTGTGGGTCGATGCGGTGGAAGACGGCGGCGGCGACCTGACCGCCGGCCAGAACTCCGATGGCCTTGGCGCGGAGGACGCCACTGCCGACTACGTGGCCGGGAATGAGGGTTTGAGTGGTTGGATCGTTGAACGCCTGGTCTTCAGTAAGTGCAGAATCGATGAGGTTCAGAACCTCGGGGGGAAGCTGCTGAGTCATGTTGTCCTCGTGGGGGCTGACGGGATGCGCCGGTTCGGAATGATGCGCCGGTTCGGAATTGCGCCGGTTCGGAATGATGAAAGAGTTTGCCACGTCAGGGCGTCAGTGGCAACGGCTCCGGCTGCATCCGCCGCCGGTTCCGGTTACACCGTCTGACGGCGCCCGTCGGCGACCGACACCCTGACCACGTCCATCCCGTGGTACTTCTGGTGGTGGACCGATTCGGCGTAGTGGTGCAGCAGCCGGAAGGAAGCGTCGTGTTCCCGGGGATCCTCCTCGCTCAGGTAAGCCAGGCGGTCCTGGAGGTTCTGCCCTTCCAGCGTGGCGAAGAACTCCAACTCCACCGCGCCGGGGCCGGGCCGGGCTACTATCGTCAACCGGCGGGCGCCTCCCGGGTCGGTGTCGGCGGCGCTTGTGGATAGCAGGCTCAAGAGGGTCTCCTCGCCGGCGGCCCGCAGCCGACCGGTCCCGGCATCGTCCCATCCCCGTCTGCTCGCCATGTCGCGCAGGAAGGCGTCGATTTCCGGCAGGGCCGAGACGTTCAGTTCGGTGTGCAGACGCCTGGCCCGCGGTGCGGTCAACTCCGCGAACCACGTCATCAGCACCGCCGCCAGGGTGCCGGCCGTCAGGCCGTTGTCCAGGAACCGCAGCCAGGACCCGCCCGGAAGGTTGGCGATGATGTCCGAGGTTCCCAGCCCCAGACCGACCGAGAAGGATAGGCCCACGATCAGCGCTTTCCGATGGTCCAGGCCGTCCTGTCCCACGGTGCGGATGCCCTCCACCACGTAGTTGCCCATCAGCGCCCGCAGGTAGGCTCCCATGACCGATCCCGGGATCATCAACAGGATTGCCGTCAGCTTGGGCGAGAAGGCCAGGGTCGCCAGGATGATCGCGGCGGCGAAACCGACGCTGCGACTGGCCACGCCCGTCATGCTGACCAACGCGCCGCTGGTCGCCGAATTGATGGTGGTCGGCGGCGATCCCACAATCCCGCTCAGCAGCACGCCCGTCCCGTTGGCGTTCAGCGCCCCTTGCACCAGGCGAAAATCGGTGGCCCGCGGCCGGCGCCGGGATAGACGCTGCACCGCCACGCTGTCGCCCATATTCTTGATGCCATTGATCAGCACCACGATGACCACCATGGGAAGCAGCGCAAGAAACGCAGCCGGTTGCGGCGCCTCGAAGTCGGGGAACCAGGTTCCGGGCACGCCGACCCAGGACGCTGCGGCGACTCGGCTGAAATCGTATAATCCGAACGGCGCCGCCGTGGCGCAGCCGGCGCCGATGGCAATCAGGGGCGCCCACAGCCGCAAGCCTCCCGACAGGCGCAGTCCCAGCGCCGCCGCCACTCCCAGGGTAGCCACCGGCACCAGCAGCCCGGCCAGGGGCGACCCTCCGGCGGGTGTTGCCGTAACCCGGCCCACGGCGATGGGTATCACCGTGGCGGCCAGCAGCAGGAGCGCCGTGCCCGATACCAGCGGCGTGATGACCCGCCGCACCAGCGGCAGCCACGCCGACAGCGCGAACTGCGCCATCGACCCGGCAATCACCAGCCCGGCCAGCATGCCCGGGCCTCCCGCCGACAGGGCGGGCACATCCACGACCAGGAGGGAGACGCTGGCCCCGGTGATCAGCACGTGGCCGGTCCCCACCCGCCAGAAGCGCCCGGCCTGAAGCGCGGTGGCGAGCCCGCAAACCAGCAGCGCGCAGAAGGCCGCCCACACCAGGTACTCTTCCGACTGGTTGGCCGCCAGCGCAGCCGTGGTCACCGTCGGCGTCAGCACCAGCAGCACGCCCTGAAAGCCGGCCGCGACCGACACCGGGATCGGGCACCTCTCGTCCGGTTCGTACCGGACCTGTTCGTTGTGCTGGGCAGTGGACAATCCGCTCACCAGGGCCGTTGTTGCTGGCGATGGCAACCCTCCAGCGGGGCGGAGCGACGGTCAGCAAACTATCAGAATTTCGGCACATGGTACGCGAGGGCATAAAAGTATGTCCATCCCGCCGCCGCTTTTGCTCAGAACCGCCACAACCGGCGCGGCGGCCGCGTGGTCTGCGATTTCTACGCCGCCTGCCACCACTACCACGGCCCCATACAACGCCGCCGAGCGGAGCCGGCGCCACCTGGTCGTTAGCCGCAAGGTCAGCGGCGATTCCAGTCGGGGTCAAGGCGTCTCACCTTCTGACCCTCCGGCACGAACTGGTCCACCAGCGTATCCTCGTACCACAGCGCTTCCAGCGGCCAGTAGTGTCGTTGCATCTCCAAGCCCTGCCCACAGTAACTCTCGGCATGGATTGCCAGGACGTCTCCCCTCTGAGCCGCCGCTGCGATTACTCTCACCGGCGCCAGCGCGACCGTCGAGTAGTCAATCGCCTTCCCGTATCCGTCCCTCGTGGGTTCTTTCGCTTGGTCAGGAATGTATGCTCCCTCCGACTCCAGCCATGTAAGCAGCCCCTCAAAGTCAGGGCCGCTCACGTGGTTCCGTCTGCCCATCCTCCCAAAATGCGGCTGACCATACGCCGGGGTGCTGGAGGACGACCAACATCGACGCGCCTGGAATGCGCCAAATGTAGTGAGCCAATGGAAGGTCTGGATTGTAGGTATCCGTTTCCCTGACCCCGCCTTGGCTGACAATAAAGTCGGCGACGCTGGTAGTGGTTTCGTCCCACAAGAGGATGACTCGCAACTGGCCGGATGCCCCGTTGCCCCCGGCTGCGTGTTTGGTGAGGAGGGCCAGCAACGCCGGTTCCACGAACAAGGTCCCCTTCCCCGTGTCAAGTCCGACGACCGGCGGCGGGGGAACATGCAGGACAGTGGGTTGTGGCACAGGCGTGGACGGCGCGTACGTCAAGGTGGCGGTGGGCGAAGGATCGGCGGTGGGATGCCGGGAAGGCGCAGGGGTCAGCGTGGGCGTTGTGGGGCTATCTGCAGGGCGGGAGTGGGCGTTGGCGCGCCAACAGAGCAAGCGACGGCGAATGCCACGGGCAGGACGGCTAATAGAGAAACAGCGGCCAGCGTTTTACTCAACAATAACCGGATGTTCTCCATTTAAAGTTGCATCTTAACCATTGGCGCTAAACCCGCAACCGTTCAGGGTTGGTGGGATGAATTGGTCAAAGGTGGAAGGTGGTTTGGGGAAGGCTGGCGTGGATTATAGTACAGGCGGCATGGATGCCGAGGTTGACCTGAACGCCGCCAGCCGCGACGTTCTGATCACCATCATCGTGCAACAGCAGGCAATCATTGAACATCGGGAAAGACGGATTGCCCAGTTGGAGTAACAGTTCAGACTTGCGGGGATCTGCGGGCTATCCGGCCTCTTGTGGATGGGCAACCAAGTACGGAATTTCCACTGCAAACCGCTTTCGTCCCCTCAAAAGTGAACAGTTACCGGGCGGCAGGGCAACCGCATTATAATTTAATCGGCTTTGCAGGCGTCCGTCATTCCCGCGAAAGAACGTCACCCCGTACTTGATACGGGGCGGGAATCCAGGTCGTTTGGTTGTACGTCAACTGTCTGGAAGCAAGCTGTATGGATTCCCGCTTTCGCGGGAATGACGGTGCGGGAATGACGGTATATGAGATCCCCTAAAGTTAGAATGCGTTTGCCCTGTTACTGGGCGACAGTTCAATTGACGGTTTGATTCGCGGCATGTTAGTCTTGGGTATTATGAAATGCTGGGAACCAGGTTAATAGTTCCCGGGACGAAAAACGCCATCAGGAGCATCCACAATGAACGTTACGCCTCTGGCTATCGAGAAACTCCAGGAAGTGATGGAGGGCGAAGATGAAATCGGTTCCGCCCTGCGGGTAGTGGCGATGCCGGCCGGCCAGGGTTTGCAGTACATGCTGACCATGGAAAAGGAACACCAGCCTGACGACACCGTCGTTCGCATGAGCGGCGTGGAGTTTCTGCTGGATTCTGACAGCGCTCCTTTCATGGAAGAAGCCACGATCGACTACGTGGAAGAGTTCGGTGGCCGCGTTGGGTTCGTGATCAACAATCCGATGTACTCCGGCGGTGGCTGTGGTTCGGGAGGTTGCGGCTGTGGCAGCGGCGGTGGAGGAGGATGTGGCTGTGGCAGCGGTGGCTGCGGCGGTCATTAGAACCTGGCCGGGCTGAGCCTCAATCCGGTGGCCGGCCCACCCAAATAAGCGAACTATCTGGCATCGGCTCAACCGCCGAACCCGGTTATCAAATGGTAATCGGGAAGGTGGTTGGGCCGCCAGCACGACGTTGGCCAACGGTGCGGCGGTTGGTGGGATGAGCAGTTCTCTGTATGGAGCTGGCCAACGGAGTTAAAATCTACCAGGGGTCCGTTTATGAAATTTTGGCGCAAGATGACGGCGCGGCGGCATCTCGATCGCTTGCGGCGCAACGTGGTGGCGTGGAACGAGTGGCGAGCGACCGAGGATGTATCGGGTTTGTCATTCGCCTACTCGCAGATGCGTGGCGCCAACCTGACCTGGAGTAACCTGGACAATCTGGACTTCAGCGGGTCGGATTTCAGCAGCGCCGATCTACGTGGCGCCGACCTCCACTACTGCAATCTCACCGGGGCCAACTTCCAGGACGCCGACCTGCGGGGCGCAAACCTGCAGGGGGCCACCGTCCAGGAAACCAATATGGCCCGCGCCCAACTGCAGGGAGCCAACCTGACCCGGGCAGACCTGAATCAGATAAACCTGCGCGGGGCCAATCTGGGACAGGCGGTATTGCGGGGAACGTATTGCTACTTCTCGGATTTCTCGGAAGCCAACCTGGCCTGGGCCGACATCCAGGACGCGAATTTGTCGAATTCCACATTTTACAAATCCGACCTCACCGAAGCAAACCTGACCCATTGCAATTTGTCCCACGCCAATTTGAACCAGACGGTGCTGAACAACACGAACTTCAGAGACGCCCTGGTTCACGACACGATATTCGCGGCGCTGGACTTGACCGGAGCGTATAATCTGGCGGAGGTTCGCCACCACGCCCAGTCAGAATTGAGCATCGGGACCGATACGTTGATCAGCACACTGCGCGGTTCGGGCGGACAACTGACCGACGAGCAGGAGGCATTCTTCGCCAAGGCGGGTGTTTCCCAGGCGATGATAGCAACGATCCGATCAGCCGCGATTCCTCCGTCCACGCGATAGCGCCGGACAGGCATTTACCTGCGGTAACCCTTCCCCTTTGTCATTGCGAGGAGCGCAGCGACGTGGCAATCTCGTTGAGGTTGAACGCACGTCGGTAAACCACCATTGCTACGGCGACGAGATTGCCAACCCCCGCATCGAGTACGGGGTCGCAATGACAAAGCGGGTACGCGTGAAGGTAGTGCGCCGTTGGACATCGGGCGGTGATATTATTGGGGCGGAAACTGTCTGACTCACATTCGAGGAGCAACCGCCGTATGTCTGCAACACCCCACGGTATCCGTTACAGCGCTCACCGGCCCGTAGTGATGGGACGCAACGGTATGGTTTGCGCCGGTCAACCACTGGCGGCACAGGCCGGGATATCCATTCTGCAACGGGGAGGCAACGCCGTTGACGCCGCGGTCGCCACCGCCGCCGCGCTGGGCGTCGTGGAGCCTCTGATGTCGGGCATCGGCGGGGACGGCTTCATCATGACTTACCGGGCCGAGGACGACCGCCTGCGCATCAGCAACGGAACCGGGGCGGCGCCCTATGCGGCCACGCTGGAGCGCTATCGGGACGGCATACCCATGAAGGGCATTTTGAGCGTGTCGGTTCCCGGAATACTCAACGCATGGCTGGATACGCACGCCGAATTTGGAACCATGTCGCTGGGCGACGTGCTGACGCCGGCCATTGCGCTCGCCAGCGACGGCATTCCGGTTACGCATTATCTTGCTGCCGCCATCGCGGGCGATGCGTTGTTGTGTGAGTTTCCGACCAGTCGGGCGGTGTTCACTCGGGACGGATCGGGGGCGCCACTGCAAGTAGGAGACATTCTGCGGCAAACCGATCTGGCGCGGACGCTGACGACCATCGCAGAACAGGGGCGGGACGTTTTCTACCGTGGGCCCATTGGAGAGGAGATCATCCGGTTCAGCGAGGAGCAGGGCGGATTGTTAACGCTGGCTGATCTGGCGGACTGTTCGGCCCGGTGGCAGGAACCGATTTCCGCCAACTACCGGGACTATACGGTTTACGAGGCTCCACCCAATTCCAGCGGCCATATTTTGCTGCAGGAACTCAATATGATCGACGGGCACGACATGACGGCGCTGGGATTCGGCTCTGCGGAGTCGATACATCTGATGGTAGAGGCGAAGAAAATGGCCTTCGCCGACCGGGAAGCGTTCGTGGCCGATCCCGACTATATTGACGTACCGCTGGAAGGGATGCTGTCTCGCGAGTACGCCCGGGAACGGGCCAGCAGCATAGACCCCGACCGGGCATCTGAAAACGTAACCGCCGGCGACCCGTGGCGTCACCAGACCGAAGGCCGTAAAGCGGCCGCTGCGGGCGCCGGACGGCGGGGTCCCCGCACCGAGCGGGAAGACACCACCTGTTTCGTGGTGGCCGACCGGGCCGGCAACGCGGTCTGCCAGCTGCAAAGTATTCAGAGTGGCTGGGGTTCTTCGCTAATTGCCGGGAACACCGGGATTCTGCTGAACAACCGGATGACGTACTGGCATCTGGACCCGAACCACGTCGATTGCCTGCAACCAGGCAAGCGGGTGCGCCACACGATGAATCCGGTGATGGTTTTCCGTCGCGGCCAGGCGTTGGGGAATGGCCACGGCAGCGCGGGCCAAGGCCGGCGGCTGGCGTACGTGCTGGGAACACCCGGCGCCGATTGCCAGGTGCAGAGCAACATGCAGATCATTACCAACCTGGTGGACTACGGCATGACGGTTCAGGAAGCGGTGGAGGCTCCCCGTTGGAAACACGTGGGGGATGGCACAGAATCGACCATACCTCACACCGCCGCCGACCGATTGCTGATGGAAGGACGCTTCGACCCGACCGCTACCCGCCGGCTGCGGGCGATGGGGCACCCAGTTCACGAGCTGGACGCGTGGGACGGGGTTACCGGGAGGGAAATGGCCCTATACATCGATCAGGACAACGGGGCCATCCATGGGGCGGCTGACCCACGGTACGATGGGTATGCCATCGGTTACTGATTGGGCCACTATCGCCAATTTTGTTCTGATTCGCGCGATCTGGAGTCAAAATGTTGACAACCGGCTCGGCGCGTTATTACTATGTATGCACGGTCGGGAGGGCTGACCTCTATATCAGTCTGACAAGACTTGGTTCTTGCCCGGCCGTCTATCTATTATGCACCTGCTCTACTTGGACGATGCCGGTTCCGTTGGCAATCGGGACGACAAACATTTCGTCCTTGCCGGCATTGCGATGTTTGAACGCCAGGCTCATTGGCTCCAGGTCGAGTTGGACCGGCTGGCTGGAAGATTGGCTGAACGCCTTGGTAATCCGGTGCCTGACCGTCTCGAGTTCCATGGAAATCCGATCCGGAAGGGTGATGGCTGGTGGCGAAAAATGGGGCCGGTGGAACGACGTTCGGTCATAGTGGACATTCTGCTGACCGCACGGACGTTACGCGGCGAGTGGGAATTGTTTGGCGTTGTGGTTGATAAGAGCGCACTCTCGCCTGACGACGCTATAGAATACGCTTTTGAGCAGATTTGCAGTAGATTCGACCAATTCCTCGCGCGCCTTTATCGCAATGGCAACAACCAGCGTGGGCTCATCATCTTGGATAAATCATCCCAGGAAACGCGACTGCAATCCCTGGCTACCGAGTTCAGAACACTGGGACATCGGTGGGGAGTTACTCGTAACTTGGTAGATGTCCCGCTTTTCGTAGATTCCAGGGCGACACGCCTCATCCAATACGCCGACTTGGTTTCGTATGCGATATGGCGGAAATTTGAACAAGAGGACGCCGAGTTTTTCGATGTAATATCGGATTTCTTCGACCGGGAAGGCGGAGCAGTTCACGGTTTGCATCATTACCGGAATCAGTATGATGATCCTTGCGATTGTCCGGGATGCGTTTCGCGCCTTATCTGAATTTGGGTGAATATTATGAGAATTCCCGGGAATCGTCGCAGTCAGGAACCGGACGAGGTTGGTCAACGGGCCGGCCTGTTCGCCGAGTCGATACGCGACGGGGACATGGACCTGGCGTGGTCCATGCTGTCCAAAGAGACGCGGGGTATGCGGATGGGGGTTTGGGCGACGCGCAACAGCATCGATATGCAGGTGGCTTACCGGGCCGCCTACGATGCCGACCACCCAATGAGACCGTCGCTGCTGGACGATTTTCGTACGACGGTATTGCGGTTGTGGCCGCTGGAAGACCTGACCGACCTGGCCGCCGCGCCAACCCGGTACGTCGACGACGTGCACGCTTTCGTGTTTTTGCCATTTGGGGTTACGGATGAGACGGTGGTGCAACACAGCACGTTGATGTCCGGTTTGGTGATTCCGATGCTGCTGGAAGAGTCGTTGTGGCACGTGGATCTGCCCGGCTGGCGGTTTCTGGACAACTCAGAACGGGGCGGCGATGGCTAGACGGTCGAGCCCCACTCGCTCACGGGGACGCGGGAGCGCTGAGACACGGAACAATCCGCCGGCCGGGCCACACAAGGGCGTCGTTTCGGTGGAATGGCCGAACGCAGCGCCGGACTTGACAGACAGGATTTGCGAATTGTGCCGGAGAGACGTGGAGCGGTTCACCGTGCATCATCTGGTGCCACGGGCGCGTGGCGGCAACCACGGGCCCAAGGCGCGATTGTGTCCCACCTGCCACCGTCAGGTACACGCGATGTTTTCGGTAATGACGCTGGCTGAAGAGTTGTACAGCGTGGAGCTGCTACGGGCCCATCCCCGGGTGGGGGCGTTTTTGCGATGGATGCGCAAGCAACGGGGCACGACGCATCCGGTGAGGCGGGCACGGGAGCGGCAATAAATTTGACCGGATTCACGAGTTCACGCGTACCCGCTTAATCTGTCATTGTGAAGGGCGCCCACGCCCACCTGTCATTGCGAGGAGCGCAGCGACGTGGCAATCTCGATGAGGCTGAACACACGTCGACGAACCGGCGTTGCTACGGCGACGAGATTGCCACGCTGCGCTCGCAATGACAAAGTGAATACGCGTGAAGATTCACGAGTGCCGGTAGGGGCGTCCGGCGCGGGTTATAATAGATTGGTCATGAGTTCCACACCACCACCATTTGCCATGCAGCAAGTTGCCGACGCCATTCGCGTGGGGCTGAACGGGCGAGCAGACACTGATGCGTCGCCCGGTGAGATTGAAGAGCTGTCAGCGACGTACCGGGGCAACCTGGATCATTATCGGGAGCACGTGCAGAAGAGCCTGGCCGAAGGTGATTACTTGCAGGCCGCCGAGAAGTCGTGGGGCGCTTATGCCCAGGCCATCAAGATCATCGGCGCTGACCACGGACTGCACATCGCCAGCCACCGCAGCATCCTGCGCGTCGCCGACCGGCTCACTGCCCTGGTTGGTCAACAAGACGAGGCTGCCACTCAATCGCTGATCGCCGGTTTGGGATTGGCTCGTAGTTTGCATACTCATTTCTACGAAAACGACCTTCCGGATACGACCGTTACCGCATCGGTAGATAGAGTATTCTCCACGATTGACCTGCTGCGGTGGTTGTTCCCGGGGAATGGGGATGCCGGCGGGAGCCACGGCGATGCAGACACGTAGGCATCCGGTGTCCGGGGCATGACCGACACTGCCGACGCCGTGATCATCGGGAGCGGCGATAGATTTAGACCGGATTCACGAGTACCCGCTTTAATCTGTCATTGCGAGGAGCGTAGCGACGTGGCAATCTCGATGAGGCTGACACACGTCGACGAACCGGCGTTGCTACGGCGACGAGATTGCCACTCTGCGCTCGCAATGACAAAGTGGGTACGCGTGAGGATTCACGAATGACGGAAGGGGCATCCGGCGCGGGTTATAATGGATTGGCCATGAGTTCCACACCACCACCATTTGCGATGCAGCAAGTTGCCGACGCCATTCGCGCGGGGCTGAACGGGCGAGCAGACACCGAGGCGTCGCCCGGTGAGTTTGAAGAGCTGTCGGCGACGTACCGGGGCAACCTGCATCATTATCGGGAGCACGTGCAGAAGAGCCTGGCGGAAGGTGATTACCTGCAAGCTGCCGAGAAGTCGTGGGGCGCTTATGCCCAGGCCATCAAGATCATCGGCGCTGACCACGGACTGCACATCGCCAGCCACCGCAGCATCCTGCGCGTTGCCGACCGGCTAACTGCCCTGGTTGGTGAAACGGAAGATGCAACTGCGGCAGCTTTGGCGAACGGGCTTCTGGTTGCACGCGCCATGCACACCCATTTTTATGAGAATGACCTTCCGGGTCCAACGGTGGTCGCCGGCGCCGGCACCGTCTCCACCACGATAGACTTTCTGCAGCAGTTGTTCCAGGGGAACGGGACTGGCGGCGGAGACCACGGCGATGCAGACACGTAGGCATCCGGTGTCCGTGGCATGACCGACACTGCCGACGCCGTGATCATCGGGGGCGGGGTGATGGGTTGCAGCATAGCGTGCAACCTGGCGCTCACCGCCGCCGACCACGGAATCAGGCGCATCCTGGTGCTGGAACGCGATACGCTGGGGAGTGGTTCCACCGGTCGTAGCAGCGCGGCAATCCGGATGCACTATTCCACCGTAGTTAACGCTGAGATGGCGTGGCGTAGCCTGCAAATATTTCGCAATTTTGCGGATATCATAGGCGGCGAATGCGGATATACCCGCACGGGGTACCTGGTGTTTGCCGGCGCGGACGAGGTGGACGCGTTTCGGGGAAACGTCGCAATGCAGCAGTCGGTGGGCGTGGTTACCGATATCATCAGCAAAACCGACGCGGCCGACCTGGCTCCCGGCTTTGCGGTCGATGACGCCGCCGGCATTGCTTACGAACCTTATTCGGGACACGCGGACGCATCGGGCACCGCCCTGGCCTACGCAGCGCGGGCCCGCGCAGAGGGCGTGACGATCCGCCTGCAATGTCCGGTGTCCGCCGTCGAAACCAGCGGCGACGGGAGCCGGGTTGAAGCAGTGCTTACTGCTGGTGGTGAGCGAATCTCAACCAGGATAGCGGTAGTGGCCACCGGGCCCTGGACGGCGCGGTTCATGGCTGCCCAGGGGTTGGAAGTGCCGCTGGTAGCGACGCGTCACGAAGTATTGCATTTTCGGCGGCCCACGGATGCGGTGCCGTACCATCCGGGAGGGGCCGACATCAGCAACCGGATTTACTTCCGGCCGGAGGGTCAGGATCTAACGCTGGTGGGCAATGGCAACCACTCGGACGTGGTGGAGGATCCCGAGGTATTCGCACAACGAGCCAGCCCAGCCTTTATCGAAGATGTCTGGCAGCGTTTGGCTCGCCGCATTCCGGCAATGGCCGATGCCGAGCTGGCCACGGGGTACGCCGGGCTGTACACCAACAGTCCCGACTCTCACCCAATCATGGATCGGGTTGCCGGTATTGATGGTCTGTATCTATGCAGCGGGTTCAGCGGGCACGGGTTCAAGTTGTCGCCAATGGTGGGCGTGCTGATGGCGGAACTGATCGGATACGGCGCTGCCGCCACGGTGGACATCAACCCGCTGCGCCTGTCCCGCTTCGCTGAAAACGACCTCAACCATGCTGGCTACGGGTTCGATGCGTTGACCTGATGAGGGGACTGATGCGCAGATATGATGAATAACGCCGCCGATCAGACGCCGGCCGTGGAGACAGCGGGAGTTACCAAACGATTCGGTCGGGTGCTGGCAGTGGACGACGTCAGCGTCGCCATACAGTCGGGCGAGGTGTACGGATTGCTGGGCCCAAACGGCTCTGGGAAAACTACACTGCTGTCCATGCTGGCCGGTTTCCTCCGGCCCACCGCCGGGGAGATCACGGTATTGGGGAGAACGGGAGATGCGGGTCTGCGGGAATCCAGGGCCGCGTTGGGTACTCTGGTTGACCGCCCGGTATTCTGGCCGTACCTGTCCTGCCGAGACAACCTGAAGTGCTTGCAGGGCGTCTATGGTTCCGCCGGCGGCGACGCAGAGATCGACGATTTGCTGGATACGGTGGGATTGCTGAACGATGCGGCGCAACGTAAATTCCGCGCCTGTTCTACCGGCATGAAAGCGCGTTTGGGCATCGCCGGCGCATTGCTGGGCAACCCGTCCCTGCTGATACTGGATGAGCCCACCAACGGCCTGGACCCGGCAGGCATCGTCGAAGTGCGTCAGATCATACGAGACCTAGCCAGCGATGGCGAGCGTACCATTATCCTGGCCAGCCATTTGCTGAACGAGGTTGAGCAGGTATGCGATCAGGTGGGCGTGATGGCGCGGGGCCGGTTGCTGTACTCGGGAGCGGTTTCGGGAATGGGTGCGGCGTCGCGGGTGGCGATTCGAACGACGGACGACCAAAAGGCGGTCGAGTTGTTGCGGCAGGGCGGTTGGCAGGTGAACGGCGAGTTGCCGGAAGGGATCACCGTTGACGTAGAACCGGGGTCGGAGTGGGAAATAACGAAGGCCCTTGCAAATTCGGATGTTTACGTGGCCGAGATGCGATCCCTGGTGAATTCGCTGGAGGCAGGGTTCATGGAAGTCACCGGAGAAGAGAACCCGAATGACGACTAGCAACGTATCCTTCGAAATCCGGCCGGTTTGGTCGGCGTTGCGCTGGGAGTGGTTCAGATACTGCCGCCGCGTATCGGTGTGGCTGCTGGCGGGGTTGTTTGCCGGCGCAATAATGATCGTTACGGGTGGAGTGGTCCTGGTCAATAACCTGACTCAGCAATTCGGCGCGACGTTGGCGCCGGCTGATTTTCCAAATGTGGTGCTGGAACTGCCGGTTCAGGCGGGGCCGATCCTGGCGATCGCCCTGATCTGCATCGCTTTCGGCGGAGAATTCCAATGGGGAACGATACGTTCGTTAACTGCCAGGGGCGCGCCACGCTGGCATACCGTGGTCGCCAAGCTGGCGCTGGTGAGCATTTTCATCACGGTTTTATGGGCATTCGCCTACGCGCTGTCCGCACTGGTGGGCCTGGCGGCCGGGGGCTCGAACCCGGAGAGCCAGTCCGTACTGGGCGAGACGTTAACCTGGGGAGATACGATAGTCAAACTGTTCGCGGCGTGGCTGACCGCTTTGGCTTACGCCGGGTTGGGAGCGTTGCTCACCGTGCTGGGACGTTCAACGGCTTTCGGGCTGGGCATAGCGGTGGGAATCTTTCTGTTTGAGAGCATCGTTTACCCAATTGCAGGCGGGGTTGCCACTTTGGCCGGATCATCGGTCAGCGAATACACGGCCTGGACGCTGCGGGGCGCGACGCTGGAACTGATCCGGGGGAATGGAGACCTGAATCGGTGGGTGTTTCTGCCGGTGGTACTTGCTTACATCGGTGTGCTGTGGAGTTTGACTCTAGTCGTACTGCACCGTCGGGATTTGGGCAGCGGGAACGGATAGGTACGCTGTGCATCTGGAAGCCGTCCTGGGAAGTGGAGTAGTCCTAGTTCCGGGCGACGTTGCACGCAACTAAAGAGGACGGAGAGAATATGTCAACATCCATGCCGGCTGGCTCCCTGGGCATCAACGCATCCCGCCTGAACGACAATCTGGACGCCCTGGGCCGAATCGGGCACACCGATGAGGGGATGCAGCGGGTGGCGTTCTCCGCCTTCGACATCGCCGGGCGCAATTACGTGATCGAGCTGATGCAGTCGGCGGGGTTATCGGTGCGTATCGACGCCGCCGGCAACATCATTGGCCGAATCGAGGGAACCGACCCGTCGCTGCCGGCCATCGTGTTGGGGTCCCACACGGACACCGTCCCGGCCGGCGGTCGGTATGACGGGGCGCTGGGGGTGATAGCCGCCATCGAGGTGGTGCAGGCGATAAAAGATTCAGGACGAACATCGCGGCATCCGGTGGAGGTGATGGTGTTTACCAACGAGGAGGGCACCGGGTTTCACCGCTGGCTGCTGGGGAGCCGAGCCGTGGCCGGCCTGTGGGAGCCGGAGGATTTTTCGGCGGTGGGCGACGACGGCGCCGCGCTGGCATCGCGTCTGCCCGACCTGGGCGGCAACATCTCGCGAATCGACCAGGCCCGGCGGCGTCCGGACGAACTTGCCTGTTACCTGGAACTGCACATCGAGCAGGGCCCGACGCTGCACCGGGGCGGTTTTCCGATTGGCGTGGTTACAGGCATAACGGGCCGCTCCGTGTATCACATCGACATTGTGGGCGAGGCTAACCATGCCGGAACAACGCCGATGTCGCTGCGGCGCGACGCGATGTCGGCGGCGGCGCAGGTTGCCTTGGCGGTGCGGCACATCGCCGGCGAGATGGAGGTGTGCCGGGTTGGCACCGTGGGCAGCATGGAGGTTCACCCGAACGCCGCCAACGTGATTCCGGGACGGGTGGTACTGGGTTGCGAGTTTCGGGATGAACGGATGGAATCGCTGGCGGCGGCGGAAGTGGAGTTGCGACGCACTGCCGAGGAGGTGGCCCACGCCGAGCAGGTGACGATAACGGTTACCGCCCAACGGAACACGCCGTCGGTGCCCATATCGAGCAACATGCAGCAACTCATAGCCGACGCAGCGGGTTTGGCCGGCCTGGAGCACATCAGCCTGCCCAGCGGAGCCGGCCACGACGCCCAGGCCATCGCCACGGTTACGCCGTCGGCGATGGTGTTCGTTCCCAGCGTGGGCGGGATCAGTCACGCTCCGGCGGAATATACGACGCCGGATGACTGCGCCAACGGGGCGCAGGTGCTCCTGAACGCAATGGCGCTGGCCGACGAGCGGTAGTGACGAAGCAGGTACGAGAATATTTCGTAGGTGTTGAGTCGTCCAAAGAGTATTATCTGATGGCGCGTCGCGCGGTATCCTCCCTGGCGGAGTTGCCGGTTGGTTGACCAACCTGACCGTCAGCAATGGCTCAACCGGGCTGTTGCGCTTCCGCGGGGTTTGAGACCCTCCCATATCAGCCGAGTTGTGGCGTCGGTAGAAAACGAAGTCGAGCAATTTGTTGACGTTTATCAGGAAAGTATGTGCTGGTATGGCGTGTTCAGTCTCGCCGACATCGTGACAACAGTGGCAAAGCCGTGAGAAAATTGCGAAACTTGTCATTGCGAGCGCAGCGCGGCAATCTCGTCGCTGAAACCACCGCCGTTGCTTCAACGGGATTGCCACGTCGCTACGCTCCTCGCAATGACACAAGGGAGGGACTGGAGTTTCACAATTTTCTCAAGCCGTGCCCAGGAACGGCAGCTGAATACCCTGCTATAATCGCCGCACTATGGAACTCTCTGCCGAATACACTTTCGCCCAACCCGCCGAGGTGGTGTGGGATGCGCTGATGAACCCCGACGTGCTGGCCGGCTGTATTCCCGGCTGCCGGAGCATGGAGCCGGATGGAGAGAATCGGTACCGCGCGGCGGTGAACATCCGGGTAGGGCCGATTGGGGGTCAATACTCAGCGGTGGTCGCCCTGTCTGAACTGGACCCGCCGCACTCGTATCATATGTCAATTGAGAGCTCGGGCAACATCGGGTTCGCGAACGGGACGGCTGCCGTTACACTGACTCCGTCGGACAACGGGGGGACTACCGTGCATGTGGATGCCGATAGCCAGGTGGGCGGAGCGGTGGCCCGGGTGGGCCAACGGATGATGGGTTCAGTGGCCAAAGGGATGATGGACCGGTTTTTCGGGTGCCTGGCAGAATCGGTCGCCAACTCGTCGTCATCCACGGCCTGACTGCCGGCTGACTACCCGCTCTCCGCCTGAAAGACCGGGATGCGTCCGTCGCTCGAATCCTTGCTCCAATGCTTGCCAGGGCGGCGGGGGAATTAAGCAATACATACTGGGAGATAATGCCATGCCATTCGCCGATGATTTGAGAGCGAAGTACCATGCACAATGGGAGGCTATGGTATCGCATCCCTTTGTGCTGGAGATGGGCGACGGAAGCCTGGACATTGACAAGTTCCGCAGTTATTTCCGGCAGGACTACGTTTTTTGCGAAGACCTGGTGAAGCTGACGGCCATTGCCATCGCCAAAGCCGCTCCGGATTACGACGCCGGCACGCGGCTGAACGGGTTTTTAGCCAACTTTCTGTCGGCAGAGAACGATCTGTTCCTGAACGGTTTTCAGGAATTGGGTGTTACCGGCGACCAGTATCGGGAAACGGTGGCAAATCCGATCACCCAGGCGTTTGGCGATTTCATGGTGCGCACGGCGCTGGAAGGCGATATCGACGATATTATTTCCCTGTTTTACGTAACCGAGGGGACGTATCTGGACTGGGCTGCGCGGGCGATAAATTCGGGCGTGAAACCCAACAATCCGGTATACCAAGGCTGGATAGACATCCATAGTCCCGCAGTGCTGAGCGACGTGGTTGAGTGGTTTACGATACGCCTGAACGAGGCCGGAGCGCGGGCTGACGCTGCGAAGGCGGCGAAGCTGGAACGCATTTTCATCACCACACTGCGTTATGAGCACCTGTTTTGGGACGCCAACTATTACGGCCGCAACTGGCCGGATGAAAACTAAAGCGCCGTAATGAGAGTGGCGACGAGCGTAGTGATCGTTGCGCCTAAAATGCCAATTCCCACGAACACCAGCCGGTCAACCTTAGACTCCAGCCGGTCAACCTTGGACTCCAGGCGATCCATGCGCGCGTCAAGTTGGTGTTGGCCAGCGCGCAATTCACCAGCGGTTTCCCTCAAATCGCCGATAATCTGGGCTGTTGTTATGTCCATAGTGGTCATTGCTTTTCTCTACAATCCTAACACGAATATACAATTGCGGAACGTGTTGTGGCAACGGTTTAGCGCTCCGCCCCTTGTCATTCCCGGCGCAGCGTGGCAATCTGGCGCCAATCCATGCCAACAATGACGACAGGCGCAATAACGGAGGATACGACATGACGATGAGCCGTGAGATACCGAGCCGAGAGGAAGTGCTGGGCTATCTGAAAGACGATGTAAACTGGGGCCGTTGGGGTCCGGACGACCAGAAGGGCGCGGTCAATATGGTGGACGACGCCAAGCGACTGCGGGCCGCGGGTTTGATCAAAAGCGGGCGCGCCGTGTCGCTAAGCCGGGAGTTTCCGGTTACGCCAGCGCCCAACAACCCGACGCCGGCCATCCATTACATGCGAAAGGGTCCGCGAGAGCCGGGCGGCGGAATGTCAACGGACTACTACGGCATCTCGTATCACGGCACCGCGACGACGCATCTGGACGCGCTTTGCCACGTTTGGGACGGCAACGGGATGTGGAACGGCAAGAATCCGGACGAGATGATTCAGTTCGACGGGGCTAAGTATGGGTCGGTGGAGCACTGGAAAGAGGGCATCATCACACGGGGCGTCCTGCTGGACGTGCCGCGGCACCGGGGGACAGACTACGTTACCCAAGGAGACGCCCATCCACGCCTGGGAGCTGGATGATATCTGCGCCGCCCAGGGTGTGCAGATGGAGCCGGGCGACGCGCTGATCGTGTATGGCGGGCGAGAGAAGTGGAATGCGGACGGAAACGCGATCTGGGGCAGCGATCCCGCGGAACGGCCGGGACTGCACGCATCATGCCTGAAGTTCATTCGCCAGAGCGACTGCTGCGTACTGGTGTGGGACATGATGGATCACACGCCCAACGGTTACGATCTGCCGTGGTCGGTTCACGGCAGCATATTCGCCTACGGAATCGGGCTGCTGGACAATGCGCTGCTGCAGCCTTTGGCCGAAGCCTGCGCCGAAGAGGGGCGGTACGAATTCATGCTGACCATCAACCCGCTAAGGGTAGTGGGTGGCACCGGGTCTCCCGTGAATCCGGTGGCGATTTTGTAAGGGGGGGGACGGCCCTCACCCCAACCCCTCTCCCCTTGGGAGAGGGGATTTCGTTCTTACCCGGGATAGAAAGGACGACACCGGTCGAGACAGCGCAGGAAGGTTGGAATGGCTATTTACAAAATAGTGGGGCACAAGGAGAAGTTGGCCAAAGTTGATCCGACATCATTCGCTGAAGAGGGGGTGTTGGAAAAGGCAGACTTGCAAAGCATGTTGCGCGACAACCCGGAAGTGTTGGAGGAAGATCTGTTAATAATTTCCGAGGAATTCGGCAATTGGCAGGATTCCAAACGAAGGATCGACTTGTTGGGCTTGGACGCCCAAGGTCGCCTGGTTGTGGTTGAGTTGAAACGGGGCGAGACCGGCGAGCACATGGACTTACAGGCGATTCGCTATGCTGCGATGGTTGCCAATATGACCTTCCAGCAAACTGTGGACACTTATCAAGCCTACCTGGAAAAGCGTGCCAATGAACCTGGCGGCGTCACTGTTGAGGAAGGCGATGCCGAAACCCGCGTCCAGGAACATTTGGGAATTGCGGAACGAGACAACCAAGCGATTCATACTGAGATACCCCGGATCATTCTGGCTTCGGAGAACTTTGGCAAGGAACTGACCACGTGCGTAATGTGGCTGAACGATTCTTGGCTCAGAGACGCGGGCCTTGAGATCAAATGCATCCGGTTGCAACCGCATCGGAATGATAATGAGATCTTGATCGAAACAAGTGTGGTAATCCCACTGCCAGAAGCTTCCGAGTACCAAACGCAGCTCGGGCAACGGAAACAGGAAACCAGGTCAGAGAGTTCAGGAGCGGTGAAAAATGTTCAAGGTGCTGAAGCTTTCAAGGAGAGCATTGGGCGCGCCCCCGAAAAATTCCAGCCAGGGTTGCGGCAACTCTATGATTCGGCAATAAGCTTCGAGCAAGAAAAAATCGTTGAACTGTCCACATATATCAGTCGCAAAGACGATTATTACAAAATCGATTTAATAGTTCCAGGCAAAGGCCAACCGTTAGTATCGTTCAACAACCTTTTGTGGAACGGTAAAGAGCGCAGGGGTGAGATCAGCTTTTGGCCTACGGAGGATGACTTGGCTCCTAATTCGCTACGCAAATTTGATAAGCTAATTGGCGAGGTCAAGTCAAAGAGTGGGGTTCGCCATCGGAGATTATCCAAAATGAACGAATCTGACTTGGACGCAATCTTGACCGCTATCCATGACGCCTATCGGGAAGCTAACAGCCTTCCAATTGGGGAAGAATTCTCTGAGGGCTATCCGTTGCCTCAAAATTAATATGGATGCTCCCTGCCATGGACATCATGGAAAAGAGGATTCATGGCCCTCTCCCAAGGGGAGAAGGGTATTTGCTCCCTGTCCTGCTGCTAACGGGAAGGCCGCTTGTCCGAGACGATGCGGCCTTCCTTGATTACAAGCTGGAGTTGCCGCAGGTTGTTGATGTCTTCCAGCGGGTTGGAACCAACTACGATAAGGTCTGCCAATTTTCCGGCTTCCACCGTGCCCAACTGACTGCCCACACCGCACAATGCGGCGGCGTTGCGGGTGGCGGCCAGGAGGGTTTGCCAGGTGGTTGCGCCGTCGCGGACCCACAATCCCATCTCAAGCAACGCGGCTTCCCGCAGCGGTCGGATATCTGAACCCAACGCCATGGGCACGCCGGCATCCAGAGCCCTGCGGAACCAGCGAGCGTGCTCCTCAGCGGCGGCATTGGCTCGGCACTGGAGCTCGGCAGCGATGTTGCGTTCGGACAGCCACCGTTTCTCGTATTCATTCTGCGCCTGCCCTTCGGTGAGATGTGAAATCGCCAGCGTGGGAACGTACCAGGTCTGCGAGTCGGCCAGCGCGGAAATGCAATCTTCATCCATGATGTAGCCGTGCTCCACGCTGTGCGCGCCCAGCATGACCGCCGACTTGACCGCGTCCGGGTTGGCGGCGTGGGCCATGACGGGAAATTCTCGCTGACGGGAGATCGCAAACGCGGCGGCCAGCTCGTCTTCCAGCAGGAACGAATGCCAATGCCGGTCCCAGTCGGGGCCCATGATCCCGCCGGTGAGGTTCAGCTTGATGTGGTCAACGCCGTTCTTGATTTGCTCACGGATAGCCTGCACGAAGCCATACGGCCCATCGCATTCCCGCGCCTGGCCGGAGGTGAGAAAGTGGCCGCCGGTGGTGGTCAGGAAATAGCCGGAAGCGAACACCCGGGGTCCGATCAGACCGCCGGCGGCAAAGGCGCGTTTCCAGGCCACGTCCATAAAGTGAGCCGCCCCTCCGCAGCGCACCGAGGTAACCCCCGCTTCGGTCAGGGCCAACGATAGCTGCCGGCCGAAGTTGGCCGTCTCCTGGGCCACCGTCATGCCCGGCGGCACTGGGTATTCGGGGTGGATGTGTACGTCCCACAACCCGGGCAGCAGGTATGCGCCCCGCAGGTCGACCACCCTGGTGTCATTGGCCGACGAGGTTGCGCCGCCACCGCCAATCTCGACGATGCGCCCGGCGTCGATAACAACGTCGGTGTCGGCGGTTACACCGGGGTTCACGCAGTCGATGAGGTTGGCGTGGGTGAGGACTAACGGCACAATCGGCGGCCCCCGGCCGCGACTGTCACGCCGCCGCCTCCAGCTTGTCCAGAAAGCGCCGGACGTCGGCCAGCCCGGCGGCTACGTTAGGGGCGTTGTCCCAGTTCTCATAAAAGTTGACGTGCAGGTTGCCCGCAACAGCAAACAGGCGCCGGATTTCATCATCCCCGGTTTCAGCAACTAGCCTGGAGATGACGTTGTACAGATCGGCATGGCCTTTGTGCTCCCATCCCCGCTGTTCAGCGATGGATTTAACCATCTGCGCCGCAGCCCCCCAGCCCTTTTCGGACGCCTGGCGCGTATCGCCGCGCGCCAGTTCGCTCTCCCCCTGGCTAAGCAAGAAACGGCTCGCTTCTTTGTAAGTTTGAGCTACCATAAATCTCCTTCGAGTAGGCATCCCCGGTTAGGATATGGGACTATACTATATCAGCGTCCCATTCCAACCCGTCTTATGGAGAACACGATGGCCGTTTTGCGTCCCTTCAGAGGCTACCGTTTTGATCCCGCCGTGGTGGGAGACCTGTCGGCGGTGGTGTGCCCGCCTTACGACATGATTGGCGCGGGCCTCAAGGCCGAATTGCAACGGCGCAGTCCGTATAACGCGGTTCACCTGGAGGGTGGCGAGCAGCCCGACCCGGTCGATCCGCAGGCCGGTTACCAGCAGGCGGCCCGTCTGTTCCAGCAGTGGCTGGCGGATGGAGCCCTGCTGCGGGACGACCACCCCAGTTTCTACCTGATGCGTCATGCCTACGACTTTGGCGGCCGGCGTTACCAGCACCTGGGTTTCTTCGCCGATGTTCTGGTGGAGGATTACGACGTCGGAGCGGTGTTTCCGCACGAGTTTACGCGAGAGCCTTCGGTGCTGGACCGGGTGGCGCTGCTGAACGAGTGCCAGGCGCAGTTCAGCCCCATTATGTCGCTGTATCAGGACGCTGACGGCGCGCTGCAAAGGATTTTCGACGGCATAGTCGGTCGCACCGCCGATGCCCAGGCATACACTTCGGCAAGTGGTGAGGCCCGGCTTTGGCGAATCGCGGACGAGGACACTCAAAGGGCGCTGACGGACACCTTTGCCAATCGACCGGTGTTCCTGGCCGACGGACACCATCGTTACGAGGCGGCGTTGCGCTACCGGCGCAGCCAGTCTGACACGCAACAATCGGATCCCGATGCAGCATCAAATTACGTAATGATGACGTTGATCGAATTCGACGACCCGGGTTTGCTGCTGCTGCCGTACCACCGCGTGATGGGCGGTCTGTCTCCCGAACAACTGGCCGGTGTGCGGCGTCATCTGGATGAGCTGTTCGACGCGAGTCCGCTGGATGCGGGCAAGTCGGCCGCTGATGTTGTGTCGGAGGTGGAACGGTTGGGCGCTGATCGCCACTGCTTCGCCATGTTCGCGTCCGACGGTACGGCGACGCTGCACACGCTGAGGTCCGGCGTAGACTGGGCGGCCTGGGGTTCGCTGGCGGTGTCGGAGGCGTGGTTGTTGCAGGAACGGGTGCTCACCCCGGCGTTGGGAGATGCGTTGGGTCAGCATATCGACTACAGTCCCGACCACGAATTCATCGTGGAGCAGGTAAATCGCGGCGAACAACAGCTGGCGATCCTGCTGAAACCCTTCCCGCTGGAACCGTTCCGGGAGATTGTGAGCGCCGGACAGCGGTTGCCGCCCAAATCGACTTTTTTCTATCCCAAGTTACCGACCGGCCTGGTGGTGAATCAGTTGGCGGGCAGGGTATAGGAAGCGTACCGCTTTCCCCGTCCCTGGCGCGCCGTTTGATGCCGGTGCACGGCGAGCGCCGGACGGCGGCTGTGGCGACGCATACCGACAGATTTCGTAAAAGCCTGCTATAATTGTTTAGTTGTGTTTGGGTACACGAGGTGCTGCGCCAGTGCCCGGTACTCCCCAAAATTACCGATAAAAAACGCCGCCGCGCCGGTTACGATGACCGGCCGGCGCGTCCGAGCTGAGGAGCCTGTCCGATGACCCTGACCAAGATTGCCCAACAGAACTTGCGAACTCCCGGACCGACGCCGATTCCGGACGACATCATGGAAGAGATGTCGTTGCCGATGATCAATCACCGGGGACCTGAGTTCAAGGAGTTGATTGAGGCTACGACCGACGGTTTGAAGCAGGTTTTCATGACCACGAATGACCTGTACATCCTGACTGCCAGCGGCACCGGAGCCCTGGAATCCTCGGTGGTTAATACGCTGTCGCCAGGCGATCGCGTTATTGCCTGCACGGCGGGGGCGTTCGGTGACCGGTACGTCCAGATTGCCCAGACCTACGGCGCGGACGTGTTGCGCATGGATTTTGAATGGGGCGATGCCATTGACCCGGAGGCGATTCGCGCCGAGTTGCGGAAGGACCCGTCGATCAAGGCCGTGCTGGTAACGCATAACGAAACGTCCACCGGCGTTACGCATGATCTGGAAGCCATATCGCGGATCGTAAAATCAGAGTTCGACAAGCTGCTGCTGGTCGACGCGGTGAGCAGCCTGGGCTGTTTGCCCCTGCCGGTGGACGGCTGGAATTGCGATGTGGTGGCGACGGGCTCCCAGAAGGGGTTTATGATTCCGCCGGGGCTGGCGTTCATCAGCATCAGCGCCCGTGGTTGGGAAGCGTACCAGGACGCGAAGATGCCCCGATTCTATTTCGACCTGATGGCTGCGGAGCGTTCGCTGCAACGGGGACAAACTCCGTGGACGCCCAACGTGGCGCTGCTGTACGGTTTGCGGCTGGGCCTCGACCGTATTATCGGCGAAGGGTTGGAGTCGGTGTACGGCCGCCACGCGAGCATCGGTGAATACTGCCGGGCCGGCGTGAAGAATCTGGGATTGCAACTGCTGGCGACGGACGAATCCCGCGCATCGAACACCGTTACGGCCATCAAGATGCCGGAAGAAATCGACGGCGGCAAGTTTATGGCGATGATGCGCGAGGACGAAGGCGTGGTGCTGGCCGGAGGGCAGGGCAAGCTGACCGGTCATTGTTTCCGGATTGGTCACCTGGGTTGGGTTACGAAAGAGGACATTACGGAAGTTCTGGAGGCGCTGGAGCGGGTGTTGCCCAAGGTAGGGTTCAATGGGTAGCCAGCCGGGGAGCAGGTTCCGGTGGCTGCGGCTGCCGGCCGGATTCCGCTTTCCAGATGATTCTGTTGTTGGCGGCTGCAACAAGACGATACCAGCGTAGTCGGGTTACCCGTATGTCAACCAATTCTCAATTGCGGCAGGCAATGGCGGCATTACGAATGTCGCTGGCGGAAATACGTCATAAAGAAGAGCAGTTTGACGCCTCAGTTGCGCAGTTTCGTACGCAGTTGCGGCGGTTGCCACGGCAGACGATTTACGGCATGGCGCCCATAGATACTGCGCTGTCGGCGATGGGAGAGATCGAGGAGCGGTTGCAGTATGCCGAAGACAACCGACGGCGATTGCTGACGATCAAGAAGGCGGCGGTGGAAGAGCTGGCGGCGCTGGAATCAGTGCAGCAGGTGGACGAGGCGCGCAAGGGTCTGGCACAGTTGAAACAACAGGCCGCCTGGCAGCCTGAGTCGGAGGAAACCACCCGCGAGATACGCCGGCTAGAGCAGTTTATCGCCGAACACAGCAAGCGCGCCGAACAGGCCATCACCGCCAGTTTTATGGAGCGCCGCCAGCAGGGGTAGTGCTACTCTAGCCCCATGGACAGGATAACCCTCCAGAACTACCGTTGCTTCGGCAGGGAAGAACAAACGGCGCGCCTGGCCCCGCTGACGCTGCTGGTAGGCCCCAACAGCACGGGAAAAACCTCGTTCCTGGCGCTGATACGCGCGCTGTGGGACGTGGCGTTCCGGGAGGTAGTGCCGAATTTCAGGGAAGAACCCTACGACCTGGGTTCTTTCGATGACATTGTTCACCAACTTGGTGGGCGGGCGGAGCCGGCCAGTATTTTCACTGGCGGGTTTGAGTATTGCCCCGCTTTTTCGTCACAAGATGACGTGATACGCTTCGCTGCTACATTTGAAAATCGGCAGACAGCGCCGTTCCCAACCGGGCGCACCTATGGTGATAACAACGCTGACGTGCAGTTGTATGCAGCAGAGTCCAGTGATGGAGAGCGCGCCCGCTATCGCATCGGACGGGGACTTTGGCAAGATTTGGGTAAAGAAATGGTGATGCACCAAAGTACCGGTTTAGTATCGTTCGACTTTCTGAGCAGATTGCCTCCACAGATATTTCCTTCGGACGCCGATATATTGCAATGTTTCTTCAATTATATGCACATCCAGCACATCCTCAGCCCACGGCCTTTCGCGAGTTCACCGGTACGCTCTCGTCCCCGTCGTACCTACGACCCTATGCTATTGGCGCAGGACGCCGAGGGCGATTACATCCCCAGCTATTTAGCGAATCTATCAAGAAGAGATGCTGACGAATGGGAGTTACTCAAAAGCCGGCTCGAAGATTTTGGAGGAATGTCAGGCCTATTCGACGAAATTTCGGTCAGGTCATTCGGCAAATCCGACGGCGATCCTTTCCAGATACAGGTACGCAAGTACGGAAATCGTCGCACTTCTAGACGCCGCAAAGGGCCGTGGCGCAACTTGATTGACGTGGGCTACGGCGTCAGCCAGGCGTTGCCGACGCTGGTGGAGTTGCTGCGCTCCGACGCTCCATCCATGTTCCTGATGCAGCAGCCGGAGGTTCACCTGCACCCCCAGGCGCAGGCCGCGTTGGGCACCATGTTCTGCACCGTAGCGGCCGGCGGGCGCCAGTTGCTAATCGAAACGCACAGCGACTACATCATCGACCGGGTACGGATGGACGTTCGAGATAAGACAACCGGCCTCAAGCCGGAGGATGTGTCGATCCTGTACTTTGAGCCAGGTGATTTGGACGTGAAAATCCACTCCATCCGAATCGACCAAGCTGGGAACGTGCTGGATGCACCCTACTCCTACGGCGAGTTCTTTATGGCAGAGACACGCCGGTCGATTGGATTGTGATTGGTGTGTGCCATCGTTGACAACAATGTCAGGCATGAAGTGTTCGGGACTCAGGATACTCAAACGCCGGCCGGGAAACTTTTCCTTGATTGGTTGGACAGCTCGCGCGGCGTGTTGGTGATAGGTGGCGGACTCAGGCGTGAGCTCGGCGAATATCGCCGATTCCAAGTATGGCTTGAGACGGCTGTCCAATTCGGTAGAGCTCGGCAGATTGATGACACACAGGTGGACAATGAGACAGGAGTCTTGGAAACACAAGACATCCGTTCCGACGATCCGCATGTCCTCGCGCTGGCCAGAGTCAGCGGCGCTCGTCTGCTCTTTACCAACGATAGGGATTTGCAGAGGGATTTTGGCGACCGGCGTATCATCGAGGGCACACGTGGGCGAATCTATACCACTATTGAGCGCACCGATGTTCGCACAGCCCACCGGAATCTACTCAGACGCACCGACCTTTGCGAGGGATAACGTCCAATCCGTCTTGCCATCGCCAGCCGCCGGTTGTGGTATATTGAACCGTCGTTTTGGCCTCTAATTCTTGGCTGGCAGGAGCGCTATACAATGCCCGGCAACTCGTCCCACATTGCAGAAATCACCGCCGTTACTGGCGGCACAATCACGTCGCCGCAAGGGTTTTCGGCCGGCGGTGTGTACATCGGTCTCAAATCCCGGGGCGAGGACAAGCTGGACCTGGCGCTATTGGTCTCGGATACGCCGTGCTCCATAGGGGGCGTTTTCACAACGTCGGCGATCCGTTCGGCAACGGTGGATCTGGACCGTGAACGAGTGGCCAGCGGACAGGCGCGCGCGCTTATCGTCAATGCGGGCATCGCCAACACCTGCGTGGGCCCACAGGGATACAAGGACGCCGAGGAAATGACTCGCCTGGCCGCCGATTGCCTGGGGATGGCCGCAGAGGACGTTCTGGTTTGCAGCACGGGAGTCATCGGCGTGGAACTGCCCATGTCCCTGATCCGGTCCGGTGTGACCGAGATCGTGCTGGACGACCAGGGTGGCAATCAGTTGGCCCGGGCGATGATGACAACCGATACGCATCCCAAAGAAACGGCAGTGTCTTTTACGGCATCCACGGGCCAGCAGATAACAATCGGCGGAGTGGCCAAGGGCTCGGGGATGATTCACCCCAACATGGCGACGATGCTGTCCTTTGCGGCAACCGACGCCGCCGTCGATCCCGGATTTTTGCAGATGACGGTGAAGGCCGTGGCCGACGAGACGTACAATATGCTGACGGTGGACGGCGACACCAGCACCAACGATACGTTTTTGGCCTTCGCCAACGGACAGGCGGGTAATCCGGTTATCGACGAACGTTCACCCGATGCCGAATCGTTCCGCAACGCCCTGCACCACGTTTGCACCGGCCTGACCCGAATGTTAGCCAGGGATGGAGAGGGCGCGTCGCACCTCATTACGGTGCGGGTGGATGGCGCGCGCGACGCAGCCGACGCGCGAAAGGCAGCCAAGACCATTGCGGGCAGCAATCTGGTGAAGTCGGCGGTGTACGGCGCAGACCCCAACTGGGGACGCCTGATGATGGCGCTGGGCCGCAGCGGAGCCGAGGCCCAGGAAGAGCACGTGGATCTGTTCGTAAACGGGGTTTGCATCATGGAGGCTGGCACGCCGATACCCTTCCACCGGGATGCGGTGGTGGCCCTGATGTCGGGGGAGCAGGTGGATTTTCGAGTGAGCCTGAACCTGGCCGACGGAGTTGCAACCGCCTTCGGGTGCGACCTGACCGAGCAGTACGTCATCATCAACAGCGCGTACACGACCTAGAGATTACTTGTCCCCTCTCCCTTGATGGGAGAGGGCCAGGGTGAGGGTGAAAACCTTACGCCGTTGAGCACCGCCACTGTGTCCCAGCCACCTGTACAACCCCCCATCGTGGTCAAAATCGGTGGCAGCACACTGGGAGGCAACGATACCTCCCTTCAGGATCTGGTGTCGCTGCACGCCGCGGGCCGGGCGATTGTGATTGTGCACGGGGGCGGCAATGTCATCAGCGAGTGGATGCGGCGGCAGAATCTGGCCCCCAATTTCGTCAACGGTCTGCGGGTAACCGATGAACCGTCATTGGAGATCGTGGTGGCCGTGCTGGGCGGTTTGGTGAACAAGGAGCTGACGGCCCTGATGCAAAAGCTGGGCGGCGCCACCATCGGCATCAGCGGAATGGACGGGTGTCTGCTGCAAGCCCACGTGGCCAACCCCGATCTTGGGTACGTGGGTGAGATAGTGCGCGTTGACCCGACTCCGGTGAACGCTATAGTCGCCGCCGGTTATATTCCCATGATTTCGCCGATAGCGATGGACGTTACCGACAACAGCGACCACGCCGGGCAACCTTTGAACGTGAACGGCGATACCGCGGCCGGCGCTTTGGCTCACGCTATGGGAGCCGAGCGGGTTATTTTTCTGACCGACGTGGCGGGCGTGATGGATAACGGCGGCAGAGTAATTCCACGGATGAACGCTCGCACCGCGGTGTCGCTGCGCAACTCGGGTGTGGCGCGGGGCGGGATGCTGCCCAAACTGGATGCGTGCCTCGCCGCCATTGCGGATCGGGCGGTGGCCAGCGCTCACATTATCGACGGGCGGGAGCCGGGAGCGCTGATGGATTGTGTCAACGGCAACCCCATCGGCACCCGGATTACGGCGTAAGGGAACGGCGGCGGACTTGCGCCGGGAGTGGGTCCGCTGCGAGTGAACCTACTCAACGACCAACTTAAGGCCGAGGCTTTCGGCGCGGTGAGCACTGTCCTTTGGGTCAGCTATGTACCGTCGTCGCCGTTGGATTGAGTGATTCGCTTGGGGTTTTTGGGTGATAGTGGGTAACGTGATTCCGGGCTGTCTAGCTCTTCCAACACTCTGACTAATCGCCGACGGGTCTCGGGTTGGCATTGAATCAGGGCGTCAATCAGTTCTTGGACCTTACCGTCCGCGCCAGACTGTGTTCTGCGGATTTGTTGCTGACGGGGGATATTGATTATGCTCACTTGATCGAAAATTGTCGCATTCCAAGCGTAGGCCCATTTCGGGTTCAGTCCATCATTCGGGGAAGGGACCAAGGCTTTGAGTTCGTCCTCGTTGCGGACCGGGACTTGTACTACTTCCACGCCACGATTTTGCAGCTGTTCCAGCTTTGCCATTTTCTCCGACGTGGGCGGAGACGTTACTATAACCTCGATAACCCGCACTGGCCGCAAGTCTTTATCCAGCAACGCCAAATCGGGTATGCAACCACCGATGGGTTGCATTGAATCGGGAATCACCACGCGGTCAACGCCCTCTTTCAGGTTGCCGGATATACTGCCGTCGATCGTTTTAACGGCTACTGCATCGTTGCCGTGCAAGGCATCCCATAGCAAGCCCACAGCGTATTCGTGGAGGAACGACACAGGAAATGCCGGACTACCGACGTTCCTATCCCATTCGGCTCCGGGCAGCATTTGATTTGACATTACCTTTACCTCATGCAGTAAGTGTAACAAACCGTCCCCAGGCGGGGGCAACCTATAAAAAGCCCCTCTCCTAGTGGGAGAGGGGACTATGGATTCCGGATCAAGTCCGGAATGACGGGGTTGGGGCCTGGAAGTCAGTTGGCTCGAAAGGTGGCTACGCCGCAATCAAGTCCTTCTGAATCGCCTCGGACATGATGTCGCCGGTGGCATCGAGGTGCTGGACGACGGCGTCCGTGGCGGCCTGGAGCATGTCGGCATCGAGGTTGGCGGCAGCGTCGCCGTAGCCGGCCTCGGCCAGCAACGCGGCGGATTGCTCGCGCACCTGCTCCAGCGACCACGCAACCTGGGCCTGGCTTTCAGTGATGTCCTCTGGGAAGTCGATGTGGGAGCCGCCGGCGCCCAGCTTGTCGTAGCCACCCTTGTGCCAATGGCCGCGCGCGCCATGCGGGTCAAAGCGAAGAATCTCAACGCCGTTTACGTCGACACCGAAAGTCGGGCCGCCGAATTTGGCCTTGAGGCACCGCAGGGGCCACAGGTACAGGGTAACGTCGCCGGTTTTGCTCAGGGGGCGCACCATTACCTTGCCCAGATAGGACTCGCCATCAATCATTGTCGCCATTCGTAATTCCTCCGTGATGAAATTATTGACTGAGTTTGTCGGTTGAATGTTAACACAAATGCGGGCAATGCCAAAATGCGACTCACGCGTACCACGTTAATCTGTCATTGCGAGGAGCGCAGCGACGTGGCAATCTCGATGCGGCTGAACACACGTCGGCAAACCACCATTGCTACGGCGACGAGATTGCCACGCTACGCTCGCAATGACAAAGTGGGTACGCGTGAGTGTGCGCTGATGCTGACGGTTGGTGGCGTGGTTGGCGTATAATGTGGTGTGCGCTACGGCGCGTAACACACCGAAGGGAGCAGATGTCCAATGCCCAGCAACGCTGAATACATCGCCATCGAGCAGAAATACTACGCCCAGACCGTCCGGCGACGCCCGGTGGTCATCGTGCGCGGTGAAGGCTCCCGAGTGTGGGACGCCGACGGCAAGGAATACATCGACTTTGTGGCCGGCTGGGCGGTGGATAATCTGGGCCACTGCCCGCCCGTAGTGGTGGAAGCTATCGCGAAGCAGGCCGCCACTCTGATCCAGACGTCCAACCAGTTTTATACGCTGCCACAGCTGGAGATCGCCGAGTTGCTGATTGAAAACTCCTGCATGGATCGGGTGTTTTTCTGCAATAGCGGCGCCGAGGCCGTGGAGGGCGCGCTGAAGATAGCCCGTCGCTACGGGAAGCTGCACAAGAACGGAGCCTACGGGGTCATTACCGCGCTGAACTCTTTCCACGGGCGCACAATGAACGCCGTGGCCGCTACCGGGCAGCCGCACTACCACGAACTTTTTGAGCCCATCCCCGAGGGTTTCACCTACGTCGATTTCAACGACGTTGAGGCCGTGATGAACGCCACCACCGAAAACACCGTGGCCGTGATGATCGAGCCGGTGCAGGGCGAGGGCGGCGTGAACATTCCCGACGACGACTATTTCCAGCGGCTGCGGGCCTGGTGCGACCAGAACAACATCCTGCTGATTCTGGACGAAGTGCAGACCGGCATGGGTCGCCTGGGAAGTCTGTTCGGTTATGAGGAATTCAACGTCGAGCCGGACGTGATGATCCTGGCCAAGGGACTGGGCTTCGGCGTTCCCATCGGCGCGTTTCTGGCCAAGGAAGACGCGATGGCGCTGACCTACGGCGATCACGGCAGCACCTTCGGCGGCAATCCCCTGACCACCGCAGCAGCAGCAGCCGGCACTCGTTATCTGCTGGACAACGACATTCTGGGCCACGTCAAGCAGATGGAAGTGGTTCTGAAGGACCGACTGGACGGCCTCAAGTCCAGGTACGGTTTCGTCAACGAAATCCGCTGCAAGGGACTGCTGGCCGCCGTCGCGTTTGACAGCGACATCATGCCGCAGGTTATGGACGCCGCCGAGGCCGCCGGTGTGCTGCTGAACGGTGTGCGACCCAACGCGGTGCGCATCATGCCGGCGCTGAACATCACCGAGGCGGAGATCGACGAGGGCATTGGCCGGCTGGATACGGCGCTGGGGAACGTTTAGGGGGTTGGGCCCCTGTGGAGGGTAGGGTTTGGCCCCTGCTGGATGGGCAGGGGCCGCCCTCACCCTAGCCCTCTCCCACCGGGAGAGGGAACTGGCTTCTTACGGTAATGAACAGGATTCAGGGCCCTAGCGCCTGTTGTGGCGACCATCGAAAAAGTCCCTCTCCCACCGGGAGAGGGGTTGGGGTGAGGGGAGAGTGCCGAGGCCAACCACAGTTTCCAAAGCCCGTCAACTCAGAAAGAATTCCACTGACGCGGAACGGACGCTGTGGAAGGAGCTGCGAAATCGTCAGTTTGATGGTTACAAATTTCGCCGCCAATACCCGGTCGGTCCTTACGTCGTTGACTTCGTCTGTTGGGAGCAGCGGCTCATAGTTGAATTGGACGGGTCCCATCACCAGGCACAAATTGAGGAAGACCAGGAAAGAACGGTGTTCCTCGAATTGTCCGGGTACAGAATAGTCAGGTTTCGGAACGATCAAGTGTTTCGCGAAACCCAGGCGGTTTTGCAGGCTATATTGGCAGCCCTTCAGGGTCCGCCCTCACCCTAACCCTCTCCCATAGGGAGAGGGGACTGGCCCGTAGCCCGGTTCGTCACCGCCAACAAAAAGCCCCTCTCCCACCGGGAGAGGGGTTGGGGTGAGGGGAGTCCTCTAACCCTGCTGGCGGTTTTGGGTGCGGACGGGCAGGCCGTAGATGTCGATGAAGCCCTTGGCGGCAGTGTGGCGCGTCCCAATCATTTACCTCGAATCTCGTCTATGTATTCGTCGGTGGCAAGTCCATTTGCGTTTGGCAAAATCCCATAAATCTGATCAACCGGATGCTTTGACTCGATTCGCTTGTGGATGAGCAGGCCAGCATCGGTGGCAGTGATCTCCACCTCAACGTCATGGTTCAGGCCGAATCGTTCCCTGAGATGCTTGGGTATAGTGATTTGCCCTCGTTCTGAAATGCGCATGATTCCTCGATAGCGCCGCTGTGTGAGTCAAATATATCATGCGGAGTCCGCTAACCCTGCTGGCGGTTTTGGGTGCGGACGGGCAGGCCGTAGATGTCGATGAAGCCCTTGGCGGCGGTGTGGTCGAACTCGTCGGCGCGGTCGTAGGTGGCGAGGCCGTAGTTGTACAGCGGGCGGTCGGCGCGGCGGCCGGCGACGACGCACGTACCCTTGTGCAACCGGATGCGCACCTCGCCGGTGACGTGGCGCTGGGTGGATGCGACGTAGGCGTCGAGGTCGCGGCGGTGGGCGGTGAACCACAGTCCGTTGTACACCAGTTCGGCGTACTCCTGGGCAACGCGCTCCTTGAAGCGGGTCTGCTCCCGGGACAGGGTCATGGTCTCCAGGCCGCGGTGGGCTGCGTGCAGGGCGACGGCGGCCGGCGATTCGTACACCTCGCGGGACTTGATGCCCACCAGCCGATTTTCCACGTGGTCGATGCGACCCACGCCGTGGGCTCCGGCCAGGCGGTTCAGGTGAGTGATCAGATCAACGCCGGCCATGCTCTCGCCATCGACGGCGGTGGGTATACCCTCGTCGAAGTGGATTTCCACGTAGGCCGGCTCGTCGGGCGCGGCGTTGGGGTTGGCCGTCCACTCGTAGGCGTCCTCGGGGGGTTCGTTCCAGGGGTCTTCCAGATCGCCGGCCTCGGCGCTGCGGCCCCACAGGTTTTCATCGGTGCTGTATTTGTTGTTGGACGGAGCGATGGGCAGGTTGCGCGCGCGGGCGTATTCCACCTCGTCCTGGCGGTTCATGCCCCACTCGCGGATGGGGGCGATGACTTCCACGCCCTGGGTGAGAGCGGCCACGCCGACCTCGATGCGAACCTGGTCGTTGCCCTTGCCGGTGCAGCCGTGGGCGATGGCATGGGCGCCGTGTTCCTCGGCAACCTCGGCGAGGTAGCGGGCGATGAGGGGGCGGCCCAGGGCGGTGGCCAGGGGATACTGACCCTCGTAGATGGCGCCGGCCCGGAGCGCGGGCCACAGGAACTCGCTGACCAGCGTCTCGCGACCATCGACGGTAACGGCCTCGGATGCTCCGACGGCATAGGCGCGCTGGCGGATGGTTTCGAGGTCCACCATGCCCAGGTCGATGGTGCAGGTGATGATGTCGGCGTCGTAGTTTTCCTTGAGCCAGGGCACGGCGACCGAGGTGTCAAGGCCGCCGGAGTAGGCGAGGACGATTTTCTTGCTGGGCATTGGCAGGCGCTCTCCTTATTGATGCAACCAGTATAGCAAGGGATCTTGCCCTCGCGCCGGGGTGGATGCCAGTCGGTGGGTACGGCCCTCACCCCCGGCCCCTCTCCCGGTGGGAGAGGGGGAAGGGACTGCCGTTTTACCTGGATGAATAGGATGAGCCGGATGGACAGGATTTGGGGGGGGTTGGGTTGGCAACGGGATTGCCACGTGGTTCGACAGGCTCACCATGAGCGGCTGCGCTCCTCGCAGTATCTGTGTTGGGTGTCAAGCCTTTTTGCGGGTTTGGAGGTGGGATGGTTCTATCCGTGGTGTTCTATCCGTGTTGTTTCACCCAGGGGGTTCCGCGGCGGGCCACTGCGTTCAGTTGCAACAGCAGCTTGCGCATCACGGCCACCAGCGCCACTTTGCCAGTTTTGCCACGTTGCCGCAGCTGACGGTAGAAATCAGGCAAGCTCCCCTGGCCGCGTGTCGCCGCCAGGGCCGCCATGTACAAGGCCCGGCGCACTACGCCGCGACCGCCCCGGATGGTGCGCTGGCCCCGCTTCCGGCCACTGTCCCGAGACCAGGGCGCCAGTCCCACCAGGGAGGTCAGGGCCTTCCCGTCGTATTGTCCCAGTTCCGGCAGCTCGGCGGTCAGGGTGGCGGCGGTGAGCGGCCCTACGCCCGGCACGCTGCGGTACAAGGCGGCGCGTTGGGCCAGGGACTCGCTGCTCTGCAATGCGGCCTGGTACTCCTCATCCAGCTGGGCGATCTCCTGGTCCAGCCAGGCGATGTGGCGGGCGGTGGAAGCCCGGGCCTTGCGGGAGGTTCCCTGGTGGCGCCGGTTCAGCTCCTGCACTCGCTGTTCCACCAGCTGCTGGCGGCGGCGCAGCAAATCCCGCAGTTCCTCACGTTCCGGATCCGGCTGCGGGGTGTCCGGGGGTTCAAACACCTGGCCGTAACGCGACAGCGTCTGGGCGTCCAGGGCGTCAGTCTTCGCCAGGTGGCCAGCGGCCCGGGCGAAATCCCGCACCTGGTTGGGGTGGGCCTGGTGCACCCCCAGTCCCCCGGCCCGCAACCGGTTGACCAACTGGAGTTCATAGCCCCCGGTGGGTTCACACACCACCTGCGCGACCTCCTGCGCCTCCAACAATTGCAACAGATCGGCGATGCCCTCCTCGGTGTTGGCAAAGCGACGCGCCGGGCCAGCCGACACCGACACGTCCAGGCTGGCTTTGCTGACGTCAATGCCCACCACTGCGCCGCCTTCCACTGCGCTACCTTCCATGGTCTTCATCTTTGGCGTCTTCATCTTTGAGACCTCCCAGATGTGATAATGCGGTGGTCCTCCACACTTGCAATGCGGGCTCAGGCCCGTGAATCTGTTCGGAGCGACCACCGGCGGCGTGAGGGGTGTCTTACTGCGAGTCGGTGCAGCCTGGACCTCAGGCCCAGCTCACCCAATGACAGACGACGCGCCCCTCGCGCCCGCCTCACAGATTGGCCTATCTACGAGGCATATACAACATACAAATGACAGGTGTGGCGGGCTGCGGTTTGACGATATGGTGGTAGGTTCTTATGATGCTAACCAGCCGGCGCCTTTTGATTCCTGGCGCCGAACTTACGCAGGAGGCGCTTGATGCGACGCTACTCCCCCAACCTCCGCTTCCGAGGTACAGTGATTCCCCTCCGTGTTGCGCCGGCCCTGCTGCTGGCGATGGTGCTGTTGGCGGCCGCCTTGGCGGCCTGCGGCGGCAACTCGTCGGACGCCGACCGAGAGAGAGCAGGGGCGAGGCCCCGGACGGATACCGGGGACGCCGAACCCACCCGCCGGGGGATCTTCGACAGGATCGGCAGCGAGGCCACCGCCGAGCCGGGGGCCACCCGCCGGGGAATCTTCGACAGGACCGACAGCGAGTCCACCGCCGAGCCGGAGGCCACCCGCCGGGGAGTCTTAGACAAGACCGGCAGCGAGCCCACCGACTGCGTCCGGCGAAGGCCAGGCCCCAACGTCATGGCGCCCCCGGAGCAAACCTCGCCCGAAACTGACAAAGAAGCGCTGCTCGCCCTGTTCGAGGCCACCGGCGGCGATTCGTGGGACGGCAGCAGCACCTGGGCCGGCCGCGCGCCCATCGGAGAGTGGGCGGGCGTAAGTTCCGGCGATGACGGGCGCGTTATCGCCTTGCAGCTTTCCGGGTTGACCGGAGAGCTTTCTCCTGAGCTGGGCAACCTGACCGGCCTGCGTACCCTGGAAATCTCCAACAGCCAATTGGCAGAGCTTCCTTCGGAGCTGGGCAACCTCACGGGCCTGGAAAACCTGCTGATCTCCAGCAGCCAATTGACCGGAGAATTGCCTCCTGAGCTGGGCAACCTGACCGGCCTGCGCATCCTGAGAATCTCCGGCAGTCAATTGGGCGGACAACTGCCGCGTGAGCTGGGCAACCTGACCAACCTGGAACAGATTACCCTCAGCGAAAACGAGTTCTGCTGGGAGTTGCCGCCGGAGTTGGGCGGCCTGGCCAGGCTGGAATTGCTGAACCTCGAGGGCAATCAGCTGACCGGGGAGTTGCCGCCGGAGTTGGGCGGCCTGGCCAATCTGCAATCGCTGAAC
Source organism: Dehalococcoidia bacterium (assembly GCA_965262485.1). Lineage (GTDB taxonomy): Bacteria > Chloroflexota > Dehalococcoidia > Lucifugimonadales > UBA3495 > Bin87. The sequence goes on along the minus strand of OZ253540.1, from coordinate 1,640,412 downwards.
CTTGGGGGCAATCAGCTGACCGGGGAGTTGCCGCCGGAGTTGGGCAGCCTGGCCAGTCTGCAATCGCTGAACCTTGAGGGCAATCAGCTGACCGGGGAGTTGCCGCCGGAGTTGGATAACCTCGCCTTCACCCTGAGCAGTATCCGGCTCGACGGGAACCGGCTTGGCGGATGTATATCCGACCTCCTGAGAGACTACGCGGGGGGCAACAGATCCTTCGGCGCGATTACGATATGCACTCCCGAAGACCATCCCGGCGACACCGAAGCGCTGATTGCCCTGCATAATGCCTGGGGGCAGCCCTCCCTCAATAACTGGCTGAGCCGGGAGCCCATCGGAGAGTGGGAAGGCGTTTCCGTAAACACCAATGGCCGGGTTGCAGCCTTGAACCTGGCCGGGCGGGGATTGACCGGGGAGTTGCCGCCGGAGTTGGGCAGCCTTGCCAATTTGGAGTATCTGGACCTCAACGGGAACCAGTTGACCGGAAGCAGCGGCAAGTGTGTTCCCAATTTGAGGTTATCCTTGCCGAGTTCAATTCTGGCGCCGCATGGGGAACTTTGCCTAACGGGCGGGGAGTTCGCCTCGGTCAGCACCGGGATCGACTACACCTGCGGGGTGAGTCGGGACGGCGCCGTCCTCTGCTGGGGCGCTGCTGATTATGGCCAGGCCACGCCGCCGGCCGGGGAGTTCGCCTCCGTCAGCGCCGGAGAGTTCCACACATGCGGGGTGAAGGGGGACGGCTCCGTGGAATGCTGGGGCGATAATTATTATGGCCGGGCCACGCCGCCGGGCGGGGAGTTCACCTCGGTCAGCGCCGGAAGGGAACACACCTGCGGGGTGAATCGGGACGGCGGCGTCGCCTGCTGGGGCTATGATGATGATGGCCGGGCCACGCCGCCGGCCGGGGAGTTCGCCTCGGTCAGCGCCGGCGGGGAACACACCTGCGGGGTGAAGGGGGACGGCTCCGTCGCCTGCTGGGGCTGGAATGAATATGGCCAGGCCGCGCCGCCGGCCGGGGAGTTCACCTCGGTCAGCGCCGGATGGTTCCACACCTGCGGGGTGAAGCGGGACGGCGCCGTCGCCTGCTGGGGCAATGATGGCAATGGCCAGGCCAGGCCGCCGGCCGGGGAGTTCACCTCGGTCAGCGCCGGGGCGTTTCACACCTGCGGGGTGAGTCGGGACGGCGCCGTCGCCTGCTGGGGCAATGATGGCAATGGCCAGGCCAGGCCGCCGGCCGGGGAGTTCGCCTCGGTCAGCGCCGGATCGGAACACACCTGCGGGGTGAAGGGGGACGGCGCCGTCGCCTGCTGGGGGAGCGGCTACCAGGCCGGGGGCTGACCGCAAGCGGACTTTGAGTGGGGGGGAGTTCGACAGGCTGAGGATGAACGGGGGTACGGCCCTCACCCCTGGCCCCTCTCCCGGTGGGAGAGGGGAGCCGAGTCCGACATGGATGAGCGGAATCCTTGCAATGCCAAGGGGTGGGGGCGGCGCTGTGGGGGATGTGGTAATCTTGGCGGCGGGTTGTGGGGCGGTGTTGGGAACGCTGATTTTGGAGATGCCAAGTATGACTATCGCCACCCGTATGAGCCGTTTGGGGACTGAAAGCGCGTTTGAGGTGCTGGCCAGGGCGCGGGCGCTGGAGGCCCAGGGCCGGGAGATCATCCACCTGGAGATTGGGGAACCGGACTTCGAGACGCCGGCGCACATTGTGGAGGCCGGCGTGAAGGCGCTGCAGGATGGCTACACGCACTACGGGCCGACGCCGGGTCTGCCGGAGCTGCGGCAGGCGGTGGCTCGCAACAGCCGGGAGGTGCGCGGCATCGATACCGACTGGGAGCAGGTGGTGGTTACGCCGGGCGCCAAACCCATCATGTTCTACGTCATCATGGCGCTGGCGGAAGCGGGCGCCGAGGTCATATATCCCAATCCCGGTTTCCCGATTTACGAGTCGATGATCGAATTCTGCGGGGCCAGGGCCGTGCCGATGCAGCTACTGGAGGATCGGGCCTATCATCCCGACCTGACGCAATTGCCGGGGATGGTCAACGAGCGCACGCGGCTTCTCATCGTCAACTCGCCGGAGAATCCATGCGGTTCGGCGTTCACCGCTGACGAACTGGAAACCATCGCCAACGTGGTGCGAAGCCATCCCGATATGTACGTGATGTCGGACGAAATTTACAAGGATATTCTATACTCGGGCGAGCACCACAGTATTGCTGCGCTGCCGGGGATGGCGGAACGCACGATCATTCTGGACGGGTTTTCGAAGAGTTACGCGATGACGGGCTGGCGGCTGGGCTACGGCATCATGCCGGAGGAGCTGGTGCCCCATGTGTCGCGGCTGGCGACCAACAGCGTGTCGTGCGCGGCATCGTTCAGCCAGATTGCCGGGGTGGCCGCGCTGGACGGCCCGCAGGACGCGGTGCAGGAGATGGCCGCCGAGTTTGGCCGCCGTCGCCGTCTCATCGCGGACGGGCTGGCATCCATACCGGGGATCAACTGCCCGGAGCCGGAGGGAGCGTTTTACGCCTTTCCAAGCATCAGAGGCACGGGCCTCAGCAGCGCCGAGTTCGAGGAGCGGGCGATGCAGGAAGCGGGCGTGGCGCTGCTGTCCGGGGCGGCGTTCGGTGAGTTCGGCGAGGGCTACGTGCGGCTGTCGTACGCCAACAGCCAGGAGAACATCAGCCGGGCGCTGGAGAGTCTGGACGTCATGGTGCGGGGTTTGTGAGGGCACGCCCCTCACCCCTAGCCCCTCTCCCGGTGGGAGAGGGGAGAAAATGCGCCGGGGGCCAATTGCCCCTCTCCCCTGGGAGAGGGGTTGGGGTGAGGGGCGCTCCTCGCAATGACAAGGTGGGTACGCCGCTTACCCCATGAATTTCGGCATTACCTGGTCGCCGAGCATCCGCATGGACTTTTGGACACGGTGGGTGTCCATCTCGCCGACGTTGAGTTTGAACATGAGGTTGCGCACGCCGATGTCACGCAGGGCGGCGACCTGCTCGGCGGCCTGGGCGGGTGTGCCGAGGATGAAGGAATGCTCCAGGCTCTCTCCGGCCGGGACCGGGCGGTTGGGGTCTGGAGGCGGGAAGCCGCCGGGGTTGTAGAGCTCGCGGGCGCGGCGGAAGTGGGTGCGTTCGCGCTCGAAACCGGCTTCGGCGATTTCCAACGCTTCGCTGTAGGTGTCGGCGATGAACAGGTCGCGGGACGCCCAGCACTGGTCCATTGCAACCTCGGTGGCAGCCTCGGTGAATCCGGAGTCCAGCATGGTTTTGCGGTATCGCTCCAGACGGGCTTGCAGGGTCTCCGGCGTCTGAATGCCGATCATGATGGGTCGGCCGATTTTAGCCATATTGACGGCGGATGCCTCGCTGATGCAGGCGCGAATGAGCGGCGGATGGGGCTTTTGATACGGGCGGGGGCGCAGCAGAGGAAATTCGAGGTTCCAGTGTTCGCCGTGGTGCGACAGGTCCTCGCCGGTCCAGGCCTCGACCAGCAATTGTTCCGCTTCATCGAGCCGGGCGATGCCCTGCGCCATAGTGAGGCCGAAGCCCAGGTATTCATAGTGGTTGTAGGCCGAGCCGCGCCCGGTTCCGACGATGAGCCGGCCGTGGCTGAGGTTGTCGAGAAGGGCGGTTTGCACGGCGAGGCGCACCGGGTGGTGGAACGCGAGTTCGGCGACGGCGAATCCGATTTTGATGCGGCTGGTGCGGGCGGCGATGGCGGCGCCGAACACCACCGGATCAGCGTGAGCGGCGGCTCCATCGAAGTGGTGCTCGGTGAGCCACACCGAGTCCATGCCGATTTGCTCGGCAAGGATGACCTCGTCCATAGTGCTGTCGATAACCGCTGAGTCGTTTTCAGGGTGGTGGCTGACCGGGAATACGAAAGAACCGAACCGCATAGTAACCTCGCAGCGTCATTGGGATGGGTGTGAGCAGGTGTGGGTTGATTATAGACCACGGCGGCAGTGGCGGTCCTTCGACAGGCTCAGGATGAGTGGGGACGGGTTTTTACATGGATGAACAGGATGGACAGGATTTTTGGATGTGGCGTGTAAGGGGATTGCCGCGTCCTTCGACAGGCTCAGGATGATCCTTCGACGGGCTCAGGATGAGCGGAAAATCCTCGCAATGACGGGAGGGGCCTTGCCAATGTGGGGACATCGTGGCAACCTCAAAGCCATGATGCGTGGAATTTTGTTGAGTTGCCTGGTTGGGGTCTTGTTGCTGCTGGCGATGGGCTGTGGGAGTCAGCGGCCCCCGGACGACGTTTTGAGCCAGCCGCCGGGTGGACCCGCGCTGAGCATGATCGTGTCCAATAGCGACCTGGCCGTGGGCGAGAACCGGTTGTCATTTGGGCTGGTTGACCGGGATTACATGCCGGTGCGTCCGGGATTGGTGGAGCTGCAGGCGGTGTTTTACGAGGCCGGGGCCCACTTCGGGCAGGTTCGGCACCGCACGACGGCGCAATACGAGCAATGGCCGCCGGAAGGACGCCGCGGGATATTTGTGGCTCAGGTTACTTTCGACGAGGCCGGGACGGCAACGGCCGAGGCTCCGGGCATCTGGGAGGTTCACGCGACGTTTGAGGACGAAAGCGGACAGATCCACGCTGCCGCCGCCGTGATAGCCGTGTCGGCGCAACACCGGGCGCCGTTTATCGGGGACGCGGCGCCGCCGTCAGACACGCCCACGGCGGCACGGGTGGCCGACCTGCGCACCATCAGCAGCAGCGTCGAGCCGGATCCGGCGCTGTATCAACTGTCGTTAGCCGATGCGGTCAGGTCGGGGGCGCCGGCGGTGGTCACGTTCTCAACGCCGGCGTTCTGCGTAACGGCGACGTGCGGGCCACAGGTCGAGACGCTGTCTGCATTGGCGGAGCGATACGCCGGCCGGGCCAACTTCGTGCACGTGGAGGTTTACAAAGACCCGCACCTGGTGGACCCGGCGCAGGTGGGCAAAGAGCTGGTTCCCGCCGTGGAAGAATGGGGGTTGGTGTCGGAACCTTGGACGTTTGTGATCGGCAGCGACGGAAGGATCACCGCGCGGTTCGAGCAGTATGTGCCGCCCCGGGTTCTGGAATCGGCGTTGCAGGCGGCGATATCACCGTAGGGCGTTGGCTCACGCATACTCGCTTTGTCATTGCGAGCGCAGCGCGGCAATCCCGTCGCCGTAGCGATGATGGTTCGCCCGTCGTGTGCTCAACCTCAACGAGATTGCCACGTCGCTGTGCTCCTCGCAATGACAGATTATAGTGGGTACGCAGGAGAGGGCGTTGGTGGTGGCGGATGCGAAAACCGATGCGGTAAACTGCGGTTCATGCGAGATCAGGCAACGGGGTGTCAGCAGAGTCAATAGCGGAGTACGAGGAGCAGCGTTTTGGCCCGGGTAACAGTAACTATCGAAGGGGACATCGACGAAGTAGTGGCGGCGATTCGCCAGATGGCAGGTCGGGGAGCCAAGTTGCCATCTGGCGGCGAAGTCATTGAGGGCGAAGAGGCGGTGGATGCAGCCGCGGGTGGTGCGGATGGCGCGTCATCACGGGATGGCGCATCAACACCGGAGGAATTGGCGGTAACCGTTGAACCGGATCGTCCGCAGTGGAATGCCAGCTACGCTACGACTTTCTGGCGCCACCTGTCCGCCACGGCGAGGCAGGCGATGGTGCGCGTTTTGCAGTCGCCGGACTACACGGAGAAGCGGGCGCAGTTGATGGATGAACTGAACCTCACGCAGCGGGAGTTGTCCGGATCGCTGTCCAGCCAGGGCCACAGCATGAACCGGCTGAAGCGCCGCCGGGGAGTCGTGGATTTGCCGCGCCCCATGACGTATGACAAGGTGGCGGACGTTTACGTCCTGGACTCCAACTTCGCCGGGGCACTGCGGCACATGCAGGTGGATTAGGGTGTGTTGCAGGGCAATCGCATCTTAATCTTTGGGTGCGCCGGCAACCTTCATTCCGACCTTCCCTCCGTCGTTCCTGTGTAGGCAGGAACCCATTGGAATCTCGCTGTGGGAACGTTGGCCTTCCCGGAAACGTCTGGATTCCGGCCTACGCCGGAATGACGGGTTGAGATGCGATTGCCCTGGGGTGTGTTGACAAATACCGTCATTCCCGCACCTCAACCGTCATTCCCGCGAAAGCGGGAATCCAGGGGCCGCAGTCGATGAGCACGGGCCTGATTCTTTCATCATACGCTCTCTGGATTCCGGCTCAAGGCCGGAATGACGGGTTAAGGCTGGAATGACGGGTTAAGACCGGGTTGGTGTCGGCTAGAAATGCACGCCCTTGCCGCCGCCGCCGTCTACGGCGATGGTTTGGCCGGTGATGGCCGACGCCAGATCGGAGCAGAGGAACGCGGCGAGATTGGCGATGTCCTCGGGTTCAACCATGCGTCCAATGGGGATTTCGGCGACCGACTGGGCCAGTTCGGCTTCCGGGGTGGTATTGGCGCGGGCGGCGCGTTCGGCGACGAGTCCCATGTATCGCTCGGTTCGGGTGCTGCCTGGGTGAATGCAGTTGACCAGTATGCCGTCCGAGGCAACGTCGTCGGCCAGCGCTTTGGAGTAGTTGGACATGGCTGAATTTGTGACGCCGGACCCGGGGTTGGTTGGGCTGGAATTGCGGGCCGCCATGCCCCCGATGTTGATGATGCGTCCGCCGCCGGCCGCTGTGATGTGCGGGACGCATTCGCGGGCGCAACGGATGTATCCCATGATCTTGGTGGTGATGTGGTTGAGAATAACGTCGTCGGGGATTCGGCTGGCGCGGTCGCTGGTGCTGTTGACGGCGTTGTTGACCAGGATGTCCAGCCGACCGAGGCCGGCAACGGTCTGCCGCACCAGGTTTACGATGGCATCGGGGTCGGTCATATCGGCGGGAATGGGGATGACGTTGGCGCCGGTGGCATCGCTGATTTCGGCGGCGGAAGCTTGCAACGCTTCCGGCCCGCGGGCGCAGATGGCGACGGCGCAACCCTCGGAGGCGAGGGCGTAAGCGATGGCCTTGCCAATGCCGCGGCTGCCACCGGTGACGAGCGCTCCTTTGCCTTCCAAACCTGGCAACATGATTCTTCTCCTGTCGGGTTTAATTACTGAGATCGAACGCCAGCGAGACTGCCGCGTTACGGCGTTGCGGCGGCTAACAGTGTGCCAAGGTCGGCGGCGTCGGGAATGTTCCGGGATGCCGACACAACGGCTTCGAGTTTGGCGTTGGGCCAGGCGATGTTGTCGAAGAGAGGACGCAGGCGTTCCACCTCTGTGTCGAATCCCCATTCGAGTTCGGCGCCGTGGTATTCGCCCTGGTACACGGTGCCGCCGGCCATTTCGATGGTGATGCGGGGGGCGAAGGCGGTGCGGTCTTTGTGGCCGACGGTTTCCACCTTGTGCATCAGGCTGACGACGGCGTCGTGATTATCGGCGCTGGCGGCATCAGAATCGTCGCCGGGGTCGATGCGGGTGCGCAGGGGCGGGTAGGCTCCGTTGACCGCAACGTAGGCGGCGAAGTAGTGGGTGCTGCCTACCATGGCGCGTCCGCGGGCCGGGTTGGGGAAGGCTGGCGAGGGGTACAGGGTTTCCAGCCAGTTCATGTCGATGGTGATGCGTTCGATGTCTTTGATGGACAAATCATGAGCGCGCCGGATGTCGGCCATCAGGTCGATCACCGGGCAGTTATAGCCGGCCGTGGGGTACATCTTGAGTACGGTGTGCAGCAGTTCCCAGCGTTGGCCCAAACCTTGAGTTACGGGATCGAAGGTAACCTGCTGTGGGCCGCTGAAAACGTAGGACAGCTCGCCGCGGTTGTTGCCGGTGAAGGCGTTATAGAAACCTGCCGGGCCCTCCAGGGATTCTTCGGAACCGCGTACATCTTCGCGGGCCAGCAGGGCGGCCATGATGCCGCTGCGGGTGGCCTGGGGTTCATGGAACATCATTTCGCGCCCGCCGGAACGGGGGCCTTCGTTGGTGCCGGCAGTGAACGTGGCCGCCAAGGCGATGGCGGTTACCATCCGGTCTTCGGTGAGGCCCAGCAGTTTGCCGGTGGCGACAGCCGCGCCGAGGGTGCCGTAAACCGGGCTGGAGCGGAAGCCACGGGCCTGGGTGGATGCGATGAAGTCGCCGGCGATGCGGGACTCGACCTCGTAGGCGGCGGCCATGGCCGTGATCAGATCGGAACCCGACGCCCGGCTCAGTTCGGCGGTAGCCAGGGCCGACGGAATGACGCAGGGGCCGGGATGGGTGAGCATCCGGTATGAGTCGGCCTGATTGGTGGCGTGCATGAGCTTGCTGTTGGCGAAGGCGGCTCCGCAGCGGGTGGCGCGTGCTGACTGACCGACGATGCTGGCGCCGTGGGACGAACTTTCCTCGGCCAGCGCGAGGTTTACCGCCGCTTTGCCGTGGTGGGTTTCGGCGCCGATTATAGATACGACCATACCGTGCAGCAGCGAGGTTTGCATCTTGTCGATGACGGCGGGCGGCAAGTCGGCGGAACTGAGGTTTACAGCCCACCGGGCCAACTGACGGGAAATGGAATCGGGCATGAGGGCAATCTCCAATCGGGAATCTAAAGGTCAATGAACGTTCAGCATGTTAGCACACCCCACCCGGTGCATTGGCTGACAGGGGTAGGTATCAGGGCAAACGCATTCTAATTTAATCGACTTTGCAGGCGTCCGTCATTCCCGCGAAAGCGGGAATCCAGGTCGTTTGGTTGTACGTCAACTGTCTGGAAGCAAGCTGTATGGATTCCCGCTTTCGCGGGAATGACGGTAACGGTATATGAGGTCCCCTAAAGTTAGAATGCGTTTGCCCTGGGGTAGGTATGGATGTTTTGCAGGAGGTTTTCACCCTCACCCTAGCCCTCTCCCATCAAGGGAGAGGGGACATTGCAGAAGTTACCTACCCCTGTCAGCGCTGCATTGGAGAGCCGTGGTTCGGGTTAGCGGTTGAACGGATCGACTACGCAGCGATGGGAGAGAGTCGCGTTTCAAGGCGTCCGGCTGACCGATTGGACGGGATGGCGGCGAAGGGAAGCCCAGCCGTCGGGACGGGCCGCTTCTAATTGAGGAGGTCCCGGAGACGGTTGCGAAGCACGACTTTCACGACGGCCAGCACGATCACGGCCCCACTAAACAGGAAAACGATGGGCCACTCCAGGCTCTGCAACGCGAACCCGAGTGCGGTGGCAGCAGCCGGAGGGTGCTCCGTGTCGGTGGCGGCCATTAGCAGGATTACCAGGCCGAGAACACCGGCGGCGACAGCGTCGGCAAACCAGTGGGATAGCTCGGCATTAGCGGGGATCCATCCGGATTGAAACAGGAGCAGCGATGCGGCCGCTCCGACGAGCGACCCCAGGACGTGGCCCCCGACCAGGTTGCGGAGGCCGGCGCTGCGCGACGTGGGGTGCAGGAACACGATGACCACGCTGGACCCCAAACCGGCCGCCAGGGCAGCGTCGGCCACCGAATCGACCAATAGCAGAATGGCCAGGATGGCGATGACCGCGAGGGAGGATTGCCACAGGTAACCCTTCTGCATCCGGAAGAACCGAACGTCGTACAACAAAATGTACGGAGGGAGTCGGAGCCGTTTGCTGGTACGGCGCGGCAAAACCTGGAGTTCGCCGCGTGCAAACAATCGGGACTGGTAGCGGCCCCGCTCATCTCGGACGTGGCGATGGAAAAGGCGCGTCAGGAGGTTGGGCGGTTGAACCGTTGTATCATCGCCAACGGCGTCTGTAGTTAGATGCCGGGGTTCCGCAGGCACTGAGCGATTTTCGTCGGTAGAATAATCCACCATGACGAAGGACTACCCCCAAGTATAAAACTACGGAGAGGGGCTGGTATCAGGCTGGGCGGTCGGAACCATTATCCCAGACTGCGAGCGAAGTCCAGCCAAACGCGGGCGCAGGGAACCGGCAGTACGTGTTGCACGAAACCTGAGACGCCGGGAAACACAACGGAGCGTCCGTTGGGGAACACGTCGGAGGCGCCGCGGAAATCGCCCAACACTTCTTCACGCAAGGCGGCGGCGGCGATGATCAAGGTTGGGGTCTGAACATCCTTGAGAAGCGGGCGCAGATCGCCGGACGCCTGAGCCTGGAAGCCGGCTACGACATGGGGTGTGGTGGCCTTCATCTGCTCGGCGTACCAGCGGGTGTAGTGGGGGTCAACTATCTGCGGGTCGAGGCGGCGACCGATGCTGCTTTCGACCCACGCGCCGATGCCTTCGTTTTCGATCTGGACGGCAGATTCGGCGTGGTGGGCGTCGTTGAAGCTGGTGGGAGAAGTGCAGGCGGTGAGGGAGAGCAACCGCTCCTGGTGCATGGTGGCGTAACGCATGGAAATGCTGCCGCCGACGGTTTCGCCGATGAGGTGGAACTTATCCAGGCCCAGCTTGTCGACAAACTCGGCGAGGTCTTTGGCGAAATTGTCCACCGAAAAGGGAAAGCCGGGTTCGGGGACGTCGGACTGACCCATGCCGCGCATATCGAAACGGATCACGCGGTAGTGTCGCGCGATGATGGGGACCCAGCCGAACCAGAGCTGATGGTTTTTGGCCATACCGTGGTGCATTACCACGGTTTGAGGCTCGGTCCACGGGTCGGTAAAGTCGTCTATGGTGTAGAACAGCTCGCAGCCGTCATCGAGTCGAAGCTTCATTGAATTTCCGCCGACCTCCTTACTGCCGATTGTTCAACCGACTATTGAATATTCACCAAGCTGACGGGCTGGCGACGGGCGAACCCGACGCGGAGGCCCGTGGGTCAGGAGATTCCGAGTTCGATAAAGACCGACCTGGCGATGCGCATGGCGGTGCGTGTGTTGACGTAACCGCCGTACATGGACAGGTGAATGAACACTTCCATGACTTCGACCGGGCTGAGACCGACGCCCAGGGCGCCACGAATCCTGCGTCGCATCTGGGCGTCGTACACGCCCATGATGGTGAGTGAAGCCAGGGAGATGATGGCGCGGGACTTGTCATCGAGGGTGGCGCGGCTGTGAATCGCGCCCCAATGGTATTCGTCGACGATGCGTTCCAGATCGGCCTCGGGGGAGGCGTCGTCGTAGCCGGAGGAGGGGGTGTCGCCCATGTGACGGCGGTGCATTTCCTGTCCCAGGGCGTGCAACTCGTCGGAGTGGCGGTTGGTATCGTATTCGTTGACCGGTTGAAACACGATGCCGCGTTCCTCGAAGATTTCCTTGGTGAGGCGGAGGGCGGTTTCAACGGCAGGGACACCAACGTAAAAGGTGGACTGGATGAATATTTCGACCACCTGGTGGGGGGTAAGACCGACGTTGAGGGAACGCTCAACGTGGCGGCGCAGGAGGTTGAGTTCCCCCTGGGCCATGAGGGCGGCAACGGTGGCAACGCAACGGTAAGAGAGCTCCAGACCGGGGCGCGTCCAGATCATCCCGAAGAGGGCTTCGTCAATGATGCGTTTGAGGTCGGGGGCCAACTGGTCGACGCCCGGCAACGCATAGTGTGTATTGTCCCCGCCAGACATGATTCCGCGCATATTTTGTCCGGCCAGAAAGCGGTCATTGAGGGTGGTCAAGGCAGTGTTCCTCCTAACCAGGTTATGATATGCGGCGCCAAGCGCTAAGGCGTAGGCCCGGACTGTAGGGCGTGGAGATTATAGCACAGGCTTGGCGACGTCTCGGTTTGCTAATTGGCGGTGCCCTGACCGTAGTTGGGCCGGCGCCTAATGGGCGGGGTCGCTCCGTTAGCCCACCGTCGGTTGGGTGAGGCAATGACCATCTGATGCCGCCTAGTACTCAGTCAACGTTGGAAGGGCCGGGGTAAAAGCGCTGGAGTTTGGTTCTGGCGTGGTGGGTGCTGAAGTGCCAGTTGATGGTGACTCCCGCTGCGTTGCGTTGGGTTTCGTAGGCGGTGATCTGGCGTTGCAGGGCGTCTGCGTCGGGATTTCTCCCCTTGAGACAGGAGCGGCTCAACGCGCTGAATTCGATCTCCGCCATGTTGAGCCAACTGGCGTGTTTGGGGGTGTGGTGAAACTCGAGCCGCTTCGCGATGCGCCGCGCTTCGGCGGGCGAAAAGGTCTCGTACAGGGACGCTATGCGGTGGGTGTCCAGCGCCTGCCCCGTACTCGATACGGGGGCCGCCACAAACTCCCCGTTCATCTGGGAGATGCGCCACTGCTGATTCCGCCAGGGCTTGAGGGTGTTTTTTGAGTCTGAGCCTTACCGTCTCGTAGGATAGCGATGGCGCCAATCCCAATTCCACCACCTGGTCGGCTAACAAACGCCGGGTCCAGTGCTCATGGCCCTGGGGAGCGTCGCTGCACGCCAGGGCCATCAGATGGGCTTCACCCCGATCATCCGGCTTGCGATACCGATTGGCTTGGGGATGGTCGTGCAGCACACCGTCCAAGCCCTCCTCAGCGTACCAACGTTAGCGTACCGACGTTTGGTGCGGAACACCGTGCGCGGCGATGTGTCCAGCGCCTGCCCCGTACTCGATACGGGGGCCACCGCCACCTGGGAGGCGCTCCACCCTTCGTCAGTCTTGAGCAGGATGCGCGCCCGATTGATGACCCGAGCAGAATGCCGCCCGCTGTGGATCAATCCCCGCAATTGCTCCCGATCTTCCACCGACAACCGTACCCCATATTTCTCCGCAACCATGGATGCCGCACCTCCCGCACCACTGTTTGGCCGCCAGCGCAGCAACCATGACCCGTTTCGTCCTTGCTATGCCGATACTAGTTTGACTGAGTACTAGTCTCCCGATTTCCTCACTGTTTCCTGCGGCAACGCTGTGGGCGCGTCCGACGGGACGTGGGTTGACTTAGAGCCTATCCTAATAACTGGTGGAAACGTGCCTGCCCATTGGGGGACGCGAAGTTAGGGTTGCGGCTAGACTGGGGTAATGACCAAAGCGAAAGACCCCAAGCCGCCTCGTACGAAGCGTGCTGGGCCTGCCACCAAAACCAATCCCACCACCGGCGCGTTCCAGATCTCCGACGAGTTGTGGGAAGTGCTGGCGCCCCTGATCCCCGAGCGTGTGAACACCCATCGGTTCGGCGGGGGCCGGCCGCGGGTTCCCGACCGTACCTGCGCCAATGGCATCTTCTACGTGCTGCGCACCGGCTGCCAGTGGAAAGCCTTGGACGCCACCGGCATCTGCTCCGGTTCCACCGCCCATCTGCGCTTTCAGGAATGGGTTGCCGCTGGGGTGTTTCTGGAGCTGTGGCGGGTGGGACTGGAACGCTATGACGAACTGAAGGGTCTGGACTGGAGTTGGGTGAGCATGGACGGCGCCATGACCAAATCGCCCCTGGGCGGGGGAAAAACCGGCGCCAACCCCACCGACCGAGGCAAGCGGGGCGTCAAACGTAGCCTGTTGACCGAAGCCCAGGGCGTTCCGGTGGGTCTGGCGGTGGACGGGGCCAACCGCCACGACATGAAACTGGTGCGGGTTACGGTGGACGCCTCCCCGTGCCACGCCCCGCGCCCAGCCCGGAGCATCCCCAGGGGCTGTGCTTGGATAAAGGATACGACTTCGCTGAGGTGCGCCGCATCGTGGATGAGTTCGGTTTCACCGCCCACATCCGCAGTCGAGGCGAAGAGGCTCAGGCCATCAAACGGGAGGCCGGGTTCAAAGCCAGGCGCTGGGTGGTGGAACGCACTCACAGTTGGCTGAACCGATTCCGGCGCATCTTGGTGCGCTGGGACAAGTCTCCCGACAACTACATCGCCTTTCTTCATTTCGCCTGCGCCCTCATCGCCCTCAGAGCTGCCGGGTTATTAGGATAGGCACTTAGTCTGCCTCGCCGGTTGTGTTCAGCCGGACATTACCAGGGCCTTTCCAAAGTTGTGGAAATTAAACATCCGCTCGTCCTGAGCCTATCGAAGGACCTCCTGTCATCGCGAGGAGCGTAGCGACGTGGCAATCCCGTTGTGGCTGCCGGGGCAATTATGACCGCTTACACTATCCTCACAAGAAATTATAGATATTGGAGGCCAGGGCAATCGCGTCTTAATTCGTAACGGTGCAACTGCCTGATTTTCAGCGTTTTGGATGGTCTAAATGCCCTTGAAATGGCGTCCGGCACTCGAAACGCAGCCGGTTCGATGTGAAAAAGGCTTCAATAATCTGGCCAGGGGAGTTAATCATATGGGTGCCCCGTAGGTGTTATCAGCCGAATTGAATAAGACGCGATTGCCCTGTATTGGAGGCTTATCTAACAATAATCTTATAATAATTGTGTACAATACACGCCGATTTGCCAATCATGGGGAGTTGCTTGCATATCCCTCGATTCTTGCTGCCGGGGACAAAACCCGAAGCGCCCCCGTACACCACCGTCGAAAATGCGATCCGCATCACACTGGCCGTCATTGCAATACCAGTTAGAGGTCTGTCGCCGTTTTCATGCGCAATATCAGCGCGCAAATCCACGACTGCGGTTATCAACGGTCACCTCCGAGTTGGGCCTGGGTTCCGGTCAGGATCGCCCCGGCCAATTGAGCCCGACTGAGGTGAGGCCAATCACCTGCTGAATACCATCTGAATACCATGAGGTTTCCGGTTTAATGCTAATCCAATTTCAGCCAATACATACCCTTGTCAGCCCCGCGAACAAACATGCGATAACTATGCTGCGCCGAATGCCCACATCAGCCCTGATGGTCATCGCGTTGTTGGCGATGGCTCTTGCCGCGTTGCTTTTCGTTCCACCCTCCTTTGCCCAGGACGGCGAGCAGCCGGCGGACAACCAGCCGCCGACCCTCCTCGTCGCCGGAGTGAACCAGTACGAATCTCGGCTGCCCCGCGGCGTGTCTGACGCCAGCGTTGCCGCCGTGGTTGAAGGCCGGGTCATGGAGTTCCAGGCCCACGCCGACGAGCCGGAATGCGAGCAAATCTCCTTCACGTGGCAGCAAACCGGCGGGCCGGACGCCGGCAGCCTCGCCCAACAGGACTGGATCAACCTGGCCGCGCCCGGCGAGCAACGGCAGTGCTGGGCCCGGTCCACCATGCGCTTCACCGCGCCGCCGGTGGACGCCGACACTGAACTAACCTTCCGCGCCACGGCCACCGACTCCGGGGGCAACGCCGCCAACGCCACCGTCACCGTGTGGGTTCTGGACGGCAACGGCGCCGACAACACGCCGCCCACGGCCATCATCGCCGGCAGCCAGGCCACCGAGATACCCGCCGGCCAGCAGGCCCGGCTGGTGGGCGACGGCAGCGATGCGGAGACCCATCACTTGAACCTCGGCTACCTCTGGACGCAGACCGGCGGGCCGATTGTTGAACTGGAACGGGCAGACAGCCTAAACGCCGGGTTCGTCGCCCCTGAAACGACCGAAGCCCTGGGCTTTCGCCTGACGGTCACCGACCCGGGCGGGTTGACCGGCTCCGCCGACGTGTCGATCACCGTGACTGACGCCGACCTTACTCCCGACTATATCAGCTTCGGCGATTATTACCACGCGATTCCCGACCAAATTGCCGCCAGCGACGTGGTAACGGTCAAGGGCATCAAGGGCGTCGCGCCGCTGACGGTCAGCGCCCCGGCCGAGGCCGAAGTGAACCTGTACGTCAACGGCGACCACGCCCCGCACATTACCGGCGTGAGCAACGGCGACACGCTGGAGCTGGAGGCCAGGGCCAGCCTGACCTTTGCCAAAACCGTGATCGTCTCAGTGACCGTAGGCGACACGACGACCGATTGGAGAATCACCACCCGCGCCACCGCGGGGCCGGGGGATGCCTAGACCGCCGCCGACGTGCGCCCACCAGGGCCCAGCAGAGACCGTTTTCCGGACCGGTGGGACAATAACCCGGCGTTGCAGGACCGATTCGCTGGCCGACAGCTGAAGGTGGGCGATGAGGAAAACTTCCAAATCCCTCTGAAAAAGGGGAGAACCAGAGTAGTCCGGACGTTCCGGCTGGCGGCCATCTCCAACAGCGCCTGTTGGTGGGTTGCACCGGGCTTCCCCGCTGGGTCGGAGGGTCTGGCGCGTGCGGTACGGATTGCGGAAAGCCAAGTGTTCCCACGGGTTACCGAGATGTTCGGCGACCCCAGGGACTATCACCCCGACGGCGCTTGCACTCACGTGGTTAACTACAGCGTGCCCGGAAGTATATCAGGGCACGTCAGTGGTAGCGACTGGTACCCGTCCAACAGAAACCGATACAGCAACCAGATGGAGGCGCTGTACATTAACCTTGCCGGTATCTCGATTGGCAGTGATTTCTACCTGGAAGTGCTGGCCCACGAGTTTCAGCACGTGATACACAAGTACGGCGACCCAAACGAGAAGAATTGGCTAAACGAGGGCCTGCGGAACTGGCTGCGGAAGTCACCAGCTTCGCGCAACCTGACCTCACCTACCTGGATGCCACAAACAAGTTCGGGCTGACCCAGTGGATGGAGGAGAGCCATAATTACGGCCGGGTCGCGCTGTTCGTCCGGTATCTACAGACCCAATACGCACCGGAGGGCCGGCTGCAGGACCTGGTGAACGGGCCGGAGCGCGGCATCGCCGCCATTGACGAATTCCTGGCGGGCCGCCGGAGCATGAAGTCGCCCTTTGTTCCCGCTGACGCCGACTTCAACTCCGTCTTCGCCAACTGGATGGTCGCCAACCGACTGAACTGGGAAGACGGCGGCGATAGACGTTAGGCGTACAGCCGCGTCCTCAATCCGTACCGTCACCTACAGCTGGACCAGTGGGAAACGGGGGCACTTTCAACCTTCTACCTGCCGCTGGGCGAACGGCACGAACGCGCGCTGTCGCAGTATGCCATTGATTACATTGAAATCCCGGGCAACGCCGGCGGTACTACCATCACCTTTGAGGGTGACGGCATAACCTACCCGGCGAAGCGGTGGCTGGGGCCGGTGCGGCAGGAATGGATAGTTTACCTGCTGGTAGACGGCCCGGAGCCGTCACCGAACCGGTATCGTTGGTCTGGAACGAGGAAGGAAAAAAGTGGACCGCCACGCTGCCGGCCCCCGACCTGAGCGAGGTGGGTCGCGTGGTCCTAGCCGTGGCGCCCGCGTCCCCGATTTCCCGGGAGAGAACACGCTACCGCGTCAAGGCAACCTCCACAGTAACAGACGTTCAGCCCAACCGGTTCAGCTTCACCCCTGCGACCAGGGCAATCGCGTTTTAGCTGCGTAGGACTTTCAGCAGGTAGTCCTCCTTCCAGCCGGCCTGGAGGCGCTTCCCCTGGATGCCCACCTTAAGGCTCTTTTCGTTCTTGAGCAGATTGTGCGAAACCTGCCTCAGCGTCGCCATATTCTGCGGAGCGTGGTCCTTGCGGATTCGGCAATGGTCTTCCTTGAAAGTCACGTCCAGGCTCCAGTGCAAGGAGTTCTCGATGCTCCAGTGAGTGCGCACCACCTCCAGCAGGCGCTCCGCTGGCGCATCCAGGCTGCTGATGTAGTACCGGGGCTGTACCGTGGTCCCTGCCGGCGTCTCCCGGCGGCCCACCACCTTGACCACCGCGCGCAGGCCGGGCCATTCCTGGCCGGCGCTCAGGTACTCCAGACAATCTGAGTCACTGATCACCCAGCACTCCCGGCGTTCTATCCGTCCGTGGTTCTTGTTCAGGGTGGTGGCGTAGTCGTGGGGAACATCCTCGAAGCCGAACTCCTCCGCTCCCTCGAACAGGTCCCGCACGTCTGCATACAGTCGACCCTGGTTCTCCTTCAGGGACAGCGCGTAGTCGGCGCCCCGGTCCAGAATCCCCTGGGCGATTTCCTTCTGGCAGCCCATGGCGTCGATAGTGACGATGCACCCCTTCAGTTCCAGCAGTTGCAGCAACTGGGGAATGGCGGTGATTTCGTTGGACTTCTCCTCGGTCTTCACCTGCCCCAGCGTCAGCGTGTTGGCCGAGGCCCAGGCGCTGACCAGATGGATGGCCCGCTGGCCCGAATTGCGGTCGTGGGAGCGCCGCACCGTCTTGCCGTCGATGGCTACCACTTCCCCGGGGATCAGGTCGGACACCGCCTGGGTCCAGGCCATGAAGCACTGCTGGAACTGCTCCGGGTCCAGCCGGGAGAAGACGTCGCCGAAGGTGTCGTGGGAGGGGACTCCGTTGGGCAGTTCCAGAAAAGTGCGGAACCACTCCTCCTTGCTCTTGCCGAACAATTCGATGTAGACCCAGGAGTCCGCGCCGCAGATGACGGCGCAGATGGCAATGGCAATGATGTCCAGCAGCTGGTGCCGCTTGCAGCGGTCGATCCTGGGATCCTCCAACGCCTCGAAATAATCCATAATGGACGCGCCCTGCTCCTTCCTCATTACTCCCCCCGTCTGTCCTTCACATCACTGGACTCGTATCCTTGGCCAAGTCTACCAACTTATAACGCGATTGCCCTGCCCCTGCGACCAGTATCGCGCGGTTCAGAATTACCGGAGTCAACACCGCCGTGCCGGTTTCCGTGACTATCCCAGAAGGAATAACGGCGGTCTTGAGAGACAGGCCATCGCGGATCGGCTGGGTTAATCTGGCGGTCTTTCGTGACGACGACACTGGTTCGCGCGAATATACGACTACAGCCGATAATGGGCGGGGGTTCGAAATTCGAATTATATCCCAGCAGTTGCGAAAAGGGGACACTATCACCGTAACCGCCGGCAGCGGCGAAAGCGCGGTCAGCGCTGACTGGCGGCTTACCACCGCGGTCGCGCCCACCTCCGACGCTGCCCCCGCTGCCGACGTCGCGCCCACCTCCGATGCCGGCCCCGACCTGACGGGCGCGCCGGGCGAGAGCGTGACCCTGCAAGCCATCGACGGTAATCGCAACGGCGCGGCGCCGGAGCTGACCTACTCCTGGGCGCAGGCGTCCGGCCCGGCGGTGACCCTCAGCGACACAACCGCCGTCAACCCGTCCTTTACCGTGCCGTCCGCCGCGGCGGACGGCACGACGCTGGAGTTCCAACTGACGGTGACCGACCAGGAGGGCGAGTCGGACTCGGACACGGTGGCGGTAACCGTAACCGTGCAGCGGCCCGATAATACCCCGCCGGTCGTCGCGGAACTGGCGCCGGTCCGGGCCTTTGCCGGCGAAACGGTCCGGCGACCGGCCAGGCCAGTGACGTCGAGGACGCGGCGGATGCCCTGTCCTTCCTCTGGGAGCAGACGGGCGGAACGCCAACGGCCACCCTGGAGGGAGCCAACAGCAGCGTCCTGAGCTTCACCGCGCCCGATGTGGTTGGCGAAACGGCGCTGACCTTCCGGCTGAGAGTAACCGACTCCGGCGGCCTCACCGCCAGCCGGGAAGCAACCGTCACCATCCTGCCGACGCCCACCACCAACGCCGGCCTCGACCTGACGGGCGCGCCGGGGGCCGAGGTAACCCTGCAAGGCACCAACAGCATCAACCCCTACGGCGAATGGTGGCGAATGCAGCACCAATGGACGCAGCTCTCCGGCCCCAGCGTCACGCTGACCCACCCCAAGGCTGAGCAGTACAACCAGGCTGCCGACAAGTTCGGCGACCCCAGGTTCACTATACCGGACGCCGCCGACGGCACAACGCTGGAGTTCCAACTAACCGTAACCGACCAGGAGGGCGCGTCCGACACCGACACGGTGACCGTAACCGTCGCCTCGGAGAGCGGCAACAGCGGTTAGGAAAACAACCGGGAAATAGTCCCCCGACGCAACGCCGCCGGCAGCCTGGGGAGGACTGCCGGCGGCGTTTTCAGCGACGAGATTGCCAACCCCCACATCGAGTACGGGGTCGCAATGACAAACCACCACACCCAAAAATCCTGTCTATCCGCTTCATCCTGTCCATCCAGGTAAAAACCTCCCACCCCCGCTGCGGATAAAGCGTACCCCGAGTAGCGGAATCTCCTCATCACCCTCACGCGTTTCGACCGGGGATCGTTCGGTGATATGATTACCCCCGGCCAACGCGCCGCGGGAGTTCCAGTGCTTATCGATTTGCACGCTCACACCTATCCGAAATCCGATGACAGTTTCGTTTCCGTAGATGATTTGATTGAGGCGGCTAAAGCCGGCGGACTCGATGGAATTTGCCTCACGGAACACGATGATTTTTGGCCCCCGGAATCCACCGCCGAATTGACGCGTCGCCACGGCATCCTCGTCTTGCCCGGCTGCGAAATCAACACCGATGTCGGCCATGTCCTCGCCTTCGGTTTGCGCCGGTACCGCTTCGGAATGCACAAACCCGAATTCCTGCGCGGGGAAGCCGACCGCGCCGGTGCAGTTCTGGTAGCCGCCCACCCGTACCGCCGCCGTTTTTTGTCAGAGCCCGGTTCAGACGCAAACCGGAGGGCAGACATGTTAGCCCGCGCGCTGGCAGATCCCATGCTTGGGTTATTCCACGCCGTAGAATCTCAAAATGGCCGTGGTTCCGCAGCAGAAAACCGATTCGCTGACGAGTTGCGCTGCAATCTCGGTAAGCCAGGAACCGGCGGAAGCGATACCCACCGGATTTTTCAGATGGGAACTGCCGCCACCCTGTTTGAACGGAAAATAGCATCGCTGAGCGATCTCATTGCCGAACTCAAAGCCGGACGTATGCAGCCGTTGAATTTGGCCGGCTCGGCTGTCGTCCCTCCCACCTGAATCGATCCATCCATTGGGTCGCGCCGTGTAGAATATCCCAGCGCGATCGGAAATTCCGACCGGGCGATGCTGCCGTCCAACGTCAATTCGGTTCAGTTTTCACTCGGCCACCCACATAGCGGAACGGGACATTGCCACCTGTATTGCAAATAGAAGACCTTCATGTCGAGTTCCGAGTCCCCAACGGAATTGTGCACGCCGTGAACGGTGTTTCCTTCGCTCAGGAAGAGGAAGAGGTTTTCTGTATCGTAGGCGAAAGCGGGGCCGGGAAGAGTGCGCTGGCTCTTGCGGTAATGGGGCTGCTTCCGGATAACGGTTTCGTTACCAGGGGTCAGGTCGTTTTCGACGGCGTCGATCTGATAACGGCGCCCGAAGAATATATGCGGCAACTCCGCGGCAAAACCATGTCGCTGGTTTTCCAGGACGCGCAGGCCGCCCTGAACCCGGTTCAAACCGTCGGGGCCCAACTGACCGAAGTAATCATGACCCACTCGCCTTTGAACCGGCGGGCCGCCGCCGCCGTCTGCCAGGAGATGCTGCGCGAGCTGGGGGTGCCAGACCCCAGACGCATCATGGGAGCCTATCCGTTCACGCTCAGCGGCGGCCAGTGTCAACGGGTTATGTTGGCCATGGCTCTCGTAATGCGGCCCCGCCTGCTGATCGCCGACGAAGTGACATCCAGCGTGGACGTTACGTTGCAGGCCGAAATTCTGGAA
The DNA here is from genome assembly GCA_965262485.1 of Dehalococcoidia bacterium. GTDB lineage: Bacteria > Chloroflexota > Dehalococcoidia > Lucifugimonadales > UBA3495 > Bin87. The sequence continues at coordinate 1,619,114 of OZ253540.1, read as the reverse complement.
AGGCTGAAGGAACTGAGTCGGGATTCCAAGTCTGCGATCCTGTTGATCACCCATGACATGGGAGTCGTGGCGAATATGGCGCGCCGGGTAGGGGTGATGTATGCCGGGCAACTGATCGAACACGCCGGTTTGCTGCCCTTGTTCCAACAACCCCGGCATCCCTATACCTGGTCGCTGTTGCAGTCGTTGCCCAGGCTGGACGCTGCCGGTCACCGGCTACGAGCCTTGCGCGGCTCCCCACCCGACCTGATAGACCTGGGCGAACAATGCCCGTTCCTGCCGCGTTGCCCCAAAGCCATTTCGCGTTGCCGGATCGAGGATTCTCCGGCGCTGGTTGAATTGACGGAGGGTCACTACACGTCCTGTTTCAATCCTATTTTGTACCCGGAAGGGGAATAACCGTAACTCAGCGCCGGCGAGGCAGGGTTCCCGAATACATCGTAGCCAGTTCTGCCACCAGCAACTCCAGCGAAATCGCCGGTTCAAGCTCCCCACGCTTGATCGCCACGTCGCTTCGCAACAACCGTTCGTACATCTGAACAATTTGATGCATCGACAACCGGCGCGCTTGTTCCAGCGTCTTTCGCACCACGAAATCGGAGTTGGTACCCAATCGCCGGCCCAAATCCCCGCGATCCACCCCGCGGTCGATCAGATCTCGCGCTATTGCCAGCAACCGCAATTGTCGCTCTATCATCGCCGCAATGTACTGAGGTTCGCGCCCATCGTGGAGCAACCGGCGCAACAATTGCATTGCATCCCCGCCGCGTCCCGCCACGATTGCATCTACCGTCGTGAATATGTTGGCTTCCTGAGCGTAGGGAACCATTTCCTTCACGTCGGATTCAGAGATGGCTTTGTCTCCCGCGAACAAAGATAACTTCTCCAGCTCCCGATCCAACGCCCAAAGATCATTGCCCACCATCTCGCTAATCGCCCGGATTGCGGGCGGCGAGATAGTCGCACCCTTTACCTCTGCCGAGCGCTTGATCCATTGGTCCAATCCCTGGCCGCTGGGCGCCGTTTGCTTGTGCACCGTGGCCTGGTCGCGCAGCTCCCGCAACAACGGATTGCCGTCGGCCACAACTCCATCGGTCAAAATGAGCAGCGTCGTCGGGGGCATGGCAGGAATGGCCGCAACAACCTGGCTCCATCCCTCCGGGCCGCCGCCTCTTCGGGTACGTCGCCCACGCCCGCCACCCCGGGAGCGGCCCGAGGGGGAACTCTCCTGGGTAGCCAGCGCCCCCTCAAGCTCGATCAGGCGGACGGAATCAAGAAACGGCAACGAAACACACATCGCCACCACTTCGGCAGGAACGGCGTCTGATGCAACAACCCGCTGCCGGTTCGAATCCATCAGATCTTGAGCGCCCGCCTCCGCCTTGATCCGCAGCACTTCTGCCGAAACCAGGAACGTGTCGCCATACACTACGTGGGCCGGCACGGGAACGCCTCCGGTTTTACGTTGCTAATTCTCCACCAGCTCGGTTAACACGCCGAAAACCGAACGGGGATGCACGAAGGCAATGGCGCCGGATAAACCGTGCCTGGGTTCATTGTCGATCAGGCTCAAACCGTTTGCCGACAGTATTTTCAGCTTGCCAGCTATGTCGTCCACGTTGAGCGCCAGGTGATGCAACCCTTCTCCCCTCCGTTCGATAAACCTGCCGACCGCGCTCTCCGTTGACAGGGGTTGCAACAACTCCAGCCTGGTCTCACCTACCTCAATCAAACAGGCCTTGACCCCCTGATCGGCCATGTCAACTACGTCGGGTGTGGCAGCGCCAAAATTGGTTGCAAAAAATTCCAGCGCGGCGAATATGTCGTTAACGGCTATACCAACGTGGTCAACATAATTGACAGAACAAACTTCGGTCATCTGATTCGGCTCCTCCCTGGAATGGGCGGTTATACCGGATACTGAGCCAGAACCTGACGCGCGATAATCATCCGCTGCACTTCCGAAGTGCCTTCGTAGATGGTGGTTACCCGGGCATCGCGGAAAATTCGCTCGATGCGGGATTCCTTGAAGTAACCGATCCCGCCGTGGATTTGCATGGCCTCGTAGGCCGCTGTGTTGCACATCTCGGACGCAATCAACTTCGCCATTGACGCCTCGTTTTTGAACGGCAAACCCTCGTCTCGCAACGTCGCGGCATGCATCGTGGCGACTCTGGCTGCATGGACGGCGGTGGCGATATCGGCAATCTTGAACTGGATTGCCTGGTGATTGGCCAGAGGACTCCCAAAGGTTTCTCGCAATTGAGCGTATCTTACCGCTTCTTCCAGCGCCGCCTGGCCAATACCAACACACTGCGCGGCAATCGAAATTCGGCTGGAATCCAGGATGTCCATTGCGTATCGAAATCCCATGCCTGCTTCACCAATCAGGTTGTCAGTTGAGATTTCGGCGCCGTCGAACACGATTTCACAGGTGCTGGATGCGCGGATCCCCATCTTGTTGTGCTGAGGATTGATCTGCATCCCGGGTGTTCCGGCGGGGACGATAAAGGCGCAAACCCCGCGGTGTCCGGCCGAACGATCCTCATTCGCGAACACTACCAGCGTTTCAGCAACCTCGGCGTTCGTGATGAACTGCTTGGACCCGTTGAGGACCCACGAACCGTTGCGACGACTGGCCGTGGTAGCCATTGCTGCGGCGTCAGACCCGCTGCCGGGCTCAGTGAGCGCCCAGGCTGCGATTCCGCGGCCCGTGGCCAATGACGGAATATATTGCTGCTTCTGTTCTTCGTTGCCAAAGCGGGCGATGGTTTCGAGTCCCAACCCCAGGTGTGCCGCCAGAGTTACGCTGGCCGCGACGTCGGCGCGGGCCATCTCGGATATGGCGATGGACGACTGCCGAAATCCCCCGCCACTGCCGCCGTAAGCCGGGTCAACACCGATCCCCGTTAACCCCAATTGAGCCATTCCGCGCCAGTTGTCCCACGAAAATTCGGCCTTCTCATCCAGCTCGGCGGATCGTGGCATCACCTCGCGTTCTGCAAAATCCCGTACCAGGTTTTGCAGCATTCGCTCTTCTTCATTCAGCATCAAATCAATCACGGCAATCCTCCGCGAGGTCTATAAAGTTTCACGAGCCAAGCCGAAACCGCAAATCTTGCGATCCCGGTTTCATGCTGGCCAAACGCGGTCAGTCTATCACAGCCCGGCGGCTGGTTCGTACTCGCCGAACACTTGTCTCAGCACTTGGCAAATCTCCCCGAGGGTGGCGTATTTCTCCACGCATTCCATCATCGGCGGGATGGTGTTGGCCGCTTCGCTGCGGGCCGCGTCGGCAAACCTCGCCAGACTCACCTGAACAGCCATGTTATCTCGGTCCCGGCGTAACTGCTGCAGCCGAGCCACCTGCTCCGCAGCAGCCGCAGCATCCACGCGCAGCAATCCGGATATGGGAGGTGATTCGGTGACGTACTGGTTCACGCCTACCACCACCCGGGCACCTTCGTCGACCTCGCGTTGATGTCGGTATGCCGCCTCTCCGATTTCCCGCACCTGGAAACCGTCCTCAATCGCAGATACCGCTCCACCCATCCGGTCGATGCGCGCAATGTAATCCAGGGCGGCAGATTCCAGGCGATCGGTCAGGTCTTCAACGTACCAGGACCCGCCGAGGGGGTCCACCACGTCTGCTGTTCCGCTTTCGTGGGCCAGGATTTGCTGGGTCCTTAACGACAACTGCGCCGATTCCTCGGTTGGCAAACTCAAGGCTTCGTCGCGGGAATTTACGTGCAGCGACTGGGTGCCTCCCAGAACCGCCGCCAGCGCCTGAACGGTGCTCCGGACCACGTTGTTGTCGGGCTGCTGAGCCGTCAACGTAACTCCGGCAGTTTGGGTGTGGAACCGCAACATCATTGAGCGGGGATCTTTGGCTCCAAATCCGTCTTTCATAATACGGGCCCACAGGCGTCGCGCTGCCCGAAACTTGGCGACCTCTTCGAAGAGATTGTTCTGAGCCACGAAGAAAAACGACAGACGGGGCGCAAAGTCGTCCACCTTCAAACCTGCGTCGACAGCCGCCTGAACATACGCGATTGCGTTCGCGAACGTGAACGCCAACTCCTGGATTGCGGTGGCTCCCGCCTCCCGCATGTGGTAACCGCTGATGCTGATCGTGTTCCAGCGCGGCACGTTCTCAGCGCAATACTTGAACACATCCACCACCAGACGCATCGAAGGACGGGGCGGATAAGAATAAGTGCCTCGCGCGATGTATTCTTTCAGAATGTCATTCTGCAACGTCCCGCTCAACTGGTCGACCGCAACGCCCTGCCGTTTTCCCGCGGCAATGTACAGGCACAGCAGCACCGATGCCGTCGCATTGATGGTCATGGACGTGCTTACTTTGTCCAATGGAATCCCGTCGAACAGGGTTTCCATATCGGCCAGGGAACTGATGGGCACACCTACTTTGCCAACCTCCCCTTGTGCCAGCGGGTGATCGCTGTCGTAACCGATTTGAGTGGGCAGATCGAAGGCCACCGATAATCCCGTTTGCCCGTTGTCCAGCAAGTAACGGTATCGTTCGTTCGTCGCGGCGGCGGTGGCATATCCGGCATACTGCCGCATGGTCCAGATCCGTCCCCGGTACATATTGGGTTGTACTCCCCTGGTATAAGGAAACTCCCCCGGATAGCCCACGGATTCCGGCACGTCGGCCGCCGGTGTGCTGTCTTCGGGCGTATAAACAGTATCCAGGCTCAGGCCCGAGTCAGTTTTGAATGAATCCCGACGCTCCGGAAACCGTTGGGTTACCCGGCCGAGCGTAGATTGTTGCCATTCCTGCTTGTTTGCAGACATTACTCTATGGCCCTCCGGTGCGGATTCTAAGACATATTGTCTCGCATTCTACCACTCCGTCTTTTGGTAATTGGGGCCATCGCGACCTGTATGCCAAGAGGTTGAACACACGCCAGCGGCGCGCAGGACGGTTCCGGGACGTAGGGGCACTCTCCCCAAAAGCGGGGGAAGTACCGGTCGCTACCGGGGAAGTCCGCCCTCACCCCCGGCCCCTCGCCCTCCGGGAGAGGGGCCGGGGGTGAGGGGCCGGGGGTGAGGGCGGACCCACCACTGTCATTGCGAGCGCAGCGTGGCAATCGCGTCGCCGTAGCACCGGTGGTTTGCCGGCGTGTGTTCAGCCTCAACGAGATTGCCACGTCGCTGCGCTCCTCGCAGTATCTGTGTTGGGTGTCAAGCCTTTTTGCGGGTTTGGAGGTGGGATGGTTCTATCCGGGTTGTTGTACCCCGGGGGTTTGTGTCCAGGGGGTTCCGCGGCGGGCCACGGCGTTCAGTTGCAACAGCAGTTTGCGCATCACGGCCACCAGCGCCACTTTGCCAGTTTTGCCACGTTGCCGCAGCTGACGGTAGAAATCAGGCAAGCTCCCCTGGCCGCGTGTCGCCGCCAGGGCCGCCATGTACAAGGCCCGGCGCACTACGCCGCGACCGCCCCGGATGGTGCGCTGGCCCCGCTTCCGGCCACTGTCCCGAGACCAGGGCGCCAGTCCCACCAGGGAGGTCAGGGCCTTCCCGTCGTATTGTCCCAGTTCCGGCAGCTCGGCGGTCAGGGTGGCGGCGGTGAGCGGCCCTACGCCCGGCACGCTGCGGTACAAGGCGGCGCGTTGGGCCAGGGACTCGCTGCTCTGCAACGCGGCCTGGTACTCCTCATCCAGCTGGGCGATCTCCTGGTCCAGCCAGGCGATGTGGCGGGCGGTGGAAGCCCGGGCCTTGCGGGAGGTTCCCTGGTTGCGCCGGTTCAGCTCCTGCACTCGCTGTTCCACCAGCTGCTGGCGGCGGCGCAGCAAATCCCGCAGTTCCTCACGTTCCGGCTCCGGCTGCGGGGTGTCCGGGGGTTCAAACACCTGGCCGTAACGCGACAGCGTCTGGGCGTCCAGGGCGTCAGTCTTCGCCAGGTGGCCAGCGGCCCGGGCGAAATCCCGCACCTGGTTGGGGTGGGCCTGGTGCACCCCCAGTCCCCCGGCCCGCAACCGGTTGACCAACTGGAGTTCATAGCCCCCGGTGGGTTCACACACCACCTGCGCGACCTCCTGCGCCTCCAACAATTGCAACAGATCGGCGATGCCCTCCTCGGTGTTGGCAAAGCGACGCGCCGGGCCAGCCGACACCGACACGTCCAGGCTGGCTTTGCTGACGTCAATGCCCACCACTGCGCCGCCTTCCACTGCGCTACCTTCCATGGTCTTCATCTTTGGCGTCTTCATCTTTGAGACCTCCCAGATGTGATAATGCGGTGGTCCTCCACACTTGCAATGCGGGCTCAGGCCCGTGAATCTGTTCGGAGCGACCACCGGCGGCGTGAGGGGTGTCTTACTGCGAGTCGGTGCAGCCTGGACCTCAGAGCCTGTCTACGATCTTTTCAGGATTAGCACCGTGAAGGCAAGCACCACCATTTGCAGGCTGGTATTGAGCTTTCTTTCGCAGTTCTTCCAGAGGCGGCGGCACTTCTCCAGCCAGGCGAAAGACCGTTCCACTACCCACCGCTTCGGCAGCACCACGAAGGTGTGCAGTTCGCTGCGTTTCACCACCTCCACCGACGCTCCCAGCCGGCTTTGCACCCCAGCGGCAAAGGGTTCCCCAGTGTAACCCCCGTCCACCAGCACGTTCTGCACCTGACTGAGGCCGTCCCGGCGCCGGTCAAACATCGCCAAAGCCCCAGCCCGGTCGGTGACGTTGGCCGTGGTTATGTGGATCGCATGGGGCAATCCTTGCGTGTCCACCGCGATGTGTCGCTTGATTCCGGATACCTTCTTGCCCGCGTCATAGCCCTTCTGCTCGGCGGTGTCCGTGTTCTTGACGCTCTGGGAGTCCACGATGCAGAAGCTGGTCTGCTTTTTCCGTCCATTGCTTTGTCGGGCCTCGCCAACCGATTTTTTTTAGGACTTGTTCCAGAATGGAATCCTGCTCCGGGCCGGGCCGCTCGCTCCATTGCCGGAAATACTGGTAGCAAGTGCGCCAGTTTGGGAAATCCGCGGGCAGCATTCGCCACTGGCAGCCGCTTTTCAAGAGGTACAGTACGCCGCAGAAAACGTCGTACAAGTCCACGGTGCGGGGCTTGGTCCGGCGGCGGGCCGACTCCAACGTCGGCAGAATCCGGGCGAATTGCTCCCGGCTGATGTCGCTGGGATAGGAATGAGACATGATTACCCCTCCCCTGGTGATAGTCTCAACTTAACCTATTTCAGAGATCGTAGACAGGTTCTCAGGCCCAGCTCACCCAATGACAGACGACGCGCCCCTCGCGCCCGCCTCACAGATTGGCCCATCTGCAAGGCATATACAACATACAAATGACAGGTGGGGGTACGCGCGAGGAACTGTCGGCATTGACACTCCATCGCCTCACTCAATATACTGACGTGATTGTTGCGATAAGATCGAATATACTGCAGCAGCCGAACACCGACCGTTTCCGACTCCCATAAAGGCGCTATTAGCTGGCGGATGAGCAGAAAAAACATTGTCGTCGTCGGCGGGGGCACTGGCAACCACACTACCCTGACCGGCCTTCGCACTCAGGATTGTCATCTCACCGCTATCGTCGCCATGACGGACAGCGGCGGCAGCAGTGGTCGGCTCCGGGACGAATTGGGTCATCTGCCCCCAGGGGACTTGCGCCGGTGCCTGATGGCTCTAGCCGACGAAGGCGAAGCCGGCAACCTGATGCGGCGCCTCTTCGAGTTCCGTTTTTCCGCTGGCGACGGGCTCAACGGGCATAGCTTTGGAAACCTTCTGCTGGCCGCTCTTACCGAAGTTACGGGTAACACCATTACCGCCATTGAACAGGCCTCTCGTATGCTGGGCATCACTGGGACCGTGCTGCCGGTAACATTGACGCAATCGAACCTGTGCGCCCGGCTGTATGACGGCAGCGAACTCATTGGCGAATCTGCCATCGACTTGCGAAATCATAAGCTCGATATCGGCATCGACTACGTGTACCTGAACCCCCGAGCCTATGTGTACCCTCCGGTGCTGGACGCAATTGCCGCCGCGGACGCGATAGTTCTGGGGCCCGGAGATATCTACACCAGCGTGTTGCCTAATTTGCTGGTTGAGGAAGTGGCGCGGGCTATCGACGAGTCTCAGGCCACCAAGATCCACGTTTGCAATCTTATGACCAAACCAGGCGAGAGCGACGGGTTCCGCGCCTCCGATTTCCTGTCGGTAATAACCGCGTATTTGGGTACTCGCCGTCCCATGGACTACCTGGTATTCAACAACCGGCCTTTCCCGCGCCGGATGTTGGAACGATATGCCTCCGATGGACAATACCCGGTGGCCCTGGACGAAGCGTCCTGCCTGCCTTTTGTTAATCGCATCGTAGAAAGGCCCTTGCTTGCGCCAGGAGTTTTCCTGCGCCACGATCCAACGGCTCTGGCGGAAGTAATCATGGAATTGGTGGTTGCCGACAACGTCGCAAAGCACGCGGACACCGCCAACGCTCCGATTCTGGATTGCGACGATTTCGAGCATTCCATGTTTTTCGGCGATCAATACGACATGGAATCCATGACGCTCAACAACTCCGCGCCCAGGCCGGCCGGAACGCTGGTCGCCCGCGGCGCTCCTCCCGAGGACTGTTAGCCTGTTATGTGCGGTATAGTCGGCTATGTCGGCAATCGTCCGGCATGGCCCATTGTCCTGGAGGGGCTCCGTCGCCTTGAATATCGCGGATACGACAGCGCGGGAGTAGCCGTGTTGGACCCCGACGAGGGCCTCCTCCTGCGGAAAACCGTCGGCCGGGTCTTGGGCCTCACCGAAAATTCAGACCGCCCCGACCCCACCGGCTCTGCCGCACTCGGACATACTCGCTGGGCCACCCACGGACGTCCATCGGAAGCCAACGCTCATCCCCATACCGATTGCACCGGGCGCGTCGCGGTGGCGCACAATGGCATCGTCGAAAACTACCTGCCGTTGAAATCCGACCTGATTCAGCGTGGGCATGTGTTCCGGTCTGAAACCGATACCGAAGTTATCGCGCACCTGATCGAAGAGGGCCTCGGATCCGGTCTGAGCCTGTCCAGCGCAGTGCTGAGTTTGAGCGACCAGGTCCAGGGACCGCAGGCGGTGGTTGCCGTGCTGGAGGGCAGCGACGACAGCATTTGCGCCTTGCGGTTGGGACACGCCGGCGGGGTCGCAGTGGCCTATCACGATGGCCAGGGAATCATATCCAGCGACTTGCCCGCATTGTTGCCCATCATCGGAGAACGCGGCTCCCTCCCGGTAGGATTCCTGGACGACGGGGAGGCCGCGGTGGTTACCCGCTCCGGCGTAACTTTTCTGGATCGATTGGGCAACCGCATCGACAAACCTCTGCTGACAGTGTCGCTTGAAGACGTGCTCGTTGACCGGGGCGGTTACCGGCACTTCATGCTCAAAGAAATCATGGAGCAGCCGCAGGCCGTGGTCGCCGCCATGCGCGACCGCGTGGACTTCTCCGGTGGGCGAGTAACGTTGCCCGATCTCCAGCTTTCCGACGTTGACATCAGCCGTTTGCAAAAGGTGATGTTGATTGGTTGCGGGACCAGCCTGCATGCCGCCCAGGTGGGCAGGCATCTCATTGAGCAATTCGCCGGCCTCCCCGCAGAGGCGGAATCTGCCTCCGAATACCGCTATCGAAACCCCCGGCTGGACGAACGGACGTTGGTGGTAGCCATCGGTCAGTCGGGCGAAACCGCAGATACGGTGGCCGCCATGGAAATGGTGCGACGTAGCCGCGCGCGGTTGGCGACAATATCCAACGCCGCCGCCAGTCAGGCGTGTCGGTTGGCCGATGACACACTCCTGATGCGTTCCGGCGTAGAAATCGGTGTCGCCAGCACCAAGACTTTCACATCTTCGCTCACGATTCTAAATCTGTTGGCGATGCGGCTGGGCGAAGCCAATGGCCATCTGGGCGCCACCGTCAGGCGTCAATTGGTTGACGAACTGGCTCGTGTGCCCGGACACCTTTCCAACATAGTAAGTGATACTGCCCCCCTGGAAGATTTGGCTCGTCGGCACTACAACAGTCGAAATTTCCTTTATCTGGCCCGCGGCATCAATGCCCCAATAGCTGCGGAGGGAGCGTTGAAGCTCAAGGAGATCAGCTACATCCATGCCGAGGCGCATCCCGCTGGCGAAATGAAGCACGGGCCCATCGCACTCATTGACCGCGAAATGCCGACGTTGGCGATCGCCTGTCGCGGGCAGTTGTACGACAAAATGGTCAACAACGTGCAGGAAGTGAAAGCTCGGGACGGAACCGTGATCGCAGTTCTGACCCAGGGTGACGACCATCTGGCTCATGTAGTCGATGGTGCGGTGTATCTGCCGGATTCTCCGGAACACCTGACCCCGTTGTTGGCAACCGTCCCGCTGCAACTTCTGGCGTACCACATCGCTTTGCGACGCGGTTGCGACGTTGATCAACCCCGGAATCTGGCCAAGTCAGTAACCGTCGAATAGTTACGATCCCCTGGCCGGACGGGGGCTATCCCCGTTGGCCTTTTCGATAATGCCGCTCTCCCTGTTCGTGTTCGCCCTGGTGCAGGGAACCACTGAATTCCTGCCCGTATCCAGCAGCGGACATTTGTGGTGGTTTTCACTACTGCTGGGTGAAGACGGGGAGCCCTTTTTCGTAACGTCAATCCTGCATGTCGTAACCGCAACCGCAGCCGTGGCGAGCTACCGGCGCCTGTATTGGTCAGCCGCGTCCGGCATCGTCAGCGGCGGCAGGTCGCACAGCTTCGCACTGCGCTACCTGGCTGCTCTGGGTGTCTCGGGAGCCGTCGCCGCCCCGCTGGGATTGGCCCTCTGGTGGCTATCCACCCACCACGTCGGCAGCAGCGCCTGGATCGTCGGAACCTCCATGCTGCTCAACGGACTGGCGCTCTCTGCGGCGCCCCGCGCTGATCCGGCGACATCTTCCGGCGATTTACCGGGTTTGACCTGGCGGGCCGCCGTAATCGTTGGACTTGCGCAGGGAATCGCGGTAATACCGGGGTTATCGAGATCCGGGTTCACCATCGTAGCCGGCCTCAGGTGCGGCCTGCCCGGAACCGACGCCGTCGCGCTGTCGTTCGCGCTGGCGCCTCCAATCATGTTGGGAGCTGCGGTATTCTGGACCACACTGGCCTGGCCCGAGCTGGGTTTAACTGGCCATTCCTGGCAAATCGTTGGCGTCATGGCGGGAAGCATCGTATTGACGTTTGTTGTCGCCATGCTCTCAATCAGGTGGGTAGGCTCCTGGGTACGCGCCGGACGCTTGTGGTGGTTCACGCCCTGGAGCGTCGGGGTGGGGATTGCGGTGTTGGCGTTGGCCGCGACCGGCCCAGTCTCATAACGCCGTAATGGCCATAAAAAGCATCCCCAAATAGTGTACATAACCCCATATTCCGATTAATATATTGGAGCCGCTTAACATATGCCCCTCGCCATTGCCGGGCATGAGCTTGCCAACCTACGTTATCGGAGGACGATCCGGATTGTTAGAAATTATCGAGTACCCTGAGATAGACGCAGATCCGTACGTCAGCCTGCTGGAAGCAAAAGCAGCCAACCATCTGCTACACACGGCATCCAAGCTTGAAGGAATCAGCATATTTCACGTCAACAGCACCGCTTACGGCGGCGGCGTCGCGGAGGTCCTTCATTCCATGGTTCCCCTCAGCAATGCTTTGGGCGTTTCCACTGAAAGGGTCGTAATCACCCCTAAAGATGTCAGGTTCTTCGACGTCACCAAGCGCATACACAATATGCTCCAGGGCGCTGACGGAAAACTATCTGAGGACGAACTGGCCATCTATTACGGATGCCTCGACGATGTGGCAGAAGAGATTGAACAAACCGGTCTGGCCGCAGATATCTGGTTCCTGCACGACCCGCAATTGCTTCCTTTGGCCGCGCGTTTGAATCGAAACGCGGCCCCTCATCGTATCTGGATTGTCCACATAGACTTGACGCATCCCAACCAGTGGTTGCTGGATGAACTGTTGCCTCTCACATCAGCGTATGACCGGTTGATTTGTTCCCTGGATGACTACATTCCGCAACGCCTTCCAGCCGGTTTGGGAGTGAACGTGGCTCCCCCGGCCATAGATCCATTTACACCCAAAAATTCGGTGATGGCGTCCGAACGCGCGGCGGAGATAACCGCGGCCCTGGGTATCGATGCTTCCCGCCCTCTGGTTACCCAGGTTTCCAGGTTTGACCGGTGGAAAGACCCCTGGGGCGTAATCGATGCGTATCGAATCGCCCGGTCGGAACACCCGGGGTTGCAGCTGGCGCTGTTGGGCCTTAGCCACGCGGACGACGACCCCGAGGGCGCCCAGGTGTTGGAATCGGTCCGCTCATACGCTGAATCCGATCCCGACATCCATTTATTCTTTTCCCCACACGGCCTTCCAGCCTCTAACGACGAGATCGTGAACGGGCTTCAGACACACTCTGATGTCCTGGTACAAAAATCCACCCGGGAAGGATTCGGGCTGACTGTTTCAGAAGCCATGTGGAAAGGAAAACCCGTGATCGGCGGTAACGTCGGAGGGATACGGTTGCAAATCGAAGACAGCAAATCCGGATATCTGGTTGATTCGCCGGATCAGGCCGGAAATCGCATTGCTCAACTACTCGCGAATCCCGAATTACGCGCTAAAATGGGTAAGGCGGCCAAAGAACGTACACGGGAACAATTCCTGATGCCCCGTCTGTTGAGCGATTACTTGCAGGTCGCGCTGCAGGCTCGCAACGGGTCCGGGTCCTCTCAGTTCAGCGGCCATTAACCGATGGCCCCAACCGCGAACCATTAACGGGAGCGGCTCTAAGGAATTAATATGCCTCGCACCACCATCCTCGTAATGATTGACGGACTCGACCCGGAGTACCTGGCATCTTGCCCGGCTCCCAACTTACAGAGTTGGGGACAACAGGGATTCCAGGTGAGCGGCGGCGGCATGATGCCCAGCGTTACCAACGTCAACAACACGTCAATGGTAACCGGCCATTTCCCGGCCCAACACGGCATCGTCTCCAATTATTGGCTGGACCAGCAGGCGGGCGTGGAGCAATACGTTGAGTCGGGCGAGTACATTTGCTCCGACACAATTTTCTCCCAGTGCCGCCGCAACGGGGGACGTTCCCTGCTCGCAGCGTCAAAAGATAAACTGCGCCGCCTGTTGGGCGACGACGCGCATCTCGCATTCTCTTCCGAACAGCCAACCGCGGAGTCCATCGTTGCTGCCGGCGACCCGCCGGGCGTGTACTCCCTGGAGGTCAACGGATGGACCATTGACGCCGCACGGGACGCTCTGCGCCGGGAACACTTCGACCTTGCTTTTATCGCCACCACCGACTACGCCATGCACACCTACGGCCCGCACCATCCGGAGTCGGCGCGGCACATTGCCCTCCTGGATGAAGCGCTGGGTCGCCTGGTGAACGACGTTCCCGATGTTCAGATTCTGATTACCGCCGACCACGGCATGTCGGACAAACGTCGTATGCTGCACCTCCCGGCAATCCTGGACACGCACGGAATCTCGGCCCAGGCAATTCCCATAATCAAAGATTTATACGTAGTGCATCATTCCAATCTGGGGGGCAGCATTTACGTACACCTGGCAGACCCCGCCGCCCTCGAGGACGCGCTAGCCGTGCTCCGACAAACCGATGGAGTTGAACTGGCCTTGCCTCGAGACGCCGCGGCTGAGCGATTTTCGCTCATGGGGAACCGCATCGGAGACATTTTCGTAACCGGCGGCGCCGATATCGTGTTCGGCAATCCCGAGGAAGTTTCCCTGCCGGCTGGCCTGCGCTCCCACGGGTCCATGCACGAAACGGCGGTGCCCATCATCGGATATGGCGGCGACTTCGGCGGTTTTGAATTTCGGGAAAACCGTGATTTGGGTCGCTACGTCAGCCAGCGCGTTCTCGCCTGACCATCCAGTGGGGCCGTGAATACCAACGTGTCAACGATTGAAGTTCGATCACCCGCTACGACCGCCAACATGGGCCCCGGTTTCGACTGCCTCGGCATGGCGCTCGACTTATGGAACCGCTTGACCGTTACCGCGCTGGCCGATGACGCCGTACCAAAGGTCGAAGTAGCGGGCGAAGGCGAGGGCGAGTTGGCAACTGATATTGACAACCTCGTGTACCAGGCAATGGCCTTCCTCTATGAAGAAGCGCAGGAGTCCATGCCCCCGATGGACATACGCTGCCAAAACGCTATTCCCCTCAGCCGGGGTCTGGGAAGCAGCGCAGCGGCTATATCCGGCGGCTTGGTGGCGGCGAACGCTATGTTGGGCAACCCTTACGGCGCCGAAGAGTTGCTGGAAATGGCCGCAACCATCGAGGGCCACCCCGACAACGTGGCGGCTGCGGTTTACGGAGGCATGCGCCTGGTTGTAGCAGACGAAGACCGGATCTATACTGCCGCCATCTCGATCCCGCCACAGCTCCAGGCCGTTCTTTTCATCCCGGAGCGGCGGATCGCCACCGTCGATGCGCGCCGGGTGTTGCCAGCCGAGGTTACCGTCGCCGATGCGGTTTTCAATATGAGCCGTGCCGCGCTTTTGGTCGCTGGAATGGAGGGCAACCATCCGGAATATCTCCGAATCGCCACGCAAGACCGGTTGCACCAACCCTATCGACAATCAATCTTCCCGCCGATGAAAGTGATCTTTACCGCCGCGATGGCCGCGGGAGCCCTGGGAGTGTTCCTTTCGGGCAGCGGCAGTACCATCATGGCGTTGGCGGAAGATCGCGCGATGACCGTAGCTTATGAGATGTTCGACGCCGCCAGGCTGGCCGGCGTGGAAGGACGCGTTGAAATCACACAGCCAACCGAGCTCGGCGCACACGTGATCCCCGGAGATTCGGACGATTGATCTCCAACCGGAACAACTAGACCAATGGCTTTGTATGTTCACAAATACGGAGGCAGCTCGGTTGCCGACGCTGAAAAGATCGTCAACGTGGCGCGCAGAATCGCTGACGTGTACCACGCCGGTCACCAGGTGGTGACTGTAGTCTCCGCGATGGGAGATACTACCGACGAGCTGATCGACCTGGCGCACACGGTGGCCACGGAACCCGATCCCCGCGAGTTGGACTTGCTTCTCTCCACGGGCGAGCTGGTATCAATCACCTTACTGTCGATGGCATTGAAAAACCTTGGTTACGACGCCATCAGCCTCAGCGGCGCCCAGGCCGGCATCCGCACCGACAGCACTTACGGAAAGGCTCGCATTAGCGACGTGGATCCCGACCGCGTCCAACGGGAACTCGCTTCGGGTCGTCTGGTGATCGTTGCCGGTTTTCAGGGATTGACGCCTGATGAAGACATTACCACCTTGGGTCGCGGCGGTTCGGACACTACTGCCGTCGCTTTGGCCGCTGCCCTCCATGCCGACCGATGCGACATATACACCGACGTCGAGGGCATCTATACCGCCGACCCCCGGGCAGTCCCCAAAGCTCGCAAGTTGGCTGAAGTTGGTTACCAGGAGATGTTGGAATTAGCGGCAGCCGGAGCCAAGATGCACCCTCGGTCCATCGAGCTGGGAGCAGTTTATAATGTCCCTATCTACGTTGCATCCAGCTTCTCCGATGCTCCAGGCACATTGATTCACCAGGGACCGGACAACAAGAACATGGAAGACCGCATCAAAGTCACCGGAATCGCTTATCAATCCAATATCGCCAAAGTAACCGTTCGTGGTGTCGCCGACCAACCCGGTGTGGCCGCCGCGCTTTTCGAACCGCTGGCCGAAGCAGGTATCAGCGTGGATACCATCGTTCAGAATACCAGCGTCGACCGCACCACAACCGACATCAGTTTCACGGTAACTACGCCCGATCTGCCCCGCGCGCTCCGCGAAATGGCGGCCCTTGAGCAGATGTTGGGCACTTCGTCCATCATAAGCGACGACACATTGGCATCAGTCAGCGTCGTAGGTTCCGGGATGCAGAATTCCCCTGGTTACGCCTCCCGCATGTTCAGGATTCTGGCCGACGGCGGCATCAACATCGACATGATAACCACCTCGGAGATACGCATTTCCTGCATCATAGGCCAGGCCCACGCTCGCGAAGCGGTAAGGCTGCTCCACGAAGGCTTCCAGTTAGACGAAGCCGGCTAGTCATACACTCGGTAAATCGGCAATGCCAGGCTGTTATCTGTCCGTAGTCATTCCGGCTTACAACGAAGCAGCGCGATTGCCCGGTACTCTGAAAACCGTCGCCGCTTATCTTGAGCGACAACCCTTCGATTGGGAAATCATCGTCGCTGACGACGGGAGCGCCGATGCCACCGGGACAATTGTTCAGGAAGCGGCGAACGCGGCCGCCAACGTGCGTTCGTTGACCCTTCCGCATCTGGGAAAAGGTTCTGCCGTCAAAAACGGCATGCTGGCTGCCACCGGCCAATATCGCTTTATGTGTGATGCCGACCTGTCCATGCCCATCGAATGCGTTGAGTTGTTGCTGCCTCCTTTGGCGCCCCAAACCGACATCATCATCGGATCGCGTGAGGCTGCCGGCGCCAATCGCATCGGAGAACCGCGCCGTAGATGGTTGATGGGTCGCGTATTCAACCGACTAACGCGGATCCTGGCTACCCCCGGCATCTCGGATACCCAGTGCGGATTCAAGGTATTTCATGCCACCGCCGCCGAAGCGCTGTTTCCCCTGCAAACGCTCAACGGGTTTGCTTTCGATGCCGAAATATTGTTCCTGGCCCGCAAGATGGGATTTACGATGAACGAAGTCGGTATCGAGTGGCATTACCGGGCAGAGAGCAAGGTCCGCCCATTCCGGGACAGTTGGCTCACGCTCCGCGACCTGCTCATGGTTCGCTGGCGCTGGATCACAGGCCACTACCGGACATAACCGCTCCGCCGAATCGATCTACATCAAGATAAATCGTCCAAATCCGTTTCGATGCACCATTGACCTGTGATTCCGATTAGGTGTAATTCTAAAAATCAACCAGGGTTCTCGGTTGATGTCGCGCAGCGAGCATAGTGAGGGGGTCACGACGATGCTGAAAAACACGCCGATCCAACGGGGTACACTTTCCAAACACGCGGTTTCCGACCAATTGTTGAAGGTTAACCTGGGCAAGGAAGCCGTGAAAATGGCGTTGTGTTCAGACTGGAAACGCGCAGTCGAGTTGAACCGGGCCATCCTCGAGTTGTGCCCGGACAATTGCGAAGCGGCGAATAGACTGGCGAAAGCGCTGATGGAACTTGCGAGATACCAGGAAGCCCGTGACGTACTGGAAGATTTGTGCCGCCGGTCCCCCGCCAATGCTATCGCCCGCAAAAACCTGGAGCGCGTAAACAACCTGGAAACCAATTCGCCCGCAGTACCACGTGCGGCGGCGAAATCATCCCATACTACTGACAAATTCATCGAGCAAAGCGGAAAGTCCTGCGTTGCGGTGTTGCGCCGATCTCTCGAACTTGCACCCGTCTGCACGGCGGGGCCGGGCGATGCAGCCACGCTAACCGTCAAAAAGGACAACATCGTCGTATCTGCGTCAGACGGCGCCCCTCTGGGTACGCTTCAGCCCAGGCTGGCCCGCCGGCTCCGGCGGTTGATCGCCGGGGGCAACAGTTATTCCGCTGCCATCATCAACATTGGCAACCAGGAAACCTCGGTCATTATCCACGAATCCAGCCAACATCCTAATTTGCGCGACGTGATATCGTTTCCAGCCCAATTTCGCGCCTCTACCGACCCTAATCAGACGGCGGTTCAACGGGATGTCGCCACCGATACAGACGCACTCGATTCCGACAGTGTCGCAGTTGATGTGAGCGAACAGGCTTTGGACTCCGAGCCGTCAGAAAACGTGGTTGCCATGACCCCGGATGAATTTGATGACGACACCACCGTTGACCCCGATGACCCGATACCAGTGCTCGATGTTGACGCGGATGCCGCGCCCTTGCCCCTCCTGGCGCCCGTGCGCAACCCCGACTGGGAATAGCCAGCCCTTCCTGCGCTCAAACGCGGAGAGCCGGCGTTTTCAACAAGCGTAAATCGCCCGTGTGTGGTTAAGAATCCTGGCCAGCTCCTCGCGCCCGTGCGTCCAGCCCAACGGCAACCCTGGAACGGAACGGTCGCACCCGATTCGTAGCGTGCGGCGCTCCCATCGGCACTACGAACACACATTCTTGACCGGCGGCGTGCGGCGAAAAAAATTCGATCACGCTGTCGTCGTAGAACGTAAGTCCGGTGGCGCCCAGCCCAACTGAATGCATCCCCAGATAAAGGCGCCCCCCGATGATGCCGGCGAGGGTTTGAACCAGCCGATAGCCACGAGCCCCGAAAGCGGCCTCCACCGCCTTCAAATCGGCTGTAATGAATCCCACGGCGGCGGCGTCTGCCGGCAGCGCTTGCTCAAATCCCAAATGTCCGGCCATTTCGCGGAAATCACCGGCCTTCAACAATCGCAGACCCTTGTAAAACGGATTGTAATGGTAGGCGCCCGACGCCAGCCCTTCGACGGCGTTGACAATCAAATACAGGTTCATATACGGCGCCAACCCTTCCCGGAAATTGGGCGCATTGATGCCCGTAGCAGCAGCGCCTATCACCGAACGAAACGCCTCCCAGCTGATGGGTTCGAGTGAAAACCGCCGCGTGGAACCTCGCGACCGTACGCATTCGCCCAGCGGCGCAGACTCGAAGAGAGTCAGATCGATATCTCCCTGAAAACTTCCATCTGGCCCGGAGCGCAACGGCCTGAATCCTTCTCCGGTGCCTTCCAGTTCATCGCGGTCAGACCTGGCGTTGGCTCCCGCTTCGCGGTTCCAGTCTGCCACGTCGGCGCGAGTCTGAAGCCAGGATGCGGCGTGGAGCCGGCGACTCACCGGGTAAGGCTCGGCGCCGGACACCAGGTCGTTGCTCTCTTGCGTTATCAGACCCGGAACGTCTCCAGACCCAGCCGCCAGTTCGCCAGCTGGCGAACCCACCGAAGCCAGCATTGCCGGCGCTTCGTCAATTCCATTCAAACCCAGAAATCCGCACAGCGAGCGGTCCACGAAACCGAATCGCAACCCAACCGGCACTCGTTCGGCTGCGCCCGCCGCCAGCAGATTTGCCGAGATCGTACCCAGGTCCCAATAACAATACCGGTAACCCCGTTCACGGTATTTCCATGCGCTGCGCCAGAACACGTTGGTGAACACCAAAGTGGCCGGGTAGGCGGAATGGTCACCCGCCGCGGCGCCCAACCACCGCCTCAGGTCGCCGTTGCGCAACCGGACCAATGCGAACTCCCTGGGGTTGAAATGATAGACACCCGCTCGCAATCCATCCAGGTCGCCGCACACCACGTAGATCTCGGTCGGATACAGCGCGCCGGCCGACGCAGCAGCTCGGTAGTGTACTTCCCCGCTGCGCAGCTGCGAACGTCGGATAACCGCTGCGGAGTGATACAACAGCGAGGCCAATCCTTCCAGCGTAAGCGCTGCGGCACCGGCGGAACCGGCATTGCCGCTGGCTCGGATAGCATCCAGCGTGGGCAGATCCATTGCGGCGCGGCCAGTAACGTCGGGCAGGAGGATATTGCGTAAATTCGGGTAGGATTTGTACAGGGGCGGCTTGTTGCCCAGATTGATGTATTGCAGCTTGGTGGCGTCGTTATACTGCTCGGCGAAGCTGGCGTCGTTATCGACCGAAGTAGCCATTATTTGCACTTCCCCCGTTGCCTGATTGGGTCTCAGGATGTCACGACCGTCGCGCCGGGTCGGCGTCAGTCGTCGCGCGTACGATAAATATCCACTTCCGCCGCTTCCACTACCGACCCTCGGATCGGCGGGCGTGGTTTTTTTACTCTGACTCGAACCGCCTGAACCGCTGGATGTTGGTCGAATACGCCGCGGGCGATGGCCGAAGCTGCATTCTCCAGCAGGTTGCGCGGTTCTCCTTCCACCACCGTTTTCACGACACGATACAGATGCGTGTAACTCACCGTATCCTGCAACCGGTCCGATTCCCCGGCAGTTGTCAGATCCAATTCGGCTTCCAGGTCAACAATGAAGGGTTGCCCCAGCCGACGCTCTTCCGGATTCACACCGTGAAACCCGTAAAACTGCATACCGCGCAGAATTATGCGGTCCAGGCTCATCGGCGCACGGACGCGCCAGGGCATCGCCGGCGCCGGTTGCCGGTATGCCTCCGCGACAGCGATTTACGAGTGGAGATTCGATGGCCGCCGGGTTCCGGAAACCGCATCACCGGCCGGCCGTCAGCCTCGATTTGGGCATTTACTGTCATGCCGGGACGCTTTGGGCCGCTATGGCCTCCACCAGCGCCAGGAGGTTTTGCGCCCGCTTGACCACTGGCACGTCCACCATCCGGCCATCGATGGAAAGCGAGCCGCGGCCCGCGCTTTCGGCTTCCTCCCAGGCTGCCACCACGGTGCGGGCGTATTCCACGTCGTCGGGATGGGGAGAGAAGGTCTCGTTGATGATGTCAATCTGTGCCGGATGGATGGCAAACTTGCCGGTGAATCCCATTTGCCGCGCCGTGCCAGCATCGGCGCGCAATCCGTCCGGGTCACGGAACCCTACGAATGGCCCGTCCAGAGCCGCCACACGCGCGGCCCGCGCGGCAACCGCCACCGCCGATCTCGCGTAATAACACTCCTCACCAAAATCGGTTCGGATCACGCCCATGTCGTTGGTGTAATCCTCGGCGCCGAATGCGATTCCAACGATGCGCTGAGATGCGCGAGCCATCTCATAAACGTGAACGATGGCCATCGCCGTTTCAATCCAGGGCACCAACTTGATTGTCCCTCTCGGAATGCCAATCCTGGATTCCAAAGGTCCCAGCAGTTGGTCAACCTGCCGCAGATCCCACGCGGTTTCGCCTTTGCCTACGCTGATCCCGGCCAGTTCCGGGCACACCACCGTATCCAGTTCCTGGCTCGTGAGACCGGTATCCAGAGAATTGACCCGAACCATTACTCTGCGTCCGGCCGCCGCCAGTCGCGGCACCCACTCTGCAGCCATCTCGCATGCCGCTGCCTTTTCGCCCGGCGGCACCGAGTCCTCCAGGTCAACCATGACGACGTCGGCGCCGAATCCCAATGCTCTTTCCAGCATGTTGGCCCGATTCCCGGGGACGAAAACTAAACTGCGCAACAATTCCACTACGGATATTCCTCCTCAATCAGAATACTGGATAAATTCCTCACCCGATTTAGAAGTCTCCCCACGAGTAACCTGATTTCACGTCAACTTTGAGCGTCACGTCCAGGTCCAGCGCGGCGGGCATCTCATCCAGCACCATCGCGGTCATCCCGTCCATTTCGTCCTCTGGAACCTCGAACACCAGCTCATCATGCACCTGCAGGATCATCCTGGTGTTCCAATCTTCTTTTTTGAGGCGGGCCTGCACGCTAATCATGGCTTTTTTCATGATGTCTGCGGCCGTGCCCTGAATCGGCATGTTGATGGCCATTCGCTCGGCAGCCGCCCGAACGTTGTGATTGGACGATTGAATGTCCGGCAGATACCGGCGCCGGCCCAACAGGGTTTCAGCGTACATCGTGCGTCGCGTCTGGTCTTTGATCGATTCCAGGTATCCGTTTATCCCCGGATAACGTGACAGATAGTTGTCGATGAATTGGCGGCCCTCTTCGCGACTGAATCCGGTTTGCTGAGATATTCCGTATGGGCCCAAACCGTAAATGACGCCAAAGTTCAGAATCTTAGCAATCCGACGCTGGTCCCCATCCACCTGGTTTATTGGAACATTGAACATCTGACTGGCGGTCGCGGCATGGATGTCTTCTCCACGGCGGAAAGCCTCCAACAGAGACTCATCCTGAGACAAATGGGCCAGCACCCTGAGCTCAATTTGCGAATAATCGGCAGATAGCAGTTTACACTCCGAATTCGCTACGAACGCGCGACGGACCTGCCGGCCCGCTTCCGTGCGCACCGGTATGTTCTGCAAGTTGGGGTCGCTGCTGCTTATCCGGCCAGTCGCCGACCCGGTCTGATGATATGAGGTGTGAATCCGACCCGTGCGCGGGTTCACCATCTCCGGCAGGGCGTCAGCGTAGGTCGATTTTAGCTTGGAAACCTGTCGGTACTCCAGAATACGGTCAACCACCGGGTGCATCCCTTTCAGGGACTCCAACGCGTTGGCATCCGTGGAAAAACCGGATTTCGTTCGCCTGGTCTTGGGCAATCCCAACTCGGAAAACAGCAAATCGCTAAGCTGCTTTGGCGAGTTGATGTTCACGGCATGGCCGATGTCCTGAAACAGACTGGTCTGGAGTTGTTCCATCTGTTCGTTCAAATCGCGGGACATCTCGTGCAAAATACCGGCGTCGAGCTTCACCCCCGCGCGCTGCATCTCAACCAGCACCGGCACTATGGGCAATTCCACGTCGGACATCAACCCCTGGATACCCAACGATTCCAGCGGCGGTTCCAGATGCTGCCTCAACCTGAGCGTGCAGTCCGCGTCAGCAGCGGCGTACGGAGCGGCAACCGCGATGTCAACTTCGTTAAAGGTTTTCTGGCGCGCGCCTTTCCCGATGATTTCCGTTATGTTGGTCATCTCCCGCCCAAGTATCTCCAGCGCCAGGGGTTTGAGTCCCAACCGGTTCTTACCCAGCAAATGCGCCGCGATCATCGTGTCGTGATCCACCACGCCATACGGTTCGATGCCATAGTTGCTCAGCAGCGTCAGATCGTAATTGGCGTTGTGGGCACACCGTTGGAGTCCATCCTCAACGAAGAGGGGACGTACGGCGGCCAGCACTTCCTCCATCGGTAGTTGATCACCCGATGCGTGGCCGACAGGCACGTACCATGCTACTCCGCTGGGAACCGCGAAGCTCAACCCGGCCAATTCGGCGTTCATCGGATCCGTACTGCTCGATTCAGTATCAAACGCAAAGGCGCCGGCGACGCGAATTTCGTCGATCATAGCGTCCAGTTCGCTTTGGGAATACACAATCCGGTAATCTTCGTCCGCATCGGCAACCGTGGCCGCCGCACCCGAATCTACCGAAACGCTATGCCCGGCGGGTTCACCCGTCGCCGTCGCCCAGGGTGCGTCCGGCGATGGAATCCTCCCCAAAATGCTGTGAAATTCCAGGCCGGTCATAAATGCGACCACGTCTCCCCGTTGGTAATTGCCAAACCTGGATCCCTCCAGATCGAGCTCAACAGGGGCTGCCCGGTCGATGGTCGTCAGGAAACGGTATTCAAACGCGGCTTCCCGGTTTTCCGACAGATTGTTGTGAACCCGTTTTTGCGAGATGTCGTCGATGTGCTCGTAGATGCCCTCCAGCCGGTCATAGTTGTTCAACAACGTTATCGCCGTTTTCTCACCCACGCCGGGCACGCCGGGAATGTTATCCGATTTGTCGCCCACCAAAGCCTTGAAGTCAGGTTGCTGAGCCGCTGTCAGGCCACCGTAACGATCCAGTAATTCCGCTTCGTCCACGATCCTGCGGTCACCTTCCCCGCGAGCCAGGTCTATCCGCACCTTGGGGGATACCAGCTGGAAGGTGTCCCGATCCCCGGTTACGATAACGGTCTCCAATCCGGCCTCTTCGGCCTGCCGCGACAGAGTGCCGATCAAGTCATCGGCTTCATACCCTTCCAATTCGTACACCGGAACACCAAAAGTCCTCATCAGTTCTTTCACCCGGTCGAACTGCCCTCGCAGTTCGGGAGGCGTTGGGGGCCTTTGCGCCTTGTATGGCGGGAACCGAATATGGCGAAACGTGGGCGCCGGCGTGTCAAAACAGATCGTAACGTGGGTGGGTTGCCACTCGTTGAGCGCCCGAATAAAGACGCTGGCGAATCCATAAACGCCGGTTACATCTTCCCCGGTGCTCGACACCGTCAGGTTTCGGGAAGCGCTGATGGCGCGAAACGATCGGTGAACCATCGCGTGCCCGTCCAACAACAGCAGCAACGGCGAACTGCGCCCGGCAGTCCCGAATGACATCGGCATCGACATTTGAGTTGTACTCGCCATCTTCGGTCCCTCCGGCAGATTGTCCCTAAACGCCCAACTATAAACGCCCAACTATTTCCGGGATCGGTTTTGTTCATCCGCATTATACATCAGCCGTAACGTGGGCCCGGAGTCCAGGGCAATCGCATCTTAATCTTTGGGTGCGCCGGCAACCTTCATTCCGACCTTCCCTCCGTCGTTCCTGCGTAGGCAGGAACCCATGGAATCTCGCTGTGGGAACGTTGGCCTTCCCGGAAACGTCTGGATTCCGGCCTACGCCGGAATGACGGGTTAAGATGCGATTGCCCTGCCCGGAGTCCCGTCCGCCGTGGCCATGAAAGCCGTCGTGATATAATAGCCGCGCTCTCCCGTTGACCAAGCTATATCGTCTTACAGCCATGCCGATTTACGAATACAATTGCGATTCTTGCGGCTTGCGCCAATCCAGATTGGTGTACAGCTGGTCCATTGCAGATGCGCTGTCGTGTAGACAATGCGGAGGAAACGGGTTGACCAGGCTGGTATCCGGTTTCTCTTTTCATCGCTCGTGGGGGGAAAGTCTGAACTGGGTGCCGGATAACGCAATCGCCGACCTTGATAACAATCAAGCCGTCAGCATCGACTCCCACCTGGGACGCATGGACGAAGCCATGGGGGGCCGGGTCACCCCTGATTTCCACGAACATCGGCGCGAGATCAACAACCCGGGCGGTTGATTAACCATGCCCATTTACGAATACCGTTGCCAAATCTGCGATGAACTGTCCACCTTCTTCGTCCGCTCCGTGGGGGCTGCGCTGGAGCCAATTTGCAGCAGTTGCGGCAGCGCCGAAATGCAACGCAGAATGTCGGCATTTGCCACGGGCAAAACCACCTCCGGCGTCCACGCTTCCACTGCCGCCTCCGGCAATAGTCGGGAATACTACAGCGACCCGCGCAATATCGGCCGGCACGTCGAAGACACTTTCACCCGCCACGGTGTTGAAATGCCGGCCACCGTTCGGGAGTCCATCGACGCTGCCCGCGGTGGCGAAGTCCCTAAAGGAATGCAATCGTGACCACCACTCCAGACAACAACCCCTCCAATCTCCTGCCGGCGCTGGTAGGCTGCCTCGAGGCCCTGTTGGCGTCCGAAACGTTGCCCGAAGGATTGATTGCCGGTGAAATCGGTTGGCTGGACAGCGGTCTCGTTTCCGCCCGCCCCGAGTCCGTACACGTAGGGCGTCCCGAAAATCGTTCCGATGCGATAACCCTTATCGACACCGCCCGCAACATACTCAGCATATTGGAGTTTACCGGCGCCGTTGAGATAGATTCCGCGCTGCAACTCCACAGAGCGCTGGATGATGCCAACCAACGCGTTGGGAGGACGTTGCGGAGGCAACAGGCTGATCGCATTCGAGGGTTGTACGTCATCATCGACCCCGAAGTAACCGGAGGCCGCGAACCGATAGACGTTGCGAAGGCCGCGATTAATGGCGGCGCCCGTATGCTCCAGCTCCGGGACAAATTGCGCGACAAGGGTGAACAGATGCCATTGGCTATCGCCCTCCGGGACCTTTGCGCCGCCAACGACGCCCTGCTGATTATTAACGACCACGCCGATATATCGGCGGCCCTCGGCCCGGAACACGTGGGTTTGCATGTGGGCCAAACTGACTTGCCGGTAGCCGACGCGAGAAAGATTCTGGCGCCAGGCCAGTTGCTGGGACGCTCAAATCGGGATATCGACCTCATCATTGAGTCCCAGGAAATGGGCGCCGACCACGTGGCGTTCGGCTCGATGTACAACACAACCACCAAACCCATGATTCGCAACCCGCAGGGCCCGGAACGGCTCAAACAGGCCCGCGCGGTGGCCCAGGTGCCCCTGGTCGCCATCGGCGGCATCACGGTCGATAACGTGGCCCCGGTTGTGGAGGCGGGCGCCGATGCGATTTGCGTCACCGCCGCGGTGGGAAGCGCCCCCGATCCCGAAGCCGCCGCTGCCGCGTTGACTGAAGCCATCCGCGCCGCCGGCGGACGAGTGTAGGGTCAGACGATGCCGACACCACACGGGGAACACCTGGCAAACCTGTCTGCCCGGGCCATTGAAGAATTGGGCCAAAGGCATCGGGCGCGCGAACAGGCGCTGGTGGTATCCCGCCAGGTAATTCGTAACTCGGCTAATGCCATTCGCGCCGTTCATCGCTACGATTTCGACGAAGCGGACCGCCTGATCGCCGAGGCTTCTGACCGGCTGGGCGAAACGCTGGAAATCAAGATCAACAATCCCGAGATTTACTACGCCGGTTTTCTCTCCGACGCCAGGAAGGAATTTACCGAAGCTAACATAACGCTGGCGGCAATTTCCGGGAAAACATTGCCCGATTGGGAATCGCTTGGTGTGGACCCGCCCGCTTACCTGAACGGAATGGCCGAGGTGATCGGCGAACTTCGTCGGTACATCCTGGATGCACTGCGACGGGACGACACCGCCCGTTGTGAAGAGCTCATGGAGTTGATGGATGAGATCTACGGGATATTGGTTACCGTGGACTTCCCGGAGGCCGTAACCGGCGGATTGCGCCGCAGCACCGATGCCATGCGCGGTGTTTTGGAACGCACCAGGGGCGATTTGACCATTTCTTTGCAACAACGACGTCTGGAACGCCGCCTCGCGGATTCGTCTCTCTAACGCCGCGAAACGACCTTGCCGAATACTTCAACGCATACTTTGACGGATACTTCGACCTGTTCACACGTCCCGGATTCATCAGCGCCCGGCTGCGCAATCTGGTCATCGCCTCGTGGCAGGTTGAGGCCACCGACCTGGAGCATCGCGTACCCAGGGGGTTGGAAGTTGACTGCTTCCATAACCAAACCTACATCAGTTTGGTTGGACTCTGGTTCGCAAATCCCCGCGTCTTCGGATTGCCCGTGCCAACTGCCGGGTACGTGCAGGTGAATTTGAGAATGTACGTCCGACAGAAGGTGTCCCACGGGTGCAACCGGCCCGGTGTAATGTTCCTTCAACAAATGGTGGGCAGCCGCATTGCCGGCCGGTTCGCGAGGCGGTTGTATCGCGAACCATGCACCGCGTTACCGATGGGCCGCAATTTCAGCGTCCCTTCCTCGTCCGCAGGTGACCGGACGCGATACTCATATAACTGGCTGCGAGATGGCCGGGAGGAATCATTGTCCGCGGAGACCAATCAACCGGCGCAAGTTGCAGCGGCAGGTTCCCTGGAGGATTTCTTGACTGCCCGCCACTGGGGTTATCATGCTTTGCCTGGTGGCCGGGCCCGGAGCTACCGTTTGACGCGCGATCCGTGGCAGATATCGGCAGCTACGAGTTGGGCGATCAATTGCGATTGTTCGTCCTTGTTGAGCCCCTCCCTGGCGCAAGCGGCAACGCAAGAACCGGTTTCCGTCCTGATGTCCCAAGGATCCGCAGCCAAATTACATCTGCCCCGTAGAATCCCATCGTAAATCTTATTGACGACCAGGGCGCCAGGTTGAGATTCGCCTCCATCCGTTGGTAGAATACCGTCATCCGTATCCGACGCTTTCACGCCAACACTTACACACCTGTTCCGGAGTTGCCACTTGGTTACACCACCTCCCCGAACTATGGTCGATCTTGCGTCCGACGAGTTGGACGCCATCGAAGAATGCTATCGCCGTGGCTGGACCGATGGATTGCCAGTAGTTCCACCGACAATAGATAAAGTACAGGCGATGCTGGATGCGGTCGGCCTGGCCCCCGATGACATCATCGGAGAAGTCCCGGTTCGCCGCCGCACCCTGACGGCCGATCAGGCGGCGGCCAACGCCGTTATGGCGGGGTGTTTGCCCTCTTACTTCTCCATCGTGTTGGCGGCGTTGAGAGCCCTGTTCGAATACGATCCAAACTGCATCCACGAAGTATCCGCCGTAACAAACTCCACGGGGTTGCTCGTCATCGTAAACGGCCCCATCCGCCAGGAGATCGACCTGAATTGCACCGACAACCTGTTCAGTCCGGGGCGACGGGCAAATTCCACAATCGGAAGAGCTCTGCGGTTGATTTTCATCAACGTATTCGAGCAGAGGCCCGGGCTCCTGGATCGCGGTTGCATGGGCAGCTTGACCAAATTCGGCGTCGTGATCGGCGAGGACGAAGAAAACAGCCCATGGGAACCCTTCCACGTCAGCGCCGGTTTTGCGCC
This sequence comes from Dehalococcoidia bacterium, assembly GCA_965262485.1. Classification (GTDB taxonomy): domain Bacteria; phylum Chloroflexota; class Dehalococcoidia; order Lucifugimonadales; family UBA3495; genus Bin87. Next base: position 1,590,903 of record OZ253540.1, on the reverse strand, counting down.
AGGCCAGTCAACCGTAACCGTTGCCACCATCCAGGACCCGTCGATGCACGGCAACCGCTATGGCACCACCGGCGAAAGCCTGCTGGATTCTATCGCCGATGGCATGGCGTCCCACGGATTGGGCATATATTTCGGCCGCGGCATCAAATGGGTCTGGGTAGTAGGCCATTGGCACTCAGAGTTGCTGGGACGGCAGGGCTGGGAGAGGCGGGCCATGCAGGAATACTTGTACGAGCGTTCCTGGCGTTCGGTGGCGGAGTTGAAACGGCTGGGGATGGTGAATGGCCCGGTGGAATCCGAAGATGACAACCAACGATTGTTGACGGTTGAGAGTCCTGATGACATCCTTATCGTAAAAGCCGGCGGCGACAGCGGCATCTATAGCGAACTAATCATGAATTACTTCGGGGTTCCCGCAGTCACTACAGCATTGTAGGCGGCGCCCTGTTCCACACCCAAGGAGTTTGAAAATGACCATATCGCACTCTCCGAGCATCCAGGTGATCGACCCCACTGGGTACGACCCGGGTGAATCGCCGTTGATCATGGCCGCTCGACCTATCGACCTGCGTGGCGCCCGATTGGGATTGCTGGACAATTCCAAAGCCAACTCCGATGTCATTCTGTGGCAAATCGCGCGCATTTTGGACGAAGAGTTTGAGTTCTCCAACATCTACCATGCCCGCAAGCACAGCGCATCACTGCCTCCGCATCCGGAGGTGCTGGCCGACCTGCACCACAATGCAGACTTCGTAATCGCCGGCATAGGGGATTGAGGAGGCTGCTCGTCGGGCAGTTTGCACGACGGAATTACTCTTGAGCGCCAGGGAATCCCGGCAGCAACCATCATCACAACGGTGTTCGCCAACACCGCCCGCGCCTACACGAGGCTGATGGGAATCCCCGGTTTTCCATACTTGATGTGCCCGCATCCCATCACCAACGTGGGACCCGATGCCCTCCGCGAAAGGGCGAACAACTTGGTCCCAGACGTGCGCAATTTGCTTATCAACGGCGAGCTGCCTGGCAACTGAACTCTGTAAGGTAACCTGTTTCCATGGCGGTTTTTGATAATTTGTTGCGGCGTTTTCGACGACGTTCTGACGGCGACCCGGAACCTGGCGCAACCGGCTCATACGGACCCGAGCCGTATCACGGCGACACCACGGAAACACCACTCGAACCGGGCCCGGCGGCGGACGATGCTGACGCCAGCCGGTTAGTTCCGGATGTCCCGCCACCACCGCTGCTTGACCCTCTGGAGCCTAACCGGGAATTCACCGTAGCCCGGGCAGAATTCGATGCCCCGCTTCACGGAGAACCGACCCCCGCTTTTGCAGCGGTTGGTTCAGGATCACCATCATCGGTGGCGGAGCCATCCGGTACATATGCGCTAACCGCAACCACGGCTCCCAGCCACATGATGGACGATGACGTACTGCACGACGATCATTTGCTGTTGTCGTGCCCTTACTGCGGTTTGGAACAACAACGGATTGGGGCCAGATGCACGAAATGCAACCTGGTGATCGTTCGACTGCCCATCTGGGCTCAGCACCGACGCCGGGGATGGATAACCCGCCGGTTGTCGTGGCGCCGCCTTTTTATCGCCTGCGCTGTTGTACTGATTATCTTATTTGTCGTCTGGATTAACTACCCCTTCGCCCCCGACCCGGTGGTCTTATTCAAGAAGATACATTCCACCATGACCATCGACATGGGCGCCGGCAGCTGGGCTGCTGCCGGGCGAGACCTCCGCCACAGCCGTTTCGTGGAGTTGGGGCCACCACCACCGGTCGGCGATATTGTCTGGACATCTTTCGTGCCCAATCCGCTGTCGGCCGAACCCATTGTTCAGTCGCCCAACGTTTACGTCGCCACCGCCGACGGCATCTACCCGCTGGCGATAACAACCGGCGAACTTCGGGAGGGTTGGGAAGGTGATACCAACGGGCGAATCACTAACGCGCCGGCCGTAATCGACTCGTATCTGTTTTTCGGTAGCACCGACCACACGGTCAACGCCTGGAACGCAGTGAGCAGCGATCCCATCTGGAGATTCCAAGCCGAAGGCACAGTAGAGGTGGCGCCAATTGTATCCGATGGCCTCGTTTACATCAGCTCGGGAAAAGGGGCGATATACGCGCTCGACGCCGCCAACCAGGGCACCCAAATCTGGCGCAAACAACTGGATAGCAACGCCAGCGCTGCTGTAGCAATCCACGACGGCAAATTGTTCGTCGGCGATGACCAGGGCATTTTCTACATCCTGTCTGCCAGAACCGGCCAGGAACGATTCCGATACCGCACGCCCCGGACGGTGGCGGGTTCGCCGGTGGTTGCGTTGGATGGTTCCCGCGCTTATTTCGCCGCCGGAGGGCAGCTATACTCGGTGAATGCAGAACTCACCGAAATTCCCGGACAATATCAATTCAAACAAATCTGGGCTCAATTGTGGCTCTGGCAAGTGCCAGGCGTGCCGCGCCCAGAGGGTCAACAGGGTGGCTTATGGCGCTTTACACCTGAAAATCCTTTGCTGGGGGTCTCCAACAGTCCCGCGTTGGCCGGCAACGATATTTATGCGGGAGCCTACGACCATAAACTTTACGCCCTCGACACCCTCGACGGTAGTCTTAACTGGGAATTTGAGGCGGCAGACGCCATCTGGGGGTCGCCGCTGGTTGTCAAAGATCAAGTGATTTTTGGCGATGACTCGGGCACCGTGTACGGTTTGAACCGCGCTGACGGCACAAAGATCTGGTCGGTCTCACTGGATCCTGATCCGTCGGACAACGACCGCTACCAGATCAGGATTTCTCCTGCGCTCAGCAACGGTTTGTTGGTGGTGCGCACAGCCAACGGGCACGTTTACGGCATCCGATAAGCTCTTCCCGCTGGTTTCGTGCCGGCGGCATGTAAAAGCGGCTGGGCTCTCATCAAGCCCAGCCGCTTTTTGACTGTTAGACTTTCAGATTAGTAAAGGTGGCACGACACCCGGTGGCCCGGCACAACCTCTTTCTCCACCGGTACCTCTTCGGAACACTGCGGCATCGCGAACGGACAGCGCGGATGGAAGCGGCACCCCGAAGGCGGGTTAATTGGAGAGGGTACTTCTCCCTGCAGCACGATGTCCTCGCGAATAAGATCGGGGTGCGAAGGCAATGCGGCCGAGAACAACGCTTTCGTGTAGGGATGGAGAGCGTTTTCGTACAGTTCCTCGGTATCCGCATATTCTACGATCTGACCGAGATACATTACGGCGGTTTGGTGGGCCATATACCGCACCGTCGCCAGGTTGTGCGCTATCAACAGATAGCTGACGTTGTACTGATCTTGTAAGTCCTTCAGCAGGTTCATCACCTGCGCGCGAATGGATACATCCAGCGCTGACACCGGCTCGTCCAGCACAATCAGCTTGGGATACGACACGAGGGCCGATGCCACCGCGATGCGCTGCCGCTGGCCTCCACTAAACTCATGGGGATAGTTGTTGGCCTGCTCGGCGTGGAGCCCCACCTGCTGCAAAACCTCCGCGACTCGATCGTTCTTCTCTTGCGTCGTCACGCTCCGGTTAACGATAAGCGGTTCTGCAACAATATCGCGAACCCGCATCCGTGGGCTCAGCGACGACCAGGGGTCCTGAAACACCGCTTGCACCGTGGTGCGGTACTCCTGCAATTGAGTTCCGCGGAATTCGTTGATGTTTTCCCCTTCAAGAAGAATATCACCCTCGGTCGGACGTTCCAGCCGCAGTAATAGCTTGCTGGTAGTGGTTTTGCCACAGCCGGACTCGCCAACCAGGCCCAATGTCTCGCCTTGCCTGATAGAGAAGGAAATACCGTCCACCGCCTGCACGTAGCCAATGGTCTTCATCATGATGAGACCTTTTGTCACGGGGAAATATTTCTTCAGGCCTCTGACTTCTAGCAATGCATTATTGGTAGCAACTGCCATTAGGAACCGTTCCTCCTCGGAATGGGAATTCTTTTCTCAGGCGCTTGAACCGGAAAGAGCTAACCGCTACTGCCGGTCGGCACCACGAATTCTTCAATAGGTTTGCCTTGCCAGTCTGGACCGAGCGCCCAACAGTCGGCATGGTGCCTCGGATTCATCTGAACCGACTCCGGATACGCTTCCAGGCATTTGTCCTCGGCGTATAGACACCTTGGCGCAAACCGGCACCCTTCCGGCAAGTTTGAAAGCAATGGCGGCTGGCCGTCAATGGAGTAGAGCCGGCCTACGCGGTGTTCCAGTTTTGGAACCGAGTTGATCAATGCCTGGGTGTACGGATGGGTCGGGTTGTTGAAAATATCCCGCACGTCACCCTGTTCAATTATCCGTCCGGCATACATCACGGCCACTCGGTCGCACATGCGGGCAACTACGCCAAAATCGTGGGTAATGAAAATGATGGCGAGTCCGGTCTCCGCCTGAATCTCTTTCAAAAGGCGCAGGTATTGCAACTGGATCGTAACGTCCAACGCCGTGGTTGGTTCGTCTGCGATAATAACTCCTGGTTCGCAGGACATCGCGATAGCCCCTACCACGCGTTGCTTCATTCCACCCGACATTTGATGCGGATAGTCGTCCAGCCGACGCTCAGGAGCCGCCACGTTAACGGAACGCAAAGCGGTTACCGCCCGGCCCAGCATTGACCGCTTGTTTTCCCGGTGCGCTATACCCAAAGCCTCGCGCAACTGGTTGCCAATTGTAAACACCGGGTTGAGCGAAGTCTGAGGGTCTTGCAAAATCATCGAGATTTGCCGGCCTCGGATATCCCGCATTTCATCTTCGCTCTTCAGCAGGACATCCTCACCATTGAGGATCACCTCGCCGCCCACTATCTTGCCAGCCGGGCGCGGAATCAGCCGCAGCAATGACAGCGCGGTCATTGTTTTTCCGCAGCCCGATTCGCCCACGATGCCCAGGGTCTCCCCTTTACGCAGCGAGAACGAAATGCCATCCACCGCTTTCACGGTAGCTGATCGAGTGAAAATGTAGGTGTAGAGGTCTTTGACTTCCAGAATCGGTTCGGTGTCAGTTTGAATTGTACTCATAGCGCTAAACGTTCCTCAGCTTGGGGTCGAGACGGTCTCTCAACCAGTCTCCAAACAGGTTCATCGACAATACGGTCAGTACGATGGCCAAACACGGGAAGAGGAATATCCACCAGGCGACGGTGATCAAATCTCTGCCATCTGCAACCATTACTCCCCATGCCGGCCGGGGTGCCTGAATGCCAGCTCCCAGGAAGCTCAAGGTCGCTTCCAAGATGATAACATGCCCTACCTCTAGTGTCGCCAATACTACCACAGTGTTGAACAAATTGGGGAAGATGTGGCGTGCCATGATGCGGGTGTTCGACGCACCGGAAACCCGCGCCCTATCGATGAAATCCTGCTGCTTGATCCCCAATGCCTCGCCGCGCACAACACGGGCATACCGCGCCCAGAGCAACACCGCGATCACGATGATAACGGTGGTAATCCCGGCCCCGATTGCAGCCACCAGCACCAGCGCCAGCAAAATCGACGGGAAAGCCAGCTTGATGTCCACGATACGCATGATTATCGCATCGGTTTTACCGCCTTTATAGGCAGCCAACATCCCGAGGATAGTGCCAAGCCCTCCTCCCAGCAGAATCGCCATCGAAGAAACCAGCAGCGAGATGCGGGCGCCATACATAATGCGGCTCAGTACGTCCCGGCCCTGCTTGTCGGTGCCCAGCAGGAATTCCGTAGACCCACCAACATTCGACTGGTATCTGATCACGTCACCCGGGCTTACTACGCCGTCTTCGCCCCCCGACACAAACGTGGCTCCCTCGCGCTCCATTTTGCGCTGGGCGTTGGTGATTCCGATATCGACATTCAACCGGTCGCGTTCAGCGCGCTGAACGACCGTTCTTTCTTCAAACTGTTCCGACATCCAGAATGGAGGCAGCTTGGCGTTCTGCAAATCCCCGATGCGGGCGCTATGCGGCGCCAGCTGATCGGAGAAAATCGCTGGAACCACCAGCAATATGAACAAGATCGTCAGCGGTAATATGGGCAGGTGACGGAGCTCATTTAAAGCGCTTACCAGCCGGTTCGAACGGCGTTCAGCTTGCGCCGCATCTGACCCTTGAGTCGTAGTTACTGCTGCCATGGTCAACCTCTAATGGCGATTGTGTCGCGGCAATGACCCTGCTCAGGGCCGGTTACGAATAACGGATGCGTGGGTCGATGTACGCATACAGCACATCAACCATAATGTTGATCAACACAAAGGCTGAAGCGAAAAGAAGCACCACAGCCTGCACAACGACATAATCCCTGAAAATGATGGCGTCAATCACCAGGGCGCCGACACCGGGCCAGGCGAACACCGTTTCAATAACCACCGAGCCGGTAATCAGCACGGCGCCGATTAGTCCAAAATACGTCAAAGGCACAATCAGGGCGTTCCGGAAGCAATGCTTCCAGATAATCTTCCATTCGGGAACGCCTTTGATTCTGGCCAGTTTGACGTACTCGGTGTCCAGCACCTCCAGCATCGAGGAGCGCGTCAGGCGCATCAACGCCGCAACGTTGTAATAACCCAGCGACACCGCCGGCAACACCATGTATTCGATCCCGCCTTTCCCGGACGTGGGGAAGATGTTAAGCTTCACCGCAAAAATCCACATCAGAATCAGGCCGACCGCGAACGACGGCGCCGATTGACCAAGGATTGCGAACAGCTTTCCGCCATAGTCGAACACCGAATCCTTCTTGATAGCAACCAATACACCGATCGGAAACGCGATCAGACCGCTAACCAGAAGGGCAAACATCGACAACTGCACGGTATTGGGCAAACGCTCTGCAATCAACTCACCGGCGGAAGCGTTGGGCCAGGCCAACGCTTCGCCCATGTCGCCGCGGGCTAATTTGCCCAGGTACAGGAGATATTGAATGTGAATGGGTTTATCCAGTCCCCATTCCTTTTTGGTCAGTTCAATCTGTTCCTCTGACGCTTCTTCCGGCAGCAGCACGTTTAATGGATCCCCCGACACGCGCGCCAGTGCGAACGTCACCATGCTGATGACGAAAATGGCAAGAAAACCTTGACTCACTCGCCGCAAAATGTATCGTTGCATCGCCTGTTTCCTCTCTCAACTCAACCCGCCACATTGGTGACTCCGGCCAAGGCATCGGTGAAGAGCCAAGGCCGGAGGACCAGAAACATCGCTGGGTGTACGGTCGATACGTCAGTTAAGTGTTTAGTAACGGACTCCCCTGATGTGTTCCAGGTCGGTGAACTGTCCCCCATAGGGTCCGAGATAGGCGTATTCTTCCACGACCTCCGGGTCAATCACCACCTGCACCGACAACGTGTGCAGCGGCATACTCACCACATTGTAGAACAGTTCGTCCGAAACCGAGTGCCAATGGCCCAATTGTTCTTCGAACGACAATGAGTTGAGCGCCTTGTACGTGTTTTCCCAGGCGGTATCACTCACGTAGAAGCGCATGAACCGCTCTGGACTGTAAGCGAAGTGAACCGTGGGATGGGGCGGCTCTGCATACCCGCGGAACGGGTAGATACAGCAGGTGGTGGTCGCGCCGCGATATTCCTGACGCCAAGCCGAGAATTCCATCTCGCGAATCTCGGTCTGCAATCCGATCTTCTCCCACATCCCAGCAATAGCCACAACGTAGTCTTTCATCTCGGGCAGTCCGCTCATCGTGTAGCTGATGATCGGCACGTTGAAACCGTTCGGGTAACCCGCTTCGTTCAAAAGTTCTATGGCCCGCTCCACGTCGTAACCGTAGAGCTCCTCCCAGTCGTCTTCCCAGGCCGGATTATATCCGGCGTACTCGCCGCCAAACGCCTCAGCGCTGGGAATGAGCGCGGCAACGCGGCCTTCATCACCCTGGCCGTCGAACAGGTTGTCGCGAATTGCATCGCGGTCTATGGCCTTGTTCATCGCCATGCGAACCATTTTGCCGGTTTCGCCGGGCGCAGCCCACGGGCGGGTCGGGTCATATGATGCTGCCGAATACGGGTCAAATTCCGGTCCCGACTTCGTCGAGAAATACATTCCGCCAAACACCATCATGCTGTTGACAGCAGTAACCTGGCTCTGGGACAGATCCAAACCATCATCCAAGGCCTGTCCAACCAAAGCTCGGTCAATTGTGGCCAACTGCGCTTCCCTAGCCAGCATCGAGGCAAGCCTCGTAGATGCTTCTTCGATTATGAGGATCTGGATTGAATCCCAGTCGGGGTCGACACGATAGTGGTCGCCGGGCGCACGTTCCCAAAGCCAGCCCACACCCTTCTCGAATTCGGCGAACTGGTATGGGCCTAGCCGCGCCGGGCCCTCGTCCAATAGCGTGTCTTCTCCTGCTGAACAGAATCCTTCAAGGTGCAAACTGGTCTCGAAAGATTCGTATTCCGACTCTCCGTTGGGACAACCGGTATCCCATTGCGCCTTGCTGGTAATGGGCAAACCGCGGTATGCGGAGATCCAGTAATCAAAGATCAATTCCGGCCGCTTGCCCATGAAGAAATTGATCTCGTGGTCGCTGATTACCTCCGGCACTGCCTGGGGATTGGTGCGGAAATAGTCAGAATAGGAAGCCGCACACGCCGGGTTGGTGTAGTAGTTCAACGAGTTCACTACGTCGTGAGCCGTAAACTCCCCGTACCCAAAGTGAAATTCCACTCCTTCACGAAGTTTGAAATTCCAGGTGCGTGCGTCGTCGCTGACACTCCAGTCGGTAGCGAGTTGCGGCTCGATCGCTCCGGTATAACGGTTGGGGTCAAGCAGAAACTCGTGGGAAGGACGGTGCTGGCTGGTCGCGCTGCCAGTTACATCGCAGTCCATAATCCCTTGCCGCGTTTGTTGCGAAAACAGGAAAACCAGGTCCTTGGTCTTCAGTTCACCAACACTGGCCGCGGCTTCCGCAGTAGGGGCCACGGTAGTGGCTGGCGCCGAGGCCACAAATGACGGTCGCGTGGGCGCAGACTCGCCACCGGCGGCCGGTTGCGTCGCCACTGCACCTGACGGCGCTGACGGCGCTGTCGTGGCATCCGCAGTCGTTGCGCCCGCAGTCGTAGCGCTGCCCGCGGCGGTGTCGGCAGGAGTTTCCTCTGCCCCTCCGCAGGCTACGACTATTGCCATTGCCAATATCAGCAGCAGCAACCCCATCGTTGGGGTACGGAACATATATCGGTATCTCATTGCTTCTCTCCAGGATTCGGTTAGTGCTTTCTTCTTGCTTACCCAACTGGCCATAGCAGCCCGACAATATCAGCCCGTCAGTCTCTTCGCAACTTCTAGACGTTTCTCAATTTCGGATCCAGTCGATCCCTCAGCCAGTCTCCCAGCAAGTTCATCGACAGTACCGTCAGCACTATCGCCAGACACGGGAACAGGAACATCCACCACGCGCTGGTGATCAATTCCCTCCCGTCAGCCGCCATCACTCCCCACGACGGCGCCGGCGGCCTGATCCCCGCCCCAAGGTAACTCAGCGTCGCTTCCAGTATGATCACGTGCCCCACTTCCAGCGTCGCCAGCACTATCACCGTATTGAACACGTTCGGGAATATGTGCCTCATCATGATCCGCGCGTTCGACGCTCCCGCCACCCTCGCCCGATCCACGAAATCCCGCTGCTTTATCGCCAGCGCATCACCCCTCACCACCCGCGCATACCGGGCCCACAACAACAGCGCTATCACGGTTATCACCGTCACGTATCCCGACCCCACGGCCGCTACCAGCGTCAACGCCAGCAGTATCGACGGAAACGCCAGTTTGATGTCCACCACCCGCATTATTATCCCGTCGGCTATCCCACCCCGAAACGCCGCCAACATCCCCAGCGTCGTCCCCAAAAACCCTCCCAGCAGTATCGCCAGACACGAAACCATCAGCGATACCCGCGCCCCGTGCAGCAACCGGCTCAACACATCTCGCCCCAACTTGTCCGTCCCCAGCGGAAACTCCCAACTTCCTCCGGGTATCGCCTGCACCAGCGCCTCTCCCAGCTCCGCCTCCCCGTTACCGTTCCGGTCTTCCAGCGTCCCAGCCCCCGATGCCAGCAGGTGCCGCACGTTGTTGATGTTCACCTGCGTCTCATCGTTCTGTACCCGCTGCACTATCTCCTGCGTCAGTACCTGATCCCCCACCCACACCGGCGGCAACTTCGTGCTGTCCAGGTGATTGTCCGTCGCTCCGTGCGGCGACAGCACGTTCGCGAACACCGCCGGTATGAGCAGCACCAGCACCAGGATGATCATCGGTATCACCGGAAAACGGCGAAATTCACTCCACGCACTCCCAGCTCCCGACTGCGCCGCCTCCGGCGCTCCTACCGCTAGCTCTCCTGCCGCTCCCCCAGGAGCATTTGCCTGCACCGCCATTTCTTATCTCCCTCTCATTCCTGCCGTAGATTTCTGCCGTTGTGCCTTGCCGTCGATTCCTGCCCGTTTAGCCTCGGGTCTCTCTCAGGTCTCAGGAATACCTGATCCGCGGGTCCACATACGCGTACACGATGTCAGTCAATATGTTGATCCCGATGTACAACAGCGCAAATATCATCACGATCGCTTGCACCGTTATGTGATCCTTCGACACTATCGCCTGTATCACCAACTGCCCTATCCCTGGCCACGCAAATATCGTCTCTATCACCACCGACCCCGTTATCAGCACCGCCAGTATCAGGCTGAAGTAGGTCAACGGCACTATCAGCGCGTTCCGAAAACAGTGCTTCCACACTATCTTCCACTCCGGTATCCCCTTGATCCGCGCCAACTTCACGTACTCCGTGTCCAGCACGTCCAGCATCGACGACCGCGTCAGCCTCATTATCGCCGCCACGTTGTAGTACCCCAACGCGAACCCGGGCAGCAGCATGTACTTGATCCCGCCCTTCCCAGACGTCGGCAACCACCCCAGCTGCACCGCGAAAATCCACATCAGTATCAACCCCACCGCAAACGTCGGCGCCGACTGACCCAGTATCGCGAACATCTTCGCTCCACTGTCAAACCACGTGTCCTTCTTTACCGCCGACAATACCCCAATCGGAAACGCGATCACCCCGGTTATTATCAACGCGAACGCTGACAACTGCATCGTCGCCGGCAACTTCTCCACTATCAAGTCCAGCACCGGCCGATCCCACTTGAACGACGTACCCAAATCTCCCGTCAGCAATCGCCTCATATACGTCAGATACTGGATGTGCAGCGGCTGATCCAACCCCCACTCCTTCCGCACCCGCTCCAACTGCTCCTTCGACGCCTCATCATCAAAAATCGCCGCCAGTGGATCCCCGGCTATCCGCGACAACGCGAATACAATCAGGCTGATGACGAATACCGCCAGCAACCCCTGTAATATCCGCAATACTATAAATCGCTGCATGATTTTCAGTCCGACCGATGTGTAGCGTTACCGTTGATCCTGTCGCGCTCCCGGTTGTTTAGTCGATAATTCTTCGGTCGCGCAATCTCGTTTGGCTTTTTTCCAATGGTTCAAAACCCTTCAATCCGATATGACCCACGTCGCCAGGTTGTCCAGCCTGTTTCCGGCGCCGCAGGTCATATACACAGTCAGGGACTACCTGCGATTTACTCCCGTTGACCCTTGACGTATTCGAGGTAGATATAGTTGCCGTTGTTCGGCCCCAGGAAGATGTACTCGGCTACCACGTCAGGGTTGACTGTGGCGCTCACCGGCAGGGTCCAGCCTGGGATAGTGGTTACCTGGTAGAAAAGCTCATCAGAGACTTTCTGCCAGTCGGCAGTGGCATCGGCTTCGTTCAATGCCCGCAGCGCCTTGTTCTTGTTGACCTGGATATCGTCGCTGGTGTAGGCGCGGAAGAACCGTTCGGCGCTGAAGTAGAAGTGCACCCGCGTGTCTATCGGCGCCGCCGGCCCCCGGAACGGGTACACGCAGCAGTCCGTATCCAACCCCCGATAATTGTTGCGCCAATTGGAGAACTCAATGGAATCGGTTTGAGGCTCCAGCCCGATCTCACGCCAGTACCCCGACATTGCTTCCATCAGGTCCGGCAGCTCCGGCACTCCGCTCAACGGGAATACCGGTATCCGGAAACTGAACCCCTTCGGGTATCCCGCTTCCGCCAGCAACTCACGCGCCTTCTCCGGGTCGTAGCCATACAGCTCCTCCCAAGAGTCTTCCCATGCCGGGTTGTAACCTGCCGGGAAGTCCGGAACCAGCGTGCCAATCCATTGCCGTCCGCCGCCGCCCTCGAATATCGCGCTGTTGATCCGGTCCCGGTCCAAAGCCTTGTTCATCGCCATGCGGACCAGGCGCCCGGTTTCCCCAGGCTCGTTCCACGGCATGTGTTCGTCCCGGTGCGGCACATTGTTGTAGCTGACCTTGAGCTCCGCCTGTTTCTCGGGAGTTAGATCGGTGGGAACTCCCTTCTCGCCGGTGGCGTAATACAATCCACCAAACAGAGCGAAAGCAGTATTGGCGGTCACCGAACTGTCGTAGATCGTCATGCCCCCGGCGATGGCCTCCCCAAGCAACGACCGGTTGATCGCCGCTATGTGCCCTTCGCCCGCCAGCATGATCGCCAGCCGCGTCGCCGGCTCCCTCACGTTCTTCAGCTCGATCTCCGGGAAGTCGGGATCCACCCGCCAGTGTTCATAGTCCACAACATCCCATCGCCAGCCCACGCCTTCCTCAAAACTTACGTATTCGTAGGGTCCCGTCCGCGCTGATTTCTCATAAACCAGGTCCCGGCTCTGCGCGCAGTACCCCAACTCTCCGTAATCAGCTTCCCCGTTGGGACACGCCTGGTCCCACTGCACTTTGCTGCTCATGGGAACGCCCCGGTAACCGGACAACCAGTAGACCAGATCGACCGCCGGTCTTTGTTTCGTATGGAGATTGACTTCGTAGTCGTTGACTATCTCAACGTCGGCACCCGGATCACTGCGGAAGTAGTCCGAATAGGACGCGCGGCATTCCGGATTGGTGTAGTAGCCCAACGAGTGTTTCACGTCCTGAGCCGTAAATTCGCCCCACTCATCGTGCCACCTCACTCCCTGCCGAAGCTTGAAATTCCACGCCCGGCCGTCGGGAGTGATGCTCCACTCAGTCGCCAGCATCGGCTCGTACGATCCGTCAATTCGGCTGACGTCTATCATATACTCCATTGCCATCCGGTAGTTGACCACTCCGGAACCGGTGACTTCACAGTCCAGCGGCGACTCCAGCGACGGCGGGTCCAGTACCGCGATCAGCCGATCCGTGACCACTTCACCCTGAAGTGTTGACACATCCAGTGTGGGAAGCACCGTAGCCTGCAACACCGATGCCCTCTGCGTGGGCGTCGGCGCCGCGTCCTGCGGAACCGGCGTATTGGTGGCTGACGGTTCCTGGGCGCCCGTTGACGCCTGGTCTCCAGTCACAGGGGTTTCCTCTGCCCCTCCACAGGCTACGACTATTGCCATTGCCGTTATCAGCAGCAGCAACCCTATCGTTGGGGTACGGAACATATATCGGTATCTCATTGCTTCTCTCCAGGATTTGATTAGTGCTTTCTTCTTGCTTGCCCAACTGACCACAGCAGGCTGACCATATCAGCCCGTCAATCTCATCGCAATTTCTAAACGTTTCTAAATCCCCGGGCCCATCCGATCTCTCAACCAGTCTCCCAGTAAATTCATCTCCGGTTGTTGATTTCACCGAACAGCCGACCGGGCGCAGCAATTAGCGCCCCGTTCGCCACTCGGTAGGCTTTGGCAATATATGAAACATCCGTGTGGCAGTCAAATCGGAACCGGGTTGGCGTTTGCTACGTTTTCCGTAACATAACGGTTCACCCTTGTGGTTTGTACGCATTATATGACGATAATGTACAAACACTGTAACTCAAACGACTGGTTTCGTACCAGTCGTTTCACGTGCTACCGATTATGCAATGTAAATACCCTTGTCATATGCCTCAATGCGATAAAGCGCGACGGAGCAAATCCGGTAACTCAATCCAGGGGGTGATTACTTTCCGGGGGGTGAGCACTTTGCCCGCCATTGATTTCATTCGACCCGGAAACGCACACCCGACCCCGAAATGCACACTAGGACGCCCGGTTCAGGTTCCGGCGTCCACCACGTCGCCGCCAAGGGACTGCCGAATTCGTTGGACGGCGTCGAGAAACGCCGGCGTTCCGGGGGAATCTTCGACCGCCGCCACCCGAATGAAAAACTGTTCGAAGCCAGCCGGCGAAAAAATGGTCAGAATCCGGGCTGGCGTCGAACCACCATTCTTGAACGTGTGCGGCGTCTCGCGCGGAATTAGCACAAACCCGCCGGCAACCACACGTAAAGTACGTGGTCCAACGGTAATTTCTACTTCACCTTCCAGGATGTAGAAAGCTTCTTCCGTTTCGTGATGGACGTGTAACGGCGGCCCATCAACATCAACCGTAAATTCCAGGAGCGAATACGCCCCTCCCGTCTGTTCGGAGGCAGCTTTGACGACTACTTCGGGATGGCCAGGCGGAGCGTATCGGTCGCCTTCGCCGTCCGCCAATACCCATGCGCCATCAAGCGCCTCCATCATTCAATTACAAATCCGGTACAAAACCGGCAATTACAAAACCGCCTCGGCGATGCGTTCCAGGTCATCCAGTACGCTGCTGTCCGTGGTGCTGGCGACTCTGACGATAACGCGGTTCGCTCCAGCATTGGCGAACTGTTCTATCAGCCCCCGATCCGCCGGCTGTCCGAATACGGTGACGCTGATGCCAGCCGGGTCACGCCCGGATGCCTCGGCAAGTTCATCAATAGCCGCCCGGCCGGCCGCGATCTGCTCGGGACTCGAAGCCGTGGGCATCCACCCGTCCCCCCAGCGCACCACACGGCGGAACACGTTCCTGGCATTGCCGCCCAGGATCACCGGAGGGCCGCCCTCCTGCGCCGGTTTGGGATTGCACTGGACCGGAGGAAAGTCGTAATAGCGGCCATGATATTCAGCCGCGTCCTGAGTCCACAGGGCACGCATCACCTCGATAGCTTCCCGAGCCTGGGTCCACCGGTGATCGAAATCGCCACCCATTATCTCGGTTTCCTCGCGTAACCAACCGGTGCCAATTCCAAGCAGGAACCGCCCGCCGGAGAAACGATCCAGCGTGGAAATTGCACCCGCCAAAACCAACGGGTTTCGTTCCGGTATCAAAGATATGCCAGTCCCGAGCTTAATCTTACTGGTAACTGCCGAAGCGCGCGCCAGCCCGATGTACGGGTCCGCCATGTCGCTCATGTAATCGGGGATAGATCCATCCGGTGATCCGGGATATTTCGACGCCGGGTTCACCGGCATTACCGGGTGCTCCGGCAGCCAGATCGATTCAAAGCCAAGCGATTCAGCTTTGGCGGCTATCTCTGCGACATCAATAGAATTGGTGGAGATTGACATGTTCAATCCGATTTCCATTCTGGCCTCCGGTGGCAACTGGTTCGTGACATTTATCAACGCCGCGATGATAGCACGGCGCTTAACCCCGGTCTATGTGCCAGCCGGATCTGCCGTCAAAGCGTCCATCTGGCCGTGCCAAACAGCGCTTCCCTCCAAACATACGCGCATACGCGACCAGCATACCGGATCGGCAACCCGCCGTTATGGAATGATATACTGATTCCCACCTCTAATATTTCGTCATAAAAGGTTTTGAAGACATGCCTCTATACATCATGCTTGCTAATTACACTGGCCGAGGCCGGCGTATGGGCCAGAATAATCCGAACTCACTGAGCGAAGCGGCCTCGGATGTGGAAACTCAGTCCAGCAAAGTGCTTAGCCAATACGCCGTATTGGGCCGTTACGACTTTGTAATCATCACCGAGGCATATGACAATCAGTCCGCGGTCCGGCTATCTCTCGAACTGGGATTGCGCGCCGGATTGAATATCGAAACTCTACCCGCATTGCCAATCGGTGTCCTGTCCGACGAAGACCACATCAACTTCCTGCGTGACGCTGCCGTGGCCCTCAACTTGCCTGTCGGGCCCGACGAATCGAGTTCGTCCGACGACTGGCGCCTGCCCGACGAACCGGAATAAACCCACCGCCTGCATTGCCATCACTGCGTCCAATATGGTTATCAATCGCCCGCCTACCATTATGACCATCGCCGGATCAGATTCCGGAGGCGGCGCCGGCATTCAGGCCGACTTGAAAACCTTTTCGGCTTTGGGCGTTTTCGGCACAGCTGCGGTGACCGCGGTCACCGCGCAAAACACCGTCGCTGTGTCCGCAATCCACGAAGTTCCCACCGATATCATCACCGCGCAAATCGACGCAGTCCTAACCGATATCGGAGCTGATGCCGTCAAAACGGGCATGCTTTCATCCACTGCGATCATCGAAGCAGTGGCGGAAGCCGTCCAGCGGCATCGCGTGCGGAACCTCGTCGTCGACCCGGTTATGGTTGCCAAGAGTGGCGACCGGTTGCTCAGGCAGGAAGCCATCGGAGCCATGCGTTCCGTCCTGCTCCCGCTGGCAACGGTCGTAACTCCCAATATCCCTGAAGCTGAAGACTTAACCGGCATCACCGTCGCTAACGACGCAGATGCTCGCCGGGTGGCCCGGGCCATCGTGGACATGGGCGCCGGTTCAGTCGTAGTCAAGGGCGGGCATCGCGATGGCCCGCCAACCGATCTTTTTTTCGACGGTAATGAGTTTCACGAGTTCACCACCGAAAGGATCCCGACCGTAAACACCCACGGTACGGGTTGCACGTTTGCCTCTGCCATCGCGTCTTACCTGGCTCACGGTGAGCCGGTCACCATTGCCATCAAACGGGCGAAAGAATACGTTACCGAGGCCATTCGCGCGTCTTATAGTATCGGCAGCGGGCATGGGCCGCTTCATCATTTCTACGCATTTTGGAAATAATGGCAAAGCCGGCAGGTTGCGGCCGGTATCCGGCGTCGAAAATTGGCGGCCCGGGCTTCCCTGTTTCGCCGGCCGGTCGCACAATATCGTAATCCCGCGGCTTCGTGCCCAGGACCTGAACAATAGACACCACTGGAAAAGGGGTACCAGCCATGTTTGAAGTGGTTTCCAGCCGCGTCAGCTTCCCGGATATGGAATCCGAAGTTCTGCGTTATTGGCAGGATCACGACGTATTCCGGCGTTCTGTAGACGACCGGCCCGATGCGCCCTTGTTCATGATGTATGAAGGGCCACCCACCGCGAACGGAAGCCCGGGGATTCATCACGTGCTGGCACGCGTCTTCAAGGATGTCATTTCCAGATATCGCACCATGAAAGGCTGTCGCGTGATCCGCAAGGGTGGATGGGACACTCACGGCCTGCCGGTGGAGCTGGAGGTCGAAAAGGAGCTTGGACTTAAGACCAAGCGCGATATTGAAGAATACGGGATTGCCGAATTCAATCAACGCTGCCGCGAGAGCGTGTTTCGCTATGTGAAAGACTGGGAAGTCATGACCGACCGCATCGGTTACTGGGTTGACATGGCTGATCCCTACGTCACATTGGATAACGACTACATCGAAACCGGGTGGTGGATCCTGAAGGAACTTTGGGATCGCGGTCTGCTGTACGAAGCCCGGCGCGGCACTCCCCACTGCCCCCGCTGCGTCTCCAGCCTCTCGTCCCACGAAGTCGCGTTGGGTTACCGCGAAAACACCCCCGACCCTTCGGTTTTCGTCAAATTCGAAGCTACCCGGTGGTTGGACGGTACGCCTCCCGTCGTACCCACCTACTTGCTGGCCTGGACCACCACGCCCTGGACGCTCCCCGGAAACACCGCCCTCGCCGTTAGCGCCGAAGCCGAATACTCCGTCCTGGAGATTACCGCCGACGGTGCTTCCCCATATCGCATGGTGGTCGCCACCGACCGTCTGGCCGCGGTTCAGTCGGAATATCAGGTAGTGGACACCGTCGATGGCGCCAGGCTGGTGGGGATAACCTACCAACCTCTGTACGATGCCGTGGCATACGGTTCGCCTATCAGCAAATTCACTCGCCGCGAAAGTTCCTCGGGAAATACCACCGTGGAACTTTTGGATGCCGAAGGTTACAACCCCCACGTCGTCGCCGCCGATTTCGTGAGCATGGACGACGGCAGCGGAATCGTACACATAGCTCCCGCCTTCGGCGACGAGGACCTGGGCCTCGGCCGGGAAAAGGAGCTTTCCTTTGTCCAACCGGTGGACCTGCAGGGGATCATCACCGGTGAGTACCCCTTCGCCGGCAAATTCGTGAAAGACGCCGACCCGGACATTTGCGCCGACCTGGACGAGCGTGGTCTCCTCCACCACCAGGAAACCTACCGACATACCTATCCCTTCTGTTGGCGTTGCGACACCCCACTGCTCTACTACGCGAAATCCTCGTGGTATATCCGTACCACCGCTGTAAAGGATCGTTTGGTGGGCGCCAATAGCACCATCAATTGGTATCCCGAACACATCCGGGAGGGAAGGTTCGGCGAGTGGTTGCGCAATAACGTCGATTGGGCGATTTCCCGTGAGCGTTATTGGGGAACCCCAATCCCGATCTGGCGGTGCGAATCCTGCGAATTCGTAACTTGCGTGGGCAGCCTTTCCGAATTGGCCGAACTGTCCGGCGCTGCGGTTGGTGGTCTGGATTTGCACCGTCCGTTCGTTGACAACATCACCTGGAATTGCGTTTCGCCGGGTTGCGACGGCACGATGCGTCGTATCCCAGAGGTGATGGACGCATGGTTTGACTCCGGAATGATGCCGCTGGCTCAATGGCATTATCCCTTTGAGAACACTGAAATCGACCACGACGGCCGCCTCCCCGCTGACTACATCTGCGAGGCGGTGGATCAGACCCGCGGTTGGTTCTACAGCCTCCACGCCTTATCAACGCTATTGAAGGACGACGTTGCCTACCGGAACGTGATTTGCCTTGGACTCATTCTCGACGGCCGCGGCCGAAAGATGAGCAAGCGTTTGGGAAACGTCGTGGACCCGATGACCGTTCTTGACACCCACGGCGCCGACGCGTTGCGGTGGTATCTGTTCACCGCATCCCATCCCGGCGAAGCCCGACGTTTCTCCGACAAACTGGTTAATGAAACGCTCCGTCGGGTGCTCCTTACTTTGTGGAATGTGTACTCCTTCTTCACCAACTATGCGAACATTGATGAATTTGAACCCGATCAGATCCCCGCTGGCTGGCGTCCCGAAGCCGAGTTGGACCGTTGGATACTTTCTGAGTTGAACACGCTGGTGCAACAGGTGGACGACAACCTGGACCACTACAATCCCACCGACGCCGGTCGTCGCATCCAGGAATTTATCGATGTGCTGTCCAACTGGTACGTGCGTCGGTCGCGGCGCCGTTTCTGGAGGAGCGAAAACGACACCGACAAACTCGGCGCATACGCCACGCTGTATAGCTGCCTCACTACGGTTGCCAAACTGATGGCCCCGTTGGCGCCCTTCGTGGCCGAGCAGATGTATCGCAACCTCGAACAGCGTTACAATCCGGGCGCCCCGGATAGCGTGCATCTGGCTGCGTTCCCGTCGGCGGATGTTGAACTGATTGACCGACCGTTGATGGACGCCACCCGGTTGGCGATGCGGGTGGCCAGCATGGGCCGGGCGGCCCGCAGCAAAGCCGGGCTCAAGGTGCGCCAACCCCTGGCCTCCGTGGTGGTGCGCACCCGCACGCCCGACGAGTCTCAATATCTGGACTGGGTTGGCGGCCAAATCCTCGAGGAACTTAACATAAAGGAACTCCATACCGTGGGAGCAGAACCCGATCTTTACGACCAGGCATTGTCGGCCGCTGGCGATAACGCGGAGGCTATCGTTTCAGTTGAAGGATTTTCGGCGTCCCTGGAATCCGGCTACATGGTGGCAATCGACACGCGCATCACTCCCGAATTGGCCGATGAGGGATTGGCGCGGGAACTGGCTCACCGAATCCAAAATCTCCGCAAGAATGCCCGCTACGAGATCACCGACCGCATCATCACTTACTATCAGGGCCCCGCTGATATCCTCCGCGTCATGGATGGTCACCAAGCGTACATCATGCAGGAAACGCTGAGCGAAGCCCTGTTGGCTCAGGAACCCGACTCGGACGCCAGCTCAGAATCTCAAAGCATCGAAGGTATGGAAGTAGTGCTGGGCGTGCGACGCGTAACACCCTGATCCACCATATTCCATATTTGATCTGGCCGAAACAACTAGGCTCTGTTGACATTTTGAAATTTCATTTCGTCATTCCGGCGAAAGCCGGAATCCAGTGCTCCAAATAAGCATAACTATCCCGAAATTAGCCACCTCCCGACTCTCTGGATTCCCGCTTTCGCGGGAATGACTGGAAATGTCAACAGAACCTAATGCCTGAATTACCCGAGGTGGAAAACACGCGCCAGTATCTGTTGAGGGCGGGGCTGGTGGGCAGCGTTTTGGGGGCGCCGGACATAACCTGGCCGAAAACGGTCCGCCGTCCTTCGGTTGGAGAATTTATCGAAGGCATCGTAGGCCGCCGGGTGGAAGCGATACAGCGGCGCGGAAAATACCTGATCGCTCCTTTGGACGACGGCAATCATTTGGTGCTGCACCTGGGCATGACGGGGAGCCTCCGCATCAGAGACGCGAATACTCCCGTCGACCCAATGGTGCGCCACACTTTTCCGCTGGACGATGGCCGACAACTACGATTCAGCGACCCTCGAAAATTCGGCCACCTGTGGTTGCTTGCTGATCCCGCCGATGCAATGCCCGCGATGGGGCCGGAACCCCTCGAACCGTCGTTCACCGCCGACGCTTTGGCCCGGATACTGAACGGCCGCCGGGCGCCGATCAAGGCGTTGTTGCTGGAACAGTCGGTCGTGGCCGGGATCGGCAATTTGTACGCTGACGAAGCATTGTTCCTGTCGGGCATTCATCCTGAACGCATCGGGCAGAACCTCACGGAATGTCAGATCCGCCGTCTGCACGGATCCATCGTGTCGGCGCTATCGCATTCGGTTGGCGAATATGCCCGGGCCCGCGACGCTCACTGGCCCGACCCGCCGGTGGCTCTGTCGCCTTGGAGCATCCCCCGCAGCAAGGGCGACCGGTGCCCCCGCTGCGGCATCGAGGTCCAGCAGTTGCGTGTGCGCGGCAGAAGCAGTTGGTTCTGCCCCAATTGTCAGCAGCCCCCGTAACGATTCCGGCCGAATCGGCCGCCGCCGGCCGGTTCCCCGTGCCCAATCTTCCAATTGTCCACCCAAACCGATCCCCTCATCCCGATCCCCAACTCCCTTCACTCTGAGCCCCAACTCCGCTCATCCTGAGCCTGTCGAGGGGCGCGGCAATCCCGTTGCGGCTGCCGGGGCAATTATGACCGCTTACATAGTGCTCACAAGATATTAGAGGATAATCTAACAGTAATCTCATAACAATTTGGGTATAATATTCGCCGATTTGCTAATCACGGGGAGATGCTTGCGTATGCCTCGATGCCTGCTGACGGGGATGAAATCCGGAGCGATCCCCGGCACACTGACCGTCATTGCAATACCGGTAGAGGTCGGTCTCCTTTTTCATCCTGGATATATGACATAAAAATTAATCCGTCATTCTGGCCTGTCGAAAGCCGGAATCCAGACATCCCCAATCAGAAAAATCCCGTTCATCTTGATTATCCTGTTCATCCCGGTAAAATAATCTTCCCAATTGCCACGATTTTGCAAAGGCCCTGGTTACATCTACATTGAGGATTGCCCCATGTCCCCCCCTGACAGGGGTAGGTAAAGGGCTTTTACGGGGGAGCATGGCGAGTAATCTCCAGGTTAGGCTTGGGTTGGGGCCAGGGTTCGGGCAGCAGCCAGACCCGGCCCAGAGCCTTCCTCGGAGCAACAACCGCCTCGGTCCGGCATGGACGGGCCCGGTCGCTGCCGTCATAAAGCCACTCCCGGAGATACTGGCGCAGGTTGTTCCACTTGTGCCAAGGCGAGAGGGCGAAGGCCACGGCGTTCTGGCGGCCGTGTGCCGGCGAGAATGACCCCGCAGACCCACAGGACCAGCCCGCCAATTTGAGCCTGAGTAAGGTTAGAGTAAATGCGTTTCAATCGTCTGCTGAATCTGATAGGTTTCTCTGGGAAGGCGCATGAGGGTTCTCCGGTGTCTGGGCGTGTGACTGACACCAGAATGCCGGATTCCCCGGCGCCTTCCCAAGGTTCATTCCGAGCCAATTTCAGCCGTTACATACCCCTTTCAGCCTCTGAACCCCGGGCCTCCGCTTGTAAAGGACGGGTCCAACAGGGGGTTTTGAGTGTTCCTTTTGGGATAGCGTTGCTGCTGGCACTGGTGGTCCTCTCCGCGATTGCCTGTGGTGACGGCACGACATCCACCGCTACGTCCACGCCAGTACCTACCGGCACGTCCGCGGCTGCGCCTCCTTCCGCGCCGGTAGGTTCTTTACAGATAGGGTTCCATTCCGACCGTGACGGGGATAGGGAGATATACGTCATGCGTGCGGACGGTTCGGACGTGAGACAGCTCACGGACAACGATTCGAGCGATTCTGCCCCAGCCTATTCGCCCAATGGGGAGCAAATAGCGTTCTTTTCCGCCCGTGACGGGGATATTGAGATATATGTCATGAGTGCGGACGGTTCGGGAGTGAGACAGCTTACCGACAACGACGCGCTCGATTCTTTCCCAGCCTATTCGCCCGATGGGGAGCAAATAGCGTTCAGTTCCGCCCGTGACGGGGATTGGGAGATATACGTCATGAGTGCGGACGGTTCGGACGTGAGACAGCTTACCGACAACGATTCGATCGAATTTTTCCCAACCTGGTCGCCCGATGGGGAGCAAATAGCGTTCAGTTCCGGCCGTGCCGGGGATTCGAGATATACGTCATGCGTGCGGACGGTTCGGGCGTGAGACAGCTTACCGACAACGACGCGAGCGATGAATTCCCAGCCTGGCAGCAAACCGGCGAGCCGGACGCCGGCAGCCTCACCCAACGGGACTGGCGTACCTGGCCGCGCGCGGCCAGGTACGCCAAGTGCTGGGCCAAGTCCACTTTGCTCTTCACCGCGCCGGCGGTGGACGCCGACACCGCCCTCACCTTCCGCGCCGCGGCCACCGACTCCGGGGGCAACGCCGCCAACACCACCGTCACCGTGTGGGTTCTGGACGGCAACGGCGCCGACAACACGGCGCCCACGGCCATCATCCCTCCGACCAGCCAGGCCACGGAAACCCCCGCGACGCTTGCCGTCACCGCCCCGGCCGGAGCCAACGTTGGCCTCATCGTCAACGGCGCTCCCGCCCCCGGCGCGACCACGGTCAACAACGGCGACACGCTGCAACTCGCCGCTACGGCCGGCACGACGCCGGGCGATACCGTAACCGTCGGCGTCACCATCGGCGGCGTCAGCGCGGATTGGGTGATGACTACCGGCGTCCGGCCCACGGCCTGCGCCGGAGACGAACTGACGGGAGCGCCGGGAGACGAGGTGACCCTGCAAGGCACGTGTAGCATCAACCCCTACGGCGCATGGTACCAAATGGAACACCAGTGGACGCAGCTCTCCGGCCCGCCGGTGACGCTGACGCATCCGCAGATCTTCCAGCCGGCCAGCAAGTTCGGCGATCCCAGGCTCATCATACCGACTGACGCCGACGCTGGGACGACGCTGGAATTTGAGCTGACGGTGACCGACCAGAATGACAAGTCCGACTCCGACACGATGACCGTGACGGTTATCCGGCCCGATAATACCCCGCCGGTCGTGGCGGAACTGGCGCCGCTCCGGGTCTTTGCCGGCGCTACGGTCCGGCTGGCCGGCCAGGCCACCGACGCCGAGGACGCGGCGGACGCGGCGGACCTTCCTCTGGGAGCAGACAGGCGGAACGCCAACGGCCACCCTGGAGGGAGCCAACAGCAGCGCCCTGAGCTTCACCGCGCCGGCGGTCAGCGGCGAAACGGCGCTGACCTTCCGGCTGATCGTAACCGACTCCGGCGGCCTCACCGCCAGCCGGAAAACGACGGTGACCGTACTGCCGACGCCCACGGCCTGCGCCGGGGACGACCTGACGTCCACGGCAGGGGGCTGAGGTAACCCTGCAAGGCACGTGCAGCGCGAACCCCTACGGCGAGTGGTGGCGGATGGCGCACCAGTGGACGCAGCTCTCCGGCCCCAGCGTAACGCTGACCCACCCCAAGGCTGAGCAGTACAATCAGGCTGCCGACAAGTTCGGCGACCCCAGGTTCACCATCCCCGCCGACGCGGCGGCGGGCACAACGCTGGAGTTACAACTAACCGTAACCGATGAGGAAGGCGGGTCGGACACCGACACGATGACCGTAACCGTAACCTCGGAGAGCGGCAACAGCAGTTAGGAGAGCAATCGGGAAATGGCTCGTAAATACGTACGATTATTGACGGCAGGCTCCGGTGACTCGTACACTATCGGCTACTGAAATCCTCGTTGGCTCAGCGCAAACCTTGTTGTGCGTCATAACGGCGTTGCAACTTGAAACAACAGTTGGAGGCTGAAAAACCATGGCCAGTTACCGCAAGCACGAAGCGCAGGAATGGGCTTGGCAAATGCTGAGGGGCCAGTGGACTACTTTGGTAACTCCATTCACTCCCGATAATCAGGTAGACACTGAGGGGCTGCGCCACAACGTTCATCACGTACGCAGTTTAGGAGTTCGCGGCGGCGGTTGTACCTGGAATATGGGCGAGTTTTGGAGTTTGACCGAAACCGAACGTCGCCTGGTAATGGACACTGTTGCCGACGCAGCTGAAGGGCAGTGGTTAATCGGCGCCCATGTAACGGATACTTCGCTCGCTGAAAGTGTCGCCCTGGCACAACATGCTCAGAATCGGGGATTCGATCTCCTGATCATCGCTCCGTCATACATGGTCACCAAAACTGAGGACCAGGTGGTGGACTTCGTCCGCCACGTCGCCGACACCACTGACCTGGCGATGATGTTCTACAACTCGCCGCAATTTGGCATTACCATCAGCCCGCAGGGATTGAAACGATTGTGCGCCATCCCAAACCTCGTCGGAGTGAAAGAGGCGAGTTTCAACCAGCAGATCTCCATCGAAACCCACCTTCTGGTCGGCAAAGAAGCCATCATCAGCACTCCCGACGAGTGGATCTTCCACAAGGGCCAAGAGCTGGGCTTCCACCAGCAGGTGATGTTCGCCAACACTTCCGACTGGCGCTTCGACACCGCGGAGCACAACTACTACGTTCAATTCATCGAAAAGGCCACCGCTGGAAATCTGGACACCAAGTTCTACGACCGGCACTTGAAAGACATCAAGGCGCTGTCAGACAAATGGTGGGGCGGCACGATGAAAAAGACCAATGGCGCCCTTCCGGTTTCCATGTGCAAGGCGTGGGGCGAGATGATGGGAATGGCCGGCGGCAGCGTGAGGGCCCCGCTGTCCGACCTCACCGCCGAAGAGAAATCCGAATTGTGGCGTGAGTTGCAGCCTCTGCTACCTGCTGCGGCCGCCCCGACCCCAACTCGCGAGGTCCTTCATGGCCGTCCCCATGCTCCGTGGCTCGCAGATAATTCAGCCGCACATTCCAATGGCGGCCCCGCAGATGCGGGAATGATGCTGCTGGTCAGCGTGCAAAACATGGCCGAAGCATTGGAGGCCGACCGGGGCGGCGCTGACATAATCGACGTCAAGAACCTGCAAGAAGCTCTGGTGGGTTCGGGACATCCCAACCTGGTTCGCGAAGTGCGCGACCGCATCCCAATGCACAAACACGTTAGCGTAACTCTGGGGGTTGTACCCAACCAGCCGGGCACGGTCGCCATGGCGGTGCACGCGGCTACATCGCTCAACGCCACCTCCGTCAAGGTGGGTTTCCGGGTCGCCGACTACGACACCGCAGTTCAGGTACTCCGGCAGTCGCGGGAAGCAATCGGCAATTCCGAAACCAAACTAATCGGTTCCCTGTTCGCCGACAACCTGCTGTTCGACGGTGGCCTTGACCCGCACCTGATGGTAAGCCTCGCCTTCGATGGTTTGTGCGATGGGTTCCTGATTGACACTCTCACCAAAGACGGGCGCAATCTGTTTGACTTCATGCCCGAACCCGTCCTCCGGGACATGGTGATGGAAGCCAAGCAAGCCGGACTCAGTACTGCATTGAGCGGCCATTTGAAACTGGATAATCTGGACGAATTGGCGCGCATCAATCCCGACATCGTTGGCGTCCGCGGGGCCGTGTGCTCTTCCGGAGAGCGAGACCGCGCCGTCGCATGGGA
This sequence comes from Dehalococcoidia bacterium, assembly GCA_965262485.1. Classification (GTDB taxonomy): domain Bacteria; phylum Chloroflexota; class Dehalococcoidia; order Lucifugimonadales; family UBA3495; genus Bin87. The sequence continues at coordinate 1,564,630 of OZ253540.1, read as the reverse complement.
AGCCGTATCATACTTCAAGGAGCAACTGCAGCTCCGCAAAACCGGTCAAATCGACGTCAGATCTCCCGCCGGTGTGGCCGCCGGTGGCGGCAATGATTATCCCAACGGCAACGGCCATCGCAACGAAGCCGGCTGGACCATCATCGACGGGCGCGGCAAGAACTGCGCCGGGGTCATAGCTGCTCTGAGCCGACAAATGGAATATGACCGGACGTCATTCATCGAAGCCATTCTGCACGACGCGTTGAACATCTATGACGTGGTGTATTGGGCCGAGCAGGCCGGCCACCGATTATTGACGCAACGCAAAGAGAACGACGGCACGCTGCGCGTGCTCATCCAACCCTACGGAAACGGCAATCGGTAGAGCGATTCCAAACGCCCCGAATGAAACGGCCCCGTTGGCGATCTGATGTCAACGGGGCCTTTGCCCTCGCGCGTACCTACTTTAATCTGTCATTGCGAGCGCAGCGTGGCAATCTCGTCGCCGTAGCAATGGTGATTTGCCGGCGTGTGTTCAGCCTCAACGAGATTGCCACGTCGCTGCGCTCCTCGCAATGACAGGTGGGGGTGGGCGCCCTTCTCAATGACAGTTGGCTGGTTTGGTTTGACAAAGTGGGTACGCGTAAGCGTTGGCGCCTCGTTGACCCAGCGCTCGGCAGGCCCATATAATCCTGATGCACTGGCGCCCCGAGATTCAGCTACGGCGGCGCATGGCGCTCTAAACCGTTTTGGGAGGGCAGGATGGCCCGTTTCGATTATCTGGAACCACACTCGATTGACGAGGCATTGCAAATGCTCGCCGACGGAGGAGAAGGTGCTCGTCTAGCGGCAGGGAGCACCGATTTTCTAATCCGCTGGCGTACCGGTGTCTGGCGGCCTCAAGTTGTGGTATGCATTCAGCATGTGCCCGGCCTGGACAACATCAGTTGGAACCCGGACGACGGATTGTCGATGGGGTCCATGGTCACGATTCAAACCATCGAACAGAATGCCGACGTGCGCAACCACTATCCTGCGCTGGCCGCCGGCGCAACCGCCTTTGCCGGCATACAGGTGCGAAACCTGGCCACCATCGGTGGAAACGTGTGCAACGCATCACCGGCCGGGGACACCTTGCCCGCGTTGCTGGCGTATGACGCCCAGTGCCGCATTGCCGGACCCCAGGGAGAACGCTGGCTGCCGCTGAGCGAGGTGTTCATCGGGCCGGGGCGGACGGCTCTGGTCGCTGGAGAAATACTGACCGAACTGCGACTGCCGCCGCCGTTGCCCCGAAGCGGCGGCCTGTACATCAAACACAGCCCGCGCGGGGCAATGGATATTTCGTCAGTGGGAGCAGCATCTGTCGTCAGCCTGGCCGACGACGGCAGTTGCGTTGTTGCTCGCATCGCCCTCGGCGCGGTTGCTCCGGTGCCAATGCGGGCGACTGCCGCCGAAGAAGTGTTGACCGGCCAGACTCCCAACGCCGATGTCATATCCGCAGCGGCCCGGGCGGCTGCGGATATGTCCACGCCCATATCCGATGTGCGCAACGGCGCCGACTATCGTCGGGAGATGGTGCGCGTCCTGACCCAACGAACTTTGCAACACGCCGTTGCCACCGCCGAACATGGCTCCCCCACGTTCACCGAACTGCGGCGACTCGCCGTTGAAACGGTTTTTTAGGAACTGAGGTAAATGTTATGAAACAACCGCTGACGCTCAACATAAATGGTGAGCAACGCCAAATGTTGGTGGACCAATTCTTTTCGCTGCTGGATTGCCTGCGGGATGAAGCCCACCTGACCGGCGCCAAAAAGGGCTGCGATGAGGGAGATTGCGGCGCGTGTACCGTGCTGATGGACGGGCAGCCCGTTACCTCTTGCCTGGTGCTAGCTCACAGCGCCCACGCCGCCGCCATAACCACCATCGAAGGATTGGCAACCGTCGACGGCCTTAGCCCCGTGCAACAGGCTTTCGTGGAATGCGGCGCCTTGCAGTGTGGTTTCTGCATTCCCGGATTGATCATGTCGGCGACCGGTTTCTTGCAGCAAAACCCCGATCCATCAGAAGAAGACATCAGATTCGCCATCGGCGGGAATTTGTGCCGGTGTACCGGGTATTCCCGCGTTATTCAGGCGATCAAAGCCGCCGCTGATGTGATGCGAAATGCCTGAACATCCCCGGCGTTTCAACCTCGCAATTGCACTGTCCCCGCACTGGAGGCGCTAATTATGACTCAATTCAAAGTATTGGGAAGAAATTATCCACGGGTCGACGCCTACGATAAGGTAACCGGCCGCGCCGCCTATGCGTCAGACGTTTATCTCCCGGGTATGCTGGCCTGCAAGTTGTTGCCCAGCACCAGGACCCACGCTCGCATCGTCAAAATCGATACCAGTCGAGCCGCAGAGCTACCGGGTGTCCACTGTGTCATCACCGGCGCAGACTTTCCCGACATACGATTCGGCTCCGGAGCCCTGAAAGACCGCTACATCATGCCGACCGAAGTGGTGAACTTCGTTGGAGAGCCCATTGCGGCCGTGGCGGCTGATGACGAGGCGACAGCCCAGGAAGCCATCGATCTCATCGAGGTTGAATACGAGGACCTCCCGGCGGTTATCAACCCGTTGGCATCCATGGCCAGCGGAGCCTCCACGGTTCACCCCGACCTGGAAAGTTATGAAGGTTACGGTTTCACCATGGGCCATAACGTCAGCACGCTGCTCGACGCCGACCGGGGCGATGTGGAACAGGCCTTGAAAGATGCCGACGTTGTGATCGAAGACGTTTATCGATCCCAGGGCATCAACCAGGGCTTCCTGGAACCGATGGCATGTGTGGTGGAAGTGGAACCCAACGGCAGGCTGGTCGTCTACGCCTCCACCCAGGGCCCCTATCAGATTCGGGCTGGACTGGCCGCCGTGCTGGATGTGGCGGTTTCCAGAATCAGGGTAGTTGCCATGGAGTTGGGAGGGGGTTTTGGAGCCAAATTGCGCCTGACATTTGAAGCATTCCCCGCTCTCCTGGCCATGCGCACTCATCGACCGGTAAAACTGGTCAACACCCGCGAAGAAGCGTTCACCATGAACGGCCCCCGATTACCGGTCACCAACTACATCCGTAGCGGCGTGATGAAAGACGGCACCATAACCGCTCGGGAGGCCTACACCATCTTCGATGTAGGCGCCTATCTGGGCGCCGGCCCGAACTCAGGTATCGGCCACGGGATCGGCGCTTATCGCGTTCCCAATTTCCGGCTCCGGTCTTACGGCGTGTACACCAACAAAATCTACGTGGGTTCTTACCGCGCTTCCGGAGTCGCGGACATGACCTTTGCGGTGGAATCTCACATGGACCATATCGCTCAGCAAATCGGCATGGACCCGTATGACCTGCGCGAGAAGAATGCCCTCCGCGAAGGCGACGTGTCGGTTAGCGGCGCGGTTGTACCCGGCAACGGTTTGATGGAGACACTGGCTGCCATCAAAGAGAAAATAAACTGGCCGCAAACCCTGGAAGATGGTCACGGTATCGGCCTGGCCCTGTGCGAATGGCGCAGCGGCAGCGGCCCTTCAACTGCTGCGATCAGTGTCAATGACGACGGCACCGTTAGCCTGTTGACCGGATCTGTCGACATCTCGGGCAGTGACACGTCTCTGGCCGCCATCGCAGCCGAAGCCCTCGGCATCCCGATGGACAAGGTCATCGTGGCCAAGCGCGATACCGATCTGGCGCCCTACACCGGGCAGTCGGGAGGCAGTCGGATCGTTTACAGCCAGGGCACGGCCGTAAAACGCGCCGCTGACGATACCCTGAACAAATTGATGTCGCTCGCCTCGGAACGCCTCGGTGTGCCGCAGGAAGCCCTGGGTAGCGAAGACGGCCGAGTGTACGTCCTCGACAATGCCCCGCAAGGAATGACGTTTGCCCAACTGGCAGCCGCCAGTACTACTTCGCGAGGCGGCCCGATCATCGGAATGGCCTCCCTGTCGAACATGCCTTATACCCCGGTATTTGCCGCCCAGGCTGCCGAAGTGAAAGTCGACCGGGAAACCGGCAATGTCCGCGTATTGCGGTATATCCAGGCTCAAGACGTTGGAACGGCCATCAACCCCATGGCAGTCGAGGGGCAATTGGACGGCGGCGTCGTGCAGGGCATCGGCCGGGCATTGACGGAAGACCAGCTATTCGACGCCGAAACCGGCGCCGTTCGCAACCCGTCGTTTGCTTCTTATCTGATGCCCCTGGCCATTGACTTGCCGGAAAGCGAAATCGTGCTGATCAACGTCCCGGCGCCTGACGGCCCGTTCGGCGCCCGAGCCGTGGCAGAGCCCCCGGGGTTCGGCCCGCCCGCCGCCATAGCTAACGCCATCTATGATGCTGTAGGCGTCCGGATCAACGAACTGCCGCTATCGGGCGAACGTGTCCTGGCCGCTCTGCAAGGCCGGTCTCCCGAGATTGACCTTGACGTGGACGCTCTCCGCAAAGCGGAGGGCATCGCAGCTGATTAAGGAAATGCGGCCGGCAACTAATCTTGCCGGCCGTAAACATGCTCCGGCGTCACCAGTACTGCGAATCGTCGGTCGTCAATCATGGCCTGATCATATTCCGGCCAGTTGGGGTGCTCCACGCCGGCCGCGGTTCGATACACGTCTCTCAGCGTTTCCCGATACTCATCCGCCGTGGCGTTGTCCACGGAAATCAGGCGTGCTGTCCCTTCTAGGACGACGAACCGCCGTCAGTCGTCGCTGCCTACCAAAATGGTGCAGCGTGGGTCCCGTCGCAGGTTGCGCAATTTGGCCCGGTCGGCCGTCGTCGTAAACGCCACCCCTTCGCCATAAAGGCCGCAGGTAACGACGCTTACTTGTGCGGCGCCGCTCCTGCGAAACGTCGTCACGGCCCCGTTGTGGTTTTCGGTCAAAAATTGTCGTTGCGTTTCAGTTAGCATCTACACCTCCCGGCCTGATTCAGGCGGAAACCCGGAAATTCGATCCGCTGTCGGTTTTTTCTACTTCGATGCGCACTGGGAACAGATCCTTGATGTCGTCCAGGTGCGTGATTACGATAATTTTTTCAAACTCGTTTTGTATTGATGAAATAGTATCCACAATACGCTCCCGACCCGAGGCATCCTGCGTGCCGAATCCCTCGTCTATGAATAGCGTGGGTAGTGGTACGCCCATCCGTTGGGCCAGCACTTTGGATAACGCAATGCGTAGAGCCAGATTGATCCGGAATGCTTCACCCCCGCTGAATACATCGTAACTCCGGGCCCCCAGCTCGTCGCTCACCAAAATATCCAGGGTTTCGGTCAAACTGCCGCCCTGATTGGTGCGCTGAGTCTGCAATCTTACCGCCATACGATTGTCGGTCATTCGGCCCAACAGCAGGTTCGCTTCGGTTTCGATCCGCGGTACCGCTGCGTCAATGAGCATGGCCGGCACCCCGCTGCGGCCAAAGGCGGCAAACAGCTCGGTGTATACCGCCAGTTCGTTTTGATCCTGCTGGCACACCGTGGTCAGCCGGGTAATCTCCGATCTGAGCCGGCCACGTCGTTCCGCGCTGGCCGCCAGAAACCCCCGGCGTTCGGCGGCGTTGTTGCGATCCCTGGTCAATCCGTCAGCTGCCCCCTGGGAAATTCGCAATTGATGCTCCACGGCCGGCAGATCCTGCGCCGCTTGCTGGTCTGCCACCAGCCGGTTTCCCATTTCGGCGAGTTCATGGCGCAACCGCTCGGTCTGCTTGCCGAGCCGGTCAAACTGGGATTCGTCCTCCGGGAGCCTCGCGCTGGCGGCATTCAACTCCGCTTGCTCGGTTTCCCAGCGCTGCCGAGCCTGGATCATCTCGAAGGCTTGTTGTCGCTGCTCATCTTCATAGCCCAACTCAAGGATTTGAGCCTCGAGCTTCGCCACGGCAAACCGTTCGTCCGCGGCGTAAGTCTCCGCTTCCAGCGCGGACACAGCAGCTTCCAGCCGGGGAAGCAAATCGTCGATTTGTTGCTGTGCCGCCTCACCATATTCCCGCTCGCGTTCCAGGCGTCCGCGTTCTCGCTGCGCCTTTGTCGTACGGCCGGTCAGGTCTTTCCGGGTTTTTTCGATGTGTCGCTGCAATTCGTCGAGCACCCCGGCGTTTTCGCGAATCACTGCCTGGATGTCCCGGTGCTGCTCCAGTTTGGCTGTGATTTCGGTTTCATAAAACTCCACGACGCTGCCGCAAGCATCCTGATCCAGCGGTGTCCGGCAAAGCGGGCAAACGGCATCCGCGGCCAGCATTTGCTCCTGGTTGGCCCTCAGCGCTTTCCCGTCGGTCAAGCAGCGTTCCAATTCCCCGCCCAGCCGGGCCACGCGGCCCTGTACTTCGGCGAACTCTGCGATTTGCACGTCCAGCTGCCCCTGTTCAACCGCCAGCATCCGCTCCAACTCGCCACATTCCTCCAACTCCCGGCCAACGATGGATGCGCGCAGTGCCGCCGGCCGCAAATCGTCATTAATTCGCTGGCCTATGGACTCCACTTGTGCCTGCAACTCAACCCGTACCCGGTCCACGGTACGCAGATACTTGTCGCGCTCGTCACGCAGCCGGTCAAACCTCAGGCGATCTTGCTCCAGGACGCGATATCTTTCGCGCGCGGACGCCAGCGCGGATGCCCCGGCTGCAATCTCATCAGCCCTCAGCGTCAACCCGCGCGCCGCCTCGATCCGTTGCCTCACCGTTTCAGACTCGGATTCAGTGCTTTGAATGTCGAGACGCATACTTTCAATGCGCCTGGCGGTTTCCTGCAACCGCACTCCTTTGGCGCGTAACTCACCGGCGCGAACCCGCAGCTGTTCAATCTCAACGGCCCTTGCAACCAGCTCATCGTCCAGCTGTGACATTCTTTGCTCAACATCGGTCAGTTCCTCCGATGGATCCGGAATGCTGTCAATCTCTGCCTGAGCCTGCTGCATCGCTCCTTGATGCAAGTCCAGCTGGTTGCGATAGTAGTCCCGACGTTCGCGGGCGCCGTCCTGCAGGGCCTCGTAAAGACCAAGGCCCAGAATGGAGGCCAGCACCTCTTTGCGTTCACTGGGGCTCTTCCGGGTAAAGGCATCGGCATCGCCCTGAAGCAAAAAGGCCGAATTGACGAAAGTGGCGTAATCCATGCCTACGATCTGGCAGATCTTGGCGTCCGTCTCCCGGACGGTATTGCCGGTTATCGGTCTGATTGCGTCTTCGGCCCCGGTACCGCCACGATCCACAATGAAAAGGTCCAGCTCGGTACGGCCGCGGTTGGCGCTGCGCCGGCGTCGTACTACCCGGTACACCTGCCCCCGCGACTGGAAATCCAGTTCGACCCGGCACTCGCTTTCACCGTGGGTTATCAACGAATCAAAATTCCGGTTCCCCGTGCGCGCCTGCCCCCATAAACTCCAGGTAATTGCGTCCAGAAGCGCGGACTTGCCGTGACCATTGGCCCCGCAAAGACAGGCAACGTGCATCCCCTCAAAGTCCAGGGGACCCACGTCGTTGCGGTAGCACAGGAAATTACGAACGGTCAATCGCAGGGGGATCATTAGAGTGTCACAAGATTCGCAAACTGGTTCGCTTCAGCATCACATTGCCAGCCAGATTCTACCATCGCAATGCGGCCAGGATGAGAAAAATGCGAAACTCCAGTCGCTGCCTTTTGTCATTGCGAGGAGCGCAGCAACGTGGCAATCCCGTTGCAGCAACGGTGACGGTTTCAGCGACGAGATTGCCAACCCCCGCATCGAGTACGGGGTCGCAATGACAAGTTCCGCAATTTTCTTCCAGAATCGCCTGATTCCAAATACATCCGGGGCTGGTGCTATAATTGACGCCGGTTCGCGTAACCGACTCTTATACGATGATGACACCCATAAATCAGGCGGATAACGGTGCGGCGGCTCCCACAATTGTGGTGGAGGAAGTCCGCAAGCGCTATGGCGATATACAGGCGGTGGACGGGGTTTCATTCAGCGTGGGCAAAGGTGAGGTGTTCGCACTCCTGGGACCCAACGGCTCGGGGAAAACCACCACCGTAGAAATCATCGAGGGTATGCGTAATGCCGACAGCGGCAAAGTGACCGTGGTCGGTATCGACGTTAGCAAAGACCCTCGCGCCGTTAAACAAATCATCGGCGTCCAGCTCCAGAGCAGCGCATTCTTCGAACACCTGCGCTTGTCCGAACTGCTGATGATGCTGGGCAGCATTTACCGTATTCGCGTCAACCCCGACCCGCTGCTGGAAGCCGTTGACCTGCTGGACCGAAAGTCATCTTCGTTCCGCACGCTTTCAGGCGGCCAGAAACAGCGTTTCGCCATCGCCGCCTCTCTGGTTAACGATCCGGCCGTTATCTTCCTCGACGAACCAACCACCGGCCTGGACCCCCAGGCGCGCCACCGCATGTGGGAGCTGGTGCTCCGCTGGAAAGAGGAAGGCCGCACCGTCATGCTCACCACGCACTACATGGAAGAAGCGGAAGAGCTGTGCGATCGTGTTGCGGTGATGGACCAGGGCCGTATCATTACGATGGACACACCGGCGGCATTGATCGACGATTTGATAGCGCGGGGGTTTCAGCGAACTCAGAAAGTCCGCCCAGCGACTTTGGAGGATGTTTTCCTCGATTTGACCGGCCGGTCCCTGCGGGAGATGTAGGTGCTGCGCCGACCAGAAATTTACCTGACCTGGACGTCCATCAAGATGTGGTCCCGGGACCGCGCGTCGTTGTTCTGGACGTTCTTCCTGCCCCTGGTGATCATGGTCATCTTCGGGCTCCTGAACTTCGGAGAACTGGGCAAGCTGGACGTTGGCATCGTCGACAACGCTCAGACCGATGTTTCAAGCGCCTTCACCGACGGGTTGGCGAATATCGAAGCCCTGCGCATTGAACACGGCACTGAGACGACCGAACGCGACGCCCTCACCGAAGGGCATCGGGATCTGGTGATCATCCTGCCGGAGGATTTTGCGAGCGAGGGGCAAACGTCCACGGTGCAGGCCCTGTATCACTCCAGCCGGTCTAACGAAACGCAGGTCGGGCTCAACATTCTTCAGTCGGCAGTTGACGAAGTGAACTTCGCCATCACCGAAACCCAGCGAGTCGTCACAGTTGATAGCGAGCCGGTGGATGCCCGCAACCTGGGTTACATCGATTTCCTCATGCCCGGGGTCATCGGCATGTCCATTATGCAGCTGGGCTTGTTCAGCGTGGCGTTCAGCTTCGTGAGCATGAAACGCGAGGGAGTGTTGCGCCGACTGCTGGCTACTCCCCTCAATCCGGCCACCCTGCTGATCGCCCAGGTGCTCACCAGATTGGTGGTCGTCATGGTTCAGACCGTCATACTGGCGGGGGTTGCGGTGTTCCTGTTCGGCGCCGAGTTCGCGGGTAACTTCTTCTCGGTGTTGCTGGCAGCCGCCATGGGCGGCGCGGTGTTCCTGGCCCTGGGTTTCGCAGTATCGGGTTGGTCCCGCACCGAGCAGCAGGCGGCTCCTCTGGCAAACATCGTCGCCCTCCCCATGATGTTCCTGTCCGGAGTGTTCTTCTCCCGGGACGTGCTGCCCAACGTATTGCAGGTCATAACCGACTACCTGCCACTTACGTACCTGGTGGAGGCCATACGCGGCATGACCCAGCAAGGGGATTCCGTCATAACCCAGTGGCCCAATTTCCTGGGCCTCGCCGTGTGGCTTGTGGTAGCCTTCGTCATCGCCAACCGCACCTTCCGCTGGGAATAATTACCAACGCACTACGTCCGATAGGGGAACCATCGTGTTTGACAACCTGAGCGACCGCCTCACGGGGATATTTAACCGGCTCCAGGGAAAAGGCCGGCTCACCGAAAATGACATTGACGACGCTCTGGGCCAGGTGCGCCGGTCTCTGTTGGAAGCCGACGTGAACTACCGGGTTGCGCGAGATTTCGTCGCCGCGGTCAAAGAGCGTTCCGTGGGCAGCGAAGTGCTCGAAAGCCTCAGCCCGGGCCAGCAGGTCGTGAAAATCGTCCACGAAGAACTGACCGGCATCCTCAGCGCCGGAGACCATCGCCTGACTCCCTCCAGCCAGCTGCCATCGGTGCTCATGCTGGTGGGATTGCAGGGATCAGGCAAGACCACCACGGCGGCCAAACTGGCGTTGCAGATGCGGCGTCAAAGCCATAGCGCGCTGATGGTTGCCGCCGACTTGCGCCGACCGGCAGCCATCTCCCAACTGCAAACTTTGGGCAAACAATTGGACGTACCCGTGTATTCCGAGGACCCAGCCGGCGCCACACCTGCCAGCGTTGCCGTTGCCGGAGTGCGTCGCGCTACCGAGCTCGCTTTGACCTGGACCATCGTGGACACCGGCGGACGCCTGCACATCGACGATGGTCTTATGGGTGAACTGGAGGACGTCAAGAACGCCATTTCGCCGCATCAGGTGCTGTTGGTCGTCGATGCCATGACCGGTCAGGACGCGGTGAACGCAGCCGAAGAGTTCCACCGGCGCGTCGGTTTGGACGGCTTGATATTGTCCAAAATGGACGGAGACGCCCGGGGCGGTGCGGCCCTCTCTATCACCCGGGTCACCGGCGTTCCCATCAAATTCATCGGTACCGGAGAGCGCCCGGATGGTTTGGAGGCGTTCCATCCCGACCGCATGGCTTCCCGCATTCTGGCCATGGGCGACGTGCTAACCCTGATCGAACGGGCCCAGGAAGCCGTGGACGAACAGAAGGCAAAAGAGCTGGAACGCAAAATGCGCACGGCTACCTTCACTTTGGAGGACTTCCTGGACCAAATCCAGGGCGTCAAGAAAATGGGCGGATTGGCCTCCGTGATGGAGATGATCCCCGGCATGGGCCAATCCACCAAAAAGATGAAGGATCAACTCGACGAATCGGAACTCAGGAAAACCGAGGCCGTCATCCGGTCCATGACGATGGAGGAAAGGGAACACCCCGAAATCATCAAGGCCAGCCGACGCCGCCGGATCGCGTTGGGGAGCGGCACCAACCCGTCAGATGTCAACCGCGTGCTGAATCAGTTCAAACAAACCCAACGGCTCATGCGTCAGTTTTCCGCCAACCCCAAGAGCCTCATGCGGATGTTGCGGTAACCTCGCCCACTGCCCAACCGTTCGCGTCAGGAACCCGCGATTCGTCCCGATCTCAACGCTGCAAACAGATAGGCAGTGGCGTACGACCGCCACGGCGACCAGCGATGCGAAAATTCCATTAGCTCGCTGTCTGTTATTGCAGCCCCATCGAAATACAGTTGAGATACGGTTCGTCTCAAGGCAAGATCACCAATCGGGAACCCATCCGGGCGTGAAAGCGCGCGCACCAGAACCCATTGCGCGGTCCAATAACCAACACCCCGCAATGCCACCATCTGCCTGGTTGCTTCCTCGTCCGGCAACTGGTGAAGCGATTCGAACCCGTCGCCGGAGTCCACCGCAGTTCTGGCGATCCCCTGGATGTATTCGGATTTTCGCATACTCAACTTGAGCTGTCGCAGGTCTTCAACCTCCGCTGTGGCCAAACTCAAAGGCCGTGGGAATGCGTACCATTCCTGTCCCGATACCGTGGCCCGAACTCCGTAATGCTGGATCAGCAGGCTGCGCACGATCCGCGCCACCGTTGCGGCGATCTGCTGGCCCATTATCGCCTGGATCAATGCCTCAAACACCGATGCGGTTCGGGTGTTGTGATACCCGTAAAAATCGTTCACAACCTCTGACAGCACCGGATCGTCCGCCACCGCGTCGTAGAACGGCCGCAATTCCTGGTCGCAACCCAGCAACCAGCGCAATTGAGCCGTTGCTGATTCAGCGGCGTCGGGAGTCAGGTTGTCGCCCACCAGCGTTGCCGCCAGGCGGGGCGCGTCAACCGATCCCACCGAGCGCACCGATGCCAACGCAACTTGACCCCCCAAATCCAGGAGACGAATATAGGTACCGTCAACGTAATCTTCGGTTTTGAACTCCTGGTCGCGCGAGTAACTCGGTTGACCGGCAGTGAGCTGGAAGTCGTAGGGCGCGACCGGTGTGATGTTTACTTCGATGCTGTTTTCCATAAATTACCCCAATGTCCCGAAGGATCAACAATTGCCCGGCAAGGCAACGTCGCCCAGGCTAGTGTAAATTGGGCCCTGCGGAGTCAATTCGCTGCGGTACAGACGAACCAGATTCGGCTTCCACTTCGGAACGACAGGCATGACGACGTTCGAGATGGCGACTGTTATCGCTACCCGTTGGGCCGCCGTGGCGCGGTCCCGCATCCGACCCAGCGTCAGATGCGGTCTGAACGGCCGGGTATCCTGCGCCCAGCCCAATTCAGTCGCCAACTGCTCGACCCTTTGTTGCAACTCTTGCAGCGCTCCAGGAGACCCGTCCACGCCGGCCCATATCACGCGCGGATTACGGTGGTTCGGGAACGTCCCCAGCTGCGCCAATGACAGTTCAAGGTTTTTGGTTGCAGTCGCGGCCGGAATCAAACCCGATAAGATTGGCTCGATTTTTTTGATATCCGTAGCCCCCAGGAATTTGAGGGTCAGGTGTGTCCCCAGAGGGTCAACCCATCGTACACCAGCCGGGACCCGGCGCTGCATTTGCGCTATCACATCAGCCAGAGCATGGCTCCAGTTTTCGGGCAAAGGCAGAGCGATGAACGTCCGCACCGATTCCGTGGTGCTGGTCATGGGCGCAACTCTTCGCGCCATTCTTGCAACCTGCGATACCATTGGGTCAGATCATCCAACGAGTATTGAGCGTTCGCCGGGCTTGGGTTGGGCAATAGGAAAATCCTGGATTCGCCAATCGTATTTTCCTGGCGGCCCAGATCTATGACCCTGGGTGGTTTTGCGCCTTCACCGTATCTCAGGAAGGCCCGGTACGCCGTCAACCCGTGAAAACAGGCAATACCCGGAACATACTGCATGATTTTTTCGCGCAGCATCGGCGCCTCCCGACGATAATCTTCAGCGCGCAAACCGGATGCCTGCGGCGTCGGACGTTTGACCAGATCGGTGAATCCAATGCCGTCATCAAGAAGTTTGGCCTCGTCTCCCGGTCCTACCGGGCGACCGGCCACGTTCGCCGCGCTGATCGCCGCCCAGAACCGGTTGCGGGGATTCGCAAAATAATGCCCCACTCGCACCGAAAAACTCGACGGGTTCAGTCCAATCAGCACGATGTCTAACCCCGGACGCAAATAGTCAGGCAGCGTGATTGCAGCGGGCGCGTTTTGCGATTGCTTCATGGCCCGGCGATATCGAGCAGCATGGAGGCGTTTCCGCCCAGGATCGCAGCGGTCTGCTCGCCACCGATTTCGGCGCTTTCCATGTAGTCCAACGCCCTCCGATGCGACAAGAGCGGGTAATCGGTTCCGAACAGGACTCGCCCGGCGCCGACTGAGGCAATGGTGGCAGATACCACGCTCGAACGATACAGGAAGGGAATGGCGGCGGTGTCGAACCAAACGTTGGTAAATTTATCGGCCACTTCGGGCATGTTGGCGTAAAACGGCAATCCACCACCCAGGTGGGCCAGGATTATCCGGTTATTCGGGAAATTAACGACGAACTGTAACAGCAGGTCGGGCGTAACCGAGCCTTTGCCCGGATATTCGTGTCCCACCGGTTCCGAGCCATGCACTGTTATGGGTAATCGTCGTTCCCGCAACTCAGCCATCAACGGCTCCAAAACAATCCGATCCGTAATGTCGAACCCCTGTGTGTCGGCGTGCAGTTCACCGACACCCACCGCCCCCGCCTCCAGGTAGCGAACCGCCTCGGTGACGGCGTCGGCGCCCCACGCCGGATTCACCGAGCAAAACGCGTATAGTTTCTTCGGATATCGGCCGGCAACCTCCAGGAGATAATCGTTGACCCTGGCGGCAATCGACTTGTTCGTCCAACCAAACCCCATCGCAACCGCACCGTCGATACCGGCTATACCCATGTCGCGCACCAGATCTTCGGCGGTGGCGATGCGGCCCCCCGGCTCGGGAAACAGTGCTGCATACGTTGCATCCACGGACGATAGTTCCTGGTGTTGGTCGGCGAATTCCGGAGGCAATAGATGACAATGGGCGTCGATAATCATGATTACAGTTTTCGCTCGTCGCGCGGGTGGCGGCCAACCCAGTATAAACTACACCGGAAGCCGGCCGGATTACCCGTTATAGACACTAACTTTGCGCGGGCATATAATCACCTGGGTGTAACCCGAATCTAGGCTCCCAACGCAGGTGAGGAATTGGCGGCAGTAACCCAACCGGCACTGACGGTAGAAGAAATGCGCGCTACGTCTTTGGAATTGCGCCGCGATATCGTGGATATGATATTCCGCGCGGGGGGCGGACACCCCGGTGGTTCGCTGTCTGAAATCGACATTCTGGTTTCCCTCTACTTCGGGGTACTCAGGTACGACTCCTCCCAGCCGGACTGGCCCGACCGGGACCGATTCATCCTGAGCAAAGGCCACGCATCGCCCGGTTTCTACGCCACGCTGGCCCGTGCCGGCTACTTCGACAGGAATGAACTTTCGTCATACCGAAAAACTGACGGATTGCTCCAGGGTCACGCCCATCCCATGACACCGGGTGTGGAAATGAACTCCGGCTCCCTGGGCATGGGGTTGTCATTTGCCTTGGGGCACGCCCTGGCAGCGCGATTGGACGGCAAGGATTACCGGGTGTTTGCCCTGCTCGGCGACGGCGAATGCCAGGAAGGCGAGATCTGGGAAGCTGCCATGGCTGCGGCTCACCACAAAGCCCGCAATTTGACCGCTATCGTTGACCGAAACCGGATTCAGAATGACCGGTTCACCGACGAGGTGATGACGTTGGAACCCCTGGCCGACCGATGGCGCGATTTCGGTTGGGCCGTTTTCACCTGCGATGGGCATCAACACGCAGACGTTCTGAAGGTTCTTGACGAATCCAACGGAGTCGGACCAGCGGTCATAATTGCCGAAACCGTAAAAGGCAAGGGCGTCAGCTTCATGGAAAACAACCCCGGATTCCACGGCCGGGCCCCTACCGCTGACGAATACGATGTAGCAATGAAGGAGTTGGCCTGATGGCAACCCCCCGCGAAACGGCCGCCACCAGGGAAACTTACGGCCGCACCCTGCTCACCATGGCGGAGGATTACCCCGACATCGTGGTGCTGGGCGGCGACCTGAACGTCTCCACGTTCGTGCATCTGTGGAGAGACCAATATCCCGATCGGTTCTTCGACTTCGGCCCAGCCGAACAGAACATCGTCGGTGTTGCGGCAGGCTTGGCAGCCGCCGGCAAAATACCATTTGTCAGCACATTCAGCGTGTTTGGCACCGGTCGGCCCTACGACCAATTGCGCGTCCTGATTGCCCAGCCTTCTCTCAACGTGAAGCTGGTTTGCACCCACGCCGGAATCCTCACCGGCGAGGACGGCATGTCCGCCCACAGCATAGAAGATCTTTCGCTGATGTGCGCATTGCCCACTTTCACCGTAATCTCACCGGCAGACTCGGTTGAAACCGAGCAGGCAATTCGAGCCGCTGCCGCCACGAAGGGGCCGGTGTACGTGCGCCTGTCGCGGGCTGCCACGCCCATAGTGCACACCAACGGCTATGGATTCAAAATCGGCCAGGCTGACATAATGAGAAACGGCGCCGACGTTTCAATCATTGCCAATGGTTCGCTGGTTTCCCTGGCCTTGGATGCCGCCGACAACCTGGCATCGCAAGATATAGACGCCCGCGTTATCAACCTGCACACGCTGGCCCCCGCCGACCAGCAGTCGATCATCGCCGCCGCCCGGGAAACCGGCGCCATCGTAACCGCGGAGGAACACTACGCCCACGGCGGTCTCGGCAGCGTCGTAGCGGGCATCGTGTCCCGGAACCATCCGGTCCCCGTGGAAATGGTGGCATTGCAGGGTTATACCGGCTCCGGGCCAGCCCTCGAACTGATGGCCAAAAACGGGTTAACCGCAGAAGGTATCGAGCAGGCTACCCGGCGCGCCGTAGCCCGCAAGCGTTAGCGGGCTGCTTCCGGCGCCCTCATTCCAACGAACCCGTTATAGGCGGTTCAGCTATCCACTACCCGCCGGCGGCGGCAACGGCCCGTGGCCATGGCCGTTGCCATTACCACCGTATTCTTCGTAGCCGCCATCGCTGAATACGCGGATCTCGGTTCCCTGAAAAACGTGGTACAGGTGCGTATCCCGTTCTGTTCCTACTGTATTCAGCATGTCGGAATCTATGTCCGAGATTATCTCTTCGATTTGTTCCGGCGTGATGCGCTGTTCGACTGCAATGGAAACGTGGGCCGCGCCGGGCAAAAAATGCGTGTCGATTCGCCCAATCACATCTTCCCCGTCCAGAATGAGGAAAGCCTCCGAGTTGGCGGTACGCACTTCGCGTTCGTAATCGTATACCACTACGTCACCCACCCACTGGCGATCGTAGCGCTGCTCGCGACCCGGCCCACGTCATTCACGGATTTGGCCATCGCCCCTCACGATCCATTTGTACGAAGTTAATTCGCGCAACCCCAACGGCCCCCGGGCATGGTATTTCTGGGTACTGATACCAACCTCGGCGCCCAGCCCGAACTGCGACCCGTCCGTAAAGCGCGTGCTGGTGTTATGGTAAACCGCCGCGGCATCAACCTCGGTCAAAAACCTTTGTGCCGCGTCCTCGTCATCGGTAACGATGGCCTCGGAATGGCCTGACCCGTAGGTCTGAATGTGATCCAGGGCGTCATCCAGGCTGTCCACGATTTTGATCGCCGCTATGAGGGCCAAAAACTCGCGTCCCCAATCGTCGGGCTGTGCGGCTACAGTGTTCAGCCCGTCAGCTGGACCTAAAATACTCAGGGCCCGGTGATCGCAGCGCATTTCGACGCCGGCTTCGTTCAACATCGAAGCAATCCGGGGTAAGCAGCGCGCCGCCGCCGCCGAGTGAACCAGCACCGTGTCCAGTGCGTTGCATACCGTCGGGCGCTGTACCTTGGCGTTGTGCACAATTCGGGCAGCCATCTCCACGTTAACCTCGCGGTCAACATAAGTGTGGCAAACTCCCACCCCGCCGGTGAGCACTGGCATTGTCGCGTGCTCGGCGACGAAGTTTATCAATCCCGTTCCGCCACGCGGGACCAGCAGATTGATGTATTCCTTCATGCCCAACATGACGTCCACCAACCCGCGGTCGACGTTTTCGACAAACTGCACGACGTCCGATGGAATACCCGCCTCTCCTATCGCTCGCCGCACCAGCTCAACCAGCGCCGTATTGGAGCGCAACGTCTCCTTGCCCCCACGCAGGAGGCAGGCGTTTCCAGATTTGAGCGACAACGAAACTATGTCCGTGGTCACGTTGGGTCGACTCTCGTAGATGCTGGCGATCACACCCAACGGAACGCGTCGCTTCTCGGCTCTCAACCCGTTCTCCATCACGAAAGACTCGATCTTTTCCCCCACCGGGTCGGGCAGCGCCGCCACCCCGCGCACGTCCGAGGCCATACCACGCAAGCGATCCGGCGTCAGCAACAGGCGATCTAGAAAGGCGTCGTCAATCCCCGCCGTTTTGGCGTCCCGATAGTCGGCCTCGTTTGCTGCCAGCACCTCGCTCTGCTCTGAATCCAACGCCTCGGCGATGTTGGCCAAAGCGTGATTGCGTATGCCCTCAGGCACACGCGCCAACATCACGGCAGCGGACTGTGCGGCAGCGCCTTGTTCGTAAAGATGTTCGGCGGGAGTCATCTGAACAGTCTCCAATGCAAAAGGTTCCACCGGATACTACAGCAATACCAGATTGTTGCGGTGGATAATTTCTTCCCCGTACTGATAACCCAGGGTGTCCGTAATTTGGCTCGATTGCAAACCGCTGATTCTGCGGATATCGGCAGAGGTGTAATTGGCGATTCCGCAGGCGACACGTTGGCCCGCAGAGCCCACCACGTACACGATGTCGCCTCTCTTGAACTCCCCGGACACGGTGCGTACGCCCGCCGGCAACAAACTCACCCCGTTGTTTCTGAGGGCCGTCACCGCGCCATCGTCCACAACGACCTCACCCCAGTCGCCATCGGCCACCCGGCTGAGCATCCACCGCTTGCGAGCCTCCAGTTTGCTGCTGGCCGGCCGAAAGAAGGTCCCCACCGGTTCACCGCGCACCGCCCTCGCGATCACCTCCGGATCACGTCCTCGGCAAATTGTCATTGCGATTCCCGAAGAGGTCACCAGCCGGGCGGCGTCGAGTTTCGTGGGCATGCCGCCCCGTGCCCATGCGTTGCGGTGCTCGCCAGCCATCGACGATACCCGTTCGTCCACCAGATCCACGATCGGCACCAGTTTTGCAGTGGAATCCAGTTTGGGGTCGGCGGTGTACAAACCATCAACATCCGAGAGGATAATCAACAGATCTGCGTCGATCAGCGTCGCCAGCAGGGCCGACAAACGGTCGTTGTCGCCGAACACTTCTCCAATTTCATCCGACGCCACCACATCATTTTCGTTCAACACTGGCACCACACCGAGTTCCAGCAACGACAACAGCGTGTTCCGAATGTTCAGGTAGGACTGCCGTTCTGCCATGTCGTTGATGGTCAATAACGCCTGAGCCACCGGAATCCCGTGCGCGGCAAACAAATCGCCGTAAATACTCATCAGGCGACCCTGGCCCAACGCTGCCAGCACCTGCCGTGCCGGAATGTCGGGTATTGCGGGAACCGTTTCGTACTCAGCCAGCGTCTGCCTCCCGGCAGCGATGGCCCCCGATGTAACCAGCAGCACCTGGACCTTATCCTGGTTCACCAACCCGGAAATCTGGTTCACCAGTCCTGCCATAATTGATTCGTCCAGACCGTTGGAAGAGTCGCCGCCGGTAAGCACATTTGTGCCTGCTTTTACCACAATACGCCGGTAATGCGGCTGCCGGCTGTTTCTGCCGGTGGCGCTGTCGGGGTCCGCCGCGGCCTGGTCCTTGAGGGTCGACATGCTGGTAATCCGTGGTGGTGGAAGGTGGCTGAAATTATATCACGGGCCCGTTCTCACTCCGGCGGCGGCGGGAATCCTAGAAAATTGCGAAACTTGTCATTGCGAGCGGAGCGCGGCAATCTCGTTGAGGTTGAACGCACGTCGGCAAACCACCATTGCTACGCCGACGAGATTGCCAACCCCGCATCGAGTACGGGGTCGCAATAACAGACCAAAGTGCGTACGCGTCAGCGTTGTTTCAGGTTGCCGGCCCAACCGGGACGGCGTAGAATCTTATTGCGGGGCTGGCCATTGGTCAGGCCCGTATTGGCATGTTTTAGATTATCCGGGCAACTACATACACTTTGGTTAGGTTATGGCTCTTACTGGCTTATTGTCTTTGATTGGCGCAAACACGTGGATGCAGCGCCATCTCCGCAACCTCCGGGCGCCCAGCGCAAATCCCACCGTTACCGTTCCCCCCGATCATCAACCCATCTACGTGGGGGCGTTGTGGCAACTGGAACAACGACCGGTGCTGGTTATTACGCCCCGGCTGGAGGACGCTCGCCGGTTGCACGACCAACTCCTTAATTATCTGGGAGACGACGCTCCGGTATGGCTGTTGTCCGAACCGGAAGTCCTGCCCTTTGAGCGCCTCGCCGTGGACGCTCGCACCAGCAATCAACGCCTGTCCGCGTTGGCAGCATTGAACATTGGGGCTACCGATGCCTACCCAGCAACCGACGCCGCTCCCGCTCTGGTGGTGGCATCGGTAGCCGCCGCGTTGCGATTCACGTTGTCGCCATCTGTAGTCCTTGGGCGCCACCCTTCGGTGCCGGATGCCAACCTGTTGCGCAAGGGTAGCCGGGTGCCATCGCTGGACGGCTTGCTCATGGCATGGGTTCAGCTCGGATACCGCCACGAGCCCCAGGTCGATGTTCCGGGCACGTTCAGCCTGCGCGGCGGCATATTGGATGTGTTCCCACCCCACGCCGACCTCCCCTATCGCATCGAGTTGTGGGATGACGAAGTCGACACTATCCGCCGTTTCGACCCCGAATCCCAAAGATCGTTTGAGGATGCCGCCGAGGTACGGATCATTGCCGCCGGCGAACAGTTGCCTCAGTTGAGCGATGCAGAGACTTTGTCCATGAAGCGCAGTCGCATCGACCTGTCGCCGTGTTCTGCAAGGTGGGTGTCCCGGTTTCAGGAAGAGCTCAGCGTACTGTCGTCCAGCCCGGTCCAGGAATCTCTGTCGTTTTACAACGGATTGCTCAACCACCATACGTTGTCGGAGTTTCTGCCCGACGACACGGTGGTCGTCCTTGACCGCCCCGAGCGATTGGCGGCTGAGGCCGAAGAACAGGCCGCCAAATATGCTCAACAATTGACCATCCGTCAGGAACGGGGCGAGTTGCCATACGGATTCCCGTCACCCAATACCGATTGGGAACATCTGCGCTCTCAGATGATCGGGAACCGACTGGCCACCGTGAATCTCAGCCGGTGGGCCGGAGTAGATGGCGTCACCGTGGTCGATCCATTGGCGGACACCATGGCCGGATTGGAGCAGTTCACCCGCGACGTAGCATCTCGAATGCAGCAGGACGGAGCCGTCGTGGCGGTCAGCCAGCACGCCGCACGCCTCCAGGAAGTCCTCACCGACGCCGGCATTGATGCTCAGCTGGCGGATCACTTGCCCACGCGGCCGCGGGCCAAAAACGTATACCTGTTGAACGGATCGTTGCGAAAGGGTTGGCAAATCGACAGCGGGGGAACCGGCGTGTCGGTGGCCGTGTACACCGATGCCGAATTGTTCGGAACCGTCAAAGAGCGCCGTTACCGCGCCCCCAAGACCCGCCGGGACCTGGGAGATGCCGTATCCCTTGCTGAGCTCACGCCGGGCAGCTACGTGGTGCATATCGATCACGGCCTGGCCAGATTCGCCGGCACTGCCACCCTGAGTTCTACCGACGACCGCGAATACCTGGTGTTGGAATACGCCGGTGATGACCGGCTCTATGTGCCCACCGAACAACTGGACCGGTTGGGCGCTTACGTCGCACCCACAGATCAACCTCCGTCCCTCACCCGCCTGGGCGGCAATGAATGGTCGCGTATCAAGGAACGCGCTCAAGGGGCCGCCAGGGAGATCGCGGCGGAGTTGCTGCGCCTGTACGCCACCCGTGAATCCGTAGATGGGCATCGGTTCGCGCCGGACGCGGCTTGGCAACGCGACCTTGAGGATTCATTCCCATACGTCGAAACGCCCGACCAACTACAGGCCATCGACGAGGTCAAGGAAGACATGGAAACGGTGCGCCCCATGGATCGTTTGATCTGCGGGGACGTTGGCTACGGAAAAACTGAAGTAGCGCTGCGGGCAGCATTCAAGGTCGTGAACGAGGGAATGCAAATCGCCCTCCTCGTGCCGACAACGGTATTGGCGCAGCAGCACTACGCAACTTTTTCAGATCGCCTTGCTCCCTATCCGGTAAAGGTTGAAGTCCTGAGCCGATTTCGTACCCACAAAGAGCAGGCTGGAGTTGTTGCTGCCGCCAAAGCAGGCTCGGTGGACATCGTGATCGGCACGCACCGGATGCTGCAGAAAGACGTGGCATTCAAGAACCTGGGGTTGGTCATCATCGACGAAGAGCACCGGTTCGGCGTTGTTCACAAAGAACGTCTCAAGCAGTTGCGGGCCGAGGTTGACGTGCTGACGTTGAGCGCAACACCGATCCCCAGAACGCTGCACATGGCCTTGGCCGGCGTCCGGGACATGAGCGTTATTCGAACGCCCCCCGAGGCCAGGTTGCCGGTCAAAACCTTCGTATCGGAAGCCAGCGACGAGTTGGTTCGCGAAGCCATCCTCCGGGAATTGGAGCGGGACGGTCAGGTATTCTTCCTGCACAACCGGGTACGGTCAATCCATCAGACTGCGGAAGCCTTGAGCAAACTCGTGCCCGAAGCCCGTATCCTGGTCGGCCACGGGCAAATGCCGGAATCTGAACTGGAAGACGTGATGGTCTCCTTTGCCAACCGCCAGGGGGACGTGTTGGTGTGCACCACTATCATCGAATCGGGACTCGATATGCCCAACGTCAACACCATCATCATCGACCGCGCGGACCGGTTTGGCTTGGCCCAACTGTACCAGTTGCGCGGTCGCGTTGGGCGCGGGGATCACCGCGCCTATGCGTACCTGCTCCTTCCCGATGATCGCGAAATCACCGAATCAGCCAGCAAACGCATCCACGCCATTCTGGAGGCAGACGAACTGGGCGCCGGTTTCCGGATTGCGATGCGAGACCTGGAAATTCGGGGGGCGGGCAACCTGCTCGGCGCCGATCAAAGCGGGCAAATTCAGGCAGTCGGCCTGAATCTCTATTCGGATTTGCTGACCCAGGCGGTGGCAGAACTGCAAAACGACGGGACTCATCCGCGCCAGGCCGAAGCCGATCCACCGCCGCGCATCGACATTCCCGTGCCGGCCAATATCCCCGAAGACTACGTAGCACACCTTCCGGCTCGCCTCGCGTTTTACCAACGCCTGGCCACCATCACCGACCGCGCACAAATCCCGGCGGTGCGAACCGACCTGCAGGACCGGTTCGGGCCACTGCCTGATTCAGCAGAAAACCTGCTATCTGTCACCGACCTGCGTTGCCTCGCCGCAACAGCGGGTGTCGAATCCATCGTTGGCGCCGAAGACGGCATTGTGACGGTTGTATTCAGACAGCCGGTCGGCGATGCGCGAATCGCCCTGCAAAAATTGTTGGGTCCGGCGGTGCGCGTTGGTCGTCGCGACATTGAGGTTCGCGTCGGCGGCGAATCGGACTACGGTTTGAGTCGGTTGGGCCGTGTTCTGCGTCGCGTGTCAACCTTTGTAGCAGAAATGCGGGCAGCCCTGGAAGCCGCGCAGGAGCTCGCGAATGAACAGGAATCCGCAAATGGAACGGTCGATTCAACCCCCGTCACACCATCCCCCGAACCCAGGCGGCGCAAACGCAATCGTAACCGTGCGCGGCAAACCGTCGTCGCCGACTGAACCATCCAGCGCCATTTCAAAGTCCTCCGACCTCCGCTCATGGTGAGCTTGTCGAACCATCGGCGACCGTCCTTTGACGGGCTCAGGACGAGCGGGTGGTTAATTTCCACAACTTTGAAAAGGCCCTGTTAATCCATCCGGAGCAATCGGCCTACTAACCACTCGGTGATATAATAATCATCAGTCGGGGTGTAGCGCAGTGGCTAGCGCGCCACGTTCGGGACGTGGAGGTCGGTGGTTCGAATCCACTCACCCCGACCATTTCGCGCCAGCGCCGCGGATAGCCCACCCGTGCGACACGCCGCCACGCCGTTGCCGCGCACTGCTATAATCCCGCCAGTATCAGGCACAGGAGGCACAGCATGGTCCGTCGCAGTTTCTGGGCGTGGGGCAACGAAGATCAGGAGCCGTCGCATGATCAGTATGTGGCGATGGCCCAGCGGCTACACCAACGGTATGGCGCCACGCTAGCCTTGCCCACTCCTCCCACCGGCGCCGACCTCAACCTTCGCAAACCCCGCCTGTCACCCCACCCGTTGGTGGCCCGGATTTGCACCATGGATGACCACGAGCGCGCCTCCCATACCTACGGTCGCAGCTTTCGCGATCGATTGCGCGGCTTCAACCTCCAGTTCCCGAACCCGCCCGACGTTGTGGCCTATCCCACTACGGAGCAGGAACTGACCGTCCTGCTGGATTGGTGCGCCAATTCCAATATCGTCGCCATTCCGTACGGGGGCGGAAGTACGGTGGTGGCCGGGGTCGAGCCGCCCGAGGCGGATGCCGTGGTAACTATTGACTTGACCCGGTTGGACCAGGTGCTGGAAATCGACGATACATCCAGAGCCGCGCGGATTCAGGCGGGCGCCCTGGGCCCGGGTCTGGAAGCCCAGTTGCGCCCCGCCGGTTTCACCCTCCGGCACTTCCCGCAGAGCTTCGAGTTTTCTACGTTGGGCGGTTGGATTGCCACCCGCAGCGGAGGCCACTACGCCACCAACCACACCCACATTGATGACTTCGTGGAATCGGTGCGCATGGTCACTCCAGCCGGAGTCTGGGAATCCCGCCGGCTGCCGGGCAGCGGAGCCGGGCCATCGCCTGATCGCCTGGTGATCGGCAGCGAGGGCATCCTGGGAGTGATCACAGAAGCCTGGATGCGTATTCAGGCCCGCCCACGTTTTCGCGGCTCCGCCGGCGTTGTGTTCGATAGCATTGACGGCGCTTCGGAAGGAGCGCGTCTGATTGCCCAGGCGAAGCTGTGGCCGGCCAACCTGCGGATGCTGGACCCGGCCGAAGCCCAGGATTTCGCCGGACTGGATGGCGAAAAAGCCCTGTTGATCATTGGCTTCGAATCCGCCGAGTTGCCCCAGGATGGCAACATTCGCCAGGCCGTCGCCATCGCCCGCGACGCCGGCGGCAGCATCAACGAGGACAATATCGTAATCGCCGACGCCGCCCAGCGCTCCGATGCCTCCGCCGGACGGCAGGGCGCGGTGGGCAGCTGGCGCAATTCCTTCATCAACGCACCGTATGAGCGCAACGTGACCGTGGGATTCGGTGTCGTTGCCGAAACCCTGGAAACCTCAATCACGTGGGACCGTTGGCCCCAAATGGACGCTGCAGTGCGCTCGGCTCTCCATGACGCGCTGCAAAACACGTGCGGAAACGGGCGCGTATCGTGCCGGTTCACCCATGTGTACCCCGATGGGCCAGCCCCTTACTACACCTTCGAAGCGCTCGGCAAGGTTGGCGGAGAACTGGAAGCCCATGCCGCCATCAAGCAGGCCGCTTCCGACGCGGTGATGGCAGCCGGCGGCACAATAACCCACCATCACGCCGTTGGCAGGACGCATCGGCCCTGGTATGACCGGCAAAGGCCCGATCCATTTGCTGACGCTCTCCGCGCCGCCAAGCGCTCACTCGACCCCCACGGTATATTGAACCCGGGCGTTTTGATCGACCCGTAACACGAAATCGCAACACTTGCTGCCTCAACATTGGCTGCCTCAACATTTACAGGAGTAACCGGGATATGCGTGGCGTAGTATTTACTGGCGACCGAGAGGTGGAGATCCGTACTCTTCCCGATCCTCATCCCGGGCCCGGCGATGTTGTCATCGCGATGAAAGCATCCGGTTTGTGCGGCAGCGACTTGCGGCATTACCGGGCAGCCAGATCGGAGCGTGGCGACCAGGCCAATTTGAAGGTGGCCGGACATGAACCTTGTGGCGTTGTCGCGGAAATCGGCGCCGATGTTACCGAAGTAGCCGTCGGCGACCGCGTGATGATGCACCACTATACCGGGTGCCGAACCTGCGCCATGTGCCGGATCGGCTACACCCAAATGTGCCTGAACGGCTCGGTGGTTTATGGCACCGGCGCCAATGGCGGCCACGAAGACTTCCTGATTTGTCCGGCGTATACCTGCGTCAAAATGCCCGACGGATTGGACTTCGATGAAGGCTCCGCATGCGCTTGCGGCGCCGGCACCGCTTTCCATGCCCTGAAGCGCCTGAACATCGCCGGCGACGATACCATCGCCATCTTCGGCCAGGGTCCGGTGGGAGCCAGTGGAACCATGTTCGCCAAAGCAATGGGCGCCCGCGTTATCGCAGTCGATGTTAATGGGGACCGATTGCAGCTGGCGCAGCGGCTCGGCGCCGATGTTTGCATCAATGCCAGCAGTCAAAATCCGGTTGAAGCGATCCGCGAGCTAACCCACGGAGAAGGAGCGCCCGCCGCGTTGGATTGCACCGGGCGGCCCGAGGCAAGGGTCAACGCCGTAGATTCTGCCATGTTGTGGGGACGAGTGTGCTTTGTGGGAGAAGGCAAAACCACCACCTTCGACGTCAGCCCCCAATTATCCACGAGCAGTTGACGATACTCGGTTCATGGACATTCAGCCTGAACGGACTCGAGGAAGTAGCCCGATTCGTAGTCGACCGTCAGGTGCCCCTGAAAGACCTGTTTACGCACCGCTTCACGCTCGATGAAGCCGACGCCGCCTACAAACTCTTTGACGCCGGTGGAACGGGTAAAGTCTGTTTCACTTGGGATTAGGCGGCGCTTTGCCGGACCGCATTCAGGCTCACTAACTCAGTAAGCCGGGCAACACCTTCTTGTTGAACAACCGGAGCGATGCGGTTTGCAGCTCATCGGACATCAGGTTGCCATAGTTGATCTCGTAGATGCACTGGTCCAACCCCAGAGTTTCCTCCAGTTCTGACAACCGGTTACTGACCTGGTCTGGGGTGCCGTAAACCACCTTGTCCCGCAGCCAGTCGTCGTAGTCCATGCCCAAGATGCGCCGGCTCTGCTCGCCCCAGTCGCCGGTGGTGCCCGCCCGGCCCGCGTAGGATGCAACCCGCTGACCCAGGCGTCCAATTGAATTCATGGCCGATTGCATCGGTTCCCGGTAAGCGCGTTCGGCGTCATCGTTGACATAAATTGGCACCCGCAATCCGACCTTGCCGGTACCCGGATGCCCGGCGTCAAGCCAAGCCTGGCGGTAGGCGGCAATCGACCCGGCCAGCTCATCCAGCGTAAAGACCCGCGACGGGTTCACAATCAGCGGGTGGCCCATCGACCCGACGATGGGGAAGCTCTCCGCAGAAGTAACCCCGATCGTTATCGGCGGATGGGGTTGCTGGAACGGACGCGGCGTGACCGTCAATTCGTCACACGAAAAATGCTCGCCGTGGAACGAAAATGTTTCCCGCGTCCAGGCGGTCGTCACCACTTCCAGAAATTCGTCGAAGCGGCTTCGACTCTCTTCAAAGGACACGTTAAATCCCTCGTGAACATTGGGGAACGTCCCTCGGCCCACTCCCAGCTCGGCGCGCCCGTCGCTGATGTGATCCAGCGTCGCCATCTCTTCGGCCACCCGGATCGGATGACCCAGCGGGAGGCAGTACACGGCGGTCCCGATGCGCATGGTACTGGTTTTGGCCGCAATCGCTGATGCGATGGTCACCGGCGACGCCAGCACCCGTTCCGGGTTGAAGTGATACTCAGCCAGCCAAACCGACGATACACCCAGGTCCTCAGCTTCCTGCACCAATCTGAAAGATTGGACAAAGGCATCGTGGTGGTCTCCGTCAACGGGGCGGGGAAATTCGAGAAAGAGGCCGAATTCCATCATGGTCCTCCTGATTATCGTTCGTGCGGGTGACAGTCGTTCTGACTATACCTGTGATCCCTGGATCCTGCGCTCCTGGCCCTGCCACTCTTTTTCGCGGAGGATAAACTTCTGAATTTTCCCGGTGGCCGTCTTGGGCAATTCCCCGAACTCCACGCTCTTGGGAGCCTTGAAGTGGGCGATCCGATCGCGAGTGAAATCGATTATTTCTTCAGCGCTCACAGATCCGCCGTCGCGTGGCACTATGAAAGCCTTAGGAACCTCTCCCCAATGCTGATCGGGGACTCCCACGACGCACACTTCCAGCACGCCAGGATGCTCCATGATCACTTTCTCCACCTCTTGGCTGGAGATATTCTCACCCCCCGAGATGATGATGTCCTTGGAGCGATCTTGCAGCTCGATATACCCATCCGGGTGCCAAACCGCCAGGTCTCCGGAGTGGAACCAGCCGCCGCGAAATGCCTCCTCGGTTGCCTCCACGTCGTTGTAGTAACCCTTCATCACGGCGTCCCCCTGCATCACCACTTCACCCATTGACTCGCCGTCCTGGGGAACGTCCCGCATTTCTTCGTCCACCACACGCAGACCCACCCCATACACCATATAGGGAACCCCCTGCCGGGCTTTGGCGCGAGCCAGTTCTTCCGCACCCATTTCGTCCCACTCCGGTTGCGCAGCCGCAACCGTGCAGGGTCCATAGGTCTCGGTAAGTCCGTACACATGGATGATGTTGGCGCCCATACCCTCTATCGTGCGAATCACCTGCGGAGCCGGCGGCGCGCCCGCGGTCATTATCGTCAGCCCCGTAAGGTCGGCTGAGGCGGCTTCCGGTGCAGCGTACAGTCCGGTCAATACTGTCGGCGCAGCACACAGATGCGTTACCGACTCCTCGCGAATCAGCCGATAGACCTCCGCCGGGTCCACCCTCCGCAAACAAATGTGGGTTCCTCCCACTGCGGTAACCGCCCACGGAAAACACCATCCGTTGGCGTGGAACATGGGCAGCGTCCAAAGATAAACACTCCTCCAGTTCATGCCCATCTCCATGGCCTCGCCGATGGCGTTGAGATAAGCGCCCCGGGGAGTATATTCAACGCCCTTGGGCATTCCGGTAGTGCCGGACGTGTAGTTGATCGTGGTGGTATCCGTTTCCGACGCCGGCCCCGGCAGTTCCGACAGCGGTTCCACGCTGGCCAGCCATTCCTCGTATTCGGGCCCTGCTATATCGGTGGCCAGCGGCGCCGTATCGCGTACCTGGACGTAGGTTTCTACTCCGGGACAATCGTCTCTGAGCTGTCGAACGGTGTCGGCCAACTCCGAATCGAATACCAGTACCTTGGCGCCCGAGTGGTTCAATATGTAGGCAATTTCTCGTGAGGATAACCTGATGTTGAGCGCCACCAGAACCGCACCGATTCCCATGGGCGCAAAGTTAGCTTCCAGCATCGCCGGCAGGTTTGGAACCAGATAAGCGACCCGGTCGCCGGCCTCCACCCCAACACTGCGGAGAGCCGCCGCGTGTCGCCGTACCCGCTCGTGGAGCTGGCCGTAAGTTGTGATGGCGCCGTTGTAGACGCAGGCGGCCCGTCTGGGATAAACCGTAGCGCTACGCTCCAGGAACTGCAATGGGGACAGGTTCTGCGATGTTGCGCTGCCAATCGTCATGTGTTCGGCCTCCGGATATGCTCCCCGTTCGTATCGCGTTTTGTGCCATTCTGAACCGTAATCCCAAAATTGTCCATAATCGCCGCACCAACGGGAGGCTTTGCCCGGAACCGGCTACTTGCCGGCGTCCACCTCTACATCATCCCGGTACAGGGTAATTCGATTATCGCCAATCCCAGCCCAGCCCATCATTCCCGCACCTCAACCGCCATTCCCCCACCCCAACCATCATTCCCGCACCTCAACCGTCATTCCCGCGAAAGCGGGAATCCAGAAGACCCCAGCATTAGCGATCGACAAAACGCCCGTCTTCCGCCGGAGGCGAAACCTTCCGGATTTCGGATAATCGCATGACCCTGCATCCCAGCAACTAATTCCAATCGCAACGCAAGAGGCTATGCTATTATGACCCACAAACTGGACGATGGTGGAGAAATGCAAACACAGTTATCCTCGGTCGTGGATGTCGGCAGGGTTTCATACTTTAACCCAACCGGCTATGTCGATCTGGCTAACCGCACCCTGAACGGACGGCTGGATTCGGTGGCTGGCAAGGTTGCCGGTCTGCTGGACAACGGTAACGACACTTCCAGTTTCTTCTTCCAGAGCCTCGCCGAAATTCTGGAAACCGATTACGGCGTGGCCAAAGTCGTTTTACAAACGAAATTTACTTCGACGCGGCCGGCCGAACCGAACATCATCAGCCGGATGGGTGCGGAGTCCGACTTCCTCATCGCCGGCGTAGCGCTTTGAGGGTCCTGTACGTCGGGCAGTGTGCTCGACGCGTTGAATTTTGAGGACGGTGGCAAGCCTGCGGCGGTTGTGGTCACCACGAATTTCGTGCGTTTGGCCAATGCACTATCCGGAGCCAACAACCTTGCCGAATTGCCGCTGGTCATCATCCCTCACCCGCTCGGAGACCGCTCCGCTGCCGCCGAACGCGCCCGGACCGTGGCCGCCGACGTTGTGGCAGCCATCACGTCTCACGACGGCGCTTAACCCGACAGGTTTGGGCACCGGTGGCTATCCGACAACATGATTCGCGCCTGACTGGGTTGGACACTGTTCAGGGCGCCCTGGACACCATCGAAACCTATTTCGAAAATGGTTGGACCGATGGCCTGCCCATCGTACCGCCAACCGAGTCGGCGGTTCAGGAATTCGTAGCGGCATCAGGGCGAGACGGCGGCGACGTCCTGGGAGTCATGCCTCCACGGATGGGAATCGTTACCGTCGAGTCGGTGGCCATCAACTCGGTGATGGCAGGATGCAGAGCAGAGTACATGCCGGTCGTTCTGGCCGCCGTGGAAGCGGCATTGGACGAACGCTTTGATGTCCGGGGCCTACAGGCCACCAGCGACCCTGCTGCGCCTCTCGTGATGATCACCGGCCCAATTGTCGAGGCCATCGGTATCAATCACGGCGTCGGGCTATTCGGACACGGCAATCGGGCCAACGCCACCATCGGCAGAGCGCTTCGCCTGATCATGATCAACCTCGGAGATGGCCGCCCCGACACCGGAGACAAGTCAACACTCGGCTCGCCAGCCAAGTATTCATACTGCATGGGCGGTGACATCGATACACCCTGGTCGCCGATTCACGTCGATATGGGATATAGCGCAGAGGAAAGCTGCGTAACTCTATTCGCCGCCGACGCACCTCGTGGAAACAACCCGGCCGGTTCCGGCAGCATGGAATTCGCGCTGTGGATTCTGGCCGACTCGCTGTGTAATCTCAACCACAACATGATCCACGGCGGACACTTGCTGGCGGTGGTCAGCCCGCTTATCGCCCATGGGTTGCACGACGAGGGTTGGACGAAACGGGATGTACAGCTGTATTTGTACGAGCGGGCCCGCATCCCTATCGAACAGGTGCGTCGTTACAAGGAACTGCGGTACGGCCGCAACGTGGAGGCCGGGGAAGCATACTTCTGGCCCAAGTGGCTGGATACCGACGGCCCCGAACCCATGCTTCCCATCGTACGTGATCCGGACAATATCATGATGGTCGTAGCCGGTGACCCGGCTCGTTCCCGTTCCGCATATTGTCCCCCTCGACCGTACAACCGCCCCGTCACCAAGCGCATCCAATTGCCCCAGTGACTGGCTAACTTCTAGATCAGGCAGGCAGATTCATGAACGAGCGCGATTTTATCGGATACGGAGCAAATCCGCCTTCAGTACGTTGGCCGGGAAACGCCCGCATCGCAATCTCGGTTGTGGTCAACTACGAGGAAGGCAGCGAGGCGTCCCTGCTGGATGGCGACGACCACCATGAGTCCAATAACGAAGTGCCATCCCCGATCCCTTCCGGTCAACGTGACCTGTTCAACGAATCATTCTTCGAGTATGGCAGCCGGGTCGGGGTTTGGAGAATCCTGAACCTGCTGGACCGCTACGACGTCAAGAGCACCTTTTTCTGTTGCGCCGTTGCCATCGAACGCAACCTTGAGGTGGGGCGCGAGGTGGTGAACCGCGGGCATGAAATCTGTGGTCACGGATACCGTTGGGAGGAGTACCACAATAAATCCAGAGCCGAGGAAGCCGAAGCAATACGCAAAACCGTGGAGTCTCTGGCCGCCACCACCGGCGTGCGGCCCGTCGGTTGGTTCACACGCTACGGCCCGAGCGTAAACACCCGCGACCTGGTGGCCAGTGAGGGAGGATTCTTCTACGACAGCGGCGTTTTCAACGACGACCTGCCATATTATACCGACGTAAACGGCAAACCCTGGTTGGTGTTGCCCTACAGCTTCGAAACCAACGACGCCAGGTTTTGGCGCGGCGGTCTGAACAGCGTCGGCGACTTTTACGAATACATGAAAGACACCTTCGACGTGTTATACGACGAGGGCCGCACCCATCCCAAAATGATGTCGGTGGGTCTGCACTGCCGCATCGCCGGCCGGCCCGCTCGTTCGCGCGCGCTGGACCGGTTCCTCCGTTATGCCCGTAGCCATCCCGGTGTCTGGTTTGCCCGCCGCGATGAAATCGCCCGCTGGTGGCTGGATAATTATCCGCCGGGCACCCTCTCTCTTTATGGGAGAGGGCTGGGGTGAGGGTGAAACCCCGTCCCGGCGGGTTTGCCCTACCACTCGTTCAGCTTGATAACCGAGAAAACGGCCCCTTCACTGTCTTTCAGCACCGAAAAGCGGGCAAAGTCAGCGATGTCGCGGGGTTCGACCACCACGCCGCCGCCGAGTTCCTGGGCTTTGGCGACGGTTGCGTCAACGTCGCTGACGCCGAAGTAGACGCCCCAGTTGGGGGGAACGGGGCCCCAATCCTCGCCGATTTGGATGATGCCGGCGGCATGGTTGCCGGCGACTTGCACCAGCCAGTAGGGAAACTCGGGTTGGTCCGGGTCGGGAATAGTCTGGGTTCCCAGCACCTGGTCGTAGAAGGCGCCGGCTGATTCCGGGTCGGTGGTTGCCAGCTCAAACCAGCAGAGAGCCCCTGGCTCCATCATGACGCCGGCGCCGGCGTGCTTGAGCGGGTACCACAGTCGGAGGAACGCGCCCTCCTTGTCCTGGATGATGGCCATGCGGCCGACGTCCATGACATCGCAGGGGTCGAAGACGACGGTTCCGCCGGCGGCTTTGGCACGCTCTATGGCCGCTTCCAGGTCATCGACGGTTACGTAGACGCTCCAGTGTGGGGGCAGATTTTCCTGGCCTGGGCCGGCTTCAGCGGAAGCGCAGGCGGCCATGCCGTTGTGGGAAAACATGGTGTAGACCAGGTCAGGGCCGGCCGGATGGTCGTCGTAAGTCCAGCCGAACAGGCTTGTGTAGAAGTCTTTCGCAGCCTGACCGTTGTGGGAAAGGTGGTCAGCCCACGATGGCGTGCCGGATGGAAAACTGGTAGTTTCGGGCATAAAATAGTCTCCGTGTTTTGATTCGCCCTACCAGAATATCAATCGGGCAGCAATTCCGTTAGTTGCTGCCCGTCATCAAAATGGGCGGATTTAGCCGCTGCGTTGACGAGGTGGTTAGTCGTCGGCGGGCACTGCAACCTCCATGTTTTTGAAGGCCGGCATTACCTCTTCTGCGAACCACTGCAGCTGCTCCAGAATGATGGACTGTGGAGTGCCTACCGGCTGCCCCACCTGAACTCTCTTCAGGCCAGGATACCGTTCCTCAACTCCCTTCAGTTTCTCAATAATTGATTCCGGAGTCCCGGCCAGCACGCTGCCGTTCTCGATGGCGTCCTCAATCCGCGGCAATCCCGCGTTGGGCGCCACCTGCGGGTTGCTGATGTCCAGGATCTGCTGTTCCGTCAAGCCGCGCGTCAACCGCAACGGCCCGAACATCTTCAGGTTTTCTTCGTAATACCGGCCGGCCTGCCGGGCAGCCTCTTCCACCGTCGGCGCGATGTGGAAATGGAACCCAACGGCCAAATCCTCGCCCAGCTCGGCTTCCGGTTTGCCGTGGCGCGTCAACGCGTCGCGATACGCGTGCATGATGCCGTCCATCGCCCCACCCTCAGACGAACCCCCGCCAATCACTCCCTTGATTCCCATGCTGGCCATGAACTCGAGCGCTCGTCCCGTGCCGCCCTGGATGGGTTGCCAACACTCCACCGGAAGGTTTTTGGGACGCGGAACCAATGTAATTTCTTCCAGTTGGTAACCACGATACGGTACCTGGGGAGGGAAGTCGAAATGCTTGCCGTGATGCGAGAATGATCGCTCGTTAAAGGCTTTGAAAATCACCTGCACCTGTTCTTCAAATAGCTCCCGGTTGGCGGCCTGGTCCATCAACGGGGATCCGAATGACTCCACCTCACGGGTGTGGTAACCGCGGCCCACGCCGAAAGTCACCCGGCCGTTCGTCATCCAGTCTGCGGCGGCGAAGTCTTCGGCCAATCGCAACGGATGCCACATCGGCGCAATGTTGAACCCGCATCCGAACCGCAACCTTTCGGTCAGGTGAGCCAGATGCACGATAAACATCAGCAGATTCGGAATGCACTCATAACCCTCGGGCTGAAAATGGTGCTCCGCCATCCAGAAAGTATCGTAGCCGTGCTTATCCAGTGTTTGCGCAATGGCAACGCCTTTATCGAACGCGCCAGCCAGGAACTCATCCGAATACGAACGATCGTTGACCGCGGTACCGGCGTATCCAACGTTGTCCATATCGACGTGACCAGCGTACAGGCTGTCAAAGGTGGTGATCATTTGGTGCCTCCGGCAATTGGCGCGCGAGATTGCGCTAAGTGATGGATTTTCTCCGGCGAAATCGTTTACAACATCGTCCAAGGCATTGTAGGCCAACCCGTCCGGGCATTCAACCTTCGGGTTCGCTTGAATTAAAACGTGGCGTCTGGCAAGATATTGGCATTATGAGAATTGGTGCTTTCGAACTACAGGAACCGTTGCCCGAGCTGCGCGACCCCCACGTCTTCGCCATGATCCGCCCGTGGGTGGATGTTGGCAGCGTGGGCACACTCACCCTTACCAGGCTGGAAAGGTATCTTGGTTCGCGCGAATTGGGACGCCTTCATCGCCCCGGTGAATTTTTTGATTTCACCAGGTACCGTCCCAGTATGCGACTCGTAGATGACAAACGCCAGGTGCGGATCCCCAACAGCGTCATCAGATACGCCGTAACCGAAAACGGGCCCGATTACCTTTTCTTCCACCTGCGCGAACCCCATGCCAACAGCGAAGTTTATACCGACTCCATCCTCGAAGTCGTCAAACATTTCGAAGTAAAACGCTATTGTCGATTGGGCGCCATGTACGACGCAGTGCCGCACACCAGGCCACTGCTGGTTACCGGATCACTGGGCGCGGTGTCCCAGATTCGACCCGTGCCGAATCTCAAGCTGCGGGGCAGCACGTATCAGGGCCCGACTACGATCATGAATCTGGTTTCGGACGGCATTGACCAATTGGGCGTCGAATCAATCAATTTCATGGTTCACCTGCCCCAATACGTCCAACTCGATGAGGACTTCAACGGCACAGCAAGGATGCTTGAAACTCTGTCATCCGTGTACCCTGACATCCCAGCCGACCTGGCCCCGACTCGACGCGGTCAACGTCAATATCGAGAGTTGAGTTCAGCCGTGGAACGCAATTCGGAGCTTCAGGGCCTGATCCAGCAGATGGAGGCGTACTACGACTCAAACGAGGCAGAAACCGTTGAGCCAGCCGAGAGTCAACCCCAATCCGACCCAGTGTCTCTGTCGCCCGAGATCGAACAGTTCCTGAGCGAGCTGGGCGGAGAATTGGGCGATCGCGACGAGTAACTGTTTCCCGAATACAATGCAAAAAGCCGGGTGGCGACACCCGGCTTTGTCTTATCTTCATTGGCCGCGACGTGTCTGGCCGCTATGTTATTAGCCGCTATGCTATTGGTGGTGGCGACGGATGGATTCGAACCAACGACCTAGCGCTTATGAAGCGCCCGCTCTGCCTCTGAGCTACGTCGCCAACCTGCGGGTCGCCGACCAGCCGTCAGCGCTGCCACGCGACATCAATGTTACGGCCCGCTCCGTGGCATTGTCAATTGCGCCGGCCACGATCTCAGGGCAATCGGATTTTGATTCTACTGCTCGCGTCTTTCCGGCGCACGCGGGAATCCAGCCGGCGCACGCGGGAATCCAGTGCTCTCGTCTTTCCCGCGAAAGCGGGAATCCAGTGGCCGAAAGGATTGGAGACCGTCCGAAATCCGACTCAATCTTGCTTTCTGTGTTCCGGATTGCGCCGGCTATGATCCCCGCCACGCGCGTCCTGCAATAAAACCATGGACGCCCAACGCGACCATGCCGCCAACCCGCTGGAAGCCGCCGACGCAGTGCTGGTTCAGGCCATCACCGGACTGGAAGCAATACTGGCCGATTTGTGCCGCCGGCTAAACCCTTTCCCGCCTTTCCTCGGCATGGCCACTATCCAGGCTGTCGAGGTGGAATCGCCGCATGTCCAGACGGGCGACCGGGGTTGCGTGGTGGTCACCCCGACGGCAGCATCAGCGAGCTGGAAGTCGCCGCTATCCCTGGCATCGTCGGCGTGTTGGAGGTCGATCAGGTAGAGCAATTCAAACCACTCGATGCAGCGCCCGAAGAGTATTTCGTCTACCTGGTGGCGGCGATCCGAACCTTGGCCGCCGAAGTGCGCCGCCGGGGTGGTTAGACTCCGGTCAGATCGATGTCCCCCGACTGGCCACCGGATTTCCGCAAAAGACGAACCCCGTCGATGCGCACCGCCCGATCAACCGCCTTGCACATGTCGTAAACGGTGAGCGCCGCCACCGAAACGGCGGTGAGAGCCTCCATCTCCACCCCGGTCTTGCCGGATGTGGTGGCCGTCGCAGTAACACGGACCCGGTGTTCCGGTTCTTCCAGCGTTAAATCCACGTCAACCTTATTGAGCGGCAGCGGGTGGCACAGTGGTATCAATTCGGACGTGCGTTTGGCCCCCATAATCCCCGCCAGCTGCGCGATGGTTAGCACATCGCCCTTTTTCATCAGCCCATCGCGTATCAACGCCAGCGTGGCCGGTTCCATCACAACATAACCGCACGCTTCCGCCATCCGGTCGGTAACCGGCTTCCAGCCTACGTCCACCATTCGCGCGCTGCCATCCTCGGCCAAGTGCGTCAGGCGGTTGGTGGGCTTGTCTTCACTTTGTGCAGCCATAATTTATCCGGTCAGCCGCCGATTTGATACATCTCGACTTTGGGCCTGGGGCTGGCTCCGCCGTCCTCGGTGATTTCGGCCCGTTCTTCAGAGTAGCGGTCCCTCCGAATCGACCAGATCCTCGTGATTATCCCACGCAATTCGTCGTCATCGGCGCCATTTCGCATCGGCCCTCGCAGGTCCACGCCGTCGGACGCGAACAGGCAGGTGTAAAGGCGGCCATCGGTGGACAGGCGGGCGCGCGTGCAGTCCGCACAGAACGGTTGGGTCACCGATGCGATAACGCCGATCTCGCCTTCACCGTCCCGATACCGCCAGCGCCGGGCGACTTCACCAACGTAGTTGGCCTCCGCCGGTTCAATCGGGAGTTCAGCGTCGATCATGGCCACGATCTCGGCCGCAGACACCACCTCATCCAGTTTCCAGCCGTTGCGATTGCCCACGTCCATATATTCGATAAACCGCACGATGTGTTCGGTGCCCTTGAAATGACGGGCAAGATCCACAATGGTGTGGTCGTTAACGCCTTTCTGTACCACAGCATTTATCTTGATGGGAGCCAATCCGCAATCGGCGGCCCGGCGAATCCCGTCCAGGACCCGGCGCGTACCGAATCCGCGCCCGTTCATCTGCTTGAATACCTCATCGTCCAGCGAATCCAGGCTCACCGTAATGCGATGCAATCCGGCGTCTTTCAACGGCTGGGCCTGTTGCGCAAGTAGATAAGCGTTGGTGGTCAACGTCATGTCATCGGCGCCGGGTATTTCAGCCAGTTGCCGCACCAGATCGGGCAAGTCCACTCGCAACAGTGGTTCGCCCCCGGTTATGCGCAGCTTGTTCACTCCCAGTTCGACGAAAAGACGCGACAGCCGCGCAATCTCCTCAAAAGTCAGGATTTCGGCTTTCGGTAAAAACTGGTAAGCCTCTCCAAATATCTCCGCGGGCATACAATATGGACACCGGAAATTGCACCGGTCCGTAACCGAAATCCGCAAATCCCTTAGTGGCCTGCCAAACAGGTCTGAAATCATACTAACTCGCAGCGACTTCCCGTGGGCCCAACGTGAGATCCAGTATTCGGCGGGCCTTTCGGGCAGCGTCAGCGCGATGGCTGATCCGATTCTTTTCGCTCAGGGGCAACTGGGCAATGGTTTGCGCGTATGACGGCAAATAGAACACCGGATCATAACCAAAGCCATGATCGCCCTTCGGTTCGTATTGTATCACTCCGGCCACCGAACCAACGACTGTTGCCGCACGAGTATCCCCGGACACCACGAATCGGCCCGTCTGGGCGTCGCCGGTGAGGGTCAAACCCGGCGGCGCTGCGACCGCCGTAACGCAACAAAACCGGGCCGTCCGCAACTCCCACGGTACTCCATGCAGGTTTTCCAACAATAATTGAACCCGGTCCTCGTCAGTATCGCAGGCGTCACCCCCGTAGCGCGCCGAGTATATGCCGGGCGCTCTCTGCAGGGCATCTACCTCCAACCCCGAATCATCCGACAGCGTCAGGCACCCGGATAACCTGGCGTATGAACTCGCTTTGAGGATGGCATTTGACCGGAAACTGTCCCCGGTCTCTTCCACCTCATCCGGTATCCCCAGGTCGTCCAAAGAAATCAGACGGCTCGCGTGGTTCGCCAGCAACTCCCGATATTCGCGCATTTTGCCGGCGTTGCGCGTCGCAATTAGTAATTGCATAGGTTGCAAGAGGGCATCCACCTCGCAGCGAGAATCAAACTATCCCTTCTTCGGTCAGCATTTCGATCTCTTGGTCGTCAAGCCCCAGCCAGCCACCGTAAACGTCCTGGTTGTGTTCGCCCACGGTGGGACCCATGTGGCGCAATTCTCCGGGTGTCTCGCTGAATTTTGGCACTACCCCCAGCATAATGGTTGATCCCAGTTGAGGGTCATCGACCGCGACGATATCATCGCGGTCCTGGTAGTGAGGGTCATTGACAATGTCGGCGCTGTTGTACACCGGGCCAACCACCCCTCCCGCCGGTATCAGTTCATCCATGATGTCGTCGGTCGAGCGGCTTCCCAGCCATCGCTGCAGTATTTCGTTCAGCGAGTCCTTGTTTTCCAGTCGGGCGGCGTTGTTGGCGAACCTCGGGTCCTGCAGCAGCGCATCCAAACCCATCGCCCGAGCCAGGCCCTCCCACGTGTTTTGCGATGTGGCAGAAAGCCCCAGCCAATGGTCGTCGCCGGTTCGATACAGACTGCGCGGGGCCGCGTCGGGGAAGTCGTTGCCGACGCGCTCCCTGATTTCACCCAACCGGTCATAGATCGTAAGGTGCGGTATGCATAGCCGGAACAACGGCTCAAATAGGCTGAGGTCAACCACCTGGCCGGCGCCCGGTTCCCCGTCGCGCCGGTCCGCATCTCTCCGGTAGATGGCCATCATGCCCGCCATCGCGCCGAACACGCCGGCGATTTCGTCAGCCAACGGAACCGGGGGCAGGTTTGGCGGCGTATCGGGGAAGCCCGTCATACCAATGTAACCGCTCATGCACTCGGCAATCGTGCCAAATCCGGGTCGATCCTTGTAGGGGCCGGTCTGCCCGAACCCCGAGAATCGCAATATGACCAGTCCCGGGTTCACGTCCGCGCTGTGCAGATCCGAAGGTCCCAATCCCCATCGCTCCAGGGTTCCGGGCCGGAACCCCTCGATCAGCACATCCGCCTGAGCCGCCAACTGTTTCAGCAGTTCCTGCCCTTTGGGCTCCCCCATATTGAGGGTGATCGATTCCTTGTTGCGGGAATGCACTTTCCACCACAGCGACACCCCGTTGTAGAACGGCCCCCAGTTGCGTAACGGATCACCCGTTCCCGGCCGTTCAACTTTGACCACCTCCGCCCCGAAATCGGCCATGAGTGATGATGCCGTGCCGCCCGCGACTATGATGGACAAATCCAGTACTTTGAGGCCGGCAAGGGGGCCGGATTTTGTGGTCAGAGTGTTCAATAGATCAAACCAAATTTGTGAAGGTAGTGCCCCGGAGCCGGGTCGGTCGCTCGCAACTTCCGGTGAACCTTATCGACCCCCATATTAGGCACGTTGTGAAATCTCGTCAAACCAGGCTCTGACTGCGGCCAATGTGTCCCCTGGAAATTCCATCGGCAGGAAGTGGCTGCCCTTGCCCATCGGCGCCACCGTGGAGCCGGCAACCAATCGTCGGAATTGCTGCACTCCGGCGTCCTCCAGGCGTTGGCAACCGGGATAATCCGCCAAGAGCAATAGCCAGTCGCCATTCAATCCCCCGAGGTAGTCCTGCACCGACAAACTGTCCCTGATGCTGTAGAATGTCGCCTCCGTCTCCGGATGGCATTTCAGCTCCGCCCGACCGTCAGCAAGCAGCGTTGTGCCGCAGCTGATGAACTGCTCAAAAGCCTCACTTTCCCAGTCTTTAAAGGCGGCGCGGGTTCGATATGCCGCA
The DNA here is from genome assembly GCA_965262485.1 of Dehalococcoidia bacterium. GTDB lineage: Bacteria > Chloroflexota > Dehalococcoidia > Lucifugimonadales > UBA3495 > Bin87. The sequence goes on along the minus strand of OZ253540.1, from coordinate 1,524,750 downwards.
AACATGGCTTCCCGACTTTCCCAAACAGCGCGCTTCATCCGGGTTCTCTCGGCGCGGAGGTTCAGGTCCTGAGTGGGGACGGTGGCTACATCGTTGCTGACACGTGTTTCCACGAGTACCACCGGGCCCAATCGGTCCGGAATCAGATTTGCCGCCAGGATCGCCGCCAGCCCGCCCGACGAATGTCCGATTACGCGCGGTCTCTCCAAATCCAGCTTCTCCACGATGGCCGTCAGATCGTCGCCCACCAACTCGAAACGGTATCCCCGTTCCGATCTGTCCGTATCTCCGTGACCGCGCTGGTCGAATGCCAGCACCCAGTAATCCTGAGCCAGCTCGCGAGCCACCGGCTTCCAGGGCCAGGCGCACAATCCGGTGGCGTGCAGCATCAGTAACGCCGGCTTGGATGCGTCGCCCCATTCCAGATAGTGGTGCCTGATCCCGTTCGCCTCAACGAATTTGCTGGTCCAGTCAGCGGCGGGTAGGTTGCGTGTCATTCGATAGCCTTCAGATTGCGTGCGTAATATATTTGCTCAACGGGCGATATGGTATAATGCCGCCGCTCAATTAGCCAGACAGCGAGGTGGTTCACGCCTCCGTCAGGCTAGAGCCTGTTGACGATTAGCATACCAACCCGTCACTCCTGCGAAAGCAGGAGTCCAGAGAAGGTATGATGGAAGAATCAGAACCGTGATTAACGACTGCGGCCACTGGATTCCCGCTTTCGCGGGAATGACGGTATTTGTCAACACACCCTGGGCGATTTCATAACGAATCTGCTGTCGGCGGGCGAATTTCAGTAATGCTAGAAGATTACTTCGGCCAATACGGACTGATCGCAATTTTCCTGGTTATAGCCGTGGTGGTTCCCACCAGTATGCTGATCGCGTCCTTTAGCCTGAGCAAGATTGGCCTTCGCCCCGCGCGGCCGGATGACGTGAAGCACGACACCTACGAGTGCGGCGTCGAAACCATCGGCGGGACTTGGAACCGGTTCCAGTTCCGTTACTATATGTTCGCCATCCTGTTCATCGTATTCGACGTCGAAGTGGTTTTCCTCTATCCGTGGGCTACCAAATTCCTCACGTTGGAATTGTTTGCCCTCATCGAAATGGCGGTATTCGTCGGTATCCTGCTCCTGGCGTGGGCGTACGCCTGGCGCAAACGCGACTTGGAGTGGCAGGGGTAAATAACTATGGTCGAACTTTTGCCTGGCGGTGGCCCGCTTCACGACCGTACCTGGGACATTGACCGGTCGGAAGGACAGGTGGTCAACAACCTGATCGCGGCCTCCCAGTTCCCCATTGAGATCCCGGCCATCGACGTTCCCGATGACCTCAAGCGCAATTTGATGGTTACGTCCGTTGACGCCCTGGTTAACTGGAGCCGCAAATCCGCCCTGTGGCCGGTGTCATTTGGCCTGGCGTGCTGCGCCTTCGAGATGATGGCAACAGCAATGGGCCGTTTCGATATCTCCCGTTTCGGCATGGAGGTTTTCCGGGCCTCACCCCGTCAGGCCGACCTTATGATAATCGCCGGCACAGTAACCTGGAAAATGGCCCCGCCAATCAAGCGCATCTACCAGCAAATGGCCGAGCCGCGCTGGGTAATATCGATGGGCGTGTGCGCAACCAGTGGCGGGCCTTATTTCGGGTCCTACAGCGTGGTGCCGGGCGTCGACCACATCATTCCGGTTGATGTTTACGTTCCTGGCTGCCCGCCCCGTCCCGACGCTTTGCTGTACGGCATAATGGAACTGCACGAGAAAATCAAAAAATACCGTAACCTCGGTAGCGGGAGTTTCAAACCGTGACCGTTGTGCCGCTATCCGGCGAAACCCTTGCCCAGCGCCTGCGCCAGCAACTTCCCGACGCGGTAGTAACGTGGGATGACGCTTCGGTTTGGCTTGAACCCGAGTCGTTGAACGAAGCGGCCGCTTTTTTGAAGGACGACGCCGAGTTGGACTTCAAGTTCCTGAACTCCATCAGCGCTGTGGATTATATCGAGTATTTTGAATTGGTCTATCACCTGATGTCCATCAACCATCAGCACACCGCCATCGTTCGCAGCCGCGTGTACGGGCGTGAAGAACCGTCGGCCGCATCGGTAACCGGCATCTGGAAAGGCGCCGATTTTCAGGAACGGGAAATCTGGGATCTGATGGGCGTCCGGTTTTCCGGCCATCCGAATCTGAAACGCATCATGCTTTGGGAAGGTTTCGACGGCCACCCCCTGCGCAAGGACTTTCTGTAGGCGGGTCCGGGAAATCCCGATTCCTGCATTTGCCTTATGACCCTCCCCACCGAACCCATGACAGTCAACGTGGGTCCGCAGCACCCCAGCACGCACGGGGTCTTTCGGGTGCGCGTTACCTTCGACGGCGAGAATATCGTTGAAGTCGAACCCGTTCTGGGTTATCTGCACCGCGGCAGCGAAAAACTGGCCGAGGAACGCAATTACGTCCAGATCGTCACGCTGACCGACCGCCTCGACTACACATCCTCCATGATCAACAACCAGGCCTATTGCCTGGCCGTGGAGCAGTTGCTCGGTATCGAACCCCCACCCCGTGCCAAATACCTGCGCACGCTTACTGCCGAACTGCAACGCATCGCCAGCCACCTGATCGCCGTGGGTTTCTTCGTCCAGGAGTTGGGCGCATTCGGCACCCCGCTGATGTACACCTTCCGCAGTCGTGAGCGGATCCTCGACCTGTTCGAGATGTTGTGCGGCGCCAGAATCACGGTAAGTTACATGCGCCCGGGCGGGGTTTTCGCCGACGCGCCACCGGATTTTTGGCCTGCTCTGGATCAGTTTCTCGAGGACTTTGAGGGCGAACTGGACGAGCTGGAAAACCTGTTGCTGAACAACGAAATTTTGATGGTGCGAACCCGTGGCATCAGTCCCCTGCCGGCCGACGTTGCCATCAATTGCTCTGCCAGCGGGCCGGTGCTGCGCGCCAGCGGAGTTAACTGGGACTGGCGCAAGATGGCGCCCTACGACGCTTATGACCAGGTTGAGTTTGACGTTCCCATCGGCAGAAACGGCGACAATTACGACCGCTTCTGGGTGCGTATGCAGGAGGTTCGCCAAAGTTTGCGCATCGTCAGGCAGTGCATCGAGCAAATCGAACCCGGCCCGGCAAGGCTGGAGTTGCCGCTGGTATTGCGCGCCAGTCCGGGCGCTGAAGCCTACGGCCGCGTCGAAGCCTCCAAGGGCGAGCTGGGATTCTACCTGGTGAGCGACGGCGGCGTGTCGCCCTATCGTTGCAAGATTCGTTCTCCTTCGTTGATCAATCTGAGCATTACCGAACACCTGCTGGTTGGTTGGAAACTGGCCGATATGATCGTTTCGCTGGGCAGCGTGGACATCAACATGGGCGAGGTGGACCGATGAACGGCTGTCTGCTCAATCCCGATGGAGCGCTGGGCGGCAACCCGTTATTCCGCCTGATTTACGAGGCGGTGGGTTCACTCTTGCCCTGTTGGCTCGCCTATGTGGTGGCCGGCGCCGTCATAATGCTGATCCTGGTCAACGCCGTGCTGTTGGGCGCCGCCATCGTCAGTTGGGGCGAACGCCGGCTGTTGGGCCGTTTCCAGAATCGGCTGGGCCCCAACCGGTGGGGCCCGTTCGGCGCACTGCAGCCCATCGCCGACCTCGCCAAGCTCATCACCAAAGAAGACATAATCCCTTATGGGGCCGACCGGATTGCCTTCACGGTCGTGCCGGTGTTGATGGTCGCCAGTCTTTTGGTGGCAACGGCAGTCATCCCGTTCGCCAAAAACGTGGCCCTGGTCGATCTTAACGTGGGTGTGCTGTTCGTCCTGGCGGTAAGTTCGCTCACTACAATTGCCATTTTCACGGCGGGTTGGGCCTCCAACAATCGCTACGCTCTGTTCGGAGCCGGCCGGGCCGTAGCCGTGTTGATCAGCTACGAGGTGCCCGTGGTACTGTCCCTGCTGGGAGTCGTTCTGGTTGCCGGGTCAATGTCTCTCGGAGACATCGTTGTGGCGCAGGCCGTGCCGTTCTTCCTGGTTCAACCGTTGGCATTCTTTGTGTTCTTGGCCGGCATGTCTGCCGAGTTGAACCGTACCCCGTTCGATGTGGCGGAAGCCGAATCCGAGATTATCGCCGGCTACCACACCGAATATAGCGGCATAAAATTTGCCCTGATCCAGGCTGCCGAGTTCGGCGGCGCGCTGGTTGTGTCCGGTTTGATCGCCACGCTGTTCCTGGCCGGATGGGCCGGCCCGATTGCCGACTGGTTGGGCTGGCTGTGGTTCTTGATTAAAACCTTCATCGGCATCTTCCTGTTCGTTTGGATTCGAGCTACCTACCCCAGGCTGAGATTGGACCAAATCATGGCGGTATGCTGGAAGTTCCTCATGCCGTTGAGTATCATCAATCTCATTGCGGTAGCGCTGGAAGTCTACTTCCTGCGCGACTCCGCCGGAACCCTGACCACGGTTGATCTGTGGATCATGGCGGCCATCAACATTGCAGTCGCGGCTGTATCCATCGCGCTCTTCAGTCAATTGATCCGCCAAAAAGTACGACACAGCGCCCAAACTATGGTGGCTGCAAACCCCGTCGTCAGTGGCGTGTCAACCATCGAAGTTCGCTAGGATCAAAGTTCGTTAAGATTGAAGTTCGTCAGGATTGAAGCGCGGTGCAGATAACGGCCCAAAATACGCTGGCGGTTGAGTAAACCAACGGGAGGCAATGGAGTGTACGGACTGGAAATGGTCAAAGGGTTGATGGTAACCCTGTCAAACCTGTTGCGTAAGCCGTTCACCATCTCGTATCCGGAACAGCGGATCCCGCAGCACCCAAGATTCCGGGGTGAGGAATTCACCTGGTACGAAGAACGGTGTACCGGCTGCGCGTCGTGCGCCAAATACTGCCCGCTGGGAATCATCAAGATCGTTACGGCGCCCAGTGAAACGGCCCCGCTTCAGGGGGATAAATACCGTCTGGAGGTCTTCGACATTGATCTGCAACGGTGCATGTTCTGCGGACTGTGCGTTGAGGCCTGCCCATACGATGCCCTATTCATGGGCAGCGGATTCGAAGAAGGCCAATACAAGCGCACCGATCTGGTTATTCCCATCGACCGCTTGCGACACGCCGACAAGCATCCCAGCACCTGGTTCCGCCCCCAACTGGAGAATATGGACTACAAACCGGGCGTCAGCCGCCCGCTCGGATGGCGGGAGGTAGGCCGCGAAAATTGGCGCTGGCACCAACACGAAAAAGCCGGAATGCGTTTCGGGCCCCGTCGCACTGGGGAAGATTCCTAGATGTGGTTTGAAGTCACAGTCTTCTGGGCGTTATCCGTGGTTGCAATAGCGGGCGCGGTCGGTGTCGTGCTGGTGCGCGACCTGTTCCGCGCGGCATTGTTGCTGTCACTGGTATTTGTGGCGGTGGGCGGTCTGTTCGTGTTGATGAACGCCGAATTCCTGGCCGTGGTCCAAATCCTGATCTACGTGGGAGCCATCGCCGTCCTGTTCATCTTTGCCGTCATGCTGACCAGGGACGTTCAGCACGGGAATATGCCCAACCGGCTGCAGATTCCGGCCGCTTTGGTTTCGGCGCTGCTGCTGGCCGCCATGGTCGTAACCACCCTCTCCACGGACTGGACTACTTTAGCCAACGCCGGGTTGGAAACCAAATCCCAGATTGCCCAGACTCAGGCGGTCGGCATACCGGACGCAACTGAGCTGACCGCCGCCGGCCTGACCGCGGCTGAGGTTGAAGACATCTCTGGGGGCGGCCTGGCCGACCTGCTGATCGGCGACTACGTCCTGCCCTTTGAAGCAGTATCGTTGCTGCTGCTCGCCGCCGCCATTGGCGGATTGGCGCTTGCCCGCGGGCGGGGGAGTTAGCGCTGTGAATCTCGAGTCCATGCTCATCGTCGCGGCAGCTATCTTCTGCATCGGCCTCTACGGCGCACTGGCCCGTCGGAATTTCATCGCCGTGTTGATGTCGATAGAGCTGATGTTCAACGGCGTCAACCTGACGCTGGTTGCCATGGGCCGTTGGGTGGCCCCTTACGGCGTACAGGAACAACTGTCGGCGGTATTGACCGGGCAGGTGTTCGCGGTGTTCATAATCACAGTCGCCGCCGCAGAAATCGCCCTGGGCCTGGGCATCGTGTTCGCAATCTTCCGCACCAATGCCAGCGTCGATCTCACCGATGCTGCCGCAATGCGCCACTGAGGCAATCGTACGCAAATGTGGGTTGAATTCAAACGCGCGCCAAATTTGATGGCAGCCGAGATCTGGAAGGAAGCTTTCGAAGCCGAAGGTCTCCCCACCCGCATCCTGCCCGAAGGTGATATCCGCGACTGGAGCGAACGGATACCGTTCCTGATCTATGTCCCCAAGGGCCGTGAGCACGTCGCCGAAGAAATCGTGAGGAAGCTATGAGGGCGACAGCCGTATGCTAACTGAAGCGGTTGTTTGGGCAATCTTTTTATTGCCTGTTGCCTCGTTCCTTTTGAGCGGGCTGGTGATTCGCCCGTTGGGACCAAGTGTCGCCAGGGCATCCGGTTATCTAACCATCATCGCCCTGGCGATCGGGTTTATCCTCTCCGTCTGGCTCCTGCGTTCATCCGCTCACGGTGTGGAATACGCCTTCGCCTCGCATTTGTGGCTGGACCTGGGCGCTGCATCCATCGAGATGGGCTTGCTCCTCGACCCGTTGACCAACGTGATGCTCGTGGTGGTGACCGGCGTCAGCCTCATGGTGCAGATCTACTCGCTCGGGTACATGGATGGTGACGAGAGCATTGCCCGATATTACGCTTATATGTCATTGTTCAGCGCCTCTATGATTGGTCTGGTGCTGGCTGTAAACGTCGTCCAGATGTACGTGTTCTGGGAATTGGTCGGCGTGTCGTCCTACCTGCTCATCGGGTTCTGGCACCACCGCCCGGCAGCGGCGGCAGCGGCCAAAAAAGCCTTCATCATCACCCGCATCGGCGACGTCGGCTTCCTTCTGGCCATCATCTACCTGTTCTTCCGGGCCGATGAATTTGCCGCATTGGGATTGAATGCCCTCCACATCCCTGACATTTGGGAGGCCGCCGCCCCGATCGCAGCCGGCGGGGCCGGGATCGTCGCCGGCGGCGCGCTGGTATGGTTGTGCCTGGGATTGTTTGCTGGCGCCGCCGGCAAGAGCGGTCAGTTCCCCCTGCACACCTGGCTGCCCGACGCCATGGAGGGCCCCACGCCCGTCAGCGCCCTTATCCACGCCGCAACGATGGTTGCCGCCGGAGTATTTTTGGTTGGGCGGTTCTTCCCGGTGTTCGCCGAATCAGAAGTCGCCATGATGATTGTGGCCCTGGTGGGCGCATTCACCGCAGTATTTGCCGCCACAATGGGTTTGGTAGCCAACGACATCAAGCGTGTCATGGCCTATTCCACGATCAGCCAGCTGGGATACATGATGGCCGCATTGGGCATCGGCGCCTATAACGCCGCCCTGTTCCACCTGTTTACCCACGCCTTCTTCAAAGCCCTGTTGTTCCTGGGCGCCGGCAGTGTCAACCACGCCGTCGGCACATTCAACATGATGTACATGGGCGGGTTGCGAAAAGCCATGCCCTGGACCTACGGCCTCACCGCCATCGGAGCCTTGAGCCTGGTGGGAATATTCCCATTGGCGGGCTTCTGGAGCAAGGATGAAATATTGCTCGAAGCCTGGTTGGGAGGCGGCCCCGTTCAAATGTCGGTAAGTATGCTCGTGTTCGTGATGCTGTTGGTTGGCGTGCTGCTGACGGCCTTCTATTCCTTCCGAATGGTTCACCTGACCTTCCACGGGGAGTTTCGCGGCGGCGGCGAGCGCGAATTGCACGACGTTGAAGAGGCCGGCATCCCGGCTCCCACCGGTGTCAGTCACCACGTTCATCTCGGCGAGTCGCCCCGGGTCATGGTGTTGCCCATGTCGCTGTTGGGTATCAGCGCCGTCATCGCCGGCTGGTTGGCCAATCCCGTAGGAGTTGGAAGCGTCTTCGGTCTTATTCCCTCCCACTGGCTGACCGAATATCTGGCGTCCGGCTTGCACGGCGAACACCACGCTCCGGGGTTCAATGTCGTAATCGCCGTCATCTCAAACCTCGTGGCGGTAATCGGCATCGCGCTGTCCGTGTTGATATACGCCTGGCCGCGTCGGTTCTCCGGCGAGGATCCACTGAGAAAAGCGGGCCCGGTTCACACCGTGCTGTCCCAGCGGTACTACCTGGATCATCTGTACGAAGACATTATCGTAGGCCGGGTCTTCTTCCGCTCGGTGGCCGCAATTACCGACTGGTTCGACCGCAACATCGTCGACGGTGTCGTCGGTCTCACCGGCTGGATCTCCCGCAACATCGGAAGCCTGATCGCCCTCGCCCAAAACGGACAGGTGCAAACGTACCCGCTGGTGGCCGCGGCCGGCGGTGTGGTCATAGTTGCACTGTACCTGATTCTGGGATAACCGACGATGTCCGCCGAATTCACCGGTCTGCTGACTGTAACCGTATTTCTGCCGGCCCTGGCCGCATTGTTGCTGGCCGTTGGACTGGCGCGTGGCGACACCGCCGTCCGTTGGTTTGCGGCCCTGGTTGCCGTCGCGGATCTGGTCCTGTCGGTGGCGGTGTTCGTGCTGTTCCAGCGCGGTGGCGACCGGTTCCAGCTTCTCGACCGGTTCGATTGGATCGACACCAGCACGGTCCACGCCAGCTACCTGCTCGGCGTCGATGGCGTGAGCGCTCCCCTCGTTATGCTCACCGGCCTGTTGGGACTATGCGCCGTCTTCGTCTCGTTCCACATCAAAACCCGGGTGCGGGAGTATTTCATCTGGTTGCTCGTGCTCCAGACAGCCGTCATGGGCGTATTCACCGCCCTGGATTTCCTGCTGTTTTTCCTGTTCTGGGAAGTCGAACTGATTCCCATGTATCTCCTAATATCCACCTGGGGAACCGGCCGCCGGGAATACTCGGCCATGAAGTTCCTGATATTTACCATTCTCGGCTCAGCGTTCATGCTGGTGGCAATCGTCGCCGTGTTCGTCAGCGCCGATGTCGGCAGTTTCGACATGATCCGCCTTCTGGAACCCGGTTCGGCGTTGGACGCATCCCGCGCGGCTTTGCCGTTGGGAATTTTGTTCTGGCTGTTCTTCATCGCATTCGCCGTCAAACTTCCCGTCTGGCCCGTCCACACCTGGCTGCCCGACGCCCACACCGACGCCCCAACCGCCGGCAGCGTCATGCTCGCCGGCGTCATGCTGAAAATGGGCGGCTACGGACTGCTGCGCGTAAATGCCGGCATGTTCCCCGAGCAGCTGCAATCCTACGCCCTTCCCGTGGTGGCGCTGGGCGTCATTAGCGTTCTGTACGGGGCCGTTGTAACGTTGCGCCAGACCGACCTGAAACGGCTTATCGCCTACTCCAGCGTCAGTCACATGGGACTGGTTCTGGTCGGCGTGGGTTCAGTTGCCGTAACCGGCGCTGCTCTGACCGACTCCGGACTAACCGGCGCGGCCATGCAGCTGTTCACCCACGGAACCATCACCGGTCTTTTGTTCGTTGCCGTCGGAATCGTCTACGAACGTACCCACACCCGCCACATTCCGGACTTGGGCGGATTAGCCAACCGGATGCCCATAGTATCCGCCGCTTTCCTGTTGGCCGGCGCCGCGTCCCTGGGATTGCCCGCCCTGAGCGGATTCGTGTCGGAACTGCTGGTGTTCTTCGGTGGGTTCCGGGCGTTCCCGATTCTAACGGTTCTCGCGGTGCTGGGAATTATATTGGCAGCCGGGTATATCCTGTGGATGATCCAGCGCACTTTCTTCGGGCCCAGGCCGGCCCGGTGGGATACGTTGACCGACGCTTCCGTGGTCGAGTTGGTACCGGTCGCCCTGTTGGTCATCAGTATCGTGGCGGTCGGAATTTACCCGGCCTGGTTGACCGACGTGTTCCGGGACGGCCTGGAACCCATAGTGAACGGCTACAACTCCGGGCTCGCCGGTATCCCCCGCTAATTGAACCCATGCTGAAATGACCACTTACGACCTTTTCCTAATTTCCCCTTACCTGGCAATGGCCGCGTTGGCTATGGTCGTCATCGTTGCCGATCTGGTAACGCGCCGTACCGGATTGTTGGTGGGAATATCCTTCGTTGGACTCGCCGCGCCCGTTGCATTCAGCATCCTGCAATTGATCGAGATGACCAACTCCGGCTCCAGTGACCTGCCGGCCGAAGGTTCGGTAATTCTCCACACCCTGTCCATCGACCGATTTGCCCTGTTTTTCAACTTCCTGATTCTGGCGGCGGTGGGATTGGTCATCCTGATATCCAACGACTACGTAAAGCGGATGGAACGGTTGCAGGGAGAATTTTTCGTCCTCATTCTACTTTCCGCTACCGGAATGATGCTGCTGGTTTCCGCAGCCGAACTGATAACCATCTACATCGCCCTCGAATTAACCACGCTGCCCCTGGCGGCGCTGGCTGCATTCCTTCCCAACGGCCGATCCACCGAAGCCGGAATGAAATTCCTGATCGTCAGCGCAATCAGCAGCGCAGTAATGCTGTACGGCATGGCAGTCATATACGGAGTTACCGGCAGCACGCGACTCGACGAGATCGCAGCGACCCTCGCCAACGTTCCCGGGCCGGGGAATATCCCGTTCGGCAGCCTGGGAATATTGCTGGCCGTGGTCATGTTGCTGGTGGGATTCGGCTTCAAAATGTCCGCGGCGCCTTTCCAGATGTGGGTGCCCGATGTGTACGAAGGCGCTCCCACCCCCATGGTGGCATTCTTGTCGGTTGCCAGCAAAGCCGCTTCGTTCGCGCTGGTGTTGCGAGTCTTCTATATCGGATTCGAAGCGTTGGGCGGCGATTGGTGGATCCTGCTGGCCGGGCTGGCGGCGTTGTCCATGACCATCGGAAACCTCGTCGCCATCGCACAGCGCAACATAAAAAGGTTGTTCGGTTACAGCACCATCGCCCACGCCGGGTACATCCTCGTCGGTGTGGCAGCCATCGCCACCGTGGCCGAAGATAACGTCGCATTCGGCCCCAGTAGCGTGCTGTTTTACCTGGCCGCGTACACCGCCGCCAACTTGACCGCTCTTTTCGCCATCGTGTGTATCGGCAACCGAATCAACAGCGACGAAATAGATGATTACGCCGGTATGTTGCGGCGGGCGCCATTCCTTGCTATAACTCTTGCTTTCGCGTTGATCGCGCTCATTGGAGTGCCCCCCACCAGCATCTTCATCGCCAAAATCCACGTCTTCGCCGCCGCTATCAACACCGGAGAATCACTGATGATCTGGCTGGTTATCATCGGCGTCGTAAACAGCGTGGTTTCAGCCTACTACTACCTGCGCATAATCAGGGTAATGTTCTTGCAGCAGCCCCAAAATACCGAACGCGTCCGCGCTTCGTGGCCGGTTAATCTGGCGCTTGGTGTGGCGGCTCTCTCCGTGCTCTGGCTGGGCGTGGCGCCGGGTACCATATTGTCAGCTGCCGAGAAGGCAGTATCCGTATTGTCCGGCGGCGGGTAAATCATGCCAACCGTAGGAATCGCCTATAACGATCTGATTCCCGAGGCCCTGAACCTGGCCCATGCCATCGTCAGCGAACTCAACCTGAGTTCGGATACCTGGATTCTCCCGGCTGAGGACGCCGAGGGCTTGGGTGAGCGCGCCAAGGGCGCCGATATGGTGATAACCATCGGCGGCGACGGCACCATCTTGAGGGTCAATCGGGCCATCGCGCCGTTGGGTATACCATTGTTGGGCGTGAACATGGGTCGCCTTGGCTTCATGACCGAGCTGACTGTCCCCGGCGTAATGGAAGACCTGCCGAATTACCTCCACGGCAATATGCGAGTGTCCGAGCACAGTATGCTGATGGCCGCAGCCTACCGGGGCTCTTCTCAAGACACGGAACCGGTCCCTCATGGCCCGTATCATGCGCTCAACGACGTAGTGTTATCCCGCAGCCGCGTGTCTCGCGTAATTACCGTAAGGGCCGTCATCGACGGCGCCGACGTGTCCACCTTCCGCGCCGACGGTGTCATATTGGCCACCGCCACCGGGAGCACCGGCTACAGTTTTGCCGCCGGCGGACCCATCCTGGACCCTTTGTCCGATGATGTAGTGCTCACGCCTCTGGCGTCTCACGTCGGGTTGACCACGCCGTTGGTCCTGCGGCCGTCCAGTAGCGTGGATTTCCACCTGGAGGGGTCTCAGGAGGCCATCCTCAGCGTAGATGGTTTCGAAAACCACCCAATGGAACCGGGAGATTGGGTGCGCATCACTCGCAGCCCATTCCGCGCCCGGTTCCTGAGGGCCAACGAGCACAACTACTTCTGGGCTACGTTGACCCGCCGGTTGGGTTTCGGGGTTCAGGTGAGGTGATCTCCCCAACGGATGCCATGATTATTCCTGCACGCAACGAACCCACTATTTCCCGCCGCACCGTCTTCGAAGGCAATCTTGTCAGCGTCGATGTCCACACGGTGCAGTTGGCCAACGGTCGAACCAGTACCCGCGAAATCGTCGATCACCAGGCATCGATCTGCGTCGTTCCAGTGGACGGCGATGGCAACGTTCTGCTGGTAAGGCAATTTCGCAAACCGGCCGGGGAATTTCTGTTGGAAGTTCCAGCCGGAGGAATCGAGGCCGGAGAAGATCCCGACGTGGCCGCAATTCGGGAGTTGCAAGAGGAGATCGGGCACACCGCCGGGAAATTGCAGCGCCTTACCGGATTCTGGTTGGCTCCCGGTTGGTGCACTGAGTACATGTACGCCTTTCTCGCCACCGACCTCACTGCGGCGCGGCTCGAGTCAGACGACGATGAGTTTATCGACGTAGAACGGGTCGCATTTTCGGACGCGCTCGGTCTGATCGTTGACGGAACCATACAGGACGCCAAAAGTGTGGCGTCGCTGTTGCTAGCAATGCGCGTGATGGGGGATAATTAGCCAGCCGTTTGGTACCCCCTTATCGTGAGTTTAGAATCCGGGCATACGCAGTTAGCCCGGCCGGAGGATGACGCGAATGTCAGAAATTTTGCAACACGATGTGCTCGTTGTTGGAGCGGGATTGGCCGGCATGAGGGCAGCTATCGCCGCCCGCGCCGCCGGCGCAAACACCGCCATCATCAGCAAGGTGCATCCGGTGCGCAGCCACTCCAATGCTGCCCAGGGCGGTATCAACGCCGCTCTGCTGGACCGCGGCGACGACTGGGAAGACCATGCCTACGACACGATCAAAGGCAGCGACTACCTGTGTGACCAGGACGCCGTCGAGGTCATGTGTCGCCAGGCCGGCGCTTCCTTGATCGACATGGAGCACATGGGTGTTACTTTCAACCGCGACGACGAGGGCAAACTTGGCACTCGGGCATTCGGCGGACAACGCCGTGCCCGCACCTTTTTTGTTGGCGACTTCACCGGACAGGCATTGCTCCATGTGATGTTTGAACAGTTGATCAAATCCGGCGTGCGCCGTTACGAAGAATGGTTCGTTACCGCCCTGATTATGGAAGACGGCGAGGCGGCCGGCGTTATCGCGATGGAAATCCGCACCGGCGAACTACATCTGATCCGGGCAAAAACGGTCATATTATGCACCGGTGGCTGCGGTAGATTGTTTGAACCCAGCACCAACGCCCTCATCGTCACCGGCGACGGCATGGGTCTGGTGTACAACGCCGGCGGGCAGCTGATGGACATGGAGATGGTGCAATACCATCCAACCACCCTGGCCGGCAGCGGGGTGCTCATCTCCGAGGCTGCCCGCGGCGAGGGCGCCTTCCTCCGGGACAAGGACGGCAACCGGTTCATGGAGAAATACGCCCCCAGCATGATGGAGCTTGCCTCACGCGACGTCGTGTCCCGAGCCGAACAAACTGAAATCAATGCCGGCAACGGCGTGGACGGTTGCGTGTATCTCGACTGCACCCATCTCGGCGAAGCCCTCATCATGGAAAAACTCAGCCAGATCCGCGAAATTGGCGTCGATCTGGCCGGCGCCGACATGATCCGCGAACCCATTCCGATTCGCCCCGGTATGCACTATCTCATGGGCGGCATCAAAACCAACATCGACGGATTGACCAACCTGGAAGGCGTCTATGCCGCCGGCGAGTGCGCCAACGTCAGCGTGCATGGCGGCAACCGTCTGGGCGCTAACTCCCTGCTCGACACCATCGTGTTCGGCGAAAGAGCGGGAAATCACGCCTCCACCGTGTCCAGAAACAAAGGTTTCGTCGAATTCGATGCCGCCGGCGCTCTGGCCCGGGAAGCGCGACGCATCCAGGAAATGCTGGATCGCCCGCACAACGGCGACCGCTGGGCAACCATCCGCCGCGAAATGGGCGAGTCCATGAACCGCAATGTCGCCGTATTCCGCAACGAAGAGGGCATCCAGGAAACCCTGGGCGACCTCCATGACCTGCGACGCCGCTACGAGAACGTCCCCGTGCACAATAAGAGCAAAACTTTCAATACCGATCTGGTGTTTGCCCTCGAATTGGGATACATGCTGGATTGCGCGGAGACTATTGCCGTCGGCGCGCTGGAACGCCGGGAAAGCCGCGGCGCTCAGTTCAGGGTCGACTACCCGGAGCGCAACGACGAAGAATGGCTGCACCACATCGTGGTATCCAAATCCGAGGCGGGCCCCCAGATTTCGGAACTCCCAGTTACCATCACAAAGTGGACACCAGAGGAAAGGAAGTACTAGGTTATGGACGTAACCATCAGGGTAAAGCGACAGGACCCCGAAGCCACCGGCGAACATCGGTTGCCGTACTGGCAGGAATATCCGGTCACCATCGCCGACAACGCCACCGTCCTGGATGCGCTCATTCAGATCCGGGAAGACGATGACGGCACGTTATCGTTGCGGTGTTCGTGCCGGAGTTCTATTTGCGGTTCCTGCGCCATGCGCATCAACGGCCACGCGGCTCTGGCTTGCAAAACAATCGTCAGCACTATGGTTCAGGACGGTGTCATAACCGTAGAACCCGCCGGCGTCATGCCCGTTATCAAGGATCTGGTGGTCAATTTCGACCTGTTCTGGGAGAAAATCGAGTCGGTCGACCCTTATTTGAAACACATTGGGCAGGAGCCGGAAGGTGAGTACGTCGTTTCCAACGAAGCCATGCTCCATCTGTCCGGCGTCACCGCCTGCATCATGTGCGGGGCCTGCGTTTCCGACTGCACCGTGCTCGAAGTTGACCCCACCTTCCTGGGACCCGCTGCGTTGGCCAAAGCCTACCGTTTTACCGCCGACCCCCGCGACGGAGACTCTAACGGTGTCTCCATGGAGCGGCTGTGGGGGTTGAGCGAACCCACCGGCATGTGGGACTGCACCCGCTGCAACGAATGTGTCGAGGTATGCCCCAAGGGTGTCGCTCCCATGGATCGCATCATGGCAATGCGTGAGCAGGCCATCCAGTCCGGCTACGACAACAACAACGGCGCCCGTCACACCGACGCCTTCACCGACTCGGTGGGCCACAGCGGACGCCTGGATGAATTGCGTTTGCCCATCAAGACCGTTGGCATCACGAACCTGCCCGCTTTGATGGGTTACATGCCCGTGGCATTGCGCGCCATGCGAAGGGGCAAAATGCCCCCCATCATGCACAAAAACGTCGAAAACGTAGAGGCCGTGCGACGGTTGTTCCGTCAACTGGAACCGGAACCCGCCGGACCTCAGGTTAGTAACAACTCCCCGTTCGGTTAGGGCATTTCCAACGGGCACACCACTTCGGAGGACTACAAGTGAAGTACGCCTTTTTCCCCGGCTGCGTCTCGCAAGGCGGCGCACCTGAGCTCTATCCGGCGGCCCAAATGGTTTGCCAGCGGTTGGGAATCGAACTGGAAGAAATTCCAGGATGGACCTGCACCGGCGCCGGTGTAATCCAGGAGAAAAACCAACTCTTTGGCGACACGCTCAACGCCCGAAATTTCGCCAAGGCTGAACAGATGGGATTGCCCATTCTCACCATCTGCAGCACTTGCCAGGGTGTGATGTCCCAGGCCAACCACCGGATGCGAAACCCCGATTATCTGGCCGAGATCAATTCATACCTCGCCGAGGAGGGATTGGAATACAGCGGTACCAGCGAACCCAAACATCTGCTGTGGATTCTGATCGAAGACTATGGGTTGGACCAACTGGCGCCCCATATCACTCGCCAGCTCAGCGATCTCAAGATCGCCCCGTTTTACGGCTGCTACATTGTCCGACCCACCGAAGCCCTGGACATAGCCGAACACCCCGAGCGACAACAATCCCTGGAGATGCTGATCGGTTCGGTGGGAGCAACCCTGGTGGATTTTGAAGGGAAAACCCGCTGTTGCGGTTTCCCCATCCTCACCATCAACGAGCGCAATTCCATGGCAATGGTGGGCAAGCATACCTCCGAAGTGAAAGACCTTGGCGCAGATGCTATGGTCACGCCCTGCCCGCTTTGCCACCTCAACCTGGACGGTTTTCAACCCAAAGCCGCCAGCCAGGCCCGTCGCTCCATCGATTTGCCCATTCTGCATCTGCCCCAGCTGATCGGGCTTGCGATGGGGATGTCGCCGTCCGAACTGGGTTTGAAGAAGCACATCGTCAGCACCGGCCCCTTGGAAGTGAAACTCGGCGCACGGCGGTAGCGGCAAAGGATATTGATCGTTAAAAAGAGCAAATTAATGATATGAGGCAGTCTCGTCGCCATCGCTCTATTGCTGGTGGCCGGTACAGTGTACGCCCGTCCGGCCGCTCAGGACACGATTGAAAGCCTGGCGGCTCGGCTCTCGTCACTGTGATTCTGGTTCGCGCCCGGTTACCTCTTCCGCTACCCGGTTGACGAACCGGCAAACCCTGCTCTCAGCATCGGCTATTTCATCGTCTCTCATAAAACCTTCGTACATATTCTGGTGCAACCTGTGAGCAGTACTGAAATCACTGTATGCGCCGGGGATTCCGAGAGCATCATTAATCCCGGCGTCGTCGTCGAATAACTGCTCGTGGGTGCGGTTTTCCCAGCCTTCTTGTTTGGCAACCGCTTTCACAATGTGGGCCGCCGCGCACCACAGCATTTCCGATTTGGCCAGCGGGTCCTGCTCAATGGTGAATAGCTTAGCGAGTTGCAGGAAACGAAACGCCGCTCGGCAATGATCATGCGCCTCCATGGTGCCGATTGCCCCGCAAAGCCAGCAGCCCGTCCACGAACTGGCGTACTAGGGGGCGCGCTCCCCTGATTAGATAGTCCTCCATAAAATTGTAATCCGCGTTGTTCCGAAAATATCCCGCCACTTGATAAGTGGAGCCGAGCAGATCAACGTCGTAATCCTGATCATTTTCGGCAACCAGCCGCTCGAGAATGTCAAAGTGGTCACCAATACTCTGGCAAGGCCAGCCCCGTATTTCCGCCACGATTGACAGCGCGCATTCTGCAGTCTCCCACAGCTTCAGCGAGCCGAGCTTGTTGTCGCCGGCTTCAAAAGCCTGATCGGAAGCCTCAAACAGGTCCTGGACAGCTTGTGTGCGGTCTTTCGTTACCATGATGCACGCCCCTTAACCTCGCAGCGTCGGAGCCACGGCTTGAATCGCGGCAATAGTTTCGTCCACGTCATCATCGGTATGGACGATTGACGGGTAAAATTTCTGGGGCCAGCTCTTGATGATTCGTTTCTCCAGCAAACCGGCATTTAGTTTGGCAAGCATTCCGGCATCCGCAGCCAGTCCGTCGCGGTAATTGTGCACCGGATGGTCGGCAAAATAGATGTCGAAAACAGCGTCCTCACCGACACTCTGGACCTGGAATCCTTCTTCTTCGCACGCCTCCGTCAGCGCGCGGCGCAATCGACCCCCCACGTCCCGCAGCCGGTCGTAAACGCCTTCCTGCCGCAGCTGGGCCAGCGTGGCCAGCCCGGCGGCACAGGCGATAGGGTTCCCGTTCAGTGTGCCGATTTGGTCAACATAATCATCAGCCGATACGGATGCACGGTTGTAAACCGACATCACGTCAGCTCGGCCCATCACCGCCGCCAGCGCGTATCCTCCGCCCATAATCTTGCCCACCGAGCACAAATCCGGAGTCACCCCGTAAAATTCCTGCGCCCCGCCGTACGCCAACCGAAATCCCGTAACTACCTCGTCGAAAATCAGCAACACTCCCGCGTCTGCCGTCAACTTCCGCAAACCCGCCAGGAAACCCGCGTTGGGGGCCAGCGTGCGCTGCATCGGCTCCACGATCACTGCGGCGATTTCGTCCTTGTGGGCATCTATGATGGCCGCCGTCATGTCCAGATCATTAAATTGGGAAATCAGCATCAGGTCATTCAACGCCCTGGGTATGCCCCCGCTGTTGGGTTCCGCCTGCGGAAATTCCGTCGACGCAGAGGCAAACACCGACATCATGGCGTAGTCGCTGGTACCGTGGAAGCCACCTTCAAACTTGAGAATCTTCTCCTTCCCGGTAAAAGCCCGTGCCACGCGCATCGCCTGGAAACAGGCGTCCGTGCCGCTGGTGGTGAATCGCACTTGTTCGGCGCACGGCACGGCGCGCACCAACTCCTCAGCCAGCAGAACCGCCTGCTCGTTGGTCGTGAAAAATGTGGAACCCCTGCCGACTGCTTCCAACACCGCCTCGTTTACCGCCGGGTGCGCGTGGCCCAATATCATGGGGCCGGAACCCATCAACCAGTCAACGTATTCGTTGCCGGTAACATCCCAAACCCGGCCTCCCTTGCCCTCTCTGACCAAAAACTTCAGTTCGTCTGGGTAGTTGGTGTTGCCGGTACTGCTCCCGGGCAGATACTGCGACGCCTTGGCGAGCAGTTCCTGTTCAATCTGATTGCGTTGTGTCATATCGGCCTCCATGCGGGTGGGCGACGCTGCTGGCGTCACAAGCCCCACAATTATACACGGGTGAATTTCGGCCCTACCGAATTAACCCCGCCGGGGGTTTCCCGGCGGGGTGGTGACTGTATTGTTAGTGGTGGTTCCTATCTGGCCTCCGCCCGCGCCTTGGCCATCACGTCCACCAATTCCTGCACCGAGGCCGCCGAACTCTGCAGCGCCGCCCGCTCATCGTCGGTGAGGCTGATTTCCACCACTTGCTCCATGCCGCCGGCGCCGATTTTCACCGGAACGCCGACGCACAGCCCGTTGATGCCGTACTCGCCTTCGAGATAGGCGCAGCCGGGCAGGATGCGTTTCTTGTCCAGCAGGATTGCTTCCACCATTTCCGTAATCGCCGCCGACGGGGCGTAGAAAGCCGAACCCTGCTTGAGCAGCGCGACGATTTCCCCTCCGCCGTCGCGGGTGCGCTGGACGATGGAATCGATCCGGTCTTTAGTCAGCAGCTCCGTCAGCGGAATGCAGCCGACGGTGGTATAACGAACCAACGGCACCATGTCGTCGCCGTGGCCGCCTAACACCAGCGCGTGCACGTCGTCCACCGACACGTCGAGCTCCTGGGCGATGAAGGTGCGGTAGCGCGCGGTGTCCAGAACGCCGGCCATGCCAAACACCCGGCTGCGCGGGAAACCGGCGGTTTCATAGACGTTCTGCACTATCGCGTCCAGCGGGTTGGTGACGGCGAGGATGATGCAATCGGGAGAATGGCGCACTACTTCCTCGGTAACTGCCGCGGTGATACGCATATTGGTCAGCAGCAAATCGTCCCGGCTCATACCGGGCCGCCTGGCGATGCCGGCGGTGATGACCACCACTTCCGAGCCGGCGGTTTCTTCATAGCCGTTCGACCCGGTAATCATGGCGTCGGAGCCGATGACCGGGCCCGATTCCAGCATATCCAGCCCCTTGCCCTGCGGCAGGTCTTCAACCACATCCACCAGCACCACATCGGCGTAGCCCAACTGGTGGATTCGCTGCGCAGTGGTGGCGCCCACGTTGCCGGCGCCAACGACGGTTACTTTGCTTCGCATTTTGGAAATTGCCTCCGATAAGATTTCAACATTGGGATTTACAGGCATAGACAGGGGCGACGCATACGTCGCCCCTGCTTCGTTGCAGTGTCACTCCGCTCGGGCCGTCAGTTGGCGGCTCGTAGGCACCCTGCCTTGATTCCAAGCCGTTCGTTGCTAGATTGCGTCCACGATGGCGTTCAAAGTGGCGCTGGGACGCATGGCATTGGCGGCCATCCCGTCATTGGGGTGGTAATAGCCACCGATATCCACCGGCTGCCCCTGGGCGTCGATCAGCTCCTGAACTATCTTGTCTTCGTTATCAGCCAACTGCCGTGCCACCTCGGCAAAGCGCACTTGCAGCTCTGGCTCCTGGGTCTGCTTGGCCAGCATTTGCGCCCAGTACAGAGCCAGGTAGAAATGACTGCCTCGCGTGTCCAGCTCGTTCACCCGGCGCGATGGCGCCCTTTGGTATTCCAAATGCTCCCCAATTGCCTGGTCCAGCGTCTCAGCCAGCAGTTTGGCTCGGTCGTTCTTTAGCGCCTCGCCACAATGCTCGAACGATGCCACTAGCGCACAGAATTCGCCCAGAGAATCCCACCGTAAATGTCCTTCCTCCAGGAATTGCTGCACATGCCTGGGGGCCGAGCCGCCAGCGCCGGTCTCAAATAGCCCGCCGCCTTCGAGCAGGGGGACGACCGAAAGCATCTTGGCGCTGGTGCCCAATTCCAGGATGGGAAATAGATCAGTCAAATAGTCGCGCAACACGTTACCGGTCACGGAAATCGTGTCCTGGCCATCCCGGCTGCGCGCCATCGTGAATCGCATCGCATCGATGGGAGACATGGTACGAATATCCAGCCCGGAAGTGTCATGCGTGGGCAGATACCGGTCCACTTTCTCGATCAGTTCCGCGTCGTGCGCCCGTTCCGGGTCCAACCAAAAGATGGACGGCGTGCCGGTGATTCTGGCCCGATTGACCCCAAGCCTGACCCAGTCCTGAATCGGCGCGTCTTTGGTCTGGCACATCCGGAAGATGTCGTCTTCCTCAACTTGCTGCTCCATTAGCGTCGCGCCCGATGCGTCCACGACCCGAATCGTCCCGTTCCCTGGCGCTTTGAAGGTCTTGTCGTGGGAACCATACTCTTCGGCCGCTTGTGCCATCAGCCCCACATTGGCGACACTGCCGATGGTGGACGGATCAAAGGCCCCGTGCTCCTGGCAGTCTTCTATGATCGACTGATATAGAGTCGCATAAGAGCGATCGGGAATCAGCGCGATCGTGTCGTGCAACTCGTTATCGGGGCCCCACGTGCGACCGCCATCGCGGACAATCACCGGCATGGAGGCGTCAATAATCGTATCGCTCGGCACATGCAGATTGGTGATGCCCCGATTGGAGTTCACCATCGACAGCTCCGGGCGGACGCTGTACACCGCCTGGATATCCGCCTCGATTTCCGCCTTTTTGTCCTCGGGCAGAGATTGAATCTTCGTGTAGAGTTCAGCGATACCGTTGTCCGGGTTCACCGCGAGTTCAGCAAAGTCTGCCCCGTGTTTGTCCAATACGTCCTGGTAGTAAACCGACACGCAATGGCCGAAAATTATTGGATCCGACACGCGCATCATGGTGGTCTTCACATGGAGGGAGAGCAATACGCCGTCAGCTTTGGCCTGTGCCATTTCCTCGGCGTAAAATTCGCGCAATTCACGCACGTTCATCACGGCGCAGTCGATGATTTCGCCGGATTGCAGCGGGATACCGGATTTGAGCGCAGTCACGCGCCCGTCGCGGGTCACGAATTCAATTGCAGCCGACCCTGCTGCCGCGATTGTTACCGCCTGCTCAGTGCCGTAAAAGTCCCCGCTGGTCATGTGGCCCACGCGGGTTTTGGACACCTCCGGCCAGTCCTGCATCATCCGATGGGGATTGCGTTTGCCGTGCTCCTTGACCGATGTGGCCGACCGCCGGTCGGAATTCCCTTCCCGTATCACCGGGTTGACCGCGCTGCCTATCACCCTGGAATAGCGCGCCTGGATTTGGCGTTGTTCGTCGTTTGCAGGTTGGTCGGGGTAGTCGGGAATATCATAACCCTTGCCCTGCAATTCCTGGATCGCGCCCTTTAGCTGGGGAATTGAGGCACTGATATTGGGCAGCTTTACCAGGTTGGCCCCCGGCTCCTTGCACAAATCGCCACACATGGTCAGATAATCGGGCACCTTTTGCGCGTCGGTCAATTTGTCGGGGAAATTGGCGATGATGCGGCCAGTCAACGAGATATCCCAAGTCTCCAGTTCAAAACCGGCTCCCTTGGTAAATGCCTGGAGAATCGGCAGCAACGATTGCGTGGCCAGCGCCGGAGCCTCATCAGTTTTGGTGTAAATAATTTTGGCAGCTTCTGGCATATTCTTCTCCTAAAGTAAAAAAGTTTCACGGGCCGCTGCGAGTCGCCAGGAATTGTTTGATTACAGTCCCGGACATGAAAAATTTACACGAACTTTCCATCACAGAACAACACCATACGGGCGAGTCCGTACATTCCAGGCACGAAGCGGCGCGGACAGAGGGGCAAAGATGCCCGGCATCCCACCGGACGCTGCGGCCCCAACAGACGCCGAACCGCATCAATTATACATCCGAACCCTAATCAACGGTACCCCAGCCAAACGCTCACCCCCAACTGTCATTGCGAGGAGCGCAGCGACGTGGCAATCCCGTTGAGGTTGAACACACGTCGGCGAACCGCCGTTGCTACGGCGACGAGATTGCCACGCTACGCTCGCAATGACAAAGTGGGTACGCATGAGCAGCCAAACGCTCACTAGGTTCTGTTGACATTTGAGATATAAGGCGATTTCGCTAACCCCAGTTCGTCATTCCCGCGAAAGCGGGAATCCAGAGTACCCTGAATGTGAACGATGTCTACTTTCCAAAGCGCCTGGATTCCGGCTTTCGCCGGAATGACGTGAAATGTCAACAGAGCCTAGTACCCACTTTGTCTAACCAAACTGGCCTACCGTCATTGCGAGGAACGCCAACTCCCACCTGTCATTGCGAGGAGCGCAGCCGCTCATCCTGAGCCTGTCGAACCACGTGGCAATCCCGACCCCTGCCCCAGCCCAAAATCCTGTCCATCCTGTCCATCGATGTTAGATTCGGCTCCCCTCGCCCTCCGGGAGAGGGGCCGGGGGGAGAGGCGCCCACTCCTTCCCATGCCCGCAAGTCGGTTTCCACAGGTAGCGTATCGCCGAATGTGATACATTGCGGCGATACTGCACGCCCGACCCAATACCTGAGTAATATGACCACTGCGTCGCCGCCCACCAAACCACACTTGCCCCTTGGCAACCAGCTGCTCTTCGCATCTGACCACATCGGTCTACAGGCTATCGGGTACTTCCGGCAGCAGTGGGTGCTCTTCTTTCTGGCTCCTCCTGCCGTGGAGGGATTCAGCCGGGTCCCTGATGTGTCGCTGATCGGGTTCAATATAGACGCCCGTGTGCTGGCCGGGCTGCTGATTTTTTCGGGCCGGTTTATTGACGCATTTACCGACCCCCTCATTGGTTGGTGGAGCGACCGCACCCGCAGCCGGTGGGGGCGTCGCATCCCTTTCATCCTGTTCAGCACGCCAATTTATGCCCTGTTCGGGGCGCTGGTCTGGTTTTTACCCGCCGAGGGCAGCAGTTGGTGGAATGCGCTGTACTTCGTGTTGATGCTGGAGCTCTTTTTCACCGCACACACCATGTCCAGCGGCGCTCTGGAGGCGCTGGTGCCGGAACTGACCCCTACCGCCAGCGACCGGATGAACTTGGTCAGCTTCATATTCCTTTTCGCGGTAAGCGGGGCCGGGCTGGGTCTGGTGCTCGGCGGGTTTATCAAGGATGCGTATGGGTTCCGGATTGCGGGCACGATTTTCGCAGTAACGGCGCTGGTATTCCGCTATATCTCCCTGGCCGCCGTGTGGCGACACGCGCCGCGCGACACTCCCCCGGCGCAGGTATCTTTCTGGCTCGGAATCAAGGATACGTTGCGAAATTCGCAGTTCATCTGTTACCTGCCCACGATGGTCATGTTCGTCAGCGGCGCGGGCATTCTGCAAGGCTGGGTGCCCTATTTCGCCGCCGGTATTCTGCTACAGAAAAAAGACGGCGCCGCGTCCGGCTGGCTTTCCGCCTGCATGATCGGCGGCGTGGTCCTCGCTGGCATCGGCATCTGGTTGCTGTTTAATTTCGGCCACGTCAGCAAGCGCCGGTTATATGGAGTATGTCTGGTATTGAGCGGACTGATGTTCCCCTTGCTCGGACTGGTTGGCGTCTTCGTATCGGGCAATCTGGTACTACAGGGTTTGATATTGGCTTTCGCCGTGGGTATCCCCATGGCCGCGGTCTTTTTGCTGCCCAAAGCGTTGGTCGCCGACATTGCCGACTACGACGCTCTGATTAGAGGGGAGCAGCGGGAAGCCATGTTCTACTCAACGCAAAACTTTTTCGAGAAAGTAACCTACGCCCTGCCACCTTTATTGTTGAGCCTGGTGCTGCATTTGGGAGATTCTCCGGAGAACCCGCTGGGCATTCGCCTGGCCCCGTTGCTGGCCGGCGCATTGGCGCTGCTGGGATTTGTGCTCTGGCCCCGCTACCGCCTGCCCGACACCGTGAACCGCGAGACCGTCGCCGCCGCCGGCCTTCTGCCGGCAAAATCCTGATGGCCAACAACATTGCATCTACGGGAGGCTTTATCCGTGCGATTGATACGTCGGGTTAGCCTGGGAACCTTCCTGGTCATTGCCGTCCTTTACGCTCTAATCTCCTTCTTAATAGTCCAGGATCTGACCGGCGCCGAGCGCATGGCTCAACAGGACCATCCCGGCAACTATGGGCGGTCTGCGGAAGACGTGGAGTTTATGCCGCGGGACATGGAGTTGCGACTGAGCGGTTGGTACCTTCAAGGGGAGCCGGACGCCCCGCACTTGATATTCGTCCACGGCCTGAACAGCGTCCGCTCCGGAGACCAAGCTCTGGAACTGGCAGACCGGCTCGTGGCGCGTGGGTACAACATTGTGATGTTCGACCTGCGCGGGCATGGTTCCTCTCAAGACGGGCGAACCTCGGCAGGCTACTTCGAGCGCCAGGATGTCTGGGGGACCTACGACTACCTGACCGAACATCGTGGAGTGGCCCCGGACCAGGTCGGCCTGATCGGATTCTCGATGGGCGCGGCCACTGCCATCCTGGCCGCCGCCGCCGAGCCGGACATCCGGGCGGTAGTGGCCGACAGCCCTTTTGCCGTCGCTGCCGAGCTAATCGCCCAGGAAACCTCCCAAAGCACCCCATTGCCGGGATGGGCGACTCCGGCGTTCATTCCCGCGGTTTCCCTGCTGGCCAATTGGCTCTACGACATCGACATTGGCGCAATCGCCCCCGAACAGGCGGTGGCGCACTTGGACTATACCGTACTGGTCATTCATGGCGATGCCGACACGCGAATCCCGGTAAGCCACGGTGAGCGCGTTACCGAAGCCGGCCCGCCCGGGACCAGGCTCTGGCGTGTGGCCGGCGCCGGCCACGTAGCAGCCCTGGCAACCAGCCCCGACGAATACGCTGAGCGCCTTGCCGCCTACCTGGACACCCGGTTCAAGTAGCGGCGTTCTCGCCCGCTGAACCGGACGCAGCCACTCACCCGTCCAGTTGCGCCGCCAGCGCCTCGGCCGTCGTGACCGGTAGTTGGCAGACATAATGCTGGCAAACGTAGGCCGTGGGCGCTCCGTCCTGCATTACCCGCTGCTCCAGCAACGGAGAGTTGCCCAGCGGCGGAGACGACGGGTCGCCCACCCCCACAACTACCCGGTTGGGTAGATACCGCTTTCCAACCTCCCCCAACATGCTCCTGGTAATTTCGCCATCTGCCGGGCCCACAATAACTACTTCTTTCGGCAAAGACACGTAGAAATCCAATGCGCCCAACCAGTGCCCGGTGGCTGATGGCGCCCGTCCCAATAACGATTGCAACGCGCGGATCGGTGTCGCAGCTTTCGTCGCGAAATCGTCGTTGCCGGTGATTATGGCCAGTCGAAGCAGCACGTCGGTGGCCACCGAACCGCCACACGGCTGTGCGTTGTCGAATACATCCCGGGGCCGAATCACCAGTGATTCGTGGTCGCTGCCGGTGTCATAAAACCCGCCAACCGCATCGTCCCAGAACAGTTCGATAATGCCTTTCGCGACTTCATTGGCTTCCCGCAGCCACCGGGATTCCAGCGTCGCCTCGTGCAAAGCCAGCAACCCGTCCGCCAGACACGCATAGTCTTCCAGGTACCCCAGCAGCTTGGCCTGGCCGTTGCGCCAGGTTCTCAGTATGCGACCGTTTTCGTCCCG
The DNA here is from genome assembly GCA_965262485.1 of Dehalococcoidia bacterium. Classification (GTDB taxonomy): domain Bacteria; phylum Chloroflexota; class Dehalococcoidia; order Lucifugimonadales; family UBA3495; genus Bin87. The sequence continues at coordinate 1,498,445 of OZ253540.1, read as the reverse complement.
CATGGAGTCCAGCAAAAAAGCCGCGTTCCGGCGGGCTGCGTCCAGGTACTCCGCGCGATTCAGGGCGGCTCCGGCTTCGGCGAACGATCTCAGCATCAATCCGTTCCATCCGGTCAGCACCTTGTCATCCAGAAGCGGATGGATCCGCCGTTCCCGTAGCTCAAGCAGCGTCGCTCTGGCGCTCTGCACCGCCTCCGACAATTCGCCTTCGCTCACCCCTCGCTCATCGGCGTAGTCTTCCGGATGCTTTGGTACGTTGAGGATGTTGGCGCCCTCGAAATTACCCCGGTCGGTTACGCCGTAATATCCCATCACCAGCTCGGCGTCCGGGCCTAACGCCGCCCGCAATTCGTCAGGCGTCCACACGAAGAACTTGCCCTCCACACCCTCACTGTCGGCGTCCTGCGCCGAATAGAACCCCCCGGCCGTATCAGTCATCTCACGAAGAACGTAGTCCAGGGTTTCCTCGGTAATGCGCCGGTAAAGCGGATTTGACGTAATCTGCCAGGCGTGCAGGTACAGGCGTGCCAGCAATGCGTTGTCATACAGCATTTTTTCAAAGTGGGGAACCAGCCAGTAGGCGTCCGTAGAATAACGATGAAACCCGCCGCCCACCTGGTCATAGATGCCGCCGTACGCCATCTTTTGCAGCGTTAGCTGCACCATCTCCAGCGCTCGCGGATTGAATCCGTGCTGGTCGTAGCGCAGCATGAATTCCGGCGTCATGGGCTGCGGGAATTTTGGCGCGTTGCCAAATCCTCCGTTCAAATGGTCAAACTGCGTGGCCAACTGTGAATATGCCGTGTGCATGACCTCCGTAGTCAGCGGGTGAACTCCCCGGGGCATTTGACCGGAGCGTCCCATCTGATCGGCCAATTGCCGCGTGACCCGTTCGATTTCTCCTTTGTTGGTGCGATATGCCTCGCTGGCAGCGGCCAACAGCCGCGGAAAACCGGGCATACCCTGCCGGTCTTCCGGAGGAAAGTAGGTTCCGCCATAATACGGGCGTCCCTCCGGGGTCAGGAACACCGTCATGGGCCACCCACCGCTGCCCGTCAGCATTTGAACCGCTTCCATGTACACCGCGTCCAGATCGGGCCGTTCTTCCCGGTCAACTTTGATGTTGACGAAATTCTCGTTCATCAGCGAGGCGATTTCCTCGTTTTCAAAGGACTCACGTTCCATAACGTGGCACCAGTGGCAAGCCGAATAGCCGATGCTCAGCAGAATGGGTCGGTCCTCATCGCGGGCCCGGCTCAACGCCTCATCTCCCCACGGATACCAGTCAACCGGATTATCCGAGTGCTGCAACAGATACGGGCTGGTTTCTTGGCTTAATCGATTCGGCATTGTCAGTGCTCCGGAGTCAGCGACTCGAGTGCGTGTATCGGCAGTGCGTATTTCGGAATGATGGCGCGGCGCTGTCCAAATTGATAAAATAGCCTCGTTCAAAGGCAAGCATACCAGATGCCCAGGAATCACATGCGCCGACCATGAACGTCTCGACCACCAGAATCAGAATCGTACCGTGGCTCGCGGTTCTCGCCGTCGCAGCCAGTATCGCGTTGGCCTGCGCCCCCGCTTCCGGTGGCGTCGGCTCCGACGTGGGCGATGCCGTGCCGCCATTCGCAATGCAGTTGGCCGACGGCGCCCAGGTGTCCTCCGAAACTCTGGACGCGGCAGACCGGCCCGCCCACCTGTTCTTTTTCGCCACCTGGTGACCAACCTGCCGCGCTGAGTTACAGACGCTGCACACTCTCGCTGCTGAGTACGAAGACATCAATTTCTACGTGGTGTCGTACGACGAACCCCTCGCCGTCGTTAGCGATTACATCGCAAGCCGGGGGTTCACCGAACTTATATCAGTCCAGGGCGTCGGCGACATGATGGCTGATCTGGAGGTCACCCGACAGGCCGAGATGATGGCCATCAACGGCGATAGTATCATGTACCACCGGCAGGTGATCGGAGACCTCACGGAATGGCGTTCGCATCTGGATGCTTTGGCCGCTGACCCCGCCGCGGTGCCGTCCGGTTTCGAATCTGACCGACAGAAAGATCAGCGGCGCCAGGATTTACAACTGCCGAGTTGATGAGGCTAGCTTCCGGCGCCGTTGGCGCCGCCTGTAACACATGCACAAAATGAATGTCATTCCACTGACCCTGTTGGCCATCCTGGCGTTGGCAGTGTCTGCTGCGTGCAGTTCAACCGGTTCGCCCGCCACCGATTCCCAACCCGTCCCTGTTGAATCACAGGCGCCCATGCCAGCAACTGCCACCCCAGCGCCCGGTACATCCCAGGCGACGCCGGAAACCCCAACCGTTTCGCCCGCCACCGATTCCCAACCCGCCCCGGTCGAATCCCAGGCGTCGATGCCGGCAACCGCCACCCCAGGGCCCGTTGCATCCCAGGCGACACCGGAAACCCCAGCCGTTTCGCCCACTCCCGAAACGCCTATCGCCGGCTCCGTTTCCGAAACTACCACTGGCATCCAAACCGAGGAGCCAACCGAACCGCCGACGCTCGCCCCGACGCCCACGACAGCCCCGCCAATCACTCAGGTGGGAACCGCCGTTGGTGACTCCGCCCCGGAGTTCGCGCTCCAACTGGCCGATGGTCAGCAAATCTCATCAAGCGAATTGCTGGCAACCGGGCGGCCCGCATTCATGATGTACTTCGCCACCTGGTGACCAACCTGCCGCGCTGAGTTACAGACGCTGAGCAAAATCGCCCCCGAGTTCGCCGGCCAGGTCGATTTCTACCTGGTCGCATACACCGAGGATGCGGCCACCCTGGATGCCTACGCCTCCGGCCAACGCTACACGGACGTCATCGCGGCGCAACCGGTGGGTCGAACGTTGCGCGACCTGGAAATCGTTAGCCAGTCTTCCATGATCGCGCTGGACGGCGCAGGTGTAATCACCTACCGAAAAGGCTACGGCGGCGGCAGCGAGTCCACGCTGCGAGCGCAGTTTGAGCAATTGGCCACGCGTTAACAACCGCCCCCGCTGGCCCTGCCCGGTTCGGTGGACCCCCCCGGAGTAACCTGAGCGATTGCGGCCGGCCTTGGAAACCCCGCGCTGGGACTAGGCCGTGTTGACATTTGAGATATAAGGCGATTTCGCTAACCCCAGCTCGTCATTCCCGCGAAAGCGGGAATCCAGAGTACCCTGAATGTGAACGATGTCTGCTTTCCAAAGCGCCTGGATTCCCGCGAAAGCGGGAATGACGTGAAATGTCAACAGAACCTAACGCCTGCGTCGCCCACGAGCCACCGGCGTACCGTCAAGTTCCGCCACCAGCCGCTCCACCACCTCATCCATCGGCAGGGCGCCCAGATCTCCGTCATCCCGCGTCCGCACCGCCGCCGCCCCTGCTTCGGCCTCCCGATCTCCCACCACCAGCATGTAGGGCGTTTTTTGTAACTGTGCCTGGCGTATCTTTAGGTTCATCCGCTCGCTGCGGTCATCCACGTCGGCCCGGAACCCCGCATCCTGTAGCTGTGCCGCAACCTGTTGCGCATATTCAACGTGGCGATCGGCAATTGGTATCACCACGGCCTGCACCGGCGCCAGCCAAAGCGGGAATGCTCCGGCGTAATGTTCTACCAACACCCCGAAAAAACGTTCCAGCGAACCCAGAATCGCCCGGTGTACCATATACGGACGCGACCGATTGCCCTGGTCGTCCTGGAACGTCAAATCAAATCTGTCCGGCAGGTTGAAGTCGAACTGAACCGTCGTGCACTGCCAGTCTCGCCCCAGGGCATCCTTGATTTTGATGTCAATTTTCGGTCCGTAGAACGCCCCGCCGCCTTCGTCGATGTCATAATCAAGCCCCCGCGACACCAGGGCTTCCCGCAGTGATTCGGTGGCGTGTTCCCACGTATCCGGCTCGCCCACATATTTGTCGGGCCGCGTTGACAGCATGATGTCGTATTCGTCGAATCCAAACGCCGCCATAATCTCAAAGGTCAGGTCCAGCACGTCCCCCACCTCGCTGGCTACCTGATCCGGCAGGCAGAATATGTGGGCGTCGTCCTGGGTAAACCCGCGCACCCGCATCAAACCGTGCAGTACCCCGCTGCGTTCGTATCGATACACGGTGCCCAATTCCGCGATCCGCATGGGCAGTTCCCGGTAGCTCCGCAGCGCCGACCGGTAGATCTGAATGTGAAACGGACAGTTCATCGGCCTCAGAAAATATTCCTGGTCATCTATTTCCATGGGCGCGTACATGCTCTCCCGGTAGAAATCCAGGTGTCCGCTAGTCTGCCACAGCCGCGCCCGTCCAATGTGCGGCGAATACACGATGCTGTATCCCTGGCGGTAGTGTATGTCACGCCAATAATCTTCGATGATCGACCGTATCACTCCGCCCTTGGGATGCCACACGATCAACCCAGGGCCAATCTCTTCGTGAACCGTAAACAAATTCAACTGGCGCCCCAGGGTTCGGTGGTCGCGGCGCTCCGCTTCCGCCAACCTTTCCAGGTGGGCATCCAGCTCCTCCTGGGACTCGAACGCGGTGCCGTAGATACGCTGCAACATGGGCCGATTCTCGTCGCCGCGCCAATACGCTCCAGCAGTGTGCAACAGCTTTACCGCTGCGATCTCGCCGGTGCGATCAACGTGAGGACCCTGGCATAAATCAGTGAACTCGCCATGACGGTAAATGCTCAGCGTAGTTTCGTCGGGCAGGTCGTCGATTATCTCCTGCTTGAACGGTTGCTCCAGGAACATGGATCGCGCCCCGTCCCGACTCAACTCTTCGCGAGCAAACGGGGCATCCGCCTTGATGGTGGCAATCATCAACGCTTCGATTTGTTCCAGGTCTTCCGGAGTAAAAGGACGCCCCACCTGGAAATCGTAATAAAACCCGTCCGCGGTGGGTGGCCCAATCGCGACCTTGGCTTCCGGAAACAACTGCAATACGGCGTCTGCCATAACATGGGCCGCCGAGTGGCGCATCCGGTGTCTCAAGGATTCGATCGGGTCACTGACCGCGTTCTCCGGGGCTCCATGGTCGAGCATTTACGCTACCTGCCTGTTAGATGTGGTTGGTACGGGCGACCGTTGTTTTCACGACCGGGCACGCGCAATCCGCACCGCCGTAATTTTCATGTGGCAATTATACCCGATTCAACATTCGATGCCCGATTTCGAACGGTATAATAATGCCTGTGTAGTATAATGACCGAAGCAATAACGAAATCGGCTGCACAGTCCAGCCCGGGGTATCCAGAATGGAAGAGATCCGCCAGCATCTCGTAGATATGTCCACCAAACTCCACGAAGTTGTGGAGCGGCTTTGACCTGACTGGCAAAGAGAAATCTATCGACCAATTGAACCGGGAGGCTTCCGCGTCCGATTTTTGGGACGACCCGCCCAACGCCCAGCGCAAAATGCAGCAGTTGGGTCAGCTACAGCAATCTGTAGACTCGTGGCGCGAATTGCAGTCCCGCGTAGCGGATTTGCTGGAACTGACTGACCTTGCCATCGAAAACAGCGACGACAGCCTGTTTGACGAGTTGACTGCGGAATCCGAAAGCGTCGCTGCCGACCTGGCCAGGGCCGAGATGCAATTGACCCTCTCCGGCCCCTACGATGACCGCCCCGCCATTCTGACCATCCATTCGGGCGCCGGGGGCACCGATTCCCACGACTGGGTTGAAATGCTCCTGGGTATGTACGCCGGATGGGCCACCAAATCAAAGCGTCCGGTCCAGGTCCTCGACACCGCGTACGGGGATGAAGCCGGGTTGCGGACGGGCACCCTTGAAATCGGTGGCCCCCACGCCTTCGGTTACCTCAACGCAGAGGTGGGCGTACATCGCCTGGTTCGCATGTCGCCCTTCGACCCGGCCCGTCGTCGTCAAACCTCCTTCGCTCGGGTCGAAGTCTTACCGACCGCCCTGGACGATGAAGGCGAAGTCGAAATCCGACCCGATGACATCAAGATGGACTTCTTTCGTTCCAGCGGCCCCGGTGGCCAGAACGTGCAGAAAGTTGCGTCGGCGGTTCGCATCACACACCTGCCCACCGGCCTCGTGGTGTCCTGCCAGACGGAGCGTTCCCAGCACCAGAACCGCGATTACGCCATGCGAATCCTGCGGGCCAGGCTCCTCGCCCGGCGCGAAGAAGAACGCGCCGAGCACCTGTCGCAACTCCGTGGCGAAAGGGTTTCAGCTGAGTGGGGCAACCAGATTCGCAGCTACGTTCTGCACCCCTACAAATCTGTGAAAGACCACCGCACCGATTATCAGTCCGGCAATACCGATGCCGTGCTGGGGGGCGAAATCGACGAATTTATCGAAGCCTACCTGGTGACCAAACTCGGCGGATAACCCACGTCGCGGCAATGCCGCACGCTTAACGCTTTATGCCACGTCCGGCGGGCTCGGCGACAAAAGGTGGCCCATACTGTCCCGCTTCGTCCGAAGGTACTGCTCGTTGGTCCGGTTCGGCAAAACCGATAACCCAATTCGGTCGGTAACCTGCACTCCAAGCCCGCTGATCCCGGCCATCTTGTGGGGGTTATTCGTTACCAAACGCGCCCGCGATATCTCCAGATCGCGCATGATCTGAACCGCCAGATCGTACTTCCGCTCATCCGGCTGGAACCCCAGCGCAACATTGGCCTCGATAGTGTCCAGCCCCTGCTCCTGTAGAGCATACGCCTTGATCTTGTTGTGCAGCCCAATCCCGCGGCCTTCCTGCCGCAAATACACCAGCGCACCCGATCCGTTCTCAAAAATCATGCGCATCGCCATGTCCAGCTGCTCCCCGCAATCACATTTGAGACTGCCGAAGGCATCACCCGTAAGGCATTCGCTATGCACCCGCACCATCACCTCGTCGCCGTTTTCCCATTCGCCGACCACTAGCGCGGCGTGTTCTCCGTCATCTATGGAACTACGGTAACCGATGATGCGTGCTACACCGTATTTCGTCGGCAGGTTCGCCTCGGCAACGCGCGTAATCAACGTTTCGGTAATACGCCGGTGCGCGATGAGCTGCGCGATACTGAATATCTTCAAATCGTGCTTCGCCGCAAACAGCTCCAGATCCGGCATACGGGCCATGCTGCCGTCCGCGTTCATAATTTCGCAAACTACGCCGGCAGGATAAACGCCCGCCAATTCCGCCAGATCTATGATGGCTTCGGTATGTCCGGGCCGGCTCAGGACACCCCCCGGATCGGCGCGCAGCGGGAACATGTGACCCGGATGTATGAAGTCGCCCGGCGCCGAGTTGGTATCAGTCAGCGCCAGGATCGTAGCGGAGCGGTCGTAGGCCGAAACACCGGTGGTGGTCCCCCACTTATAGTCCACGGACGTGGTGAAAGCAGTGGGTTGCGACGTTGGGCTGTTGCGACTTCGCAGGCTGGGAATGTGAAGCTCATCCAACCGCGACCCCTGCAACGGAACGCAGACCAGTCCTCTGGCGTGGGTTACCATAAAGGCGATAGCCTCTGGCGTCGCCTTTTCCGCGAACAGAAACAGATCTCCCTCGTTTTCCCTGCCCTCGTCGTCCACGACAATAACGAATTTGCCGGAGATCAGGTCTTCCAGAGCCTCTTCCAGGCTACATAAGGGCATCATTCCTCCGGCGTGTATTGATGTCGCAACGTGTGGTCCAGAAACGCACTTCGTCAACCTGCAATCCCCAGCGCTCAATTACGCGCTGCGGATCTCCGGTCAGGCCGGTAAATGTTCCTGGGCGACCGCTTCAAATTGCCGGCGGTGCTCAATAAGGTCGGCAATAGTCAGTATATTCAGCGAATGTTCTTGTGCCAACTCCACTAAATCAGGCAGGCGGGCCATGGTGCCGTCGTCTTTCATCACCTCGCAAACCACTCCGGCCAAGTACATCCCCGCCAGCCGGCACAGATCGATGATGGCCTCGGTGTGGCCCGGCCGAACCAGCACTCCCCCCGGCTGGTATCGCAAGGGAAAAAGGTGACCCGGTTGAATGAAATCCGCCGGGCTTGACGCCGGGTCGATCAGGGCTTGCACGGTCAACGCGCGGTCATGGGCCGAAATACCGGTTGAGGTATTGATCGCGTAGTCCACCGGCATGGTGAACGCTGTCGGCATGGCGGCGTCCGTGTTCCGGCTGGGCAGCATGGGAATTTCCAGCTCCGCCAACCGTTCCGACGTCATGGGCATACACAACTGGCCACGGGCGTGGGTAACCATAAAATTGACCGCGTCGGCGGTAACGCACTCCGCCGGCATAACCAAGTCTCCCTCGTTTTCGCGGTCCTCATCGTCCACAACGATAAGAAACTTGCCCGCCCGCAAGTCTGCCAGACCCTGTTCGATGCTCGCCAGCTGCATCCGTTTGCCCTGCCCGTTCGGTCTTCTACACCTAGCCGGTTGGTTTGGCCGCCAGCAGACTTTCCACATACTTGGCCAGAATGTCTGCTTCCAAGTTCACCGCGTCGCCAACTTTCCGCTCGTGCAGGTTTGTGTTTTGCATTGTAAAAGGTATCACCGAAATGGTGAAAAGATTGCTCGTTCTTTGTACCACTGTGAGACTAATCCCGTCAACCGAGATAAACCCCTTCTCTACGATGTAAGGAACCAGCGACGACGGGGCTTCAATTTCCATGATGTAACAGTCCGCTTCCGGAGTAAATCCGGATACCGTCCCAGTCCCGTCCACGTGCCCCTGAACGATGTGGCCGCCCATGCGGTCCGACGCCAGCAACGCCCGCTCCAGGTTCACCGCGCCGCCCGCAGAAACTTGACCCAACGAAGTGCGCCGTAACGTTTCCGGAGCCAGGTCCACGGCGAAGCTGCCGGAATCGAACTCCACCACCGTCAGGCACGCGCCGTTAACCGAGATGCTGTCACCCAGCTTCACGTCGCTGGTCACCGTTTGCGCTTTTACCGCCAGGCGATATTGCGACAGCTCAGCGACTCTGCCAACCTCCTCCACAATTCCCGTAAACATTATTCACTCCCCCGGTGCGGATATCCGGTGATTAACCAATCCGGCCCTATCTGTTCCAGCCTGGTTTCCCGTAAATCCCACACATCTCTCATACTTCCGGCTCCTCGCCCTTCAATAGGCGACCTGGCGTCCATTCCACCAATCAGCATGGCGCCAACAAAGACATGAACCTTGTCTATCAAACCGGCATCCAGCATTGATCCAAGAATAGTGCCGCCGCCTTCAACCAGCACGTTAACCAGCCCCAAATCGCCTAGGTGCGCCAACATGCCCGCCAGATCCACCCGCCGGTCGTCGCCTGGAAACTGGCATACTTCAGCTCCCGCCGCCCGCAAGTCACCAACCCGCCCAGGTGTGGCGTTCCCTCCCACCGCGACTATAGTTCGACCGTGCTCTTGCAACATTCGGGCCCCAACCGGAGTGCGTCCCTCGCTGTCCACCACCACCCTGACCGGTTGCAAGTGCGCGGCCAGCGGCCGACCCTCGCCATCCCGGGCTGTCAACTGCGGGTCATCGGCCAACACGGTCTCAATGCCCACCACGATAGCATCCAGTTCCCTGCGCATTTCCTGCACGCGTAACCGCGCCGGCTCCCCGGTAATCCACTTGGAATCCCCGGTGTGGGTCGCAATCTTTCCGTCGAGACTCATGGCGAACTTTGCCACCACGAAAGGCTGACCCGTAACCACATGCTTCGCGAACCCTTCATACAATTCTACCGTTTCCGGCGTTGGCACATAACCCGCGCTGACGCCCGCCTTCTGCAACGCCGCCGCGCCTCCGCCCGACACCCGAGGGTTGGGGTCGGTAGCGCCATAAAACACCTGCGCAATCCCGGCCGCGATGACGGCATCGGTGCATGGCGGAGTGCGCCCGTAATGGCAGCAGGGTTCCAGCGTGCAATAGAGGACCGCTCCGTTCGCGTCGCCACCGGCCTGCTCCAGCGCCCCAATCTCGGCGTGGCGTTGGCCCGGCGGCAGCGTATATCCTTCGCCGACGATGCGGCCATCCTTCACTACCACCGCGCCCACTGCCGGATTGGGGCTCGTCGAGCCCAAAGCAACCCGGGCCAGTGAGATAGCCCGGCTCATGAATTTAGTGTCAGGATGAGTCAATGCCAAGCCGGTTTTCTTACAGGGCAATCGCATATGGACCAATTAATCACCGTCATTCCCTAACCACCGTAACCACCGTCATTCCCGCGTCAACCACCGTCATTACCGCCTTAACCACCGTCATTCCCGCGAAAGCGGGAATCCAGAGAGTCGGGAGGTGGTTAATTTCGGGATAGTTATGCTTATTTGGACCACTGGATTCCCGCTTTCGCGGGAATGACTGGAAATGTCAACAGAACCTGGACTCCGGCCCCGTATCAAGTACGGGGTGACGTTCTTTCGCCGGAGTGACGTGGCTGTAATTTCATATGCGATAACCCTGGGCTTTGTTACTCGTTATTTATCGCTGAAGTCTTGATGGTATCGGCTGGCCGTAGGCCCGGTCTGGCCCTGGTACTTGCTCCCCAGCTCTGGTGAACCGTACAAACGATCCGCCGGCGTGCTGAGCTGCAGAAACGAAATCTGGCCGATCTTCATGCCGTAGTAAAGCGCAATCGGAAGCCGGGCCACGTTGCTCAACTCCAGCGTCAGCCGTCCGCTCCACCCCGGATCCACGAATCCGGCGGTGCTGTGTATCAATAACCCTATCCGACCCAGGCTGCTTTTCCCTTCCAGGCGAGCGACCAGGTCGTCCGGCAGTTCAATGTGCTCCAGGGTACTGCCCAGCACGAACTCCCCGGGATGCAGCATGAACGGTGTTTCGGCGTCTATCTCCACCGGCTCGGTGAGATCGTCCAGCGCATGACGCACGTCGATGTAAGGCTGCCGTGAGTTGGAGAAAACCAGGAAGCGGCTATCCAGGTGCAGGTCGATGCTGGCCGGCTGCACGTCGTCCAGATCAATGGGATCGACGACAATCCGCCCCTTGGCGATTTGGTGGCGAATAGAGTGGTCGCTCAATACCATTTCGAGTCACCTGCCCCGATCGCCATCACGCCCGGCGCTACCGCAGCCGGCCTTCTCGCATACGCCGGCCTCGCTGCCGGTCGTTTCGTCGATTGCGGACGGTTCGCCATAATTTGGGTCGTCGCCCCGCGTGTGCCCCTAACGCAATTCATACACTCCATACACTAGCACGGTAATCGCGTCCTGGCCCGCGCTGATCGGCGTATCGGCGAAAGCGGCTGCTGCCGTGTCTAACCCAAGGGTTCGATAAAGGTCGGCGCCAAACTGCCCGCCACCTCCCGCGTTTTCAGTTATCTTCTTCAGTTCGCCCAATTCTCGACCCGCGAACCGTGCCAGTTGGGCAGCTTTTTCGCTCATATCCTCGACCGCATTCTCTCGGGCTTCCATTTCCAGAGCGCCGGTTTCGGAAAACGCAAAATCCAGATTGTTGAATACGATGTCGTCACCACCGGCAGCAATGCTCGCGTCGATCACGTCCCCCACCGCCGTTATTTCCCGCACCGTAACCCGCAGCGAATTCACCACGGTGTAGCCCTTGAACCGTGTTTCATTCTGCGAGTAGTCATAATCCGGGCGGATGGTAAACCGGACGGTCGATATATCCTCGGCGGCAACAGTATTTTCCATCAGCGCATCCACCACCTTTTGCGCTGTCGCCGCCGCCGTGTTCCTGGCTTCCGACACCGTGTCGGCGGTAACTGAAATGCCCAGCGAAAGCACGGCGATGTCGGGTATCCCCACGGCGCTGCCAACCCCGGCAACCTCCACGACGTCCACATCGTCAACATCCACCTGATTCACCGTGTCCGCGCCGGCGTTGGTTTCGGATTTCACCGTCAGGGGCGTCGTCCCGGCGGTTGGGTTCGCGGCGGCGGCGCCGGTTACCGTTGCAGAGCCAGCCGATCCATCGGATGTCGGCTCCCCGCCGTTGTCACCCGCTGTTGACCCGGTGTTGGCGGAAATTACCGATGCCGGCGCCGGTTGTCCACCACAGGCCGCCAGACCCAGCAATATCAGGGCCGTCCCAAATATCAACAATCCGGTTTTCACGCGCTTGCGTTGCATTATCATCAATCGTCCCATAATCATAATCGTCCCATCATCCTTGAAAGTTCACTCGACCGGCCAGCAGCGCCCGTGCCATCACAAATTTGTGAATTTCAGACGTTCCCCCGCCGATTCGAGCGTGCCGCAACATGTGATACCAGTGTGCTATCGGCATGTCCAGGGTTTCGCCCATCCCGCCGAAAATCTGCATTATCTTATCAATACTGCGCCATCCCCATTCGCCGGCGGCGTATTTGACCATCGACGCCTCCACCCTCACGTCTTCCCCCGCGTCGGCTCGGGCCGCCGTTTCGCGGGCCACCGAGCGCAGGGCGATGATATCTATGTATACGTCCGTCAGCATCCACTGGATTGCCTGTCGGTCCGCAATTGGACGCCCGTAGGTCACCCGCTGCTGGGACCAGTCAATCGCCATCTCCAGGGCGCGCGAAAGAATGCCCAGCGCCATCGACCCGCGCAGCAGCCGGTCATGGTGAACCAGCCATTGTTGCCCCAACGTGAACCCCCCGCCCACTTCGCCCAGCACTTGAGTTTGCGGCACGCGCACGTTGTCCATGTGGATGTAGTATTGCTGAGCTTTCGTCGGGACTATCCACACCCGGATCGGTTCAAAACTCACCCCCCTGGTCGGGTTGTCAATGATGAACATCGTAATCCCGCCCCGCTGTCGTTTATCCGGGTCGGTTATCGCCTGCACCAGCAGAAAGTCGGCGGACGCGGCCCCGGAAATAAACATCTTGGTGCCATTCAGTATCCAGTCATCGCCGTCGCGTACCGCACGGGTCTGCATCATCCCGCCGGGATCCGACCCCGCCTGCGGCTCGGTTTGTCCGAACGAGTAATACAGGTCCCCGTTTATGGCGGGGTACAGATACTTTTCCTCCTGCTCGGGTGTGCAGGCCCCAATCATGAACATCGGCACCGGAGAAGTCGGAAGATGCACGATGCTTTTGTGCACTTCTTCCTCCAGCACCAGATGCCCCAGCGCGCCCATACCGCCGCCGCCGTATTCTTCCGGCACGAACGACGTGTAGATGCCGGTTTGCTTGGAGACGCTGTTCAGTCGGCTCCACTGCTCACGCGACAACGTTCCCAAAACCCCGGGTACAGTTTCCAAAACCCCGCGAGGCGCGCCGTTATCCGGTTCACCTTCTTGAGGAGGATTTGCCAGGTACCCCGGCTCCAGCGGAATACACTCGTCCCGCACAATTTGGCGAACCGTGTTTTTCAGTGCGTCGAGTTCTGGTGGCAATCCGGTTTCTTGGGTCATGGATGCTCCGAAAGATGTTTGCGAAGTGGATAGAGAGATTCAGCCACGGATACCGACGGCTGCGGTCGGGATTGCCGGCTCAAAACCGGAAACCCCGCCGGCGAGACGGCCGGGGGTAATCAGTGGAACGGACAAGCGTATTTGAGAGCAGTGATCGCCGCATTATCTTCGCCGGCCGTCGCCAGCCGATTTACGTATTCTCCATTGCCGTCCGCCGATGTTGCCGCGATCACTTCCATAACGGAACCAACCGTACCGAACACCACGGCGGCGGCCATGATAGATAACACGCTTATCCCGATGATCTTACGTTTCATTGCCAGCAACAACCATTAAAGAACCAGCGATAACGAACCAACGATATTGGATCACGAGCCATTGTCCTCCACCATTTTATTACAGCAGCCCCGCACGCGCCATCACCGCCATCTTCACGATCTGCCAGTGACCGCCACCGGACTGAAACCGTCCGCCCACGCCCGGCAACGGCGCATTGAGACAATTGCGAAACTCCGGTCCCTGCCCTCTGTCATTGCGACGATCTTCCGCTCATCCTGAGCCTGTCGAAGGATCATCGCGAGCTTGTCGAGGGACGTGGCAATCTCGATGAGGCTGAATACACGTTGACGAACCGCCGTTGCTACGGCGACGAGATTCCCAACCCCCGCATCGAGTACGGGGTCGCAATGGCAAAGTGAGTAAGCGTGAGCTTTTGCCGGGTGTTGGCACTCGTTACAGGTATTTGCGAACAGACGAAAGCCCCGTTGCAAGGCGCAGCAGGGCTTTCCGGTGAGGCCACCGTTTCGGGTCAGTCGGTTGAGCTGATCTCGAAGTGTTTCACCCAGTATTCGCCGCGGTAGAGATGTTCCACCTCGCGGGCGATGTTGGCGCGGAAGTCGCTGGTTTCATAGTTGCGCAGGTGGTCGAGAGTTTCCCAAACGCTAACGCTGATGCCCTCGTCGGGGTCCTCGGTGCTGCGGATGAGCTGGCGTTCTCGCAGTCCCTCGGGGCGATGGTTTTCTACGGTTACGCGTTCGTGGTAATGCCTTTCAAATTCTTCCCACGAACCGGCGCGCAGCTTGCCCCAAACCATTCTGACAAACATAATCCTTGCTAACCTCCTCGGGTGTTGCGGAGACGGATGTTACGGGTTCGGGAACCGCAGGGTGGATCGGCGGCCGGGTCCCGCATTGGAAACGGTAGATTGTTGAAGGCGATGGAGGTTGAAGGCGATGGAAATTGAGGGCGGTGGAGCGGGCCCGGATTGATTGGGCGCGCGATGCCAGGCGCTGATTCCGATGCCTAATGCTCCAGGTCGCCGGCGGCGTGGGTGATAATACGGGCCGCGGTATCTGAAGCCATGTGCCCCATGTCCAGCATAATGTGGTAGAGCGTTGCGTCGAGCGGGGAAACCTTGAAGAATTTTTGGAAGAATTTGACCCTTGCTTCTTCCAGGTCTTCCAGGTAGGAACGAGATTCGGCCTCGGTAAGATGCTCGCGCTCCATGATGGTTTCGATCCGTTTTGCCATGGGCGCCATGATGCCCACGTGGAGCACTCCGGGGGTGTCTCCCAGGATGACGTTGGCGCCGCGGCCGATGATGACGACGTGGCCGGCCTGGGCGAGATTGCGGATCACCTCGGTGGTGGTGTCAATGAAAACCTGGTCGTTGACGCGTTGAATCCGCGAGGAGGGTTCGCCGGCCAATTCAAGATAGGTTTCAGGTAGTGTTTCGATGCCGGCGCCCAGGTCGTAATCGCCGGAGACGGCAGCGCGTTCGAGAACACGTCCCAACAGGGCGGTTACCCGGTCGCCGAACCGCTCGACCCGCTGCTCTTTGGCGATGAGGTTGGACACCGGAGAACCGATAATCCGGGCTGCCTCAGCAAACACCATGCGGTCGACGTAATTGAGGGTGAGGTCTCGGGCGACCATTTGCCCCACTTCGATTGAACCGGCGCCGATGGGGCCGTTGATGGTAATTACCGGCATAATGCTACCTCCGCGACGGATGTGCGCCCAACGGAATTGCGTTTAACATACTTGGGGTGAATATGGCAACCAATCGGCCAATTTGGGAGTGTTAGTACGGCAGGGCAAAGGCATTCTAATTTAATCGGCTTTGCAGGCGTCCGTCATTCCCGCGAAAGCGGGAATCCAGGTCGTTTGGTTGTACGTCAACTGTCTGGAAGCAATCTGTTATGGATTCCCGCTTTCGCGGGAATGACGGTATATGAGGTCCCCTAAAGTTAGAATACGTTTGCCTTGGTCAGTACGGAGAATGATGCTTCGAACCCGAATGGTACGATGATAACATACCAATAATTGGCGACCGGAAGCGGGGTTGCGCATATTGCCGAAAACCGTGGTTGTGGCGGCGGAAACAGTGGGATCGGACGGTGTGGTTAACGGGAAGTTGGGGATGTATCCGGGGCGCGGATTGCCGTTGAAACGATATTGACAACAGGGGCTTTCGGCGATACGATTATAAACTGATAACAGTTCCGCAGTTTGACGGATGTCGCTGTTGGCGGCGTTGATGTTAAGGTTGCGGAAAAGGTTCATTTTGCGGTATATTTCGACCATAAAACAGTCTATCGGGACGAACATCCCCAAAGGACAATACAAGGAGGAACCAATGGCAGGAAGCAACGACATCGCACTGATGGCTCACCTTCTACGCCGAGCCGGCTTCAACGCCAGCCGCGACGAGATTGAAGCCGCTGCTGCGAAAGGTTATGACACGGTGGTTGAGGAGATGCTCAGCCCGGAGCCCGATTCCGGGGTCGAAGACGACCTGATGCTCCGCTACCATCCGACGTACAATCATGCTGGGGCCATCGAGATCAACATCCAGAACTGGATGTATCGCATGGTAAACACCGAATACCAGCTGAAAGAGAAGATGGCGCTGTTCTGGCACATGATCTTCTGCGCCGGGCATTCCAAGATTGACTCGGGCGAAGAAATGGGCCGCATGGTCCAGATGTTCCGGGACAAGGGCATGGGCAGTTTCGGCGACTTGCTGCTGGAGCTTTCCACCAGCCCGGCGATGGTTTATTACCTGGACAACTGCGAAAGCCACAAGACGAACATCAACGAGAACTATGGCCGCGAGCTGCTGGAGTTGTTCTCGATGGGCGTGGGCATGAACGAAGAGTTCAACTACTCGGAAGACGACGTGAAGGCATGCGCCCGCGCGTTTACCGGCTGGAATATTGCGCCGCCCTACCCGCCGTTCCCCTACGGGCGCAGCCCCTGGGAGTTCCGGTTTGACCCGGCTGACCACGACGATACTGAAAAGACGTTCCTGGGCAACACCGGCAACTGGAATGGCGACGACATCCTCAACATGATCGCCGGCGATAAAGCCGCCGCACGGTTCATTTCGCGCCATCTGTACAACTACTTCGTTGCCGACGAGGTACCGGTTCCCAGCTGGCGGCAGACTCCGCCCAAGGACGAGGCTATCCTGGAGGCGTTGGAGGAGACGTACTTCGACAGTGGGTTCAACATCACTGAGATGCTGCGCACGCTGTTCAACTCGGAAGGGTTCAAGAACGCGCGCTACGCCAAGGTGAAGAACCCGGCCGAGATGGTGGCCGGCACGCTGCGCATGGTTGGTGACCACCGGGGAGAGATCAAACCCGGGATGTTCGAACTGAGCCAGGAGCCCAAGTACATGGGCATGGACCTGATGAATCCTCCGACGGTGGAGGGTTGGCACACCGGCCACGAGTGGATCGACTCGGGAACGCTGGTGGAGCGGATCAACTTTGCCGCTGACTACCTGGGACGCACGGAACTGCCGGGCGTACAGAGCATGATTTCGAAACTGATGGCGCAGGGCGACAGCATAAGCCCCGAGCAGTTCGTGGACAACTGCGCCGACCTGGTGGGATGCCTGAACCTGAGCGAGGACACGAGGTCGCAGCTGGTTGACCACGCCGGTCGCGGCGGCAACCTGACCCACGGAACCGACGCCGAGCGCAGCGAGTTTACCCGCCGTTCCGGTGAGATGTTCCAGATCATTGCGTCAACTTCCGAGTTCCAATTCGAGTAATTCGACACAACCACAACTGGGCACTCGCTGCGTTGGCGTCAACTGACCGCTTCGTCGCGCAGCGAGTGCCCAAGCCAACGAACAAGGGCAACGGCCCGTCGACATTTCGGAGGATCAAATAATGGTCTCTACCAATAAGGACAACGTTCTGGTAGTTCTTTCCCTCTCCGGTGGGAACGACGGCCTGAACACGGTCATCCCCTACAACGATGGTCACTATCGAGACTTTCGTCCCGCGCTGGGTGTGCCGGCAGACTCGGTGATCGACCTGAACGGCGAAATCGGCATGCACCCCACGATGCTTCCTTTGAAGAAGTATTGGGACGAGGGCAAACTGGCGATTTTCCTGGGCATCGGGTACGCCAACCCGTCGTACAGCCACTTCCGCAGCATGGATATCTGGCACACCTGTGAGCCGGACACCATCGGGACTGAAGGCTGGCTGGGTCAGGTTATCAAGGAACTGGACCCGAACAACGAAGGCCAGGGACTCACGGGCGTGAACTTCGGTCGCGGCCTCCCCCGGGCACTGGCGAAGGAAGGCGTGCCGGTTGCTTCTGTAGGCAACCTGGAGACGTACGGCCTGCTGACCGGCATCGAGGGTGAAGATCAGCGCGCCGAAGCGCTGGACCTGTTCAGCAAGATCTACGCGCCCACCATTGGCGGCGGGTTCGTAAACGACTATCTGCGCTCCACGGGCACCTACGCCCGCATCGGCGCCGACATCCTGGCCACCGCGCCGCCGAAGTACACCTCCAACGTGGAGTATTCGGCCAGCACCGTAGGCCAGTATATGAAGAACATCGCCCAGACTCACCTGGCTGACCTGGGAACCCGCGTGCTCTTCACCACCAGCCCCTACAACGGCTTTGACACCCATGCCAACCAGTCCCAGCTGCACAGTGCGCTGTGGACTGACGTTTCGGCCAACGTTGACACGTTCATAACCGACCTTCGGGACCATAACGCCAGCGACAACGTAACGCTGCTCATGTTCTCCGAGTTCGGTCGTCGCGTGGGCGACAACGGCTCCGGCACCGACCACGGCGCAGCCTCGGTGGCATTCGCCGTCGGCGAGCACGTCAAGGGCGGCATCTATGGCGCCTACCCGTCGCTGGAACCCAGCCAGCAGGAATTGGGCGGCAACCTCAAGTCCAACATGGATTTCCGGCAGGTTTACGCCACCATCCTGGAAGACTGGATGGGCTTGGACTCCAACCCAATCAACCGCGGCGTCTTCGAGAAGGTTCCCTTCCTGTAGGCCGCACCCACACGATTGCAAAGGCCACGGCGGGAGAAACCGTCTGAAACCGGCTTGCCGTGGCTCCCACCACTTAAACGACGCAATGCGAGAGGGAAGTCTATGAGTACCCATTTATTTGGTCTCGTCGACGTGGCCTTCAACTATAGCCATTCCGTGGGGCGAAACGAGTTCAACGGAACCGGGTTCCGCAACCCGGTAGACATGGCGATGGATGAGGAAGGCAAAGTCTACGTACTTAACAGGTCCTATGAAAACCGCCCGGACGGTGTGCACGTAACGGTTGCAACACTGAACGAGGAGTTCGTAGGGGAATTCAGCAAGTTCGGCGAGGATCCTGGTGACATGTACTGGCCGACGTCGTGCGCGCTGGACAGCGAGTCCAACCTGTACATAGCCGACGAGTACCTGAACCGAATCACGATGTATGACGCCGACGGAGAATACCTGCGGCACTGGGGCGAGGCCGGCAGCGGCCCCGGCCAGTTCAATGGCCCGTCCGGCATCGCCATTGCCGGCGACACCATGTGGCTGGTGGACAGCAAGAACAACCGCGTCCAGAGCTACGGCGTGGACGGGACGTTCAAGAGCCAGTTCGGTGAATCCGGGTCGGGTAAAGGGCAGTTCAATCTACCCTGGGGGATTTGCCTGGACAACAATGGCCTGATTTATGTTGCCGACTGGCGGAACGACCGCATTCAGCAGTTTAACCAGGACGGCGAATGGCAGGCGAGTTTTGGGACGTCAGGGGATGCCCCTGGCCAGTTCAAGCGGCCCAACGCGGTGTCCGTCGACAACGACGGCGACATCTATGTTTGCGACCGGGAGAACGACCGGGTGCAGATTCTGGCTCCCGACGGACGGTTCCGCGCGCAGTTGAGGGGCGACCACCAGATTTCGGGATGGGGCAAGACCAAGTTGAACTCCAACCCGGATATGATTCGCCAGCGGACCATGGCCATTACCAACGATGGCGGTTCGTTCGAGAAGGCGTTTTCTAACCCGTGCGCCGTGCGGGTGAGCGCGTCCGGTCAGATTGCGATTCTGGACCACACGCGTGGCCGGATCCAGGTTTATCAAAAGGAGAAGGAGCCCGTACTGCTGTAAAGCATTACGGGTAACAATCCAGGACTATAAAGGCCGTCGGCGGTAAATCCGCCGGCGGCCTTATTTTTGGTGTGTGTTGCGGCAGGCAGTTAGCCGAGCAGAGCGAGCAAGCGTGGTACGAGTCTTTCGGCTTGTTGTCGCCTCTGCGTTATTCCGGCTGGGTCCAGGTTATTGTGGTAGAAGTGTTCGTGCAGCTTCTCGGCGCTGTCGAAGAATGTTGTCAAAACAGGATCGTTGCGTTCACGGCTGAGCCGCCTGACGGCCGCCTGACGGCGGCTCTAAATGCGCCGTGGCTACCTTTGGGCCAGCCGTTTTCAGCGGCAATGGCCATAACCGCGTGAGCAACTGCGCCCCATAGTATTTCTGAAGCAATCAATCGGTCGCCACTGGCGAACTCTCGATTTGCGCGCTCCTGGAACTCGTGGGCGGTATGCGTATGTTCAGCAGTTAGCATCCTGGCGTCCGGTTAGATTAGGCTCTGTTGACATTTTGAAATTTCATTTCGTCATTTCGGCGAAAGCCGGAATCCAGTGCTCCAAATAAGCATAACTATCCCGAAATTAGCCACCTCCCGACTCTCTGGATTCCCGCCCTGTATCAAGTACGGGGTGACGTTCTTTCGCGGGAATGACTGGAAATGTCAACAGAACCTTGCCAATTTCTGAAGGAATTTGTCTATGACCCAACAATCCGTTTCAATTTCGCCTTCTACAATTTCATCGTAACGATGGCGGATTTTGTTGGGCAAACCTTCAGCGTACATATAGCCCGAAATGAGGCCCAGGCTGTCGTCGAGTTTTTCCAAAAGGTCGTAGGCTTGTTCCTGGCTTTCACAGGGCCAGCCACGTTGGCGGGCCGCTTTCACTACGGCATGGCGGGCGGCATCGCGCAGTATTTCGGCGCCGAGCATCATATTGTGGACGGCGAATTGCTGGCGGGCGGCGGCTACCGGGTCCGGCGGTGGCGTGGGCTGCTCCACTGCGCTCATAATTGGCCCTCCTTTATACTTGGATGTCGAGTGACCTTACGTCATTCGCCAATTTGCAGCTTCGTGTATCGCCTTGAAATGACTATTTATCCCTCCGGGCCCACCGGCATACCGGCGTCGATCCAGGCGGCCACTTCCGCTGCCTCAATTCGGGACAGGAACGGCCCGCGCAGGGGCATACGGCCAAAGGTGCCGCAACCCAGCCGCAATGAACGCACCAGATGGGTTTCTGCGCCCGGCAAGCCGGGTTCGATAGACGGATAACCGTTGAGCACAGAATTGGCCAGGTCTTCCGGCGTTTCCCACCAGTATTCATGGATGCCGGGGTAGGGATCACGGCCGTGGCGATCTATCCACCGCTCCATGATGTCGTCCAGCAGTTGTTTGACGCGAGGCCAGTAAACGGGAGCGGGTGCGTTGTTGTTTGCGTCGGTGCTCATCTTGCGACAATCTCCGGTTATGTAATTGGATGGTAGTTTGGTGCTGGTATTAGTCTGATGCGAGGGTTGGGTTAGCGGGGATGTTCCTGTACGGATTCGCGCTGCAACAGATCGATGGAATGGGGCAGCACCGGCAATATGACGTCCAGGCATTCTCCCACACCGCGGGGGCTGCCGGGCAGGGTGATGATGAGGGTGTGCCGGCGGATGCCAACCACCGAACGACTGAGCATTGCCATGGGGGTGAACTGCAGCGTTTGAGCGCGCATCGCCTCGGCCATGCCGGGAACCTCTCGATCCATGGCGCGACGGGCGGCTTCGGGCGTAACGTCGCGACGACCCATGCCGGTGCCGCCGGTGGTTATCACCAAATCGACTTCCCCGGAATCGGCCCATTCGCAGATCCGACTGGTTATGACCTCATCGTCGTCTGACACCACTTCGTACTGCACTTCCTCGTAGTCGGGAGGCGGCAGTTTTTCGCGTATGGCCTGCCCGCCGGAATCTTCCCGCTCACCGCGGGCGCCGGACGTGCTGATAGTGAGAATAGCCAATCGATACATAGGACAAAGATGACGGCGACAGCGCTTGACGCATTCCAAAAAAGGCTGGCCGCCCGTTGGCAATCATACCACACGGCATGGGCGAAGCGATGGTCAGCGGCGCCAATTCCGCCGTCGTTGACACCCCGGAACGGTGGTTCGTATAGTGGCTCCAGCGCTGCGGAACAGCCGTTACCCGCTCATGACAACGGGCTGCGGCGATGGAGTACAATAATCGATGAATCGAGGTACACGATGACGGTAATGGATCGATGACGAGCCAGGCTGCAACGAACGAATTCGCGCGACCGGACTGTGTGTTTTGCGAAATAGTGGCGGGCCGGGAGCCGGCCCGGATTCGGTACCTGGACAACGACCTGATTGCCATCGTCAACCGCCTGACGTGGGTGCCCATCATGCTGCTGGTGATGCCGCGCCGCCACATGTCGCAGCTGGAGATGTGGAGCAGCGGGATTATGGCCAGGCTGGGAGATGTGGCGGCAACGCTGGGGTGCATGTACTGTCCCGGCGGGTTTCGCATCCTGTCCAACTTCGGATATGACGGACTGCAAAGCCAATCTCACGGCCACGTCCACGTGATCGGCGGCCAGTATCTGGGCCACTATGCCTGACCGCGCCGCGAGCCGCTGCGGTGTACCCAGCGTCGATCATGACTGATTAGATAGAACGCAAGGAGAACCCACTGAAATGCCTGAAACCATCCTGTATGAAAAGACTGGGATCGACAACCACGTGGCCATCATAACGCTGAACCGGCCCGAGGCGTCGAACGCCATCAACCGGCAGCTGCGGCGTGAGTTGCAGGAAGTGATCAACCACTTCGACCACGATGACGACGAGGCCTGGGTGGCGGTGGTGACCGGAGCGGGGCGGAACTTCTGCGCCGGCCGGGATCTGAAGGAGCGGGCCTCTGACAACGCCGAGGGCGTGCAGGCCCGGGCTGAGAACAGTATGTCTCCCAACCGGCCCCACATGTGGACGCGCCCCAACAAGCCCCTGGTTGCCGCCGTCAACGGAGCCGCCGCCGCGGGAGGCTGGGCGATTGCCCAGATGTGCGACGTTCGCCTGGCGGCCGACAATGCCCGGCTGGGTATTACGGAAACCAAGTGGAGTTTGATGCCGCCTTTTGCGGTGGAGCTCACCAAGATGATTGGCATTGCCAACGTGCTGGAACTGGTGATGACTGCTGAGCTGCTGCCGGCGCCGCGGGTTCAGGAGATGGGGTTTCTCAATCGGGTGGCGCCGGCCGACGAGCTCCTGCCGGAAGCCATCAAAATGGCGGAGAGCATCGCGCAGAACGCTCCGCTGGCGGTGCGCACCATCAAGGAATTGGCCTACAGCAGTCTGGACAAGTCCATCGCCGAAATCAGCGCCCAAACCTACGTGGCCTACGACTACATACTGACGACCGAAGACAGCAAGGAAGGGCCGCGGGCGTTCGCCGAGAAGCGCCGGCCCAACTGGCAGCTCAAATAGCGCATCGCCGAACGCCCTACGCGCCGCAGGCCGATGCACCACCGCACCAGAGGAGAGAAAGCCATGACCACTCAAGTACAGCCCCAAAGCCGAACCGTTACCGCCAATGGCATCAAACTGCACTACCTGGACTGGGGCACCGAAGGCAAACCGCCGCTGGTGCTGCTGCACGGGTTGCGCGGCCACGCCCACGTTTGGGACGACGTTGCCGAATCACTGTATCGCGACTACCACGTTTATGCCCTGGACCAGCGCGGGCGCGGCGACACCGACCATGCCCCCGGGGGCGACTATTCCACCGACGCTTTCGTAGCCGACCTGGTGGGGTTCCTGGACGCGGTTCGACTGGACAAGTTCATCCTGTTCGGCCATTCGATGGGCGGACGCAACAGCATGGCATTCGCCGGCGCGCATCCCGAGCGGCTGGAGCGGCTGTGCATTGTGGACATTGGCCCACGCATCGAACCGGCCGGCGGCAACCGGATCACCAACGAGCTGCGCGACCTGCCGCCCGAATTCGACAGTTTCGAGGACGCATTGGCCCACGTCCAGAAGGGCAACCGTTTCGCATCGGAACCGGTGATGCGCCGACGCCTGACTGGTCAAACCCAGCAACTGCCCAACGGGAAACTGGGCTGGAAGTTCGATCAGGAGATTAGGGAGCAGCGGATCAACGGAACGGGGGCGCCGTCGGTGGACCTGTGGCCGGCGCTGGATAACATAACCTGCCCGACCCTGCTGGTGCGCGGTATGGAGACCGACCTGCTGGCCGAGGAGACGGCGCAGCAGATGGTTGCCACGCTGCAACAGGGCACGCTGGCTCAGATAGAGCGGGCGGGACACATGGTGTTTGAGGACAACCCGGCTGACTTTATTGCCGCAGTACACGGCTGGCTGGCCGGCTAAAGGTTTACGTCCCCGGCAATTCCCTTGCTCGGGAGTCCGCCCATGACCACAGCCGAGAAAATCTACACGCTGGATGAATTCAATGCCCTGCCCCGGGAGATGACTCAGGGCTGCGAACTCCTCGACGGCCGCATCGTCCGGAAGCACGTGTGGGACGGGGAGGAAGAGGGCATGACACCTGAGATGTACGGACACGCAGAAATCGTGCGCCTGACCTGGCTCGCGCTCGAACGTGCGATTCATGAATTGCCCCAGCGACGAGTCTTCGCGGAACCCACGTTCCAAGTCGGGTCTGCGCGTCCGGTTACGCGCAGACCCGACTTGGCGTTGATTGTCGGCGATTCGCCGACGGGCGCCGAAGCAATCCTGGACCTCGTACCTGCCATAGCAGTCGAGGTCGTATCCCCCAACAACTCGGCAGCAGATATGTTCGCCAAGGTCGAGGAATATTTAGCCGCCGGCGTGCAACTCGTCTGGGTGGTCTACCCGCAGTCGCGTACGGTCGCGGCCTATCGTCCGGACCGGACCGTCGTCTTTCGCACCGATGACACCATCACCGCGGAGCCGGTTCTGCCCGATTTCTCCCGACCGGTTGCCGACCTCTTCCCCGTTCCATCTCCGGCGCCCAACGGGTAGGCCGCCGGCCCTATGTTACAATTCCAGCACCCACGAAAGACAGCCGACCGCACCCCGAGGAACATCGCCATGAAAGTATCCTTTTTCCACCTGATGCCCTACCAGGATTTGCCCGATGACTTTGCTGAAAAGCATCATTCGGCGTGGGTGGACCTGCCCAACGAGAACTTTGATCCGGAGAAGGGCAACCAGTATTACGCCGAATACATCGACCAGCTGCGATACGCTGACGAGGTTGGTTTTGACGGTATCTGCGTGAACGAACACCACAACAACGCCTACGGCATTATGCCGTCGCCCAACCTGATTGCATCGGTGCTGGCGAACACCACCACCAACGGGGCGTTGATCGTGCTGGGGAACAGCCTGGCGCTGTACAACCCTCCGGTGCGGGTGGCGGAAGAAATGGCGATGCTGGATGTGATATCCGGCGGGCGGCTGGTGGCGGGATTCCCGGTGGGCACGTCGATGGATACCACGTTCTCATACGGGCAGGTGCCCATAACGCTGCGGGAGCGGCATACGGAAGCCCACGATGTCGTGATGCAGGCATGGACTCAGCGTCAGCCCACGATTTTCAACGGCAAGTACAACAAGCTGAGGTACATCAGTATCTGGCCGCGCCCGATGCAACAGCCACATCCGCCGGTGTGGATCCCCGGCTCAGGCAGCCTGGAAACCTGGGACTGGGTGCTGGACCGGGACTACGTGTATTGCTACCTGTCGTACTACGGCTACCTGCGCGGGTACAACATCGTAAAGGGTTTCTGGGAAAGGGCCGCCGAGCGTGGCGTCGACGACAACCCGCACCGGCTGGGGTTCCTGCAACTGGTGTGCGTGTCGGAGACCGACGAGCAGGCGGAGAAGGACTACGAGCAGCACGTTCAGTATTTCTACGAAAAGATGCTGCGGGTTTATCCACCATACGCCGAATCGCCCGGCTACCGTTCGCTGGAGTCCATCCGAAAGTCGCTGCGGCCGCAGATGGGCGAAGAGGCGCGACGGGCCGCCACGGAAAACAAGTGGAAGGATTACGTCGACCAGGGGCACATCATTGCGGGCAGTCCGGAGACCGTGCGCAGGAAGCTGACCGAGGCTGCCGAAATGCTGCGCATCGGCCACCTGATGGTGCTGCTGCAGATTGGCAGTATGCCGCCCGAACTGACCAGGAAGAACACCGATCTGTTCGCCAAAGAGGTGATGCCGCATATCCAGGGTTTGTTCAGCGACTACGATGATCCCTGGTGGCCGGAGCGCCTGAAATCCCCCACAGCGGAGGCGGTAGGCGACTAATCCGTTGGCATGGTGTACACCGACGAAACCATCGCGGCGGCGGTAGCCCAGGGGTTGGCCGCCGCACGCGATCCCAGCCAACCCGACGACGCAGATCGTGCGCCGGATAAGTACGCCCGGCTGAGCGATGACTTCCGCGCCGGCGCATGGAAGCATCTGCGAGAGGATGGCGACCTGCCCCAGGCGTCCAACAAGGCCTGGGGGATGGTAGCCGAGACCATCAAAGCCGTCGGTGCGCGACACGGCGGCATAATTCACCAACACCGCTCCATCTGGCAGGTGTTGCGGCAGCTCTCCAATCTAGCCAGAGAATCGGGCGATACCGAAACTCGGGAATCTATTAATAACGCCTTTATGGTGGCACGTTCCCTTCATTCCAACTTTTACGAAGACGAAGCGTCTGCGGAGGAAGTGACTGACGGCCTCCGTCTGTGCGAAGAGTTGTCGAACCGTCTTTATGAGCTGTTCTGGCCGGAACGCCTGAAGTCCCCCACTGCGGAGGCGGTAGGCGACTAATCTATTGGCATGGTGTACACCGACGAAACCATCGCGGCGGCGGTAGCCCAGGGGTTGGCCGGCGCACGCGATCCCAGCCAACCCGACGACGCAGATCGTGCGCCGGATAAGTACGCCCGGCTGAGCTCGGATTTTCGTGCCGGCGCCTGGAAGCATTTGCGGGAGGATGGCGACCTTCCCCAGGCGTCCAACAAGGCTTGGGGTATGGTGGCCGAGACCATCAAAGCCGTTAGCGCGCGACACGGCGGCATAATTCACCAACACCGCTCCATCTGGATGGTTCTGCGGGAATTGTCTGACCTGGCGGCGGAGTCTGGCGACCTGGAAACACGGGACTGGATCAGGAATTCGTTCATGGTGGCACGTTCCCTACATTCCAACTTCTACGAAGACGAAGCTGCGGCCGAAGACGTTGTAGCCGGCCTGAGACTGTGCGAAGAGTTGTCGGATCGTCTTTATGAGCTGTTCTGGCCGGAACGCCTGAAGTCCCCCACTGCGGAGGCGGTAGGCGACTAATCTGTTGGCATGGTGTACACCGACGAAACCATCGCGGCGGCGGTAGCCCAGGGGTTGGCCTCCGCACGCGATCCCAGCCAACCCGACGACGCAGATCGTGCGCCGGATAAATACGCCCGGCTGAGCGATGACTTCCGCGCCAGCGCATGGCGGCATCTACGCGAAGATGCGGACCTTCCCCAGGCGTCCAACAAGGCCTGGGGGATGGTAGCCGAGACCATCAAAGCCGTTAGCGCGCGACACGGCGGCATAATTCACCAACACCGCTCCATCTGGCAGGTGTTGCGGGAACTGGCTCAGTTGGTTGCGGAATCGGGGGACTTCGAAACCGAGGCGTGGATGCGGAATTCTTTCCGCACGGCCCGCGCTCTACACACAAACTTTTATGAGGATGAAGAAACGGCGGAAGATGTTACAGCCGGCCTGAGACTGTGCGAAGAGTTGTCGGATCGTCTTTATGAGCTGTTCTGGCCGGAGCGACCGACTACCTGACACCAACCTGGAGACGTTATGGGCGAAAAATTGCAACAGGGCGACCGGCTGCCGGCGCTGACTCTGAACCTGATTGACGGCAACACGCTGACCTTGCCGGAAGCCATGTCATCACGCTATCTGGCGCTGCTGTTTTACCGCGGTGTATGGTGACCCTACTGCGCGCGGCAGTTGGCCGCATGGCAGAAGGAAAGTGATGCGCTGTCCCAGATGGGCGTCGAAATTGTCGCTGCCAGCGTTGAACCGAAAGAAGTCGTGGCAGAGATGGCGGTCAAGGCCGGCGTTAAATTCCCGATGGCCTACGGGGTAACGCCGGAGGACGCCGAACTGCTGGGCTCGTGGTGGTCGGAGAATCACGACGGACACATCCAGCCGACTGAGTTTCTGCTGGGACGCGGTGGCACGGTGCTGGGAGCGATGTACGCCAGCGGACCGGTTGGTCGCATCAGCCCGGACGAAGCCGTGCACTTCATTGAGGGCAGGGAACGCCGGGCCTAGGCCGGGCGGGTGAGAGACGTTACGGCTCTACTGGCTCCACCCGGACGGCGCAGACTTTGTACTCGGGGATGTGCGATTCGGGGTCGTAGGCGGCGTTGGTCAGGAAGTTGGCCGCCGAGTCGTTAAGGCGAACGAAGGGAATGAAAATTTCTCCCGCCCTCATGCGGTAGGTGTAGCGGGCCACGCCGGTGAGAGAACCCCGCCGCGAGCGCACCTGCACGTCCGCGCCGTCCCGCAACCCGAATCGTTCGCCGTCCTGGGGGTTGATTGACACTTCCAGCGAAGGTGTGCGGGCCATGAGTCCATCCACGCGGCGGGTGATGGTGCCGCCGTGCCAGTGGTACAGCACCCGCCCCGTGTTCAACACCAGCGGGAACCGGTATGAGGGGGTTTCGGCAGCCACGGCGCCCTGCTCGAAGGCCACGAATTTGGCCCGGTCGCCGCGGGGGAAATCGTCGGCGTAGAGATAGGTGGTGCCTGGATGCTCGGGCGAAGGGCAAGGCCACTGGATGCCGCCCTCGGCGTCGAGGCGCTGGTAGGAGATGCCGGACATGATGGGAGTCAGTTGGGCCATCTCGTCGAAAATTTGCGAGGGGTGCTGGTAGGTGAACTGATCCTGCCAGGGGAGGCCCATCTTGTCACACATGCGACGGGCCAGGTCGCATACAATGTCCCAGTCGGGGCGGCTGTCGCCCACCGGCGGGATGGCCTGGCGCACGCGCTGCACGCGCCGCTCGCTGTTGGTAAAGGTGCCGTCTTTCTCCGCAAAGCTGGTGGCCGGCAGGATTACATCGGCCAGCTGCGCGGTTTCGTGCATGAAAATATCCTGCACTACTAGGAAGTCCAGACGGCGGAACAGCTCATCGGCGCGATTGAGGTCGGGTTCACTGAGCAGGGGATTCTCGCCGGTGATGTACATGGCGCGAACTCCATCGTCCCGTTCCATGGATTCCACCATCTCGGTTACGACCAGACCGGCGGCATCGGGAAGACGACCGGGGGCATTCCAGGCGTCGCCGAACCGCACCAGGGTATCGGGACGCAGGCCCTGATAGCCGGGCAACGAGTTGGGCAGACAGCCGGCATCGCCGCAACCCTGAACGTTGTTCTGGCCGCGCAACGGCGAAATTCCTGAGCCGCGCCGGCCGAGCTGTCCGGCGACGAGAGCCAGGTTGAGCAGTCCGTGGGCGTTGGCGGTGCCGTTGGTGTGCTGGGTGATGCCCATGCCCCAAATCAGGCAGGAACCGCCGTAACCGCGGGTGGCATCGCCGCCTTTGGGTACCGCCGGGCGGGCGAACATGCGGGCGGCGTCGCGGATGTCGTCAGCGGATACGCCGGTGATGGTCGCCGCGCGTTCGGGTGTGTCCGCTTCAATTACGGAGAGCCAGTCGTCGTAACCCTCGGTGCGATTGGCGACGAAATCGGCGTCGGCCAGGCCCTCGGCCACGATGACCTGAGCCATGGCGTTTAGCAGCGCCACGTCGGTGCCGGGGTAGGAACGCAGCCACAGATCGGCGTAGTCGCACATGTCGATACGGCGTGGGTTGATGACGATGAGTTTGGCTCCGCGTTCGACGACGGCCCGGCGCATCCGGGAGGCGGCCACCGGGTGGTTGGACGTTGGGTCGCAGCCGATGACAACCAGGCAGCCGGCGCCTTCGTAATCGGTGTAGGAATTGCTGGTTGCGCCGCTGCCCAGCGAGGTCAGCATGGCTTCGACCGATGGGGCATGGCACAGGCGGGTGCAGTGGTCGATGTTGTTGCTGCCCATTATGAGGCGAGAGAACTTCTGCTGGACGTAACCGTCTTCGTTGGTGGCCTTGGCGGAACAGAGGGTGGCGAAGGCATCACCGCGGTACTCTGCGAGTCGGGTGGCGACCAGATCCAGAGCCTCGTCCCAGGTGGCCTCGCGGAAGGGACCGGCGTAGCGTTCGCCGTTGCGGATCAGGGGCGTCCGGATGCGGTCGGGATGCTGGGCAAAGGTATATCCGAAACGGCCCTTGACGCAGAGCATCCCGACGCTGGAGAGATTGTCAGGGTCGTCGTGTGAGGCGACGATGCGGTCGGTGGCGTCGTCAACTTCCAGCTGGATACCACATCCAACGCCGCAATAGGGACAAGTGGTGCTGACGGTGTGGGTGGGGTCTGCAACCGCCGGCGGTTCCTTGACGCTGATGGCGCCGGTGGGGCAAACGCTGAGGCACTGGCCGCAGGTGGTGCAGATGCTCTCGGCCAGGGGTTTGTCGGCGGCGGTGGCGATGCGGGCCGATTCGCCGGCTCCCAGCACGTCGATGGCGCCGATGAACTGGTGGCTGGACTGGCAGGCGTTGACGCAGCGGGCACAGAGGATGCAGGCGTCCATCGCGAGGTTGAACACCGGATTGGACGCATCGGTGGTCTGACGGGGCCGCGGGTCCCAGCGACGGGCCGAAATGCCGTGGAGTTCGGCTGCGGTGGACAGTTGCCCATATCCGCTGATCCCCATTTCCTTTATGGGGAGCGCCGCAGCGGGAGGGTCAACACCCCCGTCGCTCAGGCGAAACTCCTTTTCTCCTTCGGGCAGGACCAGGGAAAGGGGAACACGCCCCTCCCGCGTTGAGGGAGCGCCGCGGTCAGGATGGTTATTGTCGCTGCCAACCATTCCCAGGGTCAACTGGATTACGCCGGAGCGGATGCGGCGGGCGTCGTCCGTGTCGGTGTTGATGACCATGCCGTCGGTGGCCGGCACGGAACAGGACGCCGGGAATCCCCGGACGTCGTCGATCTGGACAAGGCAGGTGCGGCAGGCGCCGATGGCCGGCATGTCGGCATCCTTGCACAGCTGGGAAATGGGGACGCCGGCGGTGTTGATGGCGTCCAGGGCGGAGGCTCCGGCGGGCACCGACACCGGTTGACCATCAACGGTTACGGTAATCGTAGGCAGCGCGGTCGGCCGAGTTGCGATGGTCACGGTAGATTCCTTGGGCTAGCCTTCGAAGTAGCCCTCTTCGCGAAACAGTTCGGCGAGGCGGGCGATGCCCTCGTGTATCTCGGCGGGGGAGTTGTGGCTGTAGGTGAGACGGAAGTGGTTGTTGCGGTCGCGGTCGGAACGGAACATGCCGCCGGGGTTGTATTTGACATCGCGCTGGGTGGCCTTGACCAGCGTGCTCCAGGTGTCGGCGCCCTCGGGCAGGCGGACGAAGATCATCATGCCGCCCTGGGGTTCGGTCCACTCGCAGAAGGCCGGGAAGTTGGCCGTGAGGGCTTCAAGCATGGCATCCCGGCGGACCAGCAACGCCTTGCGCACTGCTTCGATGTGTTCGGCCTCGTGATCGCGCATGTATTCATACACCAGCATGGTGGCCAGATGGCTGGCGTTGCGCCGGGGCAGGTTTTGGGCGTTGGCCAGGGGCAAGGCGGCCTTGACGGCCGGCGGTAGGACGCCGAACCCGACGCGCAACCCGCAGCCCAGCAACTTGGTAAACGACGAGACGTACATGACATCGGCGTTATCCCTCATGCCGGACATGGCCGGCGGCAACGGGTCGCCGTCGATGCGGAAGTCGGCGTAGGATTCGTTCTCGAGGATGGGCACACCCCAGCGTTCGGCCACGTCGAGCAGGGCGTTGCGCCGGGCTTCGGACACGGTGAAGCCGAGTGGGTTTTGAAAGACGGGAATGGTCCAGATGAACTTGGCGCGGCGACCGGCCCTATCCAGGGACGACAGGATGTCTTCGACGGCGTCGGGGAGCATACCGTCCTCGTCGCTGGGTACATGGATAGGTTCGGCGCCGCGTTCCATCATCATGCGGAGGCTGCCCATGTAGGTGAATTCTTCCACCAGGACAGGATCGCCGGGGTTGATGAAGGAATCCAGCAGGATGGTGATGGACCCGCCGGCGCCGTCGGCTATGAAGACGTCATCGGGAGAGGCGTTGAATCCGCGGTTGGATGCCAGCCGCTGGGCGATGAGTTCACGCAGGCCGACGTGTCCGCCGGCGGGTGGGTAACCGGCCAGCGAGGCCGCGCCTCCACCCTCGAGACCGGAGGCGATGGCAGTGAGATACTCGTCGGCGTCGATAACCTCGGGGACAGCATTGGTTACGGAGAAAATGTACTTGACCTGAGCGCTGGCGCCCTCCGGAGTTGCCACGGAGCGGGGCAAGTTGCGGGAGAACAGGCTGGCGTAGTCCACCATGTTAGGGCCTCCGATGGGTGTCGATGTTGGGGTAGGGAAGTCAGATTGATGCCAATGGTCAGTTGTCGTCAGTCGGAGCAATCCCCTGTTCCCGCAGCTGAGCCTCCAGACGCCGGAGGCGCTCTTCGGCAGCCTGATGGGCAGCTTCGGAAGACTGGCGGGCAGCTTCGGTAGCCTGATGGGCAACTTCGGAAGATAGTAGGGCAGCCTCCGAAGATAGTAGGGCAGCTTCGGATTCCGCGAGGTTCCGCAGCCAGGTGCGGTTGATCGGATCATACAATCTGAGTTGCAGGCCGGGGAGTACGCAAATATCCAGGCCGAGCACAGCGCTGTGTCCCCGCAGCATGCCGCCGGATGCCGCCTCTTCGTGAACCGGGATGGCTTCGTAAAGCCCGTGTTCGGTGAGGCGTTCCCCCTCCAGTGGTGGAGTAAAGCATTCTTCGGTGGGGTCAAAACGCCAGTATTCGGTGACGCCGAAGGCAGCATAAATGGCCCGTTTCTCGGTCGCATCCCGAACGTAGGTGCTCGGTGACGCTATTTCCATCACGAAATCGGGAGTTTTGCCGCCTTCCCGCCAGATGATGTAAGAACGGCGCATGTGGTCATCGACGCCAAACACCACGAACACGTCGGGAGCTACCCGCACCGTATTGTCGTTCATACGGTAGTACATGAGCATATCGCCGGACACGTAAACGTCGGGGCGTTCGGTGAAATGCAGTCGCAGGGCGTGGACGGTTTCAGTCAGTGGGTAGAATTGAAAATCGGTCTCGGCCAAAGGCACACCGTCCGAGTCAGGGTAGAAGATGCTCGGGTCATCTTCTTCCAGGGGCCGGCTCAAGCCGCTTTTAATGAATTTGCTAACCATGGGCGCTGATCTCCGAAACAAGCGTCAGCGGGTGGGGTTGTTCACCTGAATGATAGCAGGTTGGCGCCCGGTCGGATACCGTCAGCCGGTGGACACAACGCCGGCGCCGCGCCGCTGGGCCACGCCTTCCCGGATCAGCGGGATCAACTCCCGCCCATACTCGGCGGCGTCGGCGAGGGGATCGAAACCGCGGATGATGAAAGCCGAGCAGCCCAGGTCGTAGTAGGCCAGCAGGGAATCGGCGACCTGCTGCGGGGTGCCCACGAGACAGGTGGTGCTGCCCGAGGCTCCGCTGGCGGCGGCGATGGGCATCCACAGGCGTTCGTCGTGTACGTTGCCCTGGGCGGCAAAACGGAGCAGTCGCCACGCGCCCTCCGATTGGGGACGGGTGGGCACGCCGGGAGTTATGCGGCCGGCGGTGGCCTGCTGCACACGGGCCAGGATGGCCTCGGCGAGTTCCCACGCCTTGGCCTCGGTTGCGCCCAGTATCGGGCGTGCGGAGAGACTGAAACGCATGTCGGACGGGTTGCGACCGGCGGCGCCGACGCGATTGCGAACGTCTGCGATGCGCTCGGCGATAGAGGATCGGGGCTCACCCCACAGCGCAAAAAGGTCGGCGCGACGGCTGGCGACGTCCAGCGCCATGTCGGACGCGCCACCGAAAAACAGCGGCACGTGGGGAGCCTGACGGCATCGGGCCTGGCTGAAAGCGCCCTGCAGCCGGTAAAACTCGCCGTCGTGGTCGAAGGGGTCGGTTTCGGTCCAGATGCGGCGCATGACGTCGAGATACTCATCGGTGCGCCGGTAGCGGGCGTCGTGGTCGAGCCAGTCGCCGTCCTGCCGCTGCTCCAGGTCGTTGCCGCCGGTGATGATGTGCAGGGCGATGCGTCCGTTGGTGAGCTGGTCGAGGGTGGCGGCCTTGCGGGCCGCGAGGGTTGGCGCAACGAATCCGGGGCGGTGGGCGATGAGATAGCCAAGGCGCCGGGTGTGGGCGGCGGCGTAGCCGGCGATTTCGAAGCCGTCGGGCGTGGACGACGAGTATCCGGTGAGAACCAGGTCGAAACCGGCGGCTTCGTGGGTGCGGGCGAAGTCCAGGATGTAGTCGGGGTCGACGCCTGCTGGCACCTCGGCGCCGGGATTGATTCCGCCGCCAAAGAGGCTGAGCGTAGCGCCGCGATTGGCGTCCGCCTCTCGCACCACGCCGATCATTCCGATGATGGTTACACCGTCATCGCTGTACACGCTGGGCGGCGATGCGTCTGTATTGTGTCCGTTGTCGCCGGACAATCCGTTGTCCACCATTTTGCCGCACTCCTGATAACGGCGAATTTGCATCATCAGTTTAGCGCACAACGGGTTGTGATGGCGAGGTAGCGGGGGCGTTATCGCGTACCAACTTTGTCATTGCGAGCGTGGCGTGGCAATCTCGATGGGATGACGGGGCGTCCTTCGACAGGCTCAGGACGAGAGGGGGTGGGGACGGGTTTTTACCTGGATGAACAGGATGGAAGGGATGGACAGGATTATTGGGTGTCATGTGTAGTGGGATTACCACGTGGTTCGACCGGCTCACCATGAGCGGCTGTGCTCCCCGCAATGACAGATTAAAGCGGGTACCTGTGAGGTGGCGGCGTTATTGCGGGGTGGGTTGCTTTACGTTATGGTGAGCGCTGTCCGACGCAAGATGCGTTCAGGGAGGAATTTCCAATGATCCAGACATTTTCTACACTTTACGCCGGCCATGTGCTGGAAGGCGATGGCATCGGATTCGACGGTGTTCCGGCCAATGATCGATGGTATGACAACGACCGGTTGGCCACGGCGATGGACATTGCGCGTCAGGCAGCGGTGTTCCTGGACGATCTGGGTTTTGACATCCTCTGGATGGCGGAGCACCACTTTCAGCGCGAGGGGTATGAGTGCATCCCCAACCTGCTGATTATGAGCCAA
Organism: Dehalococcoidia bacterium; assembly: GCA_965262485.1. Taxonomy (GTDB): domain Bacteria; phylum Chloroflexota; class Dehalococcoidia; order Lucifugimonadales; family UBA3495; genus Bin87. Next base: position 1,463,374 of record OZ253540.1, on the reverse strand, counting down.
TACCTGGCCCAGCACACCAAGCGCATCAAGTTCGGCTGCGGATTCAACATCCTGCCCATGTGGCACCCCATCCGGCTGGCCGAAGATTTTGCCATGGTGGACATCCTCACCGAAGGCCGGGTGGTTTTCGGGATCGGGCGCGGCTACCACACGCGCGAGGTGGAATCCTTCGGCGCTCCGATGATTGACGGCGACGCCAACCGCGAGCTGTTCGAGGAACAGTTTGAAATCGTGATGAAAGCCTTTAACAGCGAGTCATTTTCGCATCAGGGCAAGCACTACACTATCCCGCCCGCAATTCCATATCGCGGCTATGATCTGAAAGAAGTTACGCTGGTGCCGCGCCCCCGGACTCAACCGGTGGACGTGTGGCAACCCATCGTCAGCGCGTCGGACCGGGCGCTGGACTTTATGGCCAAGTGGGGTATCAAGGGCGTCATTCTGGGCACGGGCCAGGAATACGTGGAGGAATGGGTTCATCGTTACCAGGCGGCCAACCAGCGAGTGGGACGGGACCTGGCGCTGGGCGAGGGATTGTGCATTGGTCTGTGGGCGATGGTCGACGATTCGGCGGCGGCAGCGCGACGTCAGCTGGAGCCGCTGTTCGAGGAGCACGTGAAGTTCGCCGCGCCGCTGGGGATGCTGCGCTACAGCGATCAACAGATCGCGGCCACCGGTCCCGGCGGGGTCGCCAGGCACATCGCCGCCGGCAGTAACTTCCAGGACGTGATCGACAACCGGGCGTGGTTCGCCGGCAGCCCGGAGGAAACGGTGGCGTACCTGCAAGAATTGCAGCACAAATATCCTGGGCTGGATCAGGTGATGATCGCCTTCCCCATGGGTGCGACGACGACGCAGTTCCGGGAGCAGATGGGGCGATTTGCCGCCGAGGTGATACCGCATTTTAAGAAGGAAGGGGCGGCGGGGGTATAATAGGCTGAAACAAAGGGGAGTGGGAGCCTCTGATGACTACCAAACTGCCTAATGCGCTGGTATCCGGCGCAGACATCCCTAACCTTGACCCTTTCTTCGGCCTGGACGCGCCGACGCTACCGGACGCTGAGCCAATCCCGGATGCCATGCAACAGAACCCCTTTATCCTCCACATAATGCAAATTCTGGCTGACCTCAAGGGAGCCTCTGACGTTCTCGTTGAAACGAACCCCATAATTTATTACGATCCCACCGACCGCAACCGACGCGTTCAGCCAGACATTTGCATCGCCTTTGACGTTGACGCCGATGCGTTATACCGGCGCAACGGGTATGTCATCTGGGAAGTTGGGAAGCCGCCGGATTTCGTACTGGAAGTGGCGTCGGAAACTACCTTCGAGAACGACACCGGCGTCAAGCGTGACCGGTACGCTGCGCTGGGCGTTCCCGAATACTGGCGGTTTGACGCCAGCGGCGGCGAGATGTACGGGGCTGCGCTGGCGGGGGAGTATCTGGAGAACGGCGCCTACCGGCCTTTTGACATCCATACGGATGCGGAAGGCATCAGCTGGGGATACAGCCCGCTGTTGCGCCTGAACTTGCGGTGGAACGACGGCTGGCTGGAGCTGCAAGACCCGGGCACAGGCGAAATCCTGCTGAACCGTCGGGGGGTACGGTTGGCGATGGAAGCAGCGCAAGCGGAGTTGCGGGAACGGGAAGCGGATCTGCGGGAGCGGGACGAAAGGATACGGCAACTGGAGGAACAGTTGCGGGAACAAGGGCAGTCGCCGGAATAGAAGGGGAGACGAACCAAACTGGCCTACTGTCATTGCGAGGAGCGCAGCGACGTGGCAATCTCGATGAGGCTGAACACACGTCGGCGAACCGCCGTTGCTACGGCGACGAGATTGCCACGCTACGCTCGCAATGACAAAGTGGGTACGCATGAGTAAACGACGGGTTGACAAAGGTATTGTTGCTTCTTGAGCCACATCCTGGCTCGCCGCCTGACCCGGAGAAATCTATCGTCCCGAAGTAGGAAACACCAAATACATACCCTTGTCAGCAAGGGGAGAGGGAGCCTACGGCGGGCCCCAATCCTGTCTATCCTGTGCATCCATGTTAGTTCGCAGGCTCTGGATTTCGGCTCAAGGCCGGAATGACGGGATGATCGGAAGGCACTGACCGGGCGCCCCCCACACCCATTGCCCTTTGGGTGTATTATGTGGCGAAGCGACGGCTTTGCCACTTTTTCCAGTTGACGCCCCCAACGCCACCCAGCGCCTGAAGGAGGTCAGACATGTTTTTGATGCGGTTTACTGAACGGGCTTACGTGAATTATACGGAGGAGGATGTGCGTAATTCGCCCAATGAGGCGGTTCGGCTCACTTTCTCCAATTCCAACTTTGACCCGCAGGAAGGGCACTACCTCTATAACATGTACCTGGACGAGTACCAGTACTCGGAAGAGGTTGGTTTTGATGGGCTGATGCTGAATGAGCACCACAATACGCCGACCTGCCTGGGCGCGACGATGAACCTGGAAGCGGCGATTCTGGCCCGCACGACTACCAAGCCCAAGATCGTGCTGCTGGGCAATCCGCTGCCCATTTTTGACAACCCCCTGCGACTGGCCGAAGAGCTGGCCGAGATCGACATGATTTCCGGTGGTCGGCTGGTATCCGGATTCGTGCGCGGCACCGGGGTGGAAAGCCTCGCCACCAATACCAACCCGCTGTACAACCGGGAACGATTCGAAGAAGCCCACGACCTGGTTCTGAAGACCTGGACGACTCCGGGGCCCTTCCGCTGGGAGGGCAAGCACTATCAGTTCCGCGTGGTCAATCCGTTCCAGGTGCCGTTGCAGAAGCCGCACCCGCCCATCTGGATCCCGGGCACGGGCAGTCCCGAAACGCTGGTGTGGTGCGCCGAACACAACTACCCGTACATCTTCCTGGAAACCGATCCCCAGGGAACCGAGGATATGAAGTCCATCTACTCCGAGACCGCCCGTGAACACGGCTACGAACCGGGTCCGGAGAACTTCGGCTATCTGGTCCGCATCCACGTGCAGGACACCGACGAGAAGGCTTACGACGTGGGCAAGGGCTACATGGTCGGAAACATTGGCGTGGGTCGCATCCCGCTGCCCCGCGATTACGCCTCGCCGGTGGGCTACGGCAGCCGCAGCGACGACCCGCGTTTCCTGCGTTTGCGCGAGCAGATTCGCAGCGACCCGTTCCGTGTGGGTGGCCTCGACTCGGCCCACTACGACGAGATTCTGGATTCCAGGCGCTGGATTATCGGCAGTCCCGACACTGTGGTTTCGCAGTTGCGGGAAGTTTTGAGCTACATGCGTCCCGGCATCCTGGCGGTGTGGACCAACGACGGTTCGATCAGCCACGAGGACACGATGCGCTGCCTGGAACTGATGGGTCAGGAAGTGCTGCCGGCGCTGCGCGAGATCGGCGAAGAGCTGGAGCTGACCGACCCCTTCCAGAAGATGGCACAGCAGGAATCGGGCAGCTAACCCGCCCGGCATTTCGGTTATTTTACCAAGGTTTCAGAACGTTTATATTGATCCGCAGGATAGACAGGATTGCGCAATGCGTATCCTGAAAATCCTGCTCATTGATGATTGATTCCAGACGCCAGATTTGAGATTCAAGGAGCAATACAAGAATGGCAAATTTCACTGAAGAAACGGTTTCGGTGGCCGGCGGCAACCTGCAGGTTTATAAAGGGGGGACCGGCGACCCGTTGCTGGTGCTGCATGGAGCCGGCGGGAACGCGGGACCGCGCCGGTATGCCCAGGCGTTGGCCGAAAAGTTTACCGTGTACCTGCCGTCCCACCCCGGGTACGGGCTCAGCGACCGTCCCAGCTGGGTTGAGTCGATGCAGGACCTGGCCTGTTTTTATACGTGGTTCCAGGAGCAGGAAGGCCTTGAAAACATACGCGCCATCGGTTTCTCGATGGGTGGGTGGCTGGCTGCCGAGATGCTGTCGATGACGCGTCACGCTTTCAGCAAGGTGATGCTGGTGGGATCTGCTGGCATCAAGCCTGTGGAAGGGGAGATCACGGATATTTTCATCATCAGTCCGGCCCAGGTGCGCGAGCTGGTGTACCACGACCCCTCGCAGGTGCCGGAGTGGGATGAGATGTACGGTACTCCCCCGACGCCGGAGCAGGCCGATCAGGCGGAGGGCGACCGGGAGATGGCCATCCGGCTCACCTGGAAGCCATACATGTACAATCCGCGGCTGCCGGCGAAGCTGAGCCGGGTTAGTATCCCAACGCACATCGTGTGGGGCGAGCAGGATGCGCTGGTTCCGGTGGAGTGCGCCGGTCTGTACCAGCAGGCCCTGGCCGGCTCTGAGGTTACGATAATTCCCAACTGCGGCCACTCTCCGCAGATTGAGAAACCCGACGAATTCGTGCAAACCGCGCTGGCGTTTTTGTAAGGCTCTATCCCATCCGCTCATGCCGCTCATGCCGCTCATGGTGAGCTTGTCCAACTGCCGACGACCATCCTTCAACGGGATCAGGACGAGCGTGTAAGGTCAAGCTCACAACTTGAATTGCTGTGGTGCAACTATGACAATGGCAAGAACTGAACAACAGCTGCTGACCGCCGACGATTTGCTGCGCTTGACCAGTCAGGGCGTAAAAGGCGAATTGGTGCGGGGGGTATTGAAAGAAACCATGTCAGCAGGTGGAAAGCACGGCGAAATTGCAATGATGCTGGGAGCGGTCTTGGTGAATCACGTACTCCCGCGACAGCTGGGACGTGTTGCCGGCTCTGACGCCGGTATACGCCTGGAGCGGGAACCTGACACGGTTCGGGAACCCGACATTGCTTACATTTCCGCTGAAACCCTGCCTCTGGATGTAGAAGTTCATGGCTACTACGAAATCATTCCCGATTTGGTAGTTGAGATAGTGTCTCCTAATGACCCGCCGCTGGAAGTGGCTGAGCGGGTGGCGATGTGGCACGGCTATGGCGTTCCTCTGGTCTGGACGGTTCATCCAACGCCTCGCGTCATCGCCGCTTACGCACAGGATGGCCCGGCGCTTGTTTATACCGCGGATGATACGTTGGACGGAGGCACGGTAATTCCGGGGTTCCAGTGTCTGGTGCGCGATATACTTGGCTGGAGTCGCGAAACACCGGGCGACATCTGATTATATTCGAGGTAAAGCCATGGACGTTTTCTACTTCACCGAGTTTCCGTACGCGGAGTTTCCAGAGTCGGAAGCGGAGAAATTTCCGTCGATGCGGCTGACTTTCCCCAACACCTACTTCGACCCCCAAACGGCCAGCGGGCTGATGAACCGGTATCTGGACGAATACCAGTACGCCGAGGAAGTGGGCTTCGACGGCCTGATGATCAACGAACACCACAACACGCCGTCGTGCATGGATGTGGAAGTTAACATCACGGGCGGTATTCTGGCGCGGATTACCAATCGGGCCAAAATCCTGATGCTGGGCAACATGCTGCCCACGTCGGATAATCCGGTGCGGCTGGCCGAGGAAATCGCGATGCTGGACGTTATCTCCGGCGGACGCATTATCTCCGGCTTCGTGCGGGGTATTGGCATCGAATCGTGGGCGAACAACACCAACCCGTTGCACAACCGGGAGCGGTTCGAGGAATGCCATGACCTGGTGATAAAGACGTGGACCACGCCCGGGCCGTTTCGGTGGGAGGGGACTCACTACCACTACCGGGCGGTGAATCCGTGGATGCTGCCCATCCAGAAGCCGCACCCACCGGTGTGGGTTCCCGGTACGGGCAGTCCGGAGACGGTGGAGTGGACGGCGCGGCACCGCTATACCTACGCCGCCTTCCTGACCCCGCTGGAGGTGGCCAAGAACCTGTTTGCACGCTACCGGGAATATGCCGCCGCCGACGGTTGGGAACCGGGGCCGGAAAAGTTTGCGTTCATGATCTGCTGTCACGTGAACGACACCGACGAAAAGGCGCAGGAGTCGGGCAAGGCGTTCCTGTGGCGGATGAACTATCCGTTGCGCGGGCCGCGGGAATACTGGTCGCCGCCAGGGTACACGTCGCGGGCGGGGGCAGCGGCAGTGGCGGCGCGGCGTCCGACGCCATTGCATGAACTGTCGTATCAGGAGTTGCAGGACCGCTATCACCTGGTGGTGGGCAGCCCTGAAACGGTTATCGAGAAGCTGAAGCACATCCGGGATGAGCTGGGCGTGGGTTCGCTGCTGCTGGAAGCCCAGGGCGGACGGTTGTCCCACGAAGACACCATGCGCTCCATCGAACTGTTCGGCAAAGAGGTTATTCCGGCGCTGAAGGAATGATGGGAAGAAGTAGACTTCGCGTATCTTCTGAGGATACAGGTTGATGAAGCTTTCGAGCATTGCCATAAGAAACTACCGCAGCATTCGAGACATTGACATCGAGGTGGGAGACCTGACGCTGTTCATCGGCGCCAATGCTTCCGGGAAAAGCGCAATACTGGATTCATTGCGCTTTTTGAGCGAAGCGGTTCGCGCGCGCGACTTTCGCGTTCCGCTATTTTCACGCGGCGGGATATTGAATTTGGCGTGGAAAGGACAAGAAGCAGGTCAGGTAGAGTTAACCGTGGCGCTGGAAGATGGCGGCAAGCAGTTCGAGTGGAAGGTGCTGCTGGTCCGTACATTGAACGATTTTTTCGTAGAGGAGGACGTGCACGAGATTTCCGCAGAGCAGGGTCGAATCCACTTGTTGCATTCGCGTGGAGGAGAGGGGTTTTGGAGCGGTGGCAATCAACCCGGAATGGTGAGTTTGCAGCATTCGGCGACCGCATGTTCACTAGTGGCCGCTTCGGTAGATGCGTCATTTCCTGCACGGGAAATCACTGATTTTGTGGCGAGGTGGGGTTTCTTTGACCCAAGCCCCTTTTTGCTGCGACGAGATTGGAATCTTCCAGATGCGGAAAGCTTGGATGTTTACGGGCGGAATTTGGGCGAGACGCTGCATGCCCTGCCAAATCATGATCTCAAAGCAGTGGTAGACGCCACTCGGTCTGTCGTAGGGCTTCCAACAGATATCGAACCTCGGGAGTCTGAAGACCGTTTCTATTTTGTGCAGAAAGAACCCGGACTGCAATTTACAGTCAACCAGATGGGGGTATCTAGTGGAACTCTTCGTGTACTGGCACTGATGACCGCATTATATGCCCAACCGGATACAACACTGATTGGTATAGAAGAACCTGAGAACTACATCCATCCGTCCGCTTTGCAGGCGCTCGTGCAGCACCTGCGCGACGCCACGGGCCGTGTTCAGTTTATGGTGACCACTCACTCTCCGTTGCTGCTAGACTTTCTGGACGAGCCAGCGGCGGTAAACGTGGTTAAACGAGACGATTTCCTGGGCACGGTGGTCCTCCCGGAATCTAATCCCGACGGTGTACGTAAGGCACTGGAAGCCTCCGGTTTCAGCCTCGGGCAATATCACGAAACAAAAGGCTTCGGGGGCTAGTGGGCATGGCTAAACGAGTTGTGGTCATCGCCTCCGGTGAAACCGAACGGCGAGCGCTACCGCACTTGGCAGCGCATTTGGGCAATGAGGGTATTACGGTCGACGTGCGTATTCCCGGCAGGAACCGGCAGATCCGCGCTGACATCATTATCAGAATTGTTCAGGCCACGTTGTACGATGATTCGGTCGAAGGTCCGCCAGACAAGTTCGTGGTGCTGGTCGACACCGACGGCAAAACTCCTGAGGAGGCTATGGACCCAATCAAAAATGGATTGGAAATATCATCCTTCCGTGGGTTGCGCCAAAGAATTCATTACGCCTATGCCCAATGGCACCTTGAAGCGTGGTTTTTTGCCGACGGCGTGAATTTAAGAAATTACTTTGGCGACCAATCATTGGGAAATGTCGATACGAGCCAACCAGATCAAATTCAAAATCCCAAGCATCATCTGCAACAGTTGTTAGGCGGAGCGAGAAATTATGGCGCATTGGTCTCTGAACAAATAGCCAGTTCGCTGGATGCCAACACCATCGAACAGCGTAGCCCCAGCTTCCGTGGTTTCATGGGAACTGTCCGAAACGGGGCGATGGCATAGCTGCCCTCTAAAAGGGGCAGTCGATGCCCAGTTCGCCGCAGGTGTCGTGGAACCAGTCCACCACTTCCTGGTGCAGGGGGATGCCCTCCGCGCGGCGGATGATCTCCATTTCGGCCTCGGGTTGGCCGGCCACCATTACCCGTTCTTCGCCCGGAGCGGGGCGGGTGTTTTTCATCATGCGGAGCCACTCATCCATGGTGTCCTTGAAGTGCTCCAGGTCGTCGAAACCGGCCACGTTGTAGGCGGCGACGTAGTGCCCGAAGTTGGGACGGCCCGGCACGGCTCCGTAGCCAAAACCGGTGAGCACGCCGGCCAGGATGTCCACCATGCACGACAGGCCGTAGCCCTTGTGGGAACCCAATTCGCGGGTGCTGCCCAGGGTTAGCAGGGTGTAGTTGTCGGGGGCGTCGGCTTCCTCCATGATGGGGGTGCCTTCCGAGTCGGCAAGCCATCCCGGTTCCAGTTTTACGCCGAGGCGACGGGCTATGCCAACCTTGTTGCCGGCGACGGTGCTGGTGGCGGCATCGAAGACGAAGGGCGCTTCGTGGCGGGACGGGACGGCAATGGCGATGGGATTGGTGCCCAGGCGCGGTTCGGCGCCAAAGGTTGGCACCACCGACGGCGGGCAGCTGGTCATGCAGACGCCAATCATGTCGTGCTCCAGCGCCAACATGGCATGGTAGGACGCCATGCCCAGGTGCCGGGCGTTGCCCAGCGTAACCATGCCGATACCGACCACAGCGGCCTTCTGAATAGCAATATCCATTGCCTTGGGCGTGGTGATGATCCCCAGGCCGCGGTCAGAGTCGATGCTGGCCGTGCCGGGAGTTTCCCGCACGATGGTCATCTGGGGGTTGGGGTTGATCTGTCCGCTGGTGTACCCGTTGACGTAGCTGCGGAGCATGTTGGAGACACCGTGGGAATCGACGCCGCGCAGGTCGGCGAGAACCAGAACATCTGCGCCCAGCGCCGCATCGTCACGTGGTACTCCCATCTGCTGCAGCACGGCGGCCACCACAAACTTGAGGTCGTCTCCGGGCACCATCGTGGCCTCGTCCAGACTTACTCGAAACTTGGGCAACATGGCGCACCTCCCGGTTGATTGACGACAGCGATTATGCGTAGGCAGTATAGCACCGGCAACCCTCCGCAGTTTGCCTAACTGCCCCGGCGCTGGCACAATGATGCGCACATCGCATATCGCATAAGGTAGAGAGTACGATGACCACTGTACGCAAATTGATGACCGCTAACGAGTTGTTGCTGGCGCCCAGAGGGTACGGCAAACGCTATGAGCTGATACGAGGAGTACTAGTTGAGAAAGTGCCTACCGGATATCCACATAGCATAGTCGTGGCTATGATTACCACCGTATTGAATCTGTTTATTGGGCCCATAAATTACGGTGCAATCGTTAGCGGCGAACCCGGCTACTTGCTCGAAATTGGCCCCGACACGGTGCGCGCTCCCGATGTCGCCTGGGTAGCTCCGGGCCGCATTCCTGAGGGAACGCAGGGTTTCCCCAACCTGGCCCCCGATTTGGCGGTGGAGGTGAAATCGCCCGGCAATTCCTACCCGGAGCTGCGCCGCAAGGCGGAGATGTGGCTCAGTTTTGGGGTTCGGCAGGTCTGGGTGGCTGACCCGGAGCATACTACGGTGACTCGATACGCTCTCGACTCGGACTCCGTTGTTTTCAGGGAAGACGACATCATCGACGGTGGAGATTTGCTGCCCGGCTTTACGGCTCCGGTATGGAGCCTTTTCCGCTGGGAAAGGTAGTGTTGGTCTGATATGAATGCGAGCCAGTTGGATTTTGATAGCCAGGCGCTGGATTTTCTGGCCCGGTTGGGAGCGCAGCCGGCGGTTGCTTTTCACGAGAACGGCGTCGCGACGGCGGTGCGCGGGGCGTTGACCGAGATCGGCGTGTCGTGGCGCACCGACGGGTTCGGCAACATCATAGCCCGCATCGCCGGGAGCGACGGCGGTGGCGTGCCGCCGATTGCGTTTATGGCTCACATGGACCATCCGGGTTTTGAGGTGGTGGGTCGGGACAGCGATTATCTGATCGGGCGCGCATCCGGCGGGATACCCGCTGGCGCGTTTGAGGCCGGCGTGCCGCTGCATATTGTGTTGCCGGCGGGACGGCGCATCTCTGCGGAGACGGTGGGAAAGCATGACGAGGAGCGCGAGCGTCAGGTGCTGATCCGTCTGGACGGTGGTGATTCCGGAGAGGTTCCGGTGCCATCGGCGGCGGTTTTTGACCTGCCCGATTTCAGCATCGACGAGGACTATCTGGTGATGCGCGCGGCGGACGACCTGGCTGGCTGCGGTTGCATTCTGGCGGCTCTGGACAGGCTGCACGGCGAACCGCCCACCGGCGATGTATACGGAGTGTTTACGCGCGCCGAGGAGGTTGGATTGGTTGGGGCGAGGTTGCTGGCCGAGGCTGGCACGTTGCCTTTGGACACGCTGGTGGTGTCGCTGGAGTCGTCGCGGACGCTGCCCGGGGCTGAAATTGGAAACGGGCCGGTGATCCGCGCCGGCGACGCGGGCAGCACGTTCAACCACGACGCGGAATCGGCGCTGATACGGGCGCGGGAGGTGTTGTTGGCGGGAGATGGCGATTTCCGGTGCCAGCGCCAGTTGATGAGCGGCGGCGTCTGCGAGGCCAGCGCGTTCCTTGCCTACGGCTATCGCGCCACCGGCGTTGCCTTCCCGTTGGGCAATTACCACAACGGCGCGCCGGACGGCTCCATCGCCGCGGAGTACATCCACCGGAACGACTATCTGAATGGCGCTGCGCTGGTAACCGAAGCAGCGCGGCAGGTGGGAATGCGTTGGGACACGGCGTTCAGCCGCCGCATCCGCCAGGTGCCCGACGCAATGCGGGCGCGGCTGGGCGGGTGAAAAGAGTCTGACGCTAGGCTCTGTTGACATTTTGAAATTTCATTTTGTCATTCCCGCGAAAGCGGGAATCCTGTGCTCCAAATAAGCATAACTATCCCGAAATTAGCCACCTCCCGACTCTCTGGATTCCCGCTTTCGCGGGAATGACTGGAAATGTCAACAGAACCTAGTCGTTGATGCCCAACTCGGCTTTCACTTCGTCGATGGACACCAGGTTGCCTTCCTGTACGTCTCGGATGCTCCGTCGCAGGGTTTCCATCATCTCGGCGTCTCCCATGATTTCCATGGTTTCGACAATAGATTCAAACAATTCCCACGGCATCAAGGCAAGCACCGGCTTGCCGCGACGCGTCAATGCGACTGCCCGGTTCTCCGCCGATAACAATTCGGGCAATTGGGTCAGCATCGCCCTTGCCTTGACGATAGGCATGCGCTCCGTGTCGGTTTCCCATACTGACGTCATAACGATCTCCTAATCCTCATCCTCGGGCGGTTCAACCAGGCTTAATCTAACTAACCTTTGTGCCAGCACATAAATGTCGTTGCGGTGTCCTTCACGTCTGATGCCAACTGCAACCACAATGACCTGTCGTCGGTCCTCATCAATGCGAAATATAATCCGGTAGCGTTGCCCGACAGCACGAACTGAACGAAATCCGCTCAATTCGTTTCGTAAAGGATAGCCTTGAAGTTGTGGATCGTCACCCAAGCGTTGCGCCCGGTTCACGATTAATCCCTGAACTCGCCAGTCTGAAATACTGCTCAGAAGTTCCGTAGCCGACGCGGTGAATGAAATGCGCCAATCCATCTGCGGGCCTCAGTTGGAGCGTACAATTTATTGTACGTATATCAGTACATAACCGCAACTTGATTGGCAAGCGGCCTGATTGCCCAGGGTTTGCTACAATACAACCGCCATTTCAATGACTACCGAGGCGGCGCGGCAGGTGGGGATGCGTTGGGACGCGGCGTTCAGCCGCCGCATCCGCCCCAGGTGCCGGACAGTATGAGGGCGCGCCTGGGAGGGTAAGTTATCGGCGTAAATGACCGGCAAAAGCCGGCGACCTGCTACTGCTGTGATTGCAGGCGTGACAGCTCGGCTTGCAGCCGCTGAATTTCAGCCTCGGCAAGCCGGCGGGCCTCTTCGCTTTCGCGATGGTTGAGCAGACGCTCCCCACTGACCGGGTCGTATGTCCGCAGCTCCAGGCCCGTTTCAACGCAGAAGTCCAGCCCCAAAATTTTGCTGTGCCCACGCAGCGTTCCTGAATCGTCCACAACCACCGGCAAAGGCTGGTATTGGCCGTTCTCCAGTTGTTCCCCCACCAGCGCCGGAGTGAAACACTCTCCCGTCGGGTCGAACCGCCAGTATTCCGTAACCCCCATGCCGGCGTAAATGTCGCGTTTCTCGCCAACGTCCCGCCGCCAAGTGCCTTGTGATGCAATTTCCATCATAAAGTCGGGCGCTTTGCCCTCCCGCCACACCAGCCAGGAATCGCGGGGATGGTTGCCCGTGGCGCCGAACACTGCAAACACGTCCGGGGCCACGCTCACCGTATTGTCGTTCATCCGGTAATAAACCAGCATATCGCCGATAATGTACACATCGGTGCGGTCGCGGAACCGGTTGCGGAGAATTGAGACCGTGTTGGTCAAAGGGATGTACTGTAATTCGGTCTCTGCCATAGGTTCGCCGTCCGAGGATGGGTATTCGATGCTTGGGTCATCGGTTTCATCCTGACCGGGCTGATGAACGACACCGCTTTTGTCGGGTTTGGTGACCATGGCGCTAATCTCCGGCGGGTATTGCCTTTGACACGGATTATAGCAGAGGGGATAGACGCACTTGCTACGCCCACTGCACTGCCCGGTTTGCTACAATGCGGGTGCATAAGCGGTGGAGGCGGGTTGAAAGTCCGCCATCACCTTTGCCCTCTCGTCGGGGAGAGGGGATCAGTTCGTTTTTGAAATTGACTACCGATTTGAAATGACTTACAGGAGGCTCAACCTATGCCAGTTCACCATGAAGCGCAGGGGGCGGGCGATGTTACCGTCCACAAGATTGAAAATATGGGAACCCTGGGCAACAACGGGTATATCGTCGTGTGTTCGGAGACCAACCAGGGGGTTTGCATCGATACGCCCGCCGAGCCGGAAAAAATGATCGACGAGGTTCGCGCCCACGGGATCGACGTGCAGGCGATCCTGATTACCCACGGCCACCAGGACCACCTGGCTGGCTACACCGAAATTACCGGCAGCATCGGCGCGCCGGCGGCCATCGGCGGCCCCGACGCCGGCCAACCGCCCAGCCCGCCGCAACGCAATCTGAGCGACGGCGACACGGTAACTTTTGGGAACCAGACGATCCAGTGTTTGAGTACGCCGGGGCATACCGAAGGGTCCACCTGTTTCCTGGTGGGGGGTTTTCTTTTCTCGGGCGACACACTGTTTCCGGGCGGGCCGGGCCGGTCCCGCAGCCCGGAGGCTTTGCAGCAGGAGCTGGGCAGCATCAGCAGAAAGCTGCTCACTCTTCCTGATGACACCTATGTGTATCCCGGGCACGGTCCCGAAAACACGACCATCGGTGAGGCGCGTCGGCGTTATACGGTGTTCATGTCCAAGTCGCATCCGGCAGACCTGCAGGGCGACGTGGACTGGTTGAACACCTGATCGCCGCAAATTTCGTGTATCGCCGCACGGTTCTGAACAACGGTTTGCGGGTGTTAACGGCAGAGATGCCACACACCCGCAGCGTTTCCATGTTCATATCGGTTGGGGCGGGCTCACGGTACGAACCCTCCGAGCTGGCCGGATTGTCGCACTTCCTGGAGCACCTGCCGTTCAAGGGCACCCGAAGCTGGCCGACCGCTCTGGCCATCTCGGAAGCCGTGGAAGGCGTGGGCGGCATGATGAATGCGGCCACCGACCGGGAAATGACCTCGTTCTGGTGCAAAGTTGCCAGCGTGTACGCCGACCGGGCGTTGCCGGTAATCATCGACCTGGTGCGTCATCCGCTGCTGAACCCCACGGAAATGGAGAAAGAGCGGGAGGTCATTCTCGATGAATTGCGAATGACCAATGACTACCCGGCCGAGGTTTGCGCTCTGTTGATCGACCGCGCCATCTGGCCCGGGCAGGCCATGGGACGGGACGTTGGCGGAGAACCACAGACGGTGAGCGCTATCGGGTTGGAGGACGTGCGCCAGTACATGGAACGGCAGTACCGGCCCAACAACACGGTCATCAGTATTGCCGGCGCGCTGGATCATGATACGGCGGTGGGTATGCTGGCCGAGGCTACGGCAGACTGGATGCCCGGGGAATCCCTGGGTTGGGAACCGGTCGTCGCGCCGGCCGACGACGCGCCGACCATTCTGCTGGATTCTCGGCCGGCCGAAGACACCAACCTGTGCATCGGGATGCCGGGTTTGATGATGACCGATCCCGACCGCTATGCGGCGACGGTGTTGAACGGTGTGCTGGGGGATGGGATGAGCAGCCGGCTGTTCCAGAACCTGCGTGAGAACCTTGGAATCACGTACGACGTGCACAGCGCCTTGAGCAGTTACCGGGACTGCGGCGCATTGGTGGTGTCCTGCGGGACGGAGCCGGCTCGAGCTGCGGAAGCAGTGCAGGCGACCCGCACGGAGTTGCTGGGGTTGCTGGAGCTGGTTCCGGACACCGAGGTGCATAAGGTTCGAGAGTACATCAAGGGCCGGCTGCTGATGCGGATGGAAGACTCGCGGGCGGTGGCGGCCTGGCTGTCGTCGCAGGAATTGTTATTGGGAGAAGTAACCACGCCGGATGAAACTGCCTCGCGCATCGACGCGGTGACGCCAACCGACGTGTTGCGAACCGCAGAGCGACTGATCTCGCTCCAGGCGTTCCGGCTGGCAGTGGTCGGCCCGCACGAAAACGACGCCGAGTTTCGGGCCGCGTTGACCAGTGGGTAGTACAAGTTAGTAAAGAGAGAGTGGATTAATATGTCGAACTCTGCCTCCCGTCCGGTTCACGAGCGGGCGCTCCAAAAAGCTATGGGACAGGCAACTGCTCCAATCGCGCGTCAACTCGGTGATATGCCGCAGTACAGCGTGGGTGGCCGTGATTGGCCCATCATCATCGCCGGGCATCGCAAGGCTTTTGTGGAATATCAAGCAGCCAGCAGTTTGGCACCGCTACTGTTGCACGGTGACGCGGCGAAAGTTCTGACCAACATACCCGCGAGTACAATTGACTGCGTGATGACCTCGCCCCCTTATTGGGGCAAGCGCGAATACGACAGTGGCGGAATCGGGCGGGAGACGGACCGCGAAGACTATGTGCGCGCTCTGGAAGTCGTGTTTTTGGAGGTCAAGCGGGTTCTGAAGCCCACCGGGTCTTTCTGGCTGAACATTGGCGACACTTACAACGACAAGGGACTAGCCGGCATACCGTGGCGTATGGCATTTCGGCTCATTGACCACAACGGTTGGGTGATGAGGAATAGTATTATATGGAATAAAGTAAAAAGCGGTATGGACAATACCAAGGATCGGCTGGGCAACATTCACGAAAACTTGTTTCATTTTGTCAAGCAGCCCAACGGTTACTATTACGACGCTGACGCCATCCGATTGCGGCCACGTCCGGCCCGGGTTGAGAACGGCTCAGTTGTTTCCGCAACCGGGGTATCTGGCGTCCGTTACCGCAGACAGATTGAGCAGTCGATTGATCTTTCCGATGCAGAAAAAGCGGCGGCTCGGGCGGCCCTTGACAATATACTTGACGAAATCCGTGATGGTCTGGTGGCGGACTTCCGAATGATTATACGGGGCAACCAGAGAGCGACACATTCCAATAGCGCGCGGGTGTCAGGTCGGGCCAAGGAATTGCGCGACAAAGGATTTTATATCATCCGTTGCCATCCAAAAGGCAGCAAGCCTGCTGACGTGTGGGACATAATCCCAGAGGACACCCAGAGGCGCAAACTGCACTTTGCGGCTTACCCTGCCGAGTTGTGTCGGATCCCCATACTTGCCACCTGCCCACCTGACGGCATGGTCCTCGACCCCTTCTGCGGCACTGGAACAACCCTTGCGGTTGCCGGGGCATTCGGGCGACAGTCAGTGGGCGTGGACTGCTCTTTGCAGTACTTGGAATATGCTGCCCGCCGGTGTCAGAGATTATTATGAGTGCAATTGTAGAACTGTTCGGGAACCCCATCGGCGCCACGGCAACCAATTGGCATAATATTGTCGCAGAGCAGGGCTGCCCGTACACTGGCCGACGGTGTTACAAGGTTCGCAAAAGCGCACCCGAAATATCCATAGGAACCTGCGCGGTTAACTACGGACGCCGCAATGACCTCATCGTGATTTGCCCGGCACGCTTGCTCGAGCGTAGGCAAATCTTCGTGGACTGCCTTCAGTTGCTAACGAGCCATCAGCCGGGCAACGAACTACACCTCATCTCTGAAGTTCCGGTGCCCGGCGGCAGCGTGGATTACTTTATCGTGTCTGCAAGAGGAGGGAACGCCAAGGATTTCGTAGGGGTTGAACTGCAAACTCTGGATACCACCGGCGCATTATGGCCAGAGCGTCAAAGGACCTTGAAGGAACTCGGCGTTCCCAGGAGCGATAACGAAGAGAATATCATCAAGCCGTTTGGCATGAATTGGAAAATGACCGCAAAAACCATCCTTATGCAATTGCATCATAAAATACAAACTTTTCAGTACGTAAATCGCAAACTGACCTTGGTCGTCCAAGACCGTCTGCTTGACTATATGACGCGAGAATTCAGTTTCAGCCATCTTGCGGAGCCCCCCGTCATTGGGGACGCAATGCACATCCATGCTTACCGCGCGGAAGAACGGGAGTCTGGCTTCCGGCTGGAACTGCACCGCCGGCTCAGTACCGACGCTGACGGAATACGCGCTGCTCTCGGCTTGCAGGTGGAACCCAATATCGAGCTGGACCAAATAATGCGGACACTTGAAACCCGAATGAGCGACGAAACTATTTTCACGCCAGTATAAGCGACGCCGTGATCACTTCAAACAGAACACTACCTCAAGGTGCCGCAAACCCTAAGGAGGCAGAAAATATGCCCGCTACGACACGTTACAACAAGGCGATTCAGTTGCTGGAAGAGGGGAAGCCGGTGTTTGGCACCGGCCTCATCTGGAACGGCAATCTGGATGAGATGACTTATTTTGCCGATTCGGACTATGACCTGGTAATGATCGAGATGGAACACGAGGGGTTATCGTTCAACAACCTGCGAACGTCGCTGCAATTTTTGCTGAACCGGAAACGAGTGTCCGATGGCGGTGGTTTGCAGGCCGACCCGACGCCGATTGTGCGTATTCCGCCCAACACCCGGGAGCAGAACCAGTGGGTCATCAAGCAGGCGCTGGACACCGGCGTGTACGGCCTGATTCTGCCCCACCTGGACACGGTGGAGGGCGCGATGTCGGCGGTGCGGGCGGCGCGTTATCCGCAGGTTCCCGGTGTGGCCGACTTTGAGCCGCGGGGCGAACGGGGCTGGTGGCAGCGGATTGCTCCCCGGTACTGGGGATTGTCGTCAACCGAGTATTATGACGCCGCCGACATTTGGCCCATCGATCCCGACGGCAACCTGTTGCTGATGGGCATTGTGGAGGAGCCAACGGGGGCCAACAACCTGCCGGACATTCTGCGGGAGGTGAAGGGCATCGGCGCGATATGGGCCGGGCCTGGCGATATGTCGGTGGCGCTGGGACACCGTGGCAACGCCGGGCATCCGGAGGTTCAGGAGATGCTGCTGCGGATTTTGGGGATCTGCCAGAACGCCGGTGTCCCCTGCGCGGTGGGCTGCACGGCGGCGGAAGTGCCGATGCGACTGGAGCAGGGTTTCAGCATCCTGATTACCGCACCCACGCGAACCGCCGGGGGCCTGGAGGAAGGACGCCGTATCTCTGGAAGATAGCTTTTTCAACTGAGCCCAGAGTTGGCAAATACCGGAGGGGCGACGATTACGTCGCCCCTCCGGTACGTTTGCAAGACGCGGTTGGACCCAATTTGCGGAGTTGTCTTACTCTGTAACGCCATCGGGTCCCGGCAGGTACCGGAACAGCGGCGAATCTGCGGAGAAGACTATGGTGTCCTGACCCCTGATCTGAATCTGGTAGGATAGGAGGCTTCTGCGGAAAGCGAAAAATTCGGGGTCGCTGTTCAAGGCTTCGGCGAGGATGCGGATGGCTTCGGCCTCACCCTCACCGCGGACCCGGTTGGACTCGCGCTGAGCCACTGCCAGGATAACGTCGCGCTCACGGTCAGTGGCGGCGCGAATCTTGCGGTCTTCCTCCGCACCCTGGGCGCGGAAACGGGCCGCGATACGGTCACGCTCGGCGCGCATTCTGTTGAAAATGGATGCAGTAACAGCCTGGGGGAAGTCGGCGCGTTTGATACGCACGTCAATGATTTCGATACCGAAATTGTCGGGACCGGCGGTTTCCCGGACGGCATCGAGCACTTCGCCCAGGATCTCGGTGCGGGTTTCCTGCCCTTCAACCAACGGTAATCCTTCGATATCGATTATGGGTACTCCATCGTCGTCGAGCAGGGGTTTGGCCCCGATGATGTCGGTGCGATCACGCAGGGCTACGCGGTCGCGCAGGGTGGAGGTGACGATGTCACCCAGGCGGCTGCGGGCATTGAGTTCGTTTTGGAGAGTTTTGCGGAACTGAACCGGATCGGTGATTCGGTAGCGGGCGTAGATGTCGATGACCAGGTTCTCTTTGTCCCGGTCGGGCATGGACACCGGAGGGGCGTCAATGCGGAGCACGCGGCGGTCCAGTCTGACGACGGTGTCGACGAAGGGAAGTTTGACGTTGAGTCCGGGAGATTCTCGAGTATTCACCACCTCGCCGAAGCGCAGGATGATGACCTGTTCCGTCACATCAACAACGTAAAGCGATTGACGCAGCACAACTAAGGCGACGATGATGATGACGGCGGCGATGATGAGTTTGCGCATTGGGGGATTCTCCGAAAGGGTGGACGGTCAGTAGCGGAAACGCGGTGTTGAATTGCTACTACTAGGGGTTGGGGCCGACGGGGGCGGGGATGATGTTGCCGTCCTGTCCCAGAATCAGTACCGGGTTGGTGCCGGGGCCAAGGATAACCTTTCTAACGCTGGGCAGCACGTTATCCATGGCTTCCAGGTAAAGGCGTTGACGTGTAACTTCGGGCGAGTTTCGGTACTCTGTGAGCACCGCCAGGAAGCGCAGGCTTTCACCGTTGGCGGTTTCGATACGGGATTGGCGGAAAGCTTCTGCCTCTTCAATGATGCGTGCGGCGTCACCGTTGGCTCGGGGAAGAATATCTTCCTGGTAGGATCGGGCCTGGTTGATGAGGGTTTCCCGTTCCTGGCGGCCTCGCAGCACGTCGTCGAAGGCGTCGCGCACTTCTTCGGGCGCCTTGACGTCCTGGAGCTGGACGGTGATAACCTCGATACCGGCCTCATACTCGTTGAGGATGGCCTGCAAACGGGCTCTGGTATCGGTTTCCACCAGTTCGCGCCCTCGGACCAGCACGTCGTCGATGGAGCGTTGGCCCACCACGAGACGGAGGGCGGCTTCGGCGCCGTCCTTGAGGGTGCGACCGTCGGGGCGACCTTCGGGGATGCCACGAATCTGCTCGCCCGGATCATCAACCTTGAACAGGAAATTGTTGAGGTTGCTGATGCGGTATTGCACCACCATCTGAACGTCAACGATGTTAAGGTCGCCGGAAATCATGAGGGCTTCTTCCAGGAACGGGGTATTGACGGCGGCATCGTTAGACCGGAAACCCAGCTCCATACGACGGGTCTGGGTAACCAGGACAACGTCGGTTTTGCCTACCGGACCGGGCCACCACCAGTGGAGACCTTCCTGGGTAATTGGCTCGCCCTGAACCGCGCCAAACAGGCGCAATGACGCATTTTCACCGGGGCTGATGGTGTACACACCGGTGGCAGCCCAGATGACCACGACCAACGCAACGATAGCGACGATAATAACGGTGAAGTTAACGCTGCCGAATCGACCTCCCGCTCCACCGAAGATGCCCCGGATACGACCGATAATCTGGTCAAAGTCGAACTCAGGTTGTCGAGGTGGCTGCTGGCCTCCGCCGGGGTTGAACATAAATATTGGTTCCTTTCAGCTATTAGATGCTGTGATTGGGTGGCGTGGGCAACTTCCGGGAGTGGTGAGAGTGTGGGAGTTGCACCGCAGCGAGTGCCCAATTTGGCCCTCGCCGAATGGCTTTGCCAGTATAACACTATTGTCCGGGACGTGGTTTATAATGTCGTTCGCCCGACGTCAGGACATTTTGGCCCCGGTGAACTCACGGGCGACTCCGCATGGACGACTGGACTCGGCTCCTTCCGGCGGCACGAAATGCCGGTTGGGGTGAGTTAACCGGATGCCAGGCTCGGGTTTCGTAACGGGTGATAAACGTACAAGGTGAGGATGTTGAACCAATGACAGCACCGCTGGGATTTTCTTCTGGGAGCGTGGACTCCGGGGCGTCGTCGCAGGGTGTGACGGTAAAGGCGGGCGAAGACATGGCGCGGGTTCAGGTTTCGTGTCCGCACCAGAGCGGCCTCATCTACGTCGTGCCGGGCGACCGGAGCTGGGTATGCAGCGATGAACTACGGCCGGCCCACGCTATGGCAGGGTTCTTTCGTGAGTTGGTCGCACTGAAAGACCCGCGGGTGGAGAACCTGATGCAGGAGTGGGGGTTGTATTACCGCAGCCTGCCCCTGGAAGAGGATTCGAGCGGCGGGGAGTCGTCCACGTCTTAACGTCGGCGGGGTTTTCACCCTCACCCCAACCCTCTCCCATCGAGAGGGAGAGGGGGATGCAGTTAGGTGGCGCGGCAGGCTAGTCGGCGGCGGGCGGCACTCCAGATGCTGGATCGTTAGTGGCCGAACTGCCGAATGAAGGGGCCGGGTTGGGGAGCGGGTCTCCGTGGGTGACCGGAGGGGCCGGCGGCGCGTATGGCGATGGCGCCGGCATTGGTCGGGCGGGTTCCGGTTCAATGCCGGGCGGGTCGTCATTAAAGAGACGGTGCAAGGCATCTCCGGAGATAGCCTCGTGCTCGATGAGATATTCGGCGATTTGAACCAGCTTGGGTTTGTAATCGATCAGGTGCTGCTGGGCCTGCCGGTAGGCGCTGTTGATAAGGTGGCGCACTTCGACATCAATCTCTTCTGCGATTTTGTCGCCGTAGTCCCGTTCTTCGCTGATTTCGCGCCCCAGGAACACCAGCTCTTCCCGTTTGCCGAAGGTGCGCGGGCCGAGGCTGGAGGACATGCCGTAGCGTTTGACCATGCCGAGGGCGGTTTTGGTGGCGCGTTCAATGTCGTTGCTGGCTCCGGTGGTAACTTCGTCAAAGATCAACTCTTCGGCGACCCGACCTCCCATCATGACGCCGAGCATGTCCTGGAACTGGTTCTTGGTCCAGAGATAACGGTCTTCATCGGGGAGCAACGTGGTGTGTCCACCCATGTTGCCGCGGGAGACGATGCTGATTTTGTGGACGCGGTCGGCGTGGGGAAGCAGCCAGGCGACGAGGGCATGACCGGCTTCGTGGTAGGCGGTCATTTCTTTTTCGCGTTGACTGATGACACGGCTCTTGCGTTCGGGGCCGGCGATCACGCGCTCGATGGCTTCCTCAAAGTCGGCCATAAAGATGCTGGACTGGTTCTTGCGGGCGGCGAGGAGCGCGGCCTCATTGACCAGGTTGGACAGGTCGGCGCCGCTGAATCCGGGAGTCTCGCGGGCGACGATCTCAATTTTGATTTCATTGGACAGGGGTTTACCCGCGATGTGGACTTTCAGGATGGCGCCGCGACCGACAACGTCGGGAAGGTCCAGCGTTACGCGGCGGTCGAAGCGACCGGGGCGGAGCAGGGCGGGGTCCAGGATGTCGGGCCGGTTGGTGGCGGCGATTACGATGATGTTGGTGTTGGTTTCAAAGCCGTCCATTTCAACCAGGATCTGGTTGAGGGTTTGCTCGCGTTCGTCGTGTCCACCACCCAGGCCGGCGCCGCGGTGGCGGCCGACGGCGTCGATTTCGTCAACGAAGAGGATGCACGGAGCATTGCGCTTGGCCTGTTCAAACAGGTCACGGACGCGGGCCGCGCCGACGCCAACGAACATCTCGACGAATTCGCTACCGGAGATATGGAAGAACGGCACGCCGGCTTCGCCAGCGACGGCCCGCGCCAGCAGTGTTTTTCCGGTGCCGGGAGGCCCAACCAGGAGCACGCCCTTGGGAATACGGGCGCCGAGAGCCAGGAAGCGTTCGGGGTATTTGAGGAAATCGACGACTTCTTCCAGCTCGGCTTTGGCTTCGTCCACGCCGGCCACGTCGTTGAACGTAACCGAGGGCCGGTTGAACGGCATCATGCGAGCGCGGCTGCGCCCGAAGCTCATGGTCTGATTGTTGGATCCCTGGGCCTGGCGCATCATCAACAGGATGAGTCCGCCGAAGAATATCAGGGGCAGGAAGTTGAGCAGGATGCCGAAGATGCTGCCGAATCCGCCGGAGCCTTTGTAAACCACATTGGGCGGGCTGGTGAGGCGTTCAAGGTCGACGGCTTCGCTGAGCAGCGTATAGAAATCGGCGTTTTCGCCGATACGGCTCGTGTACTTGGTGGCTTGCCCACCGATGACAGACCGATGGATGACGGTGAGTTTTTCACCATCCACGATGATCTGGTCAACCTTGCCACTCCGCACATCGTTGAAGACATCGGTAATAGAAAGTTGTTCGCTACTACCGAAGCTCGGAATCAGCGTGTAGAAAACTACGATGACTCCGATAATGATGAGCAGATAGATGAGACTGTTGCGGATCCAGCGATTATTGCTCATAAAGCTCCTGCCGGCGCCGGCGCACGACTATGCTGAGATGCCGCGGAAAGCCCGGAGATAGGCTAACATATTAGCGGCGCAGGGGATAAATTGCAAAGCGGACTGATGCAGCGGGGCCACCGGGCGCCACAACAGCGCAGTCCGGGAGGACTGAATGGTTAATTCAACATACGGTGAACGCAGCCGGGTGTATCTGTTTGGCACGGGCGGGACGATTTCATTCGTGGGGGAAAACCGCACCGATTTCGCCAACTACAGCTACCGGGGGACGCAGCTTACGATCCAGGAAATGCTGGCGCGGGTTCCCGAAGCGGAGGCAGTGGCGGATGTTGTTGCAGAGCAGGTGATCAACGTTGGCAGCACGGAGGTGTATCCGTCCGACTGGCTGACGCTGGCGCGACGCATCAACGAGCGGATGAGCGCGGACCCTGCCGCGTCCGGCGCGGCGGTAACCCACGGCACGGCGACGCTGGAAGAAACGGCGTATTTCCTGAACCTGACGGTGCGCGACCGGCGGCCGGTGGTGGTTACGGGCGCGATGCGTCCCCCGTCGGCGATGGGCACGGATGCCGATAACAATTTGCTGGACGCGGTGCGCGTGGCGGCCGCGGAGCAGTCGGCGGGACGGGGCGCTCTGGTGGTTTTGAACAACGAGATTCACTCGGCGCGGGACGTCACCAAGACGGACTCGTACCGCGTGGAGACGTTCCAGTCGGGGCACATGGGGTACCTGGGATATTCAGACTCCGACGGGCAGGTGGTTTATTATCGTCGTCCCGAGCGGAGGCACACCGCAGATTCCGAGTTCGATTTGTCTGGTATCGACGAACTGCTGCGCGTTGATATCGCCTACGCCTACGCCGGCGCGGACGGCACTGTGGTCGATGCCCTCACCGACGCGAGGGTAGGGGGAATCGTGGCGGCTGGATTGGGCAGCGGTGGTTCGCCGGCTCCGTTTATGGCCGGATTGCAAAGGGCGATAGCATCCGGTGTGCCGGTGGTCCTGTCAACGCAGGTTGGCACCGGCAGGGTGCTGCAAACCAGGCGGTTCATGGAGCAGGGTTACATCGTGGCGGACAATCTGCACCCCAGGAAGGCGCGAATCCTGCTGATGCTGGGCTTGACGCGGACCTCTGATCCTGCGGAGTTGCAGCGCATGATGCTGGAATACTGAATCGTCGGCGGGCTCAGGATGAGCGGGGGAGGGGACGGGTTTTTACATGGATGAACAGGATGGGCAGGATTTTGAGCGGGGTGGGAACAACGAGATTGCCACGTCGCTGCGCTCCTCGCAGTATCTGTGTTGGGTGTCAAGCCTTTTTGCGGGTTTGGAGGTGGGATGGTTCTATCCGGGTTGTTGTACCCCGGGGATTTGTACCCAGGGGGTTCCGCGGCGGGCCACTGCGTTCAGTTGCAACAGCAGCTTGCGCATCACGGCCACCAGCGCCACTTTGCCAGTTTTGCCACGTTGCCGCAGCTGACGGTAGAAATCAGGTAAGCTCCCCTGGCCGCGTGTCGCCGCCAGGGCCGCCATGTACAAGGCCCGGCGCACTACGCCGCGACCGCCCCGGATGGTGCGCTGGCCCCGCTTCCGGCCACTGTCCCGAGACCAGGGCGCCAGTCCCACCAGGGAGGTCAGGGCCTTCCCGTCGTATTGTCCCAGTTCCGGCAGCTCGGCGGTCAGCGTGACGGCGGTCAGCAGCCCTACGCCCGGCACGCTGCGGTACAAGGCGGCGCGTTGGGCCAGGGACTCGCTGCTCTGCAATGCGGCCTGGTACTCCTCATCCAGCTGGGCGATCTCCTGGTCCAGCCAGGCGATGTGGCGGGCGGTGGAAGCCCGGGCCTTGCGGGAGGTTCCCTGGTTGCGCCGGTTCAGCTCCTGCACTCGCTGTTCCACCAGCTGCTGGCGGCGGCGCAGCAAATCCCGCAGTTCCTCACGTTCCGGATCCGGCTGCGGGGTGTCCGGGGGTTCAAACACCTGGCCGTAACGCGACAGCGTCTGGGCGTCCAGGGCGTCAGTCTTCGCCAGGTGGCCAGCGGCCCGGGCGAAATCCCGCACCTGGTTGGGGTGGGCCTGGTGCACCCCCAGTCCCCCGGCCCGCAACCGGTTGACCAACTGGAGTTCATAGCCCCCGGTGGGTTCACACACCACCTGCGCGACCTCCTGCGCCTCCAACAATTGCAACAGATCGGCGATGCCCTCCTCAGTGTTGGCAAAGCGACGCGCCGGGCCAGCCGACACCGACACGTCCAGGCTGGCTTTGCTGACGTCAATGCCCACCACTGCGCCGCCTTCCACTGCGCTACCTTCCATGGTCTTCATCTTTGGCGTCTTCATCTTTGAGACCTCCCAGATGTGATAATGCGGTGGTCCTCCACACTTGCAATGCGGGCTCAGGCCCGTGAATCTGTTCGGAGCGACCACCGGCGGCGTGAGGGGTGTCTTACTGCGAGTCGGTGCAGCCTGGACCTCAGGCCCAGCTCACCCAATGACAGACGACGCGCCCCTCGCGCCCGCCTCACAGATTGGCCTATCTGCGAGGCATATACAACATACAAATGACAGGTGGGGGGGTGGGCGCCCTTCGCAATGACAGTCGGCTGGTTTGGTTTGACAAAGTGGGTACGCGTGAGCAATGTTTCTCATTGACTGGTAACCGGGGGCGTGTTACCTTTTGGTTGTTAACAAACGAATCAAACGTGAATGCCTGCCGGTGGCTCGCGCGTTGCTGCTGTTCGGAGTGATCCGATAGCGGCGGCAAACGGGCTATACAAGGAAATCCGGTGTGAATCCGGTGCGGTCCCGCCACTGTAATTGGTGAGACGCCCTCCGGTCGATGTCCGTAAGGATGTTGGCTAAAAAGCCACTGCCCGAATTGGGTGGGAAGGCGGAGAAGCGTCGTTTGCAGCCATAAGCCAGGAGGCCTGCCGCAGGCATGTTCTGACTACACTGCGCGGACGAGTGGGCAGAATTGGCGGCTTAGCTCCTGCAAGAATTACCGAACGCGGTGGCTGCCATTTCCTACCGGTATCAAGCCATGCTCAACCCGACTGCGAGAAGTGCAGTCGGGTTTTTCGTTTGGGTATTTCGTTCGAGTTTTTAGTTGTTGACGCAGGAACGAACCACTTTTCCTGCGCGGTTCCGGTGGGACGGTTACCTCCTCCTCCGGCCTGCCGGAGCCGCGCTTTTGTAATTGGGAGCCAACAGATGGGAACGGAAATCCGCTGGCGATTTGCGTTGCCGTGGCGGCTGGTACATAATCGCCGCAATCGTAAAACGTGCTGAAATAACCTGCGCCTGTACCGGGAGGTGAACTTGATGCCCGCACCGAATGATGTTGTCCTACGCGATATTCTGGAAGAATGCCGCGATGGCGTTGATGGGATCGGTTTCAATGAGGTGGTGGTGATGCTGGAAAGCACCGCCGCATCGGCGGAAGTGTATATGGACTTTGATGATCTGAGGTTCACTCCCAATGGTCGCGTGGTCACGCTGATGGTGCCCGGCGGAACGCACATGCACCTGGACATGTCGAAAATCCGGGAGGCGGAATTCATTCAAACCACCAATGACCAGGGGTTGCCGTCGTATCAACTGTGGATGCGCGACGGCGACGGCCATCCGGCGATGCGCGTTTATCTGCGCCGGTCGGAAGTGGATGCCACCAATCCGCCGCGGCACAATTTCTTTATGTCGCTGCTGGAAAAGTATCCTGAAAAAATCGCGTTGCCGGCGGACGCCTACGATTCGATAGAAGAACACCCGTAGAATGGTGGTCGCGAGGATGGTTGTTGCGAGAATGGCAGCTGTAAGGTTGGTAGTTACTGGGATTTCGCCCTCACCCCAGCCCGCTCCCGTCAAGGGAGAGGGAGTTTTTGAGAGGATGATCTGATATGCCGTCAGCCGTTGTGATTGCAGGGGTGCGTTCCGGCGTGGGCAAAACCACCATCGCCAGCGGCATCATGGGTGCGCTGGCTCGGCGGGGCCTGAAGGTGCAGCCGTTCAAGGCAGGCCCCGATTACATCGACCCCACCTATCACGGGATCGCGTGCGGCGTGCCCTCCCGCAACTTGGACACCTGGCTGCTGCCGCATCCGGTGGTTGCGGAACTGTTCCACCGGTCGTCGGGCGCAGCTGACATTGCCGTGGTGGAAGGCGTGATGGGCGTGTTCGACGGCCACTCGTCGCTGGATGAAGACGGTTCCACCGCTGAACTGGCCAAGCTGCTGGACGCGCCGGTGATCCTGATTGCCGACGCCGGCAAGGTGGCACGCAGTGTGGCGGCGGAGGTGCTGGGATACCAGCAGTTTGATCCGAATCTCCGCATCGCCGGCGTTATTCTGAACGGCGTGGGCAGCGAGCGGCACCTGGAGTTTTGCCAGCCTCAGATCGAGGCGACCACGGGACTGCCGGTGGTGGGTTGGCTGCCGCGGCGGGATGACCTGGCGCAGCCGGAGCGTCATTTGGGACTGATTCCCACGGTAGAGGGGACAGTGGTCAACGAATGGTACGAGGCTCTCAACGCGCAGGTGGAGAAGACGATCGACATCGATGCCATCGCCCGCATTGCCGCCGGCGCCGGCAAGCCGGGAGCGGGCGCATCGCAGGTGTTTCCGGCGGATGCCCAGCCGAAGCGGACGATGATTGCCGTGGCGCAGGATCGGGCGTTCTCCTTTTATTATCAGGACTCGCTGGATTTGCTGGAGGCGTGGGGCGCCGAAGTCGTGCCGTTCTCGCCGCTGGATGATGATCGGTTGCCGGATGGTGTGGGCGGGGTATATCTGGGTGGAGGGTTTCCGGAGCTGTTTGCCGAGGATCTGTCGCGCAACCGGGGAATGCTGGAGTCGGTGCGGAAAGCGGTAGCCGATGGTGTTCCGGTGTACGCCGAGTGCGGCGGCCTGATGTATCTGGGACGCAGTTTGTCCGACCTGGACGGGCAACAATTCCCCATGGTGGGCGCGATTCCGGTGGTGTCATCAATGGACGGGCGGCGGCTGCACCTGGGCTACCGGGAGGTAGCGGCCTGCGGCGACGGGCCATTGTTGCGTTCGGGCGAGCAGGTGCGCGGCCACGAGTTCCACTGGTCGGTATTGCAGGAACCGCCGGATGCCGCCAGCGCGGCCTATCGGGTGGTGAACCAGGATGGGCGGCCGGAGGGGTTTCGGGTGGGCAGCGTTTGGGCGTCGTACATCCATGTGCACCTGGGGAGCCGGCCCGGTCTCGCGCGGCGGTTCGTGGATTTCTGCGCGGCGGCCAGGTTGTAATCGGGAATGCGATCTTACAGGGATAGACAGGATGGGGGTACGCCCTCACCCCGGCCCTCTCCCCCTGGGAGAGGGAGTTTTTTGATGACGGGTATGGAGGCAAAATGAGTACGGAAGAAAGCCGGCACGGGCCCCAATCGGTGCGTGGGCCGCGCATCAACAAGGGGCTGGTAATTGTCAACACGGGCAACGGGAAGGGTAAAACCACCGCCGCCATGGGTGTGCTGATGCGGGCGTGGGGTCGGGACATGAAGGTGGTGATGTTGCAGTTTATCAAGCACACCACGGCCAATTTCGGCGAGCAGCGGGCTGCGGTCAAGATGGGCATAACGGTTCGGGCAATGGGCGACGGGTTCACCTGGCGCTCTCAGGATCTGGACGCCAGCGCAGACCTGGCCCGGGCGCTGTGGGAGGATGCCAAGGAAGTGATCAGCGCCGGGGAATACGACCTCGTTATATTGGATGAGTTCACCTACCCCATGCATTACGGCTGGCTGCCGGTGGAGGATGTGGTCGAGGCATTGCAGAATCGTCCCGAAATGCAGCACATCATCATCACCGGGCGACATGCTCCGGCAGAGCTGGTTGAGTATGCAGACCTGGTTACCGAGATGAACGTGGTGAAACACCCCTATGACGCCGGCATCAAAGCCCAACCCGGCATCGAGTTCTGAAGGGAGCGACGGCCCTTACCCGGTCCTCTCCCAGAGGGATAGGGGGACGATTTTTACATCGATAAACAGGATGGACAGGATTGGGTACGTCCCTCACCCAACCCCTCTCCGGCAAGTGGAGAGGGGCTTTAAGGATGGAACGGTATGAGTATATCTGCGCTGGTTGACCGGACAATTGCCGCCATCGGCCCGCTGGATCAGGCGGCGGTGTCCGCAGCGGAGGCCCGGCAGGAGGTGTTGACCAAGCCGCCCGGCAGTTTGGGTCGCCTGGAGAGTCTGTCGATCCAGTTGGCGGGTATCTTTGGGCAGGCGATACCGACCATCACCGGGAAGGCGGTTATCGTGGCGGCGGGCGACCACGGCGTCGCGGCGGAGGGCGTGTCTGCGTATCCGGCCGAGGTAACGCCGCAAATGGTGTTCAACTTCCTGGCTGGCGGCGCGGCCATCAACGTGCTGGCGCGTCAGGCGGGCGCCGAAATCGCAGTGATCGACGCCGGGGTGGCGGTCGATCTGGACCCGCACCCGGGGTTAACCATCGCCAAGGTGGGGTACGGGACGGGTAACATCGCCCGTGGGCCGGCCATGACCCGGCAGGATGCCATCCGGTGTCTGGAGGTGGGCATTGCCGCCGCCACCGAGCGGGCGGACGCTGGCGCCAACGTCATTGCCGGGGGCGACATGGGCATTGGCAACACCACACCGTCGGCGGCCATCACCGCTGCCATCACCGGCGCAGACGTGGCGAGCGTTACGGGCCGGGGCACCGGGGTGGACGACGCGGGGCTGGCTGCCAAGATTGATACCATCCGACGGGTGCTGGAAACCAACCGGCCCGACGCCAACGATGGACTGGACGTGTTGTCCAAAGTGGGCGGCTACGAGATTGGCGTCTTGGCCGGGGTAATGCTGGGCGCAGCGTCGAGGAATTGCGCGGTGGTGGTGGACGGGTTCATCAGCGGGGCCGCGGCGCTGATCGCCTGGCGGTTGTGTCCGGTGGCAGCGGAGCGGTTTATCGGCGGTCACCGCTCGGTTGAGCCGGGTCACAATGTTGCCCTGAACGCAATGGGATTGACTCCGCTGCTGGACATGAACATGCGGCTGGGGGAGGGCACCGGAGCAGCGCTGGCGATGCACGTTATTGAGGCAGCGGCGCGTTGCCTGGCCGAGATGGCTACCTTTGCGGAAGCTGGCGTCAGCGATCGGGATGACGGGTAGCAGATTTCGGCGATAAGCGCCAGTCGCGTCGACCGCCGGGCTCCGCAGCGCCCATGAGATGGTTATTCGCGCCGTTATTGGTGGCGCTGTCGTTCCTGACGCTGGCGCCGGTGGGTTTATCCACGGCCACCGACCGGGAAATCTCGCGCTCCCGGGGTTGGTACCCGTTGGTGGGGCTGCTGTACGGCCTGGCGCTGGTGGGTGTGGCCGAGTTATGCCGCTGGCTTCGTATCGAGGCGCCGCTCACGGCGGCGTTGCTGGTGGCAACCCTGGCAGTAGCCAACCGATTTCTGCACCTGGACGGCTTGATGGATGTGTGCGACGGTGTTTGGGGTGGCAGGACCGTGGAGCGACGACTGGAGATAATGCGGGATTCGCGAGTGGGCGCCTTTGCGGTGGCGGGAGCCGGGTGCGTGATGCTGGTGAAATACGGCGCGCTGACCACGTTGCTGGCAGGTGACGGGACGGTGTGGCCGGCGCTGCTGGTGTTTCCGGTAGTGTCGCGCTGGACGATGGCGCTGTTGCTCACCGTATATCCCTATGGACGGCAGCAAGGACTGGGCGCATCGTTCGCATCTGGCAGGAAGCCGTGGCTGGCAACCGGACTGGCGTTATTGACCGCCGGGATAGTCGCCGTGGGCGCGGGCTGGTTCGCCGGGCTGATTGTGCTGGCCATCGGGTCGGCGCTGGCGCTGCTGGCGGGTCTGTGGTTGACCAAAAAGCTGGGGGGCGGGTTGACTGGCGATTGCTACGGCGCCGTTAACGAGATGGTGGAGTCGGCGACCCTGATCGTTTTGGTGGCGCTGCTGGCGCAAGGCCGGTTCGGGCTGGGCTTCGCGTGGTTCGGGCAGGTCACGGGTTAGGCGCGTGGACGTAGTAGCCGCAACCCTGCTGTCTTTGCCGGTTCCGCTGGATGTGCTGGTATTGCTGCTCGCATTATTGCTCGACGTTGCGCTGGGGGAACCGCCCAACCGGTTGCATCCGACGGTGTGGATCGGCAACACGGTAGCGGCGGCAGAACGCGTCGCGCCGGGTCGGGACGCTGCGACAGCGTGGCAACTGGCGTACGGGGCAACGATGGCCGTGGTGATCCCCGCAGCGTGGGGCGCGTTGGCCTGGGCCGCCAGCTTTGGCCTGCTGGAACTGCATCCGCTGGCTTACGTGGTGGTAGTGGCCGCGCTGCTGAAAACCACCTTTTCGGTACGAATGCTGCATCGCGTGGCCGCAGATATCGGCAAAATTCTGGCCGCCGGAGACATCGGGGAGGTACGGCGGCGAATGTCGGCGCTGGTGAGCCGGGACCCATCCGGATTAACGGAGAGGCAGGCGGCGGCGGCAGCCATCGAATCGGTGGCAGAAAACATTACCGACAGCATTGCGGGCCCGTTGCTGGCATTCGCGATCTTCGGGCTGCCGGGCGCGGTGGCGTATCGCGCGATCAATACACTGGACAGCATGATCGGGTACCGCGGGCGGTACGAATATCTGGGCAAACCGTCGGCGCGTTTGGACGACCTGGTGAATCTGGTCCCGGCGCGGCTGGCGGCGGCGCTGCTGTGGTTGTCCACGGTGGTGTTGCCGGGAATGCGCGGCGGGCCGGCCTGGCGCATCATGCTGGCGCACCACGGGAGAACCGAGTCGCCCAACGCCGGCTGGACGATGGCGGCGATGGCCGGAGGATTGGGCGTGACGCTGGAGAAGGTGGGGCACTACCGATTGGGCGATCCGGCGCCGGAACCGGAGGGCGTTCACATCGGGTTGGCGACGCGCGCGCTGTACCTGACTACGGCATTGGGCGGTGGGTTGGCAGTCGGAATCATCCACCTGCGGGTGGCGCTGGTCTGACCGGTGTAGAATGGGGAAAGTCAAACCAAACGCATCTGCCGGGCAGGAGCAGCAACGATGACTACCGTACAACACGGCACAAAAATGACGTTGGCAGAATACCGCGCCTTGGAACCCGTGGATGGGGGCGTATGGGAACTAGCCGACGGAGCAGTGTTTGAAATGGCGCCTCCTTCCTATGACCATCAGAACCTGATCGACTTTTTGGTTCGGATGATTAACAACTTCCTCGATACAACTAATCCGCTCATCGGTGTGGCCGTCTCAGGTATTGGCGTCGTCCTATCCGAGTCCACCGCGCCGACGCCGGATGTGGTGTACGTGCGATCCGAAATGGCGCACCTGATTCAGGGGAGTTTTGTGGAGGGATTGCCTGACCTGGTGGCGGAGGTCATGTTCCAGGACCGCCGAAGGGATCTGGTGATGAAACGAGGGTGGTACGCTGAGGCCGGCATACCGGAGTACTGGATAATCGATCCGGTGAACGACACCATCACCATCCTGGAACTCTCGGGCGGCGAGTACGTGGAACGGGCGGTTTTGGGGCGAGATGACACCCTCACTACACCGACGATATCGGGGTTTGCGCTGGCATTGGAACGACTTTTCAGCAATCCTGGACGTACCCTGGTCTCCAATCGTCAGTAGCCATCCTTTTCGTATGACCACACCCGATGACGTCCTCGCCGCACCGTCTCGACCGGTTCACGGCGCGATCAAGCTGGCGGAACTGCGCGAGCTGGGTTTGAAGCTGGAGGATTGCCTGGACTTTTCGGCCAGCGTCAGTCCGCTGGGGCCGCCGGAGGGCGTGGCCGAGGCAATCGCCGCCGTGGAACTGGCGGCCTATCCCGATCCGCACAGCCTGGCGCTGACGGAAGCGATTGCGCAGCATCACCAGGGCGACGGAATTGGCATCGGGAATGTCATCGCGGGGAACGGTTCCACCGAGATCATCCATCTGCTGGCCAGAGCCTGCGTAGGGTCGCCGGTCGGGGGCGCGAATCGCGTCGCGATGCTGCTGACGCCGACGTACAGTGAGTACGCCGGGGCGGTGACGTTGTCGGGGGGCCGTGTCGAGAACCTGGAGGCGAACCGGAGCGAGGCCGGATTCACGTGGGACACGGGGATCGCGGCAGAACGCATCACTGCCGGACGCCCGACGCTGGTGTTCATGTGCAATCCCAACAATCCCACCGGCGCATTGATGGATCGGGCAGAACTGCGGATCCTATCGGAAGCAGCCGTTGCCGTCGGTAGTTTGCTGGTGGTGGACGAGGCGTACATCAACCTGTCGGAACGGCACGCCGAGGCCAGCGCGACAGCACTGGTAGGGTCGACCGAGTCGGTGGTGGTGCTGCGATCGATGACCAAGGACTACGCGCTGACTGCGTTGCGGTTGGGTTACGCGGTGGCCGCGGAATCGGTGATCGCACGCCTGGCAGCATTGCAACCCGATTGGAGCGTGAACGGTCTGGCGCAGGCGGCGGGCGTGGTTGCGCTGGCCGACGATGGTTACCTGACGCGAGCGCGGGCGGCAGTGCTGGAATCTCGAGTGTGCATCGAACAGGGATTGGGTGAGCTCGGGGTAAAGTGCTACCCGACGGCGGCCAACTTCGTGCTGGCCCAGGTTGGGGATGCCGCCGGACTCCGGAACGAGTTGGCGAGAAGGGGCATTTTCGTGCGGGACTGCACGTCGTTCGGGTTGCCGGACTGCATTCGCATCGGCCTGCGGCCCGTCCCGGACTGCGTGCGGTTGATCGATGCCGTAGCGGACGTTTGG
This sequence comes from Dehalococcoidia bacterium, assembly GCA_965262485.1. GTDB lineage: Bacteria > Chloroflexota > Dehalococcoidia > Lucifugimonadales > UBA3495 > Bin87. Next base: position 1,429,774 of record OZ253540.1, on the reverse strand, counting down.
GGCGAAATCAACTATAGGTAAGGACAAGTATGGGGATCATTTACATAACTCGGCACGGCGAAACGGAATGGAACGCCGAGGGACGCATCCAGGGGCATACCGACGTGGCGCTGTCGTCGCGGGGCCAGGAACAGGCCCGAATGTTGGCGAAAAGGTTGGCGGGGATACAAATCGATGCGGTTTACTCATCGGATCTGCAGCGGGCAGCGGAAACGGCCAGGGTCGCCGTGGGTGAAAGAGATGTACCGCTGTCGTTGACACCGGACTTGCGCGAGTACAACAAGGGCGTGTTTGAAGGAATGACGGCCGACGAATATCGGGAAGCATACCCCCACCTTTACGAAGCTTCGATGGCCAACGACCTGGATTTTGCGCCGCCGGACGGCGAGACCATCCGTGAAACCAGCGTTCGGCTGGACCGTATATTTCAACGGGTTCGCCAACAGCACATGGATCAAAACGTGCTGGTTGTTGGGCACGGCGGCAGTCTGCGGGCCGGGCTGGTTTCGCTGCTGGAACTGCCTTTGGAAGCCAACTGGAAATTCGTGATGCACAACTGCTCGCTAACGGTGGTGCGTACCTACCCGAACAACTCGGTGCTGCATCTGTACAACGACACCTCCCACATAACCGGGACTACTCGCGCCTACCTGGGATAGCTCATGCGTACCCACTCCCACCTGTCATTGCGAGGAGCGCAGCGACATGGCAATCTCGTTGAGCTTGAGCACACGTCGGCAAACCACCATTGCTACGGCGACGAGATTGCCACGCTGCGCTCGCAATGACAGGTGTGGGTGCGCCCTTCGCAATGACAGCAGGCCAGTTTGGATTGACAAAGCGGGTACGCGTGAGGTAGCGGGGTGCGGTTTGTATCGACCACAGTATGATGGTAGCCTGCCCAACTATCGTAGCCCAAAACTCTTTAGCGCCCTTGCCTCGCGTCTGTGGAGCCGTGAAGAGTTGATGTCGCAATTGGCAATGGCACCTAACAAAAGGGATGTTGTGATGTGGAAATCCAGCCAACAATACATCCGGTGGACAGCGGGTTTGACGCTGCTGGCAACCATTCTCGCCGGCGGCTGGGTGGCCTGTGGGGCAGCCGACGATAGCGGGGATGACCGATTGAGCATATTGGACCGCAGGGAAACACGGGAAGCGAGGGCGGAGCGGGACGACCGGCGTGCTGCCGCGACGGAGTCGCCAGGCGACCGCAGGGAAACACGGGAAGCGAGGGCGGAGCCGCCGGACGACCGACCGTGGGCGTGGCACGTGGACGACGATCAGATTGTGCACGTGGAAGTTACGCACAATGGAGAGACCGTCGTTTATGACAAGGACCTGGGACGCGGCAAATGGTTCATAGTGGACGGTGATGAGAGTACGCAGGTATATCAGGACAAATGGGCAGGCACGCCGTTAATTCTGAGTGGGCCGAAGGTAACCCGGGTGCTGTTGGAGACTATCGAAAATCCGGCGCAATACGGACTGGAACCGCCGGCAAGCATTATCCAGATTACCGAGAGAACCGGTCAGATGTATGAGTTCTGGCTGGGTGACGTTACTCCGGACGGTGAGCAGAATTACATGCAGCTGGTGGGGAATCCCCAGCTGTTCACGGTGCCGGAGATTTGGGCTATGGTAGTTAACCGTCTGGTCAACGAGCCGCCTTTTACTCCGCCGGCGCTGGAACTGGGTTACTTCTACGAGGTGGATGTTCGCGATATCCAGGAGCTGGAGGTTACCCATAAGGACGTAACGGTAACCTACGTGCCAAATCTCGAGGAGCGCATCTGGTACGCCACCGTGGACGGCGAACAGCTGCCGGTGACGGCGCCCACCTGGTGGGGCCTACAGTTGAACTGGTATGCACAACCCGGAAAGCCCGGAGGCCCCGATGCGATGGGCGGTTGGCTGGTTTCGGAAGATGGAGCGGCCGATCCGCAATACGGCCTGGCGCCGCCGGAGACTGTGGTCCGCATCAAGACGTTCGATGCAGCGCACGAGTTTTATATTGGCGGTCAGCTTATTGAACTGGACGACAACGATGAGCCGGTACTGGACGCTGAAGGCAACACGATAGTGCAGGTGCATTACGCCGGATTGCCCGACGACCCCATTGTTTACGTGGTAAACGCCGGACGGGCAGAACGCACTATCTGCCTGGCTACCGACCCACCGGTGGGGTCGGAGTACGATTGCGCAGGTTCAGGCCGCTGAGGAGGTTGCTGTGAAAGCAGAGATTGTTTCTATTGGCACGGAATTGCTGATGGGCGAGTTGACCGATACTAACTCAAGCTGGATTGCAGGCCGTTTACCGGCGTTGGGGATTGAGCTCCAGTTGCACCTGCACACCGCAGCCCAGTCCGGCACCCCCTGGCTACCCCAATATACCCCAGCCAACTGAAAACCCTTGCCATCCAACACGGATACTGCGAGGAGCGCAGCGACGTGGCAATCTCGTTGAGGTTGAACACACGTCGGCAAACCACTATTGCTACGGCGACGAGATTGCCGCCCCCGTATCAAGTACGGGGTCGCAATGACAAAGCGGGTACGGGTGAGGTAGCCGTTGCCTTGAAACAATTTGCACCGGTCGCTATGCTTCCGGTTGTCTCAACTGTTGGGGTCGCCCGACACTCATGGTGGTGGGATGGACATGCAATTCAAAGCACCGGGGAACCCGAAACGCAGGTGGACGCTGGCGTTGTTTTTTGCGCTGACGGTGGTAGCGATGCTGTCCGTCGGTGTGGCCTGCGGGGGTGAGGACGAGGCGGCAACCGCGGTACCGCCGTTCTCGTTGCCTACGGATTTGCCGAGCCTGGAGGCAGTGAGCGACGGAGGCGGAGAGGCAACAGCGGCGGTGGCGGGAAGCGACTACTGGAGCGGGCCGCGCACCTGGGAACCGGAGGATGTGTCTGGCCTGGAACGGGTTACGCAGGAGCTGGTCGCTCCGCCGTTTTTCCCGGAGCACGAGCAGGTGAATACCGGCGAGCCTCGGGTCGTCGAGATTCGGATGGTGGTGGAAGAGAAGGAGATCGAGGTGGCTTCGGGTGTGTTCATGTGGGCTTTCACGTTCAACGGATCGGTGCCCGGCCCCATCATTGTGGTGCACGAGGGGGACTACGTGGAGCTGACCCTGGTGAACCCGTCCATCAATGAGTTGCTGCACAACATAGACTTTCACGCCTCCAGCGGCGCCCTGGGCGGCGGTTCTCTGACTCAGGTCGGGCCGGGGCAGGAAGTGTTGCTGCGGTTCCGGGCGACCAAGGCCGGCGTGTTCGTATACCACTGCGCGCCCGGTGGAACGATGGTGCCGTGGCACGTGGTACACGGAATGAACGGGGCGATCATGGTGTTGCCGCGGGAAGGGCTGAGAGATCCCGCGGGCAATCCGATCTCCTACGACCACGCCTACTACGTGGGGGAGCAGGATTACTATCTGCCGCGGGACGAAAACGGCGAGTTCAAGCGCTACGAAAGCCCATCCGCCTCTATGGTGGACGATCTGGCGGCGATGAAGACGCTGATACCGACGCACATTGTGTTCAACGGAGTTACCGGTGCGCTGCAGGGTGACGGCCAGCTGACGGCCAACGTGGGCGAAAACGTGCTGATTGTCCATTCGCAAGCCAACCGGCAGTCGTATCCGCACCTGATTGGAGGGCATGGCGACTACGTTTGGGAGCGCGGCGGGTTCAACAGTCCGCCGGCGGTGGACCTGGAGACGTGGGTGGTAGCCGCCGGTTCCGCCGGGGCGTCGATTCACACGATTCGGCAACCGGGAACCTATGCCTACCTGTCGCACAATCTGATTGAGGCGTTCGTTTTCGATGCCAAGGCAATCCTGTTTGCTGAGGGCGAATGGAATAACGACCTGATGGAACAGGTGGAGGAACCCGGCCCAATCCAGTAACCAACCGCTGGTCGCCGACGCATGGATTCAAGGAACGCAGTTGCATTGCGGCTGCGCTCCAGGTCATGAATAATGGGTTAGCATACGTTCCCAATATTCTGTGATTCACCAAGGAGAAACGATCAATGTCTACTGCCGCACCCGTGTACACCTATACCTACGACCACATCCACGTACGCACCAAAGACCCGGAAGGGATGGCCAGTTTTTTCGAGACTATGTTTGGGGCGACAGTATTGAACCGCATCCAAAGCGACGGTGTGCCCCGCGTTGATCTGGACGTGAACGGGTTGGCGATCTTCATCGCCAGCGTGGCGCCCGAGGAGCACATCGACTCCAACCCCAGTGATCCGCACCTTGGCCTGGACCACTTTGGGTTTCGGGTCGATGATATTGACGGGGCGGTGGAGGACCTGCGGAGCAAAGGCGCTGAGATCTACGTGGAGCCCCGCACCATCAGGCCGGGCGTCCGCATCGCCTTCGTACGCGGGCCGGACGACGTGCGCGTGGAGCTGCTGCAACGGGACGGCTCGGGGCTGATGGAGCCATAGCCGAACGGTTAGTCAGCCAAGCTCATCGCTGCTTTAACCAACTCCAGATTGCCAGGGCGGCCAGCAGAACACCTAGGCCAACCAGCACCCACGCTACGCCTTTGATGAGCAGCAGGCCGATGGGCGAAAGCAGGAAAACGCCCAGACAAAACAGTACGAACCCGCAGCCGGCTGCTCCGGGAGGTCCAGAGGCGCGATGAATCATCGGGCGTTGCGGTCGCATGGCGCGTTTATCCGGGCAGGGTGTAGGTGGCTTCCCGCTCGTTGACGCGTTGCTCTTGCCGTAGTTTTTCGAGGTGCGTGCGCACGTTGCGTCCGGCGGCGTCGCGCAACGACTTGCGCAGGTTCCGTGGGTAGACGGCGGCCACGATTTCCTCAACAGTGGCAGCGCCGCCGGCAATCGCCGACAGCACCTGGTCTTCTCGACCCTGACGGTGGGCAATCTGCTGCAGGATGCGGGGTTCGCCGCGGATGATGGTGTTGCCGTGGCCGGGGCAAACCACCTGCGGGCGGGTTTTGGCCATGCGATTCAACGAGGACATATACAGTTTCAGGTTGCGAACGCTGGATGACGAGTTGCCCAGCAGGTTATCGCCGCTGAACAGCACGCGGTCGGGCCGCAGGAAGTAGCAGACGTGATCTTCCTCGTGGCCCGGGGTAAACAGTGGCCTGAGCGTGGCGCCGCCGCCAGTGGCAATAACTTCGGGAGCGCTGAGGGCAACCACTGAGTCGCCGCCGAGGATGTGCTGCAACCTGGGCGCCAGCTTGGGGTGGCAGCGTACCGGGCAATCGAACAGTTCCTGCAACCGGTCGAGGCCGCCGATATGGTCGCCGTGGCCGTGGGTAATCAGGATGGCGTCGATGACGGGGCGGCCCAACTCGTCCCAGTAGGCCGCGATTTGACGACGCCAGGCACGGTAGGGTTCACCCGAATCGATCATAACCATGTGGCCGGCCGGGTCGCCGACGAAGTAAATCTGCGTGCCGCCCGGGTGCATTGCGCCGTAAGCGTTGGGGTCTTCCTGGATATGCGTGCTGTACACGTGATCGGTAATCTGCATGACGAGACTCACCACTGCCTGGCGTTGATGTAGCGGAATGCCGCGATGGCGGCGGTTGCGCCGTCGCCGGCCGATGCTACCAGTTGGGACGCTGATTGCTGGCGGATATCACCGGCGGCGAAAAGACCCGGTTGGGGGGTGTCCATGGTCAGGCCCACTGGTATGTGGCCTGAGTTGTCCAGCGGAACCAGGTTGGCGATGGGCGCGGAGTTGGGATTCAAGCCGACGTACACGAACAGGCCATGCACGGGCTCCACTGTCTCGCCGTCGGCGTAACGTACCCGAATGCCGGTTACCGCGTCTTCGCCCAGCACTTCGACGATTTCGGTGTTGTATCGCACCTCGATCTTGCCGGAGGCGGCGATGCGTTCCTGCAAAACGCTCTGGGAGTCCAGCGCGTCGCCGCGGTGAAACAGGATGACACGGTCGGCGTAGTCGGTGAGGGTGAGGGCTTCGTCGGCCGCGGAGTCGCCGCCGCCCACGACCGCAACGGTTTGCCCCATGTACATGGGGCCATCGCAGGTGGCGCAGTGAGAAACGCCGCGTCCGTTGAATTCTTCCTCGCCTGGGATGCCCAGGGTGCGCAAAGAAGAGCCGGCTGCCATGATGACCGCCCTGGCGCGATACGTGCTGCCGCCGTCGCCAACCACCCGCAGGTAGTCACCGTCGGGGTTCACGTCGGTAACCGTGTCCATCAGCATTTCCACGCCGGCGTCCATGGCCTGTTCCTGGGTTGACGGGCCGAGTTCGTAGCCGGCGATGCCCTGGGGGAATCCGGGGAAATTCTCGATGCGCTCCAAGTTGATAATTTGAGCGCCGGCCATCATTTCTTCAACGATGGCGGTGCTGAGGCCGTGGCGGGCTGAGTAGATGCCGGCGGTGAGACCGGCCATGCCGCCGCCGATGATAATCACGTCGTAGTTCTGTTCAGGCACTGGGAAACCTCACTGGGGGTTGGTCAGGGCTGGGGATCGTTCATGTAATCGAAGATTCGCTCGCGAACGGCAAACCGGAACCCGGGCAGGACATTCTGGTCACCGTCAACAAATTCGGGATCGCGCAATATCTCTGGATCACGACCGGGACGGAAGATAGATACAGTGCGGGTTGCGGCGTCGATCAACCAGGCCAGACGCGTACCATGATCGACAAACAGGTTGATCTTGTCGATTAGCTCGGCTTCGCTGTTGCTAGGCGATTTAATCTCGGCAACGAAATCGGGGGCGAACTGCGCGACCGGACGGTTTATCGCCAGCATCAATTCTTGACGCCGTTCCGAAGCCACCCAGGTAGCGTCCGGCCCGCGCCTTGAACCATCGGGCAATCCGAAACGACCGGTGGGTCCGCCAACGAAGCCGCCGTATCCCCTGGCCCAAATAGTCAGGTCGGTTGATAACTGGGTTTCGTGGTAAAAACCAGGATTTCCGGTGGGAGCCATAATCAACAAACGTCCTGTGTTGGAAATTTCGTAGGTCTGGCCCTCGTCAGAGTTGCGCTCAGAAAATTCGACGAACCAGTTGTCCAGGTCCGGGTCGGCCATCGACTTGCCGAATTCGGCAAGGGGGATGGTCACGGTCGACGACCTGGGCTCCTGCGGGTGGGATGGCACGGGCTGATTCTGACGCGTGCTGGTGGTGGTCATGGTGTGCCTCGATAAAGCGGACTGCCAATGGCTGGGGATCGTTTAGGACTGGGGATTGTTCATGTAATCGAAGATTCGCTCGCGAACAGCAAACCGGAACCCGGGCAGGACATCCTGGTCACCGTCAACAAATTCGTGATCGCGCAATATCTCTGGATTACGACCGGGACGGAAGATAGACACGGTGCGGGTTGCGGCGTCGATCAACCAGGCCAGGCGCGTTCCATAATCAAGGAACAGGTTGATCTTGTCGATTAGCTCGGCATTACTGTTGGAAGGCGATTTAATCTCGGCAACGAAATCGGGGGCGAGGAATGGGAACGGGATATTGTCCGATGCGATCAGTTCAGGTCGCCGGTCCTCTCGAACCCAAGCAACGTCTGGTCCGAAACGTGAGCCGTCAGGCAGGATAAAGCGGCTGGTCGAGAGAAATGCAATACCGCCGTAACCGCGGGCCCAATTACCAAGATCCAGGTGTAGTTCACCTTCGTGCAGGGAACCAGGATTTCCGGTGGGAGCCATAATCAGCAAACGTCCTGTGTTGGAAATTTCGTAGGTCTGGCCCTCGTCAGAGTTGCGCTCGGAGAATTCGACGAACCAGTTGTCCAAGTCCGAGTCGGCCAGCGACTTGCCGAATTCGGCAAGGGGGATGGTCGCGGTCGACGACCTGGGCTCCTGCGGGTGGGATGGCACGGGCTGATTCTGACGCGTACTGGTGGTGGTCATGGTGTGCCTCGAAAGATGGGGAGTGCCAATGGCTGGTGACGTGCCGGCGCACCTGCTGATTGTACCATCGCCCGCTGAGCGATACGGGTGGAACTCCGGAGCCCGTCGGTGGGTTAGCGGACCACCGCCGGCGTGGGTAGCAACGCATCGCGCACGGCCAGCGCATCGGGGACGGCGGGGGACAATGTGTCGCTGGCGTTATCTGCAACCGCAGCCAATTCGGCCATTGCGGCCACGCGCTGACGGGCGTATTGACAGTATTGATCGGAGATTTCCAGGCCGATGAAATCACGTCCTTCCATGCGGGCCGCGACTCCGGTGGTGCCGCTGCCCATGAATGGGTCCAGCACGATGCGGGCGGTGGTGGCGGCGATGGCGCGTCGGGCTAGGTCAATAGGGAAAGAAGCAGGATGGGGGTTGTTGCGGTCTTGCCGGATGCGCCAGACATCTCCGACGCCGCCGGCCTTGGGAGCCAGGCGGAATTTGGGATGCGCGATGAGGTATATGACCTCGTAGGTGGGCAGGAAGTAGCCGGGATTATGGTTGAATCCGCCGGAGCGTTGCCAGATGATGACTTGCCGAACCGGGAACCCGTCCATGATGTCGGCCCGGTCCTGGAGCAGGCCGCGTTGTACACGCCATTTGTGGTTGTAGAAGATCGCTCCGTGGGGCCCCAGCACGCGCAGCATGGCTCGCAGGCATTCGCGCTGCCATTCCACGTAGTCTTCGTGGGGCATGCAGTCACCGTGATCGGCGTAACCCTGCATCAAGGCGGAGCGCGACCACTTGCCGCCGTTGCCGTTCTTCATGCCGTTGCCGCTGCTGTTCAGCAGGTTGTACGGCGGCGAAGTAACCACCAGGTCCACCGAGCCGGCCGGCATCTGGGACATCAGTTGCAGACAGTCCCCCTGATGGGTTTGGTTTAGCCAGCCGTGCATTACTTGGTGGAATTTCTAAAAAAGGTAAATAAACTGCTCCTATTGAACCCCAACCGGCGCACGGAGCGCATAGCGATGGGCCTGCAACTTTTGATGGGATGATCGGGATGGGGATGGGCCGCGTCTGCTAAAACATTCGAGTCGCGCCAAGGGGCCGTACCTGGGCTGCCGGCGCTTTGCTACAATGCGGAGATATGATCGAACTCCGTCCCTACCAGCAAGACCTGCTGCAACAGGTGCATAACTCTCTGGCCGCCGACCCCAAAGCGCACATAATGATGCAACTACCCACCGGCGGCGGCAAAACCGTCATCGCCGGGGCGCTGCTGGCTAACTGGTTGCAAAATGGGCGCAAGTGTGTCCATCTGTATAGACGCGCAGGACGCATTGACTGACAGCAAGGTGTTGACCGGACTATTGTCCTTTGCTAGTTTCTTATTGCAAGCATTTTGCACCGACGTTCGGAGAAAGCATGCAGCAGCAGAACATAGAGCAACGGTTCCTGGCGGCAATGCAGGAATCGTACCGGATGGTAAAGTTGCACGGTACGCGCTCAAATCAAAAAACCAGAGTGCTGCACGGCTGGGTTCAGGACGAAATGCGCCAGGAACTCAGAGAAGACGCTTACACCTTCACGGGCCAATCTCCGACCAGTACGCACGAAGCCAACGTTGGCGGTATGTATTATGGTAAAGACGTCGATGTCCTGGTGCCAGGGACGAACAGGAACTTGGCGTAATAAGCATCAAATTCGTCATTTCCAACTACTGGCAAAACTCCATCAATTACTTGGAACAGCAGATTGGCGAGACGGCGAACCTTCGCCGGGGCAACATCGTTTACGGCAACCTGTTTTGTGTTACCAACCCTATACCGTATAAAAACCGATCTGGAGAGATTACCCGCCGGGAAGCAATCCGTGACCACGATATTCAACGTTATGCTCGCCTAAGGGCCGACCACGAGCATATCCACGCGCCTGACGAGATGGCTATTGGTATCGTTGACCTTGATACCGACGCGGATACTATCCCCCGCGTCGCTGACCCGTCGGCATTAGACATTAGTGAAGACAGCCGTGCGGAGTTAAGAAACGCGCTCAGCCTGAAGCTCTTTTTCGTTAGGATGGCTAGACGAATTGAACTGCGTCACCTGTCGCCATGAGCGCATCGATGCGAAAACGGCACGGTGTGGTTTATACCCCGGCTCCGATTGTCGAATTAATCCTTAACAACGTTCTGCCGGCAGAACAGGACGAACTGGAGCGCGCCGTCATCTGTGACCCGGCCTGCGGCGACGGCGCGTTCCTGACCGCAACCGCAGGTCGGATATTGGCTGGGTTAGACCGAGCGGACGCCCTGGCTGCGTTGCGCCGAATGACCGGCTATGATATTGACCTCGAGGCCATCACCCGGTGCCGGTCTCAGCTGGATGCGGTGTTGAATGAGTGGTATCCAAGTGAGCGGGTTGACTGGAACTTGCATCGGCGCAACGCGTTTGACCGGGATGCGTTCGCGGGCGATTACGGGAGATTCACCCACATCGTGGGCAACCCGCCTTACGTTAGAGTGCAACACCTGGAGCAGTCGGGGCGTAACCGGATTGCCGGGCAGTGGAGCGTGATACGAGGCGCCATCGACTTGTACTTGGTGTTTTACGAGTTGGGGCTGGACCTTCTGCGCAACGGCGGCGTCCTGGGTTACATTACACCCTCCAGTTGGTTGCGTTCCGATTCCGGTTCTGGGCTGCGGCGTTTGCTGGTGATGACCCATAACGTCAAAAAGATAATAGATTTTGCTGACCATCAAGTATTCGATGATGTAACTACTTACACGTCAATAACGATAATTCAGAAAGGCGGTATGTCAGCATCTATACCTGTCGATAAGTACAACGGCGCCGCCTTTGATGACGCTGGAACGATAGCGATTGATTGGGCCAGCCCGTCCCGACCCTGGGTAATGTCAACCGGCGCCGAGCGAGAGCGGATGCAGGAACTTATCCAGCGTGGCCCGCGTTTATCAGAAATTGCCGATATTCACGTGGGTATCCAAACCCTCGCCGATGACGTGTTCATTCTACCCGTGGCGCAAGGGACACACATTGAGGACGGCTGCGGGCATCACTTCCCCTGAAAGGTCGGTGGTGAAACGGCGCTGCTGGAAGGCTGGATTTGCGGAATGTAGTCAAAGCGTCGGTTATGAAAGGGGGCCAGGACCCAGTTAGCCGTGTGGTGGTATTCCCTTACGATGACAAAGGCAAACTTCTGCCCGAACGGGTAATCGCAGAACAGGCGCCGGCAGTCTACGAGTGGTTATCTTTCAACATGGAGCGGTTGCTGAATCGAGACAAGGGGAAATTTGACCCGGCGCGCTGGTATGGCTTTGGCCGGCACGTATCAATCACGTCTGGCTTTGGCGATAAGATTTTGACTTCCGGCATGAACCGCGCCCCCAATTTCCAACGCTGCCCCAGCCCCGACGCAACCTTCTATTCAGGGTATTGCATCAAACCTAAACATGGCGTTGATTTGACCCGCCTGCTGGACGCGCTGAATTCGGACGATATGGACTTCTTCATCCGCCAAACCAGCCGGCCCTATCAGGGTGGTTGGATGTCCTACGCCAAGTCGTTCATCAAGGATTTTCCGGTCCCGGCCAGCGTTTTGGGCTGATTGCCGACTATGAACTGCGACCGTCAACGGCTATTCTGCAACTCCGTCCCTACCAGTGTGTTCTGCCGCAGGATGTCCAAATCACGCTGGCCGACGAGCCGCAAGCCCGCCCGTTGATGCGGCTCCCCACCGGCGGCGGCAAAACCATCACCGCAGTCACCCTGCTGGCCGATTGGCTGAGGGACGGATGCAAGGCAGCGAGTGCTGGAATGGTAGTGTTCCTTTTCGGTGGTTTAGTCAGTTCACAAACCACCAACCAAAATATCGAAACCACTTGAAACGGAACCCAGCCGTTGCGCCAACGGGCCGTACCTGAGTTGCCGGCGCTTTGCTACAATGCGGAGACATGATCGAACTCCGTCCCTACCAGCAAAACCTGCTGCAACAGGTTCAACACGCGCTGGCCGCCGACCCCAAAGAGCGCGTAATGATGCAGCTACCCACCGGCGGCGGCAAAACCGTCATCGCCGGGGCGCTGCTGGCTAACTGGTTGCAAGATGGGGGCAAAGCAGTGTGGTTGACCCACCGTAGGGAACTCGCCGAGCAGACTCGCGGGATGCTCACCAACGCCGGCGTTTCCGCGATAACCAACGTAAACTGGACTCCCGGCCAAGACGCTCCGGCAATGGCCGGCGGCGCCGTCATCCTGATGGCCCAGACCGTAGGCCGCCGCAACGCCCAGCGACAAGTCTGGAACCGCTACAACGCCGCTGACCTGCTGGTGATTGACGAAGCCCACCACGCCGCCGCCGACGGCTGGACGCGGGCCATGCGCCAGTGGCCCGGCCCCATCGTCGGCATGACCGCAACGCCCTGGCGTCTGTCGGAAAAAGAGGGCTTCGACCACCTCTTTGACGCGTTGGTATGCGGCCCGCAGACCGCCGACTTGCAATCCCTCGATTCGCTATGTGAGGCGCAGGTGTTCATACCGCCCCCGGAGCAGCGCATCAGCGGCGGCGCCGTTGACCGCACCGGGGACTACACCGAAGCCGGCATTGAGCAGGCCAACCTCGACCGCCCGGACATAATGACCGCCGGCGCGCTGGAGTTCTGGCAAAAACACGCCAACGACCGCCCCACCATCGCCTACGCCGTATCGGTGGACCACGCCCACAACCTGGCGGCAGTGTTCAACGATGCCGGCATATCGGCGGCAGTGATCCTCGGAGACACCAAACCGGAGGAACGGGATAAAGCGATCGACGGCTTCCGCAACGGCAGCGTCAAGGTGCTGGTCAACGTAATCGTCGCCACCGAAGGGTTTGACCTGCCCGACGCATCCTGCATCATCATCGCCCGCCCTACTATGAGCCTGGCCCTATATTTGCAGATGGTGGGCCGGGGACTGCGCCCCAAAGCCGACGGCGGCGATTGCCTGATTCTGGACCTGGCCGCCAACGCCGTAACCCACGGCTTGCCCGAGGATTACCGCGAATGGACGCTGGAGCCGCGCGGCGCGCAGAAATCCGGCGAGGCCCCCATTGTGGTATGCCCGCTCTGCGAAACCGCATCACCCGCCGCCAGCCATAACTGCCGGGTCTGCGGCTATGCCTTCGGCAAAGAATGCGACCGCTGCGGTCGGTGGCGCGCCCACAAACGCTGGCAGTACGAAACCCACTGCGGCGATGCCCACCAACTGGTCTGCGACCTCTGCCACATCGACGCCCACATCCAGGCCCACCTACCCGTAGCCCCGCCGCTGGATGCGCTGGTTGAGATTTACGACCCGGAGGACGAAATGACGCTCCTCAGCGACGTTGAGATTGACGACGACCTCGCCAACCGCCTGTCCGCCCTGCTGGCAGAATTGCTTGAAGTGGAGCGGCAGAGCATCGCCGGAGCCGACGATGCGCGCCGCGAAGAATTGCGGGGGTTGATTGAGTGGCGGGAACTGTTACTTGGGGACGATGACGAATTGGTCCAGGAATTTGACGATTATATTGCTACCCTACCGCGACGCCCAAACCGAATTCGTGAACTGCAAATGTTTAGTGATTGGCGAAGCAATCTACATTCAGAATTAGCAGAGTGGCAAAACGAGCTTGGCGAACTGGAAAATCGATCAGTTGACAAGCAGGCCATTTTCAGCAGCGCAAGCAACAAGGTGGCGTATTTACTGCGCTGTGGAGCGGAAAAGGCGGAGTTGCTGCCGGACCGCTTTGGTATAGATAATTGGCATGATACTCCTGCAACTTCTACACCGTCTCAGCCCAACTCCTATGAGCAAGCACAAATAGGCCAGAGGGGTACGGTAAAGGAATCTGCCATCTACTGGCTTGGTTATGTCGTAACAGATCGCAATGGGCAAACGGTAGGGCTTACTTACGATGAAGTCCTTGAGAGGGTTTTGAAGGACCGTCCATTGGCGAACACTAGCAAGCAGGGCATTGGGTTTTATGCTTCGCACATCAAGAGAGGTAGCAAGGGTTATAAACACGGTACATTGCCGGACATCCGCCCGCGATCCCGTTGATTGTGGCGACGAGATTGACACTATGGACATACCCAAAGCGGCCGACTGGCTTTGCGAGGAGCTTAGCGACATGACAATCTCGTAGAGGTTGAGTTCACGTCGGTGAACCATCATTGCAGTGGCAACGAGATTGCCACGCTGCGCTCGCAATGACAGATTAAAGTGGGTACAAGTGAGGCCAAATATCCCGCAGATCCCCGCAAGTCTGAACTGTTACCGTGTTTACCAGGTCGTTGCGTCGCCCGGTGGACACGCCTACAATGACGGCGGGAATCATTGCTTGCACTGACGAGACCGGCGCTGGGCCGAAAATAATCAGGAGGCGCGAATATGCCTATAGAAAAGTTATCCCCCGCATTGGACAACATCATCGACAGCGACGCCCCCATAGAGGAACACGGCGCCGGATATGGCGGGTCGGAGGGACCGGCGGAGGGGCCGGTGTGGTGGAGTGACGGCGGCTACCTGCTGTTCAGCGACATCCACAACGACCGCCGGATGCGCTACACCCCGGGGAGCGGCGTTACTGTGGACGCCGAACCCGTAAATCGCCACAACGGCCTGACGCGCGACCAGCAGGGCCGCCTTATTGCCGCCGAACACGATGGCCGGCGCATCAGCCGGCTGGAGCACGACGGATCCACCACGGTCTTGGCCAACCAGTTCCAGGGTCGGCAGCTGAACCGTCCCAATGACGTGGTAGTGAAGTCAGACGGCAGCATCTATTTCACCGACCCCTGGACATTCCGCCGCCCCCGCGAGCAGTGGGAACAGACGATCTCCGGTGTATTTCGGCTGTCGGCCGACCTGGGCACGCTCACATTGCTGGCATCTGACTTTGTGGTGCCCAACGGACTGGCTTTCTCTCCCGACGAGAGCATCCTTTACGTGAACGATTCACGCCGGGGAATAATCCGGGCTTTTGAGGTTCAGGACGACGGGAGCGTGTCACTGGCGACGCAGAGGCTGTTCGCCGATATGCGCGGCGAGCGGGAAGGCGTACCCGACGGTATGAAAGTGGACGTTGAAGGCAACGTTTACTGCGGCGGCGCGGGCGGACTGCACATCATGAATCCTGGGGGAGAGACGTTGGGAATCGTGGTGCATGGCCAGCCGGCCACCACTAACCTTTGCTTTGGCGGCGCGGACTGGAAGACGCTGTACTTCACGAGTCGCAACACGGTTGGCAGCGTGCCGGTGAAAATCGCGGGCTTGCCGGTGCCGGCGAAGTAGTCCATCCTACCGTATGGTTGTGGGCATACCGGTTGAGGCTGAGTAGTATAATGCCGGTATGCCCGAACTCCGCGGTTACCTGGACCATCGTGGGCGCAGTCCGTTTTACCTATGGCTGGAAGGATTGTCCTTGCCGGTGCAACGCCGAATCCTCAGGATAGTGGCCCGTATGGCGGATGGGAATTTCGGAGATTCTCGCGGGGTAGGTGAGGGTGTCATGGAGCGCAGAGTGAATTTCGGTCCCGGTTACCGGATTTACTACGCTTGGGATGGGCCAGTGCTGGTTATTCTACTGGGCGGTGGGGACAAGAGCGACCAACGTAACGACATCGACAGAAGCAAATCACGATGGCGAGACTACCAAAATCGATAGGGAGCTCGACTATGACTGTGCCACGATCGGAGGATTGGAAAATCGGAGCGCGCGAGATGGTTTGGCGCAGCCCGGAATTGCGTGTTGAGATGATGAAAGACATCCAGGAACTGTTGGCCACCGGAGATGATGAAGACCGGCAAGCCGCTCGCCGTCTCGCGAAAGACATCCTGGAGCTGGAATTCGACACCGACGAAGAATTGCTGGCGCAGTTGCGGGAATCAATCGCCGCCTGACGCCGACCAATTTACACATACGCAAGGAGGCAAACTTATGCGAGTAGTTCGAATAGCCAATGTAGAGCACATACCGTTGGGGCCCGCGGCGGCCGTACCAGGATGGACGGGCGGCGAGGTGCATCGAACGCGTCAACCCATCATCCCGGAGGGAGAGAGTGATTTTTTCAACGCCAGCATCGTTAATTTCCAGACGGGCGCGCAGACGGGATGGCACCGCCACAGCAGCGACCAGATTCTGGTAATCACCACGGGCAACGGGATCGTGGCCGACGAAACCCAAGAGGTGGAAGTAGGCGTCGGTGACGTGGTGCAAATCAAGGCCGGCGAAAATCACTGGCACGGCGCCACTGCAAACGGTTACATGGGCCACATCACCATTACCGCCAGCGACAGCACCGCCAGCCGGTAGAAGCCACGTTTGTCATTGCGAGGAGCGAAGCGACGTGGCAATCTCGTCGGCGAAATCACGGTCGTCGGGGAGCAAGCCCCGCGCCGCCGGGATTGCCACGCTTCGCTCGCAATGACATGAAGGAACGCATGAGATGGACTTGATCGACGAGATACTGGATAACGTAAAGACGATTGCGGTGGTGGGGTTGTCGGACAATCCGGCGCGCGCCAGCCACGGCGTGTCGGCGTATATGCAGGCGCAAGGGTACCGCATTATTCCGGTGAATCCGGCGCTGAAGGGCGCAGCTGTGCTGGGAGAGCAGTCGTACGACGATCTGGAATCGGCGCTGGCAGCCGCGCAGGCGCAGGGCGTTGCCATTGACCTGGTGGACGTATTCCGGCGCAGCGAACTGGCGGGCGAGGTTGCCGACGGCGCGGTACGCATCGGAGCCAGTTACATCTGGATGCAGGACGGTGTGGTGGATGAGGCGGCGGCAGAGCGGGCGCAGGCGGCCGGCGTAGGCGTAATTATGGACGACTGCATCCTGCGGCAACACAAGCGCCGGCGGGGCTGATCCTCCCAACCCGTCATTCCGGCCAACCCGTCATTCCGGACTTGATCCGGAATCCATTCGCGTTGGAGCGATACGATGAAGTACGACAACCCGTTCCCCGGTATGAACCCCTACCTGGAGCGCAGCGACATCTGGCCTGGGTTCCATAACCGCTTGATTGCTGCTCTGGCAGAGGAGTTGGGGCCGCAATTACCTCGCGACTACCGTATCGATTTGGAACAGCGGGTAGAAACCGAAACTCCTTTCGGCCCCCCGCCAGCGTTAACGCTGATGATACCCGACGCGCCGGTCACCGACGAACTCGGCGGCACAGCTCCGAATCGTTCGGCAACCGCGGGAGCAACGGCTGCCGTCGCCGCTCCGCCGGAGGGAACTACCGCAGTACGGGTTCGGATGCCCCGGGAAGTTCGTGTCACCTGGCTCCGAGTGGAAGCCATGCCCGACCGGGAAGTCGTTACCATCATTGAGGTTTTGTCGCCTACCAACAAAGCGTCGGGGGAGGGACGCCGCCGCTACATCCGCAAGCGCGAAGCCACCATTGCTGCCGGAGTCAACCTGGTGGAAATTGACCTGCTGCGTCGCTGGGAGCCGATGCCCCTGGAAACCCCGCCGCCGGTCAGCGATTACCGCATCCTGGTGTGCCGGAGCCTGGAAAGCCCCGGTGCCTGGTTGTACCCCTTCATGGTGCAGCAGCGCATCCCCAAGTTCACGCTGCCACTGCGGTCGGACGATGAGGCGCCCGCGCCGGAGGTGGACCTCGGGCCCATCATCAACGCCCTGCACCACACCGCCCGCTACGGCCAGGTGGCGCGCTACGACGCCCCGCCGCCGGAACCGGCCTTTGAGGCGGAGATACAGCAGTGGGTTGGGGAGCGGGTGGCGGGGTTTGTGGCGGCGGGATAGCCCGTCAGTCCGGTGAACGCCCATGCCGCATACTGGCAAGTTAACCAAGTGGGAAATACAAAATGACGGTTACGGCAAATCCCCACGGTTCCTGGTCAGAGCGGAATATCGCGGACATTGCAGAGTGTTTGGACATCGCCTTTGCGAATGTGCTGGAGTTCGAGTTCGGCCGGCTGACCGCCGGTATGTCGCGCTCGCAAATAGATGATTGGCTGGGTCGCTCAGAGCGGAGCATTCAGCGATTGCGGAACAGCAGCGATATGCCTGACTACTCTGACTGCATGGTGGTCTTGCGGTACGTGATTCCATATCAGTTGAGCCACATCAATTTGGCTTACACGGTTATCAAAGATTCTGAAAATGGGTCCAGCCTGACCAACGCAGGCGCCATGCGGATGGTCGATTTCGGGGCAGGTTGTTTGGCAATGTCATTTGCTGTGGCACTAGCTGTGGCAGACGCCTTGGACCGAGGAGAGCGAATCCGAGCAGTGCACTTAGATTCCATCGACATCAACCGTCCAATGATGGACCTCGGAGTAAAACTCTGGAACGAATTTGTTCATGTTGTCAGCAATCAGCAAAAAATGGAGCGGTTAATTGAATCTGCGCGTATGATTCAACAGCCTAAATTTCATCACAGCCACAATTCAGTGCCGAAAATTGAGATGACTGATTGCTGGATCAGTGCTTTGCATACACTTTACGATGGAGGTGAAAGTGTAATTAAGAGCGCTCTTTCCGACCTGTGCAACACACTTGAACCTAACAGGATATTCTTGACTTGCCATCCAGCAAAAGCGCACCTAGCAAATAGCGCTTTACCCGGTGGTTTCCAATGGGCTTGCAATCAGGAACCCAAACTCCGTTTCAGTGGGCGTATCGACAACAGCAAGGCAGCCCGGGTCGCATTTAACCATGGTTTCAAACCACCTACTTGGAATGTGCCCAGGTTGTACACTAACTTTTCCGATGTGGCGATTTTTGCTTCCACTGTGGCTGAGGAAGATCAACGAGCTAGGGACGAACGTAGGCGAGTAGCAGTGGAGCATGAACGACTGAACGGAGTGCGGGGCCAATGTCAGATTGAAGCCGACTGTCTGGAAACACGGCAGACCGAAGAAGAGCAGCGCATCAAAGAAGAGCGCAGGCGTGAAGCCCAAGAACAGGAAAGGCGAAGAGAAGCCCGGCGTCAACGGGATAGGGAGCGCCGGCGAATGCAGCGGGAGGAACAGGAAACACAGCGCAAGCAGCAGGAGGCGGAACTACTCTCCGGACCGCCAGGGGCACAGGGACAGCAGAGTCGAGAACAGACGAGATGGCAAAGGATACAGGAAGAAGCCCGGCAGCGTAGGGAACAAGAAAGGCAGCAGCGTCAACAAGAGGAAGCCCGTCGCCATTCTGAGCCGGCAGGTGCCGGGAGTTCCCGACAACAACATTCTGGCTCACCGAGTTCAGGAAGTTCAAACACCGGGGCATCTGGTGGTTTTGGGCGCCGTGTTCTTCAGCGTGTCCGTGCTTGGTTGAACCGGCCAAAAGATTAACTAGGTGCGCCGCACAGTCAGGGAGTAAGTGATGGCTACCGAGAATGCTCAGTTGCCTCTGGATGGTGGCAACTACAATGAACCTATATCGCTGGACGTTTCCGGCCCCACCCATATCGGCCAAACTGCCGTTGCCTACGCCCCGGCCCGCGAAATTCTGACCCGCGCCACCGGGTTTATGGATGCTTACGACTTTACGCTGAATCCTTACTCCGGCTGCTCCTTCGGTTGTACCTACTGCTACGCCGCTTTTTTCAGCCGGGATGCCGAAAAGCGGGATTCGTGGGGTTATTGGGTCAACGTGAAGGAAAACGCCGTTGATCTGATGGCTAAGCGCAAGCCGGGCGCCCTCGACGGCAAGCTCATCTATATGAGTAGCGTTACAGACCCTTACCAGCCGGTGGAGCGAGAGCTGAAATTCACCCGCGGCATCCTGGAAATCATGGCGGAGCGGCATAAGCCCAAGCTGGTGGTGCAAACTCGCAGCCCCGATGTCGTGCGGGATTGCGACCTGTTCCGCAAGATTGAGGAGAATGGTGGCCGCGTCCAGGTCAACATGACCGTAACGACCGACGACGAGGACATTCGGCGCACCTTTGAGCCGTCCTGCCCGTCAAACATGGTGCGACTACGGGCCATCAAGGAAGTGCAGGCCGCCGGGATTGATACCTGCATTACGATGACGCCGCTGCTGCTGGTGAACAACAATGGCGACTTTGCCGACGAACTGATTGGCACCGGCGTCAAGAAGTTTATCGCCCAGCCTTTCCATTTTCGCCAGGGCAAATTTCTGGCCGGCACGCGGGACGGGGCGTATGACCTGATGGCCGAAAAGCTAGGCTGCGGTCGGGATAATTTCGGCAACGAGTATCTGGAACGCTATCGGGAGTTTTTTGAGGTACTCAACAATAGGCTCCAGGACAACGGCTTGCCACCGCTAGGCGAGGGCAAGGGCGGGTTTGCCCCGCCGTTCTAGCTGATGCTTCATACCGGCAGCCTGCGGGTTCTAACTCGGTTGTCCTCAACAGTTGCAATGATGCCTCGGTCCACTTCTTCTTCCAGCATCGGCAGCACGGACGCCAGGACCCGATTCACGTTCTCCACCCTCGAATCGGACAGCCGCAGCGTGATTAGTGATGGCTCAGCTTTACCAGACAGTGCCACAATATCGGAGAAATCCAAATCCTGCGTCAATACTACCCGTCCGAGTTCGATTGCCTTGGCAACGATGTCATCATCCGGCGCAGCGGGTGGCAGGACGGAGGTAGCGCGGATTGCGTCATGCCCAAGGTGGTTCAGGTACTGAACTGTGGTGGGGGATAGGTGCACATCGGCGAGCAGCCTCATTCGACTTGTAAAGTGCGGTCGCTGGCCAGCCACGCTCCGTAAGTAGCGCACTGGTACACATCAGCCCTTTCCAAATCGGGGTATTGCTGCTGAATTTCCTCAGCCGTGTACCCGTTTCCCATCAGTTTGAGCACAAATTCCACCGTAATGCGCGTCCCACGCACGGTCGGCCGGCCCTGACATACACTTGGGATTATTGCTATGCGGTCGAATTTCATAGACGCATTATAGCCTGTCGTGGTTATAGGCGGTCTCGATTGGATGGCCGTCGCCCGGCCTGCCCTCGTCTTGACACTTTATCCTGCCGGCGAGTAGTATGCGGCTATCTGAGTGGTGTGACCGCGCGGTTCGATGTCGGCTACCGTTACTGTTACGGTTTACACCTACCGAATATCCGTATCGAGAAAGAAATCGTCAATCGGTGAAGCAGGAGGAACACGCTATGCCCAGTAACCAGGATATTGCCCTGATGGCGCACCTGATGCGTCGGGCCGGTTTTGGCGCCACGTACGCCGAGCTGGAAGAACGCGTTGCCCAGGGTTACGAAGCCACAGTTGAAGACCTATTGAATCCGGAAGCACAGCCAGATCTGGAGATGGACATTCTGGAGCGGCACTTCGTTGACTGGAAGGAAATGAACGCGCTGGAAGTTAACCAGGCGTACTGGACTTACCGGATGATCAACACCCGGCGACCGTTGCAGGAAAAGATAGCGCTGTTCTGGCACGGGATCCTTTGCACCGGCAACTCCAAGTGCGAACACGGCCGGCAGGTAAAACTCCAGTTGGACATGTTCCGCGACATGGGCATGGGCAATTTTGATGCCCTGCTGAAAGGACTGGCTCGCGACCCGGCGATGGTGTTCTATCTGGACAACTGCATGAGCCACAAGGGTGCCATTAACGAAAACTGGGGCCGTGAACTGCTGGAGCTGTTCTCCCTGGGCGTCGGCATGGACGGCCAGGCCAACTACTCTGAAGACGACGTTAAGGAAGCCGCCCGGGCCTTTACCGGCTGGACGATCACCAACGCCGTGCCGCGGTACCCCTACGGCCGCTATGAGGCCAACTTTATCTACAATCCGTACGACCACGACGAGGAAGAGAAGACCTTCCTGGGCGAGACCGGCAATTTCAACGGCGACGATGTCGTTGAAATCATTGCCCGCCAGCCGGCGGCCGCCCGCTTTGTTTCCCGCCACCTGTACAATTTCTTCGTAGCCGATGAGGTGCAGGTACCGGCCTGGCAGAACACGGAGCCGCGAGATCCGGAAGCCATTGCCCTGCTGGAGCAGACGTACTTTGACTCCGGCTTCAACCTGACCGCCATGCTGCGGGTGCTGTTCAACTCCGACTTCTTCAAGGACGCCCGATTTGAGAAGGTAAAGAGTCCGGCTGAAGTCGTTATCGGAACGATGCGACTGGTACGCGACTTCACGACGCCGCGGCTGGGTCTGAATCCGCTGTCCAACGTCATTCGCTACATGGGCCAGGATCTGATGAACCCGCCGACGGTTGAAGGCTGGCACACCGGCGCCGAGTGGATTGACTCGGGCACGCTGGTGGAGCGCATCAACTTTGCCGCCGACCAGGTCGGCAACCAGAAGCTGCCCGGAGTGCAGGACATCGTGTCTCGCCTGGGCCGGGAAGAGATCACTGGAGCGGAAAGCATCGTGGACCGCTGCCTTGAGATGATGGGAGCCTATGAATTGGCTCCGGAAACGCGAGACCAACTGGTCGCCTTCGCCAGCAGCGGCGGCGATGCCAACGTGGGCACTCCTGAATATTCGGATACGATTGCCCAAACTCTGCAGCTCATCGTGAGCACCCAAGAGTATCAGTTTTCGTAGATCGGGACACTGGGCGCCGGCGGACGGGAACAAGCGCTGCCCGCCGGCGTCAGGAACATCGAACTCCGCTGTCCCGTTCCCGGTTCGACCACAAGGAGAAACGAGATGACCGCAACCAAGAAAGATCCGGTGCTGGTGGTGCTCCAGCTTTCCGGCGGCAACGACGCTCTAAACACCGTCGTTCCCCACGGCGATCCGTTGTATTACGACAATCGCCCGTCTGTGCGCGTCCCTGAAGGGCAGGCGCTGGACCTGAACGGCCATGTTGGCCTGAACCCCAACATGGTGGCAATGAAGCGCCTGTACGATGATGGCAAACTGGCTGTCATCCAGGGCGTTGGCTACCCCAACCCGAACCGCAGCCACTTCCGAAGTATGGACATTTGGCACACCTGCGAGCCCGACAAGCAGGGCACGGAAGGCTGGCTGGGCCGGGCCACTCGCGAAATCGACCCCCACAAAGAAAACGTGCTGACGGCCGTTAACTTCGGTCGGGGACTGCCCCGGTCGCTGGCCGCCCCGGGCGTTCCGGTTGCCTCGGTAGGCAATCTGGCCACCTATGGCGTTTTGACGGGGATCGAAGAGGAGGACCAGCGCACCGACGCGCTGGACATATTCTCCAAGATTTACTCGCCTACCATCGGTCGCAGTTCGGTGGTGGATTATCTGTCGCAGACGGGCATGGACGCGCTGAAAGGCGCCGACATCCTGAGCACGGCCCCCGAGATGTACACCTCTTCGGTGGAGTACGGCGGGGACGTGGTTGCGCAGTACATGAAGAACATCGCCCAGGTCCACCTGGCCGGTTTTGGTACGCGCATCCTCTACACCACTGCGCCTTACAACAGCTTCGACACGCACGCTGGCGAGCTGGCCGCCCACGCGAAACTGTGGACGGACACCTCCAACGCGATTGCGGACTTCTACGACGACCTGAAAGAACATGATGCCAGTGACAACGTGGTTGTGCTGGTATTCACGGAATTCGGCCGGCGCGTGCATGACAACGGATCCGGCACCGACCACGGCAGCGGCGGAATGGCCTTTGTGGTGGGCGATGCTGTAAACGGTGGAATGTACGGCGAATATCCGTCGCTGGAGGATGATAAGTTGCTGGAAGGCGACCTGCATTTCAGCACTGATTTCCGCAGCATCTACACCGACCTGCTGGAAGGCTTTATGGGTCTGGACGCCCAGCCGTTGGTGAACGGGACATTCGAGAAGTTCAACCTGGTGTAACCAATTGTGGGCGCATCCCAAGGGTGCGCCCACGGCAACTCTGCGAGGATTCGCAGGTGCGCCGGATGTTTGTGACACCGTGGCAACGGAGGAGCGTTTATGACTACTACCACCCGACAGACAGGGTTGCCAACCCTGGACATTACACTGCACTACAGCCATACAATTGGCCGGGCTGAGTTTTCGGGGCCGGGATTCCGCAACCCGACGGCGATGGCGCGAGGCGAAGGCAACGTGATGTACGTGGCCAATCGCTCATACGACTACCGCCCCGACGGAAAGCGGATCACCATGTGCACCGTTGATGAAGAGTTTATCGGCGAGTTTGCCAAGGGCGTGTTCGACCAGGGCGACGGCGAAGCGGTTTCCACCGACGGCGCCATCATCTGGCCGACGGCCATCGTGGTGGGCCCGGACGAAAACGTGTACCTGGCTGACGAGTATCTGGATCGCATCAGCATTTACTCCCCGGACGGAGAGTACTTGTCCAAGTGGGAAAGGCCGGGAACCGGCGACGGTGAATGGAACAATCCCAGCGGCCTGGCATTCGGAGCCGACGGCCGCCTGTATGTGGTCGACTCGGCGAACCACCGGGTGCAGATACTTACCAAGGACGGCGAATACATCTCCCAGTGGGGCGAATTTGGAAGCGGCCCCGGCCAGTTCAACATGCCGTTCGGCATCTCTGCTGATTCGGCCGGCAACGTGTTCGTAGCCGACTGGCGCAATGACCGCATCCAGAAGTTTACCGCTGACGGTACATTCCTGATGGAATTTGGCGAAACCGGTGACGGCCCCGGCCAATTGGCTCGCCCTACGGACGTCGCAGTAGATAAAGAGGGAACCATCTACGTGGCGGACTGGAACAACGACCGGTTGCAGATTTTCCACCCCGACGGCACCTACGCAGGTATGACCTACGGCGAAGGTTCCATGTCGCAGTGGGGAGTAGGCAAGCTGGACGCGAACCCGGAAATGTGGGAAGAGCGCAAGATCTCTCAGGGCCTGGACCGGGAGAAGCTGTTCTGGGGTCCTATGGCGGTTGAATGCGACGATGACGGCAACATTTTCATTGTTGAGACAGCCCGTTCGAGGATTCAGGTGTTCCGCAAGCAGGAGGCCGTGTTCTTCGGTGTAAACGAGCGCGTGATCGGTGGTGGCGGCCGCCTGTAAACGACGTCGGCAACCACGCCACGGTTGACCTGTATCGGAGCGCGGTCAACGCGCGAAGGCACAGCGGGCCAGCCGTAACGCGAACGTAACGGGCGCGCAACGCCCCAACCCTGCCGGGATGATATACTACCCGGCAGGGATTCATTTGGGATGGAATTGAAGTTTTGACTACTCAGGAACATTTGGTGGCCCGGTTGAAACCGCTGGGCATCCGCCTGACGCCCCAGAGACTGGCCATCGCCGAGGTGGTGGTCAACTCCGCAGACCACCCAACCGTGCGGCAGGTGTTTGAACGGGTGCGGGATTTCTTCCCATACGTAACTTTGGCTACCGTGTACTCGACGCTGGGGTTGCTGGAGCAGGTGGGGATCGTGCGGGAGCTGCCCTTTCAGAAGCAATCGCGCTATGACGCCAATCTGTCGCCACACGCCAACCTGGTGTGCCTGGGATGTGGAGCCGTGGTAGATGCCGACGTCGGCGAAGAACGGGTGGCCGAACTGGAACGGGCCATCAGTCAACGGGGAGACTTTCAGGTTTCGTCTCAACGCGTTGACCTCTACGGTTTTTGCGAAGGATGTGCGCAGGGCGCGGGCAACTGACCGCACAGGCGGGTTTAGGACCCATGGCCATCTACATAGTGTATGACGAGCCGGAGCGGTCCTGGCGGCGGTTGGTCCTGTTGGGTTTAGGCCTGGCGCTCGCTGTGGCGATATTGGCCGCGCTGGTGATTGGCTTCCTGTGGGTTGTCAATCAGGATTCCGGCCCGAGGACTGCCACGCCGCCGGCGCCGGAAGATGCGGTTTCGTTGCAGGTAGCGGTGCCGTTGCTGTACGAATCCGGCACCAACACCATCTTCCTGGTGGACGCCAGCCAGAGCATTTCTGATACGTCCAACCTGGATGTGGTGCGGGAGTCGTTGTTGCAGGTGGTTTTGCCCTATGTAGACCCCGATGTTGGAACTCAGGCGGAGCACAGTCGGGTTGCGCTGGTAACATTCACCACCGATACGGTTCCGCTGATACCGTTGACGGATCTGAAAGACAATCTGGCAGCACAGACGCAGTGGGTGGAAACGGTTCGGGATCTGAAAACGGAAGACGAAGGGGCGTTTATTCTGGATGCTGTTGATGAAGCCCACGAAGTGTTGATTGACCTGGGTGATTCGACACGGGAAAACGTCATTGTGCTGCTGACTGACGGCTCTCGGGTGGTTAGTGAGGTTGACCGGGCGGCGCTGGTGGAGAAACTCAAGGACAGCCAGGTGAATGAGCTGACGGTTCACACCATAGGGTTGGGGGAAGAGGCCGATCACGGGTCCCTGATGGTGTTGTCTGAGGCCACCGCAAACGGGCGTTATATCTACGCCAGCCGATAAGCAGCAGGCCGCCTGCGCCCGGGTCGATGCCGGCAAAGCCGCATGGCGTCTGGACCCGAGATGGGGCATTGGCATTCCCAGTGAAGAGGTGATCCGGTGGCCTATCTGTCGCGGCTGAGCCTTACCAACTACCGGAATTTTCGCCAACTGGAACTCGATTTGCCTTTGGGTGTTTCGGTTTTTCACGGCGCCAACGCCCAGGGCAAAACCGCCCTGCTGGAGTCGGTTTACACTCTGGCAGTGGGACGGTCGTTCCGGGCCGGAAGCGAACGGCAGGTGGTGAATTTCGACGCTGGGAGCAGTGGACAGGCGGCCTACGTTGCGGGAATCGCCTGTCGCGACGGCCAGATCATCAATGCCGTGGTGGGCTATGAGCCTGCCGGCCCTGGGGACGGTTTATCGCAAACCAATACTCCGGAACCCGGCGCTGCTGACTCTGTTGGCGCCCCGTTGCCGATGGTGCGGAAGCGGATCAGGGTCAATCGGCAGCCATGCACGGCGGCCAGGCTGGTCGGGTTGATCGGAGCCACCCTGTTTGTCGCGGATGACCTGGATCTGGTGCTGGGGTCTCCAACCAACCGGCGCCGCTATCTCGACATACTGATCAGCCAGGCGGTTCCCGATTACCTGGCGGCGTTGCAACGTTATCAGACGGCATTGCGGAGCCGGAACCGGTTGCTGCGTCTGCACCGGGATGGGCGCGTGGAGCCGGATGAGATGGAATACTGGAACGATCAACTGGTGGAATGCGGGTCATTGCTGGTGTTGGGTCGGGCAAAGGCGTTGCAACGCCTGGCGGTTTCGGCTGACGAGTTGCATCGGGAACTGGCAGGATCGGGGCGCCCGCTGCGGCTGGTTTACCAACCGCGGGTGCTGCCGCAGGACTCAATTGAGAATACCGAGCTGGAATTTCGCCGGCAGTTGCAGCAGCAGGCGTCGCGGGAGAGGGCGACCGGCGTTACAGCAGTGGGCCCGCATCGCGACGATTTCATCATCGTGGCCAACGGGTTTTTGGCCAGCGACTTCGCGTCCAGGGGCGAGGCGCGAACCATCGCGCTGGCGCTGCGGCTGGCAGAGGCCGAATACCTGTCTCGCATACGTGCCGACGACCCCATCATTCTGCTGGACGACGTGTTCTCCGAGATGGATGCCCAAAGGCGGGAACGAGTGCTATTCAAGGCGTCGGGATACCGGCAGGCGTTGATCACGACCACCGACGTGGAACCGGTGCGAGCGCATTTTGGCGCAGACGCCACCTATTTCCGCGTCGCTGACGGCGCGGTGTCCCTGGACGCGTGAAGGAAGGGAGAACGATGACGTCGGGAGCGCCGCCTGACGCATGGGAGGGCATGGCCGCCGCCGCCGATGCGCTGGCGGCCTCCAGCCATGCCATCGCCCTGACCGGGGCTGGGCTGTCGGTGGAGAGCGGGATACCGTCGTTCCGGGGACCGGACGGGTTGTGGACGCGGTACGGGCAGCCCAGCAACCTGTCGTACCGGGAGTTTGTGGCCGATCCGCAGGGATGGTGGGAGCAGCGGCTGCATGATGAGGTAACGGCGGGCAACCCTACCTACGATCTCAAGGATGCGGTGGACAATGCCGACCCAAACCCCGGGCATCTGGCGCTGGCGCAACTGGAGCAGGCGGGCGTACTGAAGGCGACCATCACCCAGAACGTGGATGACCTCCACGGACGCGCCGGCAGCCGGGCGCCGCTGGAAATCCACGGGAACCGAAATTTTATGCGCTGCGTGGGATGCGGTCAGCGGTGGCCCCGGTCGGGTTATGTGATCGCCGACCTGCCGCCGGTATGCGATGCGTGTGGCGGCGTGGTCAAGCTGGACACGGTGATGTTCGGGGAGCCGATACCCCGGGCGACGCTGGAAGCCTGCTTTGCTGAAGTACAACGGTGCGACGCCATGTTGCTGGTGGGCACCTCCGGTACGGTGAACCCGGCGGCGCAGTTCCCGTTGCTGGCCAGGGAGCTGGGGGCAAAAATCATTGAGGTGAACCCGGGGCCAACGCAATTGACCGATGCTGCCGACATCGCGATCAACGGGCCGGCCGGGGAGGTGCTGCCAGGAATCGTAGAATTGGTGCAGCAACGGCTGGGGCGCAAAGGGGAGGTTGAGGGTTAAAATATCCCTCTAATTACAGGCGGCCTAAATACAGTCGGCATAGCAGGAACGCATGGGGCAAGCCATTAACAACTGGTTCCACTCGGTGGCACAAGGGCTTGCTGCCATCAATATCTCGTGGATCGACCTGATGTTCAGCGCCGTTATCCTGGTGGTGGCGGTGTTGATCGCGGCGCTGTTCAGCAAGGTGATTTTCAGGTTGTTGATGCGGTTGTCACGGGTATCTGCGGGTGATCTGGATGACCGTGTGGTGACGGCGGCCCGTGGCCCGATCACGGCGTACATCATTCTGCTGGGCGCATACCTGGCGTTAACGGTTCCCTTGTCGCTGACCTCAACAGTACAGGACGTGGTGAACCGGGTGGCAGCGTTCGCGGCCGTGATTAACGGCGCAATCCTGATCAACGCCGTTGGATCAGCGACGCTGCGCTGGTTGCAGGCTTACATGCAAAGCACCGACGCGGCAAACGCCAGCAGCTGGGCGTTGCCGATGGCACGTCGTGGAATGGTGATTGTGGTGTTTGCAATGGGGGGCATGGTTTCGCTGGACATTGTCGGCATCAACATCAGTCCGCTGATCGCAGGACTGGGCATCGGCGGCCTGGCGGTGGCGTTGGCGCTGCAACCGACCCTTAGCAACCTGTTCGCGGGAACATACGTGATCACCGAGGGCGTGGTGAATCAGGGCGACTACATCGAGATAGAAGGAGGTGTCAGCGGGTACGTGGTTGACGTGAACTGGCGCAGCACACGATTGCGCACCTGGACCAACAACCTGGTCATCATACCGAATTCCCGTTTTGCCGAGACCATTATCACCAACTACAGCAAACCCGACCAGCACGTCAACGTGTACTTGACCTGCGGCGTGGCTTACGAGAGTGATTTGCAACTGGTGGAGGCGGTGAGCCAGGACGTGATGAACCTGGTACTGCGGGAACATCCTGGAGCGGTGCGGGCGTACGGGGCCTACTTCGGTTACGACACTTTTGGGGAGAGCAACATCGACTTCTGGCTGTTCATGCAGGCGCAGAACCGGCTGGCCAGTTTTGAGGTTCGCAGCGAGTTGGTGAAGCAATTGCACGCTCGCCTGAATGCCGAGGGCATCACCATAAATTATCCGGTGCGGACGCTGCACTTCCCGGATGGGTGGAACGGCGCGGACGGATCACCCATGCCGTCGGGAGCGGTGGCGGCGCGGGATGCGGCGATGCCGGCAGTTCGCGGTGCGCCCGTGGCAGCCGATACGCCGGAGGACGGGAGTGGGGGAGACGGACCCGGTGGGGAGGGAGCTGCATAGAGGATCGGGTGTTCTTACATGGATGATCCTTCGACAGGCTCAGGATGCGCAGGGGAGGGGACGGGTTTTTACCTGGATGGACAGGATGAACGGGATGGACAGGATTTTTGAGTGTGATTAGGTGTCAGTCGGAGGGCACCCCTCACCCCCGGCCCCTCTCCCGCCGGGAGAGCTGACAGGGGTATGTATTGGCTGAAATTGGTTGTGGATGTAACTTGGGAAGGCGCCGGGGAATCCGGCATCTTGGTTTTGACGAAACCGAATGCCGGAGGTCTTCCATGCGCCTTCCCAGGGAATGCTATCAGATGCAGCAGATGATTGAAACGCATTTACCTCACCTCAGTCAGGCACAATTGGCGGGCTGGCCCCCGTATCGAGTACGGGGCAGGCTCTGTGGGTGTGCGGGGCTATTCTGGCGGGGAGCGCCTGCCAGAGCGCCGTGGCGTCTGCCCTCTCGCCCTGGGGCAACTGGAACAGCCGGCGCCAGTATCTCAGGGAGTGGTTGTACGACGGCAGCGACCGGGCGCGCCCCGGCAAGACCGAACTGGACGTGAGTCTCTGCTTCGCGCCGTTGCTCAGATGGGTCCTGGCTTGGTGGCGTTCCGGCCGGCTGGCCCTGGCGATAGACCCCACGCTGAAAGGGGACGACACCACCGCCATCGTTATCAGCGTGGTCTATCGGGGATGCGCTATTCCCGTGGCCTGGCGCATCATGCGCGCCAACCGGCCCGGGGCCTGACCAGTCCCAAGTTGTGGCAACAGATCCTGGCCCAGAGCCTGCCCCGGCGAAGGCCGGGGGCTGGCATCCCTACATGAGGTATCCCAAAAGCATCACCTTCTGCGCCGTGGGCGGCCGCCGACTGCCCGCCCACGCCTTCGTCTCCCGTCCGGATACCGCGTGGATCGGCAGCGGAACCGCCTTCGGCGCCGCCACCGCAAAACGCCGTTGCACCCTGCTGGCGGTCTGGTACGCTGAACAGGAGGAGCCGTGGATCATCCTGACCGACCTTCCGCCGGAAGAGGTCGGGGTGAGTTGGTACGCGCTCCGCTTCTGGCCCCGTATCAAGTACGGGGTGACGTTATCGAACTGGGCTTCAAGGCGGTCAAGAGCCTGGGCTGGAAGTGGGATAAGACCCGCCGGACCGACCCGGCGCGTGTCTCCCGGCATTGGCTCGTGTTGTCGGTGGCGACGTTGCTGACCCTGGCCTATGGCACCAGAGTGGAAGACGCCAATGACCGGAGGATTTCCCCGTCCAACCTGCGGACGCCACCCAAAGCCGGCCCCGTACTGGATACGGGGGCCCTGGCTCCCACGCGCCGCAACCCCTGGCGTCGGCCGAGACGGACCGTCAGCGTAATCCGCCACGGTATTGACTGGCTGAGGCGTTTGCTGTTTCGGGGCCGACTCTGGCGCCGAGTCTGGCTGCATCCCGAGCCCTGGCCTGAACCCAAGCCCAACCTGGAGATCACCTACCATGCCCCTACGTGATAATCCCATACATACCCCTGTCAGCGGCGGGAGAGGGGAGCCGAATATAACATGGATGGACAGGATTTAAGGCCGTGGTTTGGGATGGGATTGGCACGTCCCTCGACAAGCTCGAGATGATCCTTCGACAGGCTCAGGATGAGCGGAAGGTCCTCTCGATGACAGGGGGCGGCGCATTTCACCCTCACCCCAACCCTCTCCCATCAAGGGAGAGGGGGACGGGCCTGGGCTGGCGGGAGTGGCGTGGTTGGTGGGTTATTTGAAGGTGGGCAGGACATGCTTGCCGAACATTTCGATGGATTCCATGACTTTGGCGTGTCCGACGGTTTCGGTGGCCATGAGGAATTGCAGCTGGTCGACGCCGGTTGCTTCGTGAAGTTTGGCAGCCTTGATGCAGCTCTCGGGGTCTCCGGCGACGATCACGCCGCGGTCGGCCAGGGTATCGGCATCGAACTCCTCCCAGATTTTTTGGGCCAGGGCAGTCCCGCCAGACAGATCCACCGCACCGGCTTCACCGGCTTCGCCTTCGGGCTGGACGTCGATATAGCGAGAAAAATTCTGTTGCAGATGCTCGGGGATCCCGCCCCACTGGTCGAGCAGACGGGAGTAAACGTCCTTCTGGTCCTGCACGTAGGGTCGGCCGGGACCGAAGAAGGTTTTGAGAGAGTCGGCGCAGAGTTGCCGGGTAGCCGAGCCGTCGGCTCCGCAAAGCCCAAAGACGGAGCTGAGCCACTGGTTGTTGACGGTTTTGCCGACCGGTTTGGCGTTTTTGATGTTTTCGCGGTACGCCGAGATGTGAGGGGCCAGTACGGAGGGGGCCGATATGCCCAGCGCCATTACTCCGATGCCCTTTTCGGCGGCCAGTTCGTAGGTGGCCGGCTGCAATGCGGCTACCCAAATGGGCGGATGTGTCTGCTGGTAGGGCTTGGGCAGGACCTGACGGGGCGGTACGTTCCAGTATTTGCCTTCCCACTCGAAGTAGTCGGCGTCCCAGATTTTAGGGATCATTTGCAGGGATTCTTCCCACATTTCGCGGGTTTCCCGGGGATCAATGCCCATGCCGGTCTGTTCGTAGGCAGCGCTGCGGCCGGTGCCCAGATCGACGCGTCCGCCCGACAGGTGATCCACCATGGCAACGCGCTCGGCGACGCGAATCGGATGGTGGTAGGGCAGGATGACTACGCCAAAACCGAGACGGATGTTTTTGGTGAGGCGGCTGAGGGCTCCGAAGATAACCTCCGGGCATGGGGACATGCTGAAGGTGGTGAGAAAGTGATGTTCTACGAACCACACGTAGTCGAAACCCATCTCGTCGGCGAGACAGATTTGCTCGATGGTTTCTTCGATCACGGCGTGGTCGTCCAGCTGAGGACGCTGCATTTCGTAAGCCAAACCGAATTTCATAAGGATTTCCCCCCTGCCAACGGACGCAGTTGTGCGGCGTTGGTATCGTTGTCGGATGGTGAGATTCTACCCGCAGGCAGGGGAGGGAGCAACCGGACGGGAGTGGCGACGGGATTGCCACGTCGCTGACGCTCCGCGCAATGACGGAGGGTGGCGAATTTCACCCTCTCCCCAACCCTCTCCCATCAAGGGAGAGGGGGACTGCCGTTTTACATCGATGAACAGGATGGACAGGATTGGGGAGGGGACGGGATTGCCACGTGGCTGCGCTCCTCGCAAGGATAGGGGGTTGCCTTAACAATGTCTTGATTATTTGGCCGTAATCTATGTTGGTGGGGATCATGGGTTATCCTGTGTTTGATGGATCCAGGCAACCGGACGAAGGAGACCTGCAATCATGAAAGTAGTTCGCCAACCGATAAGCGCCGTATTGCTGATGGCGGTGATGATTACGGCGGTAGCGATGGCCTGCGGAGCGCCGGGGGACGAGCCGGACGCGGCCCAGGGCGGGGCCGCCGCCACCGCAGTTGAGTCACCGGCGGATGCTGCAACCGGCAGAAACGTCGTTTTCACGCTGGGAGAAGGCAGCGTGGCGCGCTTCAAAGTGGAGGAGGAGCTGGCGAGGACCGGCTTCAAGGTGGCCACGGGCGTAACGCAGGACGTTGCCGGCGCAATCGCATTCGCAGCCGACGGAACGGTCATTGCGGACGAGAGCCGAATGGTGGTTACGGCGGCAACTTTGACCACGGACAGCGACCGCCGGGACGGATACGTACGACGGCGGACGCTGGAGACCGGCCAATATCCGGAGGTGGTGTTTGTACCGACCAGCGTGGCAGGTCTGCCTGAATCCCTGGCAGGGGCGAGTGGAACGGCGGAATACACCATCACGGGCGATCTGACCGTCAAGGATCAGACCAGGGAGGTTACGTGGGATGCCACGGCGGAATTTGATGGCGCCGGCAACGTGTCGGGCCTGGCCAGCGTGGAATTCACGTTTGAGTATTTTGATATGGACAAGCCCAGCGTGGTTGTGGTGTTGAGCGTGGACGATACAATTCGGCTCGAGCTGGACTACGTGGGAACGATTGCTGAGCAATAGTAGCTGCGCGCCCGGTTCACGGGGCCGTGGTGGTTGAAGAGTGATTGACATGGCAAAGGTGTTGATCGTAGAGGACGATCCCCATACTCGAGAACTGGTGCGCGTCTACCTGGACCGGGAGGGACACGACGTGCTGACTGCCGAGAACGGTAACGACGGTCTGCGCTTGGCACGGGAAGAAGCGCCAGACATAATCCTGCTCGATTTGATGCTGCCGGGAATGGATGGCCGCGACGTGTGCCAGTCGTTGCGCGAGGAGTCTGATGTGCCCATTGTGATGCTGACGGCCCGGGTACAGGAGGGCGACCGGCTGGAGGGGTTTGATCTGGGAGCGGACGATTACATCACCAAACCGTTCAGTCCCCGGGAGGTAGTGGCACGGGTTCGGGCGGTGCTCCGGCGCGCCGCGCGGGACCGTCAGGACGGAGAAAGGCAAATAGGCGAGCTGACCATCGGAGATGTTCACGTGGACCTGCGCAACCGGAGTGTGACATCCGGAGAAGCGGATGTTAAAACGACGCCCACCGAATTCAGATTGCTGACACTGTTTGCCAAAGAACCGGGCCGGGTGTTCACGCGGGATCAGATAATTGAACGGGCGTTTGGCTACGACTACGACGGCTTCGACCGAACGGTGGACGTGCACGTTTCGAGTCTGCGGCGGAAGCTGGAATCTGCCAACGGTGGCAAACGAATCATTCACACGGTTTACGGCGTGGGTTACCGGGTTAGCGATGGCTAGCAGCGGTTTGAAGACCCGAGGGGGATGGAGGCATCCATTCCGGAGTCTGCGCGCCCGAATGCTCCTGGTGGTAGGGGCGGTGCTGCTGTTAACGCTGGTGCTGGCGAGCTTGGTCAGCGGGGCGATTACCCATATGGCGCTGGATTCTCATGAGGCCACCGACCGGTTGTTTCTGGAACGCCGATTGTCGCGGGTGGCGTCGCGCTGGCACGACGAACATCGCGGATGGGATCGACTGGATGCTGCGGTAACTCAGATCGGGCCGGCGTTGGGGAGGCGGGTTGTCATACTGGATGAGGGGGGAGACGTGGTTGCGGATTCTTATCGGACGCGTCCGGATCACGATACTGACAAGCACGCGGCGCCGGAGATGAAGCTCAGCGAAAGCACGCCGATCAGCGGTGGCGGAGGTGAAACGATTGGTTATTTGTTGATTCCGGAACCCCCCGATGAGCAATATGCCCCGCCCGGATTCAGCATTATACAAAGGAGTGTGACCCGTTCGCTGCTCATCGGCGGGGTGGCGGCTGGACTGGTTGGGGCGCTGCTGGTTGGGCTGATGGCCAACCGGACGCTGGCGCCGGTGCGACAACTGAGCGCGACGGCGCTGCGGTTTGGGCGAGGTAACCTGTCGGAACGGGCGCCGGTGACGGGGCCGACGGAACTGCGTGGGTTAGTGGTGGCGTTCAATACGATGGCGGACGATCTGGAACGCAGCGATTCGCAGCGGCGGAACATGACAGCCGACGTGGCCCATGAATTGCGGACGCCGCTGTCGAACGTCCGCGGGTATCTGGAGGCCATCAAGGACGGCGTGCTGCCAGCGGATTCGGCAACCATCGAAACGCTGCATCAACAGTCGCTGCACCTTTCGGAACTGGTCGACGACCTGGCGCTGCTGGCGAGCGCCGAAGCGGGTGCGCTGACGCTCAACATCCAGGAAGTGGAGTTGGGCCCGGTGTTGAAGGATGCCGTGGACGCTTTCCAGCCACGAGCAAGAGCGGACGGGGTGAATCTGTCGATGGACGTATCGGATGCGCTGCCGGCTGTTTCCATCGACCCGATACGGGTGAGGCAAATAATCGGCAACCTGGTGGACAATGCGATCACGCACACTCCGTTGGGTGGAACCGTTGCGGTGGTTGCCGAGGTCACCGCCGGCGATTCAGACGGCGTGCGATGGGTGAGCGTTTCAGTTACCGACACCGGGAACGGAATACCGCCGGACGAACTGGGGCAGATATTTGAGCGGTTTTACCGGGTGGATCCGTCGCGGTCTCGGGCGACCGGGGGAGCGGGACTGGGACTGACGATTGCCAATCAACTGGCGGTTGCACTGGGCGGGCGATTGACGGCGGAAAGCAGGCCGGGAGAGGGCAGCAGTTTTACGCTAACCCTGCCGGTGGACGACGGCGAACCATCCGGCCAGGGCGGGCCCATCAGGCGGTGATGCGGACGATCTCCCGTTGGACCGGAGATGAAGCGTAGGGTCCTTCATCGCCCATGAAAGCGTCGATTTCGGAGCGGACGCCGAATTCGGGCAGGTATATCCCGGGCTCGATGGAGAATCCGATACCCGGGATGATGCGGCGGGTGTCGTGGGTCTCAAAATTGTCGAGGTTGACACCTTCGCCGTGTACGGTGTGGTAGATACTGTGGCCCAGGCGGTGGGTGAAATAGTCCCCGTAGCCGTGGTCGGCAATGTGGCTGCGGGCGACATCGTCGGCCTGCCAGCCCTGGACTGATTCACCGCGGGAATGGCAGTTTTGCAGGAACGTGAGGGCAGCGTCCCGGGCACCGACGACGATATCGAAGACACGCCGGTGATGGTCGGACGGCTGCTCGCCCACGTAGGCCGTCCACGTGATGTCGGCGTAAACGCTGCCGGGGGTGTTTTCGCGGGCCCAAAGGTCGATGAGCAACCAGTCTCCGGGCTGAATGACGCTGCTGCCGCGTTCGGCCGGTTCGTAGTGGGGGTCGGAGCAATGGGCGTTGGTGGAAACGATGGGGCCGTCGGTGGCGGTAAGGTTTTCCTCCCAAAAGCGGCGGCGGATGAATTCTGCGATTTCGAACTCGGTTGGGCGTTCGGACAGGCGGGCGCCGATGCGGGCGAAGGCTTCGTTTACGATGCGACCAAGGGCGTCAGCGGCGCGGCGATGGCCATTCAGCTGCTCGGTTGACCATCGCTGGGTGGCATATTGCATCAGGTCGGCGGAAGAAACGACCTCGGGTCCCATGCTGCGGACAAGTTCCACGGTGCCGGCATCGACGCGAGAAACGCGGGGCAGACTGTTGAATGGCGAATATTCCATTGCAATCTTTTGGGCGCCGGCCAGAGCGTCGCGCAACGCTGATTCCAGGCTGGCGCGGCTGCTGTAAACGACGGTATCGACGTTGGAGTCGACGAATTTCCCGGCATCGACGTGGTGGGTGAGCAGGCGCGCCGCGCCATCGGAGGGAACGAACAGGAACACCGGGCGCGTGACGTGCCCGGAAGCGGGAACTACCTGGGCGAGGACGGGGTTGCAACCGAGGTAGTCGTAGATAAGCCATCCCGACAGACTTTCTGTGCGCAGGAATTCGCGGGCATCGTCGAACATTTGTTGGTCGGCCATGGCATGTCCTGTTGGCGGGTCGGGCGCGGCGAAGATGCGGATTTCGGGTAGAGGGGATGGAGGTTGGGCAAACGCCACCGGGTTCAGTTACGCGTAGTTGTGGTGAATTCCGCCGTCCACGATGATGTTGGCGCCAGTCATGTAGGAGGCTTGCTCGGACGCGATCATGCAGACTACGTCTCCGATTTCGTGGGGCTTCCCGAGTCTTTTCATGGGAGAGCTGGCCTCCAGGTCGACCATCATGGCCTCGATGCGGGCTTCAACGTCGGCTTCGCCGGCGTTGGCTCCCAACTCGTAGAGGACGCTGGAGCGCAATGATTCCTTGGTTTCTTTGGAACGGATGCCACCATAGATAACGTTGTTGACGGTGATGCGCGCTGCGGCCAGTTCGGAAGCCAGGCCTTTGAAATAGGCCAGCATTGGGGCCATGCTGAGAGCGGAAAGTGTGCCCTGTGGACCGACCTCGAGGGCGGACAGGGAAACGAGGTTGATGATTCTTCCACCGCCGAGGCGTTTCATGTGGGGTACGACCTCCCGGGTGAGGTGGACGGCAGAGCGGAAGTTTCGATTGAGAGCCGGATCGATTTTATCGTCGTCGAGCAGGCTGGCCGGCGACACGGGCTGGTCTTGCACCGCAGTAACCAGAATACCGACGTCGCCCTGACGGTTCAGCGTTTCGCGCACCAGACGGCGCACGTCCTGTTCCCGTTCGAGGTCGGCGATAACACCGCGGAACTGCCCTTGAGGAATGTGCAGACGGGCGAGTTCCAGCTCCACGTGGCGCAGGTGCTGATTGTCGGGTGCGGACAGGGCGAGGAGGGCGCCCTCTTTGGCCAGGGCGGCGGCGGCGGCGGTGGCGATTGACAATTGCGAGTCGGCCACCATGGTGACCTTGTTTTCCAACCCCAGATTCATTTGAGAATCCTCACACTACCCGATTTATCCGCGATCAGATTACGCCAGCGGCAACCATGTTTTCAATTTGGGAGGTTGAATACCCCAGCGACGTTAATATCTCGCCGTTGTGTTCGCCAAGCAATGGTGGGGGTTTGTCGAGGCCGCCGGGTGTTTCGGAGAATTTGATGGGCAGACCCGTTTGTTTAATGGCGCCCAGGGTTGGATGGGTCATTTCCAGCAGCATTTCACGGTGGATAACCTGTGGGTCGCTGAACACGTCGGCCAGGTCATTGATGGGGCCGGCGGGAACGCTGGCGGCCTGCAAATCGGCGACCCAATCGTCGGCATCGCGGGCGAGGAAGAATTCCTGCAGCAGGGGCACCAACTCCGAACGGTGGTTGACCCGGGCGCCGTTATCAATGTAGTTGGGGTTCTCGTGCAAGTCCATTCGATCGATGCCCTGGCAGAAGCGGTCCCACAGGCGGTCGGAGCCCACGGCGACGTTGAAATATTTGCCATCTTTGCCCATGAACGCCTGATAGGGCACCAGGGTGGGATGGGCAGCGCCGAGGCGTTGCGGAGCCTGGCCGGTGGCGAAGTAGTAGCCGGCCTGGTAGGTCATCCAGGCGACCTGGGAATCCAGCATGGACAGGTCGATATTTTGGCCCTTGCCGTCGGAGCCGGCCCGGTGGAATAGAGCGGTCATGATGGCGAAAGCGGCCCACATGCCGGCGCCGATGTCGGCCACGGCGATGCCCACCTTCTGCGGGTTGCCGCCCAGGTCGCCGGTGATGCTCATGATGCCGCTGATACCCTGCATGATCTGATCGTAAGCGGGGCGGCTCTGATAGGGTCCGGTGGCGCCGAAGCCGGAGATGGAGCAATAGACGATGCCGGGGTTGACCTGTTTAACGGTGTCGTAGTCGAGGTTGAAACGACCCATAACGCCGGGGGTGAAATTTTCTACCACCACATCGGCGGCGGCGGCGAGCTTGAGAAATACCTGCTGTGCTATCTCGTCGCGAAGATTGAGGGTGAGGCTGCGCTTATTGCGATTAACGGAGAGGAAGTAGGCGGATTCTTCACCGATGAAGGGGGGGCCCCACTTACGGGTGTCATCGCCGCTACCGGGCATTTCGATTTTGATGACATCGGCGCCGTAATCTCCGAGCATCAGGGTGCAGAAAGGTCCGGCCAGGGCGCGGGTAAGGTCGAGCACCTTGATGCCATCCAATGGTTTCATAATCAGGTATACCTCCACTAGCGCCGGCCCGATTGATTTCGGGCGCCTAACGCTTGCCGCCAGTATTATAGCGCAAGAATTGGTTGGGTTATAAAAGTCAGATGGCAATTTTGGCAACGAATGGCGAGCCAACCGGAACGATCGGGTTATACGATGGGATTGGCGATACGAAAAAAATTAATGGGAGCGCACGGTGCTAAAATAGGATAACGTGGACAAAAATGGAACTGGAGAAAGGGATTGGATAAGGTTTTCATCTATTGGGACAACTCAAATGTGTTCATTAGCGCTCAGCAAGTAGCGATTGAGCGCGAAGGCGAAACGGCTCGCCCTCGAGTGCGTATCCACTTCCGGAACTTGCTCGAGCTGGCGAGCGCTGGGCGGGAAATCGAACACGCCGTAGCAGTGGGTTCCATTCCACCGGAGTTAGGGCTCGTGTGGAACGCATTGGAAAATGAAGGAGTTGCGGTGCAAAAATTGGAGCGCGGCCTGATGCAAGGTAGAGAGCAAGGTGTGGATCAGGCGTTGCAAACCGTAATGCTGCGCGATGGGTTAGATTATAACGGCGATCCTGGAATTGCCGTCTTGCTCACGGGTGACGGCGCCGGATTTGACGATGGAGTCGGATTTCATGCTGATCTGGAACGAATGCACCGTCGGGGCTGGCGGATCGAAGTATTGTCGTGGCGACACAGTTGCAACCGCCGGATGCGGGAGTGGGCGGAGACAAACGGTATATTCGTCGCATTGGATGATTTCTATGACAGCATTACTTTTCTGGAACGCCCTGAGCCAGGTGAGCCGGTTGCGGGCCGACGTTATGCGGTCCCGGTTGACTTGACCAAACGCTTGCTTTAAGGGGCGGGTTATTACGTTCCGCTTATGCACTCGGACTTAGAAACTATCTCAAAACCCGCCATGCTCTCCAAAAGTCCGATCTCAGACAGGGTGAGTCGTGGATTCCCGCCTGCGCGGGAATGACGGGTTGGGCGGGCCGCCAGTTTTGAGATAGTTTCTTAATATGGCAGGCTGGCCGCACTTGCATATCGGCTGGTATGATGGCATATATTCGGAAAATGCATTGCGAAAAGGAGGGAGTCATGGGATATAAGCCGAGAAATCTAGGACACATCAACCTTTACGTACGAAATGCGGAAAAGGCTCGCGACTGGTATGAAGACCTGCTGGGTTTGCACACCTACGGCTTCAGACCCGGGCGCGCTGCATTTATGACCGCCGATCTGGACAATTCCCACGAGATTGCCCTGACCGAGGTGGGGGAGAACGCCGAGGGACCGCATGGGGGCCAGGTGGGTTTGAACCACATGGCGTGGTACATGGACAGCCTGGACGATCTCAAAGAGCTTTACCACCGGGTTAAAGAGAAGGGCATCGAAATCGAGCACGTATCCGACCACGGACATGCCATTGGGATTTACATTCGCGACCCTGACGGCAACGGAATTGAGCTTTCCTACGAGATGCCCAGGAGCGAATGGGGCCACGACGAAAACGGGTATATGATCGGAGGCACGGAGAAAGGGCGTATGCCAGGTCCTTGGGATGAAGAATTGGCGCGAAACGCGGCCGCCGCATCCAGATAAACGGACGCTTCAAGTTTGACCGTGTCAGGGGCGCTGGTTAGCGCCCCTTGTCATTTTCAGGATTATCCTTCGACGGGCTCAGGATGAGTGGGCGTGGGGACGTGTATTTACATGGATGGACAGGATGGACAGGATTTTGGGCCGTGGTTTGCAACGGGATTGCCACGTCCTTCGACAGGCTCACGATGAGCGGGGTGGGTTGGTGCTGGGAATTTCACCCTCACCCCAACCCTCTACCATCAAGGGAGAGGGCATCCTTCGACGGGCGCAGCGCGAGCGGGGGAATGGGAATACCCGCAGGCTCTTCGGATTCGTCGTATGGTAATATGGCGCCGTTAGACTGGCTGCTGACACTCTTGACTGGAGGGTATCGTGGCGAGTCGTGCGAGATTGACGCTTCGGGTCGGGCTGATGGATGACGCGATTCTTCGGCAGAACGTCCGCGGCTTTTAGAGTAGGGAAGTAAGAACCGGAATTGGCAGGTGCATAATGACCACCACTCAGCAATCAACCGAAACCAATGGATACCGAGTAATCGGCAGCCGGCCGATACGACATGACGGAACCGACAAGGTTACCGGACGCGCGCAGTACGGAGCCGATTTTCGGCTGCCGGGTTTGCTACACGCCAAAGTACTGCGGAGTCCGCACGCCCACGCCCGGATCAAGAGCATCGACACCTCTCGGGCCGAGGCAATGCCTGGAGTCCTGGCTGTGGTTACATCGGCAGACTTTCCTCAGCCGGCCGGCCGCGTGGTTGACCTGGGCGAGGGGGCGATGATCAACCCCAAATTCCTGAGCAATAACTGCCTGGCGGCGGAAAAGGCGCTTTACAAGGGCCATGCGGTGGCGGCGGTGGCGGCGGATAACGCCCACACTGCCGAGGAAGCCCTGTCCTTGATAGAGGTTGAGTACGAGGTATTGACGCCCGTAACCGACGTTTTGGAAGCCATGCGGGACGATGCCCCGCTGGTTCACGAACGGTTGGCCAACCTGAACGATCCCAGCGTTAGGCCCGGCGGACTGATGGCGGAGGGAGACACCGGCAAGACCGGAAACGTGTCAAACCGCTATTTCTACGAGCTTGGCGACCTGGACGCAGGGTTTGGCGAGGCGGATATCGTGATCGAACGCGAGTTCCGCACCAAGGCCGTGCACCAGGGAT
The DNA here is from genome assembly GCA_965262485.1 of Dehalococcoidia bacterium. Classification (GTDB taxonomy): domain Bacteria; phylum Chloroflexota; class Dehalococcoidia; order Lucifugimonadales; family UBA3495; genus Bin87. The sequence continues at coordinate 1,387,857 of OZ253540.1, read as the reverse complement.
ACATCGAGCCGCACGCAGCGACCGCCCTGTGGAACGCCGATGACACGCTGACCATCTGGTGCAGCAGCCAGGGTCATTTCAACGTGCGGGACCAGACAGCGACAATCCTGGGTATGCCCGTATCCAAGATCCGGGTGGTGCAGCTTGAGATTGGCGGCGGATTCGGCGGCAAAACGCTGGTTTACCTGGAGCCGGTGGCTGCGGTGCTATCTCGCAAGACCGGCCGGCCGGTGAAGGTGGCGATGTCGCGAACCGAGGTGTTCGAAGGGACCGGGCCGACGTCGGGCGGATACCTGCGCGTGAAGATGGGCGTTACTAATGACGGCAAGATTACAGCGGCGGACGTTTCGCTGTATTACGAGGCGGGCGCATACCCCGGCTCACCGGTGAACCCTGGCGCGCAATGCGCATTGTCCTGCTACAACATTGCCAACGGGAAGATCGAGGCGGCGGATGTGGTGCTGAACCACCCGAAGACCGCGGCCTATCGGGCGCCCGGATCGCCGGCGGCCGCTTACGCGGTTGAGTCGGTGGTGGACGAGTTGTGCGAATCGCTGGGCATGGACAAGCTGGAATTCCGAGCGTTGAACGGCGCGAGGGAAGGAGACCGGCGGGTTACCGGGCCTCAGTTTGGCAGCATTGGCTGGCAGGAGACGGTGCAGGCGGCGCGCAGTCACGACCACTGGAACTCACCAATTGACCGGTCTGCGGAAGCCGAGGGGAAGAAGGTAGGCCGCGGAGTCGCCGGCGGGTTCTGGTTCAATGGAACCGGGCCGGCCAGCGCCATCGTCAGCGTACTGGCCGACGGATCGGTTACGCTGGTGGAGGGTTCACCCGACATCGGGGGGAGCCGGGCAGTGGCAGCCATGCACGTTGCGGAAGTGCTGGGTATCGCGGCGGAAGCGGTCAACCCGTCAGTGGGCGACACCAACTCGGTGGGGTTCACCTCGATGACCGGCGGCAGCGGCGTGGCCTTCAAGACCGGCTGGGCGTCGTACGAGGCGGCGCAGGACGTGAAAGAGCAGATGATCCAGCGCGCCGCCCGGATCTGGGACATCGAGGCCGATAACGTTGAATATGCCGACGGCGTGATTCAGCACAAATCGGAGCCGGAACTGCGCTTTACCTTCCAGCAACTGGCAGCCCGCCTGAACGGGACCGGTGGGCCGATTGTGGGTAGCGCCAACGTCGATCCCCGGGGAGCCGGGGGCGCATACGCGCTGCATATCGCCGACGTTGCCGTGGACGTTGACACGGGCAAGGTGGACATCCTGCGCTACACCGCCATTCAGGACGCCGGCACTGCGATTCACCCGTCCTACGTGGAGGGGCAGATACAGGGCGGCGCCGTGCAGGGCATCGGTTGGGCGCTCAACGAAGAGTATTTCTTCAACGACAACGCCGAAATGCAGAATTCCAGCTTCCTGGACTACCGGATGCCGACGGCCCTGGACCTGCCGATGATCGACGCGGTGGTGGTTGAAGTCCCCAACCCGGGCCATCCATATGGAGTGCGCGGCGTGGGCGAGGTTCCGATTGTGCCGCCCATGGCCACCATCGCCAACGCCATCCACGACGCATTGGGGGTCAGGATGAACAACCTGCCGATGAATCCGGGATCGGTGCTGGAAGCGCTGTGGGAGCAGAACGGCGGATAATGCGGCGCGATATCCGTTAGCAACAACGTTGGGGCGTATAATTAATGCGCCCCAACTTTCACTCTCACTGAATGAGCGGATACCTGATGTCCACGATGCAAACGCCTCAGGACGAAATTGCCGCGATACAGGCAACCTTGGCGCTCCATGCGGAAGACCTGGAGCTAATCAAGCAGCAGTTGCCTGAGATTGCCGGCGCCGTGCGCCAGGCCATTGAGCAGGCGACTGCGGAGTTCGTTGCCGCCCACGAGGATATAGAGCGGGAGCTGCAGGCCATCCGTGAAAGACAGGAAGCCCAGGCATTGGCGCAAGCCCACACAGCCCGTGAAATTGCCGGAATCAAAGACGAAATCGCTGGAGCCAAAGACGAAATCACCAGCATCAAAGAGACGCTGACTGCGCTGGTCATCCGCACCGATGTGGTGGTTGCTCGTATCGATGAAGTGGTTGACCGTACTGATGTGGTGGTTGCTCGTATCGATGAAGTGGTTGACCGTACTGATGTAGTAGTCGTCCACATTGCTGAATTGAAGGCCAGCACCGATGCCATGTCCAGAACACTGACGGAAACCAGCAGCCGGGTGGGTAATTTGACTGGGAGCCGATTTGAGCGCCGGGTTGCCAGGATAATCCGCCGCCGGACCAGCCTCACCATGGGGTTGTCGGAGGCACAAGTGTTGCATACCGATTGGGGCGAGACGGACGCCCCGCTTCTAACGCTGTTGAACGACGCCGACGCTATCAGCGACGATGAATACGAAGATCTGCTGAACGCCGACATCATCCTTGCCGGCCAAAACGCGGCGGGGCAACTCGCCTACGCCGTCGTGGAAATCGGCGTCACGGTGAACAGCACGCACGTTAACCGCGCCGTCCGCCGCGCCCGGACGCTGGCAAAGGCAATCGGCGACGAATGCGGCGCCATTGTCGTGGGCAGTGAAATCCCGGACGCGGAACGCGAGCGGGCGACGCGGGCCGGCGCTGCCGTCATTGCGGTGGCCGCGCCGGAGGATTAGATAACTATGACCTCCAAAAGCCCTATCCCCGAAAACATCCAGTCGTTACTCGACCATGCCGACCTGAGCCTGCTGCGCGGCAAGCACGTCCAAGCGTCAACCTTCCTTTGGAAGGCCACGGAAGCGGCCATCCAGCAGGCGACTCTGGCCCGCGGCCATAAGTTGCATTCCTCTAACTATGACGATGTGGAACCTTTTATCGACAGCCTGGACCGGCAGGTTGACCCCGGCCTCGGACTAATGGCAGGTTATCTGAACGCGCTTGAATTTCAGGCCAACGGGGACGGGCAACGGTTAGATTTTGAAGATGTGTTGTTTTATGAACCAGTCATTCGCTCATTCATAATCGACCTGCTGGCGATGGAGGAATGAGCCCACCCTATCACTGTGAGCAATCAAAATGACGACGCAGACCTACGGCGATTTAATACGGGTAAGTACGGGCAACCGTGCCTCTGCCGAAGTCTTGCAGCGTGTACCGTTGGGAGCGGGGACAGCCAGCGGAGGCATTTACGAAAATGACCTTGAAGACCTGCTGTTTCGCTATCCGGGGGCGTTGCCCATCGGCGCAATTGACTCATCTTACGATGGCACTGTTCCGATTTGCCGGCAACTGGAGCTGCCGGCCGGATATGCTGATGCGCTATACATCAATCAGTCGGGTAGGATTACTCTTGCTGAGTTCAAGCTTTGGCGCAACCCACAGGCGCGGCGTGAAGTTATTGGCCAAATCCTAGACTACGCTAAGGATCTGGCGTCGTGGGGTTATGAGGACTTGCAGCGACAGGTCTCGCTTGCTAGCGGGAAACGCGGCAACGCCATCTACGATTTGGTCCGAGAGCGCTGGCCGGACGTAAAGGAAGCGGAATTTGTTGACAACGTAACTCGCCATCTAAGGCGTGGCGAATTTTTGTTGCTGATTATCGGCGATGGGATTCAGGAGGGCGCGGCCAACATCGTCGATTTTGTGCGGCGTTACAGCGGTCTGCACTTCAATTTGGCGATGGTGGAAGCTGCGCTTTACCGCGATGCCGCCAACCGCCTTATCGTCCAGCCTCGTGTACTGGCGCGTACCGAAATCGTGCAACGCTTTGTTGTTGATGGCGGTTTGGTCACTGACGTTGCTGTTGGGGATGTCGATGCGCAACAAGAGGCTCTTTCAGACCAAGACGAAGATAACCTGCGGTTCTGGAGCGCAGTGCTGCGGGATTACTCCTTTTCGGATACCAATGTGGCGGTTCCGGTTCCCGTCAAAGACTCGACACTGTACATACCGGTGCGAAACGCGGGATTTGGCGGTTGGGCGTTGTGTTTCGACGGATATTTGCAGCGTCGTTCCGGTGAGGTTGGTTGTTTCTTAATGGCGCGGAGAGATCAACCGCGTGCCGTTCGCGTCTTCGAGCAGCTCGTCACGTCGTTTGAGGAACTGAAGAGTCAAATGGGTAATGAACTGGAGCATTGGCGAAACGCCGCGGGCCGCCCCAGAATCGGATTCCGGCGGCCCGGTAGTTTGGCATTTCTGGCTGAAGGTGAGGAAAGCGTGGATTTTCGAGAGACCGTTGAATGGATGCAGGAACGCCTCAACTTTTTGGTCAGCACACTTCACCCGCGCCTGCAGGCGATGCTCGCCGATGAGGGGTAGCGTCGCTATGTCGAAAGGATGGGCGCAATGAAACTAACGGAGCTCATCGCTAACGCCCCCTGGCGCGAGGCCAAAACCTACCGCGAGACGTGGCCGCACGAGTATGTACTGCTCCAGAAGGACGGAGAGCGGGAGTTGATGCAAGCGGTGTGCCAGCGGATCTGCGACGGGGAGGCGTTCAACGGGTACTTTTTCAGCGGGCCGACGGCCTATCTTTTCATAGGCGACTATAAATACTGGTTCATGGCGGATAGCGACACGATCAAGGCTGTCCTGGATGCCGACGATGACGATAGGGAAGTGGTGCTGAACCGCGCCCGCTTGTATCGCGACCGCCGCGACTTTATCATTCAGACCGGGGACACTGGCATGAGCGAGGACTATCCGGCGAATCCGGCTCGTTAGGATGTTTCTGGATTCCGGCTTTCGCCGGAATAACGGCTATCAACAAGGAGTAATGACAATGGCAACACAGCAGCAGACCGACGCCAAGCCTTACGTGGTGCATACCGTGGGCGACGCCTCAGAGACTATCCAGACGCCCGGCATGGTCCGCCAGCCGGCAATCATGCCCGGCAAGGGCGACACCACCAAGATCTGGATGGGGAAGGTGACGGCAGCGCCACGGGAGAAGGGGCCGCCCCATACACATCTGGAAGCCGAGACTGCCGCCTACGTGCTGCAGGGATACGTCAGGGTGTGGTTCGGGGAGAATTTCGAGCAGTCTATTGAAGCCGGGCCTGGCGACTTCATCTTCGTGCCGGCCAACACGCCGCACATCGAGGAGAACCCCTACGACGAGGAGCAGGTCGGTATCCTCTGCCGCGCCCCTGACAACCTGGTAGTGAATCTGTAACGAACTTGTGGCACAATGCCACACTGAAACCAATCATTCCTGAGGAGGGATAAAATGGCAGACGTCAAAGTGGAAATCCGGGGCAACGGCCCGCTGCGGATTATCGGAGAAATCGAGATTGTTGACCAGAGCGGGAACCAGTACGCGATTCCCGAGGGTCGATGGGTGTCCTTCTGCCGTTGCGGACAGTCGGACAACAAGCCGTTCTGCGACGGCACGCATCAGGACTGCGGGTTCGAGGCGGGCAGCGAGGCCCGGTAGTCGTTCGTAGAATCTGAGCGCAGTATTCTGGAGCCGCCAGTTGCCCGGGAAGTACTCCGGAGGCTGGCGGTTTTTTTGGCGCAGGCGTTCAGGATTGCCGGCGCAGCTGCGGGGTTGCGTGGCAAGCGTATAATCTCAACCAAATTAAACCAGCAAAGCCAACCAGCAGGGGGTGCCAAATGGTTACCACGACGCCGGCCCGTCTAGCGGCCGAACTAATCTTCGAAAAATACCAGTCCGTGAAGCCCTTTGATCGACTCCCGGATAACCTGTTCCCCAAGACGCTGGAAGAAGCCTACGGGATTCAGAGAGAACTGCACTGCATGTTGTCGAGCATCTGGGGCCCGTTGGCCGGGTACAAGCTGGCTTATACCACGCCGGTGATGCAGGAACGGGCCGGTCTGGATCATCCGGTATTGGGCGCGGTATTTCAAAAGGTGATTTTGCGCTCGCCGGTGGTACTGAACTATACCGAGTACGTGAACCTGGGCATTGAGCTGGAGGTTGGCGTTACGCTGGGTCGCGACCTGCCGGTGTCGGGAGCGCCCTACACCCGGGAAAAGGTGGCCGAAGCGGTGGCGGAAGTGGCAACGGCGTTTGAAATCGTGGACCTGCGGACACCGCCCGACCTTACGACCGAAGAACGAACGTTGTTCAGCGTGGCCGTCAACATACTGAATTCGGGCATCGTGCTGGGCGATCCGGTTACCGACTGGCAAAGCAAAGACCTGGTGAACTGCAAAGGCGTGATGACCATCAACCACGAGCAGGTGGGCGAGGGGTATGGCCGGGACGTGATGGGTCATCCCTTTGAGCCGCTGGTGTGGCTGGCCAACGAGCTGGCGAAGCATAACCACCCACTGAAGGCCGGGGACGTGGTTATCACGGGAAGCCTGGTGCCTCCGACTCCGCTGGAATTTGCGTCGGAAGGCCGGATTTCCATCGAAGGGTTGGGCGAGGCCGTGGTGGTGGTGGCCTAACTCCAGGACCATGCGCGTACTGGACCATGCGCGTGCGTTGATGACCGGCGCGATCAATCCGGGGTAGGTTGCGGCGCGGCGCCGGTTTCAACCCAAAGGGTGTACACGGTGCGGTGGGGCAGTCCGGTTGCGGCGACGACCTCCGCCACGGCCTGGCGGCCACGCATTCCGATGGCGCGCCGTTCCAAAAGGGCCAGACGGGCTGCTTCGATGACTATAGCCGGGGACGCATCCGCTCCCCGGCTTTCGCTATCGATGGGTGGCGCTCCGATGACGATGGTGAACTCGCCGCGGGGCTGCGTGAAATGAAGCAAAGCGTCAGACGGGCGGCCGCGCCAGATCTCTTCGTGGAGCTTGGTGAGTTCCCGGCACACCGCTACCGGGGTGTCGTCTAGCGCGTCGGCAATGTCGGACAGGGTGGCACGCACACGATGGGGGGCCTCGAAGATGACGAGGGTGCATCCGGACAACGCGCCCTCCTGTAGGGCGGCGACGCGGGCGTTGTGCCGTCGGGGTAGAAATCCCAGGAACAGAAACCGGTCGGCTGGAAATGTGGATACCGGCAGGGCGGCGGTGACTGCAGATACGCCGGGGATGGTTACCGCCTGGTGGCCCGCTTCGATGACGGCTGCCACCAGGCCGGCTCCAGGGTCGCTGATGGAGGGTGAACCGGCGTCGGTGGTGTAGGCAACGTCGCCCAGTTCCAGTGCGTCCAGCAGTTCGGGCAGGCGGCGCGACCAGTTGTGTTCATTGCAACTGACCATCCTGGGATTGGCGCCGAGATGAGACAGCAGTCGGCGCGTTACGCGCGTGTCTTCGGCGGCGACCAGGGGAACTTGGGCCAGGATGCGGGCAGCCCGGAAGGTGAGGTCTTCCAGATTACCGATAGGGGTGCCAACTACGTACAAAGTACCCACACCGACAGTATATCCGCCGGGGGATGGGTTGGAACCTGTTGCCGTGCGTTTTCAATCAGATCAACGAAAGGCCCTGCGGGGGTCGTGTGATAACATTGCCGACAGTTTTTTGATAGCCCGGAAGGGCCAATTGTCGACATCAGGAGTCACGTTTATGCCAGACCTGAACGGGGGTCATCTTTTTATTCGCTGCCTGAAACAGGAAGGCGTGCGCAAGATTTTCACCATTGTGGGCGATACCATTTTGCCGCTGGTTGATGCGGCGGCCGACGAGGGGATCGAGTTTATCGATACCCGGCACGAGGGCGCCGCGATGCACATGGCGGACGGCTACGCCCGGATTACCGGGGAGCCGGCCGTGGCGATGTTCACCGGCGGGCCGGGATTTGCAAATGCGATTTCCGGGTTGCCGGCAATCTATACGTCGGAGAGCCCGGTGATATTTGTGGCCGGCTGCGCCGAATTGCCGGAAAAGGGACAGGCGACCTTCCAGGAAATTGACCAGGTCGCGATGGCGGCTCCGGTATCAAAGGGTTCCTGGTTGATACATGAGAAAAACCGCATACCGGAATTCGTGGCGACGGCGTTCCGCACGGCTATGAGCGGCCGCCCGGGTCCGGTTCACCTCACACTGCCCATCGACTTGCAGGAGGCTCCAATCAGCGAGGAAGACCTGCCTCCGTACCTGCCGCAGGAGTATCGTTCCATGGGCCGGGCCCACGGCGACCCTAGCCTGATACAGCAGGCGGCGACGCTTTTGGCAAATGCCCAGCGTCCGGTAATTATCGCGGGGAATCCGGCCCGGTATTCGGTGGAGCCGGCGCAGCTGGAGGCGCTGGTCGAGGCGACCGGGGCGCCCATATTTACGGTGGAACAGGCGCGGGGTTTGATCGACGATTTGCATCCGCTTTGCTTTGGGTATGCGGACGGCGCATTGAACCGGACGGCGCGACGGTTCCGGGAGGCGGACGTGGTGTTGCTGCTGGGGAAGCGACTGGACCACCGTTACCGGTTCGGTGGTGTGTTTTCTCCCGAGGCCAGGATCATCCAGGCTGATCCGTCGGCGGCGGAAATCGGGCGCAACCGGGGTGTGGCAGTGGGTTTGCTGGGAGACCTGGGGGCGATAGTCGATCAGTTGACCGGCGCCGCTCAAATGAATCGCAACGTTGGTCCCTGGCTGGACACGCTGCGGCAGGATCAGACTGCGTGGCAGGACAGCCTGCGCAGCAACGCCACCGGAGACACGCCGATGCATCCGCTGGACGTATACACGCGCATTGAGCATTTGATCGACGAGGACACGTTTATCGTGCTGGACGGCGGCGATTACGTGCAGTGGGGCCGATGCTACCTGCCTGCCCGGTCTCCGGGGCATTTCATCCGCCTGGGGCCGCTGAGCCATTTGGGTGGCGCAATTCCCTACGCCATGGCGGCCAAGCTGGCCTATCCGAACAGCAAGGTGCTGGCGTTCATGGGCGATGGGTCGTTTGGGTTTTATTCGATGGAGTACGACACCTGCATCCGCCACAACCTGCCCATTACCGGGATTATGGGGAATGACAGCAACTGGGGTATCGACAAGACGTTCCAGCTGGCGTATTTCGGGCGGGACGTGGGCACGAGCCTGCGGTACGTGCGGTACGACAAGGTGGTAGAGGGAATCGGCGGGTACGCTGAATTGGTGGAGCAACCGGAGGAAGTGGCGCCGGCGGTGGAGAGAGCGATCAACTCGGGCAAACCGTCGTTGGTGAACATAACGGTGAAACCGGGAGCGAGTCCGTTGGCCGAGGCGATGATAGCCCGGCGGACGGGTAGTTAGTGCCGGTGGTGGAGACGATGGCCCCGGCTATTGCCGATTTCAGGTGCCGGCTGACTCCGGAACAGTCCGGGAACGTGTTACGACACTTTTCGTGGTATGTGCGTAAATCGTAATACAATCGCCATTTACAGGCCGGATTCGATAGCCAAACAGGATCCGTTGGAGAACTTGAAATTAGTTGTTGACAAAGTCGTAGCGAGGGTATAAATTGCCTGAAAAGGCCACTGCAAACAGCGGCAAAGCCAACTAGCGAGGAGGCTAATATGCTTAAGATTGGGCATGAGGTTGTGCGACCCGGACGGCACTGGGGCGACGCCCAAATCACGATTCCGGTTCCTGAGGAGCTGGAAACTGTTCCCGGAATCCCGATGACTAACCGTGAGACTGACTGGTACACCCGCGAATATCCGCTGGAAACCATGAACATCACGGAAAGGGCATCCCGCGACTGGGCGAACACTCTGCGCGACCTTCACGCTGAGATGCGCGAGATCCGCAAGGAGCACGACAAGCTCAACAGCAACCTGATTATGGCTGCCCGAGCCACCGCCGAGATGGAGTCCACTGCCGAGGCGACCGGCGAGGACATCTCCGAGGCGATCAAGGAAAAGGCGCGCCAGTTGGGTTACCTGGAAGTAGGCATCACCAATTACGACCCACGGTATGACTACAAGAGCAAGCGCGGATTCACCGTACTGCCCCACGCCATTTGCTTGGCCTACGAGCAGGACTTCGAGCCCACGCAGACGATCCCCAGCGTCGACGCTGAGATCGTTCACTCCAGCACCTACCGGACGCAGGCAGCGGCCGGCTTGGAACTGGGCAACTTCATCCGTTCCCTGGGTTACAAGGCCCACGTGGTCCACTCCAGTGACGCCACCGGCCCGGTCATCCCCATGTTCGTGGCGGCTGGCCTCGGTTCCCTGGGCGCCTGTGGCTACCTGCTGTCCCCGCACAGCGGCAACCGCATGCGGCTGATGATGATCACCACCGACGCCAACGTCACCTATGACGAGCCCGTCGACTACGGAATCCACGCTTTCTGTCAGGTCTGCCAGGTCTGCGTAAACCGCTGCCCGGGCCGCGCCCTGATGCGCGACAAGATCTGGTGGCGTGGAATTGAGAAGAACAAGCTGTACTTCAAGCGCTGTCGGCCGGTCATGGCCCGCTACCTCGGTTGTGGCGTGTGCATGAAGGTTTGCCCGATCCAGAAGTATGGCCTGAAGAACACCATGGAGCACTACGCCGCCACCGGACAGGTGTTGGGCAAGGGCACCCATGACCTCGAAGGTTACAACCTTGAGGGCAAGGGCTACTTTGGTCCTGGCGAGCTCCCCGTCTTCGAGCGCAACTTCTTCGACATGCCCCACGGCAACTCCGACGAGTGGTCGTTTGAGCAGATGAAGGACGCCGCCCGCGACAACAACGGCGAGATTCCGGAAGCCATGGTCGAAGACCTGAAGCTCCAGATCGAGCGTTCCATCGCCTTGCAGTCCGGCGACGTACTGCAGATGATGGCCGAGGACCAGGACTACATCTAGTAATCCATCCTCAACCAGCCAAGTGGCAAATCGGCCGGCGGGATTGCTCCCGCCGGCCTTTTCTGTGGCTGACGGGCCGAACGCTTGCTGGCTCGGAGCGTTGAACGACGCGCAGTCTCCGTGGAATAATTGACGGCGAGCATGGCTAGTATCCCGGGTATGACTAGCATCGGAGGAAGATTAATGGGGGAACAAGGCGGATTCTCGCTGGATGACGAAACCGGTCTCCGGGTGGCCGAAGCGCGATTTGTTGGAGAGAGCAGGTTTGACTGGAACCTGTTCCGAGGTTTTGACAAGCTTCGGGTGTTGACTTATTCCGCCAGTATCCCTGCCATAGTCAGGATGCTGGATGACTTCGGATTCTCTGAGTTTGAATGTGTATTCGGGTCGGAAGCCACGCTGCGGGACGTGAAATATATCCTGGCGTTTCAGCAGGTGGCGGTGGGTGATGTTCGGGCGGCAATTATGGGCCTGAAGGACGAACGGCATTCCCATATTTTGAGCGAAGTCAGGCTCGGGCGGGCGCGGTTCAGAGTGTTGCGTCAATCAATAGCCCACGCCAAGCTGTACTTGCTGGAAGATTCGGCGAGCGGCCGCACTCGGGTCATCATCGGGTCGGCAAATTTGTCGGAGCGGGCGTTTTCCGGGTTACAACCGGAGACATTGGTGAAGTTCGATGATGACGCGTTGGCTTGGGAGCACTACACGCAGATGTACGATCGCATACGGGATTCGGCATCTGACGAAATTCCGTTACCGGAAGACCGGATCGTGGAAAAGGATATAGGGCTGGAAGAAGTGCCGGCCATAGTGGATGATATGACCAACCTGGTGATAGACCAGGTGAATGCCGAAGAGTTAACGATCAGCGTGCCGGTGCAAGTTGAACGTATTGAGAAATTGGCTGTTGCGCTGGAGCCGAAGATTTCTGCCGTCGTTCCGCCTTTCAGGAGCGGGAAGCAGCAAATCACGCCTCAAGTGAAGCGCGAGATCAGCAGGATCAAGATGGTGAAGTCGGCGGAAGAAGCTGACAACCGGTATTTGTCGATCGATCGGTCGCAGGGCACGGCGATTTTGAACGGTGAGTCGTTCTCCCTGGAATTTGATGACGCTCCGGTGTGCTCCGACGCAGAGCTGCTGGTGGAATATTTTCGGAATTTCGAGAATTTTGAGGGCGACGTCGACCGGTTGCAACGAGATTATTTCATCCTGTGGTCGTGGATGTATTTTTCGCCGTTCATGTGCGACGTGAGGTCGCTGGCGCTGATCAGAGGGAGGGACGTCATCTGATACCCGTCGTTCGCCATCGTATTCGGCAAATCCAACTGCGGCAAGACGAGCCTGGTTGATACATTAATGACATCCATGTTGGGGAGAGCGCACAACGTGGAGAAGGCCAATTTCACCGCGGCGCGATTGCGAGCTTTGCAACAGGGGTTCAAACGTCATCCGGTGGTATTTGACGATATTGGCGGGCGGGTTTTTCGCACTTATGGGAGCGATATGATCAAGGATGAATTGTTGCCTCCGGTGGCGGAGTATCCCGGCTTCGTTTTGTCAATGAACAGACAACCCAAATCCTTCCCGGACGAAATCGTGAAACGTTCTCTGATGATCTACACCACGACTGCTCTTCCCCAATACGACGAGGAGTTGAGGCAGCGCATGGATGATCGTATTAAAGCGGTCAGTGAAGGGTTAACAAGCCACCTGTACAAACGATACCTGCGGGAAATTCTGGAAAGATTGGAGCAAGAGCCGTTGCCCGACGACTGGCTGTTCTTGTCGTCTTCGACTTTGGCTCGAATCATAGGCGAGTCTACCAACACGTCAGAGCAAGGCTGGTGCGTGCCGATGACCTAGCTGGACTATGCCAACAAGCGGTATGACCGAATCAAAGACCGTTTAAGCGGGCTGCTTCGACCATCGGCGATGGCCGGGCACGAAGGGGAAACTCCGAACGGGTGGGCCATAGAGAACGACCGAATAATTGTATGGGAGCAGCGGGATGCGTTTGGTCGACGGGGTTTTGACTGGGAAGCCGTTCCGTCTACGCTGGTAGACGAAGACGCTAGCGGCGGCAACCGGACTGTGTTGCACAAGGCGCAATTGGAGGAATTTCTGGACCGGAAATTCCGGCCAAAACGCAGGGGTCTCTTTGCCCGAATTGCATTTCGGAGCGGATAGTGCATTAAACTGCGGCGATATGCGAGTCGGCAGCCGGCCCTTCGTCTCCGGGATGGAGGGGTGACGGGATTCGGTTCCGTTTCGGTATTTTTGGCGGATGGTTCCGCGATGGAGGCGGGGTGAGCGGAGATGCGGGCCATCGGTTCCGGGGGCGCGTTCCGGTTGGCAACGGCAGTTCGCCGACGTGTGTTCAACCTCATCGAGATTGCCACGCTACGCTCGCAATGACAAAGTGGGTACGCATGAGGTGTCGCGGGGTATTGGCAGCGCGTGAGCGTGACAGGTCCGTGGCGCGCGGCGCCAATCAGGGGATGTAAAGGGGGAATCAGGGGCGTTTGGCCGGCGGCAATCCGCTCGCAGAAATCGTCCTGCCGACGCAGCGAAATAGTGTTCATTACGCAACGGAATATGATTATTTTGTAGGGTGAGTATTGACAATGATGTGCGGGATGGGTATCTTGACTACAAATTCAGCGTATCTACGCAGTCCAACCATAAGGAGGAGGATATGCTTAAGATCGGTCATGAGGTACGGCGCCCTGGTAAGTATCTGGGCGAAGCACCTGTCACTATCCCGATACCGGAGGAGTTGGAGACGACTCCAGGTATCCCAATGAATCAGCGCGAAGTTGACTGGTACTCTCGCGAGTATCCGGTTGAGACGATGAACATCACCGAGCGCGCTTCCCGGGACTGGGCGAACACCCTGCGCGACCAGCACGCCGAAATGCGTGAGATCCGCAAGGAACACGACAAGCTGAACCGAAACCTGGTTATGGCAGCCCGCCTGACCGGAGAGCTGGAGCCAACGGCTGAAGCCAATGGCGAAGACGTTACTGAAGTCATTAAGCAGAAGGCCCGTGAGCTTGGTTACGTCGAAGTCGGCATCACTGCGTTCGACATCCGGTACGTATATCAGAGCAAGAAAGACTGGGTGCAATTCCCCCACGTCGTTTGTCTGGCCTACGAACAGGACTTCGAGCCCACGCAGACCATTCCCAGCATCGACGCTGAGATCGTTCACTCCAGCACGTACCGCACCGAAGGCGCGGCCGGCCTGGAGCTGGGCAACTTCATCCGCGGCCTCGGCTACCGTGCCCAGGTTCACAGCCCCAACGACAACACCGGCCCCTACATCCCCATGTTCGTGGCTGCCGGTCTTGGCTCCCTGGGCGCCTGTGGCTACCTGCTGACCCCCCACGTTGGCTCCCGCTGCCGCATCATGATGATCACCACCGACGCCAGCGTCACCTATGACGCGCCCGTCGACTACGGAATCCACGCTTTCTGTCAGGTCTGCCAGGTCTGCGTAAACCGCTGCCCGGGCCGCGCCCTGATGCGCGACAAGATCTGGTGGCGTGGAATTGAGAAGAACAAGCTGTACTTCAAGCGTTGTCGGCCGGTCATGGCTCGCTACCTCGGTTGTGGCGTGTGCATGAAGGTTTGCCCGATCCAGAAGTATGGCCTGCAGAACACGATGGAGCACTACGCCGCCACCGGACAGGTGTTGGGCAAGGGCACCCATGACCTCGAAGGTTACAACATCGAGGGCAAGGGCTACTTTGGTCCTGGCGAACTCCCCGTCTTCGAGCCTGGTTTCTTCGACATGCCTCACGGCGACACCGGCGAGTGGGCCTTCGACCGTCTGCAGGACGCTGCCCGCGCCAACGGGAATGAAGTAACCGACGATATGCTCGCGGATTTCCGCTCGCACGTCGTCCGCGGCCTGAATCAGAGCACCGACAACGTCGATATGATGTACGAAGAGGAAGACTACATCTAAACGATGTAGGAAACCGAATCGGTCGGTTCTAAGGAACGGACTATACGGGGGAAGGAGAAATCCTTCCCCCGATTTTGTTGCCTGAACATAACACCCGTGGCGTGTACAACGGGGTAAACAGAGATGGCCGGGACCACGAAAAAGGGCGACCATTTGGGTCGCCCTTTCCGGGATTGGTGGTTGCCGGTCTGGATTTACAGTTGCAGGGATCTGGGATCAACTTCACGCCGGGCAGCTGCGCCGGCGCTGGCGGGTTGGTCCGGCGTCACATTTGCGACGAGGTCGGCCAAAACGGCCTGGTATTCTTCGGAGGACGATGCCTGCCCGGTGAGGTCGAAAACCCGGTGGTCTTCGGCCAACAGGCGGGCGGCGCGGTTGCGTCCTGCGGCCATGGTCCCATCGGCGTCCGCGAGGAATATCGTCCACCGGTCTGAAGTGTTTTGGGATTCCTGGGCGGCGGTAATGTCGTTGCGGACGGTTTCGCTAGCAAGCCCGGCGGCGGTGCACAAAACAATGAGCCGGTCGTAGTGCCGCACCCACCGTTCGATCTCTTCTTCGCCGGAGGTGGCGCGGCGGTCAACCAGGGGATTGCCGCGAAAGCCCTCGGCGAACACCCAGCTGCGAAGACCCTGCGCCCGCAGGTTTGCTTCGAGTTCACGGGCGAAAGGTATGTCTGCCCTGGCGCAGGAGATGTGAACCTCTACCGTGGAAATGGTGGCGCCCGTTACGGCGTTCTGGAAACCGGATACGAACGAGGGGACGCCGGAACCGAGGAAAAATGATTCGGGGAGCAGGCCGCCCGACCGGACCAATGTGTCCAGGCCGATGGTACTGGGGGCATCGTGGCGGATACTGTCCAAACCAAGGGCGCCATCGAGGGCGCAGTTTTGGAAAACGGTGTATCCGATGATGCAGTTGTTGAAGTCGGCCTCGTCGGTGGATACGTCGTTCAGGATAGCTTCGTAAAAATCGGCTGCGTTCAGCGTGGCGCCGGACAGGTTGGTGCGGGAGAGGTTGGCGCCGTTTAAGCTGGCGCCAGTAAGGTCGGCGCCGGACAAGTTGGCGCGGTCGAGGTTGGCGCGGTCGAAGTTGGCGTTGGTCAGGTTGGCGCCGGACAGGTTGGCTTCGGAAAGGGTGGCGCTGTCCATGTTGATGCCGGACAGATTGGCGCCCCGGAGGTCGGCCCCGCGCAGGTTGGCGCCGGGTGCGAGAGAACTGCTGAGGTTTGCCTCGCGCAGGTCGGCGCGATAGAAGTGAGCGTTGTTCAGATAGCTGCCGGACAGATCGGCGCGACGGATCATGGCGCCCATGAAATCTCCATTACGCATGTCGGCGCCGCGAAGGTCGACCATTGGGATGCGCGCATGGCTCATGTAGCATTCGTTCAGATCCATCGACCGGTGGGGGTTTTCTGCGCGCCAGGCGGAAACCGCATCGCGCCCACGTTTCACAATTTGAACCAGATCGATGTCGGCCATAATCATGTCTCCATTAGGATGTCGTGCCGGATTTTAGCATAGCCGGGGTTGATGACGCTAACCGGGGTTGCGATTATCGGCGGGTGAATCGACGCATTGTGCCAGGTCATGCGCTGAGCAGCGGGAACGCCGACGAACGGGAATGGGTTGCTATTGGACCTGATAGCGGAGGCAAGCGTCTTCGTCGAGTTCTACGCCGAGGCCGGGCCCGGTTGGGGCCAGCAGGCAGCCATTTTCCAGCGTGAGTCGGGTGGTGAAGATGGGTTCGGAGCGCGGCATGAATTCAACGAGGGATGAATTGGGGATGGCAGCGAGGAGATGGGTGTGCACCTCGGGAACGACGTGGCCGGCCACCGGAACGCCGTGGGACTCCGCGAGGGCGGCGATTTTCATCCAGGGCGTGATTCCGCCGGCGCGGGCGACGTCAATGATTGCCACGTCAACAGCCCGCGATTCAAGGGTGCGGCGGAACGGGTCGAGGCCGTAGAGGCGTTCCCCGGCGGCAACGGTAACGTCCAGCGAGGATGCCAGGCGGGCCAGACCGTCGATGCGCTGGTGGTTCACCGGGTCTTCCAACCAGATGATGCCGGCTTCCTGCAGGGCGCGTCCGGTGGCATACGCCTGAGCTTCGTCCCAACTTTCGGTGCCGTCAACCATGATTCCGACGTCAGGACCGACAGCGTCGCGGACGGCGCGGACTCGGTCTGCTTCGGCGCCGGGACTTCCGCCGGCGCCGAGACGGAGTTTGATCTTATCGTAACCAGCGTCAACGTGAGCGCGGGCCGAATTTTGGAGGTCTTCGATGGGCATGCTGTACCAGAGGCCGTCGGAGGCGTAGGCCGGGACCCGGTCGGATGCCGCGCCCAACAGCCGGAACAGAGGAACGCCCAGGGTTTTGCCGGCCGCGTCCCACTGGGCGATGTCCAGGGCGGACATCGCCATGGTCGCCATGCCTCCGGGCCCGACCCAGCTTGATGCTTGGGACATGCGCTGGCAGGCGGCCTCGTGATCCAGGACGTTCAATCCAACCAACAGGTCGCCGAGTTCTGCGGCAGCGGAAGCCATGGCACGCACCAGGCCGCCCCGGTTGGCGACGACCCAGCCGATGCCTTCGATGCCGTCGTCGGTGCGGAGGCGCGCCAGGACATGCCAATTGCTGCTGACATCGTTACCGGCGGCGGTGTATTCCAGGGAAACGGGAGTTTCCAGGACCTGGACCGATACGCTTTCGATGCGCATGTGAGCCATCCTTTTGTGGTGAAACCGAGTTGTGGTGGATGGGAGGATGATGGCGATTATACTCCGGGCGCCGGTGGCCGGCATAAAGTTGACATAAGCGGGCAGCCTTGCGAGAACATACGGCTGAAAGGCGGTGGCGGGAAGTGGGGGTTGATTGCCGCCGATTGATGCCAGCCCGTATAATGCCGGCACCATCTGCAATCAGCACAGTATCGTTCCGCAACAACCATCGTTCCGTAGCAACCATCTTTAATAACCATCGGTCCGTAACAATCATCATGCTGCTTACCATCGACATCGGCAACACCGCGGTTACCATCGGCGTGTTTCGGGACGGAACCGATGACGCAACGGAAACTAATGGAACAAGCCCGGCAGCCCGGTTGCTGACGACGCTGCGGGTGGCGACCGACTCCCGCCGGTTGGCCGACGAATATGGAATTTTACTGAAAAGCCTGCTGGAGTTTCGAGGGATCGACACGACCGAAATCAGCGCGGCCTGTATCTGTTCGGTGGTGCCGCCCCTTACCGGGATGTTCCAGGACGTATGCCAAAGCTTTTTCGGCGTGGCGCCCCTGGTGGTATCGACACGGATAGATCTGGGGATGCCGGTCAGGTACGACAACCCGCGAGATGTGGGGGCGGATCGAATCGTGGATGCGGTGGCGGCAGTGGAGCTGTACGGCGCTCCGGCGGTGATAGTTGACCTGGGGACGGCTACAGTGTTCGATGCGGTTTCGCGCGAGCGGGAGTATCTGGGCGGCGCGATTGCGCCGGGAATCAATCTGTCTGCCGACGCCCTGTATTACAATACTTCCCAGCTGCGGCGCGTGGAGCTGGTGGCCCCGGAAATGGCGGTGGGCCGCAACACGACGACGTCCCTGCAATCGGGAATTGTTTTGGGATATGCCGGGCTGGTTTCCACCATGGTGGAACGGTTTAAGGCCGAGATTGGCGCCGACGCCAAGGTTGTGGGTACGGGCGGCCTGGTTACCGTGATCTCGGAGCATGTGTCGGTGTTTGATGATATCAACCAGGAATTAACGCTGGTGGGACTGGACATCATCTACCGCAGGAACATGCGCTCCGCCGGTTCGGGATCCGCCGCCGCCGGCAGTGTGATTGAGGATTAGGCGATGGAAACTGCCCTTGACGGCAAAAACATTGTGCTGGGCGTTACCGGGAGCATTGCCTGCTACAAGGCGCTGGACCTGGCGAGCAAACTGGTTCAGGCGGGGGCGAGCGTCGAAACCATCCTGAGCTACGGCGCCACTCAGTTCGTGTCGCCGCTGGCATTTCGCAGCCTGACGCATCGCAGTGTGGTTACGGATACGTTTGACGCCAATTCGGAGCACAGCGTGGAGCACGTGTCCCTGGCGCGTTGGGCCGATATTGTGGTGATCGCGCCGGCTACGGTGCACTGCATTGCCAAGCTGGCGGGTGGCCTGGCGGATGATCCGCTCACTACCACGGTCATTGCTACGGAAGCGCCGTTGCTGGTTGCCCCGGCGATGGACGCGAACATGTATGATCACCCGGCGACGCAGGAAAATGTGGCCCGGCTGCGAAGGCGCGGCGTTGCCATCGTGGGGCCGGCGCCGGGACGGTTGGCGTCGGGATTGATGGGCATGGGCCGGCTGGTAGAGCCGGCGACTCTGCTGGGACACATAGCGGCGGAGTTGGGGAGAAACGGCGATCTGGCGGGGCGTCGGGTCGTGGTGAGCGCGGGCGGGACTCAGGAAGCCATTGATCCGGTGCGCGTCATCACCAATCATTCGTCGGGGCGCATGGGATACGCGGTGGCGGAGGCAGCGAGGGATCGGGGCGCTGAGGTGGTGTTGGTGACTGCGCCTACCGCTCTGCCGGATCCGGCGGAGATGCGGGTGGTGAACGTGCGGTCGGCTCAGGAAATGTGTGACGCCGTGCTGGCCGAAACGCCGTTCGCCGATGCGTTGATAATGGCCGCGGCGGTGGCGGATTACCGTCCGTCGGTGGCCGCGGAGCAAAAGATCAAGAAGACCGCCGCGGACGAACTGACGATTGAGCTGGACAAGACCATCGACATACTGGCGACGGCCACGGGTGATTTCGTGCGCGTCGGGTTTTCTGCCGAGAGCGAGAATCTGGAGGCCAACGCCGCCGATAAGGTGCGCCGCAAGTCGCTGGACCTGATCGTGGCCAACGACATTACCGAGGAAGGCAGCGGGTTTGGGGTGGACACCAACCGCGTGGTGCTGATTGACCGGGAAATGCAGGTGGAGCGATTGCCGCTGATGAGCAAATACGCAGTGGGGCATCGCATTCTGGATCGCGTCGCTGCGCTGCTGGTGGCAAGGTAGGCTCGCCCACCGCTTACGAACCCACCTACGACGGCGGATGGGCGCGAATCGGCGCAACCAAACAACGCAAGGGGAGGGGATATGCGAATCGGCGTTTTCGTGGGGGCTTCTACGGCTGACCTGATGGGGTTGGACGAATTGATCGGGCGGATCAAGCAGGCGGAGGAAGATGGTTTCGACAGTTTCTGGGTACCTCACATCTCGGCGCGTGGGTACGATGCTCTGACGGTGCTGGCGTTGGCCGGGATGGAGACCAGCCGGATCGAGTTGGGCGTGGGTGTGGTTCCGACCTATCCGAGGCATCCGGTGGCGCTGGCGCAGCAGGCGTTGACCACGGCGGCGGCGACCGGCAGCAGGTTTTTGCTGGGAATTGGCCCGTCGCACCGACCGGGCATTGAGATGAGCTTTGGCCTGTCGTACGACCGACCGGCGTTGCACATGCGCGAGTATCTATCGGTAATGCGTCCATTGATGGAGGAGGGGAGAGTCCAGTTTTCGGGAGAGTTCTTCAACGTGAACGCCGAGCTGGATGTACCCGACCGTCCCTATTGCCCGGTGCTGATCTCGGCGCTGGCGCCCCGGATGCTGCGGCTGGCCGGGGAACGGGCCGACGGCACGATTACGTGGATGGCCGGGCCGCGAACGATTCGCGAACACATTACGCCCCGCATCCGCAACGCCGCCGACGCCAACGGACGCCCTGCGCCTCGGGTCTGCGTCGGCCTGCCGGCCACGGTATGCGACGACGAAGCGGCGGGCCGACGGCAGGCAGCGGAGGCGTACGGACGCTACGGTCAGCTGGTGAACTATCGCCGGGTGCTGGACATCGAAGGCGTGGAAGGCCCGTCGGAGGTGGCAGTGGTGGGCAACGAAGCATCGCTGAGGCGGCAACTGGAGGAGTTCGCGGACGCCGGGGCGACGGATTTTATGGCCAATATCTTTGCCTTGCCTGGGGATGGCGAATCGGAACAGCGCACCTACGCAGCCCTGAAGAATCTGGTGGGGAGGGTTTAGGGTGGCTAATCCAACCGCTGTCCGATAGCGCAGAGGATGCTCGAACTAGGGGGTGCAAAGTGCACCAAAACGGTGTACACTTAACACCCTCGGATCTGGTACGGGAGGGACACTATGGGAGAGTACTTGCCCTTCTCCGATAGGCATTCGATTCAGGAAGCACAGATAAACCTATTCTTCCCCGGACAGTTCGAGAAGCAGGACATCGAAGCGGCCCGCGGTGCCGCTCACGCCGAATTGTCCGACATTCTGCCAAGGTTGGCGGAAGTTCACGGCGGCTCAGTAACAATAGAGGTTACCGACCCTTCCACTCCTGTTACGGTAGTTCCGGCGACCTCTGGTTTGGCCGGCTTCCAGTTCTCTAACGTACAAGGGAACGCACAGCCTGGGCGAGTCCTGCGGCTAGCTGGGAATTCGCTGTCAGTCAGTGTGATGGATTACGATTCGTGGATTACCTCCAGACAAGTGGCGTCAACCTACTTCAAGCCTGTCTTGACCGCCGTGCCTTTGGATAGGAATCCAGTGATAGCTTTCGGTCTTCGGTTCATTGACCGTTATACTTTCAGTGGCCCCCCTGATGAAGCTAGAGCGTGCCTCCTTTTTGCCGTTCAGAGCCAACACCTCACCCCCCATGTCTTCGACTCCGGAGCATCTTGGCACTGTAATACCGGGTGGTTTGACTCCCTTGGCGACGACCGTGTGCTTCACAACCTCAATGTGGCTAGTGCTTTGATCGACCTTTCATCCACCGTCACGATAGAACACAACGCGACGGCACATTTGTGCCATCCCCGTCAATCAATCGGTTCACTCTTTCCCGTTCCGACAGGCCAGTCGGGGTTGATAGAAGTGCTGGATATACTCCACGACCGGAATAAAGACATTCTCAGGGAGATTCTGGTCAGCGAAATGCTCGACAGGATTGGGCTACTGCCATGACAACACCAGTTCGCTTAACTGACATTCTATCCACAAGCGGTGGGGCGGGACTGGCCCTTTACCACCATTTCGATGCCGTTTCGGTTCTCTTGGGAACGGAATCACCGGTGACCTACAGTTGCCCTCCGGCTACAGCGCCAGTGGCAGACCTGGTTCCTTCGCCACAGTTTTGGCGACTCGTCTGGCGTTTGGATCAGCTGCGCTCCAGCGAAGCACCTGATGATGCGGCGTTCCGTGACGCCAGAGTTTTCTTCGACCGGCTGCCCTTCCCCCTGGTGGCATTGCCTCACATATCGCTGGCAGACGATGGCGAAATGAATTTCGTTTGGGACTGTGGGAGTGTGCATATTGACTTGGGCTTTTACGGTACCGGGACCTTTTCCTACTATGCCCGTGGAACTAACGGTCAAGAGTACTATGGGGATGACGTTTTGGGGAGGCATCCTTTGCCGGTGGCTCTGGCATCTTTGCTACGGGCGTGATGTTGTAGGGCTTCCCAGATGCCTCATCTCGATGAAACCGTCAGCGCGGAGCCTGACGTGTCACCGGGCATTGTCTTGGATGATGAGCGGCTGCTACGGTCCATGTTCAACCCCGACCACATCAAGGACGGGGTTCTTCAGGTTGCGGCCATCCCGCTGCGTGATCTTCAAGTGTATGGTTTCTCCGTCAATCGCTTGTCGCACGTCACCCCAGATTTTGTTGAGGATGGCATAAACCGATTGCTTGCAAGGAAGCCCGGCGGCGAGCCTCGTTACTTAGAAGGCGTGGCTAGATTTAGCGCCAGGGTCGTACGCAGTATTCAGGCCGATGGACACCAAGTTTTCGTAGTTATTGACACGGCTATACGGTGTAATGCCGGTCATGCCTCTATTTATTTGTCCGATATTTCTATGCCGCCAAGCCGGGCTCGTCGAATGAGAGAGAAATTGCTT
Organism: Dehalococcoidia bacterium; assembly: GCA_965262485.1. Lineage (GTDB taxonomy): Bacteria > Chloroflexota > Dehalococcoidia > Lucifugimonadales > UBA3495 > Bin87. The sequence continues at coordinate 1,365,253 of OZ253540.1, read as the reverse complement.
CCTCTATTGCAGCGGCGAACATCTGTCGCCGAGGCTTTCACTTTGTAGGTGCACAGGACAGCAGGGTGCTGCGGCCAGCTAGTGAACTATCGCTGCGTCTCGGATACCGAGGGCGTGGAAGACCACTCCGAGGTGGCGGTGGTGAGCAACGAAGGCGGGCTGAAGTTTCCACCGTGGGGAGTTAGCGGCCGCCGGGGCGACGGATTTCATCGCCAACATCTTCAACATTGGCGACTACGGGGAGACGAGGGCGCGAACTTGCGCGGCACTACGGGATTAGTGGGGAAGGTCTAAATCACGAACTGGAGGAATGATGAACAATCAAATACTGGAGAGCGTTCAAGCTCAGGATGAAGAACTGCATGATTTTAAGGAGACTTTCCAGCGTATAGCCGAAAGTTTTCTTGAAGCGCAAGAAAATATGCAGTCTGTGCTGGAAGAAAAGGTCCAAGATGGTTCGGCAACACTGACTGAATGTTTGTTGTGGAGCCAAAACGCCATGGCATTTGAAACCTACCAAGCCATTTCGCATTTGCGCATCAAGTCCATTCAGACTTTACTGGAACTGCTCAAGATGAATAGCCATCTGGAACGGATTGAAATGGTATTGGAAAGAAGCAAAGATATCTGAACCAGTTAACGCTGGCAATGGCATATCTAGTAATGCCCCACAAGTAGGGGGCGACAATTGCGTCGCCCCTTCTGCATTGCCGGAAACGATTGCATCGTTTTAGCTGACCGCTTCCTTGAACCGCCGTATCGCCTCGATGTGCTGGTCGGGGCCTTTTAGGCCGGCGCGCATGGTGTTGATGGACAGGTGGGTTGCGCCGGCTTCGTCCCAGGCGGCGCCGAGGCGATTCCAGTCGTCGGGGTTGTTGCTGTCCATCAGGGCGACGCGGCCCTCGATGCCGACCGCGGCCGGATCACGTCCGTAGCCTTTCGCCAGCTCACGCATCTCGGCGATACGTTCCTGACCGGCGCCGTCGGGCTGGAACTGGGGGAACCAGCCGTCGCCCATACGGGCGATGCGGCGAACCACCTGGGGCGCGCCGCCGCCGAACCAGACCGGGATGGGTTGCTGGACGGGGCGCGGGTTGATACCGGCGTGGGTGATTTTGTGGTAGCGGCCTTCGTAGTTGACCACTTCCTGGGTCCAGAGCATCCGCAGAACCTCGATCTGCTCGGCGGAACGGCGGCCGCGGTTGTCCCAATTCTCGCCGAGGGCCTCGTACTCCACGTAGTTCCAACCGACGCCGATGCCCAACCGCAGGCGACCGCCGGTGAGGATATCTACCTCGGCGGTTTGCTTGGCGACCAGGGCGGTTTGACGCTGGGGCAGAATGATGATGCCGGTGCACATTTCGATTTTCTCGGTGACCGCCGCCAGGTAGCCAAACATGACGAATGGCTCGTGGAAGGTGTCGGCGCTGCTATAGGGCCGGTCCCAGGGGGCGTGTTTGGTGGCGTCAGCGCCCAGCACGTGGTCGAATACCAGCAGATGTTCGTATCCCAGGGATTCGGCGGCCTGGGCAAAGTCCTTGACGGCGGCGGGGTCGGCGCCGATTTCGGTCTGGGGGAAGATGGCTCCTAGTTGCATGGCGGTGTCTCCTTGTCAGGATGGGTGAATTGCGATGGTTATGCCGCCAGTATCGGTTATGCCGGGTACATCGTCAATCCGGCGGTTGATGGTGCAGCTTGACCTTTGGTAATATGGATAGGCGTTCGCTGGGGATTAGTCTAGTGGTAAGACGCCTGACTCTGGATCAGGTATCACAGGTTCGAATCCTGTATCCCCAGCCATCCTTGAGACGTTTATCCCTTTCCTGCGCCTGGTCTTTCGATGCCTCCTAAAAGATTAGGCCGTGTTGACATTTGAGATGTAAGGCGATTTCGCTAACCCAAGCTCGTCATTCCCGCGAAAGCGGGAATCCAGAGTACCCTGAATGCGAACGATATCTGCTTTCCAAAGTGCCTGGATTCCGGCCCCGTATCAAGTACGGGGTGACGTTCTTTCGCCGGAATGACGTGAAATGTCAACAGGGCTGCCATAGAGGACGCCAGAGATGAAAGATAGCGCCCGATACGTGAAAATAGTTGAGTGGTCTGATGAGGACCAATGTTACGTGGGCAGCGCTCCGGGTTTGATTTTCGGTGGTTGCCACGGCGATGATGAACGGATGGTGTTCGAGGAGTTGTGCCAGATCGTGGACGAAGCGATTGAGACATATCGGGCTGACGGCAAACCATTGCCGTCGGCCACATCTGGGCGCGACCTCGCCAATAATCTGAGCATTCCGGTCTAGAGCAGGGCGACCAAGCCGCCGCACCAGTCTATAACATCAACGCCTGAAACCCAGTGGTTACTATTTTCCAGCGGCCCGCAGCTGGCGACGCACCCGGCTGATGCCGCCGAATTTGAGGCGCAGCAGGCCCTTCACGTCCTCCCAGGCGGTTCGGATGATACGGACGCGGGAATCGGGGTCGTCAGTCCATTGGACGGGCAGTTCGCAAATCCGGTAGCCGCACTTTTGGGCCAGAATCAGCAGTTCCGAGTCGAAGAACCAACCGTTGTCGTTGACGAGAGGTACGAGATCATCCGCGACCTGGCGGCTGACTGCCTTGAACCCGCATTGGGCATCCCGAAAAGACGTGAAGAACATGGAACGGAACAGGAAGCTGTAACCGCGGGACGTTATTTCGCGTTTGGCGGTGCGTCCGACGACCCGAGAATCGGACAAGAGGCGGGAGCCGATGGCGATGTGGAACCGGTGGTCGGTGATGGCGGTTATCAGGTTCGGCAGGTGGGTCAGGTCGGTGGACAGGTCGACGTCCATGTAGGCCACCACGTCGGCAGCGCTTTCGGACCAGGCCCGGCGGAGCGCCCGGCCCCGACCGCGCTGTTCCAGTCGAACGAACCGGACGCGGGAAAATTCTTCGGAAAGGGCGGTCGCGATTTCCAGGGTGGCGTCGGTGGAGCCGTTGTCGGCGATAACGATGCGCCAGTTACAATGAGCCATCCCGGTTGACATAAACTGGTGCAATCGACGTATGCTGATGGGGAGGGTGCGCTCTTCGTTCAGGCACGGGATGACAACGTCGACGCTTTGAGTCATGGGGGCATATTATATCAGCGCAATCGGGGACCAACGCCGCCGGCGCTGTAGGTGATGAGAGGGCGCTGCGGTCTGGCCGGGGCAGAATTGGGCGTGAAATGACTGCTTTGGGCATCAATTCCTCACGCGTAGCCGCTTTAATCGGTCATTGCAAGGAACACAACGACGTGGCAATCTTGTCGCCGTAGCAATGGTGGTTCGCCGACGTGTGTTCAACCTCAACGAGATTGCCACGTGGTTCGACAGGCTCACCATGAGCGGCTGCGCTCCTCGCAATGACGGGTGGGGGTGGGCACTGTTCTCAATGACAGTAGGCCGGTTTGGTTTGACAAAGTGGGTATGCGTGAGGCGGCCAATAACATTGACAAAACCCCTATTTTTAGCAGTATTTCGTTAGATTATCCCTTTGTTGATGCGGAAAGTGGGTGTATTGCCTTGTCCAACGACCGAACGCCAGCCGCCAATGTCTTCGGAGACATTCCGGCGCTATCCGCCGCAGGGAAGGCCTGGTCATTGCCGGTCCTGCCGCTGCTGGCCCTGGCGGCGGCCCTGCTCTGACTGGCGCCCGTTGACCCGGTCCAGGCCCAGGACGACTCCGCCCCGGCTGGAATCACGGCCGGCCCCGCTATCATCAGCATCCCCGAAAGCGGCGACGCCTACACCAAGTACCAGGTGAAGGTGGAGTCGAGTGAGTGGACCGATATGCCGGTCACCGACCACCCGCTTCTGGAGGAGCACACCGTCTACGATCTGACGAACGGTACGGAGTACGCCTTCCGAATCCGGGCCGTCAACGGCGCCGGTGAAGGAACGCAATCGGACGAGGTGAAAGCCACTCCAAAGGCGGGGGTGCCGGCGAAACCGACCTGGCTCGCGCTTACGCCGACCGGAACGGGGTCTGGCTGAATTGGAACGACCCGGGAGATGCCAGAATGCCCATCTACCAGGTGTGGGTCAGCGGCGGAGGCCACGCGGGAGAATGGGAATACCTCTACCCGGACGAAGTCGAGAAGCGCGCGGACGGGAAGTTATGGACGCACGAATTCGGTCCAGTGCTCAGTGAGGACTACGAGATCTGCGACTCGCCTCCGAACCAGGAGGACTGCGAGGATATTCCCGCCGTGCCCGGCATCGAGTACACGTACCGCGTCCGCGCGGTGAACGGCAACGGCCCGGGCCCGGTGTCGGACGCGGTTACGGGCTCGCCGGTCCAGAACTCCTATTCATCGGTGAAACCGGTCAATCTCATGGCTACTGCGGGTAATGGACAGGTAACGCTGAGTTGGAACAATCCGAATGATTCGAAGACCGATGGATACCTGTTCCGGGTGGGCAGCGGCACTGACTTTGGACCCATCACCCACATGCCGAACAGCAGCGCCGCCACTACCAGCCACACGGTCACCGGATTGGCCAACAACACAGAGTACAGGTTCGTTATCGCCGCGTTGTCTACTGACACGTATCATACCAGCAAGTTTTCGGACACCGTCACCGCCACCCCGACCGCCGAGTGAACGCGCCGCCAAAATGGCATCAAAGCCAAACGCAAAAAGGCCGGTTGTTGGCACTTCGATTACCTGCTCAATGTCCTGTCACAATGAAATGCGATTGCTCTGCTGAACGAGCAGGGCTATCGCATATGAAATTACAGCCACGACACCCCGGCGGAAGACGGGGGCTTTATCGATCGCTAATGCTGGGGTCTTCTGGATTCCCGCTTTCGCGGGAATGACGGTGGTTAATTGGTGCATATGCGATAACCCCGTCTGAACAAGCGGGATGATTGCAAAGTCCCTGGACACCCGCATATGGTGAGCTTGTCGAACCATCGGCGACCGTCCTTCGACAGGCTCAGGACGAGCGGGTAGGGTCAACTCTCGTAACTTTGCAATCGTCCCGCTACACGAGTGTAACTGTTCAGACTTGCGGGCATCTGCGGGCTATTCGGCCTCTTGTGGAGGGGCCAACCAAGTACGGAATTTGCTCTGCAAACCGCTTTCGTCCTCTCAAACGTGAACAGTTACGAACGAGTACGGTTTATTGACAAAACTGTATGAATCGTGTAAGATCGTCCCATTCACGATGCATTGTATGCAAGTATTTACGACTGCACCACAGCACCGCCTGCACCATCTGTTCTAATTAGGCTATAGAGCCGGCTTGCCTATCTGGGGGCGAGCCGTCTTGGTGTGTCTATGTTCCGGACGGAAGGGCAGGCGTTTACGTCGTTAAGCACCGCCACCCCGGAACTGCGTTAGGAGTGTCTTATTTATGGTTTTGACCCGTAAACGCCAGGGCCGCAACGACCGCGGTTTGACTGCCCGAGATGTAAAGACTTATTCAGAATCAAGCATTGGCAATTTGCTGGACGTACCGAATCTGATTCGGAGCCAGATCGAGTCGTTTGACTGGTTCAAGACGAAAGGACTGGCCGAAACGTTCAAGGACTGCTCGCCGATAGTCGCCGGCATTACGCGGCGGTTTGCCAACGGTGAATCCTCTCGAAGAGCCGAGCGCTTTGAGCTGTATTTCCTGGATCACTGGTTCGACCCGCCCCAGTTTTCGCCGGAGGAATGTCGGGAGCGGGAGATAACGTTCTCGCAACCGCTGTACGTGCAGGCTCAATTGCGCGACCAGGAGACGGGCGAGATAACCCAGTCGGATATTTTCTTCGGCGACGTGCCGATGATGACCGACACCGGCACGTTTATCATCAATGGGGCGGAACGCGTGCTGGTTAGCCAGTTGCAGCGCGCTCCCAGCGTGTATTACGAACGGGAACCGTCTACCGACCCGCCATGCCCGGAATGCGGTGTCAACGAGCCCTGGTATTACAAGGGCCGCATATCGGCCAGCCGGGGAGCGCGGATCGAGATGTCAACGTGGTCTCACTACTACGCCAGGCGGCGGAACCTGCCTGAGTGCATCACGGTGAGCGTAGACCGACGGCGGAGGATGAGTATATCCACGTTCCTGCACGCTCTGGGCGTGGTTAGCGCCGGGGAAATGCAGGACCTGTTTGCGGACATCGACGCCGGAGAATGCCGTCCCTTTATCGCGGGAATACCGCCGGCGGAAGACCGGGATTACAACCCTAAAGAGGAGGAATTGCGCTCCCTGTGGGACCGGATACATCCGGACCGGGAGTTCAGTCACGAGCAGGCCCACCGGATTGGGCTGGCGCAACGCAACCTGTACAAGTGGCTGCGCCCCGGCGAGCCGGCGGTGCAAGTCGATTCTGCCTGCACCTTCGTGCTGAATCACTTTTTCGACGGGCGGCGGTTCGATCTGGGAGAAGTGGGCCGCATCAAGGTCGATCAGCGATTGGGCCGATCCCATCAACAGATTCTCTCTGACTCCCAGAAAATGGTGTTGGAGGTCGTAAGGGACCTGTCCGCCGAGTCGGGCGACGGCGGCACTGCCGGCGAGATTTTTGCAGCCTCGGGACACGAAAGCCGCATCCTGAACGAGCGCGACATCGACGCATTGATCAATTACGGATATTTGGCGCGACGCGCCGACCGGCGGATCGAACCGGTGGATCTGTTTGCGGATAAACCCGGGAACGATGCGGTTAACCTGAACGTGGTTTCGGCAGACGCCGCCAACGCTGGGACACTGCTGTCATTGGGCGATGAGCCTGGAGAGGTTGCGCTGAACGTGGGCGTTTGGCGTCAGGTTACCGATTCTCTGGGGGAGCCGACCGCCATCTCTACCGAGCCCATTCCGGCCGGCGTGGAAACGGTCGACGCGATTTCCAGCGGCGAGGTGGAGGTGATGAAGAATCGCTTCCTGGCGGAAGAAAGCATAGTGGAAGCCGGGCAGCTGATTTACGCTGAACGTTTCAGCCAGGGACCGAAGCAATCGTGGAGGTTGACTCCGGTACGGGCCCGGGCGTCGCGCATTGTAGGCGTCGTTACAGAAGTGAACACGGGCCCCAACGGCAATATGCACCGCGTGAAGCTGAACCTGCCGGGGATCGAACTGCCCGAACGGCGGGTTCTGGAACTGAACGATATCATCGACACGGTTCGCGAGTTGATCCGTCACCACACCGATAACATGGAGCCGAGGGACAACATCGACCACCTGGGTAACCGCCGAGTGCGTGTGGCCGGGGAGTTGATGCGGGACCAGGTGCGTATCGGGTTGCTGCGGATGCACCGCATGTTCCAGGATCGCGTGGGCCGGTTGGAAAAGCCGGAGGATGCGGTGCCGGCGAAGCTGGTGAACGTGCGTCCGGTTACGGGGGCGATTCGGGAATTCTTTGGCGGCGACAAATTGTCGCAATTCATGGACCAGACGAATCCGCTGGCTGAATTGACTCACAAGCGCCGCTTGTCGGCCCTGGGTCGAGGCGGACTGACCCGGGAGCGGGCCGGATTCGACGTGCGGGACGTTCACGCCTCGCACTATGGCCGCATTTGTCCGATCGAGACGCCGGAGGGAGCGAACATCGGACTGCTCAGCAGTCTGGCGGCCTACGCCCGCATTGACCGGTTGGGCTTTATCGAAACGCCCTACTGGCCAGTGGTGAAGAAGGTGTGGCTGGGAGATTGCCGCGACCCGGGGATTCCGGGTTATTTCGATCTGGTGGGCCACGAGGTAACCGCCGATATTAAAACCCGAAAGGGAGAGGTTATCGTTGCCGCGGGCGATGTCATCACCGAGAAGCACTTGCGGCGATTGCGTCGTCTGGCCGCGGATACGGTTATTGAGGTTACCCCGTTTGTGGATACCCGCCCGGACAGCGTCCAGTACCTGACGGCTGATACGGAAGAGCAGTTTCGGATTGCTCAGGCCAATTCGGCCTTTGACGAGGTGAACCAATTTACCGAGGAACAGGTGGAAGTGCGGGAAGGGGACAACTACCGATTGGCTTCTCCGCATACTGCTGAGTACGCAGACGTTTCCCCGTTGCAGATTATGAGCGTGTCGGCGGCGCTGATTCCGTTCCTGGAACACGATGACGCCAACCGGGCGCTGATGGGTTGTAACATGCAGCGGCAGGCCGTGCCGTTGCTGCAACCACAGGCTCCCATAGTGGGAACCGGCATCGAGGGCCGGGTGGCGCGGGACAGCGGGCAAGTTCTGTTGTCACGGGTGCGGGGCTCCGTTGCATCGGTTAACGGCAACGAAATCGTGGTAACCGACGCCGCCAGTGTTGAACATCGGCACCGCCTGGTGAAATTCGCCCGCACCAATCAGGGAACGTGTTTGAACCAGCGGCCGCTGGTTCAGAAAGGCGACTACGTAAACGCGGGCGACACGCTGGCGGACAGCTCATCAACAGATGGCGGCGAGCTGGCGCTGGGCCAAAACGTGCTGGTGGCGTTCATGTCCTGGGAAGGTTACAACTACGAGGACGCCATCATAATCAGCGAGCGACTGGTGAAAGACGACCAGTTCACTTCGGTGCACATCGAAAAGTACGAAGTGGAAAGCCGCTCCACCAAGTTGGGCGACGAAGAGATCACCAGGGACATCCCCAACGTAGGCGAAAGCAACCTGCGGGACCTCGACGAGCGGGGTGTGATTCGAATCGGGGCCGACGTGGGCCCGGGCGATATTCTGGTGGGGAAGGTTACGCCCAAGGGTGAAACTGAAATGACCGCCGAAGAGCGCCTGCTGCGGGCTATATTCGGCGAGAAATCCAAGGACGTGCGGGATACTTCGCTTCGTGTGCCCCACGGACAGCGGGGCAAGGTTATTGCCGTGAAAGCGCTGAGCCGCGAAAACAAGGACGACCTGCCCCCGGACGTGAACGAGGCGATCCGGGTATGGGTGGCGCAGACACGCAAGATATCGGTGGGCGACAAGATGGCTGGACGCCACGGTAATAAGGGCGTGGTGTCGCGCATTCTGCCGGAAGAGGATATGCCGTTCCTCACCGACGGAACGCCGGTTGACATCATACTGAATCCCATCGGCGTGCCGTCGCGGATGAATCTGGGCCAGGTGCTGGAAAGTCATCTGGGCTGGGCCGCGCGCAACCTGAACTTCCAGGCGTTGACGCCGGTATTCGAGGGCGCCGACGACGATAACATCGAGGACTCGCTGGCCAGGTGGTGGTTCAGCCAACAGGCCAAAGCCTCTGAACCCGGGTCGGAATACAGCGACACCATTGACATGGAGAAGGTGTACGCCTGGTTACGCAGTCAGGGATATGATCCCGAGCCGCTGTATGATGAGGAAAACTTGGGAAAGGCCAGAGAGGCGTGCCTGTACCTGTGGCTGCGGGACGTAGCGGGCGAAAACCCGGACGGGATGTCGCTTTCTGAAATGCACCGCCTGGCGATGGAGGTCCATCGGGAGCGATTGATAGCGCCTCCGACGTTTGCCAAATTCCAGCTATTCGACGGGCGCTCCGGCGAACCGTTTGACCAACCGGTGGCCGTGGGCAGTATCTACATGCTGAAGCTCATTCACCTGGTGGAAGACAAGATTCATGCCCGTTCCACGGGACCGTATTCAATGATTACGCAACAACCGTTGGGTGGTAAGGCGCAATTCGGCGGGCAACGGTTCGGGGAGATGGAAGTCTGGGCCCTGGAAGCATACTCGGCGGCCCACAATCTGCAGGAGGTTCTTACCATCAAATCTGACGATGTCGCCGGCCGGGTTAACACCTACGAGTCCATCGTCAAGGGTCATGCGATCAGTCAGCCCGGCGTTCCGGAATCGTTCAACGTGCTGTTGAAGGAATTGCAGAGCCTGGGTTTGAACGTGCAACTCGAAGAAGAAGAGGTGCAGGAAGATCCGAGTCTGGGGCTGCCGGGCGAAGATGACTACCTGTTCTCCATGGAGGCGAATTAAAACATGGTAAGAATGCTGGACAACCGCGAAGCCACCTCCCCTGAATTCAACGCCATTCGCATCTCCATAGCCTCTCCCGACCAGATCCGGGCGTGGTCTTCGGGAGAAGTGCAGAAGGGTGAAACGATTAACTACCGCACCCAGCGTCCGGAGAAGGACGGCCTGTTCTGCGAAAAGATATTCGGGCCGACCAAAGACTGGGAATGCCAGTGCGGGAAATACAAGCGCCAGAAGTATAAGGGCGTGGTTTGCGACCGGTGTGGTGTTGAGGTAACGCGCTCTAACGTGCGCCGGCAACGCCTGGGTCACATCGCGCTGGCGGCGCCGGTGGCCAACATCTGGTTCGTGAAAAACACTCCCAGCGTGATGAGCCTGGCCCTGGACCTGAAACTGTCTGACCTGACACGAGTGCTGTACTACTCGGCCTACGTGATCAACCGTGTTGACATCGAGTTGATGCGCGAAAAGCTGGAGCAGCATGTTTCGGAAGTGGAGCAACTGCGCAACGAACCGATCGCGGCGGCGGATGCTGCTTTGCAGCGGCTGGCGGATCGGGTTGATTCCTGGGATCTGGAACGCCGCCGGCTGGGCGCCGCGGCTGCCATGGAAGGCCAGCCGGCCACGTTGGCAACCGCCGTGGCCGCTGCCAGGCAGGTAATCAGCGAGCTTGCGAATGGCGGTGAGGTGGACGAAAACGGAATCGCCTCGCATGTAGAAACCCTGCGCGGACTGGCGTCGGCGAACACGGAGGCCCAGGCTGCCATCATGGCGGTTGGGCGGTGTTTGCTGGAGACCGGCGTGCTGGAGTCTGAAGAACGGTTATTGGTAGCAGCTGCCGAGGGAGACCCGGTGGCGGCGGCTATTGGGCGATTGCAATACGGCGCAGCGCCTATTGGCACGGAGCTGAAGAGGCTGGACGCCAGCGTGGAAGCCGTTATTGCGGCGAACGCAGCATTGCAAGCCGAGCAAACGGAAGAGAATCAGGACGATCTGGCCGACGCGATTGACCGTTTGAATACAGACGTTGCGGTCATCGACGATGAGGTTCTGCTCCCCCTGCTCAACCGCCTACAGTCCATAGCGGCCGACCAGGGCGAAGGGGCTGCCGTTGCGATAACGCAACTGCCCATGGCTCAGGATCTGTCGGAAATCAGGGAATGTCTGGGTAATGTGGAACGCGCGGTTCGCACCTGGAATTTGCGGCGCACCGAAGAAAATCCGGAGGGTCGGGGCTGGGGATTGCCCGCTTTCACCGCTCTGCTGGAACGGCTGCAACCCGAGAGCGAAGAATCGAAAGCCATTGCCAGCCTGGAAGAACGGGTGGCTCGGCTGCACGAGATAACCACGCCGGAGACGCAGGATAAGGAAGTGGATTTGTGGGGCACCCAACTGATGTCCCTGCAGGAATTGATCGGGAACGTCGACAGGAACGTCGACGGGTATCTGGTACGGTATCTGGAACGCGCTACCACCGAGCGTCGCAAGGAAGCGGCAGAAATTATCCAGGCGATGCGCTGGTTGCGTTGGAACTCGGCCCAGCGGCCGCGCACCGAGGATCTGGACTGGCTTTGGGACGACCTCAAACTGCCCGCCGCGGCACGCACCGACGAGTACATGCCGGACGAATTTTACATTGCCCGCAGCGGTTCGGGCGGCCTGCGACTTACCATCCTGTCCACGGGCAGGTACGACCGGCTCAAGCCGTTCTGGGATGACGCATTCGAGGCCGACATGGGCGCAGAGCCGATGCTGGAATTCCTGAAATTGCTGGACCGGGGCCTGGATCAGGAACGGTATTACACCGAACAGGAGATGCGGGCCACATCGTCGCAGATCCGGACCAAGGCCGGCAAACGGATGCGGTTGCTGGAAACGTTCCGCCGCAGCGAAAACCGGATGCAGGACATGATAATGACGATCCTGCCGGTGCTGCCGCCGGAACTGCGGCCGATGGTTCAGCTGGATGGCGGACGCTTCGCGACGAGCGACCTCAACGACCTGTATCGCCGGGTTTTGTCGAGGAACCATCGGTTGAAGCGGTTTGCCAGTATGCGCGCGCCGGGCCTGATGATTCGCAATGAGAAGCGGATGCTGCAGGAGGCGGTTGACTCGCTGATTGACAACGGGCGGCAGGGCAAGGCAGTTAAGGGGAAACGGGACCATGCGCTCAAATCGCTGAGCGACTTGCTGAAGGGCAAGCAGGGCCGTTTCCGGCAAAACCTGCTGGGCAAGCGCGTGGACTATTCGGGCCGCTCGGTGATTGTGGTCGGCCCGGAATTGAAGATGGACCAGTGCGGTCTGCCCAAGCGCATGGCGCTGGAATTGTTCAAGCCGTTCGTGATGCACCGGTTGGTGCTGAGCGCGTTGGCGCCGAACATCAAGGCGGCCAAGCGGATGGTGGAACGATCTTCGCCGGAAGTTTGGCACATTCTAGAAGACGTTATTAAGGACCGGCCGGTGATGCTGAACCGGGCGCCGACACTGCACCGCCTGGGTATCCAGGCCTTCAAGCCGGTGTTGATCGAAGGGAGCGCCATACAACTGCACCCGCTGGTTTGCTCGGCGTTCAACGCTGACTTCGACGGCGACCAGATGGCGGTTCACGTCCCGTTGTCTGCGATGGCGGTCAACGAGGCTGGCACGGTGATGCTGAGCATCAACAACATGCTGTCGCCGGCTTCGGGCGATCCGTTGGTGGCGCCCACGCTGGACATGGTAATGGGTTGCTATTACCTTACCGAACTGGTGCCCGGCCGCAAGGGCGCCGGCAATCGCTTCTACGACATCAATGAAGCCCGTATCGCGTACTCGGACGGCCAGATCGACCTGAGAGCGCCCATTACGGTTATTGACGTGGCGGGAGCCGATGCGCCGGTGGACACCACCATGGGCCGGCTGATTTTCAACGAGACCATTCCTGATTCGCTGGGTTACAAGAACGAGTTGATGGACCGTGGCGCGATCAAGGACCTGACTTCAGAGCTGTACCGCAACCTCACCAACGTGGAGACGGCGCAGGCCCTGGACAAGATAAAGGAGATGGGGTTCTACTACGCGACCAAGTCGGGTATTACGATCGCCATCAACGACATTCAGGTTCCGGCCCGGAAGCATGACATTCTGGAAGCGGCAACACAAAAAGTTTCAGATCATGAAAACAACTTCATGATGGGCATGATGACCGAGAGTGAAAAATACGATCGGGTCATCGAGACCTGGACCAAAGCGTCGGATGACATGCAAATGGTGGTTGAGGACGAACTGCAGTATTTCGGCGGCGTCGCCGTAATGGCGATGTCGGGAGCGAAAGGTAACATATCGCAAATCAAGCAGATGGCCGGAATGCGCGGGTTGATGAGCGATCCAGAGGGTCGCATCATCGAGCGTCCGGTGAAATCGAGTTTCCGCGAAGGGCTAACCGCGCTGGAGTATTTCATCTCCACCCACGGCGCGCGGAAGGGTTTGACGGACACTGCGCTGCGTACGGCTGACAGCGGGTATTTGACTCGCCGCCTGGTGGACGTGTCGCAGGAGGTTATAGTTCTGGCGCCGGACTGCGAATTCGCTGAGCCGTTCTATGTGGAGCCACGGCCCAATGACCCGACACTCACCAGTTTTGCTGAACGCATGGTCGGTCGGATGGCGGGCGATGTGATAGCCGATCCTCGCAGCGGCGAGATAATTATCGACCGCAACGAAATGATCGACGAGGGGATCGCAGAGGAGATCAAGGACGTCGGTATCGACCGGGTGCCGGTGCGTTCACCATTGACCTGCCAGACGCGCCGCGGAATTTGTCAAATGTGCTACGGGCGCTTGCCGGCTACCGGCAAACTGGTAGAGATTGGCCAGGCGGTGGGCGTAATCGCAGCGCAAAGCATCGGCGAGCCCGGTACGCAGCTCACCATGCGGACGTTCCACACCGGAGGCATCGCCGGGTCTGACATCACGACGGGTTTGCCCAGGGTACAGGAACTGTTTGAAGTACGCCCGCCCAAGGGCGCCGGCGTGCTTACCCACATTGACGGCACCGTGTCGCTGGAAGAAGACGCCACGGGGGCGCGCCGCGTCCGCGTGGTTTACGACGAAGAAGAACGACACGAGTATGGTTTGCCCGACGGAGCGATCCGATTGGTAGAGCGGGGCGAAGCGGTTGACGACGGCAAGCTGCTGGCAGTAGTTGTCAACGCCGACTCGCCAGCGATCCAGACCAATGGGGATGGCGCTGACGATGGAGCAAGCAGTTCCGTGGCCGGACTGGACATCCTGCGGGAGATTCGCTCGGACCATTCGGGCGAAGCGGAGATCTCTGCAAACGGGATCACCGTGGTGTGGCGCGAAGAGGAATCGCGTGCTTATGACGTGAATCCTCAGATGACGCTCCGGGTAAACGACGGCCAACAGGTTAATGCTGGGGCCGCTTTGGTTGACGGCCCGCTGGATCTGAGGGAATTGCTGGACGTCCGCGGCCTGGAAGGGTTGCAACACTACCTGGTTGACGAAGTACAGGAGGTGTACCGTTCGCAGGGGGTGGGAATTCATGACAAGCACATTGAGGTCATTCTGCGGCAAATGTTGCGCCGGGTGCAGGTAGAAACCTCCGGCGACACCGAATTCATCCCCGGTGACGTGGTGGACAAGTTCCGGTTCCAGGATCAGAACCAGCGTGTACTGGCCGAGGGCGGGGAGCCTTCCACCGCGAAGACCCTGTTGCTGGGAGTATCCAAGGCGGCGCTGACCACCGACAGCTTCTTGTCGAAGGCATCGTTCCAGGAAACAACCAAGGTGCTGACCATGGCCGCGGTGGCGAGCGATCGCGACTGGCTCAGGGGTCTGAAAGAAAACGTAATTATCGGAAGGCTGATTCCGGCGCGGCTGGATTCGCTGCTGGAGTCCGAGCGACATCTCCTCTGGCAGGAATCTCTGGAGGATTTCGATGTGGAGTTGATGGCTCCGTCTTGGCTGTCGGGGCAACCCCTGGCAATCGATGGATCGGGCGCACCGGAAGGCGGGCTGGATCTGGAGATCGACGCCGAGGTAATTTCGGGCCAGCCATTGGGTCCGGTGGCCGACGGTGGGGGCCTGGGAGACTCCGGTTATCAGATTCGCACCGCCGAGGAAGAGGAGGATCTGCTTCGCCGGGCACAGTCGTTGACCGAGGGAGAATCGGAAGGCGACCGGGATCTGCAGGCGAGCGCCCGTATCTTCTCTCCGTTTGATGACGAGGAGGACGATATTCCGGCGCTGTAAGTCCGCGCGGATAATCAGGCTCAACATAATCAGGCCCGACATAAGGCAATCAGGAGGCCGCCGTTGGTTGTTCCGGTCGATCTGTCAGTAGATCTGGCGCCCGAACGTCCCGGCGGCCTTCGGCTGTCCAATCCGATCATGATTGCTTCGGGCACGTTCGGATACGATGGCTATGGCCGGGGGATCGCGGCGAACGCCCCGCTGGGCTCATTGGGAGCGGTGCTGCCAAAGACCTTGACGCGAAATGCGAGGGCTGGCAACCCCGAACCGCGGTGGTTCCCCGAGTCATTTCGGGAGGGCCTGGAGGCAGGGGAAACTACGCTGCTGAACTCAATCGGGCTGACCAACCCGGGGATAGAGGCTGCAATGAGCGAACTGGCGCCGCAATGGGCCGACCTGGACGCCAACGTGGTAATGAGTATGGCAGCCGAAAGTCCGGAGCAGTGGGAGGAAATGGCATCGTTCACGCGAGGGGTTTCCGGGTTTGCGGCCATCGAGCTGAACCTGAGCTGTCCCAACGTGGACGACGGCGCGATGTTCAGTCACCGACCGCAACTTACGGCGGCGGCGGTGGCCGGTGTACGTCGGCAAACCGACCTGCCGTTGTGGGCCAAGCTTTCCCCCAACGTGCCGGATATTACCGAAATCGCGCAGGCGGCGGTGGATGCCGGCGCGGACGCTCTGACGATCTGCAATACCATTCCGGCGATGCACATTGACACTGACCTGGGGAGGGCGGTGCTGGGTACGGGGAGCGGCGGGTTGTCGGGACACGCCCTGCGGCCCATTGCGGTGGCGCTGGTGTACCGAACGGCCCGGGCGGTCAAGGTTCCGATCATCGGAGTGGGCGGAGTGTTCACTGGCCGCCACGCCGCTGAATTCTTGCTGGCGGGAGCTACGGCCGTTCAGATCGGCAGCGCGAACCTGGCCGATCTGGACGCTCCCTTCCGTGTGCTCGCCGAGCTGGAATCATTAATGGCGGAGTGGGAAGTCGCCAATATTGCGGAGTTGGCCCTCAGATATCGAGAGTAGATGAGCGCCGTCATTCGGCGGTGCGGGGCTGGCGGTTACCAGGCGGCGCGCAACAAATCTCGCAGTTCGGTGGCGTCGTTGATTGGCCGCACGTTACGATGCAGCCCGAAGTCGGTGAGGGCATCCCGGGCGATATCCTCGATCCCTTCCTCCGGCACGCCAACATCACGCAGCCGCAAGGGCATTCCCACCGTCTCGAAGAACCGGGACACCGCGTCGGCAGCGGCGTCGGCGGCCTCCAGGTTGGTTGTGCCGGACTTGACCAGACCCATTGCGGCAGCGATTCGCGCCTGACCTTTGAGGTTGTAATCTCGATTGAATCTCATACCGGGAGCCGTGTTGATGGAATATGCCGCCCCGTGGCTGCATTCGGGGAAGCGCGTGTCGAGGCTGTGGGCCAGAGCGCTCACGACGCCCAGGGCGGATCCGCCGGCTCCGGTATCCCAGGCCCGGTTGTACATGAACGAGGCAACGCACAGGTTGACCCTGGCGGCGCCGTCATCGGGCTGGCTGCTGACCGCGGGCAAATGTTCCAGCAAAAGGTTGAGCGATCCGACGAGGTCGGCGTTTGCCATCACGTTCAAGGTCGGAGATTGCAGGGCGCTGATTACGCCGCTGAACAGGGACCCGGCAGCGCTGATGCAGAGATCAGCCGGCGCCGTGAGCAGGGCGTCGGTATCCCAGATAACGGCGCTGGGACGGGTTTTGGGGTCGAACAGCTCCAGTCGATGACCCGTTTCGCCATCGATGACGGCGGCGCCGGCCCGGGTGGCCGCCGTGGTGGGTGTGGTCAGCACAAGGATGTTGGGCAATTTCGGCGCCGTCAAGCGAGGGCTGACCGGGGGTTGGCCCGGCGGATATTTGGTGGCGTGGTCGTCGGGAGCGCCACCTTCTGCCAGTAGGATGATAATGGCGCGGGCGGTAACGACGGCGCTCCCGCCACCGACGGCGATGATGAGGTCGGCATCGGCTTTCCGGGCGGCCTGGACGCCAGCCAGAACGTCTGGCACGGGTGATCCGGTTCGCACGCCGTCGAAGACGCCGGCCGGTTCCTGGCCCAGTGCGTCTGCGATGCGCTGAAGGAGATTGGTGCGTTGCGAAACGGATCGGCCACAAACGATGAATGGCCTTTTTGCTCTGACACGGTCAACCTCGGCGCGGAGACCGGACAACGCGTTGTCCCCGGCGTGCACCCGCACCGGGTATGCTACGTAGCGAAACGGGTTGACCTCGGGCATGCTTGAAACCTCAACAATGTACGGCGTGGCTGACGGTAAATCAGTGTACTACCGGGGAGTTTGCGGCGCCAGTTCCCAAGGCGAGCGAATCAAGGCTATCCCATATGAAATTACAGCCACGTCACTCCGGCGAAAGAACGTCACCCCGTACTTGATACGGGGCCGGGTCCAGAGTTTTTAATCTGCTGGATTTTCGCGGCGAAGCTACCGGCATCGGTCACTGGATTCCCGCTTTCGCGGGAATGACGGTGGTTAAACCGTCCATATGCGATTGCCCTGGCGGGCGAATGGGCTGCGGCACCCGGCCAACCACGATCTGAGCGGGCAAGGCGGATTCCGTGTGCTAAAATCGCTAACGACATGGAATTGAACAGTCTGGATGGATAGATTGACCGCTGAACGCCAAATAACCCGACACCGCAGCCGGGCCCTGCGCCTGCTGAGTTCTGCCCAAAATGCGATGCAGAAAGGGCAGTGGGGCCAGTCAGAGGAGTTGCTGTGGGGAAGCCTGCTGTCGGCGTGCCGCGGTGTGGCGACGGCCCGCGGAGAGGGCACTGAAGACGAGGCGGCGCTGCGAAGGTTCACGCGCGCCCTGGGCGAAGAGGAAAAGGATCGGTATATCCGCGATGCGTTTGATCATCTGGCGGCCTTTGCCGAAGCCGCCGAGCGGGTCCGGGAGCGCAGGAGTCGCGTGGACTATCTGTTCCTGGCGATGGACGACCTGAGTGAAGCCATCGAGCGGTTGGTGGCGCGGATTCCAGGAGCGGATTTGCCCGTGCCAGCGTCTGATGCGGATGATGCGGTAGCCGATCTTGGGGGCTGATCACGTGGTTGCGAACGATTTGAACGTCGGTTCCGGTGTACCAGTGTGGATGGCCACGACACCGGATCAGTTGCTGCCTCTCGTGGGCACGGTGGCTATCGAGACGCATGGCTGCAAGCTCAACCAGGCTGACAGCGCGCAGTTGGCCCGGGAGTTTGCCAACCGGGGATACGCTACGGTTGATTCCGTAGAGGATGCCGACATTGTGGTAGTCAACACATGCACCGTTACCGCCACCGCTGACAGCAAGGCGCGTCAGGCGCTGCGGGCGGCGCGACGCCACAACCCGGATGCGGTCGTCGTAGCGGCCGGGTGCTATCCGGAGCGGGCGGCCGCGGCGCTCCGAGCGATGCCCGAAGTCTCGCTGGTGGTGGGCAATCGGGATAAGTCCGAGTTGGTTTCACGGGCGGTATCAGCGGCAGCGCAACGCGGTCACACCGTGGAGCGGTTCGGGCCTGACGGTATCATTCCCCACGGTATTCTGGGCGGCGGCGCCGGCATACTGGCGCGCAGTCGGGCCATGATCAAGATTCAGGAGGGATGCGACCAGGTCTGCGCTTACTGCATCGTTCCCAAAGTGAGGGGACGAGAACGCAGCATCGCACCGGATACGCTGGTGGAAGCGGTGCGTCGCAACGTGGCCGCCGGAATGAAAGAGGTGGTGCTCACAGGAACCCAGCTGGGCACCTACGGTTTTGACCTGGACGGAGTGAACTTGCCGGGTCTGCTGGATCGCATTCTGGATGAGACGGACGTGGCCAGGCTGCGAGTGTCGTCGTTGCAGGCTCACGAGATTAGCCTGGAGCTGCTTGCCAGGTGGGATGACGCACGTCTTTGTCCACATTTTCACATACCGCTGCAAAGTGGATCGGACCAGGTACTCAGGGCCATGCGGCGGCGATACGATACTGAAACATTCCGGAGGGCAGTGGAGTTGGTTCGAGAGACGGCGCCGGATGCGGGCATCACCACTGACGTTATCGTTGGGTTCCCCGGCGAGGATGCGGACGAACACGTGAAGAGCCTGGAGTTCGCCGCAGCGATGCAGTTTGCCGATATGCACGTTTTTCCGTATTCCCAACGGCCGGGCACCAGCGCGCATCATTTTGCCGCACAGGTCGGCGCTACAGAAAAACGCCGCCGCGCCGGTGAAATGGCCGCCGTCGCTGTCAAGACTCACGGCGCGTATCGGCGGGGACTGGTGGGACAGGTTCGAAACGTGCTATGGGAAACGGCCCGGGCTCAGGACGATGGGCAACGGGTGTGGCGAGGCCTGACGGATAACTACGTGCGAGTGAATGTTGCCACGGGGCAGGACCTGGCCAACCGGATTATGCCGGCGCGGCTGATCGCGGTGAGCGGGAAGGACATGATCGCCGAGGTGGAAGGTTGATAAGACGGACGTTGCCGTCGGCCTAGAATTCCACGGGACGCAGGTAGCTCATATCCTGGCGCCGTTCGAGATAACCGGCGCGGGTTTCATGGCCGTGGGGGAACACCAGCAGCCAGCCTTGCCGTTCGGCTTCGGAGAGGATGTCCTGTTTTTGGTCGAGGCTGGTTTCCGGCTCGTAATCGAACGATGAGATGACGGTGAGCCCCAAATGGTGGGGAGTAGGCACCAGGTCTCCCAAGTAAACGATGCGTTCGCCGCCGTGGCTGAAAACGGCGATTTGATGTCCGGGACTGTGGCCATCGGTGACTATTAGATTCAAGCCGGGGAACAGCTCGGTATCGCCGTCGAGCAACTCCATGCGTCCGCGTTCGGCGATCGGCTCGAAGTCGTCGACGCGGAAAACGTCGGCGTGGAGAACTGATGGGTCCTGGGCGTCTTCCCAACTGGCGCGTTGAACGTAGTAAGTTGCGTTGGGGAAGGACGGCACCATGTCGCCGACGCGGTCCATGCGGGTGGCGCCGCCGGCGTGGCTGAAATGCAAGTGAGAAAGGACGACGGCGTCGATGTCCCTGGGGCCGATACCGATCACCTTAAGGCCACGCAGGAGCCGACTGGGGATCAGGCCGTAGATTTCCTTATCGCGGATATTGTCTTTGGGTCCGACGCCAGTGTCGATAAGGATATTGCTTCCATTGCATTGAAACAGCATGCAATTCAGGCCCATCGTGACCCGATTCTTGCGGTCGGTAGTAACCATGTTTTCCCACATCATTTTGGGGATGCGCCCGAAGATAGCTCCGCCGTCGACTTTGAACACGCCGTCGCTGATTACCATTGCACCCGTGGCTAGCATCGCAGGTTACTCCTCAATAATTCGTTGGAATCCAATGTGGGGTTTCTAGAAGCCACAACCGCTAAATTGATATGATTCAATCGTTGATCCGGGCGGTTAATCGTGGCGATAGGCGTCCCGTCCGGAAATTGATATTGATTTTTGTAAAGAGACAATTTATGGAACGGAATACGCCGTAACCCACTGTACATTGACGCTATGGTTTTTAGTCAATATAAAAGAACCCATAATTAACTCATTTTTGAAAGATTTTTATAAAATTTACATTTCGGACTCTATTTCCTAATTCCAGACGGAGTCGTTGGGGGTACGATCATCAATTCCTGCGCGCAACCAACTGAACCTGAGCCCGGTGATACCCCGGAACCGGCGAGTACCTGGATCCATTGACCGGGTCCGAATCCTGAATGTTCCGTTTGCAAGTCGCCCGCGGGCTCCGACAGGCAGGTTCAAGCAATGAATGAGGCCGATAAGCCCTGCCCATCCGGTCGCCACCGACTTTCGGCCAGGCGGCGAGTATACCGGGCCCTGGAACCGGCGGGCTCGGCGCCACCGGCTGATAATGCGAGCTGGATCAATACCGTGTACACGGTCGAGGCAGTTCTCGTTACGGTCATCCTGATCAATTCTGCCTCGCTGATTCTCTGGACGGTCCCGACGTTAGCAAGGTCGTACTCCCTGTGGTTTCACGTCGTCGAGTACTGCACTGTGGCGGTGTTCCTTGTGGAGTACGCGCTGAGGTTTTGGGCCGCGCCCGAAGCGAATCCGGAGGGCAGGGACTGGCGGCAGCGCTGGAAGTACGTAATCTCTCCCGCCGCGCTCATTGATGCAGCGGCCCTGTATCCATCCGTGGCCGCGGCCATAGCCCTGTTGGTGTCCGGTGATGGGCCCAGCCTGTCTTTTCTGCTGGCGGTTCGCCTGATCACCCGGTCGGCCAAACTGGCCAGGTATTTCTCCGGGGGGCGCAGACTGGGGATGGCGGTGCGGTTGAAAAGCAGCCAGCTTCTGACCGCCATAGCAGCCCTGCTGTTAATATTGGTGATTGCCGCGTCGTTGATGTTCTTCGCGGAATCGGCGGCGCAACCCGACAAGTTCACGAGCATTCCGGCGGCTATGTGGTGGAGCGTGGTTACTCTAACCACCGTGGGTTACGGGGATACGGTGCCGGTTACGACAACAGGGCGGCTGCTGGCGGCGGTGATAGCGGTGATGGGTATTGGGTTGTTCGCGCTGCCGGCAGGGATACTCAGCGCGGGTCTGCTGGAGGCCGATGCGGATGAGGGCGTGCACGGCAACCGCTTTGGTCGGCGAAGCGCCGGGGACTACTGCCCCCACTGTGGCCAACGGATTGCTCCGGTGGACGCCGACGGGCAGCCCGGCGGGTCGTAGCTACCGGGTAACGTCGGCCAGCAGTTTTCCGGCGGCAATCGACAATCGGCGCAGGACGCGCTCCTTACCCAGCGCCTCCATCATGTCGAAGAGGGGAGGCGTAGCCGCTCGGCCCGACATTGCAACGCGAAGAGCGCCGAAGAACTGCCGCCCGTTCAGACCGAGGTCGCTGCCCGTGGACCTTAGTAGAGATTCCAGGTGGTCATGCTGGAATTCGTTGGGATCGACCGAGGCGAGGTCGGCGGCGGCCCTTTCCAGGGCGGCGAGAGCGCCAGCCGAATCCATGTTGCGCTGGATGAGCATTTCACCATCGTAGGGAGGGTCATCCTCAAAGAAGTAGGACACCATCTCAGGAGCCTCGGCCAGGGTTTTGAGCCTTTCCTGCACGAGAGGAATGATCAGCTGCAGATATGATTCGTCAACGGGCAACAGGTGAGGCGGGAAGTCTCGTTGCAGGAACGGCAGCATCCAACCGGCGAGGGTCGAGGGTTCGGCCTGGCGGATGTACACGCCGTTCATCCACTGCAGCTTGTCCAGATCGAAGATGGCCGCGGGTTTGCCTACTCTTTCGAGGGTGAAATGGCTGCGGATGGTGTCCAGCGACATGACGTCGGTTTCGCCGTCCAGAGACCAGCCCAGCAGAACCATGAAATTGATAAGAGCTGCGGGCAAGTAGCCATCGTCGCGGTATTCCATCACGGAGGTGGCGCCGTGTCGCTTGGACAGCTTGGCGCGGTCGGAGCCCAGAATCATGGGCAGGTGCCCGAAACGGGGCATGGGCAGGTTCAGGGCGCGGTAGAGTTGGACGTGGCGCGGGGTACTGGGGAGCCATTCTTCGGCGCGCAGCACGTGACTGATCTGCATGGCGTGGTCGTCGACCACCACGGCCATGTGGTAGGTGGGGAAGCCGTCGGATTTCACCAGCACGAAGTCATCCGTCAGTTCGTTCTGCCATTCAACGTGGCCGCGAATGGCATCGTCCACCGAGGTTGCGCCGGACTGGGGCATGGCAAAACGCAGCACCCACGATGCGCCGTCTGCCTCGCGGGCCCTTCGCTCCGAGTCGGAAAGATGACGGCAGTGGCTGTCGTAGCCCTGTCGCACTTTGTTGCGGGCCTGCTCTTTTCGCAATTCGGCAACGCGTTCCGGCGAGCAATAGCAGCGGTAGGCGTCGCCGGATGCGATCAACTGCTCAGCGGCCGCGTTGTACCGTTCCAGGCGTTGGGACTGGAAGTAGGGGCCGAAATCGCCGCCGACCCGGGGGCCTTCGTCCCAGTCAATGCCCAGCCATTCGAGGCCGTTCAGGATGTTATCGACCGCGCCTTCCGTGATGCGACTCTGGTCGGTGTCTTCAACCCTGACGACGAAGCTTCCCCCGTTGCTGCGGGCAAAGAGCCAGTTGAACATGGCGGTGCGAATGTTTCCGATATGCGGGTCGCCGGTGGGGCTGGGAGCATAGCGGACGCGAACGGTATCGGACACGTTAGTTCCTCCTGGACCGAGACTGGCTGGACCGAGACTGGAATGGCGAGGCGAGGTGCGGCATGGCCCGGTTACTGACCGGTGGCCTGTCGGTTGATGCGGGCCCAACTGTCGCGCAGGGTTACGGTGCGGTTGAACACCGGGGCCCCGGGTTTGGAGTCTCGAATGTCGGCGCAAAAGTAACCCAGGCGTTCAAATTGGTAGCGGTCGCCGGGGCTGGCGTCGGCCAATGCGGGTTCGGCCCAGGCGTTTACGATCCGCAGTGAATCAGGGCTGATCAAGTCGGTGAAGTCCTGGCCGGCGTCATCAGCGGCGCTGGCGGGCGACGGATCGGTGAACAGATTGTCGTACACGCGCACTTCAAGCGGCGAGGCATGGGCCGCAGAGACCCAATGAATGGTTCCCTGGACACGCCGTCCGTCGGGGGCGTTGCCGCCGCGGCTGTCGGGATCGTAGGTGCAGTGAATTTCGGTGACGTTGCCGTCAGCGTCCTTGATCATGCCGGTACACGTGATCAGGCAGGCGTACCGCAGGCGAACTTCGCGACCCGGAGCCAGGCGGTAGAAACGTCGAGGGGGGTCTTCCATGAAGTCGTCCCGTTCGATATAAATCTCCCGACTGAACGGAACCTGGCGCACGCCCATGGAATCGTCTTCCGGATTGTTTATCGCTTGGAACAGCTCGGACTGGCCTTCCGGGTAGTTGGTGATAACCAGTTTCAGGGGGTTGAGCACGGCCATGCGCCGCGGTGCGCGGAGATTCAGGTCTTCGCGCAGGCAGTGTTCCAGCAGGGCGAGTTCGGTGACGGTATTGCGGCGAGCAACGCCGACCCGCTGGCACATGTCGCGGATGGATTCGGGGGTGTAACCGCGGCGGCGCAGGGCGCTGATGGTGGGCATACGGGGGTCGTCCCAGCCGGCGACGTGCTCATCTTCCACCAGGCGGCGCAGCATCCGTTTGCTCATGACGGTGTGGGAGAGGTTCAGGCGGGCGAACTCGATTTGACGGCTGCGGTAGATGCCCAGCACTTCCTGGCACCAGTCGTACAGGGGCCGATGATCTTCAAACTCCAGGGTGCAAAGGGAGTGGGTAATGCCCTCGATGGAATCGGAGAGGGAGTGGGCGTAGTCGTACATGGGGTAGATGCACCAGTCGTTGCCGGTGCGATGGTGCTCGGCGTGGCGGATGCGGTAGAGGACGGGGTCGCGCATGTTGACGTTGGGCGAGGCCATGTCGATGCGGGCGCGGAGGACATGGGCGCCATCGGGGAACTCGCCAGCCCGCATACGGCGAAACAGATCGAGGTTTTCTTCCGTTGGACGGTTCCGATGGGGACTCTCCCGGCCGGGGTCGGTCAGGGTGCCGCGGTAGTCGCGAATCTCCTCGGCAGTGAGGTTGTCAATGTAGGCGTTGCCGTCCAGGATGAGCTGCTCGGCGTATTGGTACAACTGCTCAAAATAGTCGGAGGCGTAGTAGAGGTGCTGGCCCCAGTCGAAACCGAGCCAGCGGATGTCGGCCAAAATGGACTCGACGTACTCGATATCCTCATGTGTGGGGTTGGTGTCGTCGAAGCGCATGTTGCACCGGGCGCCCGGGAACTGCTCGCCGACTCCGAAATTAAGACAGATGGACTTGGCGTGGCCGATGTGCAAATAGCCGTTGGGTTCGGGAGGAAAGCGGGTGACGACGCGGCCATCGTAGGCGCCGGCGGCCTGATCGTCGGTGATGATGCTACGGATGAAGTCGGTGGGTTCATTCCCCATGGTATTTTCGGTTTGAACGGTCATGGTTCCAGTTCTCTTTGACAGGAAATTCGGCGCCAGGACGTGGCATCCTCATGAATTATATTATTGAATCAGGCTAAATGGTGGCGTTCAGGGCGACGGAGCCCGGGGAGTTTCGCAACTCACGCAGGGTACGCGCCAGCGTGGGCGGCAACGGGCTCTCATGTTCTGACCACTCGCCGGTTATCGGGTGGTGGAAACCGAGGCGAGCCGCGTGGAGGAACTGGCGGTCAAGAATCTGGCTGGCGCGCCCGTAGATCTGGTCGCCAAGGATGGGGAACCCAATGTGGGCCAGGTGAACGCGAATCTGGTGGGTGCGGCCGGTTTCCAGCGATATGGTCAACAAGGTGTGGCCGTTGAGGTTCTCGGCGGTGCGGTAGTGGGTCCGAGCGGCGCGTCCGTCTGCGACGACGGCCATGCGCTGGCGATAGTAAGGATGCCGGGCGATAGGGGCGTCAATGGTTCCGGTGTCGGGAGTGACCATGCCCACGGCGACGGCCTGGTACTCCTTGATGATGGTGCGTAGTTTCATTTGCTCGGTGAGCCGCTGGTGGGCCAACTGACTCTTGGCGACGACCAGCAGGCCGGAGGTGTCACGGTCCAGGCGGTGGACGATGCCCGGACGCAATTCGCCCCCCACGCCGCGGATGTCGGGGCAGCGGGCCAGCAGCGCGTTGACCAGGGTGCCGTCGGGATGGCCGGGGCCGGGATGCACTGACAGGCCAGCCGGTTTGTCGACGACGACGATGTCATCGTCCTGGTAAACGATGCCGACGGGTATGTCCTGGGGAAGCAGGTCGGTGGGCAAGCGGACGGGTGGCACGGTTACGACGATGATATCGCCGGTGTGGAGGCGTTGGGCCGGTCGGGTCGATAGTCCGTTGACGGTAATGCAGCCTTCGACGGTGAGGGCATGGAGACGGCTGCGGGACAAACCCTGGCTGGCGAGTTCAGAGATGCCGGCCAAGTAGGCGTCGAGGCGGTTGGTATTGGGATCAACCACCACGTGTTCGTAACGCTGGATGTCGGCGGCGGGCGTCATGGGTGCGGGTGTCCGGTGGACATGATGCGTTCGCGGACGCCACAATCGGCGCAGCGTGCGCCGTTGGACAGTTCAATCATGGGGCCGTCGCACAGAGGGCAGGACCCCGCCGTGCCGGGGGCTTCGGACCGGTGACTCACATCGACCTGAACGGGAGCGTCTCGGCGGGTGAGGAGTAACCATGCCATCAAGAACAATCCGGTGACGATGGCAGAGTCGGCGAGATTGAACACCGGCCACGGCCCGATGTCGATGAAGTCGGTGACGTGGCCGAATAGAATCCGATCCAGGAGGTTGCCGAATGCGCCACCCATCATGAGGGCGATGCTGAGACGTATGACGCGACCGGGTTGATTCTGGCTGCCGTAAACGAACCCGAGCACCACGATGCCGATGATCGAAACGAACAGCAGAATGAGGTTTTGATCCTGAAACAGACCGAAGGCGCTGCCCGTGTTATGGACGTGAGTAAAACGAAAGAACCCGGAAAAAGGCCAAGACTGATAGGTCGCCAGAGATTGGCGGACGACGAACTTGGTCAGCTGGTCTAAAGTCAGCGCCAGCGCTGCCAGTTGCAGCAGGTTCCAGTCCTGATACACCGGCCGGCGGCGGATTGCGACCTTGAACATGGAGTTGGTTGCTAGAGCAAATGATCGCGGAAGAACTGCACCACGCACTCGGTCATCTGACCCTCCTGGCCAACCCAGAAGTGGTCTGCGCCGGGCACCACGTGGTAGTCGGCAGGCGGGTCGAATCTCGCCAGTTGCTCATCGACCCCGTCGGCGTTGACGAGGCGGTCGCGGTCGCCGGTGATAATCAACCTGGGGGTTTTGTCGGACTGCAACGGGCTGCCGGTGATGGCTTCGATAGAGGGAGCAACGAGAGCGATGGCGCGGGGCTTCTTGTAGAGTTGCTGGTGGGCGCAAATTACCCGGGTGCTGAACGAGTAGCCGCCAAGTCCGATGCGGTCGTCGTCGACGTCAGGCAACGCACCGAGAAAGTCCATGGCAACGAGAGTTTCCTCGTGCTCCTTTTCGCCCTGGGCGTGTTCGCCCTGGCTGTTGCCTACACCGCGGAAGTTGAACCGCAGGGAGGCAATGCCGGCATCAGCCAGGCCGAAGGTGACGGCCACCACCACGTTGTTATCCATGTTGCCGCCGTTGAGCGGGTGGGGATGGCACATGACGACGCCGGGGAACGGGCCATCGCCATCCGGCAGGGCAATGATGCCCTCGAGATTCATACCCTTGGCGGTGAAGCTGACTGCACTTTGTCGCATAATGGTTCCCTCCACACGGGTTAGATGCTGTCGGACGTGCGTAGACTACTATATCAGGTTTGAATTTGAAGAGTGTGTGCAGCAGCCCGGGAATCAGGGCCTTTCGGTTTTACAAGAAATCCCCTCTCCCTTGATGGGAGAGGGTTAGAGCCTGCCCCGTACTTGATACGGGGGTGAGGGTGAAGGTGTGAGATAGGGAACTATCCTGTGGCAGACTATACCCCTCACCCCAGCCCTCTCCCACAAGGGGAGAGGGAGAACGAAAGGCCCTGGCCCGGGAATCAGGACGATTGCAAAGTCGTTTGGCCGGCCTGTTCTCTCCGCTCATCCTGAGCCCGTCGAAGGATGGTTGCCCGTGGTTCGACAAGCTCACCATGAGCGGGTGTCAAGGGACTTTGCAATCGTCCTGGCCCGGGAATCGTGGCGGGATACTGACTGGGATTGCGGATCGTTGGTTTTGATGATGACTGATGCAGGCAAGGCGGTGGGCGCGCTGCTGGTGATTGTGTTGCTGGTGGGAGTGTTGGCCTGTGAACAACCGGCGCCGGTACAGGACACGGTCGTGCGAGTCGAAACGGTGTTTCACACTACGGAATTTCCAACCGTGAATATCGAACAAGGACCGATACCGCATCCGAATGGACTGCGGGGGTGCAAGAGCCTGAACGTCCTGAGCGCCAGCACGGAGGAAATGGGTTATTACGGCTGGTGCCAGTGGACGCTTACAAACATCGTGCTGAACGAGTGCAGAGGGATGGAAACCACCGAAGATGCGCTGTCCTGCGCGGAACTGGCGCTATCCGACGTGCAGGAGATTTTGTTGCGACACGTGGTAGTACCGTGCGTGGCCATCAGTAATCAACGGGATTCCGGCAAGTGCGCCATCGAGTCGATCAAAGAGCATGAGAACAAAAACCTGACCCTCCGACAGGTGTGGAAGGACGCACTCGATGCCGTATCTGCAGCTCCGGCGGTGGCCAGTGGTAAATCGGCATTTTCGGACTGCCTGGTCGAGCGGGGACATAAGCCGTTGACCGGTGAATGGGAGTTGCCCTGGCAGCGCAATGAGAGTGCGCAAGACCAGGTGGAAAGATACCGGGTTGCGCCGGAAGAGCTGTGGGACCTCCGCACTTGGGCGCTGGGCGTTGTGAACGAATGCGGGTATGAATCAGGGTTGTACGAGGCGCAGGATGCAGCCTGGCTCGCTGAACTGCGCCGGCTGGAGGCGGAAGAACCGGACAAAGCGCAACCGTTCGCGGAGCGTGGAGTCATCAGCATCCTTGCAGAACCGGGAGTGGCGGTGTTTTTGACGCTGCGGCGATGATTGGTGGTTGCCATCTGAGTGATCCTTCGACAAGCTCAGGATGAGCGGAGGCAGGCGTAGGATTAGCGGGAAATCCGTTTCGGTGGACAACCGAGAGACCTGGTGTGCCGGCGCGGGGCAAACGCATTCCCCCCGTCATTCCCGCGGAAGCGGGAATCCAGTGGCTGCAATCGCTGGCGCATTTTCAGATTGTTTCAGTTTACAGTCTTTGGACTCCGGCCCCGTATCAAGTACGGGGTGACGTTCTTTCGCCGGAGTGACCAGATCGCCAACTAGAATGCGTTTGCCCTGATGTGCCGGCGCGGGGTGGTAGAGCGCGTGCGTGGTTAGTGCTAGAATGGCGGGAAATGTCGCGGCGAAGCGGCTGATATTGTCTCGGAGGCACTATGGCACTGATTGACCTGCGGAGTGATACCGTTACCCACCCCACCGATGAGATGCGCCGCGCAATGGCCGCCGCCGAGGTTGGCGATGATGTCTTTGGCGAAGACCCGACCATCAACGCCCTGCAGGAGCGCGCCGCCGACCTGATGGGACAGGAAGCGGGTTTGCTAACGGCGAGCGGGACGATGAGCAATCTGGTCGCAGCGCTGGCCTGGTGCAGCCGTGGCGACGAGATGATTATGGGGCAGGAAGCCCACATGTTCTGGAACGAATCGGCGGGGCCGACCGCACTGGCGGGGGCGCAAATCCGGCTGGTTCCCAACGACGTCAACGGTCGGATTTCGGCGCAGGACGTGGCCGCCGCCGTGCGGGACAGTTCCAACATCCACGTCCCGGCCACTACGTTAGTCTGCCTGGAAAACACCCACAACCGCTGTAGCGGCGGGGTGATGACTCCGCAAGATACCCGGGAGGTGGTGGACGTTGCCCACGCCGCCGGCGCTGCGGTGCATCTGGACGGGGCGCGGATATTCAACGCGGCGGTGGCGCTGGAGGTGCCGGCCTCGGAGCTGACCAAAGACGTGGACGACGTGAGTTTCTGCCTGTCCAAGGCCCTTTCCTGTCCGGTGGGCTCGGTGCTGTGCGGCTCTGAGGAGTTTATCGGCAAGGCCCGCAAATGGCGGAAGATGGTTGGCGGCGGAATGCGTCAGGCCGGGGTGCTGGCCGCGGCGGGTCTGGTAGCGCTGGATACGATGGTGGAACGACTGGCCGATGATCATGCCAACGCCCGCCGGCTGGCGGCTGGCCTGGCGAACGTTGATGGCCTGACCGTAGATGAAGATGGCATCCAGACCAACATCGTGATATTTGAGGTTGACCGGGAGAAGGTTGGCGATGCCAGGGAGGTTATCGCCGCGCTGCGTGAAGACGGCGTATTGGTGAGCCACAGCCGCGACCAGGCTTTGCGCATGGTCACGCACCGTCACATCACGGCGGGCGACGTTGACGAGGCGCTTTCCCGAATCAATGGCACCGTGCGGCGGATGGCCGGAGCCGCATAGGCTGGGCGGCGACGGGCCCGGTTTCCGAGTTAGTCTGGATCATCATGACGGGAGCGCACGATGGCTGATTTCAGTATAGACCGCAGTACGACGGCGTTGCTGATCGCCGATTTTTACGCTGATGCGATGGGAACGCTGGCCCATGCCGTGGAGCGCGGTGTGGTGCAAAAGACGGTGGAGTTGCAGGCCGCCGCCCGGGAGGCCGGGATGATGGTGTGTTATTGCGCCACTGTTTTTCGGCCCGGCTATCCCGAAATCAGCGAACGGAATAAAACCTTCGGCGCCCGAAAAGCCTCGGGACAGCCGGCGGTATTCGATCCGGTGGCGGTGATTCATCCGGACGTGCGTCCCCGCGACGGAGAAGTGGTGGTGGGCAAGCACCGGGTCAACGCGTTGTTCGGCACCGGACTGGATGTAGCGCTGACGGGAAACAATATCAACACGATAATACTGTTGGGATATGCCACCAGCGGTGTGGTGCTTTCGACCACCCGGTACGCATCGGACCGGGATTACCGGCTGTTCATAGTTGCCGATTGTTGCGCCGATAGCGAGCCTGAAGTACACGATTTTCTGATCGGCCGCATTTTGAATCGGCAGGCCGAAATCGTCACCGCCAGCGAAGCGGTGGACGCAATACGTTCCAGCTGAATCCGCTGAATTGCCGCTGCCTGAAGCGGCGGGAGGCGTTGCCCCATGTTCCGGCGTTCCGATTCGCCAGTGGCCGATCTAACGGTCGAAGTGGCGAGCCGACCATTGTATCCGGGGGACCTGCTTGATGCCGAGGTGGTGGTAAGGCCGCGGCGGTCTTTTGTGGCGACGTTTGGATTGGCCAGGCTGTCGCAAACGGAACTGCTGCGGATAGACTCGGCCCGTGAAGTGATGCCCTCCGGACCGCTGGGTCGCCGCCGGCGAGACCGTGGTCAACAAGGCCCGTTTTCGTCCGACGTTGGTTTCGTTAAAGACGCCGAAATGGAGGCCGGAGTTACGTATCGGTATCCGGTGCAGTTGCGACTGCCGTTGCAGGCGCCGCCGACGGTGAAGGGGAAGTACGCGCATATTACGTGGGAACTATCCGCGTACGTGGAAGCAAAGGCGGACTGGGCTCCCCAGAGCGATGGGCTGTTGGCGAACCTGACGCAGGTGAAGGTTGGGAATGACACCCGTGAGCTGGTGGTTTTTGCGCGCGCCGATTCGGCGGCGTTGGGTGGCGAGAGATTGCCGGCAACACCGGTGGCAACCCAGGATTACCGCCAGGTGCAGCTGGAAATCGAGCTGCTGACGGGACAGGTGGCCAACGGGGGCACGGTGGACGGCACGCTGCGGGTGCGGCCTCGAGAATCGTTTGCCGGCCGTGAACTGAAGGTTGAACTGTCGCGGTGGGAGAGGTGCGGCACCCGACAATCTCGCACCGTGGAGGATGTTCAGGTGTTCCAGCGGCCCGCCCGACTGATCGCCGGGGACGAGACGAGCTGGGAGTTTCGCTTGCAGGTTCCCGACCGCCTCACGCCCTCGGTTCTGGCGCAGCACACCTTTGTGGGTTGGCAGGTGAAGGCATCGGTGGCAAGGCGGTTGAGGCCAGACCTGAACGTGGCGCAGTTGATCCAGGTGATTACGTCGCCGTAGAGGCGCCCGTTTTTCGCGTATCAGTGACCTGAAGCCGCCAACAGCGACCGTCAATCGCTGGCGATACCAACGGCACAACCGGGGTCAGGAGCTTCCCCACCAACGACGCAGCCGTTCCGCGATGGCGGCTTCCGAACCCTGGTCGGATGGCTGGTAGTAACTTTGCCCGGCCAGATTGGGCGGCAGGTATTCCTGGGGATCGAAGTGGCCTTCGTAGTCGTGGCTGTATTTGTATCCGGCGCCGTATCCCATTCCCCGCATCAGATCGGTTACCGCGTTGCGCAGGTGCAGAGGCACGGGTTCGTGCGGCTCTTTGCGAACTGCTTCCAGCGCACGCTCCAATCCCATATAAGCCGCGTTGCTCTTGGGGGACGTGGCCAGATACACGGTGGCTTCGGCAAGGGGAATGCGACCCTCGGGAAGGCCGATGAAATGGACGGCCTGCTGAGCGGCCACCGCCACCGGAAGGGCTCCCGGGTTGGCGAGCCCGATGTCTTCGGCGGCCAGTATCACCAGCCGCCGGGCTATGAACAAGGGGTCTTCGCCGGCTTCCAGCATACGGGCCAGCCAGTACAGGGCGCCATCGGGCGATGACCCGCGCACCGATTTGATGAAAGCCGAGATGGTGTCGTAGTGACTGTCTCCGGCTTTGTCGTATTGAGGCGTGCGCCGCTGGAGGGCGTCGGAGATGGTGTCGATTGTGATGGTGCGTCGGCCCTGCGCATCGGGTTCGGCAGCGAGCGCTGCCATCTCCAGGGCGTTGAGAGCGACGCGGGCGTCACCGTTGGCGATGTTGACGAGATGGGTTAGAGCATCGGGATCGAGGGATGGAGAAACACTGGCGAGTCCACGGCGGTGGTCGGTCAGGGCGCGGTTGATGATGTCGGCAACCTGGTCAGCTTCCAGCGCGTACAGCGTGAAGACCCGACTGCGGGAGAGCAGGGGCGCGTTGACTTCAAACGACGGGTTTTCGGTGGTCGCGCCGATGAAAGTGATGGTTCCGTCTTCCACGTAGGGCAGAATCACATCCTGTTGGGCCTTGTTGAAGCGGTGAATTTCATCCACGAAAAGGATGGTCTGCTGTTGGTACAGGCCCTGTCTTTCCCGGGCCTCTGCCACCGACCGACGCAGATCGGCGACGCCGGAGGAGACGGCGCTGATGGGTTCAAAATGGGAGCGGGTTACGGTGGCGATCAGTCGGGCAAGGGTGGTTTTTCCGGATCCCGGCGGCCCCCATAACAGGATAGACGGGACGCGGTCGGCGTCGATGGAACGGCGCAATACTTTGCCTTCACCCAGGATATGCTGCTGGCCCACGAACTCATCGAAGCTGGCGGGGCGCATCCGCTCGGCCAGGGGCGCGGTATCCAAGGCGTTCTGCTGACGCCCATGTTCAAACAGGGATCCGGGGTCGTGGCGGCCGGTCATCGTATTATCGTCGGTTCGGCCTGATTCGTTACCGCGACCCGGTCTGCAACCAGGTTGTTCTACCCGGCTCCGTTGCGGAAGTGGGGCATCACTTCTTCGGCGAACAGGCGCATCGAACGACCCACCGCTTCGTTGCTGAGTACACCGCCGATATTGAACCAGCACATGAACTCCTGGGCATCGTACTTGTCGTTGAAGGATTCCAGCCTTTCGATCACCTGGCGGGGCGTGCCGATTGCTCCCAGCTCGTTGTGGATGTCGTCGTAGGTTAGCTGGCTGGCGCGGGACGAGCCGCGGGAATTGTTCTGCATACTCCGGAGGGTGCCGAGGTAGTTGTTAACGGTGGGGGCGAAATTGGCCGTGGCCTCGTCGGCGGTTTCTGCGACATGGACCGGCACGTTGACGACGACCTTGACCGCCGACGGGTTGTGGTTGTGTTCGGCGAGGGTCTCCCGGTATATGGCGAGACCGTTGCTGACTCCCTCCACGGTGATTATCATGGGAGTTACCAGGATGTTGTGGCCGAGGCTCCCCACCAGAGGGAAGGTGTCGGCGCCGTTGGATGCCACGTACACGGGCGGATGGGGCTGCTGGATGGGCCGGGGTTCGACGCGGACGCCTTCGGCATGGTAGAACCGGCCTTCATAATCCAGCTGTTCTTCCGTCCAGGCGCGGAGCGTCATCTCCAATCCCTCGATGAAGCGATCGTTGCGCTCTTCGATGGGGATACCGTAACCGCGGTAGTGGTTGGGATTTGAACCGCGCCCGATGCCGAAAATGGCCCGGCCACCGGAAAGTACGTCCAGGGTCGCCACTTCTTCGGCGATCCGCAGGGGGTGATGCAGGGGCAGCAGGTTGACCGCGGTGCCCAGCATGATGCGGCTGGTGGTTTGCGATAGAGCCGATGCCATCAGGAGGGGAGCGGGCATGACCGAGAAACGCCTGGCAAAATGCAACTCGGCCAACCAGGCCATGTCGTAGCCAAGCTCGTCGGCCAACTGCACTTGAGACATCACGTCGGCGTACCGGGCGGCGGGGGATTGATCGTCGCCACAGGGGATTTGATAGAAGACTCCGAACTGCATGGTTATCTACTCCCTCGCGGATCGCTACGCTTATGCGTTGTCATTGGGTGCGCTTCCGGGCGGCGGTTCGTCGAAAGGTTCACCCCGTTCCTCAGCTCGTTGTCGGCGCTCGTTCCACGCCAACCAGAGCCGCTGATTTTCCGCACGGCCTTCCTTGCGGCCTTGTTCCCGGCCTCGGCGGAGCGTTCGTTTTTCCCATATACCTGCGAGTACCATTCTTAACACCTCCATAAGCGGCCAGGTCGCTGCCAGGGCCCAGGCCACGATTGAACTGCCATCGTCAAATACGCTTTCGGCGGTCAGCTGCCATGTTTCCGGTTTATGATTGTGGGTAATCAGCAGTACGTCAATCGTGATGGATAATGCTATGGCAATGAAGAATGTCGCAAATGCTTGTCCAACACGGTGCGCCGGAATGCTCGGTATGCCAACCCACAGCGTCTGCCTGCACTCCTCTTGCGCCATATACCCGCATTATAGCGGGATGTTGCCGTGCTTTTTTGCCGGCAGGGTGTCGCGTTTGTTTTGCAGCATCTCCAGCGCGCGGATTATGACGGGCCGCGTTTGGGCCGGGTCGATAACGTCATCAAGATAGCCGCGATTGGCTGCCACGTAGGGGTTGGTAAAGCGCTGCTGGTAGTCGGTGATCAGTTCGGCGCGGCGGTCGTCGGGGTTGTCGGCGCGCGCGATTTCCTCCCGGTAGATGATGTTGACGGCGCCGTCCGGTCCCATAACGGCGATTTCGGCGGAGGGCCAGGCCAGGTTGACGTCGGATCGCAGATGCTTGCTGCTCATCACGATGTAGGCCCCGCCGTAAGCCTTGCGAGTAATGACGGCAACCTTGGGCACGGTGGCCTCGGCGTAGGCGTAGATCAGCTTGGCGCCGTGGCGAATGATGCCGCCGTATTCCTGCTCGGTGCCGGGCATGAACCCGGGAACGTCAACGAGCGTAACCAGTGGCACGTTGAAACAGTCGCAGAACCGCACGAATCGGGACGCCTTGGCGGAGGCGTTGATGTCGAGGACACCGGCCAGGAACGCCGGCTGGTTGCCCACCAGGCCGACGGTGCGGCCGCCCATCCTGCCGAACCCGACCACGATGTTGGGGGCGTAGGTGGACTGGACTTCCATGAATTCTTCGTCGTCCACGATGCTGTAGATAACCTCACGAACATCGTACGGGCGGTTGGGCTCCGGCGGCACGATGGTGCGCAGGGAGTCGTTGGTGCGGTCGGCGTTGTCGGCGGTGCGGTAAACGGGGGGATCATCGAGATTGTTCAGCGGCAGGAAACTGACCAGCCGGCGCACTTCTGCCAGACAATCCTCTTCGGTGTCGTAAACGAAATGCGCCACACCGCTGCGGGAACCGTGGGCATCGGCTCCACCCAGCTGGTCGTGGGTAACGTCCTCTCCGGTTACGGCCCGCACCACGTCGGGGCCGGTGATGTACATTTGCCCGGCGCCGCGCACCATAAAGATAAAGTCGGTGATGGCCGGAGAATAAACTGCGCCACCTGCCGATGGCCCCATGATCACCGAGATTTGCGGAATGACGCCGGAATACATGGTGTTGCGCAGGAATATGTCGCCGTAGGCGGCGAGGCTTAGCGCGCCTTCCTGGATGCGGGCGCCTCCGGAGTCGCAGATGCCGATCATCGGGCAACCGGTTTTGGCGGCCAGGTCCATGACCTTGCAGATTTTTTGTCCCAC
Organism: Dehalococcoidia bacterium; assembly: GCA_965262485.1. GTDB lineage: Bacteria > Chloroflexota > Dehalococcoidia > Lucifugimonadales > UBA3495 > Bin87. The sequence goes on along the minus strand of OZ253540.1, from coordinate 1,329,138 downwards.
CACTTCGGAGAGGGAGCCGCCGAACACGGTGAAGTCCTGGGAGTAGGCGAATACTTGGCGCCCGTCGATATTGCCGTATCCGGTGACCACCGCATCACCGAGGACAGTGCGGTCGGCGAGGCCGAAATCGGTGGTCCGGTGGGTGACGAAACGGTCGATTTCCTGGAAAGTGCCTTCGTCCATCAGGACAGCGAGGCGTTCGCGGGCGGTGAGTTTGCCGCGCTGGTGCTGCTGGTCGATACGGTTCTGGCCACCGCCCAGTCGGGCCTGTTCACCAAGCCGGATCAGGTCGTCCAGATTTTTATCGGTGATTTGTTCGTGATTGGTGGACAAGGCGACCTCCATGCGCAATGCTATCAAACGGTCACAGTATGGGCAACTTTGCTAATGTGGCAAGCAGGGCAAACGCATTCTAACTTTAGGGGACCTCATATACCGTCATTCCCGTACCGTCATTCCCGCGAAAGCGGGAATCCATACAGCTTGCTTCCAGACAGTTGACGTACAACCAAACGACCTGGATTCCCGCTTTCGCGGGAATGACGGACGCCTGCAAAGCCGATTTAAATTAGAATGCGTTTGCCCTCATGTGGCAAGGTGGTCAACTGGATTCAGGCATATAATGGACGCCGAGGGTTACACAGGTGAAGATCGATGCCGGAAATTGATTGCAGCAATTCGATGATGAGCGGACGGAAAGCGTCAGCGGGGGCGGGCCTGTTCCAGTGGGGGCGACGCACCTACGTAATGGGAATCATTAATCTGACTCCCGATTCCTTTTCGGGCGACGGGTTGGCTGCCGATGTGGATTCGGCTGTTGCCCTGGCTCTGCGGATGGAAGCCGACGGCGCCGACATCATAGATATAGGCGCCGAATCGACGCGACCGGGCGGGTCGCCGGTGTCGGCTGCTGAGGAACTGGAGCGGTTGATGCCCGGTCTGGGGGCGGTGTGTGCGGCAGTAAAGATACCGGTCAGCGTCGACACGTACAAAGCATCGGTGGCCGCCAGGGCGATTGACGCCGGGGCCTCGATCATCAACGACGTTTGGGGGTTCCTGGCGGACGGCGATATGGCGCGGGTGGCCGCCGATGCCGGCGTGCCGGTGGCGCTCATGCACAATCAACGGGAAGCGCGATACCATGATCTGGTGCCGGATGTAATCGAGGGGTTGAATCGGAGCGTATCCGTAGCCACCGGGGCCGGCGTTGATGAGGGCAACATCATTGTCGATCCGGGGATTGGGTTCGGGAAAACCGCCGACCACAACCTGGAGTTGCTACGCCGGCTCCCCGAGATCAGGAGCATGGGCTTTCCGATGTTGTTGGGTGTATCCCGAAAGTCAACCATCGGTCGCGTGTTGAACCTGCCGGAGGACGACCGGATGGAGGGGACAGCCGCCGCAGTGTCGTTGAGCATTGTTGGGGGCGCCGATATCGTGCGGGTGCACGACGTGAAGCAGATGGTTAGAGTCGTGCGTATGACGGACGCTGTTGTGCGCGGATGGAGGCCCGAGGAGTGGCAGAGTCGGTAATTACCTATCTGAGTTTGGGCAGCAATATGGGCGACCGGCTGGCGGCGTTGCAAGAGGCCCTGCAGATTTTGGACGCCGAACCGCTGCTGCGGTTGGTGAGTTGTTCTTCGGTTTACGAAACTGAACCGTGGGGAGTGGTGGACCAACCGGCATTTTTGAATCTGGCGGCGGGCTTTGAAACCGAATTGACCCCTCTGGAGCTGTTGATCAAATGCCAATACGCCGAGAGCAGGGTTGGCCGGGTGGCGAGCTACCGTTGGGGCCCACGCCTGATCGACGTGGACATTTTGGTGTATGGGAACCGACAGGTGACAGTGGTTGAACCCGATCTGCAAATTCCCCACGCCAGGATGCGGGAGCGGGCGTTTGTTCTGGCACCGCTGGCTGAAATTGCGGGCCACGTGGAAGCGCCGCCGGACGGCGCAACAATAGACGACCTGCTGGGACGACTGGGAGCCACGGAAGCGGTGACGCGTTGGGGTCAGGTTACCCGCTCCTGATGGTTGGCGGAAGCGCGTAACTGTTCACGTTTGAGGGGACGAAAGCGGTTTGCAGTGGAAATTCGGTACTTGCTTGCCCCTCCACAAGAGACCGAATATCCCGCAGATCCCCGCAAGTCTGAACAGTTACAGTCAGTGTCCGCCGTGATGGTGCGCTCCGCTCCCGCTCGCTGCATCACCGCCCAATGCACCAGGTCCCGGGCGCTCACCCCAGGATAGTCGTTGGCCAACATCCCCGCTTGGAGAACGTCTTCCGCATACACCGGCTCCACGCGGTCGTGCATCACCGCGGCATCGGAAATGCCTCCCGGTTCCTACCATTCAGCCCGTTTCCAAAATAGGCGGTATCGTGGAACCATCGGCCAGGACAGCGCCACGCTGAACTGCGACATACTACTACTGCGAACCCAGCGTGCGGTCCAGGTTGAAAGCGCAGCTGATTAGCGATAGGTGGGTGAATGCCTGCGGGAAATTACCCAACCCTTCGCCGCGCGGCCCGGTCTCTTCCGCATACAACCCCAGGTGATTAGCGTATCCCAGCATCTTCTCGAACATCAACCGCGCCTGGTCCAGCCGCCGGGGATCTCCCCAACCGGCCCGGGTCAAAGCTTCCACCAGCCAGAACGTGCACATATTGAAAGTGCCTTCCTGCCCGAGCAGGCCGTCCGGTGATTGCTCGCTGTTATACCGATACACCAGGCTGTCCGACACCAGCCCTCCATTCCCCGGACTGGTGTTGATGGCGTCGATGGTGCTGAGCATCCGTGGGTCAGTGGGAGACATGAAGAACACCAAGGGCATAATCAGGTTGGATGCGTCCAGGGCGTCACTGCCGTAGTGCTGCACAAAGGCCTGACGCTCGTTGCTCCACCCCCTGGTCAGGATTTCTTCATAAATTTCGTCTCTAGTTTGCAGCCACTGAGCGCGCTCTGCCGGAAAGGATCGCAGCTCTGCCAGCTTTATCGCCCGGTCCAGCATCACCCAGCACATCAGTTTGGAATACACAAATTGCTGGCGACCACCGCGGGTTTCCCAAATGCCCTCATCCGGCAGTCTCCAATTCTCGCAAACCCAGTTAGTCATGCGCCGTAATTTAGTCCAGAAGTCGAATGAAATCGGCTCGCCATATCGGTTGAACAAATACACCGAGTCCATCAACTCGCCGTAAATATCCATCTGCAGTTGGGCGTAAGCCTGGTTGCCTACCCGTACCGGTTTTGAACCCCGGTAGCCGTCCAGGTGATCCAGAGTTATCTCATCCAACTGGCGCCGTCCGTCAATACCATACAGAATTTGCAAATTCTGCCAGTCATCATCCTGGTCGATTTGGGTCTCCAGCCAATGCATAAAACGGCTTGCTTCGTGGGTAAACCCGATGCGCAGCAGACCGTACAACGTGAAGGCGGCATCGCGAATCCAAGTGTACCTGTAATCCCAATTACGCGCGCCGCCCAGGACTTCCGGCAAGCTGCACGTCGGCGCAGCAATAATCGCTCCGGTGGGTTCATAGGTGAGCAGCTTTAGCACCAGCGCCGACCGCTCCACCATCTCCCGCCACCGCCCTTTGTAGGTGCATTGCGACAGCCAGCTGCGCCAGTAACTCACCGTCTCTTCAAATAACCATTCACTCTCAGCCTCGTCCGGCGAGTGGTGGTCGGCAGGCTCTTCGGCCAGCACTCCTGCGGAGAAGGTCTCTGTTTCACCTTCGCTAAGCACGAAAGCAGCCACAACCCCGTTGCCCTGTACGTCCAAAGAGCGGCGGGCGGACAGTTGCAGCCCAAGACTCTTCGACCGGAACGCCGCGCCGTTCTCATTCAACTCGATGGTGTGGGTATCCCGCGCATAGTTAAAGGCCGGGTAGCACTCCATGATGAAAGGCATCACCCCGCGCACGCAACTGACCCGACGGATTAGCTCGGTGTGCCGGTGGGGGTGCTGCGCCGTAGAAACCGGCATAAAGTCAACGACTTCGGCCACACCGCTCGCCGACAGGAACCGGGTAATAAGCACGTTGCTCTCCGGCCAGTAAACCTGCTTGCGTACCGGGGGCGGACTCACCGGCGGCGCAATTCGGAAATATCCTCCTTTCTGGTCATCCAAAATGGCGCCGAATACGCTGGGTGAATCAAAGTTAGGAGCACAAAACCAGTCCACCGACCCGTTGATTCCGACCAGAGCGCACGTCCGCATATTGCCGACGATTCCGTAGTCTTCTATTGGGAGATAGGCCATACCATCACCTGCTTCAAGTTTGATTCCCCGCGCCGGCAAAGGAATTAACTTCCGGCAGACTCCAATGTGGCTACGGCGAATACGACATGGAACGGACGACAGTATATAACCACACTTTGCACAGCGCTCAATTCGACGCTCTCTGGGATTTCGTAGTTTTGCGAACCGACGTTGCCTTTTAGCTGTTCCAGTTCAATACAGCCTCCGGCAGCCAGTCACCCGGTTGCAGTATGGGCACAGCAACTGCAGATTACGGACCTTGTGCTCCCCGTCGTCGCTCAGCGCCACGATGTGGTCCACCTCGAACCTGAGATGATGCGCAAGCGCGATTCCGGTTGACAATCAGGCCGGTTTGGGCAGACAATACAAGATGGTAAAACCCCGCAACATTATTGATCTACGTTATATTTATCCATAGATTGTTAGCCTGATTTACGAGTAACAAAACCCCTTCGCCGGAGGATTCCAGCAATGCCTGATAAGCAATTGATATTTGACGACACGGCCCGACGCAGCCTGATGAGGGGCGTAGAGCAGTTGGGCCGCGTGGTTGCCCTTACCCTCGGCCCCAGCGGACGCAACGTGATCCTGGGGCGCGTTTGGACTTTGCCTGTGATTTGCAGCGATGGCGTTACCATCGCCAAGGAGATGGAGCTGCCCGACCCGTACGAGAACATGGGAGCCCAGGTGGTCAAAGAGGCGGCGTCCAAGACCAACGACGTGGTTGGCGACGGCACTACCACATCGGTAGTGCTGGCGCGTTCGATGATCCGCAACGGCTTCCAATATGTTGCGGCCGGCGCGAACCCGCTGGCGTTGAAGTCCGGCATCGACAAGGCCGTGGCATGCGTCAAGTCTGAAATCGGAGCCCAGGCGGTTGCGGTGGAAAGCCGGGAACAGGTGGCGCGGGTTGCCGCCCTTTCGGCGCACGAGGAAGCCATCGCCCAGCTGATTGCCGACGCTATGGACAAGGTGGGGCGCGAAGGGATCATCACGGTTGAAGAAAGCCGCAGCATGACGGACGAGCTCGAGGTCGTGGAAGGAATGCGGCTTGACCGCGGCTACCTGTCGCCACATTTCGTCACCGACACCGACCGGATGGAGGTTGCGCTGGACGAACCGCTGTACCTGCTTACCGACCAGAAACTTTCCTCCGCTGCCGACGTAATTCCTACGCTTGAAGCCGTAGCGCAGGCCGGCCGGCGACCGTTGGTGATCATAGCCGAGGACGTGGAAGGGGAAGCGCTGGCGACGCTGGTGGTGAACAAGTTGCGTGGAACCGTCAGCAGCCTGGCCGTCAAGGCTCCCGGATTCGGAGAACGGCGCAAGGCTCTGCTGGAAGACTTGGCGATAATGACCGGCGGCACGGTTATCACCAGCGACACCGGGATGCGGCTGGACGCAATAACGCTGGAGAATCTGGGTTCGTCGCGGCGATTGCTGGCTACTAAGGACGAAACAACGCTGGTTGAAGGCAGGGGTCACGAGGACGATATCGCGGGGCGGGTGGCCGAGTTGCGAGTCCAGATCGAGGATTCGACCTCCGACTATGACCGGGAGAAACTTCAGGAACGGTTGGCTAACCTGGCTGGCGGCGTGGCCGTCATCAAGGTGGGCGCGGCGACGGAAACGGAGTTGAACGAGCGGAAGAGCCGAACCGAAGACGCGCTGGCCGCTACGCGCGCGGCGGTGGAAGAAGGTGTGATTCCGGGCGGCGGCGTTGCGTTGTTGCGGGCCCAGGCGGCGCTGGATTCCCTGGCGGCAGGAATGTCCGGTGACGCAGTCATGGGCGTGCGATTGGTGAAAGAGGCGTTGGAAGCGCCGCTCAGCACTATCGCGGAAAACGCCGGCTATAAGGGCGAAGTGGTCGTGGAGCGCGTCCGAAACGGCGAGGGCGATTACGGTTTCGACGCCGAGAAGGGTGAGTACACCAACGTGGTGGCCCGCGGGATTATCGATCCGGCCAAGGTGGCGCGGTCGGCTCTGGAGAACGCTGGTTCAGTGGCAGGAATGCTCCTGACGACCCAGGCGGTGATCACGGAGATCCCGCGTTACGAACCGCTGCCGGCCGATATCCAGGACTTCATGCACGATTAGATTCCCTTGCGCAGAATCACGGGCCCGTCGTGTCCTCGGTTGCAGGATGCGACGGGCTAATTGTTGCCGGTGAACACGATGAGGGACCAAAACGCAAACGTCGCCGGGACCCTGAACCGGGACGCGATTGCCGCCCTGATTGTGCGGGATCCTCCGCTGGTGGAGAATTACGTTGATCTGGAGGCGCAACTTCAGCCCAACGGATTTGACATAACCCTGCAATCCATCGCCGGTTTCAGTGGTGGCGTTGAAGGGGGCAGCATCGGTATTGCGGACGCTGACCGGCGCCTGGCCGGTTCCAGCGAAAATGCGTTTGACGGCGACGGATGGGTTGACCTGGCAGCTGGAGCGTACCTGATTACGTTCAACGAGGTGGTCAACCTCCCGCTGGGATTGATGGCGCTGGGACGTCCTCGATCCAGCCTGTTGCGGTCTGGCGTATCGTTGCACACTGCCGTATGGGACGCCGGGTACAGCGGTCGGTCGCAGGCGTTGCTGGTGGTCCATAACGAATCGGGATTCCGGTTGCAGCGCAATGCCCGCGTGGCTCAGTTGGTATTCTTCACTTTGACAGAGCGAGATGCACAAGGATATTCGGGACGTTACCAGTTTGAAAACGTGTAACGGCCGGTTCCGGTCAGCGAGTGGGGGATAACATCGTGGACGGCCAGCAAGTGAAGCAAATGATTGACCGGCTGGCTCGAGAAGTTGGCTTTGATCTGGTTGCCGTATCCGATGCTTCTGAATTTACGGACGACCGCGAAAAAGCGCTGGAGCGCATAGACGCCGGATTGATGGACGGGCTGGCGTGGTACACCAGCGGGCGTGTTAATCGTGGCTCCGATCCGGAAGCGTTGTTGCCGGGCGCCCGTTCGATTGTCTCACTGGGGTGGAATTACTACGTACCGGACGCATCCGGCGATGCAGCGGGACACGGGCGTGTGGCTCGGTACGCCCGCGGCCGGGACTACCACCGCGTGATGAAACGACGAATGCGGCGGCTGGTTCGGGGGATCGCAGAGGAACTTGGCGAGGGTTTTGCGGCACGCTGGTACGTGGACGACGGGCCGATGCTGGATCGTGCGGCGGCGTCTCGGGCCGGTTTGGGCTGGTTTGGCAAGAACGGCAACATCCTGACCCCTACGCTGGGGTCGTGGGTGCTGTTGGGTCAGATCATCACCGATCTGGAGCTGCCGGCGGATGCCGCGTTGATGAAAACCTGCGGGGCATGTACGCGCTGCATTCCGGCCTGCCCCACCGATGCCATCGTTGCGCCGTACGTGGTGGACAACCGGCGGTGCATCAGCTATTTGACCATCGAACACAAGGGCGCGATTCCTCGGGAGCTTCGGGCTGCCATGGGGACCTGGGTTTTCGGGTGCGATATTTGCCAGGATGTTTGTCCGGTCAATCGCAAAGCCCGGCAGACCGAAGATCCCAACTTCGGGCGTCGGGACCTCTCCGGACTGGAGCTGGTGGAACTACTGGAGATGACCGAAGCAGAGTTTGGGGAACGGTTTGCCGGCACTCCAATCATGCGGGCGAAACGGATCGGGATGCAACGAAACGCCTGTATTGCGTTGGGTAATGCGGGAGACTCTGGGGCGATTCCGGCGCTGGCAACGGCCTTGCGAGAGGCTGCTCCGCTGGTGCGCCGTCATGCCGCCTGGTCTCTGGGACGCATTGGCGGCGAGCTGGCGGTATCGGCGCTGGAGGGTTCCCTTCAAACCGAAACGGACGCAGACGTTACCGCCGAAATACTCGCCGCACTGACCGACATGAAACCGCACTCGTAATCGGCGCTTCTGAGCCGGGGAGTCGAGGGTCGCGAGCCAGCTATTGGTTCGAGCCCGCTATTGATTATCGTTGTTGGCCGGGGGCGGCGTGCGACGGCCGCGGTTTCGGCTTCCGGTGCGCGCGGTCTGGGCGCGAGGTGGGCGGGGGCTGCGCGTTCGCGGCACGGGCGATGCATCCGGCGGGGCATCGGGTTTCGGCGGCGGCGGGCTCTCCGGGGTCGGTGTGTTTTCGGGTTGCAGTTGGGAATCGGTGCGCTCTCGGGGCGACTGCTGGGCCGGTCGGTTGGAATTGCGGCGTCGCCGGTCGCGCTGGCCGTTAGCGCGTTCGGCTTCAGCGGCGAGCTCGACATCGATCCAGGCGAGGGCTTTTTCTCTTCCGTCGCGGATTTTCCGCATCTCGCATTCGAGAAGGAAAAAGTCGCTCTTGGACAGAAGGTGAAGATTGCCCTGGAAGGCCAGGTGCCAGTCTTCGGGCGGCCACTGGCGGATATACTCCAGCCGGTAGGCCAGCATCCCGGCTTTAATGTACTGAGAGTCGTCCAGAACCACGTCGGGGTTGATGCCGATCTGGTAGAGCCACGGGGTTTTGCCTTCCGTGATCCACGGGCTGGAATCAGTTTCCTCGTATCCTCTGGTGACGGTGGCGGTGGCGGTGAAAACCCTGATGCCGCTTACGTAATAGATGACACGATCATCGGGTTCGACGCGCTGGACTTTGCGTCGATATTCGCCTTTCAGTCCCTGGCTGGTAAACCCCAACTCACGAGTAATGTTGAAATTCGGCTCGTTGCAGTTGATCATCCAAAAGTTATGGGGCATGGGGGAACCTTACTGATTCGCGGCGATTTGCTTGCACACCGAATTTTAGCATAGGCGCCTATCATCGGGTGGCGGAAAAATTGCAAAACTTGTCATTGCGACCCCGTACTCGATGCGGGGGTTGGCAGTCTCGTCGCTGAAACCGCCGCCGTTGCTGCAACGGGATTGCCACGTCGCTATGCTCCTCGCAGTATCTGTGTTGGGTGTCAAGCCTTTTTGCGGGTTTGGAGGTGGGATGGTTCTATCCGTGGTGTTCTATCCGTGTTGTTTCACCCAGGGGGTTCCGCGGCGGGCCACTGCGTTCAGTTGCAACAGCAGCTTGCGCATCACGGCCACCAGCGCCACTTTGCCAGTTTTGCCACGTTGCCGCAGCTGACGGTAGAAATCAGGTAAGCTCCCCTGGCCGCGTGTCGCCGCCAGGGCCGCCATGTACAAGGCCCGGCGCACTACGCCGCGACCGCCCCGGATGGTGCGCTGGCCCCGCTTCCGGCCACTGTCCCGAGACCAGGGCGCCAGTCCCACCAGGGAGGTCAGGGCCTTCCCGTCGTATTGTCCCAGTTCCGGCAGCTCGGCGGTCAGGGTGGCGGCGGTGAGCGGCCCTACGCCCGGCACGCTGCGGTACAAGGCGGCGCGTTGGGCCAGGGACTCGCTGCTCTGCAACGCGGTTTGGTACTCCTCATCCAGCTGGGCGATCTCCTGGTCCAGCCAGGCGATGTGGCGGGCGGTGGAAGCCCGGGCCTTGCGGGAGGTTCCCTGGTGGCGCCGGTTCAGCTCCTGCACTCGCTGTTCCACCAGCTGCTGGCGGCGGCGCAGCAAATCCCGCAGTTCCTCACGTTCCGGATCCGGCTGCGGGGTGTCCGGGGGTTCAAACACCTGGCCGTAACGCGACAGCGTCTGGGCGTCCAGGGCGTCAGTCTTCGCCAGGTGGCCAGCGGCCCGGGCGAAATCCCGCACCTGGTTGGGGTGGGCCTGGTGCACCCCCAGTCCCCCGGCCCGCAACCGGTTGACCAACTGGAGTTCATAGCCCCCGGTGGGTTCACACACCACCTGCGCGACCTCCTGCGCCTCCAACAATTGCAACAGATCGGCGATGCCCTCCTCGGTGTTGGCAAAGCGACGCGCCGGGCCAGCCGACACCGACACGTCCAGGCTGGCTTTGCTGACGTCAATGCCCACCACTGCGCCGCCTTCCACTGCGCTACCTTCCATGGTCTTCATCTTTGGCGTCTTCATCTTTGAGACCTCCCAGATGTGATAATGCGGTGGTCCTCCACACTTGCAATGCGGGCTCAGGCCCGTGAATCTGTTCGGAGCGACCACCGGCGGCGTGAGGGGTGTCTTACTGCGAGTCGGTGCAGCCTGGACCTCAGGCCCAGCTCACCCAATGACAGACGACGCGCCCCTCGCGCCCGCCTCACAGATTGGCCTATCTGCGAGGCATATACAACATACAAATGACAGAAGGTAGGGACTGGGGTTTCGCAATTTTCTCCAATTGTCGGCTGGCGACGAATGTTGTACCATCGATGCGCCGGTTGCCAGATTTGATACGGCAAGCGGGGCTATATCGGGTCTCTTGATTCCGCCTGGATCGCCTCGCGAATGCTGGAGTCTCGGGGACCAACCGCAACCAGGCACAACTTCAATAACCGGAGCACACTTATGGCCAGTACGTCGCAACGTGAACGGGAAATCGCCATCGTCGGCGTTGCCGAATCCGACTTGATGGGGAATGTACCGGACAAATCCTCGTTACAACATCATGCCGAAGCAGCCCATAACGCATTGGCGGATGCCGGATTGCAACTGTCTGACGTCAATGGCCTGATGACAGCGGGGTTCAGTACGCTGGCCACCGCGGAATACATTGGTCTGCAACCTTCGTTTACCGACAACACGTCGGTGGGTGGATCGTCTTTCGTGATCCACGTGGCCCACGCGGCGGCGGCCATTCGCGCCGGCTACTGCGATACGGTTCTGATAACGCACGGGCAGGCCGGTCGCTCGACGCGGGCGCCGGTTCCGCCCGACCGCAACCTGCCGGTGGCGCAGTATGAAACTCCCTACGGCATGATTGGGCAGCCAATCAACTACGCCATGGGCGCTACCCGTTATATGCACGAGTACGGAGAGGACCGCACGCGGCAGGCATTGGCTGAGATCGCCGTGTCAACGCGGAAGTGGGCGAACCTGAATCCGGTGGCATATATGCACGATTCGCCCATGTCGTTCGACGACTACCACAATTCACGATGGGTAGCATGGCCGTTCCATCTGTTCGACTGCTGCCTGGTTACAGATTCCGGGGCGGCGATAATCGTTACCACCGCCGAGAAGGCGCAGAACTGCAAAAAAGAGCCGGTGTGGGTGTTGGGAGCCGCCGAAGGTCACGACCACAACCTGATCAGCTTTATGCCCAATCATACGTCAACGTGGGCCAGGGAAACCGGACCGCTTTCGCTGCAACGCGCCGGGTTGACCCACGACGACATCGATCTGACGATGATCTATGATTCGTTTACCTATACCACGCTGGTAACCATCGAAGGGCTGGGGTTCTGCGGGCCGGGCGAGGGCCCGGATTTCGTTGCCAACCAGCGGACTGCACCCGGCGGCGACTTTGCGCTGAACACAAACGGTGGCGGCCTGTCTTACAGCCATCCGGGGATGTACGGCAGCTTCCTGCTGGTGGAGGCAGTGCGGCAATTGCGCGGCGAATGTGGCGAGCGACAGGTGTATCGCAAGGGATCCGGCGATCAGGCCGCGGCCGCCAGCATCGTGAACGGCACCGGCGGTTCGCTATCGTCCACCGGCACGGTTGTGCTGGCTACCGGTTAGTCATCTGAAAAGGGTTGAGGAAGAGGGCTGACCGGTATGGACGTCGTAATAATTGGCCTGCCGCAATCTGGCAAGACCACGCTATTCAACGCGCTGACGCTGGGCAAATCGGACTCCAGCGGAGCGGCCGGCTCGGCGACCGAGATGCACCTGGGTGTCGTAAAGGTGCCCGACCCCAGGCTGGAATACCTGGCCGGGATATACAAACCTCGCAAGGTAGTGCCGGCCGAGATCCGTTACTCAGATTTGCCGGGTCCGGAATCGATGGCGAAATCGCAGGGCATCAGCGGGCGCTACCGGAACGTGTTGCAGTCGGCGACCGCCTTTTTGGTCGTGGTGCGGGCGTTCACCAACGAACTGGTGCCGCACCACAGCGGCGAGGTCGATGCGGCGCGGGACCTGGAGACCATGTTGGGCGAATTGTCCTTCGCCGACCTTGAGGTTCTCCAGCGTGCATCGCGACGGCTGGACGACCAGCTGATGAAAACCAAACCCGCCGACCGGCCCATGGTAGTGCGACACAAGGATGCTGTTGAAAAGGCGCGGCTGGGCCTGGACGCCGGGACGCCGCTGCGGTTGCAGCAGTTGACGGATTCTGAAAGGGCGTTCCTGGTCCATTACCAGTTATTGACCGACAAGGCCGTAATTGCGGTAATGAACACCGACGAGGGAGCGGACGCGTTGCGACTTGCTGATCTGGACATCGATTCGGACCTGATCCGTGGCGTGGGTGAGGTGAGTATCAGCGCGCGGGTGGAAGCGGAACTGGGTATGATGGAACCGGAGGAGGCGGCGGAGTTTCGCGCTGATCTGGAATTGGGAGATTCGGCCACTTCTCAGGTGATACGCGCCAGCTATGAAACGCTGGGGCTGGCGTCGTTTCTCACTGTTGGCGAGGACGAAGTCAGGGCCTGGAGCGTACCCCGGGGGATGCCGGCCGTGGATGCCGCGGGTGTGATTCATACTGATTTCACGCGCGGGTTCATACGGGCGGAAGTCATTGCCTACGACGATTTTTACGTTTGCGGCACGATGGCGCAGGGGCGGAAGGAAGGACTGCTGCGCTCCGAAGGCAAGGCATATCCGGTACGGGACGGCGACATAATTAATTTCCTGATCAACACCTAACCGTGTTCCCGCAGGGCCTTTTCAAAGTCGTCCGACCTCCGCTCATGGCGAGCTTGTCGAACCATCGCCGACCGCCATTGTCCTCATGATTTGCATACGCCAATTCAGACCGGAAGACAATGAAGCCGCCAGGGAACTATTTTTGCACGGGCAGGAAGATTTAGCCGAGAGCTATCTGCATTCTGAGGAACACCGGGAGGGATTCAGAGAGTTCCTGGACGGCGCCATCACTCGCGATCTCGCCAACATTCAGCGTAGTTACGTGGAACGGGCGGGGAGCAACTTCTGGATCGCTGAACTGGAGGGGGAAGCAGTCGGGTGCATCGGCATTTATAGACGCAGCGACGAAGAGGCGGAAATACGTCGATTGGCGGTGGACCGCACGGTGCGACGCATGGGCATCGCGTCGCGGCTGCTGGACCTGGCCGAAGAGTTTGCCCGGGACGCTGGATGCGTTCGGACGACGGTATGGACGGCCAATCATCTAACCGCCGCGATGAGTTTCCTGGAACATCGCGGCTACCGGGAGATCGAAGACCACGCCTTCCCGCACACCAGCCTGACACTGTATCTGTACGCGCTAGACTTGTAATGGGTTCGCCCAGTAGCGTTAATTGTCTCCGGTGGCAGAACGCAGCACTGATCTACTGCCACCCAATAAGGCGTGGAGTTTTGGGATGACGTTATACGACGCCGACGGCCGGCAAGCCTATTGCGGCAATTGTATTTGGGGTCAATTGCAATCCCGGTTTGAGACACGAGTCAATTCATTAGGCATCCGGTATATTGGCGGCCAAGTGCATTGCCAACTTAACCCTAAGCGGGGCGATTTCGGGTTTCCGATTATGGAGTTCTATGACCATTGCAGCCACCATCCCGCTCTGGTCAGTTCATCCGTGTTCGGGGTAGCGAAGTCGGATTTGCCCATCACCATTTCGCAACCGGTATCGGATTGGTTGCAAGTCGAATGCCCAATTTGCGGAGCCGAACCTGGTGAGAGATGTAATAATAGGCCCGGAGCGCTTCGCAGGAACGGCGTCCATGTTTCAAGAGAGGGCGCAGCATGGATCGCCAACCTACCGGGATGCCCCTTCTGCGACGCCCAACCCGGCCGGTCATGCGTCGGACCTTAAGGCGAAAGGTTGCTTGTGATTCACTACGCGCGGGAGATGTGTGCCTCAGGTCAAAATAGGACTGTTACCTAGATAGGGGCCAGCGGCCTGGCGAAGCTGATCTCGTGCCCGTCGGGGTCGGTGATGTGGTAATAGCGCTCGCGCCAGGGCGCATCGGCGGGTTCGGTATCGGGAGTGTATCCCGCTGCTATCATCCGGCGATGGTGGGCGTCAACATCGTTCACGTACAGGATGCAGCGCCCCCACCATTTTATGTCCGCATAATGGGAGAGAATCAGATTGAGATATCCGTCTCCGATCCGGAACGAAGTGAAGCCGGCGTCGGGTCCGCCGTACAGGATGGGAATACCGGCGCCCTGGTGGTAGAAAGCTACGGAACGCTCCATATCCTGAACGGCGAGCGTGATTGCGCTAATCGACTGAACCGTCATCTGAGACCCCTCTAAGGATGGTCTTGGCGGTTGTAGTAGAATAGGCCGAGTATTGAACCCACTCCGACTTGAACCGGCGACATTATGACACAACCTAACGGATATCAGACTGCGATGAAACCCGACTGTTTGGATCGCCTGGAAGCGATATTGCGAGAGATGGGATCGGTGGTAATCGCCTACTCCGGTGGCGTGGACAGCGCGTTGCTGGCAGTCGTGGCGCACCGGGTGTTGGGCAGCAGCGCGCTGGCGGTTACCGCAATCTCGCCAGCGCTGGCAGCCCGTGACCTGGGCGATGCTAAACGGGTGGCCGATCAGTTCGGGATCAATCATCGGGTGATCCGCACCGCCGAGCTGGAGCGAGAGGGTTACGTTGCCAACACGCCAATGCGGTGTTACTTCTGCAAGACGGAATTGTACGATCAGCTGGGTGTCGTCGCTGCCGATGAGCACATCGGCTGGATTGCCAACGGCGCCAACACCGATGATCTGGGGGATTATCGTCCCGGCATGACGGCGGCAACTGAGCACAATGTCCGCAGCCCGATGGTGGAAGCGCAGATGGACAAGGCGCAGGTGCGGGAGGCCGCTCGCTGGCTGGGCGTGCCGTTGTGGGACAAGCCGGCACAGCCCTGCCTGTCATCCCGGATACCGTACGGGACGCCGGTGACCATCGAATCGCTGGGTCGGATCGAAGCAGCGGAGGATGCGTTGCGGGAACTGGGGTTACGGGAGGTTCGGGCGCGCCACCACGACCGCTTGTGCCGGGTCGAGGTGGGTGAGAACGAGATGGACCTGGCGTTTGAGCATCGGGCGGAGATCGTGAGCCGGCTCAAGGCTCTGGGATACCTGTGGGTGTCTCTGGATTTGAGCGGCCTGCGCTCGGGCAGCCTCAACGACGTGCTGCGCCTCGGCAACAGTTCCAACCGACAATGAGGGCAGCCTACATCCAGTCTGTCGGCGGCGCCAGCGGCGATATGCTGTTGGGGGCGTTGCTGGACGCAGGTGTTCCGGTCGATGTAATCGAGGCAGCCATCGGCGCCCTGGGCATCAGCGGTGTGGTGGTGAGCGCGAGAACCGATGTTCGTTGTGAGGTCAGGGGCACGCGGGCGCTGGTGGACGTGTCAGAGGCGAAACGGTATTCACCACAACAGATGCTGGACACAGTCGCGCACGCTGCGGGATTGTCGGAGGGAGTGCGTTCGCAGGCAATGGGGGCGCTCAACGCCCTTTTCGATGCCGAGGCCAGGGTTCACGGCCACGACCGCGCCGCCGTGCATCTGGATGAACTGGGAACCGCCGATACGCTGGTGGACGTGGTGGGCGTGGCGGCCGGCCTGGAGTACCTGGCGGTTGAGCGGGTGTACGCATCTCCGCTGGTTTTGGGCGAAGCAACCGGCCCGCGTCGACCCGGCGGGTACAGCAACCCGGCGCCGGCCACGCTGGAGATCATCGCCGCGTCGAAAGCGCCGATTGCGCCGGACCGGCCCATCTACGCCGGCGTGGGTGAGCTGACCACTCCCACCGGGGCGGCGTTGATCGCTACGCTGGCGGAGTTCCGTCAACCTGCGATGACGCTGGACCGGATTGGGGTGGGCATCGGCGGCAAGGATCCGGCCGCGTTTCCCAACGTGGTACGGTTGTGGCTGGGAGACATCGCGGGCGCTGGCCTGCAATCCGGATCGGTTGGCGACGGACAACCTCCCCTGGCCCGGTGGCAGGACAACGTAATTCTGCTGGAAACCAACCTGGACGATGCCACCGGTGAGCAGATCGGTTTTGCCATGGAGCAACTGTTTGAGGCGGGCGCGCTGGATGTTTGGTACACGCCCATCCAGATGAAGAAGAACCGCCCTGGCGTGGTGCTATCGGCAATGGCTCCGGCATCGCTGGAATCGCGGATGACCGAGATATTCTTGCGAGACACGCCGACCCTGGGGGTACGGATACGGGCGGTGGGTCGCTACGTGGCGGAGCGGGACGTTGTGACGGTAGAGACGGAGTACGGCCCCATCCGGGTCAAACGCAAGTGGCTGGGCGGCGAACTGGTCAGCCAGTCGCCGGAGTACGAGGACGTGGCGCGGGCGGCGCGGGAGTGGGGGACATCAATCAGAGAAATAGTTAGCACCGTCCGCATAAATTATTAGACTGGAAAACTGGACCTTTCGACGCTTGTAGAGACTCAATTTGCGGCGCTTTCTTTTGTAGAGTTTGAGGACTAGATCCAAATGGTGCCTACGTAAACTGTTGATATCTTCCTTGTCCAATCCCAGAACTTCTATAGTCCTTTGGGCTTTGGCAATTTTATCCGCATCGCATAAACTTGGATGGACTATCATGGCTCCTGTTGTTAGGTCATATGCGAAATACTCTTCCGCACCCGGTTCTCTTGGGTTCACGAAACCGCCAGTATCGACCTCATTAGCGAACCGGCCGTCGTCTTTGATTCTATTGCAACGACGAAATACGTACATCAAATTGGCCCATACGAACGTCAGATGCGTATACGGGTTTCGTGGCCGGAAATGATCTACTTCATTCTGTGATTGACCCGGCCTGTCTTCGCAAGTCCTTTCACAATAACCGCAAACTCCAAGTAACTTGCGGGTTGCGTCAGGATGCGGCCCATTAAATTGACTGGCAAGTGCTTTGATTAGATTTTTGTAATCACGGATCCTAGTATGACTATCTACCGGAGGAACCGAACAGGATGGGCGATCGGTGGGTCCAAAATCCCAAACTATACCAGAGCGGTCGCGATATTTTTTCTCGAATTCATTCCCGCCTTGCTGGTTTCTTCTCAAAAATTCGGGCTGTGGTTGGTTGGTCACTGAATGCATAGTCAGTCCTCGTCGTCATCTGCATCTTCTGTCAACAATTCATTCAATTGCTCCAAAAAAATCTCACGTTGTGCGGCTATGGTTCCGCCGGCTTCCAAGTCGCGACTTACTATCATACGCAACTGTTCGATTTCGGTTTCCCACCAATCTATGGCGTTGCCAATCGAATGACTGTGTTTTTGGAGCCATCGCAACGCCGCCGATTCATCAGGCGTTCGTTCCGAATTGCTAGTCATTTCTTTTATCTTTCCGTGCCTCCAATCTGCCGCAGTTCCTTCCCCAGGATGCTGGTAACGCAACCAACGGAGTGCAGCAGCAGCATCTGAAGTCTGGAGATCGGTTGGGTCGTTGACCTCCATGAATTCCCGTAAAATTTCCTCAACTGTCCACCCTACAATATCGGAATCGTTCGTTTGCGCCTGTACCGCGCCGTCTTCATCCCGATAAAGCCGGTGTACTTGCCCTACTTTTAGGCCGGCCACTATGAACGGAGAGTGAGTAACAGCAAAAATTTGTGCATTGGGGAAAGCTTCCACTAGCGCGGGAATAACGCGACGCTGCCATAGCGGGTGTAGATGGTTCTCTATTTCATCAATAAGAATAATTGCAGGCTCTTTCATGCAGTCATTCGTGTACGCGCCCCAATCATCACTATGGTAATAATGCGCGATTCTAAGCGCAAGGTACAACAACCAGAAATAAATGCCCTGTGTACCGGAACTTAGCATACCGATGAAAAGAGGCAAGTCGGTCTTGTCTATCGTGCGCGCACCCATTAGAGCATGTTGAATCTCTTCTTCAGGGGCGGTCATCAGGTCTGAACCGGCAGGATTTCCCTGGTAATGTTCAGGTTGATTACCGTCCACCACGTCTCCACTAATGTGTTTTGCACAACGGTAAGCATATTGGAGAGTATCCACGGCTGCGGCTCTAGATTCGTCAATGTAGTATAAATCCCATAACACTTTATACACGTCGATAGCATACAAGCGGTTTCTTTCATTGCCCGCCTTTCTCGCTCCGAAAATATCTCTCGCCCTTTTCATTTCTTCCTTGAATGAAGTCAGGACTTCGGAAATACCAATTCGCAAGGAAGGAAGATGTACCCACGGTAAAGCCTCCCAATTCGGGATTTTTTCTGCGTCCGAACTTCTTGGCCAATCACCGCTAGGAGTCAGCCATGTCTCCCTTGGCGCATTCGGAGAATAGGCTAATGATGACAGCAACGTTGATTTACCGGTCGCGTTCGGGCCAATGAATACGTTAACTTGCTCATCAAAAGGCAACGTGACCTCTTTGGTGAAAGGCGGCTCCTCTTTGATTCTCATTCTGGCGATGTGCATACAATTATCCTCACCGGTTGCAATGGCTGGCACCGTTTAGTAATTATGCCACAGCCGGCCCCATTCGGTTTTGAGGGCTTTTTTGATTCTGGATTTGCCGATGGTTTTCAGCCAGTCGCCGGAGTACGACGACGTGGCGCGGGCGTGGGGGGTGGGGGGTTAGTTGGGGGGATGTAGTGGAAAGCGCCAATCAGGCCAGGTAACGGCTATATTGCGATTCCTGGATGAATTGCCGGCAGATGGATGAAAATCTGCTACTTGTATGGGTGAATTCAGCGACCAGGAACCTCAATATGTCTGGTCCTTCGTTGGAGAATTGTTCTAGGGCGCTCACCAATCTGCGCACCCACTGACGCCGAAGATCGGCAAGGCTGACTCTGCGGGCGCCAGCGTGATATTGTCGGGTTTCGATTGGTTCCCGAGGGAAATTTAGCGCCAGGTCTTCAATGGTCTGCAATGCGTTGGTCCGATCGTTCCCGGTGACCTCCGCTCGTACTACTATTCTGCCGGTGTCCAACTCGTAGGCAAACACCGAATCCGGACTACACTCGCTTCCGGGGTCGACGCAGGGGTCAATGTAAGAGACGGCGTTGTCTCCGTCGCGTGGCCATTGTCCGCCTTTGACACCGTTGCAAGCCTGACAACCGTATACAAGGTTGTCCCAATTGTAAATCGTACAATCTTGGGTGTGGGGTGGAGTAGACGGTTGGCATTTATCCACGTCCGCGTCTGAATCGTTGCAGAGCAGACGCCGGGGTTTCAAATGGTCGCAGGTGAATAATTGACCCGGCACGTCGGGCAAATCAGTGTCTTCGATTCCGAGACCTTCTTGATCCGTTCGCCAAAGTGGCAGCCGCTCGCAGTAAGCGCACACGCCGCCGAAAATGTTGTCTAAGCTGCGGTTCAAAGAGCCAAAGTTTTCGTCTCCCGATCGCCTCAATTCCGCGAGTTCGACTGGTTCCGACGGCGGTCTTGGCACCGTGTGCATGCTATCCGTTCTCTTGATTGAGATCGGTGGATTGGCGATAGCGTTCCAAGATGGACTCCAACGTCACTGCGAACCGTTCGTCTTCGGCAACTCTGGGGCCAGACAGGACGTTGGTGTCAACCGCCGCACGGAGTTCCCGCATGCGGTCCTGGCGCTCCTGCTCGGCGTGGTCGTCTTCCCGCAGTCCTTCGTCTCGGAGTTTACGCAACTCTGCCGCCGCCGATGCTGTCTCATCATCAGTCGGATCATCCACGCCCATATAAGTTCGCAGAATCTCATCCGCCGTCCAACCGACGATGTCTTCGGTGTTGGTAGTGGCGGTTACCACTCCGTTCTTGTCGCGGTTCAGCAAGTGGACCTGGCCGGCTCTCCGCCCGGCCACCACAAACGGTGAGTGGGTTGTGGCGAAGATTTGCAGGCCGGGAAAATGCTCCAGCAGTGCGGGAATGACGCGACGTTGCCACATCGGATGTAGTTGATTTTCTATCTCGTCAACCAGTAATAACGCAGGCATCCGTTCCCATTTATCTGTAAAATTATAAGCATAAGCAATTTTAAGTGCTATATATCCTATTACAGCAACCACATTTTGTGTTCCAGAACTCTCAATTTTCACGTCTATTCCCATATCTGTGACTCCCCCAGTACTAGTATCCAATTGGAGTATAGAATTACGACATCCCATAGCAATATTGTGCACTTGGGAACACGCTTCAGTATTTACCGATTCCAAAAGGTTCATGCCGTCGACAAATGCTGATGCGCTATAAACCACTGCATCTGCTGAGTCCAAAAGGGCACGCAATCTCCGGCTTTTTGTCCAGCCGAAATCCCGGCGAAGCGTTAATATAACAGCTATAGCAACTGTCAAAAGACTGGTTATAATAATAGCAATGAATATTACACCGACCTGGAAAGCGAGGCTTGGTAAATTAGTGTTTGTAAAAACAGTCAGCGAGACCAAGGCAATAGCCAGTATTATAGATGTAATAACCCAGTAAAAAATACAAGGTCCGAGAAACGATAAAACTTTGCGCCAATTATTATTGTCATGCATACCAGGTATAAACGTTGCGGAAATAGTTTCAGCCCTGTCAAAGGGTATCCTAGTAGAACCAATCCATACTAAAGGCATTCTGTGAGTGTCCCTTCCTGCCTGTTTTTCGTAGGTCATGGACACTTTCCTCAGCAAAGTGCTTTTTCCGATCCGGTTCGGTCCAATGAACACGTTCACCTGCTCATCGAACTCGAAATTCACCGGCTCGGTGAATGGCGGGATACCATCTACTGTCATCCCTCTAATGTGCATGATGGCCCTCCATGGGGTATTACCTCAACGCCCGGCAACCGCCTAATATCCCAACCACAGCTTGCCCCACTCCGTCTCCAGTGCCTTCTTAATCCTACTCTTGCCTATTGTGTTCAACCAGTAGCCGTTGTGGTATAGGTTGCTGGCGGTGTAGGCCCAGGCGGCTATGGGGGAGCGGAGCAGGGCGTTTTCCAAAGGCTTGAGCGGGCCCCAGTAGATGAGCTTCTGGCCTCGGCTGGCGAAGGTGTTTTCGGTGCCGGAGAAATTCCAGTTGACGCGGCTGATGTCCGGTTCGTCGCCGACGACCTCGATGTGGCGCATATCACCGATGCCCAGGCCGCGCTCGTGGGCCAGGCGGATGAACTGGATGGACAACGGATCGAATCCCATCATGGAGGCGACCACGGCATCGACGGCCACCTGGTCGGCGCCGGCGACGATGCGGTTCTTGATGTGCCAACGCATGGCCCGTGGGCCGGGCCCGTCGCCGGCGAACGTGCCGTCGGTGACGGCGAAGATGCCGGGGTGTATCTCCTGCTGGATTGCCAGCAAATCCACCAGCGTTTCGTGAATCACCGAGTGGGTCCAGTGACGCTTGCGGTGCAGCAGGCCGCCGAAGGCGTTTTTCATCGCGCCGGTCATGGTGGTGAAGACGTGGGTTTTCATGGTGGGCAGGTGAACGATGTTCTTGCCGGCGAAGATTTGCGGTATCTCGATCCCTTCGGGATAGATATCGTCCAGCGCCAGCATTTCGGCCTTCGGTACATAGCGCACCCACGGTTCCGGTGGCGTGTCGAGATGCACGGTGCGCAGGTTGTATTTGTCCTGCACTGGCTTGTGCTTGTTGTTGACCTCGCCCTCGAAGGAATCGACGACGACGGTGCCGTTGTGGGCGGCAATCAGGTTGGAGTGGCCCAGGTTGTGCAGGGCGCAAACGACGCCTTCCAATTGCCAGGGCGCGGTGGAGCAGCCGGGATACCAGTGCTGCCACGAAATGTTGATCTTGAGCAGTGTTTCCACGTCGGGCGACAACACCTGCTCGGCGCCGGCGAGACGCATGGCACGTTCCACGTCGACCAACACCGTCTCGGGTGTGGTGGCCACCACGGACACCACCGGGGCTCCCAATGGCCGACTGGCCGCCGGTGCAGTTGTTGCTAATTCCTCTATCGTAGTCATCGATAATTACCTTAATGTTTTACCGGGATAGACAGGATAGACCGGATATTCAGGATAAAACATTACTATCCTGTCTATCCCGGTAAATTAACCCTTAGCTAGCGCTGCGTTCTTTGGCCCGAAAGTGGGGGATGACGTGCTCTCCGAAAAGGCGAATTGAATTCATGACTTCGTCATTGGTGGCGTGGCCCGCCTGGAAGATGGGCATGATCTCGTCGACACCCATTGCCTCGAACTCTTCGATGACTCGGATACAGGCGTCCGGGTCGCCAACGCAGTAACCGCCGCCGGCCAGCAGGTCTTCGGGTGTGGGGGGTTTTTGCTGTTGCGGGTCCTGGGACGGACTGCCGCCCCGGGTTGCTCCGCCCTGCACGTAGAACTGGTACTCCTCGGGAACAGCGTCGGCGTCGACGCCGGCCCACTCCAGGGTGAACCGCTGGCGGCTCTGTTCCAGGTACCAGGCGGCAACTTCCGCTCCCTTCCGGCGGGCGCGGGCGTCGTCTTCGTCGCAGAAGCCAATGGTGGAGGCTACGACCTGTCGATTGATGAACCGGCCCACCGGCACGGCGTTTTCGATGGCTTCGTAGTAGGCGTTGACCAATCCCCGGGTCTTGTCGGTGCCGCCCAGCGTGTTGACCAGGCAACCGACTCCCAGCTGTCCGGCCAGGCGGAAGGTGTCTTCCTGGGTGCAGGCCATCCACAGCGGGGGATGAGGCTGCTGCAACGGGCGCGGTATGACTTCGCGTGGCGGGATGGTCCAGTTTTCCCCGCTGTGGCTGAATACCTCATCGCACCACATGCGGGGCAGGCATTCCAGGGTTTCCACCATCATGCTTTGGGTTTGCGCCACGTCGGTGCCGAAAGGAGTGAGCTGGTAGGGTCCCTTGGTGCGGCCGACGCCGACGTCCACACGACCATCGCTGAGGATGTCCAGGGTGGACGCTCTGGCGGCGACGTGCAACGGGTGGTGCACCGGCGCCAGGACGACGCCGAATCCCAGGCGCATTTTCTTGGTGTGCTGGGCCATGACGGCCAACATCACTTCGGGCGCCGACGAGTGGGCGAATTCGGTAAGGAAGTGGTGCTCTACGAGCCAGACGCGCTCGAAGCCCATTTCCTCAGCAAACTGTACCTGTCGCACTGCGTCCCACAAGGTGTCGTATTCCGCCGTATCGGTCCATGGTCGGGGCATCTGCAATTCGTAAAACATGCCGAATTTCATAATCAATCGCCTCCAGAAGGTTCGCGCGATACGGTTGGTCGCAGTAGTGTTTACCGGGATGTATGGATTGCTCCGGATTGACGCAGTTGACGCCTAGAGACCCGGCCGGAAAGCCAATTGGCAGGGTTTAGCACCGCGCCTGAAAGACGTAATACGGTTGTGAACGACGTGTTCGTGCATGCAACGCGTTTTAATCACCCATGATTACAACGATAATCGACTATCAAAAATTAACGGTTTCGGGAGATTGGGGGTTTCTGGCCGGATTTCTAGAATACCATCAAATGGCAGTCCAGCCGCCGTCGACCACGAGCAGGTGTCCGGTGGTGGCAGCTGCGGAGTCGCTGGCCAGATAGATAGCAGCGCCCACCAATTCTGCGGGTTCCATACGGCGGCCCAAGGGCATCCTGACCTGCAAATCGCCCTGCACTGAATCGGAATCGCGGTTGTCAGCTTCGAGCAGGCCTGGCGTCGTGGTGGGTCCGGGACCGATGGCATTTACGGTGATGCCGTGCTCGGCCCATTCCAGCGCCAGCACACGGGTCAGGTTGGCGACGCCGGCCTTGCTGGAGCAATATGCCGCGCGGTGTGGCGCGCCCACCAGCGCCAGCTGGGAAGATATGCTGATGATTCTGCCAAAGCGGTTGGGGATCATCAGCCTGGCGGCGGCCTGGGCGCAGAAGAAAACGCCCTTCAGGTTGGTGTCGAGAACTGCATCCCAATCTTCCTCGGTGACCTCGAGCGCCGGAGCACGGCGACGGATGCCCGCGTTGTTCACCAAAATGTCCAATCCGCCGAGGTCGGCGGCGGCGCGCTGGATGGTGGCGTTGATGGCGGGCACCGATTGTACGTCCATGTCGTACTGATAGCTGGACCTGCCTTCGTGTCGGATTCGGCGGGCGGTATCGGCAAGGCCGGCACGCGCTGCGTCGGTGGGCAGGTCGCTGACGGCGACGTCTGCGCCAGCCTGCGCCAATCCGACCGCGAGAGCGGCTCCAATGCCTCGTGCAGCCCCCGTGATCAGAGCCTTGCGTCCGGTCAGGTCAAGTCCTGGATATGGCATGGCGGCCTCCTGGTATGGTTGTTGGGGATGGCCGGGTCATTATACCTGTGATGGCTCCATATATTGAGACGATAGCGGCGGAACGTCCATCCGCGCGGCCAGCGGATCAGGTTGTTTGAACCGCTCACGCGTACCCACTTTGTCATTGCGAGCGCAGCGTGGCAATCTCGTCGCCGTAGCAATGGCGGTTTGCCGACGTGTGTTCAGCCTCATCGAGATTGCCACGTTGCTGCGCTCCTCGCAATGACAGGTGGGGGTGGGCGCTCCTATCAATGACAGATTAATGCGGGTACGCGTGAGGTTTGAACCGGCGTTGACCCCGAAGGTTGGCGGGCGTAACATACCGCTTGCCATGTATGCTTTGATATTGGCCGGAGGCGCCGGGGAGCGATTGCGGCCACTCACCGAGTCGTTGCCCAAGCCGATGATTCCTTTGGACGGCAGGCCCATCCTGTGGCATCAGGTTCGGTGGCTGCGGGATGCGGGCGTGACCGATGTGGTTTTCCTGGTGGGGCATCTGGCAGAGGTTGTGGTGGATTACTTTGGAGACGGCAGCGAGTTTGGCATTCGGGCTCATTACAGTTATGAAGACGCCCCGCTGGGCAGGGGCGGGGCGCTACGCAAGGGCTTTGAGTTGATGCCTTCAGGAACCGACGAACCGGTGATCGCCACCAACGGAGATGTGGTTACGGAAGCGAACCTGGACGATATGATCAATGACTTCAGCAGCCGCGTTGACGCTGATGCCGGGCATTTGGCTACCATCCTCACGGTGTCTATGACGAGTCCTTATGGTATCGTTGAGGCTGAAGCTGATGGGGTGGTGCGGGCGTTCAATGAAAAATCGGCGCTTCCGTACGAGATTAATGCGGGCGTGTACGTGCTGAACCCGGCGATCTGCGATCTTCTGCCTGAGCGTGGAGACCATGAGGTCACCACATTCCCGGTTCTGGCGGGACGAGGCCAGATGTCAGCGGTGCACTCCGGCGCGTTTTGGCGCAGCGTAGATTCGTTGAAAGATTTGCGGGAAGTCGAGCAGCATGTTGCCAGCCGAACGGTGTCGAGCCAGCAGGGTGTGTATTGATTACAGTTGCTGACGCGCGGCACATCGCAGACGTCGCCGCCGCCATCCGGGACAATATCCAGCTGGCGATAGTCGGCAAGGATGAAGTTATCGAGCAAACTCTGGCAGCATTGTTCAGCGCGGGCCACGTATTGGTGGAAGACGTGCCGGGGATCGGCAAAACCACGTTGGCGCGTTCACTCGCCTACTCGCTGGACTGCGATTTTCGCCGCATACAGTTTACGCCTGACCTGATGCCGTCTGACATTACGGGCATCCACTACTACAACCAGCGCAGCGGGGATTTTGAATTCAGGCCGGGGCCGATAATATCCCAGATAGTGCTGGCTGATGAGATCAACCGGGCCACTCCCCGGACGCAGTCGGCGCTGCTGGAAGCGATGGGCGAGCGGCAGGTTACCGTTGACCAGGAAACGGTGACTTTGCCGGTTCCGTTTCTGGTGCTGGCAACCCAGAACCCCATTGAGCTGGAAGGGACGTTTCCGCTGCCCGAAGCGCAAATCGACCGTTTTCTGTTGCGCCTGAGGTTGGGATATCCGTCGGAGGACGACGAAGAGGCGATGCTGGAGCGGTTCGAGAACGCGGACCCGCTATCTTCGTTAACGCCCGTTGCAACTGCCGAAGACGTGGTACGAATCCAGCAGATGGTACGACAGGTGTATATGGATCCGGTACTGCGTAATTACCTGATGCAGTTGACACGCGCCACACGGGTTCATCCGGACGTTGAATTGGGGGCGAGCCCGCGGGCCACATTGGGCCTGTATCGTTGCGCCCAGGCCCTGGCCGGCATTCGTGGGCAGGAATACGTTACGCCGGACGACATAAAATCGCTGGCGGCGCCGGCATTGGCCCACCGCATCATTCTGAAAGGCATGGCGCGCCTCCGCGAACGCAGCCAGGAGTCGGTGGTGGCCGAGTTGCTGGAGGAGCAGCCGGTGCCGATTTAGAAGAGTCGGTACTCCGGTGGGGCGCAACGGTTCGTGGTCTCACCCGTACCCACTTTGTCAAACCAAACTGGCCTGCTGTCATTGCGAGGAGCGCAGCGACGTGGCAATCTCGTTGAGGTTGAGCACACGCCGGCAAACCACCATTGCTACGGCGACGAGATTGCCACCCCCGCATCGAGTACGGGGTCGCAATGACAAAGTGGGTACGCACGAGGTTCGTGGTGCGTTGCGAAATTAATTGCGCCTACGTACAATTGAGTATCCCGATGCGATACCCGTGCGCCAGACGTGCGCGACACTCAGGAGTTTGTTTTGACCACCGAAGCCCAACCGGAAATCATTCTTTATACCCACCCGGACTGTCCGTTTTCGGCGCAGGCCAAGATGCATTATCGTCGCCAGCGAGTTGCCTATACCGAGATAGATGTGTCCAAGCGACCGGATCAGGTGCCCGCATTGCTGGAGCTTTCCGGCGGAGAGCGCATTACGCCGATCATCGTGGAGAACGGCGCCGTAACCATCGGCTTCCAGGGCGGGTTTTGAGACTTTTAGACGCGGGGCCGTGCGCCCCGAAATCCGCCAGGTGCGACAAGAGTCGCAACATCCGCAACGCAGTGCAGGAAGTTTGGTGATTTGCCAATTAGTGTCATGGGGCCATTGAGTAAATGGAACGCACGTGCTAATATGCACAAAGATACAGTGCAGTAGGGAGGAAGGATCGCAATGGCAATCAACGCTGAGATACTCAATCTGAGTAAGGACAAACTGGCTGCCCTGGAGTCGGCCCTGGGCCGTATCGAGAAGGATCACGGCCGGGGCGCGGTGATGCAGGGCAATGACCAGGTAGCGCATCTGATAACCAACGTGATTCCGACGGGATCGTTGTCGCTGGACCTGGCGCTGGGAGTGGGCGGATTGCCCAGGGGCCGGGTTACCGAAATTTACGGTGGAGAGTCAGCCGGCAAGTCCACGCTCGCGATTCACATAATGACCGAAACACAACGTATGGGTGGTTTGGCGGCGTACGTTGACGTCGAGCACGCGCTGGACCCGCAGTACGCCACCAATTGCGGACTGGACCTGGACAAGTTGCTTATTTCTCAACCGGACTCTGCGGAGCAGGCATTGGACATTACCGAGCAGCTGGTTCGGAGCGGAGCCATCGATGCCATCATCATCGACAGCGTGGCAGCGCTGGTGCCGCAAGCCGAGATCGACGGCGATATGGGCGACGCTCACGTGGGTATGCAGGCCAGGCTGATGTCACAAGCGCTGCGGAAACTCACCTCGGCCATCAACCGGTCCCGAACCGCGGTGATATTCATTAACCAGATTCGCGAAAAGATCGGCGTTTCTTACGGAAGCCCTGAGGTTACACCCGGTGGCCGCGCGCTCAAGTTCTACAGCTCGGTACGCATCGACCTGCGACGTTCGGAGTCCTTGAAGCAGGGCTCGGAGATTATCGGGAATCGGGTGCGGGCGCGCATTGTAAAAAATAAGGTGGCGGCGCCGTTTCGGGTGGCCGAGTTTGACATCATGTTCAATGTGGGCATCAGCAAGGTGGGCGATCTGTTGGATATCGGCGTAACGCGCGGTATCGTCAAGAAAGCCGGCGCCTTCTATTCCTACGGAGAAACCCGGTTGGGGCAGGGCCGGGAGAATTCCAAGAAATTCCTGACCGAGCGCACCGATATTTCGGAAGAGATTGAGGCCCTGATTCGCGGGGACTTGGAACCGGAGGAAAAAACGCCTGAGGAAACCGCCGGCAATGGTCATGATGACGCCGGTGTAGTGGCAACGGATGAGCATGTTGCAGACGCCAGCGCCATTAGCGTGAATTAGCCGTGCAACCCGCCGATGCCGCAAGGCACGAGCAATCGTCACGCGCCGATGGTTCGGACGATTCCTACAGCCGGGCGCTACAGGTTGCCTTTCGGTTCATGGGCTTTCGGTCCAGGTCGGTCGACGAGGTGCGGAGGCGCGTTGGCAGGGAATTTTCGGAGCCGGTGACGCAAAGGGTACTGGAAACGCTGGCCGGTTACGGATATCTCGATGATGCGGCGTTCGCCGTGGCGTGGAGGGATGCCCGAAGTCGGCGGGGCCCGAGAGGGGTGGCGCTTTTGCGGCGAGAACTCCGACAGAAAGGGTTGCAGCCGGAGGACATCGACGCCGCGCTGGAGGAGGTGGATGAAGCTGCCAATGCTTACCGCGCCGGCGCCCGCCGCGCAGAACGGTGGTTGCAATCTGATGGGATTGCGGCGGGTGAATTTCGCGCGAAGATGTGGGGATTTCTGCAGCGGCGTGGATTCAGCAGCGGCGTTTGTCGCGACACGGTAGAACGCCTGCGGATGGACTTCGCCGGTGAACCGGATGATTAGAGGCGCACCCTTCCGATGGCGATCAAAACTCCGCCGCCGGCGGCCAGGATACCCCACAGGCTGACCGCAATAGGCCAGGAAAAAACCAACGAGATCAGGGTAGCCAGAACTACGACGCCTCCCGCAATGTACATCAAGCCGCGGCTGCGTTTCAGGTTCACCGCCCGGCTGATCAATTCCCCGGAGCCGTATCCGGTGGCCAACGGCATGATGATGCTCGCCAACCAGTAACCGGCATAAACCGCGACGAAATACCAGATCACTACGGACACCACCAGGATGGCGGCGGAGGCGATTATTGCCCGGACGTAGTTCGCTGGACGTACGTCGAAGGTGGGTAGTGGCCGCGCCCGACCACACTCCCGGCATCTGATGCCCACCGGAGCCTGAACCAGGCAACTGGTGCAGATGGGCCGGCGGCACTGGCTGCAAGACAAACCCGTTGGGGTCGCCGGGTGCCAATGGCAAGTAATGGTCTGTGGTTCGGTTTGGGGGTTAGCCATTGGTGATGTCGCTTGGTAGCTCGTAGTTCCCTGGCGCACGGTCCTGAAATGGACCCTCGCCCAACATTAACGCGCGGTGGGTCATCGGCGGAATCGGGGACCTGGACAACCATCGTTCCCGGTCTGATATGTCACGATCCCTCAGCAGTCGATTGAACAATACCTTGAGTTTGGATTCGTCCGGCGCGAGCGGTTCTCCGTTGGCCAGCATCCGTTTCGATATTATGACACCGGAACCGCAGGCCGCAAAGAGTGTGAGTTGTAGCGAATCTCCAAACAGGATGAGTTGGTCGGGCAAAACCGCGCTGACGAACGGGAGCGCCACCAAAACCGCTAACATCCACTCGGCTGATCTGCGGGTGACTCGCCAACCGATCAGATATACCAACAAGGCCGCAATGAACAATGGCGGCGACATTGCCAATACACCGCCTGCCCACACTCCAACGCTGCGGCCTCCGGTGAACCCCAGGAAGGGAGACCAACAGTTGCCGAGCATTGCAAAAACGGGAATCAAGGCAAAAAAAACGGTGGATGTATCCGGCTGTGCCAGGAACATCGCAACCGATAGAGCCAGCGCTCCCCGGCCGAAGTCGATTACCACGACCACAGCCATCCAGCGTTTGCCCAGTTGCCGGGCAAGATTGCTGCCGCCGGTATTGCCGCTGCCGTGTTGTCGGAGGTCTATGTGGCCGATGCAACGGGCCAGCAGGTACGACGCAGGGATGGCTCCCAGGGCGTAGGCGGAGATGCAGAGTCCGATGAGAGTGAACATGATTCCGGCGGCGGTTTAGGGGGACAGAACGGGTGAGCCGCAAGGAATTGGAATCAGGGGCGGGCCGCGGCCAACCTTCGGGCGGCTTCCTCAAGGCGTTCGACCGATTCCATGGGAGGACCGTTTACGCCGGGCACCGGTTCTCTGGCATTGCCGCTGTGGTGATAGTCGCTGCCGCCGCAGGGAATCAGGTCGTAGGCGCGGGCCACATCCGCCAGCCAGTCCACCGTTGCCTCGTCATACATGGAGTAGTGTACTTCCATACCGTGCAGGCCGGCAGCCTTGAGTTCTTCCACGGTTTCGATCAGTGATTGTTCGGGCTCCGGCTCGTTGCCGCGGCGTTCAAACCAGGGGTGGGCGAAGACAGCGACGCCACCCACATCGTTGAGGAGTTTTACGGCGTCCGGTGGGGTCAATTTGGAACGTTCGACGTAGGCTTTGCCGTTTCGACCCAGATACTCCCGAAACGCATCGCCGGGTTCGCTGAAGTAGCCGGCTTCGACCAGCGCCTGAGCGACGTGGGGACGGCCTACGGAGGCATCGCCGGCGATTTCCAGCACGCGTTCCCATTCAATGTGCATCCCGAATTCAGCGAGTTTGTGAACCATGCCTTCACCGCGGGCCAGGCGACCCTGCCGAAACCCGACCAGGACCTCCTGGAAGCCGGGGTCTTCGATATCCATGAAGTAGCCCAACATGTGGACTTCCCCGCCTGGAACGTCGCAACTCAGCTCTATTCCGGGGATCAGGCGCATGCCTGGTATGCGGTCGACCGTCAGTTGGGCTTCTGCCAGACCTGCCGTGGTGTCGTGATCGGACACGGAGATGGTTTGCAATCCGCTGGACGCAGCGAGCTGCACCAGTTCGGTGGGAGTCAGACGCCCATCGGAGGCGGTGGTGTGAAGATGGAGGTCAACGGTAATCGGCATCATTTCTCCGTGGTGATATTCGGCAGGTTGGGGTTAGTCGACGGCGCGGTCGATGCGCACGATGTCGGTGGCGCGACCGGTAGCATCGTCGATATCGATCAGCACCGAGTTCAGGATGCATGGGCCGGAAGCCGGTTCGAATCGCTGGGGCAATCCGGTGCGGAAACGTTCCAGCACGGGAGCCCGCTCAGTCCCGATAACCGAATTGACGGGGCCGGTCATCCCCAAATCGCTAACGTAAGCCGTACCGCCGGGCAATATGCGGCTATCGGCGGTGCCGACGTGGGTGTGCGTGCCAACCACAGCGCTGACCCTGCCGTCCAAATACCAGCCCAATCCCTGTTTCTCGGAAGTGGCTTCGGCGTGGAAATCGACCAATACTGTGCGGGGGGGCGTTCCCAACTCGGCTTCGGCTTCAAGCAGGCGCTTGTCTGCCTCGCGAAAGGGGCAGTCGATGGGCGGCATGAACACACGGCCCTGAAGGTTGAGAACCATCACGTCGCCGTGCATCAACCAGCCGCGACCCGGCGCTCCGAAATAGTTGGCGGGGCGCAACAGGGGAAATTCGTCGAAGTGGGGCAGGATTTCCTTTTTGTCCCAAATGTGGTTGCCCGACGTCATTACGTCAACGCCGGCGTTCAACAGCGCCTGAGCCGTTTTGGGCGTGAGGCCAAAGCCTCCGGCGGTATTCTCGGCGTTGGCGATAACCAGGTCGATGTGAAGTTCCTGGCGCAACCTGGGCAGCAGCGCGGCCAAAGTGTTGCGCCCAGGTTTGCCAATGATGTCGCCAATCATCAGTACGCGCATCGTGATGATAATCTCCGTTGGGGATGGCGCAATGGTTCGCAAAAAAGCGGGCCCGGAGCGCGTGAGGAAAGGAGGCTCCGGACCCACAATGTTGTACCGGGTGAAGTATGTGGTGCGCTAGCGGGCTATGCTTTCCTCTCGGGTCTCCCGAATGACCGTAACCTTGATTTGCCCGGGGAATTGCAGTTCCTGAGAAACCTTGCCGGCGATGTCGCGGGCCAGGCTGGCGCAGGCGATATCATCGACGTCGGTGGGGCTGACCATCACG
This sequence comes from Dehalococcoidia bacterium, assembly GCA_965262485.1. GTDB lineage: Bacteria > Chloroflexota > Dehalococcoidia > Lucifugimonadales > UBA3495 > Bin87. Next base: position 1,296,993 of record OZ253540.1, on the reverse strand, counting down.
CGGACTTCGCGGCCGGCCTGGATGGCAAAAACTCGCTGGACGCCGGGGAAACTGTTGGCGGTGTCTTCCAGTTCCTTGAGCCGGCGGGTGTACTGTTCGATTGACTCTTTGCGGGCGCCGGGCCGGGCGGCGCTGATGCCGTCGGCGGCGGCCACCAGGAAAGATTCGATGCTGGAATGGTCATCGTCGTGGTGTTCCAACACGCAGTGGGTAACGATTGACGCTACACCGTTACGGGTGGTCAGATCGTAGCCGATTTCAGCATGGGGGCCGGGAATCTCGTGGGTCATGGCCTTGCCGATGTCGTGCAGCAGGCCACCGGCGCGCGCGGTTTGCGCGTTGGCGCCGACTTCTGATGCCAACATGCCAGCCAGCAGGCCGACTTCGATGGAATGGGTCAGCACGTTTTCGCCGTAGCTGTAGCGAAATTTCAAGCGACCCAGGAGGCGAATCAACTCCGGATCCAGACCGCTTACGCCTACCTCGAAGGTGGCTTCTTCACCGGCCTTCCACATGGTTTCTTCGATGTCTCTGATGGCGCGGGTTACACTTTCCTCGATACGGGCCGGTTGAATGCGACCGTCCCTGACGAGTTGGGTCAGCGCCAGTTTGGCGATTTCTCGGCGAACCGGGTCGAAGCAGGAGAGCGTGACAATACCTGGCGTATCGTCAACGATGATGTCGACTCCGGTTTGGGCTTCCAGAGCCCGTATGTTACGTCCTTCACGGCCGATGAGACGGCCTTTCATCTCATCGTTAGGCAGGGGAACAACAGATGTCGTGCTTTCCGACACTACGTCGGTAGCCAGACGGTTGATAGCTAGTGTGATGATGCGGCGAGCGTTGTCATCCGCTCGGGATTGATGCTCCTTCTCGAGCTCGTAGTAACGTCTAGCCAGTTCGTGCGATGCTTCGTCTTCGCTCCGCTTGAGCACGATGTCGCGGGCTTCACTGACAGTGAGCGATGCGATGCGTTCCAACTCCCGGGTATGCTGTTCTTTAACATCCTCCGCCTGTTGCAGGGCGGATTGGGCGATTGACTCGCGTCGCTCGATTTCGGATTCCTGGTGGTCGAGCGCCGATGACCGTTGGTCAAGTTGCTCTTCTTTCTGGATATGGCGACGCTCCGTTCGATTGAGTTCGCGTCGTTGATTTGTTATTTCCTGGTCTCCGGCATCACGGATTTTCAGAGCTTCTTCCTGGGCTGCCAGTAGTATTCGGCGCTGCTCTTCCTGAGCCTGGGAAAGGGATGCGGCAGCCTCCTCTTGGCTGCGTTGGATTTTGTTACCGTTTTTTCTGGCACTGAGCAGTAGCCAGGCCACTGCGATTAAACCTGTTGTTAACCCCGCTGCCGCCAGGACGGACAGGATCAGGATCATGGCTGACATAGGTCCTCCTCAGTCCGTACGAGCGAGTGCTCGGGATATTTTTTTGCCTTATTAATATCGTAAACATGCCCATAGGCAAAGTCAAGGAACGGCCCAGCTCACAGGGCGTTTTCAAAGTCCTCCGACCTCCGCTCATGGTGAGCTTGTCGAACCATCGGCGACCGTCCTTCGACAGGCTCAGGATGAGCGAGGTGGGGGACGGGTTTTTACATCGATGAACAGGCTGGACAGGATTGGAAGAGGCCGAGATTGCCAACCCCCGCATCCAGTACGGGGTCGCAATGACGGATTAAATGTGGGTATGCGTGAGACGGCCCCGGTGTTTAGGGCCGGGTGTGCATCCGGTGGGGTGCGCCGTGATAATATGTCCGGCAGATAATCGGTAGCAGGCAAACCGGCTGGAGGTTGTTGCGATGGCATCGCATTCCCTGGGACTTTCGCTGCACGAGGCGGCTCGCCGCATGGGCGTTCCCTTTACGGTGGAGAACGAACCCGTTGACGGTTTCGTCGAGGTCAATGGCATCAACCTGCATTATCTGGAATGGGGAAACACCGACCGCCCCACGATATTGATGCTGCACGGGATCAGCCAGCAGGCCCACAGTTGGGATTTCATAAGCCTGCCGCTGTCGGTGGACTACCGGGTGATTGCGCTGGACCAGCGGGGGCACGGCGACAGCGACTGGTCGCCGAACGGGAACTACTCTACCGACATTTACGTGGGTGATATCGAAGGGTTCGTCGGCGCGATGGGGTTGCAAAATTTCCACCTGATGGGGCATTCCATGGGCGGACGCAACAGCCTGGCGTGGGCATCCGGACGACCGGGGGTCCTGAAATCGTTGACGATTGTGGACACCGGCCCGGAAACGCAGCGGCGGGGCCAGAATCGCATCCAGCAGTTTCGCGAGTTGCCTGATGAACTCGACACGCTGGATGAATTTGCCTCTCGGGTGATGGAATATACCGGCCGTAACCGCGAGCAGACCATGGGGGCGCTGAAGTACAGCATCCGGCAGCGGCAGGACGGAAAATGGACCTGGAAGTACGACAAAGCGATGCGGGTTAGCGGGTTCCGTGCCCCAACCTGGACGCCCGAGCAACTGTGGGACGGATGGCGGAAGATAGATTGTCCCGCGTTGGTGGTCAGAGGAGCGCGCAGCGATATTTTCGCTGACGAGACCATGGTCCGCATGGCGGAGGAACATCCGGACTGCACCACCGTAACGGTAGAGAACGCGGGTCACCTGGTGCAGGGTGACAACCCGCCGGACTTTCTGGCGGCGGTGCGGGGTTTGCTGTCACGGTTCGATTAGTAGGATAGTTTTGGGTGATGTTCTGGAGCAGTCCGGCCTGCCGTGATTGCGGTCGGCCGCTTTCCGGTCGTGGGCCGCGCTGCTCCAACTGCTATCGTGCGTTCCGCGGTAGGCAGTTCAGTCGCAATTGGCATGAGCCTGAGCGTTTGGAAGGGCAGGAAGCGCGAGATCGGGAGTTGGGTCGCACAGCGTTCTTTGTGTACGTGCTGGCCACCCATTATGGGCATTACGTAGGGCATACTTCCAATGTGGACGCCCGTGTGCGGTGGCATCAAGCGAATGAAGTTCCGTCAACGGCAGGGGGAAATCCAGCGCTGATGTGGCGTTCCAGACCACTGAACAGTCGTGAGGATGCGGCGAGGTTTGAGGCGGCTATGAAGTCGTGGCGGGATTCGGGGTCGCCGCGTTACCGGGAAACTACCGGGTTTGACTCGGTACCGTTTTCTGATTTGCGCAACCGAAGGCAGCCGGCAGGCAGGGTCGCGTCGCGCGGTGGCTGCCTGGCATTACCGGTATTGGGGTTGGCGGCGCTGGCTCTTGCGCTGGCGGTGTTGATCGGCTGAGCCGACTGGAGATAACGCCGGCGGCTCTGGCCAGAATGTTTACCTTATGATGGACTGGAGGACGGAATGAGGGGGAACACCGTCGTTCAGAAGCCCAGCAAGCGGGGCAGGGCTTCGCCCAGCGCGTAACCCAATGCGGCCGATACGGCGCCGATCCCCAGGATTTCCAGTCCCTGCAACAGCGGCGATTTGCGCACGATTCGCCCTTTTGCCAAACCCAGGCCAAAGAGGCCGGCCAGGGACAATCCGATGGACGAGGCGATGGCGGTTGGGCTGACATCCAGCGCCAGATAGGGCGCGATCGGCAGTATTGCCGAGAGACCGAAAGACACTCCCATTACGGCGGCGTCTTTGAAGGGGCTGCCATGAACGTCCGGCGTGATGCCCAGTTCCTTTTCCAGGAGGGTATTGAGCCACATCGTCTTGTCCTGGGCGATGTCATTGGCCCGGCGCACGGCGTTTTCGTAGGTTTGCCCTTCGCGCTGCAACAGGATGACCAGCTCGGCGAATTCCTCGGCGGGTTTCTCTTCCAGCTCCCGTATTTCACGGGCAATTTCGGCGTCGCGGACGTCCTGCTCGGCGCGGGACCCCAGATATGCGCCAGCGGCCATGCTGATGACGCCAGCGGAGGCGGCGGCCAGTCCGGCAACCAGCACGGTGGACGTGTCGCCCACGGCGGCGGCCACGGATGTAGTGAGGGCCACGGTGCTGATGATTCCGTCCTGCGCGCCAAACACCACCTCGCGCAGGCGACCCAGGTTGGCGACGCGCAGAGGCTCGCGGTCGACCTCCATAGTGGCGGCAATGTAGGTGTCAAGGTCGGGATCGGGCGTTGATACGGCGGGCGCCGCAGACGCTTCGGATTGAGCCGGATTCGTACTGTTGGCCGCGGAGGAGACAGCGGGCGCCGCTTCAGAAAATGAGAGGGATTGCAACGCTACGAGCGCATTGGCAAACGCGGTTTGGTGGAGTTTCTCACGCTCCATGGCCAGGGTGAATGCGCGAACGGCATCGGTGCGGCCCTCAGCTTGGGCTTCCCGAATCATGCGCGGATAGGTGCGGGAATATTCGCGGGTTTCCTCGGCCATCACCTGCTTGAGGTTGGACCCGGTATCGGAAATATCTCCGGCAACCCTGAGATGGGTGATTCCATGAATGGTTTCTGCGCCAGCAACCTCCTGGAAGACCTGGGCCACCTCGGGCAATCCTTCTTCCATTGCTTTCTGGGCGTATGCCGAGTAGGTGAGATTAGCCAACGCCTCGGAAACAATGGCTTGCCACAGGTTGCGGTCGGTTGGCGAAAGCGAGATTACATCCGGGGAAGAATTGGTAGTCATTGCGCTGCCATCCCAGTACGAATTGTGGCGCGGATTCGACGGGTCCGGCCGGTTGCCGTTGGATGCCGAGATTCCCGCGCTGGCGAGGCGCGACCATCCCCGGCATGATTCGCCGGCACGCGGGTTCAGAGCCGGGGAGAAGCGTGGTGAACGACCACCAACCACCGATCGCCGGAGCGCGCAAAAATGTTGGTGGACAGGACGCCGAACCCCTGGGCCTGACCGGCGACGACGCTGGTGATGCTCTCGACACAGGTTACAAAACCGGAATTGCCCTCGACCCCAACATTTACGTAGTGGATATTGAAGTGCATCAAGGCGGCGCCGTTGAAGATGCTTTGCCAGGATCGCCGGATATCGTTCCACCCGACGATGGGTTGCCAACCCGGGTGTATGCACAGGGCGCGGGTGGATTGTTCGCACACCGCGTCCATTTCGGAAATGTCGAGGGAGCCAAAGGCGTCATAGAACCGCTGATTGGAAATTTTCAAGGCTTCGATGTCGTCGAGATGGGAAGTCATTTGGCAAGTCCAAACCGGGTTATGCCAGCAGTTTGCCGGCGAAGTCGTCCAATTGTCGCAAGGCCGCATCGCGTGGCGCGCTTTCAGCGAACACCATGGCACGGGAGGCTCCGGCGTCTTCGTAAGCTTTCAGCAGTTCTGGGTCAGCCGTTGGCCGAACACCGACACTTCGATGGAATCGGGATCCCGTCCGGCCTCGACGGCCAGGCGTTGAATTTCCTGTTTGCCCTCGCGGAGCTCTTCAGGGGTGATGCGGTTGGGCATCCAGCCATCGCCCCAGGACACGACGCGCCGGAATACGTTTTTCGCGCGGCCACCGATGAGAACCGGCGGGTGAGGCTTTTGCACCGGCTTGGGCGCGGAATATATTGGTGGGAAGTCAATGTAACGACCGTGGAATTCGCCGACTTCGTTGGTCCAGAGTTCCTTCATGGCCTGGATTGATTCTCGGGTGTAACCGACACGCTGCGGGAAATCTACGCCGAACAGCTCGGTTTCTTCCCGCAGCCAACCGGTGCCAATGCCGAAGAGGAAGCGCCCGCCGCTGAAGTAATCAAGAGTGGCGATCTCTTTGGCGAGCAGGATGGGGTTGCGCTCTGGCACCAGGCAAATTCCGGTGCCGAGTTTCAGCGTGGACGTTACGGCGGAAGCGCGCCCCAGGGCAACGAAAGGGTCAACACACTCGTAGTACATCTGGGGGATGGCGCCGTCGGGAGAGCCCGGCCAGGGGGATTTCGGGCCGGCTGGAATGGCCGGATGTTCCGGGACCCAAAGGGACTCAAACCCGTGGCCTTCGCATGCTTGCGCCAATTCGGCGATGTCGATGGAAGATTGGGTCACAAACATTGCGATGCCGATATTCATGGGCGTTAACCTCTTTCGGTGGGAGCGTAATCCAGCGGCGCGTTAGACAAAAGGAACTGGATATGGACTCGATTATAACAAACGAGCGGGGCCGGAACCGGATTGCTCCAACTCCGACCCCGAATTGGCAACGGGGGTTCCCGTATTAGTAACGGGGGTTAGCGATGGCTACGCCTGGGGCGAAAACGCTGCGGGGACCAAGATTTTCACTTGCTGGCCGACGAGGAATTCGCGGGTTGGCGGCGGCCAATGGGGGGAGGCCGATGCTGCGGCGCGAGTCTTGTCGCGTTCACCCAGGTCTGCGTAGGGCCAGATGTGCACCCACTTGTTGAGCCCGCCGAATTCGCTGTACATGCCGGCGGCGAGCGGTGAGAACTTTTCGCGATGTTCGATGGCGGCGGACCAGATGTCAAGCACCTTGGGCATCGTGCCGTTCTGGTATTCATAGATCCGCATTTCGTAAACGTTGCCCAGCTTCTGTCCGCCGCCCATAGGCCGCATGAAGGGAGCCGGGTGGTAGATTTCGGATTCCATGTGCAGGATGGTGTTCTGGCTATCCGGGGGCCAGTTGGGGTCCTTGCCGGCCTCGGCGCGCACTTCGGCGCGTTCATCCAGGCTTTCGTAGGGCCAGATGTGGATAACCTGGTTCAGCGGGCCAATCTCGGTATGGAAGAACGCCGCCAGTTTGGAATACTTTTCCCGGTGGGGTAGAGCCTCGGCGAAGGCATCTTCAAAGATGGGAACTCCGCCGGGCTTGAGGTCGTAAGTCCGGACTTCGTAGATCATAATTGCCGCACCTCCGTTCGTGCCGTGTTGCGCCGACGACGCCTGATGGGCGTTACAAACATGGATGGCCGCCGGCGTAAGCAGTCTAGCAGAATGACATAAGCAGCGGCAAGGACGGGTTGCGCCTCACGCGTACCCACTTTAATCTGTCATTGCGACCCCGTACTTGATACGGGGGTGGCAATCTCGTCGCCGTAGCAATGACGGTTAGCCGGCATGTGCTCAACCGCAACGAGATTGCCACGTCGCTGCGCTCCTCGCAATGACAATAGGCCAGTTTAGTTTGACAAAGTGGGTACGCGTGAGCGGGTTGCGCGGGTGTTTCCCGGGGCAGTATCCCGTTCGCAATGGCTCAGTGGGGTTGATATAATCGCCTTGAATCCGGCGAGTCCGGGTTGAGTGTCCTATTGAGTTAACACGAAACGGCGGAACACCGAGCCCCGCCGACCTGACAAGGAGGATCGCAAAGATGGGCGCGACTGAAATGGTGGCAAAGTGGATCGTTGACACGACCTACGAGGACATACCGCCGGACGCGATTCGCGTGGCCAACGAGTCCTGCTTTGATTTGCTGGGCGTGATACTGGCCGGGTCTACGCAAAAGGTGGGGGACATCATCCGGAGCTACGCGGGTGAACTGGGCGGTACTGAGGAAGCGACGATTTTGGCCTCCGGCGAGCGAACGTCGGTACTCAACGCGGCGCTGGTCAATGGAACCATGGGCCACGCGCTGGATTATGATGACTTTGGCGGCTTCGGACACCCCACGGTGGCCATATTCCCGGCGCTGCTTGCGCTGGGCGAAAGTATCGGAGCCACTGGGCGGGACTTGATGGAAGCCTATATTGTGGGCTGCGAGGTGGGTTTGGCAGTGGATTACGCCACCCACTACCACAGCCAGCAGATGCACCGGGGTTTCCACAGCACGGCGATTCTGGGACGGCTGGCGGCAGCGGCGGCCTGCGCCAAGCTGCTGAAGCTGGATCAGCAGCAAACCTCGATGGCGTTGGGAATGGCCGGGTCGATGGCGTCGGGCGTCATTCACAACTTCGGCACCATGACCAAGCCGCTGCACGCCGGCATGACCTGTCGCGACGGTGTCATGGCCGCTCAGTTGGCGCAACGGGGGTTCACGGCTGGCGAGCAGATTCTGGAGCATCCGGTGGGGTTTACGGCAACGGTCATTGGGGACGAACACACCGACCTGGAGGAAGCGGCCGGCAACCTTGGCAAGCCCTTCCGGGTTCAGGACGCCCTGGTCATCAAGAAATACCCGTCCTGCGGGGGCAACCATGCCATGCTGGACAGCATCTTCGGCTTGATGCGGGAGCACGAATTTACTTACCAGGACGTGGCCTCCGCGGAGGTTGTGCAGTCGTTCGCATCCACCGTCATGCTCTATGAGGAGCCCGAATCGGACCTGAAGGGCAAGTTCAGCGCGAAGTACAACATGGCCGCGGCGCTGGTGGACGGTGTGGTCGATATCGACACTTTCACCGACGACAAAATCGCCGAGCAGGACATGCAGGACATGATGGAGCGCGTGCGGATGCGCGTGCAGTCCAAGTGGGAAATCGGCGGCGGCACAGTGTCCAAGGGTGTGCCGATCCGGATTACGCTGAACGACGGCCGCGTGTTTGAACACGAGACACCGCGCGGCGAGATTCTGGGTAGTCAGGTCAACCCGTGGGGGATGGATAGCATCACCCGTAAATTCCGCGAAAACGCAGGCCGGGCGCTGTCCGGTGAACGCATAGAAGACGCCGTTCGGCAGTGGCAGGACGTTACGGGCGTTGACGATGTGGGTACGGCGATACGCCGAACGCTGGTGAAGTAACCCCAACCGGTCATCAGGCTGATGTGTAGGGGAGGCAACATTGCCTCCCCTTTTTGCTGTCCCGGCGGGTTCTGCAACCTGATTTCGAAGGCCGGTTATTTCGGCGGGCCGCCGGGCCGAACGTTTTGTCCGCGGTCTGCCATCCGACCCTGGAAGATGGTTTGTTGCTGGGCCGTGGAGTTGATGGCGATGGTGGCGAAAATTACGTACAGTCCGATGGCGCCACGAATTGCAACCTGGTTCACCGGGTAGGCGGCGTTCGTCCAGACCGCTTCGATGGCCGAGGTCTGCATGGTGTTGATACCCACACCAACCAATAACAGGGACAGGGGCGGGAGTATCATGCTAAACGTCCATCCCCAAAATCCCGACCCGATGAACATATTAACGACCGCGGCGATGGCAATGGCAAAGGCGGCCACGGCGAGCAGCGACAGGCCGGCGTACAGGTTTCGGCCGGTGGAGAGGGTAATCGTCGCCATGACGCCGTAAAGCGCTGCGCTTAATGCACACGCCAGCACTATCGATCCGTTGGTGTAGCTACCCAATATCAAAGCGGCCATCAACCCGCCCAGAACGCTCAGGCCTAGGTAGAGTAGAGCCGATGCCGGCGGGGCCGTGCGGCGGACCAACAGGCTCAGACCAAACAGCGCGGCCAACCAGGCCCCAATGGTGAGGATGTAGATGAAAAGCCCGCTGTCAGCGAAGAGGCCGGACCGCTGGGCGAACCAGGCCGCAACGCCCAGCACGGCAAAACCTAAGGCGTTGCACAGATACATTCTGGGAATGGCTGCCTTGAAAATTTCGTAACCCCGTTCGTCATCTGCATCGAAGTTGCTGGATGACGGCGACCGGGACGGTTGCGCCGGAATGGTCATGCGCATCTCGCATTGAGCGACGGGTTGGGTCAACCCGGATTGCGATGTGACAACAGGTTGGCCGGCAGCAGTTCAGCTACCGGCCGGCGGGATGCGGGTTTACGGTTCGAGGCGGATCGAATCTCCGATGTTGATTTCGCCGCCCTGCAGGACGACCGTCAGAATGCCTCTCCGGCCAAAGATTTCCTTTTGCAAACCGGGGATGAGGGCGTCCATTTTCTGACAAGGTTCGCAGTCGCCGGTAACTTCCAGCGTAATGTGGTTGTCGGGGCTGCCGATGAAGAAGACGTGGCCCTGGGTAGCCTGGGACAGATCCATCCCGGTTACGGTGATATTTTCCTTGACCTGTCCGGGTTCCAGACCGTAGCGATCCAGCGTTTCTTTGTCCATGACCAAGACCTGGCGCAGATTACGCGGGTTTCGACTCCGGTCACCCTCCAACCCCTCTGCGGAAATGGCGTGGGCAGAGTCCACGGGGTCGGAAGGAGTGCCCTTGACGCGGGCAATGTGAAGATTGACGATGCTGCCGGATTGCATTGATTTCCTCCCTGAGTTGGCGGTGAACCAGCTGGGGCATGATGATGGCTGGATGGTGATGATGGCTGGATTGTAAGGCACGGCGGGAAAGATTGGCAAACCGGGTGCGCGTACCCGGTTAATATGTCATTGCGATCCCGTACTTGATACGGGGATGGCAGAACGCAGGGGGACGGGTGTTCCGCCCTCACCCCCAACCCCTCTCCCGGAGGGCGAGGGGAGAAGATGCGCCGGGGGGGGCCGATAGCCCCTCTCCCCTGGGAGAGGGGTTGGGGTGAGGGGTGCTCCTCGCAATGACAGTACGTTGTCTTGGTTTGACAAAGCGGGTACGCGTGAGACCATGTTCTCCGCCGGCAGTGAAGGTCATAAGCGTATCCGGGATTTTTGCCGGCGACCCACCGGTTTGGGTAGAATGATTGGCAATCTGGACTCCGGCCGATAAGACCGGGGTATTGCGAGGGACTGCTATGGCTTACGAATTTATCAAGACGGATGTGGTGGACGGTGTGCTGGTGATGACGATGCACGACCCTCCGACCCGCAATGCGCTGGGACCGGATATGGCCGCTGAAATGTTCGAGAGGCTCGACGAGTTTGAGAACAATCCGGAAGAGAGGGTGTTGCTGCTGACCGGAACGGAGCCGTCGTTTTGTTCGGGAGCGAACGTGCGCGGGTTCCGCCAGCGAATTGAGGATCGCGAAAGTCAGGAGGAGCCCGAACCCCTGACCTGGGGCAAGATGGAATATATGCTGGGTCGGCATAGCAACGTGGAAGCCGGCCCACGCGTGAACTTCGTCCCCTTGCGGATCCATGATTTGCAGAAGCCTTCGATAGCGGCGGTGAACGGGCCGGCAGCCGGGGTGGGCTGCGGTCTGGCCCTGTCGTGCGACATTCGGGTGGTGGGCGACAGCGGCCGGTTGTCGGAGCGGTTCGTGCTGAACGGACTGATTCCGGGGGACGGGAGTTGCTGGCAGTTGCCCAAACTTATCGGTACCAGCAATACGCTGCTGCTCCAGTACACGGGTGACTGGATGGGTGGTGAAGACGCGGTGCGAATTGGTTTGGCAAGCAGGAGCTTCCCGGATGACCAGCTGATGGAAGGCGCGATGGAACTGGCAAATCGCATAGCCAAAGGTCCAACGGTGGCGCATTCGTTGACCAAGTATCTGGTTCAGCAGAGCATGGGTCTGACGTTTCGGGAGGCGCTGGAGATGGCATCGGCGGCCCAGGAGCACGTGCGTCGCACTGAAGACCACAAAATAGCGGTGCAGTGGTTCCTGGACAAGAACCGGGGTATGCCTCCGTTCGTGGGTCGCTAGCGGGGGTTGCACCGGCGCTGCGGTCTTGAGCTGGCAACGTGGCAGCAGGGCGGTGGCGTGGAGTGGGTGCGAAGAATAAGAGGCGATTCCTAAACTCCGCCGATAGGCAAGCGAAGGCGGGTCACCCAGATAACCGGGCGACCCGCCTTCGGCACCGTGATTGACTACGCAACACCGAATGACGGGGTGTTATACCACCATCCGACAACGGCAGAGATCATAAATTGAGCAACGATTTCATCGCTGCGTTTAAAAACCAGTGCTGCGTTACGATGACCAATGTAATCTTGGGTCGTGGGATTGTCGTCTGCCTGCACATAAAAAGGCTGGTCGCAGCCGGTCAACTGTACGTAATAAGTTCGCATCGGGGTGCTCCGTCTCTTACCATCGAATGCCCTGGGGCGTCAGCTGTTTACGCAACGGCCCGAGAACGGGCATCGGCCGGCATTTCATCTGGGTTCGCACCCTGTTGTTCTAGGATGCGACGCCACACGTTGTTAAGGTCATCCGTGACGAGACCATCTGCCTCCGCGTCGTTCAAGAAGGCTTGCACTAGGGCAATTGCTTGCTGTTGTACACGTTCGTTTTCTAACCGGATACGCTCCGCCTCGCGTTTTTTGTGCTGTTCCCAAGCCCAGAACATGATGTTGACCCCCCTTTCTCCAAGTGTAGCAAACGCAGCCCAAATCACCGTCGCTAATTCCACCATACCGGCTGCTGTTGCCACAATTCCGTTTTGATTAGCGTCACGGACGTACATCAAACCGACCAAAACTAAGATGATCCCCAACGGGGCAATCATCGCGTGGCGTCGAAGCCACTGACTCTGCTGCCCATCGGATACGCCGGCTTGAGAGTCGTGTTCGGTCATTGTTGTGTAGAGCCTTGACTGCGAACCAATGACACCTCCGATGTTTCGATGCACAGTCGCTATATTTACCATTATATGCGTTCCGTTGATTTTGCCAAAGTATTTCGGGTTGTCAACAGGGAAATCGGGTCTTGCGGTAAATCGTATAACAGATGCCACTTCACATTACGATTAGAGATACAACGTTCCTTCAGTCACGCTATGCACGTGGCCAGCAGCCGAGAATTACTGGTCAAACCATCGGCGACCAGCCCATAAAGGAGGTTAGGGGCGAGAATCAGCGGCAAAAAGCTCTGGCTAGTAGAGACGCCGCGGGCTCAATTAAGACACGATTGCCCTGCAGATTAAATGTAACAGTTCAGACTTGTGGGGGTCTACGGGCCATCCGGCCTCTCACAGAGGGGTAGCCAAGCACGGAATTTGCTTTGCAAGCCGACTCCGTCCCCTCAAACGTGAACAGTTACGGATAAATTGACCCCTTGACGGGATGCAATGTTGTGACTATACTTCGTTCTTACCGATTGAGCGAAGGGCTGTTTTAGACAGACGGCCCGCACCACCGGCGGAAGCGCCGAGCAGGTTGAGCCAATTGGGCTGTTTAACAACTGAATAGGAAGTTTTGAACTGTAAGAACCGAGTCTAGTGAATTTGAAGTTCCTAGCGTGGGTCAAATTATTAAGGGCTTATGGTGGATGCCTTGGGACCAAGGGCCGAAGAAGGACGCGGTAAGGCTGCGAAAATCCCCGATCAGCTGTCTAACAAGCGTAGTCGGGGGTGTCCGAATGGGGAAACCTGTGCCGGCGTTGAGTCGGTACACTCCGAAAGGAGGGGTAAGCGGGGGAACTGAAACATCTAAGTACCCCGAGGAAAATAAATCAACCGAGATTCCCTCAGTAGTGGCGAACGAACGGGGAATAGCCTAAACCGTGGCGACTTAGTGGCATGAAGGGCCTATGTCGTTGCGGGGTAACAGGACGCTTCTAGGGCCGCCTCATCAGGCCTGAAGAAGTTACAAACTTCATCCTTAGCCGAAGGACTCTGGGAAGGTCCGCCGAAGACGGTGATAGCCCGGTAGGCGAAAAGGATGGAGCTTCTGAGGACGATCCTAAGTACCACGGGGCACGTGAAACCTTGTGGGAAGTCGGGGGGACCACCCTCCAAGGCTAAATACTCTTGGTCACCGATAGCGTACCAGTACCGTAAGGGAAAGGTGAAAAGAACCCCTGGCGGGGAGTGAAATAGACCTGAAACCATAAGCCTACAGAATGTCGGAGCCCTGTAAGGGGTGACGGCGTGCCTATTGAAGAATGATCCGGGGACTTACTGTATGGAGCGAGGTTAAGGGACTGTAGTTCCGGAGCCGTAGCGAAAGCGAGTCTGAATAGGGCGACCAGTTCCATGTAGTAGACCCGAAACCGGGTGAGCTACCCATGGCCAGATTGAAGGTTCGTTAACGCGAACTGAAGGATCGAACTCGTGGCTAGTACAAAAGCTTGGGATGAGCTGTGGGTAGAGGTGAAATGCCAATCGAACCCGGAAATAGCTGGTTCTCCCCGAAATGCATTTAGGTGCAGCCTCGGGAACTAGGAGGACGGAGGTAGGGCACTGAATGGGCTAGGGGGCGTGAGCTTACCAAACTCAATCAAACCACCAATGCCGTTCTACCGATACCCGGGAGTGAGACAGTCACAGATAAGTGCGATTGTCAAAAGGGAAACAGCCCAGACCACCGGCTAAGGCCCCCAAGAGCAGACTAAGTGGGAAACGAGGTGGGGTTCCCAAAACAGCCAGGAGGTTGGCTTAGAAGCAGCCACCCTTTAAAGAGTGCGTAATAGCTCACTGGTCGAGGGATCCTGCGCGGAAAATGTAACGGGGCTAAAGTCTGTCGCCGAAGCCGTGGATGTACAGGTGCAAGTTGAAACGGAACCAGGCTGAAGGCGCTCCTTCGGGAGAGCCGGAAGCAGAGTGAAGGGAAGACTTGATAACTGCCTGGGCATGGTAGGGGAGCGTTCCTCGGGCGGAGAAGGTAAGTCGTGAGGCTTGCTGGAGCGCGGGGAAGTGAGAATCCCGGAATGAGTAGCGTAAATCAGGGTGAGAATCCCTGACACCGAAAGCCCAAGGTTTCCTACGCAACGTTGTTCGGCGTAGGGTTAGTCGGTCCTAAGCCGTAGGCAAGCGCCGAAGGCGATGGACAGCAGGTTAATATTCCTGCACCGCTGTTGTTTCGATTTAAAACCAAGGAGGGGTGCGGAAGGCTAGGCGGGGCGTGCCCATTGGACATGGTGCGTCCTTGCTTGTAGGCGAGTTGGGGCAGGCAAATCCACCCTGACGTTAAGCTGAGGAGTGAGGGAATCCTAACCTACGGGAAAGGAAACCTCGTTGATGCCACACCGACAAGAAAAGCTTCGTGGTTATGGAGCAGGAGCGACCGTACCGTAAACCGCCACTGGTGGGCTAGGATAAACGTCCTAAGGTGTTCGAGCTAACCTCCGCTAAGGAACTAGACAAAAGGGCCCTGTAACTTCGGGAGAAAGGGCCCCCTGGAAGGTGAAGCCACTAGCTGGTGGAGCGTTCTGGGGGCGCAGAGAAGAAGGCCGGGCGACTGTTTAACAAAAACACAGGTCTGTGCTAAGGGGAAACCCTACGTATACAGGCTGACGCCTGCCCAGTGCCGGAAGGTTAAGGGGCGGTGTGCAAGCACCAAACTGAAGCCCCGGTGAACGGCGGCCGTAACTCTAACGGTCCTAAGGTAGCGAAGTCCCTTGTCGGGTAAGTTCCGACCCGCATGAATGGTTGAACGACTTGGCCATTGTCTCGGCGGAGGGCTCGGTGAAATTGCGGTGCCCGTGAAGACGCGGGCGACCCGCGGCAGGACAAAAAGACCCCGTGGAGCTTTACTGTAGCCTGGCATTGGGCTGGGAACTGTCATGTGTAGGATAGGTGGGAGACTTTGAAGCGCCTACGCCAGTAGGTGTGGAGTCGTCGTTGAAATACCACCCTTGGCTGTTTTTGGTTCTAACCCTAGCGCAACTGGGGAACAGTGCTTGGTGGGCAGTTTAACTGGGGCGGTTGCCTCCCAAAAAGTAACGGAGGCGCCCAAAGGTTCGCTCAGGACGGATGGAAATCGTCCACAGAACGCATTGGCATAAGCGAGCTTGACTGCGAGACCTACAAGTCGAGCAGGGACGAAAGTCGGGCAAAGTGATCCTACGGCACCGAGTGGAAGGGCCGTGGCTTATCGGATAAAAGCTACCCCGGGGATAACAGGCTTATCTCGCCCAAGAGTTCACATCGACGGCGAGGTTTGGCACCTCGATGTCGCCTCGTCCCATCCTGGGGCTGTAGGAGGTCCCAAGGGTTCGGCTGTTCGCCGATTAAAGGGGTACGTGAGTTGGGTTCAGAACGTCGTGAGACAGTTCGGTCTCTATCCGCCGTGGGCGTAGGAGGCTTGAGGGAACCTTTCCCTAGTACGAGAGGACCGGGAAGGACAAACCTATGGTGTTCCAGTTGTTCCGCCAGGAGCAGCGCTGGGTAGCCATGTTTGGCAGCGATAAGCGCTGAAGGCATCTAAGCGCGAAGCATCCCCCAAGATTAGGCCTCCCTCCCTGTTTAGGCAGGGGTAAGACTGCAGCGAGACTAGCTGCTTGATAGGCCGGATGTGTAAGGCTGGTAACAGCTTCAGCAAACCGGTACTAACCAGTCGAGCGATTTGACCCACGCTAAGAGCTTCTAATTCTCTTGGCTCGGTTCGGATTGTTTCGAAATAGAAATCACTCCAAGTTCAAACTTCCTGTTCAGTTACGGCACTTCAGTGCGGGGTGGAGCAGTGGCAGCTCGTCGGGCTCATAACCCGAAGGTCGTTGGTTCGAGTCCAACCCCCGCTACCAAATCAGTAACTAAATTGGCCCCGGCGTTGCGCCGGGGCCTTTTCGCTGTAATTCACCCGCCATTGGTTTGTGGAGGGAGGGCAAATATGAACAAAGAAACGTACTTGGCCGATGAACAAGTTGCCCAGTTCGTGGAATGGGCCGGCCACCTGGTGCGGGGTGAATGGGGACTGGAGCATTCTTATCAGGGCAAGGGTCCAGCCTTCGAATGCAGCACCCTGTACCAAGCTTATCAGCAGTATCTTTGGCCGAATTCCCGATCCGGCGAATCGGCAGGCGATACGATGGACAGGTTTGATGGCTACCGTCACCGGTTCGCCGAAATTCAGCCCATAGTGTCGGACGCGGATCAACGGGAGTTCTTTATCATCGCCAAGGAAATCGTGGAATGGGGCGGCATAAATAATCTCGACGTATCGACCTCCCGGCATTGGGGGCATATGTCTCCCGCGGAATTGCAACGGTATATTGACGAGGTCAAAAGGGTTTTCGACCTGGACAGCGCCAATACCGGCAGACTGCGCGACATTAAGCAGATGAGCTCCGGATTCAGCAAGATTTACTCGGCGCTGGTTCCTGGATTGCCAATTTACGACAGCCGCGTTGCGTGCGCGCTGGCGTGCTTGGTTCGGTTGTTCAGTCTAAATACGGGAACGAATCTTCTCGGGGACGAGCTCGTCTTTCCGATTCCGGCCAGTCGTGGCGGGCAGAACCGATGCAAACGCCCAGGAATTTATCACGGACAAGAGCGCAAGTACGCCGAGGCTAATCTCAAAACCGCCTGGTTATTACAACGGTTGGTAGATGATCCGGGGGAGTTCGCTGGTGTGCCAGAGTCCCGTCGTGCTGATGGTTTGCAATCCGCGCTGTTCATGCTGGGCTTCACCGGGCTCAGGGATGATGCTGTGGTAAAGCGGCGATAGCTAATTAAAGGGCATGTCGGCAAAGTTGTTCGCCGCTGCTAAACCCGGTCAAATATCCACCGTGCAACATCGAAAGTGAAACCCGGCAGCATGTCTCCCCCGGACAGAGAGGCCGGGTTTTCCAGTAGCTCTGGTTCGGGTTGGCCGGCGCGGTAGATGTAAACGTGGCGATTACGCGCGTCAATCAGCCAGCCGAGTGCGGCTCCGTTCTCCATGTACAAACGCATCTTGGCGTGAAGGGGGGCCAGATTGTCGTAGGTGGAGCGTATCTCCACCACAAAATCGGGGCAGAAACGATGAGCATCGCCCGAGGCATGGGGATGGACATCCCACTTTTCCTGGGATGTCCATGAAGTGTCTGGGACGAGCACGCCACCGGTGACCGGCATACGGAAGGCGGAATTGGAGCCGCGCGCTTCGCCGCCGTGATCATCCGTCCACAGGTCAAGCCTTGAAAAGGCTTTTCCTTCGTGACCGTCGCTGGGATGGTGGGTAGGCGGCATTATGATGACTTCCCCGTTCGGGCTGAGTTCGAATTGCCAGATGCTCTGGCAATGCTGCTTCGTAAATTCCACGAACCACTTTTCCAGCTCTCTTCCGGAGGCGGTGACGCCCAAGCTCCGCAGGTCAATGATCAGCGCATCATCTGGGGCCATCGGCGTTTTCGTTGGCGTAACCATAAGCACATTCCTATGTGAAGCTTGCCGACCAGCGGCATAGGGGTTGTCAACTAGGCCGTCTGCGTTCCTGCTCAAGGCCGGGATGACGGGTTGGTGTTGGTGTCGGCAACCTGTTCCGATTGTCAGTCTGCTGCCGGTACGCCGGAGGCATCAAGGCGGTGCACCACCTCGTAAGTGTGGAACTCGCCGGGGCTTTTTCGTTTTTGACCGGGAACCTTGCCAGATCAGGTTACATTGAAAATCCAGCGTGCGATTTCAAAGGTGAACCCGGGCAGCACTCCCTCTCCGGAAATTGTCTCCGGGTCTTCCAGGACTTCCGGTTCCTCCTGACCTTCTCGGTAAATGTAAACCCGACGGTTTTGCGGGTCGATGAGCCAGCCCAGCCGGGCCGCGTTCGCCAGGTAGAGCTGCATCTTGGCACGGAGCGGCGCGATGTTATCCGAACCGGAGCGAATCTCCACCACGAAATCGGGGCACAATAGTATCCAGTCCCCTGATGGTTGGTCATGATTTTCCCACCGTTCCGGCGAAATCCATGCGGCGTCCGGGGATAGAACACTCCCGTCTGACATCCGATATCCGGCAGACGGTCCGGTCGAGACTCCGCCGAACCCTCGTCCCCATACCGCCAAGTCTGTCGAAAGGTTATTCTCGTGGGCACCCGAAGGGAACATGGTGGGCGGCATTATGATGATCTCCCCCTCCGAACTCAGTTCGAACTGCCAGGGACTTTGCCGGTTGTGCTGGCAGAAATCCGCAAACAGCTTTTCCAAGTCCCGCCCTTTGACCGAGATGCCCAGATGCCTGGGATCAAGCACGAAGGCTTTATCCGGGACGATGCGTGAGCGCAAACCGGAGGTCATTATGCCGCTCCTATCCACCGGGGGCCTGGGCGCTAGTCTGCTGCCGGTACGCCGGAGGCATCAAGGCGGTGCACCACCTCGTAGGTGTGAAACTCGCCGCCGCCGAGCAGGAAGTCGGGCGGGCCGCCGGCATGGGCAGAGCGGAAGGCGTCGCTGCGCGTCCAGGTCTGATGGTGTTCTTCCGTCTCCCAGTGGGTTACCACCAGGAACTCCTCGTGATCCGGTGTCTTGGTCATTTTCCACAGCTCAAAGCTGACGAAGCCAGGATGGTCCTGTACGGCTCCGCGCGCTTTGAACATGCTCTCCAGAGTGTCTCCATAGCCGGTCTTTACTTTGATAAGGTTGGTAGCGATGAACATGGTGATCTCCTTCAGTTGAGGGATTGGGCTACTTTGCCCAGCAGCGCGATGGTGCGTTCCATCGCCTCGGCGGGGTCGTCCCCGGCGGTGACCGGCGTTACCAGCAGCTCGGTCATGCCCATGTCAAGCATCGCCGTCATGCGCTCGCCAACGGTGTCCTCGTCGCCGGTGAGAACGGTTGCCGAAATCATGGCGTCGCTCCAGGTTTCCTCGGCGGCTTCGGGGTAGCCGGCGGCGGCCCACATGCGTTGGTAAAAGGGCAGACGCGGGTAGTTGGATAGCTGCTGCTGAACGGCCAGGCGGATCTCGTCGGGGTTGTCGTGGATGCAGACCGGAGCGTGAGCGATCAGCGGCGGCGTTTCCCGCCCGGCTTGGTCGGAGCCGCGGCGCATGGCCGGCAACGCGGTGTCGCGCAGGTACTCGGCGGGCGAAACCCAGCTGATGGCTCCGTCCGCCTCTGCGCCACACAACTCAAAGGAACCTTCCTGCAGGGCCGAGGCCATAACCGGGACGTTGACCGGCTGGGGGATGCTGGCGTGGGCGGTGTATTCCTGGCCGTCAAAATCGACCGAGCCGGTATGCAGCAGCGCCCGCAGAATTTGCAGGTACTCCCGCAAGTTGGTCAGAGGAGCGCGCAGGTTGAAACCGAACATGGAGCGCATGGTCGGCCGGTGGCTGGGGCCGACGCCCAACCGGAAACGACCGGGAGCCAGCTGGTCGATCACCTGAACCTGTTGGGCGGTAACTATCGGGTGCCGCGGGTAGGTGGGCGTGATTGAGGTGCCGAAGTGGATGTTGTCGGTCTGGACGGAGGCGGCTGCGAAGAGGGTGAGCGCATCGAGGCCGGTCCCGCCCGTGGTTAGCCAGGCTGCGTTGACTCCAGCGGCTTCAGCCCGTCGCATCAGGTCCAGGGATGCCTCGGCGTTGGCAGCGCCGGCGTGCAGTCCGATTCGTTTGGTGGGCATAACGATACCTCGCTTACGCAATTACAGGTCGGATGTGAATGTTGCTTTATCCTAACACTGCACGCCGAATTTGTAGAGGAATCCGCACCTGGCGCATCGCCATCGCTTGGGCGATTGTGTTGATCAGGCTTCGCCGACGCCCGCCGCATAGTCGGTTCCGATATGGCCGGCGGCTTCGAATTCAGCGCATTCCGCCGCAGAATAGCCCAGCAGTGTCCGATAGACATAATCGTTGTCCTGCCCCAGCATGACCGGGCCGCGCTGGATTCCCAACGGCGTTTCCGACATTTTGTACAGGGCGCCGTGGTAAAGGTGTGTACCGCAATCGGCCTGGGAGGCGGGTTGGAAGAACTGCCGGTTCTGTATGTGCGGATCGGCGAAAGCGTCGGCCTGGTTCATTACGGCGCCGGCCGGAACGCCGGCCCGCTGCAGGATGTTCATGGCGTCGGTGGGAGATTGCGTACTGGTCCAGGCGGCGATGCGCGGGTCAATTTCGTCCTGCCGGGCGAGGCGGGCGGCGGCGTCCTGCAACCCGGGGTCGGAGGCCAATTCGGGAGGACTCCCGATTACGGTGCAGAGGGCCTGCCATTGCTGCCGGTCATACACGGTAATGACGATCCAACGGTCGTTGCCGGCGCACGGGTAGCAGTTTTGCAATGCGGTGGGGTGCCGGTTGCCCAGCGTTTCATGGGTGCGGCCGTTCATCACGTAGTCCATGTAATATTCGCCCAGGAACGGAAACACGTTCTCAGCCTGGCCCAGTTCGACGAGCTGACCCTCGCCGGTGCGCTTGCGGTGGCGAAGGGCGGCCAGCGCCGCGAATGCGCCCTGCACGCCGGCGGCTGCGTCGGACATGAGCACCGTGGTGTTGTATGAAGGGTCGGTATCGGTGTAGCCGCGGAGTTGGGTGTGCCCGACCACGCCTTCAATATGGACCCCGTGGGCGCGGTAGTCACGGTAAGGGCCGGTACTGCCGTAGGCGGGCATCCGGAGCATGATGAAATCGTCTTTAACGGCCTTCAAAGACTCATAGGATATGCCCAGCTTCTCCATGGTTTCGGTGGGGTTGTTTTCTATCAGCACGTCGCTGATGGACACCAGGCGGTCGAAAATCTCGCGGCCGCCGGGTTCCAGGAGGTTGACCGTCATGCTGCGCTTGTTGCGAGCGTGGGAGTTGAACATGGGAGAGCGGTTGAAGGGGCGTTCGCCGGGAACGCGGTCGGGTACGCCGCCGGAGTAAAGAGGCAGGTTGTCGATCATGGCCTGGGGTGGGTGAGGCGCGGCGCCCCTGGTGAGCGGAACGAAGGTGTTGGTGGACTCGACCCGGATGACCTCGGCGCCCAGGTCGGCCAGGAAAGAACCGCAGTACGGGCCGGCCCAGACTACGGTTATTTCCAGGACGCGCAGGCCCGTCAGTGGCAGTTGAGGCATGAAAGGGCTACTCCTGGTTTGACTTTCCTCGCAATACGACGCCACGGCTCTCCATCTCCGCGATCTGCGGCTCGTCGAATCCCAATTCGCCAAGTACGTGCCCGGTGTGTTGCCCGAGCATCGGGGCCGGATACCGGAGTTGCCAGGGAGACTTATCCATGATGAACGGACGCCCCGGGTAACGCAGGCGGCCAGATTCCGGATGGTCGATTTCGGCAAAAGCGCTGCGGGAATTGAACGACGGGTCGGCGTCGATATCGGCCATCGAGTTGATGGGGCCGGACAACACGCGATGGGATTGGGCGGCCGGCCAGGCTTCGGCCCGGTTGAGATTCAGCAGCCACGGAAGAAAGTGCAGCGACTCAAACTCGTCCTGCAGGTGGGGGTTCCCCTGGGATTCGGGGTTGTTCCATCGGTCCTCGGTCAATTCGGCGGGGTGGCCCAGCATTGCCACGGCCCGCGGGAAATACATGCGGCTGCCGTTGATCTGGAAGTAGCCGTCCGCGCAGGGGTACACCGCGTTGGGATAGCCGCCGGAGCCGCCGGACGCTGGGCGATGGCTCAACTCGCCGGTGTATTGATGCGCGAGCAGGGCGCTGCCGCGACGGTCCACTGAACCAAGCTGGGTTTCCAGAATCGATACGTCGATGTGTTGACCGGGCGGCGAGTCGGTGACATCGTCATCGGTGGCATCGTGGGACGCAGATTGAAAGGAACCGGCCAGGCAGGCGCCCATGGTGGCAACTGCGGCGACGGCTCCGGCCTGGTAGAGACCGACATTCCCGCCCAGTTTGATGGGTTCGCGGTCGGCCAGGCCGGTGGAGTGCATCTCGCCACCCATGCCGTAGAAGATGATCTCTGAGCCGAGATAGTCGCGGTACGGGCCGTTCTGTCCGAAGTTGGAAATGCTGGTGTAAATGAGATCAGGATTGAGGCTAATCAGTTGCCGGTATCCAATCCCGAGGCGGTCGGCTACGCCCGGCCGGAAATTTTCGACGACAATGTCGGCCCATCGTACCAGCGGGGCGATGACATCCGGCGCGCCTTCGGATTTCAGGTCGACGACGATGCCGCGTTTGTTGGTGTTGAGGTGCAGGAATAGCCCGCTCTTTTCCTGATGCGGAACATCCTGGGGGAATGGGCCGAGCCGCCGCGCTCCGTCACCCCTGGGTGGTTCGACTTTGATAACGTCGGCGCCATAATCGGCCAGGAGTTTGGCGCAATAGGGGCCAGCGACGTAATGAGTGAAGTCGAGGACTTTGAGGCCGGTCAGCGCTCCGTCGGGCATAGTTTTTCATCCTGCCGCCGTTGCGGCGCGATGGGATACAATTGCATAAATCACCCGGTGGGTCAACCTGGATTTGCCACTCACGCGTACCCACTTTGTCAAACCAAACTGGCCTACGGTCATTGCGAGTAGCGCAGCGACGTGGCAATCTCGTTGAGGTTGAACACACGCCGGCAAACCACCATTGCTACGGCGACGAGATTGCCACCCCCGTATCAAGTACGGGGTCGCAATGACAGATTAAAGTGGGTACGCGTGAGGGATTTGCCGTCGATGGTTGGCTCATCGTCCGTCCTGGCCCGGCCTGACGACCGGGTCGCAGAAGTGGCGAGGATGGTCGTGCGCCAGGGCTGGTCGGATTGATGAGGTTGAGGCGATGCCAACGTTCGAGTACTCGGCAATAGTGCCCTGTGCGCCGTTAGCGGCCTGGGCCGCGGTAACAGACTTCCCGAGCCGGCCGGCGCATTCTCAAAGATACCGCCACGCCGATCTGCCGGACGGGGTCGTACTTGAGCCGGGGAATCGTCTCAACCTGCAGATCGGGCGCGATCGATTCACCAGCGTCGTGATGCGGGCCGAACCGCCGGCGACGCTCTCTCACCGCACCACCGGGCCGGGGTTCTGGTGCGAATACTCGTACAATTTGCGGGAATGCAACGACGGTGATCGCGGCTACACGTCGGATGACCCCGGCAACGCGTTTTTGACGGTGACCGTAGAATACGGCGGGTGGTTGGGCAGATTGGTCGCGAAGCTCAGGCCCGGAGCGTGCCGCCGCTACGTGGCTGATGAGGTGAATGCAATCGTGTCGGCAGCAGAGTCGGTCATGGCGGAACTCGTTTAGCGGGATGGCACGGGGATAGTAGGCTGGCGTGGCCGCGAGACAATAATTATTGGAGGATCCTGATGGTTCAAATGGAAGGCCCGGCGGCTCCGGTCGCACCACAACGGTCCCATACGATTTCGGTTCACGGCGATGAACGATATGACCCGTGGTTCTGGCTGCGGGATCAGGAAGACCCCGAAACCATGGAGTACCTGAAAGCGGAAAACGCCCATACGGAAAGGTATCTGGAACCGCTGCAAGGGCTGCAGGATCGGGTATACGCCGAGATTCGGGGGCGCATCAAGGAAGACGACAACACGGTGCCCGAGAAAGAGGGCGAATATTTTTACTACGTGCGATTTGAAGAGGGAGGTCAATATCCCATTTACTGCCGGCGTCACGGCAGCCCGGACGGGCCCGAGACGGTATTGCTGGACGTAAACCGGTTGGCGGAGGGCCAGGACTACACCCGGGTGGGGGCATTTAGCAACAGTCCGGACCATAAGCTGGTTGCTTACGGAGTCGATTTCGACGGGTCGGAACAATTCACGATCCGGGTGCTGGACCTGGAATCGGGCGAAACCCTGCCTGACGCCATTCCCAACACCTACTACAGCCTGGAATGGGCCAACGACAACCGGACGTTTTACTACTCGTTGCTCGACGAGCATCACCGGCCGGTGAGCGTCCATCGGCACGAACTGGGCGCCGATCCAACCGACGATCCGGAGGTGTATCACGAAGATGACCCCCGGTTTTTCGTCGGTTTGGGCAAGTCCAACAGCAACCGGTTTATCTACGTGGTGGCCGGGGGCAACAATATGTCGGAATGGCGGTTCCTGGATGCCAACGATCCGGGCGGCGAACCGGCGCTGATAGAGGCCCGGGCCACCGATTTTGAATACGATGTGATCGATCACGGCGACCGGTTTTTCATCCGGCACAATGGCAATGGAGCCCGCGATTTCCAGTTGGCTACCGCTCCCATTGCCGACCCGGGCTGGGCGAATTGGACCGGGTTCATGGAGCATGTGCCGGGACGTCCGTTGTTGGACGTCGAAGCGTATAGCGGACACCTGGTGGTCGCATGTCGCCAGGACGGGTTGCCGCAGGTGATGGTTTTGCGGCTGTCGGATGGCGACGTTCACTATGTTGAGGGGATTGATGAGGACGACTTCGCCATGTCGCCGAGGGGAGGCCGGGAATTTGATACGTCGTCGTTGCGATTTGGCTACACATCATTGAAAACGCCAGCGGCGGTGTACGACTACGACATGGACTCGCGGGAGCGCGTGCTCCGAAAACAGCAGGAAATACCCTCCGGGTACGATGCCGACCAGTACGAAACCCGCAGGATATGGGCCCCCGCCCGCGACGGCGCTACGGTTCCCATCAGCCTGCTGATGCTGCGCGATACACCCATCGACGGCACCGCGCCGCTGTACCTGTATGGCTACGGCAGCTACGGTTTGAACATGGAGGCCAGTTTCGGAATCTCCGCCCTTAGCCTGGTCAATCGAGGTTTCGTTTTCGCCATCGCCCACATTCGCGGCGGGATGGAAATGGGGTGGGACTGGTATGAAAATGGGAAGCTGCTGCGCAAGCGCAACACGTTCCACGACTTTATCGACTGCGCCGAGCATCTGATAGCAGAGAGATACACCTCAGCCGGTCGCATCGCGGCGGCGGGCGGCAGCGCCGGCGGGATGCTCATGGGTGCGGTGGTGAATGAACGGCCGGAATTGTTCGGCTGCGTGGTGGCGCACGTTCCCTTTGTGGACGTGCTGAACACGATGCTGGACGACACGTTGCCACTCACCACGATGGAATACAACGAGTGGGGGAACCCCAACGACGCTGAGTATTATCACTACATGCGGACGTATTCGCCGTACGACAACGTGTCGGAGCAGGCCTATCCGCCGATGCTGGTTACCGGCGGTATCAGTGACCCGAGGGTCACGTACTGGGAGCCGGCGAAATGGGTGGCCAAGCTGCGCGCCATGCGCACCGATCACAACCCGTTGCTGCTCAAGATTCACATGGACTCCGGGCACGCGGGAGCCTCGGGGCGGTTCGAGCGCATCAAGGAGGTTGCCGAGGAATATGCGTTCATCCTGAGCGCGATGGGGATGGCGGACTCCGGAGATGATGCGGGAGGTAGAGCCTGTTGACATTTCTCGTCATTCCCGCGAAAGCGGGAATGACGAGAGGGGGTTAGCGAAATCGCCTTATATCTCAAATGTCAACAGAGCCTAGTACCGTTTCAATCTGGTTTTGTAGGGTAGATATGTTGGAGCTTACTGCGAGCATCTTGGGTGTAAAACCGCCAGTCTATGACTGATTTTGTTTCGTTGCGCTGGCTTTCGAGCGCCGCAACCTCTCGCCGCAGCTCCGGCTCATTGCTGATACGGCGGTTCAGACACCGTCTGCTGAAGACGCTCAACTCGATCTCAGCCATATTCAGCCAGCTGCCATGAGTGGGGGTGTAATGAAACTCCAGCCGTTTAGCGATGCGCCGGGCTTCGGATGGCTCCAATGCTTGGTAGAGCGAGCCGGGCTGGTGGGTGTTGAGAGCCTGCCCCGTACTCGATACGGGGTTGTCCATCGCCAGCCTGACCACCTGGGCATCAGGGTAGGCCCCGTCCACCAGCCACCGCATCTGGTGCGCGAAATCCAGGGCAGTGCGGCGCCCGGTCACTGCGACATGTCTCCATCCGCCCTTCGGCTCGCAGATCATGAACCGGTTCCGGGTCCCGTTGCGCTGGTACTCAGTGTCATAGCGTTCCACCCGTCCGGGGACGGCCTTGATGGGCGGACGCACCTCCCCGGTCAATTGCCGGGAGGTCTCGTCGAAACACACTACCGGACGCTCCGGCGGACGCTCCGGGTTGTACTCCTAGTGGTACAGGTCCAGCACGTCCTCCATCCGGGCGACGAACTCCCCGCTCACCTTGGGGATGCACCACTCTTTCTTCTGCCAGAGCCTGCCCCGTTGCAGAACGGGGGCTTGGGTTCATTTTTTTGAGTATCCGGCGCACCGTCTCCAGGGAGATGCTCTCGGCAAACTCCATCTCCACCACCTTGCCAGCCAGCAACCGGAGCGTCCAGTGCGCGTGTCCTGCGGGCGCTGCGCTGCACGCGAAGGCGATCAGAGCCTGCCCCGTACTGGATACGGGGTGCGCTTCCGGCTTGCCGTCCAACTTGCGCTCACGGCCCGGCCGCGGCTTGTCATTGATGGCGGCCTCAAGTCCTGCCTCGACGAACCTCTTCCGCGCTCTGGCAACGGTAGCGGCATTGATCAACAGCGCCCCGGCTATCGCACCGTCCCGCAGTCCTTCGTCAGCTTTGAGCAGCGCCAGCGCCCGCTTGACGGTGCGGACTGACGGCTTGCCCCGGTGGGAAACCTCATTGAGAGTAACTGTTCAGACTTGGTGAGGTGAATTGGCCAAAGGGGGTTCAGGGAGCCTTGCGTTGCCGGTGGTGTTATGTCATATAGTGGGCATGGACCGGGAGATTGACCTCAAGACTGCCGACCGGGATGTCCTGATTGCCATCATCGTCCGGCAACAGGCGATCATTGAGCGTCTGGAGAAACGGATCGCTCAGCTGGAAGGGAGGGCCAAACCCGGCGGTTCCCGGGGGATGCCCGGTCTAAAACCCAAGGCCAGCCGGAAGCCTGCCCAACCCAAAGCGCTCCGCAAGTCGCGGCCGCACGGCTTTGCCCGCACCCGCATGACGCCCACCCAGCGGGTAGAGCACGCCGTGGCCAGCTGTCCCGACTGTGGAACCCGGTTGTCCGGTGGCTGGGTCCAGCGCACTCGGGAGGTCATTGACGTGCCCCCAGTTCCAGCGGAAGTTAGCGAGCACGTCTATATCGCCCGCACCTGCCCAGCCTGCCGACGCCGCTGTCTGCCCCCAGCACAACTGGAGGGCATGGTGATGGGTAAGCAACGTCTAGGGGTCAACCTGGTCAGCCTGATTGCCATGCTCCGGGAAGAGGCCAGGCTGCCCATCGGCGTCATCCAGGGGTATCTGCGCATCGTCCATCAACTACGCCTCAGCGTGGGGGCCATCGTCGATGCGGTGCAGCGCACCGCGCAAAAGGCCCAGGCCGCGGCGGCCGAGATACTGACCCAAATCCGCGCCAGCCCAGTGGTCCACGCCGATGAAACGGGCTGGCGGCAGGATGGCAACAACGGTTACGTCTGGACTTTCAGCACACCCACCGCACGCTACTTCCCCTGTTCAAGCCAGGGGGCAGGCTCTGCGGCGGAACCGGAGCAAAGCAGTGGTGGACGAGGTTTTGGGCGACACTGGCGCTGGCATACTGGTCTGCGATTTCTACGCTGCCTACCACCACTACGACGGCCCCATACAGCGCTGCTGGGCCCACCCCTGTTCAAGCCAGGGGCAGGCTCTGCTGCGGGACATCCACGGCCTGCGAACTCTCTACCCTGATGATGCGCCATTGGCGCGGTGGGCTGACGCCGTCCATGAACTCTACGTCCAGGCCAAAGCCTTCACCCATCATCAGCAAAAGCCGCGCCGCGCCGCGCAACTGGCCCTGGAACGGCGGCTGCTGGCCATCTGCCAACCCTTCCTGGACGACCCGTCGGCCACACCCTCCCGACTCTGCCGACGCATCGAGCGCCACCTCAAAAGCCGGCCCCGTACTGGATACGGGGAACTCTTCGTCTTCGTGACCGAACCGGAAGCACCTTCCGACAACAACGCCGCCGAGCGCAGCCTGCGCCACCTGGTCGTCAGTCGTAAGATCAGCGGCGGCACCCGGTCGGAACGGGGCACCGACAGCAAGATGACTCTGGCTTCACTATTCGGCACCTGGCGTGCCCAGGGCCTAAATCCCCTCCACGCCTGCCGCCAGCTACTACTTTCCCCTCAACTCTGAACTGTTACCATTGAGACAGGTCCGTTCGGACTCGGTCAGTTTGACTTTATACTTGATGGCAGCCATGGCTGGGCACTTCCTCGCAGAAAGATCATACCCAAGTATGGCTGCCTTCTCATATTCTTACAAATCTATCTGGAAACGGTACTAGCGCATCCCGTTGGAACAATGCCGACCGATCGATATCGCCGGGCACCTGACCAGGTAGCTCGAGCGCCCACCGGTACCTGTTGCGCACGCCCTGAGCCAAAGAGTCCAAGCCGCTGGGCGACCAGGTTGCCAGCAGGATTACGTTCCCTCTGCGGGGTAACGTGATCGCCCTTGAGCCGATTTCATCGACACCACTGAGGTGTCTCCCGCCGAGTGATTCAACGCGGCCACCGGGATGCGGGCCGTTTTGTCGACCTCGCAAATGAACACCAAAGAGGTAGCCGAGAGGCACTTCCCCAGGTCCTTCACGGTTAACCCACTGCCACCCAACATGACCTTGACGGCCCCGGCCGGCCCCAATGTAGCGGTGAGCAGGTCTGCGAGAAGATCTTTTCCGCTGTCACCCTCGCCGAATATGAGGTCGAGCACTTTGTGCGGCCCGCACAGGTGGTGGGCTAGGCGCCGCACCACCGGCAGTGGGTCCCCATTTCCCAAATGCCGCATGAAATCCCTCATAGCGAAGGCAACACAAGTGGGTGCCCTATTTAAATGGAACTCCGGCAGCAACTCCGCTGCGTCCACTGGCTCGCCGGACGCAAGATCGATGGTTTGTGCAGGTGTGCATAAGACAGGTCGCTTGTACACAAGGTCCCAATCCGCGCTGCCCACACGGCTCGGTTCAAATCCTCGATCGGTCAGGAGTTCAGTTGCCTGCCGCCAGATCCGTCTCAGTGTTGTATCCGTGATCGGAGCCAGCGCGCGCTCCACCTTCACTCCGACTTCGTTCGACTGCTCGCCCGCGAGATGCAACGCCTCTTGATCCGCCTGTTCCAACAACCGCCGCAATAACCCCAAGTCGTCGCTGTTTCTTGGAATGCGCCAGAACCCCGTATCCGGATCCGCCAGCATCAAGACCGAGCCCCCATCGGCGGTATGCGCCTGTGCCACCAGGTCCGGTAACAGCAGCGCCAGTCTGATGCAGTGGCCCACGTCGCCTTTCTCCATCATTAGGTTGAGGCGGTTGTGCGGAAGAGTCGCGTCTCCCACCAGAGTGGACGCCAGAGTTACCGATGGCGTCTCTGTCTTTCTATCCCGCTTCTTGGCAGCAATTCCTTTATCCGTGGATTGATCCTTCTGACTTGCGTCTGGACTAATCGGCCAAACATCGCTGGCATCGAACCCATTGTCATCCTAAACGTCGCTATCGGGGATGCCCCCGACCCGCAATCCCGATTCTGAGGACTCCGGGTGATCGTCATCCACCGATCGTACCTCAGGATTGCCCTGTTCAAAGCCAAAGTTGTTTTGCCCTGATCGGGGCAGCGGCCACGTCGGTCTTCGCCTTGCCCACATCCCGCAAGACATCATTTGCATCTTCTGCGGCCGGTTCATCAACCATGACGTCGAAGCCTAGTCCAATCTGAGACCCTTCAGTGTCGGGCATAATGCTACTCCCTCATCGATGTCTGACTGTCTACGAGCTACCACTCTCTTTGACGCGAACTCCCGCACCTCAGGAATAGACAGACTAGACAGCTAAAACGCGTAAATTTGGTCTTTTCCGTCGGCAGTCGGCTCCCCGATCTGGCCGCCGTCCCCGTGCCGTCAACACAAAAACACCCTCGGCGACGGTTTCTCAGGCCCCTCGGTCGCGCAGATGTTTCGTCTGCGGAATACACGGTGAGGACACAATTTCGTACCTATGCCGGGCATGGCGTGTCGTTCCCTGCGAAATGGTTAGCGCCAAGTCGCTTCGGAAGCCGGCGGGCGAGTATCGATCTATTGCGCGATGTCGCTGACCTTCCACCTGGCTGCGCGTGGTCCAATTCGTATTGGCCGTGGGAAACGGCCAGCAGCCACTTCTCGGTACACCAGAGTCTTTGACATGGCACAAATCTTGATCACCTCGTCCAGCCGCAAGAGGCGCTCGGTTTCCTTTTTCATCGTCGACGCTCTATACATGTTTGCTGCAGCAGGCCGGCAACGTCCAGCGGACCGTATTTGGGATTGATGGTCGCTCGATACGAGACCACCGGGGTGCACGATATGCGCGCTTTAGGACCGTGGGCTGGCAATGAAAAGCCGCGTTAGACGGGAACGGGAAGTCCACCGTGGTGAAGGGGGCGGTGCTGGGAGGCTATGTCTGACCTGCTATACCGCTAGGTGCCGAACCTCGAATAGGCTGGCTGCGAATGACAATTATTCTCTATGTGAGTTCCGCTGGTGCCGTATCCTCCTTGTGTCAGTTGGGTTCCATTATCGGTAATACGGGGCCCGCTGTCCCGCGTCAGCATCCCCAAGTGCCGGGAAGCGATTTCGCTACTCGCTCTTATCGGGTCGGGGGGCTCGGTGTGTTGGGAATGTAGGCCGGCACTTTCCTGTTTGCCGCTATGACCAGGGCTGCGCCACGTTACGACGCTGCCGTCTGCTGAGTGGTTGGTCGTACATGGCATCCACGTGGGCGTGGGTCTGCTCGTTGGGTGAGTCCACCATCCGTTCTGCGCCAGATTCGGCCAACTCGTCCGTCGAAATGCTGACCACGGCTACCGACAGTCGCCCGCCCTTTTCAGTGAATTCTCGGTGGCAGCGCTCGGCTGTGGTTCGTGCCCCGTCGTTCAGCGAGAGCGTTAGGTGACAGCCTGTGTCCTGCAAAACGAAGGCCGGGGACAATACCCGGCCGTCCTGGAAATTATTTGGGTGAACTTGGCGGTAGTAAGGACCGCCGCCTGTTATGGTCGCGTTCCCGTGAGGACATTCTTCAGGCATGCCCAGCCTTCCTCCTCATTCAGGTCGATTTCTTCAGGCAGTGCCTTCCCTGACGCGTCGGGGGACCATGGATCGTACCGAGCCTTGCGGTTCTCTGCGTCGATGGTCAGCGTGTGGCATTCCATGTCCGATTGCCATTCTGCCACGAATAGCCCCTCGTCCAGGTCGAACCCGATGAACGGTTGCGGTAGGTCACCGTTCCAGTGGATTGCCATCTCCCGTTTGAGCCAGCTGGCTTGTTGCTCCCTGCTCTGCCGCAGGTCTTGTTCGTCGGGGTGTGCGAGTGTCAGTTGATCTATGCGTTCCGCCACGGTGGTTTCGGGTTTCAGGAATCTGGTGCTGAGGCTCGTGCCCGGTGGCTTCTTCGGACTTGCTGACGTCATGTCTGGCCTCCCTGTCGGCCTAGCGAACACTTGCTGATGGCATCATTTTACGCCTGCTGTTGCGGATGGCGAAAGTGTCCGCCGTCGTGGTCCTGTCTTGGTTGCCTTATTTTACTGAGCGCTTGAGCTTCGGCTGCTCTGCTCTGAGTAGCGAAATCGCCTCGTGCCGGTGTCGACACAGTTGGCGACGATTGCTGCAGGACCGTCAATAACGCCACCAAATTGGCGTCTACTGGGTCCCGGGTAACGTAATTCGCCCATTCCTGCATTGTGCCCGCCTAGATTCATACAGGTCATAACGAAAATAGGCAGCCTCAACTCCCTTGACGGTATGAGCCAAACATGCCTCAGCGACCTCGCGCGAAATTCCGTTCTCGGCTGCCCAATCTCTGAAACTGCTTCGAAATCCATGCGGAACCGCGCCAACGTCGTTTTCACGCAACAGTTTGCTCAGCGTGCTGTCAGTCAAAACCTTCCCGCTAGGCGACGGGAATATCAACCCCGAATCTTCGCGTATCGATTCCGCTTTTTCCAAAACGGCCAACGCGGCATCAGCCAGTGGGACACGATGTTCACGACGGGCCTTCATTCGCTCAGGCGGTATTATCCATTGCCGCTTGTCCAGGTCGATTTCATCCCATGTGGCGTGCCTAACCTCCCCGCTCCTTGTTGCCGTAAGGGTCAAAAACTCAAAAGCCAACTTCGTTCCAGGCCATGCATGACTCTTGCGTACTGTATCCAACGCGCGTCCAACTTCGCTATGCGGAAGGGCCTGTTGGTGATGGCGCTGGGCTCCGAGCCTGGGCAACGCCGCTCCGATCACTTCTCCGGCAGGGTTGTCTTCACGGTACCCTTGCGCTACCGCCCATTTCATGACAGCTCCAATGCGCTGCCGGACCCGTTGCATAGTCTCGCGTTTGGCATTCCAGTGCGGGGTTAATACTACCATCACGTCCGCTGTAATTATCAAGTCCACCGTCTTGGAACCCATGCGGGGCATGACATATCGTTCCAGCGACGCCTACCACTGGGCTGCGGATTTGCTACCATCTTTCCAGGACTGCGCATTATCCCGATGACGATTTCGGCAGCTTGTTCAAAAGTTGGAATTGGTGAGCGGCGAACACGAGGGTCTTTCCCAGACGCTACCGCTTGTTTGCCAAGGCCTTCTCCCTCGCCTCAGCTAGAGGTACGACCGGATAGGATCCCAAGCCTATGTTGACCGCTTTACCATTGATCCGCAGCCGCTGGGACCATGGCTTTGATGTGCGTCCAATTTTGCTGGGTTTCACCAGCAAGGATAGACCATGACCGCCTCGACCATCGCCGTACCTTCCAGGGGCACTGACGGTCCTTACGAAAGCGGCTGACAACGTCTTTGGGTGCGATATGGTTATCACTTTGGTTATCATAATTACTCAGAGACTACACGACATTGATTTACCCGTCTAGGGACGTTGACGTCGATGTTTCGTTCGTAATGTACTATAATTTCGCGATTGACAAACACCCGGGGGACGCTATAGCATTGTAAAATGGCGGACTCCTCCGCCAAATCATTCATTCTGCCTGTGGTTGCCGGCAAGGCGCTGAATTTGTGCGCCGATCTCAGGCGTCAAACCCGATTCGCCCAGTCGATGTAGATACTTTCTCCTATCCGAGACAGCTGAATCGCCTGCTGGAATTGGCCCACTCCCGCGCGCAGAATTTCCGTCGTTGGCGCCGGGAGTTCTTCGCCGCCGCCCAACGCCTCGACCAGTATCCGGCCATCCATGGGTGTTTCACCGTGTTCGATGCCCAGCAGATGCAGAATCGTCGGCGCAATGTCCACGTTCCCGGTTGGAGTTTCCACCGTGGCAGCGGTCCGGAAGGATGGGCCGCGCGCCAAACCGACGTTGCGTAATTCGTGCTGGCTGGCGCTGCCGTGTTGCCCCTGACCAACCTTGCCGCCGGTCGACGGAGCGTATCCTAAATACCCGGCGGCATTTGATTCGCTGTTCCAATGGAACGACATGACGATGTCCGGGGATCGCGGCCCGTCGCAGCCAATCAACGCGGCCGGGAATGTGCCTTCGATCTCACCCACCCGGCGGGATGCAAACACCGCGCCGCACCACGGTTTGGTGTTCAGCCAACCGGTCAATTGCCGCGACGTGCGTGAGTCGCCGTCGTGAACATAAAACAACACTGACCCGCCATTGCCGGCCGCAGCCACACCGCCCGGCTGCGAGATGTCGGGAAAACCGGCGTCCCGGAGCAGCGCGTCTATCGGCACGACTTCGCTGATGGTGGAATAGGCATGATCCGACAATACAATTACGTTGGTATTTTCAGCGCGCCCGGAGGATTCAAGATACTCGAGCAGTTTACCGAACTCCGCGTCGGCTTCACCCAGAGCAGCAGGCGCGCGTCCCAACCCGACCCCATCTTCGTGTTGTGTCTTGTCAGGTTCGGATGACCAAATCAGCGCTACCGACGGGTCCAGCTCCGGTAGGATGTAGTTGGTTAGAACTTTGCGGGCATGCACCAATCGCGCGGAATTGGGCAGGCCCGGTTCGGGCCAATCGCCGAAGCGCT
Organism: Dehalococcoidia bacterium; assembly: GCA_965262485.1. Classification (GTDB taxonomy): domain Bacteria; phylum Chloroflexota; class Dehalococcoidia; order Lucifugimonadales; family UBA3495; genus Bin87. The sequence goes on along the minus strand of OZ253540.1, from coordinate 1,262,766 downwards.
TCTCCAATTCCGTGTGAAGCCCGACCGGCAGCGTGAAATCGGGGTGTATCGTCGCCCCGCCGGCGTTGGCTGCATTTGGATTGTGCAGGAACGCGTTTCCGCTGGTACCCGTACCGATTGCGACGTACTGTTTCCCATGTTGGCCGAGGATGTCAGCCAGGTTTGGCGTCAGTAAAACCCGTCCGGTTTTCTCTCCCAGGGCGGTCAGCGTGTCCTTCATGGCCGGGATGACTTTACAGGGGTCGAAATCTCGGCAAAGGAACGTGTTGCCGGCGATGCCGTGCTTGCCCGGCAGGACCCCGGTAACCAGGCTGGAAACATTCACCCGCGTAACGGTGGGAAACACGGGATGGTGGTTATTAAACGTCGTGCCGGAGGACGCAAATTGAGCAAGGTTGGGCATCACACCGGGAGTAATCTGGGCCGGTTGCAGGCCATCGAACACGACTATCAAGAACGAAATATCGTCAGGCATGTTAGTGTCCCTATATCAGACGCTCGGGACCGGAGTGCGGCTCCAATCCAACAGATCGGTGATTGTTTGCAATGCCAATCGTGCGTCCACGCCATCCGGTTTAGCGACCAGCACGTTTGAATCGCCGCCGGAGACTACCGTGCATCGCCCCCATTGGCTGCTGTCATCGGTGGTCCCCGCATCGTCCACGGCCAGGGTCAACCGGTGTGTCTCCAGCGCCCTGGCTTCGATGGCGGCAACCACTGCCAACGGATCGTACATCAAAAATTTCTCCCGGCCGGTGTCTCGATTGAACCAGCCGGAAACCAACTCCGCGGCCAATTTACCGAATAGGTTAGGGCTGCTCAACGATCTGGCATCGGCGCGGGTTAGATAAACTTGCCGACATGCGGCCAGGTCAACCAGGGTCACCGGGATTCCCGATTCCATGACCAGGCGAGCCGCCGTAGGGTCGCTGAAAAAATTGAACTCGGAATAGGTCGTGGCGTTACCAGGAAAGTTTACCGCGCCGCCCATGATGACGATGCGTTTGGCTGACTGCAATGCCCGACCGTTGCGTTTTAGCAAACGGGCCAGATTGGTAAGAGGCCCCAGCGCGATCACCGTTACGGCATCCGGTTCAGCGAGGAGACTTTGCGCCAGGAATCGCACCGCTCCGACGTTGGACGGCGGCGTCACAGGATCCGGAAGCCGGCGCGTGAGTCCAGCCGGGGAATGGACGTGTCGGGCGTATGCGAATTTCCCCCGCACTGGACGTGCGGCGCCGGCGTAAACGGGAATATCGTTACGGCCGACATAATCAAGTATAGCCAGGGCGTTTCTGGTTGCCCGCCCGCGCGGTACGTTGCCGGCCGTTGTAGTCAGGCCGATAACGTCGAAACCCGGATATGCCAGGGCCAACAGGATGGCAATGGCATCGTCCACCCCTGGGTCGGTGTCAATAATCACCGCTTGCCGGGGTTCAGAGGCGTCGGAGATCATCGGCTCTCCCCGGTTCGTAAAGAACCGAATTGCAATACGCGCGAATCGCCTGTTCGGAAGAATAGCGGTAGTGAAAGTCGCCGGCCTGCTTGAATTTCGTGGTGCTGATAATCATTGGGCATTTGGCGGGATTACCGGCATCGCCTTTCGGTAGTTTGACTTTGGAAGCCTGCTGATGGACTCGCAGGCCCATCGCTCTCCGCGTACCGCCACACATCTTTACAATATCTTCCAACGACACTGAACCGTCGCCGGCAAGATTGAAAACGCCCGGCATCTGCCGCGTCATGGCGACCACCACGGCGCGGGCGAGGTCGTGCTCGTGCAGGAATTGCAGCGGTATTCGGGAGATTTTTTTAGATCGCATTGCCAAACCCAGGAATTCTTCGAATGCGGGTGTACTGCCGTTGGGTCCGACGGTCATCGCCGTCCTCAGTACCGTAACGTTCATGGATCCGGGTGGCCGGGCCAGATTTGCCGGCATTCTGGCCTTCGGTTCGGCATCGCGCACCCGAACGTGCTCAGGAATCGGATGCGTTTCCGTTGATTCGGAGATGGGTAATGGTTTTCCTGGCCTGACCCCGTAGACACGGTAGTCCGACAGATAGACGAACCGGCGAACCCCGGCCTCCTGGCAGGCTTTTATCCACATCGGCGTCTCTGCCAGAAACTCATCCAGGTCCGGCCCATCGTAATGACTGCCCACATGGACAACGGTATCCACGGTTTCCAGGGCCAAAAGGTTTGGCAAATCATCCATCGGCACCGCTTGGCCCGTTGCAGCGCGGCTCAGGCGATGCGCAGACCCGTTCGCAATGGGCCAGAGCAGAGGTCGGGTATCCAACGCCACCAACCGGCAGTCCGGCGACTGTGATTCCAGGTGCAACAAGACGTTGATGCCCGAGAAGGACGACGAACCCGCCACGGCGATCACCGCCGGCGGTGCGTCAACCGGTTGGCGAGTCGAGGTCATGGGACGACAACCCTGTTTTTGCAGTCATGGCTCGGAGCTAACAAATCAGCCGCAACCTAGCGCCGGTCCAGGTACATTTTCATTTCGGTCTCGATGGCATCGTCGGGGAGCGTGGCGGACGCACGGGGGCCAAAATTGCGCGCCTGCACGAATATGTGAGCCAGCCTTTCAACCAGGTCGCACACCTCCAGCGCCTCCCAGATGTCCGGGCCGACTCCAACAACTCCATGATTGCGAAGCAACGCCGCATTGCGTTCCCCCAGCGCAGTGTAGGCAGCTTCCGCCAATTCCTGTGTGCCGGGGAACGCATAGTTGCTCACCTTGACGGCGCCCCCGATAGTCAACAGCATCTCGTCAATTATCGGTGGTATGTCTCGCCCCACCACCGACGCCACGGAAGCGTAGATCGAATGCGTATGCACCACCGCCCCAACGTCATCCCGTTGCCGATAAATCTCCAGATGCAACAGCGTCTCGGATGATGGTTGCAGTTGTCCATCGGTCACCGGCACGCCGTCAATGTCCACTACCACCAGATGTTCCGGTTCCAATCGATAGTACGGGAAATGCGTTGGCGTCACCAACAACAGCCCCTCAGCGCCAGACCCGGTGAGCCGCAGGCTGGTGTTACCCGAGAACGCGCCGACCAGCCCCCGGCGGTACATTTCCCGCGTGGCTTCCGTTAGCTCTTTCCGTTGCTGGATCCAATCGTCTGCCACTAACTAAACTCCAGAAGGTTCATACTCGAAACCACAGAATGACATAACTGCCGCCACCGCATTATATCCGCTGATAACTGCGCCCTCCATAGTTGATGGCCAGCCAGTATCGGTCCATTCTCCGGCCAAAAACAGGTTCGGGGATGCCGTGGTAGGTCCGGGTCTCAGCGATCCCGCGCCGGGGGTGCACCGGAAGGTAGCGTTGCGTTGTTTCACGACCACTGCGTTTTTCAATTCGGCGCGGGCGGCGCCGGGGAACGTTTCGCGCATTTCGGCAGCGATGGTTTCTACGATCTCAGCCCGTTGGTTGTCAATATGGTTCCAGGCGGCGCTGATCGAAACGGTCAATGCCTGCTCCGGGGCCGAGGCGTCCCGCCGGATCGCCGAGTCATTGAAAACCCACTGCAACGGGCTGTCAATGATGTAACAAAATTCCTCGTCCATTACGTGCCGGTCGTACAGCAGATGCACGTTCACGATGGGAGACGTTCGCAGTCGGGTGATGGTAGAAAACGGTTTCTGATTGGCGAGATTGTCGGGAATGATTCCGGGCAATGTCCAAAACGGGAGCGCACTGATATAGACATCCGCAACGATCTCAGCGCCGTCATTGACGGTTACGCTGCGGACGGAGAGATCCGGGTTCGTGTTGATCTGCCGAACGGTGCGTCCGGTCAACCGGCTTACGCCGAGTTCGTCCAGCTTACGGGCCGCCGGCCGGTCAATCGCATCACTCAACGGAACCCGTGGGTATCCTACGTTTGCGTTGTGCCGACCCCGCAGCAACCCTTCCTGTATTATCATCAACCCCATCGCCGCGCTTACGTCTCGAATGTCGTCATTGAGGGTTCCTTCGATAAGCACGTTCCACAGATTGCGGATAGATCGTTCGGTTTGCCCACGTTCTCGCAGCCAGGCATGGAAGGTCATTTCGTCCAACTCGGGAGCCGAGCGGTCGATTCGCCAGGCAGCGACGAGTCCGCGCACTGCCCGCAGCTTATCTGCCACCCCGATGTGTGGGTATCGCAGGAGCGCAAGCAACAGATGGCCTGGCGCCGGCAGGGGGATTCCCGACAATCGCCCGAGTCGCCCGGCACGGTTGTAGACTGCGACGTCCAGCCGCTTTTGCAGGCGCCAGTTCTCGATGACGCCCAGTCTTTCCAAAAATGCAATCAGATTGCCGCATGCTCCGACGATGACGTGCTGCCCGTTGTCCACCTCCCGGCGGCTGCCGGGGTCGCAGAATGAAAACACTCTGCCGCCCAACGATGCTCTGGCCTCCACGAGCGTAACCTTCCAGCCCGATTCGGCCAGTTGCAACGCTGCGGCGATGCCAGCCAGTCCTCCGCCCAAAACGAGCGCGGTGGGCGCAACGCCGGCAGATGGGCTGATGTTGGTCAATGCAGGAACGGCCCGGTGAGCCACGCCCGCGTCATCAAGCGCAATTTCTCGGCCTTGCTCAGGCCGATGCGCTGTTGGTACACGTCGTATCCGTTGGACTCGATACGGTCCAGGACCCGACCATAGATGAGGCCGAGGGCTGCCGGGCAAGCGCGGGACCGCGGAGGCAGGTGGCCCAACAATTGTCGGCCGCTGCTGAAATACTCGCGAGCTCGGGCGATTTGAAACGCCAGCAGTTGGGAGAATCCTTCCGTTACTGTTCCGGCGCCGATATTGTCCTCAGCAACGCCAAACCGGGCCATATCGTCCTGGGGAAGGTAAATTCGTCCCATCTCCCAGTCTTCTTTCACGTCCCGGCAGATGTTGGTCAGTTGCATGGCCAGACCAAGGTCGGCCGCACGCAATCGCGCTTCCTCGCCCCCGCTATAACCGAAGATGTGGATGCAAATCAGACCCACTGCCGACGCCACCTGATAACAATACTGCCGCAGTTCTTCAAAGTCGGCGTAACGAGTTTTCACCAGGTCAGATTCCACTCCGTTCAGAACCTCGTGGAAGTATTCCCGTGGAATGTCAAACCTGTTGACCACATCCGCCAGTCCTACAAACAGCGGCTGGGACACGTCCCCGGCGTACGTTGCATTCAGTTGCTCACGGAGTTGATTGACCCTTCCCAATTTCTCGGTCGGCGTTCCCTCGGCGTCCACCGAATCATCGCAATACCGGCAAAATGTGTACGCCACGTAAATGGCGCGTCGCCGGTCAGCGGGCAGCGTCAGGAAAGCGAAGTAGAAATTGCGGGCTGCTTCACGCGTAACTTGTCGACACTCTTCGTAGGCCGCTGCGAGCACTTCCGGAGGCTGGGTCATAGCTGTGGTGGAAGATCTGCTCATTCTTTACCGCCGCGCGCCGGTAATCGGTATCCCATCCCCAATTTGACTGACAGCAATGTGGATAGCAGCAACCACGTCTTGCGCCGGCTCGACAATGCCGGACGTCCGCTCAGCACGTCGTAGTTCCGTTTCTTAATGGCATCGAGCGCTGCTGTGCCACCGCGCGTGAACAGAGCCACCGGAAGGCGGGCCGATTGGTCAAGTTTCGGAACCAGTGGCGCGCCACGCGCGAATAAGTCCATGGCGCGTTCACATTCATGACGCAGCAGCGACCGGAAGGCATCGTTAGCGATTCCGGAGGCGATGTCGCTTTCATTTACGCCGAATCGCTCCATATCGTCCAGCGGGAGGTATATTCGGTCCCGGTCCCGATAATCGCGCCCCACGTCCTGCCAGAAATTGGTTAACTGCAACCCGGTACAGGTGAAGTCGGATAACTGCTGTCGTTCTGCGTCATCGTATCCAAACAGGTACAAATACAGATGACCGACCGGGTTTGCGGAGTGTTCGCAGTAATGCAGTAAATCTCCAAAGTTTTGAAACCTTCCGGATCCCTGATCCATACGATTGGCGTGTATCAAACGCGAAAAGGGTTCGCGCGGTATCCCAAACTCAGCGATAGTGTGCTGCAGTGCGATGGTTACCGGATGAGCAGGTTGCCCACCATAGGCGGCATCCAGCTCTTTTTCCCACCACGCCAGGCGTTCCAAACGATGCTCTGTGACAACCGCGCGCGTTGCCGGCTGTCCGAACTCCCCTGGATCATGTTGGTCGGGGACTGCCTCATCACCGAGATCATCAACGGTGCGGCACCAGGCGTAGATCGCGCTTACGTGAGGCAGCTTCGATTTGGGCGTCAACCGGCTCGCCACCGAGAAATTCTCGTAGTGACTGCGCACCAGCCGAGCGCAATGCTCATAAGCCTGCTCGACCGTCAGGCGAGGGGCCCGGTCGTCAACCCGAGATTCCATAGCTTTGGGCGTTGATATTCCGGAGGCAATAGGCATCGCCACACTCCCCGTGGGTCCGAACGCTATTCTCCCACGATCTGCACCATCACTTCGCGCGGGCGCGGATGGTCCAGCTCGATGAAGAAGATGCTTTGCCACTGGCCGAACGGCATTTTGCCGTCCACCAGGGGGATCGTTTCGCTGCATCCCAACATCAGGTGCTGGAGATGCGCATGGCCGTTTGGCGATTCATCCTCATTCATATTTACGGTACGCACGGAAAAGTCGTTATGCCGGTACTCGCCTTTGCGCGGGCACATCTGCTCTAGAAAGCGCCCCATGTCTTCAATCAAAAGCGGTTCGTTTTCATTTATTTTCACTGCCGCCGTGGTGTGGCGCGAATAAACGACAACAAAACCGTTGCTCACATGAGACTTGATCACGCAATTCTTAACCCAATCGGTGATATCGATAAATTCCGGAGCGTGTCCGGTGTTAACCTGGAGCGTAAAGTTTTTGGTTTTCATAAGCCGCACGTTGCTTGAGAGTGTCGGGTTGGAAATGTGACGAGTGCACGGCAATGGTGCAGATTCCGGTTGGTTATCGGTTCATATTGGCGTCGCAATCTGAATGGTGTTCCCGTCAGCCTGGCGCATTTTATTCCGGTAGCGCCCCAATGCCAAAAGGGGCCAGGTGTTTCGGTACAAATGATAATTAATCATAAAACCCGCTGACAATTCGCTGCCCTGAAATCCACGTTCGCCCGGTTGCGGTGGTTCTTCGATGCGAGCGCCACTCAGATACCCCGGGAAGCCGGTTCCCGTAAAATAAGGTTGGTCCCATTGACCATCGGGTTGTTGGGTGCGAAGCAAGTATTGTACTCCACGGCGCGTCGCGGGATAATCGGCGCAATCGGCAGACAAAAGGGCGAGAATGGCCCAGGCAGTCTGCGACGCGGTGCTGGGACCCACCCCGCGTTTGGATGCGTCAACGTAAGATGCGCAGGATTCTCCCCATCCCCCGTCCTCATTCTGGTGCGACAGCAGCCATTCCACAGCCCGCCGCACATAGGCTTGCGTCATGTCTTCCCCCAGAGCTTCCAGAGCGGGCAGCACCGCTCCCAACCCGTACACGTAGTTTACACCCCACCGGCCGAACCAGCTGCCATCGTCTTCCTGTTCGGCCCGCAGATAACGATATGCATCCTGCAGCGCGCGGTTATCGGTGCGTTGACCAAGTCGCCCGTACATTTCCAGTACGTGGGCCGTCACATCGGCGCTTGATGGGTCGAGAACTTCTCCAAAGTCGCTGAATGCCAGTGCCGTAAGGTAAGTGTGATGGTTGTTCTTGTCGAAAGATGCCCATCCGCCATCACGGTTTTGCAGCTCGGAAATCCAGGCCACGGCTCGCTCAATAGCCTGCTCGCGTAGATGGTCTTCTGCGTCGGGGAGCCGCCCCTGCCGCAACGCCAGCACTACTTCTGCCGTATCGTCGATATCCGGGTAGCGATCGTTCTCGAATTCAAAGGCCCACCCGCCTGGCTGGGCGTGGGGGGCCTGTACCTGCCAATCACCAGCCGTCAGGATCTGCTTGTTCACCAGCCAGCGCGTTGCCGATGCCACTGATTTATCGTCCGTGGGCGTTCCGCTCTCGGTCAGCGCCTGCAGTATCAGGCAAGTATCCCAAACCGGAGAAATGCACCCCTGAACTGTCCAGTGGTCCCCTTTTTGAATACCGAACGCCTCGAGACCGTCGAACCCTCGCTGCATAACCGGATGTGAATTGGGGAAACCGCAAATACTCAACGCCATCAGGCTGTAAACCCAGGGTGGTTGAATGCCTCCCCAACTCCCGTCCGCTCCCTGGTGGTCCAGTATCCATTGCACTGATTTGCGTTGTGCCCATTTTCTGACCGGATTGACCGGAACGCGGTTGTACACGGGCGGCAATATTTTTTCAGCCCACCAAAATAGTTTGGCCAGGTTGATTCCGCCGGGAGACGGCAGGGAGTAGTCGGTTCCGGCGTGCCCGTCGGGATGCAATTCATCGATGGAATATTCTATCGGAACCGGCCGGACTGGTCGGTGCGCAGAGATGATGGACAGCGGCACGATGCATCCGCGCGCCCAACTGGCGAAATGGTACACGTTGAATGGCGCCCACCGTGGCAGCAGGATCATTTCCGGCAACAGGTGCGGAGTGCCGCTCCATTTCCACTGACCCAGCAAAGACAGCCAAATGCGCGTGAATACACGCACGCAAGGCAAACCACCCCTGGACAGGATAAACTGGCGTGCCCGCACCATGTGGTCTGCTTCCGGGGATTCGCCGCACAGCTTCAGTGCAAAATAACACTCAACCGACGTGGAAAGGTCGCCGGGCGCCCCATAGTAAACCGCCCAGGACCCATCCTCTCTTTGCCTTTCCAGAAGGTAGCGTACGATATGCTGCTCGCGTTCCGGATTTCGGCGACCCAGGAACCGACCCAACATCACGTACTCGGCTTCCATAGTGTTGTTGGATTCCAATTCTCCCCACCAGTACCCGTCAGGATGCTGAGAGCGCCGAAAGTACGCCTGTGTCCGGGAAATCGCCTCGTCCAGCGATGCGCGGAATCCCGTCCCATTGGCGCCGCCCGTTGAATGGGAAATTTGTTCACGAGTAAGCATGGGGTAATCAACCTGCGGGTAACTAGGTTGTGTTGACATTTCTCGTCATTCCCGCGAAAGCGGGAATCCAATGACCGAATTTGTTAAAAACATTTTCGATTTGTTCACCTTACGACCTATGGATTCCGGCTTTCGCCGGAATGACGGAATGAATTTCAAAATGTCAACACTGCCTAGCTTCGCGCGCCAATGTATCCGTGGTCGGCGAACCAGCGCACTGCTTTTTCCAGGGCTGTTTCCACGGAATTTTGCGACATCCCCAACTCCTCGACAGCTTTTTGGGAGGTTACGTACATGGGATGGCGAGCAACCCGGATTCCTTCCACCGGTATCCGGGGCGTTCGTCCCATAATCGCGCCCTGGATCCATTGATCCACATAGGCGGCGCCCAAAATCAACGGATATGGGAATCGCAAACGGGGGACACGCCGGCCCGTGATGTCGGCAAGCATCTCGAATACCTGCAAGAGGGTCAAATTTCGGTTGCCGAGGATATATCGTTGGCCCGGTCTGCCCCGCTCCATTGCCAGGATGTGCCCTTCGGCTACGTCGTCCACATCCACCAGATTCAGCCCCGTGTCCATGTAGCCCGGGATTCGGCCTCGCGCGAAATCCAGAGGTATACGGCCCGTGGGGGTGGGCTTCACATCCCACTTGCCAACCGGGGCGCAGGGATTGACCACGATTACGGGCAATCCCTTCTCGTTTGCGGAGAGCGCTTCCTGTTCAGCCAGAAACTTGGAGCGTTTATAGTGTCCCACCAGTAGTTTCGGGTTGACCGGAGTTTCTTCATTGGCCAGCGAATGCGTGGCGTTGCCGTTCCCGGGAGCATCCGGCCAGCCGATCGTGGATACCGAACTCGTAAATACTGCGCGACGCATTCCAACCTTGAGGGCAGTCTCGATGACGTTGCGAGTTCCCTGGACGTTGGCGGCGTAAATGCCCTCCGGGCGCCGGGACCAGAACGCATACACTGCGGCGCAATGAAATACCGAATCGCAACCCTCCGCCGCCCGGTGCAAAGAGTCCATGTCCAGCAGGTCGCCGGTGAATTGTTGTACTCCGGTGCCTCGGATGGCGATGTCGTTGGCGCCAGGCCTGACCAGCGCATGCACGTTCTCGCCGCGTTTCCAGAGCGCGCGCACCAAATTGCCGCCGATGAATCCCGTTGCTCCGGTCACCAGCGCGGTCATGGCTTCCCGGCGGGCTGGGCCACGGCGCACAATGGATTTGAACTGATGACTTGAGAAATGCATCTAGCCAGATTACGTCGCGCCACGTGAGCCTGTCTCGCCAATCGCACCATGCCCGCCGTACGCGCCGGTTTCATGACCACGTCCCACACGATACGCCGGGAGGATTTGTTCCCATCAGCGAGGAATGGGGGCAGCGACTCCCGGGCCGTATCCAGTACGGCTCGCAACGATACAAACGGGATTTCTGCCCGCGCTGCCGCACCCGCGGCCCAGTAGTCCTCCATGTTAACGGATGCTACGCCCAAAGAATCGCGCAGCGCTGCTTTCTCGGCAGCGTCAGCTACGTGGTCGATGGTAGCCGACGGTTCCGCACAGGTCGCCAGCTCGCAGCCGGTGGCGGCACTCAACAATGCCGACCGGAAGCCGAAATCGCTGGGGAGACATGCGGCTTCGTCGCCGTGGATAAACGTTCCTGCTATGTGCAGATCGCCCGTATTCAGTTCGGGATTTGTTGCTCCGCAAAATCCGGTCATAATGATCGCGTCCGGTTTACAAGCCGCTATTTTATTGCATGCCCTCAGGGTGGCGCTTCTGCCGATTCCCGAAACATGCAGCGTGATTTTAGCCATGCCAACTACGCGCTGGATACCCCCTAGTTCGGTAGCCGTTGGAGCCAGGATTGCAAGCATTTAGGGCATAACGACCGTTTATCATGGATTCTCCGTCAACTCGGTCGCCTCACTGTTTGTATCTGTTTGCTCGAGAGGTTGGCGTTTTCACCGGATGCCTGTTCGCGGCGGATTGTCTGTCCTTCAATCGGACGGATTCTCGCACGCAACCGGGTCAGCTTCCGTCAGCCCACGCTGATACCGCCCTTGTGGGCAGCGCCGGATTTGACAAACGTAACCCATTCTCGCGGTTTGCCAATAGCGTTAAAAATCGTTGCCGACTCGAACCCGCAGTGCATCATGCAATTGTTGCATCGCGGGTCTCGGCCCACACCGTATTTTTCTTCCCAAAGGTTGGCTTCAAAAAGGTCATCAAGGTTTTCGGTGTGCTCGTCGGCAAGCGGGTAGCAGGGTTTGCGCCACCCCATGACCGTATAGGTGGGATTGGACCATGCAGTGCACTGATATTCCCGTTCGCCGCGCAGGAAATTGAGATACAGCGGGTTGTTATACAGCCTCATGCCGGCTATCTTGGCCGGATCGAGCAGGTTGCGGAACACGTTGCGGGATTCCTGGCGCGTCAGGAAAAGATCCTGATCGGGCGCGTCTTCGAAATCGTAGCCCGGCGATATCATTGATCCTTCGACGCCAAGGTCGCTAACGTGCCGGAACATCTCCCGCAGGTCCTCCACGTCGCTGTTCCGGAATACCGTAGTGTTGGTGCATACCCGGTATCCTTGGGACACCGCCATGCGAATCCCATCGATGGCCCGTCGGAACACCCCTTCCCGGGCCACTGACTCGTCGTGTTTGTCTTCCATTCCGTCCATGTGTATTACCCAGCAGAAATACTTTGACGGCGGGATTTTTTTCAGCATCCGTTCCAGCAGCAGGGCGTTGGTGCAGCAATAGACAAAATATTTTTCTTCCACCAGCTGGTTGATTATTTTGTCGATATGCGGGTGGATGGTTGGTTCACCACCGGCAATCGACACGATGGGAGCGCCGGAGCCGTGCACCGCGGCGAGGGCTTCCTCCACGGACATCATTTTGTCCAGAACCCCGCGGTATTCCCGAATACGGCCGCACCCGATGCAGGCCAGATTGCACATTTCCAACGGCTCCAGCATGGTTACCAGCGGAAATCGCTTGCGTCCCAGCAATTTGTTCTTGACGATATACCATCCCATCCGCAACCCAAGCTCCATCGGGCGTTTCGTGGGTTTTATGGCGACCACCGGATCTGTATTGGTTTGAACCATTTAGTATCTCCAGGATAGAGGGGAATTTTATCAGGTTCCGTCGCGCCGCTAGAACAGGCGGCTCGCTAGGAATTCCACCAATTTTTCAGCGTCGTCGGTCGCCCAGGGCGGCAATTCCAGCGACACAAGCGCGACCAACGCTTCCTGAGCAGTCAATGTGGTCAGCTCGTTGGTTTGCCGGTCGGCTCCGATTTCTTCCAGAACTTCCATCACCCGGTCCACATGGCTTTCTTCCATCGCCTCCAGCGCATACAGCCGGGTGAGCTCTTCCCTGGAACTGCCTGAAGCGTGTTTGAACGCGAACACGATTGGATAGCTCTTCTTGCGTTGCACGATGTCGCTATCCGTTGACTTTCCGACTATGGCCTCATCGCCCCAGATGCCCAGATAGTCGTCGCGAATCTGAAACAACCGGCCAATCGCTCTACCAAAACGGGCCACTCTCGCCACGGTATCGTCGTCTTCTACCGCAATTGTGGCTCCGATGGCCAGACTGCTGCGGATCAGGGCGCCCGTTTTCAGGGCTATCATTTCCAGATACTCTTCGGGTTCTATCGCCTCGCGCTGTTCGAACTGCAGATCGCGACACTGACCCTCAATCATCTCCAGGTAACTGTCAGTCAGCAGCCGCGACACCCTGATGGCAGTCTCCGCAGGCACTTCCCCGTTCGCGAGCAGAGAACTCAGGTCGCCGAGGGATTGCATGGCATCTCCCGCCACCAGCGCCCGGGGCGTTCCCCACAGCGCCCACACCGTGGGTTGATGGCGTCGCTCGGCGCCCTCATCCTGTATGTCGTCGTGCACCAGGGAAAAATTATGGATCAGTTCCAGCGCCGCCGCCGCTGGCGCTGCCTGTCGCGGGTTCCCCTGCAACGCATCACAGGCAAACATGCAAAGGGTGGGGCGCAGCGCTTTCCCTTGAGAAGAAGGGTTGGGGGACGGATTGCCGTTGCGGTCTACCCACCCCAAATGGTACCGCATCACAGTGTTGATGCAGTTATCGTCCGCGGCGGGTACGCCCGCCGCCATCGCCGCTTCCAGATCAGACCGGTAGCGATCGAACATGCCCGGCAACTGAGGGCCGGCGTTTTTCAGGCCGGCATCAGCGCTGCGATGCAAATTGGAGAGGGCAGCGGATCCAGTTGGTTGTGTGCCCATATTGGGTAGCCTGCCGAGCGGTGAGGTATGAATTCAACGCGGCCCGCCGTGTGGGGGATTGGGCGCTCTGTTTTCCAACGATGACAGAATGTAACCAACGCCAACCAGCCTGTCAAGCGTCCCCAGCGCGTTAGAGTCAGATTTGCTCCAGCCTGCGGACGCCGAACGGGTTCCAACTCTTTGCAGGACGTTATCGCAACTGGATCTGCTGGCGTCTTAATGAGCGGCGACAAACAGCTCGCAAACGCGCGCTCCGTCTACGATTTCGCCGATGTTGGCGGTCTCGCGCGTGGTGTGGAAATCTCGAACCCCGATGCCCACCGGGAGAGCGGTTATTCCATGCTCGAAAAACACGTTGGCATCCGAACCTCCCCCAGTGGTCTCCAGCGTTGGAAACAAACCCGCCTCCGTGACTGATCGCGCGATCTCGTTCAGCGCCGCGTCGTCTGCGGGCACGTGATACGCCCGGTATTGATTCCAGATGTTCAGGTCAATCCTGGCGTCCGGAAACAAGGCCCCAGCCTGGTTGAACGCCCGCCGGAATTCGTTGGTGTAATTCTCCAGCTTGGATTGGTCGCGCGACCGAAGCTCCCCGTCCATAAACGCCGATTCCGGCACGATGTTGCGTTTCAGCCCCCCTTCCAGAAAACCGATGTTGCTGGTGGTTTCAAAGTCGATCCTGCCCAGAGGCAGCCGGCAAAGAACGTGAGCCGCCACCAGCAGCGCTGATGTACCGTTTTCAGGTTCCAGACCGGCGTGGGCCGCCACCCCGGTTATCCGACACTGCACTATGTTCTGGGCTGGCGCACCGACGCAGATGCGGCTGACGGGTCCTTCGCCGTCAAACACGATGCCACTTTTTGCCTCGATCAGTGAGAAATCCAGATTGCGCGCTCCGTTCAGGCCGCCTTCTTCAGCCCGCGAGAATACCACCTGAACCGGACGCCGCGTTACGCCCGACTCCACCAACGAAGTCAGTCCTTCTATTACGATAGCCAACCCTGCCTTGCAATCACCGCCCAGTATGGTAGAACCGTCTGACCTCAAGGTTTCGCCGTCCGCGTCGAGCAGAGGATTGATGCCGCGGCCGGGGTCTACCGTGTCCATGTGGGCCGACAGCATGACCGGAGCCGCGGTGGCGGCCGGCCCCGACCCGGGCAGCGTTGCGACCAGATTGCCGTAAGGGTCGTGGCGTATATCAGCCCCCAATCCGGCCAGGCGGCCCGAAAGATGTTCGTCAATGGCGTCTTCCTCGCCGGTGGGACTGTCGATTTGGATGAGGTCGATGAGTGAACGGATGAGGCGGTCGCGGTTGGGCATGGTAAGGCTCCTGCGGATAGTGGCGTATGGTAGGATTATAGCGTTGATTAGCCTGTGACCAACCGTTGGCGAAGGCGGCTCCCAAGTGCCCATTCATTCGTTAGAACTGACCAACGTAGGCCCGTTTCGGCGCCGTCCGGAAGGCAGTGGCTCCGACGGTATCAAGCTGGAGTTTGATACCAATGTGAATCTGCTCATCGGCCCGAACAACGTGGGGAAGTCCACGATTTTGCAGGTGCTCACTGCGGTGACTGCCGGGTATGTTGATACAGCAGACGCTTTGCCCCGCGCATTTCAAAACGCCGTTGAGGACTTTCGTGAGGACTATAACCGTCCAGGAGCCGACGTCTCGCTGACATGGACCAATGCTCTTGGGGATTATCGTAGACTCTGGAATGTACTGGCTTACATTAAGGACCGAGATTACAGTGGCGCGACTTTAGAAATTGGGGGGGCGGATGGAATTAGAGAAGTCGATGAATTTGAGCCGCGGGACTTATTACGGGAATTTGGTTACGTAGGCTATCACAACCCGCTGGCCCTTAGGATAGCGCCGGAATCTTACTTGTCTCTGGGAGACGGACGGGTATGGAATGAAGACGATGACCCCAGCGTGTACGATGCGGTCGGTATGAAACTCAGTGGCGAGCCGTTTGAGAGGGATGTGGCTACAGAAATCGACCGGGTGATTTTGGATATAACAAAAGAGGAGTTTCCAGTGAAAATGGCCGTCGGTATTTTTACTGACGACCCCGAGTCTGGCTATGAAGAATGGCGGAAAGGGCAGGGTAAGTTCGGAACGATGGACGGGGAGTTGACCTACCCGGAGTTAAGCCACGGCACGCGCTCGGTGTTCGCATGGGTTTCGCAGTTTATGTTGGGCATGGCTCAGCATTATGTTGACGATCCCGACTGGAAACGTCAGCACGGCATTTTCATCATCGACGAAATTGACGCTCACTTGCATCCTTCCTGGCAACGGCGGATTATACCGACGCTTCAGAGGCACTTTCCCAATGTGCAGATTTTTGCCAGCACTCACTCGCCGATGATGGTTGCCGGGTTGAAGAAGGGGCAGGTGCATTTGCTGAAGCGGGATGATACCGGCACGGTAGTGTGGTCCAGGAATGAGCAGGACATCATCGGCTGGACGGCGGATGAGATTTACCGGACGTTTATGGGGATTGACGACCCTACGGACGAGCTTACGGTGCAGCGTGCCAATCGACTGCGGGAGCTGCGGGATATGGAATCGCGTACAGAAGCCGAGACGCACGAGATGGATGAATTGCGCCGCCAGGTCAATCAGGATTTGCTGGCCAAGGGCCCGGTCAATGCGCAGCGCGAGCGTTACGCCAACTTGATGGAAAAGTTTTTGCGTTCCCGTACGTCGGAACTTTCGCAAGACGGTAATTAATTAATCATGCGCTGGATTGACCACGGCCCGGAACCATCTGGCGTTTCGTACTATGCAACTGAATACACACTAAGGATGGGTTCGCTATTTCCGTGAGCACTCTGGGTCACGCCCCAATGACGATTACTGGCGGCTCTTCACTCGAGACCTCCGCGCCGGGTTCGGTAACCGATGCGGTTATTGTGAGAGGATGTGCGACTTTTATGCGCCAATTGGACATAAGGAACCGACGGTTGATCACTTCAGGCCGCGGATACGATTCCCCGAACTGGCATACGAATGGGCTAACTGGATTTTCAGTTGTCGGCGATGCAACGTCGATTTCAAACAAGACAAATGGCCGAACCCTGGATACGTCAATCCGTGCGAGGTTGAAGTTATGGGGCGGCCGGAGCAGTTCTTTGACTACGACCTGGAGAAGGGTGAGATAAAACCGAAAGACGGCTTGTCGTGGTCGGCTCGGCGCAAAGCACTGGTTACAATACGGGATTTAGGCTTGAACGAAAGGGATTTGGTGCAAGTCCGTCTTGACTGGATTAACGGATTCATAGAGAACCTGTTGCAACTGCCCTTTGCTGAACGGGGGTACTTTGCGGACCTGGTCACAGACCCCTCGGAAGAAGACAGCGAATTTATCGGAATTACCGCAATGGTCGTGGCACAGCTGAAACAAGCCGGCGTAATCTAGCGGGCCAGCCGCGCGTTGACACCGCCCCACGATCTGCCCATAATCGCAGTCGTTATGCGCATTGACGTTCGATTGTTTGCTCTGTACCGGGAACGGGCCGGCGCGTCTATTGTTACTGTGGATCTGCCCGACCACAGCACGGTCGGTCAACTCACTTCGGCGGTGCGCGTTGATTATCCGCGTCTGGCGCCGCCCGAGGTTCGCATTGTGGTCGCCGTGAACGCCGAGTATGCTGACGATGACTTGGTATTGCATCCCGGCGATGAAGTCTGCCTGATACCGCCGGTCAGTGGAGGACGCTGAATTATGATCATCCTAACCTCTGAACCATTGGATCCGGATCAAGTTACAGAATCCGTACGCGCCGATGGCAACGGGGCGGTGGTGACATTCCTCGGCACGACCCGGGATAATTTTGGCGGCAAAACCGTTACTCGCCTGGAGTACGAAGCCTACGATGCGATGGCGATCAAAAAATTGCACGAGGTGCGCGACAGCCTATGCGTGGACTACGGCATAGAGGATGTTGCGATTGCCCACCGCACCGGCCGCGTCGACGTCGGTCACGTAAGCCTGGTGGTTGCTGTTGCGTCACCGCACCGTCGCGAAGCCTTCGAAGCGTGTCACGAGGCGGTAAACCGCATCAAGACCGTCGTGCCAATCTGGAAAAAGGAATGGTTTGCCGACGGTTCGCGATGGGTTGCGTGTGAAGACCATGAGTTCGCGGATGACGCCGAGCATCATCATGCCCATGCGGAACGACACGCCGCCCCGGCCCCGGCTAACTGACCCGTTGGCGTCGTCGGACGCCCGCGATTAACGTGTTCCGCAGCCCTGGATTCAGCGCTGGAGCGATAGCGGTCTAACGCAACCCAGGGATCAGGTGCACCAGCATCTCGCCGGCAGTCAGGTCGATGTCTTTCACCACCTGCTGTAACGCCGGCAGCAGTATCTCGTCCCCGTTATTGGACTTGACCACATACACGTCGTTGCTGCCGGTGGCCAGCACCTCGCTAATTTCTCCGAGGCGCTCCCCCTGGTCAGTCGTCACGCTGAGACCCAGCAGTTGATAGTGGTAATACTCTCCGGGCACCAGGTCCGGCGCTTTCTCGACGGCAACGTAAATCCAGTGTCCCATCAGATGTCGGGTCAATAAGACGCTGGTGAATCCTTCCACATTGAGAAGACCGTACTCATCCGGCAGCGACCTGAAAGCCGTTACGGTCAATTCAGCATCGGCGATTGTAAGAACATCGCCGGGTTGAAATCGTCGTGGATTGTCCGAGTATGATCGGATCCTCAGGGTTCCGTCCAGGCCGTGATTCCTGGTAACCCGCCCTACGACGATCTGGTCTTCGCGTGGGTCAGGGGCCGGCACCGAATCATTCGTAGCCGGCCGGCCGCTATTCGCTGCCCGCCGATATTGTCGCCGCGAGCGGTTGCGGCTAGACAATCTCCAACACTGCGCGGGTACCGTCTTTAACTGCGGCTACCCTCAGCAGCACACGCATCGCCTGCGCGACCCGTCCCTGTCGACCGATCACCTTGCCCTTGTCTTCGGGAGCAACCTCGAGGCGGATGACGATTTGGTCGCCCTCGTCCGATTCTGTTACCTTGACCGCTTCAGGATTGGACGTCAGTGACTGGGCAATGTACTCAATCAGCTCTCTCATCGGAGTGAACCTTGTCAAAAATGCCATTGTAATCGAAGATCCGTTTCACCGGGTCTGATGGCTGGGCGCCCTTGCGCAACCAGTCCACCGCCCGTTCTTCATCTAAAGTTACCGCGGGCGGATCCGCCATGGGATCGTAATGCCCTATTCCGTCGATGTAAGCTCCATCCCGGGGATTTCGCTTGTCTGTTACCACTATGCGGTAGTAAGGTCGGCCTTTTTTGCCCACACGACGCAGGCGGATTCGTAACATACTCTCTCCAGCGACAATCTCTAGATCAATATGTTTTTACTGTACGGCCTGGTCTTATGGTTGTCAAACGAGAGATTCCCAACCTTACGACCGGCAGTATCGTGTTGAATGGCAAGATTGCGTCGATATGGGGTGCGTGTCTTGGTATGAAAATGGATATCGGGCCCAGACTGGACCTTTGGCTCATCGCCCGACAATTCCCAGGAACCCCGGGGCGACGGTAGACACTGGTCTGGGCCCGACTAACGGGCTAGTTACCTGCTATTAGAAAGCGATGACGCTTATGAGGCTTTCACCCCGTCGTGTCCAGACTGGTGCCTACCATCGCCCCAGCATGTTAAACTGTGTTCCATATTAGTCATCACCTCCCTCTTTCTAAATTTCTACGCGAGCGCAGTTGCTGTCAATTTACCGTCGGGAGACTAACTTGTCAACCCATAATTCTATTGATTCTCAACCAGTTTTGCGCGCCGACAACCCGCTTCGGGTGGTGTTCATGGGTACGCCGGCGTTTGTGGCGCCGGTTTTAGACGCATTGGTGACCGACCCGTCGGTAAGCGTAGTCGCAGCCTGCGTCCCGCCTGACCGGCCGCGAGGCAGGGGCCGCGCGATGGAAGCTGCCCCGGTAAAGCAGAGGGCAACCGAACTGGACATACCGGTGTTTCAGCCCGGAACGCTGCGCAGCCCGGAAGCGGTCGCGGAGTTGCGCGCTTTCGCCCCGGACATTATCGTCGTGGCCGCTTACGGGCGAATTCTCCCCACCGCCGTATTGAATCTGCCCCGATTCGGTTGTCTGAATCTTCATCCGTCGCTGCTCCCGGCATACCGCGGGCCGTCCCCGGTTGTTGGCGCCCTGCTCGCCGGAGACGACACCACCGGCGTCACCCTGATGCTGATGGACGAGGGCATGGATACCGGCCCCATCATCGCCCAGCGCACTCGCGTCGTGGCTCCGGATGACGACGCCGATTCATTAACCGCGGCGCTCTTTACCGACGGTTCCGACCTCTTGCTCCAAAACCTGGGCGATTGGATGGCCGGCGCCATAAAACCTCATCCTCAGGACGATGCCCGGGCCACCTACACAACCAAGATCGAACGCACTGACGGCGCAGTGGACTGGGAGCTTCCGGCGGAGGTGTTGGCGCGTCGGCGGCGGGCTTACGCACCCTGGCCCGGGCTATACACGCGTTGGGAAGGCAAGGAGCTGAAATTGCTGGATGTTGCTGCCGTTGCGACCACCGAAGTCGCGCCCGGTTTGGTGGTCAGCGCCGACGGTACTGAAATCTCAATCGGAACCGGCGCGGGCACCCTGACCGTCAACCAACTCCAGCTGGAGGGCCGGCGTGCTGCCACCGCCGGAGAATTCCTCCGTGGTTACCCGCAATTTGTGGGGGCGCAGCTATCGCGGGACGGGGCTGGACGACGGGAGACGTGAACGTAGTCCACCGCCTTCCGTGGTGTAAAATGCGGGCAACAAACGAACCGTCGCCGGTGAATTTCCAACGGAGGGAGTCATGGCATTTTCAGGCGTACCCAACGAATCACAGGTTCTGGACTGGTACAAAAGCGAAAACAACTGGGGACGATGGGGTCAGCAGGACCAGCTGGGCGCTCTCAACCTGATCACTCCGGCCAAACGGACGCAGGCTGCGGCATTGGTCCAGTCCGGAGAAACCGTCAGCTGCGCTCGCCCCATTACCACTGAGATTACGCCGGACATCTCGTTCCAGGTACAACGCTACATGGTTGACAGCGGCGAAGGTCGCGACACCGACCCGCTGGAACGACGGAACTCACGGCGCGGCGCCGCCGAATTCATCGGCATGGTTTTCCACGGCCAGACCATCACACACATCGATGCTTTATCGCATTACTCCTTCGAGGGGTTGATGTACAACGGAGTGCCGGCCGGCGTGGTTACTTCCAGGGAAGGCGCCCGGAGCCATGCCATCGATTTGACCGCCCAGGGGTTGGTAACCCGCGGCGTCCTGCTGGACATAGCCAAGGTCCGCGGCGTCGACTGGTTGCCGCCAGACGCCCCGGTGATGCCGGAAGACCTGGACGCTGCGGAGCGAGACCACGGCGTCACCGTGGAGTCCGGCGATATCCTGCTGGTCAGGACGGGCAACTACCGCCGGCGCATCCAGGAAGGCCCGTTGCCGCCCACCGAGCCGTCGGTAGCCTGTCACGTGGCATGTGTGCCGTGGTTCAAGGAGCGGGGAATCGCGATGCTGGGCACCGACACCTCCAACGATGTTCGACCCAACCAGTACGCCAACATCGTCTCCCCGGTGCACATTGCCTGCCTGGTTTACCTGGGCGTTTGGCTCATCGACAACGCCAACCTGGAAGAAGTATCCGAAGCAGCGGCCCGCCACAACCGCTACGAGTTCATGTTGTCCATTGGACCCCTGCGCCTTCGGCACGTCACCGGAAGCCCGGTGAATCCCATCGCAATCTTCTGACGCCGCAAGTTGGCTCAAGGCAAAAACGGGCGCCCGCCAATCGGCGGGCGCTCTGGATTCCGGGCGCTGGGGAGATTTAGAAATTGGGCCGGATGGTCATGGCGCGCAACCGCCGTACCCGTTCTTCTATCGGCGGGTGAGTCGAGAACAGCCGCGCCATGGAGCGTCCGCTCAATGGGTTTACGATGAACAGATGTGATGCCGCCTCGTTCACTTTCATGGGCCGCGCTGCTGCGCCCATTTCCAGCTTTTCCAGCGCTCTGGCCAGGGCTTCGGGGTTGCCGCAATTGTGCGCTCCGGTGATATCTGCCTGAAATTCCCGGGAACGTGAAATCGCCATGCGTATGACGGTCGCGGCAAGCGGCATTACTATTGCGATGATGAGCAGGCTGATCATGTTGCCGCCCCGGTCGCGTCCACTTCCGCCCATGCCGCCGAAGATGGCCGCAATCTGCGCCATAAACGCCAGCATGGATATCGCGCCGGCGATGGTGGCCACCACGGTCATGATCAGAGTATCGCGGTTGCCCACATGCGCCATCTCGTGGGCCATTACGCCGGCCAGTTCCTCGCGAGTCAGGATGCGGCGAATGCCGGTGGTTACGGCTACCGCCGCCCGTTGCGGGCTGCGGCCGGTGGCGAATGCGTTGGGTGAATCCGAGTCTATCTCGTAAACTTTGGGCATCGGCATGTTGGCCAGTCTGGCCTGCTCCTCGACCAAAGCGAAAAGCTGAGGATCCTCCTCGGGCGAAATCTGTTTGGCATGCGTCATTCCCAGGGCTATCTTGTCGCTGAACCAGTAGGCGCCAAAATTCATCACGATGGCCAACACCAGCGCCACGACGATTCCCACCTCGCCACCGATTGCAGCTCCAATCAGCAACAGCAGACCGGTCAGCGCCATCAGTAAAAAGAATGTTTTGACCGTATTCATAAATTCCTCGTCAGGGGCGAGTGGAGTGCGACCCTGCCTCTGATTGCATTGTAACATCGGCTAATCGGCCAATTGTTAAGGGGTTGTGTCCCAAACCGGGATTTGTTGCATTGTTTGATTGCCAGCGCCGAATCCCAATCAATTCCAGAGGGTATAATTTCCCACGACTCCGAAATTCGTAAGGCGGTACCAACATGCGTATAACCGACGTGGAAGCCGACATTGTTAGAATTCCCCTGAGCACTCGATTCAGTGGCAGCGTGTACCAGATTGACTCGCGTTGCACCATCGTAACTCGCGTCCACACCGACGAAGGGTTGATCAGCGAAGTGTATTCGGGGGACGAGCGCACCGGATACCAACTACTCAAAGACCTGGTGGTTGGACCCATGAAGGATGCGGTGCTTGGTGAGGATCCCACCGCCATCGAACGGTGCTGGCAAAAGATGTTCGCCCTGACACCGCGCATCGGTGACAAGGCCATCGCCATGCGCGCCATCGCCGCCATTGACGTGGCCTTGTGGGACATTACCGGCAAGACCCTCGGCGTCCCCGTGCGGTCACTGCTCGGTGGGTACGCCGACCGTGCTCCGGTGGTGCGGTTCGCCTACTACGTCCAGGGTCGCGATACCGAGGACATGGTGCAGGATTTGCTGCATCAACGCGACCGCGGTATCGGCGGCGTCAAGTTGAAGGTGGGCGGAGTTTCCGTCGCCGATGATCTGCTGCGGGTTCGCGCCATGAGGGACTCATTGGGCGATGAGTTCATCATAGTTTGCGATGCCAACCAGGCCTGGACTTTGGACGAAGCCCTGGAATTCGCTGCTCCCGCCCGGGAAATGGGGCTGGCGTGGCTGGAAGAGCCGTGTCGTTGGCAGGATGCCGACAACGACATGCGTCAGGTGCGATTGCGTACTGGAATCGCCGTGGCTGCCGGCCAGGGAGAGAGCAGTTCATGGGGCTGCCAACGGCTGATGGATGCCGAAGCAGTGGACATTCTCAACGTGGATGCGGCGATCTGCGGCGGCATATCCGAGTGGCGTCGAGTGGCAGGGACGGCGCAGATGCGAGGCGTCAGGATGCCCACCACGAAGAACCACAACTGGCGGTGCAGCTGTTGCCCGCCCACGCCCACGGGTTGTTTGTAGAAGTATTCGAGGAAGAACGCGACCCGGTGTACTACCAGCTCAACACCGTGTTGCCGAAATGGGACAACGGCGAAATCATCGCGCCCACCGAGCCCGGCATGGGCCTGCACCTGGATGCTGCGGTGCTGGAGGAGTACAAACAAGGTTTACTAGGAGGGCGCCATGACATTTATCGACAAGAATGGTATGAAAATCACCGGCGAAGATGTGGAATCTGCCGGGCGAAAAATCTACGAGGAGATACGGGAGGAAATGGAGGCCAATCACTGGGGCAAGCTGGTGGTCATCGACGTTCATAGCGGGGACTACGAGGTTGGCGACTTCAAAAGCCGTCGCAGTGACATTGACATAACCAACCGTCTGCGTGAACGACATCCCGATGCTCTCACCTGGGCCGAGTTGGTCGGACACCCGGCGCCGTATCACAGGAAAGCGGGACGGGCAGGGATGAATCCGGTGACCCCGGAGAGGAAGATCGCCAGTGATTAGTGGTATCGTGCTGCCTGGGCGAGCGGACGGCTCCGGATTGGAAGCCCGGGTTTACGTTGAAGTTGCCGGCGATAACCGGATTTTCCAGTATCTTGACGCTGTTGTTGATACCGGATTCAATGGTGAACTCACGTTGCCGGCAGACGTTATTCAAAGGCTGGGGCTGCATGGCGTGGGCAGACGGTACGTAATCATGGGCGATGGGCGTAGGGAACCGGTCGACCTGTATGACGCAGTCGCCTCATGGCACGGGAGGATGCTGCACATTACCGTTGAATTGGCTGAGATAGAACCACTGATAGGAACGGATTTGTTGGCGGGATGCCGCCTTGCAATAGATTGGTGGGACAGCGGGCAAGTAATTTTAGAGGAAAGAATGCGATCGGGGCTGTAACGACGGGCGGCATTGCAAAGGAGCGTTACGATGGTGAATTTGGGCGAAATTGAAAAGGTTGACCTGCGCGAAGTCTGGCCCCATGAGGCACAGGATTTCACGCCATGGTTGGCGGAAAATATCGAGAAGCTGGGCGAGGAGATAGGGCTAGACTTGGAACTGCGGTCTACCGAAGCATCGGTAGGCAAGTTTTTTTTGGATATACTGGCCTATGATCTGGGCAGCAACGGGCTTGTGGTTATTGAGAACCAGCTTGAGGTAACTAACCACAACCATTTGGGCAAGCTGCTTACTTACGCCGCTGGCTATGATGCCTATGCGGTAGTATGGCTGACACGGGAGTTTCGTGATGAGCACACGAAAGCGCTAAATTGGTTGAACCAGCGCAATGGGGAGGGACCCAAATTTTTCGGTGTGGTAGTTGAGGCGTGGCGGATTGATAACTCCCGCCCTGCCCCGTTCTTCAAATTGGCTGCTATGCCCAATAATTGGCAAAAGCAAAACGTTAGCACTAGAAGGAAAAAGGGCACGTCGTCTGCTCTGGACATATCTGCTTTGGACATAGGGGAACGTTATCGTTTGTTTTTCCAAAGGCTGATTGACGACCTGAGGAATAATCATAAATTTACCCACGCAAGAAGAGCACAGGCGCAAAACTGGTATTCATTCAGGTCTGGTACCCCCGGCGTTTTATACATTGCTTGGTTCACTTTGTATGGTAACGCCAGAGTGGATGTCTATATCGAATCCGGTTGTCGTGGGGTAGGTGCAGCAAGTGTTTACGCTGTCTTGGAGGCAAGGAAGGAAAGTATAGAATCTTCACTAGAAGAATCGCTATTATGGCAATCCGGAGGGATATTTCAAGAGTCTCGAATTGGGACGATGCGAGACGGATGGATTGATGATGATGCTCACACGCTGGAAGAATTACGAGACTGGATGATAGGACGACTACTGGCGTTCAAGCAGGTTTTCGGCTCGTATCTGGGAGAAGCGTTCTTATCAGAAACTGTGTTCCGTGACGATTTGGTGTTCTGCCCATATCTGGGAGAATTGTCTGGTGCTGGCGCGGGCGCTTGGGCTTACGCAGATAGCCCTGCATTTTGCCCACACTTGGCCCAAGTGACTGGGTAGATGCCATGACGCTTGCCGAAACTAATCACCTGGCAATCGTCATCTCGTGAGGCGATGGGTATGGGGACATTCAACGTGGACTTGCGAATCGGCGCGCCCGATTTTTCGGCTTGGGAGACGGTTAGCGCACTGGTAGATACCGGCGCTACATGTTCTATGGCGCCGGCCAGCCTGCTGCGTCGGTTGGGAGTAGAACCAGAGGAATCGGTGGAATTTGAACTCGCCGGCGGTGAGATCGTCCAATACGAAACGGGGTATGCAGCCTTCGCCGTAATGGACAAGGTTGGCCGGGCACGGGTCATTTTTGGCCCGGATGGCGAATACCTGATGGGAGCAACTACATTGGAAGACCTGGCACTCATGGTTGATCCGGTGAACTATCGCCTGATTCCCACGAGACGTTTGCTGAAACGGGAGTTTCTTACCAACGGTGCTGAACCTGGTTAAATTGCTGACGCGAAACATAGATTAAAGATGCTTATTAAAGTTGGCGAATACGACGAGGCCCTCGCCCTGGCTTACGAAGCCGGCTGGACGGATGGGTTGCCCATAGTCCCGCCTACTGCCGACCGAGTGCGGGCGTTTCTTGAATCCGTAGGCCGTTCTCCCCTCGAACTCGTCGGGGAGATTCCCCCGCGTGGCGGGCGGGCTACGGTGGAGAAGCTGGCGGCTAACGCGGTGATGGCCGGGTGCTTGCCGGAGTATTTTCCGGTGGTGATCGCGGCGATTGATGCTTTGCTGCTGCCCCGGTTCAACCTGGCATCCGTGCAGTGTTCGACGCACATCGCCACGCCTCTGGTGATCGTCAACGGACCCGTCGCCGGAGAACTGGGCATGAATAGCGGCGGCAACTGCTTTGGGCAGGGCAACCGGGCCAACGCCACCATCGGGCGGGCCGTTAAGCTGGCCCTCACCAATCTGGGCGGCGCGTTGCCCGGCGACGAAGACCGGGCTACCTTTGGGCATCCGGGCAAGTATACCTACTGCATCGCGGAGAACGAGGCCGAAAATCCCTGGGAACCCTATCATGTTGAACACGGGTACGCAGTGGAGCAATCGGTGGTCACCGTGCATCCGGCGGAAGCGCCGCACAATCTGAACAACCACGGCGCCGACAATCCCAAAGATTTGCTCACGACGTTCGCCTTGTCGATGGCCATACCCGGTTGCAACAACATTCACGTGATGGGAGACGTGCTGCTGGTGTTGGGTCCGGAACACGCTGACATCATCGCCAGCGCCGGCTGGAACAAGAACGACGTGCGCTCCTACCTATACGAGCTGGCCCGGCAGCCGCTGGCGCTGCTGAAGCTGGGCGGCATACATGGTCGCCACGCCCATCGCAACACCCTCTGGCCGCGCTGGATCGACCGCGACGACGACGACGCAATGGTCCCGGTGGTGCGGCGTGCCGAGGACATTCACATCATGGTGGCCGGGGGGGCCGGGCGGCACTCGGTATACATCCCCGGCTGGGGTTCGCGTATCACTTCCGCCCCGGTGCGCGCCACCTGACGTCTATCTCAGGAGACTCAATATGACTAACGGATCATCCGATCTGCAATCTCGCATGGCGGCTCTTGGCCTGCTGGATCCCACCGACCGGCAGGCAGAACCGGAGCGTCGCCCGGCCCCACCATTGGAAACCCTGGAGGGCCGCATCGGCGGTTTCCTCGATAACCGAAAGGGCAACGCCGATGTGATCCTGGAATCCATTAAACAGCGTCTTGCCGACGATTATGGTATGACAGACTCTCTGGTGCGTTCCAAATGGGTGTTTTCTGCCCCTGCTGCCCCGGAAATCATCGACGAGTTGGCGCATTGCGATTTCGTGGTCACCGCGGTGGGTGATTGAGGGAGTTGTGTGGCGCGCAGTCTGCGCGACGCCATTGAGCTGGAAGACCGGGGCGTGAGGACCGTGGTGGTTCATACCCAGGCATTTTGCTCCGCCGCGGAACAGCACATCGTTTCATTGGGGAGGTCCGATTACACCGGGTCGGTGTACTTGCAGCATCCGGTCGCAGCGTTGGATGAGGCAGCCATCCGCCAGCGGGTTGACGCCGTCGTTGGAGACATCGTTGCCGCCCTGCTCGGCCACCGGCGCGAAGACTGACCACCCTTTTTTGAAACGCCTTTCGTGCTAGACCCCCCGCTCTCTGATCCAGCGGTGTTTTTGTGTCTGCCGGCTTTGTTCGTCGGTCGGCTGATACAGGCCCAGGAACCGATCGCGAAATTCAACAAATCGCCCGCCGGCTATCGCATCCCGCATCTGTTCCATGAGGCGCAGCACGAAGCGCAGGTTGTGTACCGACGCCATTCGCGGCCCCAGCATTTCCCCGGCCTTGAACAGATGACGCAGGTAGGCTGCCGAATAATGTTGGCAGGCGTAACAATCGCAGGTCTCGTCCAACGGCGCATCCTGGTCGCCATAGCGGCGGTTGGCGATGTTGACGCGACCGGTGGGGGTGAACAGGGCGCCGTTTCGCGCCACCCGCGTGGGGAGCACGCAGTCGAACATGTCCACGCCCAGCGCAACCCCGTTCACCAGATCTTCCGGTGAACCGACACCCATCAGGTAGCGCGGTTTGTCGCTGGGCAACCCTTCGCAAACCTGACTATTGACCCGGTGCATTTCCTCTTTGGTTTCGCCCACCGCCAAGCCGCCGATGGCGTATCCGTCGAACGGAATGCTCGTGACCAGTTCAATGGATTCATCTCGAAATTCCGGGATTGTGCCGCCCTGTACTATCCCGAACAGGGCCTGCGCCCCGGAGTAGGCCGTCGCCGCATGAGCGTCGTAGCAGACCCGCGCCCATCGGTGAGTACGTTCCATGGCTGCCCGCACATCCGATCGGTCGCCAGCGGAGAACACGCATTGATCAAAACACATGATGATGTCGGCGCCGATGAGTTGCTGGTTTCGGATCGCCACCTCGGGGGTAAACAGATGCTCGCTGCCGTCGATGTGTGATCGGAACAGAATTCCGTCATCGTTGATGCGGCGCAGGGCGCCCAGGCTGAACGCCTGGTAACCGCCGCTGTCGGTTAGGATCGGCCCTTCCCACCCCATGAATCTGTGCAGTCCGCCGGCATCGCGGATGCGGTCAACGCCGGGGCGCAGGTACAGGTGGTAGGCGTTGGACAGGACGGTTTCCGCGCCCGCGGTTCGGACTTCATCGAACGTCAGGCCCTTGACGGTTGCCTGCGTCGCCACGGGCATAAACATGGGTGTTTGCGCCGTACCGTGGGGCGTGGTAATCTGCCCCAGCCGCGCCGCGCCGTCGGTACCCGACAGCCTGAAACCGAATTTCTCTTTAGTCATTCCAGCAATTTACTCGCAGTGTCCACCCGAACGCAATGCGCCGCTTAACTTAAGGGGTACATGATGTACCTGGCATTATCCGATTTTCTGGTCGCGCTGAGCGCCAATGCCGGCGTTTGGGCGATTTCGGTGGTGGCGGCAATGGCCGTGACGGCGGTGGCGCTGTTCATATTCTGGGATCTGGTAGGGCGCGTTGTGTCATTGACGGCGCAGGTTTACAGCTCGATCCGGCGCGACTGAACCGGCAGACGGATCGCAGTGTACTTTCCCATCGCCGACGTTTCCATCTCGCCGTTGTTGCTGGCGTTGCTGGGCATGATAGTTGGCACGATGACCGGCTTCTTTGGTGTCGGCGGCGGTTTCCTGATCACGGGCGGATTGCTCGTGCTGGGCGTGCCAACCATCTATGCAGTGGGCACCGGCCTGCTGATGGTTATGGGCACAGCGATTACCAGCACCTTGCGGCACCGGCGGTTGGGCAACGTGGATATCCGTCTTGCGATCCTCATCGTTTGCGGCACCGTGCCGGGCGGGTTGATTGCGGAGCGGGTGAACGCTGTACTGGAGCAGGCCGGACTGGGTGGGTTGGTCATAGGGCTGGTTTACTTTGTGCTGTTGCTGGGGTTGGGTTCGTGGATGACCGGCAGCTGGCTTCGGAGGCTCAATCGCAAACAGGTTGGACCGCCGGGCGGTGGTATTTCTAAACGGCTGCACGACTTGCGGATTGGCCCAGCGGTAATTTGGGTCCCCGGAAAAGGGCGGGTTTCGACTCGCATTCCGTTTCCGAAATCGGGCATCGATGAGATGTCGGCATTCTTGCCGGTAACCGCCGGTTTTGCGATTGGCTTCATCGCCCTTCTGTTGGGCGCCGGCGGCGGGTTCATTCTGATGCCGTTTCTGGTGTACGGGCTGGGAGTGCCGGCGGCAGTGGCCATCGGAACCGATCTGTTTCAGATTATCATCACCGGCACGCTGGGGGCGTTTCTGTACTCCCTGGGTGGAAGTGTCGATCCGGTGATCGCGATCATCATGTTTGCGTCGGCATCGGTAGGCACCCAGTTGGGCGCGCTGGCAACGCGGTTCGTCAACGCCAGCCGGATACTGGGCTTATTCGGAGTTACGGTGCTGAACGCCGGCGTCGCAGTCGGGTTAAGTCAGCTGGCCCGGCTGCTGGAGTCTGCCGTGCTGGCCCAGATTGGGCAGGCTTTGCTGCTCGGAGCCTCGGGCGCGGTGGCCGTAGCAATCCTGTGTATGCTGGCCGTATCTGCCGGCAAACAGCTGCGGCGGGGACGACGACTGGCGATGCTGCGGGCAATGAGACGCAGAAAGGCGTCAATCCCCGGTTAGCTCGCCCGGGTTGTTAGCGGGTCAGCCACGCCAGGGTATCGTCGACCAGTTCCGTGGGTATATCGCGCCGCACCGTGGCTTGGCCGACATCCTCCAGCAGAACCCATCGGTTGGCTCCGCCCACGGTTTTCTTGTCCAGGGACATGGCGCTGCGTACTGCGGTCAGGTTGACACCCGGCGCCGTGATGGGCAGGTTGAACCTTTGCAGCAGGGTGCGCTGGCGTTCTACGATGTCGTCGCCGATCATACCCATTTCACGGGCAATTCGGGCTGCGCCCATCATGCCCACCGAAACGCCCTCGCCGTGCATAAAGCGTCCGTACTCGGTTGATGCCTCCAGCGCGTGGCCGATGGTGTGGCCGTAGTTGAGCAGGATGCGGATGCCGAGGGTTTCGCGCTCGTCCTGGCTGACGATGTCGGCTTTGATGGCCATGCTGCGCCGGATGACTTCGGTGGAGATTTCCGGCTCAATGTCCATCAGGGCTTCCGCGTGTTCTTCAAAGACATCCACCAACGATGGGTCCAGAATGAGACCGTGCTTGATGGCTTCGGCCCAACCTTCTGCCAATTCACGCTTGCCGAGGGTGGAAAGGGCCTGAACGTCGGCGAGGACGGCCCGGGGCTGGTAAAAGGCGCCCACCATGTTTTTGGCCTGGGGAAGGTTGACTGCAACCTTGCCGCCGATGGATGCATCGACCATCGCCGCCATGCTGGTGGGAACCTGCACGAAGGGTACGCCCCGCAGGAAGGTGCTGGCGATGAATCCGCCGAGGTCGCCCGACACCCCGCCGCCAATCGCAACAATGGGCTGACCCCGCTCGGCTTTGAGGCCAACCAGCCATTCGTAGATTTCCTGGGCCAGCTGGAATGACTTGCTGGTCTCGCCGGGTGGAATCACGAAACAGTGGGCGGCGATACCCGCTCGCTGCAACGCCCATTGCGCATTGCGGCCGTAAGGCCGCATTACGTTTTCGTCCGTAATTATGTAGGCGGTTTTACCCAATCCAAGATCATTGATGTAATCGCCCAGACGGTCGATCACCCCCCAATCCGCAATGACCGGGTAGCTTCCCCCCGAATGATGTACGGTCGCCGCAAGGTCAGTTTGAGCCATTGAGGTTCTCCTGGATCGCCAGTTGTGTTGGTCTCCCGGCATCCGGAGGAGTCCGGGATTCTGATTGCCGGGTTTCTGTTCGATAAATCCGCAGGATTTCATCCGCGACCTGTTCGGGCGTCCGGTCGTCCGTCGGTATGGAGTAGTGAGCCAGGTCGTAGGCAGCAGCGCGTTCCGACAGAAGCTGTCGGATTCTCTCCAGAGGATCGCCACCGGCCAGCATGGGGCGAACCGCCGCGCTCAAGTTGCCCCTGGAAATCCGGTAATAGATGGTTTCGGGACTGGCGGTAAGGCAGAACACCGTTCCGTTGTCCAGCAAAACTTTTCGCGTCGATTCCTGGGCGAACGCGCCGCCGCCGGCGGCGATAATCTTGTCTTCCCCTTCACATAGCGAAAATGCGGCGTGGCGTTCCATGGCCCGGAATACCGCTTCCCCATTCTCGCTGAAGATTTGGTGAATCGGCTTTGCGGCACGCCGCACGATCTCTTCGTCCAGATCAGCCGCCTGCCTCCCGGTGGCTCGGGATATGATACGCGCTACGTGGCTCTTGCCCGTAGCCATAAACCCAACCAGGATGATGTTGTCTGACGACATGGGGGCTGGCGCCGGATGCGTGGGCGTTAGGCCGGCCGCGGCGGCGCCGGAGCGTAGCCGGATGCCGTGCAGAATTCCACGCTGTTGCCGTCTGGATCCTGGATGAAGAAGTACGCCTGCCCGTCGTATCGGACTCCGCCGCGCAATACCTCAAATCCGCTGCTTTCCAGCGTTGCCTGGGTGTCTGCCAGGTTGTCCACCTGAAAAGCGTGGTGAATGTTGCCGGGCTTGGCGGGCGCTTCGTCCGTTTCAATCAGATGAACCATCACGCCGTTGTCGAGCTGCAGCCAGGTGATTGCCGGGTTGTCTACCTGACTCTGGATCTGCTTGATGCCGAGCAGGTTGTTGTAGAATTCCATGGCGCGGGCCGTGTCCTTCACCATGGTCGTTACGTGGTTAATTTGACGGATTTCGATTTTGCCAGCCATCTTCCCTCCGGGTTCATTTGGAAATAAAACTACCGTTGAACTGTCACCGGTTGCCGGTTCGGTAGCCCGAACGCGTGAACATTATGCCATATTGCGCCTGCGTCGCGGCGGCAGTTTGCTATTAGTTGCCTGACGGCCAGGCTCCATCCCCAATCAGCGGAACGTATCGGCATTGTCCCAACGACTCTATGAGGTGGCAGTCCGCAGTTACCGTCAATCTGACCAGGGTTTGTTTTTCGCGGTTTCCCACCGGAGCGACGATTCTGCCTCCAGGCTTCAGTTGGGCGACCAAAGCATCCGGAATGCTGGGGGCGGCGGCGGATACCAGGATTGCATCATACGGCCCGTGCTCGGGCGCACCCAAAGCGTGCTCGACCAACAGTACCGCTACGTTGGCGATGCGGCATCGGGCCAGATTTTCGTGGGCCATGGCGGCCAAATCGGGTATGCGTTCTACCGCGATGAGCGTCCCGAATGGCAACAACTCCGCGAGCACCGCCGCCTGATAACCGCTGCCGGCGCCCACTTCCAGAACATTCTCGTCTCCGCGCAGCTGCAAAGCCGACGCCGACGTTGCCACCATCAACGGTTGGGAAATGGTTTGATCATGCCCAATTGACAGCGGGACGTTGCAATAGGCCAGCGCGCGGAACTCATCGGGAACGAATGCCTCGCGCGGCACATGACGCAAAGCCTCCAGCACCGCCGCATCGTCCAGCGACCGCGCCAGTTGCTTCATCAATCGTTCTTGCGCGCGCATTCGTATCGAAGTCAGATTCATAACCGGAACCATCCGCGGGAACTATAATCCATGTACTACCTGCATGTTAAAATATAGCATCCAGGGGTCGGTTCAGGCCTATCGCATATGAAATTACAGCCACGTCACTCCGGCGAAAGCCGGAGTCCAGATCTTGTAATCTGCTGGATTTTCGCCGCGATGCTACCGGCATCGGTCACTGGATTCCCGCTTTCGCGGGAATGACGGTGGTTGAACCGTCCATATGCGATAACCTTGGGGGTAGATTGACTTCGTTTGCGCTCTTTGGTGGGCAATGCCAAAATTCGTTGACTAGGCAGTGGGCGTGTGGTACGATTTCCGCGCAAAACTAACGAAGCCAGCTGTTTATTGAGATTTCTACAGGTTTAATGGCCACGAACACCGATAATCCCGCCCGCTGGATGTCCCTCGGCGAAGTCAGTCGGGCGCTGGAAGTGAACGACGCCACCCTGCGCCAATGGGCAGACCGGGGCCAGGTAAGGGTATATCGTACTCCCGGCGGTCATCGTAGGTTTTGGCGTGAAGATGTGGAAGCCCTGATGGGCCGATCGCCGGTTGTTGGTTCTTCCCCAGTTTCCGATGCAGACCCGGAAGGCACCGCTCTCCGCAAAATTCGCCGCAAGCTAAGTCAGTCCGACCTCTCGGCGCAACCGTGGATGCAGAGCTTTCAGGAGGAAGGGCGCGATCGAATGCGGCTCTTCGGACGCAGGTTGCTGTCGTTGCTGGTTCAGGACGGTTTGCGCGACAGGAGTCGGCGTAAGGGCGAAACGCTATCCGAAACCCACATGCTGGGCCACGAATACGGCTCGGAAATGGCCGACCGCAACGTACCATTGTCCGACAGCGTTCAAGCTTTCCTGTTCTTCCGGACGTCTGTCGTAGAATCGGTACACCCTGACCGGCTTCGGCAGGTGATAGAAATTTCCGACCGGGTGTTGATCGGGTTGGTTGATGCCTACGGCGCCAGGTTGGCAGATGACGACAAAGGCTCCGAAGCCCGGCCCGCCGGTCGGTTGACGACGCCCGGAGGCAGTGCAAGATGACTACCGACACAATGGACATCGTTGACCGCAAATTGCTCAACATCATCCAGAGCAATTTCCCGGTTGTGGAGCAGCCGTACCTGGAAGTCGGAAACGAGTTGGGCATCGCCGAATCTGAGGTACTGACCCGCCTCGCCGAACTCAAACGGCAGAACGTGGTGCGGCAAATCAGCGCGATTTTCGATACTCGCCGTCTCGGGTATAAAACGACCCTCGTCGCTTTTGCTTACGGCCAGGACGACCTCCACGCCGGAGCGATCTTCATCAATCGGCATCCCGGAGTCAGCCATAACTACGCCCGCGAAGGCTCGTACTACAACCTGTGGTTCACGCTGGCGGTACCACCCGACGGCGATCTGGAGCAAACCGTTCGCTGGATGGCCGCTCAGACCGGCGCCATCGAATATCGCATCATGCCCACCATCAGATTTTTCAAGATTGGCGTGAACTTCGATATGGTGAAACGTCGCAGCGATGCTTTCAATTACAGCCCGGACGGTATCGGCCAGACTCAAAGGCCGGCTGCCGACTGGAATCAAGCGCAGGACATTACCGAATGGGACAAACAGGTGATCCGCGAAGCCCAGGAAGACCTTCCGCTTGAATCACACCCCTTCGCTGGCATCGCTCAGAGATTGGGGCTGACGGTTCCCCAGTTTTTCCAGCAGCTGGCCGAGTACCAGGAGCGCAAATTGATGCGCCGTTATAGCGCTGTGTTGCATCACCGCAGGTCTGGGTTCCGCGCCAACGCCATGATCGTTTGGAAAGTGCCGCCCGAACGTTCCGAAGAGGTCGGCATGATCATGGCCGAAAACCCGGCGGTGACCCATTGCTACGAACGCCCCACGTTTCCCGATTGGGAATATAGCCATTTCACGATGGTGCACGCACCCACCCGAGACGAATGCGAGGCCATTGGGCGCGAGATCGGCCAGGCCGCAGGGATCACCGAAAACTTGCTCCTGTACAGCACCCGTGAGTACAAAAAGACCCGGGTCAGGTACTTTGTAGAGGATTACGAGTCGTCTTGGGATTCGCCCGAAGATGCCGAAGCGCTGGCCGAACCGGTCGCGCAGTAATTCCAGATTGGATTGCCATCGGCACGGGTATTATCAGTAGTGGATTTCAACGATGCCTGAATATTATCCTGTCTATCTCAACCTGGCTGGCAAAAGCTGCGTCATCGTGGGTGGCGGTACCGTTGCCCAGGGCAAGATCTCCGCGCTGCGCGACGCCGGCGCCGACATCACAATAATCAGTCCGCAGGCTACCGACGGGATCAAGCGGGCGGTTCAACGCGGCGATGTGGTCTGGATTCAACGGGAATACAAACCCGGTGACCTGGACGGCGCGTTTATCGCGGTGGCGGCCACCAATGTCTGGCACGTCAATCGCCAGATACACGAGGAAGCCGAGGGTCGGGGCGTGCTGCTCAACGTCGTTGACGATCCGGACCAGTGTACGTTTATCGCCCCTTCCATCGTCCGCCGCGATCCCATCACATTGGCGATTTCGACCGGCGGAGCCAGCCCGGCGTTGGCCCGCAAAATGCGGGAGGTCCTGTCCGAGGCGCGAATTTTGCAATGGGCCGAACTGGCCGGCGTCCTCTCCCAGGCGCGCCGGGTCATCAAGGAAAAACGTACCGCCATCGACCCCACACGCTGGCAATGTGTGATCACAGAGGAATTGCTGCAAATCACCCACAACGGTAACGATGATGAGGCAGTCGAGATTATCTTGAGTCAACTCGAGGATCCCGGTATTCCCGAAATGTGCCCGGATCTGGCTCATTGCAGACCCGGGGGGTGTGCCAAACGGGCTGCCATGCGCGCCGCGGAGGCAGTGAGTTGAGCCTCGTCGTTCTGGGATTGGACCACCGTACCGCCCCGGTGAATTTGCGAGAGCAGTTGAGCGTCGAACGTGACCAGTTGACCTCCGCGCTCAGCCAACTCTCTCAATACGTGCCGCAGTCGGTAATTCTTTCCACCTGCAATCGTACCGAGGTTTACACCTATCACTCGGATGATGACAGCCTGGCGGGAAGGATCAGTGACTTCCTGATTGCATATTCCGGTGTGCCGGGCGTAGAACTCGAACAGCATCTGTATCAACTCTGGGAGGCCGACTGCGCCCTCCACCTGTTCCGGGTTGCCGGCGGCCTGGAATCGATGATAGTCGGCGAAAGGCAGATTCTGGGCCAGGTGCGGTCCGCATTTAGCGTGGCCAGCGAAACCGGTTACTCCAGCAACCCCATCACTCGCATGTTCCACAGCGCGCTCCGCGCCGGCCGCCGCGTCCACCGGGAGACCAACATCGGCCGCCATTCGCGGTCCGTCAGCCGTGCCGCCGTGCAACTGGCCCGTGGGATGTTCAGTCGCCTGGACGACAAGCGCGCCCTCGTTATCGGCGCCGGTGACGCCGGCCGCATGGTGGCCCGGGCGCTGGCCGACGCCGGCGTTCAGCAGATAACGGTCACCAACCGCACCGCCTGGCGGGCCGATGACCTGGCCAAAGAGTTGGGTGGCGTATCTGCTCCGTTCGACGATTTATCCCAAAGCCTTTCCGGCGCGGACCTGGTTATCAGCAGTACCGGGTCTCCGGGGTTTGTGGTTTCGACGGACCTGGTCCGGCAAGCGCTGGAGGCCCGCGGCTCTCACGAACCGCTCATGCTCATCGACATCGCCGTACCGCGAGACGTTGATCCGGCCGTTAACGATCTGGCCGGCGCGCGGTTGTATGACATCGACGCGCTGGGTCAGCTGGCCGAAACCGGGTTGGACAGCTGGAACCGTGAAGTTGAACGCGCCTCCAGTATCATTGACGAAGAATGTTCCCGGTTTATTGAGCGATGGAACTCGTCAGACACCATGGAACTCATCGCCTCCATGCGCCGGCGCGCCGAAACGGTCCGACGGGCCGAGGTTGCGCGGACGCTCAGGATGCTGGGCGCCGATGAGGAAAGCGAACTTGCGGAGCGCCTCGACGCCATGACCAACGCACTCGTCAAGAAATTGCTGCATCGCCCTACGGCTGGATTGCGTTCCGCCAACAGCGCAAACGTATATCCCCTCGCCGAACGGCTATTCGGCGAAGACGGCGAAACGGGCCGGGGTAGTGGGCGCCATTAGCAATCCTCGCTCCACTGTGCGGGTCGGCACGCGAGGCAGCCGCCTTGCCTTGATTCAGACGGAGTTGACCCTTAACATTCTCAGGGTGGTTCATCCTGGCATAGAATTCTTGCCGGTAACGGTTACGACCAGCGGCGATGCCGACCAGCGCGCTCCCCTCGCCGGCATGGGATTGGGGGTTTTTGTCAAAGAGATCGAGTACCGGTTGGAAAAGGGCGAAATCGATATGGCCGTGCACAGTCTGAAGGACATGCCCACCGCTTTGCCCGACGGGATGTGCATCGGCGCAGTGCTGGAAAGAGCCGACCCTCGCGATGTTTTCGTATCTCACCTTGGTACGACGCTGGACGATTTCCCGTTGGGCAAACGAATCGGTACCAGCAGCCCCCGCCGGAAGGCACAGCTCGCCCGCCGCCGGCCCGACCTGGAGATCGTTCCCATTCGCGGCAACGTGGACACGCGCCTCCGCAAAGCTGCCGGAGAAGAATGCGACGGTACCATCGCCGCCGCCGCCGGCCTGATACGCATGGGGTTGGAAGACGTGATCACCGAATATCTGCCGGCCACCGAATTCGTGCCCCCGCCCGGGCAGGGCGCGATGGCCGTGGAGATACGGCAGAGCGACGATTGGATGCGCGAGATCGTCCTGGCTGCCAACCACTGCGATACCGAAGCATCGGTGGCCGCAGAACGGGGATTCCTCGAGGCATTGGGAGGTGGGTGTCAGACTCCCGTTGGCGCCTACGCCAAACCCGTGAGTGCCAATCTTGACGACCTGGCGTTGACTGTATTCCTTTCTTCCACCGACGGGGCTACCGCGTTTCGCGCCACTGTGGTCGGCGCCATGGAAGCGCCGGCCGAACTGGCGGCTGCGGCCTGGAATGACCTTCGCCAACAGGGCGCCGGTTCGCTGCTGGCCTCAAGCTGACTGGCGCTCGATCTCCAAATTGATATAGCATCTTGCCATGGTCGCATCACGGGGAATCGTCTATTTGGTTGGCGCGGGTCCGGGTGATCCGGGCTTGCTGACCGTCAAAGGGGCCCGGGTGTTGGCCGCCGCCGATGTCGTGGTGTACGACCGACTCCTGGATCCCTCCCTGTTGGCACTCTCCAAAACAACGTCCCGGCATATTTTTGTGGGGAAAGAACGGGGCAGGCAGGCGTTATCGCAATCGGAGATCAACGAACTCCTGGTCGCAGAAGGATCCGCCGGGAATGAGGTGGTGCGGTTAAAAGGCGGTGATCCCTTCGTGTTCGGTCGCGGCGGCGAAGAGGCCATCGCCCTTGCCGATGCCGGTGTTCCATTCGAGGTCGTGCCGGGGGTAACGTCCGCCGTGGCCGCAGCAGCTTACGCCGGGATACCGGTAACGCACCGGGGCATAGCCACGTCGGTTACAGTGGTAACGGGCAGCGAAGACCCAACCAAGACCGAAACCAATACCCCCTGGGCTGTATTGGCCAAAACCGGCGGCACCCTGGTGGTGTTGATGGGGTGGGCGGCCCTGCCCGGCATCCTGTCCACGCTGCGAGACAATGGTATGAGCGCCGAGACTCCGGTCGCCCTGGTTCAATGGGGAACTTGGCAGCGTCAACGCACCGTAACCGGCACCCTGGCGAACATCGTGGAGCGCGGCAAACAGGCTGGGATAGCGGCCCCGGTGATAGCGGTAATCGGGGAGGTTGCCAGCCTGCGCGACAACGTGGGGTGGTTCGACCGCCGGCCTCTCTGGGGCAAACGGGTGCTTGTTACCAGGTCGCGAACCCAAACTTCCCGCTTCGTTGAAATCCTATCGCAGCTGGGCGCAGACCCGATTGAACTTCCTTCCATCGAAATTGGCCCGCTGGAAGATTACGCCGAGCTGGACCAACTGCTGACGGAGACTGCCGGCGTCGCCGGTCGCTGGATAATTTTTGCCAGCGCCAACGCGGTCGAACACGTCTGGAACCGGTTGAACGCGCTGAATTACGACGCCCGCTACTTCGCGGGTTCCACGATCGCGGCCATCGGCCCGGCAACTTCAGATGCCCTGGTTGCCCGTGGCATCCAACCCGATTTTGTGCCTCGCAGGTCGGTATCAGAGGACGTGGTTGCCGAACTGTCCGGCCGCGATTGGAAAGATCGGCTGGTCGTGTTGCCGGGTTCCGCCATCGGCAGGGATGCTCTGGCCAGTGGGTTGGCCGGGCTGGGCGCCAATGTCCGCCGCGTCGCCGCATATCGGAACGTGCGCCCCGCCGGCATAGAACAGAAGGCCGTGGACGTCCTGCGCAACGGCGTTGATGTGGTAACCTTCACCAGTTCCTCAACGGTACGCAACCTGGTGGAAATCATGGGCGAAAACCGGTCCTTGCTGGACGATTGCCTGGTGGCTTGTATCGGCCCGATTACCGCCGCAACCGCCGTCGAACTGGGATTGAACGTAAACGTCGTCGCTGACGAGGCCACCGTCGAAGGACTGGCCGACGCAATGGTAAAATTCTACGCGGCCTAACATCGCTGATTCAGAACGGGGGAGACGGAGGGAAGTCATGCTGAAACATCCAGATTTGCGCATGAGGCGATTGCGGGAGAAAGCGCCGGTGCGCGATCTCGTCCGCGAAACCCGGTTGGATACCGCTAATTTCATTTACCCGATGTTTGTAACCCACGGTGAAAACATCCGCAATGAAATAGAACCCATGCCCGGTTGTTTTCACACGTCCATCGACCGGCTCCATGAAGAAATCGACGAGATCGTCGAGCTGGGGATACCGTCGGTTTTGCTTTTTGGTTTGCCGCCGGAAAAAGACGCAGTTGGCAGCGGCGCTTACGATCCTGAAGGAATTATTCAGGAAGCCACCCGCACAATCAAAGAGAGAGCGCCCGGCCTGATGGTCATCGGAGATGTTTGCCTGTGCGAATACACCGATCACGGACACTGCGGCCTCATCGATAACGGAAAGGTCGATAACGACGGCACCCTTGAGCTGTTGGCGCGTTCGGCATTGACGCAAGTTCAGGCCGGCGCCGACATGGTGGCTCCATCGTCGATGATGGACGGCCAGGTGCGCGCCATTCGAGAAACCCTCGACGCCCACGGTTACGATGACACTCCCATCATGGGATACGCGGCCAAGTACGCATCATCGTTCTATGGGCCGTTCCGCGTTGCCGCCGACTCAACGCCTCAGTTTGGCGACCGCCGCAGCTACCAGATGGACTCCGCCAACCGACGCATGGCAATGCGCGAGATCGAATCGGACATCGCCGAAGGCGCAGACATCGTGATGGTCAAACCGGCTATGGCCTATCTGGACGTCATCAAGGAGGCTCGCGACCGGTATGACTACCCCCTTGCCGCCTACAACGTTAGCGGCGAATACTCAATGGTGAAAGCAGCCTCTCGAGCCGGTTGGGTGGACGAAAAACCCATCACACTGGAACTGCTCACCGGCATCCGCCGGGCCGGCGCAGACATCATCATCTCCTATCACGCCAAGGAAGTAGCCCGTTGGCTGCGCGGCGCGGAGTAATCAACCGA
This sequence comes from Dehalococcoidia bacterium, assembly GCA_965262485.1. Classification (GTDB taxonomy): domain Bacteria; phylum Chloroflexota; class Dehalococcoidia; order Lucifugimonadales; family UBA3495; genus Bin87. Next base: position 1,222,227 of record OZ253540.1, on the reverse strand, counting down.
TTCAACCGTACTCCCAATCGACAGAGGTTTCGGCCACAATGCAACAACAACGGTCCCAGCAGTTATTCGAACGGGCGCAACGATTCATCCCCGGCGGCGTCAACAGTCCCGTGCGTTCTTTTCGCGCCGTGGAAGGAACACCTCCATTCATTGCCCGCGGGAACGGCGCCCGCGTCTGGGACGTTGACGGCAATGAATATATCGACTACCTCGGATCCTGGGGACCGCTCGCGCTCGGACACGCCCATCCGGCCATCGTCGACGCGGTGCAGCGTGCCGCGGCCGATGGCACCTCGTTTGGCGCGCCGGTGGAGCAGGAAGTCCAGCTTGCCGAGATGATATGCCACGCGCTGCCTTCCGTGGACATGGTTCGCCTGGTCAATTCGGGAACCGAGGCCTGCATGTCCGCGTTGCGCCTGGCTCGGGCGTTTACCGGCCGCTCCAAGATTGTGAAATTCGCCGGCAACTACCACGGGCACGCCGACGGTTTGCTGGTGCAGGCCGGATCGGGCGCGCTAACTCACGGGGTTCCCACCAGCGCCGGAGTTCCGGAATCCTATGCCGCCGAAACCCTGGTCGCGGCCTACAACGACATATCTTCGGTTGAAAGCCTGTTCGATGCCTGGCCCGAAGACATTGCCGCCGTCATCGTGGAACCGGTGGCCGGCAACATGGGGGTCGTCCCGCCCGCAGACGGGTTCCTGGACGGATTGCGGCGCATCACCGAATCCCACGGTGCGCTGCTCATATTCGACGAGGTCATTACCGGCTTTCGTGTCGCTTACGGAGGCGCTCAAACCCTCTACGGCATCACCCCGGACATCACCACGATGGGCAAAATCATCGGGGGTGGCTTGCCGGTGGGTGCGTACGGCGGTCGCTCCGACATTATGCAGATGGTGGCTCCCCTGGGGCCCATGTATCAGGCGGGAACGTTGTCCGGCAACCCGCTTGCAGTGGCCGCCGGCGTGGCCACGCTCACCGAAATGCAACGCCCCGGCGTTTACGATCAGCTCGAAGCAACAGCGGTGCGCTTGACGGAAGGCATAGCGCATGCGTTTGCCACCGCGGAGATACCGTCCACGATCAATCGGGTGGCTTCAATGTTCACCGGGTTTTTCAATCCCGGCCCGGTTACGTCCCTGGCGCAGGTGGAGCAGTCGGACGCGGCAGCCTACGGGCGATACATGCACGCGCTGCTGGAGCGGGGCGTGTACATCGCGCCATCGCAATTCGAGGCCGGGTTCGTGTCCATCGCCCACACCGACGCCGACATAGATCGCACGATTGTGGCGGTGGGCGACGCGCTGGCAGCGATGGGGTAGCATCTGGGAGGCTACCGGATTATCCCGGCGGATGGGTGGCAATGGCGGATGAAACCCTGACTCTGCGCCAACTGCTAAAACAGCATTTCGGGTACGATGAATTTCGTCCCGGCCAGGAGGCGGTAATCAGCAACGCCCTGTCCGGACGCAACAGCCTGGTGGTCATGCCGACGGGCGGGGGCAAGTCCCTGTGCTACCAGTTGCCAGCGCTGGCGCTTGGTGGGCTGACCCTGGTGGTGTCGCCGCTGATTGCGCTGATGAAGGACCAGGTGGATGGCCTGCGGGCCAACGGCATCCCCGCCGAGTTCCTCAACAGCAGCCTGGACAACGCAACCGCCGCCGACGTGGAGCGACGGGCGCAAGCCGGCAGGGTCAGCTTGCTGTACGTTGCTCCGGAGCGGGTCAGTATGCCCGGCTTTCAGCGGCTCCTGGGCACGCTGGACTTGCGCCTCATCGCCATCGACGAGGCGCACTGCATCAGCGAATGGGGCCATGATTTCCGCCCCGACTATCGCGCCCTGTCCGACCTGCGGAGGCAGTTTCCCCAAACTCCGGTAATGGCGCTGACGGCGACGGCTACCGAGCGGGTGCGTCAGGACATAGTGGAGCAACTGGCGCTGTATGACGGCGCGCAGTTCGTGTCCGGTTTTGACCGGGCCAACCTGACTTATCGCGTGCAGCGCAGAACAGGAGCGTGGGAAGCTCTGCTGGGCTTGTTGAACGAACGGAGAGGGCAGTCGGCGATTGTTTATTGCTTTTCGCGCAAGGAAACTGAGGAACTGGCTACTCGGCTGACGGCCCACGGCCACCCAACAGCGGCGTATCACGCTGGGCTTGACCCGGAAATCCGTCGCATAACTCAGGAACGGTTTATTGACGGCGAAGTTCCCATCGTTGCCGCTACGATTGCCTTTGGCATGGGCATCGACAAACCCGACATCCGGCTGGTGGTTCACTACGCGCTGCCCAAGTCCATTGAGGGCTACTACCAGGAGACGGGACGGGCTGGGCGCGACGGGCTGCCCAGCGACTGCGTGCTGTTTTTCAGCGAGGGCGACCGCGCCAAGCAGGAATACTTCATCCAGGGAATGACGGGCGACGCCAGAGCCGTGTCCGAACGGCAACTGCAACAGATGGTTGACTACGGCCGGCTCCAAACTTGCCGGCGCAAGTACCTGCTGGCGTACTTTGGCGACACGATACCCGGCGAAACCTGCGGCAACTGCGACGTGTGCCTGGCCGAGCGGCGTCCGGTGGACGTTACGCTGGTGTCCCAAAAACTGCTGTCGGCGGTGGTACGCACCGGAGAGCGGTTCGGCATTGCCCACGTGATCAACGTGCTGCTGGGGAGCAACCTGGAACGGATACGGGAGCTGGGCCACGACCAGTTGAGCGTGTTCGGCATCGTTGACGACTATGACCGCAACGGACTGCGTCGGTTCGCCGACGGGCTGGTTGAGAAAGGACTGCTGGCCAGGGCCGACGGCCAGTACGCCACCGTCAGCGTAACCGTCGCCGGGCGGGAGTGGCTGCGGAGCCGGGCCAATTTGACGCTGGATATGCGGGTGGATGAGCCTGAGGTCAAACGGGAGCGGCGCGACAACGTGCGTAAAAGGTCCGCGGTTGCAATGGTTGGCATAACTGCTGAATATGACGAAGGTTTGTTTGATGAACTGCGCGCGCTGCGTCGCCGGCTGGCCGATGAGCAGAACGTGCCGGCGTTCGTGGTTTTCAGCGACGCAACTCTGAAGGCGATGGCGGCGGCCAGGCCAACCGACCGTCAGGCCATGCTGCGGGTATCGGGCGTGGGGCCGGCCAAGCTGGAGCGGTATGGAGAGGCGTTCCTGGCGGTGCTGCGGGGGTATGTCCAATCCTAACGGAAGTTGAAGTCTTCGTAGTGGATGATCTCCGTCGTCAGATGGCGGTTGTAACCTTTTGGCATCTCTTCTGCCAACGGCAGGAAAACAAACCACAAGGCTATATTTGCCAGCGCCAATGCTGTGATTGCTATGTTGCCAATCCATGCTATCGGCACGGTTTTGCCTCATATGCGATGGAGGGTGTCGTTGCAATGCCAAGCGGCATTGACGGCACCCTCCGGTTTCGCGACCGGACTATGGGCCAAAAGTCGCTTAAGCGCCGTAGCGGGCGGCGGCGTTGGGATCACTGTAGTCCACGTTTTTGGTCGCCCAAAATGCGGATGCGATATCGTCGCAAGCCGCAACCAGCGCCTCAGCGTTTTCCATGCTCACGGTCTGCTTGCACTGACCGGCCAGTTTCATTGCGGAATTGAACTTTCCGGCGATTTCGTTGGCGTCGGTATTCGGCCAGGCGTAGTCGGCCCACAGGATGCGCAATTCTTCCTTGCACTTCTCGGCATGATCTTCCTTAACCGTTACGTAACGGGAGAACGTGTTGGCGAATGTCTGGCGTTCGCCGGCCGGCGCTCCGGGCTGGGGAGCTTCAAGGCTCTGCATCCGCAGGACCATTTTCTGGACGGTTTGCGCGGCTATTTTCGCCATCAGCGGGTCGTAGATGCCGCAGGGGATATCGCAGTGAGCGTGAGCCGTGCGGGGTTTTAAGAATGCAACGGGGTTGAACATATTTTGATGTCTCCTCTTGGCAGTCTGGGCCCCAGGCTCCCGCCGTAGGGCATCGGGTATTGCGAAGAAAATGCTAGCGTAAATTGCCATCCGGCGCAAGGGCGCACCGCTGCCTACCCAGGGCCTTTTCAAAATCCTTCGACCTCCGCTCATGGTGAGCTTGTCGAACCATCGGCAACCGTCCTTCGGCAGGCTCAGGATGAACGGGGGTTCACCCTCACCCCAACCCTCTCCCATCAAGGGAGAGGGGGAGGGGCCTGGGCTGGCGGGAGTGGCGGTGTGAGGGCTGCCCCGCGCTGCTGCTGCAACCGCCCGGGTTCGCGTTCACCCGCATGTCGAGCGTTTTGGTAAAAGTCGGGCTGACCCGGTCGGACACGCTGAACTTGAAGGTGAGCCAGGTTTCGGCGGCCCGTCCAAGCCGGTTTGCCCTCGGTCGTCAGGACTACCGTACGGTGAGGCACGCATCGTCGCCGCTGCGTTCATCACCGTACGTCGAATACAGCGTAAAGCATATCTGGTGGCCGGGAACATGATCGCTCCCGGAGGATGAGGAGAAAGCCCATACTCCGAGCTTCTTCCCGGTAAGCCCCCCAGTAGAGTAGACCGGTCCGCCTTCATCCAACGACCAGAAGAAGTTGCTGCTGGAATCGGCGCTGCAGCTGCCATCAAGAATGACGTAGCCACCGGGGACTACCCACACATCCGGTCCCGCGTTAGTCTTAATTTGCTCGTTCCTGGTGCAGGATTGCGTCGGTATGCCGCGCTTTTCTTCCGACCAGGGGCCGCTGGCGCCGAATTTGGTCGCTGCAACTTGCACCGTGTAGATTTCGTCCGCCGTCAAGCCGGAGATTGTGTACTCGGTACTTGTGACCACCTCTCTGTCCATGCTGTAACTCTCGCCGTCGGATTTCCACTGCACTTTGTAGCCGCTGGCGTCACTTACCGCACGCCAGGACAGTTGCAGCGACCCGGCCGCGCCCGTTACCCGCAGGTCGGTTACCTTCGGCAGCGCCGTATCGTCATTATCTGCGACATTCACCGTGGCCGACCTGGGCGTACCCACTCCGTAGCTTCCTGACGCGCCGGTGATAGCTGCGGTTACGGAGCCGTTGCCTTCATCGGCGTTGTCGTTGACCGTGGCCACCCGGTGGGTTGTCGTGGCGTTTCCGGCCTGGATGATGGCCGTGGCCGCGCCGGTGGCGGCGGCAAAGTCGCCGCTCTGGGTGACGTTCAGGTTGACCGTCAGGTCGGACGCCGGCGCGGGGGATGCCGTCAGGAGGAACTCGGCGTATCCCCCTTCGGTGATGGCGACCGACCCCGGCGCGATGCTGACGACCCTGACGATAGTGTCGTCGTCGTTGACCGTTACCGTGGCCGAGTTGGGCGTACCCACTGCGTAGCCTCCTGACGCGCCGGTGATGGCGGCGGTTACGGAGCCGTTGGCTTCCTCGGCGTTGTCGTTGACCGTGGCCACGCGGTGGGTTGTCGTGGCGTTTCCGGCCTGGATGATGGCTGTGGCCGCGCCGGTGGCGGCGGCAAAGTCGCCGCTCTGGGTGACGTTCAGATTGACCGTCAGGTTGGACGCCGGCGCGGGGGATGCCGTCAGGACGAACTCGGCGTACCCCCCTTCGGTGATGGAGGGCGTCACCGGCGCGATGCTGACGACTCTGACGATAGTGTCGTCGTCGTTGACCGTCACCGTGGCCGACCTGGGCGTACCCACTCCGTAGCTTCCTGACGCGCCGGTGATGGCGGCGGTTACGGAGCCGTTGGCTTCCTCGGCGTTGTCGTTGATCGTGGCCACGCGGTGGGTTGTCGTGGCGTTTCCGGCCTGGATGGTGGCCGTGGCCGCGCCGGTGGCGGCAGCGGCGGCAAAGTCGCCGCTCTGGGTGATGTTCAGATTGACCGTCAGGTCGGACGCCGGCGCGGGGGATGCCGTCAGGAGGAACTCGGCGTATCCTCCTTCGGTGATGGCGACCGACCCCGGCGCGATGCTGACGACTCTGACGATAGCGTCGTCGTCGTTGACCGTCACCGTGGCCGAGTTGGGCGTACCCACTGCGTAGCTTCCTGCCGCGCCGGTGAAGGCTGCGGTTACGGAGCCGTTGGCTTCCTCGGCGTTGTCGTTGACCGTGGCCACGCGGTGGGTTGTCGTGGCGTTTCCGGCCTGGATGGTGGCCGCGCCGGTGGCGGCAGCGGCGGCAAAGTCGCCGCTCTGGGTGATGTTCAGGTTGACCGTCAGGTTGGACGCCGGCGCGGGGGATGCCGTCAGGAGGAACTCGGCCTGCCCTCCTTCGGTGATGGAGGGCGTCACCGGCGCGATGCTGACGGTGGCGGAGGTTACCACGATGTCGAAATTGGCCGTTGTGCTGTCGAAATCGGCCAGCCAGCGGTCGTTGTCGTGAACCCGGTAGGTCACTTGCAGGGCGCCCTCCCCAGTGACGGTTCCGCTGAGCCGCCTGGTGGCGGCGTCGAACGTCAGGCCGAGGCTGTTAGCGTCGGGGAAAGCCGACCCGTTCCGGTACGTCAGGCTGTAGGAATAGGGGCCGCCGTCGCCGCTGCCGTCCGCCGCCATGGGCAGGGTCTCGTCGACGGTCTGGCCGACCGCGAAGGTCAGGTTCGCCGGGGCGCTGGCGAACTGCGGCGCGGAGTTTAGCGGCATTGAAATCCGGAACCGGACGTCGGCGGCGTCGCTGTCCTGCCGGTTATCGTCGCCGTCGTGGACCCGATAGACCAGATTATAAATCTCGCCCCCAAACTGGGGAGATATCCCCAGGCGGGAGTCGTCCGGGTAGAAAATTACGACGCTAATCGTTGGGCCCGCCTCGGTAATGGGCGTGACGCCTCCGGAATCGTCCTCCAGCAGCACCTCGTAGGAATAGGGCCCGCCATTGCCGCTGCCCGCTTCGGCGGCCGGCAGGGTTATGAACTCAGTGGGGCCACCATTTACTACCGGGAATGAATAGTCCGGTATATCCGGTACGGTGGGCGGCCGGTCATCCTGGACGTCGGCTCTGACCGTCCGGGTCCCGACGACCAGGTCCCGGGAGAAGGGGATGTTGTTGGTAATGCCTTCGAAGTGTTCGGTGAAGGTGAGAGTGGCTTCGTGAACGCCCAGGGCCAGGTCGTCCGCGGCCGGGGTGAGGGCAAGTTCCACCGGCTTTTCCGAGCCGGCCAGCAGGCCCTCGGAGCCGGGGGTTGCCCGGAGCCAGGGCTGGTCAACGCTGATGCTATAGCGCGTAGGTCCGCTGATGTGCTTGACCACGGTCCAGGGCCGGCACTGGCCTTCGTCGCAGGGGAAGGGCGCTCCCCGGCTGAGGTTAATCTCGTAGGGGTCCGGCGCGTCGGAGCCCGGGTTGCTGCCGGTGACTTCCAGATGACCGGGCAGCGCTTTAATCCGTAAGCTCCGGCAGTCGCAGTCCCCCTCGTCGAGCGAGTCATCCGCATCATGGACCTGATAAATGACCTCGTGAGTGGCCGCCGCCATCGGAGTGCCCGTGATGCCAGGTATCGGTTCCCCCAGAGAGGAAGTGTCAGAGGAAATGACGACGACGAAGGAAAGTCCATTGACATCTTCGAAGGGGGTCCTGTCGGCGGCGTTGACCAGGGTGTAGGTAAGGGTGCCGTTGCCGCTGTTTTCAACAGCTCTGGGAAGTTCAACGCTGGCCCGTTCGCCGACGAAGACAACCTGGTCCGGCAACGCGTCCGGTCCGCCAAGGCTGGGCGGCGTGTCCACGTCATCGTCCTGGATCGTGACGGTAATCTGGCGTTCATAGCGGGCGTCTGCGTAGGATTCGTAGTTCACCGAGTCGGAGCCTTCTTGTTTCTGGACGAGGGTGATACGATTGGACGTGTCAAGGGATTCCAGATTGATGTGGAACTTTTCGGGGCTCTCCGCTATTTGGTCATTTGCCAATACAAGAGCGAAAGTTTTGGATGTATCGCCGATATCAAAGGAGATAGTTGCGGTATTCGGTACGAAATCGGTTTCCCTCGGGTTGAATTCGGAGAGCCGCGGGCAGGTGTCGCCGAGCTCGCAGCGCCGGCCGATCGTGGCGGCGTTGTCGGTGGCGTCGGACGCAAGGGCCACGGCGGATACTTTGACTTGTCCGGCGCTCCGCATGGCCGGGACGGCGGTTATCCTCACTTCCGCCCGGGCCGAGCCTTCCAGCACCGTCAGATCGTCCACGGTCAGCACGACATCCTGAACTCCTGACCCGGACCAGGCGCTGGCGACCTCAACCGCAGTGGTTTCATGGATCTTAATGGCCTGCACTTGCACCTCGTAGGGGATGGGAATCCAGGGAACGTTCGGTATGACGGCATGTGAAATGTCACTGCCGTCGCTGAAGGGAGTTTCCCTGCTCAAAGCGTACTCTTGCCAGCCCAGCCCTTCGTTCCACTCCTCATCGGTGCCGTCCAGATACGCGCGATAGCGCAGTTTGAACTTGATGCGGTGGTCATCTTCTTGGTTCTCGTAAATTCCCCAATCGACATGGAGGCTCCGCTCGCCCATTTCGTTGTAATGCGCGCGCGCTGTAATACCACGGGGCAGGTTGGGCGGCCTCTGCTGGCTGCTGACTCTATCCGGCGGGCCGGCGCCCTGGGGATGGAAAGCGACGGTCCTGGCGTCGTAGCTCCGGCCGGCCTGATAGTCGGGGGGGGGGGGGGGGGGGACGGTATCGGCTGCGCGCCCCGGGCTGGCCGCCATAAAGGACAGGCAAGCGCCGAGGAGTATGAGAATGGCGGTCAGAACCCGGCGGTTCGTCTTGGTAGATCCAGTCATCGCAGCGCCTCACCAGATTAGGTTTTCGGGCTGACTACCGTTCATCGGCCGGCAGCAGAAACCAAGGCATATGCAAGCATCTCCCCATCATTGGACAATTCGGCAATCATTATACACAATCGTTATAGATTACAGTTAGATGAGCCTCCATTATGCAGGGCCTTTGGATTCTCCCTCTCCCCTTGTGGGAGAGGGGATTTCTTGTAAAACCGAAAGGCCCTGATAACCGCTCCGCTTGCCGCAATCTCGGGATGATCCTTCGACGGGCTCAGGATGAGCGGAGTGGGAGCGTTTTACCTGGATGGACAAGATGGGCCGGATTTTTTGGGTGTGGTGGGAATGGGATTGCCACGTCGCTACGTTCCTCGCAATGACAAGCGGGTACGCGTGAGCCGTCGTGCCTGGTTGCAATCCTTCCCTTGCCGCCCACGCAACCCCAACCTATAATCAACGGCAGTGGTTTCGCCGGTTGTTGCCACCGGACGAACCATCATTGCGACACACCAATTGCCGGTCGGTCGGCCCGACGAGGAGGTCATTTTGACTACTATCTCCCGCAGCCCCAGAGCTTTGCTGAAACATCGCAGCCGCGACATCACCGAAGGCGCGGAAAGGGCGCCGGCCCGCGCGATGCTGATGGCGATGGGTCTGACCGCCGATGACCTTGAAAAACCCTTCGTCGCCGTCGCCAATCTGGCCAGCGACGTGACCCCCTGCAACGTCCACCTCGACCGCTTCGCCGCCGCTGTCAAGGAGGGAATCAGGCTCGGCAACGGCACGCCGTTCCAGTTTGGCACCATCACCGTCAGCGACGGCATCTCCATGGGAACTGAGGGGATGAAGGCTTCCCTGGTGAGTCGGGAAGTGATCGCTGACTCCATTGAGACGGTGGCGTTCGGCGAACGGATGGACGGCCTGGTGACCGTAGCCGGCTGCGACAAGAACATGCCCGGCTGTATGATGGCCATCGCCCGCCTGAACATACCTGCGGTGTTCGTTTACGGGGGCAGCATCCTGCCCGGCCAATGGAACGGCAAAGACGTCAACATCCAGGACGTGTTCGAAGCGGTGGGCGCCTACGCCGCCGGCCGCATGACCAGAGACGAGCTAACTGATCTGGAGTGCCGCGCCTGCCCCGGCGAGGGTTCCTGCGCCGGCCTGTTCACCGCCAATACCATGTCCACCGCCATCGAAGTGATGGGCATGTCTCTACCTGGCGATGCCTCGCTCACGGCTGTTGATCCCCGCAAGACGGACGAAGCCCGCCGGGCCGGTGAAACCGTAATGCGTATGCTGGAGGAAGGAATCCGCCCGCGAGACATTCTCACCAGGGAGGCCTTTGAAAATGCCATCACCGTGGTGGTTGCCATGGGGGGATCCACCAACGCCGTGTTGCACCTCATGGCCATCGCGCGGGAGGCTGAAGTCAGCCTGTCGCTGGAAGATTTCGACCGCATTAGCCGCAACACCCCTTACATCGCCGACATGAAGCCGGGCGGCCGCTACGTCATGGCCGACCTCAGTCGTTACGGCGGCGTGGCCCTGATCGGCAAGCGCCTGCTCGATGCTGGCCTGCTCCACGGTGACGCAATGACCGTAAACGGAAAGACCCTGGCCGAAAATATCAACGCTACGCCCATCATCGAGGACCAGCCGGTCATCTACCACCCCGACCAACCCCGCAGTCCCACCGGCGGATTGGCGATCTTGCGCGGCAACCTGGCTCCCGACGGCGCGGTTATTAAAGTCGCCGGCCATCAGGAACGCGTGTACGAAGGACCCGCCCGGGTGTTCGAGCAGGAGGAACCGGCGTTCCAGGCAATCCAGCGCGGCGAAATCAAAGCAGGCGACATTGTAGTCATCCGCTACGAGGGGCCAAAAGGCGGCCCTGGAATGCGGGAAATGCTTGCCGTTACCGGCGCCCTCATCGGTCAGGGTCTCGGTGACAGCGTCGCCCTGGTAACCGATGGCAGGTTCTCCGGCGCATCCCACGGGCCGATGGTGGGCCACGTTGCCCCCGAAGCTATGGTAGGCGGACCCATCGCATTGCTCAAAGAAGGCGACATAATCACCCTCGACATTCCCGGCCGTCGCCTCGATGCCAAACTCAGCGAGGAAGAATTCTCGGACCGTCGCGCCGCCTGGCGGCCCATCGAACCGAAATACACCACCGGCGTCCTGGCCAAGTACGCCAAGTTGGTCTCCTGCGCCTCCGAAGGCGCGGTAACCGGCTGACCGTGTAAAATGGTAAAACCGGGCCGCATCATCATTCCAGTCAAAATTGCGGTAGCGGCCGCGGTTATCCTGCTGATAACCATCGGAATGATAGTGGCATTCGGAAGTAGGGAATGGAAAGGCCTGGAAACACTGATTGCGGCGTCAATGCTCGTACCCTTATCGGCGTTGTTCTGGACATTCTTTGAAATGGGAGGCTACATCGTGCTTTTTGGAATAGACTATGCCCGTCAGGCAATTTGGCGACGGCGACAAAAAGACATCGCCAAAGCCCGTGGAGAAGGCTATCGGCTTGGCTATGATGCGCGGGTGGCAGAGGAGAATGGAGGCAACGACGGGAACGGGCAGAACCCACCTCGCGGAGACTCTAATGACAACCGCTGACACGTGGGTGCAACTTGAACATAAGGGTGCGCTGGCGGTTATCAGATTAAACCGCCCGGAGGCCAGGAACGCGTTGTCGCCGGGGATGGTGGCGGAACTTGGCGAGGCGGTCGCAGCGTGTCGGGCTGGCGATGTCAGGGCCGTCCTGATCACCGGTGTCGATGGAGCGTTTTGCGCTGGCGCCGACGTGCGGGATTTCACCGCGCAACTCGACGCAGGCGGTCCCGAAGGTCTTTCAGCCCACCTGCGTCAGCTTGCCGATGATCTGCACCGCGAGGTGGTCATGGGCATACGCCGCCTGGACAAGCCGGTGGTGGCGGCAGTGAACGGCGTTGCAGCCGGCGCCGGTTTCAGCCTGGCCCTCGCCTGCGATTTGCGCATCGCGTCCACCGACGCCCGGTTCCTGTTGGCCTACGCCAATATCGGCTGCACCGCGGATGGCGGGTCCACCTACATGCTGCCGCGCATCGTCGGCCAGGGCCGTGCCATGGATATCTACCTGGCGCGACAACCCATCGGAGCCCAATATGCGTTGGAACTGGGTCTCGTCAGCCAGGTATTCGAATCCTCCCACTTTGAACGGCACGCCATGGAGACTGCCGACCGGCTGGCCCAGGGACCTACCCGCGCCTACGGCAGGGTCAAAGCCCTGTTCGATAGCAGTTGGGATTCTGACCTGGCCACACAACTGGATTCTGAAACCGAAGCGATCGCGAACATCGGATTGACGCGCGACTTCCAGGAAGGGATCCGGGCGTTCTCGCAAAAGCGCCCGGCATGGTTCCAGGGGGTGTAAACAAGTGCTTTGGATTTCGCTCAGCTGGTGAAAGGATTGAGCGCATCGGCGCCCAGCCCCCGGACACCGGCGACATCTCTGGTTACCAAAGTGAGGTTGTAGACTTTAGCTGTAGCGGCGATGAGCCCGTCAATAATAGGCACGTTGCGAATGGCGTACAGTTCTCCCCAAGCATTGGCAATGCTGCTATCGACCGGCAGCAAACGATCGGAGAAGAAGCCCCGCAACGTTTCTAACCATACTGCCAGAATTTCCGCCTGTCGGTAGTCTTGGCGTCGGCGCACGATTTCGATTCCCTTCCGAATTTCACCAATGACCAGAACGCTGATGAACAGGTCCGCATCTTGAGCGCCGGCATACCAGGCAGCGACCCCGACATTGCATCGTTCTCCCCGGCGCAATTCTGAGACGACGTTGGTGTCGAGCAGGAACACTACAACTCAGTGCTACGGGGGAGTTCTCGGCTCCGCATCAGGTCAATTCCGTCGATGGGGCATACGGCCAGAAACTCCTTGAAAGTGAGGGAGCGGTAGTACTCACGTATGGCATCGCGCTCCTCACCAGTAAGCGGTTCGCTGGCGCTGTTACCATTGTGTTGGTTATTAGTAGTGGCGGGCTGGCCGGCACGTGGGTTGTTTTTGGTGGTCATCCGGGCGACCTCCTGGTTGGCTTGGGTGTTGCTAGATGCCGTCGGCATGGGGCCAGACTTTGATAGCCGCTTGGCAAAGTCGTGGGCGCGTTCTGCGATTGCTGATTCGTCCCATATGTCGGGCGCGTTGTCCAGCAACTCCCTGTTGAGGGAAAGGACAGTGTGCTTGTTCAACTCCTCACGTTTCCCCAGCACTCCAAGCTTGCCCGGCTCTGCGGGTATGGTCAGCCATGGGCCATTAGACATACTGGAATTGAGGGGGCCAGTGCACAAAGTTAAGTTGCCAATGGAGTGGACTAGCCGGTCGCGATTTACCGACACCGAACTCTCGTCGTCAGTATCCACGGGTAAAGGCCAGTATGCGCCCCTTTTGAAGTGTCGGTCGAAGTCGTTGCCCCAGAAAAGTTGGTCGTTCAGCACCAGCCGAGCCAATCGGCCTGCGGAATCCGTGAATTCGCGCCGCTCAAATGCCTCTTGAACGGCATCAAGGAGCAGTTGGATAGTGGTCAACCGCTGCTGACCATCTACGACTGTGCACAGTCGCACTTGGGTTACAGCATGCTCGCCAGATCGATGATCAAGAACCACCGTCCCCATGAAATGAGGGAATGTACGGCCGCCAATCCTCAGCTGTGTCCCGAACGTCCTCCCACAGCGGCTCCCACTGCTTTTCTTGCTCCCATATGTAGCGCCGCTGGTACGGTGGGATCTCGTATCGTATCGCTTGATTGAACAATTGGGCCGGGTACGATTTATTGGCTTTCACAAGGAACACCCCTACGCTCAGTGGCTAAATCCGATTGTACCATTGTGAAATTGGTTACAGCCTGTAAAGGTAGATGCTTTAAATGCAGCAGCGTCTTTGCCCTTGCCGCCCCGTGTCGGCGTCCCTATACTGACGGCATCCTCAACACATACGGGCAATGACGGCTGAAAACAGCAAGGAGGCTCGACATGCCGAAAGATAAGGTGGAAGTTTTCTGGTTTTCTGAGCAACCATTCGCACCCATAACCAATGAAGATGTTGCCCAGTATGAATCGGGCCGCTTGGGGTTCCCTAACACTTACTTCGATCCCGAAAAGGCCCATGTCCTTTACAATCAGTACCACGACCAGTACGCCTGGGCCGACGAAAACGGCTTCGACGGCATCATGTCCAACGAGCACCATTCGTCCTATTGGTGCATGAAACCTGCCGTCAACATTGACGCGGCGGTTATCGCCAAAGTAACTCGCAAGGCTAAAATCGCCATCCTCGGCAACGTGATCGCCGTCAATGATCCCATCCGCATGGCGGAAGAGATTGCCATGCTGGACTGTATCTCGGGTGGCCGGATCATCTCTGGATTCGTGCGCGGCACGGCGGTTGAAACCCTGCAGGGTGGAATCGCTCCGCCACAGAACCGGGACCGTTTTGAAGAAGCCCACGACCTCATCATCAAGTGCTGGACCGAGCCGGGTCCGTTCCGTTACGAAGGCGAGTATTACCATTACCGAGCAGTGAACCCGTGGGTGCTCCCGATGCAAAAACCCCACCCGCCCATCTGGTTCCCCGGATTCAGCAGCCCGGAGAGCGTGGTCTGGGCGGCCCGCCACCAGCATCCCTACATGAACCTGGGTTCTCTGCTGGAACACACCCACCGCCTGCGCGACGTGTATATCGATACCGCTCGCGAAACCGGCTTCGAGCCGGGCCCGGAACACTTCGGTTATCTGCTCCGGATTTTCTGCGCGGACACCGACGAGAAGGCTCAGGAGATTGGCCGCGAATTCTTGTGGACTCAGGAACATCGCAATCGCGGGCCGCGCGAGCACAATGATCCTCCCGGGTACCAGTCGCGAGAGGCGGTCGATATCCAGCGCACTCTTCCCGGAGCTGGCGGGTTCGGTCGCACGATGACCTATGAAGAGTTGCAGGATGCCAACAACATTATCGTGGGCAGCCCCGACACCGTCCGGGAAAAGTTGTCGATGATTATTGACCGGCTCAACCCCGGCTACCTGCACGTCTACGGCAACGAGGGTGCGATGGACCACGCCGACGTGATGCGTTCCATCGAACTGATCGGCAAAGAGGTTATACCTGCCCTGCACGAGATACCGCTGGTGGACCATTACTGATCTGATATTTGGTACAAACTCCGTCATTTTCGGGCCAGCAGTTTGATCACGCCGCAGCGACACGCGTTTATCGGTGTCGGCACTATGGGCAGCCTGATGGCCGGCTGTCTGCTGGACGCCGGAAACGACTTAACTGTCCACGATTTGCGCCGGTCGGCTGCGGAATCATTGCTGGAACGCGGCGCATCCTGGGCGGATACGCCACGGCAGGCGGCCGAGGGCTGCGAGGTAGTTTGGTCATCCCTACCCGGCCCCGATCAGGTGGTATCGGCGTTGCTGGGCGACGAAACGGGCGCCCTCGCCGGCATGGCGAATGGCGCGGTGCTGGTGGATACCACCACCGACGATCCCGACGTCGCCCGGCGCGTTGCCGCCGCGTGTCGGCAGAATGGTGTGGCGATGCTCGACGCGCCGGTCAGCGGCCGGCCGCCCAACATGACCATGATGGTCGGTGGCGACCGATCTGTTTTCGATCAGGTTTCTGCCGATCTTGAGACAGTTGCGGCACGAGTTTTTTATGTCGGTGAATCCGGCGCCGGATGTGCCGCCAAGCTGGCAACGCAATACATGGGATACACCAACCTGATCGCAGCGATACAGGGCATGTTGATTGGCAAGGCAGCCGGAATCGATCCGGCGGTACTGGCTGAGATTGTTCCCGTCAGCGCTGGCGCCAGTCGGGCTTTCAACGCGATCCCCAACGCCATTCTAGACGGTTCCTACCAGGCCGGCGGTACTCTGGACATCGTCGCCAAAGACGTGGCGTTGGCGTGTGCCCTGGCCGCACGATTGAACGTGCCAGCGACCACCGGCTCAGCGGCGGATGCGCTGTACCGGGCCGCCCAGGAACGTGGCTGGGGCAGCGATGGCTACCCGGTGGTGGCCCGTATCCTGGAGGAACTGGCGGGGCAGAGCTTGAGCGAAAGTTAAACCGGGAGTTCCGCAGGTTTAGCGCCGGTGCGTTGTGTTACCATGCTGGAACCTGTCGTTTGGGCAACCACCAACGGAGAATCACGATGGCAATTACCTTTCAACCCAGTACTTTCAGTGGCATGGTGGACCAAGAAAACGGTCTTGTCAGCCGAGAAATCTTCGTAAACTCCGACATATACGCCGAAGAACAGGAGCGCATTTTCACCCGGGCCTGGCTGTTCATCGGCCACGAAAGCCAGGTATCCAAGCCCGGCGATTTCTTTATCTCATCCATGGGCGAAGAGTCGGTAATCCTGTGCCGCGACCGGCAGGGCGAGGTGCATGTGTTTCTCAATTCCTGCACCCATCGCGGGATGAAGGTTTGCCGGTACGACGAGGGCAATACCCCCATCTTCTCCTGCCCGTATCACGGTTGGAGTTTCGCCACCGATGGCGCTTTGGTCGGCGTTCCTTACTACAAGGATGCCTACCACGAGGAGCTGGATAAATCCCAATGGGGCCTGCTTCGGGTGCCCCGCATGACGAATTATAAAGGTGGCATCTGGGCCAGTTGGGACCCCCAGGCTCCCGATTTCCTCGAGTACATCGGCGAATTCCGCACCTACCTTGATATCCTTTTTGACGGCTGGGACGGCTCGGAAGGCGGCACCGAGATTATCGGCGGTATCGAAAAGTGGCTGGTGCCTTCCAACTGGAAATTCCCGGCCGAGAACTTCATCGGCGACCGCTACCACAACATCAGCCATCGATCCGTTGACCTCGTGGGCATCGGCCCGTCGGGTCAGGGTCGTCGGGATAACAGTGAGCGGGAGGGAGCCAAGTCGCTGGACGTGTCCTTCCCGGAGCGCGGTCACGGGACGGTCATCTTCCTGAGACCTGAAGAGGCTCAACCCATGCGGTCCTACCAGAACGATCCAATCGTCGCTGAATATTTCCATGCCTGTGAGATTGCCCGCAAAGAGCGACAGGGCCAGTTGTGGCGCATCATGGGGGGGCCGGGCACGATCTTTCCCAATATGTCCTACCTGCCGCGCCAGCCCCGCAGCATCGCGGTTTGGCATCCCCGAGGACCCGACCAGACCGAGGTTTGGCGCTGGTACCTGGTGGACAGCACGGCTCCACCCGAAGTCAAAGAATTCCTGCGCCAGTACTACATCCGTTATTCTGGGCCCAGCGGATTGACCGAGCAGGACGATATGGAAAACTGGAACTACGCCCATGCCGCCAGCCGCGGCGCAATGGCGCGCCGACGTTCCTACAACTATCAGATGGGTATGGGTTACGCCGTGGACGATTTTGAGGACGGCGGCCTGCGTCTGCCGGGCACGGTGCTCGATACGACCAAAGCCCGCGCCGGAGAGCAGAATCAGCGCACGTTCTACACCCGTTGGGCTGACTTTATGGCCGCTCGCGACTGGGACGAACTGGCTGGATGGCGTCACGGCAACGGGGCCAACGGATCCAGCTCCAGGTAGGCACAGGATGGTTGCTATCAACGATGCCGTCGCCCTGCTGCTGTTGCGGCAGGACATCGAGGCTTTTCTTTATCACGAAGCCAACCTGCTGGACGAACGCCGGTACGACGAATGGCTGGAATTGATCGCCGCCGATGTCCGTTATTGGGTGCCCCTGCGGCGCAATGTGAAGTTCAGCGAACTGGAACGGGAGTTCACCCGTCAGGGCCAGGACATCAACTGGTTTGACGAAGGGAAAGAAACGCTGACGCAGCGGGTCAGACAGATTCAGACCGGCGTCCATTGGGCCGAAGAACCCCTTTCCAGACTGGCGCACCTGGTTACCAACGTAGAGATTGTGGATGTTCAGCCCGATGCGGCCTCTGCCGACGAGGTTTCACTGCGGTGCCGTTTCATCATCTACCGCAATCGCGTAGCAACCGAAACCGACATCCTGGTCGGGCGGCGCGAGGACACCCTCCGGCGGGAAGACGGACAGTGGCGGATCAGTCGTCGCAAGGTGCTGCTTGATCAGAACGTCCTGCTGGCCAAGAATCTGACTTTCTTCTTCTAACGGCGCTATTTCAGGGCAATGGCCGATACCGCAGCGAACTGGCAATCCGCCGTATATGAGCCATCCGCCATGCCAGTTTCTCCATGAACTCCAATCCGCGATCTCAACCCAACATGGTGCATCATGGCTGACATTGTAAACTTGATGGACATCGAAACCGGTCAGGCGGTTCGGCTTGGCAACGACGCAACCGCCGAAGTCGTTTCCAATCCCAGGGATGGTGTCTGGCTGTTCGTGCGTTACCTTTCCAATCCGGATGATCCCGATCAGGTGGGTGAGGAAGACATGGTGTTCGCACAGGATATAGCGGAAGTTTTGGCCCAGTGAATCAAGATGTCCGCCCCCTCTGAAGCCACCGACGCGCTGATCACACCTGGCCAATCGGAAGTCCTGGCGGCTCTGCGGGCGGGCTACCGCGCCATCGACGACGGCTTTGGATTCTACGCCGGTTTCAACGGGTGGCTGGAATCGTTGGGGTACGTAAAGCGCGACGATTTGCACTGCACCTGCCCCGACGCTGGCGGCCACGGGCACTTGCCCGAATGCCGCTGGACACGTTCAGAAAACGAATAATCAACAACGGAGATTGATCGGTATGTCCCAGGATTTGGTAGACCGCATGGAGATGGTGTGGCGTTCCATTTCGGAATTGTGCGCCGGCCTGTCCGGACAGCAGTGGGCAACCGCCACCGAATGCCCCGGATGGTCGGTGCAGGATCAGGTTTCCCACCTGGTGGGCAGCGAATGCCGCCTGTTGGGACGGCCGGCTCCCGCCCACGAGCCTGCTGATACTTCCCACGTCCGCAACGACGTCGGTCAGAGCAACGAGGTTCTGGTGGATTATCGCCGTCAATTCGCGGGCGCCGATGTTCTGGCGGAATTCCGCGAAATCACCGGAGAACGTTTGGACGCGCTGCGCGCCATGACCGACGACGATTTCGCCTCCGAAACCGACAATCCGCTTGGTCGCGGCCCGTACTCCGACCTGCTTCGCATCCGCATCTATGATGCCTGGGTGCACGAGCAGGACATCCGCCGAGCGCTGGGCATCCCCGGCCACCTGTCCGGTCCCGTTGCCGAGCACGCCTACGGCCGTACCGAAATGGCCATGCCTTTCGTCGTGGGTCGAAAAGTGAAACCCGATGATGGCGCCACGGTAGTATTCGAAATCACCGGCGAAGTCGGCGGAACCGTCGCCCTCAGCATGGTTGACGGGAGAGCGAACCGGATGGACGTTGCGCCGCCATCGCCGACGGTGCGGCTGACGATGGGCCTGACAGCGTTCAACGCCCTGGGAACCGGGCGGTGGTCGGCAGAAAAAGCGCTGTCCGACGGCGCGGTGGCAATCGAGGGCGACCGGGAGTTGGGGGAGCGGATAGTGGGTGAGATGAACTTTATGATCTGACGATGGCGAATGCTATCATCGCCCAAAAAAGAGGTGAGATTATGGCGCTGGCTCTGTTAACTCGCGCTGATGAATCATTGGCGGCGGAATGGGTTGCCGGAGAATGGCCGGCGCAGGGCTACGAAGTTCTACTGGTTTGCGACACCAGCGGCTCCAGCCCCGGCAATCCGTGGGCGGTTTTTTGCCCCTCCGTGGACGTGGTCAGCAATGGCCGTGACCCTCAGGATGCGCTCAATATGATTGCCGACGCCATCTACGAAGCGCTGGTGGACGGCGTTACGCCGGCAAAAGGCGATGCCTATGATGAGGTCGTCAGTTATTACCGTGAGCTGATGGCAGCCGGGTTCCCCACGGCAGAAGCGGTAGTAAGACCGGCGCCGTACCCGGGGCAATAACCGTGCCAGCAATACCGGGTAAAAACCACCAGCGAGTGGTCGCGGTATTTGAGAAAATTGGCTATTCGGTAATTCGTCAAAGCGGGCACATCGTAATGTCCAACGGTACGACTCGATTAGAGATCCCGCGCAACAACCCCATCAACGCCTTTACGATGTACCGAATAGCTCGCAGAGCCGGGCTAACCCGTGAGCAGTTTGAGGATCTTTACTGAGGTGGCTATGACAACGGCAAAACAAGACAACGACCTTTACGAGGTCATCATCATCGAGTCCGGCAAGGACTACGCCGTGCTCTGCCCCGGCATCCCAGGCGCCGTATCGCAAGGCGCTGACCGGGAGGAAGCGCTGAAGATGATCGCCGACGCCATGGCGATGGCGCAAATGTACCCGTTGCCCGGCGACGACACTGAACCTCGCCGGACAGAGTTGCGTGAGTTGGGGAAAGCCCGCATCGCGGAACTGGTTGCGGAATGCGAGCAAGAAGGCCTGGAGTACTATGTGTGCGAGGTTGCACCGCAGCTGATAAGACCGTGGCTGGCAGTGGGATAGCCCATGCCGCCGTACATACCGGGCGTCAATCGTCGGGAGCTGGTGCGGATTTTGCGCCGTCTCAATTTTTCAGAGAATCCGAAGGTGGCGACCACACTGTTTTCCGGCATCGGCGGTTGGGGCTGATAACAGAAATACCGAGGCACAGCGGCGAAGTGTCCCCCAGAACGGTTGGGGCCATAATCGAGCAGATCAGCCTGACCCGCGCCGAATTCGACGAGGTGCGCCGCCGGCGCGGACGGATACCGGAGCGGTTTCGGAAGTAAGCGTCCATAGGCGGACGCAAAAGAGGTGATTATGGCAAACGCAAACGATAGCAACGACCTTTACGATGTCATCCTGATTTATTCCGGCGTGGGCTATGCGGTAATCTGTCCCGGTATCCCCGGGGCCGTGTCTCAGGGCACGGACCAAGAGGATGCCCTCAGAATGATAGCCGACGCGATGGCGATGTGCCGGATGTACCCATTGCCCGGTGAGGACACCGAAGCACGTCGGGCAGAACTACGTGAGCTAGGAAAGGCCAAGCTTGCGGAGCTAGTTGCGGAGTGCGAGCGCGACGGCTGGGAGTACGAGGTTCACGAGGTTATACCGCGGCTGATAAGTCCGCCGGTGTCAGCGGCGTAACAGATGCCTCCGTATATTTCGGGGGTCAGTAGGCGGGAAGTGGTCAGGCTTCTGCGGAGATTGAGTTTCCGAGTAGAGGAAGGCGGCGACCATACGATTTTCCGCCATGATCGGCTGGATTTGCGGACTGCTGTTCCGAGACACAGCGGGGATGTTGACCCAGTCACGATGGGTTCCATTCTTGAGCAGATTGGGCTGACCCGCGCCGAGTTTGACGAGGTGCGCCGGCGGCGCGGACGGATACCGGAGCGATTTGGGGAGTAATCAAGCATCACCGCAACTCCAAAGGGGATGCCTATGACCGCGCTCCAAGACTATCAGGTCTTGCGGTGTTAACCGTCGGACGCCGCTGAATGCAAAGGATAATGATTATGACCAGCGCGCAAATGGAATTCGCTACTCCGTTACATCGACTTTCGTCATGGGCGATCGACGGTGTATCGTTTGTGTTGGTAGGCTCTGCGATTTTTTTCGTGGTGGCCATCTTGGCGTTCACTATTGATGACTTTCTCTGGGACCTGCCTACCTGGAGCCGTCATGTTGGGTAGCATACTGTTCGTAGTCGTGATCTATGCCATCCTAATTGTGGGGTGGTTGTTCATCCTCAAACTCACGGTAATGAACAAATGGCAAATAGTCTCGATTCTCTCACCTATCATTTTGCTATTCATACTGTCAATATTTGCTACTGTGTTAGTAGCTATGTCATCACTCATAGCATGTACTATTTGGACACTTTTTCTATTTAGCAATGGTCAGACGGTGGGTAAGCGATTGGTTGGAATTCGAGCTGTTCAGCAAAACAGGAGACCCATTAGTTGGGGGTTGATGTTCGTGAGGGAGATCATCAAATTTTTGCTGCACATTTTCATGATTGGCTTCATCATCGACGGCATTATGATGTTGTCCGATAAAACCGAACGACAGTCGGTGGCAGACCGGATTGCCGGAACGGTAGTAATTCGCATTGACCGGTGAACTAAGGGATGGCGTTTCGCTTGGAGCCGGCTGGAAACGGTTGGCTCTTTCTGTTTTTTATAGCGGCAGTGGTATCATTCACACTATCTGGACGCAGGCAGGAGGTTCCACTATGCAAATTGGCGTTTCGGTTCCCATCGTCGAAATTGGCGACGACTTTGGCGCGCTGCGGGATTACATTCAGGCTGCCGAGGATTTGGGATATTCCCATGTGCGTATTCTTGACCACGTCTTGGGCGCGGTGCCGGAAAAACACCCCGAGGTGCCAAACTTCCCCTATTCCCACGAGTCCTACATCCACGAACCGTTTACGCTGATGGCTTACCTTGCCGCCGTAACCGAGAGCATCGGATTGACGACCGGCATCCTGATCCTGCCGCAGCGTCAAACTGCGCTGGTGGCCAAGCAGGCCGCGGAGGTTGACCTGCTGTCCGGCGGGCGCCTGCGGCTGGGTATCGGCGTGGGTTGGAACTCGGTGGAATATGAGGCGTTGGGCGTCGATTTCGCGTCCCGGGGCGCCCGTTGCGACGAGCAGATCGAAGTGCTGCGCCGGTTATGGACCGAGGATGTCATCGATTTCCATGGCAAGTATCACGACATTACCCACGCCGGCATCAATCCCGCCCCGGTGCAGCGTCCCATCCCTATCTGGGTGGGCGCAGGACGGGGCAACGCGCCCACACCGCCCAATGCAGCAATTCGGCGCATCGGCAGGCTGGCCGACGGATACTTCCCAATGTTCGCTCCGGACGCTGGCGGGCAGGCAATCCTGGACCGCATCCGGCAGCAGGCTCAGTCGGTCGGCAGAGACCCGTCGGGAATCGGTTTTGAGGGCCGTATCACCATTACCGCCGATAACAACCCGGAGGACTGGCTCACCGAACTGCGTTCCTGGGAAGGCCTGGGAGCAACTCACATCGCTGCCGGGTTGCGCGGCGGCCAATCTCCCGATGAACACATCGACGCAATCCGCCGTCTCAAAGATGCAATCGGCTAACCGGATGGTGTGAGACCGATGCGCGAACACAGGATAATGTCGCCACGTCACTCAGGGAGGAGCGCCGGGAGCGCCCGCCCGCGACGCAAGATGCCCGGCCTGGTCCGGCGCATCTCAGCAGCGTTCCTGCCCTACTGGCCGCGCGTGCTGGCCATTGGTCTGCTGATTCTAGTCACCGCCGGCCTGGGCGTGGTGAACCCGGTGTTGATCCGGGTGATGTTTGACTCCGCCCTCTTCGTGGAGGGCGGGCCCAACATGGACCTGGTTTGGAACATCGCTGCCGTCATGGGCGGCGTTGTGGTCGTAACCGGGAGCCTTGGCGTCTTACAAACCTGGCTTACGCAGCAGGTCGGCCAGCGGGTCATGAGGGACCTGCGCGATCGCCTCTACTCGCACCTGCAATCACTATCGCTGGGCTTCTTCACGTCCACGCGAACCGGAGAAATCCAGAGCCGTGTGGCCAACGATGTTGCCGGGATTCGCGTGGTCGTAACCGGAACCGTAAGCAACATCCTTTCCAACATCGTCATCCTGGTCAGTACGCTGATCGCCATGTTCGTGCTGTCGTGGGAGTTGACCCTGGTGGCGGCGGGCATAACACCGGTTTTTGCCGTGTTCAGTTACTTGGTCGGTAAACGACGGCGCGCCATGTCGTCGCTGGTGCAGGAGTCCACGGCGGAGATGACGGCGATCACCCAGGAAACCCTGTCGGTATCGGGCGTCATGCTGACGCGCCTGTTCGGAGCCCAACAGCGCGAAATTGAGCGCTTCCGGGAACAGAATGTCCGTTTGTCAGACCTGGAAATACGCCGGGAGATGACCGGCCAGACGATTTGGGCCGGCATCCAGATATTCTTCTCCCTGTCTCCCGTAGTAATTTATGTACTGGCGGGGTACCTGCTTTACGGTTCCTTCGGACCGTCCGGCGTGTCGGCTGGCACGATAGTCGCGTTCACGACGCTGCAAACCCGCCTCTATTTCCCCATCAGCACTTTGTTGCGCACTTCCGTTGAATTGCAATCCTCTCTCGCGTTGTTTGAGCGTATCTTCAATTACCTGGACATTCGCCCCGAAATCGTAGACGCGCCGGACGCTATCGAGTTTCCGGCCGACCGGGTTGCCGGGGCGGTATCATTTCAGGATGTCCGCGTGAATTACAAGTCGCCGTTGCAAACCGAGGACGGTGAGGACGACGAGGCCAATGAACCTGGAACCGCCTGGGCGCTGGACGGGGTCAGTTTTGAAGTCAAGCCGGGCCAGTTGGCCGCGTTGGTGGGCCCCAGCGGAGCCGGCAAAACGACCATTTCCTACCTCATTCCACGCCTGTACGACGCTACTTCGGGCCTGGTCACCATCGACGGCGTGGATGTGCGACGTATCAGGTTGGAAAGCCTTGCCGGCATGGTGGGCTATGTGTCCCAGGAGAGCTACCTGTTCCACGCATCCATTCGCGAGAACCTCACCTACGGCAATCCCGGCGCTACCGACGCTGAGATGCACGCCGCGGCGCAGGCAGCCTACATCCACGAACGCATCATGCAGTTCCCGGACGGTTACGAAACCGTGGTAGGCGAACGTGGATACCGGCTATCAGGAGGCGAGCGCCAACGCCTGTCAATCGCTCGCGTCATCCTGCACCATCCCCGCCTCCTGATCCTGGACGAGGCAACATCAGCCTTGGATACTGCCAGCGAGCGCTACGTGCAGGCAGCGTTGGAGCCGCTCATGAAGGACCGAACCACCATCGCCATTGCCCACCGGCTTTCAACCATCATGGCCGCCGACGTCATCTACGTGGTCGACAAAGGCCGAATCGTCGAGCGCGGCACCCACTACGAACTATTGGCGCAGCGAGGCTTGTACGCCGAGCTATACGAACTCCAGTACGAGAACGGCGGCGTGGAGTGCATCTGTGAGGATGGCGTGATGCTTTCCAACGGAAACGTTCGATTGCCGGTATCGGTGTAACTACCCTTCAAAACAACCGCAAGAACAATTACCTGAGGGATTTTATGAGTCAGTCCCAGAATTCCGGGCAAATCAGGCTTCGTGTTGCCTTTCGCAACATGTTCTACACCACCATTTATGTGGCAGTCGAAGGCGGTTTTCTGGCCGATGAGGGGCTGGATGTTGATTTCGCGCATATTCCCACCGGTCAGGCCAGCACCGAGTTGTTGAAGGCTGGCAGCATCGATATTTCCCAGAGCGGCATCAGCCGCAGCCTGATGGACCTGGATGCCGGCAGCGACGATCCTCCGTTGCACATCGCGGAGATCAACCAAAGGGACGGGTTCTTCCTGCTTTCCCGTCAACCCGTCGACAACTGGCAGTGGTCGCAGCTGGTCGGCTCTACGCTGATACCGGTCGGTTTTACGCCGGTGCCATTCATGACGCTGAAAGCCGCGATGCGCAACCACGGTGTGGATCCTGACGATGTGCATCTGCTCGACGGCCTGCCCGCTGAGGAGATGCTGTCGAAGTTTCGCAACGGCGATGCCACCTACCTGCAGGTGCCCTGTCCGTTTGCGGAAGAGTTGATACGCGAAGGTACCGGTCACCTCGTCTCCACGCTGGGAGAGGAAAGCGGGTATATTTGTTACAGCAGTTTTGCGGCAACCCCTTCTTATATCGCCAACAATCCGGAGACTGTGCAACGGTTCGTTCGTGGGTATTACCGTGCGCAGCGTTGGGTTGCCGACAACGAGGCCGCGGCTGTGGCTGACCGCATTTCGGGGGTTTTTCCCGATTATGAGCGGCAGATTCTTGTTGGCAGCGTCGAACGATACCAGGCGGTGGGTGTCTGGGCAACCGATCCGCTCATCGGCCGCGACGGACACGACCGGATGCGGGACGCCCTGATCGCTGGCGGATTGGTGCGGGGCAGCCATCCCTACGAACGGATAGTGCGTCCCGAATTCGCGCAGCGGGCAATCGCGGAGTTGGTGTAGTTTCAGTTTGCGGCGCATGCTGGAATAAATTTGCTCTCGTCGATATTCGCGGCGACGGATGGAAAGTCAATGATGGGTGCAACCAGGATAGGTATCCTACTGCTGGGGCTGTCAGTCATGTTGATCTTGGGGGCTTGGGGTTGGACCGAACTCGCCAACGCAGTAAATAATGCCCCGGAGGTCAAACCGGCTGTTGCGGCGTTGACGGCATATGGGGTCGCTTTCCTCATCCTGATTATCGGTACCGGGTTCACTTACTTCGTCTGGCGGTTCCGCAACGATGACTTCGCTTGAAGTCTCAAGCTTGAAACGGTCATACGATCGCGATCTCGGCTGGTGCAGATTTTGGTTAGGGATTAGCCTGGCGGTTGCAACGCTAACGTTCACTTTCGCTGTAAATCAAGTCTTTGATCCATCGAAGAATCCCATAAAGGCAGCACCGAAGTCGGCAAGTTGGCCGACCTCGTGGTGCTGGACTCAGATCCCACTGCGGTCGGCCCTTTCACCATCTAGGACATTCCGGTGAAAAGAACCGTTCTGGGCGGAAAGGTGGTCTACCAGGGCTGAACGACTCGGGTCACAGCTCCGGCGGGCGTCGCAGATGCCACGGTGTGGCCTGCTCGTAGGCGTAGGCGGCTCGCAGCACTTCGGCTTCACCCAACTGCGGCCCGGCGATCTGCATTGCCAGCGGCAACCCGCCGTCACCATCGCTGGTAAACCCGCACAAAATGCTCAACGCGGGACACCCACTCAGGCTGTACAGCCCGCGGAAACTGCCGTCGCGCAAAGCAGAGGCTGCCATCTCCTTGTTGTTCACCACGGTGGGTTCATCAGCGAGTAATCCTGCCGGCCCCGTGGATGTCGGCTGCAGCAGCAGGTCAACCTCGCGG
Source organism: Dehalococcoidia bacterium (assembly GCA_965262485.1). Lineage (GTDB taxonomy): Bacteria > Chloroflexota > Dehalococcoidia > Lucifugimonadales > UBA3495 > Bin87. Next base: position 1,195,575 of record OZ253540.1, on the reverse strand, counting down.
AACGTCTGCAACACCTGCCGCCTGATCAACGCCCGCAGTTTCAGCGCTTTGTAGTAAACCTGAGCCGGAATCAAGTTGCCCACTGCAAAGGCGACCCGAGTATTGGGATGGTAGTCCTCCAACTGCTCCCGCAGCCACTCCGGATTGAGACTCACGCGCTCGGTGCTGGTGATGGTGCGTACGATAGGGCCCGTTACGGGCGCCAAAGGCAAACTGACCGGCACGATCGTTGCTCCCAGCTCGCGGAACACCTCAATGGCAGCCTCAACTGCGGTGGCGCTCCTTTCGTCCAGCGTCAACCCATGCCCGCCCATCAACTCCTGCACTACGCCGATGCGCAGGCCGTTTACACCGGCGCCCAGATTGGCAACGTAGTCGGCAACCGGCTCCCGCCGGCTGTACCGGTCTTTGGGATCGTGGCCGGCGATGGCCCCCAGCGTCAACGCGCAGTCGGTCACGGTGCGCGAGATTGGCCCGATGGTGTCCACCGACCAGCTCGCCCCGTCCACGCCGGCGCGACTCACCCGTCCCCACGTGGGGCGGATGCCAACCAAACCGCAGTTGGCGGCCGGCCCCCTGATCGATCCGCCGGTGTCTTCGCCCAGCGACGTGGCGCACAGGAAGCCGGCGGTGGCAGCACCGCTGCCCGTGCTGGAGGTACCGGGGTTCCGCTGCGTATCCCACGGATTACGGGCGGGGCCAAACCAGGAACTGACGGGGTCTCCCATGGCGAACTCGCTCATGTTGGTCTTGCCGATGACAATCGCGCCGGCAGCCTTCAATCGCGCGACCACGGTGGCATCCTGCTCGGGCACAAAATCGGCTCGGATTTTCGACGCGTCGGTGGTTCGTATGCCCGCCGTGTGGATCTGGTCCTTGATACCTATTGGCACCCCATGCAGCGGCCCCCGCAGGTTCCCTGCAATCGCTTCGGACTCCAGCTCCTTTGCCTCTGCCCGCGCCTGTTCGGCGCATATGGTGATATACGCGTTGAGCTTGTCGCCCACCGAATCGATGCGGTCCAGGTAGGCGTCCACCGCTTCCACAGGCGATATCTGTCGTTGCCTGATGGACTCCGCCAGTTCCGAGGCTGGCATGAAGGGTATATCGTTGGTAGCCATGTTATGCCTCCAGGTCTGCCGGTTGGGTTACCGCGACGTATTCCTCCAGGTTGAACCCGGACGGGTCAATCGCTGCCATCGATTCCAGCATCGCGTTCAGGCTATGCGTAACCTGGCTGAGTTCCGGTTCTGCCAACGTCAGGCTAACCGCTTTGGCTAATGCCTGCACGTCGTCGTTGGTCAAGTCTGCCATTTGTCCTCCCCATAATAACCTGGTGATTATACCGTCTGCCCCGTGAATCTCCAGGCAGACAGCAATGCCGCCGGAACGTTAACCGCCACGCCGGCCTCGTTCAAATTCAGCTGAGCCCGGTCGGAAAGCTTTTCGCAACCGGCCAATGCTTCTACGTAACTTTGTGTAAAACGCAGGTTCTTCACCGGCGCGGTCAACTCGCCGTTTTCGATCAGAAACGTGCCGTCTCTCGTCATACCGGTCATCACGCAGCCGCGGCTATGAGCCAGGCGCGTGTAGTAAAAACGCGTGATGTACAAACCCCGTTCCACCGAACCGATCAGATCTTCGGTGGAGTGGTCGCCGGGCCGCATGAAAAGGTTGGTCGCCGTCGGCCCGCCGGTTGCGCCGCGTTGATGGCCCGTCGATGCAACTCCCGCCTTGCCTGCTGTATAGGCGTTATACACCGGACCCCGAACCACACCATCCGCCACTATTTCCACCCGCTGCTTGGGCACTCCCTCAGCATCGAATGGCACCGGCCACCCGGAAGGATGCGTGCCGTCGTCCCAGATGGAGATTAGCGGACTCATTGCCGCCTCACCCATTACACCATTCATCCAGCTGCGCTGATCCTGCACCATCTGAGCGCCCATGCCGTAAAAACTCAACGCTTCCAGCATGTCGTCCACCGCATAGTGTTCCAGCACGACCGGATATTCACCGGTTTCAAGCGGTTGCGGGTTCCGACCGCCCAGGGCTTTCCCGATGGCCTCATCGGCCAGCGATTCGGTGTCGACGTCGTCGATTCGCCAACCGCCGCCCTTCGACCATCCCGCAGAATCATTGCCCCGTGCGGTGACGAGCAGCCCGGAGAACGTGCCGGCATGGTAGGCGTCGGCGCCCCGCGAACTGACCACCGCCAACTCGGTAACTCCCGTCCGACAAAAACCGGCGGCGTCCAGATTGGCTGCGGCGGCCTTGCGACAAACGATCCCCGCCATCGCCGCTCTTTGGTCCGCGCCATACGAGATAGTAGATTGGTCGCAGGCAGCTATGACCGGAGCCGCCGCCGGTTCAGGCAACCCCTGGAAATCCGGATCCTCGGGCATCAAGCGGGCGTGTTCGCTGGCCAGTCGAACCGCCGCCGCCAGTCCAGCCGGAGACAGGTTGTTAGTAACCGCACGACCCTGGCGCTTGCCGTCGGCGACCCGGATGTGGGCTACCGCGTCGTCGTGGTAAACATTTTGGTGGATGCGGTTATTGGCAAATCGTGTCAACGCCTGCTGGGATGCGGTTACGTAGATGTCCGCGTCCGCCGCGCCGCGGTGTCGCAATGCATCGTGCAGCAGTGAGCTGATTTCTTCGCGACCTAGCATGTGAAATGGACCACGGTATCCATCACGGCATTACACCGACCCGCACACCGCGGAATCTGGTGGGGCTGGCGCCGTGGCTGGTGTGAGCTATCTGTCCGGGCTGGCCTTTCCCGCAGCGCGGAGTTCCCCACAGCTGCCAATGTTCCGGCCCACAGATGGCGTCGCAACTCCTCCAGAATTCCGGAGTTATTCCGGTGTAGGTGCAGTTGCGCAGCAGGCGACCCAGCTTGCCGTTCTTGATCTCCCGACCAATCTCGGCGCCGAACTGGAAGTTGTACCGCCGGTCGTCTATCGACCACGACCGGTTCGTTTCCAGATAGATGCCGTCGTCCGTGTCAGCGATCAGGTCGTCCAGCGACCACGCTCCGGGTTGGAGGCTAACGTTGGTCATGCGTATCAGCGGAATTCGATTCCACGACGATGCGCGCATACAGCCGTTGGAAACCAGACCCAACCTGTTCGCCGACTCGCGCGACATCAGATACCCGACGAATTCACCGACCCGGATGATGTCGGTAGCCTGAGCCGGCAACCCCTCGTCATCCCAACCGAATGTCCCCAGGCCCGTCGGGCTCGTGCTGTCGGCGGTGATGTGCACCTGCTCAGACCCGTACCGATAGTTGTTCAGCAGGTCAGGCGTCAGGAATGACGTGCCGGCGAACGATGCTTCTTCACCCAACGCCCGGTCCAGCTCCACCGCATGTCCGCAGGATTCGTGGATCTGCAACGCCAGCTGGCTGCTGTCGATGATCAGATCGGTCGTAATACCTGACGGACAAGGTTCGGCGGTAAGCAACTCGGCCGCTTCTTCGGCGATGCGACGGGCGTTGGCTGGTATGTCCATGGCAACGATGTATTCCCAACCGCCGCATCCCTGCTGCCGGCCGTGGGATTGGGGATACGAACGTCGCTGGATTTCGTCATTACCCACCGCCGTAACCTGTATCCCTCCGCCCGCTTCGCAAATGGTCTGGTGAATCTCGGCGCCTTCGGTGTTGGCGAACGTGCGCTCCTCCCGAATAAACACCAGGTTGCCCATGCGCGAGCTTACCTGCGGTACTTGAGCCATTTCAGCATCAGCCGACAGCAGCAGTCTCAGCTTGTCATCCAGAGACACGGTGAAGGGATCGACCTCCAGCGGAGTAGCGTAGTTTCCGGTATTTTTGACCGGAGGCCCCAGCACATCGGCCGCCGGTAGCCCGGGGCCATTGTGCCGCGCCGACGCCCGGGCTATTTGCACCGCTTGGCCGGCGGCCTGATCTGCCGCCTCGGTGGTCAGCCGCCGGGTGGACGCGAAACCCCATGCTCCATCGAACAACGCCCTGATGCCCAATCCCATCGACTCGTCGCCGGACAGCGTTTCCACTATCCCGTTGCGCACGACAATCCGTTCCTCGCGGTTCTGAACCAACCGCAGGTCTGCGTATTGAGCGCCCAGTTGCCGCGCTGTGTCTAGAGCGGTGGCGATTATCGCGTCCATGCCGTTCCGGGGGCCTTGCTAAACCGGCAGGAACGGTTCGTCTGATGCGGGCGGAAGCTGCTCGAAGGCGTTGAGATTGAAGGCCAGCACCGAGTAGTAACCCATCAGGTTGGTTAGTTCCACGATCCCCCGTTCGCCAAAAGCTGAGTAGGCAGCGTCAAATGTGGATTGCGTAACCCGGCGGGTACGGAAAAACTCCCGGCCGTAGTTGATAACGGCGGCCTCCTCCGCAGAGAGGGCAGGCAAATCACTTTTGTCGCGCAGGCTGTCAACCAGTGAATCGCTGAGGCCGGCGCGCCGACCGGCAGCGGCGTGGGCATGCCAGATAAACTGGCAGTCCAGTTCGCGGGCGGTTGTCAGCATCGCCAGTTCCTGCGCGTTGTCGGGCAGCGACGAGCCTTCAGCGCGCAAGTAGGCACGCAGCGCTTCTCCACGTTCCGCTATTTCAGGAACGTGGAGCTGGATGGCGATTGGTCCCAGCGCGGGAACTTCGTTATTGCGGGAGGCCACGATGGAATCGAACGCCGCCAGTTGGTCCTGGGGGACGGCGTTGCGGTCAGCGGTAGGAATTCGGGGCATGGTCATTCTCCTGTGGAAAGCGGTGTTGATACGAGCATTGTTGATACGAAAGGACTTATTGACAGTGCGGTATTACTTCTTCTCCGAACAGCTGGATGGCCTCCATGATCCGCTCGTGAGGCGGGCCACCGGAATGAGCGTGGCGCAGTCGCAGCAGGAAGTAATTCGCTCCGGTCGCCTCCTTCCAGCGGTGGAAGTCATCAACCACCTGCTGCGGTTCACCGATGATGAGCCGGTCGGTGGCCATGTTATCCATGTTGATGTCCGATTCGTTAGCGTAGTGGCGAAATTCGTTCAATCCGTTGCGCCAGTAGTATTTGTAGGCGTCTATCACCTCAGGCCCGTAAACGCGTTCCGCTTCGGCGTGGGTTGGGGCCACCCACGCGTCGCGCATCAGGCACAGCACTGGCTCCCGACCCGCTTCCTCGGCGGCCTTATGGTAGGCGTCGGTCAGCGCGATGGTGCCTGGCAGGTCGGTGCTGGGGCCGGCCACAAACCCGTCGGCGATCCGTCCGGCCCGGCGCGCGCCCGGCGCTCGGCTGGCGCCGATCCACAATGGCGGAGACGGATCGGAATACGGCCTGGGTCTGATTGTAATGTCTTCCAGGTTGAAATGTTCTCCGGAGAACGAAAAAGCGCTGCCGCCCCAACATTGCCGGATTATCTCTATTTCCTCTTCAAATCGGCTCACGCGTTGGTCGATGGGAATCTCGAACGTCCGAAAATCCACCGGCTGATAGCCCAGCCCTACACCCAGTATGAATCTTCCCCGTGAAACGATGTCCAGCGTGATGACGTCTTCGGCCATCTTGACCGGGTGATGCAGTGGCAGCAGAATTACCGAAGTGCCCAGGTTCAGCGTGGTCGTTTGCGCCGCCACCGCAGCCGAAACGATCAATGGAGACGGCAAAAAACCATCGCGGTCCTGGTGATGTTCACCGAAAAAGCACGAGTCGAACCCAACCGATTCGGCCAGCCTGGCTTCCGCTACCACTTCTTCGACGCGCAGCGCCAGGTTCTCCCCAGCCGGCGGGTCGGCGATTGAACTGTAGATCCCGAATTTCATTCCCATTCCTCGAAGAGCGCCGATGCTGCACCCGGATTGTAAATCATATCCAAATTCGTTAAAGCTGTTTCACCGAGAGATCAGTTTTGTGTCCTAACGACCCAGAAACGTCGCAACCCCCGCTCATGCGTACCCACCTTAATCTGTCATTGCGAGCGCAGCGTGGCAATCTCGGCGCCGTAGCAATGGTGGTTCCCCGGCGTGTGCTCAACCTCAACGAGATTGCCACGTCGCTGCGCTCCTCGCAATGACAGGTGGGGGTGGGTGCCCTTCGCAACGGCATTCTCCTGGTTTGGTTTGACAAAGTGGGTACGCGTGAGGAAACGCCCGACTTTCGATGCTACTTGAAATGCGACAGCACACGGTTGGAGAACAACTCCATCTGCGAAAAGTATTCCGCCGGTTCCCCGGACAGGAATCCAAAAACGAAATCCCGAACCCCGGCGTCGATCCGTTCCTGAATGGCGCCCACGCAATCCTCCGCGTTCCCCGTGATGCACAACGCCCGGGCAATATCCTCAGCGCTGCGTTCAGCCGTAACGTAGCGTTGTCCGACGTGGGCGATTGCGGTTTGCAGGGCCTGGTCTGGATCCGTGTGTATGGCGGTTGGCTGGTTCAAGCCCCAGTGGTAGCCCGAAAGGTCCCGCCCAGACTCTTCCGCCATGTCGCGCACATTCTGATTCGACCGCCGGATGCGGTTCACCGTGAACAGGTAGGGATACCAGCCGTCGCCGTCGATGGCGGCCCTCCGCACAGCGGCATCGCTTCTACCGGCAACCCAGATTGGCGGGTAGGGGTGCTGGGACGGTTTCGGCAGCAGGGTTATGTCGTCGAAATTGAAAAAACGACCGTGATGGGACACGTGCTCACTGGTCCATAACTGCTTCATCGCCTGCAAAATTTCGTCGGTGCGCCGTCCTCTGGTACTGATCGGAATTTCCAGAGCTTCAAATTCAATCCGCGTGTCCCGTTGGCCGCTCACGCCAATGCCGAAATCCAGGCGACCGCCGGAGATTTGATCCACCGTAGATACCAGCTTCGCCAGCATCACCGGGTGGTACAACGGTGCGATGACGATCCCGGTCAGCACCCGGATTCGCGATGTGGCCCCGGCCGCTGCTGCCATCGCCGGCAGCCCCAGCATAGTGGGACGCGGCGGGTTGCCGTCCATGACGTGCTCGCCGACGGCAACCCGGTCAAAACCCAGGTCTTCCGCTCGACGGGCGAATTCCCCCACATCCCAATAATTGTCCACGCTCAGGTTGCAGCCGAACGTGATGGAATTGTTCGATATGGTCATGTTCCCTTCAACTTCAACGGCCATGCGCTGTGTTGCTGCCTGCGTTACTGGTTCAGCATCTCATCGGTTATTTCAGCCAGTTTTCCCTCGTTCAGCGGCCCTTGCCATTGCCGGTGAACCGACCCGTCCGCGTTTATGAAGAAAGTGGCCGGCAATCCCAGGATTTCCAACTCCCGCGCCAGATTGGCGTTATTCGTGTAGCCGGCCGGGTACGTCACCGATAATTCGGCAAGCAACCTGGTCGCGTCATCCTGGCTTCCCAAACCGAAAAACTGGCCCAGATCCACGCCTACCACCAACGCCCGGCCGGCGTATGCGTCGGCAAAACTCTGAAACTCTGGCATCTCCGCTCGGCAGGGAGGACAGAGTCCTGCCCAAAAATTGAGCACTACCGGCTGCCCTCGCAGGCCCGACACCGGAACAACATCGCCCCCCACAATGTCCTGACCCTGGTAGAAATTGATGTCGAAATCGTAGATGGCATCGGCCGCCGGTTCCGTGCCGGAGCAAGCAACCGTGGCTAAAACAACCAGCGCTGCCGTCGCCATGAGCACGAATCGATACGCTTTGAATTGTTGGCCCATCCAGCGAGACCGTCCTTGTCAGGGTGTTGCGAAAATCAGAGTAACATACCCCCATTGCCTTGTTAAGCCACGCGAATATCACCTTTGGCGCAGCCAATGCCCATATCCGACGGCTGTATCGCTACCATTAGCACATACACCTTTCGTGGTGTACAATCGGGGCGTTTACAGACGCCGGGGAGGGTCTTGAGATGCGTGTTTTGTTGATTGCTACCAACCGCCACAATCGGGTTATGAGCCGTATGCGTGCCCAACCCATACCCATCGGCTTGGCCTATGTCGCCGGTCATCTGGACCGCACGCGCCATGAGGTCAAACTGGTTGACCTGATGTTCGCTGATACCGATTACCTCGGTGAGGTCGAGCAGGTGGTGTCCGAGTTCCAGCCCGAATTGGTGGGCATCTCCATCCGAAACCTGAGCAACCACAGCTACATGGACCCACAGTGGCAGTTGCCAATTACCAAGGGTGTCATCGAGCGGATCCGTTCCATATCCAACGCAACCATCGTTTGCGGCGGCCCTGCGTTCAGCATCATGCCGCAGCAAGTCTTCGAATTCGTAAAGCCCGACCTGGGCATTGCCGGCGACGCTGCCGAAACGTTTGCCGAGTTGTGCAATCGCGTCGAGGTTGGCGAGCCTGATTACCGTGGCATGACCGGTGTCCTCTACCGCGAAGACGGCGAGGTTGTGTACAACGGAATGCGCTGTTCTTCCGATTTCGTCAGCCGCCCCAGCCTCGACGACCTGGACATCTCCAAGTATGCCCAGGCCGGCTTCGGCGTCAGTGTTCTCACCAAGCTGGGCGGGTTCTACTATCCAACGTCCGCCGCAGACTTCCACACCGCTGAAGGCGCCTGGCGTGTCATCCGACCCATCGACGAGGTGGTCGAGGAAGTGGCCGAAGTCACCGACCGCTATGGGCTCCGCAAGATTTTCTTCGTTGACAACTGCTTCAACGTTCCCCTGGAACATGCCAAGTCGCTGTGCAACGCGCTCATGGAAGCCCAGGTCAAGGTGCGTTGGAACACTTGCCTGGCGCCGTATGCCTGCGACTCCGAGTTGATCGGCTTGATGAAGCAGGCCGGCTGCGGTCTGGTGATGATGGGCGGAACCCGCGGCGGCGATCCCCACGAGGGCGACAACGACACTTCGCGTTACGCTTTGCTCAAGGAAACCACCCAGCTATGCGAGGATGGCGGCCTGCACTACACCATTTCGCAGCAGTTCGGCGAACCGGGAGAGACCCGTGAATCGGTTGACAACAAGCTGGAATTTCTGCGCGGACTCAGCCCGTCCCTGGCGAACCTGCGCGTGGGTGTCAGCGTGATGCCCGGCACCGATGTCGCGGAGCGTTGTATCCAGGAAGGTATCATCGCCGACCAGTCCGAGCTGATCGAACCCACATTCTACCTGGAAGAAGAGGTTCGCCCGTGGTTGGTGGAATACCTTCGCGAACGGGTGGAAGCCAATCCCCGCTGGAGCCTGACGTAGCACTTCGCTCCATACCGGTCGAATTAGATGTCGGGACAAGGACATTTGGTGGGAACCATGGGCAAATCCTTAATCCTCGCCGGTGCGCTGTTGATAATCACTGCCGCGATATTCTATCCGTTCTGGCCGGATTCAGTTGTTGTCGGCCGTCTTGGTTCCAGTTTAGTTATGGGCGGTATCGGAGTATTTACCGTCTTGCTGGGAGCGGTTACGTTGACTAAATCATGATTGGGCGGATTTATGTCGGTGCTTTCGTTTACCTCCTCCTCTTGGTATCTGCATCGTTGCTCTTGTTGGGCTATGCAGATGTCGCGGCCGGCGTTATGGCGCTGATAGTAACGACGGCCGGCATCTGGCTATCGGCAAAGGGAATGGCTCGCCTGAAACTGGCTGACAACCTTTTGGCCGCCGATCTGGAAAACGCGTACCGTTATCGCAACTCTGGCATTGCCCTCGGCGTAATCGGCTCCGGCTTGCTGATATTTTCATGGGAAGCTTTCCTGAACCGATTCATCAACTCTCCAACGGCCGGTATGTAGGAAGTTGTAGCAGATGACCTTAGTAGAAAACCCCCGACTCCTGGAGTTGGCCGACGGTCCAAGCATCAAGATGGCCCATCTGCTGCGGCGCGCCGGCTTCGGCGCCACCCGCGACGAGCTGGACCGTGCGTTGGCCAAAGGATACGAAAACACCGTAGAGGAATTATTGCATCCCCAGGATCAACCCGATCTGGAGATGGAAGACCTGATCCGGCGCTACCACGTGGATCAAAACAGCCTGATGCTGCTGGAGAGCAGCCAGAGTTATTGGCTGTACCGCATCATCAACTCGCGGCGTCCCCTGGAAGAAAAGATCGCTTTGTTCTGGCACGGCGTATTCGCAACGGCCTACGGCAAACTGAACCACGCCAAGGCGGTGGTCAACCAAACGCATACGTTCCGGCGGTATGGCCTCGGAAAGTTTTCCGACATCCTGCTGGCCCTCTCCAGAGACCCCGCCATGATCTTCTGGTTGGACAACAAGGACAACCACAAAGATGCTCCCAACGAGAATTACGGCCGCGAGTTGCTCGAACTGTTCTCGATGGGCATCGGCAATTATACGGAAGCGGACGTAAAATCGGCGGCCCGTGCCTTCACCGGATGGACCATCGCAAACCCCGATTATATGAGCATCCGGGCCAGCCGTGATTCATTCTGGCCCTACGGCCGCATTGACTGGCAATTCCGTTACCGTGAAGAAGACCACGATGACACCGACAAAATCTTCCTGGGTCAATCAGGGGCGTTCAACGGGCGGGATGTGATTGACATAATTGCCAGTCAACCCGCCACCGCCCGGTTCATCGCCGGCAAGTTGTACCAGTTCTTCGTGGCCGACCAACCGGACGCCGCCGCTATCGATACCCTGGCTACCGAGTTCACCAACACCGGCGGAGACATTGGCGCCGTTCTGCGATGCCTGTTCCTGTCTGATTTCTTCGTAGCCGATGCGGTGCGATTGGCACGCGTTAAAAGCCCCGCCGAATTAGTTGGATCCACCGCGCGCCTTGCCGGAAGCCATCGCTTCCCGGAATGGACCATCGTCAATCTTGCCATGGACGTCAATTTCATGGGCCAGGAAATCCTGAATCCTCCCACCGTGGAGGGATGGCATTCGGGAATGGAATGGATCGATACCGGCAATCTTGTCGAGCGCATCAACGCGGCCGGCATTGAAATGCGCGATACCGGCCTCCCCGGAATCCGTTCGATAATCAATCGCGTGCAGGCGTCAAAACCCGTCCTGGCGCCCCGCGAATTCGTCCTCGCGTGCCTCGATGCCGTGAGCATGTTCGAGGTGTCGGAGAACACCCTGGAGAGTCTGGTGGCCTTGGCGGCGCCCTGGGGTGAAGTGCGTTTCGACCGCAGCGATGCCATCGGTTGCGCCGAGCAGAGGGTAACCGAAATGCTCCAGATGATTGTTGCGTCCCGGGAGTACCAGCTGGCATAGGAGCCCCTCGCCGCTATGACTACTCCCGACGCCACGTTCACCTACAGCCACACCGTCGGGTTCCTGGCGTATCAGGGGCGCGGTTTTATTCATCCGGTCGATTTGGCTCTCGGCGACCAGGGCCGGATGTTCGTGCTGAATCGCGGCGGCCCCGAAACCACTCTGCGCCTCAACCACAAGCGCGTCTGCGTTTGCACAGTAGACGAAGGCTACGTCGGAGAATGGGGAACCGGTGGCATCGAAGACGGTCAGTTCTGGTGGCCCAGCGGCATCGCACGCGACTCCGGTGGTCGTCTCTATATTACGGATGAGTCGCTGCAACGTGTGAACGTGTTTGAACCCGACGGCGCTTTCGTTCACCATTGGGGGCAACCGGGAGACGCTCCAGGCAAATTGAACCGCCCGGCCGCCATCGCAATCGCCCCGGACGACACCATCCTGATCAGCGATGCATTGAATCACCGCATCCAGCGATTCTCCCTCGCCGGAGAATTCATTGACGCATGGGGTCAATTTGGCGCTCAGTCGGGTCAGTTCAACACGCCGTGGGGCCTGACCTGCGATGCAGACGGCAACGTGTTTGTGGCTGACTGGCGTAACGACCGTGTACAGGGTTTCACCCCTGCGGGTCGGTTCGTTGGTCAATGGGGAACGCCCGGCGACGGAAAGGGCCAATTGCGGCGCCCGGCTGCCGTGGCCGTCGATGCAGAAAATTATCTGTACGTCGCAGATTGGGGAAACGAACGCGTTCAGGTGTTTGCGCCGGACGGAGAAATTGCCGCCGTTTTGAGGGGCGACGCTACAACATCGTCCTGGGCCGAAGATTACCTGGCCGCCAACCCCGACGAAGCTACGGCCCGTCTGGCTGCGGATCTGGCCCCGTCGGTATCTCCGTGGCGAGACACCCATCGGGAGATTTCGGCCGGCGTGGAATCGCTATTCTGGGGGCCCACCTCGGTAAAACTGGACGATGACGGCAGGATCTACGTCGTGGATTCCTGCCGTCATCGCGTTCAGATTTACCGCAAGCGGGCCCAGCCCGCAACCGCAGTTAGTAGTTAATCTTCTGCAGCAGGGGTTCGGTTCGATTGGGCGCCAAGTTCGTCTCGAACGTGTTGATGACCATCGACAGCATGGTGTAATTTCCCAGAATCAGGCTCAGTTCAATAGTCCCCTGTTGCCCGAAAATCTCCAGCGCGCTCTGGTATCCGCCTCGGCTGACCTGGTGATTCCGCAAAATCTCCCGGCCCAGATTTATCACTGCTGATTCGTCGGGGGACAGCTCGGGCAACGGCTTCCCGTCCCGCAGCGCGTCCACCACGCCATCCGGCACGCCGGCGTCCCGGGCGGACTTGGCATGGGAATTCCAGATGTGTTGACAATCCATCTCCCGGGCTGCCACCAGCATTGCCAGTTCGGCAGACTTCAGCGGTACGCTGGAATCGTTACGCAAGTACAGGTTCAGCGCGGTGGCGTGTTTGCTGGCCTCGGGGACGTGGGTCAAAACCGAACCCGGACCATAGGGGGCCACGGTGCCTGAACTCCCAACGATCTCGTCGAACGCGGCCTCCTGGCCGGCGGGGATGCTTTCGCGCGTTGCTACAGGTAATCGAGCCATAATTTGCCTCCGGTTGTGGGTGTTTATCTCCAATCAGCGGTATGGTTTCTTGCCGGTCTTTTCCTCAAATAGCTTCCAGGTGTTGTCGTTGAAGGGATAGTATTTTCCCGGGGAACATTGTTCCAGCTCCAGTTGCGCTTTGATGACGGCCTCGACTTCCTCCCGCTGGTGCGCAATCTCTATGACTTCGTTGGCTGCCGCCGCCGGCACCACCACCACACCATCGTCGTCTCCCACTATCGCGTCGCCCGGTCGCACCAACACACCGCCACACTGGATGCAGTCGTTCACCTGCCAGGGCCAAAACTCAGCCGGCCCCTGCTTGGCGGTCGCATTGGCGGCGTACACCGGAAACCCGTAACCCTTGAGGGTGTTGGTGTCCCGCACCGCCCCGTCGGTAACCAGGCCGCCAGCTCCGCGCTGATAGAGTCGATAAAACTTGATATCGCCGCCGATGCTGCTGTATGGCCACCCCATTGCATCGATCACCAGAACCTCGCCCGGCCCGCACAGTTCAAAGGCAACGTACTCGGCCGAGTCTGCGCCCTTGGGCTTGTCTGATGCCAGGTCTGGACGGTGGGGCACAAACCGGAGCGTTACCGCCCTGCCGGCCATGCTCTGGCCGGATTGCAGCGGTTTTGCTCCCTCGATCATGCTCATCGGCCAACCCATTACCCACAGCCCATCGATCAGCGTTTGGGTGGGAATAGTCTTCAGCGTAGCCAGCGTTTCATCCGACACGGCAGCGGCAGAGTTGGCAGTAGTCATCGGGGTCAAGAGTCCTTCGCGTTCCAGATTCGGATGTTGGGGGCGGGTTGCATTGTAGCAGAAAAACAAGGCGGCCCCGTTGCCGGAGCCGCCTCGATAGTGCGCTTGGTTGGTACTGCCTGGCTGGCTTACTCGGAAGGCCAGCCTTCTGCTTCCTCACCCGCGCTGAGCGCAGCCTGGATGGAAGCGGCGGCATCATCGGTAACCCAACCACCCCAGATATCGGCGTTGTTGTTCATCCACCACATGGCAGTCGCTTTAACATCGGCATCAGGGTTGGCGTCCTGCCACTGGACAACGGACTTGTAGATGTTGATGTTGAAATCCCACTTGCGCAGCATTTCGAGAACGTCGGGAGCGCGGCCCGGCAGGTCGGGATATACTGCGATCAGGATGGTGGCGTCTTCGTAGGCGCAAGCCTTGGTGGTGAACCAGCACTGGTCACTGTAGGCCGGCTCCTCCAGGCGAACCAGGTCCAATTTCAGAGCCGGGTCATTGGTACCCCACTGGTAGCCCAGCCAAGGCTCCTCGCGTTCATAAGCGCCGTACAGGTCGGCGTTCAGCGCCGCGCCATCGCCGGGGTTGATGATTTCAACGTGGTCGGAGAGACCATAGCCAGCGACTTGTTTGGCATTAACGTCTTCGCAAGACCAACCGATGATGCAGGATACAAGGCGCGCTTTGTCGCCAGTTTCCGCCGTCTTGAACAAGTCTTTGTACTGCTGGTCCTTCAGATCGTCAACGTGGTCCAAGTCAGGATACTGTTCTTGCAGGTAGGCCGGGATTACAAAGGCAGACTGCCAGTCACTACCCAGGCTCTTGCCCACGGAAAGCACCGCGCCGTCTTCGCGGGCCTTATTCCAAGCCTCGTCCTGGTTGGGCAGCCATATCTCCATAGTTACGTGGGTATCCCCGTTCTGCAGACCCTGGAACAATGGCAGCGTGGCGCCGAATTTCACATCGGTAGGGTAGCCATAGCCGTGCTCAACGATGTATTGGGCGATACGGTTCTGGAGCAGAGCGCTGGGCCAGTTGAGGTCTCCAAAGATGATGGTGTCTTTAGGCCCTTCCGGCGCCATCACTTCGACAATCCTGGTGACTTGGACCTGTTCACCAGGCACCTCGACAATCTTGGTGACTTGGACCTGTTCGCCCGGCACTTCAACAATCTTGGTTACTTGGACCTCTGCACCTGGCACTTCGACAATCTTGGTTACTTCCACCGTTTCGGTGATGGTTTCAGGCGTTGCTGGCGAGCAAGCCACGATGGCAAGCGCCGTTACTGCGGCTAACAGCGCCGATATGGCTAGTAGTCTGAATTTTGCAGGCAAAATGGGTTCCTCCCTTTTGGGTGATTGCGAGGCTGCCGGGCCATCCCGGCGCCGGGGTAGTGGCGACAGTTATAACAGCCCGTGTTACCGGTGTCAAACCTCTGAAATACTGATTCGGGAATTGACTGGTAAATCCACAGTTAGTTTACGTAACATTTTGATTCTCTTACGTTTAATATCGCGCTTGAACACCACGATTCCGCTTTGCGCAACCGGCGTCAGGTTGATCACAGCCCTCCGGACAATGCTTCCTGACGGCTTCTCGCCACCGATTGCGTGAGACGGTCGATGACGATAGCCATGAACACGATAGCGAACCCGGCGATTACGCCGTTGCCGACTTCGTTCTTTTGGATGGCCCGCAGCACGTTTTCCCCCAGGCCGCCGGCCGCTACCATACTGGCGATAGTTACCATTGACAGAGCGAGCATTGTAGTCTGGTTGATGCCCGCCATAATCGTTGGCAAAGCCATCGGAACCTGCACCTTGGCCAACAACTGCAATGGGGAAGCCCCGAAAGACCGCGCCGCTTCCACCGTTTCCGGGGACACCTGCCGGATACCCAGGTTGGTCAGCCGGATTACCGGCGGCACCGCGTAGATGATGGTGGCGAATATACCCGCCGGCTTGCCCAGCCCGAAGAACAGAATGCCCGGCAGCAGGTACACAAAGCTCGGCATGGTCTGCATCCCGTCCAGGATTGGGCGCAGGATGCGGTCCGCAGTCTGGTTGCGCGCGGCCAGCACGCCCAGCGGCAGCCCGGCCGCCACCGACAACGCTACCGCCACCACCATCAATGCAATGGTGTCTATGGTGTTTTCCCAAAGCCCCATAAAGCCGATGTAGAGAAAAGCCGCCGTCGTAAATATCAGGAATGCCCAGCGTCCCACTGCAAAGGACGCCAGCGCCAGCCCCAGGACAATTGCCGGCCATGGCAGCCACTTCAGACCGGTTTCAATGTACAACAGCACATACGTAACACCGTTCTTGATCCCTCCGAACAGCCAGCTGCCTTCTCTAATCAACCAGGTGGCTCCATCGTCAATGGCGCTTCCCGTAACGTTCCTAAGCGACCGGTCAAAAGTCGCTGTCCCGTCACTTGACGTCGTTCGAGCCACCGTCGTCGGAAACTCCATCTCCGGCCCCCAGATCAGGAGGCTGGCAATCAACACGACCAGAACGGCCGCAATGCCGGTTGCCCATTTATACAGTGTTGGGATGTTGCCAAGCGTGAGCCGCGATGTCGCGTCCGGTGCGCTCGATGCAGTCTGGACCGATTCCGCCTCCCCGGTTTCAGGCTCTTCTTTGGTAATCCCTGCCATGATTTCCTCTCGTAACAGGCGTGACGGATGGAGTGCCGGCGATATGGCTCAGGTGGTCAGGCCGTTGTTATTTTTCTGAATCGGCCGCGTCAATATTGGCGCCATTTTCAACACGGGATTCGGCTATCAGCGCGTTTTCGGCGGCGTTGGCCTCGTAATCGGTATCAGCCGCAGAGGTTTCGGCCAGCGCTTCTACCAGGGCGCTACGGTGGACTTCACCGACCAAAACGTCGGCGTCATCCACAATGGGTATTGGGAAGTCGCTCGCCATCGCCATCTGAATCAAAGCGTCGAACTTTGTTGTCGGCGCAACTGCCTGGTATTCGCGGTCAACAAAATCCCAAGCCTGGTCGAATCGCCTTACCCCGGCCCGCACCGCCCGCTCCGCGTTGGTAATGGACAGCAACCCGATGTAACGCTCCCGCATATCGACCACCCAGGCGGCGTCGCCGTCGCTGTTGCCGATGGTGTGCAGAGCCGCCCGCGGACCCTGGTGGCCCATGACGGTTGCCTTTGGGGTTACCATAACCTTGCTGGCGGTCAGTACGCTTTCCAGTCGAACGTCCTGGGTGAAATCTCCCACGTATTCGTCCTCGGGACGCAGGACAATATCCTCGGGGGAACCGATTTGCGCTATCCGGCCGTCGTGCATAATCGCGATGCGGTCACCCAGCTTCAATGCCTCGTTCAGGTCGTGCGTGATAAAAACGATGGTCTTTTTCAGCTCAGATTGGAGGCGCAGGAGTTCGTCCTGCATCTGGCGTCGGATCAGGGGATCCAACCCGCTGAACGGCTCGTCCATCAGCATGATGTCAGTGTGGACAGCCAGGGCGCGAGCCAGTCCAACCCGTTGCTGCATCCCGCCCGATAACTGCCGCGGATACGCCTCTTCCCAACCGGACAGGCCAACCAGTTTCAGAACGTCGCGCGTGCGGGAATAACGCTCGTCTTTCGTCACGCCCTGCACTTCCAATCCCCACGCCGCGTTATCAATAACGTTCCGGTGGGGCATCAAGCCGTAATGTTGAAACACAACGGCGATTCCGCTGCGGCGAAACTCGATCAGGTCTTTCTCCGACATCCGGGTGATGTCATGGCCGTTGATAACGATCTCGCCGGCGGTTGGCTCTATCAACCGGATCAGGCAGCGCACCATCGTGGATTTGCCGCTTCCCGACAACCCCATGATGACAAAAGTCTCGCCCTTTTGGACGTCGAATGACACATCCTGCAGGCCAACGACATTGCCAAATTCGGATTGAAAATACGATTTGCCCTTGTCGGCGTATTCAGGGTTCAGAACCTTCTCGGGATCTTTTCCGAATACTTTCCACACTGACCTGACCCTGATGTAGGGTTCTTCGCCAGATTCATTCGAGGTGTCCACTGGCGTCAGACCGGCGAGTGGTTTATCGTCCGTAGCCATTTTAAGATCACCCCAAGGCGCGAAATTGCGATGTATCCGGGGGCGTATTTCGGAATCTCGTTATAGATTTCAATGCAGGACCCGGCCCTGTCCCATGCCGTGTTTACGCATGGGGAGCGTTCGGACTACCGTAGGCCCGGATGCCGGTTTTTGTCAACCCTGATGGAAGTCTCACGTATACCCACTTAATATGTCATTGCGACCCCGTATTTGATACGGGGTGGCAGGACGCAGAGGGACGGGTGTTCCGCCCTCACCCCCAACCCCTCTCCCGGAGGGCGAGGGGAGAAGATGCGCCGGGGGGGCCGATAACCCCTCTCCCGGAGGGAGAGGGGTTGGGGTGAGGGGTGCTGCTCGCAATGACAGTACGTTGTCTTGGTTTGACAAAGTTGGTTCGCGTGAGCGCAGGCGCCAGGTTTTACCGCCGCCAGCGGATGTTGTACACTACTCCTGTCAACAACCGGGAGCGCCATCTCTGCGCAGGCGACGCTCAAGAATCTGTACCGAAAGGCAGAATACGCACGTGGCACAAATCACTGTAATCGGCACCGGATTGATCGGCACATCGCTCGGATTGGCGCTGCGTGCCTCGTCATTACGCAACCTGACCGTGGTGGGCACCGATTCGGAACATGCTTCCAGGGTGGGAGCCCAGCGACGCCAGGCCTTCGACCGGGTGGAAGGTCGGTTGGGAAACGCCATCCACGAAGCCGATGTTATCGTTCTGGCCACACCGGTTCTCGCCATGCGCGAACTTATGGAAGGCATGGCGCCCTACCTGCCGGAAGGCTGCGTCGTTACCGATGTCGGCAGCACCAAAACCCAGGTGCTAAAGTGGGCCGACGAGCTGCTGCCGGATTCTGTGGACTTCGTCGGCGGGCATCCCATGGCCGGCCGGGAAACTCCCGGCCCCGACAACGCCGATGCCACCCTCTTCGCGGGTAAACCATACTGCGTAATCCCCAGCCCAAAGGCCAGCCAGCGCGCCGTGGGAGAAATCACCACGCTGGCGGAGGCGGTGGGAGCAGAACCCTACTTCATTGGCCTGGACGAGCACGATAGCTTCGTGGCTGCGGTAAGCCACCTTCCCTTCCTGGTGTCCACGGCGCTGGTGGGCTGCACCAGCAAATCGGCCAACTGGTCCGACATTGGCCAGCTGGCGTCGTCCGGCTACCGCGACATCACCCGGCTGGCGTCCGGCGACGCAACCATGCACCGCGACATTTGCGTCAGCAACGCCGAACCCATTGTCGCCTGGATCGATGCCTTCATCCGTGAGCTGTACGAGTATCGCAAACTACTGGACTCTGGGAGCGAACCACCGGATACAGACGCTGTGATGACACTGTTCGAGGACGCCAGGATTGCCCGCGCCAAGTTGATGGCTGGCGATGTCAACCCACGCTCCCGGGAAACCGAAACCTCCCCCGACTACCCCACGTTCACCCAGTCAATGGGTCAGATGTTCCTTGGGGGATTGGCCAACCGCGCCCGACGCCTCATGATGCTGGAAAAAGACGACGACCCCAACCGCACCCGCCGGCGCGACGAAAAGCCATAACCGGCTAGGGAGAGAATCGGTGACTGAAACTATAGTTAGCCCCCATTCTCTTGGTGGTTCGCTCGCGGTGCCGGGCGATAAGTCCGTTTCGCACCGGTCGTTGATCCTCAACGCCATTGCAGAAGGCGCGGCCACCGTAACCGGACTGTCCGACGGAGCCGATGTGCAATCCACCGCTGCCTGCCTCAGGGCTATGGGCGTTGCGATTGAGCCCCTGGACGAACCAGGCAGTGTGCGTGTTTCCGGCTTGGGGCCACATCTGCATGAACCCACCGACATGCTCGACGCCGGCAACAGCGGCACCTCAATGCGATTGTTGTCCGGACTGTTGGCGGGCCAGGAGTTCCTTTCGGTGCTAACCGGCGATGGGTCTTTGCGCACCCGTCCCATGGGCCGCATCGTCCAGCCGCTGCAACAGATGGGAGCTTCCATCATGGGCCGCCACAGTGACACTCTCGCCCCCCTGGCGATTCGGGGTGGCAACCTGCGTCCCATCGAATACGACATGCCGGTGGCCAGCGCCCAGGTGAAATCGTGCCTGATGCTCGCCGGACTTTCCGCCACCGGTCCCACCGTGCTCCACCAACCGGCCCTGTCCCGCGACCATACGGAACGCATGATGGCCGCCATGGGGGCCCGGATCAGTTCTGATGGCTTGGCCCTCACGCTGAATCCCACCACCCTCAAAGCCGTTGACGTGGCGGTTCCCGGCGATATTTCCTCGGCGGCATTCTGGATGGTGGCCGGTCTGATCCACCCCAACGCCAGGGTCACCATCACCGGCGTAGGTCTCAACCCAAGCCGGGCCGGCATCATAGATGCACTCCAAATGATGGGAGCCGGCGATTGCCTCCGTCTGGAAAACCGGCGCACCGAGGGAGGAGAGCCGGTCGCCGACGTTGTGGCGACCTCTGCCAGTTTGCAGGCCATCGAACTGGGCGGCGAGATTATCCCGATTATGATCGACGAGTTGCCGGTTTTGGCCGTAGCGGCCTGCTTCGCCCACGGGGAAACCGTTTTCCGGGACGCGGCCGAACTGCGGGTGAAAGAGTCCGACCGCATCGAAACCACGGTGTCCGAACTCCGGCGCATGGGCGCCAACATCGACCCGCGCGAAGATGGCATGGTCATTCGGGGAGTTTCCAAGCTCACCGGCACGGACGTGGAGAGTCACGGCGACCATCGGTTGGCTATGTCGCTCGCGGTGGCGGGGTTGGCAGCATCCGGAACGACAACGATTCACGGCTCCGAAGACGCGTCGGTCTCCTATCCGAATTTCTGGGAACATCTCGGTTCAATCACCAACGGATGATGCGGGACAACAGCGAGCTGCCACAAGCCGGCGCAGCGCCCCCGTTGCTCGTGGTGTTGTCCGGGCCGTCCGCCGCGGGCAAGGGTTCATTGGTGGCAGCGTTGCAGCAACTGGACCGTCCCTGGCACTTCGCCGTTACGGCCACAACACGCCCGAAACGTCCCGGTGAAGTCGATGGCCGGGACTACATCTTCAAAGAAGTTTCAGAATTCATGCGAATGCGCGAGCGGGATGAGCTGCTGGAATGCGCCGAAGTGTATGATCGTTGGTACGGCGTGCCCCGACAGCAGGTTCGGGATCCAATCATTGCCGGCAAAGATGTTATCCTTGAGATCGACGTCCAAGGCGCGGGAACCATCCGCGAGCTTGCGCCGCAGGCGCTCACGATATTCGTAATGCCCGCTACCATGGCTTCCCTGCGAGATCGGCTCGCCCACCGCGGCACCGAAGACCCCGATGACATGGAACGTCGCTTGCGGGAGGCCGCCGTCGAACTCGAACGTATGGAAGAATTTGACTACCGCGTCGTAAATCGCGACGGCGAATTGGATGTTGCCGTCCGTGAAATAGACGCGATTATTTCTGCGGAAAAGTGCCGTGTAAACCCGCGGCTGGTCCAGATGCTGTAACCGGAGCCTGATATGACCGACCTGGCTGACCGACAATTGCCCCCAAATCCCGCCGACGCCGGTGAGCCGGCTGCGCTCCGCCCACGCTTGCCCGACTGGCTGAAGGTGCGTATGCCGGGTGGCCCGCGTTACATCGAACTCAAACAGTTGATGCGCGATAGCCAACTCCATACCGTATGCGAAGAAGCCCACTGCCCCAACATCGGTGAATGCTGGGAACGGTCGGCGGCAACGTTCATGATCCTGGGCGACATTTGTACGCGAGCCTGCGCCTATTGTGCCGTAACCACGGGTCGGCCCGGCGCCCTGGATCTGGGTGAACCGTTCCGTCTGGCGGCAACCGTCAAACGCATGGGCCTGAAATACTGCGTCGTCACGTCGGTCAATCGCGACGACCTGGACGATGGCGGCGCTGCGATGTTCGCCGCCTGCATCAAGCAGGTTCGTGCCGCCGTCCCCGACTGCAGACTGGAAGTTCTCATCCCAGATTTCGAAGGCAACGAGATGGCTTTGCGGAAAGTGGTAAACGCCAAACCTCATGTGCTGAATCACAACATCGAATCGGTTGAAAGAGTATTTCGCCGCGTCCGACCCAGGGGCGATTACCGCCAGTCTCTCGATCTCCTGCAAAAGGTCAAAACCATCGACCCGAACATGGTCACCAAGTCGGGCATCATCGTGGGTATGGGCGAAACCACGGACGAATTGCATCAGACTATGACAGACCTCCGCAGCGTGGATTGCGACCTGTTGACCATAGGCCAGTATCTCCGCCCGTCGATCAAGCACACTCGCATCGACCGGTTTTACACTCCCGACGAATTCGATGCGCTACGTCAATTTGGGGAACAATTGGGCTTCAAACACGTCGCATCGGGCCCGTTGGTTCGTTCGTCATACCACGCCGATGAGCAGCACGAGGCGGCTGCGGTCGCGCATCAACTGGCATAATCCCGCCCGCTAGCATTGACGGAAGATTGCCGCATTCGCCCACTTGGTTGTGTACCTCACCGACCAACCGCCGGGTTGCCTATCCCCCGTCGACCCGTAACGCCAGCGGAGCAACCGGATTGGAGAATTCCGGAGACACTGCCAGTTGTCGGCTGCTCCCGCCCCAGCGCGCCGCCAACGGCCAGTACTGCCAGCTAGCGTTTGTCTCCCTCACCTCGACAGCGCCGGGAGTTGCCGGCCTGGCGTCGTGGTCGTCCTCCGGGTCATCGGCGTCGGGGCGCCAGGGCCAGGGCAAATGACGCAACCACGGATTAGAACCCTCGTAACCGTTGGCGTTCGCCACCACCGCCATCACCTGATGCGGACGATGCAGCAGATGATCCGGTCCCTGCTCGGCAATCGCCTGCGGGTCGATGGTGGCCCACATCGCAGCCGCCGACACCACGCCCGCCTGTCGGGCGCACGCCACATCCTGGGGGGCGTCGCCGACGTACATGGCATCCGAAGCGCTGACTCCCAGCGTTTCCAGAACCTGAAACAGGCCGACCGGGTCAGGTTTGAACGGGCGCTCCGTGGTTTTGAAGGATGCGAAGTCCACCAGCCCGGAAAGTCCCGATTGCGTTAGTTCCGCGTCTCCGAATTCGGGAACTTTGTCCGACAGTATTCCGATCAGCATTCCCCGTCGTCGGAGCCCTCTCAACAGGCTGGCCACACCGGGAAACAGATAATTACGGTGACCGACGATGCGGTGATAGTGGGCGAGATAGGCTGCCATAATCCCGTCCAATTCGGCCTCTGCGTCGTGCCGGCTCCCGAAAAACCAGAGCAGGTGTTGCCGGAACGGGCGGTGAAACTCGGCAGCCACCTCGCCAGCCGTGGGAGCCCTCAGACCCAGATCAGAAGCGGTCCGTTCCATCAACCACAAATGGATATCCCAGCTGTTCCACAGCGTCAGGTCCCAGTCGAATATGACCGCGCGCATTCGACCCCGCCTCGCGCCAGGACGTACCGGCTGGCTCCGTCAGCAGTGCCCCGGGTGGCTGGCGCCGCCGCCCTGGTAATCGATCGCGCTGGGCATCACGGTTGTGCCAGGATGATCCGCCCGCCCGATGTTCAACGTGAACGCGCCACCGGCGTAGTGCAGTACGCCGCTGACCTCCAGCGTCGGCGAATCGGACAGGTAGGTTATGTCCCCGTTTGCTTCGATGCGGAACGGCCGGTCGTGCCCCGGATAGATGGTATCGGCAGCCGCCACAATTTTCCGGATGCTATCCCGCGCATCCGCCTCGCTCCAGAATATAATTGCGGGAGCGCCCCTCCCGATGGCGCCAGCGTCCGACATGGCGTCGCCGCCCACGCAGACGGTTCCGCCGTCGGTTTCCACCACCACGCTGATGTGACCGCGCGTGTGGCCCGGAGTTTCGATCAGGCGAACCCCGGGTTCGAGTTCGGTTTCTCCCCGCACTTCCCGTACATTCTGCGTCAACAGCGTATTGGCAAAATATCGCGCTGTCGCCAGGTCGCCGTCCCGGGGATTCCGGGTATATTCCAGCTCGTCAGCGTGGATTACGATCTCAGCGTTGGGGAACAAATCCGTGTTCTGTGAGTGATCCCAGTGAGAGTGCGTCAAAATCACCCGGCCAATATCTCCCAGCTCCAACCCGCTGGCCGCCAGCGAATCCACCAGTAGATTCCTCCTGCCGAAGTGCCCCACGTCCACTATCGACAATACCTCACCGCGGATCAGGGTAACCGTACAGAGACCCAGGCGGGTTTGGTCAGTGTTTATACTGTATCCACCCATTATGATTTCCAGTTCCGGCATGTTATCCCTCCTGCACTTGAAGAACCATTGGCTTCAGCGGGACGGATTATAGCACCGTGAACCACACCACCGGATTGGGCTCGGTTTGAATTCACCGCCGCTTCGTCAGCGCGAGAGGAACCGTGACCACTGCCAGTCTTGCCCTGCTAAACGGGCGGGTCCATTCGTTTGCCGTTGGTCGCCCGCAGGATTCCGCCCACGCGGATGCCGTCGCGATTGCCCACGGGAAAATCCTGGCCGTCGGTTCCAACAGCCATGTCAAAGCGTTTATCGCCCGCGATACTGAAGTGCTGGATTGCGCTGGCCGCGCCATCATCCCCGGCATCGTAGACCGCCACTGCCACGTTCTGGCCGCCGCACGACGCATCAATCAGGTCGATTGCCGGCCCTCGTCCGCTCCGGATATGGATTCCATCGTCGGCAGGTTGCGCGCAGCAGCCAAGACCCGACCCGGCTGGATTCGAGGCTACGGTTACGACGATTCTCCGGCAGGGATTGGGCGTCACCTCAATCGCCGCGACCTCGATGCCGTGTCGATGCACCGCCCGGTGCGAGTTGACCACCGCTCGGGTCACGCCTGTGTGCTGAACAGCCCGGCCCTCGCCGCAGCGGGCATCTCTGCGGCCACTCCGGATCCTCCGGGCGGCGTCATCCAGCGCGACGCGCACGGCGAACCCACCGGTTTGTTGATGGAAATGTCGGACTGGCTCGCCCTTCGCATCCCCGAGGCTGGTTGGGACTCGATCCGGCAAGGGATTCCCGGCCCTGCGCTGTTGCAGGAATTGTCATCATTCTCTGCTGAATTGCTCGCCTACGGAATCACCTCCGTCACTGATGCCGGACCGGATAACGACCTCCCGCGATGGAAGTTACTGTCCAGTGCTGTAATCAACGGGGCATTTCCCCTCGAACTGACCATGATGCCCGGTTGGACGCATCTGGGTGAAATGCTGCAAGCCGGGTTGGGCTACGGAGCAAGCACGTGCAACGGGATGCTGCGATTGGGGCACGCCAAGATCATGCTGACCACGTCAAGCGGAATGCTCCACCCCCATCCCGCCGAGTTGAGTCGGATGATCGAGCGGGCGCACGAAATGGAATTCCCGGTGGCGATTCATGCCGTCGAGCGGGACGCGGTGGTAACCGCTGCTCTAACGTTGAGTGACGTTGCTCCGCAATCCCCCGGACTCGAACGGCCGGGCCGCAATCGCATCGAGCACTGCGGAGAGTGCCCGCCGGACGTCGCTGACTTGATCCAGGTATCCGGCGCTACCGTCGTCACGAATCCCGCCTTTCTGTATTACGACGGGCTGCGTTACCAGCAAACCGTACCCGCCGAGCTACTGCCAAACCTTTATCCGGTGGGCAGTTTGCTGCAACTAGGAATACCGGTTGCCCTGGCCTCGGATGCCCCCGTGGTGGAACCAAATCCCTGGTCTGGGATGGCCGCAGCGGTTTCGCGGCGATCACGAGATGGCGTCAATTTCGGCGGAATTGGGCTTCCGGCAGTGCGTGATGCCTTGGCGTTGCACGTTGGGGATGGAGCCATCGTCGAAGGGGCCTGGGCCAACTTGGCGGTGGTCGAACCCAACCCGTTCTCGTTACCGGCGGCCGAGCTCGAGTCCGTGCGCGCGGCGGCAACGGTCGTTCGAGGCAGTCCGGTCTGGCGGAACGGCCTCTAGCGCGACCGTTCCCGGATGTAGTCCACCATCTCCAGCAGCGAGCGGCGCGGTGCGCAGTCGGGCAGCTCGTCGAGGGCGTTGGAGGCGGCCGTGCAGTAGTTCCGAATCAACGTGAAACAGTCCGGCACTATCTCCGAGTTGGTGATCATATCCAGCGACTTCGTGAGCAATGCATCTACGTTTGCTCCGTCCGACTTGATGGCGCTGAACAATGCTCCGATAGGGTGCTCATTCGGATACCGGTCCATCAACATGATTGTCGGCAGTGTCAACACGCCCTGCAGCAGGTCGTTGCCCACCGGCTTGCCAATTTCCGTAGCGTCGCCCTGCACGTCCAGCAGATCGTCGACGATCTGGAACGCCATACCGATGTTGTAACCGTAGTTGCGCAGCGCCTGCACTTCATTTTCGGGGGCGCCACCCAGAATGGCTCCGGTTTCTGCGGACGTACAGAATAGCGAAGCGGTCTTGCGGTAGATTCGCTCGTCGTACAATCGGCGCGATTTCACCGGGTCGAACGTGGTGAAGAACTCGATCAGCTGACCGCTTGCCAACTCCATGATGGTTTCCGAAAACCGCCGAATTACCCGGATCACCCCGGTATCGCACACAAACGTCGCCGACGTTGCGAAGAGGTAGTCCCCCAGCAGAACCGCCACGTGATTGCCGTACAACTTGTTGATGGTCGGTTTGCCCCGACGTACACCGGCGTTATCCACCGTGTCGTCGTGAATCAGCGTGGCCAGATGCAACAATTCCACCGCTGACGCCATGATTAGCGTCCGCTCGCGATCGTGCTCATGGAATTCAGCGGACAGCAACGTCAGCGCCGGCCGAACCCGTTTTCCGCCCGAAACCAGCGCGTACTTCAGTAGCGGATCCAGGTCAGCGATGTCGGTTTTGCACAGGTGATGCAGACGCTCTTCCACCTGCGCTAACTGTTCGGCTACCGGAGCGTATATTGAGATCGTTTGCAGGTCCAGCCCCGGCTGCACGTTTCATCCCTCTGGTTAGGCGCTCACGCCCAGCAGGCCAGCTTCTTGCTCAGCGACCTCGACGTCCAGCTTGGTGTACAAAGCCGCCGGATTGCGTAACGTGTGTCCGGGTTGAATCGCAGCCTGAACCACATCGGCATCCCACGGTTCCGACGAAACCGGGCCATCAAATCCCAGGTATTCATGGAGCTTTTGACTGCTGAACGGCAGATACGGAGATAACATAACCTTAAGGCAGTTGATGGCTTTGATGGCCGCTGTCAAAGAGCAGGCCGCGTCGGCACGGTCCGTTTTCACTGCCAGCCAGGGGGCGCGAGTGTCCAGATAACGGTTCGCCTCCTGCGCCAGCGCAAACGCGTTCGATACTCCGGCGCGGAATCGAGTGTGAGCCAGGCTGTGGTCCACTGCCTCCATCGCCCGTTTCGCCGACGCCAGCAAAGTAGCTTCAGCTTCACCGGCCGGCGCTGCATCCACCGGAACCTGGCCATCGAAATTGCGATAGGTAAACCTCAACACCCGGTTCACCAGGTTCCCGTAGGTCGCAACCAGCTCATCATTGTTGCGGCGTACAAATTCTGCCCAGGTGAAATCCGTGTCTCCCGTTTCCGGCATGTTGATGGACAACAGGTAGCGCAGCGGGTCGGGGTCGTAGCGATCAAGATAATCGGGAACCCAAACTGCCCAGTTCTGGCTGGTGGAGAACTTGCGGTTTTCCAGACTCAGAAACTCATTGGCCGGCACATCGTAAGGCAGGTTCAACCCGCCGTATCCCATCAGCATCGCCGGCCAGATGATGCTGTGGAATGGAATGTTGTCCTTGCCGATGAAATAGTAGGACCGGGTATCGGGGTCTTTCCAGAACGATTCCCATTCATCCCCATTGCCGTTGAGTTGCGACCATTCCACCGCAGCGGACAAGTAGCCGATTACCGCCTCAAACCAGACGTAGATGCGCTTGTCGCCGTATCCGTCCAGCGGAACCGGCACGCCCCAGGAGAGGTCGCGCGTTATGGCGCGGTCTTTCAGCCCGCCCTGCAAAAACCCCCGCGTCGAATTCGCCACGTTGGGTCGCCAGTGTTCGCGCCCTTCGATCCAGTCCAGCAGCGGCTGCTGGAACGCGGACAAACGCAGAAAGAAGTGCTCCGAGTCTCTGAACTCCGGCGTTGCACCGCAGATGCTGCACCTCGGCTCCACCAGGTCTATCGGGTCCAGCGTATGACCGCAGGCGTCGCATTGGTCGCCCCGCGCCCGTTCGTTCCGGCAGTGAGGACACACTCCCTCGACGTACCGGTCGGGCAGAAATCTGACGCACGCGGCGCAAAACGCCAGCAGCGTCGTATCCGGGTAGATATAGCCCAATTCCATCAACCGGGTGAAGAAATCCTGCACTACTCGCTGGTGATTTTCCGTATGGGTGGTGGTGAACAAATCAAAGGTGATACCCAACCGTTGCCAAGTGTCCAGAAACTGGGCATGGTAGCGTTCCAGGACTTCCTGCGGCTCCACGCCTTCCTGGTCGGCCCGGATCGTGATCGGCGTGCCGTGGGCATCAGAGCCCGAGACCATCAGCACGTCGTTGCCCTTCATGCGGTGATACCGCGCAAATATGTCTGCCGCCAGGTAACAGCCTGCTATGTGACCCATGTGAAGCTGGCCATTCGCGTACGGCCAGGCAACCCCAATGAAAATCCGCTCCGACAAGTTCGACACCCCGCGATAAGAGCCAGTGGTTCAAAGTCCCTGCAATTCTAGCATAACGGAGCATCGGGTTGATGCTCCCGCTGCCCCTCGCGCGTACCCACTTTGTCAAACCAAACCAGCCGACTGTCATTGCGAAGGGCACCCACCCCCACCTGTCATTGCGAGGAGCGCAGCGACGTGGCAATCTCGTTGAGGTTGAGCACACGCCGGCGGACCATCATTGCTACGGCGCCGAGATTGCCACCCCCGCATCGAGTACGGGGTCGCAATGACAGATTAAAGATGCAGCCGAACCGTAGATCTCAACGGCGGATCTGCAGGCCAATTGCTCAACCCACGTCGTGGGAGCCCGATTCGGTTTGGCCCGCCGGTGTTTGTCGCACAAAGCGGGCGTTTTTCCACATCGTCGATATGTCATGCGCGTCGCAGTAGCTCATTCCCGAACGCAAGCCACCCAGCAGTTCCGTCAAAATTTCATCCACCCGACCGCGGTACGGAACGGGGGCCTGCACGCCTTCGTCAGCAGATGTTTCTTCGCTGTCTTCCCAATCGACTGCGGGGGCTGACGGGTTCTCGCGGAGTCGTCGGAACAATGCTGCTTCCCGGGACGCCATCCCGCGCACCATCTTCATTTTCCGTCCGCCCCTCGATATCACCGCGCCCGGGCTCTCCTCCGTCCCGGCGATAATACTCCCCAGCATCACCGAACTTGCTCCCGCCCCGATGGCTTTCGACACGTCTCCCGGATAGCGGATGCCGCCGTCAGCGACTATGGGAATGTTGAACTCGTGGCCCACCTCGGCACATTCCATCACCGCGGTGAATTGTGGGACGCCTACTCCGGCAACCTGCCTGGTGATGCAAATGCTTCCCGGTCCAACGCCCACCTTGACGGCATCCACTCCGGCCTCCGCCAGACGTCTGGTTGCTTCGGCGGTCGCCACGTTGCCGGCGATTAGCGGCATATCCCCCAGCTGTTCCCGCAATCCGGAAATGGCATTGAGCATCAATTCCGAATCTCCGTGTGCGATGTCTATGACCACCGCGTCTGCGCCGGCATCGGCCAGGGCCTTCGCACGATCGATATAGTCGCCCGCGACGCCCACCGCGGCCGCCACCCTCAGCCGTCCGGCTTCGTCGCGGGTCGCGCCCGATGTTGCCGGCGATGTGGCGGCGATCAGATCCCGGGCGGTGATGAGTCCCGCCAATTTGCCTGCCGCATCCACCAATGGGAGTTTCTCCAGGCGACTGGCAGATAGTATCTCCCGGGCGGCGTCCATGCTTGTGTCGGGACTTGCCGTAACCAGTTTGGCGGACGGGGTCATGCGTTCGGCCACGGTTGAGCGGTCGTCTGCCAGGATTGTGTCTCTGGTTGTAATGATCCCCACCAGCAGACCGTCCCGCGATATGACCGGCAACCCGCTTATCCCGCGCGAAACCATCAGGGCGCGCGCTTCCGGAATGGCGGCATCCGGTGCGATGGTAACCGGATCGATGATCACGTGGCCCTGGTGTCGTTTCACCCGGATAACCAGCGCAGCCTGGTCGGCAATGGACAAAAACCGGTGTATCACGCCAATCCCGCCAAATCTCGCCAGGGCGATGGCCATGCGGGTTTCCGTAACCGTATCCATATTCGCGCTCACCAACGGCGCGCTCAGATGGATTTGCCTCGTGAACCATGTCCCGGTGTCAACATGGCTGCGGCTTTGCACGGTGGAAAAACGGGGCGCGAGCAGCACGTCATCGTAGGTTAGCGCTAACGGTATATCCACGGTTTTCATTTCAATAAACACCCGCTCGTGAGTCGGCCACGATTTCATGGTAGCACAGGCCCAATCGGCGATCCGCTGCCCGCTCCAATGCCATCCAGACCTGCCGGCCGCTGCTCCGTCTGACATATCCTGAACAAGTACATATCATTGAGGCGATTTCGCTAACCCCAGCTCGTCATTCCCGCGCAAGCGGGAATCCAGAGTACCCTGAATGTGAACGATGTCTGCTTTCCAAAGCGCCTGGATTCCCGCGAAAGCGGGAATGACTGGAAATGTCAACCGCATCAGTCAGGCAGCGCCATCCCAGCCGGCCTCGCGCAATAACGCCGCCGGCAACCCTGCAAAGGCTGCCGGCGGCGTTGCGTCGGGGACTATTTCCCGATTTTGCTCCTAACCGCTGTTGCCGCTCTCCGAGGCAACGGTTACGGTCACCGTGTCGGTGTCGGACCCGCCCTCTTTGTCGGTTACGGTCAGTTGGAACTCCAGCGTTGTGCCGGCCGCCGCGTCGGCGGGGATGGTGAACCTGGGGTCGCCGAACTTTTCGGCGGCCTGGTTGTACCGTTCAGTCTGCGGGTGCGTCAGCGTGATGCTGGGGCCGGCGAGCTGCGTCCACTGGTGCGCCATCCGCCACCACTCGCCGTAGGGATTTGTGCTGCATATGCCTTGCAGGGTTACCTCGTCGCCCGCCGGGGACGTCAGGTCGTCCCCGGCGCAGGCCGTGGGCAGCGGCAGTACGGTCACCGTCGTTTTCCGGCTGGCGGTGAGGCCGCCGGAGTCGGTTACGACCAGCCGGAAGGTCAGGGCCGTTTCGCCGCTGACCGCCGGCGCGGTGAAACTGGCCGTGGCCGTGCTTGCGCCGTCGATGGACACCACTGGCGTTCCGCCCGTCTGTTCCCAGAGGCCCGTCTGTTCCCAGAGGAAGGACAGAGCATCCGCCGCGTCCTCGTAGTCGGTGGCCTGGCCGGCCAGACTAACCGTATCCCCGGCAAAGACCCGCACCAATGCCAGTTCCGCCACCACCGGCGGGGTGTTATCGGGCCGGATAACCGTCACGGTCACCGTGTCCGAGTCCGACTCGCCTTCCTGGTCGGTTACGGTCAGTTGGAACTCCAGTATCGTCCCGCCTGCCACGTCCGCCGGCAGCATGAAGCTGGGGTCACCGAACTTGTTGGCGGCCTGCTTGGACTCCTGTGGGTGGGTCAGCGTAACGTTGGGTCCCGACAGCTGCGTCCAAGCGTGGGCCATCTGGTGCCACCTGCCGTAGGGATTCGTGCTGCCCTTGCCTTGCAGGGTGACGCTTTCGCCCGGCGCTCCGGTCAGGTCGGGACCCGCGTTGGCCGTGGGCCGGATGGTTTCCGGCGCGGCCACCGTGACGGCGACCGTGACGGTCATGGTATCGGAATTGGATTCCCCTTCCTCATCGGTCACGGTCAGCTCGAACTCCAGCGTCGTGCCGTCCGCCACGTCGGCGGGGACGATGAACCTGGGGTCGCCGTAGTTGCTGGCCGGCTGGGAAGTCTTCGGATGCGTCAGCGTCACCGGCGGGCCGGAGAGCTGTGTCCATTGGTGGGCCATCTGGTGCCACCTGCCGTAGGGGTTCGTGCTGCCCTTGCCTTGCAGGGTGACGCTTTCGCCCGGCGCGCCGGTCAGGTCGGGGCCGGCGCTGGCCGTCGGCTGGACGGGTTCCGGCGCGACTTGCCCCTGGACCGCCGGCGACTCCTCGCTGCACCCGGCGTCGTTGCAGGCCGAGACCTGGAAGGCATGGGCCACCCCCGGCGCCAGCTCCGGCGTCGTGTACACCGGTTCGCTCACCCGCGCGGTCTGTCGCGCCGGCTCCGCCGCGACGCCCCAGCGCACGTCGTAGCCGGTGGCCTCCGCGACCGCCTCCCAGCGCACCGTCAGGGATAACGGCAATGGACGACCATCGTCATCCGGCGTGATCCGAGCACTCGACGGCGGCTGCGGCGGGCCGTCGTCATCGTAGATGTTCTTCGTCTCCTGGTGCGCCCCGTCCCTCGGCAACTGATACGCCGCCCCGCCCTGGGTCTCGCTCGGCAGCAACGTCAGCGTCACCTGGCCGTCGGGCTCATCCACGGCGTCGTTCGTGGTGGTAACAAAAACAGGGCGAGTAACCAGAAACTTCAACCCCAGCTCGCCTTGGGGTATCGGGTGCTGGCCTTCCAAACTGGCCCCGAAGTCGCCGCCGGTGACGGTCAGCCGCGCGTTCACCCCGATGACATCCCCAGGGTCGGCTAGCGGCGGGTCGAACGTCACTGGAACACCACGAAATCGCCCTCGGTGATGCGGCCGGGCGCGACCGAGACGCGGGCTTCGGGACCGCGGTCGTTGTCCGTGACTTTGATCCTCGCGAGGTCGTTCGCGAAGTCCGTCTCGCAGCCGGGGCCGCGGGGATCGTTGATGCAGAGTATCGACCCGATCACCTGGCCGTTCGGTTCGTCCACCTCGTCGTCGTCCGTCCGGACCCGGTGCGTCACCGCCGTCTGGCCCGCCGGGATGGTCAACGGGTACCGACGGGCTTGGACGCCGTAGTTGCCGGCCTGGTCAATAATCATGCGCACCGGCAGGTCGGACAACGGCGCCGGGTCGGCCGTCAGCGTGAACACCGCGTCCTCGCCCTCCGTGATCGAGGCGGCCGCTGCCGCGATGCGGATGGTGGAGACCGTGTCCTTCGGGCCGGGGTCGCTGTCGAAGACCTGCACCGTCGCCTCGTTCCCCGGCGTTGCCGCTATCGTGTACCCACCGCTGCGCCACGGATACGCGGAGACCACCTCCACCGTGACCGAGCCGTTCGCCTCGTCGGCGCCGTCGTGCGTGGTCTTGAACTCGTGGTACGCCGGATTGTCGTTCCTGAACTGGTTGCCCTTCCACATGTACAACTCGTGGGTGCCCGAGGTGACCCCGAAGTCGCCTTCCGTGGTGACCCGCACCCGGATGTACAGGTCCTGCGTGAGCGCACGGTCCGCGTGGAACAGGAACCCCGCCGGCTGGCCCTCCCACATCGTGGCGCGGTGCGGCTCGATGCGGATCTCGGGCGGGCCGTCTACCGTGCGCTCGGACAGAGAGACCTGGACCGTCTGACCATCGGACCAGCTTATGTTGGCGTTTCGAAAAATGTACACGCCGAAGTCATTGGTTTCGCCGAGTTCGAACGACCGGTTGCCCAAGCGCAAGATATAGGTCCCGCCGCCAAGCAATGCTCCGCTCAAACTGAGCGCAAGATCTCCAGTAAGGGGAGAATACGATATTTCGGAGACTTGAACTGACTGGCCGTTGAACGTGAAAGAATCATCGGTCAGTGAACCGTACCTCGCCAAGTTCGTTGAAAAAAAACCGAATATGTTAAGGCGTTCCCCGACCTCCATCGTGGCCGACCAGAGTTCGACTTCGTGCGTCTCTTGGGCGTGGGCCGGTTCCGGTTGAGCAAAGAAAAGCGCCCCCAGCGCGAGGGCGCAGATAGCCAGAACGAAGCCGCTTCCAATCAGCCAGCGCGCAGAATTAGAACGTTTGTACGGGGGGGGGTAGAATGGAGCGGAGACCCGCAGCGGGGCGGCGGGCCAGGGTGGTCATATGGGT
This sequence comes from Dehalococcoidia bacterium, assembly GCA_965262485.1. Classification (GTDB taxonomy): domain Bacteria; phylum Chloroflexota; class Dehalococcoidia; order Lucifugimonadales; family UBA3495; genus Bin87. Next base: position 1,161,919 of record OZ253540.1, on the reverse strand, counting down.
CACAAGGTTGAACATGATATTGCGGTTACCTCTTTTGTTATTTCCCGGTCGGGTAGCATCGGCGTCATAGGTCCTGGCGGCGGAGCTGTTCCTCCAACTCCCGGACGCGGGCTTCGGCGGCGGTGCGGGCGGCCCGCTCGGTGTCGGCGCGGGCCTCGGCGGTATCGGCGCGGACCTCGGCGTCGGCGCGGGCGGCCCGCTCTGCGTTAGCGCGGGCGCGTTCATCTTCCAGAGTGGCGATGCGTTGCTCCGTGGCCGGGTCGTAGAACACCAACTCGCCAGCCACCCAGCGCAGATTCAGGTCCAGCGCGGCGCTGTATCCCTGCAAGCTGCCGCCGGGCAACTCTTCAATCTCAATGGCGACGTATTCACCTTCTACCAGCCGGTCCCCGGCCAGCCGCGCCCCGTGATACCGGCCCGTCTCCGTCTCGTCAAACCGCCAGTATTCCGGTATCCCCAACGCCGCGTAATCCCGCCGCTTCTCTCCCACGTCTATGTGTCCGGTACTCCGGGAGGCTATTTCCAGCACCAAGTCCGGCGGTTTGCCCTGCTCCGAGATGACGTAGGCGTTGCTGGCCTTGTAGGCCGCCGGGTCCACCCCAAAGGCCACCAGCAGGTCGGGATACCTCACTCCGGCCAGACTCCGGGTGGGCGCCAGGGCCAGATAACGATCGCCAGCCACCAGGGTGGTTTCGGGATTACCCAAGTGGACGATCAGGTAATGGGCGTTGCCGGTGGCGGTCAGATGGTCGAAGCTGGTCATCTTGTCTTCCGGGTCTTCCGGCGGATCCGGAAAGACGAAAGGTTGTCGGGCCTGGGGCGTCTTGGCGAAGGTATCGGGTGTAGTCATGTCGCACCTGGCAATTGGCGGCAAGGCTGCCGCTTTGGTTCCCCTGAAAGGCGTCAGTTCAAGGCCGATATTCTACCCCACCGGGCGATTTTCGGAAAGCAGAGAATCCCGCAGCGGCAGGGCCATTCGGTTTTACAAGAAATCCCCTCTCCCTTGATGGGAGAGGGTTAGAGCCTGCTCCGTACTTGATACGGGGGTGAGGGTGAAGGTGTGAGATAGGGAACTATCCTACCGCAGACTATACCCTTCACCCCAGCCCTCTCCCACAAGGGGAGAGGGAGAATCGAAAGGCCCTGTCGAACGAGTACACATCATTGACACACCCGCCCTGCAATGTTAACATTTATCGGCAATTCCTCGCTAAGATGGGGAGTAGTAGGGTCGGTATGCCTGTAGAGAGCCGGCGGTTGGTGAAAGCCGGTGGCAATAAAACCTGAACTCGCCCCGGAGCGACCTGCCTGAAACGCTGAACCCAGCGCGTGTAGGGTGAGCGGGTCGGCCCCGATAAAGGCTGTGTACAAGAGTCCTGTTGGCTTCCCAGGCCAATCAGGAAAGAAGGGTGGTACCGCGGGCACCGAAAACCCGTCCCTTCGGGGTCGGGGTTTATTTTTGCCCCGATGAATCCCAGATTCTATCGGCCCTACAGGAGAATCCGATAATGCAACTAACCGGCGCGCAAATTGTTTGCGAAAGCCTTATCAAAGAGGGTGTGGACACGATATTCGGGCTGCCCGGCGGGGCTGTATTGCCGTTCTACGGCGCACTCTCCGGATACCCCCAACTTCGCCACATCCTGGTACGCCACGAGCAGGCTGCCGCCATGGCCGCCGACGGGTACGCCCGGGCCACCGGCAAGGTCGGTGTTTGTTCCGCTACCTCTGGTCCCGGCGCAACCAACCTGGTTACCGGCCTTGCGTCGGCCCAGATGGACTCCGTGCCCATCGTGTGCATCACCGGACAGGTGCCGCGCCCGGCCATCGGCCGAGACGCTTTCCAGGAAACCGACATCACTGGAATCACGCTGCCCGTAACCAAGCATAACTACCTGGTGCTGGACGTGCGCGACGTAGCGCCGGTAATCAAGGAAGCTTTCTACATCGCGCGCACCGGCCGGCCCGGTCCCATTTTGATCGACATTCCAAAGGACGTGCTGGCCGGCGAAACCATCGAGTTCGAATGGCCCAGCGAGGTGGACCTGCCCGGTTACAACCCGCCCGGTGATCCGGAACCCCAGCAGGTTGCTGAGGCCGCCAGGTTGATCAACCTGGCCGAGCGCCCCATCATCCTTGCCGGTCACGGCGTACTGATTTCCCGGGCGTGGGATGAACTCCGGGAACTGGCCGAAAAGGCCCAGATTCCGGTGATTACCACGCTGCTGGGCATCGGTTCATTGCCCACCGACCATGTTCTGAATCTCGGTATGCCCGGAATGCACGGCATGGCCTACGCCAGCCTCGCCATCGACCGCTCCGACCTCATCATCGCTCTGGGCGCCCGATTCGATGACCGCGTCACTGGGCGCATCGCCGATTTCGCCCCCCGTGCCAAAATCATTCATTGCGACGTTGACCCGTCCGAATTCAACAAGAACATCATCGCCGACGCCCCGGTGCTCGGTGACCTCAAGGCATCGCTGCGTGCCTTGATACCCCATGTAAATTCCACCGTTCATCTTGACTGGATGCGGGAAACCGACGAGCTGCGATCCCAACACCCGTCATTGTTCATCCGGGAGTCCGACGTCCTGCTCCCGCAGCAGGTATTGAAAGAACTTTCCGACGCCACCGGGGGCAACTCCATCATAGTAACCGGCGTGGGCCAGCATCAAATGTGGGCGGCCCAGCATTACGGCTACAAGGAACCCAACTCCCTCATAACCTCGGGCGGCAGCGGAGCAATGGGTTTCGAGGTTCCGGCAGCCCTGGGCGCCAAGGTGGGTCGTCCCGACAAAACGGTTTGGTCCATCGCCGGAGACGGCGGTTTTCAGATGACGTTGTGCGACCTGGCCACCGCTGCCGAGAACAACATCGAAGTTAAATTCGCTATTCTGAACAACGGTTCGCTGGGTATGGTCCGCCAGTGGCAGGACTTCTTCTATGACAAAGACTTCTTTGCCACTATCTACAGCGGCAATCCGGATTTCGTGAAACTGGCCGAAGCGTATGGTATTCGCGGCATCCGCGTCACCGAACAGCGTGAAGTGGCCGGTGCGATTCAGGAGGCCATGGAAACTCCCGGGCCGGTAGTAATAGATTTCGTGGTCAAGGCAGACGAGTTTGTCTTCCCCATGATTCCCGCCGGCGAGTCGGTGAACGAAATGTTGGAAGAGCCGTATGCCGAGGGGGTGGGAGTTGAATCAGCATAGCAATCAGCACACCATCATCGCCCTGGTCCAGGACCGCCCCGGTGTTCTCACCAGAATAGCCAGTCTATTCCGACGCCGCGGCTTCAACATCGCCAGCCTGGCGGTGGGGGCCAGCGAACAGAAGGGTCTGTCGCGCCTCACCTTCGTGGTAACCGGCGACCAGTACACGGTAGAACAGGCCACCCACCAGCTGGACAAACTGATCGACGTGGTGAAAGTCTCCAACATTTCCGCTGAGGACGTGGTCGCCCGCGAGTTGGCCCTCATCAAGGTGCGCGCAACCCCCACCAACCGCAGCGAAATCCTGGAAATGGCAAACCTCTTCCGCGCCAAGGTCGTCGACGTCGGCGCCCGCTCTCTGGTTATCGAAACCACCGGAGAAGAGGACAAGATCGACGCCCTCTACGACCTGCTCCGTCCCTTCGGCATCCTGGAGCTCATGCGCACCGGTCGCGTGGCAATGGTTCGCGGCAAAACCGAAGGCCGCATCAGCGACGACGTGGGCGCCAAGTACGAACAGTTCGGGCGCAATGGCGTCACCACAGTCGGCACCTCCCGTTATCAACCGGGGCACTACGAAGGCGTTTAGCAAATTCCCACCTACTCCCGACACTTCACGGCAAAGATCAAAGGACATTTAAGCATGGTTAATATCTATACCGAAAAGGACGCCAACCTGTCGAGATTTGACGGCAAGACTGTCGGAGTCATCGGCTACGGCAGCCAGGGACACGCCCACGCGCTAAACCTCCACGACAGCGGCGTCAACGTTATGGTTGGCCTCTACGAGGGCAGCCCCAGCCGTGAAAACGCACGCAACGCCGGCCTTACCGTGGACAGCGTGGCCGAAGTAACCAAAGCGTCTGACGTTATCATGGTCGCCGTTCCCGACCACGTGCAGAAGGACGTGTACCGCGACGAGATTGAGCCAAACCTCGGACCCGGCGCCGCTCTCATGTTCGCCCACGGGTTCACCATCCACTACGGGTTTGTTGTACCGCCGCCCTCCGTGGACGTGCTGATGATCGCGCCCAAGGCTCCCGGCCACCGGATGCGTGAGCATTTTGTCCAGGAAGGCATCGGCGTCCCCTGTTTGCTGGCAGTGCATCAAGATGCCACCGGCAACGCCAAGGAAATCGGCCTGGCGTACGCGGCCGGTATTGGTTGCGCCAAGGCCGGAGTCCTGGAAACCACCTTCAAAGACGAGACCGAAAGCGACCTCTTCGGCGAACAGTCGGTACTGTGCGGAGGCGTTACGTCGCTCATCAATATGGCTTTTGAAACCCTGGTTGAACGGGGATATCCGCCCGAAATCGCCTATTTCGAATGCCTCCACGAACTCAAGATGATCGTTGACCTCATCCAGCAGGGCGGGTTCAACTACATGCGTTACTCGGTCAGCGACACCGCCGAGTATGGCGACTTGACCCGCGGCAACCGCGTCATCGACGAAAACGTCCGCAGCAACATGCACCGCGTCCTCGACGACATTCAGAGCGGCGCGTTCGCCAAGGAATGGATGTCCGAATGCGACGAGGGTCGCCACAACTTCCTGCGGTTGCGCCAGGAAGCGCGCACCAGCCGGATCCACGAGGTGGGCCGCGGGCTGCGCGAAATCATGCCCTGGCTCAATCCCCGCGAAATCGAGTGATCCTTCGCCGCCCATGCCCAAGCGCAACCGGAAAGGGAGGAAATCATGACTACGAAAGCGCAACGGAATCTCGTCGATTCCCAGTGGAACGAGCAGGCCATCGTGTGGGGCCAGGAGGCCCACGGCCGGGAGCGTTCCCTGATTTATCCTATGTTAGAGGATAGCGAGATCATCCAGGGGCTGGTGGGCTGCGCCTGGGGCCCGGCGTGCGTCTTTAGTGAGAACTCCTCCTGGATTGTTCGTAAGGCACAGTTGCGCGGCGTGGCCGTGGCCACTGACGTCCAGGTGCTCCTGTTGGCCAAGAAAGGAGTGAACAGATGTGTCACCCGGCTGCCTTTCGATTCGATCACTGCGGTGGAGTGTGACGGCGCCGTTGTGAGCATCACCGGAGACGGTATCCACAATTGGAAAGGGCCCGGCCAGAACGATCCCTTCCAGGTCAGGGAAGTCAACGGCGTCAACGCCGACCGGTTCGCCCGACTGGTGAACGAGCTGCGCACTTCGCCACCCTCGGCCGACACATCGCCCACCCCCGTCGCCAACTATGTTGGCATGAGCAAAGCCGAACGCATCAACGCCCAGTGGCAGAACCTGGCGCCAGACGAGGGAGGGCAGGGCCTGTTGGGACGCTTGATGGGGAAATCCGCCGCCGACCGCAACAGGGCAGAGCGGCGCAAACTCGACGAGATTCTCGAAGATGACGAAAACATTGAATACTGGCTGACGGGCCGCTGGGGTAAGCCCAACGATTTCGGCAGTATTGGTGAGGCTTTAGGGCGCTCGATGGCAGGTCCAGGCGGCGGCAACAAAACCGGTCACGCCGGTGTAGCCGTGACCACCGACCGGCGTCTCCTGTTCATTTCCGGTGGAAACTTTGGCGGCCGCGTTGTCGAGCTACCTTACGAGCGCATCGATACGGTGGACTATAACGACGGGATGATAGCGTCCGGTGTAAAATTCTTCGGAAACAACATCGATCCCTATGAGTTTTACCACGACCACGAAAACAAACTTGGGGTTAAGGGCCGGGCCCGGCGGCTGGCCCAGAGCGTCCGGCAGCACCTGGACACTCTGTCAGACGAGGCAGCAGCCGGCGAGATTGAATAATCATCCCCTCTCCCTTGATGGGAGAGGGTTAGGGTGAGGGCGAACCCCTACCCCACCAACCACAGGAGGTGACAAATGGGCATGGAGGTACTGTGCAGAGCAGTTCACCATCGCAGACTGGTCTTGGCAGGGCTGGTTGCGGTGGACTGCGTGTGCCTGCCCGTCCTTTCCCGGACGTCCCGTGCATAACGGGCAACCTTGATCTGCCCCATCTGGGGACACGCCTGCACCTTTCGGAGGGAAAGGAACCATTATGACCACACAAGTAAAGTTTCTGGATACCACGCTCCGCGATGGAGAACAGTCTGCCGGCATTGGAATGACCGTTGACGAAAAAATGCAGATCGCTCGGCAATTGGCCCGGCTCAAAGTTGACATCATCGAGGCGGGGTTCGCTGCCAGTTCACCCGGCGACTTTCGGGCTGTGCAGCGCATCGCCCAGGAAGTACACGGGCCGGTGATCTGCTCGCTGTCCCGCGCCGTAGCCGGTGACGTGGACGCCGCATGGAACGCCATCAAAGATGCTGACAGCCCACGCATCCACGTCTTCCTGTCCTCGTCTGAAATCCATCAGATGCACCAGCTGCGCAAAGATCGCGAAGACGTGATGACGATGGCGGTGGACATGGTCTCGCGGGCCAAGTCCTATTGCGACGACGTTGAGTTCTCGCCCATGGACGCCACGCGAACCAATCCCGATTACCTCTATCGGATGCTGGAAGAAGTGATCAAAGCCGGCGCCAAAACCATCAACATCGCCGACACCGTCGGGTACGCCATCCCTTCGGACTTCCAGGCAATGTTGCGAGACATCCAGCTGCGCGTCCCGGGAATCGAAGGCGTTACCCTATCCGTCCATTGCCACAACGACCTGGGCCTGGCGGTTTCCAACAGCCTGGCCGCCATCGAAGCCGGCGCCCGCCAGGTGGAGGGTTGCATCAACGGTATCGGCGAACGCGCCGGCAACGCCTCCCTTGAAGAAATCATCATGGCTCTGGACACTCGCAAGGACTTCTTTGGCGTCGAACTCAACGTTGACACCACCCAGATTTACCCGGCGAGCCGCCTCGTCAGTCGGATAACCGGCATGAGCGTTCAGGCTAACAAAGCCATCGTGGGCGAAAACGCCTTCCGACACGCCTCCGGCATCCATCAGGATGGCGTTTTGAAGGATCGTTCCACCTACGAGGTTATGAGACCCGAGCGGGTTGGATTGCCGCCCGAAGTCCAGTTGGTGCTGGGTAAACTCAGCGGTCGCGCCGGGCTGCAGGCCCGCCTGGAATTATTGGGTTATTCTCTCGACCGCGAAGAGGTTACCGGCGTTTACCAACGTTTCCTCGAACTGGCCGACAAGAAGAACGAGGTTACCGACCGCGACCTCGAAATCCTCATGGACGAGGAGAACCGCACCGCTTCCGAACCCATAACCTTCTCGCTGGACACGGTGCACTTCACCGGCGGCGACAAGGACATCCCCACGGCCACCGTGCGACTCATCGGGCCTGATGGAACCTTCCTCACCGACGCATCCACCGGCAACGGCCCGGTCGATGCCGTGTGCCGGGCCATCGACCGCGTCGTGGGATGCAGCACCACGCTGGCCGACTTCCAGGTCCAGGCAGTTAGCGAGGGACTGGATTCGGTGGGTTCAGTGACCATGCGTATCGAAAACGCCGGCAGGGTGTTCTCCGGTCGCAGCGCATCCACCGATATCATCGTAGCCAGCGCCCAGGCCTACCTCAGCGCCGTGAATCGGATGCTGGCGGCTGATGAGGCTGAATCGCTGCCCGCGGTAGGAACCACGCCCGACTAGTCAACCCGATATCCCCGGGTGATAAGCCCCTCTTCAATTTGAAGAGGGGCTTTGTTTTCACAGCAAAGGCATTTGGTAAGACAGGTCTTCCGGCGCCGCGTTCGGACCCAGGTGCGTCGCGTGGTAACCCATCGACCGCAACCCTTCCGCCAGATCCGGAAACCCGAACACCGTAAATACCCGCTGCGGGTTTACCGCTTGAACGTACCCCATGAGGTCGTTGAAATCGGCGTGGTCGCTGTATGGAATGCTTGCGTCGCCCGGCCGGCCGTTCCCCCACGGTTTGGATCCGGTGCCGGCAGCCCACCCGGTAAGTTCCAGATATCGAACCGGACGGCCCAAAGGGGCATGTTGCCGGATCTGCTCCCGCGAACGACGTCCGGGCGGAAACAACCAAACCTCACCTTCGTGATGCTTGCCGTCGAAACATCGATAACGGTCTGGGAAAGCGACTCCCGCCTCAACGTATTTTCCGGTTACGTCAAATATCCCGTCTTCACACGCTACCTCAAAACCGGCGGCCAGCAAATGATGCAACGCCTCCTGAGCCTTGCCCAACCTCCAGCCCATTATTACCGGCAACGCCCCCTGTTCCAGCCACTGTCTGATCACCTGCACCGCCGTGGCAACGGACTCGTCCTGCTTCGGAAACACGTAGTCCGGGCGGCCATACGTGGACTCGATGACCAGCGTGTCGCACGGTACCGGCTCCAGGGGTTCGTTAATCGGAGACGGTTGCACCCTTATATCCCCGGTATAAAGCAACCGTTCCCCCGTCGATTTCTGTGTCACCAGCGTCTGAGCGGAACCCAGGCAGTGCCCGGCGGGAAACAGCGCCAGCGTATAATGCGCCGCCTCCAGCACTTCCCCGTAGGCGAGTTCCACCGGGTCAGACCGGCGCAGATAATCACCCAGCAGCAGTCTGGTGCCATGCGTGAGGATCGGCCGCTCGTGTCGGGCCGTGTGGTCTGAATGTGCGTGCGAAATAACCGACGACGGTTGCTTGCGTAGCGCGTCCAACCAAAGATTAAGTCCGGGCAGATACACGCCCCTGTCAAATACTACTTCCACTGCTGCAACCGGACCAACAAAAAACCAACTCCGCAAAGTATAGCATGTGACTTCCAACCACTTGCCCGGGCAGCATCTCCCGCTATTCGCCTCCACCGGGCCGGTGCGGTATAATTCTGCCAAATCTACCGGTCAGGGTGCCGGCCGCTGACATAACAGCGCGGCCATCGTGCCTTGATCGTACCCAGGAGAATATCGATGCCAGGTCAAATTGGCGATGCGGCCAACGATTTCACCCTACCATCGCCCAATCACGGCGACGTCACATTGAGCAGCTATCGCGGTACCCACGCGGTGGTGCTGTCGTTCCACGTGCTGGACTTCACCGGTGGTTGAACGGATCAGGCTACCTCGTTCCGGCGCTTCAACGCCCGTTTCGAGGAGCAAAATGCCCAGGTTTTGGGCATCAGTTGTGACCACGTAGCCGCCCACCGCGCCTGGACTACATCCATGGGCGGGCTGCCTTACCCCGAGCTATCCGATTGGCACCCGAAAGGCCAGGTAACCCGTTCTTATGACCTTTGGAACGAAGAACGCGGAGCCGGTACACGCGCTGTCATCATCGTTGATCGCGAGGGCGTTATCCGCTATCGGGAACTGTACGAACCGGGAACCCTGCCCGATCCGGAAACTATCCTACAGGCCGTCGCCGACCTGTCTTAATCGTTGCCGTCTGGCGGCGCACCGGGTACGTGCCGCCGGATAGCTATCCCCCGATACCCTCGATGCGGAATTGGACCGACCCGCTGGGGGTGTTGATGGTAAGTTCATCACCTGCCGAACGCCCCATCAACGCTTGCCCGATGGGCGACACTGTTGAAATCTTGCCGGCGGAAACGTCCGCTTCCCGGATATCAACCAGCGTAAATATCCGACGCGTCAGGAGCTTCATGTCTTGCAGGGTGACGCGGGACCCGATACTTACCTTCTCGGTGTCGGCGTTGGCAGCATCCACGATTTCAACCCGGGCGAGATCGTTTACCAACTGACGAATCCGTCGTTCGGTGAATTGCTGCTGCTCTCGGGCGGCGTCCAACGGCGAATTCTCCCGTACGTCCCCGTCGGCTCGGGCCAGTCGTATTGCCTCTCGTATTCGCGGAACCTCGTTTTGCAACCGTTCCAGCTCAGCCTTTAGCTCGTTGTGACGCTCCTCACTCAACCGAGCCGTCGGCGCCCCGCCCGACGATGCGCTGAGACCGGAATTGTGGACGCGGCGGCGTTGGCGGCGGGGTGCTGCTGCATACCTGGCCAGGCTGATCTCCGTCCAGCCCTGACGGTTCGCGAACGTCAGGAATTTCTTGACTGGATCCAGACGCGTCGCCGGGTCTTCTACGTTCTCAGTTGTCCACTTGGCGTATTCGCCAACTTCAATCGCGTGCAGTGTTCCAATAACTTTATCGCGCCCCACCCGTGATTGAAACCTGAGTAGCTCCTGCTGCCCTTGTAATACCTGCTTATGGTCTTTGAGGTAATCCACGAAGAGATTTATGGCCGCCGAAATCGACAAATCTGGGTCTTTGATCAACTGACTTCCTCCCGTGCGGGCAGGGAATATTCTGCAGATTGCACTCCCATCATAGCATTTAGCATGATTGTCGGGCAAACGCTGACAGCGACCCATTGCGGGCAGTATGGAAACTTGTGCTATTCTACGCCCGACAAGCATCCAGCCAGGAGGTCGCAATTACCATGAAAGCAATGCAGATTACCGAGTACGGCGGCCCTGAAGTGCTGCAGTACGTCGATTTGCCAGACCCCGTTGCTACAGACGGTCAGGCCGTCGTAGATATTCAGGCAGTCGGCGTGAATTTCACCGACATATACAGCCGCCAGGGCGTCAACCCTCCCGGCCTCCCTTGGGTGGCCGGCGTCGAAGCAGCCGGTGTCGTCAGGTCAGTCGGGCCTGGTGTTTCCAACGTTTCCGTCGGCGATGAAGTCGCCTATTGCAGTTTCCCAGGCTCCTATGCCGAGCAGGCGGCCGTACCCGCCTGGCGTCTCATCAAAATGCCCGACGGCCTCTCGGTCCAGGACGGCGCAGCGGCCATGCTGCAAGGCATGACAGCGCATTACCTGTGCCATGACACCTATCGGGTTCAGTCCGGCGACCGGGTGCTGGTTCATTCCGGCGCGGGCGGCGTCGGCCTCCTTCTCATTCAAATGTGCAAAAAACTGGGAGCCTACGTTTACTCCACCGTATCAACCGAGGCTAAAGCTGAATTGGCCCGCGGCGCCGGCGCCGACAACGTCATCCTGTACACTCAGCAGGACTTTGCCGCCGAAATAGCGAAGGCGACCGATGGCGCCGGTTTGCAAGCCGTATTCGACGCCGTTGGCAAGGACACCTTCGACCAGAGCGTGGCCAGCTTGGCGCCCCGCGGTTATATGGTTCTTTACGGACAGGCCAGCGGCCCCGTGCCACCGGTCGACGCCCGAGTCCTGGGCAACGGTTCCAAGTACCTCACCAGGCCCGGCCTCGGTGACTATACCGCCAACCGCGAGGAACTTGAGAAGCGGGCCGGCGCCGTTCTCGGATCGGTCAAATCAGGCGAGCTTAAATTGCGCGTGGAACATAGCTTCGCCCTGTCCGACGCCGCCGAAGCGCACCGCCAACTGGCTTCCCGCGCCACCACCGGCAAGGTAATCCTTACTCCCTGATCGTCAATATGACCCAGCGACACACCGTTCCCGACAAATTGCTGGATGCCGGTAATTCCAGGACTCCGCAGGCGCCGGTTTCACACTCGGCGCTTGGTGAAGACCCTGCAGCCAGCCGGCTGCGGCGGGGTATCCGGGTTGCGTCCCATCCGTTCCCGGCCCCGCGTGGTATCGTGCTGAGCGACCTCGAGTGGGTTGCAGACATCTCCCGGCGCTACGACCTGAAGGGTTTGGAAATTCCCAGTGGATCCATTGTGCTTGAGCGCATCGCCGCTACTGGTGGACGCTGTTTCTGCTACCCCGACGGCAAGTGGTTGATCGGTTTGTCGATGCCCCGGTTGCAACGGTGTGGTCGTAAAGGCGTTGAGGGGATCGTCGCCCACGAATTGCTCCATGCCTGGTTGTGGTCGCAGCACCGATACCAGGGGCATGGCCCCGTGTTCGAAGGTCACGCCGCCGTCCGGGGTATCCCGCGCTGGTGTCCAACAATTCAGGAAGTACGCAGACTGGGGCCACAGCAATTGACCTTGTTCGATACCTGGCCGTCAGCGCCATTGCCCAACCTCTAGCTACCCCCGGTTGCACAGCCCCCGCGATTGCAACCCGGGTTTCCGATGGCGATTTGTACAATGGAATGCGCGGGCCTATAATGTTATCAATCACACTGACCGAAGGAGCTCCCTAATGCCAACAACGGTGAATAGCGATGATGTTTATGAAGCATTGCGGACAGTTTACGACCCGGAGATTCCCGTAAACGTCGTTGACCTCGGGCTCGTTTACGACGTTCAGGTTAGCGATGCCAATGACGTGTTCGTGCAAATGACCCTTACGTTCCCCGGTTGCGGCATGGGACCCCACATCGCCCAACAGGCCGAATGGGCCATTCAGGACGTAGAAGGCGTCGAAGAAGTCAACATCGAATTGACGTTCGACCCACCGTGGTCCCCCGACCTCATCAGCGAGGAAGCTCGCAACATGCTCGGAATCTAGTTCACCCCAACGCTGAAAACAGACAGGGAGCGTGCCGATGGCAACGCCGCAGCAACCAAATGCCCAGCAAAACGCCCGCCTCCAGCAGATTCGCCGCCAATGGGAACAAAAGCGGCAGATCACCGATCGTTTCGCATCTATCCGCACCACGGTGGGCGTTTACAGCGGCAAGGGCGGGGTCGGCAAAACCACCGTGGCATGCAATCTGGCTACGACGCTTGCCGCTCAGGGTGAGCGCGTTGGCCTGCTGGATGTGGATATCGACTGCCCTAACGTCGCACGGGTTATGGGTATCATCGATAAGCCCGACTACGCCGACGGCAAGATAACCCCTGCTGTGGGGCACGGCGTTAAGGTCGTATCCATGGCGTTCTTCCAGGAAAATGAGGACGAAGCCATCATCTGGCGCGGACCCATGATCCACAACGCCATCAACCAGTTCCTCCAGGCTACCGATTGGGGCGAACTCGATTACCTTATCGTTGATCTGCCGCCAGGCACGTCTGATTCCCCGTTGACCGTGATGCAAACCCTTCCTGTGGACGGCTTTATCGTGGTCAGCACCCCGCAAGATTTGGCCATCGTCGACGCCAAACGATGCATCAACATGATCCGCAAACTGAACCTTAACGTCGTCGGTGTGGTGGAAAATTACTCCGGCGATATATTCGGTGAAGGGGCGGGACGCCGGCTGGCAGAAGACATTGAAGCCCCGTTCCTGGGCGCCATGACCCTGCGTTCAACCTATCGCGATACCAGTCGGCCCACTGTGCTGGTAGACGAATCCGTAATGTCCGAATACGCGGAAGTTGTTGAGCAGCTGCGTAGCAATTTGAAAGCCCTGGGACGAGAAGCGTAAACGGAACGAAAATCCCCTCTTGCCAGGACCCGGGGCGCGTCGTTGCGTCGGTTGTCGTCGCGGTAGGCAGCGACGGCCAGGGTGTGTTGACGGATACCGTCATTCCCGCCAACCACCGTCATTCCCGCGAAAGCGGGAATCCAGTGGCCGAAGTCGTTAATCACAGTTCTGATTCTTTCATCAACCCTCTTTGGACCCCTGCTTTCGCAGGAGTGACGGGCTGGTTTGTTGATTGTCAACAGGCTCTAGGATGTTCCGCGTTCGAGTCCTTCTTCAAGCGCCAGGTGCCGGCTTCCCGCAACCGGCAGTTGGGCCGGCGGGGGCGTCGCGGCCAATTGCATCCTCAGCAAAACCTCATATTCCTGCTGCATGGCCTCCTGAGCAAACGGGTTCAGCTCCCCCATCTGCCGGAACTTGCGGTATCGTTGCTTCAACAGCTTGCTCGTGGATACGCGGCAAGCCTCCGCAAGATGTTTGTAAATAGCCAGCTCCAGCTCCACCGCAGCCTGGCGCGGATTGTTGTGAGAGCCATTATCGGGTTCAAGCACGATTTGATCGACGATGCCCAACTCTTGAGAATCTCGCGCTGTGAGCATCAGAGCTTCCGCCGCCTCCCGCGTTAGGTACCGTTCCCGCGAAGGGCCACCCACGGTGTGGTGCAGCGAGATCGGAGAGTAAATCGCATATTGCTGCATCAATATGCGGTCCGACAAACCCAGGGCCAACGCGGCCTCGTTTCCCGCTTCACCAATAATCACCGATACAATCGGCGTGGATGCCTGCAGCATTATTGACAGGCTTCCCGCAATGGCGTTTCCGATTCCCTGCTCTTCCGATTCAAGCCGGGGGTCGGCGCCCTGCGAGTCTATAAACGAAATCAACGGGCGGTTGAATCGGGCTGCCAGGCTGATGAGTCGTTGGGCTTTCCGCAAGCCATCCGGATGAACGTGGTAGCGTCCGCCGTCAGTGTCGTGCGTATGGCTCCGCTGTTGACCCACTACCACCACGGGCTGACCCCGCAAGAAACCCATGCCTCCCACAACCGTTCGGTCGTCGCTGCTGACCCGGTCGCCGTTCAGCTCAAAAAAGTCGTCCAGGATGTGCCGCATGTAGTACAGCGCATCGGGACGCTCATCGTGCGTCGCCGCGTCCAGAGACTCCCACGTGTCCGTGTCCGGAGCAGCCGACACCTCCAGACGCGACAGGGCCCGCCGGCTCAATCCAAACGACACCGAGCCCATCAACAACTTCAGCAGTTGACCCAAACGTTGCGTCAGCTGCGCCCGGTCCACCACGTTGTCCAGAAGACCGCGCTTCAGATGATATTCGGCAGTGTGCACGTCCGGCGGCAGCTGCCGCCCGGTCGCTTCCATCATCGTCCGTATTGGCGACAATCCCACCACCGAGCCGGGTTCTGCGATGATAATGTCGGCCAGATTGGCGAAACTGGCGTAGGCTTGCCCCGTCGACGGATTCGCCAGCACCGCGATGAACGGCATTCCGGCTTCCTTCAAACGGTTCACGGCTGCCACCGTTTTTGCCATCTGCATCAACGACAGCACGCCTTCCTGGGTTCGGGCTCCTCCGCCGGTAACCAACGCTACCACCGGAAGGCTGCGGCGGGCCGCCATCTCGAAGGCCAGAGCCACCTTTTCCCCCACCACGCTGCTCATGCTGCCGCCCATGAACCCATAATCCAGCACCACGAGCATGGTATTGGTGCCGTCGATCTTGCAGGTTCCGGTTACGGCCGCTTCCGTCAATCCCGTGCGGTCCTGACTCTCGGTGAGTTGCTCGTCATACAGGCTGCGGTTGGAAAACGCCAGCGGAGCCACCGACTTCACATACCGATTGTGTTCCCGAAACGTACGGCGGTCGGCGATGAGTTCGATTCGATCTCTGGCCGACAGGGTGTAATGGAACCGGCAGTAGGGACAAACGCGGAATTCCAGGTACGCGGCCGAATCACTGATACGCTCATGGCACAGCAGGCACTGATCGTGCAACGCCGACAGGTACAGTTCGTTCAGTTGGTCGTCGCCACCAAACAAATGCACCAGAAAATTGGTAAGATCGCGCACCGCCACTGAATCGCCCCTCCAGTATCAGAAATCGCTGTTTGTCCGGATGGTTCGGGGTAAATGGGGAACCAAAGCGTAATCAATTTACTATTTTACAACATGGTTGTTACCGATTGATGAAATTCCCATTGCCTTTCGGCACAAATGCCATTCCGTCACTGGGCCGCGCAAACTCGCCAGGGCCTTTTCAAAGTTGTGGAAATTAACCACCCGCTCGTCCTGAGCCTGTCGAAGGACGGTTGCCGATGGTTCGACAAGCTCACCATGAGCGGAGGTCGGAGGACTTTGAAAAGGCCCTGACGCCCGTAACCACGCGCCTTGATAGTGTCTGCCGTCGGTGCCATTCTTTCAGGAATCGTTCGTCGGTTGGAGACCTGCCGTGAGCAACGTTGATCGACTCCTCGAAGGCGCCATCGACATCCACGTCCATTTCGAACCGGATCCTCGGGTGGAACGTCGCGCCGATGCCCTCGAAACCGCTCAAAATGCCAAAGACCTGGGGATGCGCGGCCTGGTCCTTAAAAGCCACGAGTACCCAACCACTCCGGTAACATTCACCGGCCGAAGGGATGCGGATGGGAATCGCCACCCTGTTGCGCGCCGGCATGGACGAGGTGGAACTGGGAATGTTGGTCAAGGACAATCCAGCCCGGTTGCTCGGCGTCTAGGCTTGCTCGACTCTTCGGCTATCTTCCAGCTCGAACCGTATCAGCGTCGCTGCTCGCGTTTCTTCAGGCTTCGCTTCCGGCATCGCCGCCCATCCCGCGATCCTCAGGCCAACCGCCCAGGCGATTCCCCGCGGCGTCACCAGCAGGGGCACGCGGTCCCGGCAATTCCTGGGAACGTGAGCGTCGGTAAACACATCCTGCATCTTGCGGCTGCCCGACATGCCAAGCGGTTGGATTCGATCACCCGGCTCCCAGGGTCTAACCGTGGCGCCGCCCGCCAACGCACCCGGCCACAGGTAGGCGGATAACTCACCCCTCGTTGCAATGGGCATCCCGTGAGTCAGCCGTTTGGACTCGGTCGTAATTTCCCATCCGTCCCGTTTGGTAACGGCGATAGCCACCGGTCCTCCCGGCAACGTCAGGCGAAATTCACCCCTCAGCGACGGATAGGGGCAGCGCGACTCTTCCACTTTGGATAAAACCGCCCAGCGGTGTTCCGTCGTTAACGTGATCCCGTTCGGAAGGTCGATCGATTTACCCGATGTATTGGCGACCGCTATTGCGGACATCGCAGCCAGGTGTTGCTCCGTCAATCTTCGGGAGTCGCCGCTCACTTGCCCCCATGCCCTCCGAAATATCAGCAGCCGCAGCGCGTCGTGAACTGACCTCAGGACATCACGACTCAACCTCACCACGCCGGCGGAGTATCCCAACGCGCTCGCGTCAACGGCAGTTTCCGCCCCGGTTCCGGCGTCATCAACCAATGCGGGCCAAAGAGCATCTATCTGACCCTCCAGATAGTCCAGCTGGGTGTCGGCGGCGCGAGCCAGTCGCACCAGCGCGCCGGACACCTGCGGGTTCAGGTTTTCCCTTATCGCCGGCATCAAATCCAGCCTCACCCGGTTCCTGGCGAAATCCCGCATGTAATTGGTAACGTCGTCCCGATATTCAATGCCAGTGTCGCGGCAATAAGCGATGGTCTCCTTCCGCGTTAGCGACAACAACGGCCGCCACACCCGCGCCGATGTCGCGTTCGGGTACGGCCACGCGGCAAGTTCCTTCATACCCCGGGCTCCGTGCAAACCGCTGCCGCGCGCAATATGGAGCAACACCGTCTCCGCCTGGTCGTCGGCGGTATGGCCCACCGCCACCGTCTTCGCGCCCACTGAATCAGCAAGTTTGGCCAGAAACCCGTAGCGTTGGTCTCGGGCAGTTTGTTCAAATGCCCGCACCCCATCATCAGGATCGTATCCACCGATGATTTCCTCTTCCACCGTGCATTCCCTGCCCAGTTGCGCCGACAGCCGGGATACGAACGCCGCGTCCTCGTGGGATTCCGGGCCGCGAAAGTCGTGAATGAGGTGAGCCACGTGCAACCGGAATCCCACCCTTCGAGCTGCGGTGTCCAGCGACGTGAGCATGGTCGAGGAGTCGGGGCCGCCGGAGACTGCGGCGACTACCGTGTCGTCCGCGCCTATCCCGGCTCGGATTACGCCCTCGCGCACCGCATCATCCACCTTTCGCACTACTGACGAGACGCCGGCGCTGTCCTCACGATTGCCCAATCGACCCATCCCTCAGTAAGGCGTCCGGTTCGACGCCGACAGGTGATCCACCGCGTTGTAGCTGACCAACCGCCTGCCCCGGGGGCCGAAGTTGATCGCCGTGCGGCTGCCCAACGCCAGGTCCATGTGGTTGATGTTGGCCAGGGGCAGTCCGATCACCGCTGCGACTATGCACCGTATCGTGAAGTTGTGCGTAACCGCCACCACGGTTTCATCACCCGGGTGGGCGGCATCCATTTCATCCAGCGCCGCCATTGCCCGTTTCTGAACGTCTCCCAACGACTCCCCGTTGGGCATGGTCACGCTGCTGGCGTCTTCCCTCCAACCGCTGTACAAATCAGGCCAGTCGTCCCGCATCACCTGTATGGTTACTCCCTCCAGCTCGCCCATGTTCATTTCCATCAGTCGCGGTTCGTCGACGACACGCAGCCCGGTTAGGTCCGCCATCTTGTTGGCCACCCACCTCGCCCGCTTCAGGGGACTGGAGTAGATCGCCGACAGATCCCAGGCCAGGCTGGCGATTGCCACGTCGCTGGCTTGCCGGTTGCCTTTGGCAGTCAGCAGGGAATCCGTTGAACCTTGCAGCCGTCCGTCCGCATTGACATCCGTTTCGCCGTGGCGCACCAGCAGCAATCTCATGCCGTCTCCGCCCCCAGGGGTTCCCGAACTTTCTCCAGGCGCACCCGGTCGATTCGCGCGCCAACCATATTGGTAACGGTTATCGCCAACTCTCCGGTACGTACCACGTCATCCTCGTCCGGTATCTCTCCTTGCAGGAACAACACGAGCCCGGCCACGGTGTGGTATTCACCCTCAGGGAGCGCGATGCCATCATCATGCAACCGGTCGTTGATCTCGATAATTGTCATTCCGCCGTCGAGCAGGTAAGCGCCGTCATCCAGTCTTGCTACGCTGCTATCCGCCTCTTCCGATGGCGGGTCGTCGTCAACCATCGTGCCGACTATCACGCCGATCAGCTGCTTCAGGGTTACCAACCCCGCAATTCCTCCGTATTCGTTGATTACCATCATCATCGACAGGCGTTTCTCCTGCATGGCGTCGAACGCGTCCGAGACGGTAACTGTTTCGGGGATGAAATCGACGTCGCGCATGGTTTCCGTTACCGAATCATCCGGCCCAATCTGCCCCTTGCTTTGGGCGATCAATACTTCCTTGTTGGAAAGCACTCCCAGCACCGTTTCTTGAGTTCCCTCAAAAACCGGAAACCTGGTGTGGCTGTGCTCAGCGTAAAGGGATAGAAAATCCGCCAGCGTCGTGCCCTTGGCAATCCAGACAATTTCCGTGCGCGGTGTCATTATCTCGCTCAACCGCCGGTCGCGAAAGTGAAAAACACGTTGCAATCGCTGGGCCTCCTCAGATTCTACCTCACCCTGCTGACGAGACAGGTCGATCATCATGAGCAGTTCGCCTTCTGTGAAGGTGGTTTGCCAGCCTCCCGTATTCGTGCCCAGCAGCTTGTAGATCAATCGAGGCGCCACCGTAAAAAAGTAGATGAACGGCGTCGACAACGTCATCACCCACCCTACGGGCCGGGCTGCTATCAGCGACCATCGCTCCGAATACGTAGCAGCCAGCGTTTTGGGCGTAATCTCCCCAAAGATTGATATTACCACCGTCATGATCGCCGAAGTAATCAACGCGGCGTACCCGGAGTGATCGAGCATCTCTGCCGCCAACGCCGTACCGATGGCCGTGGCAAATATGG
The DNA here is from genome assembly GCA_965262485.1 of Dehalococcoidia bacterium. Taxonomy (GTDB): domain Bacteria; phylum Chloroflexota; class Dehalococcoidia; order Lucifugimonadales; family UBA3495; genus Bin87. The sequence continues at coordinate 1,142,515 of OZ253540.1, read as the reverse complement.
TAAAAGCGTTCTGGCTCAGCAGGATGGTCGCGAAAAATTTCTCGTGCTGGCTCAATACCCGATCTACTGCCCGGGCCGCAGAGTTGCCCTGCTCGGCAAGGTAACGCACCCGAATCTTGTTTACCGAGATTAACGCCGCCTCCGCGCTGGTGAAGAACGCGACCCCAACGAAGCTGATGATCAGCAACGATAGTTGCAGGCCCAGCGGCAGAACGAATCCATTTTCGATATTTCCGACTTGCAACAGAATTGGCCAGTTGGATAAACCATCGGGCGAGATGTCCAGCATCGGGGCGAGGTACCTCCTCTTCGCTATTGGGCGTTTGAATCGATGTCAAACGCCGTGTATCAATGTTCATTATTGCCAAAAAGAATATCACTGCGGCTGCGTATCGTAAAGTTGACGAGCATTCGCGTTCACCATAGTATGAACTGCCAACTACGGCGTGATTCCCAAAGATAACCTCGATATGTTCCTGAACAACTGACCCTATTCCATCAGCAAATGCTCATTCTTGGCATCGAAACTTCGTGTGATGAAACCGCCGTGGGCGTCGTTGAGGACGGCCGGCGGCTGCGTGCCAATGTCATCGCGTCTCAAGCGATGCTGCACGCTCCCCACGGCGGCGTGGTTCCCGAACTCGCTTCCCGGCAGCACATCCGAGACATGCAACCCACCCTGGAAAAGGCGTTGTTCGATGCCGGTGTCACCCTCAACGAAATCGACGCCGTTGCCGTTACCCACGGCCCCGGGTTGGCCGGAGCCTTGATCAGCGGTGTCAATACCGCCAAAGCTATATCCCTTACGCTGGGCGTACCGCTCCTGGGCATCAACCACCTCGAGGGGCACATTTATGCCGCTTGGATTTCCGACGACGGCCCCGCTCCCACTGAGGAACCCGGATTCCCGCTGGCGATTCTGGTGGCGTCGGGAGGGCATACCGATCTCATCCTCATGGAGGGCCACGGCGATTACAGGCTGGTGGGCCGCACCCGCGACGATGCCGCTGGCGAAGCATTCGACAAGGCGGCACGGGTTCTCGGCCTCGGATTTCCCGGCGGACCGGAAATCCAGCGCGTTGCCGAGCGTTTGTCGGCAGTTGACCACGCAGGCCACGCCCATGACGACCGTTACGCCACGGCTTCGGCAGCCCTTCCGCGGGCCTGGATGCGTAACACACTGGATTTCAGCTTCAGCGGCGTCAAAACCGCGTTGCTCCACCGGGCCCAAAACCTCGGCCTGTATCCTCCCGCCGATGCTCCGGACCCCGACGCTGACCGGTTGGTATCGGCCCTGGCCGCCGAGTTTCAGGAATCTTTGGTTGAGGTGATGGTCGCCAAGCTGATTGACGTGGGCGCAAGATACAAAGCCCGGGGTTTGGTTCTTGGCGGGGGCGTAACCGCCAACTCCAGGCTGCGCCAACGGATCCGTTCCGATTCATCGCTGCCCGTAATCATCCCGCCGCCCCTCCTGTGCACCGACAACGGAGCCATGATCGCCGCCGGCGCCTTCTATCAATACCAGCGTGGGCAGGTCGCCGACCTGTCTCTCGATGTTGACCCGTCCCTGCCCCTGGCGCAACCGGAATTCCACCGCGCCTAGCCATCAGCGCCGATTCGGCGCTCAGACTCCAGCCCTTCTACGGTCGATCCCGGTGTTACGGCACGCCGCAGACAATCGTTGCGTCGCTCGTTTCCAATGCCAATAACACAGTTGGCGAACGTTATCAGGTCAGCCATGTTGGCGGTGCACGCCACTTCCATTGTCCAACCGACACCTGAAATCAGCAACTTGCGGCCGCCCGAACTCACGCTGTTCCGCCAGATGAGCCAACCTATCAGCAGCAGCAAAATGATCAGAGCCAGCGCCACCGGGTGCATGTTGATCACCGGAATTACGACATCCGGCAGACGGTCCACCAACCAGTAGGAAAGTACCAGGTACAACAGCGTCCCGGTCACAGCCCAGATCGCCCATTGTTTCCAAGAGAATTTGCGCCCCGGTTCTTCCAGCACCGTAACCCCGGCAACGGTGGGCATCGCGTACATCTGCGTGGGCCCGCCGGCCCGGTCGCCGGGCACGCTGACCAGACGCACGTTGGTCGCCACCAGCAGTTGGCCTGCCCCGGTGGGTTCGACGGTCAATCCCGCTGCAGCATCCAGGACACACCTGATGCGCTCGTTCGGAAGCAGTTCAATGCCCCGAACGTACGTCAGGTATGAGTCGGCCCGCTGCATTCGTTCTGGTAGTCTATTCGACATGGGTAATTCAATATGAAATGCTATCACAAAGCCGCCGTCTCTCCTCCAACCGATTGCGGACATCGACCATCAATTATTGTTGACGATTAAATTAACGGCGTGATACAGTTTATGTTGAAAGACTGTGATGGAGACGAGTACGCGGGACTCGGAACGTACTAGCGAGCCTGGTCTGGTGAAAGCGGGCGCGTTCTTCCAGCCGAAAATCACTCCGGAGTTGCCGGCTGAAACCATCTGCGGATACTGATGGTGTGTAGGCTGAGGCCGGGTTCGTTGCCCGTTAGAAGCGACGGGACATGATGGTGTCCTGCTAGAGTGGCCCGGAGAGGTCTGTACTTCCAGACCGGATCGGGCAAATAGGGTGGTACCGCGGGCTTTTGTCCGTCCCTATGGGGGCGGGCTTTTTTTGTGCCTGTTGTCGTTGGTTAACGGTATTCCCAAAACGGTCTGGCAGGCAGGTCGACAATACATGGAGATTCGCCGTGAAGCTGAAAGGATCGGAAATCATTTGCGAGAGCCTGCTCCGAGAGGGAGTAGAGGTTCTGTTTGGTCATCCGGGCGGAGCAATCCTGCCCTTCTACGATGCGCTGTGGGCCTATCCTCAACTGCGCCACATTTTGGTCAGGCACGAACAGTCGGCTGCCCACGCTGCTGACGGTTATGCCCGCATGACCGGCAAACCCGGCGTTTGCGTCGCCACCTCAGGCCCGGGCGCCACCAACTTGATTACCGGCATCATGGGCGCCAAGGCAGACAGTATCCCCGTGGTAGCCATCACCGGACAGGTCGCCCGTGCCGCCATCGGCACCGAGGCGTTCCAGGAATGTGATATTTGCAGCATCGCATCCGTCTGCACCAAGCGCACCTACCTCGTCCTGTCGGCAGCCGACCTGCCCCGCACCATTCACGAAGCTTTCCAGATCGCACAGGAAGGACGTCCCGGCCCCGTTTTGATCGACGTCCCCAGGGACGTTCAACTGGAACTGGCCGAGTTCGAATACCCGGATCCTGTCGTCCCCCCTGAAGTCGTGCTGCCCGCCGATACGCTGGAAAATGTCCGAAAGGCCGCGGACCTGATGAACAAAGCCGAAAGGCCCGTCATCATCGCCGGCCACGGCATCGTCAACTCGAGAGCCTTCGACGAGCTGCTGGCCCTGGCCAACGCATCGGGTATTCCGGTCATCAACACTCTGCTCGGATTGAGCGGATTCCCCCGCAACCACCCCCAGAGTATGGGCATGTTGGGTATGCATGGCATGTACTGGTGCAACATGATCGTCGATCAGGCCGATGTCGTTATCGGACTGGGCATGCGCTTCGACGACCGTGTCACCGGTCGCGTCTCCGGCTTCGCTCCCCACGCCCGCATCATTCACCTGGATATCGAGCCGTCGCAGGTGGGGCGCATCGTGCCCGTGGAGGTCCCCCTGGTCGGCGACGCCCGCCCAATCCTCCAGGCCCTGGTGCCCCTCGTAAGGAACGTCGACCGTGCCGGATGGATGGCAACCGTCAACAAGTTGCGCGAGCAGCATCCCTCTCTTGCCATTCCCCAAAGCGATGCCCTGATGCCTCAGCAGGTCCTGGCGGCGCTCAACGACGTGATCCAGCAGGACGACGACGCCGTTGTGGTAACGGGCGTCGGGCAACATCAGATGTGGGCGGCGCAATATCTCTTCCTGAACCAACCCAATTCCTTCGTCACCTCCGGCGGTTTGGGCGCAATGGGATTCGAGATCCCGGCAGCGTTGGGCGCTCAGACCGGCCGCCCCAACTCCACCGTGTGGTCGGTCGCCGGCGACGGAGGCTTTCAGATGACCCTGCAGGAATTGATCACCGCCGTGGAAGAAAAACTTCCCATAAAAATTGCCCTGTTCAACAACGGCTACCTCGGCATGGTTCGCCAGTGGCAGGAAATGTTCTTCGATGGACATATCAAGGATGTGCCCATGCCCGGCCCCGACTACATCAAGTTAGCTGACGCCTACGGAATTCCCGCGCTGCGCGTCGACACCCAGGAAGATGTTGCGGCGGCATTGGCAGCAGCCCAGGCCTACGATGGACCATTTCTGATCGAATTCGTAGTGGAAAGGGAAACCAACGTTTACCCCATGATTCCACCCGGTGGATCTCTGGCCGATACTCTCGAAGACCCCCGCACCACGGCGGCGACGCGGTAACCCCGACCGCGCACCTACGGCGATCCCGGTGTACCATTCATGTACCCGTACTTGCCCGTTTTCCGCTATGGTGGTAATAATTAGGTTGTAAACTAATGCCTATACCTTGGGAATGAGGTGCACGATGCCCCGAGTTACTATCCAGGAAGCTTCAAGAATTCTGAATGTGTCGCAGGACGTAATCCGCAAGGATGTCCGCAACGGCAAGTTGACCGCCAGCAAGGAAGGCGGCCCCGGCGGCTCCCGCTGGATGGTGGACATTCCAGACAATATCGATGACTACGCCGATGACTTCAAGGAGAACATCCACGCTCTGGCGCGCACCCTCACGCCCTGGTGGTACGACAACCCCCAGCGACAGGGGTTCGCGCATTACCTGGAAAGTCTGGGAATCGAAGAAGTCGAACCATTTTTCCTGTGCGGCGTAAAGGGCAACGACATTTGGCCCGCCACCGGACATGAGGTCAGTGAACGCTGCCAGGAATGCATCCTGGAAGCGATGGCCCAGGGATTACCGATGGAAACGCGCGAGTAGATGCTGCCCGCCAACCGTCCTTGTTGAATCAAAAACCCCCGACTTTCCCGTCGGGGGTTTTTTCATTAGCGGTTGGTACTCAGCCGAGCGCTGCGGCGGAACGTGAATTGGATACCGGGCTTAACCGGTGACCGGGATATTCGGCGGACCCCGGCGAATCCAGCGAAACGACCGTGCCAAATGTTCCGACGGTTCCAGTTTCTCCGTCAGTTGACCCGATACACCCAAACCTGGTGCATAACGTCCGGCTCCCCCTTGGGCAAGGCGGCAAATGGTTCGGTAACCGCTACCAGCGACCAAGTCCCGGCCGCCACCATCTGTTCCTGCTTTTCCTTGAATCCCAACTCGACGTGCGCATCGGGCCGCAGGCTGAAGGCAACGTAACCGCCCGGCTTCGTAACACGGCACAGCTCGTCAAAGGCGTGAGGCGGAGCGTGTCCCGGCGTAAATACTCCCACACTGATGACCGCGTCATAGGCGTCGGAGGGGAAATCCAGGCGCTCGCCCAGCGTCATTTGCTGGAAATCGTTGTAGCAACCCTTGGCCCTGGCTTCGGACAACATCCCCTGCGACAGATCCATGGCGCAAAGGTCCGAAAATCCCAGCCGCTGCAACTCGACGCCTACCAGTCCCGTGCCAGCGCCGGCGTCAAGCACTTTGGAAGTCGGCGCAACATGTTCAGCCAACACTTCCGCTGCTCGGCGGGGGCCTACCCACGCGAAGGTTTCTTCCAGGTCCTGGTCGTATTCCTTCGCCCACCCATCGTACCGCTCAGCCAGTTCCGCGTTATTACGGGAAGCATATATCCACTGCACCCGCTGTTCCGAGTCCACGTTTTCCAAATCAGGCATCGCGTTAGTTGCTCCGCATCAAGGCCGTAGCCGAAATCATTTGGTGCACAGGTATTGTGCCCAACCCAGTTCCTCGTTGTTTACCGCATTCACCATCTTCAGATAAGCATCCGAGAGGGCAATGAACCGTTCCATTCGGTCCGGATCGTTGGCCCGTCTGGCCATATCGGAGAGGCATTTGTAGCTGCTCCCCAGATGTGCCGAGAGATCCCGCGCCTCCAGAATCCGGAATCCGGCATCCCGCAACGCATCCATGTACGAATGAAAACTGAAATCCGTATCGAACAACAGCCGGTCGTAAACAAACGTGCGGGCTTCATCGCTGATCTGACGCTTTGGCTTCGTCAAATCATCAAATACCATCACGCCGCCGGGCTGCAATACCCGGAATGCTTCTTGCAGGGTTTTGTTCTTGTCGGGGATGTGGTATATCGTGGCCTGGCTCCAAACGTGTGTAAACGCCCCTTCCTCGAACGGAAGATCCGTCGCCGACGCCTTGTGAAATTCCACCTTGTCGGCCAGCTCCGGGCTATCCTTCAGCGATTCGATGGCATTGGCAATTCTCACCCCGCTCAGGTCAACCCCGGTGACGCTGGCCCCGGTGGTGTGGCTCAACCACATTGCGGTGTTCCCATTCCCGCAACCCAGGTCCAGCACCATCGCGTCACTGTCGATCCCGGCGTTGGCCAGCATCACCTCATTCAGCCGCGAGCAGGCCCGCAGGAAGGTGGCCTTGACGTCGCCATCGTCCAAAGACAATGACCCGTCGAAGATACCCCAGTGCAGGCTGCCCGCAGAGTCCCAGAACGACCGGTAAAGGGCATCCTCAGCGTCGTAGTATTCTTCGGTTTCGCGTTCAGTAAACCGCTGCTGGTTCGGCATACATTGCCCCTTCGATATATTCCAGGAATCGGTTGTTCTCGTCCGTCAGAATCATGCGCGGCTCAACCGGATGATCGGTAACTTCGTACGAAAGTATCACCAGGCAGTCGCCCTTCTGACACATCCGGGCTCCGGGACCCTGCACCGAGATGGTGCCGCTGCCGCGCTCGCCCGGCAGCGCGTAGGTTTCCCACCGGTTGCCGTTGTTGGCGTTACAAATCACTACTTTCTCGAACTCCCAGATATCCGCTCGCTCCATCAGCTCGCGATCAATGATTATGCTGCCCACGTAATCCAGATTTGATCCGGTTACCCAACACCGATGAATCTTCGATCTCAATAATTCCCGCATGACTGTCTCCTTTTTTATCGCATTGGCATCATTCATTCATCAAACGACACCAAATTTCACCCCCAATCGAGGTGATCTTTCCTCACGATGCCATCCCCGTGCATTTCAATGATGCACGCAGGGCTATCGGGTGTTATCTACACGTAGCCCCAGGGCGTCGTGGGAACCAATGCAAGCGTGTTGCGAGTTGCTAAACTCGCCGCTCGATGTCAACTGAAGCAGCTAGGGCTCGCAAGGGAGCCGGTGCTTACAGCGACAACGGAACCGAATGATCCGGTCTCGGATCGAGGCCCCGCTATAATTGGATGCACTGACTGTGTCCCGCGCCCCGCGGGACTGCTTAGAGTCAGGGTCCGAACTCTGGTTTTGCGCTAATAGCGCGGCTGCACTCATATGGCCTCCTTACTTAAGGGCAGGTTGATGGTCGTGCAGACCTGCATTTCTATCGGCAGTCTAGCCTCGGATGTTCCCAGTGTCAAATGAACGTTTACGCTATAAAACAGGCAATTGATACGGTATTCGTACCAATGTGTACCTTGCACAACGAAAAACAATATTATTTACATAATATATCAGATATTATGACACTAATTCGAACTGATTCTAACCACCGTTCAGACTGCCCCGGTGGGTACCGGCCGACCATCGCATGGGGGGACAAACGCATCATTTGCAGTACAAACTACCCCGATTCCGGGGATGGACGCTACCGTAGCCGGTTCCGTTCGGTTTTGGGTGGTGCCTTACCATGAATCTTCAAAGTGTTGCCGCCAGGGAATCCCATGCGCATCTAATTTGCCGGCAACGGCTCGCAATAGGCATCCCCTAAATACCCAATCAAGGGTGTGCCGATTGTCAGGGAACGCATAGATAGCAGGATCGCAATCCACTTCCCATATCCGCATGATTTCGGAACCACCCAAGTCCGCGTAAATCTTCCAGCCGACTACCCTTGCAATAAATAAGGTCGGACGGCTTTCCTGCTGCTCAAACCCTATCCAGTCCAACTTACGGGCGTTAGTTTCCACGGTTTGGCGCGTTCCTCGGCGCAAGGGAGAACCGAATTTGTCGTGCGTGATGGGTTTCAGTTCACATCGTTTATTTGGGCGCGGGTAAAAACATTGCGCCAGTTCGCTAGCGACCCCTTCAAATCGGGCAACACGTTCCTGTTCGGCTTTCTCCCTAGCCTCGTCATGCTCTTTCTTTGACTGACAATCAGGGCATCTAGTTCGGATGATATTCAGCGTGTCGTACCCTATTGCGGCTTGACGTAGTTGCTCAAGCGCATCCCACACTGGTTTGACTTTGATGACACGGATGCCTGCGTCTTGGTATTTCTCGCGGGTTTGCGGCTCCAGGTCGTGCGTTACTACGATTTCGATTATCACTCGAGGGGTTTTCCCGTCTGATGTAGTAACCACCAAGTCGGACCGTGTACCTTCGACTGCTATCTGCTCGCTTGCGATAGCCGCGCCCATCTCTGCGATGTTTAACCGGATAGCCACTCCACAATCTTGGCACGGGAATCCAAGTTCGTAATCGGCACCGAAGGACGAGGCTTCCATGAACCCTTCTACAATGACCGTTTTGGCCGCCTCATGGAGTGCATTGCTGCTATCGCAAACCGCAGAATTGGGTTTGTGAGCAAAATACCAACGCCTTACACCTCCTTGCGCCACCTTCATACGCTGATGACAGCCGAAACAGTAGTGTGCATTATTTCGGTCGGCATCTTTGATATTCACGCTCTCGTAGGGGAGAACGTAGGATATGGGGTATTTAATATCCGTGGGATAGTTCATTTCGGCTCACCACCCAAAAGCAAGCGGAACCCCGTAGCCGGTGTATCATCCGTGCATCGCCATTTCAATGCGCGATTTCAAATGCGCGTTTGCATCCAGGAGATATTACATGGTGGACCTGTTGATTTCCAACGGAACAGTTATTGACGGCGCCGGAGCTCCGGGCTTTCGGGCCAGCGTCGCAGTCACCGGGGACACGATTCAAGTCATTCCCGGCGACGTATCCGCCGTGGAGGCGTCGCGGACTATCGATGCCACCAGCTACGTGGTCTGTCCCGGTTTTATCGACATGCACTCCCATTCCGACCTCAGGCTGCTGACCGACCCGGCCCACGAAGCCAAGATCAGGCAGGGAGTAACCACGGAGGCTCTGGGAATGGATGGATTGTCCTACGCGCCCACCACTCCCCGCGGATTGGAGCAATTACTGGTTTACCTGGCAGCGATAAACGGCGCCCCTCCCGACGTCCGCTGGAGCAGCGTGGCGGATTTTCTGGCGCTCTTTGACTCCAACGCTGCCTGCAACGTTGCGCACTTTGTCCCCCACGCAGCGATTCGCGTTGCCGCCATGGGGTGGTCGTCGCGCCTGCCCACCGGTGCCGAACTCTCCCAAATGCAGGAATTGACCCGCCAGGGCATGCGTGATGGAGCCTTCGGGTTCACCACCGGCCTCACCTACGCCCCCGGCGCCTACAGCAACACCGCCGAACTGTCTGCCATCGCTGCCGTGGCGGCTCAGGAGGGTGGTTTCTACTGTACACACGGACGCTACACACTGGGCGACCGCCTGCTGGACCCCTTCCGTGAGGCTTTGGAAATCGGCCGCCGGTCCGGAGCCCCGGTGCATATATCCCATTACCACAGCCCCGTGGCCGGCCTGGGCGCTCAGATGACTGCCCTCGTCGACGATGCCCGCAACGCCGGCCAGGACGTCACGTTCGACCAATATCCCTATCCCGCCGCCAGCACGGTGCTCCACTCCCTGCTCCCTTATTGGGTTCACGCCGGCGGCCCGGCGGCGCTGCTCACGAGATTGGCCGACCCTGCCATCCGTGACCTGATGGTTCGCGCTGTCGAACCTCAATGGGGCGGGCAAACCCTGGATAATTACATCTTTGCCCACATCGCATCCGACCGCAATAAAGAATGGGAAGGCCGGTCGCTGGAAGAACTGGCTCAGCACCGTGGCGGACGCATGGTCGACGCCGTTTGCGACCTGCTGCTGGAAGAGCGGTTGCAGGTGGCATTCGTAGCCCGCACCGGCAACCTGGAAAACATCCGGGAAATAGCCTCACACCCGGTGCAGATGATCGGCACTGACGCCATACTCACCGGCGGCAGACCCAATCCTCGCACCTACGGCACTTATCCCTACGTATTGGCTCAATTCGTCCGCGGTGAGGGCCTGTTCCCCCTGGAAGAAGCGATTCGCAAAATGACCGGCGCCCCGGCGCAACGCCTGGGCATCGCCGACCGGGGCGTGTTGCGAAATGGAGCCAAGGCCGACCTGGTTCTGTTCAACCCGGGCTTGGTGGACACCCCGGCAACCTTCGACGATCCGCAGCAATACCCGGTGGGCATCGACTACGTCTGCGTCAACGGCGTCCTGGTCATCGACAACGGGCGCCACACCGGAGCGTTGCCCGGCCGCGCCCTGCGCAGCCGGTAGATTACCGACCTTGCTGAATATCCGCCAAAATATGCTCAGGGACTTCGGGCTTGGGCCGGTTTCTGTGGGCTTCAGCATGATCGTGCTTCCACCTCCGTTCGTATTCCTCTCGCAGCTGGCAAATCATTTCCCACGCAGCGGTGGTGTGGGCCATCCAACCACGTCCATAATCTCGTTCCGCGGAGGCCCAGTCATACGCCGGGCCCATTCCGTCGTATTCTTCGTTCATCCAATCCCAGAACTCATCGCTTTGCTGGTGTATTCTCTCGAAATATTCACGGTGTCGCTCGTGGAATGTTTTTACTCCTGCCGGGGATGTAAATTTTCCTCGGCCAGTGTCATTGCGTACGTGCCGGCCAAATGCCCAGACAGTATTCTGGCGATGAGCGTCATTCTGAGATCTACGCCAATAGTCCCAGTCAAATAAGGTTGCTGCCTCCACCCAGTCTTTTCCGTCTTGGTAGCCAATCATTTCCCAATCAACTTCGACCATCGCCTTGTGCTTTAATTCTGCCTCGCAAATCTCGGCGGCCAGTTCCTTGGCAATATCGGATTCGATCCATCCGACAGATTGTTCGTACTTTTCCAGACGCGCCTCGATTGCTTCTCGGCATATTTGGGAAATGTTCATGGTTTCCTTCAGAGGCTGGAGCCGCTGGTGCAGTCCTTTGGGGATGTTGATGCCGATTCGCATTGCTGACGCCTCCTGTACATAGACGTATGCCGTATGTTTGGCATCAGCATACGACATACGAATTACAGCGTCAAGCATTCCGATGCTCCGGTTACCACGCTTGGCTGCGGAAGGATATCCCCACCGGCGTTGTGTGCCCGGCCGATTCTGTCGGATAACTCTACGCCAGCCGCAACCCGTATTCGACGAACCGGCTAAAGTCATCGACGTTCCCGGTCGCCAGTAGTGCGCCCTCGGCTATAGCCGGCGCCGCAATCATGCAGTCCAACATTGCCCCGCGTCGTCTTCCTGATTCGTTGAACAGACGTGCCGCAATCGCCGCGTGCTCAGGAGTGAAATCATGCGGTTGTCCAGCTATCCGAACCGCTACCTCCAGGTCGTTTTCTGAAAGTGGGCCACAGAGAAATTCTGCCCAAGCCACCGCATTTACAATCAAGGCTTCACCGCTGCCAATCCAATCACGCAACCTGTGGCTTTCCGGGGAACCCGGTATTAGAGCTCGGATGAGAAAACTGGTATCCAGATGAATCATCAGGATTCAGTTCCGTGCCGTTCCGCCCTCACCTCTCGCTCCCAACGGGCGAGGTCGACCTTGCGCTCGGCCAGAGATGCTTGCAACCGATCCAGTGCATCCAGCGCCTCGCTGCTGGATGGAGCCGGCCGGCCGGACATAATCTGGATAGCCCGGCGTAAAGCCTCTGACCTTGACACCTTCCAGCGCTGCGCCAGCGCGTCCAGCGCCCGCACCGACTCATCATCCAACGAATACGAAGGCTTGCTATCAGGTTTATCCATACTCCGACTATATGGCCCTCCCGAATTGGCCGTCAAATTTCATGCGATCCCGCGCCTTGCCCCGCTCCGCCGCATAGGGCATAATCCCACCACCGTATGCCCAGGATCTGAAGCCGGCTCCCCCGTCGGCGCCGGAGGATTAGCATGGACTTTGAACCCCGTTATACCGCTGAACAGGAAGCGTTTCGTACCGAAGTGCACGGATGGCTACAGGACAATATCCCCGCCGGCATCGTCCATCCCGCCGACTCCGCCGACCTGACCTACGAGCAGTACCAACTGCGCCGTAGTCTTGGTCGCCGTCTTGGCGACCAAGGCTGGTTATGGCCCACCGCTCCCGAGGAATACGGCGGCGGCGGACTCACCGTCGACCACTCCGTCGTCCTGGAAGAGGAAATAGACGGATACAACCTGTCGCTGCCTCCCTACTACGACTCCGGAGGACGATTGGGCGGCAATTCCATCCTGGTGTGGGGATCCGAGGAGCAGAAGCAGGAATTCTTGCCCCAGATTTTCAAAGGCGAAATCCGTACCTGGCAGCTGTTGACTGAACCGGAAGCCGGCTCCGACCTGGCCAACGCCAAAGCCTCCGCCCGGCGCGACGGTAACGACTACGTGATCAACGGCCAGAAAGTTTACGTCGGCAGCGCCCACGGTTCCGACTACATGTGGACCATCACCTGCACCGACCCCGAAGGCGCGCGCCACCAAAACCTGAGCTGGTTCATGGTGCCTTCCAACCTGCCCGGAATCAGCGTGTTCCCCATGGACCTCCTGTCCTCCGCTGGCGAATCGGGCGCCGGTTCCGGTGTGAAAAACATTGTTTACTTTGACAACGTGCGCGTGCCAGCCCGTAATCTCATCGGCGGTGAAAACGAAGGGTGGAAGGTCGCCACGACTCACCTGGAACTTGAGCACGGCACCGGCGGCAAAATAGGCCGCAACTGGATTGTCGATCGCATCTTCGACTACTGCAAAACCAACCAGCGCCGGGGCCAGCCCCTCAGCAGCGATCCCGACGTCCAGGAACGGCTCATCGACATCTACATTGATGCTGAGATCGGCCGCCTGTTCCAGCTCCGAAACTACTGGATGCGACATAGCGGCGCAAACGTGACCTACGAGGGCCCCCAGTCTTCCTACTTCCGCAAGCAATCCGGGCTCCGTATCGCTACCGGAATTCTGGACATCCTGGGCCCGGCCGCTCTTACCAAAGACCACCTCTGGGGCGCTGGCGAAGGACACATCGAAGCCCATCAGCGCGCGGCCATCATCGCCCTGCACCCCGGCGGCACCACCGACATCCAGAAGGTCATCATGTCCCGCCGCATCGGCATTGGCCGTCAGCAACGGGAGCGCGCCGGCGCCCTCGCCTGACCCCTCCTTTATCTAACCGACAACGTAGTCCCCTACCTCACCCGAAACACCCGGTATTTTGCGGGAGCTATACCACCATGGACTTATCCCTAACCGAAGAACAGGAGATGCTGAAGGCAGCCGTCCGCCGTTTCGTCGAAACCGAATATCCCAAAGAGGTTTTGTTGGAAATATCGGCTACCGGCCAAACGGCCCCCTCCGAACCCTGGCAAAAACTGGCATCCACCGGATGGCTCGGTATCATCATTCCCACTGAATACGGCGGCGAAGGCGGCTCATTCACCGATGCCGGCGTCCTCTTTGAAGAGTTGGGCCGCGGACCCGTTCCCGGCCCGCACCTCAGCACTGCCGCTCTCGGGGCCCTCGCTATTCTTGAAGCCGGCACTGAAGAGCAAAAACGTTCGCTGTTGCCAGACGTAGCCGCCGGGCGGCGAACCGTGTCCCTGGCCATCACCGAAGTGGATTATCAGTGGGACGAAGACGACGTGCAGTGCATTGCCGCCGCAGACGGAGACGGGTTCCGCATTTCCGGCGCCAAGGTGTACGTTTACGATGCCACCGCCGCTACCGACCTGATCTGCGCCGTCCGCACCGAAAACCGTCAGCACGTCGGTTTGGTGATGATCCCCGCCGGAGCGCCGGGAGTCTCCGTCCGCCGCCTTGAAGGTTTCGCCTGGAATCTCGCTGAGGTTCGCCTGGAAGGAGTGCAGGTTGAACGGTCTGCGGTACTCGGCGGCACGTTCCGCGGCGGTTGGGCTGCCCTCGAACGCGCGGTCGCCGCATCCGTCCCGCTGTTGTGCGCGTTCCAGGTCGGTGGATCCCAGCAGGTGTACGAAATGTCGGTCGAGTACAGCCGCACCCGCATCCAGTTCGGCACACCCATCGGAAGGTTCCAGCGGGTTCAGGATCACATCATCAACCTGGTGAACGAACTGGACGCCGCCCGGTGGACTACCTACGAAGCCCTCTGGAAACTCGATTCGGAGCGCGCGGCCGATGACAGCATCCACCTCGCCAAGGCAGTCAGCAGCGTTGCCTACTACAACGCCTGCAATCATGCCCACGAAGTTCACGCCGGCGTGGGAAGCACCACTGAGTACGGTCTCACGCTGCATACCACCGCGTCGCGCACCCTGTATCAGTTCCTGGGAGACCCCAAATTCCACCGGCGGCGCTTGGCCAAAGCCCTTGCCCTGTAAAAAAGATTCAGGGGCAAAAAGATCGGGGGCGGGTTTCATAACCCGCCCCATTTCGCGTCCGCAGTCGGCGAGCCAATCCCCTCCGAATTCCCCATCCACCGGCCAGTGGGTCAGTGGCGATCCATATCGGCGACCGTTGTCTGCACTTCAGTGCGCAGCGTCTCGAACACCTCTCCCACGCTGCGACGGGCATCAACTACTACGAAGCCGTGCTCCTCGGCCAACTCCCGGAAGACGTTGAGCAGCGCTCCCTGGTAGTTGATGAAATTGTCGTGCAGGTCGGCCCCGTGCAAATAGTCCTCGCCCGATTCCCAGTGGTCCAGCTGGCGGCTCGACAACACCCGCGGCAGCAGATGTTCCACGTCCACATCCAGATAAATCACCCGGTCCGGGATAATCGCGAACTCGAACACATCGTCCAGCCATTGCTTCGGCACCCCCCGGACCCTGGCCCGAGCGATGATGGAGAAAATGTAACGATCAACCAGGGCGACCATGCCGGCGCGCAGGGCAGGGATAATGCTTTTCTCGAGCCGGTCCCAAAAATCCGTGGCGTAAAACAGGTTCAGCGTCAGCAGGTCCAGTGTGTTCCCCCGCATTGCCCGATCAATCCCGTTGGCCGCCAGTTCAGATCGCCGGAACCCGGTATCCAGCACGGCATATCCTTCCGCTTCCAGCCATTCCTTCAACATTGCAATCTGCGTGGAACGACCCACGCCGTCGGTGCCTTCCACCACAATAAGTCGTCCGGGTGTGGTTTCTTCGCCGGCCCCGGGAGGTGTATGCCCGTAAAATCTGGCTTTGTTCATATCATTCTTCCCGATGCGGCCGGCGTGCCAGTCAGGTCAGGGGTACCAGCAGCCATCCCGACCCATACCGCTTCAGGTTTCGGTCGCGCCCCCTCGCGCATCCTGTTTACGAGAGCCGGGCGCACGCAGATACCTGCCCGTCAGCCCGCTGCTGCCCAGCGCCTCCGGAACGCTTTGGCCGTGAATCCTCATCGTCCCTTTTATCAGCGGCTCCACGTATTTCCGTACCACCCGTTGCTGTTCAACTATCGGTTGCGTGGCATCTATCGTGATCAAACCGTACTCTTCGGTCAGCGCTGAATACTCCTCGAGTAGCCTGCCCTGGAACTGTCGAAATGAATCGGCCCGGTTTCCCGCCAAACCCATATCCTGCCCCGATTCATAGTAACCAAGCCCTTCCCGACCAATGGTTATCCGGCGAATCGACTCCTCCAGCGGAACCTTGAAATAAAATGCCAGCGACGGCTGGATGGCAAATGAATAAACGCGCCTCAACCAGTCACGATCAACGCCTCGGGCCGCGTCCCGGGCAAATGCGGTGAATACATACCGGTCAGCCAATACAATAGCTCCCGCCTTCAATGCTGGTCGTATCTGCGTATGTACCCGGTTCGCGAAGTCGGCAGCGTGAATCAGGCTGAAGGACATCGGCGTCAGCAGCCGGCCTTCCTTCCCCCGGCGCGTCGTGTTGCGCACAATCGGCGACGAATTCCATTCGGTAAAAACTGTCACCAGATTCATGCTGTCCAGCCATTTGCCCAACAGATCTATCTGCGTGCTCTTGCCCGATCCGTCGATACCCTCCACGATAATCAATCGCCCCGGGTACTCTCCGTCGTCCGGGTGTCGCCCGTAGCGGTCGCCCATCCTGTAGCTGTCTCAGTTCGGGTATTGAGTCATCATTCACCCCCTACGATCAGCAGTTGCTCCCGGAACACATTGTCCCACCGCGACCGGATTGCCGGGACCGCGTTGGCAGACCATACCGGAGTCTCCACGATTATCCTGCCATCGTTCCTTCGCGCGACGATTGACTGAGCGCCGCAGTCCGGCGGCAACCGACTTTCCAGTTCATCAGACAGGTTCAAGATCGCCGCCGCCTGGTCAATCCGGCGCCGGTCCTTATCGCTCAACAGTCGCGAATTTCTGAACCGCGACAGCAGGCGGCCACTTTCTGCCACCAACAATATCGCCGCTATGTACGCGGATTCCTGGTGGGTAAATCCCGGCAAATCCGTACGCACAATTATACTCGCGGCCCGATTCATGCGGTTATAAAAATCAATCGCGTTGCCCACGTCCACCAACAGCGCAGCACACTGCAATGCCCCGGTCAACCGCTTGTGCCGGCCCGCCCAGACCGCGTCCGCTATGCTTCCCGCTATCGCCGCCCGGCGCGTTCCCCGTTGCGAATACTTAGGTGCGAATCGGTTAGTCAGGTCGATCAGAGAATCTACCTGCACCGATTTCAGGCTGGGCAGGCAAATTTGCCGGTGCGGATCAAGTATGCCAGGATTCCGCGCCAATCCCTCCCTCAATCCCTGGCCTGACACCAATATCCGATCGGCCCCGGTGTGCCTTGCCAGCGCCAGCGCAATGACGGCTCCGCCCACCACCGAATGACTGCGTTCCCGGTTCATCCCAGGTATCGCCGCACGCTCCTGCCTGGTCAACTGCGCCAGGCGTTCCGTCAGCGCCGACAAATCATCTGTTTCGATCTCATATCCGTGCATTTTGACGATCGGGTAGGGAACTCGGCGGCGGTCCAGTTTGGACAACAGGCGCACCGTTCCCCCGGAACCCACCAGCGCTCCCCGACGCGGCAGCTTCGGCACGCGCGACTCTACCAGCAAACCGTTCACGTATTCAAAAGCATCCGCCAGATCGTTAGCTGCCGGACGGTCGGTCAAGCCGAACCTGTTTGCGATTCGCAAACTCCCCATCGGCAGCGTGGCGGTAGCCGTCAGCGCACGACTCGAGAACTCAACTATTTCCGTGCTGCCCCCGCCAACATCCGCCAGCAACCCGTCGGATACGTGCAGGCCGTGCATTGCCCCAATGAAGCAATATGCAGCTTCTTCTTCGCCGGCGATAATCCTCAACGGCACCCCAAACCGTTGCATCGCGGTATCCGTGATGGTTGAGGAGTTCACAGATTCGCGAATCGCGGCGGTCGCGATGGCGTGGATCGCTTTCGCCCCATAACCGCGCGCCACCAGGACAAAATCTTCCATCGCATCCAGCGTGCTGGCGACTCCCGACTCGTCCAACATCCCGTTGGCATCTACGTGACTCATCAAATTCAGGTTCACGCTCTGCTGAGCCAGCACTTCAATGCCGCCGCCGGGGTGTACGTGCATCACTACTGCCCGCGCCGAACCTGAACCGATGTCGATTACCGCTATGTAGTCGCGCTGGTAGTCAGGCCGGTCATTCAACCGCTGGGCCAATTTGCCGTTCGGATCCCAAACGGCGCCGGCATGGGCATTGGCGGGAACTGCTGTGTCGAAAACGTTCATCCTATGGCTCTATGTGGCTATCGTAACTCAGGGCTATCGCACATGGAACAATTAACCACCGTCATTCCCGCAACCACCGTCATTCCCGCGAAAGCGGGAATCTAGTGAACGATGTCGGTAGCTTCGCTGCGAAAATCCAGCAGATTACAAGCTCTGGACTCCGGCTTTTGCCGGAGTGACGTGGCTGTAATTTCATATGTGAAAGCCCTGCTTCGTAACTGAGCGTCTCATCTAGTCGCCCGACCGGACGGCATTTTAATGAGTCAAAAAATACCCGCAAACTCAGCGCCTGCGGGTGTTTGTTTTCTTCGCACTGAAATGGCAATCACTTGATTCCGCTCTCTAGGTTCTGTTGACATTTCACGTCATTCCGGCGAAAGCCGGAATCCAGGCGCTTTGAAAAGCAGACATCGTTCACATTCAGGGTACTCTGGATTCCCGCTTTCGCGGGAATGACGAGGTTCGCGGGAATGACGAGCTGGGGTTAGCGAAATCGCCTTATATCTCAAATGTCAACACGGCCTAGTTCCAGAACCTCTGCTTCCAACCGTTCTATATCCTCTTCATCCAGGTTGAAATACTTGGCCTCCGGATGGTGGAACACCACCGCCGATACCGATCCCTCCGGGTCCATCATATACCCATCGGTAAGCTCCACCGATATGTTGGCGGACACGTCCAGCAGGTTGAACAACTTTTCCTGATCCTCCAGTCGCGGACAGGCCGGGTATCCGAAGGAATACCGTTTGCCGTGATATCTGGTCCGGAAAAGATCCAGCATCTCGTTGCCGTTGGCCGCCTTTCCAACCGACGTCTCGCCAATGCCCCACATCGTGCGGATCCGCTGGTGCAGCAACTCGGCGAACCCTTCTGCCGATTCAATCGCCAACGCCTGCAGGGTGTGTGAATCCAGGTATCTGCCCGATTCCTTCCAGCGTTCCGCCAACGCGCGAACGCCCGGCCCCACCGTGGTCGCAAACATGGCAACGTAGTCAATCGGCCCGTCCCCTGCCGGGCGCACGTAGTCGGTCAGACACAGGCCATCCCGGTCGCTTTGTCGCCCAAAATAGAACCGTTCCACTTCGGTTGACCCGTCGGACTGGGTGATCACCAGCTCCTGACCGTCCGCGTAACACGGAAAGAACTTGAACACCGCGCTGGCTCCGATATCTTTTCGGGCGAGCACAATATCTTCTATCCGCTGCACCTGCTGCCGAAGTTCCAGGGCCTTGGGTTCTTCTTGCGCCAGCGCTTCTGCGAAACGACCCCGATAACCCAGGTGCCGGACATACAACATCTGCGGGTTAATATACCTGAATATTCCGTCCAGATCGTAGTCATTCAGGACATGCAGAAGGAGATCCGGCGGTTTGGGCGGATTGTCCACAGGAACCACGGCCGGCCTGGCAGTTGAGGTCATAGCGCCTTAGCTCCGGGCGGCCGTCGCCGCCTGCAATTCGTCCGTTTCGATGGCCAGCCTGGCCGCCAGACGTTCGCGTTCATCAGCATCCTGTATCACGTTGGCCAGCGCCAGCCCGGTCATCGCGTCCTGAGCGTAGGCCACCAGTCCATCATACTCCGGCGCGATCCGCAGTCGCGTGAACCGGTTTGACAATGCGGCGCCGCCCACCAGCATCGGCGCGCGAATGTTGGCCGCGCGAAAATCCTGCGCCGTTTCAACCATCATCTGCGCCGACTTCACCAGCAAACCCGACAAACCAATTATATCCGGATTGTGCTCCCGGCAACCGGCTATCAACTCTTGCGGCGCCACCTTGATGCCCAGGTTCACCACGCGATAACCGTTGTTGGACAGGATAATCTCCACCAGGTTTTTCCCGATGTCATGCACATCTCCCTTCACCGTTGCCAGCAACACCCTCCCGCGGGAGGCGGAATCAGCGCGTTCCATGTGGGGTTCCAGATGCGAAACCGCGAATTTCATTGCCTCGGCACTTTGCAGAACTTCCGCAACTATCAACTGGTTGGCGTTGAACTGTCTCCCAACCTCATCCATCCCCGCCATTAATGGCCCGTTGATGATGTCCAAAGGCTCACGTTCCTGCATCGCCAGGTCAAGGTCATCCGCCAAGCCTTCCTTGCTACCCTCAATGATACATTTAGACAAACGCTCGTCCAGCGGCAACGCCGATCGCTCTTCCACCGTTGATCGCGGAGCGCGGTCGCGGAAATGCGCCGCAAACGCCGCCACCGGATCGTCGCCCCGATTCCATATCAGGTCCTCAGACAGCCGGCGCTCTGCTTCGGGTATCGTGGCATAACGCTGCAATAACTCCGAGTTCACGATCGCCATGTCCAGCCCGGCTTGCGTGCAGTGGTACAGGAAAACCGAGTTGAACACCTCGCGGCCGGCGGACGGCAGCCCAAACGACACGTTGGAAATGCCCAGAATTGTTTTGGTGGCCGGCAACGCTTCCTTGATCAGCTTCAGGCCTTCAATGGTTTCGGCAGCGGAACCCACGTAGTTAACATCACCCGTTCCCGCCGGAAATACCAGAGGATCAAAGATGATGTCCTCTGCGGGCACACCGTATTTTTCGGTCAGCAAGCGATGTGAACGCTGGGCAATCTCCAGTTTGCGTTCCCTCGTGACGGCCTGTGCCTGATTGGGGTCGTCGTCGATGCACCCAACCACCAGCGCCGCCCCGTAACGACGCGCCAGCGGCACCACACTCTGGAACCGCTCTTCCCCGTCTTCCAGGTTGATGGAATTGATGATCGATTTTCCCTGCAATCTCTTCAACGATTCTTCAATCACCGCCGCATCAGTGGAATCGACCATGATCGGAGCCTTGACCCGCCGATTCAGCTGGTCCAGAAACCTGATCACGTCCTCGGTTTCGTCCCGATCCGGGTCCTGCAGGCAAACGTCCAGCACGTGAGCGCCGTTGCGGATCTGTCGACGGCCGACTTCCGCCGCCTCTTCAAACCGGTCGCCGCTGATAAGCCGTTTGAACCGTCGGCTCCCCAGCACGTTCGTCCGCTCCCCAACGATCATCGGACGGGTGTCTTCGTTCACCACCACCGCTTCTATACCCGACACCCTCGTCTCGATTTGCGGGTTTCCAATCCTGGGTGGTTTGCCGCGCATCCCTTCCGCAATTTGCCGTATATGTTCGGGACCGGTGCCACAGCAACCGCCCGCCACGTTCAGCCAGCCATTGTCCGCGAACCGCATCAGCGTGGCTGCAACCATCTCCGGAGTCTCGTTGTAGTTCCCGTCTTCGTCGGGCAGGCCAGCGTTCGGCACGCACGCCACGTTCCCACGAGCTAAACCTGACAACGTCCGCACGTGGTCGGTCATAAACTCCGGCCCGGTGGCGCAATTGAACCCCACCCACAGCAGATCGCGATGCGCCAACGAGGTATAAAACGCCTCCGCGTCCTGCCCCGCCAGCAATGTGCCCATCGGCTCTATCGTGCCTTGCACGGCCACGGGCAACTCTAGGCCCAACTCCGCGATTGCCCGGTCGATGCCTTCCAGTCCGGCCTTAACGTTAGTGGTGTCCTGGCTGGTTTCCAGAAGGAGGAAGTCGGCGCCGCCCTCGATTAATCCTGCCGCCTGTTGGTGGTAGTCGGCAGCCAGTTCATCGAAGGTTATCCCGCCGGTTACCGAAATCGTACGCGTCGTCGGCCCCATGGCTCCCGCCACGAATCGCGGCTGTTGAGGCTCCGTGGGCCCGAATTCTTCAGCCACGGAACGCGCGATCTGTGCGGCTTCCCGGTTGATGCGGCGCGCGTGTTCCGCCAAGTCATATTCCGCCAGCACGACGCTGGTAGCGCCGAAGGTGTTGGTCTCGATAATGTCCGCGCCGGCATCCAGATACCCGCGGTGGATGTCCGCTATCACGTCGGGCCTGGTGATGTTCAGGTACTCGTTGCAGCCCTCGTAATCAGCCCCTCCGAAATCATCCGGACCGAGATCGCGTGCCTGAATCTGGGTGCCCATGGCGCCATCCATTATCAGAATTCGGCGCGCCAGGGACGATTTCAGTGCATCAATTCGCTGGGATAAATCCATATTTCACAGTGCTTTTTATGGTCGTATGTCAAGGCAAGGCTACCCGCTATACCTAATGATGTCAAACCTGGCTCCCGGCGCGGGCTGTGTCTGGAACCCCGGAATCGACACCGGTACGCGCCGGTTGCCCCACCTTTCAATAGAAAAAGAGACAGCAGGGCGGAAATCCCGGAGCATACCATCCGACCCGGTGGCAACGCCCTTGCCGGCTGGCCATCTTATGCGAAATGCGTGGCCAGCACCTCGCGGTTCCGGTTGAGCCAGGCCGTGTTCAACTGTATCCGTTCCAGGGCCTGGCGGATGGTCCGTTCCGCGGCGGGCGTCGGGTGCGCCTCGAAGAACTCGGCCACGTCCCGACGCTTCTCTTCACTGCTGAATGCGTTGGTGATTGCCACCAGCCGCATCAACCCGAATCCGCCGCCGCCGTAACGGCGGTCAAATTCGTCCCACTGCTCCTTCAGGAACTCCCAGGCCAGGTTCCGGCCCTTGTGGTTGGCCGCCACCGCAGACACCACAAAAATCGTATCCTGCAAACGGACGTCATCGGTCAGCGCACGGTCCAGCGTTTCCCGCAGCAGGTCTTCCTGCTGGAACCTCGCCAGCGACATCAGTAACCGGATTTTTTCTTCGTGCAATTCGGCGCCGCGCTCCAGGTCCCAGATGCGGTCGTAAACCGCCCGGTCTCCTTCCTGCGCCACCAGGCTGAATACTACGCCGCGCAGGTCGGGCCGCACGTTGCCGGGATCCGCCTGATACGCCACAAATTGTTCCTGCGCTCGGGCGATCACGTCGGCGTCTCCATACACTCCCGCCTGGCTCAAAACCGTGGAGCGCAGCAGCGAGTCCAGATGGCCTTCTCCAAGCCTGGGTTCCCAACCCGACCGCTGGGCGGCGGGACCGAATAACCGTCGCCCGAACGCGCGGTACGCTTCCAGACAGGGTTCTTCGCCAATCAAACCTTCTATATCCCGCAGGTTGGTCGCCAGGTCGCTCCAAACCGATGCGTCCGTTTCGTTCTGATAAGCCTCTGCTAGGGACAAAAACCGGGTAACCGGCAGCAAACCGGCTTTCGACAGAGCGAACGCATCATTCTGGATTCCCAGGCGGTCTGTTGCCGGCAGGGCGCCGCTCGATATCGCCGGCGGCAGCCGGTCCCAGTCGGCGTCCGTGTAGTTCACCCGGTAAAATCCGGTCTGGTCCGGGTTTACCTTGAACCAGTCGGGTTGCGGCGGTGTGGCGACGTGGACGGTATCGGTGGCCGCGCTGACCAATATCGCCGTTACACCCGCTCCGGCGGCAGTAACCGTCAGCGGCACCGGCCACACCTGTTCCTCATCGTCCGTCGCATCGTCGCCGAGCACCGAATCAAACACAAACCGTTCCTGCTTGACCGCAAGGGTGAGTCCTCCTTCTACCGGAGTGGCCGCCACGTCCAGAACCGGATATCCCATCTGTCCCGTCCAACTGCCCATCATCGAGGTAACCGGCTGACCCGATGCCTCTTCCAATGCCGTCCACAGGTCCACGGTGCGGGCATTCTGATACGAGTGGCGGTTCAGGTAGATGTTCAATCCCACGCGGAAAGTGGTTGCAGACAGGAAGTGTTCCAGCATCCGCAGCACCGAGCCGCCCTTGCTGTAACTAATCGCGTCAAACAGTTGGCTCACTTCAGCCGGATTCGCTACTTCCTGCTCAATCGGGTGCGAATTCTTCAGCCCGTCCAGGCTGAATGCCCGGTTGGTGTCCATGTTGACGAATTGCGTCCACATCGACCATTCCGGGAACAACCAGTCCACGGCTTTCGTTCCGACCCAGGTAGCGAAACTCTCGTTGAGCCAAAGGTCATCCCACCACTGCATCGTAACCAGGTCGCCAAACCACATGTGCGCCATCTCGTGCGCCACCACCTCGGCGACCCGCTGCCGTGTTCCGGCCGACGAATTTTCAGCGTCCACCAGCAGCGCCGTTTCCCGGTACGTCACGCATCCCCAGTTTTCCATCGCGCCGGCGGCGAAGTCCGGTATCGCCAGGTGGTCCAGCTTGGGCAGTGGATAGCGGATGCCGAAATAGTCGTTGAAAAAGGAAAGCAGTTTCACCGACGTGTCCAGCGCAAACTCTCCCTGCGCTTCTTTGCCTCGCGTCGTCCAGACGCCTACCACCGTGCCATCGGCGGCTTCCTTCTCGATATGTGCCAGGTCTCCGATCACAAACGCCAGCAGGTAGGTGGACATTACCGGCGTCTCGTCAAATACCAGCGTCTTGGTTCCCGCCGCGTTTCCTGCCTTTTCCTCCACTATCGGCGTGTTGGACACCGCCTGCATGTCCTCCGGAATGTTGAGCGTTACCTGGAAGGTGGATTTCACCGCCGGTTCGTCCCAGCATGGCAGCGCTCGCCTGGCGTCCGTTGCCTCAAATTGCGTGGTCGCCAGATAGGCCGTCTCGCCCTCCGGGTTTGTATACTGACTGCGGTAAAACCCTCGCAGTTTGTCGTTAAGCTCGCCGGTGTAGGTCAGCTTCAGATGCTGGTTCCCGGTGAGTCCATCGCCCGGCCCACCGCCGAAACTGATCGTGGCGCGTTCCGCTTCGGTTTCGTAGGAAATGTCAGTCGATGATCGCTCGTGCTCGCCTGCTGCGTCCGTCCAGGTCAGCGTAGCGGCGTGAATATCGATCTCGTCCGAATTCAGAAGGATCTCCGAAATGCCGGAGTCCATTTGCAGGGTGATATCGACTTCACCAGCGAACGAGAAATCGTCAAAGTTCGGCGTCAATTCCAAGTCGTAGTGCAGCGGACGTACATTCTGTGGCAGGGTAAACGGATCGGTGGATGGCATTTGGCTACCTCCGGGACTGTAATAGTTCGGGATGACGCAAGTTTATCATAGGCGCAATCCTGCCCCGCCCACGTCATCCCTTCTCCAACCTAATCGAATGGCCCGGAAATCACCCCCGCCGCTACGCCAGGATGATTGCAAAGTTACGGGAGTTGACCCTACCCGCTCGTCCTGAGCCTGTCGAAGGACGGTCGCCGATGGTTCGACAAGCTCACCATCAGCGGGTGTCCAGGGACTTTGCAATCACCCCCGTTGCTACGCCCCTGCCAGCCTTTCCCGTGATCGAATCCGAGTCGTATCTTTGACTGTTAGGGGCAGCCAAAATGTCAGCGTTCGACAAAGTCCGAAAAACGTGCCGGGCCGTCGTATTATGCGTCGTCGCGCTGGCCCTGGCCGCCGCCCTGCCGTGGACGCTGCCCGCTGACCCGACCCAGGCCCAGGAAGACGCCGCCCGTCCTGAAATCACCGCCGGCCCCACTATCATCATCAGCCCCGCCAGCGGCGATGTCTATGGCCCCCAAGAAACGATCGCCGTTGCTTTGACCTTCAGCGGGCCGGTGGCCGTTACCGTCAACCAGGACACTGGCGGCCCCCGGCTGCGCCTCGCCGTCGGCGATCGAAAGCGGTGGGCCAAATACGACCGCTCCGACCAGGGCGGCGCCAGGCTAATCTTTACCTACCAGGTCAAGGGCAACGATGCTGATGACGACAGTGTGAGCATCGGGGGGGAACATCAAACTGGTCGGGGGGCGCCATCTCGGACACCGACGGCAACGCCGCCAGGCTGAATCACCCGGCCCTTCCGGACCAGGCGGGGCACAAGGTGGACGGCTCTCCGCCAACGCTCACCCCAACACCCACCCCGGCGCCGGCCAACAACGAGCCGCAGTTCCCGGCGGAAAGCGCCGCCCGCTCCGTGGCGGAGAACGCGCCGGCCGGGGAGAGCGTGGGCGACCCGGTGACCGCCACCGACGGCGACACCCTGACCTACGCTCTAATGGGCAGCAACGACTTCACCATCGACGACGCCGGCCAGATTATGGTGGCCTCCGGGGCAACTCTGGACTACGAGACCACACCGATCTACTCCGTCACCGTCACAGTTCACGACGGCAAGAATGTCGGCGGCGAGGCGGACGATGCCATTCACGACTCTATCGAAGTCGCTATCACCATCACCAACGTGGACGAGGCGGGAACCGCTGACTTGGACACGGAAACGCCGCAGGTGGGCAGCGCGGTGACGGCCAACGTGACCGAATCCGGACGGCAGCGTAACCGGCGTAATCTGGACGTGGGAGAGTTCTGCCGACCTGAGCGTGTGGGCTGCTATCGAGGGCGCAGGCCAGGCCGCCTACACGCCGGCCGAGGACGACACGGGCAAGTACCTGCGAGTTGTGGCGAGCTACACCGACGGGCATGGCTCCGGCAAGAACGCTCAGGCGACGACGGCCAACCCGGTTTAGATGATTCCAACGGCTCAACTATCCCTGCGAACAGCATCATCGTGCTACCTGGCGTCACCATCAAGGGCGCAGGCTGGAACATCGCGAATCTGAATCATCCGGCCTCGCCCGACGACCCGGCCGCTCATCCTGAGCCTGTCGAAGGACGACCGTACAGCAACGGGATTGCCACGCTACGTTCACAATGACGGTTTTGCACCGCCCTGCCAATCTCAAGCGGACGTGATTGCCGGATTCCACCCCAGCCGCCGATGCTATAATGGCAGGGCTTTCAGTATCAGTTGAGTTTGGAGGAAATCAATGGCCGCTAGGACGATGTTCGAGAAAATATGGGACGCCCACGTGGTTCACGAGGAACCTGGGCAGCCCTCCCTCATCTATGTTGACCTGCACCTGGTGCATGAAGTCACCTCACCCCAGGCATTCGACGGGTTGCGCCTCGCCGGTCGCAAGGTGCGCCGTCCCGATCTGACGGTTGCTACTGTCGATCACAACACACCCACCTGGGAATTGACGCGGCCCATCGTGGACGAAATTGCCAAAGCCCAGCTGGATGCTTTGGAACACAACGCCGCCGAGTTCGAATTGCCGAATTTCTTCGACCGTTTCAGCGAAAATCAGGGCATCGTTCATGTCATCGGTCCCGATCTCGGATACACGCTGCCCGGCAAAACCGTGGTCTGCGGGGATAGCCATACTTCCACCCACGGCGCACTCGGCTGCTTCGCCGTCGGTATCGGAACCTCCGAGGTCGAGCACGTACTCGCGACGCAAACGCTCCGCCAGTTCAAACCCCAGACCATGGAGATTCGCGTCGACGGCCCGCTGCCCAACGGTGTTTCGGCCAAGGACGTCATCCTCGGCATCATCGGCAAAATCGGTGTCAATGGCGGCACCGGCCACGTGATCGAGTACACCGGCGAGGCCATTCGCGCTCTCTCGATGGACGGACGCATGACCGTCTGCAACATGAGCATCGAGGCCGGCGCCCGTGCCGGCATGATCGCCCCCGACGACACCACGTTCAACTACGTTCGGACCCGGCCCTATGCCCCCAAGGGAGCCGAGCTGGAAGCAAAAATAGCAGAGTGGCGTGGCCTCGTTACCGATGCCGGCGCAACATACGATAAGACGGTCGTGATCCCCGCCAGCGAACTGACACCCTTCGTTACCTGGGGCACCAAACCGGACATGGTGGCCTCCGTAACCGACCGCATCCCGGACCCGGCCTCTTTCGCCACCGCCGGTGAACGCGAGGCTGCCGAACGCGCTCTCGAATACATGGGGCTGGAGGCCAACCAGGCCATCCAGGACATCAAAATCGACCGTGTGTTCCTTGGCGCCTGCACCAATGCCCGCATCGACGATCTTCGCGCCGCCGCCAACGTAATCAGGGGCCGCCAGGTTAGCTCCGACGTTTACGCCATGGTCGTTCCCGGGTCAGCGCGCGTGAAAATGGAAGCCGAGGCCGAGGGGCTGGATCAGGTGTTCAAGGAAGCCGGGTTTGACTGGCGCATAGCCGGCTGCTCGATGTGCCTGGGCATGAATCCCGACATTCTGGAACCGGGCCAGCGTTGCGCTTCCACCTCCAATCGCAACTTCGAAGGACGCCAGGGCAACGGCGGCCGCACCCACCTGGTCAGCCCCGAAATGGCCGCCGCCGCCGCCATCGCCGGCCACTTCGTGGACGTGCGCGATTTCTAGGACATCGTGCCCAACCCTCATGAAGGCCATCGGACCAATCCCCGGATTCGCTACACTTCACATGCTCGAATAAGGATGATACAACGGGGCTTTACACCCCAAGAGGTTGAATCCATAGTTAGCGCAGGTGAGTTGGTTGAAGACTACCCTGATGACACCCCTGAACCCAGTAGACTGCTGCTAGGGTGGGTTGGTTCAAAGCCGGTGCACGTTCTTCTCTACGATGACCCTGAGAGCAACCGGCCCGTCATCATAACTTTATACGAGCCGTCACCTCGAATTTGGCTGCCGGATTTCAAAAGGAGAAGACGATGAAATGCGTCATATGCAAGAATGGTAAGACCGCGCCCGGTGTGACGACCGTACCTCTAATCAACGATTCGGCAACGGTAGTCATAAAGAATGTACCTGCTGACGTGTGCGATAACTGCGGCGAAGGCTATACAACATCCGCAGTTACTGAGCGCTTGCAGAAGATTTTTGAAGACGCCATCAAAGCCGGTGTAGAGGTAGAAATTCGTTCTTACTCACCGCCGAAAACCATGACGATCAATCCCTAGATTCCTTACAAGGAGCTAACATGGAACCATTTGTCAGCCTGAGCGGCGTGGTGGCTCCCATTGACCAGGTCAATGTGGACACCGACATGATCATCCCGGCCGTCTATCTCAAGAGTATTGCACGCACCGGTTTCGGCCCACACCTGTTTGACCGCTACCGCTATCGTGAGGACGGATCGGAAAATCCCGATTTCGTGCTGAATCAGGATGCCTACCGTAGCGCCCGGATTCTCGTCTCCGGCCCCAACTTCGGCTGCGGATCGTCCCGCGAACATGCGCCCTGGGCCCTGGAAGACTATGGGATCCGCTGCATCATAGCGCCCAGTTTCGCCGATATTTTCTACAACAACTGCTTCAAGAACGGTGTCCTGCCCGTAATCCTGCCCGAGCCCGCTGTGCGGCAAATCATCGACAAATCCAAAGACAACCCCGGTTTGCAGCTCACCGTAGATCTGGAAGCGCTCCAGGTGCGCGACTCCGATGAGGACATTGTCGTGGACTTTCAGGTCGACGAGTTCCGCCGCTATTGCCTGCTCAATGGCCTCGACGATATCGGCCTGACGCTCCAGTACGAAGATTCAATCACTGCATTCGAATCCCGCCAGTCGTCGTAAGGCTACCGCCACCCGGCCAAAGGCAACCTGCGAGGCCCGACTCAACTCCCTCTCCCTTTATGGGAGAGGGTTGGGGTGAGGGCGAAAACCCCCAACCCTACTATATCCCGAATCGACGCCGGATCTGCTCGGCGTAGTCGGTTTCGTACCGTTGCATCCTGCCTTGTCGAACCTGCTCCTCCGGAGAGGGACGTCTCACGCCCCGCGGAGCCAACGGCGAGTAGCCGATAACGTCCAGTTCCTCCAGAGTCGCGATCTCGTCTGCGGTTTTCCCGATCAGCGCGCTCAGGATCTGCCGGTTGTGTTGCCCCATCACCGGCGCTGCTTCGGGAGCGCGGGCCGGCGTTTCAGATAGTTTCCACGGGCGGCTCGCGTACGGCAGCGGGGGCATCCCCGTGTCAGGGTGATGCTTCACGATTTCGTAAAACCGGCGCGAATTCAGGTGTTCATTAAACAGCAGGTCTTTGCTGTCCAATACCGCCCCGGCCGCGACCCCTAGCGCCTGCAAGCGTCCCATTAACTCGTGGTTGTCGTGGCGCCGCGTCTCAAACGCCAGCATGGTATCAAGTTCTTTGCGATTTGCGATGCGGCTCAGCACATCGCGATAGCGGGCGTCCGCCGACCAGTCCGGCCGGTTCATTACATCACATAACGCTTGCCATGCTCCATCGCTGTCGATGGCGATTGCGATCCACCGGTCGTCACCGGCGCAGGGGTAGCATCCGTGCGGCGACATCGCCGGGTCTTCGTTCCCCAGGCGCGGTTGAACGCGGCCATTCACAGTCCAGTCCAGCAACGCCTCCGGGATGGTGGCGCTGCAGGTTTGTGTCTGCGATATGTCGATGAACTGACCCTTGCCGGTGTTTAACCGGTGCATCAGCGCCAGCATCACGGCGGCCACAGTGTGTTCGCCGGCAGTGTAATCCGTGTAGGGGATTTCCGACATCACCGGACCACCGTCGCGATATCCCGTCAGGTAGGCAAGTCCCGCCGCCCCCTCGGTTGCCGGACCGGTGGCACCGAAATTCGACCACGGGCCATCAAAGCCGTATCCCGTGGACGACACCATTATGATGTCCGGGCGTATCTTCCGCAGGTCATCGTATTCCAGCCCAAAGTTTCGGATCACGCGGGGCGTGAAATTCTCGGCGAATACATCCGAAACCGCGACCAGATCGCGCAACACCGCCCGACCCTCATCCCGACTCAGGTCCAGGGTGAGGCCCAGCTTGTTCCGGTTCTGTTCGTAAAAGTTAGCCCCGCGATTCCAAAACTCGCCGTCCACGTCGTTGTGATACAGCGAATCGGTGCGATAACTCTCCAGCCGCTGCACCGATTCCAGCCGTATCACCTCCGCCCCCATGTCTCCCAGCCATTTCATCGCCGACGGGATGGCGATGAGCTGTCCCATCTCGATGATGCGGATTCCTTGCAGCGGTGCGGCCATTCAGATCACCTCCGAGGCGCGCAGGTAGGCCAGACTTTGGGTATCGTGCCCCAATCCTCCCAATACCTCGCCGTTGTGCTCGCCCAGAGCCGGCGCCGGCGCGGTAACCTGCCACGGGGAATCGCTCAGCAGGAACGGCGCGCCGGGGAATGTAATCTCACCCAATTCGGCGTGCTGCAAAGGCACATAGTAACCCCGAGCCTGAATCTGGGGGTTATCCAGCGTTTCCGCAGGGGAATCGATCACGCCGTAGATGAATCGCTGCTCGTGAGCCGAATAGAAAATCTGTTGCTTATCCTTGGTGGCAAAAATCTGGTCCAGTATCTCGCCCAGGGCTTCAGCGTTCTCCAGCCGGACCGATGCGTTGTCAAACCTGGGGTCGTCCAGGGCCGGGGCTTCCAGAAAATCCACCATTACGTTCCAGTTCACCGATGCGCCAAGCCCCGGATTCGGCAGCACGTAGCCGTTGGAGACCTGGCGCAGCCGGGTCAAATCCCCGGTGTGGTTCGGTTGCCTCCGGCGCACCGCCCCCGTGTAGGTATAGTTGTTGGTAACGTCCCGCAACGCCGACGCAATGCTTTCCTGGATGGACACGTCCACCCGTTGACCGTCGCCCGTCATCCTCTGGTGGTACAGCGCCATCAACGTGGCGGACGCCAGGTTGGTGCCAGCCTTGAACTGGGCCTGATGCAGGGCGTGTTTCAGCGGCTCCCGATCATACGCGCCGAATATGTACATCAGTCCGCCCAGCGCGTACTGCACGATCTCGGTCGCGCGGTAGTCCCGCCACGGCCCCGTCTGCCCAAAATTGGCAACCGAGGCAACCACCAATCGCGGATTGTGGGCGTGGAGAGTCTCGTAGTCCAGCCCCAGCGATGGCATCACTCGCGGCGAAAAATTCTCGACCAGCGCGTCGGCATCCGCGAGCAGGTCCATCAGTATGGATTTCCCCGCCTCCGATTTGAGGTTGAGGGTAACACTGCGTTTGTTGGTATTCAGGTACAGGAACGGGAGGCTCTTTTCGTGGTGAGGCTCGTCATGGTAAAACGGCGGCAACCGCCGTGCAGGATCCCCGTCGGGGCGTTCCACCTTCAACACATCCGCCCCAAAATCGGCCAGCATCTTGGTGGCATACGGGCCGGCAATGTGACGCGTAAGGTCAATCACCTTTACGCCGTTCAGCGCTCCACTATTCAAAACCACATCCAGACCGCTGCATAGAGTAATCCCGGAGTAATCGCGAACGTCATTCTAACCAGATAAATTCATCGAAACAATCCATACCCAACCCTCACCAGGGCCTTTTCAAAGTTGTGGAAATTACACACCCGCTCGTCCTGAGCCTGTCGAAGGACGGTCGCCGATGGTTCGACAAGCCCACCATGAGCGGAGGTCAGATGACTTTGAAAAGGCCCTGCACCCTCACGCGTACCCGCTTTCCCATTGCGACGCCGTACTCGATGCGAGGGTTGGCAATCTCAGTCCCTCCCCAATCCTGTCCATCCCGTCCATCCATGTCAGATTCGGCTCCCCCCTCTCACACCGGGAGAGGGGTTGGGGGTGAGGGCCGCATCCACCTTGTGATTGTGAGGTGTACGGCGACGCTGCTATCCCCGCCCGGCAGCAGGGCGGTGTTATACTTCCGTTCGTCGCCCCAATGTGGGTTACGGACACCCCCGATGCTGCGAACCCTGAAGAGGTAATACCCGTGCAAACTATTGATGCTATCGCCGAAATCCTCAAGCGGGAGGGCGTGAAATACCTTTCCTGCTTCCCAACCACTCCCGTTATCGAAGCCTGTGCCGCCGCCGGCATCCGTCCGGTCATCTGCCGCCAGGAACGCGTGGGAGTAGGCATCGCCGACGGCTACAGCCGCGTTACCAATGGCCGTCCCCCCGGCGTTTTCGCCATGCAATACGGCCCCGGCGCCGAAAACGCATATTCCGGCGTGGCAACTGCATTCTCCGATTCAGTCCCGATCCTGTTGCTGCCCCTGGGACACCCTCGAGACCGGCAGGGCGTGTTCCCCTTGTTCGATTCAATCGAAAGCTACGCCAGCGTTACCAAGCATCTTGAACGCATGAACCTGGCCTCCAGCACGAGCCAGATCATGCGCCGCGCCATCAACGCCTTGTACACCGGCCGCCCGGGCCCATCCATGGTCGAGATTCCCGCCGACGTTGCGCTGGAAGACGTTTCAGAAGAGGCATTCTACTGGGGAGGCAACGTACGTCCGGCCGCGTCTCAGGCCGCCCCTACCGATGTGGAAGCCGCCGCCCAGGCCTTGTGTTCCGCCACCCATCCGGTTATCCACGCCGGTCAGGGTGTCATGTACGCCGAGGCCACCGATGATCTGGTCGAACTGGCCGAATTGCTGTCCGCTCCGGTTATGACTACGTTGTTGGGCAAAAGCGGGTTCCCGGAAAGTCATCCCCTGGCTTTGGGCAGCGGGTCCGGCGTAATGTCGGGCACCGTCTATCACTTCATCAGGCGGTCCGACGTCATATTCGGCGTGGGCTCCAGCTTCACCAGGCACGGCATGTCCATGAACCTCCCCGCAGGGCGCACCTTGATTCAAAACACCAACGACCCCCGCGACCTGAACAAGGACTACGATGTCCAGTTCCCCTTGATTGGAGACGCCAGGCTCACCCTCCGCCAGATGATCGATGCCTGCCGGGAGATTGTCGGTGACACACGGCGGAACAATGCCGAGCTAACGGCAGAGATCGAATCGGTCCGCAACGCGTGGTTGGCAGAGTGGCAACACAAAACCACCGATGGCGGGCCACTGGTCAACCCCTACCGGGTCATCACCGACTTCCAGCAGGCGGTTCCGGCCAACGAGGCCATCATCACCCACGATTCCGGCAGCCCCCGCGACCAGATCACACCGTTCTATCGGGCCGGAGGGCCCCGCACCTACCTCGGTTGGGGGAAATCCCACGGGCTGGGCACCGGCCTCGGACTGGTCATCGGCGCGAAATTGGCTGCGCCCGACAAGATGTGCGTCAACTTCATGGGCGATGCCGCGTTCGGCATGGTCGGCCTCGACTTTGAAACCGCCGTGCGTAGCAACGCCCCCATCACCACGGTGGTGCTGAACAACTCCACCATGGCAGTGGAGACCGGCGCGATGCAGCGTTCCCATGCCCTGTACAACACCCGCGATCTGGGCGGTAACTACGCCGACATGGGACGGGCGATGGGCGGTTATGCCGAACGCATCACCGACCCCGCTGAGATTATTCCTGCGTTCCAGCGCGCTCGTCGCCAGAATGAGGACGGCAACGCCGTGCTCCTCGAATTCATCACCAACGAAGAAATTGACTACTCGCACCGGCGTGCTTTCTAGTGTGTGTTGACAAATACCGTCATTCCCGCTTAACCACCGTCATTCCCGCGAAAGCGGGAATCCAGTGGCCGCAGTCGTTAATCACGGTTCTGATTCTTTCATCATACCCTCTCTGGACTCCTGCTTTCGCAGGAGTGACGGGTTGGTTTGCTAATTGTCAACAGGCTCTAGGCCAAACGCATCTCCGCCGCTCCTGTAAAAACTGCCGATGCCTTGTCCGTTGCCGTTGACTGCGTGATCCATATTGTCTGCGGAAATAAATGCCAGCCAATTGCGCCAGATGGTTCTGGACGCCGGCGAAATCATCAATGCCGGCGTCCGCACGGTTGAGCCGTACCTGCAGCGTAGCGCGGCCCTCCTCCGCATGGGCCGGGTGGAATCCGCACTGGCAGACCTGGACGTTGCCGTGCTCATCGACCCAAACCTTGCCGACGTTCGCATTTGCCGCGCCGAAGCGTTGGTGGCCCTGGGCCGCCACGACGCGGCGTTGCAAGACCTCCAGCTGGCCATCGAGCTGGACCAACTTCGACCGGAAGCGTGGCTGCTCCGTGGCAATACCAGGTTTACTCTGGGCGACTACCGGGGGGCCGTCAGCGATTGCAGCCACGCGTTGGATATCAACGCTGAGTCGCCAGCAATCTGGCTCTTGCGAGGCCGAGCGCGACACCAGTTGGCTTGCTTCGATGGGGCAATCCAGGATTTACGGCAGGCGGCAACCCTGGCCCCCGATGACACGGAAACTCATTATTGGTTGGGTATGGCGTTGCGCGACGCTGGATACAACGAACCGGCGGTGGCGGCGTTTACCAACGTCATCTC
This sequence comes from Dehalococcoidia bacterium, assembly GCA_965262485.1. GTDB lineage: Bacteria > Chloroflexota > Dehalococcoidia > Lucifugimonadales > UBA3495 > Bin87. Next base: position 1,107,754 of record OZ253540.1, on the reverse strand, counting down.
AATGAACGATCGACACACCGCCGCCTACGTGTCGCGCGGCAAAGCCTACGCCGCCCTGGGTAACATGCCCGCGGCCCGTTCCGACTGGACGCTGGCCGGGCAAATGCTCCACCACTCACACTAACGCTGACAAGGGAGGCGTTTCATGGCCGATCTGCATTCCAGGTATCTGTTCATCGCCAGTATGGACATTGACCCACAGCACGAATCATTGTTCAACGACGTCTATAACACCGAGCATTGCCCCATGCTGAACCAGGTGCCCGGCGTCCGTGAAGTAACCCGATACGAGACTCAGCGATTGGTCATGGCGATGGGGGGCGAGGTGCGCGAGATTGAAATCCCCGGCACTCCCAAGCACCATGCCGTATACCAGGTGGACAACCCCGAAGTGCTGACCAGTCCGGAGTGGGCCGTAGCCGTTGAAGCCGGCCGTTGGCCCGAACACGTGCGTCCCCACACCCAGAACCGGCGGCACGTCCTGCTGAAACTCACCTACCCGGAAAGCTAGGATGTGTTGACAAATACCGTCATTCCCGCTTAACCACCGTCATTCCCGCGAAAGCGGGAGTCCAGTGGCCGCAGTCGTTAACCACGGTTCTGACTCTTTCGTCATACCCTCTCTGGACTCCTGCCCCGTATCAAGTACGGGGTGACGTTCTTTCGCAGGAGTGACGGACTGGTTTGCTAATTGTCAACAGGCTCTAGAACCCGAATCCCAACCCCCGGTTAGCGGGGATCGAACCGCCGGCGGTCAACGGCGCTCCGGCTCCCCGAATTAGCGACCCCTATCGCCGGTCCTGTTCCGCTTCTATCCGATTGGCCCGCGGTTTCAACACGGCATAAATGGCGTCGTTCATCGGTGTCGGGACATTATTCTGACGGCCCATCCTGATAACCGTACCCGTTAATCCTTCCAGCTCCACGGGTCGTCCGTCCGCAAAATCCTTGGCCAACGACGCCATCCCGGTGGCCGGGAAGTTGTCCAGCGCCGACATCGACCACTCCAGCGAATTAGGTTCCAGTGGAGCTCCGGTCGCTGCGCCGACTGCCAACGCTTCGGCAATGGCGGTTCTGATCACTTCCCTGGTTTCAGGAATCGAACGCAGTTCCCCGTAGGTGCACCCACTGGCGGCGCACACTCCGGCCGAACCCGCCAGATAAGCGAACTTCTTCCACAGCATCCCCGTCATGTTCTCCAGTAGTTCCACGCGCCAGCCGGCCTGCTGGAACACGCCCAGCAGCATCTCACCGCGCTCCGTAATTCCCGGCGTGCGTTCGCCGAAGGATGCGGCGCCGGGGCCACCTTGTGTCACCACGCCCGGCGAGTCGATGCGACCCTCAAGGTACGCGGATCCGATCATCACCCGCTCCCGACCAAAAATGTCGGCCAGCAGATCGCCGTTATCAATCCCATTCTGAAGGGTCAGGACTATTGTTTCGGGGCCAACCAGCGGTTGGATCAGGCGCATAGTCTGTTCGTTGTCGTACATCTTTACGGCGAAGATTACCAACTCATGCACACCCGCAGCGGCGGGGTCGTCGGTGGCGCCGCAATGCACCGTAAACTCACCGTCGTTGGCGCTGATCACTTTGAGCCCGTTGCTTCGGATGGCATCCAGGTGTTGACCGCGGGCGATGAACGTTACGTCGTGTCCGCCGCGAGCCAATAACCCGCCGAAGTACCCGCCGACGCCGCCGGCTCCCATCACTGCAATTTTCATGTCGCTCCCTGCCGGTTTGGTTTCCTTGTGGTTCGGTCAAATCAGGATAGTAACTCAGCCAGTATGGCAGTTTAGGTTCTGTTGACATTTCACGTCATTCCGGCGAAAGAACGTCACCCCGTACTTGATACGGGGCCGGAATCCAGGCGCTTTGGAAAGCAGACATCGTTCACATTTAGAGTACTCTGGATTCCCGCTTTCGCGGGAATGACGAACTGGGGTTAGCGAAATCGCCTTATATCTCAAATGTCAGCATGGCCTAGTCAGGATGGAAGGCCCAGCTCTTCCCGCAAATCCCGTTTTACCACCTTTCCCATAACATTGCGGGGCAACTCATCCACAAACACCACCGAGGTGGGGCGTTTGAAGCTCGCCAGCCGATCCCGGCAGTATTCGATCAGCTTTATTTCGCTGATTTGCTGGTTGTTGCGCACCACCACGGCCCGCACTTCCTCGCCCCACTCTAGGTCGGGCACGCCTATTACTGCCACCTCTTCCACGTCGGGGTGCCCCACCAGCACTTGCTCAACTTCCTCAGGCGATACCATCTCGCCGCCGCGTTTGATGAAATCCCGCGCCCGGCCCGACAGGTAGATGTAACCGTCCTCGTCTTGCCAGGCCAGGTCCCCGGTGTATAGCCAGCCCGAGCGCAACGTTTCGGCGGTGGCGTCATCCTGCCGCCAGTATCCACTCATCAGGCGCGGCCCACGGGCAACGATCTCCCCCACTTCTCCCGCGGCAACCGGCGTCCCGGCCTCCGACACAATCATAACGTCCACATCGTCCAGCGGTTTGCCAATCGAAGTCAGATGGCGCAGTTTGAGTTCAATTTGATCCGGGCTCCCCTCCAGCACATGGTCTTCCGGAGGCAGCATCGTGATGGTGGACGCGGTTTCAGTTTGCCCGAAGGCGTTGATAAACCTTGCGTTGGGAAATTTGGCAATGGCCTCGCGAATAACCGGCAGCGGCATCGGCGCCGCCCCATAGGTTATGACGTCCAGTGAGGATAAATCGTAATCATCAAACTGCGGATGATCGATTACTCTTTTCAACATCGTCGGCACCAGCATCGCCCGGTTCGCCCGGTGCTCCGCGACCAGGCGCATCCAGGACTCCGCTTCAAACTGAGGCATCACCACCAGAGTGCGCCCACCGAATACCGCTGCCAGCGCCGCTTGCAGTCCGGCTACGTGATACAGAGGCACCGTCAATAAGTTGGTTTCCTCGATGTCGGGATCCGCTGGCGTCACGTTCGTCAGCAGGAACGTGCCAAAGCTGTCATGGGTCAATTGGACGCCCTTGGGCACGCTGGTAGTGCCGGAAGTAAACATAATAACCGTGGTGGCGTCCTCATCGTCCTCTGGAAAATGCAATTGATCCGGTTCACCCCCGGCAATCAGCGCGTCGTATCCAATACGCCCATTTGCGGCGTCGCCGTCCAGCATCACAACCTGCCGACCGGCCCACGTCTCATCAGCGGGAACGAGCGACAAGTACCGTTCGCCCAAAAACAGGAGCGCCGGTTCCGCAATGTCCAGCATCGTGATCAGTTCTTCCTGCTTGGCCCGGAAATTGATGGGCACATAGATTGCATCCAACTGCGCTGCCGCGAAGTATATCTCCAGCAGTTGATTGCAATTCGTTTGCATCGCGGCCACTCGATCCCCGGGCCCGATCCCCAGATTCGACATGGCGTTTGCCAACCGGTTGACGCGCTCTTGCAACTCTTCAAAAGAGTACCTGACGCCTTCAAATACGATGGCGGTACGATCCGGCACTATGGCCGATGCAATCATCAAAAACTCGGTAGTATTCATCCTCTCTCCGGGGTGTAAACCCTAATGGGAACCGGCGCCCATAGCTGCTGCTGCCAGTTTCTGTTCCATGTCCAGCCCGGCGCTAAGGGACAGGTCGGCCCCCTCGCGCAGGCTTCGGCGCAACCTGGAATTGAGATGGGCAGGTTGAGCCGCCAGTTGCCCGGCGATTTCCCAGGCGTCGGCGATCAATTCGTCAGGCTGAGCGACGCGACTTATCAGGCCAAGATTCAACGCTTCCTTCGTTCCCAGCTGTCGGCCGGTCAGCAACAGGTCCAGAGCCCTCGACGGGCCCATGTTGGCCGGCCCGGTTTGGGTCCCGCCGGCGGCCGGGATCATTCCCAGCCGCACTTCAGGCAGCGCAAAGATGGCGTCAACCGCCGCTATGCGTACATCGGCCAGCAGCGCGATCTCTACCCCGGAGCCGATGCAGTATCCATGCACAGCAACCACGATCGGCTGTCGCAGGCCAATCAGTTGGCCCCAAACGTCGCGCTGCCAGCGTACCCGGCGCGCAATGACCTGCGAAGGCGCTGAACCAAATTCGCTGAGGTCTGCTCCGGCGCAAAATGCGCGCCCCTGGCCTGTAATCAGCAGACATTGCACGTCGGGATCCTCGGCCACTGCGGAAAGAACCTCTGCAAAGTCGTCCCGCATGGCCACCGAAAAGGCATTCAGCTGCGCCGGTCGGTTCAGGGACAGATGTGCCACGCTGCCGTGTTTTTCGTAGATGATGGTGGAAAACTGGTCGGACATAAGCAAACAGGGCGTCAGTCAGTCGAGCGGGATTGCCCGACGCATCATTTCATCGAGATCTACTTCCGTACTCCCGGCTCCAATCTCGTGGAGTATGTTGGCATCACTGACGTTGAACGACAACAGATCGTGAGTCTCGGCGACGCGCTCTACCAGTGGACGTCGGATGTGCCAGTCGTGATGGTGGTTCGTCACCTCGATCCCATGGATTCCTTCTTCGATGATAATGTTCGGGGTGTAGTAACCCGGATGGCAATAAGTTCTGAACAAACGCCCTCCCGGCAGGTACAACTCGGTGCAGTGGTACTCGTCAAACGGACTCGAGGCGGGGCGCACGTCGATCTCCTGACCCGGGATGATGATTACCTGATTCGGGAATTCGCGTTCCACTACCCGGTGCAACGCCAGCCCCCAGTCGCGTCGCCAGTGATCCGTAACTGCGATTCCGTCCAGCCCGGCGGACTGAATCTGCCCAATTACCATTTCAGCCATTTCAGGAGTGGGCGGTTGGAAACCAAACATTTCGCCGACGTGCGTGTGAATGTCCAGCCGAACCATAATCAGGGCAGCCTCACTCTATTGACCCAGGAACCGGGCGACGCGCTTTTCGCGGAAAGCCAGCAACCCTTCTTCGCGATCGCTCGTGCTTTGAAGAATTATGCTGAGGTCCGCCTCCAGCCTGAGACCTTGCTCCAGCGTCATATCCCCGGCGGCCGTCACTGCTTCCTTGGCAAACCGGCTGGCGATGGGCGCGGCGTCCACTATCTGACTCGCCAACGCCCGGGCGGCGGCGTTCAGTTCGTTTGCGGCCACCACCCGGTTCACCAATCCTGCAGCCAGGCACTCGGCGGCGGTCAATGTCCTGCCGGTGAGCAGCATGTCCCGGGCCAACGCCGGCCCAACGAGACGCGGCAGGCGTTGTGTGGCGCCATCGAAGGGAAATCCCACTTGATCAATCTTTCCCGCCGCCACAACAACGGAATCCGCGGCTATCCGGAGATCGGCCGCCAGCGCCAGTTCCAGGCCGTGGGCGGTGGTATCGCCGTTCAGCGCCGCCACCACGGGCATCGGCAGCCCGGCCACGGCCCCCGCTGCTTTCAACCCGTTGATCCAGTCGAGCTGTTCCAACGTATCGGCTGCAACAATATCGTCCGGCGGTGAGATTCGTCCCGTTGCGAATGCCTGGCACTGCCCCGTTATGGATACCACACGTATGTCATCCTGAAATAGCAGCTCGTCGCATATATCTATGATCTCGGCGGCCAGCAGCTCGTCAATCGTAATCGGGCCGCCGGCCGGTATCAGCTGGATCTCCGCGTAGGGTGGCTCCAGTATGTGCTTGATTCTTTGGTATCGCATGGTTCACGTTGGGCGCCGGCGGGGTCGATTGCGGATCTTTGACCGCGGCCCCTGAATGGTAATGGGGCTGCGGGCATTATGGCAAGGCCGGTTTAAGTCCCTGCCGCTTTATCACGCCGGCGGATTGCGATAAAATGATCGCCATATCAACCTGCGTGCGGTGACATGACCAAAGTTTACAACTCCCCGGCCGCTGCTGTGGGCGATGTGCCGACGGGCGCCACCATTCTGATCAGCGGCGCGTCTGCGGCTACTGAACCCTCCTCCCTTCTGGCGGCTCTGGCCGATTCCGGCGTTGGCGGGCTCACCTGCGTATGTGATTTCTCCGACTGCCGGCCTGACTCCATGGTCGCCGCATTGGTGGCGTCGGGACAAATCACCAGGATCATTTCCCCAAATCCACCGGATGATCTGGTTGCGAGGGTGGACGCATCCCGTCTGACGTCCCCGGGCCTTGCGGTCGAGGAAGTGCCCCAGGGCACTTTGGCCGAACGCCTGCGCGCCGGCGGCGCCGGGATTGGCGGGGTCCTGATCCCGGTGGGAGCGGGCACCCGGTTCGCGGCCGGCAAGGAAGTGCGCGTGATCGACGGCGTAGAGTGTGTTCTCGAACTGCCGTTGCGAGCCGACTTCGCATTGATTCGCGGATCCGTCGCCGACACGTTGGGCAACGTTATGTACCAGGGCAATCAGCGGGCCTGGAGCGCCACCATGGCCGCCGCCGCGCGCGTCTGCGTCGCCGAGGTCAACACTGTCGGCGAACCGGGAATCATAGACCCCGAGCTGGTAATCACACCCGGAATTTTCGTTAACCGCGTCGTACAAACCACTCGAGGTACGTAGGCCAAAAGCTTTGATGTCCGCCAGAAAATTGGATCCGTTCGAAATTGCCCGGCGCGTGGCTTGCGAGATCACCCCCGGCATGGTGGTGGCGGTCGAACCGGATTTCGCGCCTGGCATCAAAGAATCCACCCCCGCCAGCCTTGGGGCATGGTTCCTGAACAACGACGGAACTCTGAACGGGATTCCGGCAACTGCGGCGGATGCAGCAGCCATCACCCGCGGCGGTTACGTTAGCATGGCTGTGCTGAATGCGGCGCAAGTCGATGCCTACGGTTGTTTCACCGGTGTATCGGGAGCCGGTCAGCCCGGCAACACCGTTGATCTGGCTGCCAACGCCGGACGGGTTGTGGCGATACTTCTCACCACCAACGAAGCTCGCCCCGGTCTATTGGTCAACCGGCTGAACCTCCCGCCCGACGGCATCAATTGCGTGGATCTGGTGGTGTCAGATGTGGGAGTCATTCGAACACACGAAGGCCGGTTCGTGTTGCAGGAAGTTGCGCCCGGTTGGAATGTTCAGGATGTCGAATCCGTTTTCGGTGCGAAGTTGTCGGCTTCTCCGTCGTTACGGGAAATGGATTGCACTCCCCATCCTGGGCAACCTCCCAGCAAGGTTTACTCCGACGGTTTGTCCGCCCTGGCCGACCTGCCCGACGGCGCCACCGTATTCATCGACGGATTCGGGGGACCCGGCGGTATGGCTCATTACCTGTTGGTTGCCGTGCGGGACACTGGAAAGAAAAACCTCACCATCGTTAGCAACACCGCCGGGATTGCACGGGTGGTCAGCTTTGGCACACCTCCGGGCAGGACGGCAATTGACCACAGCATCCTTATCGAAAACGGACAGGTTGCAAAGGCCATCGCCTCTTTCCCGGTGTCGCCGTCGGTGTCGCGCCCATCCGAGTTCGAGTTGGCGTACCGACGCGGCGAGGTGGATCTGGAACTCGTTCCTCAGGGAACCCTGGCAGAGAGGTTGCGCGCCGGCGGCGCCGGCGTGCTTGCGTTCTACACCCCGACTGGCGCCGGCACCCTCATCAGCGAAGGCAAAGAGCAAAGGGAGTTCGACGGACGGCCCTATATCCTGGAATACGGTTTGCGCGCCGACTTCGCCGTGATCCGGGCACACAAGGCCGATACATCAGGTAACCTGGTGTATCGCGGTACTTCACGCAATTTCAACGCCGTCATGGCCCCGTCTGCCCGCATCACTGTTGCCGAGGTGGATGAAATAGTGGAACCCGGCCAACTTGATCCCGAGGAAATCGTCACGCCCGGCGTGTTCGTGCAACGCATCGTCAGGCGCCCCGATGGTTTCACAGGCTACGACTGATAACGGAATACCCGCGCATGACTGTAGAAAAAGAACGACTGGACCGCGCCATCATCGCAATGCGGGTGGCCAGAGAATTGCCTCCGGGCGCGTATGTTAACCTGGGCATCGGCATCCCCACGTTGGTCTCAATGTTCGTGGCAGACGACAGCGTCGTGTGTTACCACAGCGAGAGCGGCGTACTGAACTGTGGACCGTTGGCGGAAGACGGCAACGAAAACATCGACCTCATCAACGCTGGAGGCCAGTTCCTGGAATGTGTGCCGGGAATGGCATTCTTCTCCTCGGTTGACGCATTCGCCATGATCCGGGGCGGGCACGTGGACGTAACGGTATTGGGGGCTCACCAAGTTTCCGCTACCGGCGACCTGGCTAACTGGATCCTTCCCGAGCGTGGAGTCGGCAACATCGGGGGAGCCATGGATTTGGCTGCCGGCGCCGGCAAGGTCATAGTGGCCATGGAACACAATGACCGCCAAGGCAACCCCAAGGTTGTTCAGGATTGCGACTATCCCCTGACTGGAAAAGCGTGCGTCTCGTTGATAGTAACCGACGTCGCCGTATTGGAACCCACTCCCGATGGAATGGTGCTGCGTGAAACCGCTCCCGGGTGGACGCCGTCCGATGTCCAGTCTGTCACCGGAGCTGCGCTCATTATCCCGGAAACCGTGTCGGAGTACGAGGTTTGACCGCCGGCTCACATTTGCCGAGAATTGGAGAGCCCCCGAACGTGTCGAGTCCCTGTTGAGAATGCGTTTTGCGTTCGAGTAGCCGCCGATTCGACCAATCAATTGCTGCACGACCTGGTCGCACGTTCTGGAATTGCGAAACTTGTCATTGCGAGCGCAGCGCGGCAATCTCGTCGCTGAAACCGCCGCCGTTGCTGCAACGGGATTGCCACGTCCTTCGACAGGCTCAGGATGAGCGGGAGCTCCTGGCAATGACAGAAAGCAGGGACTGGAGTTTCGCAATTTCCTCTGGAATTGACTTCAACCCGTTGGTAGTGTTACATTTTCAGAACAATTGAACCCTCACGCAATTCTGGCGGGAGCTTGGGTAAACCAGGCTGAGAGGGCGGCCAAATTCGTCGCCGACCGTCTGTACCGGATCCGGGTAATGCCGGCGCAGGAACAGTTGGTAGAGCTTTGATGAAGCCGCCGGTTCGTCTGGCGGTTTTGCTTTTGGGATGCCGTGAGCCTCTTGCAAAATCAATGCGTGGCTCGGTAAAGGAGAGTGGCCCGATGACCGATGAACTGATAATTGGGGGAGTATCTTTCCATTCCCGATTGATAGTCGGTACTGGACGTCACCGAACCATGCAGGACATGGTTGATTCCCTGGAAGCCTCCGGTTCCCAGATGGTTACCGTCGCCATCCGTCGGTTGGACTTGGACAATCCGGATGAGAAAACCATCCTGGATTACATCGACTGGGACAAATACCAGATCCTGCCCAACACCGCCGGTTGTCGGTCGGTTGAAGAGGCGCTCTTTGTGGCTCGGTTGGGCCGGGAAGTTACCCAAACCGATTTTGTGAAGCTCGAAGTCATACCGGACGCCAAGTACCTTTTCCCCGATCCCAACGGCACTTTGGAAGCCGCCCGGCAATTGGTGGCCGAAGGGTTCAAGGTCATGCCTTACATCCACGCCGACCCGGTGCTCGCCAAGAATCTCGAAGACGTCGGGTGCGTCACCGTCATGCCTCTGGGTTCTGCCATCGGGTCCGGCCAGGGAATCCATACCGGCGAAGAAATCAGGATCATCCTGGAAAACGCTACCATCCCCGTCGTCGTGGATGCCGGTTTGGCAGTGCCTTCCGACGCCGCCAAGGCTCTGGAGATGGGTGCAGACGCCGTCTTGGTCAATACGGCCATCGCGCAGGCCCAGGACCCGTCTATGATGGCGGATGCCTTCCGCAAAGGAGTCGAAGCCGGACGGCAGGCTTACCTGGCCGGCCGAATCCCGGTGCGCACCGAGGCCATCGCCAGCAGTCCGACTTCCGATGTGCCCCAACCCGTGGTAGCAAACTAGCCGCTTTCGCGCCATGCGGCCATCGTTGCCCTATCCCTGCTTGTGCCTCGTGACTGATCGCACAGTCTGCGCTGCGGATGAGATGCCGGCCCGCGTTGCGGCAGCCATCTCCGGCGGCGTTGACGTGGTACAGGTGCGCGATAAAGATTTGCCGGGGCAGGCTGTGTTTTCGCTTACTTCAACCTTGCGGAACGTAACCGAAGGCAGGGCGCTGCTGTTGGTCAATGAACGCGCTGACGTGGCGGTGGCCGGTGGAGCCGACGGCGTTCAGCTGGGTGAAGCGGCGATGTCCGCCGACCTGGTCCGCCGGGTCGTGGGGGAGGAGGCCATTGTTGGCCGTTCCGTCCACTCGGTCGAAGGGGCACTGGAAGCGGCTGCCACCAGTGCAGATTTCCTGCTCGTCGGCACTATGTTCGCTACCCGTTCCCACCCCGGCGAAGAACCGGCCGGCCCGGGATTGTTGACCCGTATCCGCGATGCCGGCGTATCGCTGCCCCTGGTTGCCATCGGCGGAATCGACACTACCAACGTGGCCGATGTAATGGGAGCCGGAGCTTGGGGAGCGGCGGTAATCACCAGCATTCTCGCCAGCGACGACCCGGAAGCATCGGCCAGGGGCTTGAAATCTGCTATGCTTGACGCTATCGGTTTACAGCCGGATCCCCAGATAACAGGCAGTGTTACAGAACACGCAACCAGCAACGGTAGGTAAACTTCTGCCATGATTACGTTGAGAGTGAACGGCAAACCCCGGGAAATCGACAATGGGCTCGATTTGCAGAGCTACTTGTCCACGATTGATATCAACATGCGTTTCATCGCGGTCGGTTACAACGGTCAGGTTATTCGCAAACAGGATTTCGCGGCGGTGCAGCTAAACGAAGGCGATGCCCTGGAAATAGTAAGGCCTGTAGGAGGCGGATAAAACCGTGGCGGCCGAGACCGACCTGGACGCTGTGCTGGCTGAGGTCGTTGTCTCCAATCCTGACCGTCTTGCGGGCTGGATGCGTGAGGAGCCTGGGCATTGGGGGTTCTTTGCCGGCCAGGCGGTGCAGACTGTTCGCCAGTTGATTGGCCGCCGCCTCCAGGACCCTGAACGCCGTTTCGTGTGGCATCGGATGTGGATAGTCCTGCAGGAACAGAAACGCCTCCATCAGCAGGGTCCTGACTCCGAATTCTAGCTGGCGGGCGGCTCGCGCCATCACCCTTTGCCCTTGCATGCTCATGGATTCCTGATGCCGGGGCCAACCCCGCGCCGGCGCATTGGTCAACGCGGGAATTGCTCCGCCCGGGCGGCGGCCTAATCGAGCACAGCGATCGACTCGATTTCCACCACGTAGGCCGGGTTTGCCAGCTCGCTCACTACCAAAAGAGTGCTGGTCGGCGGATTGTTCGGGAAAAGACGACCACGCACCGCGCGCACCGCGCCGGCATGTTCGATACCGGTAATATACGTGGTGGTCTTCACGATATCCGACAGGCTGCCACCAACAGAACTGACGGCCACTTCGATGTTATGCCAAATCTGCGTCGTTTGGGCTTCGGCATCGCCCGCGCCCACGACGTTGCCATTTTCATCTTGAGAGACCATACCCGCGATATACACGGTGTTGCCGGCCTGCACAACCGCGGTGAATCCTGACGGCGACGGGTCGCTGATACCTGATGGATTGACGTAATTTTTGCCTGGCATTGGTGTGCCTCCTTATCGACGTTCTTGTTGTGAATGTCGCCTGGATTATACCGTTGCTGGCGCATCCTGCGCGTCCCGGGCCATTTGCACCGCCCGCGGAGGCAATGCAGGCGCTTTGGCCAGGAAAATGAGCATTCCGGCCATTGCATACATGGCTGCCAGCACGGCAAACACGATGGCGTAGCTGCCGGTTGCCGTCTGAAGAAAGGTGCCAAATACCGGCGCGATGCCCAGCGCGGTGGTTTGCAATGGCCCCAGAGAACCGAGAATCGCCCCGAAAGAGCCGCGCCCGAAGTATTGAGCCAGTAACATGTGCTCCAGCGTCCCTACGGTGTTGGAGAAGAATCCCCACAGGACAGCGAAAATGTATGCCGTCAACACCGAGTTGACCGCTGTCATCAGGAACACCTGGGTTAGAACCGCTCCCGCTATCGTCATCACCATGCATTGACGCGGGCCAAACCGGTCGGCCAGGATTCCCCAGATCAACGTGGTCATGGCGAGCACCGCTCCCAGGCTCCCGACCCCAGCCGCTTGCGCGTTCGACAGCCCAGGCCCTGCTGTGCTGACCAGATACGGAACCAGGATATATCCCAACCCGGCTGATGCTATCACCGCCAATATCGCCGTGCCCGCTATGCACCAGTACGCGCGGGTTCGCATCGCTTCACGCACGGTCCAGCTGAATTCGGGCGCCAGGTCAGCATCGGTTCGGCCCGCGGCCCTGCGGTCTGCGGAAGACCTTCCGGTTTGACCTGATCCAACAGCGGGTCTGGCGCCATCAGGGAGCAAACCGATTTCTTCCGGATTCCGGCGCATGATGAAAAATACCGGCACCGTGAGCACCAACATGAACACGCCCAGGTAACCGTATGACGCTCGCCAGCCTTGCGATAACGCAATCAACGAGATTATCTGTATGTTGATGGCCCCACCGATAGGGCGGCCCATTCCGGAGATTGCCAGCGTGATATTGCGCCGCCTACGGAAGAAATTGACCGTTGCGGTTCGTGGCACTACGCCGATCAAAAATGGGTTGCTGATGGACCGGCCAATGATATAAGCAACAAAGAATTGCCACAACGAGGAACTGTCCACGGAAGACAGCGCAAATAGCGCGCAGGCTACGACTATCAACCCCATTGTCATCAGATATCTGGGACCGAAGCGGTCAGCAAGGCGACCGGCGAACGGCGCCAAAACACCCGAGCACCAGGTGCCAGCGGTAACCGCAATGGACAACGTCCCGATGTTCCAGTGAGTCTCCTCCACGATGTAAACCTGCACGGTGCCAAGCACGACTTGCGACACGCTGGAACCGGCGGCGGTACAGAGCGATCCCATCGCCAGCACCAGCCAACCATAGTAGAAAGGGGTTGGCGGACGCCAGCCGAGGATTTTTTCAAGCATGGTGGATTTCAGTCGAAGCTCGCTGTCGGCCCGCCGTCGCCGGTGGATCGAAACGGCGGATAATCACATAATGAGCCACGCTCAATATACCCCAACCTTGGGATAACGTAAATCTACTCGGTTCGCCAATCAGGGCAAACGCATTCTAATTTAATCGGCTTTGCTGGCGTCCGTCATTCCCGCGAAAGAACGTCACCCCGTACTTGATACGGGGCGGGAATCCAGGTCCTTTGGTTGTACGTCAACTGTATGGAAGCAAGCTGTATGGATTCCCGCTTTCGCGGGAATGACGGTATATGCGGGAATGACGGTATATGAGGTCCCCTAAAGTTAGAATGCGTTTGCCCTGGTTCGCCAATGTGCCCCAGGCATAAAAACGCCGGAGCGGGTACACGATCCCGCTCCGGCGCAAATCCGTGGATTTCCAGTGGTTAGAAGTCCATCGGCGGGGCTGCCGGGCCTGCCGACATGGGTTCAGGTATTTCGGTAATCATGGACTCGGTGGTAAGCACCATTGCCGCAACCGAAGCCGCGTTTTGCAGGGCCGACCGAGTTACCTTGACTGGGTCGATGATGCCACGTTCGAGCATGGGGCCGAATTCGCCCAGCTCAGCGTCGTAACCGTAGTCATCGGACTGATCCTTTACCTGATTGAGCACAACCGCTCCCTCAGAACCGGCATTCTCCACGATGAGCTTCAACGGTTGTTCCAGGGCGCGACGAATGATGTTGACGCCAACGACCTCGTCGCTGGTCAAACCCTCTACGCCTTCCAACGCGCGCTGCGCCCGCACGAGCGCTACTCCACCGCCGGGGACGATACCCTCTTCAACAGCGGAACGGGTGGCCGACAGGGCGTCTTCCACGCGAGCCTTCCGCTCTTTCAGTTCGATCTCAGTCGCGGCTCCAACCTTGATCACCGCAACGCCGCCGGACAATTTCGCCATACGCTCCTGGAGCTTCTCGCGATCATATTCGGAGGTGGTGTCTTCGATCTGGGCCTTGATCTGATTGATGCGGGCCTGGATGGCTTCTTCCGAACCGTGGCCCTCAACGATGGTGGTGTCGTCCTTGGTGGACGATACACGCCGGGCTCGCCCGAAGTCTTCGATGGTAGCCGAATCCAGGCGGCGGCCGGTCTCTTCGCTGATTACGGTGCCACCGGTCAGAATGGCGATGTCTTCCAGCATGGCCTTGCGGCGGTCGCCGAAGCCGGGCGCCTTGATGGACAGCACGTTCATGATGCCGCGCAGCTTGTTGACCACCAGGGTAGCCAGCGCCTCACCGTCCACGTCCTCGCCGACGATTACAACGTTCTTCTGACCAACCTGCAACAACTTCTCCAGGGCCGGCACCAGGTCGGCAACCGCGGAGATTTTCTTGTCGGTGATGATGAGGTAAGCGTCATCGATGGCAGCTTCCATGCGGTCGCTGTTGGTAATGAAGTAGGGGGAGATGTAGCCGCGGTCGACCTGCATGCCTTCCACGTATTCGATCTCATCGGTAAGTCCGCGAGACTCTTCAACGGTGATGACGCCGTCCTTACCCACCTTTTCCATCGCCTCGGCGATGGTTTCGCCGATGGCGTCTTCATGGGCGGAGAGGGAGGCTACCTGGCCGATGCGCTCGCGTGTCTCCACCGGCTCGGACATCCCCTGCAGCTCGGTGACGATGCGCCCCACGGCGTGCTCGATGCCGCGCTTGATGGCCATGGGATTGGTGCCGGCGGTTACGTTCTTGAAACCTTCGTGGATGATCGCCTGAGACAGCACGATGCTGGTGGTGGTGCCGTCGCCGGCGGCGTCGTTGGTCTTGGTGGCGGCTTCTTTCAGCAGCTGGGCGCCCATGTTTTCAAAGGCGTCGGGCAGCTCAATCTCTTTGGCGATGGTGACGCCGTCGGAGCAGACCTGAGGGGGGCCAAACTTCTTGTCAAGCACTACGTTGCGGCCGCGCGGGCCGAGTGTGATTTTTACCGAGTCAGCCAGAATGTCGATGCCGGTTCGCAGCGACTTGCGAGCCTCTTCGGAGTATGCCAACTTCTTTGCGGGCATTGCGGTTCTCCTAGTTTCGGTGTGTAGTTTTCCAATTGCCGTGTTTGAGTGTGTGAGCCTGGACTAGCCGAGTTTGGCCAGAACGTCGGACTCGCGCATGATCAGATATTCGTCGTCGCCGTCTTCGTACTCGGTGCCGGCGTACTTGGAATAGATGACCTTGTCGCCCACGGAAAGTTCCATGGCGATGCGGGAGCCGTCGTCAGCGACGCGGCCCGAGCCAACGGCGATGACCTCGCCCTCCTGGGGCTTCTCTTTCGCAGTGTCCGGGAGCAGGATGCCGCCCCGGGTCTGGGTTTCCTGTTCCATCGGCTTGATGACTATTCGTTCGCCTAGGGGTGTGAAACTGGCCACTGAGTGCCTCCTTTATATTGGATTGTGTGTATTGTGATTAGATGACCAAATGAACCGCGGAGGTCGGGTTCACTTTTTTCGGGCGTAGTCGGTGGTGTAAAAACCGGAGCCTTTGTAGATAATCGGTACGGCGTGAAACTTACGCCGGGCCACGCCCGAGCAAGCCGGGCATTCTACTTCGGAAGGCGCTCCAAAACTCTCCCGCTGGTCATACTCATGGTCGCACGATGTGCATCGGTAAGAATACCTTGGTATCGCTACCTCCTTCTGGCGGACAGCGTGGCCACCGTCCATCAGCGTTCTGAATCTATTGTCGTCCAACAGACACCTGATTCCAACCGGCTTAATGTTAAAATTGCATATGAAATTGAGGATCAGCCATGGTCAATCAACACCGTACCGGCGCAACACCCCAGCTATCCTCGGGCGACGAATTCCCCGAGCTGCAGCCCGAACTGGAAAACGTCCTGCGGAACGCTGTACGCGCGTTGGGCGGCAGCGCTGCGGTGGTGGCCACCTGGGACGACGCCTCCCATAAATTCGTGGTCACCGGTTCTTATGGCCTGGGCGCCGGCGAGATCGCGCGGATCAGCCCATTGCTGAACGAGGCCATTCCGGACCTGGCGCTCAGCCGGGAGCAATTCGCCTTGCTTTCCGCCCTGTTCAGGCAATCTGCCTTGCCGGTATCAACCACCGGCCAGATGCAAAACCCCGTCATGGCGGTTCCGTTGCGCACCGGCGGTGAAACCGTCGGGCTGATTGTTGTGCTCCGATCATCCCAAGCCGCCAATTTCTCGCAACTTGACCCGCCCGTCCTGGCGGCCTTCGCCGAGCAGGCTGCCATCGCCGTGCAGTCGGCGCGCCTGGCCCACCTGTTGGCGCAGGAAAAACGGCGCGTCGAATCGATTTTGGAGGGCAGCGCTGACGGAATTTACACTGTTGACTCGGCACGTCGTATCGTCAGCGTGAACCCTGCCATGGAACGGTTGCTGGGGCGTTCGGGCGAAGACCTGATCGGTTTACCGTGTGCAGTTGCGCTAAATTGGCGGGACCGGGAAGGCCGACCAATCTGCCCGGGTCAATGCCCAATGTTGCACTCTCCCGTTCCTGAACCGGAACACGTGACCGAGTTGGCCGCTGGCGTTCGCTCTCGCAACGGGCAACGTACTGACGTGGCGTTGGTCTATTCGGTGGTCCGTTCACCCGAGATGCTGCCGTTGAACGCCGTCGTAAACGTCCGCGATATGACCCGAATGCGTGAAACGGAAGATATGCGATCGGCCTTTTTGTCAATGCTGGGTCATCAATTGCAAACCCCTCTGGCGATTATCAAGGGGTACACCAACACCCTTTCGCGTTCCGATGCGGACTGGGACTCCAGCACGCTGCGCCGCATTTTCGAAGCCATCGAAGAAGAAACCGACCACATGAGTCAATTGATGAACCGGTTGCTGTTGGCATCCCGTCTGGAAACCGGCGAACTGCCAATCAATCTTGAACTGGTTCAGTTGTCAGCTCTCGCCCAAAAAGCGGTAGGCCGGCTGCAACCCGGCGCCAGCAACCACGATTTCTCGGTCCGGTTCCCTGATGATCTCCCGACCGTATCCGGCGACCCGGGCCTGCTCGAGGAGGTCATCATGAACCTGTTGGACAATGCGGTAAAGTATTCACCCGACGGCGGCTCGATCGAAGTTCTGGTCGATACCGACACTGCCGGCGGTGTTACCTTGACCGTGAAGGACCACGGTGTCGGCGTTCCCCGGTGGGAAACCCGTCGCATTTTCGAACGATTCCACCGTTCTCAACATGCCGTCTCTGTCCAAACGCGCGGCATGGGCATTGGTCTCTACATCTGCGACGCCGTGATGACCGCCCACGGCGGCGCCATCCATGTGGAGAGCGCGCTTGGAATGGGTTCTTCGTTCACCTTAACCTTCCCCGAGGCGGTGGTAAGCCGATGACCTCCGCGGCCGAAAAACGTACCATTCTGGTGGTGGACGACGAACCCCATATCGTGAGCTTTACGTCCATGAATCTCGAAGTCGAGGGATTCAACGTCGCCACCGCAAGGAACGGCGAAGAAGCCCTCGACGTGCTGCATGGCGACGACCCGGTGGACCTGATCGTGTTGGACGTTATGATGCCGAACCTCGACGGGTTCGAGACGCTGCGGCGCATCAGATCCGAATCCTCGGTTCCGGTAATTTTCGTTACGGTCCGTGGTGACGAAAGTGATCGGGTTGCCGGGTTGGATCTGGGCGCAGACGATTATCTGACCAAGCCCTTCAGCCCTCGCGAGCTCGTTTCACGCATCCGCGCGCTGTTCCGGCGGATCGAAGCCACCGAACCTCCGCGCCTCCAGGAAGTAGTGGTAGACGACTGGCTCACCATTAACTTCGACCAGAGTCGGGTGGTGGCGAACGGTACGCCCATGCACCTTCGGCCCACCGAATACAGATTGCTGTATCAATTGGTAAACAACGCCGGCCAGTTGTTGAGCCACGACACTTTGCTGGAGCGCGTTTGGGGTCCCGAATATCGCGGTGAGCATCAGTACGTTCGGACGTACGTAACTTACTTGCGGCAAAAATTAGAGAAAGACCACCGGAACCCGGAATACATCCTGAGCGAGCGGGGCCTGGGCTATCGTTTCAAGGATTTGAACCCCTAGCGGCCCGGTTGCGTTCCATGGCAATGTCGCGGGCGGTTTCCGGCGGGGCGTGTTCACACACTACGATGCGGTCAACCCACTTGACGCTGGCGTAACACGCCTGGTCCCGGCTCACCAACCGGCACGGCCCGCCGTGTTCCTCAGGCAGAATCGATCCATTGAGGCGCGTCGCCAACAATATGTCGCCAGCAATATCCCGGTCCAGTGGTACCACAACGGTGTAGTCGGCGGCAGAAATCGCGGCGTACCTGGCATTGTCCAAAGGTTCTACCGCACTGAGAATGACATCCAACCGGACACCACCCCAGGTTTGATCGGGCACACTCCATCCCTCTACGCACCGGAAATCATCGGTTATGCTGTCCCCACTTAGCAGGGCGAGCTCTTCAGCAGTGAACGTCCGGGGACGTTTTACCGAACCGCCCACGAGCAACCCGCGCCAAACATCAGGGCGTCCGTGGTGGTGATCAAAAACCGGCAATGATTCATAAACATCCGCATCGCCTCGGTTAGTCAATTTCCGTACCTCCCTGTGAGCGTACCCGGTCTCCAAACGCACCCCGCAGCCGGTACCATATCCACCGGGTTCAGGTTGCGGCTAAACCGGAACGCCTCTGGTCATGGTGACCGCAACTACAACTATGGCTACCATCAGCGCCACGTTGACCCGTGCCACCCATATTAATGTTCTTCTGAGCGATCCCAACCGACGGTGAGGTTCAGCCCCGGACTGCACGGCTTCGAGCAAGCGGTTCACGTATGGCCCCAACCAGAAGTCGTGCATGAAACTCAACCAGATTACCACTGCTACCAGCGCCACTTTTATTTGCAGCGTGCCAACGAAGTGCCCACCCAGGGTGAAAAAATCGTCGAACCCTATCCCATACCTGCTCGGCAGGATATAAAACCCGGTGGCCACCAGCAATACTATGCATAACCACGATATCAACCGGAAACGCCTCGCAACCGAACCCAGCACGCCGGGCGGCAGCCCGACGTTGGATTCCCCCTGCGCTGACTCAGCGGCGATTTTCCGCAACACCGGCAGCAGTACCAACGCCAGAAAAAGGCTGCCGCCGACCCAGACTATTGCCGACGCAAGGTGTATGAATACCGCTGTTTGATACATATCACTATTCGGTCGGCCAAACCGGGGTGATCCCAGGGCCTTTGGATTCTCCCTCTCCCCTTGTGGGAGAGGGCTGGGGTGAGGGGTATAGTCTGCCGCAGGATAGTTCCCTATCTCACACCTTCACCCTCACCCCCGTATCAAGTACGGGGCAGGCTCTAACCCTCTCCCATCAAGGGAGAGGGGATTTCTTGTAAAACCGAAAGGCCCTGGGGTGATCCGGTCCGGGATTTTGCGAGAACAACCAAAAGGATACACTACGCCTCTTCAGATATTCGATTTCAACCGGCTTGCGCAGCCCGCGTTATGGAGTTCAGGCTTGTTTTCCGGATTGGCGTTTTTCCGTGGCAAAGGCACGGCATAATGGTAAAATTCCCTTTGACTGCAAAGGCATTTGCAGCGTGTTGTCAATCAATGCCATATTCGCCCTGCGTCATGTGTGGGCCGGTAGAGGTGCTTGGATGCGTTTGGAAGGAAAAGTGGCCATCGTCAGCGGTGGCGCCCACGGTATGGGCGCGGTTGAGGCTAAACTGTTCGGGCGGGAAGGGGCCAGGGTTGTAATCGCGGACATCCGGGACCAGGACGGCCAACGGGTCGAAGCCGAAATCAACGAGGCCGGCGGGCAAGCGCTCTACGTCCACACCGACGTTACCGCCGAACCGGCTTGGGTAAACGTGGTTGACCAGGCGGTGCAGAGGTTTGGTCGCCTGGATGTGCTGGTGAACAACGCCGGAATCAGCAGCCGGGCAGTGCCGGATGACGACAGCCTGGATGCCTGGACCCGCATCATGGACATAAACTCCACCGGCGTGTTCCTGGGCGCCAAACATGCCATACAGCAAATGCAGCAAAACGGCGGTGGTTCCATAGTCAACATATCGTCTATCGCCGGTTTGGTCGGCATGTTGAGCGGGCACCCGGCTTATAACGCTTCCAAAGGATCAGTACGTCTTTTTACCAAGGCAATGGCCGTGCGCTACGGCCATGAAAACATTCGGGTCAATTCAGTGCACCCGGGATTCATGCCTCCCATGATGGGCAACGTCTCTACGGAAGAAGTACGTACCGGCCGCAGCGCGATGGTGGAAGATCAGGTTCCATTGGGTCGCGAAGGGCGTCAGGAAGAGGTGGCCAACGCCGTGTTGTTTTTGGCCAGCGACGACGCCTCATACATCACCGGGGCCGAGCTGGTCGTGGATGGCGGGTTCACGGCCCGTTAGCGAACTGCAAACCGTTTCCTCCAACTAGATCGCAGGAATAGATAATGCCCATCAACGAAGTAACTATTGTCAGTCGGTGCGCCCGTTGTTCGTACGCGCTGGCCACAACAACCGTAAAAAAAGACAATATGCGGCTGATGTCGAGCGACCTGGTGTGGTGCGAAAAATGCCAGGCCGATTGTCCCCAGGTACGAGACATCTTAGACCGCGAATCCACGGTATCCGGCGAGCAATCCAGCTACCCGGGCAACCCGGCGGTTGAGAACGTCAGCGCCGCTGAATTCCGCCGTGGCCGCAGCGCCAACCCCAACGCCTGAACCCCAGGGACGGTGTACATGTTCGCTACCGACGCGACGCTAGAACTGCAACGAATTACTCAATCCCCGGAATCTGACGTGGTTGGCGGCGATTTCGACCTGGGATACGGAGCCATGCTAATCGCCGCCACCGAATATCCTGACGTCGACATTGAGGCCAACCTGTCTAATCTCGACCGTATGGCCGAGGCTGTTCAATCTCGCATCACCCAGGACTCCTCATCTCTTCAACAACTAAACGTGGTAACCGACCTGCTTTTTGGAGTCATCGGTTTGGCCGGCAACCATGATAACTACTACGATCCCCTCAACTCGTACCTGCACCAAGTCCTCGTTCGTCGATTGGGTATTCCGGTAACGCTGTCGCTAATCTGCATGGAAATCGGGCGACGCGCCGGCGTCCCGATCCTGGGCGTTGGTATGCCGGGCCACTTCCTGATCCGCCACCGGGACGAACCAAATTATTTCGTCGACACATTCAACGGTGGCTTGTTGCTCAATCAGGATGAATGTGGAGCGTTGTTGCGGGAATCTGCCGGCGAAGAAATGCGCCTGGAACCTCACCACCTGGACCCGGTTACACCCAGGGACATACTCGCCCGCATCCTGAGAAACCTCAAAGCGGTTTATTGGGACAGCGACGATTTCGACCGCTGCATTACCGCTATTGGGGCGTTGATGGCGGTTACCCCGGATCGACCGCAGGAACAACGCGACCGGGCCGTGGTACACCTCAAGGCCGGCAATAATCAAGCCTCAGAAGCCGATTTCAACGCTTATCTGTTGGCGATGCCCGACGCCGAGGATGCCGAAACGGTGCGCAACGCGCTCCAGAGACTTCGCAACAGTAACTGACCCGAAGAGCGGCCACGGGCATCAAACCGTTATTGTCGTTGGTCCTTGCCAACCTACCGTTCCGTACCACGCCTTCACTGGGTGCAACCATGATTCGTTATGTACTGATTGGAATTGGACTCTTTGCTCTCATCCCGATAATCTGGTTCGCCTGGTGGCTGGGTAGTCCGCTCTTTTCCTCCACCGAGGTTAACGAGGAATTCCCCTTCGCAACCCGGGCAGTGGTTCCCGCCAATATGAACATGGCTGACGTCGAAGCTCGCATGACCGAGGCAGCCAGCAGCGCCGATTCCGAAATGAACGAACCCATGACACAAATGACCGGAGGGTCGGCTGATCAAAACGCGGTACAAGCCGAGCTCACCGGCGAATTCCGCGACGCAGACTCTTTTCACAAGGGGTCGGGAACGGCCACCATTTTCGAGATTGTTGCCACCGGGGAACGAGTGCTCCGCTTCGAAGACTTCAGAGTTACCAACGGCCCCGATCTCCGTGTTCTTTTGGCGAACGCCGCCAATCCGGAAAGTCACTCCGACCTGGACGAATCCGGGTACGTGGAATTGTCCAAATTGAAAGGCAATGTTGGACCTCAAAACTACGTAATACCGAGTGATTTCGATCTTTCCAATGCCCAAAGCGTGGTCATTTATTGCAATCCCTTCCGGGTGGTATTCAGCGTTGCCACCCTTGAATCACCCTCCTGACCACATTTAGGCCCACTGACACCGAACAACCAGGGATTCCCCATCCGGCGCATGGAGTGAGTGTTATTATGCTCGCGACGTCGGGGCAATATCTTCCAGCCCACCCAGGAGGCAATACCCATGCCCATTGAACAAGTGGCCCCCGGACTTGAGCGCATTCTGGATTTGGACCAGGAAGTCGAATGGTTGGCCAGCGGATTAGGAGGCGACGGTTCGGCCCTGGGCGTGCCCTGGTGGCCTGCCGAGGGTCCAGTGTGGTGGCAAGAATCCGGCTACCTTCTGTTCAGCGACATTGGCGGCAATCGGCGGATGCGATTCAACGATGCGGATGGACTGTCCGTATTCCAGTCCGATACCAACGAGGCCAACGGGTTGACCCGCGATCCCCAAGGCCGATTGCTGGCTTGCGAACACGCGGCGCGGCGCGTAACCAGGCAGGAAGCTGACGGCAGCGTCACCGTGGTCGCCGACTCCTACCAGGGGAAACGACTGAACCGCCCGAATGATGTGGTGGTCAAATCCGATGGCGCCATCTACTTCACCGACCCTTATCGGGACACCTACCCTGATATGCAGCTGGGTTTCGCTGGCGTATATCGCGTCTCCCCTGATCTCAGCGAGGTCACGTTGCTGATAGACGATTACGTTGGGCCAAATGGCCTTTGCTTCTCACCTGGCGAATCCATCCTCTATATCAACGATTCACGGATCGGGTTGATCAAGGCGTGGGACGTCAAAACCGATGGGGGAATCGAAAACGGCCGACTGTTTTGCGCCCTGGCCGACGAAAGACCCGGCGTCCCCGACGGGATGAAATGCGATTTGGAAGGCAACCTGTATTCGACGGGGCCGGGCGGAGTCTGGATCATGGGCCCTGACGGCCGCCATCTCGGCACCATCGCCCTGGGCGGAGGGAAACGCGCCACCAACGTGGGTTTCGGCGGCGGCGATTGGCGCACTCTTTACATAACCACCTTCGAAGAGTTGTGTCGGGTAAGCGTTAATATTCCGGGCGTCCCCGTACCAAAAACCATCTGATTTTCGAGGATTCGCCCGGCTGTAACACGCCCGATCGTTTTGATCCATGACCGGCTGGCAACGGTAGCGCCAGACCGGCGTGGTTTATCTGCCGTTGCGCACATAGTCCGCGATTTTCTCTCCGATCATAATCGTAGTGGCGTTGGTGTTTGCTCGGATGCAATCGGGCATGATCGACGCATCGGCGACGCGGATGTTCTCCAGACCGTGAACCTTTCCGTGCTGGTCGACCACCGCCATGCCGTCGCTGGCCGGTCCCATCTTGCACGTGCCTGAAACATGGTGCGATGTGCCCGAGTTCCGCATCAGCCAGTCATCCAAAGCGGCATCGTCAACCAGATCGGAATCCAACGGATTGACCCGATCCAACAGGACATCGCGGTACGCAACATGCGTTCCAATCTCCACGCAGGTACGAATAGCTTTCCGCATTCTCTCCAGATCAAAGGGTTCCTGATAGTAGTTGTAGTCCAGGTATGGATATTCAGCAGGATCTGATGACTTCAATCTGAGTTCGCCGTGTCCCAGCGCAAGTTGCAAGCCGGCGCTGATGCCAATGTAGTTTTCGTCATCGTCAATTACTACCTGCGCCGGTCGATGTTCCGAGGTCATCAGCAACGGAGATATCTGCATGTCGTTCCGCAAGTGGGATCCTTCGACGGTGTACCGCAAACCCACCTGGATGGCCGCCGCCTGCACGTCGGGACGGTCTCCGGCGGCCCGAAACAGGACGCAGGCAGATGGATGGTCTCTCAAATTCTGCCCCACTCCCGCCAACTCATGCGTAACCGGGATGCCTACTTCTCGCAGATGGTCTGCCGGCCCTACTCCCGACAGCAACAACAGCTGCGGCGAGGCTATCGCGCCACTGCTTACGATAATCTCGTTGCCTTCCACGACGAAGCGTTCTCCATCGCTTTCCACCTCTACACCTACAGCGCGTTTGCCATCGAAGACCACGCGGCACGCCTGAACGTTTGCCCGCAGCGTAAGGTTCAGGCGGTGGCGAGCGAGGTTCAGGTACGCCAGGGCGGTGCTGATGCGAACGCCGTCCAGCGTGTTGCGCGCCCGGGGAGACACGCCGGTGGATTCGGGATGGTTTTGGTCCGGGTCGTCCCTGAAGCCCAGGGCCAGGCATGCCGATTTAAATGCGGTGGAGTGCGGCAACCATTCGTCAGGACGGTATCGACGCACCGGAATCGGTCCTTCGGTGCCGTGCCAGTCATCCTGAAAGTCGTGATCATTCTCCATCCGCCGGAAAAACGGCAACACGCTCGTATAACCCCATTCGTCGTTGCCCCATTCTGACCAACGGTCGTAGTCCTCCGGTATCCCACGGTACAACACCTGCCCGTTGATTGCCGACGATCCGCCGGTGGCTTTGCCGCGCGGGATCACCAGGTCGGTTTGTTGCGCGGTAACGCGGGCGCTGTACGCCCAGCTATGCGGACCGTAGGCCGAGAAAAACACGTTGTTGCCCAACTTCAAATCGTCGGGCAGGTGATCAAAATCAGGATAGTCCGGTCCCGCTTCCAGAAGCAGAACGCTTTTGTCTGGATCCTCCGAAAGGCGCGTAGCAATTGTCGACCCTGCGGACCCGGCGCCCACCACGACATAGTCGTATCGCATTTGAACCTCCCCAGAATTAGTGCTGTCCAGTTTGTTGCCATACTAGCCTACCGATTGATGTCCAGCAAGAAATCGCAGCGTTGGTGGTTGCTCTCGATTGCCCTTTTTGGTGACTCGTGCCCGTTGTTAACAAATTCGATCCTATGATAGAATCGGCGCCGTGATTGGTTCCGCCACACATGATTTGCAATACTGGGTAGCTTTAGCGCGGGTACCTCGCTTGGGCGCAGCCCGATTCCATCGATTGGAAGACCATTTCGACGGAGATATGAAGACCGCCTGGCGGGCTTCCTCACGCGAGTTGCGGGCTGCCGGAGTTGGCACTGAAGTCGCCCAGAATATCGTGGCTGCCAGGGGAACCATCGAACCTGAGCGCGAACTCGAAAAACTGGAATTGGCCAGTGTCGGCGCTATCACCTGGCACCATGAGGAATATCCGGCGAGACTGCGGGAAACCTTTGATGCTCCGGCGGTACTGTACGTTCGAGGGACGCTGCATCCAGGAGATGAATGCGCGGTAGCGGTGGTCGGTACCCGTCGGCCCACCGATTACGGTCTCCGAGTCACCGACGAATTGTGTTCAGCCCTCGCTGCGGCCGGCGTAACCGTCGTCAGCGGCCTGGCATTCGGCGTGGATGCCCGCGCCCACCAAGCAACAGTTGATGCCGGGGGCAGAACGGTCGCAGTGATGGGAAATGGGTTGGACACTGTCTATCCCAGGGAAAACCGAGGGTTGGCGGAGCGTATAGTAGCTGAGGGCGGCGCCCTCGTCAGTGAATTTGGTTTGGGAGTACGTCCTGAAGCCTCCAATTTCCCCAGGCGCAACAGGATCATCAGCGGCATGACGCTGGGTACCCTGGTTACCGAAGCCAGCAACACCAGCGGCACCAGATGGACGGTGTACCACGCCCTGGAACAGAACCGGGAAATCTTTTGCGTACCCGGTAGCATTTACTCGGAGAACAGCAAGCTCACCAACCGACTGATACGAGAAGGCGCCAAACTGGTCACCGAAGTTAGTGATATATTAGTTGAAATCGGCGTCAGCGCAGTTACACAGCAGATGGCCTTGGACCTGAGCGAAAGTGCGGAGCCGGATCAAGCCGATGCCGCATTGAGCCACGAAGGACGCGGCAAACGGCAATTTACTTCCCAATCTAATGTGGTAGAGTCCAGGAAATCGCTACCCGCCGACCCCGAAGAATCCATCTTGTTGGAACATATCACCGACGAACCTACGCACATTGACGACTTGGTCGGCCTCTGTAATCGCCCCGTCGCGGAGGTGAGTAGTATGCTCGCCATGCTGGAATTGAAGGGGCTGGTTCAGTCGGTTAGCGGAATGCACTACAAACTGCTCATCTGAACCGGAGGCTTTCTCAACCCATGCCGCCGAAAACCGGAACTAAAAACACCACCGCCAAGCCGCGACAATCGAGCAGCCGCGCGGCTAAAACCGGCTCGGCGCGTGGCGCGTCCAAAAAAACTGCCACTTCCGCCAGGCGCAAAAGCAGTATCCCATCGGCCGATGGCAAGCGTTTAGTAATCGTGGAATCGCCGGCCAAGGCGAGGACAGTTGGCCAGATCCTCGGCAATCAATATGTCGTGGCCGCCTCAATGGGTCATGTGCGCGACCTGCCCAAGTCAACGCTGGGTGTTGACACTCAGAACGAATTCACGCCCAAATACGTTACGCTTAGGGACAAGCAAACCCTGGTGACCGACCTGAAAAAATCGGCGGCCAAGGCGTCTGAGATTTACCTGGCCACCGACCCGGACCGCGAGGGCGAAGCAATCTCGTGGCACCTGCAGAACGCGGCGGGTTGGGCAGATCTGGATCCGCAACCGAAACGCGTAGTATTCCACGAGATCACCAAGCAGGCGGTTGAAGATGCATTCGATCATCCCCGTGAAATCGACATGCAGCTGGTCAATGCACAACAGGCCCGCCGAATTTTGGACCGCTTGGTAGGTTACGAGATCAGTCCCCTGCTGTGGCAGAGAATTCAAAGGGGTTTGTCGGCCGGACGGGTGCAGTCCGGCACTTTGCGCATGATTGTGGATCGCGAACGCGAGATCAGCGCCTTTGTTCCCGTGGAATCGTGGACTCTCGAAGCCTCACTCCACAAAGATACCGACGCGCCCGATCAACCGGATGTATTCAACGCGACTCTGCATTCCCGTAAGGACGCCAAGAGACGCCTGAATATCCCCGATGAAGACACGGCGCGGAGCCTGGAAGCACAGTTGCAGGGCGCCGCCTACTCGGTGGACTCCGTAGAGAAACGCCCCCGCCGGCAACGCCCATCTCCACCGTTCATCACCAGCACGTTGCAACAGGAAGCGGGGAGAAAGCTCCGCTTCACCGCCCAACGCACAATGGCCGTAGCCCAACAGCTGTACGAAGGCCTGAATGTTGGCGCCGATGGCTCGGTGGGTTTGATCACCTATATGCGCACCGACAGCACCAATGTGGCCGAGACCGCCATTCAGGAGGCTCGCGCGTATATCAGCGATCGCTACGGGAAACAATTTGTGCCGGACAAGCCGCGGGTTCACCGGACCCGTTCCAAAAACGCCCAGGAAGCCCACGAAGCAATCCGGCCCACCTCAATCCGAAGGGACCCGCAGAGCCTCGCTCCCTACCTGAGCGCAGAGCAATTGCGGCTGTACACCCTGGTTTGGGAGCGCATGATCGCCAGCCAAATGGCCGACGCTCAACTGGAGGCGACCACGGTTGACATCGATGCGCGTTGCCTCGGCCAATCAGATGAAATATTCCGATTCCGGGCCACCGGTTCGGTGCTTCGGTTTGCCGGGTTCAGAGCCGTGTACCTGGAAGGGCGCGACGACGTTGTCGATTCGGAAGAGAACGCACTGCCCGACCTGGCGGCCGGTAACGGGCTGATCAACCAGAACCTGGCTGCCAACCAACACTTCACGCAACCGCCGCCCCGGTTTACTGAAGCTACGTTGATCAAGGCGATGGAGGACAAGGGAATCGGGCGGCCCAGCACCTATGCCCCTACCATTGCTACCCTCATTGAACGCGAATACGTGGAACGCGAGCAAACCCGTTTGACTCCGACCAGGATGGGCTTCACCGTCACAGATTTGCTAACCGAGCATTTTGAAGACGTTATGGATCTGAACTTCACGGCTAGAATGGAAGCAGACCTCGACGAGGTAGCCCAGGGCAATCGGGATTGGGTGCCGGTGTTGCGGGAATTCTATGATCCTTTCAGTCAGGCCATCAACAAGGCGGCAGCAACATTCGCAATCGCCGATCAAACCGATGAAGTTTGCGAAAAATGCCAGCAGCCGATGGCAATCAAAACCGGTCGATTCGGACGCTTTTTGGCCTGTACCGGTTACCCCGAATGCCGCAATACCAAAGACTTGGGCGAGAACCCGGACCGGCCGTTCGAGGAAGAAACCGACGAGATTTGCGAGCGTTGCGAAAGGCCGATGGTCATTAAGTCGGGACGTTACGGCAGGTTCCTGGCGTGCACCGGTTTCGGCGCCGAAGAAAACCCTTGCGACAACCGTCGAAACCTGATCAAAAAAAGCGGTGTGCCCTGCCCCAAGTGCGGTGGCGATTTGGTGGAACGCCGCTCCCGAAAAACGCGACGCCCGTTTTGGGGATGCGCGAATTATCCCACTTGCGAATTTCTGGTGAACACTCAACCCTTGCCAACGCCATGCCCGCAATGCAGCGGCATGTTGGTAGCCGCCGCCAAGGGGCGCGTCTCATGCGTGGACTGCAAGTGGAAAGGGGAATTGCCAGCCGAAACCGGGCAATCCGAACCGGCTGACAAGGAGTTGGCAACGGTTGGAGACTAGAGCGGGCGCTCCGGAAGCGCCAATAAATGGCAACCGGGTTCCAGCTCCCGCCACCACGGAATTGCTGGAACGGTACGGCAGGTTTCTTACCGGGCAACGGGGCCTGTCGGCCAACACACACCGAATTTATCTGGACGACCTGCACAAATTCCTGGCGTACTGCCGACGGGAGGGCAGGCCCTTGCAGGACATGGACCGCCAGCTCCTTCGGGATTACGTGGCTCACCTGGCCACCTGCGGCCGGTCCGACGGGCCCAAACCGGAGGGTTACGCCCGTGTCAGCATTGTACGCATGCTGGCTGCGGTGCGAACCTTTTACAATTTCCTGGTTCAGGAGGGCTGGTTCGCGGCAACCCCGGTTCCTTCAGCGCGGTCATTTCCTGTCAAGGTGGAAAAACCATTGCCTTCGTTCCTCGATGAACGGGAAACGTCGGAATTGTTGGACGCACCGGACACATCGACACCCCTGGGGATCAGGGATCGGGCATTGCTGGAAGTTCTGTATGCCTGCGGAGTCAGGTTGGCCGAGGTCCACGGTATGAACGTCGGCGACGTGATACCGGCGCGAAGGGAAATACTCGTTACAGGTAAGGGAAACAAGCAGCGCTATACGTTGTACGGCGAACCGGCAGCGGATGCGTTGGAAAGATACATCGCGGAAGCCCGCCCTCAATTGATCGCCGATTCGACCGGACAGGAAGCCTTGTTTGTGAACCGATACGGCGGCAGGTTGTCCCGGCGGAGTATCGAAAAACTGGTGAGCGGGTATTCGGCTCGCGTGGGGCTCCGCGCCGGAACGCATACGCACACTCTCCGGCACAGCTTCGCCAGCCACATGCTCGCCGGCGATGCTGACCTGCGCGTCATCCAGGAATTACTTGGTCACAGTAGTGTATCGACGACACAGATGTATACGCACATCACCAAGCAGGAATCCCGCCGGGCTTACCTCAAGTTCCATCCCCTGTCCCGCGAGTCGGAAACCGATAGCGATCCACCGGAAACAGCCGCGCCGTTGGCGCCTGATCCTGACCCAGACCAGGCCTCATTTTGAACTGGTAGCAACTTGACAAAGATCCTCGTTTTGCATGGGCCCAACCTGAATGTGTTGGGGCGGCGCGATCCAGATCACTATGGTTCGCTGTCTCTCGATGCGATCAATGAACGTATCACGGGCGTCGCTGCATCCATTGGTGTTGACGTGGAATGTTTTCAGTCCAACCATGAGGGAGCGTTGATCGACTGTCTGCAGGATTGCTTCGGAAGAATAGATGGCGTGGTGATAAACGCCGGGGCATTGACTCATTACGGCCTGTCGCTAAAAGATGCTCTTACGGATTGCCGTGTCCCTGTCATTGAAGTGCACCTGAGTAATATCCACGCCAGAGAAGAATGGCGCCGGCGATCTGTCTTGGCTGATTCCGTTCGAGGCCAGATTGCCGGGCTTGGGTGGAGAGGCTATACTGCTGCTCTGGAAGCGCTGGCAGGAATAATATCTGACGACGCACATGATGCGGATTAGGTGCCGGTTGTTCTTGTAATGCAGGCGGATTTTGCCTGCGTCCGTCGATTGGCCTGGTTTTTCTAAGGGGATACCGAAATGAGCATCAGCTTTAGTGACCTCAACAAAGGGATGGTGATCGAGCTGGAGAACCAGCCGTGGCAGGTGATGGATTATGAGCGACACAAGATGCAACAGCGCGCCCCCGTCACCCGGATTAAGATGCGGAATCTCGTCAGCGGAACGGTCATTGAGCGCACGTTCCAAAGGTACGACACCGCATTCAGTCTAGCCGATGTTGACCACCGCGAAACTCAATACCTGTATACCGACGGCACCCATTATTGCTTCATGGACCAGGAAAATTTTGACCAGCATGAGCTCACCGCCCAGCAGTTGGGCGATGCCCTCGGTTATCTAAAAGAAAGCATGATGGTGGAGGTCGTTTTTTACAAAGGAGCGCCCATCAACGTGAATCTTCCCATTCACGTGGAACTCGCAGTGGTCGATACTCCTCCCGCTTTCAAAGGCGATACAGCCCAGGGGGGCAATAAACCGGCCACCCTGGAAACCGGGTTGCGCATAACCGTACCGATGTTCATTACTCCAGGGTCAATTGTGAAAGTCGATACGCGCAATGCCACCTACTCGGAGCGGGTTTCCTAAGCCGTGGTTCGTGGTGGCGCAACGATGCTTTCGCCGGTGGTCTATTCGGTCAAAGATGTGGCCGGCTATCTGAAAGAAAAGCTGGAATCTGATAATCTCCTGTCGGACCTCACCGTCCAGGGTGAAATCGCGAATCTTCGTACCGTTGCCAGCGGGCATTCATATTTCAGCCTGCGGGGCGACGGCAACAGTATCAGATGCGTCATGTTTCGCGGGCGTGCCGGCCAGGAGTATCTGGAATCTGGTCAGGAAGTGCTGGTCGGTGGAACCTTCACCTTTTACGGGCCGTCCGGTGAAGCCAATCTACAGGTCGCCGCGGCGCTGCCAGTCGGTTCGGGAGCTTTGGCATTGGAGTTGGTTCGGCTCCGCCAGCAGCTGGAATCTGAAGGATTGTTCGATCCGTCTCGAAAGCGCCGGCTACCGGAATTTCCAAGCGTAATCGGCGTCGTAACCTCCCCTAGCGGAGCGGTTTGGCAAGACATACAAAACGTCGTGAGACGACGTTTCCCCATCGCTGAGCTTCGGTTGTTCCCCACCGCGGTGCAGGGTGAACGCGCCGCCGGCCAAATTGCTGCTGCAATCTCCCGGCTCAATGATGAAGGCGCCGCTGACGTCATCATCGTGGCCAGGGGAGGCGGTTCCCTCGAAGATCTTTGGTGCTTCAATACCGAAGAAGTCGGCCGGTCAATTTTCGCCAGCGGCATACCGGTCGTGTCTGGAATCGGGCATGAAACTGACCACACCATCGCAGATGATGTAGCGGACCGGCGCGCTCCCACGCCATCCGCCGCCGCAGAACTGGCGACACCGGATAGATTGCAGTTGCTGTCCAATATCCTGGGCGGATTGCAGCAATCGGAATCCGCGATGACCAACCGAATCGCCCGCCTGCGGAATTCGTGCGCATTGACCAACCAACGACTGGTTCGAAGCGCTCCGGACGTGGGGTCCCGGCGTCGTCAGGTTGATGATCTCGCCGACCGGTCCGCAACTACCTTGTTGCGGCGAATTGACCTCAAGGGCCGGGAAATCGCGACTCTAGGCGCCAGGTTGAATACACTGGACCCTGCCGCCACTTTGCGTCGCGGTTTTGCCGTCGTGAACCGCTACCAAAACGCCGCCGTAGTCACCGATCCCGGACAGGTCCCACCCGGAGATTTGTTGTGCATCACAGTATCCGGAGGTACGCTGGACGCCACCGCCGCAACACCCGTGCCGGAGGATTCATCCCCGGAAAAAGGGCTTGCCTCGGCGGTAGCCAGGATCGAACCACCATTGCCAACTTCCGACTCGGACCACCAGGCCGGAGAACGTACAACACCGTCTGATGATTCCGCCCAACCTGTTCGCCGCCGTCGCACCCGGCCGAACCCGCCAATGGCCATGCGACCTCTCCTGTGAGTGAGGGGATCGGTCATTAATCACGATGAACCAGTCGAGTGATCCCGGTCGGGAGGAAATAAGCGAATTGGGCTTTGAAGAGGCGTACCGGCGTTTGGAAGACACAGTTTCTCGCCTTGAATTGGGTGAAATGTCCCTCGCCGATTCAGAACTGCTCTATCTTCTGGGTCTGGATTTGGCTAAACGCTGCCAGCAACTATTATCTGAGACTGAAATGAGAATCAGTCAGGCGGGCCCGGGATCAGACTTGGCAGGTATGCGCCGAGGGGCAGACCCCGGTGGCGAGGCCGGCGCCTGGGATGTTCCGTTTGCCCCGGAACCCGACGACCCGATGTTCTTTGAAGATGACCCCGAATTGTGAATTTGTTCAGGTCGAATTAGTCCAGTGTTGCGCATAGGTTGGTTTTCAACAGGACGCGGCGAGGGATCTCGCAGTTTGTTGAGATTCGTCGATAGAGCGATCTACGATCATCGACTGAACGCAACCATAGAGTTCGTTTTCAGCAACCGCGAATCCGGGGAAGCCCCCGGCTCAGATGAGTTTTTTGAGTTGGTGGGGTCGCTCGGGCATCCGCTGGTGACACTGTCGTCCAACCGGTTTCGTCGGGAACACGGCGGGGGCGCCATGAGCCGACACCGGTCGGACTTCGACCGGGAGGTCATGCGCTTGCTGGAACCTTACACCCCGGACGTGTGTGTGTTGGCCGGGTACATGTTGATATTCAGCCCTGAGATGTGCCGCCGTTTCCCATTGCTGAATCTGCACGGAGCTTTGCCCAATGGTCCCACCGGCACGTGGCAGTCTGTGATATGGAGCCTGATCGAATCGAAAGCGTCCCAAACCGGGGCGATGATACATTTGGCTACAGAGGATGTCGACCGCGGCCCGGTATTGTCCAACTGCAGTTTCTCGATCGGGGGAGAGTCGTTCGACGATGCCTGGGAAACCGTTACGGAGCGCGCGGCAGCTGCCATTCAGGCTGAAGAGGGAGAAGACAACCCCCTGTTCTCCCGGATTCGCGCGGAGGGACTGCGCCGCGAACCTCAGCTCATGCTCGAGACTCTGCGGGCGGTAGCGGATGGAAGGCTCCAGGTAAAGCCGGGAACAGCGCTCGATGAGCTGGGCGCTCCCCTGCCAGATCGGTACCCGGACGGCCTTCCGCTTACCGAGGAAATAGAGAGGGCAATCGGACCCGCGATTTAGACGATGTGCGCAGATCAGGCTGATTTCTTGCGCGATTCGCGTTCCGCTTGCGCCAACGCCGTCTCCAGCGAGATATAGCGCCCGCCGCCCGTGCGGTACAATCGTGGTGAGGCCTCTCGGTTGATCGATTCCGCGTGCACCACGCATCGGTCGATGTCCGAGAGCGACGGAAGCTCGTACATCACTTCGAGGAGGGCGTCCTCCACGATATGGCGCAAGACCCGCGCGCCGGTATGGTACGACAACGCCCTTTCGGCTGCGGCTAACAGCGCTTCCTGAGTGAATTCCAGCCTCACCCCGTCCAGGTGAAAGAGCTGTTGATACTGCTTGACTATGGCGTTTTTCGGCTTGACCAATACTTCCACCAACGCCTCTTTGTCCAGCGGCTGGAGAGTCGTTACGACTGGCAACCGCCCGACCAGTTCGGGGATAAATCCGAATTCGAGCAAATCTTCAGGCGTGACCTGCTCCAGCGTCCCGCAATTCGCTCCGTCGGAATCGTTCCGTCCTCCGTGGTGCGCCAGGAAACCCATGGCAGATCCAATCGTCAATCGCCTGGTAGTTATCTCCTGCAAACCATCAAAAGCGCCGCCGCAAATAAAAAGAATGTTGCGCGTATTGATCTGCAACATCTCCTGGTGCGGGTGCTTGCGGCCTCCCTGAGGCGGCACATTGGCGGTGCAGCCCTCAATGATCTTCAACAATTCCTGCTGGACGCCCTCGCCGGCAACATCCCGCGTTATCGAGCGGTTCACGCCTTCCTTGCGCGCGATCTTGTCCAGCTCATCGATGTAAATGATCCCATGCTCAGCGCGGGTTATGTCCCAGTCGGCAGCCTGGATGAGCCGGAGAAGGATGTTCTCCACGTCCTCGCCAACGTAGCCCGATTCAGTTAGGGAAGTGGCATCACAGATGGCGAAAGGAACATCCAGAGAACGGGCTAAAGTTTCAGCCAGTAACGTTTTTCCGGAACCCGTCGGCCCGATCAACAAGATGTTGGATTTTTGAACCTCGATCTCCGAAGCTGTCGCTTCACTTCTGATGCGTTTGAAATGGTTGTATACCGCTACCGACAGCGTTTTCTTGGCCTTATCTTGACCAATGACGTATGCGTCGAGATTGCCGTGAATTTCTCTCGGCACCAATATGTGAGGTACCGATCCCAGCGGTTCGGACGCCGTTTTGGCCGGGTCGGTGGTTGTTCCGTTGGATCGACCACGGCCGCTTTTCGATGGACTGCGGCGTTGTTCACTGCGTTCCGCCACATGCGCGGCCAGTTCGCGAACGCAATCAAAACAGATACCGCCCCGGGGCTGACCCGGAGGTCGCAGCAGTTTGTTTTGCGGAAAAAGGTTACCGCAAAATGAACACCGAAGGTTATTGCGGCTCGGGTTACGGTTCCCGGTGCTCATTTGTTGCGGGCCAAGGTACTGTTTCGGAAGGTGCTGCTTCGGTTAGAAACTCTTGCATCTACGCTGCTTCGGCCTCGGTTTCTTCAGTTTTCAACCCGAGTATTTCATCCACGATACCGTACTCAATCGCTTCGTCGGCAGTCAGGAAAAAGTCCCGATCGGTGTCGTCGGAAATTTTCTCGATAGATTGGCCGGTAGCAGTGGCCAGAATGTCGTTCAAACGCTCTTTCAGGCGCACGATTTCTTTGGCCTGAATTTCGATATCTGCGGCCTGACCCTGGAAACTCCCCACGTTGGGTTGATGCATGTGTATTGTGGAGTTGGTCAGGCAATACCGTTTCCCTTTGGTCCCACCTGACAACAGGATCGTGGCCATGCTGGCGGCAGTTCCGACACAAATCGTCGATACTTGCGAGTTTATCAGATTCATCGTGTCGAGAATGGCCAACCCCGACGCGATGTAACCGCCAGGACTATTGATGTACAGGCTGATATCCCGATCGCGATCTTCCCGTTCCAGATAAAGCAATTGGGCGATGATTACGTTTGCCACCTGGTCAGTAATCGGAGTGCCAAGGTAGATAATGCGCTCGCGGAGCAACAGCGAGTAGATATCGAACGCACGCTCCCCCCTAGGTCCTGTTTCAATGACCATGGGGACGATGTTGGTAGGTTGCAGTAAGGGCGAATCTTCAAAGGGAGCGGCCATTCGGGTCTCCTGTTCTGGGCGCGATTGAGTGCCGATTATAGAGGATTTGATCAAGCGGCGGACCGAGTCAAAATGTCTGGAAGTTCGGTCAAAACATGGTCGACAATTCCGTATTCCACGGCAGTCTCGGCGTCCATCCAGAAGTCCCGGTCGGAATCTCGCGACACTCTGTCGAACGGTTGATCACAGTTCTCAGACAAGATGGTATTCAGCCGTTGGCGCAAACGCAAAATCTCATGCGCAGTGATTTCGATATCCGATGCGGAGCCCTGGATGCCTCCCATCACCTGGTGAATAAGTACGGTGGAATTGCGTGTGCAGTACCGTTTGCCTTTCGCTCCACCGGACAACAAAACAGCTCCCATGCTGGCCGCTTTGCCGATGCAAACGGTGGACACGTCCGGTTTGATAAGCTGCATGGTATCGTAGATCGCCATTCCGTCCAGAACCGACCCGCCAGGCGAGTTAATGTACAGGTGGATGTCTTCCTCAGGGTTTTCCCATCCCAAGTACAACAAAAGTGACACAATGGCGTTGGAAGCATCATCGTCAACCTGGGTTCCAAGGTAGATGATTCTGGCCTGGAGCAAAAGAGAATACGGGTTGAAGGCGCGTTCGCCTTCCTGGGTAGGTCGGATGATTCCCGGTAACACATTGCTGGGCAACACAGGTCCCGAGTTATTGGGGAGTTGCAACATTGCTGGTAGGTCTCCTGAGTAAGAGTGCGGGTACGATTCAGGCCTGAGGCTCGTCGTCGGATTCATTTACGGTGTCGGTGTCGGCAACATCCGTTGCTTCAACTGCGTCGCCATCTTCGGTATCAACATCGCTCTCGGATTCTTCCGTTGGTTCAGCCGGTTCATCTTCCAGATTCCCGAGCGCAATGTCCGTCAAACGGTCCATTACCAGCTTGCTGTGCAAAGACGATCGAATACTGTCACGGGTGGAATCCAGCGCCAGGAATTGCTGCAAGTTTTCCAAGTTGCCCGGCTCTGATTCTTCGCTGGACAACCCGATCAATCTTTCGGCCTCTGATTCCACGTCTTCATCAGACACCTCGATCCCTTCAACTTCAGCCAGTTTGCGCATCACCAGGCCGCCAACGAGTCTGCGTTCCGCATTAGGGCGCATCTCGTCGCGGAATTCTTCCAGTGACTTACCCAGGAATCGCAGGTAGGTATTCAGATCGAGGCTCTGCTGCCTGAGCATACGGTCACGCTCAGATTCCATCGCTTCCAGTTCCCGCTCGTACAGGATGGGCGAAGCGTTAACGATGGCAACCTCGCACAGGGCTTCCAGGCTTTGTTGTTCCAATCGGCTCCTGGCCGCCGCCTCGGCCTGATTGGTCAGGGATTCGCGGATATTGTCCTGGAGAGCCGCCAGATCATCAAACCCTTCTCCAACCGATTTGGCGAAGTCGTCATCGATGGCCGGGAGGTTCTTCTCTTTCACCGACCGGAGACCAACCTTGAAATATACTTCTTTACCAGCATACTGTTCTCGAGGGTAATCTTCCGGAATCGTGACGGTAAAGTCACGGTTTTCCTCTTCCTGCATTCCGATCAGGTTGGGAGCGAAACCCGGAAACGGAAGTACATTCTCTTCTTCAGGCACGTACTCCACGTCCTCGTCTTCCACCACGACTTCCTCGTCGATCATACCGTTGACGTCGATGTTGAGACGGTCGCCGTACTGCACCGGGCGGTCGACCGGTTCCCACACTGCCTGTTCCTGCCGGATCCGTTCAATCACGCCATCAACGTCTTCGGCGCTGACTTCGGTTGATTCCGACTCGACCCGAATCGTCCGGTAATCTCCCAGGTCAACCGATGGTTCCAGCGGGACCGTGGCTGTGAACGAAACCGGCTCTATATCCGTTATTTCGATGCTTGGTTCGGCAAACGCTTCCACGTCCTGATCTTGCAGAACCTGGTGCAAGGTTTCAGGAACCAGGAATTCCAGCGCTTCCTGAACCAGCGCAGTACGGCCGACCACGCTTTCTACGATATGTCGCGGGGCTTTACCGCGTCGAAACCCAGGAACATTAATTCGAGAAACGGTACGCCGATATGACCGTTCGACGAACGGGTTTTCGTCTTCTTCGGCCATCTCAACCGTAAGGGTTACTTCGATGGGAGACGCATTGTCTCTGGTGACCTTCACCGCTAATTCACTCCAGCGCGCAAATGATTCACAAAATGCACCGGGCAGGGGCGGTCGACGCCGGGCTGCCCGGATGGGTGTTGAGTATAGCACAACCACAGTTACGGCGGAAGTTGGCACGACCCGCCTGACATCTTCAAGCGCAGCGAGCCAGCTGCCGGAGTCAGCTCCACGAACCCCCCAACGAGCGCCCCAACGCCATCGTGGGCCTAATTGCCGCCACCCCATCAGATTTAGACCAAATTTGGTATTTTACAAAAATCATTAAACATCGCACCTTTTATAGTAGGCGTTGTCACCCGCGCCTTTGTTACATTGCCACCAGCAGACTCGAAATGCCCTCGCGATGGAAATAGCGCGCGTATGGGTTGGTATTGCCAGCCCTGTCGTTAACCTGCGCGGTTGAGTTCCGGGATCGGTTCATGCACGAGGGCATCAAAATTTCCGTTTGGTGAGTGTTGGACGATAGTGACATCCAAACTGACTCCAATTGGGTAGAAGCGCCAATGACCCTGGTTGAAACAAAAATTGAGCAACCAACGTACTCTACGTCGTCGGCCAGGTTCGTACGCTGGGAACACGGAAATATGCCAACCAACCCGGACGAAAAAGACCGCATCCATCATGCTCCGGTGATGGTGTCCGAAACGATGGAGTATCTGGACGTTCGTTCCGGCGGTACGTACATCGACGGCACCGTGGGCGAAGGCGGGCACACGTTGGCGTTACTCGATCTCTGCGCCCCACACGGCACCGTGCTTGCCATTGATCGGGACCCTCGGGCGTTGGCCGTTGCCCGCCAGCGCTTGACGCGCTTCGGGAACCGGGCGATTCTCGCCCACGGCAGTTACGCGGAGATGGATCGCATTGCGGGGCAATTCTCCATCACGTCGGTGAGCGGGGTTTTGCTGGATTTGGGATTCTCTTCCCGCCAGATTGAAGTCGATGGCTACGGCTTGTCTTTTCAAAGTGACGAACCCCTGGATATGCGTTACGACCCCGTTGGAGCCACGGCGGCAGATTACGCCAACCGTACCCAGGAGTCGGAACTGGCTGACCTGATCTACCAGTTCGGAGAGGAACGTCGCAGCCGTGCCATCGCCCGGGCAATCGTCGCCAACCGTCCGGTAACCACTACCGGCCAACTGGCAGACGTAATCACGCGAGCGGTTGGAGGACGCCGTGGCGGCATCCACCCGGCAACGAGAACGTTTCAGGCGTTGCGGATAGTGGTCAATCAGGAGCTGGACCAGCTCACCACGGGTTTGGACGTGATTACTGACCTGCTGGAACCGGGAGGGCGTGGCGTAATCATCAGTTACCACAGCCTTGAAGACCGCATTGTCAAGACCTGGATTGACCGCGCGACAGCCACCTGTATCTGTCCCCCGGCATTGCCGGAGTGCGTTTGTAACCACGTTCCCACGATGCGCGCGGTGCGCCGAAGAGTCGTCCGCCCGTCAGCCCAGGAAATCGCGGGCAACCCCCGCAGCCGCAGTGCGCGGCTTCGAGCCGTGGAGCGCATCTGAGGCCCGTTTATTGCCCTCCAAACCGTTCGACTACGACCACAAATGGAATCACATAGCTATTACATGAACTGCACAAAAAGGATTTAGCAGATGCCAAGGGAACCAATTTACGCCGCAATCGATATTGGTACCAATAAGGTTTTCTCCGTCGTGGCCCGCCTGGGATCTGAGGGTGAACTAAAACCGTTGGGTACGGGCTCGGCGCCGTCATTGGGCGTGCGTCAAGGGACTATTGACGATTTTGCTGAAGTGCGGGAGTCAATACGCGACAGCCTGAAGGAATGTTTCAGGTATGTTGGACGTAATCCGGTGAACGATTTTTTCGCCGTCGTCAACGGCGATCACTTGATCAGCGAAAATTCCCGCGAAATGCTGGGCGACGGCAACGAATTGCTCACCGTCAACGAGCATCATCTCCGTTCACTGATGAACGGAACGTCCGGAAACTATCAGAATCAACTTGATAGCCGAAGCGAACAGGTACTGCACATCATCCCCATGCGGTACCACCTGGACGGGACCTCGGGTGTGGGAAATCCAACCGGCTTGCACACGAACGAGCTTCAGCTGGAAGCCCACATCGTCAGGGGAAAGTCGGTTCCCCTGGGAAACATCGTCCGCGCCCTGGAGATGTGCAAAATCCACGTCGAGGGATTGGTATCGCACCCGCTGGCAACGGCAGAGGGCACACTCACCGCCGATGAAAGGGAAATGGGTGTAGCCACCATCGACGTCGGCGCCGGGACGATCAAAATCGCGTGTTACCGGGAAGGAACTCCCTGCTATTCGTCCGTAATACCGATGGGTGGCAATCAGTTAACCCGCGATATGGCGATTGCCATGAGAGTGCCTTTTCAAATGGCAGAAGACTTGAAGATTCAGCACGGGCACGTTCTGCCGGAGGAATTGTCTCCGGACGAAGAAATAGTTATGCCAGCTACCCAGGTCCACCCCAGACGGATCGTACAGCGTCAAGAATTCTGTGAACCACTATACCTGCGGTCTCTCCAGATGTTGAAGCTGATTCAGCGGGAATTATCCCACGCCGGCATGGATACCGCTCCAGCGGGCGGTATCGTTTTGACGGGTGGAGGTTCTCGAATGCCGGGATTTGCCGAAATGACCGCCCG
Organism: Dehalococcoidia bacterium; assembly: GCA_965262485.1. Taxonomy (GTDB): domain Bacteria; phylum Chloroflexota; class Dehalococcoidia; order Lucifugimonadales; family UBA3495; genus Bin87. The sequence goes on along the minus strand of OZ253540.1, from coordinate 1,067,269 downwards.
CGGCCTGAGGACGCAGGTTCGGATCGGAGTGCCCCTGTGGTACGCCGGGCTACCCGAATCGTTGCGCCAGCCAGAGTACGCAGCGGCATTGGGCGTGTTGCAATGGGCGGTAAAGCACCGAAACCAGCCTGATCGGGGCCGAGTTCGAGGAGAGGGAGATCGGAACTGGTCACCCGGTTCGTTGCTGCGCCGCCCATTTTCGCGATCCAGCGCCCGCCCATCGGGCGGCGGATAGCGCCAACCCAGTTTGCGCAACCGCCGGCGTTGGATTCGCGCTCCAGCTAACCCACAAAGACCTGATCACCATCTCACCGGAACCAATACGCCAACCAAACGACCACTAGAAAATTACCAACCAGGAGGACCAACAACGATGATTTTCCCCGATAACTCCGCATCCTGGGAGCCCGACACGGGATTCGACGAAAGCGACGGCATGATTCCTGAAATCGGCCGCGGCGTCCCACTCATTAAGGTTCTGGGTGTGGGCGGGGGCGGATCCAACGCGGTCAGCCGGATGTACAAAGACAAACTCCCTGTTGTCGAATACTACGCTATGAATACGGACTCGCAGCATTTGTCCCGGTGCGATGTGCACTACCGTATCGCCCTGGGCCGAAATCTCACCCGCGGCCTGGGAGCCGGCTCTCAACCGGAATTGGGACGCCAGGCTGCAGAAGAATCCCGCGGTGACATTGAACAGGCGGTTCGCGGATCCGACATGGTTTTCCTCGCGGTCGGTATGGGTGGAGGAACCGGCACGGGAGCGGCGCCCGTGGTCGCCCAGATCGCCAAGGAAAGCGGAGCGCTAACCATCGCGGTAGTAAGCCGCCCCTTCGGATTTGAAGCCCAGACACGCCGGCGAAACGCTGAGGAAGGCCTGGAGCGGTTGCGGGAGCACGTGGATACGATGATCGTGATTCCCAACGACCGCCTGCTGGCTTTGAACAACGAACAATCAGATTCGTACTCGTGGGAAGACGCCCTCAAATTGGCGGACTCGGTGCTGCATCAGGGCATTACGGCCATCGCAGAGGTGGTTACCGTCCCCGGGGAAATCAATGTGGACTTCGCCGACGTCAAAACCATCCTCACCGGGGCCGGCCAGGCGTGGCTGTCCATAGGCCGGGGCCGGGGTCAGGGCCGGGCTAAAGAAGCCGCCCGACAGTGTACGGAGAGCCCCCTGCTGGACATCTCGCTCGAAGGCTCCCGTCGCATCTTGTTCGTACTCACGGGAGGCAACAACTTGTCGCTTCAGGAAGTGCAGGAGGCGGCCACTGTGGTCGAAGACCTGGCAGATCCCGATGCCAATATCATCTTCGGAACCAGTCGGGATCCCCGGTTGGACGACGAAGTGAAGATGACCATGGTTGCTGCCGATTTCCCGGTGGATTCGCCTCAGGCGGAAGACGACATATCGAAACTGCTTGGCGAAATGGATGTTCCAGACCGTCGCGATTACGATTTGCCGACTTTCCTCCAGCATCGGCAAAACCGCCGGGGATTCTACCGCTAAACGCGCGTTTAATCTTCTCCGGGTTACGGCCCCCTCTCCGATTTGGAAAGGGGGCCGTTTTCGTGAAACCGGGTTAATTCGGCGCGTAATCTTCAACCTTTGCCAATCATCGGTGAGAGCCGTGGTCAGGCGCTGCAAGATTGACTAAAATTGCTGGAAATCTGCATCCTCGTTCAAATTGACAGGGCAATGTCCGCCCATGTTATATTTCTGCCCACAACAAATTGTAGTATTATTGGTCACAAGCACAATATGTGCTATTTACAAAAATTGTTTGAAAAATCGACCAAGCATCGGACCTGCAAATGAAATGCCCTTATTGTGAAGAAAACCAAAGCAAGGTCACCGATTCCCGCGATACTGAAATCGGCATTCGCCGCCGCCGCGAATGCCAGGCATGCAACAACCGGTTCACTACGATCGAAGTCGTCAGGATGACCGTGCTGCAGGTAGAAAAACGCGACGGCCACCGCCAGGAGTTCAGCCGCGACAAGTTGCTGGCCGGAATCAACATGGCCTGCACGCGCAGACCCATTCCACGACGGGACATCGACAAAATGGCAGATGACATTGAGGCAGAATTGCAGCGTTCCGGCAGCGGCGTGGTCAAGTCCCGCGACCTCGGATTGATGGTACTCGACCGTCTGCGTCTCCTGGATGAAGTCGCCTACGTTCGCTATGCTTCGGTGTATTACGACTTTCAGAATGCCGCCGACTTCGAGGAGCAGGCCAGGTCCTTCCAGCTCGGCCAACCCGAACCGTTGATCGGGGTGGCTGCGGTCGAGACACGCCGGTCGCGCCGACAATCACCCACTCGCCGCAACCGGTCGACTGGGCGCCCGTAAATGACGAATCACCAGATCCAACCAACTTTGCGAATTAGGGCATCACTGCATTGCCACCATCGCAGTGTGCCCCGGTTCAAACTGAACCCACAAGCTCGCCACTTACCCCAAATTTCTATGGAGGTGTTCAACACCATTATGAGCAGCAGCGTTCAGTACTCCGCCTTTACCAGGCTGTTGACCCACAACAATCGGGTCCACGACATGGAGGAGATGCTGCGGAAGATGTGGGTCCCGTCTGACTGGCAAGTCAATGACGAGGACGTAAGTGGCTCGTGGATACCCAATCCCTTCTCCGAATTGCAAGACGACATGGATCGCGAAGCCCGGGCCTGTTTGGTCAGTTGCTGGGCAGCATTGCCGGCGCCGCGGGAGGAAGATGACCTGTTTGCGTGATTCATTATCGGTCTGAAACAGCGGTCGAGGCGGGGGCTTTCTTGGCAAACGTCGGGAATCTCCCGCCCTCGACCTGACGTACAATCAATATAAAGACGACCGATAACGCCAAATCTGTGTCTATTGCTTCCGTTTGAAGCGCACAATTCTCGGAGTTTTTTTACATGCACAATTCTGTCCAGTACAAAGTCGAAATCAATTGCGGACCATCCCCCAGCGGGACCGAGTCGCATATTGCCAGCCAGCTGGGAGAGAATTTCCCGGTAATTGATTGCCAAACCACTCAAAACGGTTTGACTATATTCCTCAAAGCCGCTAACCCGGTCGCTGATGGTGCGTTGAAAGACATGGCCGATCAGATCACCGAAATACTTTCCTCACTCGGAATTACCTTGAATTTGGGAGTGATTCGCCGAGTCTGTAAGCGCTCCGTTTCCGCCCCCGGTGTATTCGACCGTGTCCAGAACGTGGCGGCCACACTGACGGGATTCGACCTCCGGCCGGCGCGGGAAGTGCCAGTCCTCTATTTTTACAAGGGGCTGCGTTTTGATTTGGATTTATCAACTCGCATGACGCGCAAGAATCCTGTCAGGCAGGTGAACTTTTTTTAGATATTGGAATGTTCGGGACTGGGCGTCGATACTCCCCGGTTCCGAAGGCGCCTTTGAGAAATGCTCCCCGATGGGCGAGCGACCAGCGAGAATATGGGACCAAAACAAAAATCAATCAAATTGGGACTTGGTTTTTGAAAAGCAGGAGGACATCGTGGAGGTAGCAGCAAGAAGCGTCGGCTTGAACAATGGCCAGGATTCGCCCGAATCTATCAGGAGCCGGATTCGGGATGCAATGGTAGCCGCCGGTATTGCCCGGTCTCATAACGAACGGGACGGGCATCTCACCGATAACGCCAAAGTGGTATTGCAACGGCGCTACTTGTCCAAAGACCGGGAAGGTAACGTTCTGGAAGACCCGGACGGCATGTTCCGTCGCGTCGCCCACAACCTCTCTCAATCCGACCTGCTGTACGGTGAGTCGGAACATGTTCGGCGCGATACCGAGCAGCGTTTCTACGAAGTAATGCAACGGCTGGAATTCCTGCCCAACTCGCCCACGCTTATGAACGCCGGCCGCGAGCTGCAGCAACTCTCCGCGTGTTTTGTGTTGCCGGTGGAAGATTCATTGGATTCCATATTCACCAAAGTCAAGCAGACTGCGCTCATCCATAAGAGCGGCGGCGGAACCGGATTCGCCTTTTCCCGATTGAGGCCCGAGGGCGACGTTGTGGGCTCCACCGGCGGCGTCGCGTCCGGCCCGGTCAGCTTTATCAACGCCTTTGATGCCGCAACCGATGTGGTGAAACAGGGTGGCACGCGCCGCGGCGCTAACATGGGCATCCTGCATGTTACTCACCCCGACATCCTGTCCTTCATATCCTCCAAAGAAGACGGGCAACACCTCACCAACTTCAATATCTCGGTCGCCGTAACCGAGGATTTCATGCAGAAAGTCCAGCGAGACCAGGAATACGACCTCATCAACCCTCGTACCGATCAGATCGTAAAACAACTCAATGCCCGCGAAGTATTCGAACGCATGACCGAGTTGGCCTGGCGGACCGGCGACCCCGGTATAGTGTTCCTGGACCGTATCAACCGAGACAACCCCAACCCCCAATTGGGCGATATTGAGTCCACCAATCCATGCGGGGAACAACCGCTGTTGCCTTACGAATCCTGCAACCTGGGTTCGCTGAACCTGGCCCGGATGGTGACGTACACGAATGACGACGTGAAGATCGACTGGGATCGCATGGCGGAAGTGATAACAACCGCCGTCCACATGCTGGACAGCGTCATCGACATGAACGAGTATCCCATCCCTGAAATTGCCGAGATGAGCCGCAAAACACGGCGCATCGGCCTGGGCGTAATGGGCTGGTCCGACCTTTTGATCCAGATGGGTATCCGCTACGACAGCGAAGCAGCGCTGCAAATGGCCGAACAGGTTATGCAGTTTGTCCAACAGCAAACCTACCGGTCATCGGCAGAGCTTGCCAGCCGGCGCGGCGTGTTCCCGGAATGGTCTCGCAGCGTTTACAATCGCGGCCCCAACCCTCAACCCATGCGAAATTCTGCGCCGGTGACCATCGCCCCCACTGGAACCATCAGTATCATTGCCGGAGCGTCCAGCGGCATCGAGCCATTGTTCGCCCTCTCCTACGTTCGCAACGTGATGGATAACACCAGGCTGGTCGAAGGCAACGCGTATTTCGAAGCCGTGGCGCGCCACGAAGGTTTTTACTCCTCCGAATTGATGGAGGAGTTGGCGAACTCGGGTTCGTTGGATGACCTGGATGTGCCCGGATGGGTCAAGGACGTGTTCCGCGTTTCACACGACATCAACCCACAATGGCATGTCCAGATGCAGGGAGCGTTCCAGACCTATACCGACAACGCCGTTTCCAAGACGATCAACTTCCCCCACGATGCAACCGTAGCCGATGTGGCAGCGGCATACCAGGGCGCTTACAATTTGGGCTGCAAAGGAATTACCGTTTATCGGGATGGCAGCAAAGCAGACCAGGTGCTCAGTACGGGATCAGCCAACAAGTCAACCACGCCGGAATCCAACCCCGTTGTCATCGAAGTACCAAGCCCCCGCGTGCCCAGGGAGCGGCCCCGCCAAACTCAGGGTATTACCGAACGGGTCCGCACCGGTCATGGCAACATGTACGTCACCGTGAATATGGATAATCAGGGGCAGCCGTTCGAGGTTTTCGGCACCATGGGCAAAGCCGGCGGCTGCGACGCTGCACTGCTGGAAGCGGTTTCGCGGCTGGTGTCCCTCGCATTGCGGGCCGGTATCGACGCCAGCGAGGTTTCCCAGCAATTGAGCGGTATCACCTGTTGCCCCGCCTGGGATGACGGCACCCTGGTTCGTTCCGGTCCGGACGCCGTCGCCATCGTCCTGGACCGCATCACCAGCGGCGTCTCCAACGAATCCAACGCGTCTGACGGCGTGCAACTGACTTTGCCCACCGGCGCTCCGGCTTTCGGCGGAGATGGACCCGAGGTTCGTCCGTGGATGCCGCCGCAGCCAAATCTGAGCACGCATCCTGCAGTTGGCAAGGCTAACGGCAATGGGGCGCCCGTTCCACAAACCCTGCCGGGCGCCTACGCCGGGCGCTGCCCTGAGTGCAATGGCGGGGTCGTCAGCCAGGAAGGATGCCTGACTTGTTATTCCTGCGGATGGAACAAATGTGAGTAGTTGACCGGACTCGCCGGCCCGCCCCGGTCGCAATGCGACTGTGGCGGGTCCTGCATGTGCAGTAATCCAACGTCTCAAACGTACCGTTGCGGTCGCATCCTGTAACCATTACTATTGTTGGCACACATATACCAGTTCCTCACCGATTCGCAGCGAGAGCAATGCCATGACAGAACATTCCAACTTGGACACCGACCGCCCGGCCATTGCCATCACCATGGGCGACCCTTGCGGTATCGGCCCGGAGGTTGTGGTAAAGGCTCTGTCCGATCCCAATGTTTACAACATGTGCCGGCCGGTGGTGGTGGGAAATATCTACGCCATGGAACAGGCCGTCAAGATGACGGGGCTGCCTCTGCGCATTCATCGTTCCGATGACCTCGGCGGGGCGGGAACCAACCCGGGCGTGGTGGATGTCGTGGACATCGGCAACCTGAACGCCGAAGACATCACCGTTGGCCAACTCAGCGTGGCGTGCGGGAAAGCTGCTATGGAATGGGTCAGTAAAGCCGGACAGTTGGCTATGGCCGGAGTGGTGGATGGACTGGCCACCGCTCCGTTGAACAAAGAAGCAGCGGCTATGGCCGGTTACGAAGCCATCGGACACATGGAACTGCTGCAGGAATTGTCCGGAGCCAAAACAGTAGCGACGATGTTGATCGCCAAAAACCTGCGAGTTGTCCACCTGACCACCCACCGATCTTTGCGAATCGCCTGCGACTACGTCAAAAAAGATCGGATCCTCGATTTCCTGCGCCTTACCGACGATAACTTCAGAAAGTGGGGCTTTGCCGAGCCGCGCATCGGAGTTGCGGCATTGAATCCTCACGGCAGTGACGGCGGCCTGCTCGGCAACGAAGAGGCGGAAGAGATTGCCCCGGCCGTGGCTGAGGCCCGATCCGAGGGCATCAATGCCACCGGCCCCATTCCCGCCGATATTATTTTCCACCAGGCAATCAACGATCGCTACGACGTAGCACTGTGCATGTACCACGACCAGGGTCACATCCCGGTCAAGGTATACGGTTTTGAAGAGAGCATCACGGCCAACCTGGGTTTACCGTTCATCAGGACGTCGGTCGATCACGGCACCGCGTTTGACATCGCCGGGAAAAATGTCGCTGACCATACGTCCATGGTTGAAACCATCCGGATGGCGGCCGCATTCGCTCGAGGCGATGGCCTGGCTTAGTCCTCATATACGACTCCGGCAGATAGGACCAGACCAATGAATATCGGGTTTATCGGCGGCGGCACTATGGCCGAAGCTATTTTGGGCGGCGTCCTGGATGCCGGCATCACCGCACCTGAATCCGTCACCATCGGCGAACCCGTGGCCGCCCGCCGCGAATACTTGGCCGATCGCTACGGAGTATCCGTATCCGGCAAAAACGGCTCGGTGATCGACTGTTCAGAGATCGTGGTGCTGGCAGTGAAACCACAGGATTTGTCAAAGGTGTTCGCTGATGTTCGGGGGTCCTTCTCCCAGAGCCAGTCACTGCTTTCCATCGTCGCGGGCGCGCGGATTGATTCGCTTTCCAGTGGCGCACAGCACCCCGGAATAATCCGGGTGATGCCCAATACCCCGGCTCAAATCGGCGCCGGCATGACCATGTGGACTTGTGCTGACGCGGTCAACGACGAACACCGCGACTTCACCAAATCGATCTTGTCAACGGTTGGCGATGAGATATACGTTGATGACGAAAAATACCTTGATATGGCTACCGCACTCAGCGCCAGCGGGCCGGCTTACGTTTTCCTGATTCTGGAAGCGCTTATCGACGCGGGCGTATACGTCGGACTTCCCAGGGACATCGCGCGAAGGCTCGCTTTGCAGACTGTAAAGGGCAGCGTGGAACTGGTTGTCAAATCGGGAAGCCATCCGTCCGAACTCAAGGACATGGTAACCTCCCCTGGCGGAACCACGGCAGAAGGGTTGCAAACGCTGGAGCGGGCCGGCGTGCCGGCAGCGCTGGTAGACGCCGTGAATGCCGCGTACCTCAAATCCATTCGCCTGGGCCAGGGATAGCCTCCGCTGGCCCTGCGGAAAACTTGCAATGCCGCAGATTTTTCCCCTGCTCAACCTCCTGGTGACCCTGTGTTACGTATTACTGTTGGCACGCATTATCCTGGGATTCGTCGTCCAATATATGACCATCCAGGGCAACCGCCTTCCGGAAGCACTGGTCACAATCTACGATGTAGTTTTCAGGGTAACGGAACCGGTGCTTGGTCCGATTCGTAGAAAGTTGCCCCAAACGGGCACGGTGGACTTCAGCCCGTTGGTCGTAATTGTCGTACTCATCGTAGTTCAAACAATTCTTAGGGCCTTGTTTTAGTAGCGGGACGCATTCAGGGCTGGGCAACAGGTGTTAGCTCATGCTGGAACCGCGGGGATCCGATAATCAAGAATTCTGGACTGCCGGTGGGCTGATCCCGTCCGACATCGATGTCCTCCGGGCGACGGTGTCCTTCCAGCCTGTTTCCACCGCGGAACCCGCGCGTGGACCCGCGCTCGTAATCCTCTGCGGATTGCCCGGGACGGGGAAATCCCACTTCGCACGGCAGTTGATCTCCCGATCTTCCTTCGTCTGGATCAACAGCGACCGTATTCGAAAAACCCTGGTGAGCGCACCGGAGTATTCCCGTCAGGAACACCGCCGCGTATTCTCGGCGATGAACGCGATCACTGCCGAGATATTGCGCGAGGGCCATTCGGTGGTGTTCGACGCCACCAATCTGAACGAACAGGTGCGCCGTCCCCTCTACGCTGTCGCTCAAGCCGCCGGAGTTGACCCCCTCATTGTCCGGTTCACCGCTGATCCGGCGCTGGTGCGCCAACGCCTGGACGACCGCGCTGCCGGACTGAATGAATCGAGCGCCAGCGACGCCGACTGGATCATATACACCAGGATGTCAGTTGCCGAAAAGGACGTCCCACGCCCGCACTTGAGGGTAAGCCGGCCCGAGGACACGGCTTCGGTTCTGGAAGAAGTCCTGCGACGCACCGGTTGGTTCGATCCGTCTCGGTAAACGCGCCGGTTTCCTCGCTGCGGGATCGTCCGGATACCTGCGCTGGTAACGTATTCTTGTGCGGAGTTGTGCTATCGACCACATGACTGCATAATCGGGCAATCACCGCGAATCCCATTCCACCGGAGCAAAAAATGGCAACCAGCGTCGAAGTCGTAACTGCCGATATCACTCACTACCCAACCCCGGCTTTGGTGGTGAACCTTTTTCAGGGCGTAACTCATCCTGGGGGAGGCACCGGAGCGATCGACAACGCTTTGGGCGGAGGCATATCCGAACTCATCGCCGACGGCGAGATCACCGGCAAAGTTGGTGAGATGACTCTCATCCACACTATGGGGAAAATCCCCGCGGCTCGCGTCCTGGTAGCAGGACTCGGGAAGTCTGAAGATCTCGACGCTGACCAGGTGCGTCGGATCAGCGGGAGCGTGGCGAGATTCCTCCGCAGCAAAGGGGTAAGCGACTACGCGACCATCGCCCACGGCGCCGGCATCGGCGGGCTGGACGTGGCCGACAGCGGGCGTGCGGTCACGGAAGGCACACTGCTGGGTCTGTACAAGTTCGACCAGTACCGTAGCAACGGCAATGATGTTGCTCCCGACGAAATGCCCGGAAACGGCGATGGCTCCATTCATAACGTAACAATCGTCGAAATAGATGAAGATCGGGCAAACACTCTGCGCCGTGGCGTTGCAACCGGTCAAGTCCTTGCCGAGGCCACCATGCTGGCCCGGGATCTGGTAAATCATCCCGCCAATGTGATGACGCCAACCCGCATGGCCGACGCCGCGCGCAGCGTAGCCGAGGCAACCGGGCTGGATTTTGATGTAATCGAACGAGAGGGTATGGTTCAGCATGGCATGGGCGCATTGTTGGGAGTAGCCCAGGGCAGCGAGGAACCTCCCAAGCTCATCGTCCTGAAATATCAGGGCGACCCCGACCATCCCGAGAACAACCTGGGGCTGGTGGGCAAAGGCATCACTTTCGACACCGGTGGGATTTCGCTGAAACCGGCGGCTAACATGGAGGCTATGAAGGGTGACATGGCCGGCGGCGCGTCAGTGATTGCCGCGATGAGCGCCATCGGAACCCTCCAGCCGAAAATCAACGTCACTGGCCTCATCGCAGCGACGGAAAACATGCCCGGAGGTCGCGCACAACGGCCCGGCGATGTCGTAACCGCAATGAATGGAAAGACCATCGAAGTCATCAACACCGACGCCGAGGGACGGCTGGTTTTGGCCGATGCCCTGTGCTACGCCCGCAAATTGGGTATCACCCGACTGGTTGACGTGGCCACCCTCACCGGCGCGATGGTTGTTACACTCGGAAAAGTGTGCACGGGAATTATGGGCAATTCTGCGGCATTGGCTGGCGGGATCAAGTCTGCCGGTGAGAGCAGCGGCGAGCGTTTTTGGGAATTGCCCATGCTGGAAGATTATCGCGAGCTGATCCGATCCGACGTGGCCGATATGAAAAACACCGGCGGACGGCAGGCCGGTTCCATTACCGCGGCCATGCTGCTGCGCGAATTCGCCGAGGACGCCGAATGGGTACACCTGGATATCGCGGGCACTTCAACCTCGTCCAGCAACAAAGGGCATCTGGTCAAAGGCGCAACGGGAGTCCCCACCCGCACGCTGGCGCAGCTGGCCATTGCATTGGCCAACGGCAGTTGAACCAATAATCTCTCTCAACGGCATCGCAACGACACCAGGAGGTGGACCCATGCCAACAGTAGGCAGTGGAGATTTTACTTACGAAGTCCTGGACAACTGGGCAAAAACACCCGACGGCTGGTCGATTGGCCAGGCCGAACCGGCCTGCGATTCTCAAGACCGGGTCTACGTATTCAATCGCAGCGATCACCCGCTCATGATTTTCGACCGGGAAGGCGACTTCCTTCAGGAATGGGGCAAGGAATACCTGACCGACGCCCACGGCATATTCATCAGCGGCGAAGACCACGTATATCTGCCGGTTCGTGAATCCCACGCAATCGTGAAGTGCACGTTGGACGGCAAACCGTTGCTAACGATGGGTGTCTGGGACGCCCCGTCGGACACTGGCGGCGCCCGCCCTGACGGGACCATGTGGAAGGCGGCCGGGCCTTTCAATCGCTGTACCGACATCGCCCTGGCGCCCAACGGCGACCTGTTCGTTTCCGACGGGTACGCCAACAGCCGGGTGCACCGGTTCTCGCCCGACGGTCAGCTCCTCCACTCCTGGGGACGCCCCGGCAAGCGCGGGCCGGGTGAATTTCACATCCCCCATGGCATCTGGGTACACTGGGATGGCCGCGTCCTGGTGTGCGACCGGGAGAATAACCGCGTCCAGATCTTCACCGGTGAGGGCGAATACCTGGACATGTGGACCGATCTGGCCCGCCCGTGCGACATGTACGTAGATGGTGACGGAATTGCTTACGTGGTGGAACTTGACGCGTTCCTGACCATCCTGAACATGGACGGCGAAGTACTGGCCAAGATCGATATCGGCGGTTCCGGGGGTCATGCCGTATGGGCAGATTCCCACGGCGACCTGTACATCGGCCACAACCAGGAAGGTAGCAGGTTGGTCAAACTCGCCCGGCGTTAGACATCGTTACCCCAACGATCCAGGGGCGGAACATCAGGAATGTCCGCCCTTTAATCATGCTCCAACCGACAACATGGACCCAGCCAGCTTCGTGATGTTCAGGCCCGTCATCCGCCGACCCTGTACGCCCATCAGCCGCAATATTCGGCCATCTCTGGTGATACGTATCCGGTCCAGCACATCCTGCCAGGGCGCCATGAAATCGCACGTGCCGTCGCCGTTGGGATCGTCGCCGCCCTCCAGGCTCTCACCGGAGGGCAGCGTGAGCGCGATGCAGTTATCCAACTCCGCGGTAGGCGCCATCAGCAGCACGGGCAGATCGGTTTCGGTCAGTCCCGCCTGTTCCAGCAATCCGCGTACGGTCTCTGAAATGCCGTGCATCCCAAACACGACCAGATTCGCAAACGGGGCGTTTCGTTCCTCAAATACGGTGCGGTACTTCCGGAATATCTCGTGCGCGCCTGTGCACTGGGGTTTGACGAGAAACAGCGCGGCTGCCGGAAACTCATCCAACTGCGATTCTGCGGACGCCAACTCTTGCCGCCACCTTACAAGCTTGTCGCGGTCGTGTTCGTCATAGTGGTGGGACATATCGTCAGCCTCCGCCGGCGTCAAACTGCACCAGGATTCCGTCCGGGTCGTAAACATAGAAACTGCTGACTTTCCCTTCAGCGTCGGTCCAGACATCCATGGGCGCCGCCAACGGGATACCTTGTGCCGCGAGGCTTGTAGCTAGGGCCTTGGTGTCGGGCACGCTGAAAGAGATGTGGCTGATGCCCACCTGATCCAATTTTATGGGTGTGCCGTCCGGGGATTCGCCCGGATGACAGGTCATGGTCAGCGTGGGTTTGGCGCCGTCGGCATAAGCCAACCGCACCTGTCGCCGGGTACTGCGGTTGTGAGCGTAAACATGGGGCAGCCCGCCCGTGGTGGTGTCTTGTATTGCGTCGCTCACCACCGACATCCCCAGCGCTTCACAATAAAACTTCAGCGAAACATCCAGATCGCTGACACAGATCGCGATATGAGATACACCCGTAGAATTCATGGGCATAATGGCATTCTCCTTCTTGACATTCCTGCTTGACATACCTGGCAGAAACTCTCCGCGTCCGGCAATTACGGCCAATTATCAGCCGCCGCCGCTATCAAACTGAACCAGTATTCCGTCGGGATCGTAAACGAAAATGCTTGAAACCTCGCCGTTTGCGTTGGTGAATCCGTCCATGGGCCCGGCCAGCTCAACGCCCTTGCTGATTAGCTCGTCGGCCAACGCTTTGACATCCGGCACCGTGAACGAGATATGGCTGATTCCCACCTGGTCAAGCTTGATCGGTGCGCCGTCAGTGTCATCACCCGGGTGGCTGGTCATTACCAGCGTGGGCGCCGCTCCGTCTCCGTAAGTCAACACCGCCTGGCGCCTGGTTGATCGGTTGTGCGCGTAAACGTGGGGCAGGCCACCGGTTGAAGTATCCTGCATCCTGTCGACGGTTACCGTCATGCCCAGGATGTCCCGGTAGAATTCCAGCGCTTTGTCCAGATCTCGAACGCACACCGCGATGTGAGACACTCCGGACGATTGCATTGCCATGGTAGGCCTCCTGTGATCCGGTTGGAACCGATGCATCAATAGTCGTTTGTAATGCTACTGCCGACCGCCGGCGATGTCAAAGTTGGTTGAGCCATTGCCGGCATCGGCTTCACCCCATCGTTCCACTCGCTTCCACACGATGGTCAGAGCTGCCACCCCAAGCAACATCGCGGTAACGTCGGTTGCCGGAAAAGACCACCAGACTCCCCAAACCCCGAACGAACTGGACAGGACCTGCAGATAAACCAACAAAAAGACGATCCGCTGAATAACCGTCAACACAACCGATGGCCAGGCTTTTCCCAGCGCCTGAAATGCGATTGAGCTGATGAATTCAATCCCCACTATGGGCAGGACCATCAACACGACCCGCATGGCAATAGCACCTTCTTCCGGCAGGGCGCCGGGCTCCGTGAAGAGGCGGATGATAACGCCAGTCAGAGGCAGCAGCGCCGCGGCGATCAGCGCACCGCCGAGGGTCGCTCCCAGGCAGCTTTGCCAGATGGCCTGCCGGACCCTGGCGTAGCTTCGGGCTCCATAGTTGTAGGCGGCCAGCGGCAGATACGCCAGCGCCACGCCGATGAAGGGAGCCAACGCAAACTCCAAAACCGAATTTATTACTCCAAACAGCGCGATGTAGCTGTCTCCGTTGTCATAACCGCTGAGGATGTTGTTGATGACTACGACCACAACACTGCGGGCCACTTCGATAAGGCAAATGGGCAAGCCCAGCGTAATTACTGCCCACACCAGCGGCAATCTCGGCCGCAACGCATCCCGGGTGACTGTCAGGACGCTGCGTCCCGACAGGTAAAACCACAACAGATACGCAACGACCGTACCCTGGGCAATCACGGTTGCCGCCGCCGCGCCGGAAACACCCCAACCCAACACCAGCACGAACAACGCATCCAGCGCCATATTGAGAACGGCTCCGCCGGCCATCAGGATCATGGCGATGGTCGGGCGGCCCTCTGCCATCAAATACTGGTTACAACTCATTGCAACCATAACCAGCAAGCTTCCGGGCAATATGATGACCAGATATTCACGCGCGTGCGGCGCGGTGTCGGCCGACGCGCCCAACAGCCCCAGGAGGGGTTCCAGTTGCAACAAACCGACAATGACCAGGATCAGGTACATTGGGAACACAATCGCCAACGAAGACCCGAGAACTCGGGAGCCTTGAGCAGCGTTTTGGGCGCCCAGCGCCCGGGAGATCACGGACATTCCACCCAGACCCGGCAGTAGTCCCAGTCCGACGGCCAACAGCTGAGCCGGAAACGCAGCCGACAACCCACTCAACGCGTCAATGCCCACGGCGCGCCCGACAAAAGCCCGGTCCACGATGCTGTACATCGCCATTACGATAATGGCGAGAGTAGGCGGGCCGGACATGTGGACAAGCAGTCGCCACATCGGTGCGCTTCCCATCGCCTCAGCCTGAGGCGTAGTGCGTGGGCCGTCTGTCTTGGTCATCTGTTCCCTTTTGACCCCTTTGGAGCGGTAGTGCTACAATCAGCAATGATAATTATCGAATTAGAGCTGCTCGAAAGCATCCACCTGGACGCCCGGTTTTTGGCAGATTAATCACTCGCTCGTGGCGTCACGGAGGTTTGGAAATGTCAGGCCATTCCAAGTGGTCAACGATCAAACGGCAGAAAGGGGCCAACGACGCCAAGCGCGGCGCCCTCTTTACAAAACTGGCACGGAATATATCACTCGCGGCCAAAGACGGCGGCGGCGGCGACCCGGATACGAATTTCCGGTTACGCATTGCCGTAGATCAGGCCCGCGCCAATAACATGCCTTTGGACAACATAACCCGCGCCATCCGGCGCGCCACCGGAGAGGGTGGTGAAGGCATGGAAGACCTGGCCGAGGTCACCTACGAAGGCTACGGACCCAGCGGCGGTGCAATCCTGGTCATGGCGCTCACCACCAATCGGAACCGCACCGCGTCAGAGGTTCGCTCCGCTTTCAACAAGGGTGGCGGTAATCTGGGCGATTCCGGATGCGTGGCATGGAATTTCGAATCTCGTGGTGTGATCACCCTGGAAATCACGGATGAATCGGTTGCCGAAGAACTTAGCCTAACCGCCATCGACGCTGAGGCGGATGACGTCAAGTTTGAAGATGGCATCCTTGAGGTATACACGTCTCCCGAAAACCTGTTCAACGTAAAGTCCGCTCTGGAAAACGAAGGCGCCCAGCCATCGTCGGCCGACGTATCAATGGTTCCGAAAACCATCGTTCCACTGGAGGCCAAAGCGGCTGAACAAACTCTCAGGCTTCTGGACACTCTCGAGGAACTCGGCGACGTGCAGAAGGCCTACACCAACGCCGATTTTCCGGCGGAGGTGCTGGAGCGATACGGTGAATCGGGTGGGTAATCCGGGCCCAACCGGCGTCGGCGCCGCCTGATGCGGGTATTGGCAATCGATCCCGGAACCTTGCACATGGGCTACGCAGTGCTGGATGCGGATCCCGGGCCGACGGCGGACGACTACGGCGTGGTTTCGTTACCCGCCACCATGCTCATCGAAGTGCGGCTATACCAACTCCATACCCACATTCTGAATATGATCCACGTGTTCCAGCCGGACGCGGTAGCAGTTGAGGACCCTTTCATCGGCAAGGGTGATCGGGCGTTCGTTAAATCCGCCCTGGCAATCGGTCAGGCGCAGGCCGTAGTTCTGATCGGCTCCGCCAGCCAGGGAATCCCGGTATCGCGCTACTCTCCGGCAGCCGTTAAGAAATCGGTGACGGATTACGGAGCGGCTACCAAGGAGCAGGTCCAGCGGATGACCGCGTCCACCCTGAACCTGGAGGAAGTCCCAGCATCCGATGCCGCGGATGCGCTGGCGGTGGGACTTTGTCACCTCTTGCAAGCCTCGCGGACTGACTTGACTGCGCGGGAAATCGTCCCGGGCCAGGAACTCTAAACAGTGTTGGTCGGCGTGCACGGCACGCTGCAGGCCGTTGGTTCCGACTGGGTCAACGTGCAAGTCGGTGGTATCACGCTCCAGGTATCCGTACCCGCGTCCGCCGTGATCAATCTGGGTGACGTCGGCGGTACGGTTCAGCTCAGCACGGTGCTCCGAATCCAAAACGAACAACCCGTGCTGTACGGATTCCCCAACGTGGAATCGGTGGAGATGTTCGGGGCGTTGACAAGTGTATCGGGTATCGGGCCGCGTTCCGCTCTGTCAGTGCTGTCCGAACTGGGCGGCGACGGATTGCGCCAGGCAGTGGCGTCAGAAGACGTGCCCGCGTTGAGTCGTGCGCAGGGAGTGGGTCGGCGCATGGCACAACGTATCATTCTTGAGCTTCGCGGCAAGCTTCCCGACGCTTTTGGTGATCCGGTTGGATCAACGGCTCCCGACGGCAACAGCGCGCAGGCAATTGAAGCGCTCATGGCTTTGGGAGTATCTCTAACCGAGGCGCGGCAGGCCATCGGATCCCTGGAAGCGTCCGAATCCAATTCCGTTGAAGACCTGATCCGCCAGGCGTTGCTGCGTATCGGCGGTTCTTGACTGCCATGCTTCCACCATTCCGTTATAATACCCAGAGTATTCGCAACGGCCGGGTGAGGAAAAATGGCTGATTTCCAGTTGGTAGCTGACTTCGGAATGATGGGCGATCAGCCGCAGGCTGTGGACCAGTTGACGGCCGGCTTGTCGGAAGGTTTACGCCATCAAACGCTGCTGGGGGTTACTGGAAGTGGCAAAACTTTCACGATGGCCAACATCGTGCAGCAGGTCCAGCGCCCGACCATCGTCATAGCGCATAACAAAACCCTGGCCGCGCAACTGGCCACCGAATTCAAGGAATTCTTCCCTCACAACGCGGTCGAGTACTTCGTTTCCTATTACGATTATTACCAGCCGGAAGCGTATATTCCACGTACCGACACCTACATAGAAAAAGACAGCAGCGTTAACGAAGAGTTGGATAAACTGCGTCTCGCTTCCACAACCTCGCTGCTCACACGACGCGACACTCTCATCGTGGCTTCGGTGTCCTGCATTTACGGCTTGGGTGATCCGTCCGATTATTTCGAAATGGTAGCCCGCGTACAGGTCGGGGAGGAATACAACCGGCGGGCTTTGTTGCGCCAACTCATCGACATGCAGTACGAGCGCAACGACACGGATTTGGCGCGCGGTCGGTTCACCGTCAGGGGAGACACCCTGGAGGTTGTACCGGCATACGAGGAGTTCGTGGTTCGCATCCAGTTTTTTGGTGATGAAGTTGAACGCATCCTGACGTTGGACGGTTTGACCGGCGAAGTGCTCAATGAGCGTTCGGAAGTCGCCATCTACCCAGCCAAGCATTTCGTAACGAGCCGCGAAAAACTGGACGCGGCATTAATCGATATCGAAGCCGAAATGCACGAGCAGGTGGAGTGGTTCCGCCAACTCGGCAAGCCGCTGGAAGCGCAACGCCTGGAGCAACGTACCCGCTACGACATGGAGATGCTGGACGAAACCGGCTTCTGCGCCGGGGTGGAAAACTACGCGCGACATTTGTCGCGCCGACCGGCGGGCAGCGCTCCATGGACGTTGCTGGACTATTTTCCCGACGACTTTCTCATGTTCGTTGACGAATCGCACATGACGCTTCCTCAAGTCCGGGGTATGTATAACGGCGACATCGCACGCAAGAAAACCCTGGTCGAATTCGGTTTCCGCCTGCCGTCGGCGCTGGACAATCGACCTTTGCAATTCCAGGAATTTGAAGAGCACATCAATCAGGTAGTTTTCGTTTCCGCGACGCCGGGACCGGTGGAGATGCAAAAATCCAGCCTCGTCGTGGAACAGGTAATTCGTCCCACGGGTTTGCTGGACCCCACCATCGAAGTTAAACCCACCACCGGGCAGATCGACGACCTGCTGCACGAGATTCGTCAACGTATCGAACAACAGGAAAGAGTGCTCGTCACCACGCTGACCAAACGGATGGCCGAGGAGTTGGCGGATTACCTGTCAGAAATGGGCATCCGCAACCACTACCTGCATTCCGATATTGAGACGCTCAACCGGGTTGAGATTCTGCGCGACCTCCGGCTCGGTGTGTTCGACGTCGTCGTCGGGATCAATCTGCTGCGGGAGGGCCTCGACCTCCCTGAGGTCAGCATGGTGGCGATATTGGACGCGGACAAAGAAGGATATTTGCGTTCCCAAACCTCACTGATACAAACCATTGGGCGAGCGGCGCGGCACTCGGCGGGTCATGTCATCATGTATGCCGACCGAACTACCGATTCCATGCAAAAAGCCATCGACGAAACATACCGGCGACGCGAGATTCAACACTCCCATAACCTGAAAAACGGCATCGAACCGCAATCCATCCACAAGGCCGTGAAAGACATTACCGAGGGTTTGCGGCGCGTGGCCGAGACCAAGGCAGCCTACCGAGTCGCCCGCGAAGAGATGTCCCGCGACGATATGTACCGAGTGGTAAAAGATCTCGAGTTCCAGATGAAAGATGCGGCGCGCTCACTGGAATTTGAGAAGGCCGCCCACCTTCGCGATGAAATGCTCGAGTTGAAGAAACTGCTCATCACCGAAGAAAAAATGATGGCCGTCAGCTAGGGTGTGTTGACAAATACCGTCGTTCCCGCGAAAGAACGTCACCCCGTACTTGATACGGGGCGGGAATCCAATGGCCGAAGTCGTTAATCACGGCTCTGATTCCTTCATCATGCGCGCTCTGGACTCCTGCCTTCGCAGGAGTGACGGGTTGGTTTGCTAATTGTCAACAGGCGCTAGCCTGCTACGCCGGCCGGCGCTGAGCCAGGGCATTTCACCAACCTTCAACCCGGTGCAACTGCGCGGTCCGTGGAAGTATAGGCGTGTTTGACGCTATCGCAGTCCGGGGTTCCATCAACGGTATCAAGAATAGAACTAAAACCCGCCGTTATGGTGTCTGTTCTTTCGGCGAGAGGCAGACTGCAATTCACTGGCGAACCAGCGTCTCCGGTTTCTGGGAATGCTTACCGCCGGCTAACTGCCTTGGGCCAATTGCCTGTCCACATGGTCATGCAACGCATTCAGGACCGCCGCGTTCTCCTCAAGCGTAAATTCGTCCACCAGGTAGTCGTGCTCGCCGCTGACTCCGCTGACCGCTCCGGCGTCAACCAGGTACCGGATGAGCGCGCTGTCGGTGTCCACGTCTGGCAACAGGCTCCGCCCGACCAGGTTGGATAGCGCGGCCACCAGCCCATAGCCGCCCCAGTTGGAAGTGCTGGCGACGATGAGTCGATCGCAACCAACATTGGCCGGATAATCGGGCAACTGGTCCGCATCCCTGATTACGGGCGCTAAATTCGCCATACCGATCTCGTTTCCACCGTCTCCAATCCCAACCGACGGTATGTTCGACTGAAACAGGCCGTCGATTCTGGCAGTCTGCGGGGAAATATCGCGACCTCGCATGTTCCGGTACACACCGCCGTCGTCCGGGGAGCATCGCTCAATGGCTATCAACAGCGCGGGTTCAACTTCCGCCAGGATATTCGAGGCCAGCTGTCGATTGGTATCAGGATCGTCGGTGATGGCGAACTCTACCAACCCCGACGGGTCGCCACGCTGTTTCAACCAGGATTGCATCATACCGGCCATCGGCGAATCCACAACGTAGGTAACGCTGGCCCCCATCGTGCGCAGGGCGTCCCCGATTGCTATCGCTCCCGGAGGCCCGTCCGTTTCCGGCGCATCGCTCATGAGGATGTAAAACCCCGTCACGATTATCACCGGCCCCGGATTCTCCAGGATGTACCGAGCCGCCCGCCGGCAATAATCGTCGGGCAGATGGGGCCGCAAAATCCCCATACCCCGCCGGTCGTGAGTCAATACGATATCTTCAATTGTGTCGGTCATAATCCTCTCAGCATCAAATGACCGCATATTCTGCGTCACGACGGTCGGTGATAAACATCTTGCCAGGGGAATGGGTAATCATCAGGGGTGGCTTGCAATTCAAGGCTACCGCCTGCGGAGTAACTCCACAGGCCCAAAAAACCGGGACTTCTCCGGCTCGGATCTCTACGGCATCGCCAAATTCGGGCGCTTCTATGTTCCGGATACCGATGGCTTCCGGGTCGCCGATGTGAACCGGAGCGCCGTGGGTGTCCGGGAAACGGGAGGTAACCTGAACCGCCCTCACTATCTTATCCTGCGCCACCGGACGCATACTAACAACCATTGGCCCGGAGAACACGCCGGCGGGTTGCGTTGCGATGTTGGTAATGTACATCGGCACGTTTGATCCGGCCTCCTGATGCCTGATCGGAATCCCGGCATCAGACATGGCCGCTTCAAACGAAAAACTGCATCCCAGCAGGAACGACACCAGGTCGTTGCGCCAGATTTGCTCCAGGGAGGGTAACTCCGCAACCAACTCTCCGTGCTCATACACCCGATAAGATGGAACGTCGGTGCGTATATCGGCGCCGGGGGCGGTAAACGATGGCTCCACTTCACCGGCGTCAATCACTTCAAGCAAAGGGCACGGCCTCGGGTTGCGCTGGCAAAAAAGGAGGAAATCGAACGCCAGATCTCGCGGCAACACGGCTAAATTTGCCTGGACGAACCCGTTGGCTAAACCGGAGGTTACTCCATCGTAACTGCCCGACCTGATCATTCCCCGAATGGCGGGAGGGTCTGCCGGTAGTGTGATTGCGGTGGTCATCGTCGTATTCTCCTGGGTTGTGTGCCAGACTAATGGCAAAAACTGGTTGCAGGAACCATTAATCCTATATGCTAGAATTGCACGTTTTCAAAGCAATGATAGTCAGGCTTGATTGCAACGTCAATCTGCTTCCTCGGCATGGGCTCCATTAGGCTGGGTTGGTACGATGCGTTGCAGCAGCATAACACCACGGTGCATATCCCCACTGTAACACCCCCTACCGTAACGAGGCGTAGCGCTAAATCACAGCCAATGATGTGGCATTGACGATACGGCAGTTGAAGTCGCCCGGCGCACGATGAGGTAAAAAGGTTCGGCCCTGTGTATTCGGTATTCTTGCTCACTCGACCGGGCAGCGGAATGACGGCTTTGGTCCATGAAATTGACCAGGCCGGTATTGGCTGTCGAGCCGGCAGCGACATTTTCGAACTGGAAGAGTCAGCTCAAACCAGCAGTTTGGATGCTGTGCTCCTGGACCTTGCGGCGGTGGGAATCGGCGCCCAGGCGGTCGTTGAGCAGGTCTCTCAACTCCGATTGCCCACTCTCCTGGTGCTCGACCCCAGTGCGCTGGAACAATACGACCCGTTGATCGCCGCCGACGACTTCATCGTTACTCCCTTGTTGGCATCGGAACTGCAAGCGAGAATCGCGCAACTGGTTTTTCGCCGCGATGGCCATGCGGTGGAACAGTTGATCCGCGTTGGAGAGCTTGCCATCGACCTGCAGAGTTACGAGGTGAACATGGGAGGACGCCGTATCTCCCTAACTTACAAAGAGTTTCAGCTGCTGACGCTGCTGGCCTCCAATCCAGGCCGTGTTTACACCAGGGAAGCGCTGCTCAACCAGGTTTGGGGATACGACTACCTCGGCGGAACCCGGACGGTTGACGTGCATATTCGTCGTCTCCGGTCCAAAATAGAAGACCCGGATCATCTATTCGTAGAGACCATCTGGAACGTCGGTTACCGGTTTCGGGACATGGACAACGCGGCCTGAATTCCGATTCCCGTACACCCTAATCCCCGATATGCTGCTCAGCACGGGTGAGGAACCGATCCCGTTCCTCGGCAATGCCGGCATTCCTGGGATCGGTTAGTTCCGGGTCAGTCTCCATGATGTTTGCGGCTTCTCTTCTGGCCAGCGCCATCAGATCCTGGTCGAATAGATTGGCGATACGCAGGGCCGTCTGTTCGCCGCTTTGAGATGTGCCGAAGATGTCTCCTTCATGGCGTATCTGCAAATCGATCTGGGCCAACTGGAAACCGTCCCGCGTTGATTCCAAAGCTGCCAGCCGCTCCATTGCCCGATCCGATTCGGACTCCGACATCAGCAGGCAGTAGCTTTTGTATTCCCCGCGCCCAACGCGCCCCCGAAATTGATGCAGTTGCGATAAGCCAAATCGTTCCGCACCGTCTATGAGCATCACGGTCGCATTCGGGACATCTATCCCCACTTCCACCACTGCCGTTGCAACCAGAATGTCCAGGTCCACATCGCGAAACTGTCTCATCACACGGTCTTTTTCGCGTCCCGACATCCTTCCGTGCAACAATCCCACTCGCAGGTCTGCAAATACTTCTCCCGACAACCGTTTATGCTCCTCCACCGCTGCCCGCACGTCCAGTTTGTCGGATTCTTCCACCAGCGGGCAGATGATAAACGCCTGTCTGCCGGCCGCGACCTGCTGCCGAACGAATGAATATGCCGCCTGGCGTTTATCCTCCGGCACCATTCTGGTCATAATCTCCTGACGGCCCGGCGGCAGTTCTTCTATCAGCGACACATCGAGGTCCCCATAGAGAGTGAGTTGCAGCGTCCGCGGGATGGGAGTTGCCGACATCATCAGCGAATGGGGTTGTTCCTCCCCCTGATTCCGCAGCGACGATCTCTGCGCGACGCCAAATCGGTGCTGTTCGTCCATTATCGCAAGCGCCAGATTAGGAATCTCCACACCCTCCTGGATCAGCGCATGCGTTCCCACCAACAAATCCATGTGCCCCTCAGACGCCATCCGCAAAACTTCCTTCCGAACTCGCGAGCGTGTGCTGCCCGTAAGCAGTCCCGCAGTAAAGGGCCGGCGCATATCGGGCAGGTAAACCGTAATCACGTTATCTTGCTGTACCGGGTTCTCTAATTCGTTCAACAACCCTCGCACCGTCCTGAAATGCTGCTCCGCCAATACCTCGGTCGGGGCCATCAATGCCGACTGCAGCTGTGCCGACGCAGCGGCGAGCACGGCCGCCAGCGCCACAACGGTTTTACCGCTGCCCACCTCCCCCTGCAGCAAGCGGCTCATGGGAGGCGTGCCGCGGGACATGTCCGACAAGATCTCGCTGATGCACTTCAGTTGATCCCCAGTGGGAACGAATGGCAATGCAGTCAGGAACCCATCGACTATACTCTGATCATACTTGACGGGAATGCCCGTTGCATTTCGCTCGCGATGCCGTCGCCGACCCAGGATCGCCAGTTGGAAAGCCAAAATTTCATCGAAGGCCAATCGACGCCGGCCTGATTCAGCTGCAACCAGATTCGCGGGATAGTGGGCGTCTCTGATCGCATCCCGTAACGCCGGGGCGGCGATTCGGTGCAGCACATCATCCGGCAACGGATCCTGCACCCCGTTCAAGTAACGAACGATGGCTTGCCAGGTGAGGCTGCGCAAATTGCGCGCCGTCATTCCCTGCGTCAGCCGGTAAACCGGCGCAATCCGGGCGGTGTTGATGGGGAGTTGCCGCTCGGTGACTACGTCATATTCGGGCGATGACATCACCATGTGGCCGCGGTATGTTTCTACTTTTCCCCATACCGATAATCGGCTCCCCGGATGTAGCGATCGGGCCAAAAATCCCTGCCCAAACCATTGCAGTTCGATCTCCCCCGTATCGTCCCGCAACACACCCTGGGCCAGCTGCAATCGCCTCGGCCCGACCCTGGCGGACCCAATATCAACCAGAGTTCCTTCCAGGGTGAAATTCTCACCTGGGTAAACATCCAAAATGTTGGTGATCTCGCTACGGTCGTCATGACGTCGCGGCAACATGTACAGCAGGTCCCGAACGCTATGAACGTCGAGAAGTTCCAGGCGTTGCACGGTTTTCCCGTCCATGCGTCTCAGGGCGCTCACCACTTCGTTCGCATCACCAGGGTTGGCATTGGGCGCCGGAGCGCCGTAAGAACTTTTCCTACCCGAAGGTTTCGGCGGTTCGGAGGGTGCAATCAACCACCGGTCATTACGTGACGTGTCGGCATTCTCCGGCTGGCTCAAGACCGCGTTTACTCCAACGCCGGTCGGCCCGGGTGGTACATCCCGAGCCTGCGAAATCGCTCGCCGCCATGCCTCTACCCAAGCACGCCGTTGTTCCCCGGACAGGTCCCGGTACGGCTGGTCAATCAGCTCGCCAACCAGCTCGGGTTGGTCGGCTAGATACGCGCGTAGTTCAGACTCCCAACGGTCTACGAACCGGCGAATTCCTCCGCTCACCGCAGTATCCGCGAATCCTTTGTGTTCTTCCAGCAAAAGGATTTTGCGCAACGCATCGCGCCACTGCGGTTCGTTGTTGGGTGCTTCAGGAATCATAGTCCCGATGGGAGGAGATGTACGCCCACGGTACCTGACACCGTGGATTGCTATTCCTGATCAGGTGCTCCGCGGACGGGAGCAAGCGGAGGGCGCTGATGCCGTCCATCAACGAATGGAGGTTCCAACTGGACTTCTGGATTAGCTCAGAGTCGCCACCCCGACCGCGCCAGGGCCGGCATGCGTACCAATCCCCGAGCCTATCTGCATGATATAGCTTTGTTCGGGTGGGGCCAAGTCGGACAATCGCGCCAGAAGGTCATGCGCCGGTTGCGGGTCGGTTGTATAGGACACCGCCAATTTGCTAGCCGGCCCACGAGAGCGGACAAGTTCCTCCAGTCGGTTCATGGCCCGGTTCGTGTTACGGGGACGGTCAACTGGCAACACCGCGCCGTCCGACACCAGCAGGATCGGTTTAACCTTGAGCAGAGAACCCATGAAAGCTTGCGCCTTGCCGATCCTGCCACCCCTTTGCAGGTATTCCAGGGTATCCACGGAGAAATAACAGAATCCGGATTCTGCCCGCGCCTCCGCACGCTCGGCCACGGACCCGGCGGTAGCGTCAGGCGCGGCCGCATCTTCCGCCGCAGCAATCACCTGCAACATGTGGCCGGCAGAAGCCGTGTTGGCATCGATCACCCTTACAGCGCCATCGGATAATTCTCGGGATGCCTGGATCACGGAGTTGTAGGTCCCGCTCAGTCCTTTGGGTACAGTAATGCAGACAACGTCGTCGCCCGCTGCGATCAATCGTTCAAAATGTTGCAGGAAATCCCCCGGCGTCGGTTGCGATGTTGTTGGGATGCGATCCGATTGCATCAGGTGCGTGTAAAAATCCCCACGACTCAGGTCTTCCCCTTCTTTGTAGGCAACATCATCAATCAGCACATACACCGGAACCACCGTGATTCCGAGGCGGTCGACTATCGCGTCCGGCAAATCCGCAGTGCTATCGGTAACAATCTTTACGGCCAAATCTATACCCCCTTAAGAAATCCGGTGTATTACGATCCCGCTTATTCCACGGACGCCAGGTACGGGTAATGGGGCTGACCACCTTGCACCACATCCACCTGCACGCCGGGGCAACTCTCTTCGATGGCTTGCTGGGCCTCCAGAGTTTGGGATTCGGTGGCGCCATCGCCCCAATACAACGTCACTATGCTGTCGGCGCCAATCGCCGACCGCGTTAACCCTTGCAACAAAGCCTCCGTGGCGTCATCCGCCAGGGCGGTAAGTTCATTATTCAGCAATGCCATGAACTGGCCTTCGGCAACCTCCCGACTATCAACTATGGAATCCCGGACCGCCTGGGTTACTTCAAGCGTCTCGACAGCGGCGCGGGCTGCCTCCATGTTTTCCATGTTTTGCTGGACAGACGCTTCGGGATTGAAGCTCAGCATTGCTGCGGTTCCTTCCGGCATGGATCGGGTGCCCACGACGTGAAGCGAGACTTCGCCGGTGTCAGCCCCGGCGGCTTGAGTCGCTGCCAGAACGATATTCCGGTTATTGGGAAGCACAATCACGTCAGTCGTCCCAGCCGCCGTGGCCGCGTCAATAATCTCGCTCGCGCTGGGATTAAGAGTTTGTCCTCCCGGCACGATGGCGGCGCAACCGGCGTCCATGAACAAGTCGGCCAAACCTCGGCCCGACGCCACGGCCACCACCGACACACCCGCCCGAATCTCTGACGGCCTGGCTCGTTCCCGGTGGCCTGCTGTCCAGTCCCGGTTTTGCAGGCTCATGTTGTCGATCTTGACCTCGTCCAGATCTCCATATCGAAGGCCATACGTCAGGGCCGATCCGGGGTCCTCCGTATGAACGTGTATTCGCGCTGCGTTCTCGCCGCCGACGACAACCGTAGATTCAGCGATTTGGCTGAATCCAACCCGCAGCGCGTCGATGTCAAGTCCCGCTCCGCGCAGTACAAACTGCGTGCAGTACCCGAATTCCTCGCTCTCGTGGGATTCCAGAAAATCAGAATCGATAGCGACCGACTCGGTTTGTGTAGGGTCGATCAATCGCCCCAGGCTGCGCAATCCCAGGTCCGCTGCGGGCCCGATTTCCCCGTGCAGGTACTTCAAAGCGCCGCCCAGGATGGCGACTATTCCCAAACCTCCGGAATCCACTACGCCAGCGTCTTTGAGTACCGGCAGTTGTTCGGGAGTAAATGCCAATGCGGCAATGGCGCCGTCGTAAGCGGTTTGCCACAGGGCAACCACATCTTCCTCACCGGAATGATACGCCGCGGCCGCGGCATCCGATGCTCCGCGTATTACGGACAACATGGTTCCTTCGCGCGGCTGGCCCACTGCTGTGTACGCCGAATCAGTGGCTGAACCAAAGGCGGCCACCGCTTCTCTGGATCCGATCTCAATCGAACCGGCGATCCCATCGGCGAACCCCCGCAGCAATTGCGACAGAATCACGCCGCTGTTTCCTCGGGCCCCCCAAAACGCTCCCGTTGCAATGCTTTTCGCGACCGAGCCGGCCGATGTCGCGTCGTCATCCTTGTTCATTTGCTCAACGCCGGCCCGCAACGTGAAAAGCATATTGGTTCCCGTATCACCGTCTGGCACCGGAAAGACGTTGAGCGCATTCGCCGCGTCCCGGTACAACTCCAGGTAAGCCACTGCACCGAGCATGGCCTGCTTCAGATCCGAACCTGTCAACAGTGTTTTAGGCATGGTATTGGCGAATCTTTGTATTGGAATCCGACAGCCTGGAGTATAACATAGGGGGCACCCATCCCCATTCAGGCTAGGTAACCGTTTCTGACGTTTCCTTGTTGACCGTTTCTAAAAAACGTCCATAAAATACGACCACCATCGGCTTGCCTCGGAATTGAATGCCAGTATCAAAATCCTACGATGACCATCACCAATACCCCAGACGACCAAACCCAGGGCGTTCCGCGAACCGTCGCTCCCGATTCGATCGGCGACGATCGCGATCATGACGCCCGACTGCGTCCGTCGCGATTGGACGAATTCGTCGGTCAACCGCACGTGCGGGAAAATCTCAGCATCGCCATGCAAGCCGCCAGGATCCGCGGTGAACCTCTGGATCACGTTGTTATCTATGGCCCGCCCGGATTGGGCAAAACAACCCTGGCCAACATTATCGCCGAAGAGATGGGCGCTACCATCAAGGTAACCTCAGGACCCGCCGTTGAGCGCGCCGGTGATATTGCTTCCATACTCACTGGACTGCAACCCAATGACGTGCTGTTCATCGACGAGATTCACCGATTGAACCGCGCCGTTGAAGAGGTTATGTACTCGGCGATGGAAGATTATTTTCTATCCTGGGTGGTGGGCAAGGGTCTGTCGGCACGTAACATAAACCTGCGAATAAATCCCTTTACTCTCGTCGGAGCAACCACGCGTTACTCGCTGATTAGCGCTCCCTTGCGAGACCGTTTCGGTTCCGTGTTCCGGTTGGATTACTACACCGACGAAGATATGGTTACGGTGGTGAAACGTTCGGCGCGAATCCTGGGCATCGATGCCGACGATGAGGGCATTAACGAAGTGGCCATCAGGTCGCGCGGCACACCACGGATCGCCAACCGTTTGTTGCGGAGGGCTCGTGACTACGCGCTGGTGAGGGCCGATAATCATGTCAACGGGCCGGTTGCCCGTGAATCCCTGGACCGGTTGGGTGTTGACGCAAAGGGCCTGGACGAAACCGATCACCGTTTGTTGAACAACATAATCCATAAATTCAACGGCGGCCCGGTGGGCCTGGATACCCTCTCGGCTTCATTGAGCGAAGACACGAGCACGGTAATGGAGGTTCTGGAACCCTTCCTGCTGCAGCAGGGGTTCCTTGAGCGCACCCCGCGGGGCCGTGTGGCTACGCCGCTGGCTTACGAATATCTGGGTTGGCCCTGGACCGGTGAAGCGACCAACGGGAATCAGCAGGGCCAATTGTTCACGTAATCAAAGTTCTGCTCAACCTGCTTCCCCGATGAGCGCGAAATTCACGTCCGCAGCTCGATTGGAACACAGGAACCGATTGCTTTACATAACGCATAACCACAACCATATACAGCCATAGCGAAACGATCCCAATACATTACATAATGTCACGGAATAGGCAAGAATTTGGCCCAGCTCCTTGAATCCCGCGCCCCCTCCTTCATACAATGGGAGCGTTGAGTGTTTTTGAATCCGTGTGTTACCAAACAGGAATTTGAAGTGACATTTTTGGCGCCCGCAGGAAATACCGCGCTTGCAAACGGTTGGCTGGAGCGCGTTGCAGCCGGCGCCCCGGTGTCGGAATCCGATGCTCTCCGTTTGGCGGATCTGGACGACACCGCTATTACCGACTTATGCGGCGCAGCGTCGGAGTTACGGAACCGCGGGAAAGGACACGTCATAACCTTCTCCCCCAAAGTTTTCATCCCGTTGACCAGGTTGTGTCGGGATTTTTGTGGTTATTGCACTTTCAGGCAGTCTCCCGACGAAACCGACAGCCTGTTCTTGACTCCTGATGAGGTGCTGGACGTAGCCAAAGCGGGAGAACGATTGGGTTGTACCGAAGCCCTGTTCACCCTGGGCGAAAGGCCGGAACAACGGTACGCTGAAGCGAGCCGGTGGTTGGCATCAGCGGGTTACCGCACCACCCTGGAATACCTAGCCGCAATGTGCCGCCTGGTCGTCGACCGGACCGACCTGTTGCCCCACGGAAACCCCGGCACAATGAGCCGGCGCGAGTTGGAGACACTACGGCCCACCAACCCATCCGTAGGCATCATGCTGGAAAGCAGTAGCCCGCGGCTGTACGAAGCCGGCGGCCCTCACGAATTTGCGCCCAGCAAACGCCCGCGGGTTCGATTGCGTACCATGGAGTTGGCCGGGGAACTGGGAATCCCTTTCACCACTGGTATATTGATCGGCATTGGTGAAACCCGCCTTGAACGCGTCGAATCGTTGTTGGCCATACGCCGGCTCCACCGGCGCTTCGGCCATATCCAGGAAGTCATCATTCAAAATTTCCGGGCAAAATCGGACACGCCAATGGCCGGCGTCGCCGACGCATCAACTAACGAATTGATGTGGACTACCGCGATAGCGCGGATCATTCTCGGTGAAAAAATCAACCTTCAGGTGCCACCCAACTTGAGCCAGGACTACGAACGCTACATCGCCGCCGGCATCAATGATTGGGGAGGCGTTTCGCCTCTGACCATCGACTACGTGAATCCGGAAGCGCCCTGGCCCCAATTGGCCGAACTGGAACGGCGCACGGGCGCGGCCGGGTTTGAACTGCGACCTCGGCTGCCGGTATACCCAGAATATTTCAGTGGTGATTCCGACTGGCCTCTTCCCGCGCAGCTGCGGGATAAGCTCATCGACCTCACCGATTCCGAAGGATATGTGAAAGGGGGAATTAGACGTTATGCTCAATAACCATCATCCCGATACTTTGTCTGCGCTGATCGGTTCGCTCGAACCGGCAACCGCCAGGGCGCTCGATCATGCCCTGTCAGGCAGCGATATCAGCGAAGCGGATGCGGCCACTTTGTTCGCTGCCACCGGCCCGGAGTTCACAGCGACCATGATGGTCGCCGATGAACTGCGCCGCCGCGCGGTCGGCGACCTGGTAACTTACGTAGTCAACCGGAACATCAACTTCACCAACGTCTGCATCAAGCGATGTGGATTTTGCGCCTTCAGTCGCGATTTTCGCCAGGAGGAAGGTTACTTCCTGCCGGTGAATGAGATTATCCGTCGTGCCAAAGAAGCGCAGGAATACGGTGCGACGGAGGTTTGCGTTCAGGCGGGATTGCCTCCACAAATGGAAGGGGACCTGTACATTCGTCTCTGCGAGGCAATCAAGGAAGAACTGCCGGATATGCACGTGCATGGCTTCTCACCCGAGGAGGTTCTGTACGGCTCGGTCCGGTCGAAATGCACCATCCGCGAATACCTCCAGGGTCTCAAGGACGCCGGCGTGGGCAGCCTTCCGGGTACTTCCGCCGAAGTGCTGGACCAGCCCCTGCGGGATCGCATCTCCCCCGGGCGTATCACAGTCGATCAATGGATCGAGGTAATCACCACGGCGCACGACCTCGGCATACCAACCACCTCCACCGTGATGTTTGGCCACCTGGAAACGAACGAACAGATCGTCAGTCACATCGCGCTATTGCGGAAGATACAACAGGAGACCGGAGGATTCACCGAGTTCGTGCCGCTTAGTTTCGTTAGCTCGGAAGCTCCCATGTACCTGCAAAGCACCGTCGAAGGCGTACGCTCCGGGCCATCCGGCATGGACGTTATCAAAGTCCACGCCATTGCGCGTATTATGCTCAACAACTGGATACCGAATATCCAGGCTTCCTGGGTAAAAGAAGGGAGCAGGATGTCCCAGCTGCTGCTCACTGCCGGCGTTAACGACTTGGGCGGCACTCTCATCAACGAAAGCATCTCGACTTCGGCCGGCGCCATGCACGGGCAACTGATGCGTCCCGGCGAATTCCGCCAGCTGATTCGTGAAGCGGGACGCACGCCGGCTGAACGATATACCACCTACGGTTTGCGGCGCGTATATTCAGAATCTGACGAAGCCTTGGACCCGCTGGACCTCGTCGGCGACAACGTCGAGGAAATATTCGGGTCGTACCGCCAATTGGTAAAAATGGACTCTTATCGTTACGAGCATCCGCGCGTCCAGCGGGAACAGGCTGCCAACTAAAAGCGGGCGCAGCAGTTGAGCGCTGTTTTCGACGGCTTCGTGTTAGCCTTGGCCGGCGGTGTCGGCGGAGCGAAACTCGCGTTGGGCCTGGCCAGTATCCTGCCCCCGGAACAACTGGCTATCGTAGTCAATACCGGTGACGACGACGACTTCCACGGTCTGCACGTCTCACCGGATCTGGACACCATGACGTACACGCTGGCCGGATTGAGCAACGTCGAAACCGGCTGGGGCGTGGCCGACGATACCTTCAACACTCTGGAAATGTTGGAACGCCTCGGCTCCGAAACATGGTTCAATCTGGGTGACCGGGACTTCGCCCTGCATATTCGCCGTACTCAATTGCTGCGAAGCGGAGCCACGCTTTCAGAGGTAACCGCACAACTGACCGGCCGGTTGGGAATCAACCACCATATCATCCCGATGAGCGATGCGCCCGTTCGCACCGTTTTGAATACCGATTCCGGAGCCCTGGCCATGCAGGAATATTTCGTCCGGCATCGCGCCGCACCCACGGTACACTCAATTCGTTACGTTGGCGCGGAAACCGCCCGCCCTTCGCCCCAATTCGCCGATGCGCTGCAACGCGCCACTGCCATTGTCATCTGCCCCTCCAATCCATACCTGAGCGTGGCTCCGATTCTGGCCGTGGCCGGAGTTCGCGAGGCTATCAGCAAGCACACTGCCATCAGAATAGCGGTCAGTCCCATAGTGGGCGGCGACGCGGTTCGTGGCCCGGCGGGGAAGATTATGGCGGAGCTCGGGGCTGAAGTGTCGTCGGTTGGGATAGCGCGCGAGTACCGGGATTTGTGCGATACTTTGGTCTTGGACACGCAGGATGAGCAACTAGCCGAATCGGTGGCGGCCGAAAACGTGGTTCCCGCAGTGATGCAAACTATCATGCTAACCGACGAGGATAAGATCAATTTGGCTCGTGGTGTGCTGGAATTATCCCAAATGACGGAGTGGACAGGATGCTGACCGATAACACGACGGGCGCCAATCCGACGGTGGTTCCGGTGATCCCGATGAAACGCCTGTCGGAGTGCAAAACCCGCCTGTCCCGACGCATGAGCCCTGCCGACCGAGCCGAGATCACCATCGGGATGCTCCGACGGGTGCTGCTGGCAATTCGCGGCGCCGGCCTGGACACCTGTTGGGTTGTCGGAGGCGACGAGCGTATTCGCAACATGTCCCGTACCCTGGGGGCAACGTGGATGGAAGACCACGGACGGAACCTGAATGACACCCTTACCAAGTCTTTCGAAAACGCCAGGATGCGAGGGGTTTCCGCTCTGTACCTGCCGGGTGATCTGCCGTTTATCAAACCCAGTGACGTGCATCAACTGATACGCAGCGCCGAACATCAGCACAACGTTACGCTGTCCCCGGCGCGGCGGGATGGTGGCACCAACGCGATTCTTCTACCCTACGACTTGATACCGTACTTCCGACCTGAGTTGGGTAACAACAGTTTTCGCAAACACGTAGCTACTGCTGCTCGCATGGGCGTATCGGTCGCTTTTTATTATAGTTCCGGTATGGGTTTCGACCTGGATGACGGCGCTGACCTCGACGAGTACGAATTCATGGAACCTGGTTTGCTGGACCGACTCCTGGGAAAGCGGCCAACCAACACCGGGTAAGCTCTAATCCCACATCGGTTACAGAAGCAGGACGTCGTAGATGCCTAAATCAGTGGAACTTGGTTGCTTGTTGCCCACCCGCGGGTTGTTGCTCGCCGAATCCAAACCGCGGGATGCCGAATCGGTACTCAGGCTCGCGACATGGGCCGAAGAAGCCGGTTTGGACTCGGTATGGGTCGGAGACAGCCTGACTGCAAAACCTCGCCTGGAAGCCATGACCACGCTGTCGGCCATCGCAGCCAGGACGTCGCGGGTCCGGCTGGGAACCGCCGTCATGCTGATGGCCCTGCGCCACCCGGTCCTGCTGGCTCAAATGATGGGAACGGTGGATTTGATATCCGGAGGCCGGCTGCAGCTGGGCGTCGGTGTCGGCGGGGCATTCAACGATATGCAGCAGGCCGAGTGGCGCAACGCCGGGGTTGCGCAAAAAACCCGCGCCCCCAGGCTCCAGGAGATGGTACGGATCATCAAGGGGCTGGGCGCCGGTGAGCCATTCTCCCACGATGGTCGCCATTTTCATCTGGATGACGTAGTCATGGAACCGACCCCGGTGCAGGCTGGCGGAGTGCCTGTATTTCTGGGCGTGCATTGGCACGGCAGGGAGGACGGCCAGGGCGCTCGCCGACAACGCCAGGCCCGAAGAGCGGCCCGCCTCGCAGATGGTTTCATATCCATATCCGCCACTCCGGATGAATTTGTTGAGATGACTTCGGTAGTGAACGACTATTGCGTTGAGTATGGCCGCGATCCAACCGGGATGAAATCTGTGATGTACCTCACCGTGAATTTGGACGAAGACGTGCAGCGCGCTGAAGCCGAGGCTAACGATTGGTTGTTAGGATATTACGGAGCCAACATCTGGGGGGACCGGTGGGGACCATTCGGAGGCGCTGACCGTGTCCGCGAACGTATCGCAGAATACGCGGAAGCCGGAGCAGACGAGATAATTGTTCGGTTTGCTTCCTACCGACAGGAAGAACAGATGCAAACGTTTCTCGAACAGGTATCGCCCGAATTTAAACGCTGACCCCGGATCAAATCCCCCGGCTGCAACAAATTATCGAGGTAACTCCGTGTATCCTATCGATCTCACCGGCTGCAACGCCGTAATATTTGGCGTCGCCAACGACCGGAGCATCGCGTGGGCCATCGCACAAAAACTGGCCGAGGCCGGGGCCCGCATCGCTCTCACTTACCAGAACGATCGCCTGAAAGATCGCGTCTCCCGGTTGGCCGGTACCCTGCAGGACGCTGTAATCCTGCCCTGCGACGCATCCGACGACGCCCAGATTTCTGCGGTGTTTCAGGAATTGGAACGCGAGATGGGTTCGTTGTCGGTCCTGGTTCACAGCATCGCGTTCGCGAATCGCGATGACTTGGCGGGTCGATTGGCAGATACCGGCCGCGAGGGATATCGGTTGGCGTTGGAGATCAGCGCGTTCACGTTGCTGCCCATGGTGAAACACGCGGCTCCCTTGATGCAATCCGGGGGATCCGTGATTGCCATGACTTTTGACGCCTCCAGCCGCGTTTATCCGGGATACAACGTGATGGGCACCGCTAAGGCCGCCCTTGAGCATGAGGTCCGCCAACTCGCCCATGAATTTGGTCCCGAGAACATCCGCGTGAATGCGATATCCGCCGGACCGGTGGACACGTTGGCGGCACGCGGAATCAGCGGATTCCTCGACATGAAACGGATGCACGCTGAAAGAGCGCCCCTGCAACGCAACATTACCGCAGATGAAGTCGCGAAAACGGCGCTCTTTCTATCCAGCGACTTATCGAGCGGAATAACCGGAACGGTCCTGCCGGTAGACGCCGGTTTTCACATCATGGCCGTGTGAAGACCGGTTGTTTGCTTGACCCGCCTGCGGCAGTTATCCGCCACACCACGGGGCAAAACAAAACCCCGCGAAGTCGATTCGCGGGGTTGTTGATTGCA
Source organism: Dehalococcoidia bacterium (assembly GCA_965262485.1). Classification (GTDB taxonomy): domain Bacteria; phylum Chloroflexota; class Dehalococcoidia; order Lucifugimonadales; family UBA3495; genus Bin87. The sequence continues at coordinate 1,032,446 of OZ253540.1, read as the reverse complement.
ACGTTGGCGCGGTCAGATGGCTTCGAGTTGTCGAGTGTCGGCGGCGGCTTTGTCGATTAAGCCGAGCTCACTGTACGCTTTAGCGCGGTTCGCCCACGCATCGCGGTAACGGGGATCCAGGGCGATTGCCTTCGTAAACTGGTCAACTGCTTCCCTCGCTCTGCCCTGGTTGAACAACGCCAGTCCCCTCTCTGTCATTCCGGCGGCCGTGAGCGGTCGCGTAATCTTCAGTGGTTGCGCGGAGAAAGGAATCGGATCGGGTCCGAGATTAGCGGCAGCGGCTGCCCCGGGAACCGTCGATCCCTCCGGCGCAGTTTCGGATTGGCTGGAAGCGATAACCGGCTCCGGCGCAGCGGAAGCCGCCGCGGACGACGGTGTAGGTTCAAGGGGCGACTGGACATCATCTGCCGCCGAGTTGCCCTCAGCAGGGGCATCTGCGGTGGCGTACGGGCGTACCAATTCCCACCCGCAATTGGTACAGAATGCCGTACCTGGATCATGGGAATGCTGGCAGCGCGGGCACGCCAGGGAATCATCCTCTGTCCCGGCGCTGTTGGTTGTTGGCCGGGCCGGCACGAATACGAGGGCCAGCATGGGGAACATGCAAAGCACCGTAATCCAGTCGGGGAAACCATCCAACAACCCCACGGCGGGTACGGCGGCAATAGCCGACCAGGCCAATATGTTTCGGCCTTTGTTTCGCGCCAATCGGGCAGTCCACAGGACTACAAAAATCAGCGATAATAGTTGCAGGACAAGGTTCATGCCGTACAGACTCTCATCATCATTGAATCTATTATAACGGTATTTCATCAACAGCGGCAAACCTGCCGGCGCGCCATGCGCGATCAGCCTCGTTGGCATTCATTATTCTCGCATTAACCACCGTTTTCCGAGAATTTCGCCTGTTGCGCCGCCAATTCCGTAAAGTTCTGAATCACGCATTGCCGCATACCATCGTTATATGGCGATTTGGTACGCCGCCGGCGCTCCAAATTGACAGCGCAAAGGCTGGGATGCTATCGTAACTGCCAAATTGTAGCGGCGAACTCGGTGTAGAGCCGCGTTTTTTTGTGCTAGGCGCGCTATCGAGCGATTAAGGGAGATCACTAATGGAGCTTACAATTTCGGTTCTCAAGGCTGACGTAGGTTCAATAGGCGGCCACACCAAACCGTCCGACCGAATGTTGGACGCAGTGCGCGCTGCCACTGCCCGGGCTATCCGAGATGGCCTGTTGATCGACGCTTATGTGGGTCATACCGGCGACGATATCTGTATCATCTCCACGCACACCCGCGGAGAAAACGATGTGGCCGTCCACCAGTTTGCCTGGAACACTTTCCTGGAAGCAACCGAAATAGCCCGCCAATACGGCCTCTATGGCGCCGGGCAAGATCTGCTCGTTGACGCCCCTTCCGGAAACATCCGCGGAGCGGGGCCGGCGGTGGCTGAAATTACGCTCGACCACGACCCGGTGAAGACCAACCCGATTCGGCCTGCCGAATCGTTCTTCGTGCTCGCTGCCGACAAATGTGGACCGGGTGCATACAATCTCCCCATGTTCCTCGGGTTCGCCGACCCCATGTACTGCGCCGGTCTCATGCTGCCGCGCCTGGGCGACGGGTTCACGTTTAACATCATTGATATGGACAACACTAACGGCGACAGTCTCATCTCGTTGAATGCGCCCGAGGACTATTACAAGATTACCGTGTTGCTCCGGGACAACGAAAGGTTCGCCATCGAAAGTATTACGTCCAGATACTGTGGTCAAACGGCCGCCGCAATTTCGGCTACCCGCCTCCACAACATAGCGGGCAGCTACACCGGAAAAGACGATCCGGTTGCGGTGGTTCGCAACCAGGGTATCTTCCCGGCGCCCGAAGAGCTCATCTCCCCCTACACCAAAGCCCATTACATCGGTGGCGACGCTCGCGGTTCCCACGTTATGCCGTTGATGCCCGTGCCTATCAATACCGCAGTTACCGGCATGTACTGCTTGCCGTTGGTCTCATGCCTTGGCTTTAGTATCAGCCCCGAAGGCAGGTTTTCCGAATCGTCCACAGACTTCTTTGACAATCCGGCCTGGGACTACACCAGGCAACTCGCCCAACAAAAGGGTATCGAAATGCGTTCCCAGGGCTGGTCTGGCGCTGCCATGCTGCCCTACGGCGAGCTCGAATACTCTGGATTCCGCCAAAGCATCGGCGACCTCGTGGACCGTTTCGCAATTCGCACCAACGGACACCAGCCTGCTACGGAAGCCGCCGCGACCGCAGACAACGACTGAATCTGTCGCGCTAACCCCGAAAGAGCCCCTGGTTCCGCTGCTGGAACCAGGGGCTCTTTTCCTGTTGGCTTGTGCCCTCTAACTACCGAATATTCCGTTGCGCTCAAATATCGCTGCCATTTCGGCTATACCTTCCGACACCGTGTCCGCGGTGGGATGCCCGAAACAGATGCGGGCCAGGTTAGCCCCGTTCCCTTCCGGGGAAAACATGGCGCCGTTGTAGTAACCTACGCCTTCCCTGAAACACTGCTCCTGAAAACCGGCCAGATCCGTGCCCTCCGGCATGGTGAGCCATACGTACAGCCCGCCTTCCGGCTTTGACCATGTGGCACGATTCCCGAAATGTTCACCCAGAGCGGCCAGCATTGCGTCACGTTTCACGCGCAGAGCCTGATTTTCTTCGTCGATATGCTCGTACATGTTGCTGCGCAGGTATTCGTCAATCGCCAGGGCTGCCAGCTGATTTACGCCCCCGGACTTGAAGCTGATGGCGCGTTGTCGAACCGGTTCCGGCGCCACCATATAACCCATGCGAACACCCGGAGCGATGATTTTGGACATAGACCCGACGTACAGCACCTGCCCGCTATCATCCATGCTGCTCATCGATGTAACGTCTTCGCCCTCGAACCGCAGGTCCACATAGCAGTCATCCTCAAGAATCGGCACTCCGTAACGCTGGCATATCTCGATAGTGCGCTTCCGTCGCTCCAGAGTCATGGTCCAGCCCAGAGGATTCTGAAACGTGGGGATCGTGTAGAGAAATTTCACCTGCTTCCCGGCGGCAACCTGGGCCCGGATCGTTTCCTCAAGAGCGTCTGGTATCAGCCCATCGTCGTCACACTTTACGCCCACCACTTCTGCGCTCCACAAACGCATTTGGCGCATGGTTCCCAGGTAAACATACTCTTCCGTCAGCAAAACATCGCCGGGATTGGTCAATGCTTGAATCAGCAGGTTGATGGCTTCGCCGGAACCCGACGTGAGAATAATGTCGTCAGCTGAAACGTCCATCTGACGATCGCGATGCAGCTTCTCGGCCACGAACTCCCTGAGGGGCGGGTAACCCGCCGACACCGGGTAATATGCCAAATCCCGCCCCTCACGTTCCAGCGCCACCTTCAACGATTCCGCAAGTCCTTCCAGCGGGAGGGTATCAGGATCCGGGTAGGCCACCGCGAAATCATACTTGGCGAAGCGGTTTTCGCTCCTCCGTGTAATCGGGGCGTGTCGCGCGAACAGGTCATCATAATTGAATTGAGTCATAGCTATTCCTCCCGGCGGAACCGCATTCCCCTTCATGTAACAATTCGGGCAATCTCCGTTATCACTGTATTGGGTTATTCCACTATTCTGATGGACAGATCCCGCAGTTGACCAGGATCAACAGCGGAAGGTGCGTTGAACAATAGGTCGGACCCGCTCTGAGTTTTGGGAAACGCGATTACCTCTCTCAAAGAATCGGCTCGCGCCAGCATCGCCACCAGACGGTCGATCCCAGGTGCGATCCCGCCGTGTGGCGGAGCGCCGTAGTCGAACGCCTCTAAAATGTGACCGAATCGGTCATCTATCTCCTCTTTGGAATGCCCCAGAATACCGAAAATGGTTTCCTGTAGTGCGCGTTGATGAATCCTGATGCTGCCGCTGGCTAACTCCGAACCGTTGCACACCAGATCGTAAGCGCGGGACGGTATCCCCGACAAGTCGTCGCCGCCCAACATGGCTTCGCACCCCGGGGCAGGCGCAGTAAATGGGTGGTGTGTCGAGTCCCAGCGCTGAGAATCCTCGTTCCATTCGAACAGTGGAAACTCCGTAACAAAGGCGAAGGCCAACACGTCAGGGTCCGCTAGTTGCAATTGCTCCGCCAAGTGTGTACGCATGGCGCTCAGCCACTGATTCACCGACTTTGCCGGGCCAGCCATCAGAATTATGAGATCGCCTCTCGCGGCGCTCACGCGACCTGCCAGCCGGCGAACCCACTCCGCCGGCATCCGCAGTCCCGGCGACAAAAGCGAATCGTCATCGGTCAAGTCGCCCAACTCGCCTTCCCCGGGCAGTCTGACATGGCTCATTCCGCCGGCCCCAAACTCTCGCGCAGTTTCTTCCATCCGGCGCATATCCGATCCCGAAAGATTGCCCTGGCCGGGCGCCACCATCGCTTTGATCAAGCCGCCGGAATTCAGGACGCCGTGGAATACTCGGAATTCGGTCTCGCCCGCCAGGTCGCTGACATCCGCCATTTCCAGTCCATAGCGCAAATCCGGTTTGTCGCTGCCATAGCGATTCATCGCTTCCGAATAGGTAATGCGAGGGAACGGACATTCGATGCTGAATTGGGGCGTAATCTCCCGCACCAGCCCCGTGTAGAGACCCTCGATAAGATTCAGAACATCATCTTCATCGACGAAACTCATTTCGAGATCGAGCTGCGTAAATTCGGGTTGGCGATCCGCCCGCAGGTCTTCATCCCGAAAACATCGGGCAATCTGAAAATACCGCTCCAGGCCGCTCACCATTAGCAGTTGCTTCATCTGCTGCGGGGATTGCGGCAGTGCATAGAAATTGCCCGGTTGCATACGACTTGGCACCAGGTAATCGCGGGCTCCTTCGGGAGTGCTCTTAATCAGAATTGGGGTTTCAATCTCCAGAAACTGTTCGGCGTCCAGGTAGTCGCGAATATATTTCACCACCCGATGCCGCAACCGCAAATTGTCCTGCATTCTGGGTCGCCGCAAATCAAGGTAGCGATACCGCAATCGGAGGCTTTCGTCGGCTTCCACGTCATCGGCAATATAAAAGGGTGGCGTCAAAGAAGGGTTCAGTACCACTACTTCGTCTGCCATCACTTCCACTTGACCCGTGGGCAGGACAGGATTCTCAGACCCATCGGGTCGCAGCTGAACCTTGCCCTTGACCTGAATGCACCATTCGGACCGCAGCCGTTCGGCAACGGAATACACATCGGGGGCGAGGTGTTCAGGATTGAGAACCACCTGAACAAAACCCGACCGATCCCGCAAGTCCACAAAAATGATACCTCCGTGGTCTCGGCGGCGGCTGATCCATCCGGCCAGGGAAGCATGAGTACCATCGTGACTTGCTCGCAAATCACCGCAGTTTTCGGATTTCAGATTCAAAACTCCTGACATTGATTGGTGCGTGTCCATCGCCAACTATGGCAGCAGGTCCAGCACGTTCTGGAATGGACTTTCTATTGCCGCCCCACCGGACGTTATGGATTCCGCCAATGCTGAGGGATCGCTAACAGGCGGATAGCAGACCGTATCCAGGCACACATGCGCCTGAGCCGGCGCGTGCTTGTCCTGGGACACGACCGTCTTGATCACCAGGTTAGGGGCGTCCAGCATCATGGTTGCCGACAACATCGCCTGCGCCTCCGGTGATCCTGGTTGACCCTCCACCGTAACTTCCACCATGGGGTTCAGGTAGTGGTCCAGGGCCACCGCGTAATCGGCCCCCCATTCACCGTAGTCACGGTGTGCATCCACGTAGGCGCTCAGAACGTGGTGGGCGGTTTGGCGATAATGTTCCTGGTTGGTGATGTGGTTGAGGCGAATCAGGCCCTCTGCTACGGCGGCGTTATCTTGCAGCGGCTTCTCTCTTGCCCGCAGATAGCCCAGCAGGCCCGGAGTATCCTCCACGTCGAAAAACCCACCTCTGGGCCCATCAATGAACCGTTCCAACAACACTGCCGCCGCCATCTCGGCAGATTCCAGATACCAGTCTGAATCCCCGGAGGACTGGTCATATCCGTCCAGAGCAGCCAGCAGAAAATATGACCAATCCGCTAGGAAATCTCCTTCACCCTGGGCCACTGCGCTGCAATCATCGAACACATGCGCCAGTCGTTGCGATGCAGCGGCATCCACCAATTTGGCTAACATGGCTCGCGCGGTGTCGGCCAGTTCCGGCCGTCCAAGTTTCCAGGACCCGGCGAACAGCAGTGACACCGCCTGTCCGGTCAACGACGTGTAGGTGAAGCGGTCGGCGGGCGGAGGTTCTATTCGCGATCGGTTTACGGCAGACAGACCGAAATAATCGGAATGTGCGCCCTGACTTCCCCGGATCCGGCAGGACGACGCATCATACAGTGTTCCCAACACGTAATCGATGGCACGACTGGCGGCATTGCCGTAATCCGGTCTTTCCAGAATGATAGCGGTATCCATCAGAACTTTGGCGAGGGCTATATTATCCTCAGCCATCTTTTCGTGCTGAGGCTCCGACCAGTCCGCAGCCGCAGCGAACCGGAAGAAACCGCCGTCCACATCATCGGAAATCGGCCCGCCGGTGATGGCATCCAGACTCTTCTCCAGCATTATCCGGAAGAACGGTTCCCGCGTCGTCCGATACCGATGCAACAGCAACCTGAGCGCTCCGGCTGACGGAAACTTGGGTTCGATGCCAAATCCCCCGTAAATTGGGTCATAGGTTCCCGCGATGCGCCGCGCGATCGCGTCTACGATACCAGCATCCGGCTCTCGACCCGCCGACACGCGCGCGGCATGTTCCCGCCGCTGTCTGAGAATGTCGTTGGCCTGCTCGTACAAATCCGGTTTTGTCTCGGAATACGCTCGTCGAACTTCGTCCAGCATTGCCAGAAACTGATCCGGTGGCAGGTACGTGGCGCCGGCAATGTATCCACCATGGGGCGTCAAAAATGACGTCGTGGGCCAGCCGCCAACGTTGTAACGGGCATTGACGTCGGGGCGATGGTCGGTGTCGACCCGGACCGGCACATAGTTTTCGTTAACAAATTGCGCTACATCAGGGTCTATGTAGGTGCTGTCATCCATCACGTGGCACCAGTAACACCAAACCGCGTTGATGGATAGCAGAATCGGCCGGTCTGAAGACTGGGCGAAGGTGAACGCATCAGCGCCCCAGGTCCACCAACTGATCCCCTCGGGCCTAATGGTCGCCACGGATTCTCCTGATTGTGAGGTCACGCCCTGTCGCCTCGAAAAATTTACGGCGGCGTGTCGGCCGCCGCTGATCGCAAATCAACGGTAGCACAGGCGTTGCCCATTTTCAATTTGTCATCAACCTCGCGCGTACCCAAATCTGTTATTGCGAGGAGCGCCCACTCCCCACCTGTCATTGCGAGGAGCGCAGCGACGTGGCAATCTCGTTGAGGTTGAACACACGCCGGCAAACCACCATTGCTACGGCGACGAGATTGCCACGCTGCGCTCGCAATGACAGATTAAGTGGGTACGGCGAGGTCATCAACCTGCGGCGCTGTTACAAACGGGTAAAACCCCCAAGTCGCCGCCGGCGCCACTTCGCCCCAGATCCGCCCGGGATCGGCTGGCTCATCTGGCCCGAGGATTAAAGGCATCGTTCACCGCATCGCCAAATAAATTGAAGCAAAAGAGCAACAGAGCGATGGCGGCCATGGGGAATATCAGCAAATGCGGTTCGTTGCGCAACACGTTGACGCTGCCGTTCTCAAACATCATCCGCCCCAGGCTCGGGGTCGGCGGTTGCACTCCCACTCCTATCCAGCTCAACACCACCTCGGCGCCAGCAAAGGCAGCCAGACCAGCCGATATCGACACGATGAGCGGACTCAGGATGTTGGGCAATATATGAGCCCGGAGAATGCGGGCAGTTGACGCCCCCATCACCAGCGCCGCCTCCGTGTACTGATTCTCGCGGGCTTGCAGAACTTGTCCCCGCACCAGGCGCGCCATTCCAAACCAGGAAAACACCGACAATGCCACCGCGATGATGGCGAAGTCCAGTATGCCCAGCCTGATTATCCAGTCGATTCCGGTGGCGTCTTCGAACCTCTGAACGGCTTGAATCACACGTGGTTTCACCGTGGCAACGAATATCAAAATAAGAAAGATGTCTGGAAAAGAGGATGTTACTTCGCCCGTCCGCATTATGACCGCATCGACCCATCGACCCATATACCCACTGAGCAGCCCCAACACAACACCCAACACCAGCGTGCCGCCCAACAGCGAGGTAACCGTGATGATCACCGTGGTTCGCAGCCCGTAGATCACGCGGGTCATCATGTCGCGGCCCAATCGGTCGGTGCCGAAGGGATGCGCCAGGGTAGGGCGCTGTTTAGCGTTCAGCAAATCCTGATCGGTGTACCCGTAGGGTGTGATCACCGGAGACAACAACGCGCCGCCGTACATCATTATGATTACCGACAGACAAACCAGGGCCAACTTTTTTCGCATCAGGCGCCGAACCGAAAGCCCCCAATAACTATGGCCCTGAATCGCGTCCCGTTCCGGCTCCAGAGCCTGGCCCATCGACCCGGTGTCGGCGGCCACCGACCCGCCCGCTACCCCTGGCTGGGCGTCAGACGATGACAAACCATGTCCCTGTAAATCCGGGTCAATACGTGGATCACGCAATGTTGCCAGCTCCCAACCGGATCCTCGGATCAAGCAATGGATACATCAGGTCGACAACCAGATTTGCCACCAAAAACAGGGTTGTCCCGATCACGGCAAACGCCATAAAGACGGGATAATCCCTTTGGAATATGGAATCTATACCCAGCAGTCCCATACCCGGTATTCCGAAATACCTTTCCACAATAAACGAGCCGCCAGCCAGTCCCGCCAGCGTCCCGCCCATGCTGGTGACTACGGGAATCAATGCGTTGCGTAGAATGTGGCGAACCCTCACCACGTTTTCGTTCAGTCCCTTGGCGCGGGCGGTTCGGATGTAGTCCTGTCCCAGCACATCCAGCACACTCGCCCTCACCAGACGGACGATTATGGCTATGCTCGGGATCCCCAGCACCAGCGCCGGCATGATGATTTTTAGGGAGAAAAATCCATCCCAACCACTGGTGGGAAGCAGTTGCAGTTTTAGGGCCAGGACCAGGAGCAGCATCGGCGCGGTAATGAAAACCGGCAATGATTGAAATATTAACGCGATGGTCACCGCCACGTTATCCCATCCGGTGCCCTGGCGTAAACCGGCGAATAAACCCACCGGAATCCCGATGCCCAGGGCAATGAGGATGGCTGCCAAATTCAGTTGCAACGACACGGGCAGGCGAACCGCTATTAATTCTGCAACCTCGGTGTTGCGGTACCGGTAGCTTTCGCCGAAATCCAGTCGCGTGACAATTGCCTCAACGTACCGTACGTATTGAATTACCAGCGGGTCATCCAACCCCAGTTGCTGCCGGATCCGTTGCTTGGTTTCATCGTCCCGGTGCTGGTCCAACCAAATTTCGACGGGATCCCCGGGGCCGAATCGAATCAACGTGAAGGTAATGAATGTCACAATGAGCAGCAGGAACGGTAGCCAAATCAGCCGGCGCGCCGCATAGATTCCCATTGCAATTCATCCCGTGGCGAAAGTCGCGCGAATTCAGGTCAGTGCGTTTCGATTCAACTCCAACCCGTGCTTACCTGTTGAAATATATGTACCGATATTTCGGAATGCTCATCTGCAACAGGTAATAGTCAGACACTTCCGGTTTTATCAGCGCATAGCCCTCACCGCTGAACCAGGTCCACACCCAGGGGGCCTCGTCCAGCACGATCTGTTCCACCTGGTTGTAGATTTGGAAGCGACGTGTCTTGTCCCGTTCGGTTCGCGCCTCTTCCAGTAACCGATCGACATCTGGGTTGGAATACCTGGTGTTGTTGTTCGCGCTCTCAGAGTGGAACAGGATATCCAGGAAGTTCTCCGGATCCGGATAATCGGCGACCCAGCCGATGGAGAACATCTGGTACTTGGCATCTTTTACATCTTCCAGGTAGGTTGCCCACTCAGTTTGTTGAATATCCACCTGGATTCCCAATTCCTGATTCCATTGCTCGATGATTACCTCAAGGTAGGCCGGTATGGCGGCGCCAAAACTGCCCGAGAGGCTCAGCGTTATCCTGGGCAACGAATCCGATTTCCAGGCGTCGGCATAACTGGAAGACTCCATTAGCTCCCTGGCCAGGTCCGGATTGAAATTATAGCTGCGCAGGTTTGGCGAATAGGAGGGAAACCCCGGAGGGATCACCCCACGAGCGGGCGATACACGCCCGTCCAACACAACGTCCGCAATGGTCTGCAGATCGACCGCGTAGTTCAATGCGCGACGGACGTTAATGTCATCAAACGGCGGCATGTTGACATTCATCCCAATGTAAAACACGTCGAAGTCCTGGGGAGAACGTTTCAGTTGATCATGCAGTTCATCCTCAGGGTTAAGCAATCTGGGCAAATCGTCCAGGCCAACTCCCGTCAGATGAATCTCGTTGTTTTCATACATAATCATCGCCGAGCCGCCGCTCAGAATCATGTGCACACTTTCGATGTGGGGCGGTCCCAGATGATATAGCTCGTTGCGTTCGAGGACGATCAGTTCACCCACGTCGTAGGTGCCCAAACTAAACGGCCCGGTACCGTTGGGTTGCTCCAGCCACGAACCATCGCCGGTTACCTGGTTCCTGTCCAGGACGAACGCAGTGGGGTACGACAATTTGGCCAGGAAATAAGCCTTGGGCGCATCAATCGTGAATTCTACCGTGCGGTCGTCCACCACGCGGACGCCACTCACTTCAGTTGCAGATCCCGCCAGTTTCTCGCTAACCCCCACGATGTCGCCCAGGTAATTCTGGGCGTTGACCGACTTAGTTGTCGGATCGGCCGCCCGTTCGATAGACCACTTGACGTCATTGGCCGTAACCGGATTTCCGTCGTGGAATTTGGCATTTTCGCGCAACACGAAGGTGTATACGGTGCCGTCATCGCTTACGGAACAACTTTCGGCCAGGTCAAGCACCGGTTCATAATCCAGACTCAGCGTAACGAGGCCGCCGAATATCTCTCCGACCACCACGCTGGACGTAACGTCACCTATCTGATGTGGGTCCAGCGACGTGGGGTCGGCGAAAAGCCTCACCAACGTTCCTCCTTGCGGAGGCCGGTCGGTGAACGTAATGTCCGCCGACGGGGCACACCCGCCATCAGCGCTGATCATCGCAGCCGGAGCCGGCGCATCTTGCGCCGCCGCGGGCGCATTGGTTGCTTCCGAAGTCGGAGTGGCTACTGCCGCAGCCTGAGTTTCGGGAAGAGCGGTGGCGCTTTCCTGGGAAACGGTTTCAGGCGGGGACTCACTGCCGCCACAAGCCACCAGCACGGCAACGGCTGCGATCACCGATACCATGATCAACACGCGAATCAGATTGCGAGACATATTACCTCTGAAGTCATTGAGTGAAGTCATTGCAAGGTTAACTACTTTGCTTGCTAGTGTAGATACGGCAGACCCACCGTGATCGGTTTGATTTTATCCAATTTGACGTTGGTGTTCAATTCAACCAAACGTTCAAACAAATGAGCCCAGTGCGGCGTCAACATTTCCCAGGCAATCAGCCAGGGTCTTTCGGTTCTCCCTCTCCCTTGATGGGAGAGGGTTAGAGCCTGCCCCGTACTTGATACGGGGGTGAGGGTGAAGGTGTGAGATAGGGAACTATCCTGCCGCAGACTATACCCCTCACCCCAGCCCTCTCCCACAAGGGGAGAGGGAGAATCGAAAGACCCTGCGTGAGCCGGTGGCCTGTATTGTACGGGTAATATAGATGTGCTAACCTGTTTCTGCGGTTCTGTCGCACGCGAACCGCAGGCATATTCGAGGCGAGCATAGCCAAGTGGTCGAAGGCGCCTGTCTGTGGCACAGGAGATCACGGGTTCGAATCCCGTTGCTCGCCCCAATCTCCAAAACAAGTTCACACAACCGTGCGCCTGTAGCTCAATGGATAGAGCACTGGGCTTCGGACCCAGGGGTTGCGGGTTCGAGTCCTGCCGGGCGCGCCACCGAAAACAATGCAATAACGCTGGGGAGCTTCCCCAGCGTTATTGCATTCACTTTCGGGATATGACCCGTCGTATCACATATTGCATCAGGGTCTGCCCGCCAGAGTAATGCTCAATTCCGTTTCCGCCCCGTCTCGCAGTACGGTAAACGTCGCCGTGTCGCCTGGGCGCGTATTTTCCACCACGTAGGCAACCACGTCGTCCATACTCCTGATTTGCGTCTCGTTGATGGCGATGATGATGTCGCCGCCAATCGGAATTTCCAAACCGTCAACAACAGTGGTCTGGTCGGCAGGTCGTAATCCCCCCCGGTGAGCGGCGCTGTTGGTGGCGACAGCCAACACCAAAGCGCCACGGGTACCTCCGGGCAATCCCATTGCCTGGGCGGCATCGGGATAAATGTCCGCTCCGCGAATCCCGATGTACGGATATTCGTACCGGCCATCGGCGATCAACGCTGGGATGACCAGCTTGGCAAGGTTGACGGGAACCGCCAAACCGATGCCGGAAAATGCTCCGGTCTGGCTGATGATCTGAGTATTGATCCCGATCACCTCTCCGTTTCGGTCGAGCAGCGGCCCCCCCGAGTTACCCGGATTCGTCGCCGCATCGTGTTGGATGACCCGCGGCACCGAAAAATTGCTGTCGGTGGGATTTATGGTTCGGCCCACCGCGCTGACGATGCCTGACGTCATCGAGAAGCCACGGGAAAATGGGTCGCCAATGGCAACCGCCAATTGTCCCGGCCTGATATCCCCGCTGTTTCCCAATCGGATCGGAACCGGACGTACGCTGTCGTCGATGATCTTGATCACTGCCAGATCGGAATCTGCATCGGCGCCAATTATTTCCGCATCGGTCTGCAGCCCGTCGGACATCACTACCAGTATCCGTTCGGCATCGCTGATCACATGCCGGTTGGTTACTATGTGACCCTGATCGTCCCAAACGAACCCGGAACCGGCCGCAGTTGACAGGAATTCGTTGGGCGCGAACGGCGACGGATTCGCCCCCGCGCTGGTTGACTTGATTACTCTCAATCCCACTATTGACGGCACCACACGGTCATAAAGGTCCACCATCAACTGATCGTGGGCGGACGCGATTAGCCCCGGCGTGATGGTCAAGCCCGGAGATTGGGCCAGCCCGCTCGTTTGACGTTCACTCAGACCCGGAGACTCAGCTTCCCCATCGGCAACCGCAGTGGCTGAACCGGCCGGCGTTTCGGCGTTTGCGATATTCACTTCAGCCGGCCGTGTCAGGTCAATCGCCGCCGAACTGTCGTCGCTGCCTCGAGAGCAAGCTAAACCTGCGGTCAGTCCCAGCGCTACCAGGCACAACAACATCGGTCTCAACAATTTTCCAAGTCCTGGGATAAACGTTGTCAATTCAGCCTCCTTCTCCGGCCGCGGCCTGTAATCTTTGAATTAAACTTGACCAGCGAAGCACATTTTAGCCCGGCGCAATCACCGTCCACTAAAAGCATACGCAGCCTTATCATCGCCGGATTCTATCCACATGCTTTTCGGTCTGATGCTATACTACGCGCGGCAGTTGACATTATATCCAAACGGATTGCGAAGCTGCCCGCCACACCCTGTTCCAACACCGAGACGCAAGGAGACCAGCGATGCTGTATGAGCTGAGAATTTATGACGCCGTTGCGGGTCGTTTGCCCGACATCAGTAACCGATTTGCGAACCACACCACCGGCCTTTTTCGTAAACACGGAGTCAAATATCTGGGGTTCTGGACCGACGAAATCGGTCAGAGCAACCGTCTTACCTACATCAACATATTCGATAGCATGGCCGACCGCGAGTCCCGTTGGGCGAAGTTTGGCAGCGACCCGGATTGGCAGCAAGTTCGCCAAAAGACCGAAGAAAACGGCCCGCTGGTGGATACAGTCACCAACCGTTTCCTCCGGTTGACCCCCTACTCACCGCAACCAAGCATATCGACTGCCGTTCAGGAACTGCGCATTTACGAAGCCATGCCGGGTCGGTTGGCTGACGTTCACAATCGATTTGCCAACCACACCATCGGACTGTTCGAAAAGCATGGCATAGAAAACGTCGGGTATTGGTCCGAAGACGTTGGCGCCAACAATCTGCTCGTTTACATGCTTGGCTATCCGAGCCTGGGAGACCGCGAAAAAAGCTGGAAATCCTTCCAGGCCGACCCTGAATGGAACAAAGCCCGGGCCGCCAGCGAAGTTAACGGCGCCATCGTACGGAAGTCCCGGCACAGCATCATGCGCCCCACGGACTATGCCTTCACCAGCGATTAGTCATCCCCTGTGGTAAGAACCGAGTAATTTCGCATCAGCGAAACAACATCCGGCAACGTAAAACCCCCTTACCGGGTTCGGTAAGGGGGTTTTACATTTGATTTCGTCAGTGGCCCGACATCGGTCGTTGTGTGTTACGCCTCACGCGTACCCACTTTAATCTGTCATTGCGAGGAGCGCAGCGACGTGGCAATCTCGTTGAGGTTGAACACACGTCGGTAAATCACCATTGCTACGGCGACGAGATTGCCACGCTGCGCTCGCAATGACAGGTGAGGGTGGGCGTCCTTCGCAATTATAGTAGGCTGGTTTGGTTTGACAAAGTGGGTACGGGTGAGGTGTTGCGCGAGTTCACCCTTGGCTCAATCTTCGTCCTTGTACCTGCCATCGAAGTAAGGGATCACGCTGTTCCCCATCTGTTCCACTACCCGCATTGCCATGCGGGCATCCATACCGGGGTACCAGATGCGGAACATAAAATGATTCGCTCCCACCCGTTCCCGGTGGTCCTCAATCTGTTGGATTACCTCTTCGCTGCTGCCCAGGATGAACCGGTCGCGAGCTAATTCGTCGAACGGGAGCCGGAAATCTTCCTCCCCAGGCAGCGCCTTGTCCTGGCCCCAGTCGGCGTAGGCCTGGTATTTGGCCTCAAGGTACGGGCGAACATTGCGCACTGCTTCCTCATGGGTCCGGGCAACGTGCATCTCTTTGATAATCGGCATTTCAGCGGGCATTTCCTTGCCGCCAGCTTCCAGCCCCTCTTTGTAAATTGCAGTTTGGCGTTCCAGAGTTGCCAGCGTAGCGTGAGGATTGACGAACCAGGGCAATCCCAATTCTCCGGCTCGCCGCACCACAGTATCAAAGTTGGCGGCCACCCAAATCGGCGGGTGCGGCTGTTGCACCGGGCGGATGGTGCAGGTGGCGTTGTCCAGTTGAAAATGTTTGCCGTGGAATGACACTTCGTCTTCCGTCCAGAGTCGCTGCACCAATTCCAGCGATTCCGTGAAGCGTCCTACTCGATGACGGCGTTCCACATTGAAGGCCTGGTACTCGATGTCGCGGTACCCCAGGCCCACTCCCAGAACCACCCGGCCATCGCTGATCACGTCCAGGCTTGCCACTGTTTCCGCAACGTAAGTGGGAGAATACAAAGGCAGCAGCAGGATGGACAAGACTAATTGCATGTCCCCCGAATCTGCCGCCAGGCGAGCGAGCAACGGGATGCTCTGCAGGTTCTGGTACGGTGGGGACAGGAAGTGCTGCCCACATGCTATAGATCCAAACCCAGCGTCACGCGCCAGCCGTGTCAGTTCCACCGTTTCGTGGAATCGCTGCGTGGCTGAATCGGTGGAAGGGTGTTGTGGCATGGCCATTATGCCGAATTTCATTATTGTTACTCCTTGCGCGCGCCCATGCAATGGCGTCCCAGGCAGGATTCGAACCCGCGGCCAGCTGCTTAGAAGGCAGCTGCTCTATCCACTGAGCTACTGGGACGCGCTACGATTAAGATATTAGACCTTCTGAGTTGCTGTCAACAGGTACAAATCGCTACAACGTCACACGGTTGATCGAGTTCCCGTTTCCGTCGCAACGCAGTCCGATTTCGTAACTGTTGTTGCGTATTGGCCGCTGTTGCGTATTGCAATGATGTCTGCGAAAATTGCTGCATCAAAATATGTGGGCGGGGCGCCGAACCCAAGCCCATTGCCCGACGACGTACCCATGCTAACCGGCGGCCCAATTAAACTATGGTAACCAACAGCGAAACCCCCATCCGAGTACTGGTAGCCAAGCCGGGCCTTGACGGCCATGACCGTGGCGCCAAGGTCATCGCTCGCGCCCTTCGTGATGCCGGCATGGAGGTCATTTATACCGGGATCCGCCAAACTCCCCAGATGGTGGTGCAGGCCGCAGCACAGGAAGACGTATCCGTCCTGGGTCTCAGCATATTGTCGGGAGCCCACATGGAGTTGATGCCCGAGATCATGAAATTGCTCCGCGATCAGGGCATGGACGACGTATTGGTCGTACTCGGAGGAATCGTGCCGGAAGAGGATCGGGCGTCCCTGGAGCAGATCGGCGTGTCGGCGGTATTTGGCCCGGGAACATCCACTACCGATATTATCGATTACATCACTGCCAACGCCGGCAATTCCTGGCTCGCCCGCACCTGAATCTTGCTCGAAATTGGTTTCGGTTCCGCTTGCGGACGTACCGTGCCAAGTCTATAATTCGCGGCAGTTTCAAGTTTTCGATTCGCTCGGTGTACGGCCTGTAATGCAATTCAACGTAGCGCAGTTGCTTAAAGAGCCTACCGGTTCGGAGAGGTCGTTTGAACTGGAATCGGCGCTCATAGACACCGATATTCAGTTGGACTACGTAATTGGCGCCGGGAGGATGGTCCGCACCCACCACGGGATCTGGGTGCAAGTAGCGCTAACGACCCAGGTCTCACAAGATTGCAGTCGGTGCCTGGTCAATCTCAATCGTACATTGGCTCTGGATCTGGAAGAAGAGTTTTTCCCCGAAATTGACCTTAGAACCGGCCGACGCGATTCCCCGCCGGATGATTGGGAAGGGCTGTTTATTGACCCTGACAATACCCTCAATTTAAGTGAAGCCATTCGCCAAGGAGTAATCACCGAACTTCCCCTCAAGCCATTGTGCAGGCCGGATTGCAACGGTATCTGCGATATTTGCGGGATAGACTTGAACCTGTCCGATTGTACCTGCTACGAATCCGTTATAGATCCCAGGTGGGCGGCTTTACGGACTCTAAACGTTGAATCATGAAACGAGAACAAATCAGGACTGGCCGCCGGATGCCCGGTTACGGGTTTCCAGGCGCCGGAAAAATGGAAGAACATGGGTGCACTACCTAAAAAGAAATCAACCAGAGCGCGCAAGGGTCGCCGGCTATCGTCCCCTGCCTATCGCCTCCATACGCTGAACGTGGCGCGGTGTCCCCGCTGCCGCGCCGCAAAACGGCCCCACACCGCCTGTCCGGGCTGCGGTTACTATCGTGGCCGGCAAGTTACGGTCTGAACGAAGAATCGACAGCTCCAAACGGGCGCCACGCAAGTGGTCAGTTGGTGTTGGGTTTCAAATTTGGTGTCTCACAGGGAAACCAATTCAGTTGGAGTGCGGTGGTATGACCGATATTGAACCGGCCCCGGTCTATTCCTATATCTTTCCGGGTCAGGGTACTCAAAAGGTTGGAATGGGTCGATCGCTTTACGAAACATCGCCGGCCGCAAGGGAAGCCTTTGCCGAAGCGGACGAAAGTTTGGGCACGCATCTTTCCCGGCTCATATTCGAAGGTCCGGTAGAAGAACTACAGGACACGGCCCATGCCCAACCGGCCATCATGGTGGTTAGCATCGCGCTCTGGCGCGCCTGGCAGGAATTTCTCGGCGGTTCCGCCCCGGAACCCGTGGCGATTGCCGGGCACAGCTTGGGTGAGTACACCTCTATGGTGGTGGGCGGCGTGATGGAATTCAGCGACGCGATCCGGTTGGTCCGGGAACGTGGCCGGTTGATGCACCAGGCTTCCGAGCTTAGGCCCGGCTCCATGGCCGCCATCATTGGGTTGGACGAGTACACCGTGGAACAGGTGGCGCGGGACTCCGGTGTGGAGTTGGCTAACATCAACTCCGATGACCAAATCGTAATCAGCGGAGATAAGTTGGCATTAGCCCGCGCAATGGATCTGGCATCAGCGCGTGGCGCTAAAAAGGTAGTTCCCCTGGCCGTCAGCGGTGCGTTCCATTCCCGTTTGATGTCGCAGGCCCAGGACGGTTTGACCGATGCCATCGACGGGATTACCCTGCGCGATCCACGGTTCCCGGTTATAGCAAATTCGACCGGCGTTCCCATCGTCAACTCTGAACAGGCCCGGCAGGAGCTTCTTACCGGATTGTGCCATTGCGTCTTGTGGAAACACTCAGTGCGATACATGGTAGATTCCGGCGTAAACCGATTCGTCGAATTCGGCCCGGCACGTGTGTTGTCGAGCCTGGTCCGCCGAATCGATTCCGGAGTGGAAGCGCTTACCCTCTCCGACCCTGAATCAATAAGACAGGCAGCTGAAGAAAAAGCCTGATTGTAATTCCTATTTGGCCCCGTACCATATCCCCGCGTCCAAAACTATTCTTCCAGTCGCTGCAACGCATTGCCTCCCACCAATACCACCAAAAATCTCCGCAGCGGTCCGGTCGGTCGGCAGGCGAGGGTCCTGGCGTTGCAAGCGCTCTTTGCCCAGGATATTCGCAAGGCTCCGGACGGCCACGTTATCGAGTGGCTATGCTCGGAAGAACCGGCGGGGTCGTCGGTGAAAAACACCGCCGATGAGATCGCCAGAGGCGTCGTCGAACGGTCCCGGGAACTGGACGACACTATCCACCACTACGCTTCCGCGATACCAGTCTCTCTTTTGGCAATCGTTGACCGCAACATACTGCGTGTGGCAATCTATGAATTGTACAACCGTCAACATTTGCCCCGGCATGTGGTAGTTAGCGAAGCAGTTGAATTGGCATCGACCTTTGGCAGTGAAAGTAGTGCGCGTTTCGTGAATGGTGTGCTAGGCTCTGTTCTGGATGACATGGCGGCCGGCGCCCAGGCGCCGGTCGAACTGGCATGAATTGATAAACCCGATTTCGAATCCCCGGCGCCCGGGGCGCCGCTCTCTTATGGAGATGAACCATTGAGTACTGTCCTGGAACGAATTACGGATATTGTCGTCGACAAGCTCGGAGTAGATGTCACTGACGTCGAGGAAGATTCCTCCTTTCAAGATGATCTGGGAGCCGACTCCCTGGACTTGGTAGAATTGATCATGGCTTTCGAGGAGGAGTTTAGCTCCGATGGAAATGCCATCGAAATACCCGACGAAGACGCCGGTGAAATTCACACTATTTCCGACGCCGTCGAATATTTGAAAGGGAAAGGCGTCGCAGACGAATAGTTCGATTACACCCCAAACGCTTGCGACGTACCTTGACCACCATGGATACGCTGGAAAACGTAGCGCGTCTGGTGGCGTCCTGCACCGACTGTCCTTTGCATGTGGGCAGGTCTAACGCCGTGCCGGGCGAGGGACCACCTGATGCCGAATTGTTGTTCATCGGAGAGGGTCCGGGTTTTCACGAAGACCGGCAGGGTAGGCCATTTGTGGGACCAGCCGGTAATTTCCTGGAATCACTTCTGGAGTCCATCGGCATGACCCGCGACCAGGTGTTCATCACCAACATGGTCAAGTGTCGACCGCCCGATAATCGGGATCCCACACCGGCCGAAATCGGCGCTTGCAGCAAATACCTCGATCGCCAGATCGAACTGATCGACCCGCGCCTGATTGTTACACTGGGCCGGTTTTCTACAGCGCGCTTTCTGCCTGGTCAAACCATTAGCCGCGTCCGGGGACGCCTGCGTCAGTCTAACGGAAGGCACGTTTTCCCAATCATGCACCCGGCCGCCGGTCTCCGTCGCCAGGAGATGCGACAGGCGATAGAGGAAGATTTCTCAAAAGTACCCGGACTTCTCGATGTCCTGCGCATGGAGGGTAGCCAGCCCGCCAATCCGGGCGGCATCCAGGAATCGACCCATCCATATCTTCCCGCGCCACCGCGGCAAGCCCCGGTTCAATCCTCATTGTTTGGCAACTCAGTTCCACCCTCGGAACTTCATGAGGAAGCAACCGACCGGTCCGACCCTGCCCAGCCCCCTTCCGGTCAACCACCCTCCGATGAACCACCTTCCGATGAACCACCTTCCGGTCAACCACGACTATTTTAAGGCTGATTACGTGTCAAGTTTCACCTCAGATCCCGTCTCCGGTACTCCTCCTCTACGCGTTATTCCGCTGGGCGGCCTCGGGGAAATCGGGAAGAACATGATGATTTTGGAGTGCGGCGAAGACATCATCGTCGTCGACTGCGGCGTCCAATTCCCCACTGAAGACATGCCGGGGGTTGACCTCATCATCCCGGACATCTCTTACCTCGTCGAACGAGCCCACCGCGTCAGGGGCATCCTGATCACTCACGGGCACGAGGATCACATCGGGGCGCTACCCCACATCCTGCCCAATTTGGACGTTCCGGTGTACGCGCCACGACTTGCCCACGGACTGATTACAGTCAAACTGAATGAACGCCGGCAAACCCGCGGTGCGGACGTTTACCCCATCGATCCGGAATCACCGATCGACTTTGGTGATAATTTCAGGGCCACCTGGTTTCGTGTTTGCCACAGTATTCCCGACGCCATGGGCATCTGTATCGATACCCCTTGGGGCAGCGTCATTCACACCGGGGATTTCAAGATCGACCACACCCCGGTGGACGGTCACACCATCGACCTGACCGCTTTGGCCGAACGCGGCGCCGGGGGAATCCTGCTGTTGATGTCCGATTCCACCTACGCGGAGTTGCCGGGCTACACTCCGTCGGAACAGGTCATGGGCCCAGCCCTTGATCGGGCAATTGGTGATGCCCCCGGCCGGGCTATCGTCGCCACCTTCGCTTCGTTGATCAGCAGAATCCAACAGGTGATATCCGCTGCCGAAAAGCACGACCGCAAAGTGGCTTTCGTGGGTCGAAGCATGGTCGCCAACGTCCAGATGGCCACCCAGATGGGCTACCTCGACGCCCTCCCCGGAACCATCGTCCCAGTCAGAGAAACCGGTGACCTGCCTCTCGACAAAATCGTGCTGATGACCACCGGCAGTCAGGGCGAGCCAACTTCGGCGTTGGTGCGAATCGCCAACGGCGAAAGCCGAGACGTCGACCTGATCGAAGGGGACACGGTAATCATCTCCGCGACACCGATTCCGGGGAACGAACGGGCCGTCAGCCAAACCATCGACAACCTGCTGCGCCAGGGTGCCCAGGTACTATATGACCGGGTCGCCCGGGTTCACGTTCACGGCCACGCCAGCCAGGAAGAACTCAAACTGATGTTGAACCTCACGCGGCCCCGCTATTTCGTGCCCGTGCATGGCGAATACCGACATCTACGGGCTCACGCTCTGCTGGCGTGGGAACTTGGGGCAGCCCCGGATGGCATTTTCGTAATGGAAGACGGAGATGTCCTGCAGATCGACGACGACGGCGCCGCAGTGGTTGAAGCGATAACGGCCGGCCCCATTTACCTGGACGGTCCCACCGTCATGGAAACCGACAGCATGGTATTGCGAGAACGGCGGTCGTTGGCCCGAGACGGCGTCGTCGTTGTATGCGCCACCGCCGACGTCGATGGACGTATCGTTGGCCCGGTTCAGGTCGCCGGCAGCGGTTTTATGGAAGACGCGGATGCGGTCAAGGCATTCCGCCGCCTCGCTGAAGCTGTGGAAATGGACTCAATAGACCCCCCTGACTCCGTCAATCGAGAAGCAGTCCAGGCAAAAATCCGGAAAGTCGCGCGTCAATTCCTTCGTCACGAATTGAACAAGCGGCCTATGATTGTACCGGTGGTTCTGGGTTTGTAACTTACGGCCGGCTCACCGGGGCTCCACTTACCAGGCGATCCTGCGCCGCTGCCCTGCTCCCCGGAATCCCCACGCACAACCCAGCAGGGTTTGGTGCCCCTGGTTGGGCGTGATCGTTACAACGCTCGTCTCGTTGCGAATCCCCGGGGAGGGTTTCAGATGTCCGCTGTCGCCGCCGCCAACCAACGCCGGTCCCACAATCGACCCGCCCGTCCCGGCGTGCGCTGGCGCAGATTGGGCATCGGAGCGGGAGCATTCCTGCTTATCAGCCTCGTCGCAGCGGCTGTCCTTATGCTCATTCCTGCGATATTGGATTGGTCAACCCGCACTCTGGGCCTGGCATGGATTCCAGTTGGTCTTTTGGTAACGATCACTCTGCTGGGCCTGGCCTACTCACCCGGCGGCTTGTTGCGCCGGTGGCGCTGGTGGATTGCCGCTGTAGTTGTTACAACTGCGGCTGTCGGTTCAATGTCATTCATGCAAGGACAACAGGGCGCCCTTTATGTGTACGGCTTATCCGGACAATGGGGCTACGCTCTAACCAACGGCAACATGACGTTGGCTGTCGCGGAGTTGGTTGCCGGGTTGATCGCGGTGAGCTTGCTGCTGATTCCCAACTGCTGGCAGTTTTACTGGTCGGCAGCTCGGTTTGTGGGTCGCCATCTTTGGAACGGCGTGTTGATTGCTTGGGCCGCGATGCGAAAACTCTCCGTAGTCGTAACGAGGTTTGCGATTAGCACTGCCAGGACTATGACCCGTTCAACGGCCAGTCTGGCATCCGGAGGCGGCCGGCTGACTTCCGAACCAGCCGCCGACGTTCGCCATAGACCAGCCGGGATAACGGCATCCGACGTTCCTGACGTAGAGCCAACAGAGTCGGCGCCATCACCGGTTGCCATCGCCAACTCGCCCAACCGACACGGCTGGCAACTGCCGCCCATCGAATTGCTGGCGCCGTCCGAACCGCACCAGATCGACCAGCGCGCGATTGCCGTAATGTCCGACGAGATCAAAGATGCGCTGGCCGAGCACGGCGTGTTCGTTGATGTGGAAGATGTCAAAGCCGGCCCGCGGGTAGTGAGATTCGGCCTTGTTCCCGGCTACATTCCCAGCAAATCCAGCCGTAAGGATGGCGGCGCGCCACAGCGTCCCAGCCGGGTTCGCGTTGGCGACATATCCAAACGCCAGAAAGACCTGGCGATAGCGCTAAAGAGCCCCTACATTCGCATCATCGATTCCCCGGAACCCGGCGAAGGCCTGGTGGGGCTCGAGGTTCCCAACCCATCTCCGGGTAAAGTTCTAATGCGCACCCTAGTGGAGGGTCAGGAATTCAACAGGATTGTACAAAAAGGCGGGCTGCCGTTTGCCTTGGGCGAGGATGCCGGTGGACAACCCCTGGCCCTGGACCTGGCGGCAATGCCTCATGTCCTCATTGCGGGCGCCACCGGATCAGGAAAAAGCGTTTGCATCAACTCCCTCGTCGCATCGTTGTTGATCACGCGGCCTCCCGATGAATTGCGGATGATCATGGTTGACCCCAAACGCGTCGAGTTGACCCCCTTCAACGGCATACCGCATCTGGTAACGCCCGTAATAGTGGAGCCTGACGAGGTGCAACCGGTGTTGCGGGGCCTGATCCAGGAAATGACCCGCCGTTACAAGCTCATGGAAGAAATCGGCGTTCGCAACATCTCCGGCTACAACGGCAAAGCTGACGAACCAATGCCGTTCCTGGTCCTGATTGTCGACGAATTGGCTGACTTGATGATGACGGGTGGCCTGGAAGTGGAGCAGCAATTGGTGAGGCTGGCTCAGCTCGGTAGAGCGGCTGGCATCCACATGGTGCTGGCGACACAGCGCCCCTCCGTCAAGGTCGTAACGGGGCTGCTCAAGGCCAACGTGCCGGCTCGCGTAGCGTTTGCGGTGGCTTCGCAGGTGGATTCCCGTGTCATTCTGGACAGCAGCGGCGCTGAAACGCTGATGGGTAAGGGCGATCTGCTGCTGATGAACAACGATTTCCCAAAACCGCGCCGTGGCCAGGGAACCCTCGTTTATGACGAAGAAACAGATCGGCTCATTGAATTTTGGCGCAACCAGAAAGGCCCGCCGTTGCCCCAGATAGACCTTGACATAAGCGACAGCGATGCTGAAACCGCCGCCGAATCAGGTCGGGATGATGCAGACGACATTTACGAAGGCGACGTACTTCAGCAAGCCCGTGATCTGGCCCTCCGTAATCCTCGCCTGAATTCCGTCATCCTGGAACGCCGATTGAAAATCAGGAAATCGCTGGCCGACGAACTGATTGACGAGCTGCGCGGCGAAGGGCTGGTTATCGGGGGGAGTAGCGCAAGGTAGCATCGCCCAGCCCCACCCCGGATTTTTCAACCGCCGCCGCCGATTGCAGATTCTGGGTTCTGTTGACATTTCCAGTCATTCCGGCGAAAGCCGGAATCTACAACCTGGCCCGGCGGAGACTCTTTGCCAGCGGCGATTCCTGGATTCCGGCTCAAGGCCGGAATGACGATTGAGAGTCAAGCTCGGTTACTCCTCAATCCAAAAATGTTGAACTACTAGCCGGCGTGGGCCATGATGTCGCCGGCGAACCAGTCCAGACGCTCCACCGCCTGGTTCAGATCGCTGCCGCGGATATCGAAGATGATGTGGGACACTCCTATATCCGAGTAAGTCTGTACATCTTCCAGGATGGCATCGGGCGAGCCGGAGAAGCGGCGGCGCGGCCCGGACTGCATTGTAGCGGGATCGTAGAGCGGGGCTTTCATGGATACCTGAATTTCCGACGGGTCGCGCCCGGCCTGCTCGGCAAAGCGGTTGAGCTGCACCAGATCGCCGGCGAGTTCCTCGGGTTCCATGGTGGCGGCCGGTATTGTGCCAACGGGGTGCCAGCCGTCGCCCAGCGTGGCGGCCCGGCGGATGGCGGGTCGGCTCTGGCCTCCCACCCAGATGGGCGGGTGGGGTTTTTGCACGGGTTTGGGCAGGAACTGGATGCCGGAGAACTGGACGTACTTGCCGTCAAATTCAGGGTTGGGGCTGGTCCACAATTCTTTGTAGGCGCGCAGGTATTCATCGGTCACGGCGCCGCGTTCGGCGAAGGGAGGCGTGCCCAGGGCCTCGAACTCTTCTTCCATCCAGCCGACGCCGACGCCGAGAATCAGGCGGCCCTGAGAAAGCACGTCCAGCGTGGCCAGGATTTTGGCGGCGAGGATCGGCGGGCGGTAGGGGACGATCATGACGCTGGGGACCATGCGGATGTTCTCGGTGACGCCGGCCAGGTAGGTGAGCAGGGTTAGCTGCTCGAAATATTCGCCGCTTTCACCGGTGGGAAATTCGCCACTGACGGTATAAGGATAGGTTGAGTCAATGCGGTTGGGCACCAGGACATGGTCGCCGGCAACCATGCAGTAGTAACCGAGCCGGTCGCCGGTTTGTGCGATTTGGGCCAGCGGGCCGGGTTGGGCGTTGGGCCCGTGGTTGGGCAGATAGAATCCGAACTGCATGGTGTTTCCCTCCGTAAACAGGGTTAGGGTGTGTTGACAAATACCGTCATTCCCGCGAAAGCGGGAATCCAGTGGCCGAAGTCGTTAATCACGGTTGTGATTCTTTCATCATACCCTCTCTGGACTCCTGCTTTCGCAGGAGTGACGAGTTGGTTTGCTAATTGTCAACAGGCTCTAGGCCGTAAACAGGGTTAGGCGTGGCGACTCCGATCAGGAGCGGGTGGCGGCTGGCGCTTTTCGGAATGCCAGAGGCGGGCAACCGCCTTCGACCGGATGATAGTAATTGCCCGGCAGATACGACAACTAATCATAACTGATGCAGGTTGGGCTGGGCACGCTGGTATAATAGCGCAGGCCAATGATGGCCCTCAACCCGAAATGAACCCGACTATTATTAAGGAGACCCACGACTATGCCAAACATTACTCTGGACCAGGCCGAAGCGATATTAGCGGGAGCGAAAGCAGCCGCGCTTGAATTGGGGAAGGCGTTCAGCTTTTCAGTGGTGGACGCTCGAGGCGACCTGATTACGATGTGCAAGATGGACGGTTCGGCCTGGCGCACGCCCTATGTATCACGGGGGAAGGCGCGGGCGGCAGCGTGCTTTGGCGAGCCCAGCGGCGACCTGACGGAACGTTCGACGACGCCCATCATGCGGGCAGTTATGGAAGTGGAGCGCGGGGAATTCGTGCCCGGGCAGGGAGCATTGCCGGTGTACATGAATGGGGAGTTGATTGGCGCGGTGGGCGGCAGCGGTGGAACAGCCCAGGAAGACGAGGACTGCTCGCGGACCGGGATTGGCCTCTTGGCCGGAGCCAGCGCCGGCCGGTAGTATGTGGCGCCCATAACGATGGTGGGTATCCGCCAACCCAGGGCCTTTCGGTTTTACAAGAAATCCCCTCTCCCTTGATGGGAGAGGGTGAGGGTGAAGGTGTGAGATAGGGAACTATCCTGCGGCAGACTATACCCCTCACCCCAGCCCTCTCCCACAAGGGGAGAGGGAGAATCGAAAGACCCTGCGTCGTGCCGAACCACCCCCATTCAAAGATGATAAAATATCGCCCGTTCATCCCGAATCTACGCTCCGGTTGGCCCAGGCAATGGACACATCGCAACTACGCAATCTTCCCAGTGTCGAACGCGTCGTAAACAGTTCGGACCTTACCCATGAGGTAACCACCTACGGGCGCGACTGGCTTGTTGAGTTGGCTCGCAAGGCGGTGGATGATGCCAGGCAACTGGTCATGAGCGGCGCCGCCGCGCCCCCGCTCGATGCCATCTGTCGCTCGGTGAAAAACGCGGTTCAAGAGCTGGTTACCCCTTCACCCCGACCCGTCATAAACGCCACCGGCGTAGTGATTCACACCAACTTGGGTCGCGCTCCCCTTAGCCGCGCTGCCCTGGCCGCCGCCGACGCCGCCGGTAAAGGCTACTCCGACCTGGAAATCGACCTGGCCACCGGCCGCCGGGGTTCGCGGCAGGCGCACCTGCAATCCCTGTTGCAACAAATCACCGGCGCCGAGGCCGCCCTCGTGGTCAACAACAACGCATCCGCCCTGCTGCTGGGGTTGTCTGCCTTGGCGTCCGGACGCGAGGTCGTGGTCTCCAGGGGCGAGGCAGTGGAGATCGGCGGTGGTTTCCGAATACCCGATGTCCTCCGTCAAAGCGGCTGCCAACTGGTGGACGTAGGGACCACCAACCGCACCTATGTGCGCGATTATGCCGATGCCGCCACCGAAAACACCGGAGCGTTTCTGAAAGCCCATGCCAGTAATTTTCGGGTCGAAGGGTTCACGGCCGCTGTGGGCGAACGGGAGTTGGTGGAATTGGGCAACCGCTCCGGCGTTCCGGTGTTGCACGACGTGGGTAGCGGGTCGTTGTTGCCCACGGAACGCTACGGGTTGGCTCACGAGCCCACACCCCAGGAAAGCATCGCCGCCGGTGTCGGACTGGTGTTCTTCTCCGGTGACAAGCTGCTTGGAGGGCCACAGGCCGGCATAGTCGTCGGTAAACGCGACCTGGTCAGCCGCCTGGAGCGCCATCCCCTCGCCCGTGCGGTTCGGATCGACAAGATGAGCCTTGCCAGCCTGACGGCAACCCTCACTCATTACCTCCTCAATGAAGCTGAATCCGAAATCCCGGTTTGGCAAATGATCTCCGCAGCCGAGCATGCAGTCCGCGCCCGCGCCGAGCAATGGAGGTCATCCATTTCGGCAATCGGTGTCCAGGCCGTGGTGGTGCCGGCACGTTCGGCCATCGGCGGCGGCAGCCTCCCCGGAGAGACTTTGCCATCTTGGGCTTTATCGCTATCGCCCAACGGTACCGGGCAAAGCCCGGAGACGCTGTTGGCCAACCTGCGCGGTCAGGCCACCCCGGTGATCGCCCGCATCGAAGACGACACTATCCGCCTGGATCCGCGCACCGTATTGCCTGAGCAGGACGAACAACTTGTCCAGGCGGTGATCGCCACGGTTGGCGGCTGAGCCGCCGGCGTTGCTTATTCCCGGCGTTGCATATTCTGTGATTCTTTGCCGTAATCCTCAAAACTGTGATGCCCAGGGCCGTAGTGCCCCAGGTTGTAATGCCCAAGAAGGAGGGTAGGGTGCCGGATTTTCTGTTAGTGCACGGGGCCGCTCAGGGAGCCTGGAGTTGGGGGAAAGTTTGGGGGCACATGACCGCTCCCGAAGACCACCCGCCAAGACTCTACGGCCCCCGACAGGCCACCCGTGTCAGAGCCCTTGACCTGCCCGGCCACGGCGCCGACGCCGGATTTGACGTGGCTGTGGTGGATTTCGCAGAAAGCGTCCGTACTATCACCAACGTCGTTGACCGGGAAAAATTCACCGACTATGTGCTGGTCGGCCATGAACTCGGCGGAACGCTGGCACTTCAGGCAGCTGCTGAATCCTCAGTGCCTCCCAAACACATCATTTTGCTGGCAGGTGTAGTGCCCCGCTACGGCGGTAGCATCGTTTCGGCTTATCCCCTTCCGGCCCGCGCGATGATCCGAATGTGCAAAACCCTTGGCTCTGTTTTGGGACGAGACTTCACGCTGCCCCTCAGCGTAATGAAAAAATACTGGTGCCGCGACCTGGACCCCATGCTGCAAAACCAGGCAATCGGGCATCTGGGGCGAATGCCGTTGAGAATGCTCACCCAGCCCATTTCATTGGACTTGAACCAGATCCAGTGCCCCATCACCTACGTGGTTTTGACTGACAACAGGCTCATCTCCCCGGCGCGGCAACGCGCCATGGCCGGGCGACTGCCCGATGCCACCATAGTGGAGCTGGATGCCGGTCATCAGGCCGTGGTGCAGAAACCCCAGGAACTTGCCGAAATGCTCCTGGCCACCGCCTGAGTATCGCAGGCCCATGTCAGAACCGTTCTTTGCAGACCTCCACATCCATTCTCCGTACGCCTTTGCGTGCAGCAAAGCGCTAACTCTGGATAATCTGTCCCAGTGGGCCCGACGCAAGGGTATCCAGCTGCTGGCCACCGGCGACTTCACCCACCCCGTCTGGTCTGGCGAACTCTCGGATCGTCTGGCGCCGGATGATGACGGACTCTATACGCATAACGGCGTCAGATTCGTGCCCGGAACCGAGATAAGTTGCGTTTACAAACAGGACGGCCGCGGACGGCGGATCCACCTCCTGGTACTGCTTCCTACGTTGGAGGCATCCAAAATCTTCACCGGCCTTATTGGCCGCTACGGCAAACTGGAAAACGACGGCAGACCTACGGTTTCGCTGTCAGGCCGGCAGTTGTTGTCCCTCGCCCTCGACTGCCACCCCGATGCCATCGTGATTCCGGCCCACGCCTGGACTCCCTGGTATGGGGTGTTCGGCTCCCGCAGCGGATTCGACAACCTCGCCCAGTGTTTCGGCGATTTGGCCCCCATGATCACGGCAGTTGAAAGTGGCCTGTCTTCCGATCCTGCCATGAATTGGGAGGTTGCCGACCTGGATTCCCGGTCGATTGTTTCGTTTTCAGATGCCCATTCGCTGGGTCGTCTGGGCCGCGAAGTAACCGCGTTCAACGCCCCCTTATCCTGGTCTGGACTGTCCACGGCGCTTCGGGAATCCGGCGTGGCGTTCACCGTGGAATTCTATCCCGAAGAGGGTAAATACCATTACTCCGGCCATCGCAAATGCGGAGTGTCCTTCGATTCAGCGCAGTTGACTGCCAACGGTACTGTTTGCCTGGTTTGCGGGCGGGGCCTGACGCTGGGAGTGTTGCATCGCGTTTCGGAACTTGCGGACCGGATCATCGACAATCCGTCGTCGCCCGATGCAGACGGTTTCATTGAGGGCGCCAATCAGCGGCCCGGCTACTATCGCCAAATTCCTTTGCAGGAGATCATCGCTGCGGTGCGTGGCCTGGGCGTCAACACGCGCACCGTAACCCGGGAGTACCTAGCCATCACCAACGCCATCGGCAGCGAACTGGCGGCGTTAATCTCAGCGTCGGCCCAGGACTTGTCGGCGGCAGCCGGCGATGATGTCGCCGAAGCCATATTGCGCACTCGTAGCGGTCAGGTTCACATAACACCCGGATACGATGGCAAGTATGGCTCCATACAGCTGTCCGACAATCATCCGTCCCTTCCCCCTCTCCCTTGATGGGAGAGGGTTGGGGTGAGGGTAATAATCCCAACCCCCGCTCATCCTAAGCCCGTCGAAGGACCTGGCAATCCCGGTGCCCTCACACCCAAAAATCCTGTCCATCCCGTCCATCCTGTTCATCCAGGTAAAACCCGTCCCTCCCCCCTCCCCCTTGATGGGAGAGGGTTGGGGTGAGGGTGATAATCCCAACCCCCACGAATCCTGAGCCTGTCAAGGGATTCCACCCCAACAGTATTTTCAAACTCCATATTTGGTAGAATACCGAAATCCATCCAGCCGGCCAATCCGCAGCCACTCCGGTGGCATTGCTGGCCGGCGGTGAGCGCCACATGGAAGTAGCCATACGTCGAATGCGGTCCGAAGACATACCGCAGGTCATCGAGATAGAGCAGGAGGCTTTTTCTCCCGGGTGGATTGGTACGCCCTTCCGCCGCGAGTTGAACAGCCGTTACTGCCGTTTTCTGGTGGCGTACCTGCTTAACAAACCCGAAGAGACCCGACCCGACGATCACACCCCTGCCGATGGACAACCTGCCGACGCCTCCCTGTGGGCGCGCATGGCACAGGGAGTAAAGGCGGTTTTTGGCGCCCATAACGAACTCCCGGTTGATACCCTGGCCGGTTACGTCGGAGTCTGGCTGCAGGGCGACCAGGCTCACATCACCGAAATCGCCGTGCGCGAAAGCCTGCGCGGCCAGGGCATCGGCGAGTTGTTGCTCATCGGTACCGTCCGGGTGGCCTTCGAGCAGGGGATGGACGAGGTGACCCTGGAAGCAAGGGTATCCAATTTTGTGGCGCAACGCCTCTACGACAAGTACGGATTCAACGAGGCGGGCATCCGCAAAAACTACTACGCCGACAACCGGGAGGATGCGGTCATCATGACCACCGACCACATCCATACCCGTTCGTACCGCGACAAGTTCGACGACTTGCAAACCCGTTTCCTGGAGCGATACGGGGATATCAATATCGAGCTATAGGCACCGCCCCGGCACTGATAAGCAACTCTCTCCCAACTCGCTTCCAGGAACGGCCCGGTGCGAAACGCCACCGCCGAGCGCGTCCTCCTTCGCTCCGTTTCCGAACCTGGAATCGCCACCGCACCGCGCCAATGGTCGGCGCCACCCAGGCGGGCACCGTATCGAATTAGGGATACTCTGAACAAGTCCGTGTCCCTGTGGCATATTAACGCTGACGGAGCCCGATGCCGGTGGAGGCCTTGAAGTTGATGGACCAGCCAACATTTTCGGACTTGGAGTACTACGGCAAGAAGCGGAAGACCCGCAGGCGGCGTCCGCTCCCCTGGTAAGCCCGCTCGGTGCTGCTATTCTCCCTCGACCTGCACCGTGATTACGTCCATGTTGTGATACTTTTGGTGGCGGACCGAAGAAGCGTAATGACGGAGCAGTCGGAAGGAGATTTCACGTTCGTCCTCAATCTCGGGCTGCTCAGGCAGGTACGCCAGTCTGTCCTCGAGATTCTCATCCCCGAACACCGCAGAGAATTCCAGCTCCGCCACCCCGTTCGCAATGTTGGCGCCTACCACCAACCGTCTTCGGGCGCGCGTCGCGTCTTCATCCTGCAGCAGGCTCGCGAGCGTCTCCTCTCCCGCCGAGCGCAATCGGCCGGTCGATGTCTCGCTCCAGCCTATCCGTGATGCGAATGAGCGGAGGAACTCGTCAATCTGCGGCAGAGACGACGGAGTCAACTCCAGCCTGATACGCCTGCGATTACGCGACAGCCCCACGAAATGGGTCAATACGATGGCGACAGTGCCACCGACCACCATGCCGTTGCCGAGAATGGTTCCCAATGACCCACTCAACAGGTCCGAGAAGACAAACTTATACTCGAAACCCAGACCTAACCAGAACGCAATCCCAACTATCAGGGTCTTCTGCTGATCCAGCCCGTCCTTGACAACAGTCTTCAGCCCTTCCACGAATATCAGCGCCACGAATATCGTCAAATAGGCGCCCACTACCGGACCCGGAATCGCCAGCAGCAGGGCGCTGATCTTCGGACAGAAGGCGGTCGCTATCAGAATTGCCCCGGCGTATAGTCCTACACGTCTGGCCGCAACCCCGGTAAGCGAGATCAGAGGAATGCTGGACGAATAGGTCGTATTCGGCACCGTGCCGGCCAGCCCCGACAGCACATTGCCCAGGCCATCCGCATTTAGAGCGCCCTGTATTACCCGAAAGTCAGTTGTCCCCGGCTGCCTCCGTGAAACCTGCTGCACCGCCACTCCGTCGCCGACTGTCTCCAGAGCGCTTACCAGCGAGACCAGCGCGAACGTAACCAGGAGCGCCCAGAACTCCAAGCCCAGCGGCAGGCTCAAACCCGGCCATGCCATATCCGGCAACCCGATCCATGCCACGTCGAGAACACTCTGGTAGTCATATAGCCCGAAGAATGACGACACCACGCAGCCGACAACTACACCAATGAGGGGCGCCCACAACTGCAACGCCTTTGGCGCGCGCAGCGCCAGCGGAGTGACCACAACAACCGTCACTGCCGCGATTATGGGAGCGGCGAAATCAGGAGTGGAATCCGGCACTTTCGTCAGCAAATTGAACACAATCGGCGCTACCATTGCGGCCAGCAGCATGATTACGACACCCGACACGAGCGGAGTAATGACGCGTCGCAGCATGGATAACCGCGCCGCCAGCAAGAAGTAGAACGCCGACGAGGCGACTATCAGAGTCGCCATCATGGCCGGCCCTCCCGTTTCAATCGCCAGGACACATATGACAAGGAACGTGGGGGACGTGCCCATAAAGAGTATGTACCCAGTTCCAAACCGTCCGATGCGGGCCGATTGGAGGATCGTAATCGCGCCGCTGACAATTACCGCCCAGGTGAGATAACTATCAGGCTGGTTGGCAGCCCTCATTATGATAGCCACGGTCACCACAATCGGAGCCATCAGGGTCGCGGTAGCCTGAAGCCCCAGACCGGCACAGAGAAGATGCGGTGGTCTCTCCTCCGGCTCGTACCTGATATTCTCGTTCACATTAGCCATCTTATGTTCCGCACCTTATCATAATGAAAAATCCGGCTAAAAAACTATCATGGAAACTATCTTAAGGACACCCTGAACAAGGCCGTTTTGGTTTCAATCGCGTATGCCGAGAAAATTGCGAAACTCCAGTCCCCGCCTTCTGTCATTGCAAGGAGCGTAGCGACGTGGCAATCTCGGTCCCTCCCCAATCCTGTCCATCCTGTTCATCGGTGTAAAACGGCAGTCCCCTCTCCCGCTGGGAGAGGGGGCGGGGGTGAGGGGCGTACCCCCCCGACCCAAAATCCTGTTTCCTGTGCATCCCGGTAAAATAATGTCCCCAATACCAACGACTTCAGAAAGACCGTGGTGACCCCTTCCGGTTGGTTGACCGCAACCGTGGGCCTTGCTAGAATGACCGTCAGTCTAGGTCGTTGGGCGGTTATGCTTACGATAGGTCTCACGGGTGGAATTGGCACGGGCAAAAGCGTCGTGGCAAACCTGCTCGTGCAACAGGGGGCATCAATTATCGATGCCGACCAGTTGGGTCACGAAGCGTACACGCCTCACTCGGAAGCGTGGGAGGCGGTAGTCGCAGCCTTCGGAACTGACATATTGACTTCAGAGGGAGAGATCGACCGCCGCAAGCTCGGTGGTATAGTCTTCGCCGACGAAACTCAACTGGAGCGCCTGAATGGAATCATGCATCCCCTGATGGCGAGAATGGTAGAACACCGTAAAGCCGCGTTCGACGCCGGCGGCGTTGCCGTCACCGTAGTAGAGGCAGCGGTACTCTTTGAAGCCGGTTGGGACTCCCTGGTCGATGAGGTCTGGACCACACACGCCGCGGAATCTACCGTTGTACAACGTTTGTTTGAACGCAACGGACTGGACGAAGCAGAAGCAAGAAAACGAATCAACTCGCAGCTGTCTGCGACAGAACGCAACCGCCGCTCCGATGTGGTGGTCGACAATTCTGGCGACCTCACTACCCTGGAACAGACGGTGAAAAATTTGTGGAAGACGCGAGTCAAAGGAAAGGTTGATCAAAGCAATGGTTGAAGCTAACGTCGAATTGTTGGAAGACGGACCCCAATACAAGGAATTCGCCATCGAAGAGTTCCTGGTTCGCAGCGAACCTTATTACCGGCCCGTTAGCGACGAGTTGGAACTGTTCGAAGCAGCCTACGAGCAGCATATCCCGGTGTTGCTCAAGGGTCCTACCGGATGCGGAAAAACCCGGTTCGTCGAGTATATGGCCTGGAAGTTGGGGCGACCGATTACCACCGTTGGAAACGACGCCCAGCAAATGAACGAAGGCGAAGTCCGCGTGCCGCTGGTTACCATTGCCTGCCACGAAGACTTGACGGCCAGCGACCTGGTGGGCCGCTATCTTTTGGACGCCCAGGGTACCCGCTGGATCGATGGCCCCATGACCCGCGCGGTCAAAGCCGGCGCAATCCTCTACCTCGACGAAGTCGTGGAAGCCCGGAAAGACACCACCGTGTTGATCCACCCCCTTACCGACCACCGTCGCATCCTGCCAGTAGAAAAAACCGGCAACATCATCGAGGCCGACGACCGGTTCCTGCTCTGCATCTCGTACAACCCTCACTACCAGAGCGCCCTCAAAGACCTGAAACACAGCACCCGTCAGCGTTTCATATCTATTGAGTTTGATTATCCGCCGATAGACGTGGAAACCGAGATCGTCGCCAAAGAAAGCGGTTGCAACGAAGAGCAAGCCCACGCCCTGGCCCGCCTCGGCGACAAAATCCGCAACCTCAGGGAACACGGTCTTGCCGAAGGCGCCAGCACCCGCCTGCTGATCTACGCCGCAAGGCTCATGACCCACGGCATCTCGCCCCGCCGCGCCTGCCAGGTTGCCATCGTCTGGACCCTCTCCGACGAACCCGAACTACAACGCAGTATCGAAGAGGTGGTTCATTCCATATTCGAATAGTAGTGGGGGCTAAATGGGTGTCATCACCCTGCAGGCAATCCAAAGCGCGCTGGAAAATCGCCAGCGACAAACTGCCGCCGCCGACGGACTCATGCCGGCGGCAGTAATGTTGTTGCTGTATCCAAAAGACGGCGATTTTTGTGTATTGCTCAACAAACGATCAATGGAAGTCGAGCACCACAAAGGAGAGATGTCTTTCCCCGGCGGCGCACGAGACCCGGAAGACAAAGACTACGAAGACACGGCCCGCCGCGAAACCGAAGAGGAGATGGGCATCGCCAAAGATGACATAACTATCCTCGGACGCCTGGACGACAACGTTACTCGCACCAACTTTTTGGTGAAAGTATTTGTGGGCACCATTCCATATCCATACGAGTTTAGTCCCAGTTCGGTGGAGATCGCCGAAGTGGTCGAAATTCCTCTGGATGTGCTGCGCGACCCAGCGACTATTCGTTGGGATTCCAGAATCGAAGCCGGCCAGCGCGTGGCCGTGCGTTCTTATGGCTACCAACAGCATCTGGTATATGGAGCCACTGCTAAAATTCTTGACCAGTTCCTCGAAACGCTCGAGGACAGTCTGAATGAGGAGGGCACAACCCTTGACTAATCCCGCGACTGGCGAGCTTCTTGCCGAACTGGCCAAACTTCCCCCAGCCGTTACTGAGGCTTACGAAGCCGTCTCCGATGCAATGGCCGAATCCTTCACCGACGAAGAGATGGCGCTCTGGGCCAAAGAGGGTGTCTCCATCGGCGCTCAAACCGTCCGCTCCTGGGAATCTGCCGTGGAATACTACCGCGTCAGCCCAGAGGTCGCCCGGTCACTGGCCTTCGCCTCATTCATGCAGTGGGCGCGGTGCGGCACCTATCTGTCCCAGGATTCCCCCACCCTGGCCGTGGCGTTCTTCAAAGCCAGCCCTTCCATCGTTACCAATCTGCGCCCCCAATACATCCCACGCTGGGCCGGCCTGGGTCGCTCGCTCTACAAGGGAACCTGGAAATCCAGCACCCTTTCGGCCCGTTTCTTCGAGGTCAGCCCAGACCTCGTACGCAATCTGCCATTCTGGGATGTGGAGGTGTTCGCATCGCTAATCGAAGCGCTCTCCTATAAATCCTACGACGTGGCTGCCGAATGCCTGGTGCTCGGTCGAGACGTCCTCCCCGGTATGGGTCGGGAGCGCGAGGCGTTCCTGTCCATGTCCAGGGCTCTCACCGACAGCAGCTGGCGCGAGGTAAAAGCCTGCCTCGAAATGGCTCCGCGAGCGTTGCAGCACGTGGACGAAGGACAAACCGGCCGTTTCCTCCGATTGGGCGAAAAACTGGCCAAAATGGGATTGCGCGACACTTCCCGCTTCCTGTACGACGGCGCACAGGCCCTCTCCCACGTGTCGGGAGGGTCTCAGGGTCACATTCTCGACCTGTGCGAAGGTTTGCTTGCCACCACGCCGGACGCAGTTCCGCCCTTCCTAAAGAGCTTGGACCCGGTTCTCAACCGTATCACCCTGGCCCAGCTGGACCAATGGTACCAGCACGGCGTTCAACTGCTGAACGACAATCCCGAAAGTGGCATCGCCTTCTTCAAAATCGAATCCAACACCTCCGAGGCGCTCCTCGAATCCCTCTCGTCCAGCCTGGACCTGGAACGCGTCAAGGGCATCATGCGCCTGTACAGCCGCGCTCTGTCCGGCGCCAACATCGAAGTCTTGAGCACCGCGGAATTGGTGCGCAAGCAGATCGGCTGGGTTGACCAGGACACCGCATCTACCGACGGAACCAAGGTCTACCTCCCCCCTATGGTCGACCATTACAACGACAAGACACAGAACTTCGCCTGGTTCAAAGTGGTTGCAACTCACCAGGTCTCCCACCTGGAATTCGGCAGCTTCCAATTCGACTTCCCCAAGCCGGCCAACGTGTTCGACGATCGCCGCTTCGGTATGGAAGATGCGGTTAAGGCACGCACCGAAGCAATTCGCGCCGCCGCCGCTGAGCACTTCAGGATTCAGGACGTAGACGTGGGCCCGGCTCAAGAAACGAACGGATCTTCCGGCGCCAGCGTCCGCGTTTACACCGATGTCGGTCGGTTCCTGTCATTGTTCGAAGACCGCAAGATGGCGTTCGACCTGTTCAGCGTTTTCGAAGACTGCCGGTTGGACTATCGAATCAAAACCGAATACCCGGGCATTCGACGGGCGGCTCTCGACGTGCAGGGTGATGCCCTGGTTCAACGCCCCATC
Source organism: Dehalococcoidia bacterium (assembly GCA_965262485.1). GTDB lineage: Bacteria > Chloroflexota > Dehalococcoidia > Lucifugimonadales > UBA3495 > Bin87. The sequence continues at coordinate 995,201 of OZ253540.1, read as the reverse complement.
CTAACTGATCTCCCGATTCAGGAAGCCCTCATTGAACTGCTGGTTCACATGAGCCTGGACCACTTCCACGCCTTGCCCGTGCCCCAGGAATTCCGTGATGAAGCCTACATGCTGGCTCGCATCATGCACCGGTTGCGCACCGTAGCCGCATCTATCGAAGATACCGGCGAAGCAGCTTTGCGCGCGTATGAAATCATCTCGCGCCTGCAAAACGAGCAGCAGCCCGAAGACGAATACCAGCCGGAAGACCTCGACGATCCCGGTGAATTCTCCGAGGAAGAATACCAGGCCCTTCTCGACAAACTTCAAGCCGCTATGAGCGATCAACAGGGCGAACAGGGAGACGGCGACCCTTACGAATCCCCTGAACCCGTTGAATACCGTGGCGACTTCAAGCCGGAAATGGTGCAGCTCCTCACCAAACTCCAGATGGACCCCAGCCAGTTGGGCGATGCAGAACCCATGACCCAGGAAGAACTGGAACAATTGCTCCAGGACAGCGCCGAACTCGAACTCGACGCCCAGGAAGGCGACGTCGAACAGAGCATGGCCCAGTTCGCCCAAAACATCATGAAAGAGGCCGGCGTTCCACCACCGTCCAACGACCCGGGGCGCGGCTACGGACCCATCCTCCACGACGACGACTCGGGCGGCGAGCTGGAAGCCCTCGAACCCAAAACCTTCGTTTACGACGAGTGGGACTTCCGAGCCAACGACTACAAACCTCGCTGGTGCATCGTCAAAGAAAAGATCCTCGACGAAGGCGACCACAATTTCTACAATGACTCCCTGAGAAACTACGCCTCACTGCTGACGCACATCAAGCGTCAGTTCGAGTTAATCATGCCCGAAACCTGGCGCAAGATCTACCGGTTGACCGACGGCGAAGACCTCGACCTGAACGCCGCCCTGGAAGCGTGGGCTGACCTCCGGATGAACCTCACGCCGGACGACAAAATCTACTGGCGCCGTAACCGTATCCAGCGCGACGTGTCCGTAGTATTCCTGCTTGATATGTCGGCGTCCACTGCGGAAGCAATCGACGAGGGCCGCCATTCGGTCGATGACCGTGATGCTCCCGACGATCCGGTCGAATACATGGTGTGGCTGCGTCGGCGACGCGAAGGCTTGGTCCGCCGGCACTACAAGCGGATCATCGACTTGGAACGCGAAAGTTGCGCGTTGCTTATCAACGCCCTCGAATCCATCGGCGATACCTACGGTATCTACGGCTTCTCGGGCTACGGACGTGAAAACGTCGAGTTCTATGTCATCAAAGACATCGAAGAGCAGTTCAACGACAAAATCAAACGCCGTATCGATAAGGTGACGCCACTCCACGCCACCCGAATGGGCTCTGCCATCCGCCATGCCATAACCAAGCTGGAGAATCAGGACTCTGCGACCAAGATCCTCTTCCTGATCAGCGATGGTCGGCCTCAAGACCGCGGGTATAGCCGCGAGGGTGTGGAGAAGGAATACGCCGTCCACGACACCCATCAGGCATTGTTGGAAGCCAAGCACAAGGACATCACTCCCTTCTGCTTGACAGTCGACAAGGCGGGCCACGACTACCTCAAAACCATGTGTGGCGACCTCAACTACGAGGTGCTGGATGATATCTGGGCGCTCCCGGAACGTCTCCCCATGCTCTACCGCTCGCTGACCATGTAAATCTCAGGGCCAACCAAACCCAAAAACGGGCCGTCCATTTGCATGGACGGCCCGTTCGATTTGCACAATACTAGGCTCTGTTGACATTTGGGATATAAGGCGATTTCGCTAACCCCAGCTCGTCATTCCCGCGAAAGCGGGAATCCAGAGTACCCTGAATGTGAAAGATGTCTGCTTTCCAAAGTGCCTGAATTCCGGCTTTCGCCGGAATGACGTGAAATGTCAACAGAATCTAAAGCCGTAACATGGCGATACCCTTGGCCAGCCCAAGTCAGCCCGCCACAGTCGTAATGAGCTTTCGTAGCTCAGTGAGCGCCGTGTTGCACGACCTGCGTTTAATGACCAGGCGCCTCGGCGGCGTCCGCAGGGGATGTTCATATACATCTTCCCCGTAGGCGATCGCTATGTGAATCGTACCAGGACGATGCCCTTCCACTTCGTCGGGCCCCAGCACCCCCGTAACTCCGATGCCAAAATCTGCCGACGCAACGTCCCGGGCGGTAAACGCCATCGCGTTGGCTGTTTCCTGACTCACGACGCCGTGGGCTCGCACCAAACCAGCGTCCACTCCCGCCGCCACGATGGCATCCTCGGTAAAGGCCACCGTTCCCCCGCGATACCAGTCCTTGCTGCTGGTGGCCTCGGTGATGGTATTGGCCAGAAACCCACCGCTCACCGATTCCATGGTAGCCAGCGTCATCCCGCGCTCCAGCAACGCGGCGCCTACCGAAAGTTCCGGCGTCTCGTCGTCGTAACCCCAAATATACGGCGCCAGTCGTTCGTGAATCGCACCCTCAACCGGAGCGATCATCGCGCGCGCGGATGCTTCGTCAACGGCGCGGGCGATGATGCGCAAATGAATGCCGTCCGCCTTCGAGTAAATCCCCAGATACGGATTCTCCAGCCCAAAGTACTCAGAGATGATTTCATCGACCGAAGCTTCTCCCAACCCCAGCGTTTTGATATTGCGGGTAATGGTGACCTCGGTGTCGATCATCGATTGCAGCTGGCCGTCTATCTCATCTGCCCACATCGCCCGGTTTTCGCCCGGCGGCCCCGGCATACAGACGATGTGCTTATCGTTTTTCTCGGCCCACCAACCGGGCGCAGTGCCGTTCCGGTTCTTGATGAAGCGCGCCGACGGTATCAGATGCGCCTGTTTCACGTTATGGGCGGGCATATCCTGGCCGCGATTGCGAAACCACTGTCGCAGGTTTTCGATCTCTTCTTCCTGCACCACCGGGGCCTCCCCCAGCGCCGCCGCCACTGCTTCACGCGTCAGATCATCCTGGGTGGGCCCCAGCCCGCCGGTGGTGAAGATGATGTCCGACCGTTCCATGCCACGCCTGAACGCCTCGGTCAGCATGGGCAGATCGTCGCCAACAATGCTGACCCATTGGAGCTCAATCCCCAACGCCGGCAAACGGCCCGCAATCCAGCTGGAGTTGGTATCGGTCAACTCGCCCATCAGCAATTCCGTGCCAATAGAAACAATCTCTGCTTTCACAGCAACCTCCTCAGCGGCTTGACCCGGCGCAATCGTACTCCGACCCCACCGGTGGGTCGATTGCCAGGCAGATAGTGCGTTCTGCCCGCCCGGCGTTTACCACGTAAACAATGGGGTCGTCGGGCAATCCGGCGTAATGCACCTGCACTATCGTGTTGCCTTCAGCGTCCAGTACCGGCTCATCGTTGTCGTCCAGTTCAATAAGCTGACCGCCAATATAAAACTCGTGCGCCGCATCGAACGTCTTGATGCGGACCACGGTCTCCGGCGGCGCCAGGCCGTATTGCGGATCGGCCGCTCCATCTTCCGAAACCAGCCAACCGCCCATCGCATCGGGACCCCCGGGCTTTCCGGGTTGTGCATACCAGTTCAACTGTTGGCCCCACCAGATGGGCGTCGTCACCGGCAGCCGTTCGCCGTCCACAGTAGCGTACCAGATACGCTCATCGAGATTAGGCGCGTAGGTTACCGTTACGTCCTTATGGGTAACCTCCAGCTCTTGGATATCGCGAACATCCACCTCGTAGAAGTAACCCAGTTCCAGCGCCGGCGGAGTAAAAGGCGGCTCGTTAACCAGACGGTTAACTACCATAGCCCAAATCTCCGGCACCGTGAACAGCTGGGGATTCCCCACCAGCTGCATGTAATTCTGCTCGCCGTCCGGAGTAAGGCCACCCAGCCAGAACTCGTACATCTGACCGGTTTTCTCGGTAATTTGGATAACGCTTGCCGGCGGTTCCAGTCCGTATTGTGCCGGATTTCCTATGGTCTCCAACAGTACCCGGGTTACCTTCGGCCCACTCAGGATTAACGGTGTACCTGCCCATTTATCCTGATATACCTGCGTACGCTCATCACCGTCCACTATGAACCATTTGCCGCGTCCCAGGTCCTTGTCATAAACGACGGTCTCTCCATTGTGCGTAACTTCCACGTGCACAATCTGATCGTCGTCCACGTGCCACGCCCACGGTCGTTCGTCCGGCGGCTCCCGCTGTTCCCACGGCTTGAATACCAGCGCCAGCGCTCCGAATATCGCCAGCACAAACACCAGCATGATGGTTAACCTGATGTTCATAGTCTAGCCGACAGCAACCGTTAGCGGCGTACCCACCACACCACGATGGCCATCAACCCCATCAAGCCCGGCAACAACAGCCAGGTGGAGAACCGCACAAAATTAAACTCATTTTCGTCCAGGTTCCACTCCCGGTAAATAAACTCCCGGTCCCGAATTGACACCAGTGAAAAGTCACCCATCAGGTAGTTCGCGGTGTTCAGGAACAACGCCGCGCTGGAACCCCGGTGAACATTGCCGTTGGCGATGAAATCCGAATCCCCAAACACCGTCATCCCCGCCATCTCGTTGTTGGGCGGTTGGCTCGTCGGCGCGGCGGCGCCGACCGGACCCACGATATCCAGGTACACCGCCGGGTAAAACACTCGCTGCGGGTCGCCATCTACTGGATCAATGCGTTCGATATCCGATATCAACCGGGCGGATGGAGTAGTTGCGGCTATGGGGACCGCGATGCGTGTGTTGGATTCTTCAACGATGGGTTGCACCGCTGCGGCTCCCGGCATGAACGCCACGCTTAACGGCTGCCCTCTTGGCGCCACAATCTCGGCGGGAGCCTGCGGGTTGTAAATGCCCACCCGCAGCGTCCGCGGCGCATTGGGTTGCGACCCTTCCACGTCGCGAATATAAGCGTCCGTAACCACCACGCCCCAAAACGCCAGGAACGCCCGGAACGAATCATCTGTATCATGCTCCGCCAGGAAGATGAGCCGCGCGCCCTCCCGCCTGGCTTCGCCATCCGGGTCTCGTCCCGCCATGTAGGCGTTCAGCGCGTTCGCGTGGGCCGGCGGCAGCTCGCCGGTCGGCCCGGCGATAACCAGCAGCGCAGCGTCACCCGGGACAGCAACCTCCTCGTCGCTCAGCGTCCAGGACAAATTGGCGACTTCGTAATTGTCGCCCTCCAGGTTCCCGCGAATGATGTTGTACCCATCCTCCGCAGCTCTGAAAACATCCCGCTCACCGTGGCCCGCCAGAAAATATACTTTCTTGCGTTCCGTTCCCGTGGCAACCAACAGGGCAGTGTATAGATCCTGCTCCAGCCGGCTGAACGCCGGGTCGGTCGGGTTGATTAGATCTATGGCCCTGGTGTCAACCGCCAAAACCGACAACGTTTCGTACGACGTAACACCCTGACCACGGGCCAGGTCCGGCTCTTTCTGCGGGTCCTGGAACCGGTAGGCGAAGTTGGTATTGCGTTTGCTGAACTCGCTCAGCGTGGTCTCCACCTTGCGCCGGCGGGTCAATACATCAATGTCGGTTATCTCGTCCGGGTAGTACGCAATTACGCTGATGGGTTGGTCCAGGTTGTCCAGTAAATCCCGTGTGCGATCTGCCAACGAGAACTGGTTGGTCGCCGTGGTGTCAGCTCGCACGTGATTCTCGAATGCAACATAATTGATCAGCACTACCAGGCCGATAAATGCCGCCACCATTATCACCGTGTTAATGCCGTATCGACCGGTGCGGCTGAAAAACGCCGCCACCACCTGGCTGAAGTAAGACACCCCAACCAGGGCCACCAGCACTGCGCCAAACGCCAGCAAAATGATGCCGTACAGGCTCAGGGAACTCACGAACCCCAGCAGTACCCCGCCTGTCACCAAACCAACGACGCCCGCAATCAATATCGGCGCGTAAAAAACGCCCACGGCGTTGAACACCGGTTCGATAAACGAGAACAGCGTCCTGGACTGCTCGTCTAAGGGCAGCGACCCCTCCGCCGCAACATTATCCGGCGATTGTTCCGGCCGGCGTCCTCTGGACCGGCGCCGGCGCCAGTCCCCGGGAGTTTCATCGGTACGCTGCTGGCTCACGCTACCTCCAGCGCCTCGACTCCAGCGCACGTATCGACAGGAACAGGAACAGGGCGGTCACTGTGACAAAATAAACGATATGCGTCGTATCTATTATGCCCCGGTCAAAGTCGGTGAAGTGGCTGGTGAATCCCATCTGATTGAATATCGTCGCCCACACACCGGAAGCAACGTCTCCGATAAATGCGGTGGCGTACAGGACTACCAATATCCCGGTGCCCACCACTGCGGCAACTATCTGGTTGCTGGTCAGCGTTGATGTCAATATCCCCACTGCGAGCGCCGCCATGCCGTACAGCACCAGGCCCAGGTATCCCGAGTAAATCGGTCCCGGGTCCGGAGACGCGAACACCAGCAGCAATATTACATAATATGACGACAACGCCAGCAGGAACAGCAGAAACACACAGCTGGACACATATTTGCCAATCACCACCTCCCAGTCTCGCACCGGGGATGTCAGCAGCAGCTCAATGGTTCCCAATTTCTGCTCTTCGGCAAGCAAACGCATGGTCAACGCTGGCGCCAACGGGATCAACAGGAATGTTGCGCCCTGGAAAAAGTTGCTTAGCGATGCCTCCGGGAACGGATTCCCCAGGTCGCTCACGAAGAAGAAACCGCTCAGCGCGATGAAAATCAGCGCCACGATATACGCCACCGGGCTGCTGAAGTAGATCTGGATTTCCTTGAACGCCACGGCGCGGATGGTTCGCATGTCGCTCTAATCCGCCGTCTCTTCGGCCGTTTCCGATGTCGTCAGACGCAGGAATATCTCTTCCAGGCTCATGCTGCTGATCTGCATTCCCAGCAAATTCCAGCCGTTGTCCAACACTGCCCGCGATATATCGCCCCGCAGATCCAGCCCTTCCAGGAACTTCACCCGGTAAGCATTGATGCCGGGCCTGGGGTGGTGGGTTACCTGTGTCACACCTTCTATCGAACGCAGCAGCGGCAATACTTCGGCCGGCGGCCCGCCTACCTCTACCTCCAGCAACTCCACGCCCTGCAGGTGTTGAGCCAGGTTGTTGGGCGTGTCCGCCGCCACAATGTGCCCCTCGTGGATAATCAGCACTCGCTCGCAAATCATGCTGACCTCGGGCAGTATGTGGCTGCTCAGCACCACCGTTTGTTCCCGCCCCAGATCCTGAATCAGGCTGCGGGTCTCCACCACCTGAATCGGGTCGATGCCAATCGTGGGTTCGTCCAGCACCAATACTTCCGGCTCGTGCAATATCGCCTGGGCGATTCCCACCCGCTGTCGAAATCCCTTGGACAACTTGCCGATGAGCGTCTTGTGGTAATCCTCCAGGCGGCACAGGCCAATCACGTCGTCAATCCGCGCGCGCATCCGCCGCCCGTTCATTCGCCGCAGCGTACCCATGTACTTCAGGTAACTGGTAACGTTCATCTCAGTGTGCAGCGGCACCGATTCCGGCAAATACCCAACGCGCCGGCGCACTTCCAGCGAATTACTAACCACGTCGTAGCCATCCACCGTAACCGTTCCACGGGTCGGCGGCATGAAACCGGTCAATATTCGCATCGTCGTCGTCTTCCCGGCCCCGTTGGGTCCCAAAAACCCCAGAACCTCCCCGCGACGCACGGTGAAATTCACGTTCTCAACCGCCGGAGTAGGCCCGTAGTAATGAGTAAGATCATTAACTTCGATCATGGTGTCCCGGTCGGTACCGGCGCCCATTTCAAGTTCGTATTCGGTTTCAGCAGCCATCAGTTTTTCCCGGTTCGTTCCACAGATCCCCGCAAGGACCCAATCCGCTTCTTCCTTACATACGGTTGCGCCGTGGCAGCAGATTGCAACCGCGGCGCCTGATTTTAGAGTATGTTCGCTTCTTCAGGGCCTTTTCAAAGTTGTGTACACTAACCACCCGCTCATCCTGAGCCTGTCGAAGGACGGTCGCCGATGGTTCGACAATCTCACCATGAGCGGAGGTCGGAGCACTTTTAAAAGGTCTTGTCGCTTCTTCCCTTTGAATTGGCGCAGCGGCTATGATATTCTATACGCCGCATTTTCACAAGATGGCGACGGCCCTCATGTGTACCCGCTTTGTCATTGCGAGGAGTGCAGCCGCTCATGGTGAGCCTGTCGAACCACCTGGCAATCTCGATGAGGCTGAACACACGTCGAGGAACCGCCGTTGCTGCGGCGACGAGATTGCCACGCTACGCTCGTAATGACAAAGCGGGTACGCGTGAGGGCGACGGCCCCGCTCAACGGGGCCTATTTTCTGGGCAGGGTAAGTTTGGCGAAATGCACCTGATTATCGACGGCTTCGGCGGCGACGCTGATATGATGTGGGACACGGAACGTTTGCGGTCATTCCTCGACGAATATCCGGCCAATTTGGGCATGACCAAGATCACCGTACCGGAAGTCCTGGAATACCACGGGCCAAACCCCAGCGACGGTGGCATATCCGGTTTCGTCATCATTGCCGAAAGCCACATCAGCGTACACACGTTCCCCCACCGGGAATACGTCAATATCGACATCTTCTCCTGCAAGTCATTCGACCACGAACAGGCCCTGGCCGACGCGCAATCGCTGTTCAATCTAACCCAGGTCAAATCCTGGCTCCTCGACCGCGGCCTGGAGTGGCAGGACGCCGACCAGGGAATCGTTGAAACCAGCCGCCAACGCACCTTCCTGCGGGCTGCGGCATCCGGTTCCCCTGTTGGCTGACGATTCGTCGCTCTCCGTCCCCTGGACGCCAACCAATTTTCTGGCGCTGCCGCCCCACCAGGCCGCCCTGGACTCGGCAGCCGCCGTCATCATCCCAGTACCCATCGACAGCACCACGTCGTTCCGCAGCGGCGCCCGCTATGGCCCATCGGCCATCATCGCCGCGTCCGCAGCCCTCGAAGACTATGACCTGGAATTGGGAATCGACGTCGCCGCACTCGGCATCCACACCACGCCCCCCCTGGAACCCCACGTCGGTGATCCGAAGCAAATGGCCCTCCGTGTCCAAACCGCCGTCAGCCAATTTGCCGCCCTGGACAAAACCACCGCCGTCATTGGTGGCGACCACTCGGCGGCAATCGGTTCCGCCATCGCTCACCGGGAGCGGCATCCCGACCTGTCGGTGCTATACATCGACGCCCACGCTGACTTGCGGGATGAATACCAGGGTAGCGGTTGGGGTCATAGCTCGTCAGCGCGCCGCATCGGCGAACACTGCCCCGTTACACTGGTTGGCGTTCGCACCCTGGCTCTGGAAGAACGCGACCATATCAACGAGGCCAACGTGCCAACTTACTACTGGCCGCCCCAGAACCCGGATTATGCGGACGATGTGATAAGCGGACTGAATCCCACCGTGTACGTCAGCGTTGACCTCGACGCACTGGACCCGTCCGAAATGGCGGCGGTGGGTACCCCTGAACCCGGCGGGATGCGTTGGCTGGATTTGCTGTCTCTGCTGCGCAGGGTCGCCCAGCAACGCCGCATCGTAGGTTTTGACGTGTGCGAACTCACCCCCAACGAAGGCCCGCCGGCCAACAGTTACACCGCGGCTAAACTGGTGTACAAGCTCATTGCTTACGCTTATGGTTCCCACCATGCGAACTGACCTTGGCCTTGGTCGTTGCACAAACCATTCGCCCCTTTCGGTGGGTTCATTCAACGCTGGGTTTGCTGAGTATCCTCATCACCATGCCCACTACGAAAAAGCCACCGCTGGCTACTACGCCAACAATATCAAACTCGTTACAATTCCCACAGTTGGAAGCCGGAAACGCCCTCACCAGAAAGATAGCAGCAGCGCCGAGAAACACCGTCCCTAAATCATTGCCGATTTGCTGTAGAGGGCGTAGCGCCTTATTTGGCCAAAATTTTTCGCGGCGTCTCATCTCCTCAGAGCCGCCACGATATAAACGGCTACCACGCCTAACGATATGATGCCACCGGTGTATGCTACTGGCAGGCTGGCCTGGAACAGCGAACGGTCAAACATATCAAACCCCAGATGGGTCCCCAAGATCAAGATCCAGCACGCACCGAAAAATGACAGCAGAATAACAGCGATGCTTCCCATATTCCACTATTCCACCTCGCTTTATGAACTCGCCTTTTAGTATAACCCAATCACCGCAGCCACGATTCTTCCTGCGGTTCAGGTGAGTTCACATAACGCACCAATTCCTTGACAACGCCGGCGCCCCACCCCTACAATCCCGCCATTCAGCGCACCGTCGCATACTCCCATATTAGAACCGCCCGCACGCCGTTGCGTAAGGAGAATCCCTATGCCACAACAATGGCCCACAGTCACTTATAAAGAAGAAGGCATGCGAGAAGGCATGCAAATCGAAGACGCCAACATCACGGTCGATGACAAAATCGAACTGTTGGACATGTTGTCGGAGACGGGTCTCAGCAGCATCGTTGTCGGTTCTTTCGTTAGCCCCAAATGGACCCCGCAGATGGAGCGAATTGACGAAATCGTACAGCGATTCACTCCGAAGCCCGGCGTCACCTACTCGGCGTTGGCATTGAACTCCCGCGGCGTGGAACGTGCGCGCGCCTATTCTCCACCCCTCACCATCGAACGCGACAAATATCCGCGCCTCAGCTGCCATCTGTGCGACGTGTTCGCCCGTCGCAACACCAATCGCACCCAGATGCAGGAAATGGAACGTTGGCCCGAAATCATCGCCCAGGCGCAGGAAGTTGGCATCAGGGAGTCCGGAATCGGTTGCAATGCTTCCTGGGGATCGAACTTCCTGGGTGAGTTTCCGGTTGACAGCCTCATGACTTTGCTGGAATACCAGCACGGCCTCTGGGACGAAGCCGGCATCAACGTGGTCAGTTGCTCAATGGGAGATCCCATGAGCCATTGCACGCCGGCAAAGGTGGAAGAAAGCGTTACCCGCGTGAAAGAGCGCTGGCCCGAAATCAACCACTTCCGCCTCCATCTTCACAACGGGCGCAACATGGCCATCGCGTCAGCCTACGCCGCCATGCGGGTTCTCGGGCCGGAGGATACCCTTGAGCTCGACGGCACCATCGGCGGATTCGGCGGCTGCCCCTACTGCGGCAACGGTCGCGCTACCGGTATGGCCCCCACCGAAGACCTGCTCCACATGATGGACGATATGGGTATCCCAACGGGCGTCGACATCGACAAGCTGATCGATTGCGTCTGGGCCGCCGAGCGGATCATCGGGCGGGAACTGTACGGCCACGTTTCCAAGGCCGGCCCGCGACCCCGCACCATCGACAAGCTCTACGACATAAATATGCCCTTCGTGGAAACCATGGACCAGGCCCTCCACTTCAAGAAGGGCGCGGAGATGTACGAAGGCGGCATCTACCCCTACCGCGAGCCGGTCACCAGCCCCTACCGCGACCGCATCGACCAGGGCCTCCCCGCATTCGGTGCCGCCCCCAACGAATTCCCCTGGAACCAGGACTGGCTGCCCAAGGCCGACAACTGACGCGACCCGTCACTAAAACCACGTAGGGGCAGGTTTCAAACTGCCCCTACTCTATTCTACTCCGACGACTTGGAACCACTGCTCCACGCGCTGGCGAGGATGGCGGCGGCTATGGCCAGAATTACGGTGGCCGCCGTCCCGTCCTCTCGCAAATCATCCAGCACATCCGCAAGGCACTGCCATCCAATGGGATAAACCGTAGCTAGCGCTTGAATCATATCGCCCAAGCATGAGAAGGCGCCTGTGACATGCGGCTCCAGGTAAATGACGCCTGTTATCGCCAGAATCGCTGTTCCGATCCCTACTCTGGTGGTTAGGGCTTTCGCTATTGTCTGCGGCCAAGTCCGAACGGTAAGCAACGGGCGGAATACTCTGCTGATCGTTGCTATCATCGTGCCTGACCTGTTACAGGTGCTTGCCAACCTTCAGCAACGCAGCTACCAGCGCCGACACCAGCGCTATCGGCAAGTTCAGAGGAGCCATCCAGCTCCACCCGGTTATCTGGCCGACGACAACCCAAACCGCCAGAACCAGAAACCCAACCCACAAACCCCGTAGGGCTCCATCAATCGCTAGCATTTCCCCCTCCCGGTGCCCGGACAGTAAGCGCCGGCGTCGTTACCCAATGATACACTGTCTGCTGCGTCAAATTCGATGCAGGGATTGCTGATTATGGATCATCACCACCACCGTTCCCTGCTCAGCCACTCGTCCAGGACTTGCGCCGCAGTCTGGACATTCCCTTCTATGATATCCACGTTGGCAACACGTTTGCTCCGAACTCGCCCGGCTTGGCGATGTCGTACACCCACCATTCCGCGCCATTCGTCAAAACCCCTAGACCTCTCTGCATCGCGGGCGAGACGGTCACATAATACTCCAGCTGGCTTTCATGTTCCTCGCTGTAAGAGCCGCGAAACCACAACGACTTGGCTTCAATTGCAATAAGGGGAGCGCCGATTTCGAGGATGGTGGGCTTGCTGTTTCTGGCGAAGCAGGCGTAATCGAGGTAACCCGCGCCCCGTGGGTATTCGGCAAAGCATTCTTTAGGGTCGTCGATATTCCAGCCCAATCCCCGAAGCAATGGATCAATAAAGGCGTATCGGGTGTCCACCTCTCGCCATCCTAATGCCGGCCAGCCCGTGAACTCCGGCCACTCATTAAACACGGCCCGGCAATGCTCAATCGCATCTGCAATAGATTGAACCGTCATTTCTACCCCCATTCAATAAAGACAACGCCGGCGGCAACCTGCAACAAGCAGGCGGCCGCCGGCGTTCTCGTGAACGTATGAACGACTGAGCGCCAGGCTATGCCGACGTGCAGGCCACACTAATCACATTCATCGCCGTTTCCGGCATCGCATCCGCCGCCCAGGTCGCGCCGCCGTCGTGGGTGCCGAACACCTGGCCCCGTCGGGTGCAGAAGTACACCTGCGACGGATCCTGCCGATTCACGGCCACGCCGAACGTGGTGCTGCCCGCGCTGATGCCCTTGTCAAACCGCTCCCAACTCTCGCCCAGGTTGGTCGTCCGCATCACGCCGCCCTCTTCGCTCCCGAAGTTCATCCCTACGCAGGCGTAGAGCGTATTCGGATCTGAAGGGTCTCGGACTATCCCACGGGAATACTTGATTTCCGAGAACTGGTCGAAGTTGCAGTTCTGCCACGACGTTCCCCGGTCGCTGCTGCGCCAGACGCCGGTGCGGTTCGAGATAAGCACCGAGTTGGAATCGGCGCCTCCTACTGCCACGCCGTGCAAGTCCAGCAGGTCAACGTCCCCGGCGAACTCGCTGTTGCGAATCGTCCAGGTATTGCCGCCGTCCGTGCTGCTGGCCGCTCCGCCAACTTCCAGCGCAGCGTACATATTGTTGGGGTTGGCCGCCTCAATATCTATGCCCAAAATGCGCATGGCGAACGCCATTTGTACTTGACTCGGGTTGGTGATCGTGGCGGTTTGGTTCCAGTTCTCCCCGCCGTCTACGCTCTTGTAGACTTCAGCGCCCTCGGTCCCGCAAAACATAATGTTGGGATCACCGGGATGGAACCGCAACGACCAGACCACGCGGCCTTCGGTCATGTTCATGCGCTGCCAGTGGTCTCCCCCATCGGTGCTCCGATATACGCCCCGTTGCGTGCCGCAGAAAATGGTGCGCGGATCATTGGGATGAATCGCGATCGCCCTAGCCTGAGTGGCCGGGGCCAAACCATCGGTGAGCATGTCCCAATGGGCATCGCCAGCCGTTTTGCGATAGAGACCGCTTGCTTCGGCTCCTACATATACGATTGTATTGCCAGCCATAACATTACCTCCTCTTCGGATGTGGTCGCACGGTGGTTTCTATCGTCATTTCAGCAGACCACAACGAAGATGTCAAACCTCCCACAAACCCGCCCCTATACACCCCCGCATCCTGAGCCCCAACCCCCCGCTCATCCTGAGCCCGTCGAAGGACCCCACCAATCAGAGCGCCGCGCTACTCCGTGGGCGTGTTTCCACCGGCCACCGCCAGCACCAGACCCCAAACGGATTCAGCCCCCGCACCCTTCAACGCCTCCGCGCAAACATCCATTGTGCTCCCGGTAGTCGCCACATCGTCCACCAAAATGACGGCGGAACCATCCAGTCGCAAACCCTCCGGTACTGCCACGCTGTTCGCAACATTGACCGACCGTTGGATCCCTTCGGTGGTTCGCGCCTGCGGTTCCACGTGCCTGGTCCGCACCAGCAAGCCATTTTCGTGGCGCAGTCCGGTGTTCCTCGAAATCTCCCGCGACAACAGCTCCGCCTGATTGTAACCGCGTTCCCGCCGGCGTTGCCCCTGCATCGGAACCGGCGCCAATACATCCCCGGGCAAGTCAACTGCGCTCAGGTATTCCGCCATCATCAATCCCAACTGCGGCGCGGCAGCCTTGATACCACCATATTTGAGCGCCAGAATCGCCTGCCTGACTGGGCCTTCATAGCGGAACGGAGCGCGGATACCATCGAAACTGCGCTGGGTCTCGGCGCAACGCAGGCACAGCCGTTCCGCAGTAGGCATCGAGCATATCTGGCAGCGCGAGTCCCCCAACCACGGCAACCGGTCTGAACACTTGTCGCAGACGATCTTGCCCGTATCCCCGCATCCCGCGCACTCCATCGGATAGATCGTATCGACCAGTCCCCTGCCAACGCGCAGCAACAATTGGTCCAGGCCTTTCAGTCGGTTGGTAAAGCCCACGGTCCGTAGTCAGCCTTCGGTCTCACGCATCGACTGCCATTGGTGGATAATGTCAGCATCTCTTGGAAAAGCCAGCGGCGGCAGATTGTCGGTGGCGAAGTAATCAACGGCCAGACACTCAGGTCCAGGCGCCAGCGCTCCCCCCGTCTCCACCGCGGTGTAGGCGGCAACCACAACCTGATGGCCCTCTTGGGAGAACAAGCCAACCAGCTGCCCGACCGATACCACCAGCCCCGTTTCTTCCCACACCTCGCGCGCCGCCGCCGCCTCAACCACTTCACCCCGGTCCACGTACCCCCCCGGCATACTCCACAGCCCGTAGCCGGTCTGCACCGCTCGCCTCACCATCAGCACTAATCCCCGCCGTTCGATGATGCAGACAGTTGCCAGTTTCGGGTCGTAAAAAACTGCCTTTCCACAAGCTGGGCAAACCGGCCGTTGCTGACCTTCGTAAGCGCGTAGCTCAAGGCCGGCGCCGCAGGCAGAGCAGTAGCGATCTCCGCCGGTCATCGCCGAAGCATTGTTGGAAGCGTTGTCAATTGACATAACGTAAAAACGGCCACATCCAATATCGCTGTTAAGCCGCAGCGTTGGCCGTGATGGCAGCCACCTCGGCACGCGTCGGCATCGAATCCTGTGCCCCTACTCTGGTGACGGCGGCAGCGCCCGCCGCGCACGCGAACCGCACGCTCTCCGACAACGATTCACCTCCGGACAACATCACCGCCAGCGCCCCGTTGAACGCGTCGCCCGCCGCTACGGTATCTACCGCTGCCACCGGAAAGGCCGGGCAATGACCGCTGTCCGTCCCGTCTGACCAGTACGCGCCCTGGCTGCCCATCTTGATAACTACCGCTCCAACGCCCCGGTTCAACAAGTCCCCGGCAGCCCGTTGCGCGGTGGTGATGTCCGACACCGGATACCCCACCAGCGCTTCGGCCTCGGTCTCGTTGGGCGTAATGACCGTCACGTTCGTATAGAAATCGCCTGGAACCTCCCGCACCGGCCCCGGGTCCAGCACCACCGACACACCCATTCCCGTCGCCAACGCCGCCGCCCGCATCGACAGCTCGACCGACACTTCCAGTTGCAGCAGTATCGTAGACGCCATCGGCAGCAGCGTGTTGATCGTGTTCAACTCATCGGCCCCACACGTATCGTTTGCCCCCAGCACCTGCACGATGCGGTTCTGCCCACCCTGGCCCACGCTGATCACCGCGATTCCGGAACTTGCGCCGGTCGAAGTCCTGACCCCCGCCGTGTCCACACCTGCCGCCTGCAGCAATTCCAACAGCTGCGGGCCGAACATATCGTCGCCCACCCGACCAACCATGGCAGACCGGTCGCCCAGCCGCGCCACGGCCACCGCCTGGTTCGCCCCCTTCCCGCCGGCATAGGTGACGAATCGGTCGCCCACCACCGTCTCACCATCGGCCGGCAGGCGATCAGCGAACGTAACCAAATCCATGTTGATCCCGCCCAACGAGACAATCAACGGACTTTCAGTCAAATTAGACACTTGCCCCCACACCGATATTGAGTAGATAGCGCAAGGTAACATCGCAGCGATTTGCGGGTCAACGAAATCCGGCCCTCACGCGTACTCACTTTGTCAAACCAAACTGGCCTACTGTCATTGCGAAGGGCGTCCACACCCAGGGCAATCGCATATGGACCAATTAACCACCGTCATTCCCGCGAAAGCGGGAATCCAGTGACCTATACCGGTAGCTTCGTTACGAAAATCCAGCAGATTACAAGCACTGGACTCCGGCTTTCGCCGGAGTGACGTGGCTGTAATTTCATATGCGATAGCCCTGCGCCCACACCTACCTGTCATTGCGAGGAGCGCAACCGCTCATGGTGAGCCTGTCGAACCACGTAGCAATCTCGTTGAGGTTGAGCACACGTCGTCAAACCACCATTGCTACGGCGACGAGATTGCCACCCCCGTATCAAGTACGGGGTCGCAATGACAGATTTAAATGGGTACGCGTGAGAATCCGGCCCCAATTACCGTGCCAACCGGCGTAACCAACGGCCATTCCACCTGCCGGCGGGTGAACCGTAGGCACCGTGCTATAATGCGCCAAACTTGAAACATTAAGGAATGGAACCATGCCTCAGCCTCTGGAAAACATCAAGGTCGTCGATCTTACCCGCACCTTGGCCGGCCCATTCTGTACCCAGAATCTGGCTGACATGGGCGCCGACGTTATCAAAATCGAAGAACCCACCGATGGCGATGAAACCCGCAAATGGCCGCCAATCTGGAACGACGAAAGCACCCAGTTCCTTTCCTTCAACCGCAATAAGCGGAGCCTGTCCGTCAACCTCAAATCCGAAGCGGGCTTGAGCATCGTCAAAAAACTCGCCAAAGACGCCGACGTGATGATCGAAAGCTTCCGCGCCGGAACCCTGGCCCGCATGGGGTTGGGCTACGAGGACATCAAAGCCATTAACCCCGACATCGTGTACTGCACCATTTCCGGCTACGGACGCACCGGCCCGATGGCCAACAAACCAGGCTATGACCTCATCATCCAGGCCTACAGCGGCTTGATGCACCTCACCGGCGAGCCGGACGGCCCTCCCCAGCGGGTCGGTTTCTCGCTGGTTGACCTGTTCACCGGCATGATGGCCTACGGCTCCATCGTTACCGCCTTGTACCACCGCGACAAAACCGGTGAGGGTCAGCTTATTGACACCTCCCTGCTCGACGGCCAGGTTGCCGCCATGAGCTACCACGCCACCGGATTCATCGGCACCGGACGCGAACCTCACCGCCTCGGGTCGGGCCACCCCAGCCTGGTGCCGTACCAGAGCTTCCAGGCTTCCGACGGCTATTTCATCCTGGGAGTTGCCAATCCCAACCTGTGGGAACGCTTCTGCAGCGCCATCGGGCATCCCGAGCTCAAGGATGATCCCAGGTTTGCCACCAATCCCGACCGCGTGGCCCATCGCGGCGAGATGATCGACCTCCTCAACAGCATCTTTGCCGACAACACGGTCGCCCACTGGGTATCAGTCATCGACGAAGCCGGCGTGCCCGTTGGCCCCATCAACAAAACTTCCGACGTCGTCGCCGACGAACAGGTCAACGCCCGCAATATGTTCCTCGAAATCAATCATCCGCGGGTTCCCGAATTGCGCGTGCCCAACTCGCCTCTGAAACTGACCGGCACCCCGGCGAAACTGCGTCGCCCGCCGCCGCTGTTGGGTCAACACAACAAGGAAATTCTCAGCGAATTGGGAATCGACGGAGCCGAGGCCGAAAAGCTGATGCAGGAAGGCGTTATCGGCCAACCCGACTCGGTCTAACGCCGGTCAAACCCATCGCAAAGCCCTTCCCGGTTGACCAGAGGAGAAAATTGCGAAACTCCAGTCCCTGCCTTCTGTCATTGCGAGGAGCGTAGCGACGTGGCAATCCCGTTGAAGCAACGGCGGCGGTTTCAGCGACGAGATTGCCGCGCTGCGCTCGCAATGACAAGTTTCGCAATTTTCTCGACCAGAGACACTTCCAGTTTGGTTCGCACAAGGTATGTTATGTTATCCCCAAGCAGGGTTTAAGCCTTTAGTTGACATAATAAGCCCGTATTTCCCACCCACCGGAATCCCAGAATGCCAAGCCTCCACCCAAGGCTATCGCATGTGGACCAATCAACCACCGTCGTTCCCGTTAACCACCGTCATTCCCGCGAAAGCGGGAATCCAGTGACCAATGACGGTAGCTTCGCTGCAGAAATCCAGCAGATTACAAGCTCTGGACTCCGGCTTTCGCCGGAGTGACGGGGCCGTAATTTCATATGCGATAGCCCTGCGCCTACCCCCACCTGTCATTGCGAGGAGCGCAGCGACGTGGCAATCTCGTTGAGGTTGAACACACGTTGGCAAACCGCCGTTGCTACGGCGACGAGATTGCCACGCTACGCTCGCAATGACAAAGTAGGTACGCGTGAGCCTCCAGCATACGGTTGCGCTCATCGGTGGCTTGATACTATAATGTCCAACTGGAAGTCGCGCTGGGGCGGTTAGCTCAGTGGTTAGAGCGCCTCGTTCACACCGAGGAGGTCGGAGGTTCAAATCCTCCATCGCCCACCACTCCACGCCGCAGTGTTAGACCTTCAACATCCCAAGCCCACCCAGCCGAGGTGGCGAAACGGCAGACGCGCTGCGTTCAGGGCGCAGTGTCCATTAAGGACGTGTGGGTTCAAATCCCTCCCTCGGCACCATCAACACACCGGAATGTTCCGTCACGCGCTTGTAGCTCAGCGGATAGAGCGCTGCCCTGCGGAGGCAGAGGTCGTGGGTTCGAATCCCGCCAAGCGCACCATTTCATGCGCCGGAACCCTACGCGTTTCGGAACTCCAGCTGTTGTTGATACCGGTCTCCTGGCCCCCAACCTGGGACACGTGGGCGGTTAGCTCAGCTGGTTAGAGCGCCTGCTTTACACGCAGGAGGTCGCAGGTTCGAGTCCTGCACCGCCCACCAAGCCCAGCATCACCCCCCATGGGTTTACCAATGACGCAAGCTGCACCAATAGAAACGTTAACCGTAGATAGAGAAGAATTGCTCAAATTCTTCGACGAGAAGCCCGGCACTGCAATAGGGCACGCCACCAGCGTAGTAGCCGTGGTCGGTGAAGATCTGAACGCCGCCTGCTTCCAGCATTATGTTGAATCCAAAGGGGGCCGCTCCAAGGTGCATCAGATCCCCGTTACAACCGGCAAACAGCGAGGGCCATGGTTAGACCGATGGATAGTGGTCCTAAAGCACGGCAAGGGTAAGATCCTATATCAAACCGAAATTAAGAACTGGTCGGCCCACGCTATCGGAGGCGAAAGGCTTCCGGTCAAGGCAACGCTAGAAGAGGTGGCCGATTACAAGCAAAAGCGGTGGGAACGACATTGGGATTCAGAACGACAGACCCTTAAACACCCACACACTGCCAAAGTGCTGGTGCGGATGAAGTCTCACCCCGATTTGGATGGCCTGACTACACGGCCCCTGCTTATCTTTTGGGAAGCCATTGGCCCGAAAGAAAAGGCGGACGACCACCTGTTCAGCATCCCTGTTACCTACAACTTCCCCTTTGGACCACCGAAAACGTGGCCTGACCTCCACACTACCCGCAAATTCCGCAAACTTTGGGTTTTCTCAGTGTCCAGCTACCTGCGCAGTCTTAAAGATGCCCATATCCATTTGCACATGCCCAACGCTGCTCACAGGCTACAGGCACTGGACGCCATGTTTCGCCAGATCTAGGTGATGGCTCACATACGCAAACGTGTACTTTAAAAGCTACCGAGGAGTCCCATGGTCAACCGACAACTCTCTGAAAACCTCGAACAAGGCGACATCGACCTGCCTTCCACCGGCCGCCCGGTCGTGCGTTCAAACGCCGGCGTAATCTCCTCCGGGCACTATCTCACCTCCATGGCCGGTATGCGCATGCTGCTGGCCGGCGGCAACGCCTTCGACGCCCTGGTGGCCGCCGGTTTCGCCGCCGCCGTCGTGGAACCCATCGCCTCCTACTCCCTCGCCGCCGAAGGCGTTTTCATGCTCTATGACTCGGCCACCGGCGACCTGCTGTCACTCAGCGGCCAGGGCAGTGCGCCCGGCGCGGCAACCGCCGATTTCTACACCTCACGAGGCTTGGAGCGCATACCCACCGGCCCCGGCATGAACGCTCCGTTGTCGTTCACCCTCCCCGGTATCGTGGACGCCTTCATCTCCATGCTCGATCGTTACGGCACTATGGAGCTCACCGACGTCCTGGCCCCAGCCATCAGCTACGCCGCGGACGGCATTCCCAATTATGAGTACATGCTGGGCCGCCTCCATTCCCAATCTGGCCAACAGCAATTCGATAACTTCCCGCCCGGCGGTTGGGACGTGTTCTATAACAACCGCGAGGTTCCGCTCCCGGGCACACCTCTCGTACAACCCGGCCTGGCCAACACCCTGCAGATCATGTCTGACGCCGCCGACAAATCGGCCAGCGCCAGAACCGAACGGTTACAGGCCGCCAGAGACGCCTTCTACTGCGGCCCCATTGCCAAACTCATCGTTGATTCATCGGCCAGCGTCGGCGGCATCATATCCATGGCAGACCTGGCAAACTATCGCAGTCAGTTTGAATCCCCGGTCACCGGCTCCTTCCACGGATACCAGATACATGGACAAGATTCGTGGACTCAAGGCCCCATGTTGATGCAGACCATGAACGTGCTGGAACATTTCGACCTCAAATCTATGGGCCACAACAGCCCGGCATACATCCACACCGTCGCCGAGGCCCTGAAACTCTCGTTCGGAGATCGAGAGGCCTTCTACGCCGACCCGAACTACGCCACCATCCCCATCGACGGACTGCTGTCCAGGGAATACGCCGCGGAGCGGGCCCAGCTGATCGATCCGGAAGGCGCTTACCCGGCGCAACCTCCCGCTGGCGATCCTTGGCGATTCTCTACCATTTCGGGATCAACCCCCAAACCCGTCATGTCCGTTCCAACCGCTGCCGCCCCTACGCCCGCCGACGACGGCACCACCCACGTTTCCGTCCTCGACCGCCAGGGCAACCTGGTGTGCGGAACCATCAGCGGCGGTTCCTTCTCCAAATCGGTATTCTTCCCGGAACTCGGTTGCTGCCTCAGCACCCGCATTGAAATGTTCAACTGCGAGCCTGGTCACCCCAACGTGGTCGAACCCGGCAAACGCCCCCGCACCACTCTGGTGAATTACATCGTATCCAGAGACGGACAGCCGACCATGACCGTAGGATGTCCCGGCGGCGACAACCAGGTGCAGGCCAACGTCCAGCTGATACTGAACACCCTGGTATTCGGCATGGACCCGCAGCTGGCGGTAGAAGCCCCCCGGTTCGCCACTGCCAGCAACGTCAACTCTTTCTATCCTCATGTCTATCATCCGGGCCAGCTCGACCTGGAATTTGGCATACCGGAATCCACCGCCGACGCCTTGCGCAGCCTGGGTCACCAGATCGAGCGCACCGTCAACTGCGGACTGGGCGCGACCGTCTCGGCCAGAGACAACGCAACCGGATCCCTCGGCACCGGCGCCGACCCCCGACGCGCCTGCTACGCCCTGGCCCTGTAGGAAAATACGGAGCGGCTGCGCGTCCCCATGTACACTGCCCTCATATCCGCCCTTGCCCTGGTTCCTGTGTTCCTGTTTGTCGCCTGCACCAACCGACACCCCGGATGAAGAGAAAGTGCTGACCATCCTCTACTGGCAGGCTCCTACTCTGCCTGGCTCCTACCTGTCTGCCGCCTTAAAAGACCGCGACGCCGGCGCAGTCACCCTGGAAGCCCTCGCCAATTATGACCCCGATGGCAACTTCGTTCCAACCCTCGCCGCCGAAATTCCGACCCTGGAAAACGGCGGCTTTCCCCAGGACCTTATGTCAATCACCTGGCGGCTGAAAGAGGACCTGAAGTGGTCTGATGGCAGCGACATGACCGCCGAGGATGTAGCCTTCACCTGGCGCTACTGCGTGGACGAAGCCACGGGTTGCACCTCCGAAAGCTCCTTTGATGGCATCGCCTCCGTTCTGGCCATCGACGATACCACCGTCCAAATCACCTTTGATGGTCCTATACCCTACCCGTATAACGCCTTCGTTGGCGCCGGAACACCCATCATTAGCCGGGCGCAGTTTGCCGATTGCGTCGGCGCGGCCGCCGCCACTTGCGAGACCCAAAACACCGCCCCACTGGGCGCCGGCCCCTATCGCATCATTAGTTTCCAGGCCAACGATCAGGCCGTTTATGAGCGCAACCCCTTGAAAGGCGTCCGAATCAACGCCTGGGGACAGCGAGCTATGGAACATCGCCGAGTGGCGTCGCTGATTCCCCCACCACTCTGGTCACACGCCAATCCGAGCGCTGGACAATTGCCGTTATGATGGAGCATCAGGGCATACGCTTGGGACAGCGAGCTGTGGAACATCGCCGAGTGTGGCGTCGCTGATTCCCCCACCACTCTGGCCGCACGCCAATCCGAGCGCTGGACAATTGCCGTTATGATGGAGCATCAGGGCATTCGCTGGGGTTACGTATTTCTGCGCGCCCCCAATTTTCTCAACCAGGAAGACCGCGATCACCTGATGATGACCGCTGTGGAAATGTATCTGGCCGGTGAAGACGAACGCAATGTAGAGGGCGCCGATTACGAAGGCCGCCTGTACACCGAGCAGCGCTTCGAGTTGCTGGGTCAGTTTGGCGGTCAACGCTTCGACGTGGATCTAGAAACATCCTTTGGCCGCGACACCGCCACCTTCCTGGTCAACGAACAAACCGGCGGGCGCGCCGGCGGCCTCGGTTTCTCCCGCAACTAACCCCACCAACGCGGCAATCCCCTGTCATTGCGAGGAGCGCAGCAACGCGGCAATCCCGCCGCCCCCACACCCAAAATCCTGTCCATCCTCTTCATCCATGTAAAAACCCGTCCCTCCCCCTCTCCCACCGGGAGAGGGGCCAGGGGTGAGGGCCGTACCCACCCCAACCCGTGACATTTCCCCCTTGCAACGTCGGAACCCATCCCCGTATCCTCTGTATCAGTCAGGTAAATCAACCGCAATACAAACCCACCGGAGAAGGATCTGGGGTCGCACGGCCACCATCGTCAGTTCTAAATCGCAAAACGGTCAGCGGCAGACCGCGGGCGCGTACTATTTCAACGTCCCGGTCGGTCCTGCCCACAGCGGACGCCACTACGCTGCGTGGTGCGAATCTGGTCGTTCCGACCACCATCGCATTGCACGGAATCAGGGGTTAAACACTTGCGTACCCATCCGGCCGTATGCTGACACCGACCTCGCATCCTTCTCCAAATCCACCGCCTGACTCCCAAAACCCAGCCACTACCCACCGCCTGACGCAAGGAAACGCCGCTGCCAACACCAATCAATCCCCCACCGCTATTGTGTTATATTAGGCGAAACCCCGGCGAAACAGCAGGGAGGCCGTAGATCGTGGCCGAAGAACTATTCACGTTTACCAACAAGCCCAGCGCCAAGTACCTCATCGCGGGTTGGCGCCGCCAGTGGTCCAACGGCGGCCGGATTTCCAGCGGTCTGCCTCGTTATCTCATCGAGAAGAACAATGGACAGCAAATCGGTCGATTGACTGATTATGTAAACAATATGTGCTATCCATTCCAGGTCGGTGGGACACATGACGCTTTTCGGCCGTCTGCTGCCTTCCACGAAGGCTTGCCCAACGCGGGGATGACGCGCCAAAACGCATTCTACGAGATCGGCAACGGGTTGATCGTGTTCCTCGGTGAGGAACCCTGGTACCGGCTCGATATCTACGGAGAGGCGTTTTTCAGCGCCATCAAAGAGCTGGGAATCTCCCAAACCGTAGCGGTCGAGGGCGTCAACGGCCCGGCTCCCCCCGATCTCGAGCGCAGAATCACCTGCGTGTACTCTCAGCCCCACATGCGCGAGCAGCTGGACCGCCACGGCGTACAGTTCTCCAGTTATGGAAGCCGCGGACGACAGGGCCCCACTATTGGAATGGCCCTGGTTTCACTGGCCCATTACGAGTATCCGGATATTCAGATGTTCCGCATGGGCGCTATGGCCCCCATGTACCCGTTCATGACCAACAACAACAACCAGTTGGGCATCACCCAGGATCATCGCGCTTTCTACGACATACTGCGCCGTCTTCGTTCACTGTTCAAAATTGAGATGGACCTGTCCGAGTTGGAACAAATGGGCGCCCGCGAATCTCAGGAATTGTTGGAAAGCCTGGAGCGGTTGGGCACCACCAATAACGAAGCCAAGCAGATTATCGATCAGGTGCGGGTTGACTACCAGTTCACCCCCTACGTTGAACCGGTCGACCTTGACCCAGCCCTGGATCAGGCGCTGGAAAACATCCTGCGGGACATTCCCCAGCAGGAGCCGGACCAATAGAACCCAACCGCGGCCCTTCTAAACCACCGGCCAACGACTCGGGAACGAAACCCCGGTGCGGGCGATAAGCCCCTCGCCTACCGCTTGCACTTCTTCCACCAACGTCGATTCATCCACGAACAACGGTCGGTGATCCGCCACCACAACCCGGCCATTCACTAATACGGTGTGTACGCTCCGGCCATCCGCGTTGTAAACCAGACTGTTCACCGGGTTGTGCAGCGCTCCCCACTCCGCCCGCCTAGTGTCAAACAGTACCAGGTCAGCCGCTTTACCAGGTTCTATGGAACCCGTCTCCCCATCCAGGCCCAGCGCCGCTGCTCCCCGTATCGTGCCCAATTCCAGCGCGGTCTCCGCCGGGATCATTCCAACGTCCCGCCTGCCATCCTTGTACAGCACCGCCGCCAGATAAACGGAGCGCAGTGTTTCCAGCAGGTTGGAATTATTGCCGGCGTCCGTGCCCAAACCCACGGTCGCGCCGAACTCCAGCAGTTCCGGCAATCGCCCGTGTTGTGTCATCCCGGCCCCGCCCTTCACCGCCGCAGTCGGACACATTACAACGGATGCTCTCCGTTCCGCGATCAGGCGCGCTTCATCGTCGCCAATGCCAAGGCAATGCGCCAGCGTCATCCGCGGCCCCAATACCTCGCAACGATCCAGGTATTCCGTGGGCGTGCAACCGTGATTTCGCCGGCATTCGGCAATCCAGCCGGCGCCGTTCGTGAAATGCAACGTGATGCGGGTATCGGCTTCCTCGGCCATTGCGTAGCACTTCTTGAGCAGCTCCGGAGAACAATACTCCGGTGAGAAGGGCATCGCCCACGCCGTCACCATGCCATCCAACGCGTTGTTGTACCGGCTGATGGCGCTTTCAGTTTCGTTCAACGCCGCTTCCACGGAAAACACCGGCACATTCAGCGGATTGGATCGGTCCTGCACGCTCCGGCCAACTACTATCCTGCATCCGGCAACGCGGTACGCTTCCAGACATGCGTCCAGATGGGTGGTCGTTCCCGGGTCCAGGAAGGTGGTCGTGCCGTATTTCAGCAGCTCGGTAATGGCCAGCAACGACGTCGAATACTCATCTTCAGCGGTCATAGCGGCCTGCAGTGCGAACACGTTGGGCAAATACTGTGAACCCAGATCGTCCGGAAACAGTCCCCTGGCCGCGTGGGCATAGCTGATATGCATGTGCCCGTTTACGAAGCCGGGCGTCAAAACCATGCCGCCCCCGTCGATAACTCGGTCGGCGGTTTCGTCGGCCAGTTCCGCAGCTTTTCCAACCCGCGAAATCCGGCCGCCACGGATCATCACCGACCCATCGGCAATGATCCGCCGCTCCGGATCCATCGTGATTACATAGCGAACGCCGTCAATCTTTATGGAAGATTCCAATTGACCACCTCTCCAACGCTGAACCTGAATCACTCAGTCCAACCGCGTTTGCCCCATCCATTGAACGAGGTGACTTCCGAGGCCGGGCGACGGCTCGTTGGACCGAAACTACCCCGCGGATAACCGACTGGCGTCAGGCAAATCATCTCTGCGTATTCCGGCA
The DNA here is from genome assembly GCA_965262485.1 of Dehalococcoidia bacterium. Classification (GTDB taxonomy): domain Bacteria; phylum Chloroflexota; class Dehalococcoidia; order Lucifugimonadales; family UBA3495; genus Bin87. Next base: position 968,945 of record OZ253540.1, on the reverse strand, counting down.
GCCCCAGGATCTCCCGCACTTCGTCCTCTTTACGGTTCAACACGGTGGTGATCCGGGTGCCCAACCCCAGCGCGCGGCCGGCCAGAAACAGATTTTGTATCGCCGGCCAGATGGATGCGGCGTGTCGACCCCTCTCGATCGCTTCACCCGGATGATACCCACTGCCCCGCGAGTGATCGGCGCACACAATAATCATCGCCGGCACTTCCGGCATATGATGAGCCAGATACCTCGCGTGCCGGTAAACACGCGATTCCGTGGGCGATGGTTCCCAGCCCATTGCGTCCAGCCAGGTGGTTTTATACAGCTCTCCCAGTCGATGCACTAACCCCGGATCATTGACCACCACAAACTCCCACGGTTGGGTGTTGCCGCCGTTGGGAGCCCGCACCGCGGCATCGACCATGTGCTCCAGAGCGCCCTGCGGCACCGGGTCAGGCTTATAACGGGTAATCTGTCTCTGGCTGTAAATCGCTTCAAACAAACTCATTTGATCGGCCATATCAGTCCTCCATAAATTGCATTGCGCTACCGTCGTCTCCGGCATTATAGCCCCTGATCACCGGTCTCTCATTCCGCCGCCGTAATCAGCACGAGTCCCGATACCAGAACCGAAGCGCCTGCTATGCGACCTCGCGTTACGCGCTCTTTCAAAACTATCGCCCCCATTGCCACTCCAAACAACAGGCCAATCTCCCGCGCTGGCGCTACGTAACTCGCCTCGGCAATCTGCATGGCGGTCAGAACCAACCCGTAGGCCAGGTACACCAACCCCGACGCCACCGGTATCCTCCATCCCCCCGACCTCCATTCTTCTACCACGCCTGTAAATCCGTAGTTCCGGATTATGTAAGGCAGCATCCCCAACGCGACACCGCAAGTCATCAGGTACAAATAGAGAAACGGACTTACGTAAGACACTCCCCTTTTGTCCACAATCGTGTAGAGGGCTATGCACAATCCCGTGAGCATTGCGTACCGGACTCCGTTCAATCCGGGCAACCCCATTGGTCTCATCCCGAATTGTCTCAGGTGATCCCACCATGCCATCACGTATATCCCGGCGACAATACACGCGATGCCAACCCATCCCAATACCGGGACAGTTTCTCCTAAAACTAACACCGCTAGCACGGGGACCAACCCCGGTCCGAACCCACGCGCGATCGGATACACCAGGGACAAATCACCGCGAGCAAGGCTGCGCCCCAGAAACAGGAAATAGCCGATGTGCAGCAATGCCGAAATCACAATAAACCAAATACCGACCGGATCAAACGTAGTTCTCAGCGCCACAACTACGGCGACCGGCGACGACCCCGCCACGGCGAAAGCCGCCAGCCACCAGACGAACACCTCTTGCCGTCGTGCCCGTTTCAGCAACAAATTCCATGTTGCATGCGCGCCCGCAGACGCAACCACCAAGCCCAAAGCCATTAATGTCGCGGAGTCCAGCATACCGTGCCCGCCGCGAACCACCGGCCACCAAGAACATCACCGCGCAATACAACCACCGCCCAGTCAACCATAATTCGCGAAAGCCAAGGATAACACCACGGTCGAACCCCCCGAAGGTCGCGCCGGATTGCCCCTGCTCGAAGGGCATCTGCTATTCAACGATCCGAATTGCGAGGACTCAGGAAACCGTGAGTAGCAACCCATGCCGGACAGCGTGGCCTACCGGGCGTCAGTAATGCGGTGTAGGCAATGGGCGAAACCAGGGACTATTGTGCCGTGCGTCGGCTGCCAGCCCGTCAGAAATGCAATGAATTGCCACCAAACAGATGCAAAAAAACCGCCGACGCCAATAGTTGCGTCGGCGACCAAATCAATGGTGGCGCATAGGGGATTCGAACCCCTGATCTCCGCCTTGAGAGGGCGGTGTCCTGGGCCGCTAGACGAATGCGCCAAAGCACTACCAAGCATGGTAACGCGGGAATCATTATATCAAAAGGTTGGCCGACTGTAACGAAGACAATCAATGTTGCCAGGGCAATCGCATATGGACCAATTAACCACCGTCATTCCCGCGAAAGCGGGAATCCAGTGACCTAAGTCAGTAGTTTCGTTGCGAAATTCTGGCGCATCATGCGCTCTGGATGCCGGCATTCTCAGGAGTGACGAGGTTGTAATTTCATATGCGATAGCCCTGGCAATTTTGCCTGTGCGTTTATGATCGGGAAGCATTTGTTACACTGGACATGAAGAACCCCAAAAACTGGGAGGGATGTTGGAAGCCGGAAAACTGCCGCCTGGCCTTATGTCTGAATTGCTGTCGGAATTCGCAGCGAATGACCCACGGGTTCGCGTCGGACCCAAGGTCGGTGAGGACTGCGCCGTCATCGAAATGGGCAACCGGCTCCTTATCGCCAAATCGGACCCAGTTACATTCGTCGCGGACCGCATTGGTTGGTACACGGTCCAGGTCAATGCCAACGACATTGCATGCACCGGAGGCGTACCCAAATGGTTCCTGCCCACCATCCTGCTGCCGCCGAATATTGACGAAAATGAAATTCGCGCCATATTCTCCGATATAGCAATGGCATGCGGCGAGCTGGGAGTGAGCGTTGTAGGTGGCCATACTGAAGTATCGGTCGGCATCCCTCGACCCATAGTTGCGGGTACCATGCTGGGCGAACTGGATTCTTCGGCCAATCTGATTTCATCATCCGGCGCACAGGATGGCGATAGCATCATCGTAACCACCGGTTTAGCCATCGAGGGGACTGCCATACTGGCTCGAGAATTCGCCGCCGACCTCAGCCGTCTCGGCGTGAATGACGATGACATCGCCCGCGCAGCCGATTATCTGAAGAAGCCCGGCATCAGCGTGGTGTCGGCCGCACGCGCGTTGTGCCAATCTGTGGATGTCCACAGCATGCACGATGTAACGGAAGGGGGCGTGATAACTGCGCTTCGGGAGGTCGCAATCGGTTCCGACGTCGGACTGGTGGTAGAGGCAGAAAGTATGCCCATACTGCCGGAGTCGGTCACGGTCTGCCAAGTTCTGGGTATCGACCCCCTGGGTCTGCTGGGCTCCGGAGCATTGGTTGCCACATTGTCATCATCGGACGTGCCGCGGGCCCTGCGGGCTCTCGACGCCACGGGCGTCAGCGGTTGGGAAGTCGGCCAAATCATGGAAGCCGACGAAGGTTTATGGATGGTCGACCGCACGGGCGACAATGCGCTGCCCGAGTTTCGCCGCGACGAATTGGCCCGCTATCTGGAAAGCCGAGAGGACCCCTCGTAAGAGCCGTTACTTCCCATCCAGGTAAACCCCTATGCACTCCTGAAGTTGCGCCAGCGTTATGTTTGCTCCGCTGACCGTAACTGATACTTTCTTGCCCTGAATCAGGTCGGGGCGACTTACCGCACCGGCCAACGCGGTTGCTCCCGCACCCTCCGACAACGTGTGTGCCTTTTCCACCAGCATGGCAACCGCCCGGCGAATGTCGTCATCGCTCACGAGAACAAAGTCATCCAACCGGTGTCGCATGATTTGCTGCGGCAACTCGTAACCTTCGGCGGTGGCAGTCCCCTCTACCCAGGTTTGCATGGGTGCCTGCACCAGCTGCCCTTGCTCCCAGGACAAGTAAGCAGCCGGAGCAGACTCGGATTGAGCTGCGATTACCTGGATTTGCGGGTTGATTGACTTGGCAACGATGCAGGCCCCGGACACGCCACTGCCTCCACCAATAGGCAGAATAAGTACATCCACATCCGGCAGATCTTCGATCACTTCCAGAGAAGCAGTGGCCACTCCGGCGATCAGATCAGGTTCGTTTACGGGGTGCACGTAGCGGTAGCCCTCCTCCGCAGCCAGGCGTTCACAATGCACTCGGGCTTCATCAAAAGTGCTGCCGTGAAAAATCAGCTCGGCGCCCATGGCCTCCATTGCAGCGACCTTGATGGGGTTAGCGTCTCTGGGAAGGCCGATTAATGCACGGACCCCAAACATACGGCATGCGCTGGCAATCGACTGGCCGTGGTTCCCGCTGCTCGCCGTGATCACGCCACAGGCACGTTCCTCGTCTGACAAATTCGCCAGGAAATTGATACCGCCTCGCGCCTTAAAAGCTCCCAACGGCGAATATTCCTCGTGCTTCAGGTAGATTTCGGCGTCCAGGGATTGGCTCAATGCCGCTGAATATATCAACGGGGTTCGGCTCACGTGCGGAGCGATGGTTTTTCGGGCACGATAAACGTCGCCCAAGGAAGGAACTATCACGGCAAGTCTTCTCCTACTGCACCAACCTATCGCGGTGGCTTACGGTCATCAGACTAGGGAACGCGGGTTTTGGTGTCAACAGCGGAAGCACAACCACCGGCATATCTGCGAACGGCGTTCGGTCTATCTCTGATGCACCGCTATGGAGGAACCAGGCCGCCGGTTCGCTTTTGCCGTGCGGAAGCGTCAACCCCAGGACCCAGCAGTGATTGGCACCATGCGACGCTCGGACTTCCCATCGACCGTTGACGCCAACCCCTGCGCTCAGCAATTGCCCAACCTATTACACTAACCCCCGTATGCCAACGATTAGGATTCTGTACATTTATGACAGGCGTACATCCCATTACACCAAAATGGATTGCTGCTGCTTCTCGGTACACTTATTCCCGTCAGGTAAATGGGTACATTAGTAGCGCGGTTCAGAGATTCGGTGAATTACATTGAAGTACACGGAACCCTCGATTACATTTTGGGTTGCGGCCGCGCCCGTGTAACTAGCCGCTAAATACATTTTCGCTGCGGACTCAGTACTCGGATGACGCAACCCACGCTGAAACCCTCTAATGGTTCACATGGCCAGGCGCCAGCCCGTGGCTCCGCGGGATGCAACAGGTTTGGTCCCGGTAATGTACCGAGATCGGCGCAGTAGGCAGGCTCACGACTCAATAATCGATGCACCGCAGCGCCATCCGACCTCACCGGGGGCATTGGAGCTGCCAGCACAACGTGGAAGTGTACCACCCCGTTTGAAGGAAACACCCGTCCGGAGTTCCACGATATCGGGCGATGCCAGAGTCGGTCGAATGAAACCCAGCCCTGGCGCCTAATTTCAGTCAAAATCCAATTTTTTGGCAGTCGGGACGCTAGCAGCAGCGGGCAAAGTGTGTCAAAATACCGATGTATCAAGCGTGGTTCTAAAATTTTCTAAAAATATTTTAGAATTATTCTTTACCTAGTATTGACATCCATTGAAACACTTGCTAATGTAACGCCGATTCGAATGACAAAGCAACGGAATACGGGAACTGCCGGTTCATAGTACAAATGCATGAACGCGTTTCAGGTATTGGAGGTGCATTTTGGCACGCAAGACTAAACTCATGCTTCGTGTAGAAAGGGAATTCAAAAGCCCTCTGGAACGATTACTCCCAGAGCTGGTCAATGATCAGGGTCTCACTGCCACCGCCGACACCCTCGGCGTGAGTAAGGCGACCCTGGGTTACTGGATGCTCAAGTTGGGTATTAACGTGCGTCGCGTAGCCGTGGCCCCGGGCGAGATCCTGGAAGTCAAACGCACCAACTAAATGTCGACTACACCCGGAGCGGCCACGCGGTCGCTCCGGGCGCAGCGAGGGACATCTCCAGGCTACAGGCGAGCTTGTCTGGAGGTGTTCCGAGCCCGTTGTTTCTACAACGGACAGCAATATGCCCCGGCCGGTGGCAAAGATGGCCGGGGCATTAGTTTGTCATTGCGGTGGTCGCAGAGAGGTCCGATCTCTACATCAGCGCCTATCCGAACAGGGTGGTAATCATCCGGAGAAGATATCCTCCGGCAGGAAGGCAGACACAGTTACGTTGGGCAGGTCCACGATGTTGCTCACCCGCAGGTCCACCGCCACGCTGCTGATTATGTAAGCCTGTTCAGCAGTCCATCCCCGCTCCTGAAGCAACGCGATCATGTTCAGCAGGGCATTTCGCGCTGCCAACGACAGGCTGTCCTCGCCCTCCTGGGTCCCATCAGCGCGAATGGGATACCCCAACGTTGCAATGAAATTGCGGGGAGCGGCCCACTCAGGCGGCAAAAAGTATCCAGGGTGAGCGAACCGCGGAAACGTTATGTTATGCCGTTCCGCTTCGCCTTTATGCAGCGCGAACCGAACTGCCGCCGTGGCGCCCATCTCGATGGCAGTGATGCACACTTCACCGTCACCCTGGGCAAAATGGCCGTCGCCGGCCGAATACAGGCCACCATCTACCGCCACCGGAATGAACAGCTTCGAACCCTTCGTGAGCTGCTTGGCATCTACGTTCCCGCAGTTTTCCCGGGGCGGCAACGTTCTCAAACCCCGCTCGGCGATCTGACCTCCGGCGGGTATAGCATCCTCCGGATCGGGCGGCGCTGCCTGGCCACCACGCCGCACCCAATCTGCTTCCCGTTCGGCCCAGGAAACCAGCTGGGCGTGAGAGGGCGCCAGGCCAGCGGTGCCCATGAACGAACCATCGGGGATACGAACGCCTGGAATCTGTTCCGACGTGGCCCATCCATCCGACATGTTCCAGTGCACCAGATAGGGTTCGGTGAACACGTCGCGCAGGAAACCGGCGCCGGGACGGTTGCGTGTCCATCCCCTGGGCTGCGCCACAATGTCGAGATATTCGATCTCCAGCAGGTCACCCGGTTCGGCGCCTTTAACGTACACCGGCCCGGTCAATGGGTGAGCCACCTTGGCATCCAGCCCACCCAAATCGGCGGAGGTCATGTCCGGCTGAATCTGGCAATCGGAGGCATCTCGAGTTTCCAGCACGACTTCTTCGCCTGGGTCAACCTCTACCACCGGCGGGATGTCGGGGTGCCATCGGTTGTGACCCAGGTGCGCCTCTTCTTTAAGACGCCGGGCGCGATCGATGTTGATGATTTTCACAGATTCACCTCAAGCGTCGGTTGCGACCGATGCAACGAACGGCTACAACGACCAGTCGTCGGACAGTTCGGGAGTGGGCAGCGGCCGGATCATGACTTCTACCAAGGCCGGCTGTCCTTCTTCGGTGGCCCGGATAGCGCGCTGGAACGCCGGCCGGATGTCGTCGGGGTGCTCCACCCGTTCAGTCCAAGCACCCAGACCCTCAGCGACGACGCTGAAATTGCCACCCAGGACGGCCATCTCAGGAGGCGTTCCAGCGGGATTTTCCATGCCCATCATGCCGCCGCCGATGCCGCCGTTGTTGATAACGACGGTGAGCACACCCAGGCCCATTCTGGCTGCGGTTTCTACTTCCATGCCGGTCATGCCGAAGGAGGCATCGCCCAGCAGGTGCACGACCAGGTGATCGGGGCGAGCCAGCTTGGTGCCGATGGCGGCTCCCACCGACCACCCCATCGCCGCCATCCCACCCATGGCCACGAAGTTGCGCGGTTTGGTGGTTGTCCAGAAGGGAACCATGTAGCCACGGCTGCCACCGGCGTCGTGGAGGGCGATGGTGCGTTCGGGATCGGTGAGCTGCTGCAATTCGTACACGACGCGGTAGCCGTTGGTGGGGGTTTCGGTGTCGGTGAACCGGGGCATCCACTCGGCATTATGCTTTTCGTGGCACAGCCTTATTTCCTCGGTGATCTCCGATTTGATCCCGCCGCCGGATGGTCCCAGCCGCGCCTTGACCGCATCAATGATGGCACGCAAAGCCAGCTTGGCGTCGGCCAGGATGGGGAGATCCACCTGGTAGGTTTTGTTCAGATCGCCAGCATCGGCGTTGACATGGATGATGCTGACGCCCTCGGGGATGGGGCGGCCATCGGTGCCGTTGGGCTGGCGGAAGGAGTTGCCCACTGCCAGCACGACATCGGCCTTGCGATTGATCTGCAGGGCGGCGCCGGAGGCATAACGGCTACGGGGATAAACACCGCCTCCCAGCGAAAGCGGATGGTTTTCCGGGAAGATTCCCTTGCCCATGATGGTGGTTGCAACCGGCATGGACAGCAGTTCGGCCAGTTCCATGACTTCATCGGCGGCGCCGGCGCCCATGGCTCCGCCACCGGCGTTGAGCACGGGCAACTGGGCGTTCACGAGCAGATCGGCGGCGCGCTGGACATCGGCGTCCGAAGGGCCGGCTTTGCCAGGTGTTCCCACCGCAGTGTAGGCCAGCACGTCGTCATCGGCCTGGGCCATCAGCACATCCTGGTGCATCTCCAGAACCACCGGGCCGGGGGATCCCGAGCGCAGGGCGGTGAACGCACGTCGCATCACCTGGGGGATATCCTCGACCCGGGTCAATGCGCCACGCCATTTGCAGAGGCCATCAAAGATGCTGGCCGATACTTCCTGCTGCCATTCCTGACCGAGGTTACGCATCGGGTGCTGGCCCATGAGAAGCAGGACGGGGATGTTGTCGGCGTAACAGCCGGCAATGGCGGTAAGGCAGTTGGTAGCCCCCGGCCCGGTGCCGGTCATGGCAACGCCAACCTCACCGGTGGCCCTGGCGTAGCCGTCGGCAATTTCCACGCCGAGGCGTTCGTTGCGAGCTGCGAAGGGGCGGATGGTCGACGAATTGCGTAACGGTTCCCAAAGCGGAGCCAAACCTCCGCCGGAGAACCCGGTTATGTAACGTATTCCCTCTTTTTCCAGTGCCTGAATAACGGCGTCGGCTCCACGCATAACGGCTCCTTTCCTATCAAGGCGAAGCGGTTAGCGCCCCTCTGCCACATCTATCCACCCTGTCGCCGCTCCGTGATGGCCCGGATGATAGGGCAGGAGGGCGGCGGGGTCAACCGGGTGCAGCCCTCACCCCCGGCCCCTCTCCCGCCGGGAGAGGGGGGAATCCAACATGGATGGACAGGATGGACAGGATTTTGGGTGGTGGCAGGCAACGGGATTGCCACGTCGCTGACGCTCCTCGCAATGACAGGAATGGCTCAGGATGATCCTTCGACAGGCTCAGGATGAGCGGGATGTTGGGGATGGCGGCTCCTTTTGGTCAGGCGGTGGGTGTTACGGGGAGTTGTGGATGGTCAGGTGGTGGGTGGTGGGTTGTTGGGTTTCGCCAGAGGTTTCGGGTCGTTGTCAGCATACGGCCGGTTGGTACGCAAAGGTGTTTAGCCCCTGATTCCGTTCACTGCGACCAGGCCGGTAAGAGCCGGGTCGCAGCACGCAGCGTTGTGGCGTCCGCTGTGACGGGTCCGACCGGGGCGTTGAAGCAATACACGCCTGCGGTCTGACTTGCGCCGAATTGCGATTTTTACTGACGGGATGGCCGTCGAACCGAAACCTCTGGCGGGGGGTGGTTGGTTGATGTTGATTGACGAGTTTTAACCTGACAGGGTTGATGATAGGGGGGTGATTTACGAGGGCGCAAGGGGGTGGGTGTCGGCGTTTGGGAAAGAGGCGGCCCTCACCCCCGGCCCCTCTCCCGGTGGGAGAGGGGAGCCGAATCCAACATGGATGGACGGGATGGGCCGGATTTTTGTGTCTGGGGGTAGGATTGTTATTGCGAGCGCAGCGTGGCAATCTCGATGCCGTAGCAATGGTGGTTCACCGACGTGTACTCAAACTCACCGGGATTGCCACGTCGCTGCGCTCCTCGCAATGACAGGTGGGCGGAACAGGATTGCTGCGGGGTTGGGCTACTGGCAATGACGGGAACGGTTCAGGATGATGACTGGCAGGCTCAGGATGAGCGGGGCGGGCGATGCTATTCGACGAAGGTTGCGTTTGCGGGTCGAGCTTTGCCGCCGTGGACGGAGGGTTCGGCGCACCATTTGGCGGCGAGGCGGCGGACGGCCCGGTAGGTTGCATCGTCGAGGCCGAGAAGATCGCAGATGACGCGACGGTCCAGGAGGGCGCGGTTGGGGTCGGCGTCGGCCAGGTAGGCGGGCATGAGGTCGCGCTCGCGAAAGTCGTCGAAGATGTTTTCAGCAGTGGCAAGCTGCTCGCCGGAGAGAATGCTGAAGTCGAGGACTGGGAGGGAGCCGGCCGCACCTACGGTAATGCTTGCCTTACTGGACTGTTGTCGGCTGGAATGCCACCAGTGCATCAGCAAACCGAGCGTACTATTGCCCCAAACCGTAAAGGCGTAGTCAAATCGATCATCGTCAAAGCCGACGTTGGGCCATACCCGGCCACCGATCGATACCCGGTCCGTGAAAGCGACGGCGAGGGCTTGAGAACCAAAAGTGAAATCTCGATTGATATGGGCACGGCTAGCCTTGACCCAGACGGATGCCGCTTTAGCTTCCATACCTTGTTTTACGCGTAATTGGGAATCGGCATCACAAACGATGCGAGTCTCCTTTTTGGCCTCATGGTTCCACAACGCCGGATAGGTTGCGGTCGGGCCAAAATTCGCCTTTATGAACGGAGCGCCGGCGGATTTGCCAGCTATGTTTATGTCGTGTATGCCACGTTCGCCTATAGCATTTAGTGGGACGACCCCGAGGTCTATACCCACCGGGGTCCCGGGCAACCACAACCTGGAATCGGAAAGCGCATAAGCGGTTTGGGCAAGTGAATAGTCGGAGAGACGCACACCGGGCCACGCCTCGTTATCAACAGCTCCAGATGCCGTCAAAATTTCCCCTAGTAAATCATCTCCAACCTCGATTGGTGTGCCACCGTACGGACCGGCTTCTATCTGTCTGACGCCGGCGCTCGCGATTATGTTCTTCGAAATTTCGGCAGCTTGAAGAAACCAGCTCGGACGAACCTGTAACGATGTGAACTGGATGACCCGAGACGATATTTCCCTCCTATGGAGTTTACGGGCGACAACTAGACATTCCGACATACCCGTATCTGAGGAAAATGACATATCCTTCCCGTTGGCGGCGATGCTCAATACTTGCAACTCGGAATAATCAGCCGTAAGCAATTGTCGAAACTTCAGCCAGGAAAGACCTACGGCAGCAGACAACGGCAATACCAACGCCAGTACGCCGCCGGGTTTGAGCTTCTTGTCCGCCAAAGCTACGAACGTGGAAGCAATACCAGCAAAGCCGTGAGCGCAGGTGTCCTTCGCTAACTGCTTCGTCTTCTGGCTCATCGTCATTTGAGTCACGAGATCGTTGCCCAATCCACGGAACTGCTTGACGGCGTCTTCGGATCGTTCAGCTCCCTCCCAGTCCGAGCCGGCCCGCGTGAAGGGCGGGTTCATTATCACCAGGTCGAAGGACTGGTCCGGCATGGTTTCGGAAAACGGCGATTTGGGGTCGAGGAGCTCCAGCGAGCCGATGGCTACGCTGCCGTCGTCCTGACGGCCGTAGGGCATGGTGGTGAGGTTGGACGACTGGAACCCGACACTGGGTTGCAGGCCGGCGAGGGTGGAGCCGGTGATGTGGACGGCAGAGGGCATAACGTCGCAGCCGTAAAGGACTTGTTCCATCATAATGGTGTGAAGTTCGGTTATGTCGCCGCCGGTGCGTTCGTAGCGCGAGGTAATTTGTTCGGTAACCGCCGACAGGAGGGCGCCAGTTCCGCAGGCGAAGTCGGCGATACGGAGTTGGCCGATGGCGTCCAGGTCAGACCAGTCGAAGTCCCCCTCACCCCCGCCCTCTCCCACCAGGGGAGAGGGGGTTTTTATTTTGGCGACGGCGAGGCCAGCGAGGAGGGCGGCGGAGGCTGGCAGGGTATAGAAGGTGGCCAGGTACTTGCGGTCAGCGATGAGGCGCTGGAAGACCCGGCCAGTGAGGTCGTGGTCGTTGTTGATGCCGTCGGCGGCGATTTGCAACACGTGGAAGCTGATGAGCCGGAGGATTTGAGCACCTTCCTGGGTGGGCAATTCGGAGACGATGGCCCGGGCGATATCAAAAACGTCCAGGTAGTTGATCTGGAGGATACTGTCCCAGGCTTCCAGGATTTCGAGCTGTGGATTATCCACGCCGGCGCCGCAGACCTGTTGCAGGGGTTTGATGCCGTGGCGTCCGGCGAGGCGTTCGTGGAAGAGCATGGCGTTGGCGATGATGGCGCAGGCCATGCGACGCATCTGGGGGACGTCGGACATGTTCAGGCGTTTGGCGATGGCCGGGCTGATATCGGGGCGGGATTCGGGCATCTGGTTCAGGATGCTGGTTGCATCATCGATGGCTTTCTGGAGCATATCGGCGGCCCTGTCCACGGCCTTTTGGGGGACGGACACCAACCGGATAAGGTCGGCAAGGTCGGTTACGGAGCCGGTTAGCCAGCCGGATTGGGGGAACCGGCTGCCATCTTCGTGTAGGACGGCGTAGGACAATGCGGCGGCGGCCAGAGTTTCATGAAGGTCGTAGGCATTTGCTACTGCTGCGGGATAGCGCAGCGCGATTGCGGCCTCGACGGTGCGTACTTCACCATGGACTCCGACGCCGAGACGTTTGCCGGCGTCGAGTTCTGCCTCCGGGGCGGGATCGTATTCGGCTTCGACGAATACGGGTGAACGCCCGATGGAAGTGACCAGGATGTCGCCGTGTTGCCCAGGGTGGTCGATGATGGTCTGGGTCTGCTCGGAACGGACCTGGCAACCGGGCAGCATGGGCTTTAGCAGGTCTGCCAGGGCGTTGTTGACGCTTGGTTCGGTTTGGTGATGTGTGGTCATGGGAGGATTGTAGCATTGCGGGGTTCGCGGCTGGGGGTCGTTGTGTCGGCAACGAGATTGCCACGGTTCGCTCGCAATGACAGGGTGGCGGGTTTGTTGACCGGGTGGCGGGGCGCAGGTATCATCCCCGCAACCCCGGCGGTTATGTCTGGCAGGCGCTGAACCAGTACCGTGGGGCGGTCATGTTATCAACGCATCACGCATTTTCAGGAGACCAACATGCCTCAGGCTCACGAGCTCATCGTCCAGTTTCTGGAAGAGGCTGGCATTGATGCCGTATTCGGTATTCCCGGCGGCGGTACGGGTCAGATATTCGATCAATTGGTGGGCAAAGAAGCGGTTATCAAGACGTTTTTGGTCCGCCACGAGCAAACGGCGGCCATCATGGCCGATGCTTACGGGCGCGCCACCGGCAGGCCGGCCGTTATCATGGGTCAGGGTCTGTTCATGGGATCCAACGCGGCGTTCGGGATCATGGAGGCCATGCTGAGCAGCAGCCCGATGCTGGTGATAACCGATACGTCTGACGGCGGCGTTGGGCAGCATCCGGCGAACCAATCGGGGGCCGGCGAGTACGGGAGCATCGACCTACACAACATCTTCCGGTCGATGACCAAGTACACCACGCTGGCAACCTCGCCGAAAGAGGCCGCCCTGGGCGCACAGCTGGCCATCAAGCACGCCACCAGCGGGAGGCCCGGCCCGGCATGTCTGCTGATGCGTACAGCATCAATCGGCGGCGAAGTGGACCTGGAGACTCCGCCATTTATCCATGACACTGCGGGTTACCTCAACACCTCCAAACCACAGGCGGCGCCGCAGGACATCCAGAAGGCCATCGAGATTTTGTCGGAGGCCAAACGGCCGGTAATCGTGGCCGGAAACGGTGTGCACATGGCGCGGGCCCACGGCGCGTTGCAGCAACTGGCGGAGCGATGGAATGCTCCCGTGGCCACCAGTTACAAGGGTAAAAGCGCCATCGCTGAGACTCATCCGCTGTCGGTGGGCATGGTGGGCATTTACGGTCAGGAAGCGGCCAACCGCGCGGTTGGGGACGCCGATGCCGTGATCGTGGTTGGAGCCAAACTCAGTCCCCAGGACACGGTGCGGGAACGGCCCACCGTGTTCAATCCGCGGGGCCAGCGCATCATCCAGATTGACATCGACGACCGCAACGCCGGCTGGACTTTCCCGGTTGAGCTGGGCCTGATCGGAGACGCCGGCAGCATCCTGGACCAACTGGTGGAGGCATCGGGTGAGGCTGCCAACACCACGGCGGCCAACCGCACTGAGTGGGCGGGGGCGTTGCCGAACCGGAAGCAGGACCAGGGTTTTTATGAAGAAGCCGGATTGCACACCGATTCTGCGCCGGCGCTGCCGCAGCGGGTGGTGAGGCTGTTGCAAGAGAATATGCCGGCAGACACCATCTACTCCCTGGACGCTGGCAACAACCGGACGTGGATGGCGCACCTTTACCAAGCACAGCAGGCGCACACTTTCTTCTGTCCGGGGGGCACGGCTGGCATGGGTTGGGGATTGCCGGCCGCAGTGGGGTTGCAGATCGCCTATCCGGATCGCCAGGTGGTTTGCGTTACCGGGGACGGTGGATACATGATGACGGTGAACGCGCTTTCGACGGCGCTGCAGTACCGACTGCCGATCATTTGCGTGGTGTTCAACGACGGCGCGCTGGGCATGGTGAGACACCATCAGGCTCCGGGACGGTACATTGCCTCGGAGTTTGCGGAAACTGACAACGCTGCCGTGGCGCGCGGCTTTGGGTGCTTCGGCGTGCAGGTTGCCGACTCTCGGGATCTGCCGGCTGCGCTGCGCGAGGCGCGGGCATCAGGACTGCCGGCGGTGGTGGACGTGTTGATCGACCGCGGGCCGAGTCCGGACGACTGGCGGGCCGACCTGCGGACGTCGGGTGAGACTTAGGAGGGTTGATTAGAACTGTGGTACTATCTGCAATCCCATAATGCCCTTGCCGAAAGGAGAAGAAGGGAAGAAATGATCGCCCACATAGAGGAACAAGGTGGAGGTTTCAGTCCCTACACCAAGAGTGCCATGATTTTTTCTGCTGGAGCTTGGGCAGAAGCGGTTGATATGGGTGTTGGCCTTGATGCCGCTGAATCTGGAGGCGTTGTTGAATTGCCCGGCGACCCTGCTGACGCTTACGCTGTTCATGAGAATTCCTGCGACGCTAGCACCGCTGCACGGTTGGTAACCTCCAAGTTTAGCCAAGCAGATGTTGACTTTGACGTTATTGCAGCTACATCGCACAACGAATACGGTACTTATGCAGATGCTTCCCGTGCTGTCGTGAAAATTCGTGCCCACGATGCTTATTACGCATCTTTATTTGCGGAACGCGCTGTTGACGCCGCACGCGCGGCCGAAGACACGGGCGCCCACGATGCTGCCATAGCTTCCTATTACGCCCAATCGGCTACTGAAGCGGCAGATTACGCTCGCAGCGTCGTCATTGCCATTGCGCGCCAATCCGCTACATATTACGGCAATGCCGCCACTGATGACTTCACTGACGCCGTAACGGAGGCTCTCTGTGAGGCGGAGGCTCTCGTATCAGAAGTAGAGCGCGCTACGTAGGGGTTAGCCGTAGCGCAAAAGATGCGAGTCTGGTGCGGTAATCCGTCCAGCATTCACTAGGACAAAAATGGGTACGCCCAACTTTGAGAATCGTACTCTTTACTATGGCGACAACCTGCCGGCGTTGCAGCGGATGAACAGCGAGACGGTACATCTCATCGCTACTGACCCGCCGTTCAAAAAGCAGCGAGGGTTTTTCAGCGACGCCGGCGGTTATGATGACCGCTGGACGTGGCAAAGGGACATTTTGGGTCTGGACCGGAAGGGTAACGTTGTGGCCGAAAACCACGATGACTGGATTGACCAGATACAGGATGATTGGCCGGGTGCCTGGAAGGTAATCGATTCTGCCCGCGCCGTGTACGGCGACGATATGGGGGCGTTTTTGTGCTGGCTGGGGGTGAGGCTGATGGAGATGCACCGGATACTGCGGCGTGACGGCAGTATCTACCTTCATATTGATCACACGGCGCACGCTTGGACGAAAGCTCTGATGGATGCAGTGTTCGGTGCCAAGAATTTCAAGTCTGAAATTGTCTGGCGTCGAACCACCAGCCATAGCGACGCCAAAGGTCTGGGCAGTCTTCACGACAGTATCCTGTTTTATCGTAAAAGCGCAGAGTTGACCTGGAACCCCATCTTCCAGCCATTAGACCCAACATACGTTGAAAATTACTACCGTTACAAAGATTCAGATGGGCGTAGATTTATGTCGTCTGACTTATCCGGCGCCGGGCCCGGGCCCAGCCGAAATTTCGGCGAGCGCGGCGCGATTACGCCACCAAAAGGGCGACATTGGATGTATGATGACGCCGGCATAGCAAGGCAGCTGGCGGACAGCAAAATATTTTGGACCAGGAACGGTGTTCCCCGGTTGAAAGTGTACTTGGACGAACACCCTGGGATGCCCGCCGGCGATGTTTGGGAAGACATACTGCCACTGCGGTCATGGCACAAGGAACGTACCGGCTACCCAACGCAGAAGCCGCTGGTCCTCTACGAGCGTATCATCCAAGCTTCCAGCAACCCCGGCGACATCGTGCTGGACCCATTTTGCGGTTGCGCCACGACGCCAGTGGCCGCTGAACGGTTGGGGCGGCAGTGGGTCGGGATGGACATTTGGGAAAAAGCGTACACCGAAGTTACCAACCGGCTGCGGGGAAACGGAATTCTCGTGGATGACCCGGAGCAGGAGGGGCAGATTAACGAAAATGGGATGCTTCAGTTCACTGAATACCGTCTCAACTTCATTGATAACAAGGAGAAGGGGGAGGAGTTCCCGGCCAGAACCGATGACAATGAAGTGGCCGCGCCGATATTGCGGCTGAAAACTCAGAGGCCAACGGAGCCGTGGCAAGAAATCAGCAATGCTCTGATGCGGCGCATCTTGAACGTGGCACAGGAACGAAACGGGCTGGTGGGATGCGGCGGGTGTGGGCGGCTAATGGAACCGGACTTCTTTCATCTGGACCACATCAGCCCGAAATCAGAAGGCGGGGAGAACTACATCACCAACCGCATTTTAATCTGCGCACCCTGCAACAGCCGGAAGTCGAACACCAAGACGCTGACCGGCTTGCAAAGAGACAACCGAAGGGAAGGCTGGATGAAAGATCGCAAGCTGGCGGAGGAGATGCAATCGTTGGCTCGGATGCGGGCGGAGTGGATACGCGACGGGTGGGGAACGGAGCAGTGTGAGGAGTTTATTGCCGGGCTGCCGTAGGGGCACGAAATTTTTGCCGGGATTTACAGGATGTGGGGTTGAGGCTGGCGTATAATACCTGCGTCAACGCCATCGCAACCTGGCCCGACGAGGCTTGTTATGACTACCAAACCGATTGCGCCGGTGGCGGCTACGCCAACCGGCCAGTTCCCGGACTTTCCGCCCAGGGACGATATGCAGAATGTGCTCTATCTTTACAAACCGGGCTATGTGGCAGCCCTGCACCGGCGTTTAGCCGCGCCGGACACGGTAGTCATCGGAGAGGCTCCCATCGGCTGGGACACGAGCCAACGGCGGGGTCTGCTGATTCCCGACTTGCTGATTGCTTTCAACGTTAATCACGCCACCCTCATCGAGCAAAAGGGCTATGCGATTAGCGACCAGGGCAAGCCTCCCGACTTTGTGCTGGAGATTGCATCCAAGAGTACCAGCGGGCGGGACGAAACCGACAAACGGAGTGGCTATGCCGCCTATGGGGTGCCGGAATACTGGCGTTTTGACGATACCGGCGGGGAGTATTACAGCACTCATCTGGCCGGCGACGGGCTGGTGAACGGGGCTTACCAATCCATAGGCGTCAACGAGGTGGGTCATGCACGGTATTGGGGATACAGCGAGGTACTGGGGCTGTATCTGTGCTGGGAATATGGGTATCTCCGCTGGTATGATCCGGCGACGCAAGGTTATCTGGAAACCTATGATCAGGAAGCCGACGCCCGCATTGCTGCCGAGGCACGCGTCCGGCAACTAGAGGCGGAGAGCGCTGCCATCGAAGCTCGAAATCAGCAACTGGAAGCGGAAATCAGACGCTTGCAAAACCAGTAACGGCCAAATCCTCAGCGTCAAGGCAATCGCAACCTAGCCCGATGAGACTTGTTATGACTACCAAACCGATTGCGTCGCTTGCGGCTCCCGCGAGGGTACCGTTCCCCGACACGCCCCGCGACGATATGCAGAACCTGCACTACCTCAACGACCCCGGCTATATCCCGGCGCTCCGCCTGCATCTGAACGCCTGGGACACCACCGCTCTGCTCAGCGAGTATCCTATCGGGCAGCGCAACACCAGAGAACGGCGCGGCTTGCTGATACCTGACCTGATGATTGCCTTTGAAGTTGACCCCAGCGTAATCATTGCCGATAGAGGTTACTCTATTGAGTATCACGGCAAACCGCCGGACTTCGTACTGGAAATCGCTTCCCCAACCACCAGCCATCGTGACGAAACCGAAAAACGCGTGGGCTACGCGGCCTTTGGAGTGCCGGAATACTGGCGCTTTGACGACACCGGAGGCCAGCATTACAGTACCCATCTGGCCGGCGACCGGCTGGTCAACGGGGCATACGAACCGATAGACGTCAGCGAGGTGGATAATGCTCGACATTGGGGCTACAGCGCGGTATTGAACCTGTACCTCTGCTGGGAGTACGGTTATATGCGCTGGTACGATCCGACAACAGGATATTTGCCCACCCACTACGAGGAAGCCGCCGCCCGTCTTGCCGCCGAAACCGAGCGCGCCGCCGCCGAAACCGAGCGCGATGCGGAGCGGGCGGGCCGCCTTGCTGCCGAAGACCGCAACCGGCAACTGGAAGCGGAAATCAGACGCTTGCAAAACCGCTAGCCGCCAAACACCAACACGCCCTAAGGAGATTGGCAATGGCATTTTGGACTGACGCGCAACTGGAATCCATAGACCGCATGTTGAACCCGCGTTCGATTGCGGTGGTGGGCGCGACGCCGCGAATGCAATACGGCGGGCGATTCCTGGCGGCCGCGATGCAGGCATCAGACCGGGTCAACGTGTATCCGGTGAACCCGCGATACGAGGAAATCCAGGGCGTGAAATCATATGCGTCGGTAACGGAATTGCCCGAGGCGCCGGACGTGGTGGGCATCGTGGTGCCGTATCACGCCGTGCTGGATACGCTGCGAGAGAGCCACGCCAGGGGCGCCAGGTCGGCCATCGTGATTTCGGCCGGGTTTGCCGAAAGAGGCGAAGCAGACCGGCGGGAGCTGCAGCTGGAGCTGGGGCGGTTCGCCAGAGATTCGGAGATGCGGGTGAGCGGACCGAACTGCCTGGGACTGGCCAACCTGAAGGACGACATCTGGGCCAGTGCTTCGTCGCGTGGAGCCGAAGGGCTCAGCGGCCCGGTGGGGCTGGTTTGCCAGAGCGGCGCATCCGCGTTTGGGCCGTTTCTCACGCGGGCGGTGGACGAAGGGATTGGGTTCAGTTACATCGTGTCTACCGGCAACGAGGCTGATCTGGATTTTTGTGATTTTGCCCGCTATCTGCTGGACGACGACGATACGAAGGTGATCGCCGGATTCGTGGAAGGGTTCAAAGACGGAAGGAAATTCGTGGAGCTGGCGAAGCTGGCCGCCCAGCGTGGAAAACCCATCGTACTCATCAAGATCGGGCGCTCTGACCTGGGTTCCAGGGCCGCCGGGTCGCACACGGCAGCCCTGACCGGAGTGGACACACGTTACGATGCGGCGTTTGAGCAGTACGGCGTGATTCGGGTGCAGGATTACGACGACCTGCTCCAGGTGTCCAACATGCTGGCCCGGTGCCAGAGGCCACCGAACCGGGGGGTTGCCGTAGTGTCGCACTCCGGGGGAATCAGCAGCCTGACCGCCGACATGTGCGGACAAGCGGGCCTTGATCTCCCGCCGCTGTCCGACCACGCCCGCGATGGCATCAACGGCATTCTCAAGGGGTTTGGGTGGGCCGCCAACCCGTCCGATGTAACGGGATTCGCCAACAGCGGCGACTTCCCGGCAATCATGTCGTTTATGGCCGAGGATGATCAGGTGGGCACGCTGGTGGTGGCGTCTGCCGGCGCCGACGCCCAGGCCGCGCAGGTCATCGCGCAACGGGACGGCAGCAACAAACCCGTCGCATTTCTGTGGACGGGAACGAGGGGAGCCGATTCGGGGCTGCCCATGCTGCGACGGGCCGGTATTCCGGTTTTTTACGTTCCGGACAAGCTGGCAGCCGGGATTCGATACCTCAATGACTACCACGACTGGCGTGATCGGACGCTGGACAGAGGGTTCGCGTCGGTGGAGCCGATGACCACCGAACAAATCAATGCGGTCGCAGACATATCGGACCGGTCTGGAACGCTATCCGAAACCGACAGCAAGCGGTTGATCTCGGCATTCAGCGTGCCGGTTACGAGGGAAGAACGAGCGTCGGATGTCGCCTCGGCGGTGAGCGCAGCCGAACGCATCGGGTATCCGGTTGCAGTGAAGGTGGACTCGGCGCAAATCATTCACAAAACGGAAGCGGGCGGGATTCGCCTGGGTTTGCAAACGCCCGATGACGTACGGCAGGCATTCGGCGAGGTTACCAACAACGCGCGGGAGTACGACCCCAACGCCACCATCGACGGGGCCGTGGTGCAGCAAATGATTACGGGCGGCGTGGAGACTATCGTGGGATTGTCTTACGACAGCCAATTGGGGCCGGTGCTGCTGTTTGGCACCGGCGGAGTGATGGTGGATATCTACAACGACGTAGCCCTGCGCCTGTGTCCCATCAACCGGGAGGATGCGCTGGAGATGATCGGCGAGGTGAAAGGAGCGGGTCTGCTGCGCGGGTTCCGGGGAACGCCGCCGGCCGACATTGACGCCCTGGCCGACGTATTGGTCAGCGTGTCACAGATGGCAGTTGGCCTGGAAGGACGGCTAACCGAACTGGACATCAACCCATTGATGGTCCTGCCGGCTGGCCAAGGTGTCGTTGCCGCCGATGCGCTGGCGGTTCTGGCTGACCAGTAAGGGATTGCCGGAAGCAGGGTATCGTACGCCTGATTTGACGCTTGGGATACCCATGCATGAGTATCCTAATCATGCCGGAGGCGGACGGTCATTAGAAGAATCTTGGTCCCTTACCAGAGAGATAGAGTCGTCTCGGTTAGCCAAATAAAATGCAATTATGGCGCCGACTGTTGCCGTAGCGTAGGTGGCCAAAATAGAGTCTGTCCGTATGGTTTTTGCCACCAGGTTAAAACAATCGTATGCTCTGCTATCATCCCATAGGGAAGGTATGCAACGGCTAGCGTCGATAATGTGCGGCGCCACCAGGAATAGCCAAAACACCGTCCCAGTGGAGAACCAAACGTGAACGGCGCGAATCTTGTCGCCACGGAAGAACCTTACCGGTGCGTTCATTGAAGCTTGATACTCTTAACACCGATGTACACTCCGCTGGGTACTCCGACAACGTAGATCGCCGGGACAATCAAGTGGTGGGTCCATTGCAGGATCCCGATTTGGGAAGCAAACGTGAAGAGAAATGCGGCCGCTGCGCCGCACAATATTCCACCCACGATGGCGCTGATCAATGGTATATCGAGCCCGCTTCACGTTGTTTCGGCTGAGACGTGAGTTTTAGTATAGCAACTATCTCGGATCAACTACCGCTCCTGGAGTATTTCACCGGAAAGCTGGGTTACGCGATAGAGACGCACCAGCACCGCAGCGCCGGTACGTTCCGGGTCTCGGTCCAGTTCTCCCTGGATCGTGCGGGCCATGACGTTTTCGCGAATTGCGCCGCTCTGGTACACGGTGGCGATACCGTGGAATCTGAGATTGATTCGCTGCTCGGGGTTGCGATAGAAGAGGACCACTTTGGGATTGGCGACGACGTTGGCAGCCGAAGAGCGCCAGGCCCGTTCCCAGTAGGCGAGGGTCTCCCGGTCGAACACCAGCACGCTGCCCTTCATGCTGATCTGCGGCTCACCGTCCGCTGACACCGTGCCGATAGAGATGGGGCAACGGTCGTCCAGGGCATTGTCAATCAGAGCGCGCAGTTCATCGTCGATATGTATCACGTCAGTCTCCTGTCACAACCGAATCGCACTATTCCTGCCCGAGGGTGGCATGGGATACTACAGCCCGCTTTTCGGCATCGCGCGCGGCGCAAGCCTCACTGAGGGCGAGCACGTCTTTGGCCCGCTCGTCAACGGGAACGTCGATCATACGACCGGCAAAGGGTGCGGCAGCGGTACCGGCAGCCAACGCCTGGGCAAATACATCGCGAACCTGCTTATAGTAATCCACCAACGATTCGGTGGGGGTAAACGCTGCGTTCACGGCGCTGATCCAACTGGGATGTAAGCACACCAGACCCTTGAAGCCCAGATTTCGCGCGTCGGTGGCAGTCTGGAATTTGTCGTCGTACGGCAGGTCGTCGGGGACCTGGCCGGTTGGGTCAACCACCGCAACAGGTTGTACGCCGGCAGCGGTGGCCTCGATGCAGAGGCGTCCCCGGGCGTATACGAAAGGATCCAGGGCGGTGTTTTGTACGATCCACAGGTTTGCGGCCAGGGCTGCTTCGTCGATGCCAACCTGTTTCACCCGGGGACTGGCGGCGATGATGTCGCGGATATTCCAGACGCCGGCCGCTGTTTCCACGGATAAAGTTATCTCCACAGCGCCGACGGCGACGCCGCGCCTCCGTTCAAATTCGGTCAGATATTCATCGGCTTCTGCAACCAGGCGCACCGAATCGACGCCGGGCAGGACAATACCGGACAAACCAAGCCAGACTGCGGCCTGGATATCAGAATAGAGAAAATCAGCGTTGACGCGGACAAACACGTCGGAAGCGCCCCGGCCGGCGTGGGCGATCGATTGGCCCAGGGAATCCCGCGCAGTTTCGATTTTTGACCGAGGAATTCCATCCTGCAGGTCCAGCGTAATAGCATCGGCATCGTGCTGCCATGCCGATTGAATCGACCTGGCATCGGTGGCAGAAATCATCAGGTTTGAGCGTCGAATCAACATGCTATCTCGCCAATCACGGGTTATCGTTCGGCTTCGTCGGACTCCGCCATGCGCACCCTGGCGATGGCTTCGTTCTTTTCTGCGTCCCTGGCGCTGCAAAGCTCTGCCCAAGCCAACAGCTCTTCGGCCCGGGCAGCTTCGTAGCGGTCGATTATTCTATACCTGCTGTCGGTGGGCCCGGACGTTTCCAGCGGCAGGGGTTGGGAACTCCGGTCCACGGATGCAGTGTCGATTTGAACCCACGTTTCGCTGGAGACCGTCAACTTGCGGAACTCCTGGAGCACCCAATGGGCGTCGGAGATTTCGGCCCCGGTGGGAGTAAAGCCGCGGTTCTGGGAATCCACGACGTAGGGATGCAACCCTCCGCCGATGCGAAAACCACACTTGCGAGCTGCGTCGGCTTCCTCGAATGCGCGATCCGGATCGCTCACGCTGCCGGTGATGTTAGGTGTGAAAGGAGCAGCCCGAGCTTCGATATTCAACGCGCGGGCGGCCAGTTCGACTTCGCCCTTGCCATAGACAAACTGGTCAAAGCCGACGAACATCTCCACGCCCAGGTCCCGGGACATATCATAACCGGCAGCGCCGCCGAAATCGCGAACTCGCTCGCTGGCCGAGGCGATCTCATAGGCGTTGGCCACACCGATGGAAGTCTCGATGTTGGCGCCGATTTCTATCGTACCCGGTCGAATGCCCCTTTCGGCCTCCAAACGGGTGATGATTTCGTCCATGCGCCTGATTTCATGCCCGTACTCCGCCTTGGGATAGTTGATACGGAACATACCAGGCCAGACGGCGGCGTTGAGGTCGGCCTCCATGAGATCGTGATTGATACGGCACACCGCGTCGGCTCCGCCCTTGTTGACCACCGGGATGCTGCGGCGGACCAGGTTGCGGGCGACACCTTTCAGATCCGGCGGAACCGAGTCTTCCAGGTCCATGTTGATAAAATCGCAACCGCGATGCCAGGCATTGCTGATGAACCGGTCGGTGACGATGGGCATCGTCAGGCCGGATCGCTTCAGACGCCTTCTGGAATCAGCCATAGAACAACCTCTGTGGGCATTGGGCTCGCCGGGGCGACTGGTTCGCCGGGACGATTTGGTTGGTTAGGGCAATGGGATGGGCCGGCCGGCGACAGCGGCGGCCTTGAATTCGTCACGAACGGCACAGGCATCTGCCAGCGCAGACACGTGAGCATATTGCTGGATTATGTCCGGTGTGAGAGTACGACCGCCCACTACCGCAATGGACTCGGTACCCGACCGGGTGGCATCAGCATACGTTTCAAGCAGGGAGTCCGCAGCGTCAGATTCCTCGGAAGAAGGCGTATAACCTTCATTGAGGGCAGGAACCTGATTATCCAACACGCAGAACGACCCTTTAAAACCGATTGAGCGCCCGCGACGAGCCGCCTCCAGCGTGTTCGCCGGCGTAGCCAACAGCCCTCGGTCGGGTGCGCGCCACCAGGCTCCGAGGGGAGTTTTGCCGGTTGCGCCGGCCAATACGATCAGCCGCTGCATCAGGTATTCCATGAGATGAATCTCACCGGATGGTTCCGGTCGCAAATCCATGGTAAGGTCGGCGCGGCCCAGTGTGATGCCCCAGATCCGGTCGCTGGCTGTGGCGATGGCGAAACCATCGTGATTGCCGGCGGCCGTTTCCAGCGACGCCACTATTTCGACACTGCCGGGCAACAAACCACGTTCGCTTTCCAGCGTTGCGATCAATGCATCAGCGCGGGCAATTTGATCTGCTGATTCCAGCCGACTGATAACGACTCCCGAAACGCCCGGCCAAATGGCGGCGCTGAGGTCGGCCAGCAGGAGTTCGGGGTCGACCTGAACGAAGATTTCGGCTCCGCCACCCTTGGCCGCGTCGAGGGAACCCGGCACTGCTTCACGGGCGGCGGGTTTATCGCGCTCGGCAACGAATTCAACCAGGTCGAGCACGGCTACATCGGTTCCGGACGCGGTTATTGCAGCGATGCGTTCGGGTTGGGAGATGGGAACCAACAGCCACGAACGCCGGATTTTATCGGTATATGCCATTACCAAATCTCAACTGGAGGGGAGGCCACTCCCAGGCCGCGTCGTGTTGTATAATGCGGCCCAGATTCGAGAATGCTTATCGTGCGTTCCCCGTTTGCGGGCGGCGATAATTGTAAACCACCCGGCAACCGGAGACAAGGCGATTCATTGTCGGAGCTATCCCCTCGTTATGTAGAGTGATTGATCCATTGCAGGAGAGATTGTGTCCAAGCCGCTTTCGTTAGAAATCAAGGAAGTTCCCGACCACGGGCAAGTCGAGTTGCGGCTGACTACCGCAACGGGCAGCGCCGGTTCCTCCTCGCCAACGACGTTCACGTTGGACTTGACCGATGACGAACGCGCCGCGCTGGATTGGTATCACACCGAATTTCAGCGAGCGCCGATTGGCGTGTTGAGCCGCGCTGAAGCCGTCGAAGAGGCCATGCGCAATTTGGGGCGGGTGCTGTTCGAAACGCTGTTTGCAGCCGGAAGCGAAGGCCGTTCATTACTGGATCAATTTCTAGCCGAGGACGGAGAAGCGGATGTCGCTATCGTCTCACCAAATCCGCGATTCCTGGCGCTGCCCTGGGAGTTGATGAACGACCCCACCTTGGGGTACTTCTGCACCAGGGTACACGGCGTAGTACGCCAGTTTGAATCTGACCCGCCCGTTGATGATACAGACGAACGTACTGAGGAGTCGTTCAACGTCTTTGTCCTGTCGCCGACCCCAGCCGCCGGCAGCGCCGAGCCGCATGAGTCCCTGCTGGCGGCGCCGGTCGTTGCAGGTGGGAATCTGGCAGATGCCACGGTGGCGGCGTTGGAGAGTCTTAACCTGGAAGCGTCGTTGAACAACCCGCGACCGGCCACACTGGAAGCGCTTGGCCGGTATCTCGGCGCAAACCCTGGCGCTTACCACGTAGCGCATCTTGACGGCGTGACGGCGAACTCGGACGGCATGTTGCTGCTGGAATCTGATGACGGCTCGCCGGACCCGGTGCAACCCGAGGTTCTGGGCCGCGTGCTGGCCGACTCCGGTGTGAAGGTCTGTCTCATTTCTGCCGGCGCTCAGGCCACCGGCTCTACCACGCAACTGTGGTCAACGATTGCGGCATCCGTCGCTCGAGCGGGCGTGGCGCAGGTCGCGATGATACCGTTCCCGTTGCACCCGGATACGAGAGAAGCGGCGACGCGGGAATTTTATACGGCCGTGACCCAGGGAAACTCGGTGGCTCACGCGGTGGCCCGGTTGCGAACCAGACTCATGGATGCGCCGGAACGCATTACGCTGAACGGCAAACGGGTTACGTGGGACTGGCACCCGCCAATTGTGTACCAGTCCAGGCGATATCTGCCGCCGACGATCGCGGAACACCAGCCCGACCCGCTGGCGCCGCCGGTAATCCATCCCGAAGAAGCGCCAACCGAAGATTTGCAGATTCCGGCCGCCGGTCAGTATGGGCTGGTGGGTCGCCACGCCGAATTGCGGCAGCTGGAGCATCTGCTTCGAGCCAATGCCGTCGTAATGTTGTCGGGTGATACGGGCGTGGGCAAAACCGAGCTGGCCCTGGGGTTGTGCCGGTGGTTCCTGAAACCGGCACGGGTAACGTTCCCTGGCGGTGTGTTTTACACCGCCTTTGAAGCATCACATCCGGCGGGCATCGAACGGGTGATACATGAGATCGGGACTGCGGTGGCGGGCTTGGAATTCGCCAATATCCCGGCCAACCAACAGCGCCAGTGGGTTACCACCTACCTGCAACAGAATGCGTCCCTGCTGGTTTGGGACAACGTCGAAAACGTGGCGGGATTCCCCGACGGATCGCCTGGGCTGCTTGACGAGACCGAGTTGCCCGGTTTGGCGGCATTTCTGAGTGAGGTTACAACCGGTCCGGTGGGCAGCAGGGGTTTGTTGATAAGCCGACGACCATCGGAAAGCTGGTTGTCCGTTCCCCACGCCTCGGTAAGGCTGGACGGACTGATGGAAGCGGACCGTAACGGCCTGGCGGGCGCGGTGATGGAGAAGGTTGCCGTTCCGGCTTCGAGAGTCGGGAGCGATTTCGGCGAATTGATGGAGCTGCTGCAGGGGCATCCACTGGCCATGCAGGTTGCGATTCCACCGGTGAAAGAGGTTCCAGCATCGGTGGCCGTGGGTGAAATCACCCGATTGCTGAACGAGATGCCGGATGGCGGGGAACCGGGGCGCGCACCAATCCTGACTGCCGCAATGGAGTATGCGTTCTCGCGAATGTCGCATCGCAGCCGCACGCATCTGCCCTTTCTGTCCATGTTCCAGCGACGCGTCATGCTGGACGTGCTGAACCACATTACCCAGGAGCGGGTGTACGCCACCATAACCGGCGAAGACCTGGGATGGGGAGCCTGCCGCACGTTACTGCGTTCGGCGATGTCGTCGGGATTCGTGGAGCCTATTTCACCCAGCGTTTACCAGATCAACCCGGCGATGCCGTGGTTCCTGGGGCAAAAATTGGGGCGGCAAATTCCGGCTGGCGGAATACAGCAACTGGAAACCGAGTTCGTCAGAGTATATGCGGACACTGCGGACTATTTTATGGAGAGCCTGTACGAAAACCAGGACACCGGCGTTACGGCAGTGCTGGCTGAAGAAGGCAATTTGACGCAGGCCCTGGGTTTGTCACTGGAGTATCGCCAGTGGGACAACGCCCAGTTGCTGATTCAACCGCTGGCCCAGGTGTACCGGATGCAGCGCAGATTCCCGGAATTGCGCCGGCTGCGGGGGCAACTGCTGGACACCGTGGGTCATTCGGCAGCCGAAGCCGAAGCCAACGGCGCCATAGAATTCTGGCAGTACATACTTGGCACCGACGCAATGGAGTCGGTGGAACTGCTGGAACTGGACCGGGCGTCCGGGTACAACGATCAGCTGCTGGCCTACCTGTTGTCACAAGACGACGGGGAAACGGATCCCCGCACCGCCGCGGTCTATCACCAGAACGGATTGATCGCCAGCCGCCGAGGCCAGTACGACGCGGCGTCGGAATGGTTGGAGAAGGGCCTGGAAATCATTGACGGCGGCGAAGATCAGGAATCCATAGCCGACGCGTGCTTCGCAATCGGCCAGGTGAGGCACCACCAATGGCAATACGGATCGGCGAAGGAGTGGTACTCCAGAGCCCTGGACATCCACCAGCGGTTGCCTGACTACGAAGAAATGGTTAGCGACTATCGAGCCCTGGGGGCGGCCTGCCACCTGAGGTTTGAATACGACGAGGCGCGCAGCTGGTACCACCGGGCGCGGGAGATCGTGGAGGAGAACCGCGACGAAGAAACGGCGGTGTACATATTCCATGCTTTGGGGACGGTGGATCACTCCGAATATCTGTTTGAAGAGGCCCAAAACTGGTATCAACAGGCGCTGGGGCTGTGCGACCGGCTTGGTATGCAGGAACAAATGGTCATCGAATTTCACCATCTGGGCACGCTGGCGCAGGCCAGGGGCATTCCGGACGAGGCCGAGGAGTGGCTGGCAACCGCGATGGATACCAGGGAAGAAATGGGGGACGTTCGGGGCATGGGTATCGAGGCAAGGCAGATTGGTGTCCTGCACCACGAACAGGGGAACCTGGACCAGGCCCAGGAATGGTATGACCGAGCACGCCAGGCTTTCGAGGATACCCGCGACATTTTGCGGGCGGCGCGAACGTACGGCCAGATGGGGATGGTGGAGGAAGAACGCGGCAACCTGACCGGCGCCATGCACTGGGTATCGCGGACTTACCAGCTGGTAGTGGACCACCAGTTGCCCATGCTGGTGCAGGTGAAGGCACACCTGGGCCGCCTGGAGCAGAATATGGGCGCCGAGGCGTTTTCCGAATGGTGGCGCGGCAACGTTGGGTCTGAACCGCCTGAAGACCTGCAGGTGGACACTAGCACGATATTGTGATGGCGAGGTGAACCGTTATGGCGCTGACTAGACTGGAAATCTCAAATCGCCGCCCGTTTGCCGACGGTGAGCTATTCGGGACCGTTGGTCGATACGAACAGATGGACGGGCTGGCTCGCTTCGCCGTCGATCCGACGCACGCTGATAACGCAGTTATTGCGGACATCGCGCTGGCGCCTCGGAATGAAGATGGTCTGGTTGAGTTTTCTGCCGATTTTCGCATCGTGAAACCGGTGGACAACGACCACGGCAACGGTCGTTTGATACTGGACGTGCTGAATCGCGGCAAGGAACTGCTGCTAAAGAACCTGAACGATTCGCCCGACGCGCCGCCCGATGCGGACCCTCATCCGGGCAACGGATTCCTGATGCGACGGGGTTACAGCATGGTGTGGTGCGGGTGGCAGCACGACGTACCGACGGCGCCAGGGTTGCTGCGGTGCAATGTTCCCAACGCCCGAAACGCAGACGGTTCTCCGGTTTCCGGAAAAATAGTAGTTTCGTTCCAACCCATTGCCCCAATCGCTGCTCAATTTTTGTCGGACCGGGACCATCAGCCATACCCGACCAATCATCTGGAAAGCTGGGATTCGGCGCTCACGGTGCAGGAACACGAGGACGGGCCCGAAACGGTAATCCCGCGGGAACGTTGGGCGTTTGCGCGCATCGTGGACGGGCGGCGAATACCGGACGCATCGCACATCACCCTGGACACGGGATTCGAAGCCGGCAAGGTGTATCGAGTCCTGTACGAGACGTCCCACGCTCCCATTGTCGGTTTGGGTATGCTGGCTACCCGTGACATTGTGGCCTGGCTCCATTACGGCGAGACCGACACGGCAGGGACGGTCAACCCGCTGGCGGGCGCAATTGGCCGGGCCTATGCCTTTGGCCGGAGTCAGAGCGGCCGATTTTTGCGGCAAATGCTGCACGCCGGTCTGAACCGGGACGAATCGGGTCGCCAGCTGTTCGACGGGATGCTGCCGAACGTCGCTGGCGGGAAGATGGGAGAATTCAACGTCAGGTTTGGGCAGCCCTCCAGTTTGTCCAACCGCAGCGTGAACAATCTGCCGCCTCATCTCGATATTGATCCGGAAGGCGACGGCGGCGTCATTGCCAGGGTGCAAGAGACCGGGTGTGCGCCCAGGATCATCTACACCAACACCGCGTCGGAATACTGGGGCGGACACGGCGCACTGGCTCATGGCAGCACCGATGGCGCCAGAGATATTGATCCTCCCGCCAACGTGCGGTCGTGGCTTTTCTGCGGCACGCAACACGGCCCGGCGAAGTTGCCGCTATCCGATACCAACCCGGATTCCGGCGCAAGGGGCACTCAACCGCTGAACTTCGTGGATTACCGTCCGCTGCTGCGCGCCTCGCTGCATCATCTGGACAATTGGGTTACCCTTGAGCAGGAACCGCCAGGCAATCGGTATCCCCGCCACGACAACGGGACCATAATTGAGGCGGATACGCTGGCCGGGTTGTTCAAAAACATCCCGGGGGCGAGTTTCCCCAGGCACCACAAGATTATACGGTCACTGGATTTCGGCCCGGACCGGGCCGTGCCGTCGCAAATACCGCCGAAGGTGGGAGACGCTTTCCCGTCTATGGTTTCGAGCGTGGACTCTGACGGCAACGAAATCGGTGGAGTGCGGCTGCCGGCCATCTCGGTGCCGCTGGCAACGTTTGCCGGCTGGAACGTGCGGCACGCGGACATCGGTGGCGAGGGTCAAGTGCTGGCGCCAGGTGGAACCGTTGTCGGCTCAGCGATTCCGTTGCCGGTGAGCCGAGAAGAACGCATTGCATCGGGAGACCCCAGACCCTCAATCCAGGAACGATACGCTTCACGCGAGGAGTATTTGAGCCGGGTAAGGGCTGCGGCGGAGCATCTGGTGTCCGAAGGATATTTGCTGCCGGAAGACGTGGACACCGTCGTTGGACACGGCGGCGAGCAGTACGATGCCATCTGCGGCGTTCCGGCGGTGGCGGCGGATAACTGATTGCGACGCCCTGATGTTGACGAGCCCCGGTTGTAACCCTCCTGAACGGTTCTGCCAAAACCTGATGGTGAATACATCACATGCCGGGATGGGGCGAGAGGTCCAGTCGAAAGATGCGCGCCATGCCGTTCCCATAAAATTGGAAAAGTTATAACCGCAATACGGGAAGTTTTTACTCAAAAAGGAGCAACACTCATGTCGGTAGGCACTTCGGTACCCCTGCCCGCTTACACGCTGGACCCGGCGTTTATGGCCCGGACCGCAGAATCCCTGGGTTTCGAATCGATCTGGTACGCCGAGCATCCCATATTGCCGGTGCAAAGCGCCAGCCAGTTCCCGTCGGGCGGCGAAATACCGTGGACGTACGCGCATTTTGCCGACCCGTATATCGCGCTGGCGAGGGCGTCGGGGGCAACCAGCGCCATCAAACTGGGCACGGGCATCACGCTGGTCCCGGAGCGCAATCCGCTCATGCTGGCGAAGGAAATAGCCACACTGGACCGGATCAGCGGAGGCAGGTTTCTATTCGGAATCGGCGCCGGCTGGAACCGGGAAGAGACCGAGATTTTCGGGGGCGATTTCGATCACCGGTGGACGCAAACTCGCGAAGCGGTAGCCGTGATGAAAGAGCTTTGGACAAAAGAAGAAGCTGAGTTCCACGGCACTTACTACGATTTCCCCCTGGTGAAATGTAACCCGAAGCCCGTGCAGGAACCCCACCCGCCGGTGATTTTGGGAGGTCTGGCGCGGCGCGTTTTGCAGCGTGTAGCCACCTGGGGCGACGGATGGATGCCCAATCGCATCACGGCGGCCGAGGTAGAAGACAGCCGACGTAAACTGGACGAGCTGGCGACTGCGCGGGGCCGCGACCCCAAATCGCTGACCATCTCGGTTTACGGCCAAGCGCCCGAGAGGCAGCTGGTGCAAGACCTTCTCAACGCGGGCGCCGACCGGGTAGTGGTGCGGCCTGAGCATTGCGACACGGAGCAAGAAATGGCATCTCAACTGGAACGCATGGCAGAGGCTGTGCTGCGCTAGGTGAATCCGCATTGGCAACGGCCGGCGGCGAGCATGGATCGCGGGCCGGTTGGACCATACAACCGACAAAGGAAACGCATCAGATGGACCGGCTTACCGAGCAACTAAGTTCCTATGCCTGCAATCTCACGTACGAAGACATTCCGCCGGCGGTGGTGCATCAGGTAAAGCGGACGGTGGTGGACACGCTGGGATGCGCCGTGGGGGGTTATCTCAGCGAGCCGTCGAAGATCGCGAGGCGTCTGGCCACCAACATTACCAGCCGCACACCGTCCCGGGTGCTGGGTACCAGCGACTACTCATCTCTGGATTTGGCGGGGTTCGCCAACGGAGTGATGGTGCGGTACCTGGACTGCAACGATTCGTACTTCTCACCGGGCGGAGGGCACCCCAGCGACATGATTCCGGCGGCGCTGGCAGCAGCCGACAGCGTTGGCGCCGACGGGCGAACGGTGATAACGGCGATAACGCTGGCCTACGAGGTGTTCTGCCGCATCGCGGACCAGGTGCCGGACAACCAGTGGGATCAGGGCATATTCAGCGTGATCGGTGCGGCGTGCGCGGCGGCGAAAGTGCTGGGACTCGACGAAGAGCAAATGGGCCATGCAATCTCGTTAGCCGCCGTTCCCAACATTCCGCTGCGGGTTACGCGCATGGGCGAGTTGTCGATGTGGAAAGGATGCGCCGCTGCGGCCGCCACCCGGTCGGGGATTTTCGCGGCGCAGTTGGCTGCAGAAGGAATGACGGGGCCGTTTGAACCGTTTGAAGGCCGGAACGGGCTGGAGGAAAAAGCCATTGGCTTCCCGGTAGAGATTACCGAACTGGGTGGCGGTGAGGTTCCATTCCGAATCTCCAACACCATTTTCAAGTTCTACCCGTCGCAGATCCACACCCAGGCTCCGATAGATCTGGCGATCCGGTTGAGCCAGCGGGTGCACGTGGACGACATCGCGTCGATCAGGGTTCAATCCTACAAATCTGCGGTGAGCAGCGCCTCTACGGAACCCGAAAAGTGGGACCCCAAGACCCGTGAAACTGCCGACCACAGCATTCCGTTCCTGACTGCAGTGGGTTTGCGGGACGGGGCGGTTACGCCGGCGACGTTCTCCGCCGGCCGCATCGCTGATCCGGGCCTGCGTGCCGTCATCAACAAGATGAAGATCGAAGAGAATCCGGATTTCACGAACCGGTATCCGTCTGAATACAATTGCCACATCGAGATCATCAAACACAACGGACAAACTGAAGTAGCGTCCACCAGTTTCCCGAAGGGACACGGCAACAATCCGCTAAGCGACGCCGACGTTGACGCCAAGTTTCACCGGCTGGCTTGCCCCACGATTACCGAACAGCAGTGCGAGCAAGCGCTAGAACTGATTTGGTCGCTGGAGAATCTTCCCAACCTGGAAAGCATCTTCGACAGTTTGGTAGTCTGATTAATGAATCCTATCCGGCAGCGCCAGCGTAAACCTGAGTAACCAGACAGCAACCGACGACCGCGTTTACAGGTGGGGAGGCCGTGACAGACCACCGGAACATCGACGACTCGCAGCACATTCTGGACATCGCGGCTGGAACGGAATCGGCCCTGGAGGCGATATACGACCGGTACGCGCAACGGATCTATTCTTTGGCGATGTCGATACTAAAGGACCAGGGGTTGGCTGAAGATGCGGTGCAGGACGTTTTCGCCAATATATGGCTGAAGGCCACCAGCTACAGGCCTGAGAAATCCGCGCCCAGTACCTGGATTATGTCAGTAGCGCATCACAAAATCGTGGACCTGTATCGTTCCCGTCGTCGCACTTTTGACGCAACGGTGCCCGACGAAGACGACGCAATGGCACGAATACCCGATCCAGCGCTCAGCGTGGAGCAACAGGTGGAACGGAGTTACAATGCCCGGCTGCTGCGAGCGGCGTTGGCTGAATTGCCGCCGGAACAGAGCCGGCCGCTCTACCTGTCCGCCTGGCACGGATACAGTCAATCGGAGATCGCCAAACTGCTGGATCAACCATTGGGAACCATCAAGACACGTATGCGGCTGGGCATGCAAAAATTGAAAGCAGCGCTGGAAGAATATGCGGCCTGAAGATTTCAGCAACGCGCATCGTGCGCCCGAGCATCCGGAAGAGGAGCTGGCAGCCTTTGCGCTCAACGCCCTTGACGGCGTGGAGTATCGGGAAGTTGCTCAACACGTGGTGCAATGCCTGCATTGTCAGGAAGTGTTGGTCGGTTTTCAGGAAACCGCCGCCAGCCTCGCCGGGGGCGCCCCGGAAGTGGAGCTGCCCAAGAATCTGAAATCGGGCGTCCTGGCGGGGGCGACACGTCCGGGAAGCGCTGCAACCGAAACT
This sequence comes from Dehalococcoidia bacterium, assembly GCA_965262485.1. Classification (GTDB taxonomy): domain Bacteria; phylum Chloroflexota; class Dehalococcoidia; order Lucifugimonadales; family UBA3495; genus Bin87. The sequence goes on along the minus strand of OZ253540.1, from coordinate 934,951 downwards.
GGACGATCCACGTCCCGATCGTTACCTCCGGCAGATGGGCGCTGGTCGCTGCGACGCCTCCGCCGGTGGCTGGCGCCGACGTCAATTGCCGCGTTGAGTATTTTGCTGGCGGGTGCAATTGGGATGATAGTGGCGCAGGATCGCGAACTGGATCAATTGACTGCTGCGACGCACGTTGTATCGGAAACGGCAGCGGCGGCCACAGCAACGGGATCGCAAGTCACAGACATTCAGCAAACGAAAGATGCCGGTGTAACGGCGAGTATAGCGAGTGGTGCGGACTCCATATCCGGGGTGCAGTTCAAAGAGCCCGCGGCTCGGCGTGAGTCGAACGATGCGGCTAACAGCACGATCCTTGATCGCTTCGGTCTCGGGATAACTGCTGAGTCGGCAAGAGGAAATATTCCCGCCGAATCGGAACGGGTGGACCTGGTCCAACAGGACATGGAGGACGTGATGGAAGCAACCATGCTGGCGATGCAGCCGGAAACGGAAAAGCTTCCGATGACCTCGCCCATGGGCACTGAACCGGAAGCAAAGGGCGTGTTGATTGTGGACGAAAGCGGCCAGCACGCAGTGTTGATGGTGTCCGGAATGCCGGCAGACTCATACCAGGTGTGGCTGGTGCGGGCCGACAAACAGACTCTCGTTGACCGAATTGTGGTTAACGTCGACGACGGCAACAGCGTCAAATCATTGGAACTGGACGAATCGGTCTATGAATTCCGGGAAGTTGCGCTGATGCCGGATGAGCGACACGGACCCTCCACACCGAACGGGGAAAAGTTCCTGAGCGCCCGCATTATCAGCGCACCGCCGACGCCCGCAGGCGTAAACTGACTCCACGCGGGTTGGGAAAGGTAGAGGAGGATGTAATGCTGACCAACCGGGTCAACACTACCCCCGCGCCAAAACCGGCGTCCGGACGGGACGACGGGCTGGACTGCGAAATTTGCGGAGCCAGGATGTTTGAGCGCAGCTGCAAGATCATTTGCAGGAACTGCGGTTACACGCGGGATTGCTCCGACCCGTAGGCTGCGGGGCGAACAGGCCAGCGAGCGGATAGGCTAGGCGGCGGCGGGTTCCGGCGGGAACGGCCACCAGTCTGGGGCGTCGCGCAGGCGCAGATGACGGAACAGCTCGGGTTGCCGGCCAACGGCAAGCCGCATGGCCTCAAGCACGGGTTGACGAATTGAATCGTGAGCTTGCCGGGATGACCGTAATGCGAACAGGTGGTAGCACTCGCGGAGGCTCATCCTCGACAGCACACGTTGACGGTGGGCGTGGGTTACCACGTACTGGCGCACCGGGGGCGGCAGTTGGTCAAACACCCGCTCAGCTGAGGCCACGGCCTGTTCAAACACCTCACGCATCCCCGCTTCCTCAATCAGCGGGGGAACGTCGTACCCGTTCGCAATGGTCAGGGGCTGGGACAGGTACGTTTGCATCCGATGGCGTCGGAATTCCCGCATCGCGCCGTAGTCAAAGGTGAACTCGAAGGTATATCCGGCCAGCTCGAATTCGCGGGGCGCTGAGTCGTGCGGGCCAATGTCGCTGACGGCCTGGTGGATCACCGCCAGCTGTTCAGGCTCACCCGTTGCGTCCACACGGGAAGCTATTGAGTCGTAGGCGCCGCCCTGTCGATACAGCAATGCCGTGGATAGTTTTTTGTAAGCATCCCGGTCATAGTCCAGCAACCGCACCGAAACCGCGTCATCGATTCCTGGCGGTATTTCCTCATCAACTGCCGCGCGGTGTTGCCCCGCCAGATAGGCGTTGTGATCGGCATACTTGACCAGAGTTGGGGCTATCAATCGGCCCTGATCTCTCAACTGCTCTCCGATGCTGCGCTTCTCTACCAAATCGGATGACATCAGTTTTGTGATGGCGTATTCGAGGGTTCTGGCGTTGGCAGTTACACCCACGTTGGTGAGGGTAGAGGCCGGCAGGATTGCCCGGCAGGCATCGGTGGCCAGACGCCGCAGACGCATCGCATACGCGCCATCCCGCTCGTTCTGGCGTTGCGGCGATCGGTTTCTCAAGTATTGCATCACACCGTCCAGCAGGCCTTGATAGCCGCTGAAAAGCGCGCGGCACGCATCGACGTAGGCGTTGAGCTGGGGCGGATCGGTAAGGAGCTCGTCGGGTATCCAGAAACTGTCGTTATCAATGATTTGATAACGGGATGATTTTTCGGTGTAGGAAGCCAGCCGATTGTCTTCCAGGGCATCGCACGCCAGACGGGAGATGTTTTCCACGGCCAGATGAACGATGGCGTGTTCTGCCACCGAGGCATGGCCGTATCCAACGACCCAGCGTTCATTGAAGCCGGCGGCGCGTTCGGCGCTAACCTGTTGAGCGATTTCGTCGAAGGGTTCGGGTTGCCGCGACGTCATGGCGAAGGTTACGGCGATCTGCTCCGCCGTAAGGTCGCGAGGCGATAGCGGGTAAATCCGGCGTTGAGTTGCGGGAGGTCTCGAAGGCGGTTGGGTCATTTCGGGAGTGTCGGATGACGGGCTGGCCGGATTCAGGGGGTTCAGTGGCCGGAGCCGTCGAGTTCACACACCAGCACCACCCAGTGGTGGATGAATTTCACGCGGCAGTCCTCGCGATGCGCCCACATCCCGGTAGAAGCGCCACCGGACAAATCCGCCTCGAACGCTGCGTTGATGTGGTCGCGCACATCCTGGGGAGTCGCGGTAAGGTCCATCCATTCGTCGAGGTCCCGTGCGGCGTCCGCCTCGCTGGCGTGGGCCACCCGCAAGGCACATTGACCGGCAAGGTCTCTCAGTTGAGAAATCGGGAAGGCGGTAGTGTGGGATGGGTCGCGCAGCCGTTCAAGTTGATTGTGGGCGTCGGCCAGGCTCGGGTCGTCGGAGGCGGTTATGTCAACAATTACCACCTTGCCGCCGGGTTTGCATACGCGGCGCATTTCGCCCAACTCCACGGTTGGGTCGGCGAAGTGGTGGACGGCGATACGGCTGATCACCATGTCGAATTGATCATCGGCGTAGGGCAAGGCGGTGGCATCGCCATCGTCGAAGTGGATGTTGGGGATTCCGGCGCCGGCCGCCAACTCCCGGGCGTGCTGCAACATCTCCGGGGTTACATCTATGCCGGTAACGTGTTTCACATGACCAGCCAGATCGCGGGCCATCAACCCGGTTCCAGTGGCCACGTCCAACACGGATTCAGAGCCGGTGAGGCCCAGGTTTGCCAGAATCCACGGCCCAATGGCGCTGTTACTCAGCCCACCGATCTGTTGCTCGAACTGACCCGACTGGATCCGGAACTGTTCGCGAACGGTTTCGGTGTGATCACGGTGGTCTGTAGCCATGCCTTAAACTCCACAAAAAGCGGGGAATCCATCGGGCATCACGACTTCAATGAGGTGAATACGGTCGGCCCGGACGGCGTCTTCCACGGCGCGGGTCATTTCGCTGACGTTGTGTACCCTGGCGCCACCAATCCCGTATGAATCAAACAGCTTTATGAAATCAGGATTGACCAGATCGGTAGCCATCTGGCGGCTGCCCCGATCCTTCTGGTAGCCCTTGAGTACGCCCCAGGCGCTATCGTTGAAGACCATTACGATGGGGTTGATGCCGTATTGAACGGCCGTTCCCAACTCTTGCGCGTTGTACTGAAACCCGCCGTCGCCGGTTACGCAGATGACCGGGGATTGCGGCCGTCCGACTTTAGCGCCCATGGCCGCGGGAAACCCAAAACCCAGGCCAGCCCATCCGTGGGGGTACATGTAACTGCGAGGGCGGTTCATCTGTAGGCATCGCACCGCGCGATTGGCGGGTACGGTGGCGTCCAGGGAAAAGATGGTGTCGTCGGGTATGACGGACCGGATCGACTCCCAAGCGCGCAATTCCGGGCCCCATTGCTGTTGCAGGCCGTCGTATATCCGCTGTTTCAGCTCGGCAACCTCGCGACCGTACGCATCGCCGACACTGATGTCGGTGGCGCCGGCAGCGCCAAGGAACTGGCGCACCACTGCTCCGCTATTGGCTGCGATGGGAACCTGGGTTTCGTAGTTCCTGCCGATGTAATCGCCGTCCAACAGAACGTGAATTACGGTTGGGGGCAATTTCAAGCCAACGCCGGAGGTGGAACGGTAGGGCAGATTGCTACCCAACACCAGCGCGACATCGCAATCTCCCATCCAATCCAACACCGGGTTTTGGCCCCAGATCCGGTTGCCAAGCGCCATCCCAAGGGACAGCGGATGGTTTTCCGGGAAGGTGCCCTTCGCGCCGTCGCCCGTTACCACCGGTGCGCCCAGCCGCTCCGCCAACCGGAAGATATCTTCAGCTCCGCCCGTGGTGTGGATTTCTTCCCCGAGGAAAATAACCGGACGTTTCGCGTTGCGGAGCAGGTTCCAGGCCCGTTCGACCTGCACCGGATCACCCTGTGGCACGTCGGGTTGACGGGGTTGCAGCACTTCGACATCGGCCTGCTGTCCCAGGAGGTCGGTGGGAACTTCCAGCTCGATGGGCCTGGGGCGACGTTCCTTAAAACGGACAAACGCCTCGACGAAGTGGTCCGGTATTGATTCGATCTGGCCGATCTGAGCATTCCAGTCGGTTACGGCGGCGAACATGGCCAACTGGTCTTTGGTCTCGTGGGTTGCCATCTTGCCGGTGCCGATGAACTCGGTTTCCACATTGGTAGTGACCTGCAGGATCGACGACGCCGAGAAGTACGCCTCGCCCATCGCGCCCATTGAATCGGCAGCGCCGGGCCCGGTGCTGGTCAGCAGGACGCCCGGTTTGCCGGTGGCGCGGGAATAGCCGTCAGCCATGTATCCACAGCCCAATTCCAGACGGCCCCCGATGAAACGGACGTCGTCCTGGTATTCGAACAGCGCATCAAACAGGTCCAGTGTGTGCACCGATATGATGCCGAACACGGTGTCGACACCCTGGGCCTTCAAAGATTGGACCACGGCCTGGCCGCCGGTCATTTGTGCCATGGTTGGCTCCTAAATTAGCTTCCGTCGGTGCGAAAATAGTCGGTCAAAAATTCTAGAACCTGCCGTTTCTGGGTTTCCGAAGCGGATTGTACAATTGCAACTACATTCAACCAACCAGTCTCGTCGTCCCAATAGTTCTTTTTCATCACTTGGTGCCGCCCGCACAGTGGTTGCCATTTATCAGGGTCGTTAGGATCGGTTTCTGAGCTGATGGAATGCGGCAGCTTGTGATCGGGAGTCAATCGTACAGTACCGCCACCGACTGGATCAATGTCGCCGTGACGAAGACCGCATACAACGCCTGAATCATTCCAAGCGCATCTGAAATTCGCGGTTTTCAACGCCTCTTCCCATGCATGTGCTGTGGGCCTTACGCGCCCCGAGGCTTGGCTGCGCATCTCTGCGCTTGGCATGAGATATTCAGAAACTTTGAGGTCTCCCCTGTTCCGCCAAGAAAGTATCGTATAACCGGAATCGGTTCTCAATTCGGACAAACGCTGGTGCCAATTCTCCGGCTGTCTTCCTGTCCTAGGGTCGGTCGCGACCTCAATGATTTGCTCACGGGTAGCTACCTTCCCAATGTTGTCGAGAAAGAATGCCTCAATACGCGCTCGTACTGAGCGCTGATCGTACGGACCCTTGACCTCTGCGTCACGATCGCTCAAATCTCGATAGCCAGTGCCATATTCATATCTCTACGATCAACATATCCTTTGATTCGCTCACGCGATACGTCAACCCACTGCTGACTTTCATCGCAAAGGATCGCATCTCGATTCAGCTGTAAGCATGCCTCGCCAGTAGTGCCAGAACCACACATCGGGTCAAGTACTAAGTCGCCCTCTTGTGTCGTCATCAACAACAATGGCTTGATCACCGACAACGGTTTTTGTGCAGGGTGTCCAGTTTGCTCGGCTTTCCCCACAAATCCGACATTCAGCGGAGCTTCCAAAACCGAAGGTGGGCCGGGAACGAACCGCATTTTGCGTGTTTTAAAACGCTCAAGTTGTTGGGCGTTTAGAAAATTCTCAGGGTACGTGGTTGAACCCTCCGCCGAAATATGTAAGCAGGTGTTTTGAGCGGAACGCCATCCTCTGATGACGGACGGACAATTTTTGTAATACCACGTCAGCCATGCAGTGAGTTTGAACCCTTTCGGCAAGCGTGAAACCTGATTAGCGACAATTTCCGGAAATCCCCAGACAAATATGTGCTGCGATACCTTAGCTGCCTCGCCGATGACGATGTTGAGCCAGTCGTCATAATCCTCACGCTGACCGCCTACTCCCTTGTTATACCAAGGATCTAGGATGGTGGTAGTAACGGGCAAGGCAACATCAGCTGCTGTCGTCAAAGTTTGCAAAACGTCGGCAGGTTCCCAAACGTTCACTCTATTCATAAAGCACCGTCCAAAATTACAAAAGCAGCGCAACCGGGTTTTCGAGCACGCGCTTGATTTCCATCAGGAACATGGCGGCCTCGGCGCCGTCGGCCACGCGATGGTCGGTGGACAACGTAGCCTTCATCATTTGCCCGACCGCCAGTTGCCCGTCGCGAACCACGGGCTGCTCTTTGACGCTGCCCACGGCAAGAATCGCGGCATGGGGCGGATAAATGATTGCGGTGAAACTCTCCACGTCGAACATCCCCATGTTGCTGATGCTGAACGTGGTTGAGCTGTACTCTTCGTTGCGCAGCGACCCATTGTTCGCCCGGTCGATGAGGTCTTTGGTGGCGGCAGCGATCTGCAACAGGGTCTTGCTCTCACAATTGCTGACACCGGGCAGAATCAAACCGGTTTCCAGGGCGATGGCGATCCCGATGTTCATTGCTCCGTGAACTTCCAGGTGGTCGCCACGGAAGAAGGAATTGAACTTCGGGTGTGCGGCCAGCGCCAACGCACACGCCTTGACCATCAGATCGTTGACAGATACCCGATTTTCGGGCGCGGCGTCGTCGTTCACGTCGCGCCGCAGGGCCATCGCCTTGCCCATGTCGATTTCTGCGGTCACGTAGAAATGTGGCGCAGTCGACTTGCTATCGGCGGTAACGCGAGCGATGGTCTGCCGCATTCGGCTGAGCTCGATGCGCGAATCCGCCGGGGCGGCAACTGCGGATGCAGCAGCCGGCGCTGGCGCGGTTTCTGCGGCGGGTTGGTAATCAAGGACATCCTGTTCCACCACGCGGCCATTGGGTCCGGTTCCGGTCAGCAGGGCGAGATCGATGCCGCGCTCGCGGGCCAGACGCCTGGCGATGGGAGACGCGCGTACCTGGCCGTCGGCCGGCGGGGCGACGGCGGGCGGAGCCGCCACTGCGGCGGGTTCAGGGGTTGGAGCGGGAGCAGGTTCGGCAGCCGCCGGTGGCGCCGCAACAGCAGGTTCAGGCACAGCTTCGCCCGGCTCGGTGATGATGGCGATGAGGTTGCCCACCGGCACCGCCACACCCTCAGCCGCCACGATTCTTCCCAGGACGCCGCCGGTGTAGGCCTCGAATTCCACCGTTGCCTTGTCAGTTTCGATGTCGGCGATAACCTCGCCGCGATTTATCGTTTCGCCTTCCTGTTTATACCAGCGAACCACGGTGCCTTCTCGCATATCGTAGCCCATCTGCGGCATCACTACGTTGGTAGCCATCGGGTTCTCCTTGTGTTCTCGGGAGCGCCTGGGCGGGTTTACGGTATGGGGTTGAAGATGACCAGCCATCCGCCCAGGAAAATCCAGGTCAATATACCGATAATGATTGTCGGAATCCACTTCCGGTTAGTCAAGAGAAATACGAGCAAAGCGGGCAGCCCGAATATGATCAGAACGAAGATCAGCTCTAAACAGCCTCCGCACCCGCTTCCACTCCTGTTTTGAGCCATGTTCAGACGTGGGCGGCGACCTCCCGTTGGGTTCAGGCGGAGCGGTTGAGCAGCTTGCGGGCCGCCGCCGCGACGCGGTGGGCATCGGGAATTGCCAACTGTTCCAGAGGGAACGAGTATGGCATGGGTACTTCGGCGCCGGCCACGCGGGCGACGGGAGCGTCCAGGTAATCGAACGCTTCTTCCTGGATCTGCGAGACCAATTCGCCGGCAAAGCCGCCGAGCCGAGTGGTTTCCTCCACCATGACGGCGCGGTGTGTCTTTTTGACCGAATCGATCACAGTTTCCATGTCCAGGGGCCGGAGACATCGCAGGTCGATAACGTCGGCCTCAATGCCTTCCTGAGCCAGGATGTCTGCCGCCTGTTCTGCCACCAACGCCATCCGGGAATACCCACAAAGGGTGATGTGTTTTCCCACCCGGCGCACTTCGGCCTGTCCGATGGGTATGCGAAAATCGGCGTCATCGGGAGCCTCTCCACGAGTGCTGTACAGGAGAATGTGCTCCACAAACATCACCGGGTCGTTGAGATCCCGGCAGGTACGGAACAGCCCAATCACATCGCGCGGTGTGGCCGGCGTGACCACAGTGAGCCCGGGAACGGAGGCGAACCAACCTTCAAACGATTGCGAATGCGTGGCGCCGACAGATGCTCCCGCGCCGGTAACGGTGCGAACGATCAACGGTATGGTGAATTGCCCGCCCGACATGTAGCGAATCTTGGCGGCGTGGTTCACTATCTGGTCCATTGCCAGCAGGCTGAAGTTGATGGTCATCAGCTCGACCACCGGGCGCAGACCGGCCATCGCGGCTCCAACGCCGGCGCCGACAATGACGGATTCGGCCAGCGGGGAGTCTTTGATCCGGCGTTTGCCGTATTGTTCCCAAAACCCTTTCGTTACGGCGAATGCGCCCCCGTAAGGTCCGATATCCTCACCCATGAGGAAAACACGTTCGTCTTCGTCCAGGGCCTCACGCAAAGCGGCAGAAACGGCATCTCTATAGGTAATGACCGACATGGTAAATCCTCTCGAGGCGAATGGTTCAGGTTACGCGGGGATACCTTCGGTCGGTCGGTCAGCATAAACACCTTCATACAGTTCGCCCGGCTCGGGCCACGGCGAGGTTTCAGCGAACTCGGCGGCCATGACCACCTCTTCTTCAACGCTGGCGTCGATTTCTTCGAAATCCTCGACGGTGGCAATGCCTTCTTCGGTTAGCCATTCCCGAAACCTTGGGATGGGGTCCTGCGACGCCCAGTATTCGACTTCTTCCTTGGGGCGATAGTCGGCCGGGTCGGCTACGGAGTGACCGCGCAGGCGGTAGGTTTTGGCCACAATGAAAGCGGGACCGGCGCCGGTCCTCACATCAACGTTTACTTTTTGCATCAGGTCGCTTACGGCCAAAACATCGTTGCCATCAACCTCATAACGGTCCATGCCGTATGCGGCGGCCATCTCGTGCAGCGAGTCCCACATCACCAGGGTTTCTTTGGACGACGCGCCCATGCCGTAGAGATTGTGCTCGCAGAAGAAAACCACGGGCAGTTTCCAAATGGCGGCCAGGTTCATGGCTTCGTGAAATTCCCCTTCGTTGACGGCGCCGTCGCCGAAGAAACACAACACCACCTGATCGTCGCCGCGATACTGGATGGCCATGGCGATTCCGGCGGCAATGGTCAACTGCCCGCCGACGATGGCGTATCCACCCATGAAGTTCAGTTCGGAGCTGAACATGTGCATGGAGCCACCCTTGCCCTTACTGCAACCGGTGGCTTTTCCCATCAACTCGGCCATCACCTCATTGCTGGAGATGCCGCGCACCAGCGCCTGACCGTGATCCCGGTAATGAGTAACCACGTAGTCATCGGAACGCAGCGAATTGATGGCGCCCACCGCGATGGCTTCCTCGCCGTTATAGACGTGGAGGAAACCCTTGATGTTGCCTCGAGTGTACTGCCTTTCCGACTCACGCTCGAACTCTCGAATGAGTTTCATTTGCCGGTAATATTCCAGCAAGTCGGTTTTGGTAAGATCGGGAACATTCGCTGGCTTCAGCATATCCCTTCCTCTTGGCAGTGAATTCGGTTGGCAGTCGTTGGGAATCGTTAGAAATGAGGGCCGTCGGGCTGCGTCACATGTGCAACACACGACCCTCGGCGTCCAGAGCGGCTTCGTGCAACATTTCAGCAATGGTGGGGTGGGCGTGCACGGCCCAACCAAGTTCCAGGGTAGTGCCCTCCAACAGTTTGGTCATGGACAGTTCGCCAAGCAGCTCGGTAACCTCCGGGCCGCACATGTGGCCGCCCAGCAGTTCGCCGTATTTGGCGTCTATCACCAGCTTGACGAGGCCATCGTTTTCACCCATCGCGACAGCCTTGCCGCTGGCCTGCACGCTGAAACGCCCGATCTTTACCTCGTATCCCTGCTCGCGAGCCTGGGCTTCGGTCAACCCCATTGAGGCTACCTGGGGATGGCAATAGGTGGCCCTGGGCATCAGGGAGTAGTCCAGCGGCTGGGTTTCCTCGCCGGCGATGGACTCAACTGCGGTGACACCCTGAGCGGACGCGACGTGGGCCAGGGCCAGTTTGCCGGTAACGTCGCCGACCGCATAGACGCCGGCCACGTTGGTAGCCATTTGGTCGTCCACGGTTATGTAACCCCGATCGGTGGCTACGCCCAAAGCTTCGAGACCCAGATCTTCCGTATTGGGTTGCACCCCGATGGCTACCAGAACCTTGTCGAAGCGCGCGGTTTCGGTCGCGCCGTCTTTCTCGATGGTCAGTGTCACGCCGGAGGCGTCGGCCTGGGCTGCGGTGACGCCGGCGCCGGTTTTCAACTCGATGCCGTCGCGGCCAAAGGCCCTTTCCAGTTGCTGGCTGATTTCCTCGTCTTCATTGGGAACCAGGCGCGGCAACAACTCGATGATCGTTACGCTGGAACCATACATACGGTAAACGTAGGCGAATTCGACGCCGATCGCGCCACCGCCCACGATGGCGATGGATGCGGGCACGTCTTCCGCCACGATGGCCTCGCGGCTAGTAATAATGCGCTGGCCGTCAACCGGCAGCGGCGGGATGCTCCGCGGGCGTGCGCCGGTGGCGACAATGATGTTGCGGGCGCTTACCTGAGAGGACTGTCCGTCGGCGCCAACCACGTCGATTGAATTGGCGGAGGTCAGGCGAGCCGTGCCGGCAATGTGCTCAACGTTGTTCTTGCGCAGGAGGAAACCGACGCCTCTGGTCATGCGATCCACGACCTGCCGGCTGCGTCCGACCGCCACGCTGTAATCGGCCGAGAAATTATCAAACCGCAAGCCGAATTGATCCGCGCGATGAATGTAGGAAAGGATTTCCGCGTTCTTGAGGAGCGCCTTGGATGGGATGCACCCCCAGTTGAGGCAAACACCGCCGAGGGCGTCGCGCTCGATGACGCAGGCTTTCAGTCCCAATTGGGCAGCCCTGATGGCCGCGACATATCCACCGGGCCCACCGCCAATTACTGCTACATCGTACTCGGAGTCGGTTACCATTCAACTTCCCAAAGGGTTCGGAGTCGCACCGGCGCGGCTTTAAATTACCTAACCGCGCGGTGTACGTTTGGGGGAGAAACCACCGGCGGTTATTCGGCGCGTTCGATTGCAGCATTATAGCGTCCGCAACCGGGTGCGGCAAGTTGGGGCGCGGGCGAGGCCAGGGTCTTTCGATTCTACCTCTCCCCTTGTGGGAGAGGGCTGGGGTGAGGGGTATAGTCTGCCGCAGGATAGTTCCCTATCTCACACCTTCACCCTCACCCCCGTATCAAGTACGGGGCCGGCTCTAACCCTCTCCCATCAAGGGAGAGGGGATTTCTTGTAAAACCGAAAGGCCCTGGTTCCGAAGCGGCGGCGGTGGCAACGCCAATTGAGGTCTGATAGAATGGAACCAACTGAGCGGGAGCTGGTATAACAATGCGCATTGGCCCCTTCGGCATCACCGAACTACTTCTCATCCTGGTTGTATTGCTGCTGATTTTTGGCGCAACCAGGCTGCCTGGAATTGGATCCTCGTTGGGCAAAGGAATTCGGTCATTCAAATCTTCGGTAACCGGAGAGGACGAAAAGACCGAAACGGAAACGGGGTCAAACGAGCGGAACACCTGAACAACGTTGGATTCAACGCAGGCGATGCGACGTAGGATTTGGGGCGCGGCTCAGGCTGCGCCTTTTTTTGGTCCCCGCTAATCGCCGGTGGCATTGGCGCTGAGGGCCGCTGATGACGATTTGCGGCGTCCGGCAAAACGGGCCAACAGCACCCCCAGCTCGTACAGGATGATCAGCGGGCCGGCCACGATGGCCTGATTGATCGGGTCGATGGTGGGGGTGATAGCCGCCGCTAATACGAAGGCCACCACCAACCAGAGACGCCTGAATCGAGCAAAGGCGCTGGCTCTGACCACTCCCAGGGCTGCCAGGACGTACATCACCAGGGGAGTTTCAAACGATATTCCCAACCAGAACAGCAGGCGCACCATCAGGTTGACGAGGTTGCTGATCCGTATCAATGGCTCGGCAACGTCGCCTCCAAACGTGAGCAGGAACCGTAGGGCAGGAGGGATCATGATGAAATAGCCGAAAGCCATCCCGCCCACGAAGGCCAGGAGCGCAGCGGGCAGGAATGAAAACAACACCTTTCGTTCGCGGGGGGTGAGTCCAGGGGCGACAAACCGGATCCCCTGATAGAAGATTACCGGCAGGGCGAGTACAAATCCGGCCAGTATACAGATTTTTATGGTGGTACCCAGCAACTCGGTTACTTCCGTATAAATGGGCGTCCAATCATCGTCGCCAACGACATTGCGGGCCGGGTCCACCAGAAATCCAATGATGTCCTGATAGAAGTAGAACGCAATGCAGGCTCCAATCAACAGGGCAACGATGCAGATGAGAATCCGGTAGCGCAGCTCGCGGAAGTGCTCGCGCAGGGATTGTGGATCGCCCATCGCCGACCGGGTGGATTGCCGCCGCCGTCGAGACCGGACGTAGACCGCTGCGCCGATTATGACAAGCGACACGACAGCGCAGGCCACCAGCAAAAGCCGCAAGTCCGCGTATTGCTCTGCCAGCGCTTGTAGCTCACGCAGCATGGTCAGGTTGGGCGGTTATTCGCGTCGGTTTCCGAAGCGCCGGCGTTTGCATCCGAGTCCTGCTGTTGGAGATGCGCCGGCGTCGGCAGGGGGTCGGAGGGCGGGGCGGCCGTTGCGCCCGTGGCGCCTGTTGATGGTGGGGTTTCCCGGCGTTGCCCGTCGGGCGTGGCGAGGTCGTCGATGGATGCGGCGTCAATTACTTCAGCGAAGGTGCGCCGGGCTTCGCGGACGACCTTGCCCACGGTTCGCGCGGCGTCAATCGATTTCCCGGGACCGAGAGCCAGGAATGCAACCAGGAAGATCACCAGCAGCTCCATTGGCCCGATGCCGAGTACGTTCACTGCGTGCCTCCAGAACCGGGGGACGCAGAACCGGGGGACGTGTCACCGGACTGGAACGGGCATTTGCCCAGGCATCCGGGGGGGACGGTCATATCGGCCCAATCGGGTGTGGAGCAACCGAGTTCTGCCAGAATCTCGACGACGCGACAGACTGGCAGGCCCATTACGTTGGGATAACAACCGTTGAGCATGGAGGCCGGGCGAAACTCATCATCCTGGATGGCGTAAGCGCCGGCCTTGTCCATGGGGGTTCCGCTGGCTATCGACGCTTCCATCTCGGCATCGGTGAACTCGCGCATTGCAACGTCGGCGGACATGGACTCGGTGATGCAACGACCCGTGGAGGCATCGAGGATGGTCATTCCGGTTACGACCTGATGCTGCGTTCCCCACAGGCGTCGCAACATGGCGCGGGCGTCGTCGGCATCCAGGGGCTTGGCGATAGATTCCCCGTCGAGAACCACGGTGCTGTCGGCTGCGATGAAATATCCGTGCTGGCCGTTATCTGCGGCTGCCGACGCCAGCGCCTTTTCGCGAGACAACCGCCGCACCATTTCCGTGGGAGTTTCTCCCGGCAGCTGATCCTCAGGTATGTTGGAGGGAGACACATCGAATTGTATTCCCAACCCGCCGAGCAATTCCCGACGCCGCGGCGACGCGGATGCCAGGATTATGCGGTTGGTGTCGGGTTTGAGGGACAGGGTGGCCACGCATTCAATGTGGTGCGTCTGGGGAAACATATCGACCGGCTGGACGGATTCGATGGCGTACCGGCGGCACAGCGTCCGCAAATCTCTGGCGAGAGATTCGGGGTTGCAGGAGACGTAGGCGATGCGTTGGGGAGCGATGCGCAGCAACGCCTCCAGCACCGCGGGCTGGCATCCGGAGCGGGACGGGTCCAGCACTACGGCATCGGGGGTTTCGTCGAGGTTGGGCAGCACGTCCTCCACTTTGCCGGTCAGGAATTGCACGTTAGCCAGGCCAGCGGCGTTTTCAAGGGCGTCGGCGATGGCGGCGGTTGATTCCTCGACTGCGATCACCTGCCTGGCATGGGGCGCCAGCAACACCGCAAAGGCGCCGACGCCGGCGTAAGCGTCCAGCACTGTTTCGTCACCCGTCAAACCCAACGCCGCCTTGACCAGTACTGCCAGTTGCGCTGCCTGTTTTACATTCACCTGGAAAAACGACGGCGAGGCGACCCAAAACTCACGGCCCGCAACCGCTTCACGGTATCGTTTCTGGCCGGATTCCACTGAAATATCTAGGTTGAGCATTTTGGGCTGCACGAGAAAGTCGCCGGTGGTTTGCGAGGCACGGATGGATAATTGGGACGTTTCGCCGCATCTCCCCTGGAGTTTAGAAATCAGTTCGTTGATCCCGTCGTGCATCAGCAGGCACCGATCGATGCGAACGAACCGGCGGCGTTCCCGATGTACGAATCCCAACGCCCCGCTTTCTCGCCACACGTTAAAACGGGCGTGGTTACGATAGTGCAATTCATCCGGCGACGGCAATGTGTCGGATATGGGAGCCTGGACGAATCCTCCCACCCGTTGGAAAGCATCTTGCACGATCCCGGTTTTGGCTGCCAACTGCGCGGGATATGCCAGGTGCTGCCACTGGCACCCGGTACAATCGCCGTAAACAGGACAGGGCGGTTCGGCGCGGTCAGGAGACGCCGTGATGACGCGCGTAACCTGGGCGGCAATATATTTGCGCCGAACGGCAACAACCTCCGCGTCTACAGTCTCCCCGGGAATACCGCCGAAAACGAAAACGTCGCGCCCATTGTAGGTTGACAACGCCTCACCGAGACGTCCCCAGGCAAGCAATGCCAGACGCAATGTTTCGCCCCGCTCCGGAGCGCGCTGCACTGGTGCGGATGTGGATTCAACCATACCTGACATACTACCATTTGGCGCCTACGACCGGAACAAACACGGGGCGCCGGTCAGGGCCTTTTCAAAGTTGTGGAAATCAACCACCCGTTCGTCCTGAGCCTGTCGAAGGACGGTCGCCGATGTTTCGACAGGCTCAGGACGAGCGGAGGTCGGAGGACTTTGAAAAGACGCTGAAGCCGTCGGGGGCTCGGTTGACCCGGAACAGGGCCCGGTATAATATGGAATGCGTTCACCGCCGGCCTGGATGCCCTGGTTCTCGGGTAATTCGAGATTAGGGGAAATCCCGTCGGCATATACAACACCACCGCCCGAAGGAGTGCAACATGCCCGAACCGATGGACGTCAACGGCGACAGTTGGCAAAGCAGCGTTATCGACTCAGAATTGCCGGTTTTGGTAGATTTCTGGGCCGAATGGTGCGGACCGTGCAAAATGATCGCCCCGGCAGTGCATGACCTGGCGCTGGAATACGAGGGCAAGCTGAACGTGGCGAAACTGGACGTGGACAACGATCCGGACATCGCAGCCCGCTACGGCATTCGCAGCATCCCAGCGCTCATATTCTTCAAGAACGGCCAGCCGGTCGATCAGATTATTGGCGCACAGCCCAAGCCAGCCCTGAAACGCAAGATCGAAGCTGTGCTTGAGAGTTAGCGTTCTCGGACAAGGGAGTGGATGGGGCCCGGTGGCCCCTGCGGACTTCAAATCCGTTATGCCTCGTGACGAGCGGGGTAGGTGGGTTCGACTCCCTCGCACTCCCGCCAGCGCACGGCTCGCGAGTGTGTTGCTGAGGTAATTCAGTTCAGCGGCACGGCGCTCAATTGGAACACGAAACGCTACCGACTACGCATCAGTCCCGGCGCCTTGGCGCCGGGACTCTTCTAATTCTGCAAGGACCGTTCAGGAGTCCGGCGCGCTGTCGCCGCTGCCCTCCGAGCTGTTTTCCGCCTCAACCTGGCCGGCGGCGGCCATGCGACTCATTTCGGCCTGTCGTTGCTCTGCCCAATTCTGAACCCACCGGCGAAATTCGTCCAATGCCGGTGGAGCTATGTAAATGACCTCAACATCAGA
Organism: Dehalococcoidia bacterium; assembly: GCA_965262485.1. Lineage (GTDB taxonomy): Bacteria > Chloroflexota > Dehalococcoidia > Lucifugimonadales > UBA3495 > Bin87. The sequence goes on along the minus strand of OZ253540.1, from coordinate 918,669 downwards.
TGGGAACTGGACCTGGTGGCGTTCATTAATGAGCAACAGGGCGGTCTCATCGTCGCCCACAACCGCGTCGATAGTTTGTGAAATATGCTGGTACCGGCGGCGGTTGGCATCGCTGAACCACTCCTGCAAACGGTCAGCAACGACCTGGCTCATCAATGGCGCCATGAGGCATCTTTGAAGGTCCAGATTCTCCGCCAGAATCTCCATGGACTCGGTAGCCTCCAGTGACGCCCCGGCGTCGGTCAAAGAGCGCACCAGCCGGGACGACGGCAAATCCATCATCTCCAGGTATTGGATTCCGGCGTCATCGCCTTCGGGGACGTTTTCGTGGAAGACGCGGGTAATACTGCCCAGGGCATTCTGGATGGCCCGGACCTGCACGTCCACCTGCTCCCAGTAGCTGGTGATTATTGCCACACCCTCGGGCGGCAACGCGTCGGGCGATCCGGGCAGATGGACCAACGGCGCCAGCAGCAGCTTCCGTTTTCCCTGGTAGTTTGCCGTCGCCGGACGGGTAATCCTGCCTAACTCTCCAGACATTCTGCCTGACCTCCACGAATATTATGGCTTATATGATAACTTGACCCGGCCCGCAGCCCAACCCTGCGACCGGCCAAGAGAGTTGACGATGCCTGCGTCGGTTCGCGTTGTGTTCGGCAGGCCCAAAGTGCGGGAACGGGCGGCGCCAGCCGGACATGGCCGCAGACACATCAGCAGCCTTGCCGGAAGGTTGGCGCTCTGCTAACCTTTCCCGGCAAGCAAAACGGGGGAACCAATTGACCCAGCCGACGCCCAATCGGGCATCTTTATTCGTCACCTGCATCATCGACCAACTGTTTCCTGACGTGGGCGCCAGTGTGGTGCGAGTGTTGCGTCAGAACGGTATCGGCGTAGATTTCCCGCCCGGGCAGACCTGCTGCGGCCAACCCCTGTACAACGCAGGCTTCGCTGAAGAAGCCAAAAAACTGGCGGTTCGCGTTCTGGACGCGTTCGCAGATTGCGAGTTTGTAGTGGTGCCATCGGGGTCGTGCGGCGCCATGATGCGGGTGTTCTACTTGGACCTGTTCGCCGATGACCCGGATTTGCTCCGTCGTGCCGAGGCAATGTCGAGAAAGGTCTACGAATTCACTGAATTCCTGGTCGACGTGCAAGGAATTCAAGGGATTTCTACTCCGCCCGGCGCCGAAACGTGCGATGTGGCCTATCACCCATCGTGCCATCTGCTGCGGGAGATGCAAGTACGCAACCCACCGACGGACCTGCTCGAATCCCTGGAACACACGTCGATGGTCGAGTTGCCCAATGCTGAACAGTGCTGCGGATTCGGTGGCGCTTTCGCCGTGAAGTATCCCCACATTTCCGAGGCGATGCTGGACGACAAGGTCGCAGCCATCGTTGAAAGCGGCGCCGACACGATTACGGCCTGCGACATGGGATGTTTGATGCACATTGGCGGTGCGATCAGCCGACGTCAGTTGCCGGTCAGGGTTCGCCACATCGCTCAAATGCTTGACAACGGAGTGCAACCAACCGATGGCTGAAGTAACTACCCGCGATTTTGTATCGGCGTCACGTACAGCAGTACAGGATCCGCAACTGCGCCAGGCGTTCGGGCGGGCGGGCACCGGTTTCGACGGAGCGAGGCGAGAGGCCATAGAGGAGATAACGCCGGCACGGTGGGAACAATGGCGTCAACAGGCGCGGAGCATCAAGGAACACACCATCAATCACCTGGATTACTACCTGGAGATGCTGGAGCGGAACGTACAGTCAGCCGGCGGACAGGTGCATTTCGCCACCGATGCCCGACAGGCCAATGCCATCGTCTCTGAAATCGCACGCCGGCAAGGCGTGAAAATAGCCACCAAGAGCAAATCCATGGTGTCGGAGGAGCTGGGGCTCAATCACGTGCTGGAAGCGCAGGGAGTCGAGGTGTTCGAGACCGACCTGGGCGAATACATCATCCAGCTGGCAGAGGAAACCCCCTCTCACCTGGTGGCGCCAGCCGTCCACAAAACGCGTGGCCAGGTAGCCCAGCTGTTTGCCGACAAACTCGGGGTTCCCTACTCGGACGATATTGACGAAATGGCGCGGATCGCCCGCGTGGTGTTGCGGCAGAAGTTTCTGGACGCGGACATGGGAATCAGCGGGGCCAACTTCCTGGTAGCCGAAACCGGAACATTGGTAATCATCACCAACGAAGGAAACGGCAGATTATGCACGTCGGCGCCACGGATACACGTCGGGATCACGGGGATGGAAAAAGTGATTCCTTCGATGCAAGACCTGGCCGTATTCCTCCGGTTGCTGCCACGGTCGGCCACGGGTCAGCGCATTACGTCTTACGTGAGCATGGTTACAGGTCCCAGGCGGGATGATGACGAGGATGGGCCGGAGGAATTTCACCTGGTCGTCGTGGATAACGGGCGCAGCAATTTGCTGAGGGACCCGGCTCTGCGCGAGTCGCTGTATTGCATTCGGTGCGGAGCCTGCCTCAACGTGTGCCCGGTTTACCAGCGGGTGGGCGGCCACGCCTACGGATGGGTATACCCCGGTCCCATCGGATCAATAGTAACGCCCGCGTTGGTGGGAGTAGCGCAGGCCAAAGACCTGCCCAATGCGTCCACATTGTGTGGAGCATGTCGTGACGCGTGCCCGGTGCAGATCAACATTCCCAGGATGCTGTTGCATTTGCGACACCAGCTAGCCGAAAGTCCAGATCCCCAACAGCGGACTGCGTCGGACCGGGACGTATTGATGGCTCGTGGTTTTGCAAAGGTTATGTCCAGCCCTGCGTTGCTCCGGCTATCGCGCCGGTTCGGCAGGGTCTTCCTGCGCGCCATCGCAAAGGGCGGCCGGGTTGGCCCGACCAGGGTGCCCTTCCTGTCGCGTTGGACCAAAGAGCGAGATCTCCCCGTTCCTCCCCAGCGCACCTTCACCGAAATGTGGCGGGACGAGTTGTCCCAAACCGATGGCTGATCGACATTCAGGCAACGCTATGGGTATCCCAGCTTCGTTGGACGCTGCTGCCGTCGGAACGTTGGGTATCCCGTCCGCGCAGTTTTTCGCTTCGGTGCGCGAGGCGTTGGGTCGCGACGAAAACCCCCCGTCCGAACCGTACATCCACCTGACTGAAGACATTGCGACACTGGAATCGCAGGCCCAGGCCATCAGGGATCGGACCGCGGCGGAGTTGCCCACCCTGATGAACCAATTGGCCGACACTGCGGCGCTACGAGGGTGGAACGTGGAACGGGTCGATAACGGCGAGGAAGCGTTGGGTTATGTAACCTCGTTGGCGCGGCGACTCCGCGTAGTTTCGGCGGCACGATCGGAGCAATCCGTATTCGACGCGGTGCCCGTTGACGCAGCCCTGGCCGGAGCCGGCGCGGTATGTTGGCCCGCCGTTTATCGCGACGAATCCGAACGTACTGAGGTAAGACGGCGACTGTCGGAAGCTGGCGTCGGGATAACCGGCGCCGATTTCGCCATCGCAGAAACCGGGTCGGTGATCGTATTGCCACGACGCGGCCTGAGCCGACTGGTTTCCGTGCTGCCACCGGTTCACGTGGCCATAGTCAGACCGCAGGACGTGATCGCAGACCTGGACGACCTGTTCGTTTTGCGCCGGTTGGAGTACCATCGCAACGGGGGAGAGATGGGGAGTTACCTGAACTTCATCTCTGGACCAAGTCGCACCGCGGACATCGAACAGACAATCGTGGTGGGCGTACACGGGCCGAGGGAAGTTCACCTGGTCCTGCTTAACGAGGAGTAATGCTGATGCCGGTTCGGATTGGATTCACGAAATTTCGTAGAGAGATGCTGGAACAGGAACTTGCCAATATGGTGGAAGTGATGCCCACGCTGGGCATCGAGAAGGCCATTGTCATCGGTGACGTTGTGAGCGAGGACTATTCTCCCACCAGCACGATAGATTTCATATTCGTGCACAAAACCGACCGCCCGTTCGGCCGCCGCGCCGATTTCTTCGCCTACCATATCGGGGCCCAGGTGGGGATTACGGCTCAGGTGTATACTCCGGAAGAATTCGAAGAACTCCAGGAAACGTTGCCGGCCCTATACCAGGCTTGCAAACGGGGAAGGGTGGTTTTTGATGCCTGATTATGCTGCAGAAGGCGCTCGCTGGTTCCGACAAGCCGAACGGGACCTGGAAGACGCCGGTTTCAACAAGCAGGGCCAACGATACAACGTGGCCTGTTTCCTGAGTCAGCAAGCTGCCGAGAAAGCGATCAAGGCATTCCTGTACCGCCGTGGAGCCGAGGACGTTTGGGGCACTTCGTTGATCGATCTGTGCGAGGACGCCAAGATCTTCGAGATGTTTTTCGACACCATCAAGGCTGAGGCTCGGCAGTTGGACAAGTACTACGACATCACACGGTACCCAACGTTTCTACCCGGGGGCATCCCGGCGGAAGCCTTCGACGATGTGGACGCCGAACGAGCCATTGAACTGGCCGGCATCGTGATCGAATTCGTGGGGCCGAGAGTAGCTTAGAAATCGACCCGGCCCGGTGGCGCTTTCCCGGCGCCGAATTCGGCGGCGAGGCGTTGCTGCCGGAACTGGAAAATCGTCCGTAAATCGCGGCGCACCAGCAGCCGGTCGGTGAGCCAGCCACCCCACAATCCGTATTCAACCCGGTCCTGAACACACGTTCCTCCATCTTGCGGGACGAACGTATGCTGATGCGCCCAGCGTCGATACGGCCCCCGAATCTGTTCGTCAACGAAACGGAAGGGTGGTTCCCATGCCGTGATGCGACTGCGCCATGAGATTGGGAAACCATGCAAACGGAGTCGGTAGTCAATCTCGGCGCCGGCCGCCATGGTGACGGGAGGCGGCGTCACGACTTGAAACCGCAGCCAGGGCGGGGTCAACCGTTCCAGGTTGAATGCGTCGGCATAGAAGTGGAATATCTCTTCGGGCGGGCGCGGCAACCACTGGCAGGATTCCAAAACGAACAACTGCATACAAGCCACTCCAGCGCCGCCTGACGTCGCGATGTTCCGAGAATCCCTGGGCGGGCCAGGGTCTGCATTCACGAGGTACGGGTCATTCCCAGCATGAAGAGCCGAACGGCCCGTTCCGCCGCGCGTTCCAGCAGCTCGCCACCCCGGGCCAGGCTGGCGTCCAGATCCATCGGCTGGTCTGCGATGGGAACGATGGCGTCAATACCGTGGTCGTAAAGGATTTCGTAGCCGGCGCCGAGGCTTCCTGCCAGCAATAGCGTGGGGACACCCTGAGCCCGCGCGCGCCGGGCGATTCCAACCGGCGCCTTATCAAACGCCGTCGAACGGTCGGCGCGACCTTCCCCGGTGATGACCAGATCGGCTGAATTGACGTATTGATCGAATTCGAGCACATCGCAAACCATGTCGATGCCCGAGCGCAGGTCGGCGTTGGCGAACGCCAGCAGTCCCGCGCCAAGCCCGCCGGCTGCCCCCGATCCTGGTGAATCTGCAACGTTGATTCCGAGGTCTGTGGAGATCACCCGGGCAAAGTTCATCAGGCACCGGTCGAGTTGGGCAACCATTTGGGGAGTGGCGCCTTTCTGCGGTCCAAATATGGCTGATGCCCCCGTGTCACCGCAGAGCGGGTTGGTGACATCGGTTGCGCCCACGATGGTCGCATCGGCCAAACGCGGGTGCAATCCCGAGGTTTCGACCGTGGCCAGGTGGGCCAAAGCCGCGCCTCCCGGTTGCAGCATAGTTCCCCGGGAATCGAGGAAACGCGCTCCCAGGGCGGCAGCCATTCCCGCTCCTCCATCGTTGGTGGCGCTGCCGCCCAGGCCAACGATGATGCGGTCGAAACCGGCGTCGAGGGCCGCCCCGATCAGTTGACCGGTTCCGTAGGTTGTGGTGATGCGCGGATCGCGCTGACCCTCCGGGACCAGGGCCAAACCGGACGCCAGCGCCATTTCGATGACGGCGGTGCGTCCGTCTCCCATCACACCCCATCGCGAAACGCGGTCTTCTCCCAACGGCCCAATCACCGGCGCATCGAAAAACCTGCCGACGGTAGTCTCGATGAGGGCCGCCAGCGTTCCGTCGCCTCCGTCAGCCACCGGTATCAGGGTGGTTGCGGCGTCGGGAGCGGCCCGCAAAACACCCCGCTGAATGGCAACGGCAGCGTCTCGCGCACCGATGCTTTCCTTGAATGCCTGGGGGGCAATGACAACCTTGATCGACATGGTCAGATTATACTCCCTGAACATGCGCCAAAATGGGCGCGGCTATCACGTTCAAAGGCGGCGTTGGGGACGAAGTATGCAACCACCATGCGGTGTGCTACCATCATTGCGGCGTGAATTTCGCCAGTTCGGGCCGGAGGATTCGGGATGCCCACCAAAGCAGAATTGAAAGACAAGGCGTTCGCCGAAATCGACCAAAGGGCGGACGAGCTGGTTGCCCTATCGAAACAGATTCTGGCCGATCCGGAGCCAGGATTCCGAGAGTTCAAAACGGCGGGGCTGGTGGGTGATAAATTCGCCCAGATGGGAGTGCCATTCCGCAGCGGATTGGGCATGACCGGTTTGCGCGGAGAGGTGATTGGCGGGAGCGAAGGCCCTACGATGGCCATTATTGGCGAGCTGGATAGTCTGATCGTCAGTCAACACCCTCACGCCAATCCGACCACCGGGGCGGCACACGCCTGTGGACACCACTGCCAGATCGGGATCGCGCTGGGCGCCACCATGGGGTTGATGCATCCGTATGTGCTGCCGCATTTGAGCGGCCGCGTTGTAACCTTGGCGGTACCGGCGGAAGAGTACATCGAGATCGAATATCGCGATGGGCTGCGTCGGGACGGCAAGATCGAATTTTTGGGCGGAAAACCCGAGTTCATCAGGCTGGGCGAATTTGACGACGTACACTTGGCGATGATGCTGCACACTACCAGCACACCCAGCGAGCGGCAGTTGTGCCTGAGCGGTACCAACAATGGCACCCTGGCGAAGAAAATCCAGTTTGTGGGCAAAGGGGCTCACGCCGGCGGATCGCCGCACCTGGGCATCAACGCGCTGAATGCCGCCACGCTGGCCCTGACGGCCATCCACTTCAACCGGGAAACTTTCATCGACACCGACACGATCCGCGTGCATCCCATCATCACCACCGGCGGCGAGGCGGTGAGCGCGGTGCCGGCGGACGTACGCATGGAAACCTTCGTGCGCGGCCGCACGCTGGATGCCATTATGGACGCAAACCGCAAGGTCGACCGCGCGTTGCGGGCCGGAGCGATGGCGGTGGGCGCTTCCGTGAACATCCAGACCATTCCCGGCTACCTCCCGATGATGCAAAACCGGCACATGGCAGGATTATTCGAAGAGAACGCCAATGCCCTGGTGGGCGCCGAAAACGTGGGGCACATAGAACATCGCACCGGAAGCACCGATATGGGCGACGTCAGCTACCTGATGCCGGTAATCCATCCTTACGTCGGTGGGGCAACGGGTATCGGCCACGGTGCGGATTATGTGGTTCACGACTATCAACTGGCGGTAATAACCGCAGCGAAGGCGATGGCGGGCACGGTGATCGACCTGATGTCCGACGGGGCCGGTGAAGCCAGAAAGGTAATCGCCAACCACCGCCCTGAAATGACCTCACGGCAATACGTGAATTTCATGCGTTCGCTGGCATCGGAAGCATCCTACACCGACGCCTGATTTTCCCGATTTCGCGCACTCTTTGGGGGATCGAGAACACCCTTATGGCAACCCGAGAAGAACTAAAGCAATATGCCTGCGCCGCTATAGACCGCCACAGCGATGATCTGATTGCGATCGCCAAGGACATTTTGAGCAACCCCGAACCGGGGTATAAAGAATACCGCACCGCGCGGGTGGTCGCCGAGCAGTTTGCCAAGCTGGGCATAAAATTCCGCCCCGGCCTGGCGTTGACCGGACTGAAAGGAAGCATCAAGGGCGGCGCCGGCAATGGCCCGCGCGTGGCAATCATAGGGGAGCTGGACAGCCTGATCGTCAACGGGCACCCCTACGCCGATGCCGAAACCAACGCCGCCCACGCCTGCGGCCACCATTGTCAAATCGGCATGATGCTGGGCGCAGCGATCGGCCTGTCAGCTCCGGGCGTGCTGCCCGAATTGAACGGTGAAATAGTGCCCTTCGCCGTACCGGCTGAGGAGTTTATCGAGGTTGCCCACCGGCTGGATTTGCGCGAGGCCGGAAAGATAGAGTTTTTGGGCGGCAAGCAGGAGCTCATCAAACTGGGTGAGTTCGACGACATTGATATCGCCATGATGTGCCACACCGCCAGCGACATGGGCGCCCATGCGTTCGCCACCGGTGGCACCAGCAACGGACACGTCGTGAAATATGTTCGGTTCATCGGCGTGGGCGCTCACGCTGGGAGTTCGCCGCACCGGGGTATCAACGCGCTGAACGCGGCGACGTTCGCGCTGCAGGCCATCAACGCCAACCGGGAAATCTTCCGCGAGCAGGATACCGTGCGCATCCACGGCATCATGACCAAAGGGGGCGAGGCAGTAAACGCGGTGCCGGCCGACGTCCGTCTGGAATGGCGCGTCAGGTCGGGCACTCCCGAGGCGGTGGTACGCAACTCGGACATTGTCGACCGTTGTTTCAGAGCCGGTGCGCTGTCGGTTGGAGCCGCGGTGTCCATTACCAACATCCCGGGCTACCTGCCCATGCGCCACGACCAGAATCTGATGGAACTGTTCCGAGAGAACGCCGTCAACCTGATGGATTCAAACCGGGTTCTGACGATGCCGGCGTCGCGGAACCGGGGGGGTTCCACCGACATGGGAGACCTCAGTCACATCCTGCCGGCGATTCATCCCTACACCGCCGGGGCACAGGGGGCGGGCCACAGCCTGGAGTATCTGATCACCGACTATCAACAGGCGGTGGTGAATCCGGCGAAAATAATGGCTATGTCGGTAATCGACCTGTTGGCAGACAACGCGGCCAAGGGCCGGCAGGTTGTTTCGTCATTCCGGCCGGCGATGACACGAACCAGTTACCTGAATTTCCAGCGGCAACGGGCCGAAGTCCTGGAGTTTGAAGGCGCTGCCGCCTGATCGCCGTGAACTTCCGGGGCCTACCAACCGGCTACGGTCAAAAGCGTCAGAAACGCCCCCGAAAGCAGCGGGATGGTGAGATTATCGTCCACCGGGATGGGCGTGATTTCCACGGCAGCGGCGAAGGCAGCCGTGGCGACGATAGCCCACGTCCAATCTGCTAACCCTGCCGCCGACATGATGGCCCAGGCGGCCAGTGCGGCGATGAAGAAAGCCACGGATCCGACCGGAGACTTGCCCCACAATCTGGGGCCGGGAGCGCGCGCGCCCACCAACCCCGCCACCGGGTCGCCGACCGACACAAACAGCAGCGCCGGAATGGCTACGTCGGCGCCGTAAAAGAAGAAGGAAAAGAATGCCGCCAGCAGGAAATAGGTAGCGCCGGTAATCTCTTCTTTTTCAGTAGCTTTCAGGACCGGAGCGAACAGCAACAGGAACCAGGCGTTCAATGGGCCGGAGCGGAACCGCCAGGCTTCCATAGCAACCGCCAGGAGTGCGCCGCTGCCGAGCAGGAACAGATAGGATCGCTCGGGTATCGCCAGAGCCAGCAACGTAGTTCCTCCGGCGGCTATCAGGTGGAACAAACGCCGCCAGCCAGGAGGCGCGTTCGGTCCGGATGAACGATTCATCACGTTCGGGCGCGTTGCCGGGCGAACATCTCCGGTCAACCGACCACGGAGGCGGACGGCCCACCACCGTCAGGTATCCTCGGCACGCTCACCCGGGTGGGAGCGCCGCATACTCGCGACGATAACGGCATGGAGATGTCCTAGAAATCGATAGTCACACTGTCGCCGGCAGACCAGCGGAATGTTCGCATCGCGGTATCTTTGGGCACCTCAAATATCATCCAGCCGTCGAGACCGTGGCCCTTGGGCAATTCCTGAGCGCGGACAACCACTTTTACCCCGCCGTCATCCTGCGCCTCCTCAATGCGCTCATTCCAAAGGAACTTGGCACAAACCTCGGGGGATCGGGGATCGGCAGGAAAATTGCAGCGGTCGCGCGGTGTTTCAGGTACCCCTACCTCTTGAGCGATCGGTTCAACATCCAACGGGAAATAACGGCCTTGCAGAAAATCCCTCAACTGAGCCGACTGTTCATTTATGTTAAGCAACACACTGGTCGCAGTGTGGTTTTCAACCTTGACGCGCATCAGGACGAATTCGTTTTCCTCGGAAGTGGGTTGCAACCGGAAGAACTGTTCTCCGGTCGCGCCGGGCTTGGGGAGGCGAGTGGATGTGGTCCACTTCACTTCGTCAACCGTCAACATCGCCGCCACGTTTACGTGCAGGACGCGGCCCTTGTGGTATATCCCGATTTTCGGCGATTGCGAAGAACAGGCAAGCCCTGAAACCAGCAACACAGCCCCCACCAACATCACCGCCACCCACCAGCGAACCTTGAGGATCCGAATTTTAGTCATTGGCTGTTCCGCTGAGAGTTGGCAATGCCCGCAGGTCGTCCACCAACCCCACCAATACATCCAGCAACCGATCCACCTCGGAATCATTATTGTCCTTGCCCAAAGTGATGCGTAGAGAGCCACGGGCTACGTCGGCGGTTTGACCCAAAGCCAACAACACATGAGAAGGTTCCAGGGAACCGCTGCTGCACGCGCTGCCGCTGCTGGCCGCTATGCCCTGCAGATCCAGTCCCAGCAAAACCGGTTCTCCTTCAACTCCGGTGAAAGAAAAATTCACATTGTTGGGCAGCCGTTCGGTGGGATGCCCGTTCAGAACGCAATTGGGTATGCGCCGCGAAATCTCGGCTATGATGCGGTCACGCAGCGCCAGGCAGTGCGCGCCGATAACATCGCGTTCGCTGTCTGCCAACTCCAGAGCCACTGCCAAACCAACGATGCCGGCGACGTTTTCGGTGCCTGATCGCCGCTCGCGTTCCTGACCGCCTCCGGTGATGAGCGGAAGGAACGGCGCTCCGCGCCGTATGAACAGCACGCCCACGCCCTTGGGGCCATAAAATTTGTGCCCCGACAGGGTCAGCATATCTACACCCAGTTTACGGACATCGAGGTCAAGATAGCCGGCAGCCTGGACGGCGTCCGTGTGCATTACGATGGTGCGGTCGAGTTCGTCGGCTCTGGTTTTCACGGCGGCCGATATGTCGGCAATGGGGTTGATGGTGCCAATTTCGTTGTTGGCGTACATGACCGAGACGACGGTGGTCTCGTTCGTGATGGCGTTGTAAACCTGCTGAGGGTGAACCTGCCCGAAGTCGTCAACGGGGAGGTAGGTAACCTCCCAGCCGCGGTTTTCCAGCACCTGGCAGGCGTGCAACACGGCGTGATGCTCGGTGCTGGCGGTTATGACGTGGCGGCCCGTTTCTTCCAAAGCAGTAGCCGCTCCCTGAATGGCGGCGTTGTCGGACTCGGTGCCGCCGCTGGTAAAAACGACCTCGCGGTTGCGGCAGTTGAGCACACGGGCGACACGTTCACGAGCGCCGTCCAGCGCATAACGCGCTTCCTGCCCGACGGTATGCACACTGGAGGCGTTGCCGTAGAGCTGGGTGAAATAGGGCAACATGGCCTCAAGCACCCTTTGATCCATCGCGGTGGTGCCGGCATGATCGAAGTATATGTGGCCCTGAGTGGTCATTTGAGGGTTCCCATATCAGGCTGATATTTTAGCATACGAGGGTTGGGCGGGTTGGCGCGCAGCGGCGTATTGGGCTGCGCGGGGGGACGCAATCAGCCGAGCCATTTGTCCCAGAGAAGGAAGGCATAGGTTACGGTTACGGCGAGACCGATGGCCACCGAAGCCCATTGCTCCAAATCACGGTTCGACTCATCGCGAATCAGTACGCCGTACCATCCGGACTCCGGGTGGCGCGAAAAAACCGCGGCCAGCCAGTCGCGATGCACATCCCAGGCGTTGACGGTTAGAAACACGATGACGGCGCAAAACGGGAAGGTGAACATCTCGACCAGAAATCCGGTCCAGCCACTTTGTTCGGGTCTGGCGAGCAGGGCCATTGCGACCGTAATGACCGCGAAAACGATGAGGGCGAAGAATTCCCCGAAGTTGTTGCCCCGCTGTTTGGAATGAATTACCGAATCCAGAGACGCCTCGGTTTGGGAAAAAGTTTGCTGGTCATCCAGGGTTTGGGCGGTGGACTGCGCTGACTGGAGGTTCAGCTTGATGTCGCCGTAGGCGGCGTAAGTGTCCTCAATGTTCCGCGCGGCGTCGAGGTTCATCATGTTCTCGCGAACCTGACCGGCTACGACACCGCGGCGCGCGAGGAGGTCCAGGGTGTGGAAAATTGAGTACATGGTGTTGTCTTCGTAGGAAGTACGGTCCACGAAACGTGACACACGAAAAGCCAGAATCAGGGTAAACAGAGTTGCGGAGAGACCCAGCACGCCAAAATAACCCTCGCTGCCCTCCCAGACCCACCCGGCCGGCCGCAGGTACACCACCGCGCCGCAGGCCCAGAGAGACATGATAAGCGCTTTGAAGCCGAACTCAATCTCGGCCTCGAAGTTGATGAGGAGATTGGCGATGATTATGGCGGCGGCGCCTATAATGAGATAATCGGTCTGCACGTCGCCAATGCGTGCAAACAGAACGAGCCACAACAGGCCCAATATTGGCGTGGAATACGCTATCGCGTTAACGCCCAGGTTATTAGTTAGTGAGTTCGCCTGACGGAAGAAAACATCAGAAATGCCACTGACTAAAATGCCGGCGATAAGCGCGGCGCTAACCACCTGACGTGTGAGAACCTCTCCGGTCGCTAAACCAATCGTGAAACTCGGCAACAAACACAAGAATTGACTGATGCCTTGGCCCAAAACAACGCCGAATAATTCTAAAGAGTGCGGATTGTTCTCATGTTTTCCAATGCGTAACTCTTGCCCCAAATTGGCGCCCCACCGGAAGAGCACGGCATTATGAGCCCCTCCAATTATGGCAGCCAACACCACCAAACCAACCCCATATACTAGCTTCAGGTCGAATTGAGATACCAGGCCGGCAAATCCATCTTTTTGACTACCAATAACGAAGATATAGCCCAGGAAACACGTAGCTAATAAAACTATAGTTCCAACAGTAATGCCCTGAAAGCGCTGCTGAGTTCTGAACATCCAGGCAATGATGAACACCATTAATATAGGCCACGTCTCATACAACACGGCAGTAGCTGAAATATCAATAAATCGGGTAGACAAAGCGTATAAGACAAATTCCAGCTTACCTATGGCTGCGAACAGAATCATCCAACTTGCAGCACGTCGGAAAATACGGCCGATTGTTTCACGGTCAGCAAGCAAAGAGAAATAGTGCCACAACAAAAATGCCGCGCAACCCAGGAAGCCTCCAACTCTCCACACCGCATTCAACAGAAACGGATTTTCGGTACCCCCTCCCACATCAATCATCAGCGGCACCAAAGAGAATATGACAACGAAAATAAGCATATACCCAACCGCTTGGGCATTATTCTTACCGTTTCCGGTCCGCTCAACAGCCATAGTGGGGCACTATAGCACACGCTAGACGCCCGCCTTGCCACCTTTGCGGACAGGGGCTATATTGGGCGCCAATCGGGTTGTGACGAGGATTGATTTATGCCGTTGGCCCAGATTAATGGCTATCAGATGCACTACTCCGTTTTCGGCGATGAGGACGCGCCGGTACTGGCGTTTATACACGGAGGACTGGGCGGGGGAGACGGCAGTAAAGACACGATCGCCCGTCAGGTTGATGTATTGTCCGCGCAGTTCCGGTGCGTGTTTTACGACCGGCGGGCTTGCGGCGGGTCGGACACGCCGGAGGGCGGGTACGACATTCCAAACTGCGCCCGGGATCTACGCGAATTGCTGACTCACCTGGGCATCACCAGGGCTCACATCCTGGGTTCGTCGGCGGGCGGGCCGATTGCGTTGCAGTTTGGTCTGGATTATCCAGAGATGACCGATAGCCTGCTGCTGATAAACACCATGACCTACTCGCAGGAGGCTCAGCGCGAGGTTCGCCGCCAGGAGTTGCAGTGCCTGAAGGACCGTATTGCGTCCGAAGGGCGGGGTGCGGCGGTAGCGCGGGCCATATCGGAGCGGTTCCCGCAGCTGCCGGCTGACGAACCGGAACGGTTTGCACGCATCGCCCAGGAAAACCTGAGCCGCATCGACGGTATCGCCGCCACCCAACAGGGCTATCTGGACATCGGCGATTCGCTGGAGAGCAGGCTCAGCGAAATCAAGATGCCTGCTCTGGTGGTGCACGGCGACATGGACAGCCGGATTCCAGTGGAATGCGGTATCAGCCTGGCCGCGGGCATCACGCACTCGGATTTACACATCATTCCGGGCGCGGAACACGGCCTGACGACCAATGCAGCCGCCGGCAATACCCAACGTATCCTCCTGGATTTCCTGCGCGGGCATCGTAAAGTAGGCTCGGGACGGACGGCTATGGCATCGTAAAGATATGAACGACGAGTATGAGTGGGACGAAGAGAAGCGGCAGGAAAACGCGGATAAGCACACCATTGACTTCACCGAGATACACGCCTTTCAGTGGGACACCGCCCTGTATAATTCAAACGACACGCACGATGAGTTGCGCTGGGTAGTTACCAGCTACATCCACGACCGTCTGTATACAGTCGTCTATACCGAACGTAGCAACAGGAAACGTATCATCAGCCTGCGCAAAGCCAGCCCTAGGGAGATGAGAGATTATGCCCAAGCTTAAGCCCGGCACGATATGGCCTACGCCTGAGGAAGAAGCCGCTATTATGGCGGGCATCGCCGCTGACCCGGATAACCCTGAACTGGACGAAGAGTACTGGGCCACCGCAAAATCGTTCAAAGAAGTTTATCCCGACGGCATTAACAAACCGCCCCGTTCTCCGAAAGAGCTGTGGCCGGAGCGGTATCTCAAAAAGGAGGAACCCAAAATGTCCACCGTAGGAATTGACCACATCGCGATGCCCACCGCCGACGCCAATCGTCTGGTGGCGTTCTACAAGAAGCTTGGTTTCTCCATCAACGACGAGGAGGAATGGCGGGCAGGAACAGCCAACATTTTCTCGATCCAGATCGGTGACTCAAAAATCAACGTGCATCCCGAAGGCTACCTGGCCGATTACCGCGGGCCGACTGCCGTTCCCGGCTGCACCGATATCTGCTTCGTCTGGGATGGACCGGTAGAAGATTGCCAAAAAATGCTGGCCGCCGCGGGCGTCGAAGTAGTGCGGGGGCCCGGTCCGCGTAAGGGGGCTCGCCAGCGTGGTGTTTTGCCGGCGGTAAGTCTTTACGCGCGCGACCCGGATAACAACCTTCTGGAATGGATGATTTACCAGTAACGCCGGGAGCGCCACCCTCACCCCAACCCTCTCCCTCTGGGAGAGGGAGTTAGCTTACAGGAGAAAAATAATGCCCAAAATGCTTGGAAAGCACGCCCTGGCCCAGATGCTGGTGGCCGAAGGGGTCGAGTACATCTTCGGTAACCCAGGCACCAGCGAGACGCCATTTCTGGACGGACTGCAGGACTTCCCACAACTGCAATACATCCAGGCGTTGCAGGAAGGGACGGCAGTGGGCATGGCCGATGGGTACGCCCGGGCCACCGGCAAACCGGCGTTCGCCAACATCCATATTGCCGGCGGGTTGGCCAACGGTATCAGCGGGCTTTACAACGCTTTCCGGGGCGGGACGCCGCTCATATTGACCGCGGGCAATTCTGATACACGGATGGCGATCAGCGAACCGGTGCTGTCGGGAGACCTGGTGGAAATGACCAAGCAGTACACCAAGTGGAGCGCCGAGATTCTCCACGCATCGGACATACCGGTGGCGATTCGCCGGGCATTCAAAGAAGCCAAGACGCCTCCAACCGGGCCGGTGTTCGTGTCGTTTCCCTGGAACACTCTCGACGAGGAGATTGAGTTTGAAGCCACGCCGTCGTCGGAAGGGTATTTCAGGATTCGACCCGACACCGCCGCCGTCGCCAGGGCAACCGAGCTGCTGTCCTCGGCGCAGAATCCGGTCATAGTGGTCGGCGACCGGGTGGCCCAATCGGGTGCGGTGGATGCTGTGGTACGCGTCGCCGAGCAGACCGGGGCGCGGGTGGTCGCCACGTCGTACTCAGAGGTCAATTTTCCAACGGGGCACCCGCAATGGGGCGGAATGCTGAATCTGAACAGCCCAGCGACGGCGCGACAATTCGCCAACGCCGATGTGGTGCTTGCCGTGGGCACCGACGTGTTCGCATCCTTCCTGTACGTGGACGTCCCGTTCCTGAAACCGGATGCTCGTCTCATCCACATGGACAGCGCTTATTGGGAGATTGAGAAGAACTATCCTACCGAGGTGGGAATCCTGGCCGATCCGGCCGCCGGCATGGCCGACCTGGCAGAATCGCTGGACGCAAATATGAACGGCAGCCAACGGGAGGCCGCCGCCACGCGGGCAGCCACCCTGGCTGCGGCGCGTCGTCGCGACAGCGAACGCTATCAGGAACGCATCAAGCCCACCTGGGACAACCGCCCGATGCCCGTGGAGCGGATGATGCACGAGCTGGCCGCTGCCGTGCCCCCCAATACGATTGTGGCCGATGAGGCCGTAACTTCGCGTCCGGCGGTGAACCGGGCGTTTGAATTCACCAATCCGGGCGACATCTACGGCATCCGCGGCGGCGCATTGGGATGGGCGATGCCGGGCGCTTTGGGGGTCAAGCTGGCGAACCCGGACCGGCCGGTGCTGGCGGTGGTGGGCGACGGCGCCTCGATGTACACGGTGCAAGCGCTGTGGACGGCAAGCCGGTACAACATTCCGGTGGTTTATGCCATCTGCAACAACCAGGCTTATCGCATCCTGAAGGTGAACATGGAGGTTTACCTGCGGGATATGCTGGAGGACAAGGAACGCGACAGCGAGTACATGGGAATGGAATTCGCCAACCGGCTGGATCTGGCGATGATGGCGCAGGCCATGGGCGTACACGGCGAGCGGGTGGATGATCCTGCCGACATCGGCCCGGCAGTGCAGCGCGCGTTCAACAGCGGGAAGCCGGCTCTGCTGGATATTTCGATCAGCGGGGCTTTGTAACCGGCGTCGTTCTGAACCAGGGTCCTGCTGCGTCCGTCACTGAACCGGCTCAAACACCACGGATGCCAGCGTGGGAGATGGCGGGGGTTCAGTCCTCCGCCCGTTCCGCCATCGCCAGCACTTCGGCCCATTCCTCGGGCTTGACCGGTTGGACGGATAAGCGCTGGCCCCGTTTGGTGACCATCATATCGACCAGGGCGGGGTTGGCCTTGAGTTCGTTGAGGCTGATGAAACGAGGAAGGCGGCGGTCGGCCTTGATGTCCACCATCATCCAGGTTGGGTTGGCCGGGTTCGATTTGGGATCGTAGTAGCGCGAATTGGAGTCCCACGCCGTAGTGTCGGGGTAGCCTTCCCGGACGATGCGGGCGATGCCCACGACGCCGGGCGGTTTGGCGTTGCTATGGTAAAACAGCACCTGGTCGCCTGCTGCCATATCGTCCCGCATGAAATTTCGGGCCTGGTAGTTACGGACGCCATCCCACTCTGCGGTTTGGTCGTCCTCAGATTCCAGGTCGTCGTAGGAATATGAAGAGGGTTCTGACTTGAAAAGCCAATAGCGCGGCTCGGCCATGTATGCGCCTCCCAGGGATCGTGAGTCGTTGATTGGCTATTCTCTGATGGAACTGGCAGCCTAAACTGCGTCTGAACCATGCTCGCCGGTGCGAATGCGAATTGCATCGCTGACCGGATAGATAAAAATCTTGCCGTCGCCCGGGTTGCCGGTGATGGCATTAGTGCGGATCACATCAACGGCGCGGTCGGTATCAGGATCGTTAACCACGACCTCTAATTTGACCTTGGGGAGCATATCGATGCGAAAGGTGCCCAGGCCACGGGCTGCCGTGACCTCGACGCCGCCCTGGGCGCCGCGACCGGTAACCTGGGTTACAGTCAAACCCACGATTCCAACTTCGCTGAGCGCGTCCTTTACGTTGTTCAAACGTTCGGGGCGGAAGATTGCTTCGATCTTGTTCATCGGTATGCTCCTCCGTTAGACTGGCGTTAGCGCCGAATCCGGATCCCGGCAGCTTCTCGGTCGAAGCAACCGGCGATCAAATCTTCCCGTTCCTGACGCAATAGGTCCTTGCGGACGCGAAGGCTGGGAGTACGGGGCAGCTCTTCGCGTATTTCAATATATCGCGGCACCTTGAAGTAAGCCAGATGCTCGGCGCACCAGTACACCACTTCATCGGGCTGCACCGCCTGACCGGGGCGCGGGGTAACGTATGCTTTCACTTCATCTTCGCCCAATTCGGACGGCACGGCAATTATGGCGCAGTCAAGAACCCTTTCGTGCCGCTTGATTACGTCTTCCACTTCTTGCGAGGATATATTCTCGCCGCGGCGGCGGATGACGTCTTTCTTGCGGTCGACGAAATACAGATAATTGTCGTCGTCCAGCCATCCCAGGTCGCCGGTGAACAGCCAGCCGTCGCGCAGCGAGAGGGCCGTCTGCTCCTCGTTTCGCCAGTAACCGGTCATGGTGGCTGGGTTACGGATGCTTATTTCGCCCGGTTGTCCATTGGGCACCGGACGGCCATCGTCGTCAACGATGCGTACGGCGTTGGCGAAGGCAGGATCGGGGTGTTGGCGGGGCAGACCGGAGGAATTGGGTCGGCGTTCTCCCCTGATGCTTTCGATGGTGCCGTAGCATGTTTCGGTCATGCCGAAACCGACGATGATGTCGGTGCCAAAACGCTGCTCAAATTCGGCCAGGAACTCAGGCGAGAACGCCGGAGAGCCATAAAACAGGCGAACCGTGTTATCCGAATCGTCGGGCGCGGGGTCGTTCTTTGCCAGCACCGGCATCATCATGCCGATGAAATTCACCACCGTGGCCTGCGCCTCACGGACCTGCTGCCAGAACCTGGAAGCGCTGAACCGGTCCTGAACTATCAGCGTTGCGCCGGCTGCCAGGGTGCCCATTGTGCTGTAATACTGGGCGTTGGCGTGGAAATAAGGCAAGCAGGTGAAGAACCGGTCGTCGGTGGCAGCCTGAGTCCAGAGGGCGAACCCCTGTCCGGCCGCCACATACATCTGGTGGGTAACTTCCACGCCCTTGGGGTTTCCGGTGGTTCCCGAAGTGTATTGCAGCATGGAGAGATCGGTGGGGGACACCGGCGGCAGTTCGGCGATTTCGGTTGAGCCGTCCAACAATTTCGTGAATGGCGTCCATCCGTCAGGCGCGCTGCCATCCCCGACCCACAATCGATGCAGCACACAAGGAGCCAGGTCGGCGGCAGCCGAGGCCACGTCGATCAGGGAGTCATGAGCGACCACCGCGGTGGCCTCGGCGTTGTTCAGGATATAGGCCGTCTCATCGCGGCGATAAGCCGTGTTGATGGTAACGGTGATCCCACCAATCAACGACAGCCCAAACCACGTATAGAGCACTTCCGGCACGTTGGGCAGGAAGATGCAAACCCGGTCTCCATGACGGAGCCCCAAATCCTGAAACATGGCGGCAGCGCGGCGACAACGGGACATGAAATCCCCGTAAGTAATCTGCTGCCCTGCGATCTCGATGAACACCTTGCCGGGATCCGCCGCAGTGACGATCCCCAAAAATTCTCCCAAAGATTTTTCCCAGGATTGACGACCCGGGAGCGGGTCCAGACCGAGAATATTGTTCATAACGGCAACTCAATCAGGCGGCTGAAAAGGGTTTGGCAGTTTGATTCACGCTAACACGCTGGTTGAAGCGGGGTCAATAGACCAGCACCGGCTGCGGCGGTTGGTGTGGGCAGTGGCGAGCGTAAATTTCGCATTCATTGATGGACAAGACAGGCAGGAAAAGTATCTGCGTAATAGGGACCAGCGGCGATGAAACTGACTTATGCTGGAGCGCCGGCCGGAAACCACCGCGCTACCATCCAGCCATGACCGCCACGCCGCGCGAGCCACAATTGGCCGGCAGTCAACCGGAAGCCACGGCGGAACGGCGTGCCAGGCCGCCGCCGCCGGCGAAACCTATTATCGCCCCCACTACGGTCTTGACCGTCCAGTCCGCCACCTGGACAAGCGTACTCTGAGCCGGCGTCAGTTGCTCGTCTGAAACCGATGCCACCCACACCAAAATACCGCCACTCATCAACACCAATGCAAACAGGATGACCAGAACCGAAATGGAGATTGCAATGCTGGTCATTCCTGCGCTACCCCCGGTTGTCCGTCGGGGGCGGCGGCTTGAGCCGCCCGGCGGGACGGCTCAACATACCAGCGTGTCCACAGCGCCCAAAACAATAGGCCGATGCCGCCCAGCAGCAGAATCAGTCCAGCCGTCATCATGACCATCGCAATGATTAGCGGAAACGTTACCATTGTCATCGCCTCCTGCCATCATTCTAGCATAAGCCTAGCGCCCGCATGGCCGCGCTCATGGAGTAGTACCAGAGGACACGCCGATGGACTTGGCGGACGCGTCGCTGGTGACGGCGGGTGTTCACGTTAGTTGGTGCTTCGATTCGCTGCTACCCGCGCCGGGATGCGTTCCCGTAGCGCGTCTCTGAGCTCCTTCGGGGTTTTCCACATAATGTGGAATCTATGGCTCGTGTCAAAATGGATGTCAGGCGATTGGTCCGCCCTGCAAGTCATTATGACAGGTTTGCCCAAGGCTTCTGAGTAGCCTGCCTCGTAGTACACCCCACCTCGCGGTCCATCTTTGCCGTGCGTGAAGTCGGCGATCATTATGTCGCATTCTGCGATTCGAGCGAAAATTTCGGCCACGATGTCGTCTGTACTCAGAACTTTGTCAACTCTCACTGGCTCGTAGCCCAAAACCATGAGCGCGGGTTCTATGCCGTTTTCGTAGGCGTCGTTCATTTCGTCGTCGAACCACATCGCCACGAATGCTTTGCCCGATTCTTGCCTTATTTCTTGTTCAGAACGTAAACTTGCTGAAGTGTCTTGCGCTTGACTTTCATCTGGCCAGTACTCTTCGATTTCATCAATCATAGACTGCAAAATCGGCCGTGCTGCTTCAAGATTGTCGGTATAAATTTTTTGCTCCTGCTCACGTGTTCCGTAGCCTGTGTAAATTCTCGGAGGGCTGATCGCTGCTTTGAAATCATCGATATGACGGCCCTCTCTTGTGAACATAGTTGTGATAGCGACTTCTGTGTTCCTACGCCACCTTTGGAAGTCGGGCGATGAATACGGTACTTTCATCAATGTCGGTATCTCATCCAGCACTCTCTGCAATCGCCTTTTCGCTTGCGTCTTTGACTGATTAGCCACGGCATCCACACCCCAAAGTGCAGTTTTCTTGGCGGCGCAGATCTCGAGAACACAAGGCCCACACCGGATCTCCGTAAGTGAGATTCGATGGTAGCACAACTGCTACGGCGGCGTGGCTTTCCCGCCGCTGTTGTCACCCCAGCAGACTACCCGCCCATCGGTTCGTATGCCGCACGTATGAGTTCCGCCGGCGCTGACAGATTGGAAAGAGCCATCCGGGGGTATGGCCTGACCATGGTCGTCGGTAGATTGTAGCTCCGTGCGCCAACAGATCACTCGGGCATCGTTTCGAACGCCGCAAGTATGATCGTAACCAGCGCTAATCATGGTGAAAGAACCGGGAACCGGTGTGTTTACGCTAGTTTGTTCAACAGCCCAGCATTGGACAGTGCTGTTCAGGTTTAGTCCGCAAGTATGGTTAACGCTGGCACTGACGGAAGTGAATGTGCCAGCGGGCGGAGAACTTTTACCGTAAGGACGATTTTGGCCATCGCCCCAACAAGTTACGGTGCCGTCTGTCCACACCCCACAAGTATGTCCGTAACCGGCGCTGACGGACTGGAAAAAGCCTTCCGATGGGGTGGATTGGCCCCTATGGTTGCTGCCCCAGCAAACCACGGTACTATCCGTCCTCACTCCGCAATTGTACTCCTTGCCTGCGCTGACAGATTGGAAATTGCCGCGTGGCGGGAATGCTTGACCGTATTCATTATCGCCCCAGCAGGCAAGGGTTCCGTCCGTTCGCAAGGCGCAGGCATGACTCTGGCCGACGCTGACGGATTGGAAGGACCCTTGAGGTAGCGTGGTAAATTCGAAGCTATACCCCCAGCAAGCCAGTGTCCCGTCCGTCCTTATTCCGCAAGTCGCATCTCTGCCGGCGCTGACTCCGATGTAGGTATTTGCGGAGCCGATTGGCAGCGTGGTTTGGCCGTGACGGTTGCTGCCGTTGCACGCTACGCGGTTATCCGTTTTTAGCCAGCAGGTGTGTTCGTCGCCGGCGCTTACTGAGATGAAGGGGCCGTCATCCTCATAACCGTATCCATATCCGTCCTGGCTGCCCCAACATTCGGCCTCTCCGTCGGCGGTTATGGCGCAGGTTTGGCGGTTGCCAGCGCTTACGGATTGGTAGGAGCCTTCGACGATTGGAGGGGCCTGGCCGTCGGGGTTGGCGCCCCAGCAGGCTATGGTGGCGTCTTGTTTGATGCCACAGGTATGAGCGTTGCCGGCGCTGATGGATTGGAAACGGTCGCCTTGCGGTGCGGATTGCCCGTAGTGGTTGTCGCCCCAACATTCGAGCACTCCGCCGGCGCGCAGGCCACAGGTGTGTTCACCTCCCGCGCTGATGGCGATGAACTGACCGGTGGGTGGAGTTGTTTGGCCGTATTCGTAGCTGCCCCAGCAGGTTACGGTGCCGTCAGATTGCAGGGCGCAAGTGTGGGCGCCACCGGCGGATAGGGCTACAAATTCTTCCGGCGACGGGCTGGACTGGCCGCTGTCGTTACTGCCCCAGCACGCCGCAGTGTTGTCCGTTCGTATGCCGCAAGTATGATCAACGCCGGCGCTGACAGATAGGAACTCGCCGGCCGGCGGGTTGGACTGGCCTTTATCATCTGCGCCCCAGCAAAGGACGGTAGCGTCGGCTTGGAGCTGGCAGGTGTGTTTGCCGCCGGCGGTTAGTGGGGTGTAATCGGGGGCGATGGCTCCAGCGGAAACGGGTTGTGGAGTGGCTGTTGGTGGGACGGGAGTGGGAGCGATAATTGGCGGTGTCGGCGTGGGTAGTACGGCGGCAATCGTGGCCGATACTGCGGCAGCGATCGTGGCGGCAATATCAAGCGTGGCAGTCGGCTCTGGAGTAGGCGTGGGTGTTAACGTTGGGAGAGCGGCGGTTACGGCGGCGGTGATAGTGGCCTCGATGTCGGGTGTCGCGGTTGGCTCCGGCTCCGGTGGGGACGTGCATGCAAATGCCGCCATCGCCAGAATGACGGCAAACAGAAGCCGTGGAGCGTTGGCCGCGAATTTTCGCATGGAAGTCATCATAGCATAGGGCCGGGCCGTCGTTTGACACCGATATGGAGGCCATTTACACTCGTTGGCACCCGCTGCTCCCGGTTATCCGCAGCGGCATTTCGGACCGATTATGCCTGTATCAATAGACGAAAACCTGTTACGCCTTACCGATGATTCCGGCTCGCGGGGCGTGTTGCTGGGTATGCGGTGCGAGGCGTGCGGCGTATGCGTGTTTGGTCCGGCCACGTTCTGCCAGTCCTGCACGTCTCCGGACCTGGCCCATGTTGAGCTGGCTTCAGCAGGGACACTGTTCAGTTACACCATTGTCAGGGTACCGCCACCGGGCTGGCCGGGACCGGTTCCCTATGTACTGGGCGAGGTGGAATTGCCCGAAGGGCCACACGTGCTTGCCGAGGTCATCGGTTGCCCCCACAACGAATTGCGCGTGGGTATGCCGGTACAGCTGGCGTTCCAGACCGTGGGAACGGACGGAGACGACGACACGGCGCGGGTTGTGTACAAATGGGAACGGGCATGACGCGGCGCAATACCGTGGCGAACGGTTGCGGGTCGGCAGGAGGCTAAAATGGCACAGTTTCGTCCGGGTCGGGAAGTAATGGTGGTGGGCGTTGGGTTGCATCCTTTCGGGCGCTTCCCGGAAAAGAGCCTGTCAGATCTGGCGCGGGACGCCGTGGTAGAGGCTCTGAAAGACTCCGGCGTGTCGTGGCCGGCCATCCCCGTGGCGTATTTCGGCCACGTTTACTATCAGGGGATGTCAGTCGGCGAAACGACACTGGCGCAACTGGGCCTGACCGGCGTTCCCATCATCAACGTGGAGAATGCCTGTTCCAGCGGATCAACCGCATTCTGGCAGGCGTACTGGGGTATCACATCGGGAGTGTTCGACATGGCCCTGGCGTTCGGGGCCGAGAAGGTGCCGGGTGGCCCGGTGTCCGTTACCGCTGACGACAGCCCGGCCCGTTTCATCGGCAGCGACCACATGATGGCGGGGTACGCCCTGCGCATGACGCGGTACATGGAAGATACCGGCGCTCCGGCATCCGCTTTGGCCCAGGTGACGGTAAAGGCTCGCCAGAATGCCGCGCTGAACCCCTATGCCCACCGCAAAGAAATCTACTCGGTGGAAGAGGTGCTAAACTCCCGCATGATCGCGGATCCGTTGACGCTGTACCAATGCTGCCCCACCAGCGAAGGCGGAGCAGCCGCGATTCTCTGCGCCGCCGATGCGCTGGACAGTTACGGCATCGACCGGAAACGGGCCATTCGCGTCGTGGCGGCGTCGCTGACGTCGGGAACATACAACGGGCGCGGCAGCGACCATTCCGCCTTCAGCCCCTACCGAACTGAGCCAGCGGCGTTGCAGGCGTACGAAATGTCGGGCATCGGCCCGGAGGACATCGACCTGGTGCAGGTTCACGACGCGGCCACCATCGGCGAACTGCAACAGATTGAGGCGTTGCAACTGGTTCCATTTGGGGAGGCGTGGCGCGCCACCAGCGAGGGGAGAACGGCTTTGGGCGGGGACATTCCCGTAAACACCGACGGCGGCCTGCTGGCGATGGGCCATCCCTTCGGCGCCACCGGCGTTCGCATGGTTCACGAAACGGTAACCCAACTGCGCGGAGAGGCCGGCGCGCGCCAGGTCGAGAACCCGCGGGTCGGCATGGCGCAATGCTCGGGCGCCGGGGATGTGACCACCGTCCACATCCTGACCCGGTGACGGTCAGTCCCACGGACGGCGAGAGGGACGATGGCCACCTACCTGGTGATGGCTGCCATGAAGGGCAGGTTCATGTCGGAACAGGGAAACCTGTACGACAACTTTCAGATGCTGGGATACATCGAAGCGGCCACGTCGTTTGACGCGGTGGCGACTTTTTTCGACCGTCCGAAATTTCCGATAATATGGGCGGACGTTGAGTACATGTGGGCCGAAAAGCTGGCTGACGATCCCGCCAACGCGCACCACGGCGATTACGAACGAGTTTATATCGCGACACTGCGGGAACGCTGGGAAGGCCAATCCCGCAACTAACGTCGATGCAGGCCGCCGCTGGGTTTAGACGCTGGACGCCTTCTCTCTCAACCGCGCAAACTCAGATCGGAATCCCTCCGCCATGGCGCGACGGTCGGTGCCGTGCAGCACGAAGCGGGCGCCCTGTTGAATCCAATACTCGGAGAGTTCGGGAGTTTGGTGGTGCACCAGGGTGGGAATCCCTCGCTCCTCGCATTTGTCTATGATGCCCTTGACGGTAGATTTGTAAATGTCCTGACCGTAATCATCCGGGACGCCCAGTGAGATGCTCATGTCGTTGGGGCCGACGAATATGGCGTCTATGTTGGGGACGTCGAGAATGGCGTCGAGGTTGTCCACGGCGGCCTGGCTTTCGATGCCGATGATGCAGATATTGTCGCGGTTGCGCGCCGCCAGGTATTCACGGCTGGCCGAACTGGGAAATTCTCCGCTGGCCAGGGCCTTTTCGGCGGCTTCACCTTTGAGTGGACGGAACTTGGCTGCTTTCACCACTTCGCGCACCTGATCCACGGTCTCGCAGTAGGGAGCCAGTATTCCCTGAGCGCCGGCGTCAATCGCCATTGTTACGTAATGAGAATCGGGGATGGGAATACGTACGATGGGAACCACTGCGGAGGTGGCGAACATTGCGAGGTAGTCCCCCAGCTCGCCGCGGCTGCGGGGATTGTGTTCGGTATCAATTATGACGTAATCGAGGCCCACGCCGTCCATGATCGGTATCCAGCGAGGGTTGCGGTTGACGCTGATCATGGTGCCGAATATGCGTCCACCCTGGTTGAGAATATCTTTCAAATCTACGCCGCTCATATCGACAAACGCTCCTGACAAGGGATGCTGGGAGTATAGCACGGCCGCGCCAACGGCTCGCCAGGGCCTTTTCAAAGTTGTGTAAATTCAACACCCGCTCGTCCTGAGCCTGTCGAAGGACGGTCGCCGATGGTTCGACAAGCTCACCATGAGCGGGTGTTAAGGAACTTTGAGCGGGGGTCGGAGGAGTTTGCAAAGGCCCTGGAAGGCTCGCCGGACCGTGGCAACTCTCGGGCGCTGATGTGCTACACTGCGTCTCGATACACTCCCCGGCGACCCGCCGGATTCAGGTACGCCCATTGCCGAACAAGTACCTTCATATCAATGAACAATCCGCCTGGGACCACGCGGCGGAACAGTTGAACCAAGCCCCGCAGCTGGCTCTGGATACCGAACGCAACGGGCGGTTCGCCTACAAAGAACGCATCTGCCTGATCCAGATCTGCGACGGCCTGGAAACCTACTTGGTGGACCCGCTGGCGGTGAAAGACCTGTCGGTGCTGGGCCGGTTGCTGGCCGACGAAACCGTCGTCAAGGTGATGCACGGCTGTGAAGAAGACATTCGTTATTTCGATGGCGATTACGGGTTCCCCGTGTGCAATGTGTTCGATACTGGCCTGGCAGCGCGGTTTCTGGGTTCAGATCGCCCCAATCTGGGCGCAGTTCTGGAGGAATTCGCCGGCGTCGTAATTCCCAAAGACCCCAGGCTTCAAGTTTCGCACTGGGGATTGCGGCCGCTGCCCGGGCCGGCCCTGGATTACGCTGCCAGCGACGTACACCACCTGCTGCCATTGGCCGACGAGTTGCGGTACCGCCTGGATAAATGCGGGCGGTCGCAATGGGTTCTCGAGGAGTGTGAGCGGCTGGAGAGCCTGCGGCAACCACCTCTGGAACCGCTGGAGACGGCCTTCCGACGAATCAGGGGTTGGGATACGCTGAATCCCCGGCAGGCTGCCGTCCTACAGGAGCTGTTTGCGTTCCGGGATGGAAAGGCCTGCCTGTGGGACATACCGCCGACGCAGGCAGCCAGCAACGACGATTTGCTCCATTTGGCAGAATCGCTGGGACGGAACGAACGCCGGCTCGGAGGGTTGCTGTCGCAACGGTGCTACGGAGAATTGCAGGATGCTATTTCTCAGGGCATGATGAATCCAGAGATTCCCAAGCCCGACCGCGCCAGCCGAAGCAACGATGTCTGGACATCAGCCAGCCGGAATCGTCTCAAAATACTGAAAGCGTGGAGAGCCGAGATCGCCGATTATCTCGATCTGGCGGTGAGCCACGTCTGGCCGACGCCCAGCCTGGAGCGACTAGCCCTGCATCCCGAAACGTTCAATGACGAATTGAACGACAGCCGCGAGATTCGCCAGTGGCAGCGGGCGGAGTTTGCGGCGCAGCTGACGCAGGTGGTTCAATCCACGCCGTGGCAACTACTGGGCCGCGCTCAGCCGGACGACTGACGCGCCGGCCGCGCATGGGCGCTGCCCAACTTAGGGTGTGTTGCCAATTGGCAAACCAACCCGTCACTCCTGCGAAAGCAGGAGTCCAGAGAGGGTATGATGAAAGAATCTGAACCGTGATTAACGACTGCGGCCACTGGATTCCCGCTTTCGCGGGAATGACGGTATTTGTAAACACACCCTAGGACCCAAAGGTCATCAGCTCTTCGCAGAAACGCGCGGTGTTCATCAGATCGGGGATGACGACGTACTCGTCGATTGTGTGCATCAGGTTGGTGGACATCCCCACCACCACGCTTTCAATACCGTTCAGCCGAAACACGTTCCCGTCCGTACCGCCGCCGGAAGGCTGAATATTGGGCTGGATGCCCATGTCCCGCATAACTCGCATCACCAGTTGGGCGGTTGCTTCATTGGGGTCAAGGCGGTACATCTGGAACATCATTTCCAGGCTCTCGGTAATTTCCGCTTCCTGATACCGATTGCGGATGTTGCCCACCGTTGTCAGCAACTGCATACGCAACAGCTCGAGAGATTCCATGTTCATGCTGCGGAATTCGCCGGTAACCATTGCCTCGGACGGCACGGCGTTTCGGACGGTGCCTCCGGTGATAGTGGCGACGTTGAATGTGGTTTCCTGGTCAATGCGACCCTGGGGCAGCTCAGCGATGATGTCGCTGGCGATTTTGATGGCGGAAAGTCCCTTCTCCGGTTCTACACCGGCGTGAGCGCCGCGTCCTCTGACGTTGATATCGAATGCCATATAAGTCGGGCTGGCCCCGGTGATGGTGTTGACGGGTCCATTGCCATCGAAAACCACCGCCTCGGTGCCGGCCAGCATCGAGAAATCCAGGTTGGATGCGCCAACCAGGCCAATTTCTTCGCCGCGCGTCAGCACTACCTCCACCGGTCGGCGGGCCCGGCCGTCGTCGCGGACGGACTCCAGGGCTTCCAATATGGCGGCAACACCGGCCTTGCAATCGCCGCCCAGAATCGTGTTGCCGTCGGATGTGATGCGATCGCCCACAACCTGGGGCCGTATGCTGCGCCCCGGGTCCACGGTGTCCATGTGTGCCGAGAGCAACAACGGTCGGTCGCCGTCTTCCCGCGCGATGACGTTGCCGTGGGCGTCGCGGGCTACCTGAAATCCCAGGCTCGACAACCGCTCAGACACGTGCTGGGCAACATCCCACTCCTCACCGGAGGGGCTGTCAATCCTAACCAAATCGCAGAATGCGTTAACCAGTCGTTCCTGATTGGGCATGAAACACCTCGATAGCGGGTCGGCGGCAATAAATGGGTTCCTCATGCGTACTCAATTTGTCATTGCGAGCGTAGCGTGGCAATCTCGTCGCCGTAGCAACGGCGGTTCGGCGGCATGTGTTCAGCCTCATCGAGATTGCCACGTCGCTGTGCTCCTCGCAATGACAGCAGGCCAGTTTGGATTGACAAAGCGGGTACGCGTGAGAAATGGGTTCAGGTTGCCTATTATAGCGCAGGTTGATTACAATTCTATCGTGTCATCGACCGGCGCCGGATATACCCGACTCCCGTGGCTGGCTAACTAAACCGGCGCCCGCTGGCGCCTGAAGCAAACCCGTGGTCTGGTTAACACAACTATGGACTCCATATTGATTCGCACCGCCGAGGGAAACGACGTGATTACGATTGCGACGTTCAACTCTGCGATGGCCCTGGAGTCCGAGGATGTGGCGCTGGATTGGGCCATCCTGCGCGCCGGCGTGGCACAGGCCCTGGCCGACCCCACCAAGGCGTTCTACCTGCTGGCGGAAGTGGCCAGCCAGCCGGTGGGTCAACTGATGGTTACCACCGAATGGAGCGACTGGCGCAACGGGTGGATCTGGTGGATTCAGTCGGTTTACGTCAAGCCGGAACACCGCCGGCGGGGGGTTTTCGCGAGCCTGTACCAGCGCCTGCAGGACATGGCATCCGCCCGGGGAGATATTCGGGGGGTGCGTCTTTATGTAATGCGAGACAACAGCATCGCCAAGCGCACCTATGAATCAGTTGGGATGCGCCATTCCCACTACGACCTATACGAAACCGACTTATAAGGAACGACCCGACGGGTCGTACTGTTCTATGCCAGGAGATTTACCAACCGAGTTTCACTATACAGCCCGCGGCCAGCTGGCGCTTCAGGCCGGACAGATTGCCGCGGCAGTCGATGATTTCAACCGCGCGCTGGAGCTGAACGACGACTTTGCTCCGGCTTATTATTACCGTGGACTGGCGTTGCGAAACAGTGGCCGGCTGAACGAGGCGATGGCAGACTATACGCGGGCCATCATGGCAGACCCCGAGTATCCGGTACCGTTGTACGCGCGGGGCGTCGTGCGCCGGCACCTGGGGTTTTACGAAGATGCCATCACCGACTACACGGCGGCCATCAACCTTGAACCGGACGACCCCGACTATTATTACGCGCGGGGCGTGGCGCGCATTTCGGTGGGACGTTACGACGAAGCCATCTCCGATTTCCTGGCGGCAATCGCCATCAATCCAGACCATCCCAACGCCCATTACAACCTTGGCATTGCACACCGTGACCTGGGAGACCGCCCCACGGCTTTGAAATACTACGACCGCGCCATTGAATTGCGACCGAGGGACGCCGATTATCGTTACGCTCGCGGCAACCTGCACAGCGACCTGCGTGATTATGAGGCTGCAATCGCGGATTACAACGCCGCGGTGGCCCTGGTTCCCACGTTCGCCAACGCTCTGTATAACCGGGGCATTGCCCGCCGCAACGCAGGTGAGCCCGAGGCGGCCATTGCAGACTTTGACGCCGCCCAAGCCTGCGGGATGGACACCGCGACGCTATACCACAACCGCGGCGTCGCACGAGCCGACCTGGGCAACCACGAGCAAGCTATCGCAGAGTACGACCGGGCCATCGAACGGGATCCAACGCTGGCAGGGGTCTGGTTGTCGTTGGGAAACTCGCGGGCGACGTTGGGCGAGCGCCAGGCGGCGCTTGACGCTTTCGACAAAGCGGTGGAGTTGAACCCATCGCTGCCGGAAGCCTACCAGTCGAGGGCGTTGGTTCATCAGCAGCTGGGCAATCAGGAAGCTGCATACTCTGATTGGCGCGAGTATGCCCGCCGGTCGGGAGCAACCGGGTAGTTCTCTGATGCTCCACGTCGCATTGTCTGAATTGAAAGTCGGTGAGCAGCTGGGGAATCTGGAATACACGATTGACAGTGAAGCGCTGGCGAATTACCAGCTATGGCTGCCGAGAGAGGCGCGCTTTCCCAACATCGCCGCGGACGATTGCCAAACTCTGCTGTTGTCCCGTTGCGGCCGGCTGGAGCTGAGGCAGGTATGGCAACAGTTGTTATTTCTGCGTCCGCCGGTCCTCGGTCGCCGGATACAGGTAGGCGGGTGGCTCAGGGACCGGATCATCTGCGGGGATGCAACGTTTGTAAGGGTATCCGCGTTCGCCGTCGATGAAATTGGTACTGAGATCCTGCGTTCCGAGTCGGCTTTCCGGGCCGACGTTCAGCGGTCGAATTGTAAAGAATCCATACCGGAAACCCCCGTTATCCACGACCAGGCCACCGGTGTTTGGGACACTATCTCGCCGGGGACGTATCCGGTGGAGCAGATGAGGGTTGGGGATACCCTTGTAGGGCCCCCGATGCAGATTCCCGGCGCCGCAGACCTGGAATTTCTGCGAAACGCGGCCAGCGGATTGACTGGAATATCGCAGACCGGCCGTGATGCAGCCATCCATACGGCGATAGCCGGCTGGCTGGAAGGTTGCGTGGGTCAGTGGTTTGGCGACGATTTTTGGTGGGGCGGACGGCTGTCCATCGTCCATCGGGAACCCGCGCTGCCAGGCGACGCGCTTTTTGCGGACGCCACCGTCATCAACCAGGATGCTGACGAACTCGGTAGGATTACCTACCGAATAGTTTTGCAGGTTCGCAACCGGACCGGGCGCGACGTCGCCCTGGCCGAAGCCGTTGCTACAGTTCCCAGCCCCCGCACGCTCTGATACCATATCCGCCCGACTATTCTCCATCCCCGTCCAACTACGCCCCTGGAGGCAAGATGCAACAACCCGCCGCACCACTGATCGCAGTGCCCGAAAACTGGCAAACGGCGCTGGCCATCGTCGCGCACCCGGATGATCTGGAATACGGGGCAGCCAGCGCCATTGCCAAATGGACATCCCAGGGCAAGCGGATTGTGTACGTTATGGTGAGCAAGGGCGAGGCCGGCATCGACAGTATGCACCCTGCTGAGGTGGGGCCACTGCGCGCCCAGGAAGAAATCAACAGCGCGCGGGTGGTGGGCGTGGACACGGTGGAGTTTCTGGACCACACCGACGGGATCATTGAATATGGACTTCCCCTGCGACGGGACCTGAGCCGAGTGATTCGCCGCCATCAACCCGATGTCATCATCACGATCAACCATCACGTACAATTTGCCAGCGGCCACCTGAATATGGCGGATCACCGGTGGGTTGGGTTGGCGGTGTTCGATGCGGCCCGCGATGCCGGCAACCGCTGGATATTCCCCGAATTGCTGGACGAAGGGCTGCAACCCTGGAACGAAGTCCGCTTTGTGGCGGTGTTCGGCAGCACAGTTCCGAATCATGCGGTGGATGTGTCGGGGTATTGGGAAACCGGCATGGCTTCGCTGCGGGAGCACAAGGCGTATCTGGAGAATTTGGGGGACGTGGGCGACGGGCCGTTTCAATTTCTGACTGCCCACGCCCGTGAGGTGGGGGAAGCGTTCGGATGCGAATACGCAACTCATGCCGAATTGGTCCTGATAAACGAAACGTGGTGACGCGCCCGGGAGTCGATATGGTCAGTTTTAGCCAGGAGTTGCGCGACGAGACGCGTCCCATTTGGGAGGCAATATTCGCCCACCCATTCCTTGCCGAGATCAAGAACGGAACGCTTCCCCTGGATACGTTCCGTTACTACCTTGGTCAGGACTATCACTACCTTGAGGGGTTTGGCAGAACCGTGGCCCTGGCGTTGGCGAAGGCTCCCGACTCGGACCTTCTGCAGCAACTGGCGCACCGGGTGATGACTCCGGTGGAGCGGCCATTGCACCACCAACTGATCGAAGCGGCGGGCCTGACCATGGCCGAGGTGGAGAGCGTCCCCCGTTCGCCGACCAACACGGCATACGTCAATCACATGTTGAACACCGCCGCCATGCACGGTCTGGGGCCAACCGCCGCCGGGCTACTTCCCTGCCCGTGGACTTACCACCTGTTGAAGGACGAAGTAGGCCAGTCGGAGCATCCACTCTACGGTCAATGGACACGCTTTTACGTCGAGGGTTTTTTGCAATCCAGTGTGGACGCGTGGCGGGCGTTCGTGGATGAAATGGCCGCCCGGGTAGGTGAGCAGGAACGGCAGGCAATGCGCTACGCTTTCATAACCAGCAGCCGCTACGAGTTGATGTTCTGGGATGCCGCATACCGCCGCGAAGAATGGCCGTTGTAAACGCGGCCACACCGGCCGGCATTTGATCTTTGAACCGCCAATCCGGTAGCGCTCACCAGTCTGCACAAACCGCCACAGGAGAAAAGCAATGCCTTATGCGCCCATCAACGGCACACGGATGTTTTACGAGAGCCACGGCGAAGGGCCGGCCATAGTTTTTGCCCATGGCCGCGGTGGCAACCATCTGAGCTGGTGGCAGCAGGTTGCCGCGTTCAACGACCGGTTCCGGTGCGTTACCTTCGATCACCGGGGATGGGGCCTGACCGCTGGCGCGGATGCGGAACCTGACCGCGAGGAGTTCGTCAACGACCTGGCTGCGCTGCTGGACTATCTGGAGATCGACAAGGCTGTTCTGGTGGCGCAATCCATGGGCGGGGTAACCTGCCTGGGGCTGGCCCTGCAACAACCCGAGCGCGTGTCCGGGTTGGTGCTGGCCGACACTACGGGAGGGATCGGTGACCCGTCGGTGGTGTCGTTGCTCCACGATGTCCACCCGCCGCAACACCCCCTGCGTCGCGCATTGAGCGACGGGTTCATAGAAACGCAGCCGTCGCTGACGTTTTTATTCGGAACCATTGGGCGCATCAACCGTGAGATGCCGGTGAGTATCGTGTCCGGCCTGTTCAGGAGCCCCAACGGGCCACAGGCGTCGGATCTGGCGAACTTCCGTGTGCCGACGCTATTGGTTGTGGGGACGGAGGACAAGATATTTCCGGTGCACGTTATCGAAACCGTGCACGCGTTGATGCCGTCCAGCCGACTGGAAGTGGTCGCGGGCGCCGCACATTCCACGCACTTCGAGCAGGCAGAAGAGTTCAACCGGTTGCTCGACGGTTTCGTGGCCTCGCTCAACCTGGAAATGCCCGTTGCCGCCGACGATTAGCGTCGCCAATCGCGCCACATCCCCAGCATAAAAACCGTGGGCCACGAAAAACCGCCGCCGGACCATTGGCTCGGCGGCGGTCTGTTATGTAACCCGGGGGTAGAAGGCTAGGTTCTGTTGACAAATACCGTCATTCCCGCGAAAGCGGGAATCCAGAGTACCCTGAATGTGAACGATGTCTGCTTTCCAAAACGCCTGGATTCCGGCTTTCGCCGGAATGACGTGAAATGTCAACAGGCTCTAGAAGGGCAGGTGTTCAGCGATGTCGTTCTCGGTGCGGAACGGGCCCCACTCGCGCGGGATGTTCAACAAACGATCTTCCAGTTCGTCAACGCTGTTTTGTCCGCAGTACGCCATCGCACGATTGAATTCCTCGCGCAGGAGTTCCAACATGTGATGGACGCCCTCAGCGCCGTTGACGGCCAATCCCCAGTACAACGGGCGACCCACGGCAACCGCGGTGGCGCCCAGCGCCAGGGCTTTCAACACGTCGCTACCGCGGCGAACCCCGGAATCCACGTAGATTTCCGCCCTGTCGCCAACCACAGCCTTGATCTCGGGAACCATTTCGATGCTGGACATGGTGCTGTCCAGTTGGCGCCCGCCGTGGGTTGAAACCAGGATGCCGTTCGCTCCGTGTTCAACCGCCAGCCGAGCGTCTTCGGCGACGCGGATGCCTTTCAAAACTATGGGCAGGTCGGTCAGGCTGCGCAGCCAGTCGAGTTCCTGCCAGGTAAGCGGCGGAGACTGGGGCATTTCCCAAGTCGGCGACTCGTCGGTTCCGCTGACCTGTGACAACTGGTCCTGCTGCTCTCGGAAGTTGCCCAATTCTCCGGGCCGCTGGTAGCGATTCCGAACGTCGCGCTCTTTGGGGCTGGGAGCCGGCGTGTCGACGGTTAGCACAATGGCTCGGAAACCGGCGGCCTCGGCCCGTTTCACCAGGTTTTCGGTCAAATCGTAGCCACGGTGATAGAGCTGGAACCACAACGGGCCAGTGCCCGCCTCGGCGATTTCCTCCAGGCTGCAATTGGACGAGGTGCTGCACATCATCAGCGTGTTGGACATTCCGGCGCCGCGAGCGGTGGCGCACTCGGCATCCGGATGAGCATTGCCGTGACCGCCGGTGGGAGAAATCATGACGGGGAAACTAATATCCTGTCCCAGGACAGCAGTAGCAACTTTCCGCTCGGTCGTATCCCGCATAAAGCGAGGACGCAAGGTCAGCGCTTCGAAAGCCGAGCGGTTACGCGCCGTGGTGATTTCGTCCATTGAGCCGGCCTCAATGAACTCCCAGTTGTTGTGCGGCAGGATTTGCTTAGCCCTTGCCTCATAGTCGTATAGATTGATTGGGTCAAGTCGCATTGACCACCTCCTTTTGCGTTACCGAATGTGTTTGCTGGAGATGTTACAAGATATCGTAATATTTCTTCACAGGCCGAGTTTAACCAGTGGGTCGGCAACATCCGGCAACATTTTGTATTCCTGTGATTGCGGATCAAATGCCATCGGGTGGGGCAAAGTGACGTGGCGCGATTGGCGAATCCGCCGTACCGCATGGCCCTGAGAAGACAAGCGTCCTGACAACTGGCGGATCGACAACCCCATGTCGGTCAGTAAAGACTGGCGCGGCAACGCGTAACCATTGGCTCGCGCTACTTTTCGGTATATGTCCTTCGCGTCGGATGCCAGAAACTCCCAGAACGCGCGCACATGATCGGGAGTCCAGTCTTCCTGGGGCGCTGGCGGGTCGGGTGTTCCGTCTTGCGTTGGGAGTGCACCCGGCGTTGCCGCGGCAACATTTCCGCCGATTGCTGCCGGCACACTATCACCAACTGCAAGCTGCCGTATGGCAGCGATGACTTCATCGGTTTCGCCTTCAAGCGTCAGGGCGATTTTTACCATGCGGGAACCTCAAATTCGGCTGGTTGAGCCGCCAGTTTAGCACAACCCATCACCCGGTCAACGCAACTTGCCGGCTGGATTGCCTGAAGTGTTAGACACTGACGCCGAAGTGTTAACACCTCGGCGTCGATAGGAGTCTGCCTGATGCGGCGTTCCGGACACGCCACGACTGGGGTAAGCTAGGCGCCCGAGTCGGCAGGGCCAAAGGGCACGATGCCGGGAATCCACCATTTCTCCCAGGACTCATCGATGCGATCCTGGAAGTATTGCAGGTCTTCTTCGATCAAGTGAGCGAATCGTCCCTGTCGCTGCAAATATTCGGTAACCGGCTTCCGTCGGCGAATACCACGGGCGATGGCGCGGGACGGGCCATTGAGGATGAGTTCCCCGTCGGCGATTTCGTACTGGACCCAGATACCGGTTTCGACCGCCAGCATCCCCAGTTCATGAGAATACTTGGGGTCGTAGTCCCAACCCTTGGGGCAAGGGTCGATGCTGTGGATAAACGTCGGGCCGCCAATGGTGAGGGCCCGCCGGATCTTGTTGGTGAAGTCCGGGCCGTAGGAACCGCAAGCAGTGGCTACGTAACGGACGTCGGGGTGACCGGCTGCCAGCATTGGCACCGTGTTCTTCTTCCAGCGTTTGTTCATGATCCGATGAACCTTGCCAGGGGGAGAGAACGTGGAATTGGCGCCCCACGGACTGGAACCCGACACCTGGATATCGGTGTTGGCGTAGGATTCGTTGTCGTAGCACAGGATGAGCAGGTTATACTCGTCGTGCTGGAGGGCTGCCGAAATGGCCGACAGGCCCATATCCACGCCGCCGCCGTCGCCGCA
Source organism: Dehalococcoidia bacterium (assembly GCA_965262485.1). Lineage (GTDB taxonomy): Bacteria > Chloroflexota > Dehalococcoidia > Lucifugimonadales > UBA3495 > Bin87. The sequence goes on along the minus strand of OZ253540.1, from coordinate 881,825 downwards.
GAACGCGATGACGTTGATGGGTTCTTCAGTCATCTTGCCCTTGCGCATCAGCGACGCCAGGCCGGCCGCGGTGCCAGTAGCGGCGGAACCGCTGGAACCCAGCTGGGTATGCATCCACGGCACAACCCACGGCGTGCTGTAGTAGGTGGTGTTGGCCACATACATGCAGCCGGTGCTGCCCACCACTATGGTGCGAGGGCCGGCGGCCTTGATCATCAGACGCATCACGAGCGCTGATTCACAGCCCTGGCAGGTGCGATGACCGGACGTGAATCCCTCGTAGAGCGGTATTTGTTTGACTCCCCTAACCTGGGGGAGGTCTTGCATCATGGTTGTCATTACGGCCCTCCTATTCCCGAACACCAATCCAGGTGTTTTCTTCCTTAACTTTGCCTGAGTCGATTGAATCCTGAACCATGCCCGTCATCTCTTCAACGTCGCGCACGAGGACTTCGCGCCCACCCAAGCCAGCCACAAAACTCTGCACCAGCGGGCGATTGTCCAGGGTGTACAAAGCTGATCGGATTTCGTTGAACAGCACGCCACCGAACGATGGCGAACCGTATGAGTAATCTCGATCCACCACCCCTACCGCCTTGCAATGGCTGAGCGCCTCGCGCACCTCTTCGGTGGCGAAGGGGCGGAAAAACTTGATCCGCAGGAAGCCAACTTTCTTGCCCTGCTCGCGCATCCGCCGCACGGCGACTCGCGCCGGCGATGCCAGCGTACCCATTCCCACCAGGACAATGTCGGCGTCTTCGGTCATGTATTCGTCGATGAATGGGCTATCGTCGCCGCGTCCGAAAAGCTGCTTGAACTCGTCGTAGGCTTCCCTGATGACATCGCTGGAACGCCGCATTGCGTCGTCCGTTTGCCGGCGGATTTCCATCAGCCAGTCCTCGTTAACCTGAGGAGCTATGGTGATGGGGTTGTCCGGATGCAGCTGCAGTCGCCCGCGGTCGTATTGGGGCAAATAGCGGTCAACCTGCTCCTGGGTCGGCACGTTGACGATGGCCTGGGAGTGCGTCAGGAACGAACCGTCGCAGGAAATGGCCATGGGCAGGAACACCCTGGAGTCTTCGGCGATGCGCCAGGCCATCAGTGCGATGTCCATAGCCTCTTGCGCCGTGGCCACCCAGTAGAGCAGCCAACCGAGGTCGCGCACGGCCAGAGCGTCGTTATGCTCAACGCCGAAAGCGCCGGGATCGTCCAATGCCCGGTTGCCAACCATTGCGACCACGGGCAATCGCAAGCCGGCGGTAACGGTTATGGCTTCAAAGGCGTAGAACCAGCCCACACCACTGGAGCCGCAGAATGTGCGGGCGCCCACGGCAGAGGCGTGTTTGACGATTTCGAACTGGGAATGTTCGCTTTCGGCCACGATGAAGTCGCAGTCGAAAACGCCGTCGGCCTTGAGTTTCGACACGTACTGCATAACCGTGTCGTAGGGGCGAATTGGATATGCGGTGATGACGTCAACATCAGCCAGGGAACACGCAATGGCAATGGCTTCGCTGCCGCTGATGAGCTCTTCGCGCTCGGTTTGTTGCATTTCTTGCGTCGCCATTAGTCATCGTCTCCGGTGAGCGCAACCTCAGACTCCGTTTCGTACTTGCCGGGGCTGTGATAGCCGTGGCTGCGGTCGGCGTCTTTGGTCCTCTGAACTTCGATCAGCTCGGCCATCCACTTGTGATAGCCGTCCTTGTCCTGGGTCCAGTGCTCGTACTGGCTGTTGTTATCGTTGAATTCGGCTTCGTTTACCATCACAACACAGTCGGGAACCGGACAAACGGCTTCGCAGACCGCGCAACCGCAGCACGCTTCCATATTGGCGTCGTAGAGGCCCTCGGGAGTAACGTCGAAGCAGGTATCGGGACACTGCAACCAGCACAGCGTGCATTTGATGCAGGTGTCGAAATTGATGACCGGGCGCATGGCGCGGGTGCTGAATTTCTTGAACACCGAGTTGCGGATGGGCTGGTAACCTTCGCTGCCGCCGCGGAAACCGCCGCCTTCTTCGATTCCACGAATTACCAAACCTTCTTCCATGGATTTCCAGCCGGGAAGGTCGAAACTGAACGGCGTGTCGTCGCTTCCTTCGCCGGGTTCTACCGGACGGAAGGTGGTGCGGTCGAAGCTGTTGCGGGCGGAAATTTGCTTGAGATCTCCCCAACCCTGGTCGTCGATGGCCGCAACCATGGATTCCAGGCTCACCAGGTCGGGACATACCTTGGCGAGGGCGCCGAGTATGCGGGCATCGGTGTGGTCGTCTTTATAAACCCACAAACCCGAATAGCTGGTGCTCGCCGGGATGATTGCCAGGTTGTAGGCGGTATCCTTCTGGTGGATATCCTCGATGAGCGCGTCGGCTTCCTGGCGAGAAGTTACGATCAGGGTGCCGCCAGCCTTGGTCAGTGCGTTGATGGGCTGCAATCCATACCAGGCCCACGATTCGACGCCCTTGCACATCGTGTCATCAACGTTGATGGTAACGTCCACCTCCCGAGCCTCGTATACCGTGAGGTTTTCTTCCAGCTCTTCGGGGCTATCGGCCACCACCGCAAATTGCTTCGCCGGTATTCCGTTGCGCTCTGGTGAGTCACCATAGCGTCCAAATGCCGTGCCAATCTTTCCCTCTTTACGCGCGGCAAAAACAATGCTGCGGACAATATTCCGAGCCAGGGTCTTTTGGAATATACCCCGGTACACCACCTCCACTGCCACTGTGCTCATGGGAGGCCTCCTAATTTTTGATGCCGCATTATAGCACGGGATGAGAGGGAGGGCGTTATTTACCATGGATGGACGCAGGGCCATTTCAATGTTGTGGAAAATAAACACCCACTCGTCCTGAGCCTGTCGAAGGACGGTCGCCGATGGTTCGACAAGCTCACCATGAGCGGAGCTCGGAGGACTTTGAAAAGGCCCTGGGATGAACGGGATGAACGGGATGAACGGGATGGATGATTCAGCGCTTCGATGCTTGCGTCGTTCAGACGAGAAACTTCCGGACGTTCTTAACGCCAGGCTCTTCGAGAATTTGGTCCGTTAGCCGCAGAGCGGGGCCATTGACGGTCTTCCGAGCCAATTTACATACTGTTTCGTACGGTATCTTCACTGCGAAGCGTATGGAATAGTTGTCATTGAACGCCACTGCAATCACAAAGTGAAAGGGCCAATTGGGTTGTTGCGAGTTATAACCACGTCGCGACGACATATCTCGTCGATCACCGCTTCGGTAGTTTTGGAGCAGCTCAATCTCGGTCATTTACTCTAAATCTTTCACTGTTACACACGGTGCGGATAAACCAAATTAGGGGCCAATTTGAGAATCAGGAGCGTTCATCGGGTTCGCCGGACAGGGCTCTAACGAGTTCCGGAGTCAGCGGTACACCCTGCTGCTCCAGCACTTTGCTGATGCGCTCGCGCTCCTCTCTGCGCCCGCGCTCTCTGGCTTTCTTTTCAATCGCTTCTTTTGCAGCAAAGAACATTTTGAAACCTCCGTAAAGTGCAACAGTAGTGGGGAACAGCAACAATGCAGCTACTATTATCGTCCCATCTTCCCGGCTGGTCAGCTCTGTGAGGAATCCCAGAACAGGCAGTTTTTCGCAAAAAGCACAATTATTAAGGGCAACTGCGACCAACATACTCGTGCTGACCGATACTGACCCGTCAACAAATCGCCATGCCGGCCGGCTGTCATCATTCGTTTCCATTGTAGCATTCTGGTGAATTTCGGTTATCGTGGCAAGCGTCGGACGTCGAATGTGGAGTCAGAGCCTCTCACGATGCGCCGGGGTGAACGCGGCTGCAACTGCGACCAGTCGCTGCCGTATGATACACTTGCCACGATTTCTCAATACCGTAGGAGTGTACGAAAATGGCCCAGCGCATGAAGGCCGGCGCAGCGGTTATCGAACTGTTGCAGCAGGAAGGAGTCAGCAAGATTTTCGGTATTGTTGGCTCTTCATTTTTGGACATTCTGGATCCGCTGTATGACCGAAACGACATGGAATTTATCGGCGTGCGCCACGAACAGGGCGCGGCGCTGATGGCCGACGGGTACAGCCGTATTTCCGGTGAGCCGTCGGTCTGCCTAGTAACCAACGGCCCTGGCGTGTTGAACCTCACCTACGGGATAGCCTCTGCCTACGTATCCCATTCTCCGGTGGTGGTTCTGGCGCCCTCAGCTTCCCGCGATCACCAGAACCTGGATTCCACGCAGGAATTTGACCAGGTTGCCCTGTTCGAGCCGATCACCAAGGCCAGTTTTGCGATCAACAAGGTCGAGCGCCTGCCCGATGCCCTGCGTCAGGCCTTCCGCATAGCGACATCCGGCAAAATGGGGCCGGTACTGGTGGACATCCCGCGGGACCTGTTGCCGGGCGCCGAGATCGATCTGGACATTCTGGCCCCCTCCGCCTACCGCACCGGACAGGCGCATTCCAGGGGAGACAGGCAGCAGGTTGAAGCGGCCGCCCGGGAGATTATGTCGGCCCAGCGGCCGGTGATTGTGGCGGGTGGCGGCGTGGAGTGGAGCCTGGCCGACGCAGCCGTCACTCGCCTGGCGGAGCTGACCGGCGCCCCCATCGTAACTTCCTACGGGCGGGCCGACGCGGTGCCGAACGACCACCCCAACTACCTGGGCCACCTGGGGCGACTGGGCGCTGACGAGGCCATCGACGCGGTGCGCCACGCCGACGTGATCATCGCCGCCGGGACCCGCCTGGGCCAATCGACTACGTTCTTTGACCATCGCTTCATATCCGCCGACGCCCGGATCGTTCACATCGAAATCGATCCCAAAGAAATCGGCCGCATCTATCCGATAGCGGTCGGTGTTGAGGGCGACGTGGGCGCGGTGGTTGAAGAAATCAACAGCATCGTGGCAGACGGCGAATTGCGTCCCGATGCCGACTGGATCAGCCGGGTTGCCGCCTGGAACGCCGCCCGCGCTTCACGCCTGGCTGCCGAGGGCGAATTGACCGGCGACTACATCAAACCCCAACGCGTTTACGCCGAGTTGCGGAAGGTAATGCCCCGAGACGCCATAATCGCGCTGGACGCCGGCCTGGCGCCCAACTTCGGGCAGGATCGCCTCAATTACTACCAGCCGCGCAGTTTGATCATGGCGCTGGATCTGGGAGGGCTTGGCTTCAGCTTCCCGGCTTCCATTGGAGCCAACTTCGCCGCTCCCAACCGTCCGGTGGTCAACTTCAATGGAGACGGCGGCTTTTTGTTCAACGCCCAGGAATTTGAGACTGCCGTAAGGTACGGTCTCAAAAACATTTCCATTGTGATGAACAACGATTGCTGGGGGTCGGAAAAGGCTTATCAAAAATACGCATTCAACGAGCGCTACGTGGGCGCGGACACCATCAACCCCCGGTTTGACAAATATGCCGAATTGTTCGGAGGCGCCGGGTTTTATGTTGACCGCCCCGAGGACATTGCGGAGGCATTCACCCAGGCGCTGGCGGTGGACGGGCCCAGTATCATTGAGATTCCCACCGACCCCGACGAGATGCCCCGGCCCGCCCGCCTGGCCGAAGTCCAGTCCTCATCCTAGCGCTACCGGCTAGCGCTGCCGCCAGGGCGGCGCACTACCCTGGGACGCAGAACACAGAACATTCCGCCGGACACCAATCAGATTGCAGCGAGACACCGTGGCTACTAACGACATCATCAAACCCATCGACGTAGACATCTCGGGCAACGCCATCATCATCAACTGGGACGACGGCCACCGGGGAATATACTCGCACCGGATGCTGCGACTACGCTGCCCGTGCGCTTCCTGTGTCGAGGAGATGACGGGCCGGGCGTTGCTGGACGCGGACAGCGTGGACCGGGAAGTTCGAGCCGTCGACCAAATGCCGGTCGGTCAGTACGCCCTGCAATTCCTGTGGAGCGACGCCCACTACACGGGCATATATACCTACCGAGTGCTGCGCGCCGCCTGCACCTGCATCGCGTGCAACGAAACCAGGGCGGCGCGGCAATGATCCCACCGTCTCCGCCGGCGTTTCGCTAATCAGGCGGCGCGTCAGAGTTTTGCGGTTGGCCGGATTCGGGGTCAGCGGCGCTCCGGCCGCGAAAGGTAGAGCTGGGGCGATTACGTAACTTGGGCGCGGTGAAAGTGTCGGACTTGAACGAAAAATTGGAGATTTGGCGGGTCGCTGGCTGCTGGCATGCTTTACATTCAATAGGGTCGTCGGCGCGAGATACCGGACGAATAGATTCGAATTCGGCACCGCACGCCGGGCAACGGTACTCATAGATTGGCATAGACACCTCCGGGCCCCGATTATATCCTATCCACCAAACCACACGCCGGTTCACCAAACCACGCCGGTGCAGCGCCCGCAATCCTGTCGAGAGGACTTTGTGAGGACTTTGTTATGAAAGAACGCGCGACTGATGTCGTAATTATCGGTGGCGGCATCGCCGGATGTTCTGCCGCTTATTACCTGGCGCAGAACGGGATTACCTCCACCATCATTGAAAGGGAAGATATTGCGAGCCAGGCCTCCGGATACAACGCCGGCGGACTGAATCCGCTGGAAGGACACGGTTGGCCGGACCCGTTGCTGCCGATGGCCCTGCAGTCGTTCCGCCTGCACCAGGAATTGTGGCGGCAAATCCCGGAAGAAACCGGGATCGATTATCACGGGCGGTTTAGTTCCATCCTGAAAGTTGCGTTTGCCGAGGACGAGCTGCCCGATCTTAGAGATACGCTGGCCACATTCAACGGTACGACCGAGCCCGGTTTCTCTGCCGAATGGCTGGAACGGGAAGACGTCCTGGCAATCGAACCTCGCGTCTCTCCGGATATCATTGGCGGCGTACGGGCAGCGGGCAACGGTGCGCTGGATGGCCAGGAGTTCACGCAGGCTTTGGCCGCGGCGGCTGTCAATCGCGGGAGCAGGGTGGTCAACACGAGCGCAATCGGGTTGCGCCTGGGCAACGGCAGGGTTGAATCGGTGGTGACGAGCGACGGCGAGATTTCGTGCGCTGCGCTGCTGATCGCCGCGGGGCCCTGGTGTCGCACAGCTGAGCAGTGGCTGGACATTGCCATCCCGGTTGATCCGCTCAAGGGCCAGATCATCCGGCTGCAACCTGACGGGCCGGGGCTGGAGTACGAGTTGATCGGAGCCGGCAGCTCGATGTACGCCAAGGCCGATGGCCTGATTTGGTGCGGGGCCACCGAAGAGGAGGCTGGATTCGACCTTTCCCTCACTGAAGAGGCCCGCGAGCTGATACTGAAAAATGCGGTGCGGCTGGTACCCTCGCTGGCAAACGCCGCCATAGCCAAACATACCGCCTGCCTGCGACCCGTTACGCCCGACTGGGTACCGATCGTTGGGTCGGCGCCGGGTTGGGACAACGTGTACATTTCCGCCGGCGGCCAAAAGAAAGGTATTTTGCTTGGTCCGGCAATGGGCAAAGGTGTCGCCGACCTGATTGCAAGCGGCCAATCCGACATCAGCCTGAAGGGGTGCGATCCGGGGAGGTTCGCCCAATCGTAAACCTCGCTGGCCTGAAACACCGGGTACAGTATTTAGAAACTATCTCAAAACCCGCCATGCTCTCCAAAAATCCGATCGCAGACAGGGTGAGTCGTGGATTCCCGCCTACGCGGGAATGACGGATTGGGCGGGCCGCCAGTTTTGAGATAGTTTCTTATTACCCTTCCAATTATTCACCGGACGGACGCGACGATTCTTACGGAACCCACCGCGCCCGGTGGAATCCAAAGGAGCAAAAACATGACCACCAACGGCGCTGCCGGAGCATTGCGAGATATCCACGTGGTCGAATTCGGCCAATACATCCCCGGCCCGATGCTGGGCATGCTGCTTTCCGACCAGGGAGCCCACGTCATCAAGGTGGAGCGGCCGGGAGGCGATCCGGGCCGGTCTGAACCGGCGTTCGCCACCTGGAACCGGGGCAAGCGCTCGGTGGTTCTGGACCTCAAAACCGATGCCGGCCGCGAAAACGCGCGGAAACTGGCCGCCAACGCCGACGTGGTCATTGAAAATTACCGGCCCGGCGTGGCCGACCGGTTGGGCATCGGTTATGCTGAGCTGTCAGCAACCAACCCCGGTCTCATCTACTGTTCTCTGCCGGGCTACGGGGAAGAACACCCCAGCCGCAACGAGGCTGGGTGGGACCCGGTGATCAGCGCGGAAACGGGTTTTTATGCTGAAACCGGTGAGAGCGGCGGTGATCCGCTTTTTACGCCGCTCCCTGTCGCCAGTACCTTCGCCGCCCTGCTGGGATCCGTATCCGTTGTGATGGCCGTGAATGCACGGGACAAGTCGGGGAAAGGGCAACGCATAGAGGCGCCGTTGCACTCGGCGATGTTTACCGCCATGGGCAGCCGCATCATCAAGTTCCACGACTATGAATACGTGGGCCGATTCGATTTCCCGCGGGCCGTAATGTCCCACCCGTATCAGTGCGCCGATGGCCGTTGGGTTTACCATCACGGTATGTTCGAACGATTCGCCCGGCAAACTCTCACCGCCGCCGGCCGGGAGGACTGGATAGAAGAAGCGGTATCTCTGTTCGGGCGACCCGTCGATCCGGCAACGCTGGAAATGTGGCAGGGGCGGTTCGCCGAGATGTTCAAAGACCGCACAGCGTGGCAATGGGAAACCGACATCAACGCCCAGGGCGGGGCGTGTACGGTGTGCAAGACCGTTGACGAATGGCTGGTGCACGAGCACGCCATCGCCGGGAAGATGGTTGTTGATGTGGAAGACTCCCAGCGGGGAACCATGAAACAACCCGGCGTACAGGTTCGTTTGAGGGGTACTCCCGGGGCGATACAGGGCGGAGCTCCCAGGTTGGGCGAGCACACCGATGCCGTCCTTTCCGAGGCCGCAGCGACGCCGTTCAGGACACAGAACCCCGCTGCCAACGGGAACGTAATGAGCGCCCTGCAGGGCGTGAGGGTGCTCGATTTGTGCATCATCCTGGCCGGCCCGACCTGCGGACGCACGCTGGGCGAGTTCGGCGCGGACGTCATCAAAATCGACGACCCGACCAGGATACTGGACCCGGTGGGTTACATCGACGTCAACCGGGGCAAGCGCAGCATCATGTTGAATCTGAAGTCTGACGAAGGACGGGCGGTGTTCTGGAAACTGGTTGAAACTGCCGACGTCATCGTGGAAAACAACCGCAAATCGGCGGTTGACCGGCTGGGGCTGGGTTACGAAGCGGTCAATAAGGTAAAGCCCGACATCGTGTACGCTTCGCTGAACGCCTTTGGTTACGACGGCCCCTGGTCGGAGCGAGCCGGTTGGGAACAGCTGGCTCAAGGCACCAGCGGGATGCAGGTGCGCCGCGGTGGTCGCGACGGGGCGCCCATGTTGTCGCCGTACGCGGTGAACGACTACGGCACCGGCCTGATGGGAGCATACGCCGTGGCGCTGGCGCTCCACGAACGCAACCGCACCGGACAGGGGCAATCGGTGGACAGTGGCCTGGCCCTGACCGCCGGCCTGTTGCAGTCGCCCTACTTCCTGGACTACGAAGGATACCAACGGGCCGATCCGGAGGGCGTGGACGTGCGCGGTTACTCGCCACGCTCCCGGCTGTACCAGGCATCCGACGGATGGTTGTATCTGCACGCGCCTACGGACGCAGCATGGCAGGCAGCGCTGGCGTTGCCCGAGCTTACCGCAGTCGCCCAGACTCATGCGGACGAAGCAACGGTGGCGGCGTTGTCTGATGCCATCGGCAAGGGCACGATAGAACACTGGGCGCGTAGGCTGCGTCCTTTGGGCGTATCAGTTACGGCCAACCTCACGATGGAAGATTACCGGGATGACCCAGTGGTACGGAGCGCCGGTTTCATCGTGACGCGGGAGCACCCCGTTTGGGGGCGCGTGGATCACTCTGGCCCGACCGCGCGCCTGTCGGCCACACCGCCGCGGTTGGGCATTCCGGCGCCCTGGTTCGGTTTGCACACCGATGAGATATTGAACGAAGTCGGGTATTCCAGCGCCGAGATCGAGGGACTCAAGGCATCAGGAGTGGTGGTGACGCCACAGCAATAATCGTGTGGTGGCGATCGGTGGCGCGCCCGGATGCCTCGCGGCAAGTGTGCAATCCGGGAATCTCCGTGCTAAACTGGCGCCAACCACCCGCCTGGGGGAGGTGATACGTGCTACGAATTTATAACACCCTTACCAAATCCGTCGAGGAAATCAAGCCCATGACGCCGGGTCGCGTCACGATGTACACCTGTGGACCGACGGTGTACCGGTACGCGCACATCGGCAACCTGCGTACTTACCTGATGGCAGACTGGATACGTCGTATCCTGACCGCTGACGGTAACGAGGTTTACCACATCAAAAACATCACCGACGTCGGCCACATGCGGCAGGAGCTGGTTGAGGCGGGCGGCGACAAGATGATCATTGCCGCGCTGGAAGAAGGCAAAACCATTCAGGAGATCGGCGAGTTTTACGCCGATTGCTTCTGGCGCGACGAAACACGCCTGAACATTCTGCCGGCCCACGTGTTCCCCTGGGCATCCCAACACATCCCGGAAATGCTGGAAATGGTTGGGACGTTGATGGAAAACGGATCGGCATACGGAGCCGGCGGGAACATCTACTTCGATGTGAATAGCTACCCCGAATACGGCAAGCTGTCGAATAACTTCGGTGGTGATTTGCTGGAAGGCGTGCGGGCCGAAGCTGACCCGCTGAAGCGGGACCCGCGCGACTTTACGCTTTGGAAGGCGGCTGAACCCGGCCGGGACGTGAAATGGGACAGTCCCTGGGGCGAGGGCTTTCGGGCTGGCACATCGAATGTTCGGCGATGGCCCACAAGTATCTGGGCGAACGGTTCGACATCCATACCGGTGGCGTGGACAACGTGTTCCCCCATCACGAAGATGAGATCGCCCAGAGTGAAGGCGCTTTCGGCAACCGGCACGTCAATTATTGGATACACGGGCAGCACCTTTTGGCTGATGGCGCCAAGATGGCAAAATCGGCGGGCAACGTCTTTCTCATCGAGGACCTGGCCACCCGCGGTTTCAATCCGCTGGCGTTCCGATACCTGTGTATGACGGTGCGATACCGCCACCGCATGAATTTCACGTTCACCTCGCTGCGCGCCGCGGAGAAGGCTCTCACCAGCCTGCGCAACCGGGTGTGGAACTGGCAGAATGCGCCGGTGGACAGCTCATCCCGCCTGGAAGACCGGGGCGTGGTAGAAGATTGGCGTAAGCGGTTCTGGGACGCGGTTCACAACGATCTCGATCTTCCCAGGGGGCTGGCAATCACCTGGGACATGGCGAGTTCACATCTCCCGCCGGCGGACAAACTGGAATTGATTCTGGACTTTGACCGCGTGTTCGGCCTCGACCTGGATGACGTCCCAGCCGAATACGACATCAGCCCCGATGCGTCTGAGCTGATCGCCCGCCGGATGGCGTTGCGTCAGCAGGCAGCCTTCGCCGACGCCGATGCCCTGCGTTCCAACGTTCTGTCCGAAGGCCTGGTCGTAGAAGACGTTGGCGAAACCTCCCGGGTGCGTCCCCAAACGCCGTTGGAAAAGCAGGAATCGCGTTGGGTGTCCGTTTCTGCCTCGCGGGAGATTCCGTCATTGTTGGACCAACCCGATTTGTACGATTTCACTTTCTTGATCAACGCCTACGATTACGTGGACGACGTGCGGCGTTGCGTGGAATCGATTTTGGCCTACACGTCGGGCGCATCCGTGGAGGTTGTTGTCGTGGACAACGGCTCCACCGACGGCACTGCCGATTACCTGGAAGACGCCCAAAGGCAGCACAGCAACGTCAAGGTAATTCACTGCGACCACGTGGTGGGCGATGCTGCGGGTAAAAACATCGGCCTCAAGCAGGCCCGGGGCCGTTATATTCTGCTGATGGACGCTTCCGTAGAAGTTGTTGGGGACATGCTAAAGCCGGTGGCCGAGCAACTTGCCGACCGGTCAGTGGGCGTGTTCGGCCCGTATGGTCTCACCACGGACGACATGCAACACTTCCACGAGGAGGTGGACCGGGGTGACGCCGACGCAATGCAGGCTTACTGCATGTCGTTCCGCCGCGATGACCTGGCTGCCGTGGGTTTGATGCACGAATCATTCCGGTTTTACCGCAACCTGGACATCGACTACTGCTTCCAGTTCAAAAATGCCGGTTTCCGCATCGTTTGCGACAGCAGCCTGCCGCTGGTGCGACACGAACACCGCCAGTGGGAGGAACTGGACAACAATCAGCGCGACGAACTCAGCCGCAAAAACTTCGGCCGGTTCCTGCGCCGCTGGGGCAATCGGCCCGACCTGCTGATTAATCCGGCGGCCCAGGGGTTTGAGACGGGATTCAGGCACTGATCACTCTTCGAAGAATTGAAACGGCACCCCGGCTCGAGCCGGGGTGCCGTGTTTGTCTCAATTTGCAACACCGGGCCAGGAACGTAATCAGCCGCGTCCGTACCAGTCTGGATGCACTGCCTGCAGCCCCAGTTGCGGCCAGGCCGCCGGAGCGCTGCATTTCTCCAATCGCTCCGCCAGCGGCAATAACTCATCCCAGTAATAAGCAATGATGCGCCGCCCATTCCAGTCGCTGGCGTCGTCGGATGCGATCCAGACTACGGGTGACTGCATGACCTCGGGTTGAATCAGAGCCTCGGCGGTGCCGCCCTCCGGCGGCAGCACCATGTTGGTGGCCGTGGCTCCGCCCGGGGTCAACACGTTTGCCGTGACGCCGCTGCCTTCGAAATCCTGCGCCATAATGGCTATCAGCGCCTCGTGCCCAGCTTTCGAGGGGCCATACGGAGCGCCGCCTTTCCGCCACATGGTGTCCATGCTGGTGGTTACGCCGATGATGCGACCAGACCCTTGCTCAAGGAAATGGGGCGCCACGGCATGAGACATCAGGAAGGGCCCGCTGAGGTTGACGGATATGACCCGGAGCCAGGCCTCGGGCGCAATGCCCCAGAAATCGTTGGGGCTGCCGGAAGCCCCGCTGGTGGTGAACCCGGCGGTACGCGGATTGATGCCGGCGTTGTTGACCAGGATGTGCAACCCGCCCATCTCGCTGATGGTACGGCTGACAGCATTCTGCACGGAATCGGGGTCGGTTACATCCGCAATGATGGGCAGGACGGCCTCGTCGCCGCCCAGCTCCCTCATATCGTTGGCGGTTTGATCCAGCCAGTCCTCGTTGATGTCCAGCATTGCCACACGGGCGCCGGCGCGCACCAGACCGGTAGTGATGGACCGACCCATGCCAATCGGGCTGGCCGCGCCGGTAACTATGGCCACCTTCCCCTGCAGCGTGTCGGATGGCATTGTCATGTCGCTCACCTCGTTGATAGTTGGCGTTGGTGTTCAATCAGAGGACGATGATAACCTCTGGACGCTGTATTGTTAAGCGCATAGCGCGGGTAACTCCTTGACCAGCCTGGGTATCGGTGTTAGATTCAGCGACGTGTTTCGCCATTGTGTTACGATTTCCGCCCCCAATGAGTCTGATGAACGAACTGGCTGACCGCACATTGCGCGGCGAACTACGGGCGGTTTCCAGGCTGTTAACCCTGTTGGAACGGGGCGACCCATCAGCGTCCCCGGCGATGGAACAACTGGACCCACACACGGGCCGCGCCTATACCGTAGGCATCACCGGGCCGCCCGGCGTGGGCAAGAGCACCCTGGTGGATCGGTTGACGGAGCACCTGCGGCAATCCGGGTTGACCGTAGGCGTCCTGGCCGTAGATCCCACCAGTCCGTTCACCGGCGGCGCGCTGCTGGGCGACCGAATCAGAATGCAGCGACACTATCTGGACGACGGCGTATTCATCCGCAGCGTCGCGACGCGTGGGCAATCAGGCGGGCTGCCTCGCATCGTAAAGAGCATGGTGCGCGTGCTGGACGCAGCCGGTAAAGACGTGATACTGGTGGAGACGGTGGGGGTTGGTCAAACCGAACTGGGCATTATGGGCGTGGCTGACTCAGTGGCGGTAGCCATGATGCCCGAATCCGGCGACTCCATCCAAACGCTGAAGGCCGGCGTGATGGAAATCGCCGACCTGTACGTTATCAACAAGGCTGATCGTGACGGCGCCAATCAGATGGCAACCGCGGTTACAAACATGCTGCACCTGGCGGACCTGGCCAAGGGATGGAATCCGCCGGTGCTGCTGACACAGGCCCACGCCAACGTCGGCGTCGCCGAATTTTGGAGCGGGGTAGAGGAGCACCGAAAGTTCCTGACTGATTCCGGTAACCTTGAGCGACGTCGGGTGGAACGAAGGCGGCAGGAGTTTTTGGAATCGGTGCAGGAGGAACTGCATCGCCGGGTTACCGCGCTGATTCGCAATGACCCGACTATGGCAGAGATTCTAGCCGGTATCGACACCAAGGCGACGGAACCCTACGCCGCCGCCCTGCGGCTCCTGGCAGACGATGGTGCGGTGGCGGGTTTGGTTGGTGGGCAGCCAGAGTTTTGAGCGTTTGTATGCAAAGTGATACAGTAACGTTATGGGCACCAGGTTGCACCCGCGCCAATCTGACGTTGACGACTCTTTCTTATCATCAGTAGCCGGAGTTCCGCTAACTCGCTTGACCCGCATCGGTTTGTGTCTTGTCTGGTCGGGATTTTGGTGTGTTCGTTTTCTATTGAGCGATGCGTTCCAGTATTTCGGTCCGTTGCGGCCAAAATCGGCCCTATCGGAAGTGCTGGGCGAAAACCCTTTCGACCAAGGTTTCAGCATCTGCATGATATGGCTGACTGTTGAGGTCGCTGTTATCATCTGGACTGCTCTAAAAGCAGAGAGGCATTATGCTTTTCGCCAAGACGACGCCGAGCTTTAGAAAACAAATAGCTGAGAGACTTCCGTTAGAGGAGTTGGAGGTTATCGTGGAGAAGAAACGCAAAAAGGCTCTCCGGGAGCAGGCTGCCAAAGATGACGGCAAGAAAGGCTGACCTGGCGCAGTGAGGCTGTGGGCGCATGACGTAATCCGGCATGGGGCCAATGATCTTGCGCAGCAGAATCAGGGCGTGGGTTTCCGAGGCCACGCGGATTTGTGATTTGCGCTCAAGCGCAAAGTCGGCGGATTTCCTCGCTTGCTTTGGCAGAAATCCGATAATGGCTCAATTGGGGATTTAGACCCTTGCGGACAGTTGACGAAAGGGAATCCCGGGAGATGGCGCTTACCCAATCCACCTTGCGCACATACCCAAGATCATCAAAATCGTCCCCTGTTGCGAGATCAACCCAAGTAACGATTCGATGTTTGACATCGGATTTGACAATGCCAATGTGGTACTGCCTGCGCTGTGGATCGTAGGTGACGACGGCATCGCCGATCCGAACTTCACAGGAAAACCGCCTGAGCATACCGACGATGTTCGGAAGTGCGCCGGGTTTCTCGTATGGATAAGATTCGTCCAAACGCCGCCTTATACTCGCATTGGAATCTGTGGGATGGACGGGGCCTACTATCCCCCATCCGAGGTATGCGGCACATTCGTTCAGGAAACGGTGGATTACGGTGCCGTTCCGCCCGGAGCGTATCATCCACATCTTCGTGTTAGGGATATGCATGGGCCTTCTATCCCATTGTCGCATTATCGTCGCACCGGGGCGACCTCCCGTAGGACGTCCCGGTGCCTGCCGATGGGTAGTTAGCTACGGTTGTCGCCATCCCCGTTGGCGCCGTTGCTTGTATTGCCCCGGTTGCCGCCGCCGTCCTGCTGGTTGTTATTGCCCATCCCAAGGAACGGGGCGAGCATGGAGGTGAACTCCATGGGGAAGATGAACTTGGTGGACGGACTGGCTCCCAGCGATTTCAGCGTGTCGAAGTATTGCAGGCTCATGGTGCGGGCATCGACGGTGCTGGCAACGGTATAGATGCGTTCCAGTGCGGTGCTGAACCCATCGGCACGCAGCACGGTGGCTTGCTGTTCACCTTCGGCCTGCAAAATGTCCGCCTGCCGCAGACCTTCTGCCTGCAGGATGGAAGACTGCTTTTCACCCTCGGCGCGGTTGATCTGGGCTTGCCGCTGACCTTCTGACTCGGTGATATCGGCGGTTTTGATGGCTTCGGCGGATTTCTGGCGTTCCATCGCAGCTTTCACGCCCGGGGGCGGGTCAACCTCGTTGATCTCTACCTGGGAAACCTTGACGCCCCACCGGCTGGTCACCTCGTCCATGCGCAGTTGAACTTCATCACGGATGCGTTCGCGTTCCGACAGCGCGGTGGCCAGTTCAATGGCTCCGATGACGGCGCGCAGGGTGGCAAAGGCCAGATTGATAACGGCCTGCTCGAAGTTCTGTACCTCCAGCACCGCCCGGTCAACCTGATCTTCCATCACCCGGTAGTAGATCACGAAGTCCATGTCCACCACCACATTGTCCGCGGTGATGTATTTCTGGGTAGGAACCCGCGTTACGCGTTCGCGCAGGTCCACCTTGGTGCCGTGGTAAAGGAACGGAATCAACACGTGTATGCCCGGCCTTTTGTTTCCGATGTAAGTGCCGAAACGCTGCACCACCATCCGCTGGTATTGTTGAACGATCACTACTCCGCTGGCCATAATTGCGTCTCCTTGCCCGCGATGCGCGAGCAGAATTTGGTGGCGTCTCTATCGTTATTCCTGACCTTCGGGCGCCCCCGCACCGCTAATCTCCTCGACCATTACAATCAGACCGTCGGAACCTACAACCCGCACTGGGCGCCCGACCGGTACATATACTCTCTCGGCGCTAATGGCAGACCACGTTTCGTCACTCAAAGCGATGATCCCCCTTGGTTCTAACGCTGATGTTACCACACCGGTTTGCCCGATGAGATGACCTGCCTCGCTGCGCCCGTCGGTGTCGCCATAGGTCAGCGCCGAGCCCGCTGCTGCATTACCCCGACGCGACCGAACTGCCTCAAAGGCGATGTAGCCAGCGCTGAGCGCCAGAATTCCGCCCACGCTGCCCAGCGCCCACAAACTTACCGACAAGTCCGGGAAGTTCGCCGGTATGCCGCCAAAGCTGCCCAACCCACCAAACAGCAGTAGCCCACCGACGACAAGGCTGACCACGGCTCCAACGCCCAATGCCCCGAATCCGGATATAAACACCTCCAGCAATGCCAACACGCCGGCCAGGGCGATGAACGCGATGCCGGCCCAGTTGAACGGCAGGTTGCCCAACGCCAGGAAAGCGAGGAGCAGGAAGATCGCGCCCGCCACGCCGGGGCCGATGGTTCCGGGGATCATCATCTCGAACACGAGGCCCAACCCGCCCAGGGTCAACAACAGGAATGCGATGTTGGGATTGGCGATAAAATCCACGAATCGCTCACGCCACTGCAGGTTGATGCGTTCGGTGGCGGAACCGGCGGTATCAAGTTGCTGCTCTCCGGCGGCGGTGACCACCGTGAGGCCGTCCACCGCGTTCAGCAAATCAGAAACGTTGTCTGCCACCAGGTCTATGATGCCGGCTTCCAATGCCTCGGCGGCGCTGAAAGACGCGGCAGAACGAACCGTTTCTTCCAGCGCGTCGGCGTTGCGGCCGCGTTCGTCGGCGATGGATCGGATCAGCGCCGCAGCGTCGTTGGTTACCTTGTCGGCCAGGGTTTCGGGCAATTCCTCTCCGCCGCCGGAAACCGGAGTTGCGGCGCCGATGTTGGTGCCGGGCGCCATGGCCGCGATGTGCGCGGCCGCCGTGATATAGGTACCCGCCGAGCCGGCATGGGCGCCTCTTGGCGATACGAAAACCGCCACCGGCACCCTTGACTCCAAAAGCGTTCCGACGATATCCCGGGTGCTGTCGTAGAGTCCTCCGGGCGTGTTGATTTCGATCACGAGCAGGGGAGCGCCGGCTTCTTCGGCCTTCTCCACCGCGCGGGCAATAACGCGGGCTTTCACCGGGTTGATGATCTTTTCGATCTTCAGCAGAAACACGGGCGCGTCCTGGGCGCTGACGGGAGCGTGGCTTGCCAGTAAACCGAAAATGCCCAGGCAAATCAGGCCCAGGCACACACTCGCAACGACCGACCGGCGAACGACCGACCGGCGGAGGTAGGTCGGCGGGTCGGGTATTAACGAGTTCTTGATTCTCATCAGACCCATGCAGACACTATCATCGGGGCCACCGCGGGTTATGTCAAATCCGCCGCGGGGTTCACGCGTACCCACTTTAATCCGTTATTGCGACGCGAGCGGGCGCACCGTGAGCGGTGATGTGTATTTACATGGATGAAGAGCGGGTGATGTTGGGGATGGCGGCTCCTTTTGGTCAGGCGGTTGGGTTGTTGGCGATGGTCAGGTGGTGGTGGGTGGTGGGTTGGTGGGTGATTGGGTTTCGCCAGAGGTTTCGGGTCGTTGTCAGCCCCACGGCCGGGGGATTACGCAAGATTTAGCCCCTGTTTCCGTGCCCTGCGAACGGGTCGCAGCACGCAGCGTAGTGGCGTCCGCTGTGGCAGATGGGACTGCGCAGATGAAGCAATAGACTGCGGCAGTCGCGGCATCATGCCGGTTTGCGATTTTGATGCTGACGGGGTGGCCGTCGACCTGAAACCTCTGGCGAAGGTGTGGTTGGTGTTGATTGACGAGTTTTAACCTGACATGGTTGATGATAGAGGGGTGATTTAGGAGGGCGCAAGGGGCGGGTGTCACTCGGGGGGTACGCCCCTCACCCTGCCGTCTCCCGGTGGGCTAGGGTGGCCCTTCTACTGGCTCAGGATGATCCTTCGACAGGCTCAGGATGAGCGGGGTGGGGGACGGGTTTTGCCAGGATGGACGGGATGGACAGGATTTTGGGGTGGGGGCGATGGGATTGCCATCCCCGTATCAAGTACGGGGTCGCAATGGGAGATTAAAGTGGGTACGCTTGAGCGCTACGGGGCAGGGGTCATTCGCATATGGGCAGATTAACCCTACCGTCATCCCCGCGACGGCGGGAATCCAGAGGCCACAAAATGAAGGCATCGGCAACGAAACCGGCGATTTCGGGCACTGGATTCCCGCTTTCGCGGGAATGACGGGCTTTCGCGGGAATGACGGAAGCGGGGAGCGAGCGTAGCAGGGAAGCAGTAGTCGAAATGCGATTGCGCTGGCTGCGGGGCAGGGTCTTTCGGTTGTCATTGCGAGGAGCGCAGCGACGTGGCAATCTCGTTGAGGTTGAGCACGTGCCGGGGAACCATCATTGCTACGGCGACGAGATTGCCACGCTGCGCTCGCAATGATATGAAGAAAACCGAAAGGCCCTGGGCTGCGGGGAACTGCCGTTTGACTACCTTTGCCGTGTACCAATACAATTGCCGTGCAGCCGGGCAAATCACAGTGCGGGCTGCACGGCTCGCAGGAGGATTAATGGATTACGAGTATATTTTGTCAGAAAAGGAACGTGTATCCAAATTTGAAGGCAGTGGTGACCGACGCCGCGAAAAGGTAGGCCACGTTGCTTTTCTAACGATGAACAGGCCCGAAGTTCTGAATGCAATGAACCGGCAGCTAACGGAAGAATTGCACGACGCCGTTGCCCACGCCAACGAGGACGATGAGATCGGTTGCATCGTTATCACCGGCGCCGACACTTCGCCCCGGGCGCCGGCGTTTTCCGCCGGCGGCGACATCCACGAGCAGCGAGAAGACCAGGCCGCGCTGAACGCCGGGAACTTGGCGCTGGAAGATATGGACATGCGGTCGGCGCGTCGCCAGCGGGGCAGCTATGACGTCAGCGCATCGGACAAGCCGGTGATCGGGATGATCAACGGCCTGGCCTACGGCGGCGGCGCGGTCATGTCGTCGTCGCTGGACATTCGCATCGGTTCCGATGCGGCGCGTTTCCGATTCCTAGCGGCGGCCTATGGGCGCATCAATTCCACCTGGACACTGACCAATCAGGTCGGTTGGCCGCAAGCCAAAGAGCTACTGTTCACGGCGCGCATCGTGGAGGCAGAAGAGGCTTATCGTATTGGCCTGCTCAACTACCTGGTGCCGGTTTATCGCCTGCGCGAAAAAACGATGGACATTGCCACCCAAATTGCCACCAACGACACTCCGTCGGTGATTGGCATCAAGCGATTGCTGCTCCAGCACATGGGCGGAAGTCTGGAACAGCAGTGGGCCAACGAAAGAGATTTCACCACCAACGTGCTTCGCGGCACATTGGCGGAAGAAGCGTTCCCGGAATTTCTGGCCCGGCGCGGCCGACCGGTCAGCGGGCAATAAGACGCTGCGTTGGCGCTTCTTGATGCGTTAACGTTTCTGGAAAAGTAACCGCAGGGTCTCACCAACCCTGCGGTTCAACTATCCAGCGTGCCTTTGGTGCTGGGAACCTGACCGCCGGCGCGTGGGTCGGGTTCGACGGCGTCCCGCAATGCACGTGCCAGCGCTTTGCACAATGCCTCGGCCTTGTGGTGGGGACTCACGCCGGCCAGGACTTTGGCGTGGAGGTTGATCCGCGCTTCTACGGCAAATGATTCCAGGAAATGCGCTACCAGATCTCCCGACAACGTTTCGACCATGGCGCCGTCGAGGGTAGTATCCACCGTGGCGTAGGGGCGGCCACTCCAATCGACTGCCACCATTACCAGCGTTTCGTCCAGCGGCACAATGGCGTGGCCCATCCGCCGAATGCCACGGGGCTCACCCAGGGCCTGGCCAAACGCCCGGCCCAGCATGATGGCAGTGTCTTCGACCAGGTGATGCCAGCCGACATGGGTATCCCCCTGGGCGCGTAGTTCGATGTCGAACAATCCATGCCTGGATAGCTGGCTAACCATGTGGTCCAGGAATCCGTTGCCGGTATCGACGTTATATTGACCCTGGCCGTCCAGATTCACCGAGACGTAGATATTGGTCTCTCCGGTGGTTCGTTCGAGGGTCGCGGTTCTTGCCGAGTTATCGGAGGACACCATCAGTCACCCACGCCCAACACAGCCCTGAAACCGGAGATTACCGCATCGGTTTCCTCAGGTTTGCCAACGCTGACCCGGATATAGTCCCGCAGCAGATCGTTGTCGAAGTAGCGCAGGAAAACACCGCGCCGACACATTCCCTCGTAAACTTCGAGGCCGCGGCCCTCCGGCATCTTGCACAGGATGAAATTGGCCTGCGACGGCCAAGGTTGGATCCCGGGGATACGGCCCAACAGTTCGTAGAGCCTGGATCGTTCGGCAACGATGGATTCCACGCGCGACAGCAACTTGCTGGTGTCGGCAAGCGAGGCCAGCAACGCGATTTCAGCGGCAAGATTCACGTTGTACGGCGGTTTCATTCCCATCATGGTAGCCGCCAGATCGGGATCCATGGCGCCGGCTCCGATGCGAAGTCCAGCCAGACCGGCCCATTTGCTGAAGGTTCTCAACACGACCAGGTTCCGATATTCGGGCAGCAGGTGCATCAAACTCTGGCCGCAGAAATCGTAGTAAGCTTCATCGGCTACTACCAGCAACCCGGTTTCCAGCAACGCGCGAGATTGCGCTTCCGACACCAGATTGCCGGTGGGGTTGTTGGGACTCGGGAAGAAAATAGCCTTGGTGCGCGGGGTGATCGCCCCCGTGATTGCCTCGATGTCTATATCGAAATCATCGTCGCGCGGTACCGAAATCGCCCTGGCTCCGGCCACGTCGGCGGAAAAGGAATACATGCCAAATGTTGGCGCCGGAATGATGATTTCATCTCCCGGAGCAAGGAACATCCGCATCAGCAGGTCGATGATTTCGTCGCTGCCGTTGCCCGCAACTATGTTTTCATCCGGAACGCCCAGGTAGTCGGACAACGCTGCCCGCAGGTTACGCTGGGCGGGATCCGGATAATGGTTGTAGTCGCGGAAGTTTCCCAACGCTTCGGCCACATGCGGGGAAGGGCCGTAGGGATTTTCGTTGCCGTTGAGCCGAATCACCTTATCCAACGAGATGCCGGCCTGTTCTGCCAGCGTTTCGCTAGGCGAAACACCCTGATAGGTTTTCAGCTCATGGATGTGAGGAAGCAGCAAATCTTCGATATCAGGCATCAGATTACAATCCCCTGGGGAGTGATGAACCAAACCCGGTTATTTAGCCCGGGGCGCGGCCAGATGATCCAGCCTGGCCTGTACCGCGCCGGCGTGGCCCGGCAATCCCTCCGCCTCGGCGATGCGCACGGCGGCGGCGCCCAGGTCGCGGAAGTGTTCGGGGCTCAATCCTACCACGGGCATGGTGCGTACGAAATGATGGACGCTCAAAGCGGAGCTGAAACGCGCCGTGCCACCGGTGGGCATAACATGAGATGGCCCGGCGATGTAATCGCCCATGACTTCCGGCGAGTATTCGCCCAGAAACAGTCCGCCAGCATTGCGGACGCTGCCAGCCCAGGCCCAGGGATCGGCCACCATGAGGCAGAGATGCTCGGGCGCCAGCCGGTTGGCGACCTCGATGGCCTCTGGGAAACTCTCCACGAGGACAACCTGCCCCTGGGCCTGGAGAGAATGACGAATGATATCGGCGCGCGGGTTGGTGGAAATTTGAGCGTCCAACTCGGACTCCACCGCGCGTATCAGTGATTCGGAGTCGGTAACCAGGATTGCGGTGGCCATCGGGTCGTGTTCGGCCTGGGCGATGAGATCGGCGGCACAGAAAATCGGGTTGGCAGAAGAGTCGGCCAGCACGATGGTTTCGGTAGGGCCGAACACGCCGTCGATGTCAACGTGGCCCTGAACCATCCGCTTGGCGTGAGCGACGAACACGTTACCCGGACCGCAAATCTTGTCCACCTTGGGAATGCTCTCGGTGCCGTAAGCGAACGCTCCGATGGCCGGCACGCCGCCGACCTGGAAGACAGCATCCACCCCAGCGATGCGCGCCGCCGCCAGAACCGTGGAGTTCAGGGGGGAGTTGCCCAGGCGCGGTGTAGTCAGCAGCACTTCGCGCACTCCGGCAACCCGCGCCGGGATCGCCGTCATCAGCACGGTGGACGGGTAAGCCGCCGTACCGCCGGGGGCGTACAGTCCCACCCGTTCCAGGGGGCGCACCAACTCGCCGAGTCCGCCCTGGAGGTCCACCCAGTCTCGCGGCATTGTGGCCTGATGAAATTCGGTGATCCGCTTCGCAGCCAGTTCCAGCGCGTTTTTCAGGTCTTGTGGGGTGGATTCCCAAGCAGCGTCAAGTTCACGTTGAGGAATCCGGAAGGAGTCCAGTTCAGCGCCGTCCAATAGCAGGGCATAACGGCGGACTGCCGAATCGCCGTCGGATCGCACGTCGCGCAGCATCTGCAAAACGGCGGATTCCGGAGTGGCATCAGGACCGAAGGCCTGGCGAGTTCGCTGCAGTACGGCATCGGGCAGGGTCGAGAGATCCAAAGGATCGACCCGGTTGAGGACGGATTCGGCGGCTGCCAACCCGCGCACGAGGTTAAGTCGCACTGAGATACTCCCTGGCCTGCACCACCGTTTCGTCAACAACCTGCCGGCGGTAAGTATCGATCAGTTCGCGGGGGATGCGCTGATAAACCCGGTCCAGGCTGGACGGCATTTCGGATAGAAACCCATCCACCACTAACTGAACCTCTTCGTTGTCACGGTACATTCGATTCAACGCCCGCTTGAGCCTTTCCCAAGTGAAATCCCAACCCAGCAGTCGAGCAACCCAGCCCTTCCATTCGTCGATCAACTCATCCTCGAGGAAACTGAGCGCCGGCATCTGCTCGACGGCTGCGATAGCGGCGTTGTGTTCCGACAAACCCACATCACCGTTCAGAACGCTCTGGTCCATGTCGAGCTGTAGGGCGCGGTCCCAGATATGGGCCTCGATCTCACTGTCGGTAACCCGGTCGTCGTCGCCAAAATGCGGACGGAACACGGTCGTGATCCAAACCTCGTCCGCCACCAGGTGGCTGACGTATCCCAACAAAAACGCCCTGGTGTTCGGGGTAAGCGCATTGTCCGAACCAGCCAGCCGCGGGTGTTCGGTAAACATTCGCCGCACGCCGGCCCCAACCTCGCTGACTGTAAGATCTGAAAAATGGGTGCGGGCGCGATCCCATTTGGTCATCGCGCGTATGTCCGGCGTGGTTGAGCCGAGGTAGGCTGCGCCGGCATGGTCGAATGCGTAACCCCAATCCAGCTCCTCGGCGACCTGCTGACACAGGTAAATGTGCATCGGCAAATTAGGCATCGTTGAGTTGTCTCCCATTGACGGCCTGCACCACATCCATGAATTGGCCGAAGGCGCGAGATTCGCCTTTGAACAGGTATGACAGCTGGGCGGCGGCAATATCCACGCCTCCGCATTCGCGCAGGTGCGCCACCGCGTCCAACAGTCGGTCTTTGCGTATCAACAACGACACGGCGTACCAATCTTCTTCCTGAACACTGAACACGCGCGCCACGGTAGGCCCGCGAATACCGGCGATATCGGGGCGCGCCAGGATCATCGTGCTGACATCCTCGGCGGTGCGCCCCTGCACATTGGCAGTGATGCGGTAGTAGGGTTCGGCGCGCAAGTGGGCTTCCAGAGTTTCGGTTAGCGCCTGCGCCAGTCTCAAGTCATCGGAATTACGAGACAACGTGCGCGGGTTGGCTATCAGGCAAGCCTGCGATACCAGTATGGTGCCGCCTTCCAACGTTTTCAAGCGGTTTTCGCGTAACGTTGTGCCAGTGGCCGTCAGATCGGCAATCAGGTCGGCGTATCCGGCGATGGGGGCTGCCTCGAGAGTTCCGCTGGCTGGAACCAGGGTGAAGAAATTAATCCCGCGTTCAAACAGGTATCTCCGCAGCAGGGTAGGGTACTTGGTAGCGATGCGCAGCTGACGACCGCGTTCGTGGAATTCCAGCGCCAAATCGGCCAGATCGTCCACTGAAGTAACGTCCAACCAGGAATCGGGCACCGCGAGGACATACTCACACCGGCCATATTCCAGATCATCCAGCACGGCAATGACGGCGCCTTCATCGTGCCGATATTCCATCAGCCGGTCCAAACCGGTGATTCCCATTTCGGCGCTGCCCTCCTCCACCTTGCCGGTGATGTCGGCAGTACGCTGGAACAGAACATCGATCCCGGGCAACGACGGCAGGGAGCCGGTGTATCGCCGGGCGTTGGGCCGGCTGACCTTGACGCCGCAATCTGAGAGGAAGTTGAGCGTGGAGTCGCCCAATTCACCGTCGCTGGGAATGACCAGTCTCACTTCACCACCTTCCCGCCGCAGTCTACCGGCTTCGGCCTTCGGATGCCAATTCCCTTGCAACTGCGGAGTCGGGAGCGTTGCCGCCGGGATTGCCATTGCCGGAAACGTCAAGAATCGCAACGCCCCCCTGAGCGCGGACTTCTCCGGCGGCGCGCATTGCAGCTCCGTATTCGTCCGACCCTGCTGGAGCGACGATTACCGGCTGCGGCCTTGCGATGGCAGGGTCGTCGGCCGGCATGACTTCCAGCAACGATTCCAGGGTACATGCGAACCCCAGGGCGGGAACCGTGTGGGGCCCGCCAAGGGCACGGGACAACGAATCGTATCGACCGCCTCCCCCCAGGTTCGTTGCTCCCACGCCGTGCACGATGTCGAATATTATGCCGTTGTAGTAGGCAATGCCACGTGCCAACGAAAAATCGATTTGCAGATGCCCCTTCAGTGAGGGTTCGTCGTCCACCAGATTCACGAGGTCGGTAAGCCGGTCGATGGCGGAAGTGTCACCTCCGACTGAAACGACGATGGAACGGGCCTGCGGGACGGCGTCGGCGGGGTCGCCGTTGACGGCAGCCAAACGAGCTGCGAGAGTCAATCCCCGCTCGACGGTGTCGGGGTCGTCGCCGCCCCGCAGCTTCCGCAGGAGACGGTCAACAATTTCGTCCGACGACCGTTGCCCGATGGGGACGCCCGACGCGCCGTTCCAGCGCATAAAGCCGGCCAGCACGGCGCGGGCTTCATCGTCGGGGAGGCCGGACACCGCGTCGGCCAGGTCGTTTTCTTCCGGCAACACATCGCGTCCCGATGCAATATGCAGTTCGGCAGCCCGTTGCAGGGTGGCTGACATCGTACACTGGTTGCTACTGATGCGGTTCATGTTGGCGACTATAAACGAACGGGCGCGGTCCGACAGGCCCACCGTATCCAGCACGCCATCCAATACGTCCAGGTCGGCCACGCGCACACGGTAATCGGCGATGCCCAGGGCAGCCGGCACACCCGCAGCCAGCGACAGCAGCTCGGCGTCCGCCAACGTGCTGTGCGATCCGATAAGCTCAGCGCCAACCTGGGTGAACTGCCCGTTGCTGGCAACATTGTCGGGGTCGTACCGGAAAACTGGGCCAGCGTATTGCCACCTTTTTACCGAATCGGTCGCAGCGCCGGATGTCGTTTCCAGGTAGTGACGCATGATGGCCGACGTGAACTCGGGGCGCAGGCTGACCGAATTGGAACCGGGGTCGGTGAACGAATACATCTGGGATGCCAGCGCTCCGCCGGATTTCCTCAAAAACAGCTCAGTGGCTTCCAGGACCGGCACTTCAAGCGCACCGTAGCCATAGCTGCCAATAAATTCGTTGAGCCGGGATTGCACCGACTGCTTACCACGACTGGCATGGGAACCCAGGTCCCGCATACCCGGCAGCCGGCCAACGGGCGTGATTGGACTGGACGAAAAGTTAGCGGACGACATCGGCAGATATTGTATCACCACTGGATACCCGGCGTTCCAGGCTGGACCCGATCACCAGGGCAATCGCATTAGAAACCCCGCCTTCGTCACTCCTGCGGAAGCAGGAGTCCAGATAGCCTCAAATGCTCAATTTTCTCAGCGAAACAGCCGACTTGGAGCACTGGATTCCCGCTTTCGCGGGAATGACGAGTGTGATTCAATCCAAATGCGATTGCTCTGCCCGATCAGCAGGGCCTTTCGGTTTTCCTCATGTCATTGCGACCCCGTACTTGATACGGGGGTGGCAATCTCGTCACCGTAGCAATGATGGTTCCCCGGCACGTGCTCAACCTCAACGAGATTGCCACGTCGCTGCGCTCCTCGCAATGACAACCGAAAGGCCCTGCCCCGGTCACGGATGGGCGTTTAACCCGCCATCGATGTAGATGGGTTGGCCGGTTGGGTAGTCGCAGTACTCGGAACACAGGAATACCAGCAAAGCCGCCAGGTCTCGCGGGTGTCCCTTACGACGCAAGGGCGTGTACCTAACCAGCAATTCTTCGAGTTGCGCCTCCAACGGTATGTCTTCTGCGGTGGACCAACCGGAGCCGATAGCATTGACCCTGATTTCGCTGCGTCCCCATTCCACGGCCAACGAACGGGTCAGTGACAGCACCGCCGACTGGGTGGCGCTGAACGCCGAGCAGTTGTGGATGCCGCGCTCGGCCAGGCTGGAAATCACGTTGACGATCCGACCGTATCGCTGGGCCAGCATTTGCCGTCCCACTGCCTGGCAGAGCAAAAATGTTGCGCGCACGTTGCGGCGATGCAGTTCGTCCCATTCGTCAACCGTAATATCCGCTGCGGGCTTGGCGAAAAAACTGCGCGTGTCATTCACCAGGATGTCGGCCCGGTCGTGCTGGGCATGGAACGCGGCAGTCAGCCCAGCAATACCATCGGGAGAATCCCATGACCCGGCGTAGCCGTGAGCGCTGGCGCCAACCGAAGACTCCACCTGCTGG
This sequence comes from Dehalococcoidia bacterium, assembly GCA_965262485.1. Lineage (GTDB taxonomy): Bacteria > Chloroflexota > Dehalococcoidia > Lucifugimonadales > UBA3495 > Bin87. The sequence continues at coordinate 854,197 of OZ253540.1, read as the reverse complement.
CATATCGCATCGAGGGCTTCCTGGTGGCGAGCCACGGCAAACACACTGGCGCCGGCCTCGGCCAGGGCCGCCGCCAGATGGGGCGTTTCGTTGCCCCCGGCGCTGGCGACGATGGCCGTGCGTCCGGTCAGGTCAAATTCAACAGGCAGCGCCATCAGTCTCCTAGATTTCCAGGGGCGCCAGCGGGGCGTGCCCGGTTGGGGCGATGCCCGCCGCCAACCCACCGCCGTCAAGGATGAACATTTCGCCGGTCATGTAGTCGGAGGCGTCGGAGGACAGGAATACCGCGATTGGGCCCAGCTCTTCAGGACGTCCCAGTTTACCGGAAGGGAGAAAATCTCCAGACTGAGGCAGGGTGCGGTTGATCGCGGCGCTGGGGTCGATGGTAGGAATGAATCCCGGCACGATACTGTTGGCGGTTATGCCGTACCGCGCCAGGCTAAAAGACAACACCCTGGTGAGTTGAATAACGCCGCCCTTGGAACAGCAGTACATGTAAATGTCCCGGCCACCGCGCAGGCCGAATCCGGATGCTACGTTAACGATTTTGCCTTTCCCGGCGTCTGCCATGGGTTTTGCCGCCGCCCGAGCGCAGTAGAAAGCGCCGGACAGATTGATGGTCATGGCGGTTTCCCATTCGTCGTCGGTGATTTCCCAAATGGGTTTCAGGACGTTTTCGGCCACCATCGCGGCGTTATTGATAAGTACATCGATGCGCCCGAAATGGCCCACCGCAGTTTCGATTAGTGCATCCACTTCTGACGATTTTGACACGTCGGTTGGTACGGCAATCGCATCCTGGCCGGCAGCCAGCGTTTCGTCGCGAGCTGCTTCGATGGGCCCGGGCCGTCTGCCGGCGATAGCTAGGTTGGCTCCAGACCGCGTCAGGGCGCGCACCATTTCCAGCCCGAGGCCGGTACCGCCGCCGGTGATTACCACCACCTTGCCATCCAGGTTCAGATTTTCAAGCATCGGATACGCCCCTCACCCCAACCCCTCTCCCGCAGCGGGGAGAGGGACTTTATCATTGGTTCGTAGGGTAATATCTCCGGCGGTGAGGGTCAACAGATTGCCCGCGTCGTCGCGCAACAGCAGGTTGCCGGATTCGTCGATGTCCTCGGCAACGCCGGTGGTGTCGCTGCCGTGATGGGTTACGGTGACGCGTTGACCCAAAGTGTCCAGCCACCGGCGCCACTCGGGTATGGGAGAGCGTCCTCTTTGAATATCCAGGTACAATGCGTCCATGTGCTGTAGGATTCGCCGCAACAACTCGGGCCGGTCGATTTCGCCAGCTGCGTATTGATTCAGGCTGCCCGCAGTCTCCGCGATTTCGGCAGCTTCCGACACGTCCATCGTCACGTTGATGCCGATGCCGATGATGGCGTATTGAATCTGAGAGCCGGCGACCGCTGTCTCGGCCAGGATGCCAGCCACTTTACGGCCCTCGATCATTATGTCATTAGGCCACTTGATGGCAGGCACAATGCCGATTACCTGGCGAATCGCCCTGGCGACGGCGATGCCGGCCAACGGATTGAGGAGGGGAAGGGCGTTGGTATCCGGATACAACAGTACCGAGAAATAGAGGTTGCCCGCCTGAGATATCCAGCGGCGGCCCTGCCGGCCCCGACTGGCGCTTTGGGTTTCGGCAACGACCACCAAGCCGGCATCGGCGCCGTTGCGGGCCAGCTGACCGGCGTCATCCATTGTTGAGCCGGTTGCCTGGTAGAAGCGGATACTTCGCCCGATGATGCGGGTGTAAAGGCCGGTGCGCAGCATTTGGGCGACGATGGTGGGCGGCATAATAGCTGAATGATTATCCCGGTCAGCCCACCTGCCCGGCCATCCGCCCCCGCCGCTGGTTTTCGCGGCGCAGGCCGGAGAGGGTCAGCGTGTTGGATTTGATCCGGTTGCATGGGCTGCAGAGCAGGACGCGGTTGGAGATATGATTGATGCCGCCGTCGGAGCGGGGTGTGTTGTGGTCCAGTTCGAGATAGAGTGGGTCGTCGAAGCGGCGGTCGCAGCCGCGGCACACAACGCCGTGTTGCTCAATGAGGATGTTAAAGATTTGGTCGCGGGAAAGTTTGGGGCCGGGAGGTTCGGGGAAACGGACTTTGACTTTGAGGTAGGGGATGGCGGTTTCGTTATTGTCGGTGCGCAGCAGCGGCGCGGTGACATAGTGAACGTCGCCGCCGGCCAGCGTTGGCTGCGTCGGCCCGCGGTCTTTGCCGTCCGCCGTGATTAGCCCCTCACTATGCAGACGCTCCAAGACGGTTTGGTGTGCCTTGTCCCAGATGTCAATGCCTACCCATTTGCGCCCCAGGTGTTCGGCGGCAACCGGCGTTGTGGCGCAACCGGCAAAGGGGTCAAGCACCCAATCGTCGGAGTTGCTGCTGGCGGCGATGATGCGTTCATAGAGCGCCAGCGGTTTCTGCGTTGGGTATCCGGTACTCTCTTTGGATTTCGCTTGCACCGGCTTGATGTCATCCCAAATGGTATCAACCGGAGTGCCTTTCATTTCGTCAAGATAACGCTTCTGGTTGGCCAGCCCGGTTGGAGAATAATGAATCAGCCCGTTGTCGTGGGCCTTCTGCATTCGTTCTTTCGTCCAGCGCCAGACCCGGGTATGGCCATTCCATTCGTAGGTCAGGTTGGGCCGGTCCCGGTTGGGATTAGTAAGGTCGGCAAGGCGATAGCGGCGGCCGGTTTCGGGTTCTACGTGGCGGTAGAATTTCTGCACATAATCCGGGTCATGGGGACGAAAGGGACGATTCCAGGTAAATTTTCCAGCTTTGGAATAATAGAATATGGTGTCGTGATTATTCGGATAGCTCTTGAACGCTAAACCTTTGGCGTTAGTGCGTCGCCAGGTGATTTCGCTGCGGAAGTTCTCCCGCCCGAAAATGGCGTCCAGCAGAGCTTTCAGGTAGTGGCTGGCGGTAGGGTCGCATTGCAGATAGATGCTGCCGTCATCGGTAAGGATGCGGCGCATTTCAACCAAGCGGACGGCCATAAAAACCAGAAAGGCCGCCATATCCATCCCATAGCTGACTTTTGCCGATTCGACGACTGACCAGATGCCCGGCCAGTCATCCTTTATCTGGTCCAACCATTCCGGGTGAACGTCTTTATCCCAGCGCCAGCGGTCCTGGAACCCGGCGCCGGCGGCCAGGCTGTCGGGGGTGGCGTGAAAGTCCTTGTTCTTGTTGAACGGCGGGTCGGTAGCAATCAACTGCACCGTGCCGCTGTTCATCCCGCGCAAAAACCCCAAGTTATCGCCGTGATACAGTGTGCGATTGGCGAAGTTGGGCAAGGTCATTATATTACCTCTGCCGTAAGGACATTATTTGAGGTAGCCCGGTTATGCAGACAAATCAAACGGGTGCTGACTACACCGCTTGGCGGTCCCTACGAGATTGCATCCACTGATTTACGTTAAACGTCATTGTAAGCCGAATAGCTACGATCGCGGCGACCCCTGCGATGATGAGCGCAAGACCTGCCACCATTCAAACATCATAACTCTCCGCCCCGCTGTGGTGGGATCTTAGATAGATCCTACCAACCATGTTCGAACCGGTCGTGCAGGACTTCCAGCAACCGGCTGACGGGCACCCGTTGCTGGGCCATCGTGTCGCGGTCGCGGATGGTCACCGCCTGGTCGTCGATAGTGTCGAAGTCCACCGTAACGCAATAAGGCGTGCCGATTTCGTCCTGGCGACGGTAGCGTCGCCCGATGCTCTGGGCGTCGTCGAACTGGCAGGCAAACCGGCGGCGCACCAGGTCGTACACTCTGCGCGCGGTGGGCGCCAGCCGTTCGTTCCGGCTCAGGGGCAACACCGCGACGGTTACCGGAGCCAACGCGCGATGCAGGCGCAGGACGGTGCGGGTGTCGTTGCCGTCCGGTTCTTCGTCGTAGCTGTCGAGCCAAAAAGCCAGCGTGGCCCGATCCACACCACCGGAGGGTTCGATAACGTAAGGGAGGTATCTCTCACGGGTTGCGTCGTCAAAGTATGACAGGTCCTGACCGCTGAATTCAGTGTGGCGGGCGAGGTCGAAATCGGCTCGATTGGCGATACCTTCCAGTTCACCCCAACCCCAGGGGAAGCGGTATTCGATATCGTAAGTAGCCTTGGCGTAGTGGGCCAGTTCGTCGCCGGCGTGTTCCCGAAGGCGCAGGTTTTCGGCGCGGATACCGTAGCCTACATACCAGTTGAACCGATCCTGTACCCAGCGTTGCAGCCAGTCGTCGTCGGAGCCGGGTTCTACGAAGAACTCCACCTCCATCTGCTCGAATTCTCTGGTTCGGAACGTGAAGTTGCCGGGGGTAATCTCATTGCGAAAAGCCTTTCCAATCTGGCCGATCCCGAACGGCAGCTTTTTGCGGGTGGCTGTTTGCACGTTCTGGAAGTTGACGAAGATGCCCTGGGCAGTTTCGGGTCGCAAAAATATCTCGTTGCCGGAATCTTCCACCGGCCCGATGAACGTGCGGAACATCAGGTTGAATCGCCGGGGCTCGGTTAACTCGCCGCTGCATTCCGGGCAGCGGTCGGTGTCCAGCTGGTCTTCCCGGAAGCGGCGATGGCACTGGCGACATTCCACCAATGGATCGGAGAAATTCTCGACGTGGCCGCTGGCTTCCCAGACACGGGGGTGCATGAGGATGGCCGCATCCAATCCCACCACATCGTCCCGCTCCACAACGACCGCGCGCCACCAGGCTTCCTTGACGTTGCGCTTGAGTTCAACCCCCAGTGGCCCATAGTCCCAGGTGGAACCCAACCCGCCGTAGATCTCGCTGGACTGGAACACGAAACCCCGTCGTTTGGACAACGACAGGATTTTATCCATATCGGCGTAAGGCAACGTCCGCGGCATGTTGCTCCTTGGTACGGCAGTTAGATTGCCGACGCGCATGGTCGGCGTTTCCGGGCCGGATTTATGTTATCACAGGGTCTGCCAGGCCCTGGGCGGGCAACTCGTCGCGGGCGGCGTTGGCAATGTGGTCGGCAGCCAAATCGTCCAGCTTGATGTATCGGGCGGACATGGCTTCGGCGATGTCTTTGGCCAACTCCAGCTTTATGAAGCCCTGCTCGGTATCGATCACAACGGCGGGAATTCTAGCCTCTGCAACCGTAGTTGCCAGACCCTTCACCTCGTCCAGGATCAATTGCCCCGAGCTGCGCTGTTCGCCGGCCAGGTTCACGTTGGCCCGTCCGTCGGACAGCAATATGAGCAACGGGAGTACGTCCCGGTCTTTCAATCGCTCCCGTTCCAGTGTTTCCATCGCCAGGTAAAGCCCGTGGGACAACGGTGTGCGTCCGCCGGTGGGCATATCCTGCAAGTGCCATTGGGCCATCTCGACGCTGCCGGTGGGCGGCAACAGCAGGTGAGCGGAAGTACCGCGAAAGGCGATCAACCCAACGCGGTCACGCCGCTGGTAAGCATCCATCAGAAGCGACATCACTGCGCCCTTCACCGCTACCATGCGGCGCTGGGCGCCCATGGAGCCGCTGGCATCGGCCACGAACAGGATCAGACTGCCGGTGTGGGTTTCGCGCACTTTCTGTCGAATGTCCCACGGCTCGATGAGCAGAGTCGCCGCGTCCGGGCCGGCAGTTTCCCGGCGGGTTCGTTGGTGAGGAGCGGCCACGCGGAGAGTTGCGTCCAACGCCAGATCGGTAACCGGACCCGATGGCTCGCGGGAACCAACGTAGCGACCGGAAGAATCGCCGCTGATTGTGGTGGCCCGGCGGCCCGCTCCTCGCCGCGCGCGACGGTCCGGGGGTTGTACCTGCAGGTTCTGGACTGCGTAGGGGTCGCCTACCTCGAACCATTCATCGCCGGTACTCCCCGCCGTGGCATCGGGTTGCTCGGCATCGGGTTCGTCAGCATCATCGGGGGGATCGGCTTCAGGGGGTTCGGGACTTCTATCGCTTTCGCCGTCGTTACGGTCATCGTCGCCGGAATCACTGCCGTCGGAAGATTCCCGGTCCCGCGCCTGATTCTGGAATTCTTCCAGCATGTTATCCAACTGTTCGGTAACCAGGTGAGGCTGCTGGAACGGCAGACGCCGCTGGCGGTGCAACAATGCCATCAACGCCGCTTCCCGCACGTCTTCGACGTCCACCACGGTGCGGCCTTCGTAGGCGGCAATGGTGCTGGCGGTTTTGTACATCACAATGTCGCCCCGGAGGCCGTCCACCTGATACTCGGCGCAAATGTCGGTGATGAGTTCCAGGATTTCATCCGGCACTACCACCGACGGCAACCGCTCCTGGCTGCTGATGATGCGAGAACGCTCCAACTGCTCCGCTTCATCCCAACCATCCATGAATCCGAAGGGTTCGGCTTCGTAAGCGATGCGGCGGCGCACGACTTCCCGCCGTTCGGCGGGCTCGAACACGCCGTCCACTTCCACGGCCAGGCCGAACCGGTCCAGCAGCTGCGGGCGCAGGTCGCCCTCCTCGGGGTTCATCGTGCCCACCAGCATGAATTCGGCTTCGTGGCTGACCGACACGCCCTCCCGCTCAACGTAGTTGCGGCCCAATGCAGCGGCGTCCAGCAATACGTCCACCAGGTGGTCGTTGAGCAGATTGACCTCGTCGATGTAGAGGATGCCTCGATGGGCCACTGCGATCAGGCCCGGTTCGAAATTCTTTTCGCCGGTTTTGATCGCCTGCTCAATGTCCAACGAACCCACCAGGCGGTCTTCAGTAGCGCCAACGGGCAAGTCCACGATACGCACCTGCCGCAGCGCCGCGATGCCTGCGCCGCCGGCTTCCTGCTGACACCACTGGCAGACCGGTTGGGGAGCGTTGGGCAGGCAACTGTATTGACACCCGGTAACCACCGGCACTTCGGGCAACAACGCCGCCAACGAACGAACGGCGGTGCTCTTGGCGGTGCCCTTTTTGCCCCGGATCAACACGCCGCCAATGCGGGGGTTGATAGCGTTGAGCAACAGTGCCCGCTTCATCGACCGCTGGCCGACGATGGCCGTGAAAGGAAATCGCGGTTCGCGGGATGTGTCTGGCTGTGTCAAGCGGAACCTCGATTAACGCACGGACGTGATGATTAGCGGGTTGCGGCGGCGGAGTTAGGGAACGCATGAATGTCCCGCTCGCGGTACATACGGTATCCAACTGTCGCCAGCGCGATGCCCATCCACAACAGAAGATGACCGGCGGCGGTGAAACTGCGGAACAAAATGGTCAATTCCTGCGGCAACCAGTCCGGGGCTGCATCGCGCACTCCGGGGATGGCATAAGCCAGCGCCAGCGCCACTACCGCATAGGCAATGCCGATACCGGCGTACCGGAACCAGCGCGCCCCGCCGCTGGCGTTGCGGTTCACCAGCCCCGCGCCGTAGATGACCAACGCCACGGATGCGGTTGACACGAAAATGAAAAGGAACTGAAAACCCTGCCGTGCCAGCAGGGTGGATTCGTCTCCGACGCCGGGGGGATTGAGCGGGAACTTGATCTGCGTGTACATGGAGATGGCCCAAAATCCGAGGAAACCGGCGATCGCGCCCCACGCCCATGGACTCCAACCGGGGGTAGCCCACCGCATCAGGTGATACAAGCCGGCAAACACTGCGCCGAACAGGACGCCGACAACCGCCAGACCGAGGGTCATGCCCACCCGTTGACCGCCAAGGCCCGTTAGAGCGCTCAGCGGAAGTTGCGACTCGTCTTCTTCGCCGCCGGCGGCTTTGCCTTCGAGGTCAATGGCCCATTCGATCACCGGAACATTAAAAATGTTCATGTAGGCCGCGACCACAAGGCCAACTATGACGCCCATGATCAGGGCGGTCGGGAGGATCCGTTCCATTCTGCAACTCCTATGATTCTGGATACTGCCGGCCTCTGACCACCGGAACAATCCGAGTGCCTGAACCGCGTAAACAGATCGGTTGGATTCACAGGTCTCCTCCTGACGCCCTGTTGAGCGTCAACGCGTGAAACCCAGCCTTGGTCACAACCCGGCGTATTAACTACGCCGGGTCAGGTGACGACTAATGGCACATAAAGGCGACGTGGCGCGCGTGATGGAAGAATTCGTGCACGGTGCCAAGGACGCCGGGGGAACCTACCGCTGCGGCATGCACGCCGGCATCGACGTACCCGACGATGTAGAGCGCCATTGCGCCTACTACCAGCCAGGGTGCCCAGGCCGCAGTGTTAGTCGTGGAAAGGAATCGATTGATGATTGCCATTATTCTTGCTCCTCTCGCCCTCGCGGGCAGTTTGCTTCGCAGCGCGACGGCTGCTTATTGTACGACTTCGTCAGCAGTATCACAACATCGGCTCAATCGCGTAGACGATATTTGCCGTGCCATCAACGCTGTACGAAAATAAGATTCTCCTCTTTACCTACCCACCGGTCCCGAGCCTCTTCGAAGTCCTGGAGTTTTTCCGGTTGCATCTCGGTGCGTTTTTCGTCGTCGTCGAGGTAAGGATTGGGAAAGTAGCAACGCACCAGCGTTTCTTCCCAATCCTTTGAGAACCGCACATAGTAGGACTTCAGGTCGCCGTGGCTCATCGCCTCCACGAACTGGATCCCGTCAATTTGCTCCAGCTGCAGGTGGAAGTGCCAGTTGTCCGCTTCAACAGTGGCCCATCCGTTGTGAACTTCGGGCTCCTGGATACCGTCGGCGTGGTTTTCGCTAACCACCGGACCACCGCCCACGACCCACATCATCTTGGGATTCCTGGTCAGTTCCTGCAACAAACCCAGCGTGTTTTCCATACGAAACATCCTCTTGACCGCAGGCCATCGCCTACTGCCTGGTTCCATTCTCCTGACGGGCTTCGATGTCGGTCTCCAGTTCCAGATACATCTCCCGCAGTTTTTCCAGCATCTCCGGCGGCGGGTTTTCCCACATACCGCGCTGGATGGCTTCCAACAGCCGTTCGACGATCCCCCGCAGCGCCCACGGATTGCTTTGCCGGAAGAATTCCTGCATCTCCGGATTCAGGACGTATTCTTCGGTAACGTCCTCATACATCCAGTCTTCGACGACCTGCGCCGTCGCGTCGTAGCCGAACATATAGTCAACGGTGGCCGCCAATTCAAACGCGCCCTTGTATCCGTGACGCTGCATCGACTGCATCCACTTGGGATTGACGACCCGACTGCGGAACACTCGCCGCGCTTCATCCTGCAGATCGCGAACCCGGGGCCGGGACGGATCACTGTTGTCGCCGAAGAACTGGCGAGGATTGCGGCCCGTGAGAGACCGAACCGTAGCGATCATGCCGCCGTGGTATTGCATGTAGTCGTCGCTGTCGAATACATCATGCTCCCGATTATCCTGATTTTTGGCGGCAATTACAATCTGGCTGAATCTGGCGCGAAATTCGTTGCGCGCGGTGACGCCGAAATCCTGGCGGGAATATGCGTACCCACCCCAGGCGGTGTAAACCTCGGCCAGATCGTGAACCGATTCCCAGTTGCGTTCGTCGATCACACCCAGGATACCGGCGCCGTAAGCCCCCGGCTTGCTGCCGAATATACGGAATAGTGAAGCGTCTCCATCACTGTGGGTTTCGTCGTCGCCTGATCCCGATGCGGCCTTGAGTTCAGCATCTTCCCGCACGTGCTTGACGATGTAATTGTCCTCGGGTGATTCGTCCTGGGCGGCGGCCATTGCCACGGCCTGGTCCATCAGATAGATGAGGTTCGGGAACGCATCCCTGAAGAAACCGCTGATACGGACGGTTACGTCAATGCGCGGGCGGCCCAACTCGGATAGGGGGATGATTTCCAGGCCGTTGATTCTCCGGCTTTCCGCCTGCCACACCGGTTTGACACCCAGCAGATACAGGATTTGAGCGATGTCATCGCCGTGGGTGCGCATGGCCGAGGTGCCCCAGACGACGATTCCAACCATCTCAGGGTATCCGCCCTCTTCATCGAGATATTTCTGCAACAAAGCGTCGCCCAGCGCCTTACCCACATCCCAGGCCGTGGGCGACGGCAGAGCCCTTGGATCCACCGAGTAGAAATTGCGCCCGGTGGGCAGCACGTTAACCATCCCGCGAGTGGGCGCCCCGGAAGGGCCAGGGGGTACGAAACGCCCGTCCAGTCCCCTCAGGAGGTTATCGATTTCGTCCGTGGTGCGGAGCAGCGCGGGATGAATGTGTCGGCCCACATACTCCAGGACGCCGGCGGTTTGGCCGTCGGTCTTGCCCAACAACTCGGGCACGAGGGCGGCGATTTCATCGGCAGCGAACCCGTTGGGGCAGAGACGTTCGTAGGCTCGGCGGCACATGGCTTCCAGAGCCTCAATAACGTCGCCGGCGTTGCGAATGGCCGAACCATCGGCAGCCGAACCCAACACGGCCGGCGTATTCCCATTAACCGCCGCCGCCGGATTGTCCAGCAGCGCGTGATAATCAAAGCCCAGCGCCTCGGCCATGCTCCGGCGCAAACCGGGCACTGCTCCGTTATCCAACCGCGTGAGGGCGCACAACAGGCCGATCATCTGGTCGGAGGTGGGCGGCACACCCAGAGTGTGCAGGCCGTCCTTGATCTGAGCATCCTTAATCTCGCACAGGTATCCGTCGATCTCAAGCATGAATACGGCGAAGTCGTCAGGTTGTGCGTCCACCCCCAAATCACGGTGCAATTCGGCCTGCTGCACCATCTCCCAGATTTGGGATTCCAGAGTTGGGAGCTTGGCCGGGTCAAGGGTTTGACATTGGTAGTGCTCGTCCATCAGTTGTTCGAGCTTGGCTATGTCGCCGTAGGCATCGGCGGTGGTCATGGGCGGAATCAGGTGATCAACGATGGTGGCGTGCGTGCGTCGTTTGGCCTGAGTTCCCTCGCCGGGGTTATTGACGATGAAGGGGTAGAACAACGGTATGTCGTCAAGGGCAACCTCGGGATAACAGGACCGGGATAAACCAACGCCCTTGCCGGGCAGCCATTCCAGCGTTCCGTGCTTGCCGATGTGGATCATCGCATCGGCCTTGAAAACGTCGCGAACCCACCGGTAATAGGCCAAGTAATGGTGGGTGGGAGTCAGGTCAGGGTTATGGTAAATCGAGATGGGGTTCTCGCCGAAGCCCCGCGGAGGCTGCAGACCGACGAACACATTGCCCATCGGTACGCCGGCAATCGCCAGCCGGTCGCCGGTCCGGTACACCTGACCCGGCGCCTCGCCCCAGGCTTCCAGCAACTGGCCCTGAACCGACTCCGAGAAACGGGAGTACCATTGAGCGTAGGCGCGTCGCTCCACGTGCCCGGCTGCCAAACGCAGCTGTTCCTCGGTGAGCGTATCGGTGTCGTTGCTGCAACGCTCGATTATGCGATGCACCAGTTCATCGCCGTCAGCGGGCACGTCTTCAACGTGGTAGCCGGCGCGTTGCAGAGCGTTGAGTATGTTGATGGCCGAGGCCGGCGTGTCCAGGCCCACGGCGTTGCCGATGCGGGCGTCCTTGGTCGGATAGTTGCTCAGGATGATTGCGATGCGCTTGTCCGCGTTGGACTTGCGCCGGAGGGTAGCGTAGCGCACTGCCAAACGGGCCACGAAGTCCATGCGGTCGGCCTGGGCTACGTAACGCTGCATCCGCCCGGCGGAAAGGGAACCGCCTTCCGGCGGCGTGTTTTCTTTGAACGACACCGGCACGGCGATGATCCGACCGTCAAACTCGGGAAAGGCCACGTTCATGGCAGTGTCCACCGGGCCCAACCCCAGCGAACTTTTTTCCCAATCTTCCCGGCTTCCGGTGCTGACGATGGCCTGAATGATCGGCAGGTCCAGCTGCTCCAGCAGCGCCTGCGACCAGCCGGTGGCGACGGTTGCGCCCGTACCGCCCTGCTGGTGCTCCAGATCGCTCATCGCCAGTCCCATCGTGTTGATAATGCAATCGACCCGTGGGATTCCCTCGGCGTCAACCATGTAGTCGGTCAAGGTCTGGCTGTGTTCTGCGTCATCCTCTTCCGGTGTGTGCTTCAGGCTATAGGAATATACCGGCAGTACGTTGACATCCTGCAACTCCAGACGATGAATGAGCTCGTCAACGAATGCCAGGTTTCCGCTCATCCAGTGCGCGCGGTAAAACAGGACGCCGACGGCCGGCCGGCCGTTTTCGTACCTTTGGGCTATGTACTGGTCAACCTCCGAACCTTCGGCCACCTTGGGATGATAGATACCCTGCCAGGGCATTGGCGCCGGAGCCTCGTGCCCGTAGTCGGAGCCAAGATAGGCGTCGGACAGGAACAGAAACAGGTTGCGGAAATTCAGGACGCCGCCACGCATCAGGTAGGCAAAAACCGTTTCCACCTCGGCAACCGGCGCCGTGCAGGCGGTAACCAGGTCCTCATCCCATTCCTGGTGGCCCGGACATGCGATGACGGGGACTCGGCGGGAACCGCAAACGCTGACCAGTGCGTCGAACGTGTCTCCAAGAGCGCGCTTGCCGCCCAGGAGCCGGAGAACCACCACCGATGCCCGGCCGACCGCATCCATTAAATCGGAACGCGCGGATGCCGCCGCCTCGCTTTCGCCTTCCAGCGACACCGGGTTGCAGGCATACACCTGCACCGAATCTCCCCAGGGCATTCCGACCAGAGCGCGCTCCGCGGTGAGGATGTCGGTATCCGCCGTGGTTACCAGGACCAGAGTGGCGGGCGTTGTTAGACCTGCGGTTGTCATGCGTCAGTCGGCCGGCTCGTCGGGTCGCGGGAACACCATTATGGACAAATCGCTGAATTCGTCAGACAACTGTGAGCATTCGGCCAACGTGCCGTCCCAGCGCTGCTCATCGGGCAGGGTGAGACGCTGGAAAACCGTAACGGGATGTTCAGGGTCTGCCCCATCCGCAACGGCTCCGGCAGCGATGGCGGGCGGCATGAAATCGTATGGCCGCGGCAACAGGATGACATTACGCCTTCCCTGGTTCATCAACTCTACCAGTTCGGACAATTCCGACCCTCGATCCCATCGCTGGTGCAGGGTGATGAACACCGACTCTTCCAGAGAGATTTCGGCCCGGGCACAGGCGATTTGAATGCTGCTAACTCCCGGAATGAGTTCAACGGTCTCGGCGCGGCGTCGCACGCGATTCAGCAATTCCTTGGCTGACACGTTCAGGTCGCCCCAAACGCACACCACGCACGATTTGCCCAGTTGAGCCTGCTCCTGCGCGTAATCCAGCACCGCCTCCTGGTCTCGGTAGGCCATTGGGCGCACGTCGGCGTTGCCAGTGCGACCGTCCACCACATCTAGCACGGTCTTGAATCCTACGACCACGTCAGCCTGCTCCAGGGCCAGGCGACCCTTCAGGGTGAGCAGGTCGGGGTCGCCGGGACCGACAGCCACCACAGTCATTTTTATGCCGGAGTTGGTTGTACTCATTGGGGATATTTCTAATCCGATACTAAAATTTAAGACCCTGGAGCGCCGAGGCTGCCAGGGTCGGGGTTTCGAGTTGCGGGAGCGTTTTGCATCAACCGGATAATTTGGTATTGCAAACAATGCCGCACGGAAACAACCCTGTTGGGCGCAGAGTAGAGTTCCAGAGCAACACCGGGCAGGTCTCCTGACTTACGGTTCTCGGCCTTCCGAACCCTTTCCCGCCGGTGGACACAGGTGAACGCCAGCAGTGGTTTACGTCGGCAGGCTCCCCGATTACAGTGGCGCAACCGCGGCGGAGTCAAACCGCCTTCCCTATTAAGCCCGATAAGGATTTTTTGGCGCCCGGTGCCTGGGAATCAATTGTTAAACAGTTGCGAGGTTATCGCGCCCCCAATGTAACCCGGAGCAAGGCGGGTGTCAACCGGGATCAAGATCTCACCAGGGCCTTTTCAAAGTCCTCCAAGCCTCCGCTCATGGTGAGCCTGTCGAACCACGTGGCAATCCCGCCGCTGAAACCGCCGCCATTGCTTCAACCAGATTGCCGCGTTGCGCTCACAATGACAGGTTCCGCAATTTTCTCTGGAATCAAGTAACTGTTCAGACTTGCGGGGATCTGCCGACTATTCGGCCTATTGTGGAGGGGCAACCAAGTACGGAATTTCCCCTGCAAACCGTTTCCGTCCCTTCAAACGTGAACAGTTACGCATCCTGTGTCCGGTGGACGCAGGATGCGGGAGCAGCTACACTTGATTACCCGTCCCCGGCCGTGGGAAGGGACAATGCACCTGGTCAATATGCTCGAACAAGTCGGGTGCAACGTTCTGCCAGAGCGGGTCAAGAATAACGCGCGCTCCCTCTCGGGGGGCTAGCTTCGCTGCCGGCACGAAGTCACTATCTCCGGTAACAAGGACAATGATATCGGCCTGCTTCTTCAGAGTGATGGTGGCAATATCGAGGCCGATGCGCATATCCACGGCCTTCTGCTGGAACCCTTCCACAAAATCTCCGTCATTCAGATCTGCGACAGCGCGTCGCCCGGCCAGCAGGTCCTTTTGGGGCTGTTCCTTGATGATCCACCCGCGATGACGGCGGACCTCACCCAGGCGCAGAGCGAAATTCGGGCGATGGCGGAGCAGGTCGAACAGGCTTCGTCGAAAGGACGCGGTAAACGGTGGATGAAAAAGCCGCCGTCAATCAGTATGGCCACTTTAGCCATTGCCAAACCGCCAGACACTAAAGTATGCCCCGAGGTTTCGGCCAACTCAGAATAACGAGGAGTCTGACGTACTTCCAGGGGGCGATGTAGTTCCCATAATACCCTTTGTGAAACCTTTTCGCAACGTCCCAGAACATCGGGTGCAGGGCTGCCGTCATCGTGAGGGGCGCCCCTCACCCCAACCCCTCTCCCAAGGGAGAGGGACTATCGGCCCCCGGCGCATCTTCTCCCCTCGCCCTCCGGGGAGGGGTTGGGGTGAGGGCGGAACACCCGCCCCCCTGCGTCCTGCCAACCCCCGCATCGAGTACGAGGTCGCAATGACAAGCTTTGCAGTTTTCTCCGGAATTAGAGATAACTTGACAGCCTCATGCGCACCCACTTTTAGTCTGTCATTGCGACCCCGTACTTGATACGAGGGTGGCAATCTCGTCGCCGTAGCAATGGTGGTTTGCCGACGTGTGTTCAACCTCAACGAGATTGCCACGTCGCTGCGCTCCTCGCAGTATCTGTGTTGGGTGTCAAGCCTTTTTGCGGGTTTGGAGGTGGGATGGTTCTATCCGTGGTGTTCTATCCGTGTTGTTGCACCCAGGGGGTTCCGCGGCGGGCCACTGCGTTCAGTTGCAACAGTAGCTTGCGCATCACGGCCACCAGCGCCACTTTGCCAGTTTTGCCACGTTGCCGCAGCTGACGGTAGAAATCAGGTAAGCTCCCCTGGCCGCGTGTCGCCGCCAGGGCCGCCATGTACAAGGCCCGGCGCACTACGCCGCGACCGCCCCGGATGGTGCGCTGGCCCCGCTTCCGGCCACTGTCCCGAGACCAGGGCGCCAGTCCCACCAGGGAGGTCAGGGCCTTCCCGTCGTATTGTCCCAGTTCCGGCAGCTCGGCGGTCAGGGTGGCGGCGGTGAGCGGCCCTACGCCCGGCACGCTGCGGTACCAGGCGGCGCGTTGGGCCAGGGACTCGCTGCTCTGCAATGCGGCCTGGTACTCCTCATCCAGCTGGGCGATCTCCTGGTCCAGCCAGGCGATGTGGCGGGCGGTGGAAGCCCGGGCCTTGCGGGAGGTTCCCTGGTTGCGCCGGTTCAGCTCCTGCACTCGCTGTTCCACCAGCTGCTGGCGGCGGCGCAGCAAATCCCGCAGTTCCTCACGTTCCGGATCCGGCTGCGGGGTGTCCGGGGGTTCAAACACCTGGCCGTAACGCGACAGCGTCTGGGCGTCCAGGGCGTCAGTCTTCGCCAGGTGGCCAGCGGCCCGGGCGAAATCCCGCACCTGGTTGGGGTGGGCCTGGTGCACCCCCAGTCCCCCGGCCCGCAACCGGTTGACCAACTGGAGTTCATAGCCCCCGGTGGGTTCACACACCACCTGCGCGACCTCCTGCGCCTCCAACAATTGCAACAGATCGGCGATGCCCTCCTCGGTGTTGGCAAAGCGACGCGCCGGGCCAGCCGACACCGACACGTCCAGGCTGGCTTTGCTGACGTCAATGCCCACCACTGCGCCGCCTTCCACTGCGCTACCTTCCATGGTCTTCATCTTTGGCGTCTTCATCTTTGAGACCTCCCAGATGTGATAATGCGGTGGTCCTCCACACTTGCAATGCGGGCTCAGGCCCGTGAATCTGTTCGGAGCGACCACCGGCGGCGTGAGGGGTGTCTTACTGCGAGTCGGTGCAGCCTGGACCTCAGGCCCAGCTCACCCAATGACAGACGACGCGCCCCTCGCGCCCGCCTCACAGATTGGCCCATCTGCGAGGCATATACAACATACAAATGACAGATGGGGGTGGGCGCTCCTCGCCCTCCGGGAGAGGGGTTGGGGTGAGGGGTGGCCACCCGTCCCCCTGCGTCCTGCCAACCCCTATCAAGTACGGAGTCGCAATGACAAGTTTTGCAGTTTTCTGGAATTAGAGAAAACTTGACAGCGAATTGCACTGTAAATAGACTGCGGTAAGGTCGATAATATTTTATGCGTAATTTCATCATATATGATGAAACCGGATTGGCGTGGAGTGATATGCAAATCCTTGGCTGGGAAGCGACGGTGCCTTCTTTCCCACCCTATGCTGTTAAAGCCGTAACCTAATCACGGCTGGACTTGTGAGCTCAGCTGGCGGACACAGATTCCCTAGCGTTCGGCCAGCTCCGTCAACAATAACAGGAGGCGAAACATGGGCGTAGCAGGAATGGTGCTTGGCATTATCGCCATTGTGTTCATCTTCATTCCGCTCGTCGGGATAATCGTAGCTTTCCCGTGTATGGTGGTGGGACTGCCGTTGTCGATTGTGGGTTTAGTGCAGGGTCGCAGTAACGGCACTGGAATTGGGATGTCAGTCGCCGGAATGGTTTGCAATTTGGTCGCCATCCTCATATTCGTCCTCTTCATGCTCGTTGCTGCCAGATATATTTTCGCGATATTCGCATTGTTCTCTTAAACGATGATATGCACCGGCGCCCGATTGCCCTGCAATCCGGTACACCGCCCGTGAACAAAGCAAGGAGGTTTTCACAATGCTAACTGAACAAACAAGGGGAAGTGGGTCGGACGCCAGAGGCCTGATGGCGGTCAACCTTGTTGCCGCCCTCATAACGGCTTTCCTGATGGGAAGTTCGTTGCTGCTACTGGTAATCGCTGCGGCAGTTGATGGAGGTGGCGGTTGGATCGCTTTTCTTGCGGTGTTTATAATCATCGTGCAGATTAGTGCAGCGATGATTTGCGTATGGCACGACTACGTGCCGGAGAGCCAAGAGACGATGCGGAAAGTGATGGGACTGATCAGCTGGATAATGACTGGCGTGTCCCTGTTCTTCCTATTTATCATCATGATCGCGGTTCCGGCTGGGCTCTTTGCAGTGGCTGATTCGGCTTCCAGAATTTTCTAGATTTAGCTATTTAAGCGGCGGGGCCCAGCGCCATCGCATCTTAATCCGGGGAGGACTTTTAGCAGGTAGTCTTCATGCTAACCGGCGTTGAGGCGCTGGCGTGGGATGCCCACTTTCAGGGTGTTTTCGTTTTTCAGCCGGTTGTGGGAGATCTGACGCAGCCTGGCCAGGTTTTGTGGCCCGTCACCATGCCGCAAAATCTCTGACATCAAACAATAGCGAAGGATAAACAATGGTTTTGAAACTCGTTGGATCCATCGTCGGGGCGCTGGTCATCGCGGTAATAGCCGCTGGCGCGTTAGCCTACTTCGGAGTCATACCAATCCCGGGACTGGGCGGATCCAAGCCCGAGAATACGGCGCAATATTTCCCCGATGACGTGCTGGCGTACAGCTGGTTTACGCTGAATCCCGGCGGTGGGCAACGGGCCGAAATGCTGGATATCTGGAACCGTTTCGACGAGTTGGATGGATTCCACGACGCCGTGCAGGACGTGCTGGACGAATTGCGTGAGGAGACCGACATTGATTTCGAGGAGGATATCCTCCCCTGGATTGGTCCCGACATGTCCGGCGCACTGCTCGATTTTGGTTCTTACGAACCCTCGGTGGTCGCCATCATCGGCGTGCGTGACGCCGAGGCCGCAGCAGATTTCATGGATCTCCTGATTGAATATGTGGAAGACGAGGGAACAGAATTTGACGACTATTCGGAGGGACGCTTCGATATCTGGGTCGAAGAATACGATGACGGGGCCTTTGCGCTATCCAACAACTGGCTGGTAGTCGCCAGCGACGAGGATGCACTGTTGGACACTCTGGATATGATCTCCGGGAACGGCGGAAAATCACTGGCGGACAATCCCAACTTCCAGGAAGCGCAGGCGGCGCTGCCCGGCCGCCGGTTCGCCTCGGTATACGCCGATGTTGAAGGCATGGTGGACGAATTTGGCAGTACGTTTGGAGGGGCTGGATTTGGCATGATGACAGCCGGTGTCAATCCCTTCGGCATTGAAACGCCCGAGTGGTTCGCAATGTCCTACCAGTGGGTTGACCGCGGGCTGGTTGTCGACACGGTTACTCCGACTACCACGGACTTCGGATTGGAGATTGCGGATCTGGACAACCCGGCCCGGGTACTGCCCGACGATACGCTGGGTTTCGTCGCTTCTGCCTTCGACCCCAGCGTGGACAACTGGCGAAATGCCCTGGACGATTACCGCGTTGGGGATTTGTGGTTCCTGGAAGACGTGTTGGATGAGCTTTATGACGGTTTGGATGACTTCGGTGTGGGAAGTAGATTGACCATCGACCGCGATGATTCACTGGCCGACGTGCTCGATGTGGTGATTGACGTCGTTGACGCCGCTATCGGCGTGGACCTGGAGCTGGACTTCATGGACTACCTGGGCGGCGAAATAATCATCGGAGTAAGGGAGTTCGATTTCCAGGAAGTAGAATCCAATCCGGAAACGAACGCGGTGGACGCGATGGCTATGCTTTCGTACCGTTCCGACAACAAACGCGACCTGCAGGATACGATGGACGTATTCGTCGAACTGGTAGAGGAATACTCCTTCGGGGTAGTGAGCGTCGACTCGGTTGACGTGGGGGCCGAAGACGATGCGATAGTGTTGAAACTGGACGCTTTGGGGTTCTCGGACATTGCCTACTCGCCCGGGTACGTTCTGCACGATGGCTACATGACACTGGCGTCCACCGAAGATGCGCTGGCAACTACCGTCGATGTGCAGAATGGCGACGCCGACAGCCTCACATCCGACAGTGAATATCAACGTGCCATCGCGCACATCTCGGGAAACCGACAGGGCATGGGCTACGTGAACTTCCAGCTGATCATTCGATATTTAGACCTTGACGACTTGGGTATGGACCGCGACGAATTCAAGATTTTGGAAACGGGACTGAGCGGGGCCGCCTTTGGCGCCCACCAAGGCGAGGAATACTCCCGTTTCTCCTTCGTCGTCACCCTCTTCCCTGAGTAGTTGGCTACCGAGAGAATCCCCGGGCCACATCACGCCGCAACCAAAATGGAGCCGGGGCAATAATGCTCCGGCTCCTTTTGTTTGGCCTCGGCGCGCGTTGCGCTAATTCGTGATGTCGCCGCCGCCAATGGCCGGGAGGAAGTGCATTTCGCTCTCTTCGGAAACGCGGTCCAGCAATCCCAGTTGGCTCACTTCACCGTCGATAATCACCGCCAACCCGGGGGTTACGTCATCCGTTTCCTCGTCGTACAGCAGCTCTTTCATGCCCGGGTGTAGCCCCTCCAGATTGTTGATGACCTGGCGCACCGTGGCGCCGGGTACTTGAACGCGATCCGGCGCTCCGGTGATGCGCTGCATCTGAGCTGGTATCCACACGTCAGCCATCTATTTTTGCCCTCACCCCAACCCCTCTCCCATGAAGGTAGAGGGACTTTGCGGATGCTATTTTCCGTCTTTTTCCCACAGGGCTTCGAGGACGTTGCCGGGGTTCATGGGAAGAACCTCCAGGCGCACGCCGATGGCGTCGTGGATGGCGTTGGCGATGGCGGCCATGGGAGGAACGATCGGCACTTCGCCGACGCCCCGCACGCCGTAGGGGTGATTTGGGTTGTCAACCTCAACGATGCAGGTGTCGATCATGGGCAGGTCCAGGCTGGTGGGCATCCGGTAATCCAGGAAGCTGGAATTTACCATGTGTCCCAGATCGTTGGTGTAATACTCCTCGTTGAGCGCCCAACCGATTCCCTGGACGACGCCGCCCTGGATCTGTCCCTCTACGTAAGACGGGTGGATGGCTTTGCCGGCGTCCTGAATCGCGGTGTAACGCAGGATTTCAACCTTGCCGGTGTCAACATCGACCTCAACATCCACGATGTGGCAGGCGATAGCGGGGCCGGCGCCGCCGGGGTTTACACCGCCACGCCCGACGATGGGGCCGCCGGTAGGAACCTGACGCGCCGCCAACTGACGGAAGGTCAGTTGCAACTGGTCGTCGGCGCGGTGCTTCAGTACGCCGTCTTCGTACTCGACGTCATCTTCCGAGACTTCCCAAATGCGGGCCGCCCGGGAAATCATCTGCTGCTTTACATCCTGAGCGGCGGTGTAGGCGGCAAATCCGGTTTTGAAGGTGACGCTGCTGCCGCCGGTGTTGGAGGTGAAACCAATGGAATCGGTGTCGCCGATCTGCGGGTGGACATCCTCCACCGCAATGCCCAGAACCTCAGCGAATTGCTGGGATACCGAGGCCCTGGTTCCCCCAATGTCAGGGGAGCCCTCGGTCAGGCTGACGGTCCCGTCCGGATTGACGACGGCCACCGCGCTGGAAGGACCGGTGTTATTCCCCCAGAATCCCGCGGCGAAACCGCGGCCCCGGTACTTGCCATCCTTCGGCGCACTGTAGTGGGGATGCGCCTTGGAGGCTTCCAGGGTTTCGATGTAACCCACCTTCGGGGTCAATGGGCCGGTGGGTCGGCGGGTGCCCTCTTTGGCGCTGTTAATCAGGCGCAGGTCGATGGCATCTACACCCAGTTTCTCGGCCAGTTCATCCAGCGCCACTTCTACACAGAAAGCAGCAGCCGGCGAACCGGGGGCGCGATAGGCTGCGGTCTTGGGCCGGTTGACCACGATATCGTAGCCTTCGATCCAGGTGTTGGGGATGTCATAAGCCGAAAACACGCAGTTGGCGGCGCCGGGCACGGGAGAGCCGGGGAACGCCCCCGCCTCGAAGATCAGGTGTACTTCAGCGGCGGTTATCTTGCCGTCGTTGGTTGCTCCGATCCGGCAGGATATTTCGGTGCCGGAGGTCGGTCCGGTCGCTTCAAATACTTCGGTGCGGTTCATCGCCACTTTGACCGGAGCGTGGGCTTTCTTGGCCAAAAGGGCCGCCAGCGGTTCCATATACACGGCGAGTTTGGCGCCGAATCCGCCTCCAATCTCCATTGGGATCGCTTTGACGCTGGAAACCGGCACGCCTACCAGGCGAGCGGTGTGGTCGCGCACGGTGAAATGCCCCTGACTGCTGGACCAGATGGTGAGGTTACCGTCGTCGTGCCACATGGCGGTGCCGCTGTGGGGTTCGATGTAACCCTGATGAACCGCCGATGTCGATACCGTTCGCTCAACAACGACGTCAGCGGCCGCGAATCCAGCGTCCAGATCGCCCATCCGGAACTCAAAGTGGTTGGCGATATTCGTGCCTGTCGAGTCATCGTCGTCGTCCAGCACGCCGCCGGCGCGGATACCGGCGGTACTGAACGCGGCCAGCCGCTCATGAACCAGCGTCGCCCCTTGCGCCATGGCGTCCCGAGCGTGCATAACGGGTGGCAACACTTCGAAATCCACATCAATCAGGTCCAGGGCTTCCTCGGCAACGTGGGCGTTTACAGCAGCCACGGCGGCGATGGCGTGTCCCTTGTAAAGGGCTTTGTCCTGGGCCAGGATGTTATTGCTGAGGAACTTGAAATTAATCATGGCGCCTTCAGCCATGTCAGACGCCCGGCCGGTGGGTTCGACGATATCGGCGCCGGTGATCACGGCGCGGACTCCGGGGAGGGCCGCTGCCCGGCTGGTATCGATGGACTTGATGCGAGCATGAGCATGGGGACTGCGCAGCACTTTTCCGTACAACATGCCGGGCAGGTTCAAATCGGCGCTGTACCGAGCCAGGCCGGTTACCTTGTCCGCTCCGTCGTGGCGGATGGGCCGGGTTCCGACGACCTTATACTCTCGGTCATTGGTCAATACGATATTGGGCTTGTAATCCAGCATCAGCTCCTCCTGGGGCAATAATAAAATCAACGAAATAGCGAACACGTGGGGGCCAGTATCAAGGCCCGCCACCTGATTGGCGTTATGATAGCATACGGCCCGACGCGCAGGCACACGCCGAAGGCAACGCCTTCGCAGGTTATGCGCCGGGTCAAATCAAACGAAACCAGAGGCCGATTCGCATGGACACCATCATCATCAAAGGTTGCCTGAACGGCAGTCGAGGCCGCGAAGACAACCCCAACGTTCCCTGGACACCGGAAGAAGTGGCGCAGGAAGCGGTGCGATGT
The DNA here is from genome assembly GCA_965262485.1 of Dehalococcoidia bacterium. Lineage (GTDB taxonomy): Bacteria > Chloroflexota > Dehalococcoidia > Lucifugimonadales > UBA3495 > Bin87. Next base: position 831,675 of record OZ253540.1, on the reverse strand, counting down.
TACGAAGCCGGCGCATCCATTGTGCACTTCCACGCCCGCACGCCCGATGGCGGGATCAGCTATGACCCGGCCTGGTACGCCCAAACCGATGCCATGATTCGGGCCCAGTGCGATCTGGCCCTGAATCACACCACCGCGCGCCAATCCCATGTGCCGGTGGAAGCCGTCACACGCTACCTGCTGGAGACTCCTCAACCCGTCGAAATGGTGTCGCTTAACCTGGGCACCGGCACCCGATGGCCGCTGGACGCTGAAACGGGTCGTCGGCGCACCACGATCAGTCCCAACTCGTTTGAAGATATTGTGGCGACACTGGATGCCTGCTATCAGCGTGGAACGTTCCCCGAGCCGGCCGTCCACGACACTGGCAACCTGAATCTGGCCTTCACGCTGATGGCGGAGGGTTACATTAAAGACACCAGGTATTTCCTGGTCGAGCCGGGCGGCCACTGGGGCGACGGGCGGCAGTCAATGGTTGGTTCGCCACGCAACTACATGCTGATGGCCGACACCATCCGCGAACACTATCCGGAGGCAACCTGGCTGGCGCACAGCAGCATGGGCCAGACCTTCCCGCTGTGCGCCATCGCCATCGCCACCGGGGCGCACATCCGCGTTGGCTTCGAAGACAGCCCGTTCCTGCCCAACAACCGGCAACCCACCTCCAACGCCCAGTACGTCGAATGGGCCGTTACGATGGCGCGGCTGCACGGCCGGGAGCCGGCCACGCCGCAACAGGCGCGCGACATATTGGGGCTGATACCGTTCCCGGAGGCGTAGCAATCATGGGGCGGCAAGAGGCGGACGCAATCGGGCTGGCGGTGGCCCGCGCCGCGCAGGAAGCGGCCCCGGAAGCCACCGTTATACTGTTCGGTTCCCGGGCTCGTGGCGACCACCGGCCGGACTCGGATGTGGACCTGATGGTCATTGCGGATACCGACGACCGGATGGTTTTACGGGCGATTCAAGGTACTGCCGACCGGGCTGCCTACCGCAAACTGCGGGAGTTCCCGGTCAAGTTCGGCTATGACGTCATCGGAATGACGCGGGAGCGGTTCGCCTACTGCCGGCGGGCGCGGAATCACGTGGCGGCGCAGGCGTTGCGGGATGGGGTGATTATGAACGACGATGAATTCGACGACCTTTCCGACGAACATGACGACGATTACCCCGCCGGCTGGCCGGACATCCGGCAGCGGCTCATCAATGCCCGGCTGAGGCTGGGCAGCCTGAACCACAGCATCAATACCGGGCTTGACGACCAGGACCTGATTGGATTCATCGCGCAACAGGCGGTGGAAAACGCGCTGAAGGGCTGGATTTCGGCCATTGACTGCGAGTACACCAACATCCACCGCATCGATCAACTAGCCGACATCATCATGGACAACGTGGCGGAAGGCTCGTCGCCGGCGCGGGATGAACTGGACGCGCTGGTGGAATTCATTATGCTGCCGCCGGAGCAGCTGGCGCGGCGGAGGCCACGGGATCCGCGGGACTGGCTAACCCAATACGCGGTGGATTACCGCTACGGCGGCGCAGAGCACCGGCTGGACGCGGGTGGCTACCGGGAACTGCAGGAGCGCATCAGCCGGGCGGTGGAGGCTTTCGTGGCGGAGACGTTCCGCCTGACCGGAACGGGGCCGGGGGATTTGGGGGATGGCAGGTAAGGATTATGCCACCCGCTTGCTTAGCTACGGCTGTAACCAGTCACGGTCCGGCTTTGCCAACAAGCGCGCGTTGTTATATGCCAAATTAAGCTTGAGACAGGTGGACGCTCTACAAAATGCGGGAGCACTACCGTCTGCCGGCTAATTGGTTCAACAACCATAACCAAATCCGCGCGCTGAGGATTCTCCAAGCAGAGGAGGAGCAACTGAACGCAACCCAGCCAGTCCTGCGCCGGCTGTTCATAATCGCTACCACGCCAACCGCCGCTCCCTCCGTTGTTGGGGGCGGGCCCAGGCAATTTCTGGCCCGTGCCCAGGTTACGCATACCGGCGTTCTATCTGGAGGCGAGACAGAGTTCGAGCCACCTCTGAATCTCATCCATGTCGATGTTGCCGGCGTCCAGTTCTTGTTGGAGGAAGGCCCGATACTCACTGGCGGACCTGAATCCTTCGTTATTTTTCAGGTGATCCCCTTGCTGCTCCCAGGCACAGTTGGCAAAGGACGCGACCGGATCTCCACCGACCCCGCCACAAGCTAGCGCCGCTCCGATGACCGAGACGCCTATGATCAGGATGACGATTTTACGCATTTTGTTGCTCCTCTTCGGTTGCTTGCAATTCTGAATAGGTCGCGCTAGTTATTGGCCGGCATACTCATTTTTGTCGGGCCGCGGGGCTTTCAGGCCTATTCTAACGCCCATATCACCCTGCCGGTCCCGAGGGAGGACGAAGCCGAAGATGATGCGCAAGTGCTGGGCGTTCGGGTCAAAGACACCCTCGTCCATGCCCAGCTGGAAAATCGCCACGTCTGCAAATACTTCGATTATGTAATCTCTGACCATGTGGGTGGCTTCTTCACGTCCATTGGGGGCCTCGCCGCATGTTCAGATAACCGGAACAGTAAAGTATCAGCAATTTTTAATCAATTTGGCGGCCGCGCCAGTATTGGGGTGGACGCTCGTAGTCGCCGCCGCTCCGGCCGTTGCCTCCGTAGCCGGCCGGGCCTGGAGGTCGCCAGTGGAATGGCCGGACCTCCAGGCCGCACCAGACCCGGGATATTCTGGGCCTGATACCCTTCCCGGAGGCGTAAGGGCCATTCACATCGGTTGGCGTACCGCCCGGGTACGTTGGCCCATACGGTTTAGACCAGCAGCGGCTCCAGCAGGTTGAGCAGTTGCTCCACGTCATCCAATTCTGCTTTCGCGCCAGAAGTCGAATGCTGCGTTGTGTCCCTTCGCCAAAGCAGCCGAATATAAATCCTGGTCCACCGTAATGAGCGGTCTTTCCTCGTTGATCGCCTCCAGCAACGCCGAGTCGGTCAGGCCGAGCCGGTGAAACTCCGGGTTCGCCGACGCCCTCGCACTGCTGACGATAACCTCTTCACTGCCATCAATCAAGGCACGGAGCCCTTCCATCAGCGACGACCGCTCCGGCTCCCCATGCTGGCGGAGCAAATTGGACGCTTCGGTGAGCGTGTTTGGCGTCACAAACACTCGGTCAGCCAGGTTGAACAGGTCAAGTAGAGCCTGATAGTCAGCAGCTGTGTAGCCTTCCAGTCGCTTATGCCTAGCGATTATGCTTGTATCAACAGCGCCTACGACGAACAGGATGATCAAATTCGTGTCAACAAAAAAACCCAACACTGGCATCAGATTTTTAATCCGGCAGGATGCGATCCGTGAGGGCGATGACGCGGCCGTTGTCAACGTCAATACGGACGACCTTGTAGGAGCGCGGGGCTTTCAGACCCATCCTGACGCCCATATCGCCTTGCCGGTCCCATGGTCGGGCAAAGCCGAAAGTGATTCGCCACTGCGCCGACTCCACATCGTACACCACCTCTTCGAGGCCTAAATTCGTGATTTCTTCGCCAGCAAAGAGGTCGGTTATGTACTCCCGCGCCGTCTGCGTGGCATCCTTAACATCCATTGGGTGCCTCCACCGTATCCTCGATAATCCAATCGTAAGGCATCTTATATTTTTCAATCAATCCGCCGACCTCGCCAATACTGTGGCTGCCGGCCATCGTGTCCGGCATAACCCGCCGGCCCCTGTACAAGTCCAAATCTACGGTGACCAGCGGTATTTTCTCGCTAATCGCCTCCCACTAATAGGGTTGGGAGCGGATTCCGGATCAAGTCCGGAATGACGGAGTATGAGTGCGACAACGGTTTAGCCCAACAGCGGCTCCAGCAGGTTGAGCAGTTGCTCCACGTCATCCAGGTCCTCGGCAACGGTTTCGCTGTCCAGCCAGTCTTCATAATAGTTCGTGTGGAGCCTGTTAGCTACGGCGAACAGGCGTCGAATGTCTTCGTTGCCAGTTTCGTTCCGAACCTGCCTGAGGGCGGCGAATAGCTGGCGATGGCCGCCATGCTGCCAGCCACGCTGCTCGGCGATGGCTTTCACCATCTGGGCTGCCGCGCCCCAGCCCTTCTCTGATGCCTGTCGCGCGTCGCCAGCAGCCAGTTCGGCCCGGGCCTGGGCAAGCAGTTGCCACCCCGCTGCTTGATAGGTTTGGGTAGTCATATTCCTTCCTCAAAGGGGGGCCATTGTAGCGACGAGTGTACCACAGGCGTACCGGCGGCCCGGTCTAACCCGTGCATCCATGTAAACTGCCGGACGTTACTAAGCCTGCTCCATAAACTCCCGGAAGTTGATGCCACGCTCTCCCCCTTCTCCAACGCCGCCACGTACAGGTGCAAATCTACGGTGATAAGCGGCCTTTCCTCGCTGACAGCCTCGAGCAACACCGCATCGGTCAGACCCAACGATTGGAACGCCGGGTTGTCCGACGCCTGCCCGCTGGCGACTACGATTTCCTCGTTTCCATTAATAATGTACCGTAGTCCGCCCATCAACAGGGACCGCTCCGGCTCGCCATGCTGCCCCAATAAGTTAGATGCTTCGGTGAGTGTGTTTGGCGTTATGAATACCCGGTTAACCCTGCTGAACAGCACTTTCAACAGCGTCTCGTGGTCAGCCGCGGTGTATCCGTTCAGCCGCCGATGTTTGGCGATAATCTCTGGATCAACGCCACCTACTACCAGCAGGACGAGCAGGTTGGCGTCAACAAAGTAACCCAGAGGCGGCATCAGGGTTTCGACTCCGGCAACAGGCGGTCGGTAAGTGAAACTATGTCTCCGCTCTCTTCATCAATGCTAACGACTTTGTAGGCCCGCCCAGATTTCAGACCCAGATTGACGGCCATGGTGTTCTGCCGGTCCCAGGGGCGGACGAAGCCGAAGGTTATGCGCCACTGCTTGCCATCCGGGTCATGCACTACCTCCTCCAGGCCCAATTGCGAGATTTCTTCGCCAGCGAACACGTCGGTTATATACTCTCGCGCAGTGTGAGTTGCCTCTTTCACGTCCATTGGTGACCTCCATCGTATCCGTTGATAATCCAATCGTAAATTACCACCGCCATTCAATCGATACGGCGACCGCGCCAATACCGGGGCTGGGTATCTGAACGGCGGCCCCCATATCCGGATGGCCCATCCGTGCCACGCGAGACCATCTTGTAAACGCCCGCCACCGCCAGCCCGACGGCGAAACCGCCGATGTGAGCGAAGAACGCGGTGCTCACCTGATTACTGACGCCAATCGACAACACGCCCTGGATTACCTGCAAGCCAATCCAGATGAGCAACAGCCACACCGCCCTCAGGTTGACAACGGTGATCACGAAGTACCAGATGAGCGTGCGAATACGATTGCGCGGATACAACAGCAGGTAGGCGCCCATGACACCGGAAATCGCGCCGCTGGCTCCGACCAACGGCGTTTGCGATCCGGTATCAATTGCGAAGTGGGCCAGCGTGGCCAGAATGCCGGCGACCAGATAAAACAGCAGGTATTTCACATGGCCGAACGTATCCTCGATGTTGTCGCCAAACACCCACAGGAACAGCATATTGCCGGCGAAGTGCATCAAGCCGCCGTGGATGAACATGGAGGTGAGTATGGTTGCCCACGTGGGTACGGGCGACGCGATGCTCAGTTGCAGGCCTGATTCGGACAGCAAGACTTGAGCAGCAGATCCCGAAGACAGTTCCGAAGGTATGAACCCAAATTTATAAAAGAACGTGACTATGCCAACGCTGTCCGCGCCAAACAGGAATCCGAGTCCTCCGACGGCAATCTCATACAAAAAAACCAGGGCGTTCAGCCCCAGCAATACTACGTTAACCACCGGAAAAGAACCGCGTGGTCGACCGCCGTCAGATATGGGTATCACATCAAATCCCTAGGTTCTGTTGACATTTCACGTCATTCCGGCGAAAGCAGGAATCCAGGCGCTTTGGAAAGCAGACATCGTTCACATTCAGGGTACTCTGGATTCCCGCCTTCGCGGGAATGACGAGATGGGGTTTGGGAATGACGAGCTGGGGTTAGCGAAATCGCCTTATATCTCAAATGTCAACACGGCCTAGTGTCAGGGGGCAGGGCTTCGCGGTTGGCAAGTGGCGCCAGCATGTTGGCAATCGGTACGGGCCGCCCCATCCCGAAGGCAGTGTACCGCAGGGTTACCCGCGGGTACCCAAGCGGGGACACCGACCGGGCGCCAGCCGGAACGCGCGATCAGTCCGCAGGGGCCGCGCCGATATCTACCGCAGCGTGTCCAATGATCTCAGCAGCGGTGCTTTGTGAAATGCGCCCGATGTTCAACATGACGTGGTACAAAGTGGGGTCGTTTGCATTGACCCGGAAAAACTTGCGGTAAAACGTCAAGCGGGCGGTTTCCAGTTCATCCATGTAAGCGCGCGCTTCTTCAGGGGAAAACATCTCCCGCTTGGCCATCGTGTCAACGCGGACATCGGTGGGGGCCACCAAGCCAACATGGACCACGCCGGGCGTATTCGACAGGATCATGTTGCTGCCGCGCCCGATGATCACGACGTCACCACTGGCGGCAAGTTCATTGATTACGGAAGTGGTGGCCTCGATAAACGCCTTATCGTGCACTTCGGATGACGCCGCCGCATCCGACACCAGCTCGGTGTAGGCTTCAGCGGGCAACATTTCGATGCCCCGGCCAAAATACGGTTCGGCCCCCGCACCGGCTACAGCCGATCGCTCCAACACCGTTTGCATAAACCTGGCGACGCGTTCGCGGAAAGGGACGACCCGCTGCTCTTTCTCGATCAACCGCCCAACCGGAGAACCGACCAACCGTGCCGCCTCCGAGAAAATATAGCGGTCAACGTAGTTGAGTCCGAGGTTTTGAGCCACCAGATGCCCGATCTCCAGGGTACCGCTACCAATTACACCGTTGATCGTGATGACCGGCATAATTTATTCCTCCGTCGCCATTTCAACCAAACGACTCCAAAACGCGCCAGTGTGGCGGTGCGGAGATATGATCAAGTTGCGTACTGGGTAAGCACACGGTCGCGACGCCGTCCGTATTCGTCAACCAGCAAACCCATCGCAAAAGAGTCGTACCAGTCGCCGTCCTTGCGGTGGGTACGGCGCAGGTGTCCTTCCAGCACGAACCCCAGATGCCGGAACATTTGCAGGGCGTGTTCGTTGTATTCGGGGACGTCCACCCAAACGCGGTGCAGCTCCAGTTTCTCGAACGCTTCATCCAGCATGGAAATCAGGGCGGCGGTTCCGTAGTGGTGGTGCCACAGGTCCTTGCGCCCGATCATGATGAACAGTTGCGCTTCTTCCAGAGGCCATTCTACGAGAAGCTGACCTTCTCCAATATGGGCTTCGTCAGTAGCGTAGAGGGCGTAAATCCGCCGCTCATCCTGGTTGAAAACCTGGCCCCATTCTTCGTCGGAGGCTCCCTGAATCTGCTCGGGGGAATATCCGATATGCAGAGCATGGCCATCGGTATCGTCGTTGCCATACCATAATCCGCTAACTTCGGGGTCGCGCAGCCAATCGCGCATGCGGGCGACATCATCGCGAGAAACATCGGTGGTGAGGCTTATTTGTGGGAACATATTTGGGCCTCCGCAACTTACGACAATAGCTCGTTCGGCACTAACGGCGCCGCATCAGCAAACTGTAACTTGGCCCAATTATATCACGGCAAGTAGTGTCAACCCCGCTGGGATGCCCGTCTCGCGCGGTCGCCCGGAGTTGATCTGTTAATTCCAGGTTTTCGGTAGGCCGCCCTTTTGGCCGGCGCCCATCCCGCAAAAACCCCTCTCTGATGGAGAGGGGTTGATGTTCGGTGATCGCAGCCGTTGAACAGATCAGACCGGCAGGCTATCGTAAGCCCAACTCAACAGGTTAACCGTCTCGTCCCACCCGATGCAGGAATCGGTGATGGATACGCCGTATTCCAGTTCATCAGGGTTTGATCCCAGTTTTTGGGCGCCCGCGTTGATGTTGCTTTCCAACATCACACCGAGAATATGCTCGTTGCCTTCAATCCGCTGTCCAATGACATCCCGGAAGGCAATGTGCTGACGAGTATGGTCTTTGTTGGAATTGCCGTGGCTGCAATCCACAACGATATGGGGCGGCAATTGGGATTTACGCAGCGCTTCCTGCGCGGTGGCTATGGAGCGGGCATCGTAGTTGGTGCCACTGCGTCCGCCACGCATGACCAGATGGCAGTTCTTGTTGCCCCGGGTTTCAACAACGGACGCCTGCCCGTCGTGGTCAATGCCCAGGAACGCCTGGGGAGTAGCGGCCGCTACCAGGGCATCCACCGCCGTCTGCGGGTCGCCGTCGGTGCCATTCTTGAAGCCAACCGGCATTGAAAGCCCGGATGCCATTTGGCGGTGCGTCTGGCTTTCGGTGGTGCGGGCTCCAATGGCGGCCCAGGTCACCAGATCCGAGACGTACTGCGGCACGATGGGGTCGAGAAACTCAGTGGCCGAATACAGGCCGGCTTCTGCGATTTCCATGAGAAGCCGCCTGGCCCGGTGCAAGCCATCTTCAATCTGGTATGTATCGTTGAGGTTAGGATCGTAGATCAGACCTTTCCAGCCAACGGTGGTGCGCGGTTTCTCGAAGTAAACCCGCATCACGATCAACAGGCGGTCACTGACCTGCTCGGCCAACGGCTTCAGGCGGGCGGCATAGTCGAGGGCTGCCGGCTGGTCGTGAATCGAGCACGGGCCCACTATTACCGCGAACCGGCCGTCTTCGCCGCTCAGTACCGATTCCAGTTGTCGGCGCCCTTCCAGCACGGTGGCTTCGGCCTGGGGGCTCAACGGGATGTGCTTTTCAAGCTCGGATGGCCGTATCAGGGCGTTATTGCTGGTTACGTTAACGTCCTTGGCGGGTGAACTTACCATTTTTTGTGTCCTCCTCTGTGACTGCCGGGGAGTGCAGGCTGTGCGGTCAACAAAAAAGACTTCAGCCTGTGTCCGGCTGAAGTCCTGCCTAAGGGATTTTTTCAAAGATTATCGGGCTTCACACACCGGACTTACGCCAACCTTGTTGCGGTAAGCGTAAAAGTAAAACGGGCGGTAATAGCCACGGGTCAGGTTCTGGCAGGTTGCGGTCATTTCACCAAAAATCCTACTCCAGCGCCAACGGGATGTCAACGGGTATCGGAAATGGTAACAGTTCAGACCCGACGGGTTGTTTCCATACTACTCCGTCATTCCGGCCTTGAGCCGGAATCCAGAGATGTCTTTAAACCGCAATGTTGCTTATCCTCGGCTTCCTGGATTCCCGCTTTCGCGGGAATGACAGGTTGGAGCCAGGATACTACCTTGAACTCTGAACAGTTACCTGAAATGGAATCAACCGCTTTTTTTGCCCTGTCGGCGGCGATCACTCGGGCGCTAGACCGGACAAGCTTGCAACGACGGCAGCGCCTCGCCTTCCGGCTTCGGCCGGCGGGCCGTCGGCCAACGCGCGTACCAGGGCGCTTCCCACTACCGCCGCATCGGCCCGTTTGCCCACTTCGAGGACATGCTCCCGGTTGGAAACGCCGAATCCGATTGCAACCGGCAGATCGGTTTGCTGGCGTACGCGATCCACCAGCTCGAAACCCCGATCGGACATTTCTGTTCGGGCGCCGGTAACGCCGGTGACGCTGGTGCAATATACGAACCCGCCGGCCAGCCGAACCGTTTCGCGAATGCTTTCGTCGGTGCTGGTTGGAGCCAATAGCGGTATCAGGTGGATTCCAAACGGAGCCAGTTGGCTGACCAGCGGCTGTGCTTCGGTGTAGGGCAGGTCCACCACTATCAAACCGTCAATGGTTGCATCGGAGCAGGCTTTAGCGAACTTATCCAGCCCGGCAGCCATGATGGTGTTGTAGTAACCCATCCAGATCACCGGTGTATCGCCGATCAGGGGGCGCAACGCTGCCGCGGTGTCCAGGCAGTCTTGCGGCGTTATGCCGTTTTGCAGCGCAACAAAGCTGGACTCCTGGATCACCGGACCTTCGCCGATTGGGTCGCTGAAAGCCGCGCCCAGTTCTATAGCGTCGGCGCCGGCGGCAACCAATTGGGGCGCGATTTCCAGCGCCGCATCGCGATACGGGTGTCCCACCGTCATAAAAACCACGAGACCGGGACGTCCCCGGGCTTTGATTTCCGCAAATTTTTTGGCGATACGATCAATTTTCACTGCTGGTCCACTCACTATTGGAAACCTCGTTGATGTGCATTCGGGTTGAAGTGCATTCGGATGGTGGTCGAAAACAAATCTATATTACGCCGCAGCCAGTGTCCAGACTACAGGCCGTAGATCACCGCGATCGTCGCAATACCATTTTGAATGGCGTGTACCACTATGGAAGGCCAAAGGGACCCGGTACGCCAGTACAACCCACCCAACAACAGGCCGGTTACCAGGATGGGAAGCAACAACCCGATGTGATAGTGCATGGCGGCGAATACCACCGCCGACAGTACCAGCCCCACGCCGTTTCCCCAACGGTTTGCCAGACCCCTGAACACGAAACCGCGAAAGAACAGTTCTTCAACGAAGGGCGTCCACACGGCCAGGGCCACGATGCTCAAGATGGCCAACCGGTTTGCGAACACAAATGCGGGTTCGGGTTGGGGCGGGATCAGCGGTTGCCATTCCTGCCACGTTACCAACATGGTGTAGACCACCGAGAAACCAAGGCTGGCAACTACTGCTGCGATGGTCAAGCCGACCGTAACGACGCCGGATGCCCGCGGAGCCACCAGCCCGACCGCAGCCAAGCCACGGCTCCAGTTTCTGGGGCCCAATCCCCAGACCAGAGCCACCTGCGCTCCACCGAGCAATCCCGTCGACACCACCGTAGCGATAGCCAACGGCAGTATCAACCCCAACGATCCGAACAGAACCGTGGCGGGAATCAGGATACCGACGCCCAACACGACGTGCCAGAGTCCCCAGGTTCGCTGCACCGGCGCGGCGGCGTCGCTGACGGCTGCGGGGTTCATCGAGGCGGGCGACCTGTGCCCACATTCGGGACAATATTCAGCGTCCTGGTACAAGCGCACACCACACTGGGAACAATACAAAATCATCACACCGAAGAGGGCCGGATGGTTGAACGGAATGGCGATTCGAGTATAGCGGACGACACTACGCTTCCGTTCGGGTCCAAACAGCGGAACCCACGACCAGAATGTTGCGGTAAGCGGTTTCGACACTGCGCCCGCCATAATTCGGTGACTCGCATAATTTGGCAGCCAAACATCCCCGTACAGCTATGCGTAACTGTTCAGAGTTGAAGGTAGTATCTTGGCCCCAACCTGTCATTCCCGCGAAAGCGGGAATCCAGGAAGCCGAGGATAAGCAACATTGCGGTTTAAAGACGTCTCTGGATTCCGGCTCAAGGCCGGAATGACGGAGTGGTATGGAAATCACGCGTCGAGTCTGAACTGTTACAGCTATGCGAGGCCATTTGCCAACCGCAGCGGCTTGCGCCATAATTACCACGGCTCGCCGGTCTTACCGGGAATAGACACTTTCCGGCGCGTCATGGGGCGATTATGTCAACCAACGATGCCGTAGCGATGTCTTACGAGGTTTTCTTGCGCGTCGCCGCCGGGGCCGGCTTGGATGTCTCCGATGCGGAGCGCATGGAAGATCTGCATCGTCGCGTAACGATGATGCGCAGCGGACTGGCCAGGGTTTTTGAAGTAGATGTGAGAAACGCAGAATCGCCGTCTGCTTTCATCGCTGAAACCCGGTAATACCGCGCCGCCGGCGAGGAACGTCATGCCTTCCAACGAACTGCACTACATGTCGGCCTGGGAACTGTCCGGCCTGATTCGCAATCGCGAAGTTTCCCCGGTGGACGTGGTTGATGCCTGCCTGGCGCGAATTGAAGCGACCGAGCCAACGCTCAACTCCTTCATCACGCTGATCCCTGAGCAGGCTCGAGCCGCCGCCCGTCGCGCCGAGCAGGAAATCGGGCGGGGCAATTATCGTGGCCCTCTGCACGGCATCCCGGTTGGATTGAAAGACCTGTTCCACACCGCGGGCGTACGCACCACATCGGGCACGCGGATCTACGACACTTTCGTTCCCACCGAAGACTGCACCGTTGCCATCAAATTCAGCGAGGCCGGCGCGATTTTGCTGGGCAAACTGAATATGCATCCGCTGGCGTTCGGGCCCACCGGGGAAAACGCTGACTACGGGCACATGCACAACCCCTGGAATCCGGAGCGCATAACCGGTGGGTCAAGCGGGGGCAGCGGTTCCGCGACTGCCGCCGGCCAGTGCACGATTACCATGGGCAGCGACACGGGCGGCAGCGTTCGCATCCCGGCGGCGTTGTGCGGGATTACCGGGCTGAAACCAACGTACGGCCGCGTGAGCCGGGCGGGATTAACCCCGTTGTCGTGGTGCCTGGATCATCCCGGGCCGATGGTCCGAACCGTGGAGGACGCGGCGCTAACCATGAACGTGATCGCCGGGCCCGACCCGCGGGACCACGTTACCGCCAATGTGCCCGTACCCGACTATACTGCCGCGCTGACCGGCGACGTACGAGGACTGCGCATCGGCGTCGTCAGAGAGTTTTTCGAGGAACCGATCGATCCTCAGGTGGCCGATCTGGTGCAGGGCGCGATCAGCGTTCTTGGCGAGTTGGGAGCCGAAATCGTTGAGGTGTCCCTGCCTTTGTTTGAATACGCTCAACCGATCAGCAACGCCATCCTGAGCGCCGAAGCCACCGCGGCCCACCGCGACATCCTGCTGTCCGATGGAGACAAGCTCTATCCCCAGGTGCGCGACCGGTTGGAAGAGGGTCTGTTTATCACGGCCTCCGAATACCTGCGGGCTCAACAGGCCCGGCAGGTTTTTTGCCAACAGGTGGCGGGTCTGTTGCAAAACGTCGATCTGCTGGCTGGCCCGGTGGAGCCGGTTACCGCACCGGTCATCCTGGAACGTCGCATTGACATTGGCGGGGAGTCAATTCCGGCAGTGCCTCTGCTGACCAAGTACACCAGGGTTTACAACATCACCGGCTCTCCCGCCATATCGGTGCCCTGCGGGTTTGCCGATGACGGACTGCCGGCGGCGCTGCATCTGGCGGGCAGGAACTTCGATGAACATACGGTGATCAGGGCCGCTTACGCTTATCAACAGGCCACCGACTGGCACACCCGGCGACCTCCGGTATAGACCCGCCGGATCGCTTTACCGATCTACCAAACTGCCTCGCCAATCCCACCACACTCGTCAATCCCGCTATACACGGATGGAATCGTGGCCGCCATTAATGCCGTAACGTTTGATTTGTGGCAAACCCTGATCCTGGATAACCGGGAGTTGGGTCAGGCGCGCGCTCAGGTGCGCCTGGACGGCGCCCGCAATTTATTGCTGGCCCATGATGAGGATTATGACCCCGACCACATCCGCGAGGCATACCGGGGTTGCTACCGTGCGTGTCGGGCCGTAAGGGACACCAACAAAGACGTTAGCTTCCGCACCCAGGTGGAAATATTTATCAACCTGATCGACGACGGTCTGGTTGATCGCCTGCCCGAACCCACCATCGCCGAGATTGAACGCGTGTACGCCGAATCTTTCTTCGATTGCCCCCCGCGATTTCACACCGCTGCCCGCGAAACCCTGCAATCGGTTAGCGATATGGGACTGCGCATCGGTCTCATCTCCAACACCGGGATGACGCCCGGTTACACATTTCGAGAATTTCTGCGTCGCCACGATTATCTGAGCTATTTTCAGACCCTGACCTTTTCCGATGAGGTTCTGCTGGCCAAACCGTCGGACGAAATTTTCCACATGACGATGGAATCCCTGGGCGCAACCCCGGAATCCACCGTGCATGTGGGCGACCACGTGACCAACGACGTGGTGGGCGCTAATCGCGTCGGCATGAAATCGGTATGGATTCGCGGGTTCTATGAACCCTCCGATCCAAATGATCCCCAAGCGCAACCGGATGCTGCTGTAGATGACCTGTCGGGCGTTGCCGACGCGGTGCACCGACTGGCCTTCGGCTAATGAACTTCGCCGCTGGATACCTGCGGTGAATCAGTCCCCCAAGCATCGGCGGCCGTCCGTCGCCATGAAATCATAAGGAGCGCAGCGTTGTTTGAGGAACTGAGTGGCGGTCCGCTGCCCAACGGGCGTCAGCCCGACATTACCCTGGCCATCTTTCCGCACCTGCGGGAGTTTATCGCAATCGATCTGCGGCGTTCGCCGGCGGAGATATTGCTGCTGTCTGCCGACGACGTTTTCAATGAGGATTACTACCGAGCGGTGGAAAGCGAATTTTCAGCGTCCCTCCGGGAAGGGGCCGATCACCCGTTCGCCCACATGATGAACATCCCGACGCATGTTGACGAAATCGTCCGCGGCGTGGCGATGAACAGCATTCTCGACAGATTGGGCGTTGAATTTCACGACGAGGAAAATCTTCCCGAAGTGGTGGTTTTCGTAATATCCGGGCCGATTCTCGCCGCTCCGGTGGACCAGCTGGTGGCCGGATTCAACGACCTTCTGACGGACCGCGCCGGAGCCGAGGACGCCAAACGGTGGAGCGCCACGGTTCGCGAATTGATCGTAAAAGAGGCGTCGGCCATTCCCGCCAACAGCGAAGCGCTCGGCGAAGCGCTGACGGGCGACGCGCTCGACCCATATATTATTTGGCAGAACCGAAACTGACCATTTCAATCATTTCCCTTCAATCGCTCATCGCCCAATTATTCGCAGTTACAGGTTACCTGACCACATGGAACGCATCGCAATTACCTTTAGCAGCCGGGACAACAACGACGACAGCGACCTGATCGCGGTGGCCCAGGAGGCGGACCGCCTGGGTTATGACTCTTTCTGGACCGGCGAATCCTGGGGGCGCGACGCATTTACAGTCTTGACGATGCTGGCCTGCAACACCGAACGCATCGGCCTGGGCACCGGGATCGTAACCGTGTACAGCCGCACGCCCGGACTGGTGGCGCAGAGCATTGCCTCGCTGGACCGGATCAGCGGCGGCAGGGCCATCTTGGGCCTGGGCGCCAGCGGACGGATCGTCATCGAGGATTGGCACGGCGTGAAGTTCGATCATCCGGTATCCCGAACCCGGGAGTACATCGACATCGTCCGCATGGCACTGGCCGGTGAGCGAGTCAACTACGAGGGCCGCTTTTACAACCTGAAGCGGTTTCGCATGGGCGTGTCGCCGGTACAGTCGCAGATTCCGGTGTACGTGGCGTCCCTGGGGCAACGCAACCTGCAACTGACCGGGGAGCTGGCCAACGGGTGGCTGCCCATCTGGATGCACCGGGAGCACCTGCCCAAAATCAAACAACCGCTGGCCGAAGCCGCCACCGCCGCCGGGCGTTCAGTTTCCGACATTGCCACCGCTCCGCAAATCCTGTGCTGCGCCACCGACAACGGGGATGAGCTGGCATCGGCCACCGCCCAGGCTCGGGCGCACATGGCGTTTTACATTGGCGGGATGGGTCGGTATTACTACGACCTTTTCTGCCGGTATGGGTACCGGGCCGCGGGCGATGCGGTGCGAACCGCCTGGGCCGAAGGCGACCGGAGCAAAGCCGCCGCCGCCATTACCGATGAAATGGTGGATCAGATCACGGTAATCGGTTCGCCATCCGAATGCCGCGACAAGATGACCGGGTTTCGAGCCAACGGGGTCGATATGCCGATCGTGGCGTTCCCCCACGGCACAAATCGCGATACCATGCTGGGAACGATAGAAGCCCTGGCGCCGCGAGACGGATAGACTGTCGGCGTGAAAATCGGCCTGGTATCCGATACCCATTCGGCGGGCAGCGGTTGGGATTTGCCGACTGCTGTACTGAAAGCTTTGGAAGGGAGCGAACTGGTGCTGCATTGCGGCGACCTGGAGTGCATCGGTGTGCTCGATTGCCTCGAGCAGGTGGCTCCGGTGCTGGCGGTTCGCGGTTATGAAGACCCACGCGAGGCTGGCGACCGACTCGCCGATGTTACCCGCGTAGTAAACGCGGGAGGCGTACGCATCGGCATGGTGCACGACATCCAGTGGCCGACGCCACCAATTTTCACCACGCCGGACGGTACCGGACTACAGTATCCGTCTTCCGGGCTTCACGACATCCTGCAGCGAAAATTCGGTTGCGCGGTGGATGTGGTGGCCTTTGGCGATACGCACGAAGAACTCATTGAATGGCGCAACGGCGTATTGTTTATCAATCCCGGCAGCCCCACCTATCCGGGGCGACGCCATGCCCCGGGTTCTCCGGGCACGGTGGCGATATTAGACATTGTCGAAGGCCATATCGAGCCCCGCATCGTAAATCTGTCGGACTATACACAGCGCCACCATTAGGATGAATTGACAAACTCCCAGCCCATTGGTTCAGCCAATTGACACCAAAATGGCCGTGTGCTAATTTCGCAATGTTTGTCATCCTTATTTACCGAAAACGGAGAGGAGAGTATGGAATCAATCATAGTAGCCCTGGCTGCGGGAGGTATCGCCCTCGTGTTTGCAGCCATCATAGCGTGGCGAGTCATTCGCGCCGATCAGGGCAATGCGACCATGATCGAGATCGGCGATGCCATCCGAACCGGAGCGTCGGCATTTTTGCGTCGCGAGTACCTGTCGTTGGTGCCATTCGTAATTGTAGTGGCAATCGTGCTTGGTGTAATGGATTACACCATCTTCGAGCACGATTTGGGAGTGCCGGCTACCGCCATATCATACCTGGCGGGCGCAATATGCTCGGGATTGGCGGGTTTAATCGGGATGAACGTAGCGGTGAGGGCCAACATTCGCACTGCTGCGGCCGCCATGATCGGTCTCAATCCCGCTCTGCGCGTCGCTTTCTCCAGCGGGACGGTAATGGGTGTAACCGTGGTGGGCATCGGCCTGTTGGGCGTCACCATCCTGTTCCTCATATTTCAGGACATCAGCGCGGTGGCCGGTTTCGGTTTCGGGGCCAGCTCCATCGCTCTGTTCGCCCGCGTGGGTGGAGGAATCTTCACCAAAGCCGCTGACGTTGGATCCGACCTGGTCGGCAAGGTGGAAGCGGGCATACCCGAAGACGATCCCCGCAACCCCGGCGTGATCGCCGACAACGTGGGTGACAACGTGGGTGACGTCGCCGGCATGGGCGCCGACCTTTTCGAGTCCTACGTCGGCAGCATCATATCGGCAGTCGCCCTGTCGGCCAGCGCCGTGGCCCTGGCAGCCGGAGCCGGCGTATTCCATTCCCAGGCGGTGTTTCCGATGCTGCTGGCCGGCGCCGGTATCATCGCTGCCATCCTGGGCACATTCGTCGTCCGCGCCGGCGAACAGGCAGATTTTGAAAAGTTGTTGTGGGCGTTGCGGTACGGCATCTTTGCGGCCGGCGGATTGCTGATCATCTTCGCCGCCATCCTGACCTATTTTATGACTGACAACTGGTACTGGTTCGGTTGCGTGGTGGCCGGGCTGGTCGCTGGCACCATCATTGGCCTGGCTACCGAATACTACACGTCATACAGTTACGGTCCTACCAGAAGGGTCTCCGCGGCATCTGAGACTGGCGCCGCCACGGTCATCATCAGCGGCATCGCAACCGGCATGATGAGTACCCTGATACCGGTGATCTGCGTGTCGGTCGCCATCCTGCTGGCCTACTGGTTCGCCGGATTCTACGGCGTGGCGCTGGCCGGCGTGGGTCTGCTGTCAACGCTGGGCATCACCCTGGCGACCGACGCGTACGGGCCGGTGGCCGACAACGCCGGCGGTATCGCTGAGCAGGCCAATCTCGATCCCCAGGTTCGGGAACGCACCGACGCGCTGGATGCGCTGGGCAACACCACTGCGGCCACCGGCAAAGGATTTGCCATCGGCTCGGCTGCGCTCACCTCGCTGGCGTTGCTGGCCGCTTACTCGGTGAGCGCCGGACTGATCACACTGGACGAAAGCGGGAAGCTGGTTGCCGGTGGTACCGGCATCAACCTGTTGCAGCCGCAAATTCTGGTGGGCCTGGTTATCGGCGCGATGCTGCCCTTCATATTCTCCGCCCTGACGATGCAGGCGGTGGGCCGCGCGGCTCAGGGCATCGTGGACGAGGTACGTCGTCAGTTCCGCGAGATTCCCGGCTTGATGGAAGGAACCGCCAAACCTGACTCGGCACGCTGCGTTGACATCAGCACGCGCAGTGCTTTGCGGGAGATGATTATCCCCGGCCTCATGGCGGTCGTGGCCCCTATCGCCACCGGATTCATTCTCGGGGAGGCCGCATTGGGCGGATTGCTCATCGGATCAGTGGCGGCCGGATTCATGCTGGCCATTATGATGGCCTCGGCCGGCGGCTCCTGGGACAACGCCAAGAAGTACGTTGAGCTGGGTAACTACGGCGGGAAGGGTTCCGATGCCCACAAGGCGGCCGTGGAGGGCGACGTGGTTGGCGATCCGTTCAAGGACACCTCCGGCCCCAGCCTGAACATCCTGCTCAAGTTGATGGCCATCGTTTCGCTGGTATTCGCACCGGCTTTCGTGGCAGCGAACGACCTTATCAGGCTGTAGCAATATCAACCCTCCGGCTACAAACCGGCGGGCAGGTTTCGACAGATTCCCGGGGCGGCGATTGCGTCGCCCCGGGTTTTTTTGCTGTTTACTACGGTGGCCCACTCAGGGTCTTTCGGTTTTACAAGAAATCCCCTCTCCCTTGATGGGAGAGGGTGAAGGTGTGAGATAGGGAACTATCCTGCGGCAGAATATACCCCTCACCCCAGCCCTCTCCCACAAGGGGAGAGGGAGAATCGAAAGACCCTGGTGGCCCACTGGCTGACGGGTCAACGGAGGGGACCCTGTGGTAAAGTTGTGGGCAGTTTGGATTCGGAGGCCTCAAGATGACCAGCGCTAACGGCGGTTTGTTCGACCTGAGCGGGCGCGTCGCCCTCATTACCGGCGGGAACGGCGGGCTGGGTCTGGGGATGGCTCTGGGGTTGGCGGAGGCCGGTTGCGACATCGCGATTGCGGCCCGCAACGAGGAGAAAAACGCCGCCGCCGTCGCTGCCGTCGAATCTACCGGGCGCAACGCCTTCGCCATCCCCACCGACGTGACCAGCGATTCCGACATCGACGACATGGTGTCCCGTGCGGTGGCCCACTTTGGTCAGCTGGACATACTGATCAACAACGCCGGCACGACCGTCCGCAAGTCGCCCGAGGAAATCACCGCCGCAGAATGGGACACCGTCCTGGACGTCAACCTGCGCGCTGCGTTTTTGTCCAGCCGGGCGGTTTACCCACACTTCAAAGCGCGCGGAGGCGGCAAAATCATCTGCATCGGCAGTATGTTCAGCATCTTTGGCGGCGGCGGGAGCGGCGCCCCCTATGCGTCGAGCAAGGGCGGTGTGGTGCAATTGGCCAAGAGTTTTGCCGTGGCGTGGGCGCCCGACAACATCCAGTCCAACGTCATCCTGCCCGGATGGTTTATGACCGAGCTGACCCAGGCGATCCCGGAAACTCAACCGGAGCGTTACGACAACATCAACCGGCGCATACCCATGGGACGATGGGGAGAGGCGGCGGAACTACAGGGCGCAACGGTGTTCCTGTCCAGCCGCGCGTCCGACTACGTAACCGGTGCGGTAATAACCGTGGACGGCGGGTATTCGGTGGCGTGACCTACAGCTGCTCCAACGCCTGGCGGGGTTGAACCCGCGTTGTGCCCTGGGCCGGCCGACCTAGAACCTCGCCAGCGAACGGCTCAGTATCGCAATCCACAGCAGCCAATACATCCCGACGCTGTTGTTGACGTACCAATCGGGGAAGGGCAGCCCCCAAACGTCGGCCGGCAACGCCCACCAGCCGATTATGGTCAGAACCGTTCCGACCAGGAAAGATATTAGAGCGCCCGACCAACCCGCCGGCGAAAGGAGCAGCAGCATGACGGCAAAAACCAGGAGCCGGGCGTTGCTGCTTTCCTGGACCCAGTTGATGCCCTCGCTTTCCGCACCGATGACCATGCCCCAGAAATCCCCGGCGCCGGGTATGACAATCGCCAACACGATGGCCACTCCGTAGATGACCACCGCCCACATTATCTCTCCGATGCACCCCGAACCCCCCTCCCCCTCTGCGTTCCCCGAGCCGTCCGGTGTCAGACCACCGTCGCCGTCGGGCCGGTAGTTTGACTGTTCGAAGTCGTATTCACGTTCTACGATAGCCAATGCGGAACCTCCTGGTACAGAGACCTGTCAGCGCGCGTCGGAGCGCATCCCTGCCCAAATACCGGGCAGCGGCCTTCCTACAACTGCTCCAACGCCTGGCGGGAGAGCATCATCTTGACCGGGCTGATGGGTCGGAAGGTGCGCGAGACCCGAACGTCGCCAGCGAGGCTGCAAAGGGTGTAGGCGTCGTAGGGTTCCATACCTTTTTCGGTGACCAAAAAATCCACCATGTCCCGCACCGCCTGTTTCATGGCGGGGCCAAGATCTTCGCCGTGGGACAGAACGACGTAGTGATCCGGCGTGATGGCCCTTGGTCCGGCCAGGTTCATCCCTTTTTCCACGGTAACCCGGATATGGGTGTCGGCGGAACATTCTGCGCCGGTGCCGGCCACTGCGCCATCACCGACCACGGCGTGGCAGTCGCCCATCGCCAGCAGGCCGCCGGGTACAAACACGGGCAGATACAACACGCTGCCCTCCACCAGTTCCTTCATATCGATGTCGCCGCCGTAGGGGCCGCTGTCACTGGCCGTCTGCTGCAGGTAGGTGGGCGTGGTGGCCACCAGGCCCATTGACGGGCGCAGGGGCAGCCGGACACCACTGGGCAGTACCAGGTGGCCGTCATCAATGCTCATCACGGTGGGATAGGCTTCGGTAAACTCGGCCTCCAGGAAACCGCGACCGGGCATAATCATGTGGGCCGGGCTCTCTTTGGGAGTGATGCTGACAAACTCCACGCGCAAGGCGTCCCCGGGTTCGGCGCCGTTGACGTAGATGGGGCCGGTGGCGGGACCCTTCAGCGACTTTTCCTCCAAAACCTGGGGGTCGCGGATGCCCTCAAAGGCGTCCCAGGATTCCACCATCAGGTCCTCGCCGGAGTCAATGGTAATGGCCGGCTCATTGGCAGGGTCGAGAACGTAAATGCGCAGGTCGCGGCTTAGAATTTTCACACTGCACCTCGGATTGGGCGGTTGCGGTAAGCGATCAGACGGGTTCGACCCGCTTTGCCATGGGAAATCGGGCCTGAGTCACACTCACCTGTTTTGCGCCAGCAGGATCCAAATCCACCACGTTTACCGCTATTTGGCCCCGGACGTTTGACGCCCCCATGGGCGATCCGGAGTAAAACGCGGTAACATTGCCCTGGCTGACGTCTTCAAAACGCTCCCAGTGTCCCAACGCGAGATAATCGCATGGGGATTCGGCGATCTGGCGTCCGTAAATGGGTGAAGACCGTTCTTCCGTGTCGTCGGGGAAATGGAAATGTCCGTGCGCCATTGCCACCAGCCACCGATCCTCGTGAGTGGCCGTCATGCCCGCCAGGGGACGAAAGGCCGGCGTGTGGTTATCCATAGCGCGACCCCAAACATCCAGCCCCAGCGAATCAATGCTGACCGTCTCGCCGGTGGTACGGCGGATAATATGCAGATTCGATGGCGCATTGTTGAAGGGATTGCGTCGGTACAGCGACCCGGCATCGTACAGATCATGGTTGCCGGGAAGAATGATGGCGGGAACCTCCAGGCGGCGCATCTCGGAGACGAAAAATTCCAGCAGCGAATCTGGGATGCGCGCGTTGTCAAAAACATCCCCGGCAATTAACAATGCGTCGGCTTTCAACTCATGGACGCCATCGACCACCGCAGACAATGCCCGCTCAGCAGCGCTGGGGTCCCAGCCATCCCCCAAGTGGGTGTCGGAGGTATGGACCAGTCGAATCTTGCTACGGCGATTCACGGCCAACCCTTAAATGACAGCCGTTTCTGAAGCCGGAACTGATTTGCCGACGTGTTCCTGTACCGCCTCCAACAACGCCGGGAGGTTCCAGCCCTTTGCCGCCGACACGAACACTCGTCCGCTAACGGCTGGGGTATCAACCGCGGTCAATTCGGGCAGCCCCGCCAGCGCATCGGCGGAGATTTCGTTGGGATCATCGGTGAGCAAGTCCATTTTGTTGATAACCAACAGGCGCGGTTTGCCGCCCAATCCCAGATCGGTCAGCGTGTTTTCCACCACCTCGGCCTGCTCTGGCGCTTTTTGGTGAGTTATGTCAATCACGTGCAGGAGCAAATCGGCTTCGTGAAGTTCCTCCAGAGTCGCGCGGAACGCCGCCACCACCGTGGGAGACAGCTTCTGGATAAAGCCCACCGTATCGCTCAACAGCACTTCTCCGCCGGACGGCAAATTTACCCGGCGAGTCACCGGATCCAGCGTATTGAACAGCTGGTCTTCTGCCGGCACACCAGCATCGCTGAGAGAGTTGAACAGCGTGCTTTTGCCGGCGTTGGTGTACCCAACCAGTGTCGCCATCGGGACTGCGGCACGACGGCGCCGTTCCAGGTAATGATTCCGTCGCTGCCGCACTTTGTCCAGTTCTTCCTGAATTTTCTGAATCCGCCGCCTGACCAGTCGGCGGTCGGTTTCCAGCTGCGTTTCACCCGGGCCACGGGTTCCTATGCCGCCGCCCAATCGCTCCAGGTGCGACCATTGCCCGACCAACCGCGGCAGCAGGTATTGATGTTGCGCCAACTCAACCTGCATCTGGCCCTCGCGCGTTCGGGCGTGCCGTCCGAACACGTCCAGGATCAGTGCGGTTCGGTCGATGACCTTGTATTGCAGCGCCGCTTCCAGGTTGCGTTGTTGAGTAGGTGTCAACTCGTCATCGCAGATGACTACGTCGGGACGTTCCTCTTCCAGCAACTCCTGGAGTTCCTGGAGTTTGCCTTTCCCGACGTAGGTGGGAGTGTACCGTTCGGCCCGCTGCCGTATGATGCCGACCACTTCGGCGCCGGCGGAACGCGCCAGGTAGTCCAGTTCAATCAGCGAATCTTCCATACCCCACAGGTTTTCGCCGCGTTGCCGCACTTCCGCAGCAACCAGCACCGCCCGCTCAGCCTGCGGGCCGGTTGCTACCGTCTTTCGGGTTTTGGGCATTCTGCGGGTTTTCCTCAGCTTCAGGATGTGGGAGACGGGATGACCCAGTTTTCCAACCGCTGGCACCCGGTCTCTACCCGTTCGTCCGGGGTGGTCAGCGACAATCGGATGTAGCCCTCGCCGTATTGGCCATAGGACGACCCGGGGGTGACGACGATGTCGGTCTCTGCCAGCAGTCGGGCGGCGAACTCGGCGGAGGTAAACCCCTCCGGAACCGGCGCCCAAATGTAGAGGCTGGCCCGTGGCACGTCCACCTTGAGACCCATGCGGGTCAGGGCCTGGATCACCCGATCCCGGCGCCAGGTGTATTTGGCCACATTGTCGTCGATACAATCCTGAGAGCCGGTCAGCGCCTCCATCGACATCTCCTGGATAGCCTGAGGGATCCCGGAGTCCAGGTTGGCTTTGATCTGGAACAAGGCTTTTATCATGTCGGCGTTGCCTACGGCCATGCCAATACGCCATCCGGTCATGTTGTAGGTTTTGGAAAGGGAGTGGAATTCCAGCCCGACGTCTTTAGCCCCGTCGATCTGCAACAGGCTGCCGGCCCGGTATCCCTCGTAGCCAACCTCGGAGTAAGCGGCGTCGTGCAGCAACGCGATGTCGTGCTCCCGGCAGTAGCGCATGGCGGATTCCAGATCTTCCTGGGATGCCACCGCGCTGGTCGGGTTGTTGGGGTAGTTCAGCCACATCAGCTTGGCCTGGCGCGCGACATCATTGGGGATGGCGTCCAGTTCGGGCAGCCATCCGTTGCGTTCGTACAGCGGCATAACGTAGCTCTCTGCGCCGGCGAACATGGTTCCGACCCCATAAACCGGATAGGCCGGGTCGGGAACCAGCGCAATATCACCCGGATCCAGGAAGCAAAAGGCCGCGTGTCCGATGCCTTCTTTGGCGCCGATCAACGGCAATACCTCGGTGTCGGGATCAAGGTCAACGTCGAATCGTTGTTTGTACCAGTGAGCAATCGCCCGGCGCATCTCGGGCAGGCCGTCCGTCTCCGGGTAGCGGTGATTGGGAGGGTCTTCGGAGGCGGTCAACAGGCGGTCGATGATGTGCTGCGGAGTAGGAATATCGGGGTCTCCAATTCCAAACGTCACCACATCCACTCCGGCCGCCCGCTTCTCGGCAATGATGCGGGAGATTTCTACGAACGGATACGGAGAGAGCTTGCCGAGGCGTTGGGAAAAGTTAGGCATGGCGCTCCTGATGTTGGTCAAAGGCAGGGTAAATCTCACCCTTGGTTATGGTGAGGAAATTGTACTCGTCGAGGAACTTGGCGAGCGTGTAGGGAGGATCAAGCCCCAATTCAGCGGACAAGTGGCTGGCCGGGTTTTCGATTTCGTGGTGGGTTAGGGCATCCTGGCGAATGGACTCCGCAGCATCTCCCATATCCCAGAGAAAGCGCACGTAGCGACCAGAAGCGCCGAAATCGTTAGGCTTATGCCGGGGGAAATGAGCTTTTTGGATTGCCCCGTCCCATAATACGAAGAGTTCCGGGTTCACCACTCCCAAAATTTTTGATGCCACCGTAGCCCCAATACCGTCATCCGCCATCAGCCGGTCAACCGCCCGCATCACCAGCGTAGAATCCCAGTCGGTCAGCCCTTCGCGGTCGGGCGACGCGGTTGCCAAGTTTCGCAGTTCGGCAATCGCTTCCGGTACGGATTCTTGCAGAAGGGGCGTCATTTTCTCGTAAGAAAGTTTGCTAGGCCACTTGTTGAGAAAAACCAGCAAGCACTCTATTTCGGACGCCGAGCAGCGATTGAGCAGGGCTTGGCGAAACTCGCTGGTATAAACCCGGCGATATGCCGATTCAAAGCGGCGCCCGTCTTCCCGCGCGCGGTAGGTTTGCGCCGCCCATTCAATCTGGCGGTAAGTAGTTGGGCCGCTGGGGATCGGCGGCAACGGCTTGCTTACCTTGTCATAGTAATCATCCCGGTTGCCCGCCGGACGCATCGGCCACCGCCGTTTCTGGTAGAAATTGGCCAAGACAATCTCGCCGTCAGGGAAGTCGGCGAGGATTTTGATGCGCCCCCCCATTGCGGTGATGTAGGCGCGCAACTGCGACACTGTAGGGTCAGCGCATTCCTCAAAGGCCAGAACGCCGGTCTTGTCGGTTTGCAACGCAGCCTCCAGTTCGGACATCGGGGTGTCCTCCAGCTCCCGCAGCATCCGCATCGGCACGACGGCGCAGGGTTCGTCCGGGGGTAGCGTGGCGTCAGTCTCGGCTTTCATAGCCGCGACTTCTGCCCAATCCTCGGCCGTAAAGTGCTCGGTCAAGTCGGAAAATTTACCGTACCCTGCCATCAGAGCAGTCCCTCCCGTTCCAATCCCATAATGTATTCGTTATAGATTCGGTTGGCAATCGGTACATAGCGGCCATAAAAACGCCGGTCGCTGATTCCCGTCTTGTCGCCACCAATCAGCAGCGCTGCCATTCGCCGCGGGTCAAACGCATAGAAAATCCTGATGGGACGACCGCCACTTTGAACCCGTAACTCGCGCAAGTGTGAATTTTCAGAATCTATCACTTTGGATGAACTGGGATAGCCTAGTCTCACGCCCTGCTCTGCCAACAACTGTATTTTAGCAGTCGACGATCTCTGTTCGTGCGGCGTCAACTCGGCCCACCAGCGGCTGAATTCCTCAGTACGGACAATTTCGGTTGCCATTGCCCGCCGCTACGCCGCCACCACCGCGCCCTCCTGATACGCCATCCCTCGCGCCAGGGTTAGCCAGTTGTATTCGTCGATGAATTTCGCCAGTTTGAAAGGCGGGTTGATGCCTAAGGCGTCGGAGATTTGGCTGGCCGGGTCGTCGATGCCGTGTTGAGCGCGAGCGTCGGCGGCGATGGACAGGGCGGCCATTCGCATTACGGTGAGGAACTGCGCGTAGGTGGCGCCGTTGGGCGGGTCATTGGGGAAATAGGCGCTGCGTATCGCGGTGTTCCACATTACAAAGAGGGCCGGGTTCAACAGCGATAGAATTAGCGACGCCGCTGCCGGTCCTACGCCGTTGGCCTCCGCGATGCTGTCGTAGGCTTGCTCGATGATATCCAAGGTGGCGCAACGCAGGTCGTCGAATTCCAGAGCGGATGCGGACAACGGTTTAAGGTGCGGGGCAGCGTAGGCGATAGCGGCAGCGATGCCGGGCGCTTTGTCGTACGAGACGCGAAATCTCCAACTGTTGACGAATCGCAGCAACTGTTCAACGCTGGTGGTGTCCTGTCCTTCGAGCAGGGCCTGGCGAAATTCCGCCGTGTAGAGCGGAATATAGGCAGCGTCGTCATTGCTCTCACGGCGGAATGCCGTTGCCGCCCACCTGACTTGCTCATACGTAGTCGGCCCGGATACGAAACTGGTCATTCTGTCCACACTCCGCTAAAAACCTCGGCGGCAGGTCCTTCCAGATATACTTCGTCCGTACCGTCCCAATCGATGGTGAGAGTGCCCCCGGGGAGATGCACCGCAACACGGTCGCCGGTGTGGCCCAGCAGCCGGGAGGCTACGCCAATCGCGCAGGCGCCGGTACCGCACGCCATGGTTTCACCGGAACCTCGCTCCCATACGCGGGCGTCCAGATTCCCATCGTCTCGAATGTTGACCACTTCTAAATTCACCCGCCTGGGAAATATGGGGTGCCTTTCGACCAGCGGGCCGATGTTGTGCAGCGGGAATTCCCGGACGGGCTGGTCGATGAACGTTACGGCATGGGGGTTGCCCATGGAAACGAAAGTAAGAAACAGGCGGAAATCGCCGGGGTGTATCGCATAATTGATGATGGTCTGGCGGTTCAGGCTGATCGCCGGGTCCAGGTCAACCGGTATATCGGACGGAGCAAAGCGAGGTTTGCCCATGCTGACCCGGGCGGCGTTTACTTCAGCGCCGTCGTACCGGGGAACGACCGTGCGCACGCCGGCCATTGTGTCGATGGTTACCTCGCCGGCCGACCGCGGTACGATGCCGCGCTCGATGGCGTACTTGGCGAAACACCGGATGCCGTTGCCGCACATTTCTCCCTCGGAACCATCGGCGTTGAACATCCGCATCCTCAGGTCGGCGACGTCTGAATCCATCACCAGTATCAGACCATCGCTGCCAACGCCAAAGTGGCGGTCGCTGATAGCCTGGGATAGCTGGCCCCAGTCACGCTCGGGCATCGCGCGTGCATCTACATACACGTAATCGTTGCCGGCCCCGTGCATTTTGGTGAATTCCATCAACGCTCCTACCCCGCGGGGATACCATCCTCCAAGTCCGGGCCAATTGTACCACACGGTGTTGTCGAACCTAAAAATCGGGCTACCCGGGCGCGCGCTTCCGCAGTTGGAAGCCGGCCAGTAGCATCCAGCCAGGTAATGCGATCATCGCCGGATTTGAACCAGGTGTTTTGGCGTCGCACCAAAGCGTGGGTCCTGGTCTTGATGCGTGCAACGGCTTCGGGAAGCGTCAATTCACCATCCAGAAACTGGCCCAGCTGACTGTAACCCACACCGGACAACGGTCCCTGGCCCAACACAAAACCGCATTGGGCCAGATATCGGGCTTCGTCCAACAGCCCGTCAGCCATCATCCGGTCAACACGGGCGTCAATCTTCTCATACAGTATCGCCCGATGTGATGCCAACCCGATGGTGAGGGCGTGGTATGGCGGAGTCTCGGCACGCGCTGATGCCACAACCACAGTGTTGGACCCGGCGCCGCGTTGCAATTCAAGCGCGCGGATGACGCGTCGGACATTGCGGGGGTTGATCTGGGCAGCACGCGCCGGATCAGCGTCCGCCAATTCCTGCCACAATGCCGATGCTCCACCAGCCTGGGCCCGTTTTTCCAGGTTGGCACGGAGCTCCAGGTCCGGCGGTACTGCCGGCACCCTCCAACCCTCCAATAATGCCCAAACGTACTGGCCGGTCCCGCCGCACAGGATCGGGAGCCGCCCGCGACTGGAGATTTCGGCGACTGCCTCTCGTGCCAGGGGCAGCCACTCGCCCAGGCTCAACGGTTGATCCGGTCGCCGGATATCTATCAGATGGTGTACGGCAGCGGCTCGTTCGTCTGCGGTCGGTTTGGCGGTGCCGATGTCCATGCCGGAATACACCTGGCGACTATCAGCATTGATAACCTCGCCGCCGAATTGTTGAGCCAACGAGATCGCCAGAGCCGTTTTTCCCGTTGCAGTGGCGCCGATTACGGCGATTAGAGACTGGGGAGGTGACACAGAGCAAGCTGTGGTTCACGAGCGCCGAATCCGCTCACGAATATCAGGAATGGAAATACTGGCCCAGCAAGTTCTGGCCAACTCTAATCCCTGCTCCGGGAATGTGCAGTGTATAACTTTGATATTCCTAGTCTCAAGAAATTCCACAACCGGGATGAAATCACGGTCTGATGATGCCAAAACGGCGACATCATAATTGCCAATCCAAGCTAGACGAATCATATCGGTAGCGATGCGCGCGTCGACACCCTTTTCTTCAGTACCACGCATATCTCCTTCGCATTGCGGGCAAAACTGCACTTCTACACGGCATTTTGGACATCTGGGGCCTTCGCGTTTGCGTTGTCGTGGAACTTCGGCGACTTGCACGCCAGGGAACGTAGATACGGTGTTTCTCAGGAATCGGTTGGGGTTTTGAGGATCATATGAACCGTATATGTTCATTCCTTGGTATTCGACACGGGCGCTAGCATCGACAATGTGAGTTGCATCTCCTGCCAAAATTGCGCCTAAGGAATTCCAATCTATATTGAACCCATCTTCCTCTCTGCGCAAAGAAGACTGAAAATTCCAGAAGTCCGCGAACACACGCGTACGCAACCTACGTTCAGAAAGAAATGCAGGACGGTCTGTCATTAGCCGTTCTCCAGGGGGATAAAGTTACAGGGACGCAAAAATGCGTCCCTGGGGTTCTAATTATCGGGTTGCCTAATTCCCTATGTTAATGGGGACTCACCCGATGGGTTCAGTTATAGGGATTTTGGCATAAACCTACACCCTTGTCAACTCCAATTACAAAGCCGCATAGCTATGCGGCAGTACGACAACAGTAACGCACCTCACGCTTTGGCCCCGGCAAACGCAACCGCCACTTCCAGGAAGGAATCAGCGTCCAGGCTGGCTCCGCCAACCAGGGCTCCGTTGATGTTCGCAACGCTGGCGTATTCGCGGGCATTGCCGGCATTGACGCTGCCACCGTACAGCAGGGGCAGGGCTGCCGCCGCCTGCGATCCCAACGCCGCCTGCACGGTAGACCTGATTGCTCCGCCCATGATCTGGTCGGCGATTTGTGGGGTAGCCGCCCGGCCGGTTCCAATGGCCCATACCGGTTCGTAGGCGATGACCAGCTCGTTGGCAGCGCCGGCGTCTATCTCCGCCAGGGCCGAGGTAACCTGCCAGCGCACGATTTCGGTAGCGTTTCCGGCTTCTCGCTGTTCCAGGGTTTCACCAACGCAGATAATGGGGCGCAACCCGTGGGCCACCGCCGCTGCTACTTTTCTGCCCACCATCTCGTCGGTTTCGCCATACATTTGGCGGCGCTCCGAGTGTCCCAGCAGGACGTAGTCACACACACCGGCCAGCATGACCGGGGACACCTCGCCCGTAAATGCGCCGCTGTCGTCATGGTGCATGTTCTGGGCGCCGACTGAAACCGGGCGGTTCGCAACCGCCTCCCGAACTGCCGCCAGCGAAATGAAGGGAGGACAAACCACCAATCCGACATCTCCGAGGCCGTCGACGCCGTCCGCAATCGCCAAAGCCAGATTCACGCCGGTCGCCAGATCGGTATTCATCTTCCAGTTTCCGGCCACTATCGTAGCGGGCAGAGTCATATCCGTACCGTCCAAATCTCGGGATGTTGTCAGGGGCCGAATTTAGCCAATTTACCGGCGTGAGAAAGCGCCAGCAACATGATGGTTTTGGCGGGTATGCGTCCCAGCGAACCCTGGGCACAATCCCGCTCACTGAAAGCGTTTACACCCTCTCCCAGCGTCAATTTGGAATGAAGCAGGAACGGGACCGGATGCCAGCTGTGAGACGCCATGATCGCCGGAGTCGAGTGATCGCCAGCAACCATCAACACGTCGGGCTGCAGCTCCATGATGCGCGGTATGAATGCGTCGAGGTCTTCCAGGGTACGCACTTTGGCGTCAAAATCGCCGTCTTCCCCCGCTGCGTCAGCCGGCTTGTAGTGAAGGAAAAAGAAATCGTGCTGATCCCAATTGGAATAAAGGGTATCCACTTCGTCAGCGAAGGTTTTGCCGGTGGGGATTACCTGCATGTTGGCGACGGACGCCAAACCGCGATACATGGGGTAGGCGGCGATGGCAGCCGGGTTCAGCCGGTACACCTCGCCAAAGTCCGGCAGGTTGGGCAGTTGAGCCCACCCTCGCAACAACACCATATTCGCCGGCTCTTCTTCGGCCAACAGGCCAGCCGCTTCCTGAATGAATCGCTGCACCACTTCAGATGTCCGCTGGGCTTCCGGAACCAACGCGCTGGCGGGTCGGGCGCGCATACCCTCTCGTTGCGGGTCTGTTTCATCGACTTGCTCGGATAACCCTTCTCCGCGGAGCCGCAGCACAAACCGATAGTCCTGCACGGGAAACACATCAACCTGAACTCCGGGTATTTCGATGCGATCCAGGCGTTCACACAACGGGGCGCTCAACTCGGTGGCAATGCGTCCGGCACGGCGGTCGGTCAGGATGCCGTCGTCGTCAACGGTGCAGAAATTGCCCCGCGCCGCCACATCGCCGGGCAACAGTTCCACGGCGCTGCCCAAGGCTTCCAGGGCGCCCCGTCCGATCATATATTTCAGAGGATCGTAACCAAACAGCGCCAGATGGCCCGGACCACTGCCCGGGGCGACTCCCATCTCCACCGGGGTGGTCAAGCCACAGGCGCTCCGTTGCGCCAGTGCGTCCAGATTGGGAATGCGGGCGGTTTCCAGCTCAGATTTGCGAGTGTCCGGATGGGCCAGCCCGCCCAGTCCGTCGGCCACCAGCAGCACGATCTTTGACGACGTGGACAAGATACTGTCGTGAATTTGTTCGAGGTCTATCATCGTTTCTCCGCGGCCACGACTAAACCGTCGCAACCCCTAATATACTATCGTTACGGGTCAAGCATCCGGCAACGCGGCTATTCCAGGCAAGTCGCGCCCTTCCAGAAACTCCAGCGAAGCCCCGCCGCCGGTAGATACATGGGTCATCTGAGCCTCCAGGCCCAATGCTTCCACAGCTTCAGCGGTGGAGCCACCGCCCACCACGGTGGTTACTCCTCTCAACCCGGCGATACCGTTGGCCACCGTTCGAGTGCCGGCGCTGAAACGCTGCATCTCGAACACACCCATCGGCCCGTTCCAGATGATCGTTTTGCATCCCGCCAACGCTTGGGTGAACTTGTCGGCGGTTCGTACACCCACGTCCATGATGTACCAGCCATCCGGAACATCATCCGCATTGACGTTTGCCGTCCTGGCCGGCTCGCCGGCGAATTCGCTGGCGACCACCAGGTCTTCCGGGATATGGACAGTTATCCCGCTTTGCGCAGCGCGCTGCAATACGTCCCTGGCAAAATCCAGGCGGTCAGTTTCCACCGGGGATGCCCCCACGGGATTGCCCGTCGCGGCCAGGAAAGTAACCGCCATGCCGCCGCCGATGAATAGGTGGTCCAACCGTTCCAGCAGATTCTGGAGCACCAGGATCTTGTCGCTCACCTTGGCGCCACCCATCAAC
Source organism: Dehalococcoidia bacterium (assembly GCA_965262485.1). Lineage (GTDB taxonomy): Bacteria > Chloroflexota > Dehalococcoidia > Lucifugimonadales > UBA3495 > Bin87. The sequence continues at coordinate 799,758 of OZ253540.1, read as the reverse complement.
GCCGCCATCGGCCGCTCCGGCTGCCCCAGCGCCACCCCCAGCGATTCCACCTCACGCTGCGTCAACAACCCCATTGCCGACGGCAGCAACCGGGGAACGCCAACCGTTGAGGCGTGGGCGCGGTGAGCTACGGCGAAAGCATCCATTACGAAGCAATCCGCCAGGGACGCCAACTCGCTGGCAAACTCGGCGTCATTGGCTTCCTCGCCGGGCCAGAACCGCAAATTTTCCAACAGGGCGACCTGACCGGCGGACATGGCAGCCACGTGCTGACGCGCCGTCGGCCCTGCACAATCCGACAGGCTGGTAACGGGTTGACCCAGCAGGATCGCCAGCCGATCTCCCACCGGCGCCAACCGCAGCGACTCGTCGACGACGCCCCGGGGACGACCCAGGTGCGAACAGAGTATGATCCGACAATCCCGTTGCAGCAGGTATTCGATGGTGGGCAATGTCGCCCGCAACCTCTGGTCGTAGTTGGCGATCGCTTCCGGGCCCTGCTCGATGGGGACGTTGAAGTCAACGCGGACCAGAACCGCCTTGCCGGATACATCTAGTTGACCGAGTGTTCGTTTGCTCATGGTGATAACAATTTCTCGACTCGACCGGACACGAATTACGTTGCGCGCTAGCTAACTGCGTCCAACCCGCCGGCCATCACCCAATCCGCGGCCTGTTGCATTGCTTCGGGGCGCGCCATGCCGGCCGCGGCGGAGCGGACGTTCGAACCGGCTTCTTCGACCAATTCCGCGGCTTTGGATTCTGCGTAAGCCCGGGACCCGGCAGCGTCGAGAATCTCCACGATCCGGCGCGCGTCTGCCGCTTCCAGAACCCGTTTCATGTATATGCCGCCGAGCTCGCGCTTAACCGACGTCGCCGTGCTTTCCAGTCCATGGATCAGCGGAAGGCTTTTCTTCTTGTTCAACACGTTACTGGCGGTAAACCCGTCTCCCGAATGGCCCCAAAGATCAGCGATGTCCTGCCGAATTTGCAAAGCCATCCCCAAGTTGGTACCCCACAATTTAGCCGCAGCTGCAGTTTCACCGTCGACGCCCACCGCTATCGCTCCGAGTTGAGCCGCACACCCGGCAATGGACCCGGATTTGCGGGCAATCATATCAAAGTAATCGGACTCCGACACCATCAACTGATCCTGGTATGACAAATCCATGTACTGCCCTTCGCACAAAGTAAGACAAGCCTGATCCAGGGAACGCAAGGCTTCCAGCACATCTTCGGCCGGGATGCCGATGTCGCGAAGTCGCATCAATAAAGAACGCGCCAGAGCATGCAGACCATCACCGGCGTTGATTGCCTGGGATGGGCCCCAAACCCACCAGATACTGGGGCGGTCACTGCGCTGGTCGACACGACCGGCCTGTACATCGCCGTGAACCAGCACAAAGTTGTACACCATCTCCACCGCCGCCGCCGCCGAGACTGCCCCGGCAAAATCGCCCCGCATTGCGTCGGCAACGCTCAGGGTCATGAAAGCGTGTGCGTGCAACGGGGTGGCGGCCCCAGGAGCCGGATTGCCGCGTTCATCCACCCAGCCCAGGTGGTACCGGAGGATGTCGTACAGCATCCCGGAGCGGTCGCCCAGCAGGTCTCTCAACTCGGCATCCACCGCCTGACGATAGGCTTCGTATGGGATTGCTATGGTTATGACGTCCTCCCGACACCAACGAACATCAGCCGTTTTCCAAATAGTTGCGGATGTCGTCGAAGAGCAGCGCACCCGGCCTGATTAGTTCCACACCGTTATGCGACACAGCCACGATTGTGCTGGCGATACCGAGCGGATCCGGTCCTAGCGTAATGATACCATCAACCAGTCGGCCCAGAGAGCGCCGGAGTTCAGCCACGCCAGCGATATCGGCTTGCCCGGATGGGTTCGCGCTGGTACCGGTGATGGGCGTTTGCAGCCGGGACGCCAGCGCCAGGGGAACCCGGTGGTTCGGCATCCGCACCGCGATGGTGTCGCGGCCTGCGGTCAGTCGGTCGGGTACAGTGGCTTTCACCGGCAGGATCAGGGTAAGCGAGCCCGGCCAAAACTTGATCGCCGCCCGCTCTGCCATCTCGCCGACCGGCCCGTCCACCATCGCCACCTGATCCACCTGATCCCAACCGGATACCAGCACCGGCAGGGCCATATCGGATGGTCGACCCTTTATGTCAAATACTTTTTCGACTGCTTCCGGATTGGTCGCATCCGCTGCCAGACCGTACAACGTATCGGTGGGTATGGCCACGACTCCCCCGCCGGCAATGAGGTCACAAGCACGGGAGATTTCGGCGTCAAAACCCATATCGGCGCCGATTGTACCACCACCGGTATCCAAAGCTGTGCGGCTAGCCGGTTCAACCACTCAACCGGCGGTGGGGGTCAGCGGAGCAGGGCAAACGAATTCTAGTTGGCGAGCTGGTCACTCCGGCGAAAGAACGTCACCCCGTACTTGATACGGGGCCGGAGTCCAAAGACTGTAAACTGAAACAATCTGGAAATGCGCCAGCGATTGCAGCCACTGGATTCCCGCTTTCGCGGGAATGACGGGGAGAATGCGTTTGCCCTGGTCAGCGGAGAGCCCCGACCATCATCGGCCCCACCCCATGTGGTATAGTGAGACGGTTCAATTTTTGACCCAAACGACGATTATCTGATGATGAATGCAGCGCAGCACGACGCTATCGTCGTAGTCGATTTCGGTTCCCAATATACCCATCTCATCGCGCGGCGGATTCGCGAACTGCGCGTATATTCTGAGATCGTTCCCGCTACCGCCAGTTGGGAAACCGTTCAGCGAATCAATCCCCGGGGAATCATCCTGTCCGGGGGACCGGCCAGCGTTTACGACGCCGGAGCCCCGGAAATTGCGGACTGGATAATCGACTCTGGGATGCCGGTGCTGGGCATTTGCTACGGAATGCAGGCGCTGGTGCATAAGTTGGGCGGCGAAATCGTTGCCGGCGGCCAGCGGGAATACGGCCATGCCGACCTTTCCATAGCAAAAGACGAAGCAGCAGATGACGATAGCTTGCTGTCCGGGCTGTCCGGCTCCATTCCGGTTTGGATGAGCCACGGCGACACGGTGGAGCGGCTGCCGGGCAACCTGCGCACTGTCGGCCACACCAGCAACACATCCTGCGCCGCGTTTACCGACGGCGAACGATGGTTTGGGTTGCAATTCCATCCCGAAGTCCAGCACACTCCGGACGGGATGTCGATACTGGGCAACTTTGTCAAAAAGATTTGCGGCTGCCCCGGAAACTGGACCCCGGGAAATTTCGTCGCCAACACCGTCCAGCGCATCCAGGATCAGGTGGGATCAGATCGCGTCATCTGCGCCCTCAGCGGCGGCGTCGATTCATCGGTGGCCGCCATGCTGTTGCACCGGGCAATCGGCTCCCAACTGACCTGCATCTTCGTCAACAATGGATTGCTGCGCCACGGCGAAGCCAAACAGGTGCAGGAGACTTTCCACCGCAACCTTGGCCTGGATCTGCGCTACGTAGATGCAGAGGACCGGTTCGTCAATCGCCTGGCCGGGGTCACAGACCCGGAGGTGAAGCGCAAAACCATCGGCGAGGAGTTTATCCGGGTTTTCGAAGACGCGGCGGCCGAACTCGACGACGCAAACTGGCTGGCCCAGGGAACCCTTTACCCCGACGTGATAGAAAGTGAAACGCCCGAAAACCGGGCTTCCGCCCGCATCAAAACTCATCACAACGTGGGCGGCTTGCCCGAGCACATGAATTTTGAGCTGGTCGAACCGCTGCGTTACCTGTTCAAGGACGAGGTTCGTGCAGTCGGTCTGGAACTGGGCCTCCCGGAAGATATCGTATACCGGCAGCCGTTCCCGGGCCCCGGACTCGCAATCCGCATCATCGGAGAAGTTACCCGCGAGCGTCTGGACCTGCTGAGGGACTGCGATCGCATCGTGCTGGAAGAAATACGCCAGGCGGGGATGTACCGCGACATCTGGCAAAGCTTCGCCGTGCTGACCGACAATCGAACCGTGGGTGTGATGGGCGATTACAGAACCTATGGTTATGCGTGCGCGATACGGGCCGTCAACTCTGACGACGCCATGACTGCCGACTGGGTGCGCCTGCCCTACGAGGTTCTCGCCGAGATCAGCACTCGAATCGTCAACGAAGTGCCGGGGGTGAATCGCGTGGTGTACGACATTACCAGCAAGCCGCCTGGCACCATAGAATGGGAGTGAACCGGTCGTGCGCGTGTTGGTAGTCGGCTCCGGCGGACGGGAACATGCCCTGGCCTGGCGTCTGAGCAGATCTCCCCAGGTTACCGCCATATTTGCGGCGCGCGGCAATGCCGGAACCGCCACGTTGGGACAAAACCTGCCCATTGGCGACACCGACGTCGACGGCCTGGTCGCGGCGTCCATCGGGAACGGCATTGATCTTGCCGTAATCGGCCCGGAAACACCGCTGGCGCTGGGACTGGCCGACCGTCTCCAAGCAACCTCCATTCCTGCATTCGGGCCCAGCCAGGCAGCCTCACAACTGGAAGCAAGCAAGAGTTTTGCCCGCGAGGTGATGACCGCGGCCCACGTGCCAGGTCCAAACTTTCGCGTCTTTCAAACCACGGGAGGCGCTCTGGACTACGTGGCAACCCACGACCGTCCGGTAGTTGTGAAAGCGGATGGGCTGGCCGCCGGCAAAGGCGTTGCGATGTGTCCCGACCGGGAAACCGCACGGGCGGCGATTCGCGCCTGCCTGGAAGACCGGGTTTTTGGAGATTCCGGCGATACCGTCGTCATCGAAGATTGGCTGCACGGGGCAGAAGTGAGCGTGTTCGGTTTCACCGACGGCCGGGAACTGTCTCCGGTCGTTGCCGCCACCGACTACAAACGCATCGGCGAGGGCGGTTCGGGATCCAACACCGGAGGGATGGGGAGTTTCGGCCCTCCCTCATATTGGAACGATGACCTGGCGGCACAGATTCGCGACGGTTTCATGCTCCCGGTACTGCGTGAGATGAACAACCGCGGCGCGCCATACCGTGGGGTGTTGTATTGCGGGTTGATGCTGACCAGCGCCGGGCCTCGCGTCCTGGAATTCAATTGCCGTTTCGGTGACCCGGAGACCCAGGTTATCATGCCCCGCCTGCTCACGGATCCCGCCGAAATAATGATGTCCTGCGCCGTTGGGGATTTGAGCGCCGCGCCTCCCGTGCAATGGTCCGAACAACCCGCTGTGGGCGTCGTGATGGTCTCCGGAGGCTATCCGGGACCGTATCAGACCGGCGTGCCGATTACCGGGCTGGACGGCCGGGACAGCGATGACTCAATCGTCTTTCACGCCGGTACGCAACGTGCCGACGACGGCAGCGGGGCCGTGCTTACGGCGGGTGGGCGTGTGCTGGCCGGCGTGGGTCTCGGCGAGAGCGTGGCCGACGCCCGAACCAAAGCTTACGCCAGGATTTCATCCATCAGCTTTGCAGGCGCATACTACCGCCGGGACATTGCAGCGGAGCCAGCCGGCCAGCCGGTGGGCACATAGTCGGATTGACCTATGATGACTTCCGCAGCTTCAGCACGCACTCAGCCCGACTGGTCGGGCTTGTCAGATTCCTATCGCCACGCCGAGGCGCTGGGTCAGTTGACGACGTTCCGTCGCCGCCGTTGGGACCGCACGTCAGGGGCGCAGACATGGCTGGAGCAAGCAAACATTCCCTCCATCACAGAGGGGCAAATTGGCATATTGTATCGGGGCGCCGGCGGCCGGAATCTCGCCAAATTCCGCACCAACGCCGTCGCCGACATCCACGACGCCATGGACTTCCTGCTGTACGATACCATCAAGCTGGAGAGCAGGTTCGACGAGTGCGCGTCAGAATCCGGCGCATTTGGCCTGGAAGGAACGGGACGCGAATGGCCATCGTTCCTGTTGACCCTCCAGGAGCCCAGGCTTTTTGCACCCTGGAACCATCATACGGATCGGGCGCTGCGACGATTGGGAATGTATCAGTCTAATTTGCGTAAAGGCCACTCCGGGTTGTCGTACCTCGATTTGCTGGAGATACTGGAATACCTGCGCGTCCGGTTGCAGTTCCCGGACTTTCGTACCGTCGATGAGTTCTGTTACGTTGTGGGCCGCGCCGGGCAAAACAACAACTGAAGGTTGCCGGCATATCGCCGGACATTTCTCTACCAAACACCAACTCCCTACCAACGCCCGGAGGCATCACCAATGTCGTGGCTGGACCAGCTCAAAGGACTCCGCGAAAAAATTGCAGGCAACTACGTTCAACGTATGGCGGAGGTCGCCACGCGGCGCGGTCGTCTTGACCGGTTTGCGAACGAGTTGGACGTTGAGAATATGCTGGCGCAGATGAATGAGGTACTGCTGGGTGGCGGCGCCCGACTGATCGTGAACCGCTCCTGGCAATACGAGTTCGAAGACGACGATCCCGACGAAGATGATGAGCCGGGCGACAAAATAATTTACGTCCTTTACTGGCATGACGGCGCGCCGGTCGAAATAGAGGTGCGCGTTGGCATAGACCAGGACGAAGCGGGTTACGTGATGGTCGATGATGAAGAAGTGGAGGACACACCCGAGGCAATACAATCAGCTTTGATAGAATCATTTGGCGAAATCGCCGAACTGGACGATTAGGTACTGGCAACTGTCCGGCCTGTTCCCTCGCCGCACCGGTCAGGGTCTAGGAAATCCGTAATCGCCCTGGCGAGTTCTAAACGCCACCTTCTAAACGCTACCAAGGAGAAACCGTTGTGCCGCTAGTAGGAGTAGTGATGGGCAGCGCCTCTGACGAGGAGGCTGTCCAACCCACCATCAACACGCTCGAGTCGTTGGGCGTCGATTATGAAGTCCGCGTCATGTCTGCGCACCGCACGCCGGAGCGCGTTCAAGAATACGCAACCACTGCGCGCGAGCGTGGCATCGAAGTACTGATTGCCGCCGCCGGCGGTTCTGCCGCGCTGGGAGGCGCCCTCGCTGCATGGACTACCATACCGGTGATCGGCATACCGCTCACGTCCAGCGAACTGAAGGGCATTGATGCGCTGCTGTCCACCGCCCAGATGCCACCCGGAATACCGGTGGCGGCGATGGCAGTGGGTAGCTGGGGAGCGCGGAACGCTGCCTATTTCGCCGCCCAGATCCTAGCGCTGAAACACGACGACATCCTCCAGGCAATCGAACGGCATCGGCAGTCCCTCCGTGAACGCTGAAACGTCGCCGGCCATTCGCCCGACGCCCGCGGTGCTCACCGACTTCGACGACACTGCGGCCGCGCAGAACGTTGCCGAGCTGTTGCTGAACCGTTTCGGCCATCCGTCGTGGCTGGAGGTTCGCCAGCGTTTTCGCGACGGCGAACTGTCCCTGAAAGACTACCAGGAAATCACGTTTGTTCAGATTCAGGCCGACCGGCCGACCATGCAATCCTATGTGCGCGAACAGGCCTGCTTTCGGCCGCACTTCGTGGAGCTATGGCAGTTCTGCCAGGCGAACGATATCCCGATGTGCATCGTAAGCCAGGGGCTGGACTTCTACATCCAGGCCCTGCTCGATGGTTCCAATGTGTCGTCCATTCCAGTCTACGCCGTTGGCGCCACCTTTGATGAAAACCAGCGCATCACCAAATATCATTACACCTTCACCTACCCCGACGCCCCGGAGCTTGGCAACAGCAAGGCGATCATCGTGCGGCGGTTCCAACAGCAGAATCACCACGTCTTTTATATCGGCGACGGCAGATCGGACTTCGAGGCCGGTGAGGTGGCCGATACGGTGTTCGCCCACCGTCAGATGGCGGCCATGTGCGACGAGGCCGGCGTTCCGTTCCACACTTTCACCGACTTCGGCCCGGTGCTGGACGCACTGCGTGATTATGTCGCGGGCGGGGCGACTCCGTGAATGTTCCTGGGCCTCAATGCCCGGATTTCGCCCGGATTTCGTGGGTAGTTATGGTAAAATATCGGCCCGTTACAGAATCCCCACGGAGGGAAAACAGTGATTGACCGCTATTCCCGGCCCGAGATGAAACGGGTCTGGTCTGATGAGAATAAATACGGCATGTGGCTGGCGGTGGAACTGGCTGTTTGCGAAGCGTGGACCGAAGCCGGAGTGATCCCGCAGCAGGACATGGAGCGACTTCGCGCCGCCACCTACCACCATCAGCGAATGATGGCAATATTCGAAACGACGCGCCACGACGTAACCGCGTTTCTGCGCTCTATCACCGAAAGCCTCGGTCCCGAGGGGCGTTGGCTTCACCTGGGTATGACGTCGTCCGATATGCTGGATACCGGACAGGCTCTTCAACTGGTGGCCGCCGGCGATCTGTTGCTGCGGGAACTGGACGACGCCATCGTTGCAGTGCAGGAGCAGGCCGTCCGCCACAAAGACACGATGATGATGGGCCGCACTCATGGCGTACACGCTGAGCCCATGACATTTGGCCTCAAACTGGCCCTGTGGTGGGACGAACTGCGACGTCAGCGGGAACGTCTGGTGGCGGCTCGGGAAGGCATCCGAGTCGGGAAGATTTCGGGCGCGGTGGGCACCCACGCGACGATACCGCCGCACATCGAGGATCGGGTTTGCCACCATCTTGGACTGGCGGTGGCGCCGGTTTCCAATCAGGTGGTGCAGCGCGACCGGCACGCCCATTTCATCACCACACTGGCGTTGATAGCCGCGTCCCTGGAAAAGTTCGCCACCGAAATCCGGGGGATGCAGCGCACCGAAGTTCACGAAGTTGAAGAACCTTTTGGCGCGGGGCAAACGGGTTCATCGTCCATGCCGCACAAGCGCAACCCCGAGCTGGCCGAGCGTATTTGCGGTCTGGCGCGCACGATCCGGGGCAATGCCGTTCCCGCGCTGGAGAACGTTGCTCTTTGGGGAGAACGCGACATCAGTCACTCCTCTTCCGAACGCATCATTCTACCCGATTCGTGCCTCATGCTCGATTATATTCTGAGCATCTTCACCCATATCGTCAGCGGGCTGCGGGTCGATACCAAACGGATGTGGCAGAATCTGGAAAGCAGCCGCGGCCTGATATTCAGCCAGCGCGTATTGCTGGCCCTCATCGAAGAAAAGGGACTGTCGCGGGAAGAGGCATACCATATCGTTCAGCACAACGCCATGCGGTCGTGGGACGAAGGTGAAGACTTCCGAACCTTACTTAAAACAGACCCCCAGGCCACCGAGCACCTCACCTCCGCAGAGCTGGACAACCTGTTCGACTACGGTTACTACACCCGTTACGTTGACGACAACTTCCGTCGGATCGGCCTGCTGCAGTCGCCGGTGCCCGCCTGAACCAATTTAAGCAATCCTCCAATCAACCATTCGACAACCAACCAACACACTCATCTTTACGCTCAGGAACGCGCCATGCTGATCGAATCACGAATGCCCAATCGCCTGCACCAGGGAAAAGTCCGCGATACCTACCAGCTCACCGACGACGTGCTGTTGATGATAGCCACCGACCGCATCTCGGCGTTCGACGTCGTGTTGCCCACCGGCATCCCCAACAAGGGCGCTGTGCTCAACCGAATGTCTGCTTTCTGGTTCGCCGAGACCGGTCACATCGTGCCCAATCACCTGATAACCCTGGCCGACGCCCCCGAAGCCGAAGTTTACGCCGGCAATCCGGTTGTCACCCATCCATCCTACGCGGAAGACAACGTGGCACGGCAGGCTATGGTGGTCAAGAAGGCCGACCGGATCGACATCGAGTGCATTGTGAGGGGATACATCACGGGATCGGCGTGGGGAGAATATCGCCGCCAGGGTACGGTTTCAGGAAAACCGATGCCGGCCGGTATGGTCGAGGGCGACCGTTTCCCGGAGCCGCTGTTCACACCTACTACCAAAGCTGAAACCGGCCACGATGAAAACATGACCGATCAGGAAGTGGTTGATATGGTGGGGGCCGAGATGGCTCAGAAACTTGCCGACACCAGCATCGCGGTGTATCGGCACGCCCACGACTTCGCCCGCGACCGGGGCATCGTGCTTGCCGATACCAAGATGGAATTTGGCACCCTCAACGGCGAGTTGATCCTCATCGACGAATTGCTGACGCCCGATTCCAGCCGTTTCTGGGATGCTGTGGGCTACGCTCCCGGCAAGTCCCAACCCAATTTTGATAAACAGTTCGTACGGGACTGGCTTTCCGCTCAGGGCTGGAATCAGGAACCGCCGGCGCCGACGCTGCCGGAAGATGTGGTAGAACTCACGTCGCAACGGTACCTGGCAGCCTACCAACAGCTAACCGGGCAATCTCTCTAAAACTGTATGCCTCCTTCCCGCCACCAACGCCGCTCCGCTGCTCGGCGGTCCGCAGCCCGTCGCTCCCAGGCACGCCGCTCCACGGCTCGCAACGCCGAAAGCCCGCGGTCGTCCTCGCCGCGACGGACGCAGCCCGTTTCTACCGGCGCCAACCGCAGCCGGACCAGACGGTGGGTGTATCTGATTGCCTCCTCCGCGATCGCACTGCTGGTTATAGCCGGCTTCGCCCTCGGCGGCATCCCGTTGGGCGGCGGTGGCGGCGACGACGATATTGGCTACGCCTCGGAACACGTGAGGGGCATCGGTGAGGAAGTGGCAAACGTAACCGCCAGCCGCGATCACTTCCCGGTTGGCGATCTCATCACGCAACACGTACCCGAGGGATACCTGACCACGCCGCCAACGTCGGGAAGGCACTGGGGTCAATGGGTTAGTTGCGGATTCTTTACCGACCCGGTTCCAGACGAAAACATCGTCCACAACATGGAACACGGCAACATAGTTCTCAGTTACAACCTCGCCGAACAGACCCAGATCAACGAACTGAGGCAGGCTTTTGACGACATCGACCTGACCGAGTCCTGGGGCGTAGCACGTCCTTATGACGCCATCGACGAAGGCGCCATAGCCCTGACGACCTGGGGAATCATCGACCGGTGGAGCGTCTCCGATGACATCGCAGGGATCGACAAAGACCGCATCGCCCGCTTTTTCGAAGCCTATTCAGGGAGGCTGAGTCCAGAATTCCCCGACGTCGGCCAGCGTTGTACTTCCGGCGGCTCGATGATTCCGTGATCGGGCGGACAACATGACGTCACTGCCGACGCCTTTCGCTGTCATGGCGATAGTGTTTGCCGCTGCGTTGTTGGGGTGCCAAAACCCCGCGCCCGTAACGCCGCAACCCCCACCAGAAAACACGGCAACGCCAATGGCCATCGGGTACACCCGCGCTCCCGACGTGGGTGCCGAAACCCCCGCAGTTATCGAACCATCGCCCTCGCCCACTACCGCTCCAACGTCCACCGCCCCGGCCATGCCCACCGAAGCCCCGCCGGAGGCAGCGGTTACCGACGGTCCATTGCTCACCGAAGTCATGCAGTCCCGAAACCACTTCCCTAAACCGTCCAAGTTCACCGATATATTCCCCGCTGGCTACAATACCGTGCCGCCGACCTCCGGCCCGCACTGGCCGCAATGGAGCAACTGCGGGTTTTTCACGCACCATCTGCCAGATGAATTGCTCGTGCACAACCTGGAACACGGCAACATTATCGTCAGTTACAATTTCACCGACGCTGCCCGGATCGAAGAATTGCGCGCCGCCCTGTCCACCATACCGCTCGCTGAAGAGTTCGCAATCGCCCGCCGTTACGACGCAATCCCGGAGGGCATGGTCGCCATCACCGCCTGGGGAGTTTTGGACCGCATGATGGGGGTGGACGCCGCGCGGATAGCAGAGTTTTTCCGCGATTATCCGGGGAACACCGGCCCCGAATTCCCCAACGGCTTGCCCTGCACCACCGGCATTGACCTCATGCAATCGTCCGGCAGCTAGGGGCGCAATCGACGCATCAATTGGGAGATAACTACCGTGTTCATGGCTCGCATTCACGTAACCCTCAAGCCTACCGTCAACGACCCGCAAGGGCTTACGGTGATGGGTGGGCTGCACAGCTTGGGCTACGCCGATGTGACGGACGTGCGGATCGGGAAATATCTGGAGGTTCGAATCTCGGGGGATGATGCCGACCGGGCAGCGTCAGAGGTGGCCGAAATGTGCGACCAACTGCTGGCCAACCCGGTCATAGAGGAATTTCGGTTCACGCTGGAACCGATTGCCGAGTAAAATCTGCGCCACGCGACACGCTCATGCGTACCCACTTTGTCATTGCGAGCGTAGCGTGGCAATCTCGTCGCCGTAGCAACGGCGGTTCGTCGGCGTGTGTTCAGCCTCATCGAGATTGCCACGTCGCTGCGCTCCTCGCAATGACAGATTAGAGCGGATACGCGTACCACGCGACACGCGGTGGCGTCTTAGCGGCGGGTTAGTGCAGGTGCCCCTGGAGTATTCCGACCAGTTCGTCCACCGTAGCCTGCTGCCAGTCCCCGGCGCGAGCAGAAGTGCGGGCGCGCCGCTGACGACCGAAATCCTGGTCGTTGATATCGGGCTGCTCGGCGCGGATCCCGGCTTCGATTTCACCCTGTTCCCGGTTGGCCGCCTGTGAGCGCTCGATCCAGTGACAGATATAGTCGTGGTCCTTGTCGTAGAACACGGCCACCGGGATCGACATGTACTGTCCCTCTTTGAGGAACTCGTTCATGATGTCATGGTTCTCATCGCGAGGGAAAATACGCAGCTCCAGACCGGCGGCCTCTGCGACTCGGGCCAACACGGGCAACTCCCGCACCACGTCGCCGCACCAGTCCTCACCAATCACCATCATGCGCGATGGTCCGCCGTCCGCAGCAACCAGCGCCTGCAACGCTTCCGCCTGCGTCGGCCCCACTTGCACGTTGGCGTAGTATTCCTCGAAACGGGCCTTGTTAACTTTGATGGTGTCCATATACTGCTCGAAGGTCAATCCCTCACTGTATCGCTCGGGAGTCACCACGCTGGTTTCTCGTACCATAATTGCACCTCGCTAATTGCACGTCGCTGGGTTGCCGGCGGTATTTTTCGGGTTGTTTTGCCAAGGGCGTGAATTCTGGTGGTTCGGAAACGGACCGACCGTCCGTTAGCCAATCTCTCAACCGCGCGAGCCGCGGAATCCTGTTTCCACCCGGCCATCGGGCCAAACGATGATGGGAACGGTGTCCCCGAAGTCCAGCGCCTCGTCCAGAGTATCCTGGCTTTGATCCACCCGCCGCTCCTCGTATTCGACGCCTTCCCTGCGCCACGAATTACGCAGCAGGTCGCAGGCCGGGCAGACGGTGAGCGTGTACACAATTGGAATGTCGGCCATGTTGTTTACCTCCGGGTCGAAACGGGCGTATTGGGGGCATTCTACAACCGACCCGCGCCTTATCGCTACCCCGAATTGAGCGGGGTACCCACTTTGTCATTGCGAGCGCAGCGTGGCAATCTCGTCGCCGTAGCAATGGTGGTTTGCCGGCGTGTGTTCAACCTCAACGAGATTGCCACGTCGCTGCGCTCCTCGCAATGACAGGTGGGGGTGGGCGCTCCTCGCAATGACAGCAGGCCAGTTTGGTTTGACAAGTGAGTACGCGCGAGCGAATTGAACACATGGGTAAAGGCGAGGCAGCCGGTCCCGGGTGTGGGTGTCGATGCTATAATCTCTGCGACATTGCAATTTGCCGACACCACCACAGGCAAGGAGATACCGATGATTGCCCTGATTGTCGAAATCAACATCAAACCCGGATTCAAAGACCAGTTCATGGCGTCCATGCTGGGCGACGCGCGCGGCTCCAACAACGATGAGCCGGGCTGTCTGCGCTTCGATGTCCTCCAGGACAACGAAGACGAGAACAAGATTCACCTGTTTGAAGTCTACGAGGACGATGCGGCGGTAGATGCGCACCGTAACGCGCCGCATTTTATCAAGTGGCGGGAAGAATGCGCCGACTGGTTCGCCACCGAAAACGTCCGCAAGATTGCAACACCGGTGTATCCGGTGCCCGAAAAGTGGGAAAAGCGCCCGCCGGCAGACTGAACGCACGACATGGCGAATTGAGAAAACCCAAAGGGGCGACACCGGTGTCGCCCCTTTTTCATTCGGTTGGGAATTGGCCGGGAGGTTGTCAGGTCTGGCGTGTCAGTACCCGGCGAAACGCCCGCACGAAGGCGTCCACTTCAACCTCACCCAGGGCCATCGACGTTGCTCCCACCAGATTCGGGGCCAGCAAAAACCCCTCGTTCAGCATCCCCAGAAACACCCGCTCCGCCAGGGCCTTGTCGGTGGTTGCGATGTCTCGATAATGTCGGATCGGTTGGTCGGTGAAGTGGATTCCAAACAGCGAGCCGATGCCCGTGACCACAACCGGCCGTTCCAATTCAGAACAGACCATCCTGACGCCCTGGCGCAGCAATTCTGCAAGTTCGGCCAAACGGCGATACACGGTCGGCGTCAACTCGGTCATGGTCGCCACACCGGCCGCCATGGTCACCGGGTTGGCGTTGAACGTCCCGGCATGAGCCACGACCGGCCCGTTGATGGGGCTGTACAGGCTCATTATGTCGGCACGGCCGCCGAACGCGCCAACTGGAAAACCGCCGCCGATAATCTTGCCGAGCGACGTCATATCGGGGGTGACGCCGTAATGTTCCTGCGCTCCGCCGGACGCTACGCGAAAGCTGATCACTTCGTCAAAGATCAGAATCGCTCCGCTGTCATCGGCGAAATCCCGCAGCATTTGCAGATATTCCGGGTCTGCCGGCAGCATACCCACGGATCCCATCACCGGCTCCACAATCACCGCCGCCAGCTCATTGCGATTGGCTTCCAGGATTTTTCGGGCCACATCCACGTCGTTATACGGGATGATTACGGCCTGCTCCAGCGTTCCATCAGCCAGGCCGGCGCTGGAGGCAACGGGTTGAGGATTGTCGTACTCGCCTCCCGTACTGGGATCGATGCGCAGGCTCACCATCACGGCATCGTGGGTGCCGTGGTACCCGCCCTCCACCTTGGCTAATTTGCTTCGACCGGTAAAGGCTCGGGCGGCGCGGATGGTATTCAGGGTGGCTTCGGTGCCGGAATTGGTGAACCGCACTCGCTCAAAGGACGGGATGCGTTCGCACAAAATTCTGGCCAGATCCACCTGGTGGCGATTGGGAGAATCGTAGGCGAGACCGTGTTCGAGCTGTTGGCGCACCGCGTTCAGGACGGGCGCCGGCCCGTGCCCCAGGATCATGGTGGTCATCGTGTTGATGAAATCCAGCCGTTCCACCCCATCGGCGTCGGTGACGATGGCTCCCTGCGCGGATTCGGTGAAGATGGGATAGGGCTTCCAGAAGATGGAATTGCGGCTGTCGCCATCCGGAAGGTAGCGGCAAGCCTCCTCCCAGATGGCCCGCGACTGGGACGTCGTTTCCACGTATCGGGCTGTTTCGTCAAACGGCATTAATTACACCGGGGTTCCAAGGTTTGGTCTGGGCAGATGTGGCTAATCATCATCACCGGCGCCGGCCCCAGCTGCGACGGCCACCGGGCGGGCCTCGCCGCGCAGGTAGATACCACGCCAGAACCCGCTACCGATGAGGGTGCCCAAGACCACCAGGGTGAAAGCTGCGCCCACTACCGCCATCACATAGCCAGCGGAGTACGAGTCGGCCAGCCGACCGTACAGCAGGTTGGCGAAAGCCATGCTGCCGCCGACGTGCATCGAGTAAACGGACGCCACTCGTCCTCGAATTTCATCAGGCACCACCGATTGAATGATGGTGTGGGTAATCGTCATGAATCCGGCAGTGCCCAGGCCCATGAGCACGGCGGCGATCATGGATACGCCGGTTTGAGCTGAAAGACCCAACCCAATGGGCGTCAGGCTGCTGGTGAATCCCAACACCAGGAACATGCGCCCCCGGGTAATGTGGCTCACTATCCCGCCGATAAATATGGATGAAAACAGCGCTCCAATGCCCAAGGCAGTCATCAGGGCGTACACGTCGTTTTGGCTAAAGGTTAAGCCATCCGGAGATAGTTTTTCGCGCGCCAGCGGCGGCAGCATGGACTCAAATGACATGACCAGCACACAGTGAGCTACCGCCATCAGGATAATGCCGAAGACCAACGGCGTGCTGTATGCGTAGGCGAATCCGGCCCCGGTGTTGGCCCAAAAACTGCGCCGGCGGTCGATATTTCCGCTGGATACGGTCCTGATGTTCAGCGACGAAATCAGCGCAACCAGATAGAACGCGGCGCAGGCCCAGAACACGATGGCAGACGTGCCCAGGGTGAATACCAAAGATTGAATGCTGAACAACGTGCTGCCCGACCCGGACAAAGCGCCCGCGCCGACCATTACTGCGACTGCCAGTAGAATCGCCGGACCGACTGCCCGCGAGCCCTGCTGCATCGCTTCGTTCAATGCTACCGCGTTGGGCAGCCGCTCGCGGTCCACCAGGTTTGGCGCGAGGGATTGGGCCGCTGTTTGTTGGGTGGCTCGCAGCGTGCCGTTGACCACCGCCAGTATTACCACATACCAGGGATTCGCAACGCCCACCATCACCAGCACGGCCATCACCGCCGCCTGCCCCAGCTGTAACAGATACACCCACTGAAGGAGCCGTTTCCGCGTTACTTTGTCCGCCAGATACCCGATGAACGGCGTGGCGAAGAACCGCGGCGACATCGCCGCAAAAGTTATGAGCCCCACCCAAAGGCCCGCGTTCGCCTCCAGCTCAGGGATGCCAAACACCCACGAGCCGCGCGCTACGATCAGCGCCCAGGCTCCGCTGCCGCTGCACAGCGTTGCCACCGCCAGGAATCGAAAATCGCGAAACACCAGCGCGGCAAGGAATCGATACGCTTTGCGTGCGAAATAGTTGCTTGGCGGTACCGAAGCCGTGGCCATGATGCTTCACCTCAACGCCGACGTTTCGTGGTCATCGTTCCCCGAATGATTGCCATTCGGGGTGGGGAGACGCGGTGACGTGGCGCGATCCTAACGGAAACCAGATTACTGGCAGCAGTTTTCCAAATGTGATTTGGGCAGCATTATAACCCACTCAATGAGTTGGTCAACGTGCAGCGGCAATCCGGGCGGGCCTTTTCAAGGTTGTGAAAATTAACCGCCCGCTCATCCTGAGCCTGTCGAAGGACGGTCAACGATGGTTCGACAATCTCACCATGAGCGGAGGTCGGAGGACTTTGAAAAGGCCCCTGGCAATCCGGGCGGACCGAAAGGGTGCCAACCCCTAAGAAACTATCTCAAAACCCGCCATGCTCTCAAAAAGTCCGATCGCAGACAGGATGAGTCGTGGATTCCCGCCTGCGCGGGAATGACGGGTTGCGCGGGAATGACGGGTTGGGCGGGAATGACGGGTTGCGCGGGCCGCCAGTTTTGAGATAGTTTCTAAGTCACGGGCGGCTGACTTCTAGCGGCGATTCTCCAACCTGACCCTGGACACGAGATACAATTCCTCGCCATCCCGGTGCAACCCAAACTCGGCGAACTCCGGCGCTACCGGCAGGTGTTCGCTGATGGCGCTCAGCAAGGTTACCCGCAGCTCCGATAGTTGGGGCGTGGAGACTTCCAGCCGATCACGCCGGATGGCCGCCTGCACCCGTTCGCGGGCCATCTGTCGAGGACTCCGGTTGCGTTTGCCGCGTCCGATGCGCAGTAAATCAAACATTAGCCGACGCTCTCCGGTTTATCCCCATCAGGTGGCGCACCTTGTCCATAATGGAGCCGTTGCGTTCTTCGATTGGCTCCATGATTGGGATGTGCTCGCCATCCAGACGGGCCGCGATCCGTACGAACTCCCGACCCGACGCCGATTGTGTATCGTAAACCACCGGCGTTCCGTTATTCGTGGAAGTGATCACCCGGTCATCCGACGGCACCAATCCGATGGCTTCTACGCCGAGCATTTCCAGCACGTCGCCGGAATCCATCATGTCGCCCTGCCTTACCATCTCAGGTTTGATGCGATTGATGATGAGGCGGGCGTTGCGTATGTCGCTGGCGTGCAGGAGACCGATGACGCGGTCAGCGTCCCGAATCGCAGCTACCTCGGGCGTGGTAACAACCAGTGCCTCCCGCGCGGCTGCGATGGCGTTTCGGAACCCCTGCTCGATACCCGCCGGGCAGTCCACAACCACGTAGTCGAAATCCGCCTCCAGCCTCCGGCACAGATCGACCAGTTGGCCGGCCGATATGCAATCCTTGTCTCGGGTCTGCGCCGCGGCGATCAGATACAGTTCTCCGGCGTGCTTGTCCTTGATGAGAGCCTGCTCGATACGGCATCGCTCTTCCACCACGTCCACCAGGTCATAAACGATGCGGTTCTCCAGGCCCATCACCACATCCAGGTTACGCAGCCCGATGTCGGTATCGATAACCACCACCCGATTGGAGCGCAGCGCGAGACCGGTTCCCACGTTGGCCGTGGCGGTGGTCTTGCCCACACCCCCCTTACCGGAAGTCATTACGATGGTCCTACCGCTCATTGGGATTTCCTCCGTGGTCTATGGAATGGTTTTTCAGGTATGCAGAAACGCGCAACGACCGGTTTTGCACTCTGGCTATAACGGCTCGACGGTCATTATTCCGGGCGCCGCGGCCGCCATCGGTTGAATAAACGTACTCGGCTATCCGCAAACCGGGATTGCCGGTGGACATCGCGATAATCGTGGCGGTTGAATCTCCCGCTGCGCCGGCGTGCGCCATTCCTCTCAGAGACCCGAATACCAGAATGTCACCCTCGGCAATGATTTGCGCACCAGGATTGACATTGCCCAGCACAACCACATTGCCCGGAACCCTCAGGACTTCTCCGGCGCGGCACGTGCCACGAACGATGAGCGCCGGGATTCCGTACCGTTCACCGCCCGGCGACAAGCCTCCCACGTAAACTTGCCCGTCGCTGGCGGCCTCCGGTTCGGTAAGGGGTGATGAGAGTTCGCCGCCGGCGATAGAGTGTTCGGGAACGCCATTCGCTGCCACGGCGTCCTGCAGCTTGTGGGCCGGTTGGTTGGACTCATCCGCCGCCGGAAGGTACTGGCGCACGATTGGTTCATGTTCGGGGTACAGTTGGTCGATTCGCTGCCGCAATTCATCCAGGACGGCGGGCTGGCACCAGAACTGCTTGACGCTCAAACCGGATTCCGACTCGATCACCTTGCGGAACCGTTCCCGCTGGTCCCCGGACAAAATTCGCCGGCCGACATCAACGGTGACCTCGCCATCCGAGTACAGGTTTCTGGAGCGCCCCAGATGCTCCCGCAATTGTCGGCAGGCGATTTCGATGGGTACACTGTCATCAATCTCGAAATTGACCGTCGTTCCCCGCCCGGACACCATCACCACCGAGCTAGCGTTCACTGCATCTGTCGTTGTACTCACGATCCACTCAAGCCACTTTGCCGCATCGCTTCAGAGTCCCCACCGGACGAGGTCAACTACCCACCACGATGCAGGTGCATTTATAGCAGTGCCAGACGGATACGCGCCGTATCCCGCGCTTGCATCTTTGGTCGAATTAAAAAAACCCTCTCCCGATTTGGGAGAGGGTCGTTCATCGGGTTTGGACCGATATGTTCAATCAGGTCTGCCGAAAATGGCCACCGAACAGGTGAAGGATCCGGGCCTGCCGCCAAGGTTGTGGGTAATACCCAGATCGGCCTTTTGTAGCTGGCGTCCGCCGGCTTTGCCCTGAATCTGCTTGTAAACCTCGTAGATCATCCTGATGCCGCTGGCGCCGATGGGGTGCCCGAAACATTTGAGCCCGCCGTCGGTGTTAACCGGCAGGTCACCTTCCAGGGAGAACGAGCCATCAGCTATGTCCGCACTGGCCTGACCCCGTGGGCTGAACCCCAGGTCTTCCATGATAATCAACTCGGTAATGGTGAAACAGTCGTGAACCATCGCCATGTCTATTTCCGCGCGTGGGTCGCTGATGCCGGCCTCGTCGTATGCCGCCTGGCTGGCCCGCACCGTTTCCGGAAAGTAGGTAAAGTCCCAGTCGTTGCGCAGAATGCCAAATGCGCCGACGGCCAATCCCAGGCCTTTGACCAGAATGTAATCATCCCGCAACGTGCGCGCGATCTCCGGAGTGGTGATGATGGCGGCGGCGGCCCCGTCGCTCACGCCGCAGCAGTCGTACAAGCCCAACGGCCAGGCGATCATGGGAGCATTGATAATCTGCTCCTCGTTGACTTCACGTTGGAAATGCGCCTTGGGATTCAAGGTTCCGTTGTGGTGGTTTTTTGACGCAATCTGGGCCAGGGTTCGTTTGCCTTCGTCGTATCCAATGTCGTATTGATGGAAATAACGGGTGGCCGCCATTGCAAACTGTGACGGCGGCGGAGTGGGGGGCTCCACATCTGAGCCGGGGCCGGCGGCGATGGCCAATCCTGAAAAACCACTGTCCTTCAGTTTCTCGACGCCCATGGCCAGCACAATGTCGTAGATGCCAGCGGCCACTGCGTAGCAGGCATTTCGGAAGGCGTCGGTGGCGGTGGCGCACGCATTCTCCACCCGGGTGATTGGTATGTAGTCCAGCTTGAGCGCCTCCGCCAGCGGCTGCCCGGTCCTGAAGCTGCTAACGGTACCGAGCCAGGCGGCCTGTATGTCGCCCGATCCCAGCCCGGAGTCTGCGTAGGCTTCGTAAGCCGCCTCGACCATCAGGTCGGCCGCCGAAGCGTCCCAACGCTCGCCGAAACGGGTGCAACCCATTCCAACCACGGCTACCCGGTCTCGTATTCCTCTCATCTTGCTGCTCCTAAATCAGGCGGCGGCGGCAACGGGGGTCGATGTACGCCGGGGTATCGCTTTCCAATAATAATTGTGAATCCCGTTGACGACCCTCAACTTGCGGAAGCTCATTTCCACCGACATACCTATGCTTATCTCGTCCAGTTCCCGGTCGGTCACCATGCACAAGAGGCGGCCTCCGCCTTCAAAATCTACCACGCCAATCACCAGCGGATTGTCCACCGTGCCCGCGATATAGTCCATGGAATATGTAAACAGCGTGGCGGGCTTATCGCTCAGGGAAACCGGTTCCGCATCGTCGAGGTTGCGACATTCCACGCACACCCGTTGCGCCGGATACTGCACGTATCCGCAATTCCGGCAACGGGCCCCGTGCAGTCGCACGTTCTTGTCCCCTTCACGCCACAGAGCGGACACTGACGGGGACGCCGGGGCAGGTCGCCTGGCGGCATCATCCAGCGTCCAAACGTCCCGCCACCGGGCGTAGGTTTCATAGCTGGACAATACCTGCCGGGCGTTCAGCCAGCCTGATATACCCATCTGCGGGCCGGCGGCAACCCGGATGGCCGGCGTTGTCCTGAACCCGATCACGTCGCTCCCGTCTCCGTATGCGACGATCAGCAACAGCTCATCAGGGCCGGCGGATTCCAGCGCCGCCGCCAGCAGCATGGGAGCGAAAGCCGCGCCGGTATTGCCCAAAACCCCAAAGAGCGGATCCTGAATCTGATCCTCGGTGAGACCCAACTGCCTCGCCAGGGCGGCGTGCCGGCGAGCGTCGGGCGCGTAGATAGCGGCCCTGCTGACGTCCGGGGCGGAGATTCCAAGTCGCTGGAAATATCCACTGACTGCTTCCGGAACGATGCGAGCGATCCCTTCCTCCGTGGAAAACCGGTCTTCCCAGGTGCGGACGAAAGGATCGCCGGCGGACCGCCAGTTATCCAGCATGTTGTCGGTAATGGAGTAGCTGCCCTCGTGTTCTGCCATTACTCCCTCGTTGGCAACAACAAATGCGGCGGCCCCATCCCCCGATGCCCGTTCCGTCTCGCCCCTGGGCGGCCCCTGCCGGCTGTCGGCAACGACCACCAGCACCTGATTCGCGCTACCGGCGGCCACTGCATCCAACGCCGACTTCAGGGCGTTGGTACCCGCTCGCAGCACGTCGGTAACGTCGATGGCGAAAATGTCCCGCCGCAAATCCAGCGCAGCTGCGACAATGGCGGCGCACTGCTTTTCGGCGTAAGGCGGCGTGGTGGAAGCGAAGATAATGCCGTCGATAGCAGCGCGATCCCGACCAGCCAGGCAGTCCGCGCCGGCCGCCACCGCCATAGTCACGCTGTCTTCGTCAAAGTTGGCAACCGCTCGTTCCTGGCGGGAATTCCAGCCAGCCGTTTCCGAACACAATTTATAGCGCGGAATGTACGCCCCGTAAGCGGCTATACCTGCCAATTCTCAACTCCCCGGCTACCTGGATACGCCTGAGCGATGCTATCAGCGCACACGAGTGAGTGTCAACGGAGCCGGCCATGACCCTATGCTACAATGCGCCGATGTTCAAGGCCGGTATGCGCAACCTGTTGACGCCTCTGCTCATGGCGCTGGTAGCTCTCGCCGCGCTGCCGGCGACAGCGGGATGTAATGGCGTCGCATCGACGGTTGCCGACCCGACGGCAATCAACGGCGATGTGCCCCCGGAGTTGCAGCGCGTGGCCCAAGCATACAGCATTCTGCTCCAGGAACACGTCGATCACGGTACGCTGGACCCGGAGCAACTGACTGACGGCGCCATCCGCGGCCTCCTGATGGCGCTGGACGACCCACACGCCTCGTACCTGAGCGCCGAACAGCACACCAGAGAACAGGAAGGTTACCGCGGCTTTTTTGAAGGGATCGGCGCCCAGGTAAGCCTTACCGAAGCCGGGGTTACTGTTATCGCACCCATCCCGGGCGCACCCGCCGAAGCAGCCGGTATCTTGCCCGGCGACGTTATACTGGCGGTCGATGGCGAAAGCATCGAAGGACTTACGCTCATCGAGGCCGTCAATCGAATCCGCGGCCCGGGCGGAACGCAGGTAACGCTGTTGATTCGCCACCAAGGGAGCCGGGAGAATGTCAATATCTCTGTTACACGCGGTCGCATACCGATCGAAAGCACGTCTTTCAAAATGTTGGACAACGGCGTGGGCCATCTGTGGATATACAGCTTTTCCAACACCACCGAGGATGAGGTGCGACACGCCATCCAACAGTTCAAAGACGCAAACGGGCGCGGGTTGATACTGGACCTTCGCAACAACCCGGGAGGATTGCTGAGCGCCGTCGTGTCGGTGTCCGACCTCTTCCTGGACGGAGGCCAGGTGTTGTACGAAATCGACGCTCAGGGTGATCAAACCGACTACAACGCCAACGGAGGCGGTCCCGCTTCTGAAATCCCGATGGTCGTGCTCGTCAATCAGTTCTCGGCCAGCGCCAGCGAGATTTTGGCGGGGGCCATCAAAACTGCCGAGCGGGCTCCAGTGATAGGCGCGACCACCTACGGCAAGGGCAGCGTCAACATCACACGAGAGTTGTCCGACGGGTCGGCCATCTACTTTACGGTTCGCCGGTGGTACCTGCCCGATGGAACTCAAATAGAGGGACAGGGGGTTACCCCCACCGTCGAGTTCGAGTCAGACGTGAGCCGGTTACCCATCGATCCAGCCGAAGACGATGCGTTGCAGAAGGGGGTCGAAGTGCTGGAACAACACTTGTCGCCGCAGTAGCCTGTTCCGGCGGCGCGGGAAGAACCCAGGGCAAACGCATTCTAACTTTAGGTGGCCTGATAAACCGTCATTCCCGCGAAAGCGGGAATCCATGCAGATTGCTTCCAGACAGTTGACGTACAACCAAGCCACTTGGATTCCCGCTTTCGCGGGAATGACGGGCACCTCCAAAAACGATTCAATTAGAATGCGTTTGCCCTGCTAAAACCGCCGTGGTTGCTGCAACGGGATTGCCACGTCGCTACGCTCCTCGCAATGACAGCAGGCAGGGACTGGAGTTTTGCAATTTTCTTATTCCCGCATTCATCGCCGCGTGGTTTACAATGGTAGATGGCAACCCGAATCACCATTGCATTAAATGACATTTGCCTTCCTGGAGAACGCTACGATGCCAGGCAAGAATCGCAACAGCAAGAAAAACACCAAACCCGCGGCCAACGGTAATAATCGCCAAATTGCCACAAACCGCAAGGCTCTGCACGACTACGAGATACTCGACCGAGTGGAGGGTGGGTTGGTACTGACCGGCACCGAGATCAAGTCCATACGCGCCGGCAAGGTGGACCTGCGGGATGCCTATGCCCGCGTGCAGGGCGGAGAGTTATGGCTGCACGGCGTACACATCGCCGCGTACGACGCGGGCAGCTACATGAACCACGACCCCCGGCGGCCGCGCAAGGTGCTATTGCACCGTGAACAAATCCGCGATTTCGGGTCGCAAGTAGCCCAGAAAGGCCTGACGCTGACTCCGTTGCGGCTGTACCTTAAAAACCACAACGCCAAGATCGAATTGGGGTTGGGTCGGGGCAAGCGGCAATACGACAAGCGTCGCGTCATCATCGAACGCGACCGGGAACGGGCAGCCCGTCAGGCTGTGAAGGAATGGCGCAACTGAAGACTAAGAAACTATCTCAAAACCCGCCATGCTCTCCAAAAGTCCGATCGCAGACAGGGTGAGTCGTGGATTCCCGCCTGCGCGGGAATGACGGGTTGGGCGGGCCGCCAGTTTTGAGATAGTTTCTAAATCCTCCGACCGCCACAGGTTGGGCTATAATCCATACTCGTGTTATCCAGCACCGCCGGCGACATTGCCGGGGGTGCCTTATATTGAGAGGGACTGATTTTGATTCGGAGCTTGCGGGGAATCACACCCAGGATTGCGCCAACCGCCTGGGTTAGCGAGTTTGCATACGTGGTCGGCAATGTGGTTATAGGCGAATACAGCAGCGTCTGGCCGGGCGTTACGATTCGGGGCGACGGCGAGCTAATCACCATCGGCAACCACGTTAACGTCCAGGAGGGGTCGGTCGTCCATGGCGACGGGCTCGTGATCGAAGACTACGTGTCCATCGGTCATTGCGTGGTGGTGCACGGGGATCGCATTGGAACCGGGAGTTTGCTCGGCAACAACTGCACTTTTCTCACCGAGTCCACCATCGGAAAAGAGTGCCTCATCGCCGCCAACGCGGTCGTGCTGTCAGGCGTGGACGTTCCCGACCACAGCTTCGTGACCGGCGTTCCGGGTTCCATCAAGCGCCAGGTAACCGACGAGCAGGTTGAACAGATGCGGACCACCGCCGAGCACCTGGTAGAACGCGCCGAGTGGTTCAGGGAAAGCGGATTGTGAGCCCGGCGCGATAGTTCCGCAACATCGAAATGGCGGCCGGCCGGGTTAGCCCAGCCGCTCCGCAACCGTGAGCACGTTTTCAGCCAGGTGTTCCATGACTTCGATGCAGGGACCAATCCCGTCCACTCGGAAGTCGAAGGTCAGCTGATCTATGCCAAGCTCGTTGCAGTAGTGCAGATCGTCGATGACCTCCTGGGTGGAAGCGATCAATGCCCCGCCCGAACGGACGCCTACGCCTTCTTCAGCCCCGTGCATGTCGGTGAAGTGCAGGCTGCGCTTCAGGGAGATGGTGATGTCGGCGGGATCGCGGCCAGCCCGCTCGGTTTGCTCTCGCAGGTAGGGCAGATTCTGGGCCACAAAGTCGGGAGTCTGCCGCGTGGTGTGCCAGCAGTCGCCGTACCTGGCGGTGCGACGCAACGCCCGTCGCGTATGGCCGCCCACCCAGATCGGGATGCGCGGTTTCTGAATCGGTTTGGGTTCAAAGTATATGCCGTCGATCTGGTAGTACTTGCCCTTGTGTTCCGGAACCTCCTCGGTCCACAGGGCATTGAATATCTCCAGAAACTCATCGGTCATGGGCCCGCGGTCCGCGTACGGCACGCCGAGAACATCAAACTCCTTTTCCAGCCAGCCCACACCGACGCCGCAGATGACACGGCCTCCCGATAGTACGTCCAGCGACGCAAACATCTTGGCCTGAACTACGGGATTCCGGTACGGCAGGATCAGAACGGTACTGCCCAACCGTATCTCGCTGGTGCATGCGGCCATATACCCCAGCATAGTCATCGTTTCCAAAAACGGTTCGTCGGATGGCCGTTGAAACGCCCCGGTAGGGGTGTAGGGATACTGGTTGGTCCCGGCCACCGGCAATACCACATGGTCGCCGGCCATCACCGACTCGAACCCCAACTGCTCGGCGCGTTGGGAAAATTCACGGATGCCCTCGGCATCCGGAAGCCGGGGAATACTCACTCCAATCTTCATAAAGTAGTTCCTGGCGACGGGCCAGATTTGCGCCTGATGCGCTCGCGCCCGACGGCGGTGGGATTATAGCATCGGCTCAGGGTGTACACGCCGAACCGTGGCCGGGCGCGGATTACCGCCACCGATACACCAACCGCACACTGCGGCCACCGACCGGCGCCCTCACGCGTACCCACTTGTCATTGCGAGCGCAGCATGGCAATCTCGTTGCCGTAGCAATGGTGGTTTGCCGACGTGTGTTCAACCTCAACGAGATTGCCACGTCGCTGCGCTCCTCGCAGTATCTGTGTTGGGTGTCAAGCCTTTTTGCGGGTTTGGAGGTGGGATGGTTCTATCCGTGGTGTTCTATCCGTGTTGTTGCACCCAGGGGGTTCCGCGGCGGGCCACGGCGTTCAGTTGCAACAGCAGCTTGCGCATCACGGCCACCAGCGCCACTTTGCCAGTTTTGCCACGTTGACGCAGCTGACGGTAGAAATCAGGCAAGCTCCCCTGGCCGCGTGTCGCCGCCAGGGCCGCCATGTACAAGGCCCGGCGCACTACGCCGCGACCGCCCCGGATGGTGCGCTGGCCCCGCTTCCGGCCACTGTCCCGAGACCAGGGCGCCAGTCCCACCAGGGAGGTCAGGGCCTTCCCGTCGTATTGTCCCAGTTCCGGCAGCTCGGCGGTCAGGGTGGCGGCGGTGAGCGGCCCTACGCCCGGCACGCTGCGGTACAAGGCGGCGCGTTGGGCCAGGGACTCGCTGCTCTGCAATGCGGCCTGGTACTCCTCATCCAGCTGGGCGATCTCCTGGTCCAGCCAGGCGATGTGGCGGGCGGTGGAAGCCCGGGCCTTGCGGGAGGTTCCCTGGTTGCGCCGGTTCAGCTCCTGCACTCGCTGTTCCACCAGCTGCTGGCGGCGGCGCAGCAAATCCCGCAGTTCCTCACGTTCCGGATCCGGCTGCGGGGTGTCCGGGGGTTCAAACACCTGGCCGTAACGCGACAGCGTCTGGGCGTCCAGGGCGTCAGTCTTCGCCAGGTGGCCAGCGGCCCGGGCGAAATCCCGCACCTGGTTGGGGTGGGCCTGGTGCACCCCCAGTCCCCCGGCCCGCAACCGGTTGACCAACTGGAGTTCATAGCCCCCGGTGGGTTCACACACCACCTGCGCGACCTCCTGCGCCTCCAACAATTGCAACAGATCGGCGATGCCCTCCTCGGTGTTGGCAAAGCGACGCGCCGGGCCAGCCGACACCGACACGTCCAGGCTGGCTTTGCTGACGTCAATGCCCACCACTGCGCTACCTTCCACTGCGCTACCTTCCATGGTCTTCATCTTTGGCGTCTTCATCTTTGAGACCTCCCAGATGTGATAATGCGGTGGTCCTCCACACTTGCAATGCGGGCTCAGGCCCGTGAATCTGTTCGGAGCGACCACCGGCGGCGTGAGGGGTGTCTTACTGCGAGTCGGTGCAGCCTGGACCTCAGGCCCAGCTCACCCAATGACAGACGACGCGCCCCTCGCGCCCGCCTCACAGATTGGCCTATCTGCGAGGCATATACAACATACAAATGACAGTAGATTTCACCACGTTACTAACCTGGCAGTTCGGTGTTGGGACTCCACGTTATGACACCCCGGCATTTGGCGCAGGCACGATTGCGACGAATCCGCCGCTGCAACCGGTGCCTGAACCATTGCTGGCCGCAACCGCATTGTCCGATCCAGCGCGGGATGGACTGTTCAACCCGGTGGCACCGCTCTCCAACACACCCGATTTCCAGCGCCTTGGCCTTCCAGACCGCATCGTGATTGTGCCGGAATCCCACCATGGCGTGGGCGATTTCGTGCAGCACAGTGTCCTCAATTTCGTTGCGGGTTGCCCGCAAGCAATAATTGACGGACAAACCGATGCGTTTTTGCGAATAATGACAAACACCGGCCCGAGTGGGCGCCAGGTCAAACCCGAATACCCAACCGCCGGCCAGCTTTCCACTTTCCTGATGACGGGCCAGCAAACGGTTCGCCAGTTCCGCTGCCTGTTCCAGCGTGCAATGCGGCGCCAACGGGATCTGAGCGTGGTCAAGAGACGAGTACGCAACAATATGCCGTTTGCCCTGGTCTGTGAGCACGTCGGCCTGGTTGACTCGCAAACCTACGACGGCGCCATTCTGCAGCGACCCATCCTTGCCATAAAATCGCACGCGAGTCCCCACCGGATACCTGGCTCCGGGAAAATCTGCGGTAATTTCGGTGCGGCGCGTGGGCATTGCGGTTCTTGCGAACAGCGGCATTATACGTCAGTTACGCCGGTTCGCATTCACCACACACGCCCATTCAGCGGGTGTGAAACAAACTCGCCCAAATCCGCATCTAATTATTCTTGGCTCTGATATTTGCCAAGTGGGTTTGCAGTGCTATAATCCGTATAACATGTAACGAACGCAGTCGCTAACTGGTTCGTACAACAATTCAATCCGTCTTTTATCAGGAGGACAAAATGGAAAAGGGAGATACCATCATCAGCGTCGGACCGGTGGACGTAACGCTGTCCTACCGGCGGGAAATCATGCCCGACCAGGGACTCATGGTTCAGGTTTACGGCGACATCGACGGTAATGACACCGAGATTCTGCGCTTTGACTGCTTCGACCAGGCGCCGCATTACCACTATGGCCCCGAGAACCACAACATCCGGCTGCCCATGGACAAGACCACGGTCGGCACCCCGTTGGGCTGGACGTTGGACAACATCCGGAACAACCTTCCCGGCATGGTTCGCCGCTCCGGCTACGATGACCTGGCCAACGCCATTGAGGCAAACCCGGTCGACCAGACCAAGATGGACGAAGTGGAAGCATGCGCCCTGGCCAAGTCCCGTGAAGAGCGCCGCACCGTAACGCACTTCCGTGGCGACCACATCTACGAGGCTGGCAACATCCGGTTCGGCGTGGAATTTCGCGACAACATCGGCGCGGCCAACGACCGCGGCGTCGCCATTCACGTGCTGACCGACCATCTGGGCCAGGAGTTCGAGCTCCTTGCGTTTGACTGCTTCGAGATCGCGCCCCACTACCACTACGGCCCGCGTAACCAGGACGTACGGATCTATTGGGACACGACCACCAGCGGTCACACTCTGGCTTGGACTATCGACCAGTTCAAGGCCGGCAACCTGTCCTCCATGATCGAGCGCGCCGGCTACCCAACCGTAGCGCAGGGGCTCGACAACAATCTGGTCCAGGCTGTTGTACCCGCTATGGAAGAGAAGGCCTGGGCGCTGGTAGGCACCAACCAAAAGTAACCACCAACCTGACGTGCAGCAAAGTGGGTGGCCGACGCTGCCCGCGTTGCTGGCAGAGCAGAAACCTAAAGGGACGGCCCGTGGGGTCGTCCCTTTAGATTGAAATGGCGAGTTCGCGCTACATCATGGTGTAGCCACCTGAAACGCTCAGAGTTTGGCCGGTGATGAAGCTGGCGGCGTCGGAAGCCAGGAACACCACCGCGTTCGCCACCTCCTGCGCCGTTCCCATCCGGCGCAACGGGTATGCCCGCCGTACCCGTTCCAGCACATCTTCCGTAAATATATCCTGCATCCCCTGCGCCCACATACTATCGGGATTCGACACATCCTGCTGCGCCGGTACAACCAGTCCCGGGCAAACCATGTTCAAACGCAGGCCATAGCGCCCGGTTTCCCTGGCGATCGACTTACTCAGCGCGATAACCCCAGCTTTGCAAGCCGAATATACCGCCTCGCGATATTCGCCCATGCGGCCGGCATCGCTGCTGATGCTGACGATGGAACCGGACTGCCGTTCAATCATGTGGGGCAATACCGCGTTGATGCAGTTGATGGCCCCCCAGAGGTTCAAATCCACTTCCCTCACGTGCTCGTCCCGGGTTTTTTCAACGAACAACCGGTCGATGGTCCAGCCCACGTTATTGACCAGCACGTCCACTCCACCCAGGCGGCTGACCAATTCGGCCATCATGGCGTCAGTCCTGGCCTGATCGGTAACATCCGCATCTATAACGATGGCCGTTGCGCCGTTGTCCATCGAGTTCACCTCGGCGGCCACCTGTTCTCCGGCGGCGCGGTTCAACTCCGCGATGGCAACGTTGCTTCCCTCGACCGCGAACGCCAGCGCGATAGCGCGGCCGATGTTGGTCCCTCCTCCGGTCACCACGACATTCTTGCCCTTCAGTCCTAACTCCAACCTGTTACCTCCGGTTGTTATTTCGCTCCAGGATTTTCCGCAGCGTATGCAGATTTTCGACGTCCGCCCGGTTATATTCCAGCAGCATATCCAGAGCATCCCGGTTGCCCTCATTGCGGTACTTGTGCCAGAGGTCAACGGCATCCCGTCCATTGATTTCAGGCAGATTCCGGGAGATGCGCAGCTTCCGCTCGATGACTTTCAAGCCTCCGGTCAACCCGGCGTAGTAGCAAGTCCACCTCAAGTCGTGGTGTTCGACTCGGCTGCGTATATCAACGCCGGGCCGCCGGGCCAGAAAAGGCAAGTCGAAACTGGCGCCGTTGAAAGTATAAACCGTGGTCACACCTTCCAGAATGTGCAGAATGGCGTCAACGGTGATGTCATCACCAACCAGTTGCTCGATGAACCAGTCGCCGGGGAAATCAATGGCGATACCCACCACAGTCGGCTGCGCAAATGCGGGTGATAACCCGGTGGTTTCAATGTCCAGGTAAGCGTCCAACGCAACGTCAGTGGCGGAAATGCCTCACGCCGGTGAACACCATCGCAATACCGGCCTGGTCGGCGGCGGCTATAACTTCGTCGTCCCTGATGGAGCCGCCGGGCTGGACGATGGCCGTAATCCCCGCTTCGGCTGCCAACTCGATATTGTCGGGGAAGGGGAAAAACGCGTCGGACGCCAAAACGCACCCAGCGGCTTTGTCTCCGGCGGCCCGCTGGGAAAGATGCACGCTGACCACCCGGTTCGGTTGGCCGGCGCCCATACCGACCAGGGTTTTGTCCTTCACGAACGCAATCGCGTTTGATTTGATGTGTTTCACCGCCGTCCATGCGAATGCGAGATCATCCAGCTCGGCTGCGGTGGGCGCCCTTTTCGTTGCGGTGGCCCATTGGTTTCGGTCCTCAGCGATGGCGTCGTGTGTCTGCACCAGTACTCCGCCGCTCAACAGACGCACGTCGTAATCGGCAGCCCCGGCTCCGGCTACGGCCGGCTCAACCGCCAAGATTCTGAGGTTGCGCTTGCGCCGCAACGCCGCCAATGCTTCGTCGTCGTAAGCCGGCGCCACTACGACCTCGTAAAACACCGGGTCCATTGCCTGGGCCGCTGCCGCGGTGACGGGACGATTGAATCCTACGATGCCGCCAAAGGCGGAAACCGGGTCGCCTTCGAACGCCAATCGATACGCTTCCGCCACATCGGGCCGCGAAGCCAGGCCGCAGGGATTGGCGTGCTTGATAACGCACACCGACGCATCATCGTAATCCGACACTATGCGCCAGGCAGCGTCGGCGTCCATCAAGTTGTTGAACGACAACTCCCGACCGTGCAGCTGCTGGGCCCGGGCGATTCCACCGGAGCCTCCGGACACTGGCAGATAGAGCGCTCCCCGTTGGTGGGGGTTCTCGCCGTAGCGTAAGGTGGACACGCGGGAAAGCCCGATAGTCACCTGCCTGGGCATTTCCTGTTCAGCGGCCGGGTCTTCCGCCAGATAGGCGGCAACGGCGGCGTCATAGGCGGCCACGTGCTGAAAAGCTTTCGCCGCCAGTGACCGGCGCTGCTCCGAATCCAGCCCGCCGGCCGTCAATCCATCGGCCACCCATTCGTAGTCCGCCGGGTCTACCACCACCGCCACGTCCGGATAGTTCTTGGCTGCCGCCCTCAGCATGGTGGGCCCGCCGATATCGATATTCTCCAGCGCGTCGTCCAGTGTAACGCCAGGCTGGCTGATGGTTTCAACGAATGGATACAGGTTCACGACAACCAGGTCGATGGCGTCTATTCCGTGATGTTCCAATTCTGCCATGTGGTCGGGCGAACCGCGGCGGGCCAGCAATCCCCCGTGTATTGTGGGATGCAGCGTTTTGACGCGGCCGTCCAGAATTTCGGGCGACCCGGTTACGTCTGAAACCTGCTTTACCGGTACGCCGGCGTCCGTCAGGCTGCGATGCGTGCCGCCAGTGCTGATCAACTCGACGCCGGCTTTGGTCAATCGCCGGCCCAGGTCTTCAATGCCGGATTTGTCGTAAACGCTCAATAAGGCTTTCACAGTATCGTTTCCCCTTCGATTTGCATGAATATGCGTGAGTTTCCTGGCCTCGATGCACGTAGCGGATAGCTGGCCCAATTGGGCGCGGAGCGGCGATTGATGCTCGCCGTCCTATGGGTTACGCGCCACCGAAAATCAATCGCGCGTCGCCCGTGCGGGCAACCACGCGTCCAACGTCAACCGCATCAGAAACGCCCTGCACCAACTCGACCGCCCCGGTCTCGTCGCACACGGCGACCATGCCCAATCCCATATTGAAAACCCGGTACATCTCATGGTCGCTTACATTTCCGGCACGCTGGATCGCATCAAATACCGGCGGCACCGGCCAGCTACCCGGTTGGAGTTCGGCCGCCATGTTATCGGGCAGAACGGAAGGCAACTTACCCGGCAGCCCACCGCCCGTAATGTGGCTTAACGCCTTGACACTACCCAGGAATGGCTCCAGAAGTGGGTAATAAGCCCGGTGACGCACCATCAGCTCATCGCCAAGATTTCGGCCCAGGCCATCGGGGCTGCGGAACAACGCTTCAGGATCGTTGTCCAGATTGAACACCTGGCGCACCAGGGAGTATCCGTTGGTGTGTACGCCGCTGGAGGGGATTCCAACCAACCTGTCTCCCGGCCGGATGGCGCTGCCGTCCAGCAACCGGCTTCGTTCGACCACGCCAACCACAAAACCCGCCAGGTCGAAATCTGCATCGCTGTAGACTCCCGGCAGTTGGGCAGTCTCGCCGCCGATCAGGGCACAACCAACCTCCCGGCATCCCCAGGCGATGCCGCGCATCAGCATCTCCAGACGATGCTCGTCCAGCGCGCTGAACGCAACGTAGTCCAGGAAAAATAATGGACGGGCGCCCTTGGTGAGAATATCGTTGACGTTCAGGGTCACCAGATCCTGTCCCACACCTTCGTAGTGACCGAGTTGGGCCGCG
The DNA here is from genome assembly GCA_965262485.1 of Dehalococcoidia bacterium. GTDB lineage: Bacteria > Chloroflexota > Dehalococcoidia > Lucifugimonadales > UBA3495 > Bin87. Next base: position 766,515 of record OZ253540.1, on the reverse strand, counting down.
ATTTTCAACTTGGTCCCCACGCCGTCGGCGCTGGCCACCAACACGGGTTCTGCCAAACCCGACAAAGCGAACAGGCCGGCGAATCCTCCGCTTTCCAGCACCTGGGGGCCGTGTGTCATCGCCGCAAACGCCTTGATTCGGTCTTTCAGTCCATCCATTGCGTCGAGGGACACGCCGGCGCCCTCGTAGGTGCCTGATGAAGTCATGCTGCGGGCCCTGGCATTGGAATCAGGAACCGGTGCGTTCCAGCGACATTTTACCCAGATCCAGTTGCACCGGAACCGGATAGTTCCCCGTGAAGCAGGCGTCGCAGAACCCCCCCTGTTTACCTCGCACCAGACCGATCAAACCGTCGACGCTCAAATACCCCAGACTGTCGGCGCCGGTGATTTGGCGAATCTCGTCGATGCTGTGTTTGGCCGCGATCAGCTCATCCCGGGTCGCCATATCCACGCCCAAATAGCAGGGGTGTCTGATCGGGGGCGCACAAACCCGCAAATGCACCTCGCTGGCGCCGGCCCGGCGCAGCAGCTCAACCACGTGCGGCGTCGTCGTGCCCCTCACGATGCTATCGTCAACCACCACCAGCCGTTTGCCGCGCAATATGGACGGCATTGGGTTGAACTTTTGACGGACTCCCCGGTCACGCCGCTCTTGCTCGGGCTCGATGAACGTGCGACCCACGTAGCGGTTACGCACCAGCCCATTGGCAAATGGTATGCCAGACTCACGGGAATATCCCACCGCCGCGGACGTAGATGAATCCGGAATCCCGATCACCAGATCGGCGTCCGCAGGATGTTCTTGCGCCAGCCGCACTCCCATCTCTTCACGGGCGCTGTGCATCAATTGGCCGTCCATGACGCTGTCCGGGCGAGCGAAGTAAATCCACTCGAAAACGCACAGCGCGCGACCGCGGCGGGCGGATCCACTGAAAACCTCGGACATGATCCCACTATGATCAACAACCAGAACCTCGCCGGGTTCCAGTTCGCGGACCAATTCGGCCTGCATGTGATCCAGAGCGCACGTTTCTGAGGCCACCACCCAACCGTCTCCGAGACGGCCAAGACACAACGGCCGAATGCCCAGTGGATCGCGGGCCGCGATCAGCGAGTCCGGCGTCAGAATGGACAGTGAGAATGCGCCCTGCATGATGCGCATACCGTAAAACAGACGCTCCGCCCACGTCGCGCCCGGGGCGTTGGCCAACAGGTGCGCCACCACTTCCGTGTCAGTGGTAGTTGAAAACTCGCAACCCCAGCGATTCTCTACCTGTTCGCGCAATTGAACGGCATTGATGATGTTCCCGTTGTGGGCCACCACCAGCGGACCATTCAACCCATCCACCTTCAGGGGTTGCGCGTTGCAGGCGGCGCTCGAGCCCGTGGTCGAATAGCGCGTGTGCCCGATGCTGAATTCGCCGGGCATATCGTCCAGGTCTATGTCGGAGAAGGCTTCGGACACCAGGCCCATCCCGGTGTGTACCCGCAGTAAGCCACCGTCTGAAACGGCAACCCCGGCCGACTCCTGGCCTCGGTGCTGCAGCGCGAAAAGTCCTATCGCCGTGGTCGGAGCCGAATGGCCGCCGGGCGAATACACTCCCACAACGCCACACTCTTCCCGAGGGTGGTCGAAGGGTCGCGCATTTCCGGCGCCGGAAAACCAGAAGCTCATAGCTGCATTCTATTTTGCGTCCCGATTTGGGTCAACGCTTCCACGTCGATTTGGATACCATTGTAGTCCCCGGGAGACGAAAACCAAAATGCAATTTGCGATTTCCCGGAAACTCTATCTACCCTGTCGAAGCCACCAACTAATCCCGCTCCGGGATGATTTGCACTTTGCGGCTTTCACCGTAGCCAACGCTTTCAGTGCGTATGCCGCTGCGTTCGTCCAGATACATGTGGATTATACGGCGATCCGAAGGTATCATGGGCTCCAGCGTGATGCTGCGGCCGGTTTGGGCGACACGGGCCGCCACCCGGTCGGCCATTTCCCTCAGGGAATCTTCCCGTCGCTGCCGGTATTGCTCCACGTCCAGCGACACTCGAACGTCCTGGTTCAACTGCTGACGAACGATGCTCTGGACGATAAACTGCAAAGACTGCAGGGTGTTGCCTCTCCGCCCGATGAGCAACCCGGAATCCGGGCCGTTGATGTCAACTACAGGCCCCCCGGCCGCGTCATCGTGTTCTGCCCGCAGCGTAACGTCCACGTCGGCTCCCACCATATCCAGAATTCGCTCCACGGATTGCACGGCCAGTCCGGCGGGCGTATCCGCCGCCGGAGCAGTTGCCGCCCGGCCGGAATCCGGGGCTTCTCCGTCGGGTTCCGATTCAGCCTCCACCTCATCGTCACCTTCGGGGCCCGTATCTGTAACCAGGAGCGTTACGCGGACTTCTGCCGGTTCACCGCCTATGCCCAGAAATCCCTGACGTCCCCTACTTAGTATTTCGACCTCTACCTCGCTGTGGTCTGCGTCGAGCGCTGCGAGTGCCAGGCCTACGGCCTCTTCTACGGTCCGACCGGTTTGCACTACTTGATCCATCGGCTACATTCTCCTGTGGGTCGGGCGCCGCCTCAGCGGGACCGGCGTCTGCCGGCTCCGAGGACCGGCGCGGGAATAACGGGAATAGCGGCCCCCAGCCCGTGATAAAGTACTGGATTCCTATTCCGATGAGATTGGATACTACCCAGTACAACGGCAATCCGCTGGGCCATCCCAACGAGAACGCCCCCAGAAATATGGGCATCATCCACAACATCATCGTTTGGCTGGACTGCTGACGCGGATCCGGCGAGGGCATCTGCGTCATCTTTTGCTGTACCCAGGTTGATACCGCAACCAAAATCGGCATCACCACCGGCGAAGGGTCCGGCAAACTCAAGTCCAGCCAAAGGAAATGGCTGTTTACCGGAGCCGCGGCGTGAATGGGCACGAACGTAATCCACGAGTACAGCTTGCCTGACAAATTAACCAGGTCTTCCGGGTTGTTGAACAACGTTTGTATCAGCACGCGGAACAACCCGATCAATATGGGCATCTGTATGATCAGCGGCCCCAAACAACCGATGGGGCTCACCCCGGTTTCCCGGTACAACCTCATGGTCTCCTGGGAAATCCGCGACCGGTCGCCGGCGTAACGTTGCTGTATCTCCCGAACCCTCGGTTGCAACCCCGTCATCGACCGCATCTGCCGCAACTGTCGCACCGTGAGCGGGATCGTCAGGACTCGCACCATCACCGTAAACACGATGATGGCAATTCCCATTTGGGAAAAGCAAACAACGTACAACACCATGAGGGTATTGAGCATTGGGCGAATGATTACTTCGTTCCAAAGCAATCCGAATATGGACAGAAATTCCACTATTACCTGCTCTGTGCGACTATCGCCCGAACGCCATAGCTGTGTTCTGATGTATTTTCAATCATTGGACTAGGTTGTGTTGACATTTCTCGTCATTCCCGCGAAAGAACGTCACCCCGTACTTGATACGGGGCGGGAATCCAATGACCGAATTCGTTAATAACGTTTTCGATTTGTTAACCTTACGACCTATGGATTCCGGCTTTCGCCGGAATGACGGAATGAATTTCAAAATGTCAACACTGACTAGTTGCATCGGGCCTGTTCGGTAGTGTCGAAGCACCACAGTATATTTATGCCGGACACCACCTGAACCCGACGGACGGTGCCATCGTCTGACCCGATATACACCGAATCCGCTGGCGTCGACGATAGCCCAACCGCATTTTGCACGACTGCCAACGGCGCTTTGATCTTTGCGTCACCCACCGTTAGCGATGCAATCTCCCGCGATGGGCCATGATCGGTCCCGGACGCTCGCAGTACCGACAGATTGCCGTCCACCGACGCCACCACCAAACCGCGCTCCAGTAAAACCGGACTCGCAACTACCGCAGAACCCATGTCATGCTCCCACAGCAACTGACCGTTCAGGTCCAGGGCATACACTTTGCCGTCCATGGCGGGCGCCCATATCACGCGCTCCGAGGCAACCGGGGTCGCCCACCACCAATTGCCGGCCTCAAACTGCCATGCCAGCGCCCCGCTCTGCAGACTGAGCGCATACAACTGACGGTCGAACGAGCCCACGATCAACAAATTCCCGTGGACCAGGGGTTTCGCCACCACTGCCCCACCGGTTTCATACTGCCATTGCAACTCGCCGGTCGCCAGGCTCACCGCGTAAACCGTTCCGTTTTGGGATCCAAAATAGACGACCCCGTTGTGGAGAACCGGCGTTGACCAGATTTCGCGTTCGGTTCGGTAAGGCGACCAGGGGAGCGCTGCGCCGGTAATCGCATCAAAGGCGTAAAGTCCCCCGTCTTCAGACCCAACCGCTACTATCCCTCCCGCTTCGTCCAAGCCCGCACTGCCGACCAGCGGCGCCGCATCATCGTCCGAAACCACGGGCGGGTTGCGCCATGCCGTTTCCACTGCGCCGGCCGTCGCGGGAGGGTTTAAGGCGTAAATGTGCCCGTCAATGGCGGACACGTACAAGTAACGGCCAATCGCAGGCGGGCCATACGCCCCGCCAAACCCTTCTTCTCCGCCAACGGTCGATAACCACCGTACGCTAACCCCGTCTGAGCCGAAATCGTCCAAAGCGAATACCTGGCCGGATAGCGTGGTTGCGTACACCACCCCAACGTCCGCCGCAATAGCTCCCCAACCGTGCGTCGACGCGCCCAGGTTGGGGGTACAGCCCGCCGCGCCGGTTAACAAAAGCATCGCCAGCGCGAGCGTCAACAGAATGGGAAACCTGAGACCACGGCGGTACCGGCCAAATGCCAATGTCGCTTTTGGATAATCGAAATCGACTCTGTGGGCCCGGTGTTTGCGGAAGGGCAGGAAGTTTTTCAACATTGGTTCGGCTACACCACCGGGTCGTATCCGCTGCCACCGCGAGGGCGACAACGCAGCATTCGTTTCAGACCAATCAACCCGCCTTTCAACAACCCATGAGTCGCGATGGCTTCCGCGGCATAGCGGGAGCAGGACGGTTCAAACCGGCACACCGACGGTAAATAGGGAGACACCGCCTGTTGATACAAGCGGATCACGGCGATTGCGGCCGCGCTCACCGGGCCAACCCCACCACGGTATCGGGCGGGCGATTCACGGCGTTATCCTCGCGCGGCGGGAGGGGTTCCGCAATTTTGGTGCGACGCATCAGATTATGCACCGCCCTTTCCAAACCGTTAAACCCGGCTTCTTCTGCGCCGCGACGGGCAATAATCACGGTGTCCCATCCGGGACGCGTCGGCGTATTGCGAACCACTTCTCGCAAACGACGCTTGATTTTATTCCTCACAACCGCATTCCCCACCCGTTTGCCGGCTACAAAGCAAAACCGACTCTGATCAGAGCCGTTCGGGAGCACGCGGAAAACCAACAGCTTATTGGCTGCACTGCGTCCATTCTGGTGAATCTCCGAAATCCGGGACCCGCTGGTAAGCCGGGAACGTCTTTGCATGCGTCAACCGAGAACGGTGCTAAACAGGCAGGAAAGCGGGAACGCTAGACGGCCAGTCGATGCCGGCCCTTGAAACGGCGGCGGCTCAAAAGCGCCCGACCGTCGGACGTACGGGAACGGGAACGGAAGCCGTGCACGCGGGCGCGGCGTCGTTTTTTGGGCTGATAAGTACGTTTGGGCATAAACAAACTCCGGCCACAAACTATACTGGCAAACCCCTTTTCCGTCAACAATCCCGAATCTGGGGCGACATGCCGATTTGACAGGTACTGATACGTCCAGTATTTTTTAGGTAGATTCGAGGAGCGCCGCTCCCTTAGTTGGCCGCTTAGGGCAATGCCCTTCGCTGGCCCGTCCCAAGTTGGGGAACTAAGGGAGCGGCGCTCCTCTTTTTGTTAGCACGGAGGTGGATTATATGACGACATGAACAAAGGGGCCGGACTCGCCTCACAAGCAAACCGTCCGGCCCCTCGCCCTAAACACGGAGACGTCGCATAGAGGCCGATTGCGCCGAACTTTCAATCCGGTAGAGTGTTGACGTACTCCCGCAGGTTCGAATCCTGTCGTCTCAGCCACCGCCCTCGGGGCTGTGCCCCTACTGCGTACCGCCATCGTACACCCGGCAAGGATTGCGAGCGGAAATTCAACACCACAGGCAACGCTTTCGGCAGGTGGAATCATGCCGAGCACATCGGTGCCGCCATTGATATGTACCTGTCGGGGATGAGTTACAAGCAGATCGCGGAGTTGATTGGTCGGAATTTTGGCCTGCCAGAACCATCAAAGGCAACCATCTACCGATGGGTGCAGGAGTACGGCGATTTTGCTGCGGATGGCCTCTCAACCCAGGTGCCGGAAACGTCCGGGCATTGGGTTGCGGATGAGATGGTGCTTTGCGTGGGTGGTCAGCGGATGTGGAACTGGAACGTCATGTACCGGGACGAGCGGGAAGCCGTGGCCGTGTTCGAGAAGGCCCTGCGGGCCAACGGTGATGTGCCGCCCGAGACCATCACCACCGACGGATTGGGTTCCTACGGCGCGGCCATCGGCTTGATGCTTCCCTACACCAAGCACATCATCAGCGACGGCATCTACGAGAAAACGAACAACAATCTCTCCGAGCGGCTCCAAAAGACGTTTCGCTCGCGCACTAAGACGATGGACGGACTCCACGGGCGGGCGAGTGGACAGGCGTACCTTGACCGGTGGGTGCTGGACTACAACCACTTCAAAGACCACGAAGCCTTGGACGGCGACGTGCCGGCGCGAGCCGCGAAGGTGGGCATCGTGCTCGACGAATGGACGGACCTGGTAAGAGAGGCGGACAAATTCAAGGCAGCAGAACGAGCTTGGGAATCAGAGCGGAAGGCGGAGCGTCGCAACCCCACTCCCTCACCGGGCGCACCCGCAAGTACTATGCACGGTGGGGATAATGCGCCCGGAGTATCGGGGCCATGGTGGCGTATCACAAACTTCGTTCCCTTTCGGGCGCACCCCACACCGGATCAGGACCCGGTCGGAATCGGTGCGCCCGGACGTTTCTGTGTCGGATATCCCGCCCCAACAGGACCCGTTCTATTCCGCCGCCTTGTGCTACGTGTTCCGGGCTTCGTACATCACGGTGCTGTTGTGTGGAATTGCCACCGTGGGTTGCTGGGCCAAAAGTAGCGGCCACTGATCTGTTCTGTGGTGTTGATCACATCGTTGCTGGTCAGCACGGTGAAGGCATAGCGAACGCCCGGAGCCAATCGCCGGACAGGGTACTCGACTCTCCCGCCGTTCACCGTGAGGTTCAGCGCGTTCACATCAACATAGATAAACGCCTCGATCCATTCACCCGTAGTGCTGGCCTTGGCTGACGGATAGTCCGTAACCATGTTGACGTAGCCAATGCGATAGTAGGTCGCCTCCGGCACTGCCTCCCAGGATATATGAACCTCGCCAGCATTGGCACCGGCGTGGATGGCGATATTGCTGGTAGGAGAGATGTTGCCCGATGCCGTTACGGGTTCAGTGGTTGGCGCAACCTCTGGAGCAGGCAAGGTTGCCAAACCGTGCCCCCAGGTATTGTCTGCCCCAGCCGTCCCTCGGTCGCTCGCGTGCTGCTGCAAATATTCCACCGTTTCTGCCGCGCTGTGATTGGAGAATCGTTGTCGGATCAGCGCTGCTAAACCCGCCACGTGCGGAGCCGATGCGCTGGTGCCGGGAAACCAGCATTGGGTTTCTTCGATGATGGGGAGTGTTGCTGAGCGTCCACATGCAATCCCCGTAATGTCCGGCTTAGTGCGACCATCAATGGTTGGACCTCGGCTGCTGTAGGCTGCGATGGTAGATGTGTCCCAATGATGTGTTGCTCCGACCGCCATCATGCCCGTGCTACGGCTTTCTTCTGGGTTACCCATATGATGGCTTGTTGAATGGTGTTGCAGGTCGTCGTCTATCCAAGCGCTCAATTGTATCCAGTCCGGCTTATCTGCACACTGGTCTCCTAAGATTGCCACAAAATATACCCCAGCTTGCGCTGCCGTAGCCTTGTCCTGAAAACTCACTTTCGCGCGTGGATAACTGCCAGCGCTGCCGTCCTGAACCGTGAAGTCCGCATCAACCAAGGGATAACGTCCGTCCGGCCCTCTCTCTGCATTAAATAACGCCAGATGCAAATCGCAATCGGCCTGTCCCCAAGTGTCATCCCAACGCATAAAAACTCGGACTTCATCACCTTCCCTCACTATGAAATGGTTCCCCTGGTTCCGAGCAGTGAAATGATGCACCCCCGTGTTGTTCGGGTCTTGGAAAGTTCCATACCATGTTCGTCGGGCTTCATTCCCTGCGGCGTTGACCCATACAATCCCATTGGATGCCGCGACATCAATGGTTTTGAGAGGACTGTTGCTGAAAGGGGACGTGCCATCGCCGGGTCCGTCATAGGAATAACCCAACGAAACGTTGATAATTTGCACTCCTTGCCCAACCATCCAGTCCACGGCGTTCCGCAAATCCCCCGATGAGTAAGGATTCGATATGTAGAGTTCGATGTCCGGAGCGACATCAACCACCGTCTCGGCAACTGCCGTGCCATGATTGCCCTCCACTTCGCAGTCGGCAAGCCGGGAACTCGGTGCTCGTGGTCCGTCAAAATAACACCGAGCCGTTACGTTGTTGGGTAACTCGTTTCCCTGTAATTGGCTAAAGCCCTCAAAGCCAGAGTCAATGACACCGACCTTGACGTTTCTTCCTCGATAACCAGCGTTGTGCCAAGCGTCCGCGCCGTGCAGGCCCACCCCTTGGCTAATCACGCGGTCCCGGCTTTGGGTTGATCGTGGAGGTATGACGGTATCGACGCGCAGGACTCCGGGTTGCTCGGACGCTGGAGCAAGCAATAACGGCGGGACGTGAGCTTCGATGTAATCATCTCCCACGTTGCGCACGAACACGCCGTTGGTCTCCAGGTATTCACGCAAGGCGTTGATGTGATCTGGGGAAACGTAGAAAGTTACCAGCACGGGTTCAACTGATTGGGTGGTTTGATCAGCGTCTGATGTGGTCTCGCGCCGCGTGCTCTCGGTTTTTTCCACCAATCTGTTCAGGTGGGAGTCCATGTTGGGGTACGTGAGGGGTTCTTTTTCGACTGGCGGCAACTCAAACGCCTCTAGTACGTCGGCAGGTTGTGCCAAGATGCGTTCCTGTTCTGGCGCCGGCGGCTCCTGTGAAGCAATAGCATCGGGTCGTGGTGCTTGGTTGGCGGCGAACAGGATTCCTGTTGTCATCAACAGGGCGGCTATAACCATCACCGTTATGAGTGTGAGCCAGTGCTTGCGAGATATGTTGGTGGGCAGATTCATCGTGCGTTCCTCCGATCACAGTGGGGCATCCGACAGCGCGGACGCAACCGGTCATTGAGTTTGACTAATTATGGACAGCGGGCGTGGCAGTCGGGGCAAGTGTTACCGTAGGTGATGACTCACCGCCAGCGTATGCCAGAAATACAAAAAGGGCGCACACGTCACACAGGGCAATTACGATATGGATTGATTGACGCTTCACGGGAACCCCCTTGCGGACGCTGGTCGAGGTTACTTGCGACAGCTCCCTGAACCCTTACGCGGAATCCCGCAAGGAGGCACGAAGCCTCGATACGTCTTTGGATTCCGCGCCGCAGTCATGAACCGCGGTTGCTAGGGAACTGTCGCGCGACCAGATTAGCCCAGCCGGTCGAACAGGTCAATCGTTCGAGGATTGAACGCCCCTGTATAATGATGAGACGATGAAACATATATAAGTAGAGCCGGCTGGGTGTCATCCAGCCGGCTCGGTTGCAATCCATCGAGGTTGTGATGAGCCCAGAACAGGGAGGTTCCCCTGTGCCAGATTTTGAAGAATTGCGTGATCAAGTACAAAATACTTGCAATATGACTGTCAAGTATCCTGATATAAACTTGGCTCGTTTGCCTCAGACGGAACCACCCGACGTGGATGTTAGGGACACGATAGATGATTACAAAGCACATCAGGGTATGCTGGCCGCACAATTACGTGGCGAAAAACGCGCCGTGCAACGTGTGCATAGGTGAAGCCGCGAACGCCTTGAGCGCGAGGGACAAAGACCCGTAAGCCGTGTTGTGCGATCCTGACATAAGTCGTGGAGGACCAAATAAAAATGCCCAAGATAAGCGAAGCCGCGTTGCGCGAAATACGAACCGCGCTCGAACAATACCGAATCGAACTTCAAGCGTCTGAACTCCGCCCAGGAACAATTGGAACGCACTACGGCGGAGCTAATATGTTCGTCAATTGGCTGGCGGACGATTATGCGCCGGGCGATGGTCTCAATAGGAGACGACGGTGATATTCCTCGAACCGCCAATGCGCCCCGTCCGCTAGTGGGTGGGTTTGCCGGGCGTAAATGGGTCAGGCCCCAAATTGCAACGCGGCCGAATCCGATTCCGCCAGACTTTTGCTGCGAAGCCCCGATGCCCAGTATCCAAATCCACATCGAACCCGCGCCACAGTTACGTTGGCGGGCCAACCGCGTTATAATCCTGGCAACTCACCACATCAACGTACAATGCAGCATCTTACAATCCAGTCGCACCAACCGTCGCCAGCACTCTGGACGTGACATGATGAAAGACCGCTACGAACAGGAAATCGAACAGATCCTCAACGAACTGGATGCCGAAATTCCCGATGGCAGTGGTGACGGGCCTCACCCGGTGTCTCCGGTTCCGCCGCTGGATGATCGGCCTTCTCCATTTGCTCCCCAGCCCCGTCCTCGGATGCGCCTGATATCCCCCGTGAAACTCGCCCTGGTGGGGCTGCTCATAGTCTTGATTGGGCTCATCCTGTTCCACCTGCCGATGTTGTCGCTGGCAGGCGTTGGTATCGTCGTACTGGCGTTGGGCTGGATGTTCATACAGAGAATGTCATCGCAGCCCCAACAGGTGTGGCGTGGCAGGGCGGTGGATCCTCCGCCCCCGCAATCCACCTGGGAGCGCTTCCGGCGCTGGCTGGCCAGTTAGACACCGTGTGCCAACGGCAGGCGCACGGGGCGGCTAAGCCGGCAACTCGACCGGCGGCAGCGGGTTACCAGCCGACTGCGGCGCCGTCCTTTCGAGGTTCGCTGCCGCCGCTGAGCACGCCCGATTCCGGGTCGCGGCTGATGATCTGGCCGCCGCCCATGCCTCCGGCGCCTCCCCGTTGCGGCCCGTGCATCACGTTGACGCGGTGGCCTCTACGGTGCAGGTCATCGACAACCGAGTTCGCAACGTCCCCTTCCATCCACAATTCATCACCCACAACCTGGAAACGCAGCGCGTCCAGCGCCCCCTGGGAATCCATCCCGAAATCGACCATGTTGCTGATAACCTGCAAATGACCCTGCGGCTGCATGAATCCACCCATTACGCCGTAACTCAACCACAACTCATCGTCGCGCGTCGCCATGGCCGGAATAATCGTGTGGAACGGACGCTTGCCGCCGGCCAGCGCGTTGGGATGCTCGGGATTCATCTGGAATAACGCCGCCCGGTTGTGCATGACGATGCCGGTTCCCGGCACCACCAGCCCGGACCCGAAGTTGGCGAATACGCTGTTGATCAGCGAGCAGGCATTGCCGGCGCCATCTATAACGCTGATGTACACCGTGTCGCTCCCCGGAACCATCTTGCCGTAGGGCGCGGTAACCATCGCTTGATCCGACTTGATCAGCGCCCGCCGCTTCGCAGCGTATTCCTTGGACGCCCACGCCGCTGTCGGCACGTCCACCGATCGCGGGTCGGCCAGATATTCAAAAGCATCTGCGAATCCCAACCGCGTTGCCTCCGCCAGATGGTGATACCGGTCGGCGCTCTGCGGCCCCATGCCGGCGATATCGAAACCTTCTGCGATGTTCAGGGCCTCCAGCGCGATTATCCCCTGCCCGTTGGGGGGACATTCCCAGCAGGTGACCCCGCGGTAATCCGTCTTGATAGGTTCGTCCCAGTCGGAGTGGTGCGACGCCAGGTCTGCTTCGGCCAGCCACCCGCCCTGTTCCTGAACAAAGTCGGCCATCGCCGTGGCAATGGGGCCCTTGTAAAAGGCTGCGCTCCCGCCTTCGGAGATCGTGCGCAACGTCCCGGCGAGAGTGGGCATCTTCATCAACTCCCCTTCGCGGGGGCCCCGGCCATCTTTTAGCAATTCCTGCCCGGACGGCAGGGCTGCCAACTTGCCCTCCTGCTGCTGCCACTGGAACGCAATTATGTCACTGACCGGGAAACCGCGTTCCGCATACCTGATGGCCGGTTTCAACACGTCGGATAACGCCATCGTACCCTCGCTGGACAGCAGCGTCTCCCAACCATGCACAGTACCGGGCACAGAGATCGACAACGGCCCAACGGGCGGCATCCGGTGGTGTCCTTTCGCTCGCAGACCTTCGATACTGGCGGCCATCGGAGCACGACCACTGCCGTTGAGAGCCACAACCTGTTTCTCGGATGCCTTCCAGACCAGGGCGAAAAGGTCGCCGCCCACGCCGGTGGACATGGGTTCCACCACGTTCAGGGTGGCTGCCGTCGCGACCGCCGCGTCCACAGCGTTGCCGCCGTCCATTAGTACGCGCAGGCCGGCCATCGCCGCCAGCGGTTGGCTGGTTGCGACCATTCCGTTTGTCGCATGGACTGTGGACCGACGTGAATCAAAAAACATTGTTTCCGCTCCAGGTTGGACGCTCCGAATATTCGCTCGTAAGGATGGCGGCCAGTTTAGCATGAGCCTGTTCCAGACGCACTTGGAAGGCCCGCGGGCCAGGGCAAACGCATTCTAATTTAATCGGCTTTGCAGGCGTCCGTCATTCCCGCGAAAGAACGTCACCCCGTACTTGATACGGGGCGGGAATCCAGGTCGTTTGGTTGTACGTCAACTGTCTGGAAGCAAGCTGTATGGATTCCCGCTTTCGCGGGAATGACGGTATATGCGGGAATGACGGTGTATGAGGTCCCCTAAAGTTAGAATGCGTTTGCCCTGCCGGCGGGCTATCTGCCAAGCACATTGTATGGACGATGGGACACGCCGTCATCCGGCGTCCACCTGGCCCGGCATGGTTGCGCGACCGTAACCCGGCCCCAAGGCCGGCGTGTGATAATATACGCTGCACGCCTGCTATTGCCGGGACGTAAATCGCAACCAGAAAACCGTCACTGCCCGATTCGCCAATGCCACCAGGAGGTCCCTCGATGGCCATAACCGTAGGACAAGCCGCCCCAGATTTCACGCTGCATGAAACCCCCCAGCAGCAACGCAGCCTCAACGAATATCGGGGTAAAAATGTGGTTCTAGCATTCTTCCCGGGTGCGTTCACCGGCGTTTGCACCACCGAAATGTGCGCCCTTCGCGACCGCATCGACCAGTTCAGCGCGATGAATGCCGAGGTTATCGGCATCACCGTCGACCCGCCCTTCGCCCAGTCCGCCTGGAAGGCTGCCAACAATGTGGATTACACCTTCCTCAGCGACTACAACCGCGAGGTCGTCAACGCCTATGACGTGGCGCTGCCCGGTCTGGCCGGAATGCAGGGTTACGTGGCCGCCAAACGGGCCGTGACCATCATCGACAAGGACGGTGTGGTTCGCTATCACTGGGTTTCCGAAAGCCCCGGCGTCGAACCCGATTACGCCGAAGTACAGGCAGCAGTGGCAGCCCTCTCGTAATCATCCGATACCAACTGCTACGGCGAAAAGCCCCGCTCGATTCTGAGCGGGGCTTTTCATGTGCGGGGCTGTTCAGTGGATGGGCCAGTGGTGATTGATCAACCGCTCCACCACCATCTCAGTGAGCCGTGCCGCGTCCACCTCCAGGCAAACGTCCACGTTGGGCGCTCGGCCAGTCATACCGTGCCAGTCGACAACCGTTTGCCCGCGAGTGAGATCGCTGGCCGTATCAATCGAAACCGGCAGCAACGTAGATTGCATCAATCCGGGATCTACCGCGTACGCAACTGCCGGCACGTCGTTGTACCGCGCCGCCTCTCCCCGGGCGAACCGACCCATCCGGCGATACGCCTGCTGGATAAACCCGGTGGCCCGCACCAGAAGCTGCACGGCGGGAGCTTTGCACTGGCTCAATTGATGCAATTGGGAGTCTGAAAACCCGCAACGATCACAAATATCCAGCCCCACCTGCACGATTGCCACCCCCGAGTCGTAGAGAATCGCCGCCGATTCAGGGTCTTCATATAGGTTTGCCGTTGCCACCGGCGACACGTTACCCGGCACCCGAACTGCTCCGCCCATTACCACCACACCAGCCAACGCATCCGCGATTTCGGGCGCGATTCGCAGGGCCAACGCCAGATTGGTCATACGACCCAGAGCCAGTACAGTGATGTCACCGGGAGACTCCAGGACCCGCCGGGCAATTTCCACCGCCGCCCGGTTGCCCACCGGAGCATCCACCGTATCTGCTGAATCTATGCGCACACCCTCTCCACCCAGAGCGTCGTCGCCGTGGATGTGCGCGGCCCAACCCGCCGTGTGGCTGCGTAGCAACGGGCCGGCAGCTCCCGGATACACCGGAATGTCGCTGCGGCCGGCGACGGCCAGAATCCGCCGGGCGTTGGCAGCGCACTGAGCCATCGAGCCATTGCCGTAGATGGCGGTCACGGCTTCGATCTCCAACTCCGGGCTGGCCAGCGCCAGCAGGATTGCAGCAGTGTCGTCCACACCGGGGTCAGCGTCGATGATCACACGTGTCGGCATATTCGGCCACCTTAATCCCAAGCAATCCGGCCAGGCAATCCGGTTTTGACGTCAGTAACCGGTTCGGGCATTATACCGTGAGCAGCGCCGGCAGCTTGGTGCGGCCGGTTCGGAGGAAATCACATGGCAGTGAATGAAGTACGAGGCGTCATATCGCGATCTCAAGGCGCTCCGGTCGAGCTGGTCCCGATCCTGGTTCCAGACCCCGGCGACGGTGAAGCGTTGGTGCGGGTTCAGGCTTGCGGCGTTTGCCACACGGACCTGCATTATCGAGAAGGCGCGATCAACGACGAGTTTCCCTTTTTGTTGGGGCACGAGGCAGCCGGCATCGTTGAAAAAATCGGCGCCGGCGTAACCAACGTGCAGCCTGGAGACTTCGTTATCCTGGCCTGGCGCGCTCCCTGCGGGATGTGCCGGTCGTGCCGGCGCGGTCGTCCCTGGTACTGTTTCGCCAGCCGCAATGCCCAGCAGAAGATGACGCTGGCAGACGGCTCGCCTTTGTCTCCGGCTCTGGGAATTGGAGCGTTCTGCGAGCTCACGCTGGTTGATGCCCTCCAGTCCGTCAAGGTGGATCCAGCCGCCAGTCCCCTGGCTGCCGGGCTGATCGGCTGCGGCATCATGGCCGGCCTGGGAGCGGCAATCAACACCGGCGGGGTAACACGGGGAGATTCCGTCGCCGTCATCGGATGCGGCGGCGTGGGCAATGCCGCTGTCGCCGGGGCGAGCCTGGCCGGCGCACACACCATCATCGCGGTGGACATCGACGACCGCAAGCTGGAATGGGCGAGAAAGTTCGGAGCCACCCACACCATAAACTCCACTCGAACCGACGCCGTGGACGCCATCCGCGAACTCACCGACGGGAATGGGGTTAACGTGGCGATCGAGGCCGTGGGGAACCCTGCTACGTATGAGCAGGCATTTTACGCCCGTGACCACGCCGGAACGGTGGTGCTGGTCGGTGTGCCCGACCCAACCATGAAAATCGAACTCCCGCTGATCGACGTATTCGGACGCGGCGGCTCTCTCAAATCCTCGTGGTACGGCGACTGCCTGCCCACCCGGGATTTTCCGATGTTGATCGACCTGTATCTCCAGGGCCGGCTCGACCTGGACGGTTTCGTGAGCGAACGCATCACCATCGACGACGTAGAAACGGCGTTTGAACGCATGGGTCGCGGAGAAGTTCTGCGGTCCGTGGTGGTGATGTAGGGACAGAGGTATCGAAATAGCATGGCAACATTCGTACTCGTCCATGGAGCCTGGCACGGCGGTTGGTGCTGGTGGAAAGTAGCGCCCCTGCTGCAGCAGGCCGGGCACACGGTTTACACACCCAGTTTGACCGGGCTCGGCGACCGGGCGCACCTGGCTCCCCTCATGCCGCCGGCGCTGCTCAACCTCGACCTGCACGTCAGGGACATTGGACAACTCCTGGAATCTGCCGATTTGACCGACGCCATCCTGGTAGCCCACGCCTACGCCGGCATGGTGATAACCGGCGTTGCCGAACACTACCCGCAACGGATTGCCGCGCTGGTTTATGTCAATGGCGTGGTGCCCGCCAACGGCGAAGCCATGGTGGACCAGTTGCAAACCGTTCGCGGTCCGGGGTTCGTGGCCCGCATCCGCAATTACATTGACAGTGGCGAACCATTCATGGCACCTCCAACCACGGCGGACGAGATAGCCGAACGCTGGTCCATCACCGACCCGGACGACCAGGCGTTTATGCTGCCCCGATTATCGCCGCAGCCAACACTCACGTTCTCCCAAACGGTGCGCACGGGCAACCCTGACGCAAACAACCTGCGCCGCGAGTTCATCCTGTGCAGCGAATCCGGGTTCGAGGCAGTTGCTGAGCAGGCCACCGCCCTCGGTTGGCCGGTGCACCGCATCGACACGGGGCATGACCCCATGGTTACCACGCCGCAGGAGTTGGCAACGATTCTCCTGGACATCGCCGGACGGTGACCCGCCTGGTTACCGGTCGTCGCAGTAGCCCCACTGCCGACCGCGATGCCGTATGCCGTATGCTAGGATACTCTCGCCAACCGGCGTCGCACGGTTGACCCAACAGCCACAGAGGGAGGCTCTAATAATGGCAAACGAAGCATTGGGACTTGACGTCAGGGCCTGCATATTCGACGTTTTCGGTACGGTAGTGGACTGGCGATCCAGCATCATCGCCCAGTGCAAAAACATGGGCCGTATCAAGGGAATCGAGAGGGATTGGGGATCCTTCGCCGACACGTGGCGCGGCAAATATCGCCCGTACATGGACAAGGTTCGCAACGGTGAACTTCCCTGGACCAACCTGGACGCACTGCACCGGATGTCGCTGGACGACGTTCTCGATGAGTTTGAAATCTCCGGTTTCAGCGACGACGAAAAGATGGAGGTCACCTATTTCTGGCACCACCTCCAGCCCTGGTCGGACACCGTGCCCGGCCTGTACCGGCTCAAGTCCAAATTCATCATCGCACCCATGTCCAACGGCAACATCGCCCTCATGACCAACATGGCCAAGAACGGCGGTATGCCCTGGGACTGCATCCTGGGCGCGGAAGTTGCTCAGCATTACAAGCCCGACCCGGAGAGCTACGGTACCGCCGTGAAACTCCTGGGTCTCAAACCCGAGCAGGTGATGATGGTGGCCGCTCACCAGGGAGACCTCCTGGCCTCGGCCAAAGTTGGCTTGCGCACCGCCTTCGTTCCCAGACCCCGGGAACATGGCCCCGACCGCACGCCCGATCCGACTCCCGATCCGTCGTTCAACGTGGTAGCCGATAGCTTCGTTGACCTGGCCGCAAAGCTGGGGGCATAGGTTCCCAACCGCTACGCCAAGTCGGCGATTACAGGGGCGACAGTTGCATGACTGTCGCCCTTTTTTGCTAACCCGGATCCACCAGCCCTCAGGGCCTTTCGATTCTCCCTCTCCCCTTGTGGGAGAGGGCTGGGGTGAGGTGTATAGTCTGCGGCAGGATAGTTCCCTATCTCACACCTTCACCCTCACCCCCGTATCAAGTACGGGGCAGGCTCTAACCCTCTCCCATCAAGGGAGAGGGGATTTCTTGTAAAACCGAAAGACCCTGCAGCAACCCTAGAGCCTGTTGACAATTAGCAAACCAGCCCGTCACTCCTGCGAAAGAACGTCACCCCGTACTTGATACGGGGCAGGAGTCCAGAGAGGGTATGATGAAAGAATCAGAACCGTGATTAACGACTTCGGCCACTGGATTCCCGCCTTCGCGGGAATGACGGTTGAGGTGCGGGAATGACTGTATTTGTCAACACACCCTAACCCAAGCCCGAAGGTTCCAGGCCACATGCCAGGGCCACCAGTTCGTAGGACCGCACCCGGTCTTCAAAGCTGTAGCAGATCGTCACCACGCTCAAGTCTGGCGTTTGGTAGTCTTCCGCCACTTTCTCCAACCCGGCTTTTACCTGTTCCGGATCGCCGTCCACGCATTTGTGTTGATACTGCTGAATGAATTGCCACTCGTTGGCCAGGTATTTATAAGCCGAGGCTAACTCCGGAGACGGTATGCCCTTCGCCCGGCCCGTAACCGACCGGAGCCGTCCCAGGTTGCGGCTGGACGCAATTCGCCTGGCTTCTTCCTCGGTATCAGCGCACAAAACCTGTACACCCACATTGACCAGCGGCTGCTCCAGATTCTCCGACGCCTCGAAATTCTGGCGATAAGACTCAACGATCTGGGGGCCATCATCAGGCCCCATGCCGAAGAAATGAGCGTAGGCAAAGGGTAAGCCCATCTTCGCCGCCATAAACGCCGATTCATACCGGGAACCGAGCAACCAAACCTGTGGCGCGGTATCCGGCTCATCGGGTGAAGCCGCAATTTCATGGAACGGGTGATCGTCCGGTTGCGAGTCATTCAAAAAGTTGACCACATCCCGTACCTGCTGCGGGAAATGCCTGATCTCTTTGGGCATGCTGGGGTAGGCCAGCGCGGCGGCAGTGATCTGGTCGCTGCCGGGCGCCCGCCCGATTCCAAGGTCGATGCGATCCGGGTACAGGGCATCCAGCATCCGGAAGGTTTCCGCCACCTTCAGGGAACTGTAGTGCGACAACATCACACCGCCGGAACCGACCCTGATCCGTTGTGTATTAGCGGCAATCTGGCCCACCAGGACTTCCGGGGCCGTGCCGGCGAAATTGGGTAAATTGTGATGCTCCGCCACCCAGTAGCGGTTGTACCCCATTTTTTCGGTGGCCTGCGCCAGTTGGATTGTTTCCCGCAACGCAACTCCGGCCGTGCTTCCCTCGCGCATCGGTGACTGGTCAACTACGCTCAATTGCAATTTCTTGCTCAACTTCGATCCCCTTTTCGGAATTTCGGCTTATTTCGTCGGTCAACGTTCCAGCAACGGATGCCACTTTCTCTATAATGGTTACTATCCCAATCTTCCGGGTTGCCAGATCGTCCCGAACACACCTATTATAATAAGGTCTGGCAACAAGCGTAGTGGGTCGCAGGGCCCTCCACCACACCCGATATTCCGGCGTTGTATTCTGCCGCTTTAAGAAGGTGAGCTGTCTTGCTCTTCGACAAAATAATAGGCGCAAAACCGGGAGATGGGGGGAACCCAACTGCCGGTAACGCACTTACTGCATCCAATTCCAGTAAGCACCTTCTTGAAAAGATTATCAGGTTGGTGCTTTTTATTTTGGCCATGGTATCCGTGTTCACCACGGTGGCTATCGTGGCGGTGCTGCTGTTTGAGGGGGTGAAGTTTTTCACCTCCGATTTTTATGAGAACAAGGCCCTGGAAGGTCTCGGCGTTAGCCAGGCAGCCCCGGCAACCGACGATGGCAGCCCGCTGCCGGTGGATCTCCTTACGCCCGGTGCAGTTCCCCAGGTGAAAACCACCGCGACGACTGATTCCCTGATTCACGTCAGCTGGCAACGCCCCACCGGCGGAGCCGAGCCAACAGGATACGAAGTATCCATCTTACCCGTTCTGGAAACCGATTTATCCGATTGCGCCAACCTGCCGCCTGACCGGACTTCCTGCGTCATCTCCGGCGGCAGTCCGGGTCGTTCGTACAAAGTGAGCGTGGCAGCGCTGGCGGCGAACGGCGCCGGGGCAGCCGTACAAACCAGTTCGTTCTCTGTTCCAGAGTCGGTCAGCGTCCGGCGTTTCTTCACCGACACGAAATGGCGCACTCTGCTTGTACCGCGTTCTTACGGCATCTGGCCCCTGCTGGTGGGCACCATGATGGTCGCGGTGCTGGCGATGCTGATCGCAGCTCCCCTTGGTTTGCTGTGCGCCATTTTCCTCAGTGAGTACGCTCCGCCGCGTTTGCGCGCCATCACCAAGCCGGTTTTGGAAATCCTGGCTGGAATACCGACCGTCGTGTACGGCTTTTTCGCCCTCTTCTTCATCACCCCGCTGCTGCGCCTGATCAGTGACGACGTCGGCATATTCAACGCCCTTGCTGCCGGCATCGTGATGGGCGTAATGATCGTGCCGATGGTTTCCAGCCTCAGCGAAGATGCGATGCGCGCCGTCCCATCGGCGCTCCGGGAGGGCGCTTACGCCCTCGGCGCGACCAAGGTTGAAGTAGCGACGAAAGTGGTGGTGCCAGCCGCTCTTTCGGGCATCGTTTCTGCCATCATCCTCGCCACATCCCGGGCGATCGGTGAGACGATGATCGTGTTCATCGCCGCCGGCCAAAACGATTCGCTCACCTTCAACCCGCTGGGCCCCGTCAACACCATGACCGGGTTCATGGCAACCACCAACTTCAGTGATAACGCCATACCCGGAACCGCTCAATTCCAGGCGTTGTTTGCGGTGGGAATCACCCTTTTCGTAATCACCCTGGTCATGAACATGATAAGTCAAACGGTCGTCACCAGGTTCCGCGAGGTGTACGAATAATGGCCGTGTCCAATTCCACTGAATATCGGCGCAAGTTGGTCAAACGCCGGCGCAACGCCCTGGTGTTCCGCGCGGTGTGCGTGTCGGCGATCCTGTTGAGCCTGCTGATGCTGGCGGCGTTGCTTTACAGCGTATTGGCGGAAGCGTTGCAGTGGTTCAACCTTGACGGCAGCTCAATCGTAACTCTCCTCACCGATATCCCCTCCAGCAAAGCCGTGGCTTCGGGCCTGTGGCCTGCCATCGTGGGCACCATGTGGGTGATGGGCATCTGCATTGTGGTGTCGTTCACGGTGGGAGTGGCTGCCGCCATCTACCTGGAAGAGTATGCCGGAGGGCGGCGGATAGACGAGTTGATACAGGTCAATATCCAGAACCTGGCCGCCGTCCCGTCCATTGTGTACGGCATCCTGGGCCTCGCCATTTTCGTGGCGGTTTTCGCAATGGGCAAGAGCGTATTGACGGCCGGTCTGACGCTGGCGTTGCTGATAATGCCGGTGGTTATAGTTTCGGCAGAAGAGGCCATCCGCGCCGTGCCCTCTACCGTCAGGGAAGGCGGCTATGCGCTGGGGGCAACTCGTTGGCAGGTAGTGTGGCGACTGGTGCTCCCACAGGCCATGCCAGGCATCCTGACCGGAATAATCCTGGCGGTCAGCCGGGCGATGGGGGAGGCCGCTCCGCTGGTGATTATGGGCGCCCTTTCTTTCGTGCCCTTTGCGCCAACCTCTCCACTGGATCGGTTTACCGTTTTGCCAATCCAGATTTACGTGTGGATCTCCAAACCGCAGGAAGAGTTCCACCAACTGGCCGCCGCCGGCATCGTGGTACTGTTGATCATGCTGTTGGGATTGAACGCCGCGGCCATTCTTTTGCGCAACCATCTCCAGGGCAAACACCGGGGGTAATCGGTTATGACAAACCAGGCAATTGCCACCAGCGCCGCAATCCGGTTTGACGATGTTGGAGTTTACTACGGCGATAATCAGGTGATTGAAGATGTCTCCATGGAAGTTACGGAGAAGGAAATCACGGCGATCATCGGCCCCAGCGGCGGCGGAAAAAGCACTCTGTTACGCTGCATAAACCGGATGAACGATCTCATCCCGTCGTTCCGCATGGAGGGCCAAATCTGGTTCGGCGAGTATAACCTGTACGCTCCCGGTTCAGACCCGACGCAAATTCGTTATGAGATCGGCATGGTGTTCCAGCGGCCCAACCCTTTCGCCAAGTCCATCTACGAAAACGTTGCCTTCGGGCCGCGCATCAACGGGTACACGGGGAGCCTGGACGCCATCGTGGAGGATTCTCTCAGATCCGCCGCGCTGTGGGATGAGGTGAAAGACCGCCTGAAGGAATCGGCGCTGGCTCTCTCCGGTGGTCAGCAGCAGAGGCTGTGTATCGCACGCACCCTGGCCATTCAACCCAGCGTGATCCTTATGGACGAACCCTGTTCTGCGCTGGACCCCATCGCCACCCTGGCCATTGAAGATTTGATGCGGGAACTCAAACAGCGCTACACCATCATTATCGTGACGCATAACATGCAACAGGCCGGCCGGGTATCGGACAAAACGGCCTTTCTGACGCCCGACGAAAACCGCGTAGCGCATCTGATAGAATTCGACCAAACTTCTCGCATGTTCACCAACCCGCAGGACGAGCGCACCGAGGCATACATCACCGGAAGATTTGGCTAAACCGTTCTGACGGCGGCAACCCCAACCCAAGGAGGCGCCGATATGCTCAGGTCAGAATTCAACCAGCTACTGGAAAATTTGCAGGCCGATCTGGCCGAAATGGGTCGTTTGGTCGATCAAACCACCCGGCAGGCTCTACAGGCCCTGCAAAACCGGGATGCCGACCTTGCCCGGCAGGTCATCGACAACGATGACGTGATAGACAACCTGCAGAACACGCTGGAGGACAATTGCGTCAGCCTGCTGGCGACGCAGCAGCCAATCGCCACCGATCTGCGCACCGTAATGTCGGTTGTACACTTGGGCGTTGAGCTGGAGCGGATGGGCGACTACGCCGAGGGCATCGCAAAAATCTGCCTCCGAACCTATGAAGAACCACTATTGAAACCGCTGATCGACATCCCGCGGATGGCAGACCTGGCCCTCAAGATGCTTAACGAAAGTTTGCTGTCCTTCGCTGACCGGGATGAGGAACTGGCTCGCAAGGTATGCGCCGATGATGACGCGGTGGACGACCTGTACGACCAAATCTATCGCGAATTGCTCACCTACATGCTGGGGGATCCGCGCACCATCCAGCGGGCAACTTACCTGCTGTGGGTGGCCCACGACCTGGAACGAATCGCCGACCGGGCGACCAACATCGCCGAACGCACGTTGTGGTTGATCTCCGGGCACACTGTCAGCAACCGCGACCTCAAATCCGACCGTACATTGCGCTGACATGTCCACCGCCGGACAGTGCAACAACCCCACTTGTCCGCCAAAACGACGGACTGCACCGGTGAGAATCGTCCCGATTCAGGTACGAAATCTCACCAAAAAAACATCGTTGACAATTCCCGACCACGACTGTATAGTTTTCGCAAATGCACAGTAACTGCAAAAGCAACCAAACCTGTCTTTGTACTTGTACCTGTACCGAAAAAACGGGAGCAGGATAGCAAGCACTGACAAAATCAAGCCCTAACCCTGCGCCCACCAGAACCGCCAACCGGCTAAGGTGGGTCTTTTTTATGCCCGCGCTCGAAGGAGATTAACTTGACCAGCCAAGCTCATGCGCCCAACCTGAAAGACATCCATGATGCCAGCATGGATCTGGCGCCCAATGCTACCGGGATTATCCCGTTCATGGAAGACGAAATCGTGCGTTTCGATGCCGAAGTCGACCGGTTCCGGTCCGGCGAGCTGGACAACACGGTGTTCACGCCGTTCCGGCTGCGGCAGGGTGTTTATGGCCAACGCCAGGCCGACGTGCAGATGATCAGGGTGAAACTGCCCGGTGGAATCGCCTCGGCCGACATGCTCGACGCCCTGGGCGAAATCGCGGAACATTACGCCCCGTTGCAAAAAGGCCATATCACCACCAGGGAAAATATCCAGTTCCACCACGTTCCGCTGGAACAAACCTCCACCGCGCTGCGTTTGCTGGGCAAGGTGGGTCTGTCCACCCGCGAGGCTTGCGGCAACACCGTCCGCAACGTGGTTGGCCCGGCGACCGCGGGGGTCAGCCCGGAAGAAACCTTCGACCCGACGCCGTATCTGACCGCATACGTTCGGTTTGGCGTGCGCCATCCCATCACCCAAAATTTCCCCCGGAAGTTCAAAACCGCGTTCACCGGCAACGACCACAGAGACGAAGTGGCAGCGGCCATCCAGGATCTGACTTTCGTTTCCCAATACAAGGAAATCGATGGCGAACAGCGTAAGGGATTCAAGGTTTACTGCGGAGGCGGAACGTCCATCATGCCCCGTCTGGCCAAACCGCTGTACGACTGGGTTTCCGAGGATGACTACCTCCGGGTCGCTTTGGCGATCTGGACTGTGTTCAATAACGCTGACATCCTTCGCAAGAATCGGATGATGGCGCGTCTGAAGGTCCTGATCGACAAGATTGGCCTGGACGAATTCAAACAGATGGTTGAAACCGAACTGGCCGGTATCGGCCCGATTGATCACCGGCCTTTGATGGTGACGGAAGAGATCCAGCGCGAAACCCCACCCGCTCAACCCAGCGCAGCATCCACGGATGACAGTCCCGAATACCGCCAGTGGCACGACACCAACGTCGCAGCTCAGCGGCAGGAAGGGTATCACGTGGTTTATGTAAAGCCTGTCCGGGGCGATCTCTCGCCCGAACAGTTCCACGGGTTGGCCAACATCGTGCGGGAGTATGCTGGCGGCAAAGCCCACACCACACAGGAACAAAACCTGGTGATCCGTTGGGTGCCAACCGGCCACCTCGCCACCGTATGGAGAGCCTTGGTCGCTCTGAATCTCGGCGAGCCCGGCCACGACCACATCACCAACGTGGTTTCCTGCCCCGGAACCGACAGTTGCAAGCTCGGTATCACCTCCTCCATGGGTCTGGCCGAGGCTCTTCGCTCGGAGATGCAAAGCTGGAATGGGATGCAGCAGGATGCCGGGGTTAAGGACATCCGCATCAAGATGAGTGGATGCCCCAATGGGTGCGGCCTCCATCACATCGCCAACATCGGGTTCCACGGGGCTGCCGTGAAGGGCGTGGACGGGCAGCAAATTCCATCATACGAGCTTTTCCTGGGCGGCAACTACGGGGACAACCGCGTGGAAGACTCTCGCATCGGCACCCGGGTACCAAAGGTTAAGGTTCCCGCCAAGCTCGTCCCATCGGTTCTCAAAGAAATCGTCACCTTCTACAAGGACAATCGTGACAACGAGTCGGAGCGATTCAACGATTTCCTGGAGCGGGTCGGAATCGACGAGGTAACCTCGGTGGCCGCGCGGGCCCAGGAAATCGGGCACGAGGCCGAAGGCGGCGGCGAAATGTACTTCGATTGGGAACGAACCGACCAGTACGTGCTGGAACGCGGGGAAGGCGAGTGCGCCGTATAACCTCCCTTCCGTCCTGCTCATGCCTGGCTCATCTCTGAACGGACGCGTGCTGGCCTTCGTCGAGGCTCGAATGCCCGACGAAATGGCCAGCCTGATCCGACGCCACGGCGGTGTTCCCCTGGGCGCTCCCGTGCTACAGGAACACTACCTGAAGGACAGCCCACAGGTTCGACAAGCCATCACCGATGTTTGCAACGGAGCGGTGGGCGTAGCAATCTTTCTAACCGGTGTGGGCACTCAGGCGATGATGGAAACCGCTGCGGCTATGGGCTGTCAGGACGAATTCGTTGCCAGCCTGCGAAATACCACCGTAGTCGCGCGGAGTCCGAAACCGGCCCGGGTATTGCGGCATCATAAAATCCCGATCGACATCATGCCGCCGGAACCCTATACGTCCGCTGACTTGACGGCTGCAATGTCCGGGCTGGCGCTGGACGGGGCAGAGGTTGTCGTGCAGCGCTACGGTGGCCCCGACGCTCAACTCCCCACCTTCCTGCGGGCTCAGCGCGCCAACTACCGGGAACTTACTCTCTACGACTGGGGCCTGCCCGCAGACCACGGCCCCGTTTTGTCCCTCATCAACGAAATGGAGCAGGGCAATATCGATGCCCTGGCATTTACCAGCCGACCCCAGGTGCCCAATTTGCTGACCATTGCCGCCGCAGCCGGTAAAGAAGACTCTCTGCGCCACTGCCTGTCCGGTCCGGTTGCCGTAGCGTCAGTGGGCCCGGTGTGTACCCGGAAGCTGGAGGAATGCGGAATCACCGTTGATGTGGAACCCGAGCATCCCCACATGGGCAACCTGGTGCTGGCGGTTGCTGACTACTTCAACGACGCCGGTTAGTATTACGGGCCGGCTTCGCGACGTTAGTACTTAAACTCCTCGCGCACCGGGCTGAATATATCCAGAGCCACCGCCCTTGTTTGCTGCCCCTGGGCGTAGTGCTCGACATCTCCCGGAATGATGTACATGTCTCCCGGCTTCAACAGCTTCACCTCGCCGCCAATCCCCATCTCCAGTTCGCCTTCCACGATGATCCCGCCCTGTTCGTGAGGGTGGGTATGCAGCGGCACCAGCGCCCCCGCCTCGACTTCGACCAGGGAGAACAGCATCTGCGCGCCCCAAAAAGTCCGCGTGCGGGCGCCGGGCGCAAGTTCCTTGTACCCTCGATCCGTGGTTTCCAAAAAGTAATCGCTCATTTGATATCATCCTCCGCAGGTTGCGTGCCGTGGAGTTTATCACCGCGAGTGCGTGATAATCACGCCGGTTCAAATCCGGAACCAATGCCGCGGAGACTGGTGAAACGGCCCCCAGACCCGATGATCAAATGGTCGTGCAATTCAATGTCCATGAGTTTCCCGGCGGCCACCAAGTCTCGCGTCACCGCCACATCTTCCGGGCTGGGCGTCGGGTCCCCGGACGGATGGTTGTGCGCGACTATGATGGACGGCACGTTCTCCCGGATCGCCGGCCGCAGCACCTCAGCGGGACGCACCGCACTGCTGTTGACCGTGCCGATATAAACGGTTCGCTTCAGCACCATCCGGTTGCGCGTGTCCATCAGTAAAACCACCAAATTCTCCTGATCCAGCGCCGCCATTTCCGGCGCGATCAGGTTGACTGCGTCCTGGGCGCATGAGATTTGCGGCCGTTCGGCCGGCGGTAGTGAGGCGACACGGCGGCCCAACTCCAGGGCTGCCATTACCTGGCACGTCTTGGCATCGCTCAACCCACGCTCCCGGATCAACTCCCCATAATCCGCCTTCGCCAGACCATCCAGACCACCGAAATCGGCCATGATCCGCGATGCCATGCTGACGGCGTTCTCACCCTTCATACCGGTTCGCAGGAGAATCGCCACCAATTCCGTGTTGGACAATTCCCTGGAACCCCTTTGCCGCAACCTCTCCCGTGGCCGCTCGCCGTTGGGTAATTCCCGGATCGTTGGTTGGGCCGGGTCGGCGGGCCTCGGCGGTGATGCCGGAGCGGGCGAGGACGCAACGCATTCCGGCGTTCCCACCGGGCCACCCACACCATTCGCCCCAGTGACCAATTGGGTCAACTCGGCGTCAAATTCCTGCCTCGACCGTGTTGCATCAACCGGTTTCGCAACGACCATCAGCCCCTCCTCCGCAATAAAACATCGCCGACCAGTGTAAAGAACCGGTCGGCGATGTTGCTACGGGGAGATGTCAGCAATTCGACTGGCAAACCCAGCCGCTTATAGCCAAGTCTAATTGAACTGAAACTTGGAGAAGGTGCCCTCTTCCTTGGTTATGAACTCCAGCAACGCCGGGCGTCCGTTCGCGTTGGCTTCCATGGCTCGCTGCATCGCCGGCTTAATCTCATCGGGCGTATGAATCTGCTCGGCGTAAGCGCCCAAAGCCAACCCGACCTGATAGAAATCGCCGCTCAATTCCTTGATGTTGTAGCGTTCCACCGCGGTCGGTATGCGGCTGTCGGGGTAAATGGCCATCGTCGAGTTGTTCATCACCACCGTGGTGATGGGTATGCCGGAGCGCACCGCCGTTTCCACGTCCAGGCCCACCATGCCGAAGGCGGCATCGCCCATGAAGTTGATAACCATCTTTTCGGGAGCGGCCATCTTGGCCCCCATGGCCAACCCCAGGCTGTATCCCAGCTGTGTTGACTTGCCCCAGCCGATGAAGCTGCGAGGCGCCCTGGCTTCCCAGAACGGCGATACCTGCTCACGCGGGCTGCCCGACTCGTGGGTCACGATCGTGTTGTCCAGGTCCACGGTGTGCATGATGTCCCACACCACCCGATACGGGTTCAGGGGGATTTCATTGCTGGTCAACCGGGGCATCCACTCGGCAAGCCAGGCTTCCTTCAAGGCCGCAATCTCATCCGCCAGTTCCTGATTGGCCGCCCGAGCCGGCACACCCTGGGCTTTCAGCTCATCGATAAACTGCCGGAGCGCCAGCTTGGCGTCTGCCAGTATCGGGTATTCAGATCGGTAATCCTTGTTGATGTCATCGTCGCCGTTGGTCAAATGAATCAGGGTTTTGCCGGCGGGGATTGGCACCGTAAAACTGCTCTTGGTGAAACTGACGCCCACGCCGAATACCACGTCGGCATTGGTGAGAAAACGGTGTACCTGGCCGGTTTGACTCGACCCGCCGATTCCCAGGGATAGCGGGTGATTTTCCGGGAACGCGCTCTTGCCTTCCAGGGTGGTCATCACGGGGATCTGCAGCAACTCTGCCAGTTCCATCAGTTCAGCCGTGGCCTCAGCGTACATGACGCCCTGCCCGGCCATGATCACCGGGCGGTGCGCTGACATCAACCCGCGCACCGCTCGGGTGATCGCCTGGGGATCAGCCGCCGTCCGCATGTGCTGGGGTGGAATGTAATCGAAATCTTCTTCGCTGATTTCGTCTGCTGACAGATCCTGCGGGATTTCAAGGAGAACCGGACCCGGCTTGCCGGAACGCAGCTTGGTAAATGCCTGGCGCATGAGTTCAGGCACGCGGTCGGCATAATTCACGTGGGCTGCCCATTTCGTGATCGGTTCGTAGGCCCGCACCGGATGGAAATTGGGTTCAACCCCAATTCGCTTACGGGCCACCCCAGCCGGCAATATCAGTATCGGCACTGAATCGGCATAAGCCTGCGCCACGCCGCCGAACGCGTTTTCGGCGCCCGGCCCGTTCTGAGCCAGGAAAATGCCCGTTTTCTTGCCGTTGTTGACCCGGGAGAACCCGTCCGCCATGTGTACTCCAGTGCGTTCCTGCCGACAAACCACCGGCCGGATTCCCGCGATGGCGGCGGCCTCGATCAGCGGGTTGGACGGCATCACCGCAATCCACTCCACGCCTTCCATTTTTAGAACATTGGCTATCGCTGTGACTCCGTCCACGTTTATGCTCCTTTTGTGTTAATGGTCAATCGGCCTGGAAATGTGACTCAACCGATTGACGCCAGGAAACTGTCTATCGCTGAATTGACTTCGTCGGGCTTTTCCACCATGGGGAAATGGCCGGCGTTTTTCATCTTGATCAATTGGGAACCGGGCACGGCGCGGTGGATCTCTGCTTCGTAATCGCCAGTGGCCAGCGGATCATCTACTCCCTGAATCAACAGCAAGGGCGCTTTCAAAGTGTGAATGCGATCCCGCACATCGAACCCGTCGATAACCACCAGGTCCCGGTATTGCGCCACCGGCCCAACGTCCCGATGTCGCTGCAACAAGATGGCTCGCAATTCCGGCTCTACAAAGTGCATCACACCGTCCATCATTCCCAGCCACTTCTCGTAAACTTCGGCATCGGCGTCGGCGTCCAACCGGAACTGCAAATCCTGGGGGCGGCGTTGCTTGGGGCGCATGGCAATGGTCATCAGCGCCAGCCCGCTCACTTCATCGGGGTAGTCCAGGGCGTATTGCAGCGCAATGCAGGCCCCCAGCGTAAACCCGCTCAGCACCAGATTTCCCGTGATTCCCTGGGCGTGCAACCATCCCCTCAACCAATCGGTGTACCGCTCCACGCTGCCGCAAGGACTGCCGTCCAGATGCCCCGGCAAATGGGGCGCCAGGCTACCCGGGTAATGGGATAACTGATTGACGTATGAATCCGCACAACCGCCCGCCCCGGGGCCATGAATAAAGACCAACTGTGTCATATTAAACCTGATGCGCCGATGGGCGCTCTCGCACAATCTGGGGATGACGGCATTCTAGGCGTAGTCGTCTACCGGGTCAAGGCAAACCGATTTCATCACAGGGCTATCGCCTATGGACGGTTCAATCACCGTCATTCCCGCGAAAGCGGGAATCCAGTGACCGATGCCGGTAGCTTCGCTGCGAAAATACAGCAGATTACAAGCTCTGGACTCCGGCCCCGTATCAAGTACGGGGTGACGTTCTTTCGCCGGAGTGACGTGGCTGTAATTTTATACGCGATAGCCCTGGATTTCATCAACTTCCTGACCATCCCGCAACGCGCTCGGGTGTAATTTTGATTACCGGATTGCCGTCAAGCGCCATGGCGCGATATTGGGGATACTTTTCGCGCAGGATTTCAACGGCGCGTTCCTGTTCCGCACCTTCGTAGATCAACTGCGCGGCGCCGGAAATCAGGATGTACCACAGCCGCGTCCAGTCCGAATCGTAGTGGTCCACCACCAGCGACACGCGAGTATTGGCCAGTATGTTGCGAACCCGGCGCAGACCGGTCAGGCTACCGCGTTTGGGCTTGGCGTCCAACACCGAATAGATCGACTGGCCGTCTAATGCAAAACAGATCGGTATCACATGCGGCCGCCCCTGGGCGTCGGCGGTCGCCAGCCGACCCACCGGGGCCTGATTCAGTCGCCTGATCTGTTCGTCTGTCATGTTCGCTGCCTTATCCACTACGGTTATCCACTATGATTCGCCGCTGGCATCAAAACGCGCCCGAGGGTCTGTGGTCACTGCCGAACAGAACGGCGGAAATCCGTCATCACCCGTGGCAACAGGTCCAGCAAGTCGCTAGCCAGAATACCCGCTTCGCCTCTGATATGCCGTACCCGCTCCGCCGCCGTGCCGTGCATGTAGCCTCCCAACGCGGCGGCTGCGAAGGGATCCAGACCCTGAGCCAGCAGGCCCCCGACTATGCCGGTCAAGACGTCTCCGGTTCCTCCCGCTGCCAGTGCAGGATTGGCAAACGGCAATACCCAACGCCTGCCGTCGGGAGAGGCCACCACGCTGTGGGCGCCCTTCAGCAGCACGCATTGATCCCAATACTTCGCCCAGCTCGCCGCAACTGCCATCCGGTCTGACTGAATTTCCGGCGTGGCCAAACCCGTCAACGTTCCCATCTCACCCGGGTGGGGAGTCAATACGGCTGGGCCCGTTAGTCGGTTGCTCCAGTCCCCGCACCGGGACAGATTGTTCAGGCCGTCAGCGTCGATCACCTTGGGGAGAGACAACAATTGATCTCCCTCCAACAGCAGATTCTCCAGAAACGCCGCGGCGCCATCCGACGCGCCCATCCCGCACCCAATCGCCAACGCCGAGTACCCGCCGATCCGCTCCCGAATGTTCTCAACGGCGGACACGTCGATGCGGCCATCGGAATCTTCGGGCAAAGGGAGGTGGATCGTCTCCGTCAGCCGGGTCGCGGCGAACCGGTACACCGATTCCGGCGCTGCCAAAGTAACCAGACCGGCGCCCGAGCGGTGGGCTCCCTGGGCGGCCAGATATGCTGCGCCGACAAAATTCCTGGAGCCGGCGATTATCAGCAAGTGGCCGAAGGTTCCCTTGTGCGAATTCAGGGGGCGAGCCGGAAGCAGCGTTGCCGCTACGTCGTCGGTTACCCAAACGTCCCGCAATCCCGATTCCTCCAGCGCCGCTGCCGGCAATCCAATGTCCAGCACGGTAATGCGTCCGGCGTAACCGGCCCCGGGGAAATTGACGACGCCGAATTTGGGACAGCACAGGGCCAAAGTTTCATCAGAGACTATCGTTGCTGCATCCGCTTCCCCGGTGTCGGGATTCACGCCGGTGGGCAAATCCAGCGCTACTACGCTCCAATTTCCGGCAACGCGGGAATTATTCACCTTTATTGCCACATCCCGCACCACACCCGACAATGGCCGGTACCGTCCCGCCCCCAGGATTGCGTCCACAACAACGTCGCAACGCCGCAGCGCCTCGCCGAGCGCGCCCAAGTCAGTGTCATCTTCAGCGTCAACCACCCGTACATCGTAGGGCTCCAGCGCCCGCATCTTTACATCGTCCTCTGGACGCCCTCGTAAGACGTAGCAACATACATCGGCGCCCCACCGGCGCAGGTGTCGCGCCACCACCAGCCCGTCGGCTCCGTTGTTGCCAGGGCCCACCAACACCACCGCGCGGCGGCCCGCAGCGCCTCCCAGGCGCTCCCTGATCCGGCGAGCGCAGGCCAGCCCGGCGTTTTCCATCAGCGTGTCGGCGCTCACACCCCTGCGCTCCGACGCCGCTTCCAGCGCCTGCATATCGGCCACCGAAACAATGTAGGTCGGTATCACGATAACGGCGATTGCACAGGTATGGGACGCGCCATCTAGCTTGCAGCCGGTAGCGCGGCCTGCGGCGCGACCGATTCTCCCCATAAGGTGGCGCTCGTAGCCGCCAGGGAATCCGCCGTATCCGGCCGGCTGGCCACTGCGAAAGCCACTGCAAACCCTCTGGAATGGGAAAGACTGATCGCAATCTCGGTTACACCCAACCGCTCGGCGCGCCGCAAAGCCCTGCCGTGGAGCCGTGGGCTGGGAGCGCCACTGGGGGCGCGCACGACCTCCACGTCCCGCCATCCCACACCCCTGAATCCAGTTCCGAGGGACTTCATCACGGCCTCTTTCGCGGCGAACCTGGCCGCCAGATTGGGCGCGCGACCCCGGCAATATGCAATCTCACCCGGCGTAAACACTCGGCGCAAAAACCGCTCTCCGTGGCGCTCCAGCACCCCAGCCACCCGCTCAATTTCGATGAGGTCAACTCCGGCGCCCAGCATGGTCTTCCACCGTGTCTCCTGCTTTTAGTCTCAGCAGTGCCCGTCCAGACGCAATTCCTGCAAAATCCGCGAGATCGAATATGACCGATTCAACACGTAAAAATGCACGCCCGGTACGCCGTTGGCCCACAAATCCTGAACCTGTCTGGTAGCGTGCTCCACGCCGATTTCGCGAACCGCTCGATTATCATCGGCAAAACGCTCCAGCTTCCGGTCCAGGTCGGCGGGGATGGTTGCGCCGCAAAGCGTTGTAAATCTCCTGATCTGCGGCGTGCTCAATATGGGCAACACACCCGGCACGATGGGGACTTCAATCCCGGTTTTCTCGGCACGTTCGAGCAAATCGTAATAATGGCTGTTGTCGTAAAACAGTTGAGTGATGAGGAAGTCAGCGCCCAAATCCTGTTTCATACGAGCGTATTGGAGGTCGGTGGCCAGGTCTTGGGATTCCGTGTGCCCCTCCGGGTAACACGCGCCGGCAATGCCCATGTCAAAATGTTGCCGGATGTGCCGGATCAGATCGGTGGCGTGGGAGAATTCCCCCGGAAAAACGGCATCGGCGTCCATGTCCGGCGGGCGGTCGCCGCGCAGGGCGATTACGTTTTCAATACCCGCGTGACCAAGCCGGCTCAAAACTCCGTGAACTGCATCCTGACTCTGCGCCACGCAGGTCAGGTGGGCCATCACTTCCAGGCTGGTCTCGCTGGCCAGCTGCACCGTGATCTCTTCCGTAAACGCCCGAGTGCTGCCCCCTGCTCCGTAGGTCACTGACACAAAGTCCGGATTGTATCTGGACAATCCCTTGATTACGTCAACGACGCCGGGCACGGCATCGGCCTCCCGAGGCGGGAAAAACTCGAACGAAACCGTCCGCTTCTGTTGCAATATGTCTTTAATCTTCAATCTGAATTTCCCTTGATTATCCGGCCGGCGAATGAACCGTAGCGACCGCCCGGATCAACCACCCGGCGCGGCCAGGTTTGATATGAGCTGCGCTATCCGCTAAAACTCCGGCTGCCGTTTTTCTTTGAATGCTGTAATCCCCTCCCTGGGGTGTGGAGATGTTGCGAACAGGTGGGTAAACGTCGCGCCCTCCAGCGCTATGCCGTCGCGCAGCGGCACGTCCTGGCTGCTTTTGGCCAGCGATTTCATCAATTCCAAACCGGTGCGACTCTTGGGACGCAGGCCGGTCAACAGAGTTTCCAGCTCAGCCTCCAGGGACTCAGCGGGCGCCGAACGCAACGCCAGGCCCCATTCCACGGCCTCGCTGCCAGACAGCCATCGGCCCGTTGTCAGCAGTTCCATCGCGCGGGGCATGCCCACCCGACGGGGCAACCGTTGTGTCGAACCGCCACCGGGTATCAGCCCAAAATTCGCGTGCTGGTCCCCGATTCGAGCGTCATCGGCAACGATAGCCATATCGCAGGCCATCATCAACTCCATGCCGCCGGCGAGGGCATACCCGTGGACAACGGCGATGGTCGGTATGGGGAGCGATTCCAACGCAAAAAAGGCGTCGTTCAATGCCCGGACGTAATCAGGGAGCTGCGAAAGGTCGTCAAAAACGCGGTCAAAGAAAAGCAGGTCCGCGCCGGCGCAAAACCCCCGGCCAGCCCCGCGCACTACCAGGGCCTTGATTGATTCGTCGCGTTCCACGGATGCCACCGCGTGGGTAAATTCCGACAGGAGTTCCCGGCTCAGAGCATTCAACGCATCGGGGCGATTCAACCGCAGTGTCGCGATTTGGTTGTCCACCTCAAGCTCAATGCTGATATACTCCATCTAGCCCTCCCAAGGCTGCGGGGCGTGTGTTACGCCACCGCGATTACTATACCAGAATGGTCGCCAGCGTTGATGTCGGAGCCCACCGCATCCAGATTACTACTACGTGTCCAGCCGGGCGCACCGCGCTCAGAGATAGCCGGCTGGCATGGGGAAAGCGTGCGGGTACGGATCGCTGTTTCCCCGACCAGAGGCAAAGCCAACGCAGCCGTGATCGCACTGTTGGCCGACTGCCTGCAGGTGGCCCGCGCCGACGTGAAGATCGTGCGGGGCCTCAGTTCCCGCGATAAGGTGGTGCTCATTTTGGGATTGGACAGCAACGAAATGAACCGCCGGTTGCAAAACATCATCGACGCGACAAATCCCGCCGCATAGACTCTCTCAGCATAAACTCGCTAGTGAAAGGTTCGGACCCTCGATGCAAGACAGTTTTCGTAATTTCAGTTGGATTCTCACGGGATCCCTCGCCGGCTCCATGGGCCCGACCGAGCGACGACACCTCATTTACTTTGAACGCCTCGACATTACCGCCATCGTTCGCATGGAAGAAAACACCATATCCGCCGCGCCCTGGGGATTTGAAGAACTCTTCGAACCCGTACCGGATTTCGAAGCGCCGACCGTGGAACAGATCGACCGCATCGTAACGTACATAGAGCAGCAAATCGAAACCTGGGAGCGGCCCACCGTGGTCACGTGCGCTGCTGGAATCGGACGCACCGGCACCATTCTGGCAGCCTACCTGGTACATACCGGATGGGAACCCGACGAATCAATCGCTTACATTCGCCAGCTGCGTCCCGGGTCGATCCAGACGGCAGCCCAGGAAGAATCTATCCGCCAGTACGGAGAGCTGGTCAAGCAGCGCAACGACGACAACGCCTGGCGTTTCCGTCCCCGCAGGTGATAACGGGGCCTCGTTGCTAAACTGAGACCCCGTCGGCGAGCAGAAAGATCCGTAACCGATCATGCGGCCAACAGTTCTTCGGCTCCGGTATGCACCGGAAACGCCACGGGATTATGTTGGCTCTGCTTCATGGCCACCGGAGTTATTTCCCGACTGCACTGCAGACACTGACGGTAAGAACCGTAAATGTCCTTCACCAGTCGGACATCACCCCCACAATGGGGACATTGCCGCAGCTGCAACTGGCGGACACGTACCGCAGAGGCGCGCGCGCTGTAATTTACATTCGTTTCCATTTCTTCTCCCTGTCGGACCCTTGGACCAGACCTTCCCGGCTCTCATGCTTGATGTTAGCCCCGGTACATTAAGAAATTGTGAATGCGGTTAGTTGGTGATTTTGATATCCAGCGGGCGGATCAGAAAATAAGAAAGTGGCCTCGGCGACAAGTCCGAGGCCACTCCCTCCGGTTGCTTGTTCGCTGGCTGCCGATTACACGATCAGCTTTTCCATGTGTCGCTCTGGATGAGCCGGTGAATCCATTGTCCCGGCATTAGCCGTTGATGCCACCGGGGAATACGCCACTTCGCGTCGAATGTCGCGTCCACACTGGGCACACTGATGGTAAACTCCGAAGGTATCCCGCATACGGCACACGTCGCCGCCACAGCGCGGGCACGCCTTCAGGTTCACTGATTTACGAATGTTACTCTGCATTTCCGATTCCTGTCTGTTAGAACGCTAGACTTTTTTGCGTTGCCGGTATTCGACTGTCGATTCAGTTTACCGTAATAGTATTACCGAAGTATTACTGCAACTCCATAAACAACGCTGGAATCAGTATATCATCTGGCCGCTTTTCGTAACAAGGGGGTTAAATGGCTAATTTGAGCAATCTCGTGCAAATTCCGCCAGCTATCCTCGATTCCATTTTTCGTGAGGCCCGGGCCGCCTACCCTGCCGAATGTTGCGGCTGGCTCGTCGGCCCCGCCGACGGCGATAGCATCGACGCGATCCGGCCGGCAGCCAACGCACAGGCTTCCGGGACCCATCCGACGGCAGCGCAGCGCAGCGCAGAAACGGCATACGTGTTCAATACCGCCGACCTGCTGGCCCTGAACCACAGTCTCGATTCAGACACACCCGCCCGCATCATCTACCACTCGCACCCCAATGGCCGCGCCTACCTCTCCGACACCGACCGCACCGTTGCCACCAGCCCGTGGGGCGACGGTCCGGCCTACCCGGTTGAACAGCTGGTGGTGGGCATCGACGCGCAACGCGTCGTGGAGGCCGCCCTTTTTTCCTGGGACGACGCCAGCGGCGGTTTTGTCGAGGTGGCCCGGTTTCCCGGCGCCGAAATCTGACGATCCGCGACGGATTCTGCCCCGCCGTCCGCTGTGCCGATGGCCGTGCCAACCGACACCCCACCACCCAACCGATGCTCTACCCCATCGGGATAATTCCGGCGGCGACTTTTGCCGCCTCCATTGGATCCGGGGTGCCCAGCAACGCCACCCACACGGCCCCGGCCACGTACACGCCAACCATGAATACCAGGCCAAAGACGATAACCGGCTGCGTCAGTCGATTGCGTCCCCATAACAGCGCTCCGCCGAATAAAATGAGGACCACGGCGATGATTCCCGACACAAAATGTTCCGGCTCCGGGTTGTTCAACACGATCCCGTTGCGATAAAACGGGTCGGCAAACGACAGAATCGTAACGTTGAACACGCAGCTGCCGTATAGTCCGGCTACTCCCAGGTCGGCTGCACCCATCCGCGCCGCCGCCACCGCTGCCGATGCCTCCGGCATGGTGGTCACGATGGACACTGCCAGAATTCCCAGCACGCCGGACGAGATCCCGGTCAAGTCGGCAACGCGATCCACGCTCTGCGCCAGGAATACGCCGGCGATGATCACCCCCAACGAAACCAGGCCGAACATTATCCAGGCCCGGCTCACCGACATGCCCGCGTCTTCCGCCTCATCCTCCGCCGATTCCACCGGTCTCCGCGCGTAAACGATCCGCATCCCGATTACGTACACGACCAGCAGGATCACCGACGAGAGCCCGATCTGCCATACGTTAATGCCAATCTTGAGCCCAGCGAACAGCACGGCTAGCCCGGTTAGCGCGGCAGCCAAAACGATCAGATACCCCTGCTCGGGCGCTACCCGCCGCAGGAACCGCCGCCCTCCGAACACCAGGGCCACCATCGCCATGGTGAACATGTTGATCATGTTGGCGCCAACCACGTTGCCCAGCGCCAATTGCGGATTGTCCAGCTGAACCGCCGTGATATTGTTTGACAATTCCGGCAGCGACGTGGCCAGCGCCACCAGTATGCTGCCGACGAACAGACGCCCCCAACCCGTTAGCGTCGCCAGCGCATCACCGTATTTTGCCAGCTGAACACCCAGGAAAATGACGGCGACCGCGCTCCCCAGGAACACCAGAACGGCAACGTACAGATGGGCGTCGCCCAGCAGATTGAACATAGTTAGCCGGCTCGAACTACCCGATGGCCGCCGTGATCAGATTACCCATTTCTACAGTTCCCACCGCCGTGTCTTCACTGGTTACGATATCCGCAGTACGGTAGCCATCGGTCAATACCGTTTGGACTGCCCTTTCGATTGCCGAAGCCTCTTCAGTCAGGCCCAGGGAATACCGCAGCATCATTGCTGTACTCAAAATCGAACCGCAGGGATTTGCAATCCCTTGACCGGCAATATCCGGCGCGGTGCCGTGAATCGGTTCGTAAAACCCGGTAGTGCGGACGCCAGCCTGAGGAACCCCGGATAAACTCGCCGAAGGCAGGAGGCCCATGGACGCTGCCAATATCGCGGCTTCGTCGGTGAGAATGTCGCCAAAAGTATTTTCGGCCACGATCACATCGTAGGAAGACGGTCGCAAAATCAGCTGCATGGCGCAGGCGTCCACCAGGGCGTGTTCCAATTCCACATCCGGGTAGTCTGCGGCGAGGCGGGTCGCTGTCGCGCGCCAGAGTCGGGATGTCTCCAACACGTTCGCTTTATCAACCGAAGTCAGTTTCTGGCGGCGTCCGCGGGCCAGCTCGAATCCCACCCGGAGCACCCGCTCGATCTCGGCCTCGGTGTAACGCATGGTATCCACGCCCACCAGTCCCTGCGGCGTCTCGGTCCTTCCCTTGGGCAGAGCGTAGTACAGGCCCCCGGTCAACTCCCGCACCACCACCATATCAACACCTTCCAGCACGTGGGGCTTCAACACACTGGAGCCGGTCAACTCCGGATACACCTTGACGGGGCGTATGTTGGCAAACACGTTGAGATGCGCCCGCAACGCCAACAGGCCATCTTCGGGGCGGGTCGGAGCCGAGGGGTCATCCCACTTGGGGCCGCCAACGGCGCCAAACAGCACGGCGTCGGCTGCGGCAGCCAGTTCCCGCGTGGAGTCGGTGAGTGGCGTTCCGTGGCGGTCGATTGATATACCGCCCACGTCCGCGTACTCCAGGGTGAAATTATGGCCGAATGCGCGGCCCACGGCTTCCAGCGTTTTGACCCCCTCGGCCGTAACCTCGGGCCCAATGCCGTCGCCGCCTAAAATGGCTATGTTGAAATCCATTTGCGTTTCTCCTGCCCGTGCCTCGGAAATCTGCGGCCAGTTGGTCGGTCGGCCCACAATACTTCACGAAAGCGGTTCAATCGGGGCTGGCTAATCTCTCGTTGGGCCCGCACTCCGGGTCGAACCATATCTGACCAGGGCGTTGGGTAGTATAACCAACCCTA
Source organism: Dehalococcoidia bacterium (assembly GCA_965262485.1). Taxonomy (GTDB): domain Bacteria; phylum Chloroflexota; class Dehalococcoidia; order Lucifugimonadales; family UBA3495; genus Bin87. The sequence goes on along the minus strand of OZ253540.1, from coordinate 727,341 downwards.
TACCCGGTATCAAACCAGCCGGCCAAGGGCAGGGCCTTTTCAAAGTCCTCCGACCTCCGCTCATGGTGAGCTTGTCGAACCATCGTCGACCGTCCTTCGACAGGCTCAGGACGAGCGGGTGTTTAATTTCCATAACCGTGAAAAATCCCTGGGTCAGGGGCGTTCCGATCTCATTGTGCCCACCGGCGTGGGGAATTCCGGCGCCTTTAGGCCGTCCACCGTGACAACGGGTTGATCGTAACTCCCCGGCGATGTGAATAACGAAAACCGCACACCATTGCGCCGGGTTCCGTTGACACAATCCATGTCCCCGAATAAACTGCCAGCATACGCCAAAATAGTGTTCACCATCGCGCGGCGGCGTAGCGCTGTCTGCGCGAAGCGTGTCTAGTTAAGGAGGCCCATTCCCGATGACCACCATCAACAACCGGTCGCTTGTTGTCATTCAACTGACCGGCGCCAACGACCCTCTCAACACGATCATACCCTATGCCGACGGCCACTATTATGATTTCAGGCCCAACGTCAGCATTCCCGCCGATCAGGTTATACCTATCGATGGACAGTTCGCATTCAACCCCAACATGGCCCCCGTCAAAGCCCTGTGGGATGAAGGCAAGGTCGCAATCATCAACGGTATCGGCTACCCCAAGCCAACCCGGTCCCACTTCCGCAGCATGGATATCTGGCACACCTGCGAACCCGAAAAGATTGCCACGGAAGGCTGGCTGGGCCGCGTCATTCGCGACCTTGACCCACGGGCCGAAAACGTTATTACCGGCGTCAACTTTGGACGTGGCCTCCCACGCTCGATGGGCGCGCCGGGAGTTCCGGTTGCTTCCGTTGGCAATTTGGAAACCTACGGGCTGTTCCCCGACGTGGAAGAAGAGCGCATCCGCGGGCTTTGCCTGGACGCCTTCGGCAAGATGTACGGCGGCACGATCCAGGACTCGGTGATGGACTATCTCGGGCAGACCGGACGCGACGCCCTCAAGGGCGCCGATATCCTTCGCACTGCCCCCGAGAAATATTCCTCCACAGTCGAATACGCTGACAATCCCATCGCCCAGTCGCTCAAGAATGCCGCCCAGGTGATGTGCGCCGATCTCGGCACCCGCATTTACTACACCCAGCACGGCAGCTTCGACACCCACGGCGATGAGATCAAGGTCCACGGCGGCCTTTGGACCCAGGTTTCCGGCGCCGTGAGCGACTTTATGGCCGACTTGGAAGAACACGGCCGCGGCGACGACGCCATTGTGCTGGTATGGACCGAGTTCGGCCGCCGCGTCAAGGACAACGGATCGGGAACCGACCACGGTTCGGGAGGAACTGCCTTCATCTTCGGTAACTCGGTGAACGGCGACTTCTATGGCCAGTATCCTTCGCTCGCCGAAGAGGACCACCTGGACGGCGACCTGCACTGGAACAACGACTTCCGCTCCACCTATTCTTCGATCGCAGAGCAGTGGCTCGGCCTCGATCCGGTTAGCATCGTTAACGGCCAGTTCGAACAGTTCAACTTCCTTCGCAGCTAGCCGCCACAACTAGCCGTCGCAGCTGGCCGACACCGTCGGCCGCTGCATTCAATTATCTGAAAATCCCAATAACCGAACAACCTGGAGGCAATCATGAGTAGTGCCGACATTGCCTTGATGGCTCACCTGATGCGTCGCGCTGGCTTCGGCGCTACCCGCGATGAGCTGGAAGCGAAGGTATCCCACGGCTATGAGAGCGTTGTTGAAGACCTTCTCAACCCCGGCGAAGCCAATACCATCCCCGATGACCTGATTCGTAGATTCCATTCCGATATGGCCGAAATGCGCGAGTTGAACAGCGCCGGCGCATACTGGATGTACCGAATGGTCACCACCGATAACCCTCTGGAAGAGAAGCTGGCCCTTTTTTGGCATAGCCTTTTTGCCACCGGCTACTCCAAGCTCAACCAGGCTCGTTCCCTGATGAACCAGATCGAAACGTTCCGGCGGCACGCCCTGGGTTCCTACCGCACCATGCTGGTGGAGTTGTCCAGGGATCCAGCCATGATCATCTGGCTGGACAACAACGATAACCACAAGGGCGACATCAACGAGAACTACGGTCGTGAACTGCTCGAGCTCTTCTCGATGGGTATCGGCAACTACACCGAGGATGACATCAAAGAGTGCGCCCGCGCATTTACGGGATGGACCCTGGGCAATGCCGAATACATGGCCACCCGGGCCAGCCGCGATTCCATCTGGCCCTACAGCCGTATCGCCTGGCACTTCCAGTATCGTGACTACGACCACGACGACGGCGAAAAAACTTTCCTGGGGCACACCGGCAACTTCAACGGTGATGACATTATCGACATCATCGTGCAGCAGGAAGCCACCGCCAGATTCGTTTGCACCAGGCTGTTCCAGTTCTTCGCTGCCGATTCGGTCAACGACGACGGTGAAGCCGTAATCGCCGACATGATGGCTACTTATTTCGACTCCAACTTCGAAATCCGTTCCGTCCTGCGCACCCTGTTCAACTCCGACTACTTCAAGTCAGAGCAAGCCCGCTTTGCCCGCGTGAAAGGCCCGGTTGAGCTGGTAGTTGGCGCGGTACGCATGGCCGGAACCTACCGGGAACCTACCTTCGGCGCCGACCAACTGGCGCGCCACACCGTGTACATGGGCCAGGGCATCTTCCAACCGCCCAGCGTTGAGGGATGGCACGAGGGAGCCGAGTGGATCGACAGCGGAGCCCTGGTCGAGAGAGTGAATTTCGTTGGCAAAGAACTCGGCAACCCGGAGAATCCGGGCGTCAAGGCCATCATCGACCGCATGGCAACCCAGGTCGAAGGACCGCTGTCTCCCGATGCACAGGTAGACGCCTGCGTTGACCTCATCGGCCCTATGAAAATCACCGACACCACCCGAACGTCGCTTAGCGAGTTCGCCGCTGAGCAGGGCGAGGCCGACCTTCGCTCCGACCACCGCACCGAGGCCGACGAACAGCGCATCGCCAACCTGCTGCGCCTGCTCACGGCAACCCGCGAGTATCAACTGGCCTAGCCTGGTCCACGAGGTGAAACGACAGCCGCATCGTGCTGCTCATTTAGAGTCTCTAGGGTGTGTTGACAAATACCGTCATTCCCGCACCTCAACCGTCATTCCCGCGAAAGCGGGAATCCAGTGGCTGAAGTCGTCAATCACGGTTCTGATTATTTCATCATACCCTCTCTGGACTCCTGCTTTCGCAGGAGTGACGGGCTGGTTTGATAATTGTCAACAGGCTCTAGCGCGATGCGGCTGTCAATTGATGGGCAGTAAATCCAATCCCCTGGCAAGTACTGGCACAATCCCACCGCCGGGCGTAAATGGGACAGTTTGCACTGAGGAGTCTGCGCCATGCGCTACGAAATAATCCTCATCAAATCTGAGGAAGGCTATACAGTAGGATGCGCAGCCCTTCCGGGGTGTTGGTCGGAGGGAGACACTCGCGAAGAGGCAATGGCCAACATCCGTATTGCAATCATCGAATACTTGGATTGCATCACTGAAGACACAGCGCTGCGCACGGCAGAGTACCAGCGCGAAGGTTGCGAGGTCGAAATCGATTCCGTTTTGTTAGCAGCCTAATCATGCCTCGCTTGCCCGGCATAAATCATTGCGGGTATGACCATCGCCGAATTTCACGACTTGCTTTAACTTCAGGAGACCCTTTATGACAACCACCACTGCCGTTAGCGCCGGCCCCATTGAATACGTCAAGACGGTCGGCCTGACCACCAACCAAAGCGGCCGCGGCTTCATTAACCCCTACGACACCGCGTTCACTGCCGACGGGCGGATTCTGGTGCTGAGCCATTGCGATACCGCCCGCGCCGCCCTCGTCCGCATCGGCATGTTGAACTGGGACGAAGATTACCTGGGGGAATTCAGCAAGGGCTACGGCCGCGGAGAAGGCCAGTGGATGCTCCCCATCGCCATGTCTGTCGATAGCCAACAGCGCGTGTATGTAACCGATGAGCACCTGCACCGCGTAACCGTTTTCGACCTCGACGGCAACCTGGTTGCACAGTGGGGGGAGAAAGGCAGCAACGCCGGCCAACTCAACGCTCCGGCGGGCATTGCCATTAGCGGCGAAGACAGCGTTTACGTTGTGGAGCAGGGCAACAACCGTGTTCAGCGGTTCACCACTACCGGAGAGTCCCTGGGAGTGTGGGGCGAGGCCGGCAGCGAGCCCGGACAGTTCAATATGCCCTGGGGCATTGGCATATCCAACCACGGCGATGTTTATGTGGCTGACTGGCGAAACGACCGGGTACAACGGTTTACTTCTGATGGACAGTTCGTTATGTCCTACGGTTCTGCGGGCGCCGGCGAGGGCCAACTGAGCCGACCGTCGGGCGTGTGCGTGGATTCCGACGGGTATGTCTATGTCGCCGACTGGGGCAACGAGCGCGTGCAGCTGTTTGACGCCGACGGTAATTTCGTCCAGACGCTGCGCGGGCAAGCCACCCTGTCCAAGTGGGCACAGGACTTTATGTCGGTCAATCCCGACGAAAGCAACACCCGGGAGATGTCCAACCTGGTGCCTGAGCTGCCTCCTCATCTCGACACTCCCTACCTGGTTTCCTCGCAAATCGAGCCATATTTCTGGGGGCCGGTATCGGTACGTCTGGACGGCGAAGAACGCCTGTACGTCACCGAATCCAATCGCCACCGCGTCCAGATTTATCAGCGCCGCAAGGTCTGATACCCGGTGGACACGCCAGACCTGATCTCCCAGCTCCAGGCCGTAGTCGGGGTGGAATACGTCATCGCCCACCCCGAAGATCTGCTGGTTTACGAATACGACGGCTCAGTTGACCGCTCCATGCCGCGGGCGGTTGTTCTTCCCGCCGACACCGAACAGGCCAGCCGGGTGATCGCCCTGGCGTATGACGCCGGCGTAACAGTCGTCGGACGCGGCAGCGGCACCGGCCTCAGCGGAGGCGCAATCACGCCGCCGGACGGTTTGCAGATCGCATTTCCCAGGATGAACCGAATCCTGGAAGTCGATACCCTCAACCGCACTGCCCTCGTGGAACCGGGCGTCATCAACCTCGACCTGGACAACCACGCCCGCAAATTTGGCCTGCGCTACGCCCCCGACCCTTCCAGCCAACGGGCGTGCAGCCTCGGGGGCAACATCGCTGAAAACGCCGGCGGCCCGCACTGCCTGGCTTACGGCACGACAACCAACCACGTCATAGGCATGGAAGTCATCCTGGAAGACGGCGCAGTGGTCAACCTGGGCAGCATGGCTCGCGAAACGGCCGGCTACGACCTGCGCGGAGCCTTCGTCGGTTCCGAAGGTACTTTCGGCATCGCCACCAAAATTTTGGTCAGGTTGCTGCCGGTTCCGGAATCGGTCCGCACTTTCCTGGGAATCTTCGCCGACATCGACTCCGCGTGTACCGCCGTTTCCGCAATCGTTGGCCACGGCATAATTCCGGCCGCCCTGGAAATGATCGACGCCCTCAGCATCAAGGCGGTCCAGAATGTTACGGACGCCGGGTATCCCAACGACGCCGGCGCCGTGCTGCTCATAGAACTTGAGGGTCTTCACGAAGAGGTGGACGAGGTTAGCCGCGAGGTGGAATCGGCGCTTTGGGACACCGGCGCGGCGGACGTGCGAATCGCCGAGGCCGACGACGAACGCGAACGCCTGTGGGTGGGACGCAAAACGGCATTCGGGGCCTTCGGAACCATCGCCCCCAATTACTACCTGGTCGATGGCGTGGTGCCCCGCACCCGGCTGACCCATATGCTCCGCAAAGTAACCGAGGTAAGCGAACGCTACGGCATCACCATCGCCAACGTATTCCACGCCGGCGACGGAAACCTCCATCCCTGTATGCTCTTCGACGCCCGCAAACCCGGCGTGATGGAAAATGCCATGACCGCCGCCGCCGAATTGATGCGGGAGTGCGCGGCTCTGGGTGGAACCCTGAGCGGTGAGCATGGGATTGGGCTGGAAAAGAAAGAGTTTATGCCCCTCATTTACACCAATGACGACATGGCAGCAATGCAGCGCGTCCGAAACGCATTTGCGCCGGCCAATCGCCTCAACCCCGGCAAAATCTTCCCCGATGGCTCCTATTACCACCCGGCTCCGCACCCGGCCCGCCACACCGCCGGCCTCTACGCGTGAGTGGATGGATGATGGCCACCACCGCAGGAACCGCTTCAGATCAACTCGCCGACCTGCTCGGCCCCGAAGCCGTGGTGGACGCCCGGCAATTGCCGGAATACGGCATCGGCTCGTTCACGCCCTACGCCGCAGTCAAGCCCACCGACCCGGATGCGGTGTCTTCCGTACTGGCCTGGGCGACTGGCGCCGGCGCCGCAGTGTATCCGGTCGGCGGTCGCACCCAAACCGACCTGGGCAATCCGCCCGCCCGTCCCGGCATCGCGATTGACCTGCGCAATCTCGACCGCCTGGTTGATTTTCAGCCTGCCGACCTAACCATCACCGCGCAGGCCGGCATGACCATCTCCGGTCTCCAGTCCATTCTGGCTCAGGAAGGCAAATACGTACCCATATCAGCGCCACTGGCGGGTAAGGCAACCATCGGCGGCACGCTGGCCACCGGGCTCAGCGGCCCGCTGCGGTCAGCATACGGATTGCCCCGCGATTGGCTCATCGGCATCCAGGTCGTCGACGCTGCCGGAACCCAGACCAACGCTGGCGGCAAAGTGGTCAAGAACGTAACCGGCTACGACCTCAATCGTCTCTATACCGGTTCGCTGGGCACTTTGGCCATCATCACCGAAGCAACCTTCAAGATTGCGCCAGCGCCAGCGGAATGGGCCGTTATCGTCGCCGATTTCACCAGCAACGCCGAAGTCACCGCAGCCTGCCGCAGTCTGCAAAGCCAACCCTACGCCCCTTTGGGTTTGCACGTCTTGAACCCCGCCGCAGCGCAACGGATAGCCGGGCCGGATTTGGTTACCGGATATGGCCCGGTGGCAATCGCCATCATCGGCGGTCGTCCGTCGTCGGTGCGACGCCGTCTTACCGATACTTCCCTGCTTTGGCTTGATGATGCCGCCATGCTCCAAATCCGCCGCGACGAAGCCATCGCACTGATCGAGGCCCTGGCCGACTTGCCCGCCGACCCGACCGACCCGCCAACGGTGAGCCTTCGCATCAACACGCCACCGGCCGCCTTGCCTGAGCTATTGGCGATGAGCGCCCGCGAATTGGCCGGCGCTCCACCGGGCATTGCCGTCGATGTCAGTTTTGGCGGTGGACGGCTGCTCTGGTGGGATGACTTTACCGCCGCCGACCCGGTCTCAATCGCCGACACTCTGCAAAAAATGCAGGCCGACGCCGCAAGATTGGGCGGTAGCGCCGTCATCGAACGCTGTCCTGAGTCAGTAAAGCAACACCTGGATGTGTGGGGCCCCCTCCCCTCCAGCATGACCATTATGCGACGGCTCAAATCACAATTTGACCCAGCCGGAATCCTCAACCCCGGCCGGTTTATCGGAGGCCTGTGATGGTTAGCGCCGGAGAACCAACCACGCCGCTGGCCGACCCCGCAGACGACCGCGGCCACGGATTCCCTTACGGGATACCTTTCGTTGGTTCGTTGAACGATGGCCCCGGATTCGCTGGCCCCGATGCTCCGGTCGAATCCGACCTGTACCGCTGCGTTCATTGCGGCCTGTGCCTCAGCGCCTGCCCAACCTACGTCGAAACCGGCCTGGAGGCCGAGTCGCCACGGGGCCGGATTGCGCTGATGAAGGCCGTACACGAAGGTCGCGCCGGCATCAGCGACCGCCTCGTGTCCCACTGGGACATGTGCCTGCAATGCCGCGCCTGCGAAGCCGTCTGTCCCTCCGGAGTGCCGTACGGCCGTATCATGGAGCAGACCCGTTCCCAGGTGGCCGAGCACGGACTGCAGAGCCCCGAACTGAGCCGCCTCTCCCGATTATTTCTGCGCGCCGCGTTGCCTCACAATAGGCGTCTGCGAATGGCCGGCCACCTGATGCGAGTCTATCAGCGCTCCGGCATACAGACGCTGGTGCGTAAATCGCGATTACTCCGTTGGCTGCCCGGTGGTCTGGCCGACCTGGAATCACAAATGCCGGTGATGGGAAGCAGGTTTTTCGGCCCCCGGTCGTCCGCATTCCCCGCGCAAGGAACACGACGGATGACGGTTGGCTTGCTGTCCGGTTGCGTCATGCCATTGATGCAGGGCGACACCATGCGGGCTGCGGTTAGAGTTTTGCAGCGGAATGGATGCGACGTGATTGTCCCACCGGCTCAGGGTTGTTGCGGCGCTCTGAACCTGCACGCCGGAGACCTGGAGCTGGGACGCGTGCTGGCCCGGCGCAACATCGACGCGTTCCGCGAAGCTGGCGTCGACGTCGTGATAACTGCTTCGGCCGGCTGCGGTTCCTCAATGAAAGAGTACGGCGACCTGCTCCGCGACGATCCCGACTACGCGCAAGCCGCCGCCGACTTTGCTGCCCACACCCGAGACATCACCGAATTCCTCGCCGCACTACCGTTGGATCCGCCGCGATCCCAATACGCCTGCCACGTAACCATGCAGGACCCCTGCCATCTGGCCCACGCCCAACGTATCACCGCCGCCCCTCGCCAGGTGCTGCAGAGCATCCCCGGCCTCACGCTGACCGAAATGGCGGAGTCATCGCTGTGCTGCGGCTCCGCTGGGTTCTATTCCCTGATCCAGCGTGAGATGTCGGGCCGCCTGCAGCGACGCAAGGTGAACAACGCCCTTGCCACCGAAGCCGAAATAATCGCTTCGGCAAATCCCGGCTGCGTGTCCCAGTTGGAACAGGGTTTGCGAAACGCAGGATCCACAGTACGCGTGTCGCACGTGGTGCAGGTGCTGGACGCCGCCTATCAGGCCGAAGGCCAGTAGCGACCCCGGCCAGTTGGCCGGCGGTCGCCGCTGATATTCGCCGGTTCTGAGATTCCGCGTTTGCGATCCCGCTAACGGTTAGCCGGTTGTGGCCGCCGCCATGGAACGCTGCGCAGCGCCAACGCTGGCGCCGAACGCTACCTCGTAACCCGCGTCGGAGAGGATGACCTCCAGCGCGGACAGCACTGCCAGCACGTTGCGATCCCGCGCGCCCTCGCCCATCATCCCGATGCGCCAGACCTTGCCTCGAAACTCTCCGAGACCGCCGCTAACTTCGATATCCCATTCATCCAGCAGCCTCTTGCGGGCCGCCGCGTCGTCCACGCCATCGGGAACATTGACCACTGTAATGGGGTTCAGCTGATAATCAGGAGACGCCGCCAGTTCCAGTCCCATCGCGGTCAGGCCGGCGCGCAAGGCTCCCGCCACTCGGGCGTGGCGCGCGTGGCGCTGGTCGATGCCCTCTTCCATCATCATCCGCAGCGATTCGCGTATCGCATAGGTCATGGTGATTGGGCTGGTGTGGTGATAGGCGCGGGTCTGGTTCCAGTAATCCGCGATGTCCTTCAGGTTGAAGTAAAAGCTCTGAACCTTGCTGGGGCGTTCATTAATCACCCGCATCGCCCGCTCGCTGAACGTGATGGGAGCCAGGCCCGGAGGCGCTCCCAGGCACTTTTGACTGGCGCTGTAGCAAACGTCGATGTCCCAGTCATCGACCCGCACTTCGTGGCTCCCCAGAGACGTAACCGCGTCAACCACAACCATCGCGCCGTGCCGATGCGCCAGATCAATGGCGTCCTGCAACGGAGACAACGCTCCCGTGGACGTTTCGGCGTGAACCAGGCCAACCACCCGGGTATTGGGATTCGCGTTCAATGCGTCTTCCAGGCCGTTCAGGTCGGCGGGTTGGCCCCACGGAGAGTCAACCATGATGGTGTTGGCTCCGCACCGCTCGGCAATATCGGCCAAGCGTACGCCAAAGTACCCGTTACGGCAAACGATGGCAGTGTCTCCCCGCTCCAGGACGTTGGCGCAGGCGGTTTCCATCGCCCCGGTTCCGGTCGACGATATGGGAACCGTCATGTAATTTTCAGTGTGGAAAACCTGCCTGAGCATCTCGCACACTTCGTCCATTACCTGAAAGAACATTGGGTCCAGGTGCCCTATCAACGGCTGCGTCATTGCGCGGAGCACCCGCGGGTGCACCGTACACGGACCCGCGCCAAGCAACAACCGATTCGGCGCCTCAAATTCGGCTAGGTATGAGTCGTTCACACTATTCTCCAGTCAGTATCCATTGGTTCAGATCATTGGGAGCGAAAACTGTGACTACAGTACAGCCGAGGCTCCGCCGTCGATGTTTATCGCCACTCCCGACAGGTAGCTGGCGCGGTCGGAAGCCAGGAACGCTATTACGTCTCCGGCTTCGGCTCCCTCTCCCACACGACCCAGCGGCACGCCTCTACCCTGCGCCAGCTGGGCGTAGAAGTCGTTCATGTCCAGGTCGGGTTCGTTCTCCAGCCTGGCGTTGTAGCGACGTTCGTGCTGTCCGCTCTTGATCAGGCCGATACAAACCGTGTTCACCAGGATGTTGTCGGACGCCAGGTCCTTCGACAGCCCTTTGGTAATGCCGATTCCGGCGGCGCGGGATATGGACGTGGGCATGGAGTTGGCGCCAGGCGTCCTGCCCCCAAGGTTCGTGACGTTGATGATGCGACCGCCGCCGACCTTCCGCATCTCCGGTATGGCCGCGCGAATCAGTCGCACGGCGCCCCAGACTTTCAGTTCGAAGTCGAATTCCCAGTCGTCGTCGCTAACCTGTTCAAAACCCTTTGCCATCGAAGCGCCGGCGTTGTTGACCAGAATATCCAGCCGTCCGTATTTATCCACCGCCGTTTTTACCACTTCCGCAGCCGTCTCTCGCTCGGAAACGTCGGCAGAAACGGTAGTAACCTCGCCCTCAGTAGCCGTGCGAATCTCGTCTGCCGCCGCGTCCAGCACATCCTGCCGCCGCGCCACGATTATGACGTTGGCCCCTTCGCCGGCCATTCGCAACGCGGCAGCTTTACCGATTCCCTCGCTGCCGCCGGTAACGATGGCGACCTTGCCGTCCAATCCCATTTCCATAGCTGGCCTCCTTGAGTCGTCGCCCGAATATCCCGGAACATTCGGGAAACCCGTTTACCATAACCGACAGCGATTATAGCACAGCAGGCGCGCCGGCCTACCCCGGATGCTGGCCTGCCAACCCCCAGGAGTCGTCGGAACCGCAGGTTTCCAGCATCTCACCCAGAGACGTTGACTCTGCTTCGGTGACCGTCAAATCCCACCGGCTTTTGACCACGATCCAGTCTGCGGCATACCCGCACCAACCGCGCCGGTCTTCGGGCCGCCATTCGTCGGGCGGTTGCTTGCCTTTCTGCCGGTTGAGGCTCGCCTTGGTAGCCTGCAAACTGGCGGGCTGCGTCAAATCGTTGGCGAACGCCCGCTTTCGGTCGTCATCCCACCGCCAGCCGCCGGACTCGTGGGCATGGTCAAGCGGTACATGGTGATCGATATCGACATCGCCAGCCTCGTTGAAGATTTCTCCGCTCCACGGCCCCAGCCATTCTCCCGCCACCACGCGACAATCCTCGTCTCTGGCGAAGGCAACCGGCGCTCTGCTTCCCTCAATGAGCACTTCAGCGCGGGTGTTCTGGCAGTCACGGTCATCGTCCACCCAATGACGCCAATCGTCCCGGTCGTAGTCGGTTTCACTCCCACGCCGGTCAACCTCCAGGCCATCCAGCGCGGCCATTATTTGCCGAACGTCCGCCGCCGGCGGTGGCGGTTTTGAGGCGCTATCCTCGTCGTTGGCCGCGTCGCCATTTGCCGAACCGGCAACGGTTGCGATTTCGTCGGCCACGCGGGCGACATCCTTGATTGTCCGTACACCGGAATCACACGCCGTCGCCAACACCGCAACGACCAGGCACAGCCACACGGTTGCCACCAGCCAAACGCGTCCGCCCACTCTCTACATCCCCAACATGGTGGCAGTTACCGACTGGCCGGCGCCGGCGCTCTAAACGTCCAGCCCCTCACGCTCAGCGATTGAGGGCACATCCTTGTCCCCCCTCCCGCTGAGGCACACCAGAATGATGCTGTCCGACGGCATATCGGCGGCCATCCGGCTGGCTTTATAAATCGCGTGCGCGGATTCCAGGGCCGGAATGATCCCTTCCGAGCGGCACAGCAGCCGGAATCCTTCCAGCGCTTCGTCGTCGGTAACCGACAGGTATTCGGCTCGCCCAGTCTGTTTCAGCCAGCTGTGCTCGGGCCCCACGCCGGGGTAGTCCAGCCCGGCTGAAATACTGTGGGCCTCCTGAACCTGTCCGTTCTCGTCCTGCAACAGGTACGACATCGAACCGTGCAGCACGCCCGGCCGGCCCGCCGACAAGGTTGCTGCATGGCGGCCGGTGTCCACACCGTCGCCAGCCGCTTCAACGCCAACCAGCCGCACACCCTCGTCGCCGATGAACTCGTAAAACGTACCGATAGCGTTGCTGCCTCCACCCACGCAGGCGGCCACCACGTCGGGCAGTCGGCCTTCCGCCGCCAGAATCTGTTCCCTGGCTTCCCGACCAATTACGGACTGGAAATCGCGCACCAGCATCGGATACGGATGCGGCCCAACCACGCTGCCGATGAGGTAATGGGTCGTTTCAACGTTGGTAACCCAGTCCCTGATCGCCTCGTTGATGGCATCTTTCAGAGTCCGGGTCCCAGACTCCACGCCGATTACTTCGGCGCCCAGCAATCGCATCCGATACACATTCAGGGCCTGCCGCACCGTGTCCTCAACGCCCATATAGACGATGCACTGCAAACCGAGCATGGCGCAAACCGTGGCGGTCGCCACACCGTGCTGCCCGGCGCCGGTCTCGGCGATGATTCGCGACTTCCCCATGCGTTGCGCCAGCAGGGATTGCCCCAGGGCGTTATTGATTTTGTGCGCCCCGGTATGGGCCAGGTCTTCACGCTTCAGATAAATGCGCGCGCCGCCGCACTGCCGGCTCAGGTTCTCGGCAAAATACAGCGCGGTGGGGCGGCCGGCGTAATTGACCAACAGATTTTCCAACTGCTCGGCGAATCCGGCGTCGTCCTGCGCCGCTCGGTAAGACTCCTCCAGTTCGGTGAGGGCCGCCATGACCGTTTCCGGCACGAACTTGCCGCCGAAATCTCCGAACCGCCCCCTGGCGTCTGGCAATTGCGCTTCCGTTCTCGTCGCCATGAGATGTACAACCTCGTTATGTCAGCTTTGCGCTACGTGCGTTTGCGACGAAGCGCCGGATTTTTTCCGCATCCTTTTCGCCCTGGGTCTCCACACCGCTGGACACATCAACACCCCACGGCAGCGCCGACTCCACCGCATCTCCCACGTTTTCCGGAGTCAACCCGCCGGCCAGCAGAAAATTGTGGTTCCGAGCCAATCCTGCCGCTATTTTCCAGTCGAAGGACTGCCCGGTGCCCCCGTGAAGTCCGGCGACCTCGCTGTCCAGCGTTACCATGCAGCCAGTATCGGTAAAGGCTTCGATCTGCCTGACCAACTCCGCCAGTGTTGCCGAATCGGCGTCCGAGGGAACATGCAGCACCTTGATTACGCCGGAATGTTTCTGTACTTCACGGCAAAATTCCAGGCTTTCCTTCCCGCACAGTTGGGCAAAGGTTACTCCGGACGTGCTGACGGTCTCCAGCACGTCATCCAAAGGTTGATCCCCAAAAAGCCCCACCGATTTCGGCGGCTCGGGCATCATCCGCCGCATACCCGCGTTTATTGATGCCGCATCCAGCGGCTCGATGCGCCGGCGTCGCCCGGGCACGAACACCATCCCGACGTAATCGGCTCCCGCGGCGGCCGCCGTCAACGCATCGTCAAGCCGGCGAATACCGCATATCTTTACTGCCGGCCCCCGACTGTTCATGCTATGCGTCTACTACCACGGCTGCACCGGCCAATGCCCGAACCTGGGCCGCCGTATCATCAGCGGTGACCAATGCTTCACCCACCAGCACGGCGTTGACGCGGAATGGCTCCAGCCGGGCCAGATCATCGGGCGTGCTGATGCCGCTTTCGCTGACGATGATTTTGCCATCCGGGATCAAATACGCCAGCGATTCCGTGGTGGCCAGGTCTGTAACGAACGTGTGCAGGTCCCGGTTGTTAATGCCGATGACCTGCGCGCCAGCTGCGACTGCCGTCGCGATTTCATCGGCATTGTGCGTTTCTACCAGCGGCGTCATTCCCAAAGACTTGCCAACTTCGATCAGCTCCGACAATTGGGACGGCGTGAGTATGTCAACGATCAACAGGTAGGTATCCGCTCCGATAGCGCGGGCTTCGTAAACCTGGTACTCATCGAAAATAAAATCCTTTCTGAGAACCGGAGCGCCACCCGACGCCCCACTTTCCTTCACCGCCGTCAGGTGCGCCAGCTCCCCCAGAAAATGGCTGTCCGTTATCACCGAAATCGCGGTTGCGCCGTTGTCCCGATATGTCTTCGCCAGCTCCACCGGGTGAAAATCGGCGCGCAGCAGTCCTTTGGAAGGCGACGCTTTCTTTACTTCGGCGATCAGGCTGATGCCGGCGCCGCCCAGCGCCTGGGCAAAATCCAGCGGCGCCGGACGGGTTGCGATTAGATCCTGCAATGCGGATAACGAAGTTGCGGCAACCGACGCTGCCAGCTCCTCGCGCTTTTTCGCGACTATCCGGTCCAATATACTAGGTAGTGTTGACATTTCCAGTCATTCCCGCGAAAGCGGGAATCCAAGCGCTTTAGAAAGCAGACATCGTTCACATTCAGGGTACTCTGGATTCCCGCTTTCGCGGGAATGACGAGCTGGGGTTAGCGAAATCACCTTATATCTCAAATGTCAACACTCCCTAGGCATTGCTGTGGCGCTCCTCGAGTTTACGGCCCAAGTCGTTGCGACAGTTCGACCAGCGCGTCCAGTTTTCGCGCGGCCCTGCCTTCCGCAATCGACGTTGAGGCCATTTCGATACCGTCTGGCAACGTGGCTGCGGCATCGCCAGCGACCAGAGCAGCGGCGCTGTTGAGTACCACCGCATCGCGAATCGCACTTGTCTCCCCTGAGAAGATGCTGCGCATCGTCGCCGCGTTTTCCTCCGGATTACCACCCCTGAGGTCGTCCGGCGTCGCATAGGGCAATCCCAACTCTCTGGGCTGCACCCGGTACGGCAGCAGCTCTCCGTCCCGCACTTCCCATCCGGCGGTATCGCTGCCCAGCGACAATTCGTCCATGCCGTCTTCGCTGTGCACGATGATGGCGTGGTGTGCGCCCAGCAGCCGCAGGACCTCGGCCATCCTTCCGGTGGCTTCGGCGTAACCGACGCCTATCAGCTGCGATGGCACGCTCGCCGGGTTGGTCATCGGCCCCAGCAGATTGAACACCGTTCGGATGCCGATTTCTCGCCGCACCGGCCCCGCGTACCGCATGGCCGGATGGTAGGCCGGCGCAAACATGAAGCCGATACCTATTTCGTTCAAACAACGCTCCACCGCCTGGGGTGGCAGCTCGATGCGAACGCCCAGCGCTTCCAGCACGTCCGCGCTCCCGCACGCTCCGGAGGCGGCGCGATTGCCGTGTTTGGCGACGGTCAGGCCAGCGCCGGCCACCACAAAGGCCGCCGCCGTGGAGATATTGAAAGTACCCTTCTGATCGCCTCCCGTGCCGCAGGTGTCCACCGCCGGCCCGGCCACATTGACCCGCAGGGCCTTGTCCCGCATTACCGTGGCGAATCCGGCGATTTCTGCGGGGGTTTCGCCCTTCAATGAGAGGGCGGTCAGGTAGGCGCCCAACTGCGCCGGCGTCGCTTCGCCTTCCATCACCTCGCGCATCACGGAGACGGCTTCATCCATCGACAACGACTGGCCGGCAACTGCCCATGTTATGGCTTCCCGAATCATCCCAACACCATAGTGTGAATCTGGTTGCGTCCCATATAATAGCATGTCGGCAACACACCAACGGCGCTGGTCTGCAGCGTTCCAGCGCACGGATGGCGCGCCCGTTCATCCCAATTGGAGGTTATGTCATGCGCGTGGACGTCCATACTCACATCTGGCCCGACCGCATCGCCGATGCTGTTGCCAACAACATGGAATCAGACCTTGGCTTCGCTCCCATTGCCTCCAACACGGTCGCCGGCATCAAGGCGCACATGGCGGCCTCCGGTGTCGACAAATCCATCGTGCTGGGCGTTGCCATCCGCGCCGACCAGGTGCGCCCGGCCAACGACTGGCTGATCTCCATCGCCGATGACATACTGATTCCCTTTGGCGCAGTCCATCCCGACCTGGCCGACAAGGCTGCCGAAATTCGCCATCTACGGTCCAACGGGGTGAAGGGCATCAAGATGCACCCGGTGATCAACGGGTTCTACCCGGACGACCCACAGTGGTTCCCGGTTTACGAGGAGCTGGGCGATGACATGACCCTGGCCATTCACTCCGGCCGGCTCCCCCACGTCGGCGACGACGCTCCGCTGTACGCCGCTCCGGAGCGCATCATGAACATCGTGCGGCAGTTCCCAAAGCTCAAGGTCATCGCCCTCCATCTGGGAGGGTTCTACATGCTGGACGAGGCGGAAAGAGTCCTGCTGGGACAGGAGAATATCCTGGTGGATACCACGTGGCCGCCCACGCTGCGCGAACTCACCGCCGACACTGTACACGCCATCATCGACAAACACGGCGCGCACAAGGTCTGTTTCGGCACCGACTACCCCCTCGCCGACATGGCCAGCGAATCCGACTTCCTGGCGTCGCTGCCCCTCACGTCGCCACAAGTAGAGGGCATCCTCGGCGAAAACGCCCGCCGGTTCATCGGACTCTAATACCGTTTCCAGATAAATTTGTAAGAATATGAGAAGGCAGCCATACTTGGGTATGATCTTGCTGCGAGGAAGTGCCCAGCCATGGCTGCCATCAAGTATAAAGTCAAACTGACCGAGTCCGAACGGACCTGTCTCAATGAGTTTTCCCACCGGGGCCAGCCGTCAGTCCGCACCGTCAAGCGGGCGCGGGCGCGGGCGCTGCTCAAAGCTGACGAAGGGCTTGGGGACCGTGAGATAGCCGGGGCGCTTTTGATCAACGCCGCTACCGTTGCCAGTGTGCGGAAGCGGTACGTGGAGGAAGGACTTGAGGCCGCCATCAATGACCGACCGCGGCCGGGCCGGGAGCGCAAGCTGGACGGCAAGCCGGAAGCGCACCCCGTACTGGATACGGGGTGCGCTTCCGGCTTGCCATCGCGTGCAGCAGTCCACCCGAAGGACATGTAAACTGGACGCTCCGGTTGCTGGCTGGCAAGGTGGTGGAGTTGGAGTTTGCCGAGAGCATCTCCGCCGAGAGCATCTCCCCGGAGACGGTGCGCCGGATACTCAAAAAAATGAACCCAAGCCCCCGTTCTGCAACGGGGCAGGCTCTGGAAGAAGAAAGAGTGGTGTATCCCCAAGCTGAGCGGGGAGTTCGTGGCGCGGATGGAGGATGTGCTGGACTGGTACCACCAGGAGTACAACCCGGAGCGTCCGCCGGAGCGTCCGGTAGTGTGTTTCGACGAGACCTCCCGGCAATTGCTCGGGGAGGTGCGTCCGCCCATCAAGGCCGTCCCCGGACGGGTGGAACGCTATGATACTGAGTACCAGCGAAACGGGACCCGGAACCTGTTCATGATCTGCGAGCCGAAGGCCGGCTGGAGACCTGTCGCCGTGACTGGGCGCCGCACTGCCGTGGACTTCGCGCAACAGATGCGGTGGCTGGTGGACGAGGCATACCCTGATGCCCAGGTGGTCAGGCTGGTGATGGACAATCTCAATACCCACAAGTTGGGCTCGCTCTACGAAGCATTTGAGCCATCCGAAGCCCGGCGCATCGCGAAACGGCTGGAGTTTCATTACACCCCCACTCATGGCAGCTGTCTGAATATGGCTGAGATCGAGTTGAGCGTCTGCAGCAGAGCGTGTCTGAACCGCCGTATCAGCGATGAGCCGGAGCTGCGGCGAGAGGTTGCGGCCCTCGAAAGCCAGCGCAACGAAGCAAAATCAGTCATAGACTGGCGGTTTTCCACCCAGGACGCTCGCAGTAAGCTCAAACATGTCTATTCAATAGAATTAAATTGAAACGGTACTAGTACCATGCTGTCGTCCATTGCCCCGTCAAGCGGCGAGCGAGGGCATCCAGTTCATGGAGTAGCCAGCCCCGGATGACGAGCGATGGGTCCCCATCAGCGGTGAGCAAGTACTCCTCGGTGTTCTCTCGTCCGCGGTTTGGTTATGTTACCGCCGATATTAAAATGTGCAAAAACGCCGAGATGGAATTGACCCAGCCGATGGTAGTGGCATCATCTGCGGACACTCTGCGGAGGTGCGTCAGACACATTGCTAAAGGTGAGCCAAGTGAAAGAGATATACGAGATGAAAGGAGCCGGCTGCTCGATCCGGGGTGTCAATTTCCAGAGGGATTGCCCAGGATCTGGAGGTATCGCGCAACACGGTGCGCCAGTACCTGAAGTCGCCGGAGGCGATGCGGCCCAAGCCACGGCCACGGCGGGATAACCCTTGGGTTACTCCTCCGGGTCGATGACTATATCCGGGTGGGTATCCACGCCGTAACGAGCGAACACAGCGTCGATTTGCGCCATGTCCGAGCTCGATAGGGCCCATTCCAACCCAGCGACGTTGTCCTCCACCTCCTGAACGGTGCGAGTGCCGACCAACGCGACGCTTACGGCTGGATTTGACAGGACCCAGCGTAATGCTAGATGGGGCATCTGTTTGCCCCTGACCTCGGCGATTGGCTTCAACTCCTCCACAACCTGCAGGTTTCGCTGAAAGTGCTCCTCTGCAAACACCCCCACGTTCCAACCTGGCCGCCCGCCCGTGGAACGCCAGTCATTTTTTCCGAATGTAGTGTCCGCGTTGAAAGCGCCGGATAGGAGACCAAACGCCAGAGGGCCGTAAACCATCACGCCGGTCCCTTGCGCCTGGCAGTAGGGAAAGATTTCCTGCTCCATGCGCCTATCGAACATGTTGAGGCCGTACTGCACGACGTCTACACCTCGTACGGATTCGCATTCTTTGATCTGGTCCAGGGTGAAGTTGGAAACCCCGACCGCGCGCACTTTCCCCTGATGCACCAGGCTGTCCAGCGCGTGCATGGTCTCATCGAAAGGCGTGTTGTCGTCCGGCCAGTGTATGAGCAGCACGTCCAGGTAATCGGTTCCCAGGTTTTGCAAGCTCTGTTCCACGGATGCGAAGATAGACACCATCCGGCTATCCCGGCCCTTTTGCCGGTCCGAATAACCCACGCCGCACTTGGTGACGACGACCACGTCCTTGCGCCTAGCCCCCAGAGCCCTGCCTAACAGACTCTCGGACTCCCCTCTGCCGTATGCGGGGGCAGTGTCGAAACAGTTGATGCCCAGATCAATGGCGCGGTTCACGGCAGCGGCTACCTCCGACTGGGAAACATCGCCATACGTACCTCCCATCTCCCAACAACCGAACCCGAGGGCCGAAACTGTTATGTCTGTTGGACCAAATCGTCGATATTCCATCGATTTTTCGCTCCCGTTCAATGAATACTGTAGATAAGTGATTCTACTGCTACGATTCTTCCTCATGCAAACCATCGGTTTGTTGACAATAGCAGTGCCCCTTGTTAGGTTGGGCGTGGATTCGCCGATCAACAACCTATCGCATTGTAAAGAGGAGGTCCGTTTTGCCAATCCAGCGATTCAGGCCAATGACCAAAGATTTCCCCACCTTCGACTGCGACGCTCACATCGTTGAGCCCGCCAGAGTCTGGGAGCGGGCCGCAGACCACCTCACCAAAGGCGAGTTGGAAGCTCTGAAGTCCACCATGTGGTACGACGCCGAGACCAACCAGTTGCTGGTCAACGGAAAGGCCGACGTGAACAGCTTTTCCCCCGTGCCCAAGACAGGCCCCGGGATCATCGACATCGTGAGGCTAGCCGGTCCGGGACTCAAACACGACATCCAGCGCGCCTTCAACGTCCGCAACCTCAACCCGGAAACTGCCCTCACCAAGGAGCAGTCGGAATACCTGGCCCACGCCGGGGCAGACGAACCCGGGCCCCGGTTGCGCGACATGGACGTCCAGGGTATCGACCAGGTGATGATCATACCCACCAGCATTGATACCTACCCCTGGCTGCAGAACGCTCTGGGGGCGCGGGCCATGTGCAAGGCCTACAATGACTGGGCGTATGAATACACCCAGGAAGACCCGGAACGTCTCTTCTTCGCCGCCCTTATCCCCATGCAAAACCCCCAATATGCGGCGGAAGAGGTCTATCGCGTAGCTGCCAAGGGCTGCCGCGTTGCTCTCATCCGGCCAATGGATGCCATGGGCAACTATCCGATTCAGCCCAAGTACGAGACCGTATGGAACGCGCTGGAGGATACCGGAATGGTCTACGGTATGCACCCATTCCCGGCCTCGGGAGTTGCGAAGCCGCCGGGCTACTCCGATCAGTATTCGGGTGCGGAACTCATCAGGAGGACCATTTCAACCTCCGGCTTGCCTCACACGCTCCTCTCCAACGTGCAGAACTTCCAGGCCGAGGCGTCCCTCTGGGTCACCATGGTGTTGATGTCCGGGTTCTTCGAGAGGCACCCCAAGATCCAGGCTGCGGTGTTCGAGGCCTCTTCCACCTGGTTGAGTTTCCTGCTGGATGAATGCGACAAGACCTATCGGCTCTACCGCAATGACCGCACCTTGCCACCTCTGAAGCAGCCGCCCAGCGAAACCTTCTTCCAGCATTGCGTTACCGGGTTCGAAGGGGATGAAGCGCCTCCGTCGCGCCTTCCCGACTACTATCGGGACATCCTTGCCTGGGCCTCCGACGTTTACCACCACGACGGAGACGACGCTTGGAGGGCCATCGAGACCATGGAAGAGTGCGAGTTGCCCATCGACGACCAAGCCAGGTTCCTGGGGGCAAACGCCCGCCGCCTCTACAATATCGAGCCGCCGAAAAAGATCATCCGGGACCGTGTTACCGAGATCCACCGCCCGGATTGGTGGCCCGACGAAGACGAAATCAGGGAAGCCCTCAAGCCGGAGTCATCGGTGACGCGCCGATAGCCGGCAGCCAATCGGACGGCGTGCCATGACTACCAATAAGGATTTCTCCGTTTTCGACAGCGATTCCCACGTAGTGGAACCTCGCGAGGTGTGGGAGAAGTATCTGGAGCCCGAGTATCGCGTGCTGGGCAAATATGCTCTCTGGCGAGAAGAAGGGCAGTTCGACTCGTACCTCAAAATCAACGGACGGGTGTTCCGGGACAGCGCCAATCCTAACATCCCCCGTCATGCCATCTGGCAGCCCGGAATGACCTGGGACTCCGTTGGCGAATTGGACCCGAATATCCGCCATCCGATGTGCGAAGGAGCCTCGGACCCAAAGGCCAAGCTCCAGGATATGGATGCGATGGGTATCGACCAGACCCTCGTTTATCCGACCTGGTTCGCCGAAGGCTTCCACCTAGTGGAGGACCCGGACGTGGCGTATGCACTGGCGCGGGCGTACAACGACTGGGTTTCAGATTTTTGCCAGGCTGCCCCGGACCGCCTCTTCGCCGCCGCGATGATTCCCCTTGGGAATATGGACTTCGCCTTGGCCGAGCTGCGCCGAGTCGCCGGATCTCGATGCTTCCGTGGCGCCTTCATCCGGCCCATGTTCATGGAAGAACGGTACTTCACTCATCCATATTATGATCCACTCTGGGCGGAACTGGAGACATTGGGGTTGGCCGCCACCGTGCACCCTGCCGCCGGATTGTGGAACCCGGAGTGGACATCCCATGGCCCCTTCGTGGAAAAGGTCAGTGGCCGGCTCTCACAAACCGCCGGCCTGGGAGGCGGTGGAGGCGGTCCCTTTGCGGGTGGCAGCACCGGCGAGCGCAACCGGGCGTCCGCTGCGACCGGGATGGTCCCGTTGGGTCACCCGGTGGCTCCGATACTGTCCCATTGGCTGGACAACCATATGTTCGTCGCTTCCACGCTGATTGGCTATACGGTTATGCAGCGGTTCCCTGAGATGAGGGTGGTGATGGCCCACGGAAAGGCTTCCTGGATGGAGGAAGTCCTGGAGAAAATGGAGGCATCGACGCGAGTTATTCCACTGCAGCATTACTACCCCGTCAGAACCGACCCCGAAGATATGTGGGAGGAAGGCCACGTCATGCTGGGGTTCGACGCTGAGGAACGCCTGATCCAGGAGCTGCCACACTCCTACGAAAGTAAAATCCTCTGGGGTTCTCGGTATCCCCACCACGACACAACCAGCGCTTGGGACGCCATCCAGGCGCTGACTCAGGCAGACGTAGAACGGCCCGTCATTGCACGAATGCTGGGCGGGAACGCCAGAGAGCAGTTCGGCTTGAGCTGAGCGCCTACTTTTCCGCTCACGAAGGCGGGACGCCAGGTCAGCATCAGGCGATGTACCTGTGGCGGACTAGGGCTGTGGCAACGTGCCGTGTGTCGTCGGTTTGAAGGTACCAATACCGGGCTGTCCAGTTGGCGGCGGGAAAGAGCGGCGGCCATGGCCGGAATGAGCGTCCGCTCAGTGCGGAATTGGAAAAGTGGCCCGCTGTCGTCGGGAACAAAACAAGAACGCACATAGTATTACAACGACGTATGTCGATCGGGACGTTTGAAGCTGGCCCGTTCCCTTCCTAAATGTACATCCTCGAGCTATTGCAGCAGCCCCCGCGGTCCGAAGCGTTCCCAAAGCACCATCTTAAGCCGTCGTTGTAATACCAGTGTCCAGTTCCGAAATCAACCACTCTCTATCTGCCGGGTGACTCGAACATGGCACCAAGATAAAAAAACCGCACTGCCAGCGAATCAACCCGCGACGCTACCTTCCCGCTTACGTCACACGTTAATAGTTGAAGGCTAGGAAACCTGGGGCAACTTCCGGCTTTTCCGTGGAATTAATCGATCGTCCGGGATTTCTTTGGCGCCGGGGCCGAGCATCTGTCGTGGTTCGGCAATCTAACGAGCAGACGCAAAGGTAGTCTAAACACGGTAGAGTCTTAATAGCAGCAAAACTGCCGAATTCGCCCACCGGAATACTTTAGGTCTGTCAGATTGGCATCCAACGGTCCAAGGGGCTGCTTGCCGACTACTGGATCAGGTTTCCTAACGGAACGTCGCCGGCGCCGAAGGGTCCTACGTACCCGGCTGGTCGATTGGTTCGCGGGGCGGCGCAAATCTCGGCGGTGAGAAACTGCTACAGCTCAAACGAGAATTCGAAAGTTTTATCGACAGTCCAGCTTGGCTGACCGGAGAGGGTCGGGAGCGGGCTGAATGTCTATGGCCTAATCAGCAGTTGTTTCGGCTAAACCCGCCGGAGCAGCTCGTCCTCCAGGCGGCCGGCGTCGAAGGTGCCGCTGGCTTCGGCAACCTTGAGGTCGCCCTCACGCACCATCTGTTCGGCCTCGGATTCGCCCATCACTTCGGGCAGCTCCTCTTCCCACTGCCGGCGACGCTGCACGTCCCGGTTATGCTCCACGAACAGCCGACGCATGGCCACGACCACCGAGTCGGTGGACGACAGGTACTCGGGCATGGAGTACTGGGTGTACTTTTCGGCGTCGTAGTCCTGGTTGCGGAAGTTGAAATTGAGCTCCCAGTTGCGATAGGGCCAAGTGGCTCCCCGGACCATGCGGCGCATGAGGCCAGGTCGCTGTTCGTATCGCTCCACGTTGAGGTACACCATGCGAGTCAGGTTTTCCTCCACAGGCACGGGCCACCGGGTGCTGCGGAAGTAACGGTTGTTGCCGCCGGTACGGGACATGCCAGGCAGGCGGGTTCCGTTCCATTCGTTCACGTCGGGGGTGTCGGCCAGGGTGGCGCGCCGGTACTGAGGGTCCTGTCCGCGACGATGGGCCTTCCAGTCGAAGAACCACGTCCAGAGCAGGCGCCACCGGTGCAGCGGCCACACGCCGTCGACACCGGGGTAGTACATCTGATATGGGATGTTCCCATCCTCGTCATAATAGTACTTTTCGGTGGAGGATTTTCCGCTGCCCGGGCGGTAGTGGACGTTCTTGTTGTTCACCAGGTTGACCCGGTAACCCAGCGGAGTGCGCGGCCGCCCACCGACGCGGCTGCCCAGCATACGCAAGGCGTTGCGGTGCACCATGAAGGCGTTGTGGGCGTCCATGGTGTTTTCCAGCACCAGCGCCCAGTTGCAGTCGAACATGCCGAAGGAAGGCCGGCAGATGTTGTGCTCCTCGAACATCTCGGGCGGGATGTCTTCCTTGGGAGCGACGGGCTCACCCTCACCCATCCAGACGAACACCATGCCCTTGAGGGTAACAGTGGGGAACTTGCGGGCCTTCATGCCCTCGGCTCCCACCATCATGGAGTCGGGGCCTTCGGTGAGGAACGCGACGCAGTTGCCGTCGCCATCGAACGTCGCCCCATGGTACGGGCAGGTCAGGAAGCCCTCGAAGTAGCAGCGGCCCATGGACAGGTAGACCGCCCGGTGCGGGCACCAGTCCAGCAGGGCCTGCACCTCGCCCTGTTTGTCCTTAAAGAAGACCACGTCGGTGCCCAGCATCCGCAGCACCTCGGGTCTGTCCGTCTCGACATCCTTGGCCGGCAGGGCGGGATACCAGTATTCTCGAAACCCCGTGGGCGGGATACGGCTGCGGCGATCCCGCGGGTTATCGGGGACCTTGAACGGCGGCGTGGAATCGAAGCCCTGGGTTCCCCTGCGCATCCTCTTGTAACCACCCGGATACCCCGAAAGCGGTTTCAGCAATAGGCGTTTTAGTCCCATATTCGTCGGTCCTTTTTGGCAACGTGGCGGATTTGTGTCATGTTAGCAGACGGGTGATTGCCACGGGGCTAGAACGGGTAGGGTTGCCCGCCGCCAACCGCCAGCACCTGGCCGGTGATGTACGAGGCGTCGTGGGAGGCCAGGAAGGCGATGGCCGCCGCCTGTTCGTCAGCTTCCCCGCGCCGACCCATGGGTATTTCCGAGCTGCGGGTTGACGACCGGTACTGCTGCTGGTCGGCCCGCTCCGACTCCGGCAGCTCCGGCACGGCCACGTCCACACCGTGGTCGCGGGGCGTTACCCGGTCCTCGGCAGCAGTGCCGCTGGGCGCGATGCAGTTGACCCGGATTCCCAGGTGGGCCACCTCCCGCGCCAGGGAAGTGGTCAGGCCGATCTGTCCCGCCTTTGCCGCAGCGTAGGGCACGCGGAATCTACCGGTAACGGCGTGGGTGGCGATGTTGACGATTGAGCCGGAGCCCTGCTGGATCATGTGGGGCAGAGTGGCCCGACAGCACCACATGGCGGTCCAAAAGCTGCGGTCCATCTCCGTTTGAATCTGTTCCGGTGTGTAGTACTGGAAGGACTGGAACCAGATGGTGCCGCCGGCGATATTGGCCAGCACGTCGATCCTGCCGTAAGTTTCCATTGCCCGGCGCATCAAAGCCTCGGCGTTCTCCCACCGGGATAAATCACCCAGGGATACTACGCACTCTCCGCCAAACTCCCGGATCGCCGCACAGACTCGGTCCGATGTCTCAGCCACCATGTCGCCGATGACGATGGATGCGCCCTCCTGGGCCAGGCGTCGGGCGGTGGCGGAGCCAATGCCCTGGCCGCCGCCGGTGATCACCGCCACCTGACCATCGAACCGTCGCGCCCCGGCCGCCCTGGGATCCAATTCTCCCGCCATGTCCCGCTCCTACCTCATTACGCGCAGAGTTTCCTAACTTCTTATCGTTCCGGCACCTTGGTGTCAATTCACCAGACAACCGCGAACCCATGGTACGGGCCGGGTGGGTACCGCACGGTGGTTTCGGCGGGGCTCGGGGCCACCATACCGCCCGATTGAGCACCTCATGGTAGCGGGCGTAGCCCCGGTGGTCGCTGCGGCCCATGACCCGGAGCGCCGCCGCCACGGTGCGCTGGCCTGGGGTCAGGATCGCGCCCACCAGCAACACTTGTGCTTTCCGCCAAGTCGGGCTGCTGAACAGCGTTGCTAAGGGAACGAGTACGGGTACAATTGCATCGGACAGGGTGAGCATGGCTGGGCCTTTAGTGACATTTGGATTGGGCCCGGCTCGTTGGGTAAGGTCAAAGTCGCGACGTGCCCCCGGAAACTGGTCCAAATACGTCTCGCCTGTTCAACCCGCCGGAGTTTCGCAATTTCCTCCCTGCTGAGTGGACGAAAGCCGCCACTGCGGACCGTCCACAGGTGCTAAAATCCACTCCGACACTGGCAACCAAGAACTAAATATCGGCCACTGACTATCGGCCGTCGGCCAACCGGAGGCATCTTGGCAATCACAGAATTGGAAATCACTAAACGCACCAGTTTCGCGTCCGGCGAGAGCTTCGGCGACGTGGGAGCGTATGAGCTTCTGGAAGGCACGGCCCACTACGCGATGGACCCGTCGCATGACCGGAATCAGGGGATTACGGACCTGGACTTGGCGCCGCGCAATTCCGCCGGCAAGGTGGAGTTTTCGGCGGACTTCGCCATGCTCCAGCCGGTGAACATCGACCGGGGCAACCGCCGCATCCTGTTCGACGTGGTGAACCGGGGCCGGAAGACCGCCCTGAGCCTGAACAGCGTCCCCGCCGCTACAGACCCCACCACGCCTCTGGAGGCCGGCAACGGCTACCTGATGCGTCGGGGATACACGGTGGTCTGGGGCGGCTGGCAGGCGGACGTGCCGACCACCCCCGGACTCATCGGACTTCATGGGCCGGAAGCCATCGGCCCCCAGGGGCCTCTGACCGGCAAGATTCTCTGTCAGTTCCAGAGCAACGAACCCACCCAGGTGTTCCTGCTGGCAGACCGGCAGCACCTGCCCAATCCTGCCGCCGACCCTGAAGAGGCGGAGGCCACCCTTACGGTGAGGGACCTGCCCAACAGTCCTGCCACACCTGTTGACCGGAGCCAGTGGTCCTTCGTCCGGGTCGAAGATGAGGATCTGGAGCCACAGCACAGCCACATTTACATGCCCTCCGGATTCGAGTCGGGGAAGATTTACCAGTTGGTTTACACCACAACCGGCAGCCGGATTGTGGGACTGGGGTTCGCCGCGATGCGGGATGTGGTCTCCTTCCTGAAATACGCCCCGGCCTCGGCGGGGAACCCCTGCGCCGGAGCCATCGACTACGCCTACGCCATGGGCCGTTCCCAGAGCGGACGCTTCCTGCGCCAGTACATCCACGTGGGCATCAACGAGGACGAGGAGGACCGGTCGGCCCTGGACGGGATCATCCCCCACGTGGCCGGCGGAATGCGCGGCGAGTTCAACCTGCGCTTCGGACAGCCTTCCAAGGACGTCTGCTACATCATCCCGGAGCTGTTCCCCTTCACCGACACCCCACAGACGGACCCGGTGACCGGCGTCCAGGGTTCCCTGCTCGACGTGCTGGAACGACGGGGCAAGGTGCCCAGGATCATGTTCACCAATACCTCCGCCGAGTACTGGCGCGGAGATGCGGCGTTGATCCACACTGACCTGGAGAACCTGACCGACGCCGCGGAGTCGCCGTCGGTCCGCCGATACCACTTCGCCGGTTGCCAGCACGGTTCAGGGGATTTTCCCCCGTTGGAAATCCGTACGAACGACGGGATCAGAGGACAGCTCCCCTTTAATAGCGTGGACTACGCTCCCCTGTTGCGGGCTGCGCTGGACAACCTCGACTGCTGGGTTGCCATGGGCGAGGAGCCTCCCGCCAGCCGCCATCCCAGCCTGAACGACGGCACGGCGGTGGAGTCCCATACGCTGCTGGAACGGTTGGCTCAACTCCCCGGCGTGCGGGTCCCAACCCAAACCACCAGGGCGGTCCGGCTGGACTACGGCCCGGAGTCGCACCTGGGGCGCACCACAAAGTTGCCCGCCGATGTGGGAGAGGAATTCCCGGCGCTGGTGGCCGACCTCGACGAGTCCTTCAACGAGCGGGGCGGCATCCGCCTGCCGGACCTGACCGTCCCGGTGGCCACCTACACCGGCTGGAACTTGCGAGACGAGAGCATCGGCAACCCTAACCTCTTTATCGGCATCACCGGCGGCCTCGCCGGTTGGACCCTTCCTCTGCCCGTTACCCAGGCCGAACGCGAGTCCGCCGGCGACCCACGAGCATCCATCGAGGAACGCTACGCCAGCCGCGAGGACTACCTCGAGCAGGTGACCCGCGCCGCGATGGACCTTGTGGCCGAGAGGTACCTGCTCGAGGAAGATGTCGCCGAGATAGTGGACCTGGCGGCGCGCAAGTACGATTACTACGTGGGAGACGGCGGGAAGTGCTGAACTTGCCCGGGGGATCGGCGTAATGCCGGCGCGGCCATCGCCGTCGCTATCCGCCGCAGCCCAGGTGGCTTTGCCCATCAGGTAGTCTAATGGAGGTGATTTACACAACTCTTGGAACCGGCCCGGAACCGGATTGCGGTGTCAGCTTAGCATACCATCTGATTAGAGGAGGACCATAATGCCCTTGCAGTTAGACCACACGATCGTGCCCGCCTACGACAAGGTGAAGGCCGCGGAGTTCATCGCCCGCATCTTCGGACTGAAGTACGAGGGGCCCTGGGGCCACTTCGCGCCGGTTAAGGTCAACGACATACTGACACTGGACTTCGATGATTCGGACAACCCGCGCTCCAATCACTACGCCTTCCTGGCTTCGGACGAGGAGTTCGACGCGATCCTGCAGCGCATCAAGGACGAGGGTATCCTCTACGGGAGCGGTCCACGTTCGCGGACAGATGGCGAGATCAACCACTTGCACCAGGGGCGCGGGTTCTACTTCGAATGCGAAAACGGTCACGTCTGGGAGGTTATCACCCACACGTACATCACCGACTGACACGCGTTGCCATGACTCGGCAAACAGCCCTCAACCGACCTGGCGGCCTGCCCCATCTCGAAAACGGTACGGCCTGAAGTCAAATCAGGCCCGCCTCTAGCGGAGAAGTAACCTACCAGGAAGTGCGGGCTCATCTGGGAGTGGAAACCGAACGCCAATGGTCCGGCCGCACCATCGCCCGCACCACCCCGGTCCTGATGGGGCTGTTTTCTTGAATCACCCTGGCCTCCCACTCACTGCAAGAACACCGACCGATAACCCAGCGCACCGCAGCTTGGTACGCCAAGCCAGCACCCGCTTTCGTGGACGCCATCGCCTTGGTACGACGCGACCTGTGGATGGCGTCGGATAGTTTTTCAACGTTGCTACAAGACGCTCGACTTTGTACAAAAGTTAGATAAATTATAAGAACAGGGTAAGGTCGACCAAATCACCACAAGAGGTCGAGCAGGGCTACCCGCCGACAGTGGAGAGCGGCAGGCGATGGTTGACACGGCGGAGTTGTTGAGCCAATTGCTGCTCCAGGACGTGAAGCGCGGCGGGAAGGGCGCTGGTGATGGCGACGCTGACGGCGGGGTCAATCTCAGGGGATGAAACTGATCGCACCATGCACCAACTGGCAGGATCCCAGACCACCTCAAGACGACCGCGTCACCGTACTTATACCCCGAATATCCATCCTTCATGCGTTGCGGCGCAGGCGGGTACCTGCCAATTTGGCGCTTGCCGGGCAAACCAGCCCATTCCCGCGGCGGATACCAGAGCGTCGCGCTGGTCGTTCGTCGGATTCCTTGGTGGATTTTGCAAGTTAGCTCCGAAGTGCTCGCATTGCTTATTTATGTGGCCGGCGGCTCGTTGGATGCCGGCGTTTTCGGCATGGCGTAGAAAAAGGCTTGGATATATTTCGACCACTGTAGAGCGATCGGGAGTGCCGTTCACGTCGAACGGCCAGATGCACGCAATATTTGGATCCCGAATCCTGTGGAGCAGCCGCATGCCGGAAATCGAGCCTGGTCCGACTTGGTTGGGTCCGATGCAATGGAAGACCGAGGTGGGGTTCAGCCCTGGGAGTCGTCCGGCTTCTTGGTCGGTGAGTCTGTGGCGATTTTCAAAACGGTCCCCTTCGCAACCGGGGTAGCGATGATACCGTGTGAACGGCGAACCGTCGCCTCTGTAAAATGGCCCGCCGTAAAGATCGTTGACCCCATTGCAGCGTTGTTCGACCGTTTCCCACAACTGCTGGAAATCTTGCGGTGGCTGGAAATCTTGCTGCGATCCCGGCTCAACAGGAAAGTACGCTTGTCTGTCGCAGTACGGATATGCGAAGGCGAAGTCGATCCCAATCAGGACTGTTCCTAAAGCGACCTGCTGTTGCACGTACTCGAACACGTCCCCTCTACTCCACGCACCTGCCGGGTCTCGGCGTGGTCCCACCAGCCGCACTGTGCGGTTTGCAGGATCGTATTCAGCTACCTGTACTTTCCCGTCTGGGCGGGGGTCGATAGCTCCAGACCAGTCTACGCCCACAATTTTGTCGAATGGCATAAGCAACTCTCCTTAATGTTCTGGTTGGTTAACTGATTGTAAGCACCCCTAACGGTGAGCGGTTTTGAACCGACGTTCCTGGATTCGGGAGGTGTGGCACGATTACCTTCTAGACTGGACTTTGTACAAAAGTTAGATACGTGGCGGAATCGGCGCACTTCGTGCTGTGGCTGGCCTACTGAAATATTAAACTGTCGGGGTTGAAACCCGACAGCTGAAAACCCCCAGCCGCAATTTACGCTCAACTCACCGATGTCCTCGCCTACACCACCCAAATGTACAAAGCATCGATATGCCCGCTCCCGAGCCGTGCAGAGGAGACTAACTGGGGTAGGTGTGCTGGAACGTGTAAGCTCATGATTAAGTGTGTCGTCCGGACCAAGACCGACTAGACTTTGGTGCAAATTGCCCGATACAAAGCATGGTCCGGAAGTCTTACGGCGGCATCATTGGTGACGTCCCAA
The DNA here is from genome assembly GCA_965262485.1 of Dehalococcoidia bacterium. Lineage (GTDB taxonomy): Bacteria > Chloroflexota > Dehalococcoidia > Lucifugimonadales > UBA3495 > Bin87. The sequence goes on along the minus strand of OZ253540.1, from coordinate 696,479 downwards.
TGGGGACGATCCCGTTCGGGAGAGTGGCTACTGTCAGTGACTTCCTCCGGCGACGCGCCGACACTGCTATGGTAGGGGGAGATGATGACTACACGCCAGAGGAGCGCAAAGCCGGTGGGCAAGACCGGAGGAGGGCCGGAGCGTCTGCCCGCGCAGCTGTCCCAGGTGAACCTGAACGCGGCGGGCATCGACGTGGGCGCCACCAGCCATTTCGTGGCGGTGCCCCAAGACCGCGCGGAGCCGCCGGTGCAAGAGTTCGCCGCCTTCACGGCCGACTTGTATCGCCTGGCGGACTGGCTGGCCGAGAGCGAAGTGGAGACCGTGGTCATGGAGTCGACTGGGGTGTACTGGATTCCGCTGTTCGGGGTGCTGGAAGAGCGGGGGTTTGAGGTGATGCTGGTGGACCCTCGGCGCATCAAGAACGTGCCCGGGCGCAAGACCGACGTGCTGGACTGCCAGTGGCTGCAGCAACTGCACACCTACGGGCTGCTGTCGGGAGCCTTCCGACCCGACGGGGACATACGACGCCTGCGCAGCTATCTGCGGCAGCGGGCCATGCTGGTGGAGTACGCAGCTCATCACATCCAGCATATGCAGAAGGCGTTGACCCAGCTGAATGTGAAGCTCCAGAGGGCGGACGAGGCGACCATCGCCCGATCATTGCAGGGCCACTGGCTCGAAGAGCACATCTTTGAGCTGACCCAGGCCCTGGAGCTGTATCGGTTCTACCACCAGAAGATTGCCGAGTGCGACCGGGAGATTGAAGCCCAGTTGGAACGGTTTGAGGACGTCTCGGACGGCGGGTCCCCGGACGGGAACGGCCGGCGGCGCAGTCAGGGCAACGCGCCCCGCTTCGATATCAGGACACACCTGTATCGGATGACGGGGGTGGACCTGACCCGGATCGACGGTGTAGACGGCTTCACGGCATTGAAGGTGATCAGCGAGATTGGCACGGATATGACGAAATGGCCGACTGCCAAACACTTCGCATCCTGGCTGGGGCTGAGCCCCAACAACCGTATCACCGGTGGCAAGGTCAAGAGCTCAAAGACCAAGCCCAGCGCCAACCGGGCCGCGGAAGCATTGCGCTTGGCCACCAACCCGCTGTACCGCTCCGACACGCCCTGGGGGCGTTTCTCCGCCAAAGAAGACACACCTGGGAGCGTCCCAGGCCATCACCGCCACGGCCCGCAAGCTGGCCCGCATCATCTATTCCATTCTCCGGTACGGCCAGGACCACGTAGATGCCGGCGCCGAACACTACGAAAGCCAGTATCAGCACCGTGCGTTGCGCGCGGCTAAACGGCGGGCGTCCCAACTCGGCTACCAACTGGTGCCCATGTCCGATGCTGCCGACCACGCCACGCACGCACCTCCCGGCGCGCCAATTGCCGCGTGACGACCTTGGTTAGTGAGGAGTCCAGCTTAGAACCGGGAGTTTTTCTTTGTCCGTGCTCTTTTTGTGTGTACACTGCATTTTTATCAACAGCCGATCTCCGGCAACATCTCCAATTCGGCATCCGAAAACGGTTTCAGTTACAATGCCACTCACTCCCTGATCTGCGGTATCGATGCACCCAAGAAACCGAATCCATTACGCGTGGGTCATCGTGGCCATCGCCGCGACGATTGGGGTTCATCACCTCTTCGGTGCGATTCGCGGCTGCTGCCTTGGTGCCCCATCTCGGCGACCCAACCGCGGGATTCGGCTGGAGCTACGGCGCCATCAGCCTTGCGTTCAGCCTCCAGTGGATAGTCTTTGGGCTGGCGAGCCCCTATGTGGGATGGCTTGGGGACCGATACGGGGTTCGCTGGTTCCTGCTGCTCGGAGCCTTGCTATTCATCGCCGGCATGTTGCTGACCGGCATCATGAGCAACCTGTGGCAATTCTACCTCTTCTTCGGCGTGGTCCTGGGAGTGTCCACGACCATCTTTACCGTGCTGACGTGTCCGGCGTCACCCTGTGGTTCAGGAGACACCTGGGAGCCGCCATGGGGGTCGTATGGTCGTTCCAGGGAATTGGCGTAATAGCGTTCCTGTTCCTGATTGGCGCGGCCTTCAACCAGCTGGGAATCAAGTGGATCTTCTGGCTTCCGGGCATGGCAGGCGGAGCGCTACTGCTCCTGTTGGTCAGGTTCTTCTACAACGGACCCGCCGATATAGGCTTGCGCCCCGTGGGCGATCTTGGAGATGAACCGATTCAAAGGCCCAGGAGGGACGAGGCCACAAAGTTAAGGGCCAAGGTATTCATCCAGCAGGCCAGGCGCACTGTCACCTTCTGGAACCTCATCGGCATCCACTACTGGGGATGCATGGGGCACAATATTATCAACGTCCTGGTGGTGGCCATTGCTGTGGACAGCGGCCTATCCCTGGGAGCGGCCGCGGGTGTGCTGGCGGCCCAACAGAGCGTCGGAGTCGTCGCCCGGGGCGCCGTGCCCGTGGTGGCGGAGCGCTGGGGGTGCAGAAAGGTGTGGATCGTGGGCATGGTACTGCAAGTCTTCCCGCTGCTGATCATTCTCTTTGCCCATGACGCCTGGGCCTATTACCTGTTCGCAGTCCTTTTTGGTATCGGCCAGAGCACCGAAGTGCCCACGTTCCCAATCGCCAATCGTCAGTATTACGGGAACGTCCCCCAAGGCAGCCTTTACGGTTGGCAAAGCCTGGGCAGCGGCCTCGGGAAATGGGATTGGCGCCCGTGTGCGCCGGGGTCCTGTGGGACGTAACGGGAACCTACCTGGCGCCGTTGCTAATGTCCCTTGGATTCAGCCTGATGGCCCTTTTCCAAGCCTGGTTGCTGCCCTCGCCCCACGTGAGGCAAATTCCCGACTGGGAACGCCACCTGCCCGCCAACCTCAGACCTGCCGGCTAGGGGAAGGCGCTACCCGCCGGCGACGGTTGCTGGAAGCTAATCTTGGGCTTGACCACGCGGACATCAGCGTGAATCCTGGGATGAGCATAGGCCAAAGAGGTGCAGTTCCGCATTTAGCGCGTGGAAAATCTCTCCAAATCCTACTCGCCCGATGAGTTCGACGAAGCAATTGATGCAGGGGTGGTCGAATACCGGATCGTCATTGCTAATGACTTAGAAACTATCTCAAAACGCTTACCTCGGCCTCCTCTCCCTGGATCAGAGAGGATTGAGTGCGCGTGACTGATATAATCCCTTTCATCCTAACCTTCTCCCGCTAAGGGAGAAAGGACTTTTGAGACAGCTTCTTAGCACAAACCTTCTTTCTTTTACGAGGTAGTACAACTGGCAAGGACTGCTCAGGGTAGTGACCCACTGTGCAGGATTTCGGCCCTGGCTGGCGGTGCGCAGCCTGGAGTGCCGTCCTTGTCATTTCAGAAAGGTGAAGCAAAGATGCAAATGGAAGGCAAAGTCGCCCTGGTAACCGGAGGGGCCCGCGGATTGGGCCGCTCCATGGCTTTAGCCTACGCTCGCGAAGGGGCGGATGTCGCCATTGTAGCTCGTACTCCTTCGGAGCTGGACGCCGTAGGTTCGGAAATTCGCGGTCTGGGCCGCCGCTCCCACACGGTCAGCGCTGAACTGACCACCAGCGAGGGTGCCAACCGAGCAGTCCGAGAGACCATCAACGAGCTGGGGAAGATAGATATCCTGGTCAACAACGCCGGCGGATACCGCCTCTTTACCAAGGACCTGACCCACTCGGTTACGGTTTTAGACATCACCGAAGAGGAGTGGCGGCTGGTGATGGAGTCGAATTTGACCACCACTTTCATGGCCTGCAAGGCGGTCCTGTCCCACATGATAGAACGTCGCAGTGGCGTCATCGTCAACCTGACTTCAAAGAACGTGGCCCGCCGGGGCCGGGCCGGACAGGCGTCCTACGGAGCTGCCAAGGCGGCGGTGGAGCGGCTGAGCGAGTCGCTGGCGGACGAAGTGAAGGACTTTGGCATCGCCGTCAACATCCTCGACCCCGGCTGGAACCTGACCAAGCCCAACGACGACTACGGCGACGAAGTGCACAAGCGCATGAGGCTGCCCGACGACATTGCCGAAGTAGCCGTATACATGGCCCTGCAGACCCCTGAAACCATGACCGGCCAGCTGGTCTCCGCCCCGGAATACGACGAAGCGCATGGCATAAAACGGCTTTCAGCTTACGAACGGCTCCACGCTTAGCTTCCATCCGGGGAGCCCCTGTCAACGGTGGCGGCAAGGGACTGTTGAAAAAGTCGGCTTGGTCACGGGTTCAACGACGAGCTGGGCTACAATGTCGGGATAGTCCGTTGTTGCCGAGGGCGCCGATGATTGAACCTCTGGACCGTAGCAGCCGCGACTCCACCCTGTTCCAATTCTCCACCAAGCAGTTGCGGGATTTCATCGATCCCGACCACCTTCTGATCCAGATCGATGAGCAACTGGACTTCGCCAAGCTGGTGTCGCCCCTGGAAGAGTGCTACTGCCCCGATTTTGTGAGACCGGCCGTCCATCCTGGCAGCCTGTCTCACAAAGCCTCTTGCCTAGTTTAATGCTGCGCGTGGCAGACTGATTTGGACTCCTGCTGGTATGGATAGGTTGGGAAAACGTCAGAGATTATCATTTTGGCAGCGTAAGTCGGCTCAATAAATCGATGGACTTGAGGGCGTCAGGCTTCTGAGACAGGCTGCTGAGGTGATGGTCAGGGCGCTGCTCATCTGTTCGCTGTACAACATCGCGTCCTTTCTCAGGCTGTGTTCGACCAACTCGGAGAATATCGCTTATCGCTGGTTTTGTTTCCTCACCATCGACGACCCGGTGTTCGGCCATTCCAGCATCAGCCACTTCATCGACCGGTTTGGTCGCGACGGCTTTGGAGCGATCTCTGAAGGCCTGAACGACGAACTGCTGCGGCTGGGCTTGCTGTCGCCGGAGCTGTACGCCGACGGCAGCCTGGTGAAGGCTAACGTGAGCAGCAATGACCTGTCCAGCAGCGGCACGACTGTAGAGGAGTTCAGGGAACAGTCCGTCGAGGTAAAAGAAGCCATCACGCAAGCACAGGTGGTTGTGCAAGAGCTGAAGCGCATTGCTACTCTCGACCCTGAATGGAAATGGAGCAATTGTGCGGTCATCTCCCGGAACTGGGATCAATTGGACCCGGTGCGCGCTCTTTGCAAGCGTGAGGAAGTTCCCGTCCAATTGTCCAGAGAAGATTTCACGGCGACTTGGCAACCGCGAGAGACCCAAGAACTACTGGAGTGGACCCGAGGGCCCGGCAGCCTCTTGAGGGCAGAAGATTTGTCCGATTGGTTGCAGCAACAACCGGCAGGGCCTTGGAATGACCTGCTTCTGGAGGCAGTCGAGAACTATGGGATCGAGACCAGTAACGAAACGCTGCCGAGCACCGCATTTCGCGAATGGTTGGCAGAATGGGCCAGGGACAACCGTCGCCGCCAGCATGGGCTGCTTTTGACCAGCGCCCACCGGGCCAAGGGCTTGGAATTCGAGCATGTTGTCATTTTGGACGGCAACTGGCAAAACGTAACCGGGGGCGAAGACTCCGACGCCCCTCGTCGCCTGTACTATATGGCAATGACCCGCGCGAAGCGGACTCTCACCTTGGCAAAGGTCGGAAACTCAAATCCGTTTCTCCGAGACCTCCGCGGCCACACGTCGGTACAGGTCCGCCCGGAACAGGACAATGTCCCACCAGACGGGTAAAGACCGACAAGAACCCATGGGAATTGGCCGCAACCGACGGCACTACCGTGGGACGACTCGCTCAATCGTTCGATGTGCCTGAGGGGGTGAACGAAGCATCCGCCATCAAACTGGCGATAGCCACCTGGGACAAGGAGAGGTCCGAGGGTCAATACCAACACCTGCTGAAATGCGACCGTTGGGAGGTAGTGATCCCCGAGATCGTTCTACCGTAACCAGGGCCGCGGTCAAATAAATGCGCTTTCCAATGCAAAAGCCAGACAAAAAGGTTTTGGAGGCGGAGCCGCAATGACCTTGAAGGTGGATTTACGATAACTAATTGCTTTGGTGTTTACCGTCCTTACCAAAGGACCTCGAAAAATAGGGTTCCATCGCGACCGGGTAGAATGACGACCGGTCGATTTGATTGCACGAGGGCTTTGGTGAAATTCTATGGAATCCATAGAGCTATCTCAACTTTGGACCGCCGGAGCGGTACTGGCCTGATTCCAAATAACTGCCTTTACTTGGAGAATCAGCCGAGAAGTCGCGATGGAAGAAATAGATGAACCAACTTGGATAACCTTAGCGGACGGGCTCGTTGGGGTATCTTTCCTCGTATTGGTAATCGGAGTGTTCGTTGCTCCTCTTTCCGGTACTGCCTCGACTGAAGTGGCTGCCAAGATGCTGGGCGTAGCCTTGATGTTATTTACGGCATCCCCGTTTGTGCTGATGGGGCACTACAATTTGTACTGTTCATGGGGAAGGAATGGTTGCCGGCCACGCGCGACTAGACAGGAGTGGCTGACTGCGGGGATTTCGGCCATTTGCGTTGCCTGTAGGATCTTGTGTATTTGGGCCTGAAAGTGCGGATCGGATGGCAAAACGAAAACGCTGCAGGCAGGGACTTCACCACTACGACACCCAGCCCGTTCGGGTCGTGCCATATTTCGGTAGCCACGAGTTGAGTTCACTGCGTCGCGGACAATCGGCGTTAGCTGTCGCTCTCCTTGTGCTCTACCGGCTGCTTCCATGCCGCCGCCCTTGCTATCTGGGGCCCTATCGTAGATCAGTGGTTCAGCATTCCTGAGACCGTGTCTGTCGGAGAATGCTTCATGAGGCATAGGTTTATCGACTCCAAGATAATGATGACGCGAGTTGCAGTTCAAAGGTTCAGAGGGAACAGACCGACGCTGCATGCACTACCTATGACCTCCCTGTCGGAAAGCAGTGGTCTAGCTTGAAATGCAGAAAGGAAATCAGCTCAGACAGTCAACGGCGTCCTCGATGTCGTTCTGCCAGAGTATTTTGGGAGTGTGGGCAATCGGGTTGCGAAAAAATCGAAACGAACCCAACAGTAAATTGGCTAAGCCGTCGTGCTCGTTCAGTTCCGTTTCGGTGGTCAACGCATTCATTGCCAGCATTGGGAAGCCGTCCTTCGGGCGATCAAAGGACTGCCGTATCAGAGTGACGCCATCGATCGTCAGGCCTGTCTTTTCGCGAATGCGCTCCGCTAACCCTTTGGCTGCCTCGAAAACGGCGTGAAAGTAGTTTTGCTCCATGCATTCGGCTTTGCAATATTTCTGGACCTCAGAGTGGACCCTGCGAGAAGCCAATTTGTGCTCCACTGCTCGGGCTCTGCGTTCGGCCTCCGATAAATCCCGTGTGGGCGTTACTCGGTGAAACTTCCCACCCTCTCGATACTCCATTCCGGAGAACCTGAGAATGCCGTTGAGCCCGCGACAAAAATCCCTGAACTCGTCCGGATTTCCAGTTTATGCCTCTATTGGGTAAAGCGTTTTGATGAGATGCAGTACGCCGCTGCCGCCGCCCTCTTGGTGCTCAATTGGACCGCTCTCAGAAGCCTGTCTCGCTTTGGTGGTCTCATGACGTGGTAGTCCACCCCCGCTATCAAACCAGAGCGCTTGTAGGCATTTGGTTCAACCGGAGCGGGCTCGGAAATATTTAGGTCCTGGAATTTGCGGTCCAGAACTCGGTGGGTAACTCGGTCGCTGACCAAATATTCTGCGATCTCTTCGCGCGCTGCGGCGTTGATTTGAATGCTCATATTTCCTTCTGGTTACGAACGCGATTGAATCCCGCACGGTCCGCTTGGTCCTTCTCGATCCAAGTCCCTAATCGCCGCCGACAACAACTTTTCTGCGATGACCGACCGCTGTGTACCTTGTTTGGCACATTGTCGCCCATAGGACGGAACGACACGACCGTGGAACCCGGCGCACAGGTAGATTTGGTGGTTCCATGCAATCTCCTTATTGATAGCCGGAGCCATAGAGTCGATCCAGATCGTCGACCTGTCGTTTTCGGGATTGGCTCTCTTCGATCTTCTGCCGCACCCGTTCCTCGCTGACTTCAATCAATCGTTCCGGGACAACTCCCTCCCGCTGCAAGAGATGCAGGGCATCCAACAGTTGCTGGTTGGGACGCACATCTTCGGGCGCGCATCGCAACTGGTGATGCAGAGACGGGGCTCCTGCGTGCAAGCGCAAACGCGCGACAGGTTCTGATATGGCCTCGTCCTTGGGCTCTGCCTGCGGCGGTGCTACGATGTTGCCGAGCAGGTCCTCAGGGTCCCTGTAATAGGTCCACAAATCAGTCTCGCCGATGTTGAGCAAAGCCAGTAATTCAGCGCGGGAGAACTCCAGGCTCTGCTCGAAATACTGCGCCAGATCAAAGAGCAGACTCGGATGCTCCACCGGTGGGTCCAGATTGACCGGTTCCCGAGTCCGATACCCCGGTTGGGATAACTGCACCATCAGGGATTTGTACTGCCTTGCGTCTATGGTATTCAGGTCTTTTGCCCGCTTGACCAAGGATGACATGGAGATCTTCCACTGCATTTTGAGAGGAGCCAGCTGACCGATGTTCAGGCGCCGCAATTGGGGTTCGATATGGTGGGCCGGCGCCAGAAACTCGGCGGCGAACCGGTGCGCCTGGTCTTCCGCTTCCTTGTCGGGATTGCCCCTTTCTACATGCATCACCATGTGCCCGATCTCGTGGGCCAACGTCCAGCGCCAGCGGTCGGGCGGGAGGTCGCGGTTCAGGTGAAAGACCGGTGGCAGCCCCAGCGTCCGACATCCAAAGCCGTCGATACGGGGGTCGAACTTGTGGGCCACGACGATGCCACCGTTTTCTTCCACGGTCCTGGTGACGTTGAAAACCGGGCCTTCGGGAAGTTGCCACACTGCCCGTACCGTGCGGGCGATTTTCTCCGGGTCGTAATCGAACTCTTCAATCGGATAGAAGGGGAACGGTGTCAATTTGAACACGCCGTCCAGCGCCTCACGCAGCGCGTCTATCTCCATCCGTCTGATCGCGGCGTCGGCATAGTTGCGTCCCAGGACACTGGCCGGAACCCGTGCTCGCTTGCGGTGGAAAATCTCGCTGCCGGATCCAGCCCTACCCATCGGCCGTCTGAAAAAGCGCACCGGGTAATCGAGGGCCTCTGCCAGCCTCGCCAGGTGGTCGGGCGGTACATCCCTCACTCCGGCTTCGTACTTGGCAATCAGGGACTGACTTACCCCGATGTCTGAGGCGAGTTTAGTTTGGGTCAAACCCCGGGATTGCCGGGCCAATTGGATCAGTTCAGGGTTGACGGTTTGCGAGGCCATGACATTACCCATCTTTACCGAACGGGTTGATACCGATATACAGGGCGGCTCGTGCCCGTGCCGTCCAGTCGGCGTTGTTCCACATCATAGGTGTCGGTGCGGGCACCATATACTTGGACTCGCCAGTCCACCATTTTCCCAAACCTCTGCAGGAGGTGGAGACCGCGGTATCCGTTCATCAGGGCGTCCAAGTGGTATCCCAATTCCAATCTAGGCAATGGCTCCATGCCAGGGGCGGGCAACTGGCGGTTCCAGAGCAGGGAGTGGGGCTTCGGGAGATTCCACGACAGGTATCTCTTGTCGATCTGCTTGACCCTGACGACCAGCCGGTCTTCGAACGCAATGTAATGCTGCCCCTTGTCCTCTCGATGTTCAAAACGCCAACCGTGCTCCGGCACCTGTTCCATGCGCGAATAGAAGTACTCGGATAGCAGTGAGCAGAAAGAGCGCCGCCTCATGGGGCGACGAATGCCGGTGACGCCGGCGGCGTTGACCTCGTCCATATAGTCCAGCAGGATGTCCACGCACATGCGCAAGGAGGGATTTACGACGGCCAGAGCATCATCCATCTCGATTCGGGCAGGTATAATTTACTCTCCGATATGCGCCGGCCATGGGTGACAGGCCTTCTATGGCGGCGTTATTATGACACCGCACCCGAGTTGTCAATGACGCGGGCCTTCGCCACGGGCATACAAAAAATCGGATCTTTGGAACGGCAGCAGCAGGCGAAGGACGTTTGGCCGGAACACTAAATCGTCTCGCGCCGGCAGGTACACTGCCCGTGCCTGCGGCGAAATGAAAATGTATGGGTCAGGGTCGTCGCTCGATTATGAGCAAAAGGTCCTCGGGTAACTGCTCGCGCCTGTACCGGAGTAGTCGCTCCCAAGCCTCAGAAATGCCCCGACAATTTTCTGGTCTAAAGGTCAACATGCGCTCGTCTTCGCCGGGGTAATAGGCCCATCCAGGAGCCGCGACAGGCAGCAGGAGATTGGTTCCTCGTTCCCACTCTTCTGAGTCGAACTCTTCGTTAACCAGGACCAGGCGCCGAGCCGTGGCATCTTCGGCTGCCTCGCTTTCTGCCCAGCGTCGTCCGTCCGGGTCGTCTAGTTTCGCCACCCGAGATGTCCACACCAACGACCAAAAAACTGCATCGCAGTAGGCCAGAAACCGCGCTGCAGGGTCTGCATCGTCATCGGGTGTCCAGTCACGAGGGTCGCCGCCGGCCAATTTCCCGGGGCTTCGCCATTGACTTCTAGGGCGGCCCGCGGCGCAGTGGATGCAATATGCGTAGTGCGGGTCGTCTGACCAATCGCGGAATTGATACCAAGTCAGTGGGTTTTGGTGGAAGTAAGTTTCGCATCCGTCGCATCGGGGAGCGTCCCAAGGGGTACTGGGTTCCCTGCCTCGCAGGTCGAGATACCACGTCCAGCATTCCGTTGAACAGAGCCAAGCGTCTGCGTTGTTGACGTTCGCACAGGGAAGCCGCCGATAAAAAGCGAAGCCGAACCTTTCTTGTGAGGCCAGCACCTGAGCGGATGGCGGATCCGAGCGCACCACCTCAACGACCCCAACGATGTTCCCGGCAGCGTCGAAGGCCGCTACATCGGCTCTCAGCGGACCATCGAATCGCACCTGAGCCTGCACGCTGGCGACCGCGGGAAAGGCACGTTCTTCTTTACACGCCTCACACTGGAAGGGCGGCAAACGCGACCACTCGGACGCTATGCGGTCTCGTTCCGCATCGTGAGGCGATATTTCATCAGTCATAAATCGCGAGGTCAGGTCGCCCTGCGATAGACGGACTTGGGGCTCAGCCTTCTTCGGACGACCTCCGCGTGATGTTCAAAGAGCATTCAGGTCTGCCGCTGCTACCGTCTTTTGGGATAGGGAAACACCACCCTCGATGTTCAAACGAACAATGGGAGCGAGACTGGGCCGTCGCGTTGCCCGGTCTCGTCCTCGAACAAACTGAGGCGCCTGATTGACCTTACATTATTTTGTTGGGTTCCTTGCCTATCACCGAACACCCGCCGATGGGAAGTGGAGGAGTTACTGTTGTCGAGTTGTAGTCGCCGCCGATTTAGAGGCCTACCTGAGCGCGGCGTCGTGGCTGGATTGGACCCACTCATGTACAGCGCCCGCTTTTCGCATAGCGGGTTCATTTCAGTTGTGCTGCAATCGGCAGGAGGTCTTCATCGGGTATCAAACCTAGACGCATAAGGTTGTACATGTCCGCACCCAGCCCTTGCGGAATGGTGTTACCTGGAGATATTTCCTGTATCCCTATAGCAATCGTATCCCCGTTGCTGACTAGCACACGGGCGTTCAGGTCGTGGTACTCATAGAGGATTTGGCGTAACTGAATGGGAAAATCATCAGTTGGGAAAATCATCAGTGTCGAAGTAATTGCCATTGCGCATTCGGAACCGACCCTTCACCACAGACAGGCGCAGGATGCAAAGTTGGCGATAGGTCAACTCCTCTGCAGTTTTTATGATTTGGTGCGCCATCTCAGGGCTGACCGTGTCATCGAAAGCGAGATTGGCCATAAGATACGCCATGTAGGGGAGTTTTTCTCTTCCGGCTCGCGCTGACTCTTTAGCAACGCGTTCTCCCACACTTCTTCCGCTGGTGACCGGCCATCGTCACTGATCGAGAAAAACCCGTCCTCCCGGGTCTTTTCGCCGTTGCCACAACGCACAACGATTTCGGCCGCTGCCAGAGTGAACACGGTTTCCAGTCTAACCTGCTCCCTCGGTGCCATAAGTCGGGATACCAACTCATGCCCGACGTTCCGTAAAGCTAATCCAGCGAGCGAGCCGGCTGCTCCTCCAATCGCGGCACCTTCCGGGCCGGATAAGACGAACCCCACAGCAGTCGCAGCAAGGCTGCTACCCGCTCCCCCGAACACATCCAGACCTTTTTCGATGAGGTCTTTGAGACGACCGTCGGGTTGCGATTCGTCAGGTGGGACTCCCATCTGGTTGCTCGGCATAATGATATTGTCTGCTAGCCTGGGAGGGTGAACGAGTTTTTAGCCAATCGCGGATCCGGTCAACTACGGCCGCAGAGCGGGCCCACATGACCGTGCTACTCCGGTGATGAATTCAGCCGTCAAGCCGCGACCGCCCATTCTTCCATCACGTCCGCATATTCATTGTAACCCAGGCCGCACACATGGGGCTCATCGTGTAGCAGGATGCGTAGCGGGTGAGTTCTGCAGAGGCCCAACACATGTCCTCTGCAACGGCATTTTCCCAGGGGAGGCGGACTCGGCACTCGCCATCTTGAAACTGCGGGACATCTATGTTCTAGGGAACCTCTGAATAAGTCGCCCTTTCCGACGGCGGGCCGTCATTCCGGCGAAAGCCGGAATCTACATTCCTGGGTTTTTGGATTCCGGCCTGCGCCGGAATGACGTTGTTACGAGCTTCCCTGAATCTTCACCTCGTTCCCGGAATCATCGCGAATGGTACTTGCCCAGCATCAGCCAGCCACCGCTGCTGGGGGTGGTGAAGGCGCACAGGGCGGTCTCGGCCCGCACGGTTACCTGGCGGTCGCCGGCGGTGCCCCGGAGTTGCTCGATGCTGTCGGTGTACATGGCGGTGCGGGTGCGACCGTTGCCCAGGTTGCCGCCGCTGGAACTGAAGGGGTGGGGGCCCTTGACGCTGATGTCGCCGGCGTAGAAGGCAAAGGCATCGCCCCGCTTGACCCCGTGCCACTGGAAGCCCTCCAGGAAGAACTGGGCCATTATGGAGTAGCCGTCGTAGGGGTTGAAGATGTCCACGTCGGCGGGGCCCAAGCCGGCGCCTTCGTACATACGGGCGGCCTGCCGGTCGGTCCACATCTCCACTTCGTCCAGGTCGGGCTGGGTGGTTCGGAACCGGAAGTTGTGCTGGGAATGGTTGAGCACGTACACGGGCTGGGATTGCATATCCCGTGCCCGCTCGGCGGTGGTGAACAGGTAGGCCGCCGAGGCGTTGACGGGACGGTCGCAGTCCCAGATGCGCAAGGGATTCAAGATGTACCGGGAGGTCTTGTAGTCTTCCACCGATATGAGTTCAATGCCGTGGTTGTAGTTGTACCCCCAGGGGGTGAGCATCCCGTTCCTGTGCTGGTTGATGACAAAGGGGGCAAGGTCGTCATGTTCGCCGCCGTACTTCAGGCAGTACTGCTGGTGGGGGAAGATGTTGATGAAGTCGTTGCCACCGTGGTTGCCCCAGGGCACGGTCCACTGGCGTGGGCCCCGGGCGTAGTCGTCGGCATTCTCGCCGCCCCGCCGGTAGCGGCCTTCCATGTTGCCGGTGGGATAGATGACCAGGCAGGTAGAGCAAACACCGTCGCCCACGGCCTGGGAGGCCATGCCCATCATCTCGCCGATGGTCGGCACCCCGGTGGGGGCAAATTTGACGTTCTTGAAGCCCATGGTATTGATGAGCCACTGGGGGTTAATCAGAGTCAGGCCGTACTCCGTGTCGTAGGGTGGGTCGAAGTAGGGACGGGGCGCCCACTGGGAGGCAGACCCGCCGCTGCCGCCGGCGATATGGCTGTCACAGCAGACGATGCCGTCCACCTGGTCAATGGTGACTCCGGCCTGCTCCATGGCCTTTTCGCAGGCCATGATGGTGTAAGCGCCCAGGGAGGTATCCAGGTCCTCGCCGTCCCATCGCCGGTCCACCGGCGAATGGCCGTAGCCGACGACGGCCACCTTGCCCCGGTGTTCCCACACGCCCAGGCCGTCCCGGTCCCGGCGCCACTGGAAGTTATTGCTGCTGGTCATAGTCCGTCCTTTTATCGCTTATCCACGAATCAGCGCGAATTTTCAATAATGGTTATTCCACCACCCGCCACTCGTGTATCAACCGGCCGGGGGCCACTTCCTCGAAGGTAACCTCCACGGCCGCGCCCACCGGCACCTGGTAGGCCGGGACGCCCGGCAGGTTGGAGTAGAAGTTAACCGTGGGGTCTTGGTCCAGCGTCACCAGGGCAAGATTGTAGGGCTGGTCGGGCATCCGCCGGTTGAGGCGGCCGTCCTCGATGACGATGTAGGTGGCGACGTGGCCCTTGCCTTCTAGCTCTTTCCACTCCAGCCCATCGGCGGAGTCGCACGCCTGGCAGGCCGCCTGGGGCGGGTACTGGAGCTTGTCGCAGGCGGTACAGTTCTGGAGGACTAGGCGCTGTTCGTTCACCGCGTCCCAGAAGGGCTGGCTGAGTTCATCGGGTACCGGGATTATCTTTGGCATTGCTTGTCTCCAACAATTTCTTTTCACGCAACCCCATTACAGAACAGGGTATGCGGGCGGCTGCGGCTCGTCCCATGCTCGCGGGTCGGAACCTTATTGGTTTGGACCTGCTTGGCCTGTTTGACCAGCCAAATCAGCATCCATGCAATCGAACCTGCACATATCGCCAACCCCACAAGGAAGGCAGCAAAAGATAGACCGAGGATTAGTGATAAGTTGCCAGAGTTGCCACCACCGGAAAATACAAAAGTCATGTACCACAGGCCAATTGCCCCAGTTACCAACAGGATAGCCCCCAATACTCCCTTTGCTTCCGGGGCAATTGCCACCAGCCGCTCTTGCCTATGTCGTGCGAGCGGCGGGCAACCACCGCAAGGCTGGGGATCGGAATCGCCAACCCAGATATAGATTGAAAGGGAGTGTAGACATCCAAATCGGCCAGGGAGCCTATGGAAATGTCCACACCACTGAGCATCAAGCCGACAATATTGGTAGCCAGCACCCACCATCAGTACTCGGCCCGGGTGGCCCGCCCGCTGAAGTCGGCATACTTGCGAATACAAGTCCTGACCGAGTCCTGTAGGGTCATCATTGGCTTGCCCGGGGGATATCGCCTGGCTACATTGGTTGCTCCTGGGCGGATTTGCGTGCTGGCCATTCTACCCGTAAAACGGCGCTTCATCCACTTGGGACTGACCGCTGGCGCCCGGGCCCTTCTCCCGTGCTTGCCAACGGGCGCCGCTTTCCTAAAAATCCTCTGAACAAGTCCGTGGTGATGGGGCATAGTCAAGCTGGAGAGCCTAATACCGTTTCCACTTGAAGATGCCTTATATCGTATATCTGTTCACCTGTTAATCATTCCCACACAATCAGGAATCCAGAGTTAGAGGCAGCTTTCCGGCATTAACAAATCTATCTGGAACCAGTACTAATGCTGACCGAGGATGAGGTTGTATGGACCAGGCAAGCTTTGCTGACTCGGAATACCGGGGCAAGAGGCGCAAGACCCGCCGGGAAGTGTTCCTGGAGCGGATGGACGGCCTGATTCCCTGCAAGTTGCTGGAGGACCGCATCCGTCCCTTCTACCCAAAGGCCGGAAGGGGGCGCCATCCATATCCTCTGTCCACCATGTTGAGAACACACTGTGTCCAGCTTTTCTACAATTTGAGCGACCCCGGCATGGAGGACCTGCTCTATGAGTCCAAGCCGGTCCGGCGGTTCGTGGGGTTGAGGCTCTCAGGCCCCCTGCCCGACGAGACCACCATCCTCAACTTTCGTCATCTGCCGGAAAAGAGCAGCCTGGGCCAGGGCCTGTTGGAGGAAATCAACGCCCACCTGGAATCCCAGGGCCTGAAACTGCGGGAGGGAACCATCCTGGACGCCACCATCATCGAGGCGCCGTCCTCCACCAAGAACCGGGCTGGGGAGCGGGACCCTGAGATGCATCAGACCAAGAAGGGGAACCAGTGGCATTTCGGTATGAAGGCGCACATCGGGGTGGACTCGGAGACTGGCATAGTCCACAGCATGAGCGCGACGGCGGCCAACGTGCACGATGTTACCGAGACGCACAATCTGCTGCACGGGGGCGAGACGGTGGTGTGGGGCGACGCTGGGTATCAGGAAGTGGGGAGTAGATAGGAGAATCTGGGGCTTTTGGTGGAATGGCGGGTGGCAATGCGTCCGGGGCGTCGTCGGAAGTTGGCGCCTGGGAGCAGGGAGACACTAGCGGAGCAGGCGAAGGCACAGGTGAGAGCCAGGTGGAGCACCCCTTCCTGAGGCTGAAGCGGCTGTTCGGGTACGCCAAGGTACGTTACCGGGGTCTGGCAAAGAACGCGGAGCGTCTGGCGCTGCTGTTCAGGCTGGGCAACCTGCTGACGGCGGAGGGTCAACTGTCGGGGTAGTGCTCCCGTCGCAGGCCCCAGCCGGCCCTATGGCCCGCGCCGGACTCCAACGGCCCCGCCCCAGGGGCGAAACGCAAGGAGAGCCGAGTGCCGGACCGCAACGCCCAGACGCCAGTTCTCGCCCCTTCGCCGTCCCAATAAACCCAATGCAGGCCAAACCGGCTTTGTTCAGAGCATCCCTAGGTGAGTTCCCAGCAGTCAGTTAGGACCCGACGGATGCCTAAGCAGGGTGTTGAAATACGCGAAGCGATGGGCGGGCGGTGATAGGATTATCCTATCTCAGGAACAAGAATTTCTCACGCGAGGCAAAGCGGTCCGACAGGCCACCCTGCTGACGGCGGTAACGCCGGACGCACTGATCCCCCGAAGCCATCCCATAGGCGCATCAATCTCGTGGTGGATCAGCCTCTGGCCCGGCTGTTCCCCACTTTGACCGGATGCACGCCAAAAATGGCCGAGCGTCCATACTGCCGGAGCACCTGTAATGCCTGCCTGCTGATGGCGCTGTTTCCGAGGCGCAGCGAGCGGCGGTTCTGCGAGCAGTTGGAGTACAACCTGCTGTTCAAGTGGTTTCTAGACCTGAAAATCATGGCCCACAGTTTCGACCACTCGGTTTCCGGCAAGAACAAACAGCGGTTGCTGGACGCCGAGGTTGTCCGAGGGTTTCTGCTGGAGATAGTGGACCAGGCCAGAGAACTGCGGTTGTTGTCGGAGGAGTTTTTCAGCATGGATTGCGCTCTGCTGGAAGCCTGGGCGTCGGTGAAGAGTTGCCGGCCTAAGGACGAGGACCCGCCACCGTCTGTAGGTTGCGGACGCGACTCTGAGGCGGACTTTCGAGCAGAGCGGCGCATCGGCGAGACCCGCCGGTCCACCACTGATCCTGATAGAATTTGGAGCGCTACCGTCATGGTGGCGTCAAATAATTTCGCTAACGTCGCGAGGGAACCCACAGATCAACACCAAGGTCATCGTGGGACTGGTAGGCGGGATTAATGAGTTCCGTATAGGATGCTGTCGATAGCCAGGATCTACGGCGAGGCCGGGACTCTTCGGAGCTTGGCTAAACCGGGCGACAAAGCAACATTGGCGCAATCGAAGAGGCTGAGGTCGCCAGCAATTTGGACCTCTCCCTTTGAGCCTCCCGAAGCGTCCTTGGTCAAACGGGCATGAACACGCGGGTGGAGTCTTTCGGCGAATATCGTTTCGCGCGTCGCGTCGCCGTCACAGAGACCTTGACAAGCGTTGGGGTAACCATGAACATTGCCGCGCCATTTAGCCGACTGAGGAGTAACACCGAAAAGGCCGAAGTCACTCTCTTCCAGCGTGTTCGCAAACACAATCCGGTGAGCCCTTCATGCTTCGATTCATAAAACAACGTTTTTCGTCTGGCAATGACGGTGCCGAGCAGGTTGCCGACAAAAGAATCGCGCGCCGCGGCAAGCAAGCAAGCGATCTGTACTTTGAAACCATGTCAGAGATGCAGGCCGCGATTTCAAGTCGAGATTACGAAGCCGCAGCCAGGCTTGTACGCGAGAATTTGTCCTACATTCGGGAATGGGTCACGGAAGAACGACGACAATATGGTTCTTTTGACATACCTTCGATTCCGTCATTAGACCAAGGGGGTAAGGTCCTCGCCTTAGTGGGGGACGAGGAAGGAATATCCGAAATGGGAAGTATCGTTGGCTCTATCCCCGAGCTCGAACGCTGGATAACCAAAGTTGACGAGCATCGGTACGACCTTACCTTGTTCGAGAAGATAGCGTCCGCAGTCAAAGCAAATCCACATTGCCTGCAAACTGACGTCAAGAACCTCGTCGGTGAAAGTAACGGTCGCCGAGTCGCGAACTTGGTCTCGTATCTAGAGAAATCAGGAGCGATCGTCCGCGTCAGAAGCGGACGAACCTATAAATTGCTGCGCTCGGACTCACTTGATGTCCCCGTCGCCCTTCCAACGCCGTTTGTAGGACCGCATCGGCAAGATACTGAACCTCAAAAATGTCGCGAGATCGATATATCGTCGCTTACCTACATACCCTTGCCTCGTTCTCCTTCACGCTGGGAGGAGAATCTCGTCGGGAGAGAGAAAATCAGCGGCACAGGGTCTCCCGATCATTTTGAAGTACGAGACGCCGACTGGCGGATTCGCGACGTCTATACACTTTCCCATGGGGAACGTCCTGATCCTGCGTTTCGACGCTTCTACCCGAAAAACCGCGGGTCATTGATGATAGACGACTTAGGAAAAGCCGAAGGGTTAGGCGAGATTGAATCAGCTGCATTGCGGTACGACGAAGCTGGCAACGTAACCGCGAAAAAAGGGCTACAGTATGGAATTTATCGGATTGGGGCTCACCCATTCGGGAACGGTTTCATCGCCATGTCGGAAAACTGCGTGATCCACGCCTACGACGATCAATTAGAGCCTCTGTTTGCAACGTCTTTGGCGGAAGCTCCCGAGATAGAAGCCATCAAGCGACGCTTGAATTTTCAAGACAGCCGATTGAAAAATTACGTCCGTTGCGTTGCATCCTCGCGATCCGCCGAACGGTATTTGTTCACAGTAGTTGACGGAGCTTGGTGTGTAGATTCGCAAGGTTACGGTTTATGGGGTGTCAAATTTCCCACAGCGGAAGGTTGGACCAAATTGCCGTCATCGAACCAACATACTGGCACCAGCCACCAAGTGACCCAAGCGTTGCAACTAATGGGCCTGAGATTACCCATAACGCCTGAAACCTTAAAGCACCGTTACCGGGAGCTCGTGAAAGAGTATCACCCAGACGTGAACACCGACGGTAAGCAGTCGGAAGAGAAAATGAAGGCCATCAATCTCGCGGCAGAGATTCTCACAGGTATCGATGAAGGTGCACTTTCGGATTTCTCTGATTCACGATTTGTACGCGATTACAAATCTTTCAATCTTGAATTAGGTGATTCGATCGCAACAATAAAGATGCAAATGGTCGGGGATGAAACGTCGGCTGCCGACTGGATTTATGCCGCAGCTTTTGCAGCATGGTCAGATTCCGTCTACTTAGCTAGCTATTCCGGACGCGTGGTGTTGGTGAATCCGGAGGGGAGCGGAACCATCGTGTACGACATTGGCAGCGTCCCAAAGCGCATCATAGACGCCGGGGATTTCTTATATCTGTTGACCGACACTCGGCTGTATGTTCTTCGGGACGATGCCTTGCACGCCATAGTGGACACTTTCGAAGGAGGGGACTTGGCGGTCACGCAAACAGGTTTTGCTCTGATCGAACCAAAAAGATTGAGGTGGTTCTCGCCCGGTGGCCGCTACTTGGGCGCCGTGGTTTCGAATGACCCAATCCGGGTGGCACATCTGAACCGTGGCGAACTGATCTTGGAGACCCGGAGACGTCGAGCGGTTGTGCGGGGCTTCGCGATGGAGCAGCACGCTGCCAGGGGTTGATGCATGCCTTTTCGATCGCCGCCCCGTTGGTTAGAGCCTGTTTACAATCTTTTGAGGATTAGCACCATGAAGGCAAGCACCACCATTTGCAGGCTGGTATTGAGCTTTCTTTCGCAGTTCTTCCAGAGGCGGCGGCACTTTTCCAGCCAGGCGAAAGATCGCTCTACCACCCATCGCTTTGGAAGCACCACGAAGGTGTGCAGTTCGCTGCGTTTCACCACTTCCACCGCGGCTCCCAACAAGCTTTGCACCGCAGCAGCAAAGGGCTTTCCGGTGTAACCCCCGTCCACCAGCACGTTCTGCACTTGACTGAGGCCGTCCCGCCGCCGGTCAAACATCGCCAAAGCCCCAGCCCGGTCGGTGACGTTGGCCGTGGTTATGTGGATCGCATGGGGCAATCCTTGCGTGTCCACCGCGATGTGTCGCTTGATTCCGGATACCTTCTTGCCCGCGTCATAGCCCTTGTGCTCGGCGGTGTCCGTGTTCTTGACGCTCTGGGAGTCCACGATACAGAAGCTGGTCTGCTCTTTCCGCCCATTGCTTTGTCGGGCCTCGCCAACCGATTTTTTTTAGGACTTGCCCCAGAATGGAATCCTGCTCCGGGTCGGGCCGCTCACTCCATTGCCGGAAATACCGGTAGCAAGTGCGCCAGTTTGGGAAAGTCCGCGGGCAGCATTCGCCACTGGCACCCGCTTTTCAGCAGATACAGCACACCGCAGAAAACGTCATACAAGTCCACGGTGCGGGGTTTGGTCCGACGTCGGGCCGACTCCAACGTCGGCAGAATACGGGCGAATTGCTCCCGGCTGATGTCGCTGGGATAGGAATGAGACATGATTACCCCTCCCCTGATAATAGCCTCAACTTAACATATTCCGGAGATCGTAGACAGGCTCTTAGGCGCACTGCGCAATTTCCCAAGGAGCGACTTGATCCGGCGCCGTGTTGTCGGTTGACCTAATCCCGTTTTCGCGACGTGTCAATCAAAGGGATACCGACCCATTGCCAAGATCGTCTGGCTGCGGCTCTATGATCTGCCCCGACCCGGAACTATGTCCGTATCTGACTACGGAGTTCCGATTGGGCGACTTCGGGTTGAGCGTGGAAACCGCTGTGGTTAGCAGTGGCCGCGACATGTGGTCACCATGCTCTCAACGAAATTTCTACGAACGTGGATACCGACAAATTGTAAATGGGATGACCACCAAATATGACGCTCAAATTTGTTCACGCCGCTGATCTCCACCTGGACAGTCCGTTCACGGGGATCAGGGCAGCGGCGCCAGAAAATGTGGCCCAGGCACTGTACTCGGCCACTTTCGATTCCTACAAAAACATCATAGACCTCTGCATCTCTGAACGGGTGGATGCCCTGCTCGTCGCCGGAGACATCTACGACGGCGCCGACCGAAGTCTCCGCGCCCAACGTGCCTTCATCGATGGTTTGCGCAGTCTGGACTCCGCCGGCATCCGGTCATTCGTCTGCCACGGCAACCACGACCCGCTGGACGGTTGGGAAGCACGGCTGTCTTATCCTGCGGGATGTCATCGGTTCGGCGCTGATTTCTCAGCAGCTCCCGTCTTCCACGATGAACCTGATCGTGCCCTGGTTTACGGCATCAGCTATCCCACCCGAGACGTGTACGAGAATCTCGTCTCGCGTCTTGGGCACGTGGACGAGCGCGCCTTTTCCATCGGCCTCCTGCACGCCAACGTCGGCGGCAACACTGACCACGCGTTGTACGCCCCCTGCTCCCTGGACGACCTGGTGCAATCGGGAGTTGACTACTGGGCGTTGGGCCACGTTCACACGCGCCAGATACTCCGCCAACGAACTCCGACGGTGGTGTATCCGGGCAATTCGCAGGGGCGACACCCCACGAGGCCGGCACCCGGGGCGTCTACCTGGTGGAAGTCGACGCGGACGGCAACGTAAGTTTGGATTTCCGCCCCACGGACACTGTGCGATGGGAACGGGTCAGCGTAGATATCAGCGCGTTAGAGACTGAACAGGACCTGCTCAACGAAATAGATGACGCAATGCAAAGTTTGCTGGATAGCGCAGAGGGCAGGTCAGTGGTCGCCCGCATAACTCTAACCGGGCGAGGCGAATTGAATCGGTTCCTGCGCCAGCCCAACGCAGTGGAGGATCTCTTGGAAGGAGTCAACGACCAATGGGCTGGACGGCTTCCGTTTGTGTGGTGCGAACGCATCGAAGACGAAACCGCCGCTCCCATCGACCATGAGGCCATGCGGTCCGGCGAGGACTTCCTGGCCGAGGTACTGCGGACCGCCGATCAGATGAGGGAAACTCCCGCGTCGCTCCGTGATGGACTTGCTGACCTCTACCAGCACACGCGATACAGACGGCACCTTTCCGCTTTCACCGACGAAGAAATCGCGGCGCTGCTCGACGAAGCGGAAGGGTTGGCTGTGAACCTGCTTGCCGAGGAAGACCGCTGATGAGAATTACTGGCCTGCATATCGACGGCTTCGGGCGATTCACCAACCGCAGTTTTGGCCCGTTAGAGCGTCCGGTCACGATTTTCTACGGTCCCAACGAGGCTGGCAAGAGCACGCTGCTTGAATTCATTCGCAGGGTTCTGTTCGGGTTTCCGGATGGCCGTAGCAGAGCGAATCCTTACCCGCCCTTGTCTGGCGGCCGCCACGGTGGGCGGGTTACGATCGCCACCGATGCTGGGGGATTGATCACCATCCAGCGCACCCAGGGCAGGGGCGTCGGTCCGGTTACGCTCAGCTCCAGCACCGGCGAGGCGATCCCAAGCGAGGAGTTGCCGAGGCTGCTGGGAAACCACTCGAGAAGCGTATTCGAAGGTATCTTTGCCTTCACGCTTGATGAATTGAACAATGAAAGCCTGCTGAACGACGACAGCGTCAACCTCCAGATCTACAGCGCTGGCATCGGAGCGATGAGGCTGCCTACTGCCCTGGCAGAACTGGGCCGCCAGAAGGATGAGATTTTTCGACCACAAGGCAGAAACCAGTTCGTCCCAAACGTGATCCAAAGCATCGAAAGAACAGATACGGAATTGGGAGAAATCGCAGGCTATGCGACGGATTATCGTCGCCAATCGGAACGCCTGGCCGAGATCGATGGAGAATTGAAAGACGTGGGCGAGCGTCGCCTGCAGCTCATCTCGGAAAAGGAACGGCATGAAAGTCTGATCCGAGCCTGGGATCCTTGGAACGACCTCATCAACGCAGAACGAACACTGGCAGAACTGCCGACGGTTGAGGCGTTTCCAGAGAATGGCACCGCCCGCCTGGAATCCCTGGAGACACGGGCCGAAACTGCCCTCCAGGAACTTTCCTCGGCGGACGAACGGGTGAAACGCATCAAGGCGAACGTTGACGAAGAGATCGAGCACCTGGTGATCCTGGGGAGATCGAACGAGGTTCGCGCACTAGAGCGCGGTCGAAGTGCATTCGATCAGTCAGTCAAGGACCTGCCCGAGAGACGGGCCGAACTCTCCATCAAACGCTCCGAGCTGGATACCTCGCTGGCTAACCTGGGTCCGGACTGGGATGCCGAGCGCCTCAACAGTTTCGACCTCTCGCTGGTCGTTCGTGAGGAAGTTGCTAACCACGGCGAGCGGCTTCAGAACGCCCGGGCCGCCATCGAGAGATCGCGGACTGCGCTGGCGCAGGAGGAGACGGCGTTGGCGGATGCCCGCGAGGATGCGGAACGGGCGCAGGCCGACCGGGACAACACCCCACCGCCCGAGCTGGACGAGAACGATATCCGCGAGCGCCGCCGGCGAATCCGGCAATCCAGAAACACTTTCGCTGAATTGGACCGGGTGGAAGGACGAAGCAAGGACCTGAGAGAACAGGTTGGCGATGACCCGCAACCTGGCGAAGGAGCGGCGCATGGCGGCAGGACCAGACTCCTCGCCGGTGTGTTGGGTATATTTGGCGTCGCGCTGCTGGTGGCTGGTATCTGGCTTGCCTTGTCCGCTACACCCGGAGTGGGCGCCATCCTGGCGGTTATCGGCGCAGTGCTGTTCACGGCGGCTGCGTTTCTGTTCATCAGAGGTCGTTCGCCCATCGGAGCTACGGCGTCCCCAGTGGCGGCGCGGATACGGAGGCAAATTCACGAGGCCGATGAACAATTGGGGGGAATCCGGTCGCGGCTCCAGGCGGACTCTGACGCATTGGGCCTGGAGGCTCTCGACGCGGACGCACTGGTGGAAGCTGAGGAAGTGTTGGACGCGGGAGAGACTAGCATCAGGGAATGGCGACAACTGGAAACCAGACTGGCCCAGGCGACCGAACGCGCGGAACGCCAAACCCTGCGGCGAAATGAAGCACAGCAATCCCTACAGGACGCTCAGGCAGCGCTTGAGGTCGAGGAGCAAACATGGCAAGCATGGCTCCGGCAGCGCGGCCTGTTGAGCACCTTCTCGCCTGACAGCATCCAGGAGTTGCGCACCCTGGTGGATTTGGCGCGGACCCACCACCACGAGGTGGACGAGATGCAGCGTCGCATTGCCGCCATCCAGACGGACATCGATGAATTCATCGGAATGGCTCGACCGCTGGCGGAAGCCCACGGCTTTGAGGTCGAATGGAGCGACTACGCCAAGGTCGCTGGTGTAGCCGACGACATCATTGACCTGCATCGCCACGTGTCGGAAGCGGCTCGAACGCGTACCGATGCTGAGAAGGAACTGGAGGAGGCTCAGCAGGAGTTGACGGACCGGCAAAAGAGCCAGCGAGAGGTCGCCGACGAGATCGCGGTGTTGCTGAAGTCCGGTGGCGCCGAGGATGTTGATGATTTCCGGACACGCAACCAGATCTTCCAAGAACGGTCTGGCTTGACAGCGACCATCACTGGCGCTGTGGAACAGATGCAGCGGATCAACGGGCCGGGCGATGCACTGGAAGCCCTGCGCGCCACGTTGGCTGCAACTGATTCCAGACCATCCGAGACGGCGTACGGCAATTTGAGGCGGATCTGGAAGAGATAGATGCCCAGCGGTCTGCATTGGACACCGAGCGCGGTTCCATCCAGACGACGCTTGAAGGGCTCGCCAGCGAGGAAGATTCGTCGAGATTGCGGTTGGAGCGTCATCGCCTGACGGAAGAGTTACAGGGGCACGCGCGAGATTGGGCGGTCCGCACGATAGCTGAGAGCCTCATCAGGCGGGCGCAAAGCAAGTTCGAGAAGGAACGGCAACCGGATGTGATCCGCCACGCCGAGCGTTTCTTCCTCGATGTTACCGATGGCGCGTACCAGGCCGTGTTTTCCCCGCTGGGCAGTTCCGAGATCAACGTCATGGACGCTACTGGCAACATCAAGACGCCCCAACAGCTGAGCCGCGGCACTCGAGAGCAACTGTTCCTGGCGCTGCGGTTCGGGCTGATCCTTGAGCTGGGCCAGCGGGCGGAACGTCTCCCGGTAATCGTGGACGAAGCATTGGTGAACTTTGATCCGATCAGGGGAACCAAGGCCGCCGGATCATTCATAGAACTATCCGAGGCCAACCAGGTGCTGGTATTCACCTGCCACCCGCAGATTGTGGACTGGTTCGTGGACGCAGCCGCCCAACGGGGCGCTGCCGAGCCGGAGGTGGTGCGGATTTAATATCTTTTGGCTTGACGTGTTGTGCAGTAGCCCGCCATGCTAACCCTCCCAAGCATTTGGTATGACGTGCCCTCGGAACTTTATCAGGTCGACGGCGGATACCGATTTTGCTTTTGTGCATGTCCGCAAAGCGGTAATATGAAGGGAAATCTAGCTGAACCATTTTGAAAGTTCGGTTCTCGATTGCGACTAGCGGGCGGTGACATCGTCAGCATCGGCTACATTAACTCCCACGCCAACTCCCACGCCTCTCAATTAGGTTTACCATGATTACGCGTATCAAATTACTCCAAAACATTGGAAAGTTTGACTCTGATGCCGCAGGCGCATCGCACGAGTTGAAAAAACTCACCCTAGTCTACGCGGACAACGCCCAAGGGAAGACTACACTAACGGCTGTCTTACGCTCACTCAGTAGCGACGACCCGTCGCCAATAGCAGAAAGGCGGCGGCTCGGTTCCCAGCACCCACCTAAAGCGGTTCTGAACTGGCAAGACGAACCATCCGACGTGATATTTCAAAATGGCGCTTGGAGTGTCACGTTGGCCAACCTAAAGGTGTTCGACGACAATTTTGTAGATGAGAATGTTTATTCTGGTTTAGACGTGGAAGCTCGTCATCGACAGAACCTTCATGAACTGATCCTCGGGGATCAAGGCGTCGCTCTTAACCGCAGCCTACAAGTTCTCGTCTCCCGCGTTGCTGAACACAATACGGCCATAGCCGCTAATTCCGCCGCTATACCGGAGCAAGAACGCTTTGGGCTGTCGCCCGATGTATTTTGCGCCCTTACTGAACTACCTGATTTGGATGAAACGATTGCCGCTACAGAGCGTGCGTTGAAGGCTGCGCAAGACCAAGCATCCGTGCAGAACGGACCAATTTTTGCGAGTATAAAATTACCAGGGTTCGACACTGAAGCTATTCGAGAAACCTTGGGGAAAGACCTGCCCGATCTAGACAGATCGGCCGAAGTCCAGGTAAAGGCACATATACAGACCCTCGGCGATGGCGGAGAACCTTGGGTCGCCGACGGCGTGCTTAGGGCGGCGGAACGTGGGGACAGCCTGTGTCCATTCTGCGGCCAAGACATGGAGGCCGTTGACCTGATAGCGCATTATCGGGCGTATTTCAGCCAAGAGTATACGCGCTTGAAACAGACTGTCTCTGGGTTAATCAAAGACATCGACCGCAACCACGCTGATGGCAAGCAAGTGGAGTTCGAGCGCTCAGTCAGTACGCTGATGCAGTCCCTGCAGTTTTGGTCCAGCTATTGCGATGTGCCAGACGTTGAGATTGATACAAAAGCTATTGTGGACGACTGGAACGCAGCGCGAACAGCCGTAGCACAACAGCTGAAAGCGAAACAATCCGCACCTCTCGAACCGCAGGCTCTAATCCAACCTACCGTGGATGCGCTCAATGCGTATGACGCCCGAAGGCAAACTACAGCGGTAATTAATGAAACTCTGCTGCAAACTAATGAAGCGATCCAACAGGTGAAACAGCAAGCGGACACGGCCGACGCAGGCCAAATTACGGCTACGCTAAACCGGCTGAAGGCGACAAAATCTCGCTTCCGTGAAGATATTGCTCAACTGTGCAACGCATATTTGGACGAGCTGGCAGCCAAGGTGCATACAGAAACGGCGCGGGATGACGCTAGAGCTGAACTGGTTGAGTACCGGAACAACGTTTTCCCTCAGTTGCAGGATGGAGTAAATGTTTACCTCGACCGGTTCAACGCGGGTTTTCGTGTTGGAAATTTAGTCCCATCGAATATCGGAGGGGGATCCGGATCGACATGTACATACAACGTGGTGATCAATAACACACCGATTGCGGTTAGGAACAGCAACAACCCCCCGGGTGTACCGTCATTTCGAAATTTGCTCAGCGCTGGCGACCGAAACACGTTAGCTCTTGCACTTTTCTTTTCATCTCTGGACCGCAACCCCAATCTTGCTGAGACGGTGGTAGTCGTAGACGATCCTATGTCGAGTTTGGATGATCACCGTTCCTTGGTCACGGTACAAACAGTAAGGGCCCTAGCGCGCCGGGCGAAACAGACAATAGTATTGTCACATAACAAGAGGTTCCTTTGCGGCATCTTGAGTGGGGTGAATCGCCATGAGGAGTACACCACGTTGGAAATTGCCCCAAAGGGAAATGAATCGACAATACTAAGCTGGGACGCGTCCCAGGATTCAATTACAGAACATGACCAGCGGTATTTCCTCCTCCTGGGATACGCGGACAACCAATCAGGTATCGTAAGGGAGGTGGCACCTGCGATCCGTTTTTATTTGGAAGGTTATTTCCGAGTGGCCTGCCCTGGTCAATTCCCACCGGGCAAGCTACTCGGCCAGTTCGTTCAAGAATGCCGGCAGCGCATCGGTAGTTCGGATGAAGTCATCAACGAGGAAACTATATTAGAACTCGAAAACATATTGGAATATGCTAACCGTTTCCATCACGACACTAATGCCGAACTCATCAACCCAACAGAGCTCTTGGGGTTTGTAAAGCGAACCTTGTCTTTGGCGGGACCACCAACAGTGTGATCGCCTCTGCAACGCCGAAAATGAAAGACATCGTAGTCCCGGTATTCTGTGAGCAGGTACGAGCGACTGAATTGGATGATCGGATGCGCACGCAATGCCCCACCGCTTTCTGTGACGGGTGTGGCGATTACTGATTACTGATTACGCATACGCTACACAGCAAGCACCCCGACCACTCCCTCAAGTATTCGGGGTCTCAACTTCCGCCCCCAAATCCGCCGCGATTTCCTCCAGCTGTTCCAGCGCGGCCCGCAGGTCTTCCATGATCCCCTCGGCGATTACGTCGGGCGGCGGCAGGTTCTCGGAGTCCTCCAGGCTCTCGTCGTGGAGCCAGAAGATGTCCAGGTTGGCCTTGTCCCGCTGGGTCAGCTCGTCGTAGGTGAAGCGGCGGAACCGTTCGGACTCGACACGCTGCGCCCGGTCGTCGGCGCGGTAGCAGGACACGAAATCGTCCAAGTGGGCCCCGGTCAACGAGTTGGTTTTGAGGGTGAATGTAAAAGGCGCCCTGTAGCACCGGACATAGCCAGCTGATAACGTGGGTTTGACAAGTAAGGGAATCGAAATGTGGCTTCGTACAAGTTGTGATATTACCTTTGATGTGAGCGTCCCTACGCCTTTTATCCTGATGCTCCGCCCTCGAAGCGGAGCACAACAGTGGGTGGCGCATGAAGACTGCACGTTGACGCCAAGCGTACCGATCAAAGAGTATGCGGACAGTTACGGTAACCTGTGCGAGCGATTGATAGCACCCCCAGGTGAGTTTTCTATCCGTAGATCTGCGGACGTTTCAACCGCAGACGGCATTGACGTGTCGCCTGGCGCGCCATTTGACGAGGTGCATAATCTACCGGACGAGGTTCTAACCTATCTTCTTCCCAGCCGTTATTGCGAGTCCGACCGGTTTATAGACCTCGGTAGGGAACTCGTAGACGGCGTCGAGCCCGGCTACGATCAAGTGGCTAGAATTGTAGGGTGGATCCGCACCGCCGTGCGCTTCAATCCGGATTCTAGCAATTTTCAGATGTCGGCAGTCGAGGTCAACCAGCAGCGCGAGGGCGTATGCCGCGAGCTCACTCATTTGGGCATCGCGTTATCCCGCAGCCTCTGTATCCCAGCGCGTATCGTTGTAGGCTATCTGCACGAACTCGAGCCGATGGATTTTCACGCTTGGTTCGAGGCGTACGTAGGTGGCCGTTGGTACACCTTCGATGCAACGCAGGCCGTCCCACGTGGAGGGCGAGTTGTCGTCGCTTATGGACGCGATGCGGCCGACGTGGCGATGTTCAACCAGTTTGGCCCGGCGCTATATCCCAGAGCAATGGAGGTACGGGTCGAGATGCTCGACGCTCGCCCGAGGAGCAATTGAGAATCCACTGTAGACCGTCAGCGAAAATGGGACACATTAGGGGGTTAGGAAACCCGAGAGATTGAGCGGGTAGAGCGAGCTCCTGGACGAGGGTGTAAAAGGCGGCAGTAAAGTGGGCCACGTGGGCGGGTCGATCGTCGGCTGGCGGCTGTCGGCGTTCAGGGGAAATGTCCGCTTGAGTGTTCAGCAAAAATATCACTCGGTTAGGCCTTGATCGTATCAGATGTCGATGCCGGTAGGGTTGCCGGCGACCGCCGCTGTCAAGGGCGTCGGCAAAACGTACCACTGCGGCTGTCGATGGCCAGCGAAAAGGTCCTGGCTAACTGGCCAGCAAAAATGATGCTCCTATAGATGTCAAGCCACGCTGCGAACCATCCACGAGGAGTTCTTTAGGGAGGAGTTCTTTGGACGGAGAAGACCTCGCGGGCAACGTAGCGTTTGAGGCAACGGATAACCTCACTCTTGCTCATTCCATCTCCGGTGCGGCGACGCATATACTCCCTGGTCCGGACGTCATGACGAAGCCTGACCAGGACGATGCGATAGAGGGCCGCATTGGCCTGGCGATCGCCGCCGCGGTTGAGCCGGTGCCGGTTGGTCTTTCCGGAGGAAGCTGGTATCGGATTCGCCCCGCACAGCGACGCAAAGGTAGCCTCTGAGTGGAGACGATCAGGATTATCCCCGGCGGCAATCATGATTGCCGCCGCAGTGTCGGGTCCTACGCCGAAGATGCGGAGCAAGCTTGGCGCAGCCAGCCGGGTGAGTCGTTCCAGCTCGGTTTCCAGGTCCTCGATCTCCTTACTTAGCTGACCGTAACGGCGGGCAAGGGACCAAAGAGTGTACTTGGCCGCCGCCGTGGGATTGTCCAAACGACCCGGACGGAGGTCCTTGCACCGCGCAGCGCGGGCAACTGCGGGGAGACCGTCGAGGGTTTCGCGCAGCTCAGCTGGGGCCGTAACGACCAGAGCTTTCATCTGGTTAACGGCCTGGGTGCGAGCCTTTACCGCCGAGACCTTGGCACTCTTGATCATGCGGATCATTTCCGCTTCGCCCTGTCGCCCCAGGCCAAAGGACGGGTGGAACGTGCCGCGGGAACCTTCCAGGACCGGCTGATCACGGAACGGCGGCTCGCCGGAGCAACCACCATGGAGCAGGCGAAGGCTGTATTGAAGCAGTTCCTGCCGCGATACAACCGGCGTTTCCAAGTTCCCGCCCAGTGTGCTGAACCCGCATTCCGGTCTCTGGGTCCGGATCTCCACTTGGGTCAAGTCCTGTGCTTCAAACACAAAAGGAGAGTGGCCAGGGACAACACCGTGAAGTTCCAGCGGCACACCCTGCAGTTGCTGCCTGACCGGCAACGCCGCAGGTATGCCGGTGCGGATGTCGTGGTGCTGCAAGGACTGGACAGCTGGCTGTCCTTACAACATGAGGGACGCATCATTGCCGCCCAGGAGGCACCCCCAAGTCCAGGATCGCTGCGAAACGGCATCAGCCTTCCTCAGATGATGCCATCCAGTCTCCTGACCCCAAAGGCCTCAGTGAACCTCGGGAAACGGCCCCTAATCCACTGATAATGGTAGCCGCAGCAAACGGCCACGGCTCCGTCCTCGACGATGAAGACGTGGTCTCCATGACGGTGTCCACTTCACCGAGGAGGTCGACGTTTCTGCAGCAGGCCCGCTGGGACGCGGTGCAGAAGGCCAAGCTCGAGGGCATGTCCATTCGCAAGATGGCACGAGAGTTGGGTCTCCACAGAGACACCGTAAGGCGATACATCGATGTCGAAACCCCGCCGACGCGGCGGTCGCCGGCAACTCTACCAGCATGGGCATCTGATACGATCCCGGATTAGAAAGTAACATTTTTGCTGAACGCTTAGGCGGACATTTTCCCTGAACTACAACAGCCGCAACCAGACGATCGGGCTGCCCACGTGGCCCACTTTACCGCCGCCCTTTACACACCCAACAGGCGGACAGAACCATGGCGATGCTTAGGTCCTTGACTTCCAGGATTTTGAGTTTCTCTAATCCGCCGAGCTGTATCTGGGGATGGCCCCAAATATGACCCTGCGTTTTGTTTGCGCCGCTGATCTCCGCTTGGACAGCCCTTCCACGGGAATCAGGGCAACCGCGCCGGGAAATGAGACCAAAGCGTTGTACTCGACTACTTTCGATTCCTACCAAAACATCGTAGACCTTTGCATCTCCGAGCGGATGGACGCCCTGCTCATCGTCGGCGACATCTACGACGGCGGCGACCGCAGTCTGCGTGCCTTCATCGATGGTTCGCGCGGTCTGGATGCTGCGCGGATACGGTGGTTCGTGTGCCACGGGAACCACGATCCCTCTGGACGGTTGGGAAGCACGGCTGTCTTACTCGCACAACTGCCTCCGATTCGGCGCCGAATTCGCACCGGCTCCTGTCTTCCCCGATCAACTGGAGCGCGCCCTGATTTACGGCATCAGATATCCGAATCGGGATGTGTATGCGAATCTCGTCTCGCCTCTTGGGCAGGCGGAGTAGAGCGCCTTTGCCACCTGCCAATCTGACCCGACAGCGCCCGCAAAACCGCACACGGCCCATTCGAACATTCTCCTAGGGTGGCTGAGGGTTGTGTAACCACTTCGACTTTCCCTCTGGTTTGCCACCCCGCAACACATATGCTCCCTGGAATTGGAGCCAACCGTATGGCTGCCCAGTCGTCCCCATTGACTGTTTTTCGCCGGTGACAGCCCAGCACAGTTCCAAGTCGTTCTCAGAGAGGTACCTCTCAAGTAAATCCAAACGCAATAAAAGTGCGTTGGGACCCGGCTCGTGGGCGGATGGGTCGAAGGCCGCTTTCATAGAGTTGTCGTCCACGTAGTCGGCACCAATGCCTGTCCAGGTCAACCGGCACCCTCGGACCACCAGATGGCTTGGTAAGTACAGCGTCGAAGCGGCGTTTTCGTCGGCCGAGCAATCGTACTCGCCTCCTGTGGTCGAACAATGCGCGGCGAGGCCATATGCGATAGCCGGCTCCGAATCCTTCGGATAACACCATTCGTGCTCATTTATCGCTTCTGAATTGACCAACTGCTCAAAGGCAGGACCCCAAGCGTATTCTCCTAAGAACGCGCTATATCCGCCGCCGAAATCAGGGAATGAGAATTGCCAATTTCCCTTCGAGTATTTCCCAGACAGGACCCACTCTATGAAATCATCCGCTTTGACTTGGGGTACCATGAAGGCGACCGCTCGGACCCATATTTCCTTTCGCTCGACATCGTACTCTCGAACATCTGGGGGCGTTGGTTCGCTACGGATCTGGAAACTGTAGGCATTGACCCACCGGACATCGGACTCGCTCGGATCGGCGACAATCAAACCATCATCCAACGTAGGCACATCTGAAGCGTCAGCAGTCCAACTAAGTATGGGCAACTCTACCTGCCAATTGTCATACTCCAACGGTGCCCACCAAGTCGGTCGGCGCGTTTCCGCAAACTCACTTGATCTGCGACCGGAATTCACGATCGTGGACGGATCTATATCCCGACGGCCTACCTGCCAAGGTCCATGGTAGTCGTGCACCGTTTCCCATCGTTCATAGTATTGGTAGTGATCCGCCATGAACGCCAATATCTCGTGGTATGCGATCCACTGGTACTTCTTGCCCATCCTCTCTGGTTTGCGGGTGCCTCGAGGGTCGTTTCCGGCGAATCGTAGGGAACTATCGAAACTTCCGAAGCGTTCCGCGGTCCATCCCAATGAAACTACTCTGTGAAGAACGTATCGTTGTATAACCTGTAGATCAAAACCTGGACGGGTTTCATCCAGTGCAGCCCATTCATTCCAATGTTCGTTTGACAGGGTAGCCACGAAACGGCAGTACGCATCGTCGACTTGACTGGAATCCGCTCGCTGGATCGACAAACGCTTGAAGAGTTGAAAGTACGAATCTAGCCGTGGTTCCGATGTGTCGACGTCTTCCTGAACAGGGCCTTCGTGATCATCCTCTGCTGGGAGAAAATCAAATTCCGGGGGTGGAACTGATTGGCGGGCTTCGAGGTACTCTTCCCATGCATTTCGTTCGATACCGTTAAATCGCGGGATGAGTTCTTCCTGCCGTTCATCGGCAGATAGCCACTGCTGCTCGTCGATCCCGATTGACAGCCAATGGCGGGACGTGTCCGTGGAATTGGTGCCCAATATGTACCGTGCGAAGTCCCAGTGTTGGACGGAGAACGGTATTGCATCCCAAGCGGATCGGTCAGCGTCGCCACCAGCCGATTGCTCCATCTTGAATATCAATTCTTGGGTTGATTGCTCATCGGGGATTTCGGGCAACGTGCTTTGGTAAGGTGGGCGGACCAGATCCAAGTCGAAGTCCCTCGCGGCACCATGATAGGCGGCACGTTCTATTACGCCCCGAGCATAGTCTCTCAGCAACAAATGCGCCGTTGGAGTTCCATTAGCAAACACATGCCTATAAACCGACTGGGCTACACGGTCTATTCCGGTTGCGTCGTTGCTACGCATAGCTACCCCGTAAGCGACGGCATATATGCGCTCCACGATGTACGGGTCGTCCACGTCGGCAAATCGGTTCACAAATCGGTCTAACGAACCCAGCCGGCCGGCCAAGAGCGCAACCAACCCTTTAGTCGCCAGATCCCGCAAAAAGCGGTTTGGAGTGGACAGCATCCAACCCAAAGTGGTTGCCGCAAGATCAACCACCTCCACGTCCACTAATTCGTCGGAGGAGATGTTAGACGCCCATTCGACGAGCCGATCAACCGGCCCTTCGACACCCCAGGTATGGTGGAGATACGTACTCCACCAGGTGTCCCTGTCAGGCATGTTGTCTCGGCGCAATCTGAGGTCCAGAAGTCTAGCGTTGAAGGGATGCCCCGGGATCGATGAGACCGTCAGAAGGGTATCCATGGCATCGGAATGTGTACGTCTGCTGGCCATCAACTCGTTCAGTACGATGCGGGTTTCCTCGGAAAAAGCGCTAAGTTCGTGCCAGATGATGCTTTCCAAAAACGCTTCTCCGATCGCCCATCGATCCTGGAATTGCGGGGTAATGCGAATCAACTCACGGCCAGTACGCTCCGGTGCCTGGATGCATAATGCCTCGATCACACCGTGCGGAACGAAACGGTTGCCCTCGGCGACGTTGATCAATGAGTCGCTCCTGTCGATCAATCCCGCCACTTTGCCACCGAACAAGTGCAAGAGCCGCCTGACGGGACGCCTCCACCGCAGAGGCAGGCTTTCGAACATCATAGACAAACTATTTCTGTCCAAATGCTTTTGCATGATCGCGTCGGCAACGATGTGGTCGGCGAAGCGTTCAAACGCAATTGATACGATTTCGCGTGAGTCGCCGTCGCGCGGCCGCCGCATATCCTCCAGCAGTACCCCTTCGTCCACCATCCCGCGATACAGCGAACGGCTGTAATCTCTTCTGGGAAGGACGCCGTTCACTACCCGTACTGCGTCTTCCCTGATTAGCCAGTGATTGCCGGTTTCGAGGAATCTCTCGGCCAGTCTCTTGAGCGCAACGCTAACCAAGTTATTCTTCGGATCGTAATCCAGCCGATCGGCCAGTTGTTCGTGTGCGACGTCAACGAATGAATCCAGTACGGCGGTTACGCCCTGACGCCCACTTGGCAGGCGTGTCTTCCCCTGAGACTGTAGTACATGGCATATCGTTTTCAGGTACAAAGGATTCGCAAATTCCGGATACAAGATCGGCGTTGAATGGAATTCAATCCCGTGATGTTCGAAATATATGCGCGCCGCTTCGTACTCATGGCCCCTGAAACCCGAATGAGTGACGGACGCAGCGCGCTCCCCAACGTGCTCCGGACGGAAAGTACGGTGGCAATCCATGGCGAGCGCTCAACGCGGGACAAGAACGCCGCGAGACGGTTCAACCAGATGTCGCGGCCTCGGCCCTCGTTCACCGCGTCGATCATCAATAATGCGCGGGACTTGGACGATTGGGCAGCTGCCTCCAACGCCCCGACGAATGTATCTGGAGTTTCCCCATGCATCCCGACCTGTTCCAGCAATTGAGCCCAAGGATCACCCGTTGTGGTGAAATGCTGCCCCATCAAGAGGACGACCGGTGCCCCTGCGTCAATTCGCCTGCTGGCAAAATCGCACATTAAGTGTGTCTTGCCGGTGCCTGCGCGACCCTTGAGAATCATCAGCCAACTGTTTGCTACGCTTGATGATTCGCTGAGTTCGTAATCTGCGTTATCAAGTTCCGTTTGCAGGCCGCGGATATCCCCGGTTACGCGAGAGTAAGGATTCCTCGCATACCGTGGGTTTTCCTCGTCCTTGTCTCGTTGGCTTTCGTATTCGCTCTGAAGCTCTCTGACCGCGGCTTGAGCTTCGTCTGCGATAACGTTTGCCCGAACGAGCGCCTGCTGAATAGGTTGCACTTCCAGTTCATCAGCGGCGGTAAATTCCAATGTCCTGAATTTATCCAAGACCGAATCTACCGCGACCAACAGGGGTTGAATCGCCGGTATGTCCAATGGCTGATGGTCATCCGACCTTGGATGTCTGAGATATAGGGCTCTCTGGCGCACGTCGATCGCGAGTGATTTGATCCGATTGAATGAGCCAACGGTACGCGCGAAGTCTTCGAAAGATTCGGCGATGTCTAGTTCGACGTGATGCTGAGGGTTATATCGAGGACCAGCGGCGTCGATGGCTTCAGCAAGGTGTTCGTGAAACCAGTCTTGATCGAAGCCATGATTGCCAAACCAGTAATACAGTCGTCCGATCTGCTGGGGTTGAGAAAGTCTTTCCACCAGTTCCGAGGCGCCCCACCACACGAACTCAACCTGCATATTGCGTTGTTGCGCCCAGCCCACCCATTTCTGAACACGTTGGTTCCAACGATCCATGGCGTATGTACGACCTGTGACGCGTGCGTCGGCTCGGTCGACCGGAACTCAAATGAAGTAGCGCTTGAGGTTGGGATGTTTCGCGAGCGCAGTTTTGACGGACTGGTCAAATTCACGCCATTGGGTTTCTCCCGGTTGAGCGACGAAATACTTGGCCTGCCAACCCCACTCATCGCCGTTCGGCAAAATGCAGTAGCATTCGACCCCGGCGTCAGGATTCCCGGTGCGGGTGAACTTCGCGTGCTGTGGTGTCTCAAGTCGCGCAAGCTGGGCGCAGATCTCTTCGAACCCGGCGTTCTGCGACCCGTTCAAGGGGCGAATGTCATTCCAATTGACGGAGACCATAAGGTTTGGAGTTGATGAGCTGGCGATTGAAAACATTTCCAGAGACAAACTTGGCCGCGGTTAAACAGGCCCAATTTCCGATGTCTCTGTCTCCGCTCTCAAATCTGCCGCGATTTCCTCCAGCTGTTCCAGCGCGGCCCGCAGGTCCTCCATGATCTCCTCGGCGATTACGTTGGGCGGCGGCAGGTTGTCGGTGTCCTCCAGGCTCTCGTCGCGGAGCCAGAAGATGTCCAGGTTGGCCTTGTCGCGCTGCGTCAACTCGTCGTAGGTGAAGCGGCGGAACCGTTCCGATTCCTCACGTTGCGTCCGGTCGTCGGCGCGGTAGCAGGATACGAAATCGTCCAGATCGGCACGGGTCAGCGGGTTGGTTTTCAGCGTGAAGCGCTGGTTCGTCCGCAGGTCGTAGATCCACAGCTCCCGCGTCCATGGCGTCTCGCTGGCCGGCTTGCGGTCGAAGAACAGCACGTTGGCCTTGACCCCCTGGGCGTAGAACACGCCGGTGGGCAGCCGCAGCAGCGTATGCACGTCGCACTCTTGCAGCATCCGTCTTCGGATGGTCTCGCCGGCCCCGCCCTCGAACAGCACGTTGTCGGGCAGCACGATGGCGGCGCTGCCGTTGATTTTCAGCAGTGCGCGGACGTGTTGCAGAAAGCTCAGTTGCCGGTTGCTCGTGGTGGCCCAGAAGTCGGGGCGTTCCACCGTCAGGCTCTGCCGCTCCGTTTTGCCCGCGGCGTTGACGTAGGTCAGCGTGGACGTGCGACCGAAGGGCGGATTGGTCAGCACCATGTCGTAATTGACGCTGGGCGGCGCCCGCAGGCTGTCGTCCACGACGATGTTGGTGCGGTCGCCGCCGATGCCGTGGAGGTACAGGTTCATCACGCCCAGCCGCGCCGCGCTGTCCACGATCTCCCACCCGTGCAGGGCGTCGTTTTGCAGGTGAGCCTTCTGGTCGCTGCTCATGTTGGGGTAATTGCCGGCGATGTAATCGTGGGCCGCCAGCAGGAACCCGCCGGTGCCGCAGGCCGGGTCGCAGATGGTCAGGTCCGGCCCGGGGCGCATCACGTCCACGATGGCCTGGATCAGCGGGCGCGGCGTGAAGTACTGGCCGGCGCCGGTCTTCACGTCCTGGGCGTTGCGCTCGAGGAGGGACTCGTAGGCGTCGCCCTTGACGTCGGCGCTGAGCCCGTGCCAGTTCTCGCTGTCGATGAGCTCTTTCACCAGCCGGGTCAGCATGGCCGGTTCCTGGATTTTGTTCTGCGCCTTGCTGAAAATCACGCCGAGGGTGCCGCTCTGCGCGGACAGGTTCTCCAGCGTGCGGCGGTAGTGGGCCTCCAGCTCGGCGCCGTCGCGAGCCAGCAGGCTGGGCCAGTCGTAGCCCTCGGGTATGGGCGGCGGTTGATAATCGTGCTGCATGGCGAAGACAGGATGCGTCCGCTCGTGCATCATCTTGAGGAAGATGAGGTAGGTCAGCTGCTCCAGGTAGTCGCCGTAGGACAGCCCGGCCCCGCGCAGCACGTCGCAGTAGTTCCAGAGTTTCTGCCCGATGGTTGATGCCGTGGTCATGCGGTTCCTGCCCTGCCGTCAAATCTCGCTGCGCCGCCGGCCTACTGGGCGTCGAAAATCAGGGCGCGCACCTCGAGTACAAACCCCGGCAGCTCCGGCGCTCCGCTCACCTGCTCCGGGTCATCCAGCGTCAGGGGAGGAGCGCCGGAGCGATAGATATGCACTTGCCGCCGGAA
This sequence comes from Dehalococcoidia bacterium, assembly GCA_965262485.1. GTDB lineage: Bacteria > Chloroflexota > Dehalococcoidia > Lucifugimonadales > UBA3495 > Bin87. Next base: position 658,084 of record OZ253540.1, on the reverse strand, counting down.
TGGGTCAATCAGCCAGCCCAGCCGCGCGCCGTGGGCAATGTAGTCATCCATCTTGCGCCGGGCTGCCGCCGGCCGGTCGTTGCGCGACATTATCTCCACCACGAAGTGGGGGCAAAAATGCAGCAGCCAAGTGTCCTGCGCGGGCGAATAGTCGGCCAGCTGCTCCGGGGACAGCCACGCCACGTCGGGAGCATAGCGGGCTCCGTTGGGCAGGTGGACGCCCAGCCGCGCGCCGTGAGCTTCGCCTCCGTGTTCGCGAGTCCAGACGTACAGCTCTCCGGCGACAATCAATTCCAGTAGCGAACCTGCTTTGCTCTGCAGGGGCGATACCAGCAACACTCCTTCAGCGGTCAGCTCCAGCTTGACCACCGCATTTCGATTGGCCTCATTGAACTGAACCAGCCACTCGTCGAATCTTTCCCCGGTGTAGCCGGCCTCGGCAAGCGCTTCCAGCGCCGGCCTGAAATCCAGGCGGATTGGCAGCGAGATGGAATCTCCGTCAAGCCGGGTCTCCTCCGACGCCGTTGCCGGCGTATCCACACTGGGTTTGGCAACCATTTCACTCACCATCCATGTCGGCCAGTATGCCACAAATCATCGCGCCGCTTTCGCCCGCCAGCTCTTTTTCGTTGCCTCCGCCCGTTCCGCCTCGCGCTGGGCGCGGATGCGTTCCAGCAGGACCGACGCCGGTTCGTCGTCCGGGTCCTGCGGCGCCAGCTCACCGCAGAAAGCCCGCTTCAGGATGCTCTGGCGCAGCCGCTCCGCCCGCCGCAGGCTGGCCTCCACCGCCGTCTCCGCCTGCTGGATGACCGACAGCCGCCGCTCCACCTCGGCAACAATGCGGTGCTGCTCGGCTAGGGGCGGGAGGGGGACGGCGAATCGTTCGAATGATTGACCGGTGAAATGCCTGATGGTTGAACCCGTGAAGTAACGCTCAAGCGTCCCCGCTTGTGCAGAAGCCCATAACTGAAAAACAAGCCATTTGGGTAGGACGCCATTGGATACTCGTACCCTATGCAACGCTTTCTGATATTTGATAGGCCGTTCATCACCCCTCCAAACCGCTGCTCGCCCCGGTTCTCCTCCTTCGGCGACCAGAACATCACCTGGCAGCAGACCGTACCTGTCCAGTTCTTCTTCGACAAACGGCATGGTTGCTAAATCGGTTAGGTCAAACGCATCCCACCTCACGTTTAGGTTCCTCAAATAAGGTAGCTGTTTGCCGTTCGTCCTTTTCTTATCCAACATTTTGCCTAGCATAGACATAGCCACCTGTGATGACGTTGCCCACGCCCACCCCTCGGGCAGCGTCGGCAGGTCAGACACATCGGGAGCGGCCGGCTCCTTGTACTTGCCCCGACGTTTCTCCTGCGCCTCCCAGTGCGCCCGACGTTCCGCCAGGATGCGCTCCAGCAGGACGCTGGCCGGCTCGTACTCCCGATCCTCGGCGCGGGCCAGTTCCGCCTCCGTGGCAACCAGCTCGCCGGAGCAGGCCGCCCGCAGCACGCTGGCCCGGTAGCGTTTCAGGTTCGCCCGCGCCCGCAGCAGCGCCGCCACCGACGCATCCAGCCGCGTGAACTGCTTCTCAATCTCTGCAACAATGCGGCACTGCTCGGGGAGAGGCGCGAGTATCAACCGTTGAGACAGAACATCGTCATCTCTAACCGCAGGGTAGCTGGTTCCTCTCTGCAACGGGTTCAGAGTTGAAACGAACTCATCGCTCACGACGTGATAGAACACAAACTTGGGATCGATTTCGTTAGAGGGGTTCAGGACACAAAAGCCCGTAGACGCAACTTGACCATCAAATTCCGGTGGCACCATCGCCACGTTCTTCAGGTAAGTCCTGACTGTCGAGAACAGCGTGTTGCCCGCTCGGACCTTCTGACGAGCCCGAGATGGCGCGTCCCGGCCCAAATAGAATTTGGGTAAAACGACCCGATACATCGTGTTGTCGATGGATGCGATGTCTAAATAAGTGAATGGCTCCGCAGGATTTTCCTTTGGGCTTACTTTAGCCACCGGCAGACATATATCTCCCAACGTGGCCCACGCCCACCCGCGAGGCAGATCTCGTTGTTGCGCGCCTTGTGTCATCTCCCGCTTTCAACGGCGGTCTGCCCGGAGAGGTCAAGCGCTGGCGCTGGCACGTCTACCTCAACGGCGACGCTCTTGGGTTTGGGGATGGGGTCGCCGTCCTCAACAATGCCTTCCAGATGGAAGGTAGCAGCCTCCTGGATCAGGTCCCGGGTTTCCTCAAAAGTGTCGGCGGCGGCGATACAGCCGGGGATGTCCGGCAGATGCGCCGAATAGCCATTGCCGGTTTTGACGATAATTGCCACGTATTTCATCTGTAGTCCCTCCTGTCTAGCCCCGCCTGCTCCAGGATACTGTACCAATTCTTGATATCCAGTTCCTGCCCGGGATTCCCTGAGATTGTCACCCGTCCCGGTTTTTCGGGGTGTTTGTATTGGCGATGGCTGCCCCGTGTCCTTACCCGGAACCAGCCATCCCGTTCGACTATACGGATTGCTTCCCGAACTCTGGGAGGCATGAAGCAGTCCCTCGCAACACGACGTTATCCTGTGGCCCAACTACGCGAATCGCCTGGGGCGCTTCTCCGTCGTCGAAGTGGCACAGCACCGCGTCCCGCAGCATAAATTTCAAATCTTCCCAGTCATCGCCCTGGGTAAAAATATTGTAGCCCACGGCTCGGGCTGAATATCCCCCTTCTGGCGATTCCCGCACTTGAAAGACTATTTCTGCGTCTGGCATGGCAGTTGTCCTTTCCATTGGATTTCGTCGGCTGCATCCGGCGCGCTAGAGGTATCCCAGCGTGCCGTTCTTTTTGGCTTCCAGCGCTTGCTCTTTCAAGACATCCAACCGGCCGGCAGCGACGTCCTCTTGTAGTTCCCGGTCCCACTTCTCCCAATCCAGTTCACTGAACCATCGCCGCAATCCCGCATAGTCGGCATCGGGCAGCACCAAGATGGCCTGCTTTATTTCCACGATGCTGGTCATTTCTTGTTCTCCGCTTGGGCCAGCAGTTCATACAAACGCCGATGCCGTTCCAGGCTATCTCGAAAGTGGGCCATCACCCCGGGCCGCACATCCGGATGCTGGCGTTCCCAGGCGGCTACGTACTCTCGCATGGCGTGCTCGAGCGCGTATCAAAGCTCACACCATCCGCGCGGGCGACCTGCCGCATCGCCACCAGCAGCTCGAGTGCGGCGCGGCCGGTGAATTGCTCCTTTGCGGTCGTCATCAGGATCTCTCCAAAATCAACGTGGAATCATTGTGCGGGTGACCACGTGGGCGGGTCAAGGCGCGCCGGCTACGACACCAACTCCAGGTTTAGTTCTTGGATGATCGACTGCAACTCATCGCCGAACATGGTGTAGGCGCCCATCAGGCCGCCCTGCTGGTTGAATGGGACGGACTCGAAATCGCCCACCTCGATGCTGACGCTGCCGGCGATGTGGTCGCGGATGTCCTCCAGCCACCGCTGCTGCTCGGAGGTGAACTCGCGCCCCGCCGTTTCCTGCATCGCCAGCCATCCTGCAAACCGCTGATTGACGTGGTCGGCGAAGGGCGCAAGCTCCTTGGTGTCGCCGATGGCGTAGCGCACCAGCGACACGATGTCCGCCAACGCCCGCTGACCGGAGCCGCGCACACGCGACTGGTCCAGTCGCTGGTACGCCTGCCAAAGGCGGTCCGTGGTCCATGAGCGGGGCGGCGCCTGCATCGCGTCGGCCAGTGCCTTGATGTCGTCATAGCGCAGCCGCTGCCGGTAGGGACGCTCGTAGAGCACCTGCAGCGCGGTGATTTCGTCCCGGTTGGCTTCGATGAACTGGCGGAACGACTGCACCTGGTCGTCGGCCTGGGCCTCGGTGAAGCCCGCTTCCAGCACGACGTCCTTGCTCACGGTGTCGATGGTCTGCTCATAGGACCGGTGAACCTCTTCCAGCCGCTGGCGCAGCCCGGGATTGGAGGCGAAGGGTACGACCGCAACGTCCCGCAATTGCTTTTCCGCTTCAGCGATGGCCTCCGGCGACGGTTCGTCCAGCCCGGTAGCTTCCCGCGCCGCTTCGAGGGCGGCGTCGGGGTCGGTGGCCCGCACCAAGTTGTTGATCAGCGTCTGCAGCGCCGTGCCGCCGGCGGTGTTCTCGATTGCCTCCCGCTCCGCTGGGGAGATCTTGCGGGACAACCGCGCCAGCCGGCTTGCCAGCGAGGAGAGATGATCAGGCTCACGGCTGCCCATGGCGATGAGGTCCAACAGCCGCCCGAAAGAGATCGCCGGTTCCCGGTCGAGAGTGTAGGACTCGGACATCTCCGACTCGGTCACGCCCACGGCGTCCACGATGACGAACCGGTCCTTGTTCACCGCGTCCGGCGTAACCGCCTGGAAATCGTCGGGCGATATGATGCGCACGCCGCGGCCCTTCATCTGCTCGAAGAAGTTGCGGCTCTGCACGTTGCGCATGAAGAACACGATCTCCACCGGCTTGATGTCGGTGCCCGTTGCGATCATGTCCACGGTAACCACGATGCGTGGGTGGTAGCTATTGCGGAACGCGGCAATCAGCTGCTCGGGTGGCACGCCCGTGGTGCGGTAAGTGATCTTTTGGCAGAAGTCGTTGCCCTTGCCGAACCCCTCCCGCACAATGCGCACAATGTCCTCGGCGTGGCTGTCGTCTTTGGCGAAGACGATGGTCTTGGGGACCTCGGTGCGGCCGGGGAATATCTCGGTGAACAGCCGGTCCCGGAAGGTCTGGATGACGGTACGGATCTGGTCCTCGGACACCACATCCCGGTCCAACTGGCTGGGGGTAAAGGTAAGGTCCTCGTCCAGTTGCTCCCAGCGCACTTGCCGCGTCCGGCGGTCGCGCCGATCAACGTATTGGCCAGCCTCCACCGTGGCGCCTTGCTCCGTAATCTCGGTGCGGATGCGGTAGATATCGGAATCCACGTTTACGCCGTCCGCCACCGCTTCCTCATGGGTGTACTCCATCACCAGGTTTTGCCCGAAGAATCCCAGCGTCTGCTTTGACGGCGTGGCCGTCAGTCCAATCAGGAAGGCGTCGAAATATTCCAGCACCTGCCGCCACAGGTTGTAGATGGAGCGGTGGCACTCGTCGGTGATGATGAAGTCGAAGGTGTCAATGGGAATGTTGGGGTTGTACTCCACCGGCGCGGGCTGGCGGTTGACCTGTCCGAAATCAAAGCCGGAACGTTCCTCCAGTTCCTCGTCAATCTCCTCGCCGCGCAGCATCGAGTACACCCGCTGGATGGTGGAGATGCATACTCGGCTCACCGGGTCGATGCGCGCCGAATCCATCAGTTGGACGTTGTAAAGCTCGGTGAACTTCCGGTGTTCGTCGGGTGTGGTGAAACCCTGGAACTCCCGAAGCGTCTGGCGTCCCAGGTTATTGCGGTCCACCAGGAAGAGCACCCGCTTCGCCCCGGCATACTTGATGAGCCGGTACACCAGGTTGCACGCGGTGAAGGTCTTACCGCTGCCGGTCGCCATCTGGACTAGGGCGCGCGGGCGACCCTGCGCCAGGGATACTTCCAGGTTCTTGATTGCTTGCTCTTGCACCAGCCAGAGTGCCCCAGCATCCAAGGTTGGCATTGCGGCGAGCCTGCGGCGCGGATTCGCGGCGACGAGATAAGATGCGCTTTGCTCCGCTACGCCGGCCGTGGCAGAGTGGCCGGCCGGTGAATCGGCGCCGACCCAATGCGCGAGCGCGTCGGGCGTGTGGAAAGCGAAAACGCCACGGCTGCGCGGTTCCGGATCCAGCAGGTTGGTAAAACGCGTCTCCGCTCCGGTGCTCTCGTAGAGGAAGGGCAACGATTTGCCGTGGGCTGGCAAGATGTCTGGAAGACCGTCGCTGTACTTGCCGGACTGGGTCTCAACGCCCGTGAGGGTGTAACCCGCCGGCTTGGCCTCCACCACGCCGGCCGCCTTCTGATCGACGTACAGCATGTAGTCAGCAGTGCCATGGCCGGGTCTCAGGTCGAACTCGCGCACGGCAACGCCCCGGCTTTCGTAAAGGTTGGCCGAGCCGGCGTCCTGCACCGCCCAGCCGGCCTGTTCCAACAGGGCGTCAATCTTAGCGCGGGCTTTCTGTTCGGGGGTCATGCTTGCTCAGTCAGCGGAATTGGAGGTCGCAGCCCTAAGTAAACCGCAACTATGTGATCCTACGCATACCATCGTAGTCGCTCTCTGCACTCCAGTCCACCGCCGTTGGAGTTGAGCCGGCTACGACCGCAGCCAGGTGACAAACCGAGTTATCGCCAAAGATATACCCGCGGGTTCCTTCACCGGCGGTAGTTTACTCCCGAACGCAGTGGGGTTGCGCTACGGCTCGTGCCCGGAATCCTGGCCGGGTTACTGTACGTCCAATGAACTACCCCATAGGGGACAGAGAACGTAGTTCTATCAGCAGGTAGTACGGTAACGTGCTAAAGCTGCTTGAAACCAAAAACCTCTGACGACGCAACTTGACCCAAGGAACTGGAATGGCGGAAAGAGAACCAATTTTGCCTAGCTACGAGTTCCAAATATGATAATTAAAGTGATAACCACACCGGCAGGTCTGAATTTTCCTATTTACACACCGGTTTTAATGGCGGAGGGAGTGGGATTCGAACCCACGAACCCTGACGGGTTAACGGTTTTCAAGACCGTCGCATTCGTCCACTCTGCCATCCCTCCGCGATTTGGCCGTGACAACTGGCAGGTCATCCGGATCTGGGCGCCGGAATCAGCGGTTGACCCTACCTCTATTGTATCGTGGCCCGACCCCTGGCAGCCATGTTTTAACCTGGCTAGCTCAGGGCTATCGCATATGGACGGTTTACCACCGTCATTCCCGCGAAAGCGGGAATCCAGTGACCGATGTCAGTAGATTAGCCGCCAAAATCTGGCGCATTACGCACTCTGGACTCCGGCTTTCGCCGGAGTGACGAGGTTGGAATTTCATATGCGATAGCCGTGCTTGCTAACTCAGCGTTGCATCTGCGCTGGAGAAAAACATCAGTTTGAGATCGGGGTCAGCGACGCTGAGCAGCTGGTTGGTGTACAGGCGACAAGCGCGCAGCCAAAGCACCAGAATGGCGTTGTTGACGTACATTTGCGGCAGTTCCCGCCCGTGCTGCTGGCGAGCGTGTGCCCGTATCCCGGATTCGAAGAACCGTTCCAAAAACGGCGTTGGTTCATTGTCCAGCGCACACGCCTCCAGGATTTCGAGAGGAGCGTCGCTGCACAACATCCCGGGCGACTGCTCCGCCAACCTGACGTAATCAGCTTCCTGATCCCTGGTAATCAATTCAGCCGAGCCTGAGAAATGGGGAGGAGGAAAGGTCGCACGATTGTGGAGCCACGATGCAGGTTACCGAATCGGCATGTTCCGGCAACCCGCACCAACATCGTCGACTACAGGTTCATCTGCGGAACCAGGTAGTTTTCCATCTTGTTATAAATCTGCAACCGACTGCGCTGGGAGTCCAGCACCACCAGCCGCTTGCTGTCCGGGTCATACATTACATCGGTAGGCAAGGCGAATCGCCACTCCGATTCGGTGGTTGGAACCTCTCGCCGGCGTTTCAGGTAGTCGGCATTGGCAACGACCGTCATGTCGGCCCACTTGCTCAATTGCTGGGCATCGCCGATCAGGGAAATGATGAAATTCCCGTCGCGGTCGAAGACGTGGACCCGACCCGGGTGCATTCCATTATCGCTCCAGTCGGCGACGTACACATCACCCTGAGTATCGACGGTAACCTTGATCGGCAAGTGCATCTGTCCACGGCCGGAACCCGGCTCCCCGAACTGAGCCAGCCACTGGCCGTCGGCGGTGAACTTTTGCACCCGATGGTTACGATGATCGGCTACGTACACGGAGCCATCATTTTGGTCGACGGTTATTCCCCACGGAGAATTGAACTCGCCATTGCCATCACCCAATGATCCCCAACTCGTGATCAGTTCGCCGTTGGCAGTGAACTTACGCACCTCGTGACTGCGGCCATCGGTGCAATAGATGTTGCCGTCGCCGTCACATGCGACGCTGGCGGTGCCGTGGTCGGCGCCATCGTCCTGGGGCACGGCGCTCCAGCGCCGCTGGAAAATCCCGTCCGTGGAAAATACCGAAATCTGATTCATCCACTCGTCCGCGACGTACAGGTTTCCATCAGTGGACAGTACCATTCCCGACGGCCAGATAAACTCCCCCTCGCGGTCGCCGTATTTGCCGAACTCGCCGGTAAACTCTTCGTCGCCGGGTTCGTCGCCCAGGTCAATGATACTGACGCGAGCGCCATACGCGACCCGATTCCAGGGGACATTGGCGATTCCTTCGATGCCACGATTCAATACGTAAATGGTATTTCCGTCCAGGGCCATTGCAGTCGGCTGGCTGAAACCCATACCGGATGCGGCGCCGCGACCCACAGAGTGGCTGTAGTCATACACGCGCCCTTTCGCTATTTGCGTTAGCATAGTTTTACCTGCTCACTGTAGTGTTGTTGGTTTTGAGTCCGGCCATTGGGGATGCCTGAGCGCAAGTTAACGGGGCCAGCAGAGTGAAACCCACTGGCCCCGGTTGTTGTTGCCCCCTGGGAGGTCCCGATCAACCGGAACCGGTCGACGCGCTTTTAGATGAACCGGACCTTTTCAAACGTGCCGCCCACTATGGGTTGAGCATCAAGCCCAAGCCAATCTTCTACAATCGTTGAATAGACGCTGCGGAAGTCGGTGCTGGGGACAAGGTCTCCCTGTTCCAGGTTTTCCGGGCGGGACGACGGATATTCACCATATTCGCCGCCGGTCACCTGGTCTCCCATTACGAACACCAAACCGGCTGCACCGTGGTCAGTACCGCTGCCGTTGTCGTGGACACGGCGACCAAACTCGGAGAACATCAGCAGAATGACGTTGTCGCTGGCATCGTTCTCACGCAGATCGTCGAAGAAACTGCCCACCGCTGCGGAAACATCGCGCCACAGACCGTCGTGCATCCCAACCTGGTTGGAGTGACTGTCGAAGCTGCCGTGGTCGCAGTAGAACACGCGGGTGCCGAGGTCAGCCTGGTGAACCTGGGAAATGCCCTTGAGCTTACGGGCAATCGGGGTATCCGGATACTCGACGGCGCTGTTGTATCGCTCGGGGGCGGCCTTGAGGATATCGGCAGCTTTGAGGCCGTCCAGCCCGGTCTGGCCCAGGTAATCCATTACGTAACCGCTGCCGATGGTGGGGGAGTAGAGGCGGGTGAACCGGTTGATGATCTTGTCTCGCTGGATTTCCTCCTGGATGCTGGTTAGCATCCCGAAGTTGTCCAGATCGTCGATGCAGGCCACGGGCACGCCAGGGAGCGCGAGGGCTCGCGGCAGGCTGGGTCCGAAGTTTACTGCCGTAATGACATTGCCCTTGTTGGGATCCATATCGCGCGTAGCGCGGCCCAACCACCCCTCAGTCCCCAGCTTGTCCGGCTCACAGGTGTGCCAGATGTCCATGCTTCGGAAGTGGCTGCGAGGGCTATTGGCGTAACCGACGCCGTGAATGATGGCCATGTCTCCCGCATCCCAAAACCGCTTCAACGGGCCAACTTCCGGATGGAAGCCGATGCTGTCGTTCAGCTTGACGATGCGGCCATCGGGAACGCCGACCACCGGACGATTATCCCGATAGCGGGGATCGGCGTGGGGAATCACGGTGTTCATGTAGTCGTTGCCGCCGGTCAGCTGCAGAACTACGATCACCGGGTCTTTTTTCGTTGCGGTCATATCGGTCGCTCCTGTGCGTTTACGATTTTCGCAGGATGTAACGGTGGAGACTAAGCGTACTGATAGTCGCGCAGGGAGACGATCAGCTGCAGCATCTCTGAGATACGCCGCTCGCCGGTTTCGACGTCGGCTGAGGTAGCCCAGAGGATGTTGCCATCGGATTGGGCGTGGGAAATCAACTCCTGACGGGTTGCGTCATCCACTTCCAGCGGGCCCATCAGATCGAGACAACCGTCCACCAGTTTGTCGGGCGAAAGGTCACCTTCAGCCTGGAGCCGGTTGATCATGGTGCGGATTCCGGGGCGATTCACGTTGCTGACCATGTCGGCGGTGAAGTTAATGCGGCGCATCAGGGAGCCGCTATTGATCCACTCTACACCGGTGTGCCAACCTTCTACGCTGGGTGGGTTCAACAGGTCCTGACCCATGTAGGTGGGTTGACGGGCGATTTCGCCCAGGCCCGGCGCGGGGAATTCATAACCGCCAACCAGGCGCAACGTGCCGACCACCACTTCGGCGGGGTTCTTGAGGCGAGCGTAGCGGGCATTCTTGAAGAAGTCGCTGTTGAACAGGACCCGCAGCACGGCGGTCAGATTGCCATCGGATTCGATGAAGGCGTCGGTGAGTAACTCAATGGCATCCTCATCCTTGGGCGGAGTAACCTGCCAGGCCGGAACCTGCGCTTCGTCAGCCACGAAGAAGTTGTAGAGGTGCCGAGCGATAAACGCGGCGGTCGCCGGGTGTTCGCAGATGATATTGATGATGTCATCGCCGTTGAAGTTCCCGGTCTCACCGAGGAAGGTTTTATCGCCTTCGTCGTGATCCTCGGTAAGGTACTTGAAATTCCAGTCGTGGCGACCGATGGGGCCCCGGGGCAGCTTGGGTTCAACCGTCCACCCGGTGAAGGCGCGAGACGCCTCCCGGACATCGACCTCGGTGTAGGTGCCAACGCCCATGCTGAACAGTTCCAGCAACTCGCGGCCCCAGTTTTCGTTGACGGCGTCGGCATGATTCTCGAAGTTATCCAGCCAGTAGATCATCGCCGGGTTTTTTGCAATCTCGAGCAACAATTCTTTGTAGCTGCCCATGCCCTTTTCCCGGAACAACGCCACCATCCGAGTAATCTCGTCGTAGTGGTCAACCTTGGACACGCCGGTAGCGAACACCTGGTGCCAGAAGAGAGCCATTTTCTCTTCAAGCGGGCGCTTGGTGTTGATCATAAAGTAAAGCCATTCGGCCGAGCCCATCCCCTGAATGGTGCCGGGGCGCCAGGTCCAGGGTTGATACCGGACCAACTCGTAGCGGTCAATGGCCGGTTGGCTCCCGGGATTCAACAACTCGTCCACGGTCGCCTCGTAGCTGTTAGCAACGCGGATTTCCAGCTCTTCTCGGGTGGCCCCGAAGCCGGCACGACGCATCAAATGTGCCATCAGAGCGATGTCCTGTGACGCCATCGTTTAGCCTCCTTGATAGTGTTTGGAGTTATGTGCGAAAAAGCTTCGCAATTCGTATGACGAACGTGCTCGCACCCAGAAACCGGGCCTGCCAGCACTCTGCAAGTTTGGCACACATTATCTGTTATCATTTTGTTGTCTGTCAACGTCGCAACGAGTTAGTGCGTCCGAATTCACCGGGATACTCCCGATTCCAAACCTGCCTCACGCTCAACATGCCATTGCGTCGCAGCGAACCACCCACCAGAGCAGCGCTATCACTGTTGGCAGTGGCGCTCTTTTGGCTGACCTTGCCGGTGGTCGGGCCGCTGGACGATCACCACTTCGCCGAACGCACGCATACCCACCAGCATATTTATCTTGACGGCCGGCCGGTGCAACATCAGCACTTGGTGGATTCCCAACCGGGCCACGCGCACGCCGGTCGGTTGGACGGTGTGCGCTCAAACAGCAACCGATCCGATGAGCGTCCGGTAGCGTTCTTCACCGACTCCACTACCAGTTTTATGCTGGCGGTTATCCACGCCGAATTTCGTCCTGCGCCGGAGCGACTGCGTCCGGTTCCGCCGCGTGGTCATGGAGACAATCCGTTGTCGCCGTTTGCGGTTCGCTACCAGCAACCCGAAAGCCGGAGTATTGCTCCCCCGCTACAGCCGCCAATCGCCTGAGTCCTCTCACCAGACGTTTTCACACGTTTTACCACGGAGGATTTTCGTGATGCGACTAAGTCACGCCAAATTTCGCCGGCATGTTTGCTGGCTGGCAATCGCGCTGGCGATATTGACAGCGCCCGCGTTGACGGCCTGCGGTTCCGCTGGCCAACCGGTTTCCGACCGGACTACCGGCAACGCTGAAACGGATGCTGTCGCGTCCGACGCGGTGTTGATCAAATTACCCATCGTCGGCAGAGCCACCACTTTGGACCGTGAAGACTTGAGGGTTTATCAGGGGGACACCGTGCACCTTCTCTTCACGACCGACGAACTCGGCGAAATTCACCTGCACGGGTATGACCTCATTGCGGAGGTGTCGCCGCAGCGTCCGGGAGAATTGATTTTCGAGGCACACACGGCCGGGGCTTTCGGCATCAATTTCCATGTGTTCGCGAGCGAGAGCATGGAAATTGGAGATCACATGGGAGACGACCACAACGGAACCGATGCACCGGAACTGGTGGAATCCGAATCACCCCTGAGCGTGGCGATTACTGCGGAACCGGACGCTGACGGTGGGGTCAGTGTCAGCATCATAACCGATGGATTCCGTTTCGCACCGGAATTGGTGGACCATGCCCATACCGAGGGCGTTGGCCACGCGCACATCTATGTTGATGGCGAGAAATTGGCACGGGTATTTGAACCCAATTACCAGCTCGACGACCTGGCGCCCGGTGACCACGAGATACGGGTTTCATTGAATTCCAACAACCACGGCGAATTGGTGTACGCCGGGAAGAAATTGGAGGCGACGGCAACGGTAATCGTGCCGGACGTGGGGCAGGGACACGGCAACCACGGCGAGGATAGCAGCACAGCACACGGCCACGGCGGCGACCAGGAGGTAGTCGCTGAAGTGCACCTGGGCAATCTGGAGGTATATCCCTAGTCTGACGGGCGCGACAACCTCTTGGCTGCTACATTATTAACTGCATCGGGCCGACGTCTCGCGACGCCGGCCCGAGTGATTCTAAAAACTGCCCCGGCATTATCTTTCGTCGATGGGCACGTATTCACGGTCCATCGGGCCAACGTAGTGCAGACGAGGACGCAGCAGGATGTTGTTTTCGTATTGCTCAATACACTGAGCCGACCAGCCTGGCACCCGTCCCAAAGCGAAGATTGGAATGAACAGGTCGGAAGGGATCCCCAGCAGATGGTAGATCGAGCCGGCGTAGAAATCCACATTCACGTAGATGCCGCGGTCACGGTAGGGGGCCATCACGTCTTCGGAAAGGTGGGTGAGAATCTGGAACCAGCGAGGATCGCCCCGTTTCTCTCCCAGCGCCTGTGATCGTTCGCGAAGGTGTCGCGCCCGTGGATCCTCGGCCCGATAGACTCGGTGCCCGAAACCCATGATCCGTTCGCGGTTGTCCAACTTTTTGCGGGCGTATTCTTCAGCGTTTTCCGGATTGCCGATCTCCATCGACATCTTCATTACTTCTTCGGCAGCCCCGCCGTGGGCAGGACCCTTGAGCGCACCCACCGCTCCGGACACTGCTGCGTGCAACGTAGAGTTGGTGGAGGCGCTGACACGGGCCGCAAAGGATGAGGCGTTAACACCGTGTTCGGCGTGAAGTATGAAGTCCACATCCATGAGCGAGACGGTCTCGTCGTCCGGGATTTCGTCGAACAACATATAGAGGAAGTTGCCGGCGTGATTAAGGGCGGGATTCGGGGCCACCGGTTCAAGGCCGGAGCGCACGCGGTGATGAGCCGTAACTATGGTGGGAGCCTTGGCCGTAAGCCGAAGCGCTTTGCGGATGTTGGCTGCTTTGGAATTGTCCTCAGATTCTTCGTCGAAGGCGGCCAGCCCAATCATGGCGGTTTGCAAAACATCCATGGGATGGGCGGACTGGACCGCATCGATTACCGTGATGATCTCATCAGGAATGCGCCGGTTGGCGCGCAGGTAACCATCCAGCTCTTCCAGCTGGGCATGGTTCGGCAATTCGCCGTACAGCACCAGGTAAACGATCTCCTCAAAGGTGGACTTTTCCGCCAAATCGTGGATGTCGTATCCCCGATACAACAGTTTCCCGATATCCCCGTCGATGAAGCTGGACTCCGTATTGTCCATATAAACGTTCATCAAACCGCGATGTAGTTCGGGTTGATCGGCCATCATCGTCCTCCTTGGATTCAGTGCACGGTGGTACCTGGCCGGCCGGCGCAGGTTGCTTGCTGCTTTGACGGGAAATGAGATACCCGCTTAATTGAGCACCGTGGATGCAAGCAGTCAAAATATCCGGATATTCATCGTCACATGACCGTTTGAAGGTGTGGATTCAAGGTGTTCGACCATGCGGTGAAATATGCTAGCATCGGGTTCCCCGGAGTGTCAACCAAACGCAAAGTCTTACGCGTACTCGCTTTAATCTGTCATTGCGAGGAGCGCAGCCGCTCATGGTGAGCCTGTCGAACCACGTGGCAATCTCGATGAGGCTGAACACACGTCGGCAAACCACCATTGCTACGGCGACGAGATTGCCAACCCTCGCATCGAGTACGGGGTCGCAATGACAAAGTGGGTAGGTGTGAGAACGCAAAGCAGCGAGACGCCCGCACACTGCGGCCAACCAATCGTTCAGTACGATTTTGCCAGTGCCGAGGTTTGAATGAAATACGGCGTGATTTTACCCAACGTTGGGCCGATGGCGGAAATTGACGCCCTTTCCGATGTGGCGCAACGCGCGGAGGAAATGGGTTTCGACGGAATATTCCTCAGCGACCACATTGCCCGGCCCACCGATCTCCGTTCCAGATACCCCTACCGGAGCGACGGTCGATTCGCACTGTCGGTTGACGACCCAATCCTGGAACCCGTTACGACGTTGGCTTACCTGGCCGCGGTGACCGAACGGGTGGACTTGGGGTTTAGTGTGCTCGTCCTGCCTTACCGGCATCCGGTCCTCAACGCGAAGATGCTGGGCACGCTGGACGTGATTTCGCGAGGCAGATTGATTGTAGGCGCCGGCGTGGGGTGGATGGCAGAAGAGTTTGCTGGCCTGGGCGCCGATTTCGCGTCGCGCGGCCCCGTAACAGACGAGCATATCGACATCCTGCGCGCATTTTGGACCGAACGCGCCCCGAACTACTCCGGACGGCATTTCAGCGTTTCCGGACTTGCCATGACGCCACACCCGACCCGGCAGCCCCGGCCGCCAATCTGGACGGGCGGCACTTCCGCCCCCGCTCTGCGTCGCGCTGCCCGCCTCGGAGACGGCTGGCACGGTGTTCGGCAATCGCCGGCAGAGGTGGAGCAAGTGGCCCGGCGGGTCCTGCGGATGCGTTCGGACGCCGGATTACCCGCAAACGGGTTCGATTTTTCCCTGAGAGCCGGCGTGGACATTACCGACCAACCGATGAACGGCGCGGGAAGAACACCGTTACGCGGATCAGCTGAACAGGTTTCCAGCGACATAAAAGAATACGCCGCCGCCGGTCTAACCTACCTCGTGCTGGAACCGAGGGCGGCGAATCCAGCGCAACTCATCAACCAACTGCAAAAATTACGACGACTGGAACAGCAGGCCGCCTAACCGCCAACTCCGGAATCCGCGCACAACCCGCCATCATACGAACCGGGTTTTCCCATCGCCTGCGTAATCCTATTGTTCCGTGCATCGTCGAGTCGAACGGGTCGTATGGTAAGAACGGCCTGCCGATTCTTGCTGCCCCAAATGAACTGAGGCCGCGTCCGGACGGCGTCAGCCAGGCCGTCAACACCCTAGAATCCGGCCAGATAAATGGGTTGGATATCCGGTAAGCTCAACGGCAAACCACCACAGTCCGTTAGGTGAAGGAATCAGCCGGCATAAACCTGTACAATCTGAATGTAAAAATGCCCTAGATTGGCGGACGGGTCTCATACCAGCGGGCATATTGCTGGTAGGTGTACGCGGCCTGGATAACGCCGGGTTCATCGAACGGTTTGCCTGCAATCTGCATCCCGATGGGCAGCCCGTCTGCGCTGAATCCGCACGGCACTGAAATGGCCGGCAGGCCGGTTACGTTGAAAGGAGCGGTGAAGCTGCGCCCCCGGACAGTGGCGGTTGGATCGTAACCTTCGAAGGCAGGCGCCGGTTGCGTCATGGTGGGGGTCACCAGAAGGTCTACCTTTTTGAGCGCCTCGCCAAACTCACGGCGAGCCCACGACCGAACGCGCTGCGCCTGCAAATAGTCTGCGGCGCTCATCAATGCCCCGATGCGGAATCTTCCACGCACGATCTCGCCGAAATCCTGGGGTCGGCTTTTTAGATTCGGCTCGTGATACGCGTAGGCTTCGCTGACCATGATCACCGAGTTGGCGGCCCGGACGTATTCCAGACTGGGCAGGGACACTTCTTCCACCTGAGCGCCCAGCTCTTGCAGCGCTGCCACCGCCTTCTCCACCGTGGCCACGACTTCGGGACTGACACTGGGGTCGGCATCAAAAAAGTAGTGCCTGGGCAGGCCAATCTTCACGCCGCGGATGTTTTCTCGCAGGGAAAGCGAGTAGTCCGGCACTGGCGCGCGACTGGACGTTGGATCCTTCGGGTCGTGGCCGGCGATAGCCTGCAGCATGTACGCGGTGTCTTCCACCGTCCACGTCATGGGCCCGGCATGATCCTGGGACCAGCTGAGCGTCACCACCCCGAAACGGCTCACGCGGCCGTAGGTGGCCTTGAGGCCCACAATGCCGCACAGTGAGGCCGGGCCCCTGATCGATCCGCCCGTGCATGATCCCAAAGCCCCCAGGCATTGGCCCGAAGCCACCGCTGAACCCGAGCCGCTGCTGGATCCGCCGGTAATGTGATCCAGGTTCCACGGGTTGCAGGCCGGCTCGAACGGTGTTGTCCAATCGGGACCGCCGAGGGCGAATTCGTGCATGGCCAGTTTACCAAGCAGGATTCCACCAGCCGCCTTCAGCCGGGCCGTGGTGGTCGCATCCACGGTGGGAACACGGTCAATGTCCACTCGGGACCCGGACGTGGTGCGGACGCCGGCGGTGTCGTACAGGTCTTTGAGCGCGAAGGGTATGCCGTGCATCCGGCCTTTATATTCACCCCGCAGAATTTCCGATTCGGCGACCCGCGCCTGCTCCAGAGCATCGTCGGCCAACAGTAGGATGAACGAATGCAACCGGTCGTCGGTTTCCTGAATTCGTTCCAGACAAGCCCTGGTCAATTCAACCGGTGAAAGCTCGCCCTTGCGCATCAATTCGCCGGCCTGGTGAATGGTCAAAAAATGCAATTCAGTGTTTGACGCAACCATGTGATTTCCTCTCCTTGGTGTGATTTCCTCTCCTTGGACAGACGCGGCCCCTGACAATATAGCCAGGTTAGCTATCCGGCCAGTCGGGATGGAACTCCACGACCATTTCTTCGGAACCAAACTCAAGGGTGTGGAGTTGCTCGGCGTAGGCTGCATAAAGGGCATACACCGGCATGAGGTCCTCAAGTTCCTGTTGGTCCATGCCGAGGCCGGCCCGGTCAGCCATCAGCTTGAATTCTTCAATAGAAATTTCACCAGGTTCAGGCATAAACGTACCTCCATCTTACAACCGCATCCCGGCCTCGTATCAAGGAGACCCGTAGCGTGGGTAGCCCGATTATACATCTGCGACGCATTGGCCGCGCTACACGCTATTGCAACGGAACGTCGGCTGGGAACGTCGGTTGGGGTCGCCGGCGGACCCACGCTGCAACCGACGGAGCGCCGTAGGGCACTCTGGCCGGCGGTTCAGTCTGTAGCAAACTATCTACAACAGGGATGGCGGGTGGTAGGATGGCGGCATACAGCACGGGGAGGAACGGTAGACATGGCTACCCACATGTACATTTCGCTGCAACAGGACGACACCATCGCGCAGTACGATATGAACCCAGACACTGGGGCATTGCAGCGGCTGGCGGCATTTTCGTTGGCCGGTATGCCGGCTCCGATGAGCCGTGAACCCTTACGCGCATGGCCGAACGACTCGTAACCGAGAACCGTTCAGTGCTTTTAACTAAGGTCGATCGTCGTACGCCCTGTGTTTGTAAACGATTTTCCGGACAGGGTTGCGCAACCCGCTGACTACAAAGGATTTGGAGAGTGTGAATTTGGACCGATTCGACAATGTGATCGTTGTGGATGGGAACGTGCACCCTGTAGATCTGCGGTTTTTTTGTTTGCTGTTGCACCAGACGGTGACGGTTCGCGGTTTCCTGGACGTGGTCCTTGACTTTTCCGGATGTGAATCCATTACCGAGACAGTTATGCTCCCACTCATGCCGATCATCACGGATTATCGCGAGAAAAACGTGGCGTTCGAGTTGAAATTGCCCACAAGCGAAGGTTTGGCGCGATTGTTTAGCAACGCCAACTGGGCTCACCATATTTCTCCGGACCGATACGAACAAAGCATGTATGCGGGCGGCCATGTCCCTGCCCTGCGCTTTGGCAGCGATGATATGAGCGTTTCGAGCGAAATTTTGGACCGGGTAATGAACCTAATCCTAGTGCAATTGGAAACCAGCAGAGAAGCACTAAAAGCGATGGAGTGGTCTTTGTGGGAAATCATGGACAACGTTTCAAACCATGCTAACTCGAAAGTAGGGGGGTTCATTCAAGCAACAGCCTATCCCAGCAACAATGAAGTCGAGTTCGTAGTGGCCGACGCTGGCATAGGCATCCCCGAAAGCATGAAGATGAAAAATCACCCACAGGCTCTACGACAAGCGATTGACGAAGGAACTACCAGGGATAAATCTAGCAATGCAGGAAACGGGCTTTATGGAAGTTTCCGCGTTGCTACCATGTCAGACGGTCAATTCCAAATCAATTCGCTGAACGGGTCGCTGTATTGCACAGCCGACGGACGAGTGTCGAGTCGAAGGAACCAGATCCCATACAAAGGCACTTCGGTCCGCTGCCGAATAGGCCTCAGCGATAGTACCCTGCTAGATCGGGCTCTTAGGTTCAAGGGAGGGCCCCACGACCCCGCGTTCGACTACATAGAGCGGAAATTCGAGAACGAAGTTGGGGACTTGATTTTTGACGTACGAAAGGAAGCCCGGCATGCATTGGGTTCACGCCAAGGTGGGCAACGAATTCGCAGTGCAATCGAGAATCTGTTGCGAATGCACCCAAAGGTCACAATAGATTTTCAAGGCGTCGGCGTCATATCCAGTAGCTTTGCCGATGAGGTTTTTGGCCGCCTGTTCGTTGAAATGGGGCCCAGAGCGTTCATGACGCGTCTATCTCTGGTCAATGTCGACCCAACCGTAGAAGGATTGATTGACAGAGCGATAGTCCAGCGTACACGGCTAGGCAACGGCGACACATAACGTTCATGGTTGACATCCGGACAGGATCAATGCACCGGATGATTCGCGCAATGGCGTTTATGGCCGGCATCCATAACCAACTTGGCGAGCGCGCACCGGTGGTAACAAAACGGAACCTCGGTTGGGGTCGCCGGCGGACCCACGCTGCAACCGACGGAGCGCCGTAGGGCACTCTGGCCGGCGGTTCAGTCTGCAGCAAACTATCTACAACAAGGATGGCGGGTGGTAGGATAGCAACACACAGTACGGGGAGGAACGGTTGACATGGCTACCCACATGTACATTTCGCTGCAACAGGACGACACCATCGCGCAGTACGATATGAACCCAGGCACCGGGGCATTGCAGCGGCTGGCGGAGTTTCCGTTGGCCGGTATGCCGGCTCCGATGGCGGTGGATCCGCAGCAGCGTTTTCTGTTCGTGGGACGCCGTTTGCCGGGTGCGTTTGGTATGTCGAGCTTCGGCATAGACCCGGGAACAGGTAGCCTCCAACCGTTGAGCCACGTCGATTTGGAAGGCGACCCGGTGCATGTGTCAACAGACCAAACGGGCAACCATCTGCTTTCAGCCTATTATTACCAGGCCCGCACCGGCGTGCATGGATTCACCGCCGATGGGCAGTTGAACGCGTCACCCACCGAATGGCGGGAGACTGGCATCGGCGCCCATTTCATCCAAACCGATCCCTCCAATCGTTTCGCATTCGTGCCGCACATCGCCGAGGGTTCACAAACTGGCATGAACGCCATCTTTCAGTTCAAGTTTGACCAGGCAACCGGCAACCTTTCTCCCAACAATCCCGACCGCGTGGTACCGAACTCTCCGGAAGGGCCACGCCACATCTGCTTCAACCCCAATCTGAACGTAGTGTATTCATCGAACGAGCAAGGGTGCAGCGTTACCGCGTACAATTTCGACCCTGAGGCCGGTACTCTGGCGCCGTTCCAGACGGTGCCCACGCTGCCGGAGGATTACGACGGGAGGAACTCTTGCTCACAGATTCAGATCACGCCATCCGGTAGTTTCCTGTACGCGCCGAACCGGGGACACAACAGCATCGCCGGGTTCGCAGTGGACGCGTCCGACGGCAGCCTGACGCCCATCGGCAGAGTAGCCACGGAGCCGGTGCCCCGGGCCTTCAGCATCGACCCCACCGGCAACTTCCTGTACGCCGCCGGCCTGGAGTCGGGCCGCCTGGCTTCATATCATGTGAACCAGGACAGCGGCACATTGGAGGCTCTGGATGTCTATGACATCGGAAATGGCCCCATGTGGGTGTTGATATTCGAGCTGTGATTGCCGAGCCACTCCGGTTCCGTTCGGTTATAGATGATGGCCCGATTCCGTTTCCTTGTGCATGCTACGCCCTCATTGGGGTTCCATTTGTTTGTGCGTGATGCTCGAGGTATCATCGCACCAGCATATAGCCAGGGGAGAAAGAAGCATGGTTGACGCTCCGGATTTGCCGATGCCCGGCGTTCAAAGCACGGAAGACCGCCGCCAGATAAGCCGGCGTCTGATTATCCACGCCCGTGAAGAACTGGCGGCGGGCAACCGCCTGCAAGCCGGCGAAAAAGCGTGGGGAGCGGTGGTGCAACCGCTGAAAGCCATCGCGGAACAGCGTGGCTGGCCTCATGAGTCACATCGCGACGTTCGTGAAGTCGCCAGCCAAGTCGTGTTTGAATATGACATCGACCAAGACCAAGTCGAAGCTCTGAGCGACGCATACCGGGTCGGCCACGAGAACTTTTACGAAAATCAACGCAGCGTCGAAGTGTTGGCCGCGATGATTGAACAGGTTGAGGATCTGGTGCCAACCTTGATTGAGATTACAACCATGCCGCCGCGCCCGTTCACGATTACCAGCAACGTTCAGTTGAGACGATTGCGGCGGCTCACCGGCCATGACGACCTGCAAATCGGTGACACATCTTCGGTGGGCTTTTCTCTGAACCACTCAAACGCCGATGAACCGGGAGCGTCGCCGGCGAGTCCAAACCCATAAGCGCCAATGAATTACCGATAACCGGATACCCAAATCGCGGCGAGATTTACGCAGCGCTCCCCGCCAGATTCCTTAAACCTATCGGGTCCGCCGGCGGGGGGCAACGGCAACATTCTGCTTTGGACGCACCCGGAGTTCGCCCGCGTCGGCAAACTCTTCCTCCGCCTTGTTCCGGCGACCCTCAGCCCGGCGTTCCCGGGTCCACGATTTGCGCGTGAACTGTCGGCCCAGGCCCCTCTCAATCTCGCGCCATTTCCGATCTTCGTCCGGGGTGATGAACGTTATGGCCTCACCGGCGCGGCCCATCCGTCCCGTCCTCCCCACGCGGTGCGTAAACAGTTGCTCTGAGTCGGGCAGGTCGAAGTTGATGACCTGACCAATTCCCTCGACGTCCAGACCCCTGGCCGCCACGTTGGTAGCAACCAAAATCGGCGCGGCTCCGGAGCGGAAGTCCTTCATCACGCGTTCGCGCGCCGCCTGGCTCAGATTCCCCTGCAGCGCCCCCACGGGGTAGCCATACGTTCCCAGCTGACCGGCCAGCCGTTTGACGCCGTGCTTGGTCTTTCCGAACACCAGCACCGGCGCGCCGTCTCTGCGGTCCAGCAATGACCGGAGGGCGTCCATTTTGTCGGCCCGCTGGATAGTGTAAATAAGATGCTCCACGGAGGGCAGCGCCTGTAGTTCCGCATCCACTTTCGCCATAACCGGGTCATTCAGGTGTTTTCTGGCGGTCTTGGTCACCCACTCCGGCATGGTTGCGGAGAGAAGCGCCGTCTGCCGGTCGGTGGGCGTGCGGCCCAGGATCGCGTCTACGTCCCGGGCAAATCCCCGGTCGAGCATCTCGTCGGCTTCATCCAACACCAGAAACCGCACCGTTCGCAGGTCCAGCGTGCCCTGACGGATGTGGTCCAGCGTCCGGCCCGGAGTGCCAATTATGATTTGCGCGCCGCTTTTCAATGCCGTGTATTCCGGTCGCAACGACCGGCCACCGTACAACAACGTAACGCGGAGCCGATGCGGCACAGCCAGCGCCTCGGTGACGGCGGCCACCTGAATCGCCAGTTCGCGCGTTGGAACCAGCACCAGCGCCTGAATCTGGCGCGCTTTGGGGTCGCACCGCTCCACGAGGGGCACCGCATACGCCAGCGTCTTGCCAGACCCCGTGCGGGCTTGTCCAATCAGGTCACGGCCTGCCAGCAGACAGGGAATCGACTGCTCCTGAATGGGTGTGGGGTCGGATATATTCATCCTGCCGATGGCGGCTCTGGTGGCAGCCGTGAGAACCATGCCGGGAAACACTCCGGCGTTGGGCTGAGCGTCGTCCGGGCCGTCTTGGGTGGTTGCGTTGGTGGGTAACGTATCGAGACCCGGTGCGTCGTCGGTGTGGACGAGACCGTCGCGACGGGCTTTCAAGCACCACGGGCAATACACCGGCCGGTCTTCGCTGGGCTGGAAGGGGACGGTGGTAGGCGCGCCGCAGTCCGAGCAGACGGCATCATGCAGTTGTGCTCGGTTGGGTTTAGGTCGGCTGGATAAACGTCGGCGGGTAGATCGGGTTGCAAAAGGCATACGGGGACAGACTCCTTGGTCCTGTGGTTCAGTGCCGGTGATTCACCGCGGGGCGAGAAAGCGAAAAGAATGCTGGCCCGTCGCCGTGTAAAACATCAGTGGGCGATCATTGCGCCCCATTCACGTTTGTAAATTCAAACGTGCCCCACTATTGTAACAGGCCCGTTTAGGCAGCATCTCAGCATAAACGTCGCCGCAACGGGAGAGCAGGAACGAGGGCATCGTGGCACATTATCAAAACAAGCAGCCCAAGCGGTTCGCAGAGCAGTCAAACCGACATGCCGTGTGATCTAACCTATTGGGAGAGGTATCATCGTGTGAAGCGTGTACCGTTGCCAAGCAGGGCCTTTTCAAATTTGTGGAAATTAACCGCCCGCTCGTCCTGAGTCTGTCGAAGGACGGTTGCCGATGGTTCGACAAGCTCACCATGAGCGGAGGTCGGAGGACTTTGAAAAGGCCCTGGTTGCCAGGCGTGCGACCGCGTTGCAATGTGAGAAAGCAGCGATAGATCCGGAAACATCCCCGTCGGGAACGTCACCGGTAGCCATACCGAATGCACTATATCCGCACGGTTACAATTTCGGTGAGAAAGTGGGCCGGAGCGTACCGAATTGCGAACTTTCCGCTGGGAGTTACATATCTAAGGGGATTATATACTAATCCTACCTCTACATTTACAAGGACGCTCCCGGCGTCCTGTCCTTGAGACCGCCGGAAGCGCCGCGGCATATGAGGAAAGAAGTGACAGCAGCAACCGACAGGCTGATCACTGTCACCGGGAGTATGACACTATACCAGTCTTCACCTTGCGTACCGACATCCCACTCTTGGTGAACAATGAGCGTTTCCACTCCGATGTTGATGGCAGAGGACCAGTCTCGACGCATTGGCCGACATTTGCGAAATGCGGAATGCTTAGACCAGCGCAATCACTCCTTCAGGTGCTCTCGAATCAACTTGAGCATGAGCCTGAAGGGGCGACCCCGTTTGTCTATTTGATTCAACGTTCCGGCCAAGTACAGTCCCGTACCCTCATGATGATACAGGAATGAGCTTGAGGCGCCCGAATGTCCAATCAACTCGGGAGCTGGACCGAATGGCGATAAAACCCTCGGCAACCTAAACCGCATGAGCCCCAGCCCATATTGGATGGGAAAGAAGAGCTTTCTCCATCGCTTCATGCGGTCTAGTGTAGTAGGACTCTTGAATAGTTGGCCCTGCATGAGCGAGCGCAGGAACTTCAGCGAGTCTTGAACTGTGGACACTAAGCCACCATCCGGCCCGAACGAGCGCATGGTCCGATCCATCTGAAGTGGCTGGTCCTTATGGTAGAGGGTTGCTGGGGGGCCTTTCCGCGACTCATTTAGTGCGCCGCTGCCGTACAGGTAGGTATCCACTATTCCCAAAGGCTGGAAGACGAACTCGCTGTAGACGTTCTGCAGCGGTTTCGCGGTTACAGCTTCTATCACAGCACCGAGCAATTGGTAGTTGGTATCAGAGTAGTAGGCCCGTCCACCTGACTTTTCATCTCCGGGCAGGAATTTTGGAGCTAGCCTTTCCCTAACGGTCCTTGTGACATCTGTCACTCCAAACTCCTGGTCGACGCCCCGGACAATCAGGTCAAAAAGGCTCTGAGTCCCACTGGATTTGTCCAGAAAATAGTCGGGTAGCCCAGAGGAATGGCTCAGGAGATTGAAGATGGTGATCTGCTCCGTGTAGTCCCGCCCTTCGTGGACGTGCAGCCCGCGCATAAGGTCGTGGGGCAGGTACTGAACAACAGGGTCCCGGAGCGACAGCGCTTGCTTCTCTTCCAGCATCATGACGACAACGGCGGTGTAGATTTTCGTGACACTGGCGATAAATATGGGCGTGTCGACCTTCATCGGATCGCCACGATAGGAATGGGCGAGACCGGCGGCGCCCGACCAGTAGTAGTCGCCTGCGTCGTTTGTGATACCAGCGACAGCACTGAACACATCGCCGTTAGCTCGCACAATCCGGTCAACTTCGCGCTGGAGCTTGAAGGCGGACTGAGGCATCCTGTTCTCCAAATGCGGCACTCGTATCTCGCCGTGGTCGTCGATGGTGGGCCCGACAGGGTTCGAACCTGTGACCTGCCGATTATGAGTCGGACGCTCTTCCACTGAGCTACGGGCCCTCGGTTGCCGGCCGTTGGATGACGCCGGCGTTATATTCAGGTTAGCCGCAGGTTCGCAAATCGTCAACGTTGCGCGGCAAAACACACCAACGTCCGGGATTGGCGGAACCTGGCGAATCAGATGCCCAACCGTTCCCGGTAATCCGGATCCCACTCCGCTAACTGGCGACGCTCCACCAACTCTTGCGGGTCCAGCGTGGGGGACGGCTCGCCGTTGACCGGCACCTCGGTAATAACGCCGTTGTCCGACAACTCGGCTACCGCTGCGGCAGGTTTGGCCAACAAACCTGCCAGCAGGTTCAGATTGTCCTCCCCGAAACGCGGCGCCGGACCGCGGATGCGCAACGGCGTTTCGGAAAGCCGGTACGGTCTTCCCATCAGGTAACGGGCGCCCATGTTGCGGGATTCAGGGTATTCGACCCGTTCGAGAAAATTCCGGCTCCGGTAGTGGGGGTCGAAATGCACTTCCTTGCCGCTGAGCACCGGGCCGGACGCGATGCCTTCGGACTGCAACGTGTGCATGAGTTCATATTTGTCGTAATGGCGCGTCCATTCCGCGATGCCGGCGTCGATCTCATCGTGGCGCTTCTGCCGGCCAATCAATTCCCGCAACCGGGGATCAGCGGCCAGATCCGCCCGCTCCATCAACCGGCACAGGGCCAGCCAATCGTCGTTGTCACCCACCGAAAGCGTAATCCACTGGTCCTCTCCGGCGGCGGGGTACGCTCCCTGCGGCGCCCGCCAGGGATGCCGGTTTCCAATGCGTTCGCCTTCCCTCCCGTTGGCAATGGCGTCCATGAGGTATTCGGACAGAAACATGACGCCCGCCTGATACATTCCGATGTCGATCCATTGGCCCTTGCCGGTGCGTTCGCGGTACCTCAGGGCGGCGCCAATCGCCAGCATCGCGCTCCACGTGGACAGGAAATCCACAAACGACCGCCCTGCTTTGGACGGCTCGCCACCCGGATATCCGGTGATCCAGCAATGGCCGTGAGTACCCTCCTGGGTGGTGGCCTGCGCCGGGTAGGATGAATATGGGCCATCGCCGTGTCCGTAGCCGGTGTTGGACACCATGATGATGTCGGGGCGCAGCTTGCGGAGATTGGGATAGTCCAACCCCCAACTGCGCATCACCCGTGGAGTGAAATTTTCCATGACAACGTCGCTGACCATCACCAATTCCCGGAATATGTCACGCCCTTCCTCGCGAGACATGTCCAGCACCAGGGAGCGTTTGCTGCGGTTCAGGAGATGATATGTGGAAGGCCGGTTCCACCAGTCTTCTCCCGGATCGTTATCCGGGAAGGTTCCGTACAGGCCGCCGCCACGGGTGATGTCGGGCCGTCCGGGACCTTCAATTTTTATGACATCTGCGCCGAGATCGGCCAATTGACCGCCGGTGTAGGGCAGGGCGAACACGTAAGTGGAATCAAGGACACGGATGCCGGACAGGGGCAGGTTAGCCATTTATCGCAACTCCCATGATCTGTTCGTACTCCGCAACGCAACAATCATCCAGCTTGATTGGACTAGGCTCTGTTGACATTTCGAAATTTCATTTCGTCATTCCGGCGAAAGCCGGAATCCAGTGGCCGCAGTCGTTAATCACGGTTCTGATTCTTTCATCATACCGTCTCTGGACTCCTGCTTTCGCAGGAGTGACGGGTCGGTTTGCTAATTGTCAAAAGGCTCTAAATAACTTCCAACTGGCGCATGGTGGATAGCGTCAGCGCATCATATCCCAACCCATCAATGAAAATCTCCCGGTTATGCTGCCCCAGCGTCGGAGCCGGCATACGCAATTGATACGGCGCCGCTGACATTCTGAACAACTCCGCCGGAACCTTGATACGACCTATCACCGGATGCTCAAGTTCGCGATAGAAATCCCGGGATTCCAACTGTGGGCAGTCGGCCAGCTCCAATGGAGTTTGAACCAGTCCGAAAAGCATCCGTTTCTCGGCGGCTTTGGGAAACAACTCCCATTTTTCGCGGTCCCGAATGGCGTCCAGCACCACAGCGTCCATCGCCGCGCCGTTCCGCACCCGTTGGGCCCGGTCGGCGAACCGGGGTTCCAGCAACTCGGGAGCCTGGAAGAAATCAGCGATATCTTCCCACGATGCTCCGCCGCCGGCCTGCACGATAATCCAGCCATCTTTGCATGGCATGGGGTTTTCCCACATCTGTCCATCCTGTCTCCGGATCTGCACACCGCCGATGAATGGATAAATGGTTTGCGTGGCCATCATGGTTGACGCTACGCACTCGGTTACCGACACGTCAACATGCTGGCCCTGGCCGTATCGTTCTTGCGCGAACAGCGCCATCGCGGTGGCTCCCGCGCCAAACAACCCGCCCTGATACTGGGCCTGGAACCCGCCGTGTTTCAACGGAGGTTTACCTTGCACACCGCTGATTCCCATCACCATGCCCATGGCGTAGGAAACGATTTCTTCCCCATGAAAATCCCGGTACGGCCCGGTCTGACCAAAGGGGGTCACCGATGTCATGACCAGACCGGAATTGATGTTAGACAGCGAATCGTACCCGATGCCCAACCCGTCAAGATAGCCCGGAGCGTAACTTTCCACGATCAAATCGACCCGACCGGCCAATTCTTTCAGGATTGCGCGACCGGCTTCCGATTCGAGATTGAGTGTGATTCCTTTCTTGTTCAGGTTCAGGATGAGGAAAAACAAACTTTTTTCAGGGTGGGGATCGTCATGATAAAAAGGACCGATCCTCCGCATGGCGGAGCCCGCCGGAGGTTCAATCTTCAGCACATCTGCGCCGTAGTCGGCCAGCAGGCGGGCACAAAAAGAACCCGCTATATCGGCGCTCAGGTCGAGCACCTTTAGTCCATCAAAAACGCCCTCGATCATATCGGTCCTGTTGAGCCTCCCCATCGTTCCGTTGATCCATTGCGCCGCCGCACCTCGCCAGCACGGTGAAGGCGCTGGATTACTCCTGCGGTCGCCGGAATACTCCTGCGGTTATTAAAGAAGGTGGCACTCATTTTACACCTGCCGTCAAACCGGCGCGTAAATGCGATATGATGTCGTCGTACCATACCCTCGGTATTCCAGGCAACCGGCGCCGCACGGCGAGCCGCCATACAGGAGACAGTAACAATGATAATAGATCCGCGAACGTTCGAACGATTCAGCCTGATACTCACGGGTGTCGTTGTTCCGCGCCCCATAGCGTTCGTTTCGACAATTTCTACCGACGGTGTGGTCAATCTGGCGCCTTACAGCTTTTTCAACGCTGTCGCGTACAACCCTCCCACGGTGGTGTTCTCATCTTCCCGCAAGGCCGCCGGTTGGCAAGACAAACGCAAGGACACTTTGACCAACATCGAAGAGACCGGCGAATTCGTGGTCAACGTCGTGGTGGACGATATCGCCGCCGCCATGAACGCCACCGCCGCCGAATATCCCTCGGACGTCTCCGAGTTCGTCATCGCCGGGCTAACGGAAGCGCCCAGCGAAGTTGTAAAGGCGCCTCGCGTGTTGGAATCACCGGTCAACATGGAGTGCCGGTTGAACCAAATCGTCAACATAGGCGAGCACCCGCATCAGCATGGCCTGGTCATCGGCGAAATTGTGCGTATGCACTTGCGCGAGGATGTGTTGTACGAGGGCCCCAACGGTTACCGGGTCAATCATCAGGCGCTGCAGCCGACGGGCCGGTTGGCCGGCAACGCTTACTGCCGCACTGACGATGTGTACGAACTGGTCCGCCCCCATTACGTTCCGGAAGAGGCCGAACAGATCGCCGGCCAACCCGCCGACTGACGCTTCAACGCCGATCCCACGTCTACCCAGCATAATGAAGGAGGCTAACATGGCGACTGATTCCGCGACCGGCATCACCGTTTACGGCGCCGAATGGTGCCCGGACTGCCACCGATCCCGCAACTATCTGGACAGCCAGCAGGTGACCTATGAGTACGTGGACGTCGATGGGGACGACACGGCGCAGGCTTACGTGAAACAGGTCAACGACAACCGGTTGATCATCCCCACGATCATATTCCCCGACGGATCGATCCTGGTGGAACCGTCCAACGCCGAACTGGCGCGAAAATTGCGGCAGTAACCCTGGGCAAGGCCACCACAACGACTATTCGGGGAATTGCAACAACTGCAGCACGTTGCCGTCAGGGTCTTGCAGGGTTGCCACCCAGCCGCCCCAGTGTTCCTGCTCCGGGGGCCGGATGAACTCGACGCCGTCCCCCGCAAGTCGGGAATACTCGGCGTGAATATCGGTTACGCCCAGGTGAGGCATCATACGCAAAGGATCCCGGGACGGCCCGCTGACGCCGCTGTGCCGGCCCACGTTGAAGCGCAGGTCTCCGAGCTGAAAGGCCGCGAAACCCACATCCTCGTGGAACGAATGCAACGACAGCCGCAGCGTGTCCCGGTAGAATCTGACCATCCGGTCCAGATTATCCGTCCAGATGGTGATGCCGACGACGCTATCAATCACCGGGCTGCTTGGCGACCGGGGAGCAGGCTTGGCACCAACCGTGGAAATCCACGCGCTGCCACATCACCTGAAAACTGGTTTCGTTGGAGACCTCGTCCCGCAGCTGCATGATAATGTCGCTGCTGCCGTCAGCGTCGGCGATGTTACCGCAGCCGATGCACACCAGGTTGACGTGGGGAGACACGTTGCTCTCGTACCGGGACTGCTTGGCAAACGGCAATTCCTGAATCAATCCGCTCCTGGACAACACCCCCAGGGTGGAGTAAACGGTCGCCAGCGTCATCGACGGAAAATGCTGCTGAACCCGTTCGTGAATCTGCTGCACGGTGGGATGGTCGCTGGAATTGAGCACTGCTTCAGCGATGGCCAATCGTTGAGGCGTAACGCGCACGCCGCCCTTACGCAATTGTTGCACCACGGCGTTTTGAATCATCAGTGCCTCCGATACGGCCCGTGCCGCAAAAATCTGTGAACATCCGTCCGTCAGTTGAGTATAACACCCGTCGAATTACGAGGTAAACCGCACCGGATGGCTCACCAGGGCCTTTTCAAAGTCCTCCGACCTCCGCTCATGGTGAACTTGTCGAACCATCGTCGACCATCCTTCGACAGGCTCAGGACGAGCGGGTGTTTAATTTCCACAACTTTGAAAGTGCCCTGAACCCTCACGCGTACCCACTTTGTCATGGCGAGGAACACAGCGACGTGGCAATCCCGCAGCGAACCACGGCCCGAAATCATGTCCATCCATGTTAGATTCGGCTCCCCCTCTCCCGGTGGGAGAGGGGCCGGGGGGTGAGGGGCGCACCCACCCTTCCCAATGGCAGCAGGCCAGTTTGGTTTGACAAAGTGGCTACACATGAGGCAACCGGGCGGTTGCTGATAGTTGGCAGCCTAAGTTATACTTCGGAGTGTTTCCCGCCGTTGCCGGTGAGTTTGTAATGACCGATATTTTCCTCAAATTGCAGCCCGTAGTCCAGCGCCATCAGGACATCGAATCGGAGATGGCCCTTCCCGATGTAGCCACGGACTACGAACGGCTGAAAGAATTGAACCAGGAACGTTCCGCAATGGAACAACTGGTCAATATCTACGGCCGTTACGCCAAGCTCAGCGAAGAGTCCGCCGACCTGCGGGCGCTCATCAGTGAAGGCGGCGACCACGAGCTGGTGGAGATGGCTCAACTCGAACTCGCCGACGTGGATGGGCGGCTTTCTGCCTTGACCGAGGAGCTGAAGTTCGCTCTTGTGCCGAAAGACTCCAACGACGAACGCAATGTTATCGTGGAGGTCCACGCCGCCGCGGGAGGGCAGGAAGCCTCACTGTTCGCTGGCGACCTTTACCGTATGTACCAACGCTATGCCAGCGAGCAGGGTTGGGCCGTCGAGATTATGGACTCCAACCCATCAGATCTGGGCGGTTTCAATCGCATCGCGTTCTCCGTGGATGGCAGAGACGCCTACAGTCGCCTCAAATTCGAAGCCGGCGTTCACCGAGTCCAGCGAGTTCCTGAAACCGAAACGCAGGGGCGCCTTCATACTTCTACGGTCACGGTTGCGGTGTTGCCGCAGGCCGACGAAGTGGAACTCAACATCAAAGATGATGATCTGCGCATCGACATATTCCACGCCGGCGGCCACGGAGGCCAGAACGTAAACAA
Organism: Dehalococcoidia bacterium; assembly: GCA_965262485.1. Taxonomy (GTDB): domain Bacteria; phylum Chloroflexota; class Dehalococcoidia; order Lucifugimonadales; family UBA3495; genus Bin87. Next base: position 626,929 of record OZ253540.1, on the reverse strand, counting down.
GGTGGCAACCGCCGTGCGCATCGTCCACGAACCAACCGGGCTGGTTGTCGTTTGCCAGGATGAACGCTCCCAATTCAAGAACAAGTCAAAAGCCATGACTATCCTGCGCAGCCGGCTCTTCGCCGCCGAACAGGAACGGCAACAGGCTGCGATCTTCAGCAACAGGAAATCCCAGGTGGGAACCGGCGACCGCAGCGAGCGCATCCGAACGTACAACTTCCCCCAGGACCGCATTACCGACCACCGGCTTGGAACGTCCGTCCACGGTATGCAACGCATCATGGATGGTGGATTGCACGAAATGATCGATCAGCTAATTGCTCACGACCAGGCCCGTCGCCTGGCAGAAGCTAGCGCTTAACTCGCGCACCGTTGTTCCACGTCGTCCCTACCAGGTAGCATCCATGCCTAACCTGCGGAGCGTAATTCAGGACACGCATCGCACACTGGAAGTTGTTGGCATCCCGGACGCCCGGCTCGAATCTGAAGTGATGGTCATGGACGTGATGCGTATGCCGCGCCAGTCCATCTTCGCCGAACAGGAAACCGAGGTTTCCGCACAGCAACAGGAGCAACTGGCGGCCATTATCCAACGCCGCCTGACTCGGGAACCCCTGGCCTACATCCTGAATTACCGGGAGTTCTACGGCGTAAACCTGCTCGTCAACTCGGATGTGCTTATCCCCCGTCCGGAAACCGAAACCATGGTAGAACATGCGCTGTTCATGGCGCTCATGGGTATGGAAAGTCGGGAACTGATTATTGCCGACGTGGGTACCGGCTCAGGCGCGATCGCAATCAATCTGGCCATACACCTGCCGGCCGCTCACATTTACGCCATCGATGCCTTCGACCCAACGCTGGACGTCGCCGCCTACAACATCCGAATGCACAACGTCACTGACCGGGTAACGTTGCTAAAAGGTGACCTGCTCGAACCCCTGCCCGAACCCGCGGATGTGGTGGTAGCGAATTTGCCTTACCTCCCCACGGCACGGATTCCAACGCTGCAACCCGAAGTCCAATGGGAACCCGTGGCAGCGCTGGACGGCGGCCCCGACGGTTTGGAACACATCCGCCGTCTGCTGCAACAAGCCTCCGATAGTGAGCGATTGAAACCTCACGGCGTGATTCTGCTCGAGATGGACCCTGAACAGATGTCTGACGCGCAGACAGCGGCAAGCCAGGTGTTTCCAGACGCAGAGGTTTCAACGGAGCCGGATTTATCCGGGCAAGCCCGCGTACTGGTCGTCAACCTGGGCGGTTCATCAACCGATTACTGACCCTGTCCCCGGCTCGTATGCTCCTGGCGGGTTGAAACTGCCCGGGCTCAGGCTCGAGTGATGGCTCCCGTAAATTCGGTCAACCAGTCGTTGCCTAAATGAACGGCGGGCCGGCACAATTTGATGAAATCGCCCACGTCCCCGATGTAGGGAGCCTCCCCACCGCAGCGACGCAGGTAATCAACCACAATTGCTACGTTGATGATGTCGTGGCCATCCACGAACGGCGACCCGGCCGCTTCCGCTACCTCGGTCAGCACCCATTTTCCATAAACCGGGTTATTGAACCAGGCTCCTTTCAGCACTCCATCAACATCGGGCGACCGGTCGCCCATGGCCAACTCAACGGCCTGCCAGAGCTCACGCCGGCGCACCGGTTCACCACGCGTAACCAGAACATCGCGCATCACCTTGCTGGCCAACAACGTGATGTTGTCGTCAGTGCTGACAGCGTATCCGGGTTCAAGGTCAGACTGGTCTTCGAGCGAAGACGCGTCGAGGGAGGGAGGGACAACCATATCATCTCCTGGTGAGTCGAAATCTAATGCAAGTGATGTGCACGCCAAGCCGCGACAACCACAATATCATGTTTCCGGATGATGTCCCTACCGTCGTTGTTTACGACTGCGAGTTGCGGACCTGGGATCAACGATCAATAAAAGCGGTTACGCGCTCGGTCCGGTTTTCACAATCCACGCAACTCAAGAGTGCTAACCTGGTCATTTGGAATATCCACAATCCGGATCGCGTGGTTGTTGGTATCCGCGATGTACAGTTGCGAAGGACGTCCGTCGTCAAAGACGGCGAAGCTCAGGCCACTCGGTTCACTAAACGTCGCCAGTTTTCCCGGCCCGTCGTGGAGCCCGGTGGCGCCGGAACCCAACACCGTCTGTACCGACCGAGTGAGTGGAAGCAAACGCTTTATCTTGTGGTTGTAGGTGTCGGCAAAGAACAATTCGCCTTCATGCCATTCTATGCCGATGGGATGCTGCAGCCGGACATGATGCTCCACACCGTCGCGGTCTCCGAACGCAAAAAGATCGATCCCAACCAGAGTGGCTACGCGGCCGGTTGCCGGGTCGATTCCGGCGCGGCGGATGCTGCTGGTCTCTGAGTCGGCGAAATAAAGCAGTCCGTTGCCTACTGTGATACCGCTGGGCTGAGCCAAAGTAGCCGTGGCCAAAGGCCCGTTATCGATGCTTTCAGCGCCCGTCCCAGCGTGCGGTTCAACAATCCCACTGGCTAACGACCAACGCCAGATCTGATGGATGCCCGCCATCGCGACATACAACACGCCTTCGTGGTGAGCCAGGTCCCAGGGACTGCTCAACGCCACCTGTCTGCCAGGTCCGGAGGCCCGTCGGTCGTTGCCCTGTTCGCCGGTGCCGGCGACGGTATCCACCGTCTCAGCGATCAAGTCAACGCGCCGGATGGCGTGGTTTTCGGTATCAGCCACATACAGCACATCGGAAACCAGCTCCATCCCCTGCGGATGATTGAACGCCGCCGCCGCATAGCCACCGTCGATGAAATCCTCTGCGCCGGAACCCACCACCGCCCGAACGGTCCCGCTTAAATCGGAGATAATGATGCGATTGTGGTTCGTATCCGCGATGAACAGGCGATTGCCCGGGCCATCGGCCAAAACCTTGCCGGGAAAGGCCAGGGATGAGGCCTCCACCGCGTCCGGCTTCAGATTCAGATTCGACCGATCGATGATCCCTTGGTCGTCGAACTCGGCAATCATCTTTCCCAGCAGGGAGTCAAAGGCGTCGTACGGAAGTTCTCCCTCGTGTTTGCCGATAACCTTCCCGGTGGGATCCACGAACATCAACGTGGGCCAGGCCCGGCAGGCATACTGACGCCAAACCTTAAATTCGGCGTCGTTTATCACCGGGTGTTTCAGCTCATATCGCTGGGCGGCGCGCAGCACATTGTCGGCGTCCCTTTCATTGGGAAACTTCGCCGAATGGACCCCGATAACCACCAACTCTTCGGCGTATTTCTCTTCCAGTTTCCGCAACTGCGGAAATATGTGCATGCAGTTGACTCAACAATAGGTCCAGAAGTCGAGCACCACCAGCTTCCCCCGCAGGTCAGCCATGCTGAGCGCGCGGTCCGTGTTGACCCATTCGACATCGTCAGGAAATTCCGGCGCGTTTACCGCGCCTGCAAAAGATTGGGTGGCCATAACCAAGCCTCCATAGCGATAGAGCAGTATTGACGGGATTAGCGCGGTGGCTGTGACTCAAATGCCAGTGTCGCGTGGCGCATGAATATCGAACCCACCGGCTCGCCCAACGGAGCGTTGGCCACCAGCACCGCAATAACGTGTTCCTGACCCGGTTGGCCCGGTTCTTCAACCAGCACCCGTTTCGGCGTGTTATTGCCGGTCACCACCCCGATGTTGCGGTCGATTTTTCCGTCAATGAAAACCTCGCCGTAATTATCCACGTTGGTCTCAAAGAATATCCGGCATGTCGATACATCCTGTCCCTTTACCGTGTCAGGCAGGGTGAAACGCAACCGATACCACGCGAACGTAAATCCTACCGAATAACGTTTCTGAAAATCAGCCCCGCTCTCCCATGAGGAATCGTCGTAGTCCGGCAATCTGGCCTCGCTGGCCAGCTTCTCTGCCACCAGTCCCTGGTTGGGTTCGCCGGGCTCCAGGCCCTGCGCTACGCGCCAGCCGTCCGACTTGATGACGGCCAGGTCGGATTTCTGCTCTAAATCAAGCGCTACTCTCGGCATGGGTTTCTCCTGTAATAGTTGTGATGATCAGGTCACGGTCCCGCCCAGCGGCGTGGTGATCAGGCTTTCAGGTGTTGGCCGAAAAACTCCAGCGTCCGTGGCCACGACCGGTCAGCAGCTTCTTTCTGATAGCGGGGACCCGTAAAATCCATAAATGCGTGATTCGCTTCACGGTAAACGTAAAACTGATGCTCCTTGCCCAGGCGGTTCAGCTCTTCGTCGAAATTACGCATGTCGTCTTGAGATGGATTCTCGTCAACTTCACCAAAGTGGAACAGCAGCGGGCAGTTGATATTGCCAGCCAATTCAAACGGAGGCGTGGCGCCGTCTCCCCACGTAACCAGCAGGTTGCCGCCGTAGTAGGGCGCTACCGCTGCGAAATGCGGGTTCGATGCTGCTGCCAACCAGGCGACCCGACCACCCATGCAGAAGCCGGTTACACCGATGCGGTCGCCGCGTATCGCTTCGTGGTTGCGTAGCCAATCCACCGTGGCGCCAATGTCAGTCACGATTTGGGGGTCACTGAGGACGTCCCACGGACGCGGTCGCGGGTCGCCATTCAACACGTCATCGGAAATTCGGTGGTACAAGTTTGGAGCCACCGCTGCGAATCCTTCTGCGGCCAATCGGTCGCAGATCGTTCGGATAAACTCGTCCACTCCGCCGCCGTGTTGCGCCACTACCACCGCGGGAAACGGAGCGGTGAAACCGGCGCTGCTACTCGGCACGCTGGCATACATGTCCATCTCACTGCCATCAACGGCAACATTCTCCCAAAAACTGGCCATAACAATACCTCCAGCGATACTTAATCAACCATAACTGCTTTCGTCGTCGGGACGGGTTAGCCCTTCAGGTGCCGGTCAAAAAATTCAACGGTTCGCGGCCATGAAACTTCCGCGGCGGCCTGTTGGTAACGTCCGCCGGCGGGGTTCATAAAGGCATGGTCTGCCCCCGGGTAGGAATAAAACTGATGCTCCTTGCCCAAACGGTCCAATTCCGCATCCAACGCCCGCATGTCATCGGGAGAAGGATTGACGTCGATCTCTCCGAAGTGGAACAGCATCGGGCAGTTTATGTTATTCGCCAACTCAAATGGGGGTGTTTCGCCGGTTCCCCAGGTGGTCATCAAATTGCCACCATAGTAGGGAACCACGGCGGCAAAATGCGGATTAGTGGCGGCAGCCAGCCAGGCGACCCGACCGCCCATGCAGAACCCGGTCACGCCGATCCGGTCGCTTTGCACTGCATCGTGGTTCCGCAGCCACTCCACGGCGGCCTTGACGTCAGCGATGATATCCGGATCACTGAGCAATGCGGCTGGTCGGGGACGGGGCTGTTCGTTGAGCAATTCCGGATCCGTAACCCGGTGATAAAGGTTCGGCGCCACGGCAGCATAACCCTGAGCAGCCAATCGGTCGCAAATGTCCTGTATGAATGCGTCAACGCCGGTGGCGTGTTGTGCTACCAGCACGGCCGGGAATGGTGCGCTGAACCCGGCGCTGCTACTGGGCACGCTGGCGTACATGTCCATTTCCTGGCCATTAACGCTGATAGTTTCCCAAAAACTTGCCATATTGACCTTTCATCTCGTCCTGTGTCTGGGTATTGGATTGAACTTCATTAGGGGTTGTTGGCATTTGAGCGGGTGCGTTCGTTCCAAGCTCTCTTGAACATCCAGTTCAGCATTGAAGTCAAGACCAGCAGTATCAAAGCGGCGCCTATAATACCCAGGGCAGGCACACCTTTTATAGATAGCAGAGAGTCGGAAACCGTGTCGATGGCGACCAATATAACACCGAGGCCAAATAGGGCCGCCCAATCTGCTTGCAGATTTCTCATTTTTCCGGGTCCGAGAGCACTCGGACAATAAAAGCCATACCAAGAAAGCCGGCTATACCGGCTAACAGACCCACCGAAATTGCTCGAAGAATTCCATCGTCCGGCAAGCTTGCGGAAAAAGTCAGGCCGAACAACGCAATGGCCACAACGCTCGCGCCAATCAGCGTAAGGATTTTAATGGCGGTCATAGTGGTCTCTCAATGAAAAGATTCGGCCCGACGTCGCCCGCTATACCAATCCTTCGTCGCGGACCTGCGCCACTGTAGCCTCGAAAGCAGCCAGAGTCTGGTCAATATCCGCCTCGACGTGGGTAGCTGAAACCAGCAACGCATCGCGACCCATGATATCGATACCGCGGTTTTGCAACCCTCGCTTTATCGCGGTCACTGCCGGCGTGGCCGCGGCTGATTTGATGCGTCGGTTTACTTCCGGCCCAAACTCCCGATCAAAATCACCTTCCGCCAACGTGTAGTGGATCATGGACGCGATGCCGTACGCATGGCCATTCACCTCCATGCGCGAGAAAACGTCGTTGAGACCGGTTTTGAGCCGGGCAGCCATTGCGTCAGCCCGCTGATTGATTGGTTCGGCTGCGATCAATTCCAGGCAGGTTGCCCCGGCTACCGCCGATAGAGGATTGCCATTGAACGTGCCCGGATGATAGACCCTTTGGGTGTTGTCCCACTCCGGATCGCCCCGTTGCGCGATCATATCGACGATTTCCGCCTTTCCTCCCACGGCTCCACCCGGCAACGCGCCGGCAACGATCTTGGCCATGGTCGTCAAGTCCGGCGATATTCCAAACCGCACTTGCGCTCCGCCCGGCGACGCTCGGAAGCCGGTAACTACCTCGTCGAATATAAGAACCACACCATGCCGGTCACAAAGCTCCCTCAGCCCCGACAGATAGGCCGCCACATCGAAAGGCAGTTGCCCGTAATGAGCGCCGGTGGGTTCAAGGATTATCGCGGCAATGTCCGTATCTCGCTCCATCGCCTGCTGCACGGCATCCAGGTCGCCGGCCGGCACGACAACCATGCTGCCCCAGGATTCCACCGGAATCCCGGGAGCCGGGCGATCAGAGCCCGCCATCGCATAGTCGTGCCAGCCGTGGAAATGGTCTTGCAGCTTTATGACTTTGTTCCGGCCCGTGTACGCGCGTGCCAGCCGCATCGCCATCAGTGTGGCTTCGGTGCCGCTGCTGTGAAAACGTACCCGCTCGATTGCCGGCATTAACGCCATGATCGCCCTGGCCCACCGTAGCTCTTCGTCGGTGCACGCGCCCAGGTGGGTGCCGCGGCGCATCTGCTCCACCACCGCGTCGGCAACCGCTGGGTGCGAATGACCTAAAATCAGCGCGCCGTGTCCCGATACGTAATCAATATACTCATTCCCGTCCACGTCCCATTTTCTGGGACCCTCTCCGTGAGTTATGTATAGTGGGAATGGTTCGGCGTATCGGTTGTCGTGGGTCACACCGCCGGGGAATATCCCGACAGCTTCCCGGTATCGTTCCGCGGAGCCGGGGTGTTGACTGATGTACTGTTCCAGGATCGTGGGCATATTTACACTCCGACTGTTTCAGTCTCACGATTCAACGGCGGGCTAATTGTAGCACAGCGACTCGATGGAAAATCTAATCGCTGTCGGATGGATCAGGCGATGCGGCAGTCAATACCGGCGGTTTCTTTATCAGCATAAAAAACACCCCGGCAATCATGGCGCAGATGGCTCCCGGCACGATTGCCCGGTCGTAATTCCCGAACCTGTCGTAAATCCACCCGGCGTACACTGGCGACGCCACCAGGGCCCACGCGTACCCGAAAGTTATGTATCCTCGCAGCGTCGCGAATCTGCTTCGACCGAAATATTCGCCCAACGCCGCCCACACAATCACGCCAGCCCCGTCCATCATCCCCTCGCAAACGACAAACCCCAAAACCAAGGTGATCCCCACCGCCGTCTGCCAATCACCCAACCACAGGAACAGGTAACCGATCCCTTCCACGCCCAGACTGAGACCCAAAATTGCTTTTTTGGAGACTCGATCTCCCAAATATCCCATGACCAACCGGGACACGAAGTTGATCGCAGACATGGCGCCGACCAGGTTGGCGGCCATCTGTGGACTCATTCCCTTGTCCTCAATCAGAATGGGAAAGAGGCTCACCAATATGCCCAACGTGGCAGTCTGCCTCAATCCGGCGCCCAACAACAGGAACCAGTAAGCCTGGGTCCGTAACGCCTCCCGAACCGTGTAATCCCGGTACTCCCGCCGAGTAGCCCCTCGGGTCCCGGCGACTGCGGGAGGACGCGTCGCGCCATCCGGCAGCAGTCCCATATCCTCCGGTCGGTTACGAAACCAGTAACAGATCGGCAGCAGGATCACCAGATAAAACAGTCCCGAGGCGATCAATCCCCATTGCAAATTCGTTTTGTCGATCAACAGATTCATCGTAGGGATGAGGGCCAAACCACCCAACGACGCAACGGCGGCAAGGATAGAAATCGAGAGGGACCTGCGCCTGATGAACCACTGATTCAAGGCGGCAAAACAGGCGTGCTGGAACGCCATGCTGTTACCCAGCGACACCAATCCCAGGTAAACCACCGCAAAACTCCACAGGCTTGGCATCCAGAACGCCATCAGGAAGTAGCCCGCGACCGTAATCATCAGCGACGGCACCAATACTTTGCGGTTACCGAACTTGTCGATCAACCAACCCGCGAGCGGACCCTCCAGGCCTCCTTCCGCTCGTGCCACTGAAAACACCAGGTTCGTTTGTGCCTGCGTGATCATCAACTGGTCCCGGATCGGCAAGACCAGCACTCCGAACCCCCGGAAGAATATACCGCTGGCGAAAAAGCTCATCACCGAGGTGATCGCAACCATCCACCAACCGTAGTACATCCGCGGCTGTCGCTGGGCAGGCGCCACCCGTTCACCGGTCAGTGCCAAATCGATTCACCACACCAATGCTAAAAAATTCGCCCCGGTCTGCATTCGCAGCCGGGGGCGACGCGCAACGGGAACCCATTGTAATCGTTGCCACAGTTCACAGCAATGACGGTTGCATGCTCACGCCTGCCCGCTTTGTCAAACGAAACCAGCCGACTGTCATTGCGAGGAGCGCAGCGACGTGGCAATCTCGTCGCCGTAGCAATGATGGTTAGCCGGCGTGTGCTCAACCTCAACGAGATTGCCACGCTGCACTCGCAATGACAGATTAAAGTGGGTACGCGTGAGCGGTTACATGACGTTCCTCGACTTCAATCATGGGTTTGCACCGGGTACAATTCACAGTTGATACCCGTCCGTTGTCAATTTGCTGGATTCACGATGGCACAGCAACCGGCACGCTACATCATTCACGCCGACCTGGACGCGTTCTACGCGGCCGTGGAACAACTGGACCGCCCTGAGCTCCGCGGCAAGCCCGTGCTCGTGGGAGGCAGACCCGACGGCCGCGGCGTGGTGGCCACAGCATCATACGAGGCCCGCAAATTTGGGGTGCATTCAGCAATGCCCATGGCAACTGCCATCCGGCAATGCCCCGACGGTATAGTCGTTCGACCTCGTTTCGACCGCTACCGGGAAATGTCGGGGCAGGTTATGGAGATTTTTCGGTCAGTCACCCATATTGTTGAGCCTCTGTCACTCGACGAAGCATTTCTCGACATAACCGCAGCCGTCGCTGCCGGCGGTTCCCCTCTCGCCATCGCTATAGATATAAAAAAGCGGGTATCCTCGGAAACCGGCCTAACGGTCTCGGTGGGATTGAGCAGCGGCAAATGCGTCTCCAAGATAGCGTCCGACCTGCAAAAACCGGATGGCCTTGTCGTTATCCCTGCCGAGCAAGAAGCCGAATTCCTGGCTCCGTTGCCCGTGGGCAAACTTTCCGGGATCGGCCCAAAATCCGTTGCGCTCATTCACGCTGACGGAGTGAGAACCATCGGCGACCTGGCGCAGATGCCCGACAGTTGGTTCGCCCGCCGATTCGGAAAGCGCGGTCCCAGCATTCGCGACCACTCCCGCGGTATCGACCACGACCACGTCCAACCCGTGCGCGAAAGAAAATCCATCAGCAGCGAGACCACTTTTCCCGAGGATCTCAACGATTCTCAGGAGCTGTTCGCGGTCATCCGACGATTGTCTGAGCATGTTGCCAGCGCGTTGACTGACAAAGGATTGCTGGGCAGGACGGTAATCGTGAAAATACGGCTCTCCGATTTCACGACATTTACGCGTCAGACCACGTTACCCAACCCCACCAGCGACGCTGCCACAATAGAATCTACGGCCCAAACCCTGCTGGATCGGGAACTGGCGCCGGAACGGACATTCCGTCTGCTGGGCGTGGGAATCTCCGGGTTCACCGACCACAGAGAATCAAATCGGGAACTGCACGTGCCCGCTGATACCCCGCACACTGTTGGGAACCCGGCGACTCCCGATTATCAATACCGGATGCCGCTATTGTTCGATGGTGGCCCAACGCAAACCGGACAATAGCGTCTGGGCAACCAACGGATAACCGGCCGGGTCTCGAAGCAGATCACGATGATCGACCGATTGCACTAGCGGAAAAGGTCCTTGTCCGAATCCCTCACTATCGCTCTGCTATCAGCATCGTCCATCCTTTCGATTGGATAACCCTTGATGATTGCCACGGGTACGCCGAGCAATTTGCCGGTAACCAGTTCCGCAGTTGCCGCGAGCTCGTCCGCCACCGCAATGGTCGTAGTGTGCAATTCGTTGCCGTGAGGATCAAACTCACCCACGTAGCTAACCACCGGATTGAAGCCGGCTACGCCAATGGACACGTTGACGGCTCCGTTCCGCCAGGGACGGCCAAATGTGTCAGAAACCAACACGGCCACATCGACTCCAAGCCGCACCCGTATCGCATCCCTGATCTGTCGAGCCGAAGCATCAGGATCCACCGGCAGCAGACAAATCGCGTTAGCCCCGGGGATGTTGGAAGCATCGATTCCGGCGTTGGCGCAAATATAACCGTGATAGGTCTCGCTGATGATCACGCCCCGGTCCATACGAACGATTCGGCGGCTTTCCCGCAAAATCATCTCAGTGTGGCGCGGGTCACGCCGGTGCCCCTCGGTGATAGCCACCGCCAACGGAGACGCTTCAACATCGTCGATGGTCATCACCCTCCCTTCAGCTTTGCTGACGATTTTCTGGGTCACCACCAACACGTCGCCATCTTCAATCGGCGTTCCTTGAGCAGCGCAGGCATCCATGATCTGCGTCGCCAGGTTGTCCCCGGCGCGCACTTCAGGCAACCCTTCGATTCCGATGGCGCGAATTTCCGGCGGCATGGTGTCCTCCCCAACTTGGCAGTAGATTGTGACGTGGATCCCCTGTATCGTCAGTTTATCACCTGACCGTTGCCTTCCCAACGGATCACGGGCGCCCGGTTGCCGGCAGGGAGATTGCAAAGTCGTTGGCCAGCCTGTTCTCTCCGCTCATCCTGAGCCCGTCGAAGGATGGTTGCCCGTGGTTCGACAAGCTCACCATGAGCGGAGGTCGGAGGACTTTGAAAAGGCCCTGGGGTTGCCGGCGCTCCGGGTAGCGATGCCGGCATGGTAGTGCTAGAATGACACGTCGTCGAAATTGGCACGGGAGTATCTAAAATGAGTACATCTTCGTCATCTCCACGCCGCAAGCGCGTGTACACCAAATACGGCGACCAGGGCGAGACCAGCCTGCTCTATGGTGGCCGCGTGTCCAAAGCCAACCCGCACACCGAGGCTTACGGCATCACCGATGAAGCGGTCAGCCTGATGGGTCTGGCCCGCTCGTTGACCGACGACGACAAGGTCAAAAACATCCTGAGGGATTTGCAGCGCGAATTGTTCACGGTCGCTGCCGAGTTGGCAACCGATCCCGCAAAATACGATCTGTTCCATCAACACTTCACTCCGGTTACCGAAGCGATGGTGGACAAGCTGGAAGAGATAATCGACGAACTGGAAACGCACTTCCAGATGCCCCAGGTATTTATACTGCCGGGCGGCACGCCGTCGTCATCGGCAATGGATTCAGCGCGAACCGTCATTCGCACCGCTGAGCGGAGGGTAGTCGCTCTGGCTGAGGTTGGCGGGTTGACCAACAACCTTATTCTCGCCTACCTCAACCGACTGGGAGACCTGCTGTTCGTCCTGGCTCGATACCACGATCGGGAGATCCCCATCGAACGGGCCACCGGGGATCGTGTCTGATAGCGCGATGGCCGAAGACCCGCCCCGCGATCCCCGAATCGTCGTAATTGACTACGATTCCGGCAACTTGAGAAGCGTCGCCCGAGCCATCGAGAAAGCCGGCGTCGTTCCGTGTGTGACGTCAGACGCGGCCCGCGTCGCTGCCGCAGACGCCGTCGTACTGCCCGGCGTTGGTTCCGGGCCGGCGGCAATGTCGGCGCTTCGTTCACGCGGCCTGGTGCAACCTCTGCTGGAATATATCGCCAGTGGACGACCTTTTTTGGGTGTTTGTCTCGGTTTGCAGCTCCTGTTGGACGCTACCGACGAGGGCGATGCCGATTGCATCGGTCTCGTTCCAGGACGGGTGAGACGCCTGCCGGAAGGCCGCAAGGTACCCCACATGGGCTGGAACACCGTCCACTTTCAGTCGGATCACCCATTGTGGGCCGGCATCCCCCAAGACAGTCATTTCTACTTCGTGCACAGTTATTATGCCGACCCAATGCACCGCGACCACGTGGCCGGGCTTACCGACTACGGCGTAGAATTTTGCAGCATATACGCACGCGACAATGTGGTAGCAACCCAATTCCACCCCGAAAAAAGCGGCGAAAACGGGCTGCGCATTTACGCCAACTTCGTCAAGCAGATCACTGGTACCGTCGCATAGCGGCGCAGGTCGCAGCCTCCATGGAAATCATCCCGGCAATAGACTTAAGAGGCGGTAATTGCGTGCGTTTGTATCAGGGCGATTACGCGCAGGAGACCGTATTTTCCGACAACCCCCTGGAGGTGGCCGAGCGATGGCAATCGGAAGGTGGACAGCGCCTGCACATCGTGGATCTTGACGGAGCCCACAGTGGCAACCCGGCTAATCTCGCCGCAATCTCGGCCATCACGCGCTCGCTCACCATTCCGGTGCAGGTTGGCGGCGGTATCCGCAGCATCGATACGGCCTCCGGTTTGTTCGATGCCGGAGCGGCTCGCGTCGTTGTCGGGACTGCTGCCGTGTCCAACCCTGATCTGGTTGAGGAATTATGCCGTCGGTTCGGCAGTGACCGAGTGGTGGTAGCCCTCGACGCCAGGGATGGTTTGGTCGCAATCCGCGGTTGGACCGAAACGTCGGAAATTACCGCCATCGAATTGGCCGCCCGCATGGCAGAGTTGGGTGTCGTGCGCGTGCTTTATACCGACATTTCGCGCGATGGAACCCTGGAAGAACCCAATTACTCAGCCACCGCAGCCCTCGTCGCCCAGACCGACGGACTCAGCGTTCTGTCTGCCGGAGGTGTTGGCGCTCCGGAGCATGTGTCGAAATTGGCGCCCACCGGGGCCGAGGCCGCGATCATCGGCAGGGCCCTATACACGGGAGACATCACCATTTCAGAGGCGATAATCGCAGCCAACGGTTGATCCCCACCGATGGCTGTATATCCCGGACAGTGGATTACGCTAACGGACCCGCGGCGACAGCATCATCGTCGCCGACCAGCAAACCGCCTCGTTGATCCAGATACTGCTGCCTGAGCGCCAATCGCTCACTCGACGTTGCGTCCCAATCGTCTCGATATACTTCCATCAGGATGAAATTGTGGGACATCCGCCGCACCTCGCGTACCGGGTTAAACCCGGATCGTTCGAAGCATTTTTGCGCGCGGTGATTCCAGTCCAGCGTGTGTAGATAAACTCGTTTCAACCGCAAATCGTCAAACATATGATGCAACAGCGTAACCACTGCATCGTACCCATACCCGCCACTCCAGTAATCTCGGTCTCCAATTACGATGCCCAGTTCAGCTTCTTTCGAAAGGCTGTCGAGGTCGTAATACATGCAGTTGCCGATAAACTTTCCGCCGGCCACCTCAATGGCGAAATGATGAGAACCGGGGGTCGGCCAACGGATCTGGTCTTCAAAGAGTTTCAGGTATCGCTCGTATTTCATTGTGAGAGGATACGCGGCGTCCAGGCGGGCTATTTCCGGATCACTGCGCCAGATGTAATCCAACTCCGCATCCTGAATGCGTTTGCCACGCAGCAGCACGCGCACTCCCCTCAGAACGATGGTCCGATCCATGGTCATTCGCCATCCTGGTAGGAGGCGATCAATGATCGCGCTGCTTCCAGAACGCTGCGCTCATTGTCGTATTCGAGCAACTGCAGCGCGCGGTCGTAGGCTTGCCATTCAACCACGTCGAACTCGGCGTCATGATCGGCGGTACTGCCCCCAAGCGGTTCCATCAGATAAAAATGGACCGTCTTGTCATATAGAATTCCGTCATCGTGGCCCACGAAGTTATACTGGATACTGGTGATCGGAGCGATTAGATTCACGCTGACGCCAGTTTCTTCCTGCACCTCACGGCGGGCCGTCTCCTCCACACTTTCGCCAGGCTCAGGCGTTCCTTTAGGCAAACGCCAGCTTAAGGGAGCATCCGGACCCTGGCGGCCCGGCCGTGTCCTGGCGCAAAGCAACGTTTCGATGCCATCGTCCGCCTCCCGAAAGACCAGCCCACCAGCCGAAATTGCTTTCGCTACCGCCTCGCTAACGGGTATCTCGCCCGCAACTTGCGCCGTTACCGCAAAAGCAAACTCTTGTTCGGGTGCTTGGGGATTGTCACTTGGCAATGCCGTAGAACTCATCACAAATCTAAATTTTGGCGCCTGATATTGGACGTAATTGTATCTGCCCCCGTGGTACGGGTCAATCTGCGCCACCGGTCGCCAGGGCCTTTTCAAAGTTAGTCCGTCATTCCGACGCAAGCCGGAATCCAAGCGCCCTTAATCAGAAGAATCCCGTCCATCCCGTTTATCCTGCTCATCCCGGTAAAATAATGTCCCCAATGCCTACGACTTTGAAAAGGCCCTGCCAGTCGCCAATGCCTGCGCTCGTACCGGGTGGATGCGGCTCCGCACGATGCTCCGCCAAATGGCTAAATGCCGCCTCCAATTGCGGGGACGAAATGAATCTCCGTATCCTGGCCGACCCGCTCCAATAAGCCCATGCGCGCCACTTCCCCATCCACTGCCACCGCCAGATTTGGGCGAATCTCATCATCTTCCATCAGGCGACCGGCGATGCCAGGAAACAGTTGGTCCAGCTGTTCAATTACCTGGCGAACGTTCCGGGCGTTGACATCCACCTCTTTTACTCCGCCGGTGGTGGCTTGCAACATCGTGGGAACGAATACTTTTGCCACGAAACACCTCCATTCATGCCGATAAATCGCCGGGCCCGTTTCAAGATTATGATAACCCACCGTGTCCTGCCCGCGTGTAAGCAAGCCCGACCTCATCGCCACCCGCGCAATCAGCACGGCGCTTTATCGGCGATACCTTCTGCTACTTGCAACTCGCGGACATAACAGATGATTTGGTCAATTTGCTCTGGTGCAACCGTCACAATAGCCGCCATATCTCCAAACGTCCAATGATGCGACTGGACTCCGGATTGAACCGCGGCACGGATCGAATTATCCGAGTGGTGGCCAGGCTCGTAGATGAGGTGCACTAATGGCGGCCCGGTTGCGGTCCCGGTACCACGCGCTCCGTGGCAGACCATGCAATTCGCTGCAAAGAGCTTTTCACCGTCCCGCGCCGTGGCGGAAAGATCTATCGCTGATGTGCCCGGCGCTGTTTCCACCGGATCAGCCACCGCGATTTCATCGTTCGCCGTAGCGCAACCGCCGGCAAGAATCGCCCAGGCGACGCCAATTCCGAAGAGCAGCAGGCCTGGGCGCACAATCTTCCAGTTCGATATTCCCATCGTCACATCCTTCACCATCGATGGATTACGACAGCAACCCATCCGGTTGGGCCGTGCAACCCAAGCCCGCAGTTTATGTTTCGACGCCGGTTACGCCCCGTTCCAATCGGCTTCCAAGACGCTCCCCGGCGTAATGGGGAGACTCGTCATTCGCTTGCCAGTGGCGCCAGCAATAGCGCTGGCAATCGCCGGCAATGGAGGGACAATGGGCACCTCGCCGACGCCGCGCACGCCGTATGGATGGCCGGGATTGGCTACTTCGACGATCACGGTGTCAATCATCGGCAGGTCCAATGCCGTGGGCATTCGATAATCCAGAAAACTGGAGTTCACCATCTGACCGCTGTCGTTGAAGAAGTATTCCTCATTCAGCGCCCAGCCAATGCCCTGCACAGCGCCACCCTGGATTTGTCCTTCCACGTAACTGGGATGCACGGCTTTGCCGGCGTCCTGGATGGCCGTGTAGCGGAGAATGGTTGTTTTGCCGGTATCCGGATCAACTTCCACATCCACCAGGTGAACCGCGAATGAATTGCCCTCTCCGGTGGGGTCGAGGCTGGCCGTGCCCGTAATGCCGCCGCCCGTCGTGTACAACTGACGCGCCAATTCACGGAACGTGAGGCTCAACTCCTGGGACTTGTGCCGGATGGTTCCCCGGTCATACTCGACCTCGTCGGCCGGGACGTCCCAGATTGACGCTGCCCGCTCGACCATTTGCTGCATGACATCTTCCGCCGCGAGGATGGCAGCCCAGCCAGTGGCGAATGTGGTCCGACTGCCGCCGGTGACCATGGTAAATCCAATCGAATCCGTATCGACCACCTGCGGCTTGATGTCGTCATAACCGATGCCCAGTGTCTCGGCAGCCTGCTGAGCGATGGATGCCCGGGAACCGCCGATATCCACTGATCCCTCGACCAGGTTGACGGTGCCGTCGGGATTGACCGTCATGTTAACACTTGAATGGAATCCCCGATTCATCCAAAAACCGGCCGCCACACCGCGTCCGCGATTGGGCCCCTCCAGCGGGGATTGATAGTGGTCGTGATTGCGCGCGGCTTCTAGGCATTCAACCAGTCCGATCCGCTGAAACACCGGCCCTTCCACCTTTCGAGTGCCTTCGACCGAAGCGTTGTTGAGGCGGAACGCGATCGGGTCCATGCCAAGTTTGACGCACAGCTCGTCCACGACCTGCTCAACGCCAAAGGCAGCCTGTGGCGAACCCGGGGCGCGGTAGGCAGCGGTCTTGGGTTTGTTGACCATCACGTCGTAGCCTTCTACCAGTGCATTTTCCAGGTTGTAACAGGCCAAGCCGCACGTGGCCCCCTGCATCACCGGGGAACCCGGATACGCCCCGGCTTCAAATGCCAGTTCGAATTCGGCGGCCGTTATCTTCCCCTCTTTGGTCGCTCCCATTTTGACCCGCATCCAACTGCCGGGCGCCGGGCCGCTTCCCTCAAAAACTTCGGTTCGGCTCATCAGAATCTTGACCGGGGCGCCGGCTTGGCGGGACAGCAATGCGGCCACCGGTTCAATATAGAACGAGACTTTGCCTCCAAAGCCACCGCCGATCTCCATGGGCGTAACCCGAACGTCGGAAACATCCACTCGCAAAACATCAGCGGTGTTGGCACGCACGACGAACGCCCCTTGCGTGCTGCACCAGATGTTGATTTGTCCGTCCGGCCGCCAGTGGGCAGTGGCGTTGTGTGGCTCAATATAGCCCTGGTGTACCGAGGCGGTGGTAAATTCCCGTTCAACAATGGCGTCGGAATTGGCGAACCCCGACGCAACGTCGCCCTTTTCAATCTTCATGTAAGACGCGACGTTACTCGGCTGATCGGACATATCGCCCATCGCGGAAGTATGGATCAGGTCGTCATGGAGCAGCGGCGACCCTTCGAGCATCGCATCACGCACATCCAACACCGGTTGCAGAACTTCATAGTCGACGTCGATCAACGCCAGAGCCGCCTCGGCGACGTGGGCGTTGTCAGCGGCCACTGCGGCCACCGCGTGACCCCGATACAGCGCCTTGTCACTGGCCAGAAAATTATCGCTCAGGAACTTGAACCGGTTATAATCGTTCCCCAGCTCAGCTTTGCTCAGCGCGGCGAACGGCAGATCGGCTGCGGTAACAACTGCCCGCACTCCCGCCAGCGCCTGGGCTTTGCTCACGTCAATGGAATTGATACGGGCGTGGGCGTGGGGGCTGCGCAACACTCGTCCTTGAAGCAGGCCGGCAAGGATCAGGTCCGCGCCATACTGCGCACGTCCGGTGACTTTGTCCACACCATCCGGTCGCACCGGACGTTTGCCCACCACGTCATATTCGGTTTCCGATAAAACCAGGTTGGAGGTTGTCACTTTACTTCACCTCAGTTCGTAATAGTTGCAAACGCGACTGTCGTGAATGACACGCGATGCCGTTGAAATGACTGGAACCGGGGCAACCAGGGGCGCTCCGGTTCCACAAACGATGTCGGTTACAGTGAACCGGAATCGACTAGGCTTTCATCCGTTCTCCGGCATCCATCACGGCCCGGATAATCTTGTCATAACCGGTGCATCGGCACAGATTACCCGCCAACCAGTGGCGAATACGCGGCTCGTCCGCGTCCGGTTCGGCTTCCAGCAGCGCCTTGGCGGCCACAATGAAACCTGGTGTGCAGATGCCACACTGCAGCGCCGCATTTTCCAGGAACGCCTGCTGCACCGGATGCAATCCGTCTGCTGTGGCAATGCCTTCAATGGTGTTTACTTCGACGCCCTGTGCTTCAACACCCAAAACCAGGCAGGATGTAATGATGCGACCGTTGAACTCGACGGTGCACGCGCCACAGTTGCCGTCGTTGCAACCCTCTTTGGTGCCGGTCATGCCCACGATATCTCGCAGACACTCCAGCAGACTCTGCCTCGGCTCACACAGAAAGTCGGCCTGATTTCCGTTGATGGTAGTAGTTACATGGACAAGTCCGGGCATATTATTCCTCCCCTCGAGCGCGCCGGATGGCGATATTCAATGTGCGGCGGGTCAACACGTCCACCAAATGGTGCCGCTGGCGAATCGTGCCTCTCATATCGGTAATAGGCGTTGCGGCTTCGCTGGCCAATCGACCGGCCTCGGCAATCGCGTCATCAGACACTGCCTTGCCAGCCAGGCTATCGCCCGCTGCCGTCGCCAGAATCGGGGTCGGTCCCACCGACGCCAACGCGATGCGTGCTGACTGAATATTTTGGCCGGACGCGTCCAGAACCACCGTGGACGACACGCCAGCGACTGCGATATCCATCTCATTGCGGGGTATGAATCGCAGGTATGCGGTGCCTGAATTCGCCGCCGGCGCCGGGATCTGAATTGCTACCAGCAACTCGCCTGGCTCCAGGGCGTTTCGACCCGGTCCGGTGCAGAAATCCTCGGTCGGAACCGTGCGCCACCCGTTGGGGCCGGTGATGTGGGCTTCGCCGCCCAGCGTGATCACCGGAGGGATGCCGTCGCCCGACGGAGCTGCGTTGCACAGGTTTCCGCCGATGGATGCGCGACCCTGAATCTGTATGCTGCCGATGAGACTGGCAGCGTCAATCAACCCGGGATAGGCAGCGACAACTGCCTGGTCATCATATATTTTGGTACAGGCAACGGCAGCTCCGAGTTGCAAACCGTTGTCATCCAAACGG
Organism: Dehalococcoidia bacterium; assembly: GCA_965262485.1. Taxonomy (GTDB): domain Bacteria; phylum Chloroflexota; class Dehalococcoidia; order Lucifugimonadales; family UBA3495; genus Bin87. The sequence goes on along the minus strand of OZ253540.1, from coordinate 607,390 downwards.
ATTCCGTTTAATTCGGTGATCTTCTTGGTATCAACGAGAACGTCGGCTTCACGCCGACCGCTTCGCAACTGAACCAGTACATCAGTACCGCCGGCCAATGGACGGGCGCGGTCACCGTGGGCCGCCATAATGGAAACGGCTTCACTCAGGGATGTAGGGGCAATGTAATCAATAGCTCGCATAGGCACCTCCTCCGGCGGTGATTATATCAACGAATGGCGGGACTGTCAGCACGGCATCGCCAGCATCGGCACTTCCGAACGTGGCTTCGTTGCTGCCGCCAGTTGTTTAATCAACGCAGAGCATCATACCCCACACGGCCAGTTTGCGCCAATGGTTCCAGGCCACCAACAGCGTCCGGCTGGTGTGGCCCCCACCCGGACTAATCGCACAATCTTGATTCCAGCGCAACGCGCACCGACGGCCACTCTGAATCGATGATGCTGTAGAACACGGAATGCCGGTTTACTCCGTCCCAGGTAATTCGATGATTTCGCCAGGTGCCCTCCCGGACTGCCCCGATGCGTTCAATGGCCCTTTGAGAGCGCTCGTTGCGACTGTCCGTCTTCAGGCAAACGCGCAACGCTCCCATATCTTCAAAAGCGTGCCGCAGCAACAGATACTTGCATTCGGTGTTTACTACAGTGCGTTGATAGGCCAGTCCATACCAGGTCATGCCGATTTCCAGGGCGCGGTTGGGCCGGTCGATATCCAGGTACCCGGTCGATCCGATTGCCTTACCTTCGGCGGACAGGATCACCGCGAATTGCACCCGCTCTCCGGAATTGTTGCGTTCCACACACATGTCCACCCACCCTCTGGCATCATCCAAACTCCGGTAGGCAGGTCGTGGCAGGAACCGCCAGATAGATTCGTCGGCTCCCACCGCATACAGGTCGCCGGCGTGTTGCGGCCCCACTGGTTCAAGGCGCACGTGAGAACCCAAAAGCGTGACGGGTTTCGGATCGAATGTTGGCCGCTTCGGTTCGGTCACGGATCTGCTCTCCTGCTATTCAGTTATCAATCGTTGTCGCCCGTGGCTGGGGCAACCTCGGGTTCTCGGGTCTGTCCGCCCAGCCAACGACGCTGTGCGCTCACCGGGGGCGATGGCCGCGTGCACATCAAAAACGCCAGGGCGCTAATCAGGAACATGGGCGTAAACGTCGCCAGCACGATGTAGTAACTATCGGTTTGTTCCCACACGAACGAGGCAAACATCGGCGCAGCAAACAATCCGATATTCATGAAAAGGCTCATGAATCCCATCAGCGTCGCGAAACGAGCTCTCCCGTAGTAGTCGCTCAGCATCAACCAATTGACAGAGGTAATGCCTTCCACGACGGCGATTCCCACCACGAAGGTCAACAATCCGTATACTCCAGGGCCGATCCACAGGCCCCACATCCCTACCGCGCCGATCGCCATCCCGATGGCCAGCAAAATATTCCCCGGGAACCTACCGGCGGTTACGCCGAGGACGTAGCGCAGCGGAATCCCCAGAAAGAACATGGCGGCCACCCAGGCGGACGCTTGATCTTCTGACAGGTTGCGTTCCATCATCATGGGGAATATATGTACCAGCATCCCATTCGTAGCCGACACTCGCATGAAAGCGCCGATTGACATGAGCCAAAACGTGCGAGTAACGATGGCCTGCCGAAATGTAAAACTTACCTCACCACTTCCGGATCCACGTCGCCGACCCTGATTTCCTTCCGACGTTTCACTTTCCGTTGTGTCACCATCGGGTCGCAGGCCCATGTCCTCCGGCCGGCTCCTGATCACGAAAGATACCGGCAGCGTAATCGCCAGTATCCCGACGCCGGTCCAGACCAAAGTTTGACGCCAGCCCAGCCATTGAATCCCCTCGTTCAGCAGGGGCACTACTATGGCTCCACCGCCAGCAAACGCCGTCATCAAAGCAGACAGGGCAACGTGCCGACGCCGTATGAACCACTGGTTCACGCAGGCCATCAGTGTTTGACCCAACCCCGCCGATTTGCCCAGCGAAATCACACCGCCAAACAACACCAGCAGCGCCCAGTAGGAATTTACTTGGGAGAGCACTATGACCCCAACGCCTACCGTGATACTCCCGACGATCACGAGCGGGCGGGCTCCATACCGATCCGCCAGCCACCCAACAGCCGGCCCGGCCACGCTCCCTTCAGCCCGCGCCAGGCTGAACACCAGTCCCATCTGGCTGCGGGTCAAACCGAGGGAGGATTCTATCGGCAAGAGGAACCGGGGAAAACCCTGGGAGATGGACCCGTTGCCGAACATCCCCAATATAGAGGCAGCGGCGACCACCCACCATCCGTAAAAAATTCGGGGTTGCCGCCGCTCGCCGTCAACGTTGTCGTCTTTCACGACTCAGGATTATAAACATTGGCTTCTTCGTCGGTCAAACCTGGAATCCTCATGCGTACCCACTTTGTCATTGCGACCCCGTACTTGATACGGGGGTGGCAATCTCGTCGCCGTAAGAATGGTGGTTTGCCGGCGTGTGTTCAACCTCAACGAGATTGCCACGTCGCTGCGCTCCTCGCAATGACAGCAGGCCAGTTTGGTTTTACAAAGTGGGTACGCGTGAGAACCCAGGGCTATCGCATATGAAATTACAGCCACGTCACTCCGGCGAAAGAACGTCACCCCGTACTTGATACGGGGCCGGAGTCCAGAGCTTGTAATCTGCTGGATTTTTGCAGAGAAGCTACCGGCGCCGGTCACTGGATTCCCGCTTTCGTGGGAACGACGGTGGTTAATTGGTCCAAATGCGATAGCCCTGGTCAAACCTGGAATCCTCTTGACATACTGAACGGCGTGAAATACCGTTGCCCTATCAAACGCCTTTTTGAGGAGGTACTCTCATGCCGCAAATCGCCGGCCTTGGGCACGTTGGAATCTATGCAACCGATCTGATGAAGATGCGTGATTTTTACACTCGCGTAATGGGCTTGCAGATCGCGGACGAAGACCTTGAGCAGCGCCGTATGGTGTTCCTCAGCTCCGACCCAGTGGGCGAACATCACGAATTCGTCCTGATGGAAGGGCGGGTAACCACTGATGACGCCAAGGTCATTCAACAAATCTCCTTCCGGGTGCCCTCCATACAGGACATGCGCGATTACAAAGCCCGCATCGACGCTGAAAGCGTGACCATTGACCGCATTGTCAGCCACGGCAACGCATTCGGCATGTATTTCTTCGACCCCGAGGGTAACCGGATTGAGCTGTACTACAAGACGGGTTTCCCGGTACCACAACCCCACGGCGATCCTCTGGACCTGGAACGTTCCGACGACGAATTACTTTCCGACGCCATGGAGTTGTTGCACACAAAACGTTAATCCCCGCGCAACTAATTGTCACCGCCGTCGTTGGGCCAATGTCCGGCGACGGCGGTGTCATTGTTTCTAACTTCAAATTGTTTCTAACTTCAATCGGATGCGTTTGCTGCCGACAACATGGCGTCCCCCAACGATTCACACCCCCACGACGGCCACGCCGCCCAGTCCACGTTGTCTGAGGCGTCCACCGGCGGCGGCCCGGTGGCCTACGACGACCTGCCGCCCCGCTACCATCGCTGGAAGTGGCAGGTACTCATCGCGTTCTGTGTGTTTTACCTCTTTCTGTACACGGGGCGCTTTAATTTCTGGCCCACGTCGCCACTGATCAAGGAGGCATTGGACCTAAGCCATATCGAAATTGGCATCATCAACGCCATGCTCCTGTGGGGCTTCATGGTTGGAGACCTGATACACGGGCGCCTGGCCGAAGCCTACGGACTGCGCCTGTGGGTAGCCGTGGGAGCCGTTTTGACCACGGTGTTCAACTGGACTGCATCCTTCGGAACTTCAACCGCTGGCTTCGCGATCCCCTGGTTTTTCGCGGGCTTTGTCAACGCTGCATGTTGGGCGCCTGGCATCAGCCTCATCAGCCAGTGGTGGCCTCGCCGGGAACGCGGCATCGCAATGGGAATCATCGGCACCACGACCGGCGGCGCCATGCTCGTGATGTGGTGGCTCAGCAGCTTCGTGGCGGCTCGATGGGGCTGGCAAGCCGCTTTCCGTTACCCGCCATTAATCATCCTGGCGCTTGGCATAGCCTTCTATTTCGTCGCCAGGGACCGCCCTCGTGACGTCAACCTCCCTGAGTACATTGAGGAAGACGCGATATCGGCCGAACCGGAGTCGGTAACCGACGATCAATTGAAAGGGCTGGGGCCCTATAAACTGCTCCTCGCCAACTCCAGGTTTCAACTGGCCTGCCACGTCAAAGGATTGGAAAACGTCACCCGTTACGGCCTCACTACGTGGGTTCCCATCTACTACTCGGAAGCCGGCAACTTCGACATAACGGAAACCATATTGGTCACGGTGCTGCTTCCCCTGGGGTATCTGATCGCTCCACCCGTGGCCGGCTTCGTGTCCGACCGTTTTCTCAACAGCAGCCGACGCCCCCTGGTCATCGTGTCCTGCGGATTCTCGGCGGCAGCGTTGGTGGCAATCGCGCTGGCTCCTCCCAACAACGCATACCTCGGCGCCGCCCTCATGTTGTGGGGAGGAATCAGCATGGGCGTTTCCACCATTTCCGCCATAGCGGTTGATCTGTCCGGTCGCAAAATGTCCGGCACCGCCGCCGGTGTGCTGGACGCCCACGGATACCTCTATGCTGGCGCGCAGGCTATTCTATTCAGCGTTGTACTGAATGTATCCGGCAGTCCGTGGCCCATAGTGTTCCTCTCCATGGCATTTACCCGGATCCTGTCGATGGGCATGATCTGGCGAGTACGGGTGTGAAATGACAGTTTGAAGTTGGTTCACCTACGACGGCACGACGCGGATGGGAAGCCGGGCGCGTTGGCGGGCGGCGCCATGCGAGTTTTCAGGCACGTTTACGGACCTATCGCCGTAGTCCGATGGACGCCCCGGTTAATTTCGGTTCTTTAACCGCTCCAGTTGCTGCACTGTTCCGGGCAATTTCCAGTCCACGTACAGAAGCACGTGCTCCTTGATCGCTTCCTCGTGGACCCGGCAGGAAAAACACGCGCGGTCGATACACAATCCGTGGCGCGGACGCAGCGCCTCACACAGCGAACTCACCACCTCGGCGGTTTCTGCGGTTCCTGCCCTTCCATCTCTGGCGAGCTCCAGCAGCTGTTCCAGTTGCTCACCCAGACCCTCCAGCAATTCGTTGTATCGCTGTAGTCCCTTTTCGACGAAGTTGCGCGGCTCGGTAGCCGTCAGGTAGGGGATCATTTGCATGTCGGGAACCTCGGCCATTCTGCACCTCTTGGGGGGCTGCGTACCAGAATTGCGAGCCGCCCCCACTGTACCACAGGCGCGTGGTTGCCCGGTTCGCCACGGCTGGCAGGAGAACACAATCCAACCTATTCCACAGCGCTTTATCCGTTTACGATGTCCCTCGCTACGCTCGTCGCGCCGTCCGCCGCCAATGCAGCCGCCATTGCGGCAATGGCTACTTCAATCTGGTCGTCATCCGGTCTGCGGGTTGTGATGCGTTGCAGCCACAGACCCGGAGCGGCCATAGCCTGACCGAACCAGGCCGTCCGGTGGGCGCCGGCGAATCGGATTATTTCATAGCTGATCGCGGCCACCACCGGAATCAAAACGATGCGGGAAGTGATGAGCCATTCCCAAGAGGGCCGGCCCAAGAGCGCAAACACCACCACCGAAACCACGGCGACGGTGAGCAAAAACGCCGTTCCGCATCTGGGATGTGGCGTCGGGTGTTGGCGAACATTCTCCACCGTTAGAGGTTCGCCCGCTTCGTAGGTATGCACCGCCATGTGCTCTGCCCCATGGTAAGCATAAACGCGCCTGATGTCCTTCATAGCTGAGATGCCGGCCACGTACCCTATCAGTAAAGCCAGCCGGATGAATCCTTCTATCAGGTTGCTGACTAACGAGGAATAGATGAGAGGTTCGATGAGCGGCTCAACCAGCAAAACCGCCAACGACGGGGCCACCAGGAAAATGCCGATTCCGAACACGAGCGCGATCGCCATTGTGATACCCATGGTCCAACCGCTGACCTGGACGTTGCCGCCGCCATTCGGTGACTCGCCCGCTTCGGCATCCTCGGTTTCGGCCGCAATGATGGCTGAGCGCTGCAGGGATTTCATACCCAGCCACAACGTTTCCGCCAGCACCAGCACTCCACGCACAAACGGCACTCGCCTGACCCGGCTGGAGAACTTGGCGTTGACCTCTTCCGTGGTGCAAAATATTGCGCCATCAGGGCGTCGCACCGCCAGACTGTAGTGCCTTACGCCCCTTATCATGACCCCTTCAATTACCGCCTGCCCGCCGTAGAGAGGCAGCGGTTGCCGGGGAGTTTGGTCCTGCGGTCGAATACTCATGCGAGCCAGCGGTTCGGACCATCAGCTGAGCGTGGCGGAGTCATCACTTGATCACGCTGCCAGCTTGTGCCACGCTTCTTTGAAGCCATCCGCCGAGAATTCGTCCGGTTGCAGCCAAAGCGCACCTTCAAACTCCTCTTCCAGCCTTCCGTCGGCCGCGACATCATCGCGCAACAACAGGTAAGTCGTTGGCGCATCACCCGGTACGAACGTGGTGATGACCAGGCACTCCCAATCCCAATCCAAGGTGGACACGTTGTAGAATCGGACCGCCTGAGTGTGTTCCTGCGAATGGAATTTGAGGCGCACCTCCCGGCCGTCAGCAGGGACGCCGGCGATCACTTCGTCTTCATTGGGACTGCGGCGAGCGACAAAACATTGCCAACCGTGTTGGGCCAGTTGCTCAGCCAGATAGACACATCCGTATTCCCGCACGGTCTTTGGTACGTAGCGTGGCATGAGCATCCTCCAAAACAGAGTGGCGCCTGAGGAGTGGCGCGGTGGCCACGTCAGGGTACTCCCGGTATAACAAAAACGGGAGCCCGTAGGTGGCTCCCGTTGCGCACAACCGCTGTCGCCAACCGGTCTATTCGTCCAGATTGAACCTGCGCCGCATTCGCTCAATGCGCCCTTGAGTGTCAACGATCCGTTGTTCGCCAGTATAAAAAGGATGGCAACGACCGCACACTTCGACGCGCAACGCCGGCTTGGTGGAACCGGTTTGAAACACGTTGCCGCACGAACAAGTTACCGTAGCGTTAAAGTACTGGGGGTGGATTTCGGCTTTCATCGTATCAACGTCCTTATGCCGCCACAGACTCGGCGGGGGCAAACGGGTAAACGCTCACCCGCCGACGTCCCCTGGCTGCCCATTCAAAGGTTACCTGGCCATCGATTTTGGCGAACAAGGTGAAGTCGCGGCCCAGGCCAACATTGGTGCCGGGGCGAATCTTGGTTCCGCGCTGTCGCATTATGATCGAACCGCACGTAACACGCTCTCCACCAAACCTCTTTACGCCAAGTCGCTTTGCGTTGCTGTCTCGACCGTTATTGGTGCTTCCACCAGCTTTTTTATGGGCCATTATGGCTGACCTCCGATCTCGATATCCTGAATCAAAATGCGGGTGTAGTTCTGCCGGTGCCCGCGCTTCCGCCGATACCGTGTCTTAGCCTTGTATTTATAGACAATGATCTTGCGATCTTTGTAGTGGGTTTGCACCTGCGCTACAACCCGCGCACCATCTACAAACGGCTTGCCGAACTCAACCTCTCCGTCGCGGGACACCGCCAGGACGTCGTTGATTTCGGTCGTAGATCCTTCTTCCGCGGACAGCAGTTCCACATCAACGACATCACCGGGTGAAACCCGGTACTGCTTGCCGCCGGTTTTGACGATAGCGTAATCCATTAAATCCAATCTCCCAAACGGCCTACAAGTCTATTGCCAGGTGGTATGCAATGTCAAGAACGAACGCGGCGTGAGAAAATTGTGAAACTAACTTACCGTCTGCAATGGTGGCAGACATCGTCGGCGTAGCTACGAAAGTCGTCTCTCCCGACGGCAGAGAATTGTCGCCAGCCACGGATGTGAGACAATAAACTAAGAGCCTATCCTAATAATCCCTTTTCCGTGCGGGTGTTACCCGTTTTAGGATAGCCTCTTAGTTCCATGAATCCTTCCGGTCAGGCGATAGTTGTATGGCTACTTCCGTTGATAACCAAGTTAGAGCAGATCGGGCCACCGAGTGGTTTGGCCAGGCTGACAAAAATATCCAAGTTGCGAAACGTATCTCACACAAGCGTGGATTGGAACCGCAGACGATTTTCCACCTACAGCAGGCGATGGAGATGGCCGTGAAGGGCCTTGCTGCGGCCTCAGGCTACAGCTACGACAAACTCAAGGGCGAATTCAGGCACAATTACATCGAGCTCTACATCTCGCTCCTAGAGGAGGTCCTCGGGCAAAGTGGTCTTGTCGACCGTTTTAGCGAAGTTCTCTCCGTTTTCTACGTGGAAGGGCCCGCGTATGATGCTCCCAGTCACCTTTCCAGAGTACGCGACCATGTGCAGTCGCCCAGCTCTTCGAGAGCAAAATTGACCGACGCAGACTGGAGAGCCATCTACCTTTCCGCGTTTCGAATGGGCGTAGATGAAGTCAATAAGCTGATTCGCCTGTATGACTCCGTGAACCACGACGATGCGCTTGCTGGTGCCGGATTTGTACTCCTTCAGGAGCAGATGGCCCTCGACCGGGGGGTTCCCGCGCGCTCCGTGCGCCCTTCTGACGTGAACAAGGAACTAAAGGAACGTACTCGTCACGTGAAGGCTCTCTTGGGCTTGTTTATCTTCGGGTGCATTTTCTGGCCGCACAATATGCCTGCGAGGTATCCCGCCCCTCCTGACGCCGACTGCGACGTTGTTCAGGTCAGTCGATTTGGTCTTATGGGAGTGCAGCATTACTCTGATACCCTTGGTGTCGTGAAGCGGTTGAAAGTGCTGCTGAAGTGTTGCGAAGAAGTCGTCAAGGATTTAATCCGTGGTCAGCAACATGGGCGTTTATTTATGACCCGTGACGACGTGGTGCTACGCTAGTGGCGCGCGCTTTGAGTGGCTTTTCTTTTCAACCGCCGCGCCTATCTGCTGGGGAGTTGCCTGCCCGGTGCGATACTTGCCGGCGGGCTGGCGGCAAGTATCGCACCGGGCAGGCGGGGATCGTTTACGTTTGCAACTGGCTCCGCACAGATGACTCATCACTGTATTCCTGCACCCAGGCATAAATCGACTGCTTCGACGGTTCCGAAATGCCGTAAGTCGCCGCCATCGTCTCGGCGACTTGCTTGTAGGACATTCCGCCGTAATACATCCTGACAGCGGCCTCGATCAGCTTGGCAGGAACCTTATGTCCGTACAGCGCTCCCGTGTCCAGGAACGTCTTGCCGCAGGGAGCGCAGCGGTAACGCTGATGGCCGCTGGAATTGCGCCCGTACCGGGCGATTTTGGCGTCTCCGCAGTACGGGCAATTGACAGTTGCGGTCTTTGCGAACTCTGCCATCATTGACACTCCGACAGGTTGATGGCCCGGATTGTAGCATGGATGCCTATGCCCAAAGCCGCCGGATTTGGCGGGTTGCTCCACGAAGGCTCAGCCATGCGCTGTAAGCCATCGCCGATACCAGCGTAAAGGCCATCCACCCTTGCAGGGACAGCGGGGCGGCGTCCCGCATCACAAAAGCCGCCGAGAACGAACCGATGACGGCCAGTACCCACAGGACGAAAACCGCTCGACGCCAGTACGCTAGTTGCCAGAAGTGGGCAACGGTGGCGCTACTGTAAATGCGTCGCCAGAGTATGGTCGCACTGCGCTGGATCAGCGGTTGCAATGCGCGGGCGGTCATCGTTAGGGCGATGATGACCAGATATGCAACGATCTGAACTGAAACGTCGTTCAGCATAAAACTCTCCATAGGGCTGTGATACGCCCGTTTGGAGGGTTGCAAAGATCAGCCGTGTTAGATATGCCCCTCTCCGAGGGCTGGATAAGTTTCGCCAAACCCCGCTATTTGTGTTAGCGGGGTTTGGCATTTCAGGGCGTTAAGTCATTCTGACACGTCCTCCTGTTCAATTGCCGCCAGCATATCATCCGGGCAAGGAACCGGAAATGCCCTGCGGCCCCTCTGGTTGTCGTTAGAAGCAACCCAGATATTCCAGAGCGTCTTCTAATCCGGTGGTGTCGAAGTCCGACCACAATCCAAGGTCGTCATCATCATCAGAGTCGTACATCCCAACGGTCAAATAATGGGTGGGGTCATTGTCCTGATGGGCGTTCTCGACGAGGGTTAATATCTGGCTGGTCTGTAAGGCGTTCGTGATGTAAATGCCCGCTCCGTCCCCGGTCAACGTAGGGTCAGAGTATCGGTAAAACTGATTATTTACATAATCTTCCGTGTCGTAGCTCCACACTCCGAAGGTATAACCATCGACCGAGGGAGGAACTATGTAGGAGTATGGGTGCAGGTAAACGCCTCTGAAATCGTCCAGACAAGCTAGGGAGAGGCTTATCGCGCTGCTCGGAGCAGATGGGTCGGCATCCATAGTAGCAATGCGAACAGTAGCCTCAATGCCTTCGGATTTTGTGATTGCAATCAGGCTGTTTTCAAATTGCGTGTCTCGATACCAACTCCCCGTTCCTGCCCATGCCTGTGGGGTAGGCAGCACAGTGACAATTCTGGGTACCAATGATGGGACGGTCACTGCCACCGGCGGCGTTGGGATAGGCCGCCGTGTTGGGAAAGGCCCCAGCGTTGCGATAGGCGGCAATGTTACGATAGGCGGCGGTCTTGGGGGCAATGTTGGGCGAGAGGGCAGTGTTGCCCTGGGCGTTGGTGTCGGCGGGTAGGGGTGTAGGTTGGGTAGGGCGTGTGGGTGGGTAAAGGCTTCGGCGCGGTGCAGGCCGCTGCACACAGCAGGCCTGTTGTTATGATCAAAGCGGCACCGACCAAAGCGGAGGCGACCCTGGTGTAATTCATTCTGGAACCTCCCTTGCGGCCAGGATAGGGCTACTTGGCATAGTCGCCGGGTTCCCGAAAGCACAGGGCTTCCCGCAAGAGAGGCACGATGCCTCTATCCGGTGAAACCCTGTGGTGCCTATGTGGATGCTGTGGGACTTCCCACGACTATGCCGCAGTCATCCTGTCACTCATGACAACCGAAATCAAACGGAACCCGCCTAACTATCCTACAAATGCAACAGAACCGAGGTCGGAGGACTTTGAAAAGGCCCTGCGGCGCGAACGTGCGCGGGACACAGAACTTGCTTATCTGCACAAAACTGCCCACCAAATTTGAGGCCGTTAGTAGGCTCACGCGCACCCGCTTTAATCTGTCATTGCGACCCCGTACTCGATGCGGGGGTTGGCAATCTCGTCGCCATAGCAATGGTGGTTTGCCGACGTGGGTTCAACCTCAGCGAGGTTGCCACGTCCCTCGACAAGCTCAGGATGAGCGGGCGCTCCTCGCATTGACAGTAGGCCGGTTTGGTTTGACAAAGCGGGTACGCGTGAGGACAGATAGTTGGTTGACATTCTTTCACAGCCGTGGGTACAATTGTCTGTCGCTGCACCGATTTTTATTCCTGTTTCGGCAGCGAGAGGCGAATTATGCCAACCGTAAATCAATTGGTTAGAAAAGGTCGCAAGCCGGTGCGTAAAGGGACCAAAGCTCCGGCCTTGCATTGGGTCCAGAACTCCTTGCGCAACCGCACGCGCTGGGGGCCAGGTTGCCCGCAACGCCGAGGTGTTTGCATCCAGGTTCGGACCATGACCCCCAAAAAGCCGAACTCCGCACTGCGTAAGATTTGCCGGGTCAGGCTCACCAATGGCGTGGAAGTAACCGCCTACATCGGCGGCGAAGGTCACAATCTGCAAGAACACTCGGTGGTCCTTATTCGCGGTGGTCGCGTCAAAGACCTGCCGGGTGTACGCTATCACGTAGTACGCAGCAACCTTGATACCGAAGGTGTAGGCGGGCGCCGCCAGGGCCGAAGCAAGTACGGCACTCGCAAGGGCTGAGTCTCCGCGCCAGTCGAAAGCTTGTTGAACATCACCCCCCCGACCGGGGGGGTGGCTTACTCTAACAATAAGGTAGATAGTGATATGTCACGAAGGCGACGTGCAGAACCCCGCATCATCAAACCGGACCCGAGGTACAACAACCTCGAGTTGTCCAAGTTCATCAACCGGGTGATGTTGAAGGGAAAGAAGTCCACGGCCCAACGTCTGGTGTACGACGCTCTGGAACTGGTTCGCGTGGATTCCAGCCAGGACCCAATGACCGTGTTCTCCACCGCGCTACGGAACGCAACCCCCCTGGTGGAAGTGCGTCCCCGGCGCGTTGGCGGCGCCACTTATCAGGTTCCGGTGGAACTACGCACCACCCGCAGCGAAGCGCTGGCCATGCGCTGGATAATTCGCGGCGCCCGCGCCCGCAACGGAATTCGCATGGCGCGTGGGTTGGCCAATGAGTTTCTGGATGCCGCCCGGGGCGAGGGTTCAGCCGTCCGTCGCCGGGAAGAACTGCACCGGATGGCCGAGGCCAACCGAGCGTTCGTACATTACCGCAGATAGATTCAATCAATCCCGCGGCTTTATATCGCGCAATACATTCAGCGTCTCAAATAATAATCACCATCGCCCGCGCATCTTCAATCGGTAATATTAGGAATCTGGATGACTACTGTTCAAACCCCAGCGAAGAATCTTCGCAACATAGGGTTTATCGCCCACATCGACGCCGGTAAGACCACCGTAACGGAGCGCGTGCTTTACCTTACGGGCCGCATCCGCAAGGTAGGCGGCGTGGATCAGGGCACGACCGCAATGGACTGGATGCCTCAGGAAAAGGAAAGAGGCATCACAATCACTGCCGCCGCTACCACTGCGTATTGGCGCAACCATCAGGTCAACATCATCGACACGCCTGGCCACGTAGACTTCACCGCAGAAGTTGAACGCAGCCTGCGAGTGCTGGACGGCGGTATCGTTGTACTGGACGCTGTAGCCGGTGTCCAACCCCAGTCGGAAACGGTATGGCGGCAAGCAGACACCTACAACGTGCCTCGAATCTGTTTCGTCAACAAGATGGACCGGGTCGGCGCTTCCTATGAACGCACCATTGAATCGGTACGACGACGCCTGAAGGGAAACCCCGTTCCGGTGCAGGTGCCCATCGGATCTGAAGACCAGTTCCGCGGAGTGGTGGATCTAATTGAAGGCCAGGCCATCATGTATTCAGATGGCCGGGATGACGTAGCGGAACCACCGGAAATCGTGCCGATACCGGCCGAATACGAGCAGTCCTATCAGGATTATCGGCAGGAGATGATTGAGAAAATCGTCGAAACTGACGAAGCCCTGTTGATAAAGTACCTGGAGGGCGAAGAAATCTGCGGCGATGATCTTCGCGCCGCCCTGCGGAACGCCACCATCAGCCGCCAACTCGTTCCCGTTTTGTGCGGCAGCGCCATGCGCGGCAAGGGTATCCACCCGTTGCTGGATGCAATCATCAGTTACCTCCCCTCGCCGCTGGACGTGCCAGCAGTCGAGGGCACGGTTCCGGGCACGGAATCTACTGAAATCCGGGAGCCTGTAGATAGCGAACCGCTTTCCGCTCTGGCCTTCAAAGTGGTGGTAGACCCTTATGTTGGCCGTCTGGTGTTCCTGCGCATTTATTCGGGAAAGGTAGAGTCCGGAGCGGTTGTTGTCAATTCCACCCGTGGCAACCGCGAACGCATGGGTCGCCTGCTACGCATGCACGCCAACCACCGCGAAGAGTTGCAGATGATTACTTCCGGCAATATCTGCGCCGCCGTCGGTCTGAAAGATACTTTCACCGGCGACACCATTTGCACCGATCACCGGCCTGTGATCCTGGAACCGCCACATTTCCCGGAGCCCGTCGTTTCCGTCGCTATCGAACCGGCCACCCGTGCCGACCAGGACAAGCTTGGCGAAGCCCTGCGCAAACTGTCGGAAGAGGATCCCACTTTCGTAGTCCGGTTCAACGACGAAACCGGCCAGACCGTGATCTCCGGTATGGGTGAACTCCACCTGGAGGTTCTGGTTGACCGTATGCGCCGCGAATTCGACGTTGAAGCTCGCGTGGGACAACCCCGCGTTGCCTACCGCGAAACCCTCACCAAACCGGTGCGTATCGAAGGCCGTTTCGTCCGTCAGACGGGCGGACACGGTCAGTACGGCCACGTTTGGTTGGTGATCGAACCCCAGGAACGTGGCGATGGCAACCTGTTCGTCAACGGCATCTCCGGCGGTGATATCCCTCGCCAATTTATCCCTGGTATCGAGAATGGCGTGAAACAGGCACTGGACAATGGGCCCATGGCAGGGTATCCTTTGGTCGATTTGAAGGTCACTCTGGTAGATGGTAGCTACCATACGGTAGACTCGTCTGAAATGGCCTTCCGCTCAGCGGCTATGCTGGCCGTTAGGGAAGGAGCCCGCAAGGGCGCTCCGGTGTTGCAGGAACCGTTCTTCGAGATGGAAGTAGTTACACCGGGCGAGTTCTTGAGTGACGTGCTTGGCGACTTGGGCGGAAGACGTGCCCAGATCCGAAGCATTGAAGGCCAGGACGGTCTCCAAACCGTGCGGGCAATGATTCCCCTCGGGGAAACGTTTGCTTACACAACGGCTCTCAGATCTATCACCAGAGGCCGTGCTTCGTACACGATGGAGTTCCGACACTACGAACCAGTACCGGAGCACCTGGCGCGAAGCATCGTAAAAACCGGTTAGGGGCGATCCGCGCTGCGGTAGCCAATCATAATTCAGGAGCGTTGCAACATTCACTTATGGTTTCCCGGCAACAAATGCGAATCATACTCAAGGCCTTTGACCACAAAGTCCTTGACCAATCCAGTGTGCAAATAGTGGAAACGGCCGAATTGACCGGCGCTCGTGTGGCCGGGCCAGTCCCGCTGCCCACTCAAATCAGAAGGTTCTGTGTCATTCGTGGGCCCCACGTTGATAAAGATTCCCGGGAACACTTCGAAATTCGCACACACAAGCGCCTGTTGGACATCATGGAACCCACCAGCAAAACGATAGACGCTTTGACCAGGCTCAACATGCCGGCAGGGGTGGATATCTCAATCAAGCTCTAATCAGGCTTGACCCTCCACCGACTCCGTCAAAATAAAGAACATCCTGGCTGGCGGCAGGCTCACGAGCCACCGCCGCCGATTCATCTGTCCAAACCATTCACAAATCGAAACCCGAAAAGAGAACCAATATGCTCAACGCGTTTCTAGGCAAAAAAATCGGAATGACCCAGGTGTTCAATGACGCCGGACATGTGGTGCCAGTAACCATCATCGAGGCGGGTCCGTGTTCGGTAACGCAAATCCGTACCGTCGAAAAGGACGGGCACGAATCCGTTCAGCTTGGTTTCGGCAGGGTTCGCAAGCCCAACAAACCCGAAAGCGGCCACCTCAAGGGCAGTCAGATCGGGCGCCGGCTTCAAGAAGTACCGGCCAGCGACATCGCGGGGTATGAAGTCGGTCAACTGGTAACCGTGGATATATTCGAGCCCGGTGAGATTGTGGACATCATAGGCAAGTCCAAGGGTAAGGGATTTGCCGGTACGATGAAACGGCACGGTTTCCACGGCGGTCCACGCACCCACGGCCAATCCGACCGGCAGCGCGCGCCTGGCTCCATTGGCGGGGGAACCACCCCCGGCAAGGTGTTCAAAGGCCTCAAAATGTCCGGACACATGGGTAACCGCAGGGTAACGTGCAAGGGTCTGGAAGTGGTACGCGTAGATACGGAACGGAATCTCCTGATGGTCAAAGGCGGCGTGCCCGGGGCTCCCAACAGTTCAGTGACTATCCGCAAAACCGGCAAGAGCCGAGCCTGATTTTTCAAGTTTTTCAGGGGACAAACCCACCTATGGAAATTCCCGTCAGAAATCAAAACGGCGACTCAATTGACACCATTAACGTCGATGACGCCGTATTCAACGTTCCAATGAACCAGACGCTGGTCCATCAAGCCCTGGTTATTTACCAGGCCAACCAGCGGCAGGGCACCCACTCCACACGCACTCGCGCCGAGGTGTCTGGGGGCGGGCGGAAGCCATGGATCCAGAAACACACCGGGCGGGCGCGCCAGGGCAGCATCCGGTCGCCTCAATGGCGGCACGGCGGAATCGCGTTCGGCCCCAAACCCCGTGACTACCGGAAGAGTCTGCCCCGAGCCATGCGCCGCAACGCACTCAAGTGCGTGTTGTCCGAGAAAATCCGCCAGGGCGGTCTCGTGTGCATCGATTCGCTGGATACCCTGGACGGACGCACCAAGTCGATGAAACAACTGCTGGCGCAACTGGACGTTGCCGGGTCTGTGCTGATCGTGACCGGCACCGCCCAACAGGACGTGGCCCGCGCCGGCGGGAACCTGGGCCAGGTCTGGACACTGCCTTCGGACCTTGTCAACGCCAACGACGTGCTCAAACGGCACACTGTCCTGATTACAGTGGATGCGATACAGCGTATCGAAGAGCAATGCACGGCTCCCAGACACCGCTCTCGGCGCGCTACTTCGGAAGTGAATTAATCATGCACATCAGCTCGGTTCTTCTGCGGCCCACCATCACTGAAAAAAGCACGCTGCTTCAGGAAGAGGGCCAATACACTTTCGAGATCGCCCCTAAAGCCAACAAAACGCTGGTGAAGCAGGCCGTCGAACAGAACTTCAATGTTACTGTTCTCAGCGTAAACATCACCATGAATCGGGGCAAAAAGAAGCGTTACGGTCCTCGATTCAAAAAGCGGCCCGACGTTAAAAAAGCCGTAGTAACCCTCCGGCAGGGTGATCGGATCAATTTGATCGAGGGACTGTAAAAGTTGCCCCTCCCACAATTGCCTCCGACCCTCCATTGCGTATAACAGCGAGAATAAAACGATATGCCCCTCAAAAATCTGCGGCCAGTAACCCCCGGCACACGGAATGCGGTTCGCCCTTCGTTCGAAGAGATAACCACCAACCAACCCGAGAAATCGTTGCTCGAACCGCTTCAGAAACGGGGCGGTCGGAACAACAAGGGTCGCATCACTGCTTACCATCGCGGAGGCGGTTCCCGCCGAATGTACCGCCGCGTCGATTTCAAACGCCGTAAAGACGGCGTCCCAGCGGTCGTCAAGACAATCGAATACGACCCGAATCGCACCACTCGCATCGCCCTTCTGCACTACATCGACGGAGAGAAATCCTACATCCTGGCTCCGGTGAACCTTTCAGTGGGCGACAGAATCAGTTCCGGGCCCGACGCCGAGATTAGCCCCGGCAACTCATTGCCGCTGCGCAACATACCGACCGGTACGGTAGTCCACAACCTGGAACTCACTCCCGGTCGTGGCGGTCAGTTGGTGCGCGGAGCGGGCACCGGCGCCCAGGTTCTGTCCAGGGAAGGCGAATACGTACTTATACGCCTGCCGTCCGGGGAAATGCGCCGCATCCTCCTCAACTGCCGCGCCAGTATCGGGCAGCTTTCGAATCCCGACCACAAAAACGAGAGCCTGGGGAAGGCCGGCGCCAAACGACATCTGGGCCGCCGCCCTCACGTTCGCGGCGTGGCGAAAAATCCGGTGGACCATCCGCACGGCGGCGGCGAAGGCCGCTCCCCAATCGGTATGCCCGGCCCCAAATCCCCCACCGGCAAACCTACCCTGGGCCATAAAACCCGCAACAAGAACAAGACGTCAAGCCGCTTTATCACTCGTGGACGGCGGCAACGGCGGTAATCTCCGGTAACAATTGGAATATCAGGCGCACTAAACTTCAGGCATTTGTCGATATGTCAAGATCAGTAAAAAAGGGCCCGTACGTCCACCCCAAATTGCTCAAGAAGGTTAACCGGGTTAGAGAATCCGGTGAAGCCACCGTTATCCGTACCTGGTCCCGTGACTCCATGATCATGCCCGAAATGGTCGGGTTGAATTTCGGTGTCCATGATGGACGCCGCCATGTACCGGTATTCATCACCGAAAACATGGTTGGCCACCGCCTCGGGGAGTTCGCACCGACTCGTACGTACCGCGGCCACGTGTCGCGCTCCGAACGTACCAGCAGAGTGAGGTAACCCCATGCCGGCAGTCAGGGCAATGGCCAAACAAGTCGGGGCATCCCCCAAACGCCTCAAACCAATCATGGACGCCGTGCGCGGGATGACCGTGAATGATGCCCTGGATCAGCTTGGTCTGATGACTTCCCCGTGGGCCCGATCAGTGGCCAAAGTAGTGCAATCAGCGGCATCCAACGCCGAAAACAATCTGTTTATGAGTCGCGAGACGCTCCGCATCACGCGTATATCCGCTGACCAGGCCCGTCCGCTCAAACGCTTTCGTCCGCGGGCTCGTGGGCGCATCGGTCGAGTAACTCGCCGGTCCAGCCACATCATCATTGAAGTGGACGAGATTCAGGAGGGCTAAATTATGGGCCACAAAACACATCCTTACGGTTTCCGATTGGGAATCATCAAAGACTGGAAAACCCATTGGTATGCCAATAACGGCGCCCAATATCGTGCTGGTGTACAGGGAGATCTGGCGCTCCGTCGGGCTATCCACCGCGAGTACCGTTCATTCTCCGACGCCGGTATCGCCAAAATCGAAATCGACCGCACTGCTCAGGAAATCATCATCAACATCCACTCAGCACGGCCGGGTATTCTCATCGGACGCGACGGCGACCGCGTCAAGGGGCTGCGTGCCAAATTAGAGACCATGTCCCGCGGCCAGATGCGCCTCAATATCATAGAAATCGAGCAGCCGGAGATGGATCCTTTCCTGGTGGGTCGAAACATCGCAGACCAACTCAGCCGGCGCGTCGCCTACCGGCGAGCCATGCGACAGGCTGCCCTGCGAACCATGCAGGCCGGCGCCGAGGGCGTCAAGATCATTACCAAGGGTAGGATCTCCGGCTCCGAAATTGCCCGGACCGAGAAGCTGATGATGGGCCGGGTGCCCCTGCACACACTGCGGGCCGACATCGACTATGCGCTGGCAGAGGCCCACACGGCGATGGGGCGCATCGGTATCAAGGTCTGGATTTACAAGGGACAGATAATGCCGCCACCCGCGGAAGAAGAAACCGAGCTGGACAGCATCGAGTTTCGCGTCGCGAGTCAGGACGCAGAGGCGGACGCTGACCTTGCCCAAATACTGGACGCCTAGCGGTTTTCCGCGTCTTACAAGGCAATTACCTAATTTTCGGAGTTACATCCCATGTTGCAACCCAAAAGAACCAAATACCGAAAAATGGGCCGCGGCAAGCGCCGGGGCGCTGCCTCTACCGGGAATAAGGTCGAATTTGGGGAGATCGGGCTGAAGGCGATGAGCCCCGACTGGATAACCGCCCGTCAGATAGAATCCGCCCGTGTCGCCATTTCCCGCCATCTTCAGCGCGGTGGGCGAACCTGGATTCGCATCTTCCCGGATAAAGCCGTTTCCAAGAAACCCGCCGAGGTTCGCATGGGCGGCGGAAAAGCCGCCAACGACCACTGGGTGGCTGTTGTGCGGCCCGGGAGGATAATGTTCGAGGTCGGCGGTGTTCCCCTGGACCAAGCCGAAGCAGCTCTGCTGCGCGCCGCCCACAAACTCCCCATACCCACCAAGGTCGTTTACAAAGACCGCATCAACGCACTGCTCACCGGTACGGGAGGCTGATCTCACATGAAAATATACGAGATACGGGCGCTCACCGATGAACAGATCCAGGAAGAGTTGGACAAGTCGTACCGGGAGTTGATGAATCTCCGTTTTCGGGACGCAACCAACCAACTCACCGACACCAACCAGCCTCGGAAAACCCGCAAGGACATTGCTCGTATGCTGACCTGCCTGCGGGAACGGCAAACACAATAGACTTTCTCGAACGATAATTCATCCTCCACTCCCAGGATTCAGGAAACACTCCAGATGGCAAAAATAATGCGGAAAGTTCGGGTCGGCTCGGTAGTGGGCACCCGAATGGATAAAACAGCAGTGGTGGAACTGGTGTGGAAACAACGCCACCGGGTCTACCGCAAACAGATGCGTCGCGTAACCCGTTTCTACGTCCACGACCCGGAAGATCAGTGTCAAATCGGTGACATGGTGCGAATCGAGGAAACCCGGCCCATCTCCCGTACCAAGCACTGGCGCCTGTTGGACATCCTGTCCCGGCGGGAGGTGGCTGACGTACGACCAATTGAGCTCGAAGGCGATAGCATCATAGAACCATCCGAAGACCCTTCGATGGCATCAGACCCAGCAACCGCCGTGGCGGAAGAATCCGGCGACTACGACGAAGACGAGGACGCTTAGATGATTCAGAGTTACACCAGGCTCCATGTCGCGGATAACAGCGGCGCACGACGTATTCGCCTGATCAACATCCCGGGTTCCAGCCGTCGCAAATATGCGTCCGTGGGCGACATCATCGTCTGCACCGTCCGCGAGGCAGTCCCCAACTCACCGGTTCGGAAGGGTTCGGTGGTCAAGGCCGTGATAGTGCGCCAGGCCGCTCCGCTGCTGAGGCCCGACGGCACCTACATAAAATTCGACGACAACGCCGCCGTACTCATCAACGACAACCAGTTGCCCCGGGGCACGCGCATCTTTGGTCCAGTGGCTCGCGAACTTCGCGACCGTGGCTTCATGCGCATCGTGTCCCTGGCTCCTGAGGTGGTGTGATGGCGAAAACCAAGATACGGCGCGGCGATGATGTGCTGGTTATCGCCGGCAAAGACAAAGGCAAATCCGGTCGGGTGCTTCAGATGGTATCCGAAAAAGACCGTATCATCATTGAAGGCGTCAATATCGTAACGCGCCATATCAAGCCCCGGCCAGGCATTCGCCAGGGCGGCCGTATTCAACAGGAAGCATCAATTCACATTTCGAATGTCAAGCTCGTAACCAGCAACTACACTGAACCCAGCACTCAGTTCCGAAATCGAGACGGTTAAATCATGGCAACCAATCAGTCTACAGAAACAGAAATAGAACCGGGCGCCGGCGAAAGCCAAACCCGTGGACGGCGGCAGCGACGCCGGGATGACAGCGCCGAAACCAACGGCTCCGAACCCGCGCCTCTGCCTGTACCACACCTGAAAATTCGGTATCGCGAGGAGATCGTTCCCTCAATGATGTCCGAATTCGGGTACCCCAGCCCCATGCGTGTGCCCCGTATCACCAAGATCAACTTGAACATAGGTCTTGGAGAGGCCCTAACCAACGGGCGGGCCATGGAGAGCGCAGTACGGGATTTGACCACCATCTCCGGCCAAAAACCAATCATCACCCGCGCCAAGCGTTCCATCGCCGGATTCAAGGTGAGGGAAGGGAACCCGGTAGGCACTACCGTTACCCTGCGTGGCGACCGCATGTTTTACTTTTTGGAACGGTTGATCATCACAGCCCTGCCTCGCATCCGGGACTTCCGCGGCATCTCTCGCAACGGATTCGACGGGCGTGGCAATTTCTCCCTGGGCCTGCGCGAACAGATTGTGTTCCCGGAAATCGATTACAACAGTATCGACCGGTTGCGGGGGTTGCAGGTTACCATCACCACCAATGCCCCTGACGACGCCGAAGCCAGCCGTTTGCTGGAACATTTCGGCATGCCGTTCATACGCGAATAACCTCATTTCAGGAGATACCCACCTTGGCCAAGAAATCCTCTATTGTAAAAAACGATCGGCGGAAACAAACCGCCGCCCGGTATGCCGAAAGAAGGGCAGCGCTGCTGGCACAAGCCAGGGACCTCAGCCTCCCCATGCGCGATCGGTTCGAGGCCCGGCAGAAGTTGGCTTTGCTGCCACACGACGCCAACCCCAATCGCATCAGGAACCGCGACGGCGCCACGGGTCGGCCCCGGGGTTATATTCGCCACTTTGGTCTTTCCCGCATTTCGTTCCGCGAAATGGCCCTCGATGGCCTGCTGCCGGGCGTCCGGAAGGCAAGTCTGTAGGCCCGCCCGCGTTCCCAAACGTGGATACGTAACAAGGAGCTATCCCGTAATGCCAATTAACGACCCGGTGGCAGATATGCTGACACGCATTCGAAATGCCATTCAGGCGCGGCACCAGACAGTTATGGTGCCGCAATCCAAAATCAAAACCGCAATTGCCGATATCCTGAAATCTCAGGGTTACATCAGGGACTGGGAACCGGCCCGTGGACCACGCTTTCCGACCATGCGTATCCAATTGAGATACAGCGACGACGAACTGAGCGCTATCCGCGGATTGAAGCGGGTAAGCAAACCCGGTCTCAGGGTACACGTCGGCCATGGGGAAATACCTCGTGTCTATGGCGGCTTGGGCATCGCCATCGTGTCCACTTCTCAGGGGATGATGACCGGGTATCAGGCGTGGCGGAAGGGCATCGGAGGAGAGTTGGTTTGCTATGTCTGGTAATCAGGAAATAACCAGTGTCGGCGTGGCCCAACGGGTCCCGCCCACCGAACGTCCCTTGTCCCGCATCGGGCGGCAACCCATACCAATCCCATCGGGTGTTGAAGTTGAGGTTATCTACAGCGGAGTGGTCGTCAAAGGCCCTCGCGGTAGCGTTACCCAAAAATACCACCCGGAAGTAACCGTGAAGGTAGAGGATGGCAACGTCATCGTCGAACGCTTCACCGCGCGCAAATTTCACCATTCCCTTCATGGCCTCACACGCACGCTGATTGCAAATGCCATCCTCGGTGTAACCGACGGGTATTCACGCACCCTGGAATTGATGGGCGTCGGATACCGTGTGCAGCAAAATGGGGATGGGATTACGCTCAGCGTAGGTTACAGCCACACTGTTAGTGTCTTCCCCGATGAAGGATTGACCATGCAGGTGGAAGGCAACAACCGAGTTCACGTCAGCGGCGTCGACAAGCAGAAGGTCGGCCAACTGGCCGCGAAAGTGCGCCGCGTGCGTCCACCCAACCGCTACAAAGAGAAGGGCATCCGGTACCAGGGCGAGGTTTTGCGGCTCAAGCCCGGAAAGGCCGCCGCCAGGCGCGCCGTCTGATCATCCATCAACCCCGTTCTCATACTACCCACGTTCCAAACCCTCACTCATAAAGAGCTGACAACAAAATGCCACGCGATAAAGATTCAAGAAAACTCCGCGTTGTCCGACATCGCAGAGTCCGCAACAAAGTCAACGGCACGTCCATACGACCCAGGCTTTGCGTTTTTCGCAGTTCCAGAAGCATCTATGCCCAGGTCATTGATGACGCCCGTGGACACACATTGGCCTACGCGTCAAGCCAGGAGTTGGCGTCTGATGACGCCACACCCAAAACCGCCGCTTCCGTGGCCGTGGGTAAACTGGTGGCAGAACGCGCAGTTGCAGTCGGCGTCACATCGGTCGTGTTCGACCGGGGAGGCTACCGTTATCACGGTCGCGTCAAGGCGTTGGCTGATGCAGCCCGGGAAGGAGGGCTTGAGTTCTGATGGTTTCTGCTGCACCACCCCGCAGGGGAGATAGGAATGACCGCACTGGCGGCGGCGGAGATCGCCGTGGCGGTGGACGCGGAGGCCGCGGTCGCGACCGTGAGCAACGTCCGCGAGAAGATGACAGCGGCGGTTTTAGTGAACGGGTAGTCCACACCCGCCGAATCTCTAAAGTAGTCAAAGGCGGACGCCGTCTCCGTTTCAACGCCCTCGTAGTGATCGGCGACGGACAGGGACGCGTCGGCGTCGGCATGGGCAAAGCCCTGGCAATTCCTGACGCAGTGCGTAAAGGAACCGCCGTGGCCCGCCGCAGCACCATCACCATCCCTATCAAGGGAAGCACGATTCCCCACGAAATTTCAGTTCGCAAAGGGGCATCGATCGTCATCATCAAGCCCGCTCCCTTGGGAACCGGTGTGATTGCCGCCGGTGCAATGCGGGCCATGCTCGAGTTGGGCGGCGTGCAGGATGTTGTTGGCAAGTCTCTGGGTTCACGCAATCCCATCAACATCGTCCACGCTACGATGGAAGCCCTGAGCCTCCTGCGTGATCCGGTAACGACGCGGACAGCCCGCCTGAGTCTGGTTGCTCCGACTACCAACGGTTCAGTCGAATCCGTAGCAGTAGAAGCAACTCCAGGGTTGTCCGATGCCCCGGGTCCGGTTGCAACGCCGACTCCGCCACCGATTCCGACGCCGGCGGAGGCTACCGAACCCACTGCCCCGGTTGGCGACGCCGCCCCGGAGCCACCCCCTCCGGACGCCGTGACGACCGAGAACGTTGCATCGGATTCTAACGATGCCGGTGAACCGGCCGGCTAGTTAATCAAAATCCGGTCTGAATCTACTTTAGGGCTGAATTCAAATGGCACAAATAAAAATTACCTGGAAAAAGAGTTGCATCGGTCGCCCGTCCTACCAACGGCGCATCGTGCAATCGTTGGGGCTCAAACGGCTGCACCACTCGGTCATCCACGAAGACAGCCCCACCATACTCGGAATGATTAACAAAGTGCAGCATCTCGTTACGGTCGAGCCCGCTGAGGGATAATAGCCGTCCAGATCCGCACGTGGAGTTACTTTCAATCATGATGGAACACGAAATTGCCTCGCCCAAAGGCGCCCGCCGCGGGCGAAAACGCATCGGCAGGGGAGATGCCGCCGGTGGAGGTAGCTACGCCGGGCGGGGTATGAAAGGGCAGAAATCTCGATCCGGACGAGGGCTGCGTCCCGGTTTTGAAGGCGGACAACTCCCGCTCATCAAGGGTCTCCCCATGAAACGCGGTTTCAACAACCGCTACAAGACCCACTATGCATTGGTCAGCCTCGAAACCTTACAGGAGCGGTTTGACCCCGGCGACGAAATAACGCCGGAAAAGTTGCATACCCTGGGTATCATCAGGAGAACGCGTCGCCCCGTCAAGGTGCTTGGAGACGGCGAGTTGCAGCACGGCCTTAACATTTCGGCCCACAAGTTCACCGCTTCGGCGCGAGCGAAAATCGAAGCCGCCGGCGGCACTGCGGTAGAGCTTTAACCCCGTAATTGATCTCTGTGGGTAAGGTGCGGTAGGCGATGATTCAATCGGAGGTGCAGGGCGGTGGCCGATGGCCCCGGTTGATGCAGGCGGCAATCGATGCCTTTAGCCTGCCCGACCTACGCACGAAAATCCTGTTCACCCTGGGAATGTTGGCTCTGTACCGGCTGGTAGCCCACATTCCCATACCAGGTTTGGATTCCATCGCCCTCGAAAACCTGTTTAACAACAACCAGTTGTTGGGATTCCTGGATTTGTTCTCCGGGGGCGCTCTGCGTCGAATGAGCATAGTGGCGCTGGGTGTTTTCCCCTACATCACCGCCTCCATCATTATGCAGTTGCTCACGCCGGTCATACCAACGTTGCAGAACCTGTCTCGAGAAGGTGAAGCCGGTCGAATCAAGATGAACCGCATCACCCATTGGAGTACGGTTCCCATTGCCATCGCGCAGGCATTCGCACAATTGGTGCTGTTGCAACAGGCCAACGTGCTCACCAACGTGGGATTTGCTGGCGATGCCCTCATGCCGACTATTGCGGCCATCCTGTCGATGACCGCCGGTACAATGTTCCTGGTCTGGCTCGGGGAACTTATCACCGAGCGCGGTATCGGAAACGGTATATCGCTCATTATCTTCGCCGGCATCGTGGTCGGTTTCCCGGGTCTGCTCGCCCGGGGGTTCCTGGATCGCGACAACATCATCGGTGTGTTCTTTTTCGCCCTCATCGGGTTGCTGATCATAGCCATGATCGTGGTTTTCAATGAAGCGCACCGCCGCATTCCCGTTCAGTATGGTCGCAGCATCTTCAGGGGCGGGCAGATGTACCGCCAATCCGGGTCATCGTACATACCGCTGCGTATCAACTCAGCCGGTATGATCCCTCTCATATTTGCTTTTT
Organism: Dehalococcoidia bacterium; assembly: GCA_965262485.1. Lineage (GTDB taxonomy): Bacteria > Chloroflexota > Dehalococcoidia > Lucifugimonadales > UBA3495 > Bin87. The sequence goes on along the minus strand of OZ253540.1, from coordinate 581,573 downwards.
CCATCGTAATTCTGCCCGGTACGGTCGCCCAATACCTGAGCTCGGCCGGCGGGCTCCTCGGCAATATCGCCGACAACCTCAACGTGGCCCTGAGCCCCGGTGGCCCGATTTACTGGATTCTGGCCTTTGTCCTCGTGGTGGGTTTCACCTTCTTTTACACTCTGGTGGTTTTCCAGCAGCAAAACATCGCGGAAAATTTGCAACGTAACGGTGGTTTCGTGCTGGGCATCAGACCGGGGCGCCCCACTCAGGATTATCTGAATCGGGTGATAATCCGCCTTACCATGGGCGGCGCGCTGTTCCTGGGATTCATCGCGATTGTGCCCTACCTCGCGTCGCTGGTAACCAACGTAGAAGCTATTGCACTCAGCAGCACCAGCCTGCTGATCATGGTCGGCGTGGGTCTGGACACTCTGCGGCAACTGGAAGCGCAATTGATGATGCGTAACTACGAGGGATTCCTGAGATGACAGCCCGTAACCCCAAACTCGTTCTGTTCGGACCGCCGGGCGCCGGCAAGGGTACGCAGGCGCAGCTGCTCAAAGAACAGTTGCATGTCGATCACATCAGTTCCGGCGATCTTTTCCGCCATCATCTCTCCAACGGCACTGAGTTGGGGCAGTTGGCCCGTAGTTACATGAACCAGGGAGCCCTGGTTCCGGATAATGTGACCATCGACATGGTGTTGGACCGGATCGGCCAACTGAGCGAATCCGATGGATTCCTGCTCGACGGTTTCCCCCGTAACGCAAACCAGGCCCACGCCCTGGAAGTTGCTTTGAGCGCCAATGGCCACAATATCCATCGTGTGATTCACATCCAGGTAAACGATGCCGAGTTGATTCGCCGGCTCAGCAACCGCTATATCTGCCGAGTGTGCCAGCGGCCTTACTCCCGGGACGACGCAAACGGCGCAGCCCCCCCCAATTGCGCCGATTGCCCGGATGGCGGAGACATATACCAGCGGGACGACGATACTCCTGAAGCGGTAGCGAATCGGATCGCGGTATATCACCGGGAAACCACCCCGGTGCTTGATTTCTACCGGGAGCGCGGGTTGCTTTCCAATATCCCCGGCGAAGGATCCATCGACACCGTCAACCGGTTGGTCCTCGATGCCCTGGATGTCCTTGCTTCATGATGTGTTTCGTTAAAGCATCGTTTGCGGTATAATTATAATGGTGGGACGTACACCTAAACGTAAAACGGCCTCTAACTCGCCATCTACCTATACGGGAGGCGTGACCATCAAGTCACGGCGAGAGATGGAGGCGATGGAAAAAGCCGGCGCTATCGTCGGCGACACGTTGTTTTTGCTCAAGCAATCGGTGGAACCCGGCATGACAACGGGGGACCTGAACCGTATCGCTGACAAAAACATTCGACGACACGGGGCGGTTCCTACTTTCATCGGGTACCAGGGATTTCCCGCCGCTATCTGCGCCTCGGTGAATGAAGAGATCGTTCATGGAATCCCTGGCAAACGCGTGCTGAAGGAAGGCGACATCATTAAAATGGACGTTGGCGCCACCATCGACGGTTTCATCGGAGACGCTGCGATATCCGTTGCGGTGGGTGAAACCAGCATCGCCGCCCAACAGCTGATGGCAGCAACTGAAGCCAGCCTCTATGCCGGGATAGCAGCGGCTCAGCCTGGAAACAGGATAGGAGACATCGGCGCCGCCGTGCAGGGATTCGCAGAGCCCAGGGGATACGGCGTAGTTCGCCGGTTTGTCGGCCACGGTGTCGGTCGATTTTTGCACGAGGACCCCCAGGTTCCCAACTATGGCGAGGCTGGCAAAGGCCAGTTGCTCCGGCCCGGTATGTGCATCTGCATCGAACCCATGCTCAACCTAGGCACGCCCGAAGCCATCATTCTGGAAGACGACTGGACAGTTGTAACGGCAGACGGCGAACTGTCTGCCCACTTTGAACATACATTGGCAATAACCGAAAACGGGCCCAAAATCTTAACCGTTCACGACTAACCGACACGGCCGATGGCGCTGGCTAGTCCAGATGCTGCGGCGAAATAAAGCAGGCTTTTTATGGCTAAGAAAGAAGCAATCGAAGTCGAAGCGCAGGTCACCGAAGCCCTCCCCAACGGGATGTTCCGGGTTGAATTGCCCAACGACCACCAGGTATTGGCTCACGTGTCCGGTAAAATCCGGATGCATTTCATCCGTGTGCTGCCCGGCGACCGGGTCCTGGTAGAACTGTCACCTTACGACCTGACACGAGGCCGCATCACCTATCGCTTTAAGTAGCGATCCTTGCAGTGAAATACCATGAAAGTTTCGGCATCTGTAAAACCACGCTGCGACCGTTGTCGGGTAATCAAGCGTAAACGCGTAGTGCGCATCATCTGCGTCAACAGCAAACACGTTCAGCGCCAGGGCTAAAACGCCCGGGCAACCCGATCTTCGGATCTACACTATCAGGAGCAAACCCATGGTTCGTATCGCCGGAGTGGACGTACCCGACCGCAAGCGGGCGCATATCGCATTGCGGAGCATCTACGGTATCGGTCCTACCAAAGCAATCGAAATCGTTGGCAAGGCCAACCTCGACATCGACATGCCGCCGCGCATGAACGAGCTTTCCGAAGATCAGCTTGACCGCCTCCGGGTAATCGTCGACCAGGATTACATCACCGAGGGAGACCTGCGCCGGGAGCACAACGAGAACATCCGCCGTCTGATCGACATCGGCAGCTATCGCGGCTTGCGCCATCGCAGGAATCTACCCGTGCACGGTCAACGGACTCGCACCAATGCCCGCTCACGCAAGGGCGCCCGTCGCACCGTCGCTGGCCGCGGTCGCCGCACCGGTGGCAAGAAGTAATCATCCCGGCTTCGCCGCCTTAACGACCGGGCCGGTCCGTACGATTCGTGCCATCGAAATCATCCAAAGAGGTAACACTTAATGCCCAGACCACGAACCCGCCGCCGCGAACGCAGATCCATCCCTCAGGGACGAGCCTATATCTATTCCACGTTCAACAACACCCTGGTCAGTTTGACCGACCCGGACGGTAACGTGGTCGCTTCTACCAGCTCTGGAACCGCGGGCTTCAGAGGTTCTCGGAAGGGAACCGCCTTCGCCGCTCAAAGAGCAGCAGAGCAGGCGGCGCGGCGCGGCGTAGACATGGGGATGCGGAATATCCACGTATACATCAAAGGCCCGGGCGCCGGCCGTGAGCCCGCTATCCGCGCGTTGCAAGGCGCCGGTTTGAACGTAACCAGCATCCGCGACGTAACACCGATCCCTCATAACGGCGTGCGGCCCCCCAAGCGCCGGCGCGTATAACCGCACCATCCTGCCTGTACACAACCAACGGATTGACTGACAATGGGAAGATATACTGGACCATCCTGCCGCCTGTGCCGCCGCGCCGGGGAAAAGCTATTCCTCAAAGGCGACCGGTGCTTTTCTCCACGGTGTGCGATAGAACGCCGTCATGTGCCGCCCGGAGGGGCCGGCACTCGCCGCCGCCGTGTCTCTGATTACGGCGTCCATCTGCGTGAAAAACAGAAGGCCCGACAAATGTACGGCGTGATGGAAGGACAATTCCGCAAGTACATGTCAGATGCTTTCGACGCTCCGGGAATTTCAGGCAACAACCTGCTTAGAACTTTGGAGCGCCGCCTTGACAACATCATCTTCCTCCTGGGGTTTGCCGATTCGCGCAAACAAGCCCGCCAGATGGTTCAGCACGGACACTTCACCGTCAATGGGCGCAAAACCGACATACCTTCTTTCCTGGTTACGCCCGGACAAACCATCGCCTGGACCCAATCGTCCAAGAGTCGCGAATTCTTCGCCGACCGTACTGTAGGTTTGCCAAAACGGACCCTCCCTTCCTGGCTCACGCTGGACCTGACGGACATGGTCGGCCAGATCACCTCGTTGCCTGCCGATAACGAGCTGCCCGATACCATTAACTCTCGCCTCATCGTCGAGTACTACTCGAGGTAAGCACCTGAATGCTAAATACCCAATTCCCCCCAATGCGGGAACCTGAACCCGAAACGCCTTCCCCGGCAATACGGGTGATGGAAAGCACCGACACCTACGCTTCCGTCGCCCTGGAACCCCTGGAGCGCGGATTTGCCATCACTGTGGGCAACCCTCTGCGTCGTCTGTTGCTCAGCTCCATACAGGGCACTGCGATCACGTGGGTAAAAATTGACGGGGTCGCCCACGAATACTCCGTAATTCCGGGCGTCAAAGAAGAGGTTATGGACCTCCTGCTCAGCGTCAAGCGGATCCGGATTCATGCCATTACGAAGCGGACCGGCAAAATGCGCCTGGACATCAACGGCGAAGGCCGTGTCTGTGCCGGCGACATCGCCACCGCCAGCGATTACCAGATAGTCAATCCCGAACTGCATTTGGCCACGCTGGACAATCCCGACGTTTCCCTGTCCGTCGAATTCAACGTCGAATCCGGCAAAGGTTATCAACAGGTATCCCAAGCCGATAACATGATGGGATTGCCGGTGGGCGTACTGCCCGTTGACGCCATCTACAACCCCGTCCGCAAGGTCGAATACTCCGTGGAGCGGATGATGGTCGGTCAGCAAACCGACTGGGAGCGGCTAATCCTGCAGGTGTGGACTGACGGCGCCGTGACGCCGCTGGCCGCCATCCAGGAAGCGTCCGAAAATCTGGTTCACCACTTTTTTATGTTCAACCAGCTCAGCCGGCCGCCCGATTCTCCGCTGGATACTTCCAATCTTCCGGTGGCATCCGAAGTCTACCTCATGCCCATCGAACGACTGGACCTTTCCTCACGCACCCTCAACTGTCTCAAGCGCGCCAAACTCCACCGCGTCGGCCAGGTGCTGGACTTAAGCGAAGACGACCTGCTGGGAATCCGTAATTTCGGTCAAAAATCACTGGAAGAACTCCAGGGTAAATTGAACGAACTCGGAGTCGCCGCACCCAGGGTAGCCGGCCTGGCTGCCGAACTGGATTACGAAGGGGCCATAGATATCCCCATTGACGGCTCATTGGTTTTCGATCCCGGTGACGGCGACGATGACCCCGACTATGATTTTGAGGACGACGGAGCCTAAAAATGCCATCACACAGAGTAACCGGCAGAAAGCTGAGCCGGTACAAAGACCAACGCAAAGCCCTCCTCAGGGGTTTGACCGTCGACCTTGTCAGGCATGAGCGTATTACCACCACCCTGGCAAAGGCCAAGGAAACCCGCGTAATGGCTGAAAAGCTCATTACGCACGGAAAGAAGGGTACGCTACACAACCGCCGCATCGCCCTCAGCCAAGTCCCCAACAAGGACGCGGTTGCGAAGGTATTCGACGATTTGGGCCCCAGGTACGCGGAGCGGCCGGGCGGTTATACACGCATCATCAAACTTGGTCCCCGCCAGGGCGACGGCGCCTCGATGGCCGTGATCGAGTTGGTGTAAAACCGGCTCAGCATTTGTGAGGAATTGCCATAACCAGATTAACGCCTTGACATCCGCTAGCGCCCAAAATGGCAATCGCCGCCGGATCGCTTTGGTGGTGGAGTACGACGGTACCGATTATGCCGGCTTTCAGTGGCAATCCGGTGCGCCCACTATCCAGAGCGAGTTGGAAAAGGCCATCGGAAAGCTGACTGGAGAAGCCGTACGCGTTGGAGGCGCCAGCCGCACCGACGCAGGAGCCCATTCTCGGGGGCAGGTAGTACACTTCGATACCGCAAGCAATTATGATCCCCCGGTATTCCAATCGGCTTTGAACCACTACTTGCCGTCTGCTGTCAGAATCCAAAAAGTCGCCCACGTCCCCAACGAGTTCAACGCCCGCCGAAGCGCCGCTCGCCGCCGGTATCGCTACAGTATCTCCAACCGGCCAACGAAATCACCATTACTGCGACGAACGCACCATTGGGTACGCGAACCATTAGACACACGGGCGATCAGGCTGGCTTGCGCGAGCCTCCTCGGCATACGCGACTTTCGCCGGATTGCCACCGGACATCCGAAAGACCGGAGCGCAGTGCGATGGGTTTACAAGTGGGAGTTGAACGCCGATACAGCCGATCCGGACGGAGTCTATATCGATTGCGAAGCTAACGGATTCTTGAGGCACCAAATCAGAAGAATCAATGCGGTGCTGGTAGAGATTGGCAAGGGACGCCAGCCGATTCATGCCATGGCCGACGCACTGGCCGGACGTTTCAGTTCCAACCGACAAATTCCCACCCTTCCCGCTCACGGACTTTGTCTCATGTCCGTTCACTACCCCGAATACGATCATATGTTGAAGGTAACTAGCCACCATGAAACGCACTAGCACATATTTCGCCAAGACCGGTGAGCTGCCCGACAACTGGCGCGTCATCGACGCTACCGGGATCAGCCTGGGTCGGCTCGCTCGACAGGTTGCCATCGCACTGTTGGGCAAGGACCGGCCAACGTACACTCCCCATGTCATCAGCGGCGACCATGTGGTTGTCATCAACGCCGATAAGCTGCGGGTCACCGGACGTAAACTCACGCAGAAGATGTACTACCGGCACAGTGGTTACGTGGGCAATCTTAAGACATTCATGTTGCGCGACATGATGGAAGAGCACCCGGATCGCGTCGTTCGCCTCGCCGTAAAAGGCATGCTTCCTTCCACTAAACAAGGGCGCCATCTGCTTCGCCGGTTGCGCGTGTACGCCGGAGATCAGCATCCCCACGAAGCCCAGGTAGGCACAAAAACCTAATCTTTACATCGATCAACCACACTTGAACCCCAGGCAAGTAATAACCCAGGCAGGTAATAAATGGTGGTATCAGCAGAACCCCAACAGCAATACTTCTACGGGACTGGCAAGCGTAAATCGGCCATCGCCAAGGTGCGTCTCTATCCCGATGACGGTACGGCTATCATCGTTAACGGCAAACCCATGGAAGAATATTTCAACTGGCTCCCCTGGCAGTCCAAGGTGAAGGAGCCATTCGTAGTCTCCGAAACGGTAGGCCGCTTCCGCGTCATGGCCCAGGTCTCCGGCGGCGGCGTAAACGCTCAGGCCGAGGCTATCCGCCATGGCATCACCCGTGCCCTGGTCATCTTCGACTCCGAACTCAAGGGGAACCTTCGCAGAGCCGGGTTCATCACCCGCGATTCCCGGGTCAAGGAAAGCAAAAAGTACGGTCTGAAACGCGCCCGACGCGCACCACAATACACCAAGCGCTAACACCATTCCGGCGCAAGACTCGTGATGCAAACCCCTCGCTTTTCAGCGAGGGGTTTGCTGTTGCTTCACAACAGGTCGCCCAAGGTCAGCCAGTAGAACACGATGTAAGTGCCGGCAACCACCATCAGCCAGGCTCCCACGATTCCCACGTAGGGCAACACCTTTCGCAGCCAACGCACCAGCACCGTGCGGGCCACCGCCATTCCCAGGGTCAGCGCCAGGATCACGCTGCCCATTCCCACTGCGTAGAGTACAAATTGGCTGATAGTATCCACCCAACCCGATGATAATCCCGCTCCGACTCCCAACACGGCCAGGAATACCGGCAGGGTACAACTCAGCGAGGCTAATCCGTAGCTCACCCCAAACAGCACGTATCCGCCCACATTCAATTGGCTCGGATTGCCAACCCGGGAGGCCGCGCGCTGTGCCAGGCTCGTATAGATTTTGCCACCGGCCGCCATGAATGCTCCGGCACCCACCAGCAGCACACCAACCGCCAGGCCAACGTATGGCAATGCCGATATTACGATCGCCTTGGAACCAAATCCCAAGATGATACCGGCCACTCCAAAGAGCAGTACGAAACCCACCGATACCGACAGGCCAATCATGATCGCCCGCGCTATCAGCAACGAAAACGACACGGACTGGGTTACCAGTAAACCGGCCTTGACCGATCCGGCCACCGTGGAGAATTGGAAGCGGCGGTTGTGTTCCTGGTCCCGTCCGCTGACGTACAGACCCAGATAGGCGGGCAACATGGCGAAACCACAGGGGTTCACGGCGGATACCGCTCCCGCAGCGTAGGCAAATCCCAACTTAAGGCCCAAACCACGGATGCCGGTGCCAGCGGATCCCGATAAAGATTCAACGAAGCGGTTGACGCCATCAATACCGGATGCGTTGCGCAACACCAACGCTCCGACTATGGCAATCGCGTAAGCGATGACGGCAACGCCGATCGCGATCATCACGCTGCGGTTAATCGGTATGCGCTCCCAAAACCCCGCGTGAGGGGCTTCAGAGCTGGGGATATTTGCGGGCGTTGTCATAGGCGGCCTCTATTGCTCCCGAGTATCCTGTCCACGAATTCGGCATCAACACTTGCCTGGGCAAACTATCTTACGCCCGTCGTTACGTGATGGATTGCATTGCCCGGATTTTGGAGTATCAATTACGCACTACCACCGTATCGGCCACTCTGTCCGCTAACGACCGGTGCTCCGCCGCATCTATCACAAGGAGTATTGCATCGGCTAAAAACCCGATTGGGCCGAATGCGTGGGCCACGCTCTTCACGACTTCTCTCGCAAATGTTATCAACCAGCCAGCCGGTTCGCCGGTTCGATGCATCGCGCGGATCCCCAGCAGCTGCTTACCGGGCGTTTGGCCCCGCCTCAGAACAATCAGCCACCAGATGATATAACCAACGATTAGAGTTAGAAAGAACAGCGCCGCATCGAGTAAATACGCCATCAACCGCCGTAGCGGCGTCGCTGATTCCATCGTCCTGCCCTCCTAAACGCCGAGGTGAGCCTGCATAGCGTCCAGCAATCGCTTAACGTTATCAGGTGTAGTTGCCTCGCAATAAATCCGCAGTAGGGGTTCGGTGCCCGAAAAACGGGCCGCCACCCATCCCACGTCAAGCATCCACCGCCGGCCGTCAATGTCGTCAACTTCACGGATGGGCATCCCCGCCAACTGAGTCAATGTCGCATCGCTCAGCCGCTCAGCGATATCCCCTCGTTGTGCAGCGTCGAAGCCAATATCTCGCCTGAAATAGTGGTGTTCGCCGACCAAGTCGAACAATCGCTCCACCATCCCCGACGCCGAAAGCCCGGCGGTGGCCATGTATTCCAACAAGAATAAGCCGCTGAGGATACCGTCTCGCTCCGGAATATGGCCTCTGAATGCGTAGCCGCCACTTTCCTCGCCACCCAGCAAAGCGTTGTCGGCGAGGAACCGTGGCCCGATGTTTTTGAAACCCACCGGTAGCTCAACTATCGGGACGCAGTAGTTGTCGGCAAGCTTGTTCAACATCACGGACGCGGTTACCCCTTTTATCAACCCGCCCCGCTCTCCGCGTTCCAGCAAGTACAACGCCAGCAGCGAAAACACCTCCAGCGTACTGACAAACCGCCCGTGTTCATCCACCAAACCAATCCGGTCGGCATCCCCGTCCAGCGCCAAACCCACCGACGCACCCTCGGCAGGCACCCGGCTGCACAGATCAATCAGGTTGTGACCAATCGGTTCAGGTTGCGCCATGCCTGGAAACGCCGGGTTCCGCTCGGGCCTCAATTCGGTGACGCGGCTGGCCCCCCCCTGCAACAGACTTGCAAAGTAACCCGCTCCGGCTCCGTGCATGGAATCTGCCATGATGTGCAGGCCGGCGGACCGAATGGCCTCCAGGTTGATCAATCCGGCGACCGAGTCCCGGTACGCCGGCGTCGGGTCCACGTCAACCACCAGACCACCTGCCCGTGCCTGAGACATGGTAAGCGCTTTCGGCGAACCCGCCGAGTCGATGCACAGTTCCAGGATGTCGGTAACTTCCTGGCTGGCGCTGCCCCCCTGCTCGGACTTGAACTTGAAACCGTTCCAGTTTCCCGGATTGTGGCTGGCCGTGATCACCACGCCGCCGGCGGCTTGCCGGTAAACCACCTGGTGGCTAACTACCGGAGTCGGCACCGGGTTCTGGCACAAATAGACGGATATGCCGTTTCCGGCCATCACCGATGCAACAGTCTCAGCGAACTCCCGGGACGCGAATCGTGTATCGTATCCGATAACCAACCCGGCGCCCGCCGTGTTCTGAATCCGCAGGTAATCGGTAAGACCCTGAGCGCATCGGGCGACATTGGCGAAGGTAAAATCGTCGGCAATGATTCCCCGCCAACCGTCAGTCCCAAACTTAATGCTATCAGCCATGGGCTAATTCTATCACCGCAGGTTGGCGACCCAAAGAAAATCCCGAAACTCCAGTCCCTGCCTTCTGTCATTGCGAGGAGCGTAGCGACGTGGCAATCCCGTTGCAGCAACGGCGACGGTTTCAGCGACGAGATTGCCGCGCTCCGCTCGCAATGACAAGTTTTTCAGTTTTCTCAACCCAAAGAAAATCCCCCTCCTGTTGGAGAGGGATTGAGAGATTGCCGCGGATTCGCGCTCCTGGGCGCGCTAATCGCCTGTGATGGCGGCGAATGCTCCGGCAGCCTGTTTGAGGGCCTCGGCTTTGTCGATCTGTTCCCAGGGCAAGTCCAGGTCGCTGCGACCAAAGTGTCCGTAGGCAGCAGTCTGGCGATACATGGGGCGGCGCAGGTTCAGGTCTTCGATAATGGCGCCGGGACGCAGGTCGAAATGTTCCGTTACCAGTTGCTCGATGCGCTCGTTGGGCAGGTGGTTAGTATCAAACGTTTCCACCGACACGGAAATCGGCTCGGCCACGCCGATGGCGTAGGACACGATAACTTCCACCCGGTCGGCGAGACCGGCGGCAACCAGATTCTTGGCTACGTATCGAGCCGCGTAGGCGCCCGAACGGTCGACTTTGGTGGGGTCCTTACCCGAAAACGCACCACCACCGTGGCGCGCGATTCCGCCGTAAGTATCCACCAGAATCTTGCGTCCGGTCAGGCCGGTGTCTCCCTGCGGACCACCGACGACGAACCATCCACTGGGGTTGACGTAATACTTGGTCTCGTCGTCCAGCAGATGAGCCGGCACCACGGGTATGATTACGTTCTCGATAATGTCACGGCGAATCTTTTCCTGAAAGGCCGCTCGGTCCGGCTGGTCTTCGTGGTGTGTGCTGATCACAACAGCATCCACCCGGTGAGGCTTACCGAAACGATATTCCACCGTTACCTGCGATTTTCCGTCCGGGCCCAGGTAAGGGAGCGTGCCGTTCTTGCGGACCGCCGCCAGCCGTTCCACCAGGCGATGGGATAGGTCAACCGTCAAAGGCATCAGGCCGTCAGTCTCGTTGCAGGCGAATCCTACCATCATGCCCTGGTCGCCAGCGCCGGTGGCCCGACGAGCATCGGCAGCGCCGTCTCCCCGGTGCTCCAGCGAAGTGGTTACTCCGCTACTGATGTCTGGAGATTGCTGACTCACGTGGGCCACTACGCCACAAGAATTACCGTCTATCCCGTATTTAACGTCGGTATACCCGATTTCCAACATCACCCGGCGGGCAATAGCATTGAAGTCCAGATCTGACGCGGTGGTAATTTCACCGGTAACCATCACCAGGTTCTTGGTGGCAACCGTTTCGCAGGCAACCCGGCTTCCCGCGTCGCCAGCAAGGGCAGCGTCCAGTACAGCGTCCGAAATCTGGTCGCAGAGCTTATCCGGGTGCCCTTCAGTTACCGACTCAGAGGTGAGCAGGTATTTGGGCGAAGTCATAAACTGTATTGGCATAGGTCATTTCCTCCCTGATCCAATCTTTGGTCAACTGAGATATGTGCGGCGGCTACGTGCCTTCTTCCCAGCTCTCGTTGTAGGCGGTTTGTTCCGCACTCAGTGTGTCAATGCGAATCCCCATCGTCTCCAGCTTGAGACGGCCTACCTCTGCGTCAATCTCCCTGGGCACGATATGAACCCCCGAGGCGAGATTGGAATGGTTTTTGACCAGATATTCGCAGCTCAGCGCCTGATTGGCGAAGCTCATATCCATCACCGCCGAGGGGTGACCCTCTGCGGCGGCGAGGTTTATCAGCCGGCCTTCTCCCAACAGGTGGATTCGCCGGCCGTCGGCAGTAACGAATTCCTCTACGAATGGCCGAACTTCCCGGCGGCTCACCGAGGCGTCCACCAACGCCGGGATGTCGATTTCAACGTTGAAGTGCCCGCTGTTGGCGACGATGGCCCCGTCCCGCATTACCGCAAAATGATCGGCGCCGATAACGTGCCAACCACCCGATACCGTGATGAAAACCTCGCCTTGTTGGGCCGCTTCCAAACCGGTCATTACCTGGAATCCATCCATGACTGCTTCCAGCGCCCGGACCGGGTTCACTTCGGTAACGATTACCTGTGCGCCGAGCCCGCTGGCTCGCGATGCAACGCCCCGGCCACACCAGCCGTACCCGCAGACTACCACTCGACGGCCCGCCCACAAGATGTTGGTGGATCGAGTAATGCCGTCCAGCGTGCTTTGGCCCGTGCCATAGCGGTTGTCGAAAAAGTGCTTCGTCTCAGCCTCATTGACCGCAATGATGGGATACTTTAGTTTCCCATCCGCAGCCATGGCGGTGAGGCGCACCACTCCGGTGGTGGTCTCTTCAGTACCCGCCAGCACATTGGACAGAAGGTCGCTGCGTTCCCGGTGCAAAATACCCACCAGGTCGGCTCCATCATCCATGGTAACCATTGGAGCATGATCTAACGCGGCGTTAATGTGCCGATAGTAAGTGTCGTTGTCTTCGCCTTTGATGGCGTAGGTAGGAATACCATATTCCTGCACCAGCGCGGCGGCGGTTTCGTCTTGTGTGCTCAACGGGTTGCTGGCACAAACCACCAGGTCGGCGCCGCCCTCTTTCAAAGCGATAGCCAGGTTGGCGGTCTCGGTTGTTACGTGCAGGCAGGCCGCCATGCGGATACCCTCAAAGGGTTTTTCCCGACTGAATCGTTCTGCGATTCGATTGACAACCGGCATCTCGCGGCCAGCCCATTTGATGCGGTCAACGCCAGCGGAAGCCAGCGATAAGTCTTTTACATCGCCTTTCGTTTTCTGTTCAAGCAAGTTTCTGTACCTCTTCTGTTCTACCGAGTTTCAATCGGGTTGTGGAATTAATGGGTTTAGGGTTCGTTGCCGTACGACGTGGGATTGCCGGCTGCGATCCACGATGGCGTGCCATCTTCAATGTTGTAGAGCATTTCGGAGTCGTAGCCCATTGCGGCCGCCAGTTCACAGGCCAGGCCGCTGCGCACCCCAGCCGCGCAGATGAACAAAATGGCCTTGTCTTCGGGAACCTCGTCCATCCTGCCGGGCAGATCGTCCACCGGGATGTGGACGGCGCCGGTGGCGTGTCCCGTAACCCACTCGTCGTCCCGCCGCACGTCTATGACAACTATGCCCTCGGGGTTTGTTTCAACCATTTGGCGCGCCTCTACGGAATCCACCCGAGAGTAGGGTTCCCCGGGCATCTGTCGTGGCATGTTGATTGCCTCCTTAGTGATTCGCGAGTGATGATCGCAAGTTGCGATGTGTTGTGGTTAACGCAGGTTCAGATACTTGCCGGCGATGGGTTCCAGGCGCCGGCGTGCCTCGTCGGAGATATGGTTTTTGTCAGTAATGATGGCGTTGGCCAATGCAGTTTGGCACTCGCACGGGCCGAGTTGCGCCAGGGCCGGCACGATGTGGCGGAGAATAATCCGGCTGTTGGCGATGTTGGCAATCAGGTTTTCCACTACCATGTCCACCGTCACCGCGTCGTGGTCGGGATGCCAGCAGTCATAGTCGGTTACCCAGGCCATGGTTCCGTAGCACATTTCTGCTTCGCGGGCCAGCTTGGCTTCTGGTAACGCGGTCATTCCGATCAAGTCGCCGCCCCAGGCCCGGTACATTTCGGATTCGGCCTTGGTTGAAAACGCCGGGCCTTCCATCACCACCAGCGTCGCACCCTGATGCGTAGGAATGCCCTGCCCATCCCCACCCACCGCGATGGCGTTGCTCACGGCCGGACAGAAAGGATCTGCAAACGTAATGTGAGCCACCACGCCGCCCTCGAAAAAAGTGCTGTCGCGAAAACGGGTACGATCGATGAGTTGATCGGGCACCACCAGGTGTTGCGGTTGAAACCTCGCCTGGAGGCTGCCAACCGCGCTCACTGACACTATCTGTTTTACGCCCAGCATTTTCAACGCATAGATATTGGCCCTGAACGGTAGCTCGGTTGGACTCACTCGATGGCCTCTTCCGTGGCGCGGCAGGAATGCTACCGGCACGTCCAGCAACTCACCCACGGTTATGAAGTCGCTGGGCTTACCGTACGGCGTGTCGATGTCAACGACGGCGGATTCATTAAACCCCTGGATCTCATAGAGACCGCTGCCGCCGATGATTGCTATTTCTGCCTGGGGGTGATTGGGCATTGAGGGTTGATTCCTTACGGGTGCGTTTTCTGAACGCGAGTTCTTGCCAGGTGGTGGTTCAGCTCAGTTGGCGGATGTCCTCGGGTAAGTAATGTGTAGCGCGAAATACGCTGTTCGCCATGTGTCCAGCCTCACGCGTACCCACTTTAATCTGTCATTGCGAGCGCAGCGTGGCAATCTCGATGAGGTAGCGCAATGACGGTAGGCACAGGCAACGGGATTGCCACGTCGCTGCGCTCCTCGCAATGACAGCAGGCCGGTTTGGTTTGACAAAGCGTGTAGCCGTGACAGGCCCGCTCCGGATCGTAGGCAGTGAGTCCGGTGCGCGCGCTGCGCCGCCGGGTCTGGGGTTCGATAGATGGGTTGGTCATAGTGTTTAGCGGTTTTTCACCCTCACCCCCGCATCAAGTGCGGGGCAGGCTCTAGCCCTCTCCCATCAAGGGAGGGGTAATGGTCAGGCAGCGTCCACGGCTTGGCGGAGTGAGGCGTCGTAGGGTGGGCGGCAAACGGCTTGCTCGGTGATGATGGCGGTGATGTAGCGGTTGGGGGTTACGTCAAAAGCGGGGTTGTAGGCAGCAGTCCCCTCGGGAGCAGTTGGCACGCCGGCAAAAGACGTAACTTCATGCTGCGGCCTTTGTTCGATCTTGATGCCGGAACCGTCTGTAACCGACAGATCGACAGTGCTGGTGGGCGCTGCAATATAAAACGGGATGCCGTTTTCATGAGCCAAAACCGACAGGGCATAGGTGCCGATTTTATTTGCGGTGTCGCCGTTGGCGGCAATCCGGTCCGCGCCGGTTATTACGCACGCTATATCACCGTTCAACATCATCATCCCAGCAGCGGAATCAGCGATGAGCGTCGCTGGAATACCCAACTGCTGAAACTCCCATGATGTGAGACGCGCTCCCTGCAGCCAGGGTCGCGTCTCGGTGTTGTAAACCCGAAATCTGCCGCCATTTTCCCATCCGGCTCGAATCACGCCCAAAGCAGTGCCAAAAGCCGAGGTCGCCAGCGCGCCAGTGTTGCAATGCGTCAACACGCCCTCGCCATCTTGCGGCATCAGCACACGCCCATGCTCTCCGATACGCCGATTGATTTCTTCATCTTCGGCCTGGATTCGCCGCGCCTCCGCTTCCAGTTTAGGCAAAATGCTGCCCGGATCGGGTTCGGCTTCAGCAACGCGCAACATGCGTCGCACCGCCCAGCCCAGATTGACGGCTGTTGGCCGCGCGGCAGAAATTTGTGACCCTGCCTGACGCAGCGAACCAATGTAGTGATCGCGTTCTCGCGACTGCAACTCCGCCGCCGCCAGTACCATCGCATAGGCGGCGGCAACGCCGATGGCCGGGGCGCCGCGTACGCGCATATCGGTTATGGCAGCAGCCGCCACGCGATAATCGCTAATGTTGACCGTTACCTGTTCGTGAGGTAGCCGGGTTTGGTCCAACAATTCCAAACGACTGCCCGTCCAATTTATCGGACGAATTTCTTTCATAGCCACAATTACGCCAGTTGCGGTAGTCCGCAGCCTGTCGGTTCGACGATACCCATCGCCGCGACAGGCAAAAAATAAAGGCCCATCCGCATAGGGAGAGCCAAGCGAGACAATCCTCCCCTCATCTTTCGCCGATCTACAGCGAGCGTCTCGCAACGCCCGGCAGCGACGCCGGATTTAGCACCTGATCCCGCTAGGGATGCGGGATTGGTTGCCAGGCTTCACAGGGCCGGTCCCTCCGCCTCTCTGGATAAGGGTTCCAGAAGTATTTACGATTGTTAACGTGAATCATGCTACCGTTGGTCGAACAATATGTCAAGCACGGTGAGGTTTCGTAACTGTTCAGACTTCCGGGGATCTACCGACTATTCGGCCTCTTGTGGAGGGGCAACCAAGTACGGAATTTCCACTGCAAACCGTTTCCGTCCCCTCAAACGTGAACAGTTACGAGGTTTCGGCCTTGCCCGCCGCCCGGTCTCAAACGCACGGAATCTGGTCCGCATACCCATATACGGTGTTTGACACTGATGCCGGCCGGTTGGATAATGCGGACAATCGGTCGACGATTTTCCGCAGATTGCGTTCGGTTTCCTCCCGGTGAACGTTCATGTCGATCCCCAGCCAATCTCCCTTTTTACCACTTGCCGCCGGCGACATTGGTCTGTTTACGGACCTCTACGAGCTGACCATGGGTCAATCGTACTTTTCGGAGGGCATGGCCCATGAAGCCACCTTCAGCCTCTATATGCGCGATTATCCGCCGGACCGGGGCTACATGATCGCAGCGGGTATCGACGACACTCTTGACTGCCTGGGCGCCCTTGCGTTCGATCCCGACAACATCGATTTTCTTCGCACCACCGGGATTTTCACTGGCGATTTCCTGGAGTTCCTGGCGGCGACCCGCTTCACTGGAACCGTCCGAGCCGTCCCGGAAGGCAGCGTCGTATTCGCCGATGAACCCATAATGGAAATCTCCGCTCCCATTATCGAAGCCCAGTTGGTCGAAACCATTGTAATCAATCAAATCCAATACCAAACCTTGCTTGCTACCAAGTCAGCCCGATGTGTCCTGGCTGCCCAGGGAAGAGCGATCGCCGATTTCGCTTCGCGGCGTACCCACGGCACAGAAGCTGCCTTGGCAATGGCGCGCGTATCTTACGCTGCGGGCTTCGCCGCCACCAGCAACGTATTGGCCGCGCGTCGCTACGAAATTCCTCCGGCCGGAACCATGGCGCACTCATACATCACCGGATTCTCCAGCGAGATCGAAGCCTTTCGCGCCTATGCCAGAATGTTCCCGGAACGCAGCATCTTCCTGTTGGACACCTACGACACCATTAGCGGCACCCGCAACGCGGCCCTGGTTGCCGGAGAAATGGAAGACGCCGGCCATCGACTGACCGCCGTCCGCCTGGACTCCGGAGATCTGGATCACCTGAGCCGCCAGGTACGTTCCATACTGGACGAAGCCAACCTCGGCTACGTTCGTATCCTGGCCAGCGGCGGTCTCGACGAGTACGAAATCGAACGCCTGGTGAACAACGGAGCGCCCATCGACATGTTCGGAGTGGGAACCCGCGTGGGCGTCTCGGGCGATGCTCCCTGGTGTGATATGGTCTACAAAATGGTGTGTTACAACGACCGGCCGGTAATGAAATTGAGCGGCGGGAAGGAGTCGATGCCGGGGTCCAAGCAGATATTCCGACAATTCGACTCATCGGGTTCGATGACCGGCGACGTAATAGCGTTGGCCCACGAAAACATCGCGCCGGGCCGACCCTTGCTGGCCGAGGCTATGACAAACGGACAACGCATATCACCTCGGGAAAACCTGGCCGTCGTGCGGCAGCGTGTCGCCGAGGGCGCGGCCGGCCTCAGCCCTCCCTATCAGCGACTTCGGGAACCGGCCCGCTACCCAGTGGAATTCAGCTCCACCATTCAGGAGTTGACACAACATACCCGAGAACAACTCGGCGCCAGCATCAATACCTGAGCCTGCCACCGAGTGAACGCCCGTCCGGCGCCTTCGGGTCACCGGCAATAAACCGATCTCTGCTCACAAGGAGCGTTTCCGCATGAAATTCGCGGTCTGCGTCAAATATGTCCCCGTCGTTTCCAGAATCCAGTTCGATTACGAAAATAAGGTAATCCAGCGCGAGGGCGTGCCATCAGAAATAAACCCCTTCGATCTGCTGGGTCTCAACCTCGCCATAGACTTGAAATCTGATCCCGATGATTCGGTGGTGGCCCTGTCCATGGGCCCGCCAAACGCAGCTGAGGGACTGACTCAGTGCCACGCCCTCGGGGCCGACCGGGCAATTCTACTTTCCGACCGGGCGCTGGCCGGCAGCGATACCCTGGCAACGGCCCAGGCTCTGGCTCTGGCCTTGCAGCGCGAAGAACCCGATCTTGTCATCTGCGGGCGCAACAGCACCGACGCCGAAACCGGTCAGGTCGGTCCCGAGGTCGCGGAACTGATGGGGATGCCTCACATCAGCAATGTCCGGCATCTCGAGATCGACCGATCCGGCCACAGCATTACCTGCGAAAGGGCCACCGATCAAGGTTATCAGGTATTGCGCTGCTCCCTGCCCGCCGTCGTGTGCGTAACGGAAGGCGCCGGGCAGGAGCGTTATCCCGGGCGCGAGGAAATGGAAGTCGCTGAGACAAAAACGGTGGAGCAACTAACCTGTGCCGACCTGACGGATGACCTGTCGTTGTTCGGATTGGAAGGGTCACCCACCTGGGTTGAAGACATTCGTCTGATTGAACCGGACCGCCTGGGTGTGGTAATCCGCGATGAAACGCCCGACGATGCTGCGCGCCAGGTGGCAGAAATGCTCCGCGAACGTCTGGCCGCGCTGGATCAGGCGGAAGACTCAACCGGATCAACGGTGTCCGCTCCCGGCCGTTACACCGGAACCCAACGCAGTATCTGGGTAGTCGTGGAAATGGTCGGACCGGCCGTGCGTCACGCTACGCTGGAAATGCTCGGCAAAGCGCGCGCCCTTGCTCCCATAACGCAAAGTGAGATCGTGGCCGTATTCATCGGATCCGGACCGCCGGACGGGGCAGCCGTTACTCAGTTGGCTGCCGCGGGCGCCGACCGAATTTTGACCCTGAATACAGATGGTCTGGGTGTAATCTGCGGGCGTAGCGTCGCTGAGAGTCTATCTGCCGCCATCGTCGCCAACCCGCCCTACGCAGTGCTCTTTTGTGCCACCGCCGATGGACGCGACCTCGCTGCCCGCATTGCCGCCCGGCAACGTTTGGGACTGACCGGTGACGCCATAGACCTGGAAATCAACGACGCCGGGCAACTGGTCCAACTCAAACCGGCCCTCGGCGGCAACGTCGTTGCTCCCATTCTTTCCAAAACGTTGCCCAACCTCGTAACGCTCCGGCCCGGCGTCCTGACCCCCGCCGACCCGGATCCGGATTACACCCCGACAGTTACCGCCATAGATCCAGCCCCTTGCGACGGGCCGGACGTCATCCTGTTGAGCGAGCATACGTCAGAAGAACATGGAGCCCTGGAGTTAACATCCGCGGAAGTCGTGATCGGCGTCGGCATGGGCGTGGGCGAAGAAGGTTTGGCCGAAGCCCAACGCCTGGCTGCCACCATCGGCGCCTCCATCGCAACCACTCGAAACGTCGTGCATTCCGGATGGTTGCCTCATCACGTCCAGGTCGGCATCAGCGGTCGGACGATAGCCCCCAGGGTATACCTGGCCGTGGGAATTCGCGGCGCCTTCAACCACACGGTGGGAATTCAAAAAGCCGGGGTCATCCTGGCGATCAACCGCAATCATCGCGCTGCCATCTTTCGGGCCGCCGACTATGGAATCGTGGGAGACTGGAACGAATACCTGCCAGCGCTGATCGGAGCCATCGAACCGGTGCTGGCGGAGTGCGGGCTGGGGTGAAATCCATCGCCGTCGGAACATAATCCTCATCGCCGCGGTTCCCCATCATGACCAGCGATTCCTACGTAACGGCTGAACTATCTCGACTGGCAGCTGCCGCCGGATTCCGCAGCATCCCACCAGAGGTTATCGATGTGGCCAAGACGGACATACTCGACGGCCTCCCGGTTACCCTGGCCGGTTCCATAACGTGGCGCCGCCAGACGCCTACTATTTGGCAAACCTGACTATTCGGTAAGGTTATTGTTGGCAGAATCAGCTGCTATCCTTCTGATTGCAGACGGCGTATCTGTTCCCGTAGCCGCTCGTTTTCGGTCTCGGCGGCGAGGCGTTCCGCTCTTTCAGCATCCCGCTCCGCCTCGGCAGACAGCCGGGCCGCCCGCTCTTGTCGCCAGTTTTCCAGGTAGGTTGCGGTGGCCGGGTCGTAAAAGCGCGGCCAGCCTTCATCCCAACACAGGCTGAGTTCCAGTATCGTGCTGTATCCTTTCAATATGCCATCGGGTTCGGTGGTCAGTTCAATGGATTGATAGGCACCATTGACCAGCAAGCCCCCGGCCATCGGCTCACCGTGATACTCGCCCCCGGTCGGGTCAAAGCGCCAGTATTCGGGAATGCCGACGGCAGCGTAGATGCCCGGCTTGGCGATGATGTCTTGTCGGCTGGTGCTTTCAGAAGCTACCTCCAACGCCAGGTCTGGCGGCTTGCCGGCTTCCCAAGGCAGGTAGAGCTTCCGCCGGCGAATGGCCGCCTGCTCAACCCCAAAAGCCAGGTATATGTCGGGTTGCACTCGCACATTGAGATTGGCCGGGTCATAGCAGAGGATAGTATTGCTGCTGAGAAAGTTATCCGGGCGCAGCCCGAAATCGGTGAACCGACTGCTGATGATACCGAGGATTTCCTGTATGACGGGTTCTTGTTCCATAGCTTCGGGCAAAGGTTCCGGTTCATCGGGGTCGTATTCAAGGCTGGCGTAGTCAATTTCCCCCTGCCGCCGGTAGGGCAGCATCGTGATTGCATTGGCCGCGGTGCTCATCGTAAGCCTCAATATGAGTAGTGGGTTGACGCGATTTTAGCACAAGGCCGGCAGAACCCATTTTTCCGAAATGACACCAACCGGGCTAACCGTTATAATTGGACGCCAGTAAAGTACCGCACACCCTACCCGTGAGGCAGCGCCGCCATGGAATTTGCATTCACTACCGAACAGGAAGCCCTACGCTCCGATGTGCAGCAGTTCATTGCTGAAAATGTGACTGACGATATCGTAGCCGAGTTGGAGGGCACCGGAATTCGCCGACGGGGCCCGAAGACCCGGGAGATGTACCAAAAAATCACCGAGCAGGGTTGGATAGGCATTTCCTGGCCCGTAGAATACGGCGGTCAGGGCGGCAGTCGAATCGACCAATACATCGTGGAAGAGGAGTTTGCCCGCATTGGCATCACCGTTGGCGGAGCCGGTTCCGGCGCGCCGGCGATACTCGCAGCGGGAACCGAGGAGCAGAAGCAGGAATTCATCCCCGGTGTAATTCGTGGCGAAATTTCCTTTGCTCTGGGATTTACCGAGCCCCAAGCGGGCGCCGACCTCGCCGGTCTCCAGTGCCGCGCCGTCCGCGATGGCGACGATTACGTTATCAACGGCCAGAAGATGTACACAACGGCCGCGCACTACGCAACTCACATCTACCTGATGGCGCGCACCGACCCTGACGCCCCGCGCCACCGGGGAATCAGCATATTCCTCATACCCATGGACACCCCCGGCATCACCGTCCGCCCGTTGTGGACCATCCAGAACAATCCTCCGGCTCCCCTCGGAACAACTTACGGCGACGCCCGCACCAACGAAACCTTCTTCGAAAATGTTCGTGTGCCAGCTTCGTGCCTGTTGGGAGAGGAAAACCAGGGCTGGTACGTCGGCGCAATGGGACTCAACCTCGACCGCGTCGGCGCATCGCGGTACTTGATTTCCATCCAGCGCGATGAGGACATCGTAAACTGGGTAAAGGAAAACGACATCGAGGGCTACGGTATGCGCGAAGACCCCACCACCCGCGACCGGCTCGCAGATATGTGGATCGAAGGTCAGGTGTGTCGGCTGATGACCCTGCGCAGCATGTCCATCGTCGAATCCGAAGGTAACTTCACCTACGAAGGATCGGCTGAGAAGGTATTTGCTCCCGAACACGGTGTTCGGACAACAGAAACCATCGCCCAACTGCTGGGTCCCTACGGCCAGTTGCTCAACGGCTCCGAGGATTCCGTGGCAGACGGCATTTTTGCCCACAACCTGATGGGCGCTTTCCAGAGCGGCATCAACCACGGCAGCGTCCAGGTCATGCGAGACCAGGTCGCCCGCCGGGGACTGGGCATGCCGCGGGTCTAATTGTGGCCAGTACGATGACGCAGTTGCCACACGATTATACCCAAACCTGCGACGAACTCCTGCGCCGGGGCCGGGAATACCTGGCCCAGGGTGAACCGGCATTGGCCTCTGCCAAAGGCTGGGATGCCGCCGGCTACGCCGCCAAAACTTATGCCGGCCTTATCGGACAAGGCGGCAGCGACGCCGATTTCAAGGATGTGGTATTGCAGTTGTCCAAAGACCACCGCAGCCACGACAGTAGCGTTGAGTGGGCGGTGAGCGCAATGGCTTTGGCCGACAATGCGCGTTATGACTGGCTGGACAGGAGCGGTGTCGGCCGGCGTTTTGACGATGTGCAGCGGCTGGCTATGCTGGTTTTTGACATCGCCAACCCACCGCAAGACGCCGAAGCAATACTACGCCGCGCCTGGGTATGCCTGGCAAACGGGGCGTTGGCAGTGGCGGCGGAAAAGGGTTGGGACGCAGTTACCTACGCCGCCAAAACTTATGCGGAAGCCATGGGCTACGACTACATCCGTGGCAACTACCTCGACCAAGTCACACCGTTACTGATGAAAGAACCTGGGGGAAGTAAGGTTGGCGTTTGGTCATTGAGGGCGCTAAACCTTCTGGAAAACACAGACCCCAGACGAAACTGGTTGGACGCCGATTTGGTCAGTGAAGACCTTAATGTATCCGGAAAATTCATCACATTGGTAAAAGAACTGACACGGCAGAAGCATACTAGCTGAGATGAACGGTGCCTGAATTTGAGTCCGACCATGACCGAATTTGCGTTGAATTTCTACGCCGCAGCCGGGAATATCTGGCCAACGGGGGGCTATTGCAGGCTTCCGAAAAAGGTTGGGGGGCTGCTGCCCACGCTGCTACGGTTATCGCCAGTGCCCGTGAGTGGAGCTATCGTGAGCATTGGGAGTTTGAGGCCGAAGTCGTGTCGAGAATAGCTAGGGAAACCGGCCGTAATGAAGTGCATAGCTGGGCTAGAAGTGCCAACGAGCTGCATCGCAATTTCTATCGCGACGTGCTTGATGCAAGTAGTATCTCGGAGTATCTGGATGACGTAGAAAGGTTTGTGAACTTGATTAGAGGGCTCGTGAATCGGCCTGCCGGCGGTTAAATGTCGTCATACCGCCTCGCTAGTACGCCCCACGATTTGCTCGAATCCCACCACACTGAGGCACAATGAACGTACTCCCCACCGAAGAAGAACTAATGGTTAGAAACGCCGCCCGCGAGTTTCTGGACGGAGAATGCCCGCCCAGCCTCGCTCGCGCGGTGGAGCAGGACGAGCGCGGCTACTCGGTTGAGCTATGGGAGAAGATGGCCGCTCTCGGTTGGTTCGGCATCTCCCTTCCCGAAGCCTACGGGGGTGGCGGCCTTCCGGTAACGTACCTGGGGCTCATCATAGAAGAGTGCGGCCGGGCCATTGCTCCGGTTCCCCTGCATTCCACGTCCACCGCTGCGCTGGCGCTGGCCAAATTCGGCTCCCCACAGCAACAGGAATCGTTCCTGCCTCGGGTCGCGCGCGGCGAATTGATAATGACCTGGGCTGTCCAGGAACAGGACCCGCGCCTTCGTGCCGATGCCGTGCAATGCCGGGCCGAGGTGGACGGCGACAGTCTGGTGATCAATGGCATCAAGCACTTTGTGGACAACTTTTCAGCGGCAGAACTGATGGTCGTCGCAGTTCGCACTGCGCCTCCCAGTGATACCAACGCCGGGATAACACTTGCCATCGTGCCCACCGACGCGCCAGGCATCCAGGAAACACGGCTTACCACTCTGGCCAAAGACTCGCAAAGCAAACTGAACCTCGAAGGCGTGCGAATCCCCCTCTCCAACATCATCGGTGAGATAAACCAGGGATGGCCACTCACCCAGGAGATGCTGGACATCGGCACTGCCCTGCTGTGCGCCCAGATCGTGGGTGCGGCCCGCAAGGATGCGGAAATGGCCATCGAATACGCCAAGAACCGCGTTGCGTTTGGGCGGCCTCTCGCCGGGTTCCAGTCCATTCAGCACCTTTGCGCCGATATGGTGGTCTGGTGCGACGGCGCCCAGCTGTTGACCTACGAGGCGCTTTGGAAGCTGGACCAGGGACTACCCTATGCAGTGGAAGTTTCCCAGGCCAAAGCGTTCACCAATGACAAATGCCAGGCTACGGTGCGCTCCTCCCAGCAAATCCACGGCGGAATCGGCTTTATGATGGAGTTCGACCTGCACCTCTGGTACCGGCGCGTTACCGCCTGGACCATGCGCATGGGTACCAGTTTTGAACACCGCGCTCGTGTCGCCCGCGCCCTGCTGGATCAGCCGGGCAAGGTGCGCCTCGGCATGAACCTGGAACCCGTTGCCTGAATTAGCCTGTATAAACCCCAGACCTACCAAGGAGTCAATCCATGCCCGTTGATCCCGTTTGCAAGTCCGAAATCAACGAAGATAACGCCCGCGCCACGACCGGGCAGACCATGCACGGCGCCAATGAAGTCGATCCGACCGCCGGCACCCGTAGTTTCCACAACGGTGAGTGGTATTATTTCTGTAGCCTTGAGTGCCGCACCAAGTTCCTGGCGGCGCCAAACACCTACATCGAGAGTTAATTTCAGCGCAGCACAGCGGTTGTTGCATCGGCGACGCCGACAGGAGAAATATTATGCACGTGGGTCTGGTGATGGAATGCGATTATCGCGAAGGCCGCACCCAGGACGAGGCATTCGCCGAAGCCTTTACCGTCGCCCAACTGGCTGACGAATGCGGTATCGACGGAGTCTGGTTAGCCGAACGGCATTTCGCCGCTCCTCGTACTCCTACTGATCCGGGCGGCGCCGGGATTCCATCCGTTTCGTCCGTACCGTTACTCATGGCCGGCATCATCGCCGCCCGCACCGAACGCGTCCGTGTGGGAACGGGTGTTAGTGTCCTGCCTCTGGCTCACCCCATTCGCCTGGCAGAAGAAGCCGCTACGGTGGACAACATCTCCCGCGGCCGCCTGGATTTCGGCATCGGGCGCAGCAGCTTCCCCCGGTCATATCTTGGCTATGGCGTGCCATTCGACGAGAGTCGTCAGCGTTTCTCCGAAGCCCTGGACATCATACTCAAAGCTTGGAACAACTACCGGTTTTCCCACCACGGCCACTACTACGACATGGATGACGTGGTGGTAACTCCGCGTCCCTACCAGCAACCCCACCCGCCAATTCGCATTGCCGCCAACTCGGTTGACACATTCAGCATCGTCGGAGAACTGGGCTTTCCTCTGGTTACCGGCGTCCGCGGTCAGGGAATCGCTCAGGTAGCGCGAAACCTGGAACTGTACCGCGCGGCCACGGCCAAAAATGGGCATGACGTGGACGACGTTTATGTCCGGATGCCAATCTACGTGTCAGATTCCATGGAGCAGGTCAGGGCGGACACCGAAGAAAGCACAATGCGCGCATTCCAGCGCACCGCCAATACGTACATCCAGACTGTCGCCGCCGAAGGTGAACACGCATCGGCGGAACGCCGTCAGCGGGCGGAACAACTCCTCAATACCACCTACGACGACTTGTTGGTGGACCGGGTTGCCTACGGCTCTCCGCAGCAGGTAGCCGACCGGCTCATCGAAATTCGCGACGAACTGGGTCTCACCGGTTTCATCATGGAACCCAACCTGGGCGGCACCGTCCCGCCTGAAAACGTGCAGAAGTCAATCCGCCTCTACGCCGAAGAGGTTGGGCCAGCGCTACGCAAGTAACCTGCGCCACACCAACCCCAAAGAGCCCCGCCGGAAGTCGGGGCTCTTTTCTATCGAATGTTCCGGGAACTAATTTCCGATTTCGCCCAGGAACGACAACAGCGCTGCATTTACCTCGTCCGGTTTCTCCTCGTGCAGAAAGTGACCGGCCCCGGGTATAAACTGGGTGCGCAGGTTAGTCGCCGCCTTTTGCCACGATGCTTCCGGATCCATACCGCCTGCCGTTGCCGTGCGTTGCCGACGCTCTCCCCAAAGGTACAAGAGCGGAATGCTGAGCACTCGTTCGGCATCGGCTCGCCAGTCCGGCGGATCTTCGTAGGCCGCTGCCCGGTAATACGAAAAACCGCCGCGCAACGCACCGGGCTGCGAATACGCCCTGGCATACACCGCAACTTCCTCATCAGACATCATTGCCTGATTGACCGACCAGTTCCGGTAGAAGTAACGCAGGTACGCTTCTTCATTTCCCCGCACGAGATGTTCGGGCAGGTCGGGTATCTGGTGGAAGTACGAGTGCCACCTTTCCCGCACGCCCTGCGGCGTTTGTAGTTCCAGCTGCTCCAGCGGATGCGTACCGTCCAGCAATGCGAGACGGTCGACTTCCGCTTCATGGTCGAGACAGTATCGGTAGGACACCCGCACACCGATATCGTGTCCAACAATTGCAACCTTGTCGTGTCCCAAATGTCGCACCAACTCGTAAATGTCGGTGGCCGCCGTTCGGGTTCGGTAGTCTTGCAGCGGCTTTTCAGACGCGCCGAATCCCCGCATATCGGGCACAATCACCTGGTAATTCTGCGACAGTACGGGAATCTGTTTGCGCCAGGAGAACCACATCTCCGGCCACCCGTGAAGCAGCACCACCGGGTAACCGTCACCTTCAATCACGTAATGAATATTCACTCCGTTGACCCGTGCCGTACGGTGTGTGAAGTCCCAATCTGGCATGATGGTCACCCCCTTCTGTACAAGACCCGCAGAACGCCAAACCGCGGCCGCTTTTTACAAGTTGATTGCGTTTAGTCCAACCCGGGACAAATCTTCGTCGCGCTGGCCGCTGGGATACCCACCCACGCCGATGCCGCCCAAGATTACGCCATCCTGCATGATGACCAAACCGCCTTGACCGTGAGTAAACCGGGGGTCGCCAAGGTCGGCGATGCCCCGGCCCTGTTCCTGCAATCGGGCAGCGTGGGCGCCGGAGTCCTGGCCCATGACTGCCGAAGTGTATGCCTTGCGGAGGGCATGGCGGCGACTGAAAATGCGGAGGTTGTCCATGGTGCGGTATGCCAGCAACTCCCCACCGGCATCCACAATTGCCATCGCCACCGGTTCGTCCGGAATTTCCATTCCCTTGGCGAGCATGGCATTCATTGCCGCTGTGACTTGTTCATTCGAAAGCGTCGGTTTAGTAGCCATAGTGAGCCTCCAGTTGATCGATGTTCCAGTAGTGCGACGATGATACCACGTTACCGCCGCCGTCCAGAAAAAATGCGTTCATCGCAACCATGAGTTGAACTACGCGCCCTCGTCGGAAGCCACTCCTGGCGATCCCGCCGCAAACCACGGCACTAAATCCTGTCCATCCTGTTCATCCATGCAAAACCCGTCCCCCACCCCTCCATGTCGCAACAAATTGCTGCCCGTGCGGAATGTAAACAAGCGGCAATCTCAGGCTTTGGTGGTAGAATGCCACCAACGGCGTGAGCTACCCCGACGCTGCAATGATACCGATCCACGTTTGGGCCCGTTTGCCCGTCCACGGTCGGAACATTCCGGCAGAAAAGGAAGAATCACCAACCGCAACATTGACGACGTCCCCTGCTAGACAGGATCGGGACGCCTTACTCCCCGCCGGTAATGCGAGACTGGTTTGACACTATGACGCAATATGACGATTTCCCGCCTGGTGAACGGCAGGCAGTTTACCGCGCCATTTATTCACGGCGGGATGTTCGGGTGTTCAGGAATGATCCGATTCCACCGGAAACACTGGCCCGCATCATCCAGGCGGCCCACCACGGCCCGTCGGTAGGTTTCATGCAACCGTGGGACTTTATTATCGTCGGCGACACCAAAGTGCGCCGGCAAGTAAAAGACCTGTTCGACCGGGAGCGTCAGGCCGCCGCCCAGTTCTTCGACGAACCCCGGCGTTCCCAATATCTGGCGTTGAAGCTCGAAGGAATCATGGAATCGCCGGTGAACCTGTGCATCACGTGCGACCCCACGAGGGCTGACGAGGTATTGGGGCGTAACTCGATGCCGGAGACGGATGTTTATTCCACGTGCTGCGCTGTGCAGAACCTGTGGCTGGCAGCGCGGTCGGAAGGAGTGGGAGTGGGCTGGGTCAGCATCCTGAAACGCCCTCAATTGCGGCGGCTGCTGGGCATACCACCCCACATCATCCCCGTGGCTTATCTCTGCCTCGGATTTCCGGTCGAATTCGCCGCCCAGCCGTTGCTCCAGTCAGTGGGTTGGCGGGAGCGCCTGCCGCTGGCTGATCTCGTACACTACGACGGTTGGGATGCACAGCCGGACTCCGGTATTTGGGAAGAAGTGCGGGCGGCGTTGATCGGTGTGAACGGCGTATCGCCCGACGAGGAACCACCCCCTGAGAGTTAGTCCCGCTGACCGGGCACGTTACGGCGGGCTCTCTCGGTTTACGCGCGCGGCGCTTAAGAAATGACCCTGCGGAAGAAATCCAGAGCGTTTCCACCGATGATCTTCTGCACCTGTTCATCCGTATAGCCCCGGCGGATCAGGCCGCGCACTATGTTCTTTCCGTCGGCCGGCGATTCCAGTCCGTTGAGATACGGAGCGGGCAATTGGTCAGGCCCGTCGCGGCCCATCATGTGACGGTGAAAGGCCACGTGGTCGCCGATTGTCGTGTCGGTGCCGATCCCAACGTGATCAATTCCCACCAACTGCGCCATGTAATCATAGTGATCCAGAACACAGTCGATGTCCTGCTCGGGATCGTCGCTAAGCGAGTTGGGCACCGCGGTGATGCAGATCAGTCCGCCTTTCCGGGCGCAGGCAACCAGCTCCTCATCCTTTCGGGTACGCCCGTTCGGGCGCAGCGTGTAGGCCGCGTTGTGACTGAAAACCACCGGCGCTCGAGAAAACTCTATGGCGTCCAGCGCCGTCGGCATCGAGGCATGGGACAGGTCCACCGCCATCCCCAGGTCATTCATTCGGTGCACAACTTCAATGCCGAAATTGCTCAAACCGCCGGGGTTGCGTTCGTTCAGGCCGTCTCCGATGAAATTCTTTCGGTTGTACGTAATGCCGGCCAACCGCACGCCCATGCCGAACAGAGCGTCCACCCGTTCCATGCGATTCCCGATGGCAAGGTGTTCTAAAGTAGGCATGAATCCGATATTGCCCTGTTGCTTGGCGGCGACTATATCGTCAGCATTGCCTATTTTGACCACGTTCTGCTGAGAAGCGACGTCGGCCAACATGCCGCCCACTTCGGCAACCAGGTCTTCATATTCCACAAAGGACATGTCGGTCGTATTTTTAAGGCCACTGAACACGTTGGCCGTGGTCACAGCCGTCCAACCGCCGGCTTCCACAGCCTGGTAGCCCCACTGATAGCGGTTGCCGCGCAGGTAATCTATGAATCGCTCCATGGACTCGGGCATCACGAACGGGTGCTGGTGCACGTCCACCATGACCGCCTCTTCCATAATGCCCTGGAATCTGGCGTCTTCGGATGCGGTCAGCGGAACGGTGAATGAGGGAACACGATTCAGTTCCCGGGCCAATGGGATTCCATTCGCAGCCATGTATTTAACCTCCGATCCCGGGCGCCCCGTCGTTGCAGACGCAATGATGCCAGGGGTTTGAACGGCAATCAAAAACCATAGGGAGTCCAGGGTTGGTACTGGACGGCAAACATGCGGTCAGCCCGCTGCAGCGCCCCCGGTGTACATTCGTCTACCAGGCCGGCCCGTGAGAGGGTGGTGAAGCTCACGGTTCCCAGATACGCGGACGCCAGATCACGAACGGATAACACCAGATCGGGCGACGAATTTGAACTCCGGCATGTCGCGCCTTTGGACGAACCCTCCAACTCGAACCGTCCTTCATTCCAAGTACACAGGTCATCCCGCACGTCCAACACCAAGCCGCCGGTTTCCATATAATGCCGGGTCTGCAACGCGGCGGCCACGTCCACCAGACGCAGCCACATGCCATCGCGGGTGGTTCTGTGCAGCCGTCTCGGATCTGCCAACATCCAGGGTAATGGGTCGTCCACCGGACGCCGGTCTGCTTCAGTTGTAGTGACCAAATCCACTTCAAAGCAAAATCGCCACAAAGCGGCGTTTGCCTCTTCCGTAATTGCCATTAACTCGTTGACGACCAGGGTCGTTCCACTGGTACGGTATTTCGCGTAGCCGTCAACCGTTCCATCGTCCACATACGCGACGTAGAACAGACCCCCACGGCCACCCTGTCGGTGTTCCGGCGCTTGTGATTCCCGCTCCCACAAGTGAATTGCCTTTTGAATCACCCCCGGTCGACCGGCGGTACTCCGCCGAGAAACCTCGGGA
The DNA here is from genome assembly GCA_965262485.1 of Dehalococcoidia bacterium. Lineage (GTDB taxonomy): Bacteria > Chloroflexota > Dehalococcoidia > Lucifugimonadales > UBA3495 > Bin87. The sequence continues at coordinate 551,170 of OZ253540.1, read as the reverse complement.
AGCTCTTTTGTAATGTCATCCGGTTCCACGAAAACGATTCTGCCATGACTCTCATGTCGCCTGGCGTAGGCATTGTGCTGCCGCTCGATGGTCCATTGTTCGCGGAATGAACCGATTCCATACCCGAATCTGCCGTAAATCGCGCTTTCGGAAGCAAACAGCGCTGCCAACGGTTCGCCGCGTTCGTGTATATCGCGGATCTGATGGTGCATCATCCTGGTTAACACGCCCTGCCGCCGGTGCGTCGGCTGTACAGCAATGTTGGCAACGCCTGCTGTCGCCGCGGAAGAGCCCGGCACGGACATTTCGATTCGATGCGAATGTGCGCCACCGACGATGTTGCCTGCGTCGAATACTGCAATGGAGCGATCCAGATCAAAATGCGGACGCAATATCTCCGGATTATTATCCAGCCGGTTGCCATAAGCCCGCGCCTCAGCCCGAGTCCACTGAACGAATTCGTCAGGGGTTATGGCCCTCATTTCCAGCATCCAGATTACTCTCCCCGTTTAGCAGTCAACTCCAACGAATATATTGGATTATAGGGCATTACGCCATATCCGCCACATTGGGCGGGACCAAGGATAAATCAACTGCTATTGGGCACGCACATACCCCAAGAAATTACTGGGCCAGGACCCCCGATTGGTTCACGCGCAATAGGCAACAGGACGGCTGTTATCAGCTCATTTGGCCTCACCGCCACAGCCCATCGTATGCTGTTGATGGCAAGGCCTTGATGTTATCAGCGTGCAGTGGTTCGCACCGCGTGGAATCGGTTGGCGAATGGGGTTACGGGCTGTGCCCACGCCCGCACATATCGGCATAAAATGGTGGAGCTGGCGGGAATCGAACCCGCTACCTCTTCAATGCCATTGAAGCGCTCTCCCAAATGAGCTACAGCCCCAGCCGATGCGTCCGGCAGCGCAGTGCCCCCGGACACAACTATTCTAGCAGGCCAACGTTCCGGCCCGCAACTCAACCCCGCCAGACTAACCCTTCCGGGTGTACTTGACGACGGTGCGGCCCGTGCTGCCTTCGTATGGTTCCACTACGTAAAGGTCTTTCTGGCTGTCTACCCAAACGCCGTGGCAACTGCGGTGCGTCAAATCACCCCATTGAGTCAAACGTTGACCTTCAGCGTCCAAAATACTCAGCATCCCGCCGTTGTGTTCCGCAACATACGCCACGTCATCATCGTCGATGCAAATCACCGCCGGGCCGATCAACTTGCTGGGCCAGTCGGTAATATGTGTGCCGTCCTGCTGGAACACTTGCACCCGGTCATTTTCCCGGTCCGCGATCAACAGGTTGCCGTGCCGATTGATCCAGGCGCCATGAGGCAAATTGAATTGACCCGGCCCAGGACCTGGCTCGCCCCAGGAGAAAAGATGCTCACCGGACGCGGTGAATTTGTGCACGCGGGCATTGGCGTATCCGTCAGCGATGTAGATCTCGCCCTCATCATTCAACGCAATACCGGCCGGCATGTTGAACGGCTCGGCTCCGCGAACGACCTGATGCCAGGAGTTGGAATCAAACGCGCTGTTGTCGGCGCCGGTATCCGAGCGATAGCCACGCTCCCCGATGGTCATCACCGGCTCGCCATCCTTGGTCAGCTTGAAAATTTGTCCCATGTTCCGGTCCACGAGCCAAACGTAACCCCACTGGTCGATAATGATGGCGTGGGGAAACTCGAACATCCCGGCGCCCCAGGACTTTACGAACTTTCCTTCACGATCGAATACCATGATCGGATGCTCGGGATTACGGTTGAAACAATAAATCCGGTCTTCATCGTCGCCGAAAACAGCGGCCGCCGGCATTGGGATACCATCGGGCAGTTGAGCCCAGTTTCGATCAAATTCGTAGGTGTGCGCGCCAGTCCCCACGATGTTGGTTGCAGTAGTCATAAATTCCTCCAGCTTTCGTGTGTGCTTCGTAACCTAACATTAACCACTCTTGATGCGCCATCAATCGGATTGAATCGAACCGAAAACCAGCTTTTCGATGTGTCAACGAACCAAGGTGTGTCGACAAATACCGTCATTCCCGCAAAAGCGGGAATCCAGTGGCCGAAGTCGTTAATCACGGTTCTGATTCTTTCATCATTCCTTCTCTGGATTCCTGCTTTCGCAGGAATGACGGCTTGGTTTGTAATTGTTAACAGGCTCTAGCTTCAGAAGGCGCTGATCCCCGGTGTGTTCACCCTGATACTGTAAAGGGAATGTCCGGAAGTCAGAAACAGGGTGCGCATGTCATCGCCGCCGAAACAGATGTTGCGCGTCACCTCCGGAGTCGGCAGCAGGCCGGCCTGCTCTCCGTTGGGGTTCACAATCCAAACGCCGCCCGAACCGGTGCACCATACGCGGCCCTCGGTATCCACCTTCATGCCATCGGGAACACCCGGAGCGGTGGAGCCCATCTCGATGAGGATGCGGTTCCCGCTCAGCGTACTGTCAGCCGCCACGTCAAACGCCCGGATCCGCCGGTTAGGACAGAATTCCCCGCGTTCTTCGCGGTCGAAATCCGCCGCTTCGGCCCGACTGATAGCAACGTACAGTATCGACTCATCGGGCGACAGCGCCAAACCATTGGCGTACTCGCATTCGTCGGTGGCCAGATGCACATTTCCGGCGGGGTCGATGCGATAAATTCCGGCAAAGGGAATCTCCCGCAATTCTTCCGGAAAACGAAGATGCGGGTCGGTGAAATATATCGTGCCGTCGGTGCGGCAAATAACATCATTGGGTTTGTTAAATCGTTTGCCGTCCCAACGGTCTGCGATGGTTGTCACGTGGCCCGCAGCGTCCATCCGCGTGACGCAGCGATGGTCGGCTCCTTCGCACATGAGCAGGTTGCCCTGGCGGTCCAGCGTGCAGCCATTACCCTCACCCGTGTTTTCCCGCACCACCGACGTGGAGCGAGTCTGAGGGTCCCATTTCAACAGCTGCTCCCGACCCAAATCTACGAAGGTCAAGTATCCACCGGGGTGCCACAATGGCCCCTCCGTGCGATCCAACGTACCGTCCAGTAGTGTCAGTTCCGATTCGGACAGCAACCCAGACAAATCATCCGCCATTTTCGCGCCTCCCGTCGTAATCTTCTGTTCGGCGCGATTATAGCAACTGTACAACTTCATCCCAACCCTCACGCGTACCCACTTTGTCAAACCAAACTGGCCTGCCGCCATTGCCAGGAGCGCTCGCCCCCAGTTGTCATTGCGAGGAGCGCAGCGACGTGGCAATCTCGTTGAGGTTGAACACACACCGGCAAACCACCATTGCTACGGCGACGAGATTGCCACGCTGCGCTCGCAATGACAGATTAAAGTGGGTACGCATGAGCATCCCAACCCGATGGACACCAACAATGCCGTGGGCTATGATGGCAGCCGCTTCCATTCCGGTAATTTCAAGACGCCACGTTGGCTCATGCGTACCCACTTTGTCATTGCGCCCCCGTACTCGATGCGGGGGTTGGCAATCTCGTCGCCGTAGCAACGGCCGGTCGCCGACGTGTGTTCAACCTCTTTGTCATTGCGAGCGTAGCGTGGCAATCTCGTCGCTATGAAGGAACGGGTAGGCGGGCGGGTAATGCTGTGGTTGAAAAATACGACCTGGCCATCATCGGAGCCGGCTCTGCCGGAATAACCGCCGCTCGTTTTGCCAATCGTCTCGGCAAGCGGGTGGCGCTGATCGAGGCCAACCGGGTGGGCGGAGACTGCACCTGGACCGGTTGCATCCCCAGCAAATCCCTGCTCCACGCCGCCAGCGTCGCCAACACGGTGCGAAATGCCAGCCACGCCGGCATCACCGCATCGCCGCCAACCATTGATTTCGCCGCTGTGATGGCCCGCATCCGGGATGTGATAGCACAAATCTATTCGGCTGAATCTCCGGACGCCCTGCGTACCGAGGGAATAGACGTAGTCGAAGGTCATGCCGAATTTACCGGCGACCGATCCATTGCCGCCGCCGGGCGATCCATATCCGCGAATTCCTTTCTCATTTGTACCGGCGCATCGCCATTCGTCCCGCCTGTTGCCGGCCTCGAAAACACGCCGTTTCTCACGTATGAATCGTTCTGGCAACTGGATGCGCTCCCGGCCCGGCTGATCGTGATCGGCGGCGGCCCGGTGGGATGTGAAATATCTCAAGCCTGCCAGCGACTCGGATCCCAAGTCACACTGGTTGAGGCCCTTGATCGCATCCTGCCCAACGACGACGCAGCTGCCGCGGGGTTGGTCGAAGCCGCGTTGATCGCCGACGGGGTTAATGTTCGATTGTCGGCTTCGGTGGAATCGGTACGACTAATCGATAAAGATTTCTGCGTAACCGTCGCGGACGGAGTCAACATCATGGGTGACGCGGTGTTGGTGGCAGTTGGCCGACGTCCCAACGTGTCCGGAATGAATCTGGATGCCGCTGGCGTGAAGCATGGCCCGTCGGGTATTGCGGTAGATGCCTACCTGCGCACGACTGCCCGCGGTATCTATGCTGCGGGTGATTGTGTTGGCGACTTCCAGTTCACCCACTACGCCGGTTTCCAGTCTGCCATGGCCGTCCGAAACGCGTTGCTGCCTGGCAAATCCCGTGCCCGACCGGAGCGCGTTCCCTGGGCAACGTTTACTGATCCGGAGGTCGCCCAGGCCGGATATACGGAGGCACAGGCCCGCCACGCCTTTGGCGGCAAAGTGCGTACGTCAATCCTTGAGATGGCCCAAATTGACCGGGCTGTCATCGACGGCACGACCATCGGGTTCATCAAAGTGACCCATCGCGCCAACGGCAAGGTACTGGGAGCCACCGTGGTCGGCCCACGCGCCGCCGAGGTGGTTCAGGAATGGACGATGGCTATCGATCAGGGGATGAGCCTTTCCGCCGTATTGAAAAGCATCCACCCTTACCCGTCGTTGGCAACTGGCAATCAGCAGCTTGCCTGGGAATCCTACCTGTCCGGGATTACCAGTGGGTTTCGGGGAAAATTGTTGCGGCTGGTCAGTAAATGACCAACGCTGCAACGCGCGTCTGGCAAAATTTCAGGGCGCCGGGCCATGCGGCGCCCTGAATACTCGGAACAATGCTAACGGGCTATCGGCCCAGCATCCGCCACCCCTCTGTTACGTCATTCGCGCTCAAGATACGAAAGACCTCACCGGTCAGGTCTTGGTGGGCAACGCCGCGCGCTGCGGGGCGACCACCGTTCATGGACAACAATTCCATATCCTGGACCTCGACCATCTTGCGCAGTTTGACCGAATGGGCCACCAGCGAATTGTCCCTCGGTTACCTCGTCCCTACACAGTGGCGCCGATGCGGAACTTCTTGGTGCCGCAATCCACACAAAACCCCTGCGTGGCCGGGCGTCCGTTTTTCATAATAACGCCCTGCACATCCCGCGAGTCTGTCTTAGCCTTGCACTTGACGCAATAGATCTGAATTTGGGTGCTCAATTTGTTTCCCTCCGCGTTCGTCACCATCAGTGACAGATATATCCGTAATACCTTGCCGCACCCCGTTATGTCAACGGTGTGGGCGACAGATTTTACGCGTTTTGTTGCCAAGGTCCACTTGAACCCTGAATTGGCGGTCTGCGCTCTATAAATCCGGCAGTTTGTTCGTAGGAATGAGCAACTCGCAATACCATTGCTTCATCAAACGGCTTCCCCACTATTTGCAAACCCATCGGCAGCCCGTCGTCCGACAGTCCGCACGGGACCGACACCGCTGGCAACCCGGAAACGTTGAACGGCCCGGTGAAACTGGGTTGCGTCAACGTGGTTGACCCGGCGTATCCATCGATCTTCGGCGCCGTCGACGCGTAGGTCGGCGTCACCAGAACGTCCGCCTCGCGCAGTGCCTCAGCCATTTCATCCTTGATCACCCGGCGCATCCGCACTGCCTGATTGTAATCCGAAGCGGTGAGCAACCCGCCCAACAGGAAACGGTTGCGAACCATGTCGCCATAATCCTGTCGTCTGCTCTTAAGGTTGGCCTCATGGAACGAATAGGCCTCCGACATCATAACCACCTGGTTGGCGGTTTGGGCGTATTTGATATGCGGAATGTTTACATCCCGTATTTCTGCTCCCATCTCGGCCAATGTTTCCAGGGCGCGTTCCGCCGACCTGATTACTTGCGGGTCCACCCCGGGCGCAAGTTCGTAAAAATACTCCCGCGGCACACCCACCTTCACACCGTCGATCCCGTCTTTCAGGGCGGCCAGGAAATCCGGAACGGGGACGTCCGCAGTCGTTGGATCCTTTGGATCATAACCGGCGATCGCCTGCAACATTATCGCGGCGTCTGCCACTGTCCAGGTCATCGGCCCGCAATGGTCCTGCGACCACGACAGCGGAACCACACCAAAGTTGCTGACCCGTCCAAATGTTGGTTTGATTCCCACTATCCCGCACATGGAAGCCGGCCCGCGAATGCTGCCTCCGGTGTCCGATCCGAGCGCACCCATGCAAAGTCCTGCTGCCACCGCGGCGCCGGACCCGCTGCTGCTGCCGCCTGGCATGTGCTCGGTGTTCCACGGGTTCCGCGCCGGCGGGAACAGGCTCGAGAAATCCGGGCCTCCCAGAGCGAATTCATGCATCGCCAGCTTCCCCAACAACACCACGCCCGCCTCGTAAAGTTTGGCTACCGTAGTTGCATCCTCCTGCGGTATTCGGTCCGGAGTAACTCGGGACATGGCAGTAGTCCTGATACCGGCGGTGTCATACAAGTCCTTTAGCGCAATCGGAATGCCGTGCAGCGGCCCCCGATAGTTGCCGGCGGCAATCTCGGCCTCCGCTTGCCGCGCCTGCTCCAGGGCTCGATCGGGTAACAGGATGACGTACGAATCCAGGCGACCGTCGATCTCCCCGATTCTCTGGAGATACGCCTGCGTCAACTCGACTGGAGACAGGCGCCCGTCGCGGATCAACGGCGCAGCCTCCGCAATGGTCAGGTAGTGCAGTTCATGGGAGCTCGGCATCATACGCCACCTCTCAACGCCACCGTATCCACGCGCCGATTACCGGGCCCAATCGGCCGGGAAAGTCATCGCCTGACCACCCAGGGGCAAATCAGCCTCGTGCAACATGGCGACCCTTTCGCGCAAAAATTGGTACAACGGCAGCAGCTCTTCCAGTTCCCTCTCGTCAAGGGGCAGCCCGGCCAATCGCACCAGCGTCCGGAGATCGTCCATGGTTACAGTTTCGTCGGCCATACCAAAATTCTCCGATGTCGCTTACGGCTAAAATACCGCAATGGGATTAACGGGAGAACCGGTTGTATTGTGCAGCCGCAGCGGATTGATACTGACCAGGAAAGTCCAGCGGTTTCTTTGATGACACTCCTGCGCCACGTCCTCGAGGTTGGCATTATCCAAGATCCACAGTCCCATCGCCGTTATGGATACCTGGTGAACCGGGTTGGTGAGCTGCCCGCCGTACTGAGGTGGGCTCACGTCGTTGCCGGTATCCGATCCCAATACGGCGATGTCCCGCTCCTTGAACAGGGGCAGGCAAGCCGCCTGGCACGCAGTGGAACCCGCCTCGCGAGTCACTGGTCCCTCCACGCCGCGACGGTGCAGCTGACCGGTTCGAATCAGCAGCACGTCGCCCGCTTCGATCCGGAATCCGCAACGCTCTTCGGCTGCCAGTATGTCGTCCGGCATCACACCCTCGCCGCGTTCCACCCAGTCGATGCCTCGCACGAAGGGCACATCCACCAGCACTCCGCGAGTCATGAATCCTCGCTGCGCCGCATCCACCGAACATACGGTTGCGCCCAGGTTGGTGGATACCAGGTGGGCCGGCTTGCCGTTGTACGTCTTACCGTTCCAGAAGAAGTGCGCCAGGCTGTCCACGTGGGTAACCGACACACCGTGGAATATCATGCCGATATAGTCCATCGCGACCGCCGACTCCCGCGACGACACCTTATCCCCGGTTGCCCATCCCTCGCCGCTCTCCACCATATAGTGGACCGGAGGCGCCGGCACGTCCGGCGTGGGATCCCAGGTGATTTCCCGCGATAACGAAACGCAATAACCATCTTCAACCGTTGCCAGCGCCGATCGGGTTTTTTCGGGCGTTATCAGATTGGGCGTTCCCAATTCATCGTCGTCGCCCCAGCGACCCCAGTTGGAGAGGCTGTCAAACCAGCCCAGGACTTCCTGTTCCGACGGGATACCTGCCTGCGGCATAATCGGGTCCTCCTTGCTTCGGGCCTCTATTGTCATTTCAAATGATGTCCGGCATTATGCCGCAGGGCCGGAACCGGCGCAACCAACGATTTCGGTGTATTCGCAGGTATGTTATAATTCGCCCAACCACGCTGAGAGACGAAGATTATGCAGTGCCAAATTTGCAAAAAAGCCGGTATGACCGGCAACAACGTTAGCCACTCCAACCGCAAGACCAAAACCCGTTGGAAGGCCAACGTTCACAAGCAAACCCTGGCTATCGACGGAAAGCCGGTTCGCCTAAAGATCTGCTCACGATGTCTGCGGACTATGTACAAGCCGCCCCGGCCCAAAAAGGCCCGCACTCGCGCCGCCGCCGCCTGAATCACAAGGCGAGCGCCACGGATTAAGCACCAAGGATTTTCGGAACGGGCGCTTTGCCCGTTCTTTTCATGCGGAGCCGGAAAACTCCGGCCCGCGTTACTGGCCAGGTGCAACCCCGATAGCAGCATCGCGGAGCGCTGCTATCGCCTCGGCCACCGACTGTTCCCGGTTGAAGATGGCAGTGCCAGCGACGAGAATCCCAGCGCCGGCCGCCACTGAATCCCGCGCCGTGGCGTCGGCTTTCACGCCACCATCCACCTCCAGTTGAACCGGATATCCATGCTCCTGAATCACGTCGTACAAACGACGCAACTTCCCCAACGCCGCCGGGATGAACGATTGTCCACCGAAACCCGGATTTACTGTCATCACCAGCACGATATCCAGATCGGGCAACACTTCCTCCACCGCCGAAATAGGCGTCGCGGGATTGATCGCAACTCCCACCTGATTGCCATTCTCCTTTATCAAACCAATCGTGCGGTGCAGATGGGCACACGCCTCCGCATGCACCAGTACCTGGTCAGAGCTTACCTTCATCAAACCGGGCAGCAGACGATCCGGTTCGTGCACCATCAGATGCAAATTGAGAGGCAGGTCGGTGGCGCTGCGGATACAATCCACCACGACCTCGCCAAACGAAATGTTTGGTACGAACCGGCCGTCCATCACATCAACGTGTATCAGATCGGCTCCTGCGGCGTCGGCATCCCGAACTTGCTGCGCCAGACGGCCAAAATCTGCGGCCAACACCGAGGGGGCTATCTGAATGTGAGCGGCAGTACTGGCCATCAGACCCCAGCCCCGGCCAGAATCCCTTGCGCTCGGGCCATCCCTTCGGCAACCCGTCCCGGAGCGGTGCCACCGGGATTGTCTCTCGCCGCCACCGATGCCGCCACCGTGATGTCATAAACGTCGGCGCCAAAATACGACGAAAACTTGTGATACTCGGTTAGCGGCAAATCTGACAACGCGGCGCCGGATTCTTCACAATATCGACAAAGGCGACGCATCACGCCGTGAGCCTCGCGGAACGGGACCCCCTTCCCCACCAGATAGTCCGCCATATCAGTGGCCAGCATGTAGCTTTCCCCGGCCAACGATTCAACCCGGTCAGCGTCCAGCTCCATCCCTGACAGCATCTCGGCGAACACACCCAGCGTGCTGAGCACCGTATCCACCGTGTCGAAAAAGCCCTCTTTGTCTTCCTGCAAATCTCGGTTGTACGTCAGCGGCAACCCCTTGAGCACGGTGAGAATACCCATCAGGTGGCCGTACACCCGTCCGGTCTTGCCCCGGGCAATCTCGGCGAAATCCGGGTTGCGTTTCTGCGGCATAATGCTGCTGCCGGTGGTGAACTCTTCAGCCAGCGCCACAAACCCGAATTCGCGACTGGACCAGATGACGATCTCTTCGGCCAGCCGGGAAATGTGCATCATTGCTATCGCCGCGGCCGCGTGGTATTCCGCCAGAAAATCCCGATCCGCCACGGCGTCCATGCTGTTGGCGCTAATCTCCGAGAATCCCAGCGACTCAGCCACCGCGCGTCGATCCGTAGGATACGGCACGCCGGCCAGCGCTCCGCTGCCCAGTGGCAGCACATCCATGCGCTTGGCGCAGTCGCCGAACCTTCCGATGTCCCGCTCCAGCATCTCGAAATAGGCCAGCATGTGATGGGCGAACAACACCGGCTGGGCCCTCTGCAAGTGCGTGTACCCCGGCATGATTACGTTGGCGTATCGCTCAGCCTTTCCTACCAAAGCCCGCTGCACTCCCCGCAAACCGCAATGGTGTCGTCCACCACTTCCCGGGTGTACATACGCATGTCCAGGGCTATCTGGTCGTTCCGAGATCGTCCCGTGTGCAGTCGCCCCGCCGCGACGCCGATCAGGTCGGTCAGCCTCCGCTCGATGTTCATATGGAGGTCTTCCAGCGAAGAATCCCACGGAAACTCGCCGTTGGAAATTTCCACCTGTATCGCGTCCAGCCCGGCGCTGATACTGTCGGCATCATCCTGGGAAATAATGCCCTGCTGGGCCAGCATCGCCGCGTGGGCTTTGGAACCGGCTATGTCCTGCCGGTATAGCCTCCGGTCGTAATGAATGGAGACGGTGTAATCGCTATAATCCGACATTTTTCGCTGGCTCGTCAGCCTTCCAGATAAGCGAAACTCGCCGCCAGATTATCAAACACGCCGTCCGATGACGGGATCTCCATAATCGCTGCGCCGTCGTAGGATTTGCCCCGCAGGATGCGCACCATCGCCCGACAATCCAGGTCCCCGTCTTCCACGCTCTCCAGCGCAACTCCGTCGCGGGCCTGTTTGAAATGTACAATCTTGATGAAATCAGCTGGCAAAGCCGCCAATTCGTCCAGGGGATGGCTGTCGGGATGCCGTCGCAGCTGGTTGGTCGGGTCAGGACACAACCCCAGGTACTTGCCTTGCTCGTCGGTCATCCGGGCCCGGGCTTCCCGAACCAGCATCTGCATAGAGCGCAGCGGCTGACCCGAGTTTTCCATGGAGAATATGACCCCCTGGCGCGCCGCTTCTTTCACCAGCGGCACGATGCGGGCCACTTCCTTGGCTACATCGGCGGCCAGCACCCAGGGTTTGTCGCCTGTCGCCGGATCGACCGTCCGCAAATGTGGTGAGTCGCCGCCCACCAGGCGGGCCGCCTCCAGTTGCGACTGGAACAAGCCGCCCCTGGGGTCAATATCGCTGGTCAGGCAGGGTAGAGCGACCGCCAGGTCAAAACTCAAGTTGGGAAAGCGAACCACAACTTCCGCCAATGTTTCCAAATTGGGCCGCCAATCGTCCCCGGTCCCCGATTCACCGTCCGCCAGGCAAGTTTGACGCAGTTCAATATGCCGGGCTCCCTGATCCTGGGCCCGGCCAATCAGGTCGCCCAGGCTGGTATCGTCAAGCTGATTTCGCCAGGAGTTGCTGATAGCCCCAAATTTCATCGTAACCTCCGCGGCCGGATAAATTGCTTTCAGCAAACTATACCCCAGCCACAGCGAACCCTCAACCGCGGCCATTGATGAGTAACTGTTCACGTTTGAGAGGACGAAAGCGGTTTGCAGTGGAAATTCCATACTTGGTTGCCCCTGCCGAATAGCCCGCAGATCCCCGCAAGTCTGAACAGTTACATTGATGACACCGGGGCATTCGATTAACGCCAACCCCTGCCCGTCATTCCCGCACCTCAACCGTCATTCCTGCGAAAGCGGGAATCCAGAAGCGCCCAGCATTAGCAATCGATAAAGCGCCCCGTCTTCCGCCGGAGGCGATAACTTCCGCATTTCGGATAATCGAACGACCCTGTAGCGCTGACACCCACCCCGCGCGTACCCACTTTGTCATTGCGACCCCGTACTCGATGCGGGGGTTGGCAATCCCACAACAAACCACAGCTCAAAATCCTGTCCATCCTGTTCATCCAGGTAAAAACCCGTCCCTTCCCCCTCTCCCTCGATGGGAGAGGGTTGGGGTGAGGGTGAAATCGCAACCCCTTGTCATTCCGAGCGCAGCGTGGCAACCCCGACCCCCACCCCGGCCCAAAATCCTGTCCATCTTGTCCATCGATGTAAAACGGCAGTCCCCCTCTCCCGGTGGGCTGACAAGGGTATGTAAAGGCCGAAATTAGGTATAAAACTTCGGATTCTACAAGAGTTGAGCACAGACCCCTCCAGGCTTTGCGAGGGGGTGAAAGCCGAGTTTTCAGGTTTGCAAACCATATTCTGAGTCATCGACCGAAATGAGGGTGATCAACATGGCGCAAAAATACATACCCCTGTCAGCTCCCGGTGGGAGAGGGGCCGGGGGTGAGGGCCGTACTCAATTTCGGATAATTGAATGACCCTGATTGATGACACTGCCGTAGTTGGCCCAATCAACCGCTATGTTAGAATTGCCGTACTCGAACACTACACCTAATCAGGATCACCAGGAGGCGCAAATGGCCGAACTCTATAGCGAAAGATGCACCGCCTGCCGCCGCGATTCGCCCCACGTCACCGGCGATGAAATCTCCGAACTGCATCCCGCAGTAGACGAATGGGATCTGATCGACGAATCCGGCATCCCCAAACTCGACCGGCAGTTCAAGTTCAACAATTTCGTCAATGCGCTGGCGTTCACCAATGCCCTCGGCGAGTTGGCTGAATCCGAGGGACACCATCCGCGATTGACCACCGAATGGGGACGCGTGACCGTTACGTGGTGGACTCACAAAATCCGCAATCTGCATCGTAACGATTTCATTATGGCAGCCAAAACCGACCAACTTTATGCGGAGAACGCACCGGATGAGGGATAGCCAGCAGCGCTGCGAGAGGAACAGAGATGAGCCGGGAAGTGCGTTGGCATTTTAGGTTTCGTAATTTTTCCCGTGCGTATACCCTGTTGCACGAGGCGATGGAGCGAAAGGTTGCGGAACTTAACGAGCTGGAGCGTGAAGGGGCTATCCAGCGCTTTGAATATACGTTCGAGCTGGCCTGGCTGACGCTCAAAGACCGCCTGGAATACGCCGGAGTTACCCTATCCGAAATAACGCCGCGCAACGTCATCCGAGAAGCATTCGCCGCCAAACTGATTGCCGACGGGGACGCTTGGATGGATATGCTCATTGACCGCAACTTGATGCCGCATACCTACGACTTTGCAAGGTTTCAGACAGTGATTGAAAACATTCGCAATCGCTACCTGGCCGTCCTCGACAACCTCTACCAACGGTTGAGCCTGGAGCTGCTCGATGATGAAAGCCCCTGACCTGCCGCCGGCAACCTGGGACCAGATGAACCGGGTTTTCGCCGCTTACCCGGAGCTGACGACGGTAACGCTGTTCGGCTCGCGCGCCACCGGCCAGGCAACGCCACGCTCGGATTACGACCTGGCGACCCACGGGATTTTGGACGAGTATCGGCTGGGGCGGCTGGCGCTGGACCTGCAAGACTTGAACATCCCCCAGAAATGCGACATACAAGATTACGGCAGCATCAAACACCCGCCACTAAAGCGTCACATCGACGCGTTCGGAATCACCATCTACCGGAAAGAATATCCTGACGCGTCAGGATATTAACCAGAGATCATGGCAGGCATACTATGATGAACGTTTCATGCGTTCGCGCACAAAACGGGAAGGCACACGGCGCATGTGAAGCAGCGACAGAATCGGGCTTCCCACGTATCGGCCTGATTAACGGTAGCCAACTGTCGGATTTGCTGATCGAATATTGGAATGACATCCCTGATGATTTTCAGGAAATGCTGGGGCTAAAGTTCGAGTTGGTACCAATCCAAGTGAATCCGGCTCATCAAAAATCAAAAGCCATTCCCAACAGGAGCGCCCATGAGAGTCGTGTATTCCCTCAAATCCCGTGACCTGAACGGAGTCGCCGCCGAAGCCGCCTGGGCGGAGTCGATGGGTTACGACGGAATCGCTGCCAACGAAACCGCCCACGATCCGTTTCTGCCGCTGGCGGTTGCCGCCACTACCACCAGTCGTGTCACCCTGGAAACCCACGTCGCTATAGCATTTCCCCGTTCGCCCATGGTGCTGGCCCATACGGCCCGCGATCTGCAAGATTCCAGCAGTGGCCGGTTCCGTCTCGGTCTGGGCACCCAGGTGAAGGGACACATTGAACGCCGGTTTTCCACCCGTTGGGGTTCGCCGGGCCCACGCCTCCGAGAGTACGTTCAGTCCCTCCGGGCTATCTGGAATTGTTGGGATACTGGCAGCAATCTTGAATACGCCGGCGATTTCTACCAGTTCTCTCTCATGACGCCGTTTTTCAGCCCCGGGCCCAGCGAATACGCCCATCCTCAAGTTTTTACCGCCGCCGTCAACGGCTACAACTGCCTGGTTGCCGGGGAGTGCAGCGACGGTCTCATGCTCCACAGTCTCACTTCCCCCGAATACGTCCGGCAGGTGGTCAAACCCAATATATCCGAAGGAGCCCGACGCGCCGGCCGCGATCCGGGCGACATCTCCCTGGTCGGAGGTGGCTTCATAGTTACCGGACCCAACCAGGCCGCCATCAGGGATCAGGAAGCGGAGACCAGGCGCCGGATCGCCTTTTACTCTTCCACTCGTACTTACTTCCCCGTTCTTGAATGCCACGGCTTTGAGGACATCGGCCGCCAGCTGCACCGACTTTCTCTGGAAGGCAAATGGGAGGAGATGGGCGACCTGGTACCCGATGACATGCTGCACGCCTTTGCGATCATCGGTGAGTATGGCGATATTCCAGGCCTGTTCAAGGAGAAATACGGTGGTTTGGTCGACGAAATGCACTTTTCGATCCAGACCTCGAACGATGCTGAACAGGCACAGCTCCGCCGCATAGTTTCCCAACTCAAGGAGCAATAACCGCTGACAGGTCAACGAGATCGCCATTGGTCATGTTGTGTACAGAGATGCTGGACGCCGAGCGATTCAAACTGGCGAGTGAGTCTCAACTTACCTATCGGTTGAAATGGGCGGCATGGGAATGGCTCTATAACGTCGCCGGTTGCCGAACCATTGCCTTCGAGGTCCGCCTGCACGGACCCTGGGGGGCCATAGTAGATGTCGTAGCGGTCGGCCCATCCAACACGGTTTACGCTGTGGAGGTCAAAACCAGCCGCTCGGATTTCGCCCGCGACAACAATACACCGGCTGACGTCCAACGTCTCCGCAGGAGTATGTGTTCGCTGGAACGCCGCATTGCCCTGGCCAATCAAACGCTGGTTCAGTCGCAGCAACACGGATTCGGCGGAACCGATGCCCACCGGCAGGAAACTCCCGCCTATCGCACCGCTCGCGCCGACCTGGACCGCCTCACCGCGGAGCAGGAACGGCTGCGGGAACGCCACACCTCGGTTTCAACCAAATTTCACAATCCCAAGTTTCTCGCTGCGGCCAATTTTCACTACATCATGGCTCCCCCCGGAGTGGTGCTCGCCGAGAGAGTCCCCACCCGTTGGGGCCTGCTGGAACCGACTCCCGGCGTGGTCGTGCCGGCGCCTCATCAAACCGTCCGACGCAACAGCGGGATTGTCGCCAACATATTTCGCTCCATAGCCAGGAGCAACACTTCGTCTATGATGAGAGCCTACGGGGTCAAGCACACCGCCGGCGGTCCAGTGTTTCCCGATACCTGCTCCCATCCTTCGTCTAACCCACCGTAACTTGCAACACCATCCCGCTGGAGGTAATCAATGCCGGATATAGCCATAAATCCTCAAACCACCGCACTGCTGATCCAGGACATGCAAAACGAGTTGGTGAAAGGGAATGCAATGCCCGTCCAGCCGTTGACCGGAGCCGAGATCATCGCCAACGGCGCCCGCCTGCTGGAAGCGGCCCGTGCGGCAGCAATGCCGGTCATCTACGTGAAGGTAACCCGGCGCGCTGATCGTCGCGATGCCCCCCGCCCTCCCTTCGGCGCGCCGGCTTCCGCCGCCGACGCTGGCCCTCGTCTAACCGAAGGCAGCGCTGACGCCGAGGTGGTTTCAGAGCTTGCCCCGTTGCCCGGCGATCCGGTGATCGTCAAGCACACCACCAGCCCGTTCAATACCACTGACATTGAGGTTTTCCTGCGGCGGTTCGGGATAACCACGCTCATCCTCACGGGTTATTCAACCACCGGCGTTGTGGAGGGTTCGCTCCGCGATGCCCGGGATAAGGACTACGACTGCATCGTGGCCCGCGACTGCTGCGCTGCCGCAACCGTAGTGGAGCATGAGGTCTGCATGGACACCATTTTCCCAAGGATGGCCTGGGTCGCCAGTGCGGATGAGATCATCGCCGCCATAACCACGTAACTGACCCACGTAACCGTCAACGGTTCAACAGCCACCATTCATCGGTGCCAAGATTGAACTCGATGCGGCGGAACCCTTCAGCAAACGGAGTCCCGCAACGCTCACCCTGCATACGGCAACCTTCGGTCATGCGCTCCAAGCGATCTGCGGGTGTGCGTGTTCCCATCTGCGACACGTGTGCGCTGAGGGATTCGGCCTTCAGGCGGATGTGTTCCTCGTTAATTTCGATGAACGTATCAGGCCGTTCTGACCCCCACAGCAACGCTTCCTTGACCTGGTGCGTTTCCAGGCCCTCGTCGGTAATCTGCTCCGGAAAATCCAGCCGACTCCAGGCGTATGAAAACGCCGCATCCAGGGCCACCTGCCCGCTCCTGCGGTGGTCCCGGTGAGTGTGGGAAGTGACGCGGTACGGGTCGATGCAAAAGATGACCTCCGGCTTGTGCCGGCGGATTTCACGCACCACTTCCGCACGATACTTGAGCGTGTCTTCCAGTTCCCCGTCTCCGTACCGCAGGAACACCACCTCGTCCACCCCCAAAACGCGGGAAGCATTCTGTTGCTCGATCTCACGGGTGGCAGCCAGGGACTCGGGAGTGAATGACTTGTCTCCGGTGCCTTTGTTGCCGTTGGTTGACATCAGCACAACCACATGAGTTCCCGCTTCGGCAATCCAACGGGCCATGGCCGCCCCGCATCCACCTTCGGCATCATCGGGGTGAGGAGTTACCACCAACGCGCCGGATGGTATGTGCGTCATCAATCGGGGTGCGGGAACATATTCCTGGGAAGCATATCCCCAGCCGTCAATTCCGTGCGGTCTGCTGGTCATTCCACCTCTCCGATAAGCATAACCCCCTCCGGAGCGGAGGGGGTTGGGATTGGAACCGGGACAGTTTAGACACCAAGATGGAATACGACCATCTTCAATTCGGTCATCTCGTCAATGGCGTATGCCGGGCCTTCCTTGCCCATCCCGCTGTCTTTCAGGCCCCCATAAGGCATCACGTCAGCCCGCCACTGTGGGGATGCGTTGATGTGCAGATTTCCGGAATGGACCTCCTGCGCGAACCGCATCGCCCAATCCACGTTCTGCGTGAATATCCCCGCGGAAAGCCCAAAGCGGGAATCGTTGGCTTTGGCTATCGCATCGTCAATATCATCAAATGCGCTGACGGCAATGGCCGGGCCAAACAGTTCTTCCCTGGAAATCAGCATGTCAGGAAGCGCGTCGGCAATCACCGTCGCGGTGTGCAGCGTACCCTCGCGATCTCCGCCGGCGATGACTCTCGCCCCCTGGCCCACTGCCTCCGCGATCCAGCTCTCGACACGCTCGGCGTCGGCCTGACGGATCATGGGGCCCATCTTTACGTCCTCGTCGAAAGGGTTGCCAGCGTTGAATTCCTGCGTGGGCCGCACCAGGGCATCCAGCAGGTCGGCATAAATCGCCCGGGCCGCAAACACCCGCTGCGTCGAGATACACACCTGGCCGGCGTTGGAAAACCCGCTGGCAACAGTTGCCGCAGCGACCTTTTCTATGTCGGCGTCCGACATGATGATGAGCGGGCTGTTGGACCCCAGCTCCATCGTTACCTTCTTGATACCGGCGTTTCGACAGATTCGGTCGCCGACTTCCATGCTGCCGGTAAAGGTAATCTTCCTGACTCTGGGATCCCCGGTGATGGCATCCCCCATCTCGCCGCCGGAGCCGGTAACCGTCTGCATCGCTTCTTCCGGCAATCCTGCTTCAAGCAAAATCTCGGTCAGTTTCAGCGCCGAAAGGGGTGTGTCTCCGGCCGGTTTCAAAATCACGGCGTTGCCTCCGGCCAGGGCCGGCCCCACCTTGTGGCACACCAGATTCAGCGGGAAGTTGAATGGAGCGATGGCCGCGACTACTCCCACCGGTACGCGAATCGTAAAACCAAACTGACTTACGATGCCCGGAGCGGCATCCAGTGGTACGGTCTCGCCGTGCAGTCGCTTTGATTCTTCAGCCGACAGCGTAATCGTTTGGATTGCGCGCTGTACCTCGGCCCGTCCTTCTGCGATGACCTTCCCCTCTTCCCGGGTGATCGTCTCCGCCAGATCGTCGGCTTTCTCAGCCAGCAGGTCGGCGGCCCGCTTCAATATCGTGTAACGCCGATGAGCAGGCAGCTTGGCCATCACGGATGCGCCGCGCACGGCACTGGTAATTGCGGCATCAACGTCAGCGGACGTGCCGCGTGGCACGGTATCAATAACCGACTGGTCGAAAGGGTTTATCACGGACATTTTGTCGTCGCGATCAACCCACTCCCCGCAGATATACATCTTCATCTAACGTTCTCCTTATCGCAATGCGGCTCTAATCCACCGCAGCACCCGCTTCTGTGTTCTGAGATTGTACTACGCACCCACGACCGCAACCAAATCGACGCGAGAACCGTAATTGTTCACATTTGAGGGGACGAAGTCCTCACGCGTACCCGCTTTAGTGTGTCATTGCGACCCCGTACTTGATACGGGGGTGGCAATCTCGTCGCCGTAGCAATGGTGATTTGCCGACGTGTGTTCAACCTCAACGAGATTGCCACGTCGCTACGCTCCTCGCAATGACAGCAGACCAGCCTGGTTTGGCAAAGTGGGTACGCGTGAGGACGGAGTCGGCTTGCAAAGCAATTTCCGTGCTTGGCTGCCCCTCTGTGAGAGGCCGGATGGCCCGTAGATCCCCACAAATCTGAACAGTTACTGACATGCCCGCCGCATCGGTCTGGCGCCCGTTCCGCTGAGGGTTCGACCTCGACCTGAGCCGGCTATTCAGCGGGCCTTGCCGGCTCTGTGCTGGTAACCGCGTTGGCGCCCTCTCCGAGCACGATGCTGCGTCCGGTGTTGGTAACGCGGTAATGGCCGGGCCGGCCGGGTATTCGTTCCAACCAGCGAAACTTGGTACGAGCCGCGTTGCGTAGTGTTTGCACAAAGCTATGAGGCAGCGGCCAATGAGCCAGCGTAAACAATCGTGTCAACTCATCGGGGTCGACAGAATTGGTGTGCAGGAATCGGGCCGATGCTTCGGCAGCTACTACTACGCGACGCATATCTCCCAACGGGCTGACCTTTTGGCAAAAACCCACGAATTCCTGCTCCGCGGGCGTTGACGGCTCAGAAGGGTAAACCGCCGTGATTCCGTCAGTTTCTTGATTTACTACGCTGGTAACCGGAGCCGACGCTGCCCGCGGTGGAGCGACCGTCACCGGCCGCTGCGGCGCTGCGGCGGGACCGGGCGGCTCCGGTTGCTGGTCAATCTCCGTCTCCCGGTGCGATACTGCTGCGGGTTCCACCGCGGCCTGTAACGTGCCAGAAGAAACCCCTGTTCCATCCGCCTTACTCTCCGGAATGCTGGCGGCATCACCCCCATCTCCAATACCGTTAGGCGAAGTAGGATGGCCACTAATTGCCCCGTTGACGGCCGCCAAATCGTTGGCAACCGTCCCCAATTGAGGCAGGGTGAAACCCAATACCTCACGAATCATATCGGGGTCATCAGCCTCGATGGACAACTGTGCGCTGTTGGGCAACGTGATGCTCAGCTTAATCATTCCCAGCATCCCTCGGCATCGGGCCCAGGCCCGATTGTTGCCGGCAATAGTAATGTACCGCAGCAAAACAATGCAAGCAGGCTGGCATCGTTGCGCCGCAACACATCAAACCCGCTGTCCGGTCAGCCGATCCAGAGAATGAACCACGCGCCGGCGCCCAGGAAAATCAGAAACCCGAATATGTCGGTAAAGGTGGTTACGAATACCGCCGACGAAACCGCCGGGTCGACGCGCATTTTCCTCAGTATCAACGGCACGCCGGCTCCGGCTAGCGCTGCAACCAGTAAATTCCCCACCATTGCCAGGCCCAACGCCAGCCCGATGCTTCCCTTCCAAACGTAACCAATAGCGCCGGCGACCAACGCTAACACAATCCCGTGCACCAGTCCTAACGCCAGCTCGCGACCCAACAGGCGCAACCCTGCGTTCATGGGAACCTCACCTATCGCCAGCCCCCGCACCACCAGCGTAACAGTTTGGGTGCCCGCGATACCTCCCTGCCCGGCCACCACGGGCAAAAACACGGCCAGCATGGCAGCGGCGGTGATGGCTGTTTCAAAGACGCTGATCACCGCCGCTGCCAGCAGCACCGTACCAAGATTCACTATCAACCAGGGCAACCGGTGCAGAACCGACAAACCCACGGGGCCGAACACCCGGTCGCCAGGCGCCGATGCGATTCGCAGCATGTCCTCCGTCGCTTCCTCGGCAGCTACGTTCATCATCTCCTCGGCCCGTATCACTCCCAACACCCGTTGCTCGGCGTCAACTACCGGGAGAAGGCTCAACCTATATCTAGACATGATCCGGTGGGCTTCTTCCTGGTCGGTTTCGGACGATATTGATACCAGCCGATAGTCACATTGATCCGCCAACTCACCCGCCGTTCTCGTCGGACGGGCCAGCGCCAGTTGAGCAATGCTGACGTATCCTGTCAAACGGCGATCGTTGTCCAGCACGCACACCCAGCCAAATCCCTCTGCGTCCTCGCCGAACACCCGGAGCGCATCCAGAGCCAGGCCAGTGGTATCGTCCCGGCGCACGTGGGGGAAATCGGGCGTCATCATGCCGCCGGCAGAATCCGACGGATACTGTAGTAGCGCGACCACATCCTGAGGGCGTTCCAATTCCTCCACAATCGCCGAAGCCTGTTGATCGGACAATTCCTGCAGAATGTCGACCACGGTATGGGAATCAACGTCGTCGAGCAGATCAGCGGCCCGTTCCGCCGACAACTCCCGGGTGATGACAACCGCCGATTCCGTCGGCGCTTCGTCCAGGATGTCTGAAATCTCCTCCAGCGTCAGCCAGGGCAGCAGCTCACGTCGCACATCGCCGGATGTCCGTTCCAGCAAAATGCCCTGGTCAGCAGAACACATGCGCCGCATCAATGCAGCGGCCGCTTCGGCGCCCTCTTCGTCCAGGACTCGAAGCACCAGCTCGGCGAAATGTTCCGGCGTAAAAGCGCCCGACCCTGCGGTCGCGGTCGGCTGCGCGTTGCCCAACGCTGGCGTAGGATCGGAGCCGGTCGGCGCAGTCATCTAATCACTGGCAGGACCGACGTCCGGAGCGCCGGGCACCCTAAATGGTTTGTTTTAATCTTACAGCCAGCGAGCGGGTCAGGCCTGGCACCGTGGCGATGTCTTCTATGCTGGCCTCCCGAATTCCCTGGAGTGAACCAAACCGGCGCAGCAGCATTCGTTTGCGTTTGGGCCCGATTCCAGTAACCATATCTAAAGGAGATTTCAGGCTTCCTTTGGACCGCAGGTTCCGATGGAAACTGATGGCGAAACGATGCGCTTCATCCCTGATTCGCTGCATCAGGTACAGCGCCTGGGAATCCCTGGGCAACACGATGGCTTCGGGCGTATGCGGCACGAACAATTCTTCGTTTTCTTTGGCCAACGAACACAGCGGGATATGCTGCAGTCCCAGATGCAACATAACTTCCTGGGCCGCCGAAAGGTGACCTTTCCCCCCGTCGATGATAACCAGGTCCGGGATTACTCCCCAAGCGCTCACTTTGCCTTCGGGGTCGGGATTCTTTATGGCCTCACCCAGCCGCTTGAACCGGCGGGTTAACATCTCCTTCATACTGGCATAGTCATCTACGCCTTCTACCGCCTTGATTTTGAACCGCCGGTAATCTCGGCTCAGCGGTTTGCCGCCATCGAACACCACCATGCTGCCAACCAAGTTGCTCCCCTGGATGTGAGAAATGTCGTAACACTCCATCCGGCGGGGTAGGGCCGGCAGGCTCAACTCTTCTTCAAGTTCGGCCAACGCCCCCTGAATCGCGTCCGTTCGGTTCAGCCATTTCACCCGGTGTTGCGACAGGCCCTCGGCAGCATTTTCAGCAACCACCTGCATCAGCTTCCGGTTTTCTCCCCGCTGGGGACGCATCATTCGCACTGCACCGTTTCTTCTTTGTCTCAAAAACCCCTGCAACAGCGGGCCATCATCGCCCGGCGGGTCGTGTTGCACCAGAATAGTGGGAGGCACCTCCAGGGCGGTGGCGTAGAACTGCTGCACGAACTGCGCGATGACTTCACCAGGCTCGTCATCCTGCGGGCCCTCCATGAAGAAGTGATCCCGACCGATGAGTTTCCCCCGACGTACGAAAAATATCTCTACCCACGTTTCGTTGGCAGCCATCGCTACCGCGATCAGGTCCAGATCGGTCATCCGCGGAGAATCGACCTTTACGGTGCGTTCCTCTTCGAATTTCTGGATCGCAGCAACCTGATCGCGCAGCGCCGCCGCACGTTCAAATTCCAGTTTATCCGCAGCTGCGACCATCTTGCCTCGAAGCTGCCCGGTCACCAGCTCGGTGTTTCCCTCCAGAAAGAGGATGACCTGCTGCACGACATCCGCATATTCGTCGCGGCTGGCCAATCCGGCGCAGGGACCAACGCAACGGTTAATGTAGTATTCGAGGCATGGGCGGGGGTCGGCGCCGGTTATCTTTTTAGTGCAGGAGCGGTACGGAAACAGCTTCTTCACCAAATCCATCGACTGCCGCACGCTCCCTGCGCTGGCGAAGGGGCCAAAATACCGCGCTCCATCCTGGTGAACGCCTCTGGTAATGTAAACCCGCGGGAACTCTTCGGCGAGGTCAACCTTTAGGTACGGGTAAGTTTTATCGTCCTTCAACCGCACATTGAAGTAGGGCCGGTGTCTTTTTATCAGGGTATTTTCGAGTATCAGCGCCTCGGCCTCGGTGTCCGTTACGATGTACTCGTAATCCGCCAGCTCGCTGACCATCCGGCGCGTTTTCCGATCCAGGCCGGCAGGTGAACCGAAGTAGGATCGCAATCTGTTGCGCAGCACTGCGGCCTTGCCAACGTAGATGACAGCGCCCCGGGCGTTTTTCATCAGGTAAACGCCAGGGCGCTCCGGGGTCACCAATAGACGGTGATCAAATTCGTGGCGTTCCATCGCCCGTCCCTGCGCTGCCTATATGACGAAAGAAACTGCTATCAGGATCACCAGCGATACTCCGGAGAATATGCCAATGCGCATCAATTCAGACCCAACGTAGTTATACGCCGCCGGTCGCTCCGACCGCCTTCCCCGGGGCTGCGCGGACGCACGATTGTTGACTTGGGGAGACGGCGCCGCCGGGTTTGCAACTGCGCCGTTGCCCGGCATGTTACCCGTGACAGTTGCTCCGCTGCCATCAAGGGAGCCGGTGGGTGATGCCATCGGGCCGCCGCCCGAACCGGCCGTCGCCTCCATCGGCATCGCCGGCTGGCGGTTGCCGGTTCCCCGTCTGCGGCGCAGACTGTTTTGGCGAGACGCTACTCGTTTACCTTTGCTCGGCATTGCTGCCCTCCATGCGTCGCCGACCGAAATAGCAGGCAGGTCGGCGTACTCATGCAATCTGAACTGGATTATAGATGGCGACGCCGGTTAACCAGCTCATCATCCCGACTATCATAATACCAGCAAACGATGCTCAATTGACGAGGCTCGCCGAAACGATTTATGTCAAATTCACGAGCCCGTTGCCGGCAATCGTGGTCGAACCTGGCCTCGTTTTCACGTCATGCTCACGTCATGCTCTGGGATGGCTTCGCTCGTATTCCGCTCGGACGTGGGGATCGGTAAGGTGCGTATAAACCTGCGTCGTGGAAATGCTGGAATGGCCCAACAACTCCTGCACGTGGCGCAGGGACGCACCGTTCTGCAATAAATGGGTCGCAAAGCTATGCCGAAGTGTGTGAGGCGTAATGTTGGAGTCGATACCGGCTTTTTTCGCCGAGGTTTTCAGAATGTTCCACACCCACTGGCGGGTCAGCCTCTCACCTCGCTGGTTCACGTACATGGCGGTCTGACCCCGTTTCTGCTCCAATAACGCTACCCTGGCGCCGCCAACATATTCGCGAAGATTGGCAAGCGCCTCCGGGTACAGGTAAACGATGCGTTCTTTCGAACCCTTGCCCCAGGTTCGGATGAACCCTTCTTCGAAGTTGATGTCCTGCACATCCAGCGCGACAAGTTCGCTGACGCGCAAACCGGTCGCGTACAGCAGCTCCAGGATGCTGGCGTCGCGTCGCCCTTCCGTAGTGCCGGTATCGGCTGCCGTCTCCAGCAGTTGTCGTGTCTCAGCCTCGGAAATGAACTTGGGGACTGACCGGCCCACTCGAAGCGACCCCAGGTTTGCAGTGGGGTCTTCGCTAATCAAACCATTGGAGCTCAAATAGCCAAAAAAAGAACGCACCGCCGCTACTTTGCGAGCGGTGGTAGTATCACGATAATGCCGGTTATCCCGCAGGTCCGTGATATAGGCGTTCAGCAGGTCGATATCCACCAATCTCCAAACTTCCGGGTTACCGTCAGATTCCAGGTTGTCCGTGACGAATGCTCTAAATTGGTTGAGATCGTTGCTATAAGCGCTGAGCGTATTTTGGGCTAATCCCTTCTCCACTACCAAATGTTGTAAAAAGGAATTTACAGTGTGCTTCATGGTCACCACCAGCTCCTGAGTAACGGGCAAAGGCAGTGTTCGGGCCACACCTTGCCCTTATGGCCTGGGATTACCCGATACGAAACAGTCGGCCAAATTTTCGGTTATATTCTTATATAACGGTCATAAACGGCACTTTTGGCCGGGTGCGAGATTTTGCCATTTTTGTCACTTACCCCGATTACGACTATCGTTGGCGTTTGGATGTCTTTCTGTCGAACGTGTTCGGGAGTGCTCGCTGCGGCGCGCTACGGCCACAACCACTCGAACAGCCCAACCGACGCAATCGTAATGATCGCCCCGTGCAACGTGAGACTGACGACAATAGACACCAGCAATGCCCGGCGCGGCATCCCAAGCGTCTCGAGGGCTACCGTCGTTGCGTAAACCCCCGCCCATGGCGTAATAATGATCACGCCCCAAATACCCCAACGCTTTACAATAGCCGTCAACCTCCCGCTGCGGCGCCGCAATATCCACGTGGCGGCCAAACGCAAAACGGGTGGGCGCAACGACAATACAATCCTCACCACCCTGGTTCCGCGTTCGGCCCGCCAGAACAACCACGAGATCACCAACGCCGGCAGGAAATTGAATATCACCGCGACCACTGCCACCAGCATGGCATTCAGCCCCAGTCCCACTCCCAGCGGTATGGAAACCAGTTCCTCGCCAACCGGCGACATAGAAACCAGAGCTACCGCGACCAATTTCGCAAACAGCGCACTCAAGCGAGAATGTCCATGTCAATTCGCCCGGACATCAGAATCGGACCAACGAGCCGAATCTCCCCAGCTGCCCGATAACGGGATGGGATACAATTGTGGGCCACGCCTGCCAACACTCCGAAGTAATACTTCAACCCTGGGTAAATGCAATTGAAAATCCTTTTGCTTATTGGACAGCAAGCTGGGGGCCAGTCCACATCTGTCCCGTTTTGGGCTTATCTGGATACGTGGATAATCTCGGGCCTGGTGTTATTGGCTGTTGTCGTCGTGGTGGCCAAATGGTTGTGGGGACGCTTTACACGCGATGACGCTGACTACGACTCGGTTTACGAGGACGATTACTATCCGGACGAGTGCTGAACCGACCTCCGGACATCGTTCGCCCTTTTGCCTTTCAACTTGCAAACCGATATAGTGTTTCCGCTTTCAGCCCACCCAACCGGCGCCGGCGTATCGCCAAGGCGACTTCAGGAGGACCACCTTGTATCAAACCGTGAGCGAAGCAACGTTGCAGGCGTTGTCGCGTATCGACTCACCCAGCATTTGCAACGCGATTGAGGGTTTCGATTTCCGACCGAAAAACACTGGATTCATGTTACCGGAAATCAAGACTGTCTTTCAGGAATCCGCACCCATCGCAGGTTACGCCGTGACCGGTGTAATTTCCGCCAACCGCCCCGAGGGCCACAGCATATCCCGCGAAGATTGGTGGGACCTGATCGTGTCCGTTCCCGAACCGCGTTTCATCGTGCTCCACGACATCGACAACCCGCCGCTGGGCGCTTACTGGGGTGAAGTTCAATCCAACATTCACAAGGCGCTTGGCGCTTTGGCAGTCGCCACCGACGGCACCGTCCGCGACCTGGACGAGGTGCGGGAACTCGGATTCCAATTCTTCGCCCAACACGTTTCGGTTTCCCACGCCTACGTTCACATGGTGGACATGGGCATCCCGGTCGAGGTGGGAGGCCTGACGGTGTCCACGGGTGACCTGCTCCACGGAGACAAACACGGCGTCACCAATATCCCCTTCGAATTGGCCGATCGTATTCCCGACATGGTAGCCACCATCGCCGACTACGAACAAAAAACCATCGGGTTGTGCCAGTCTCCAGACTTCACACTGGAAGCGCTGAAAGAAGTCGCAAAAATCACTCGCCCATACTGAATTGAAATGAAAATCAACGTCAAACTGATTAAAGCATTATTGGCAGTAACCGCCGTTTCACTCTTCCTCGGTGGTTGCGGTTTGATCAGCAACCCGCTGGCGGAATCGCCTGAACCCTCCGGTGTCAATTCTCCGAACACGACGATGACGACCGGCGAAACTCCCGCTCCGGGGAGCCCGATGACACCGCAACAGGCACAATCCGCGGCGGACGCTTCGCAAACCGGCGCTGCTTCTCAGGTCAACCCGGCTGATGATGCCAACGCACCCAACCTCAGGACACCCACGACAGTGGTTCGGAACGGACGCTCGATCAAGCAATGGTCGGCCCCGCCACCTATGTTGATCGATCCGTCCGTTCCATACACTGCGATTATCAACACCACCGCCGGAGCGATCACGGTGGAATTGCAAGCCGGGCAGACACCGGTCACGGTAAACAACTTCGTGTTTCTGGCACGCGAAGGTTTTTACAACAACGTGATATTCCACCGGACCCTGCCCCAGTTCATGATCCAGGGTGGGGATCCCACGGGTACCGGCAGCGGGCACCCGGGGTATCGATTCGCCGACGAACCCTTCTCAGGCGAATACCGGCGCGGCGTTATCGCCATGGCCAACTCGGGGCGCAACACCAACGGCAGCCAATTCTTTCTGATGCACGCCGATTACCCGTCGCTGCCCGCGAATTACACGATTTTCGGACGGGCAATCTCCGGACTGGACGTGATCGACGCCATCGCGACGGCTCCCACAATACCGGGCCCCACGGGTGAAAATTCTTCGCCGGTTAACCCGGTCACTATCCAGTCCATCGAGATCACCGGCCCGTAGCACTGGCGGCAGCACAGAGATCATGGCCTTCCAGGAACTCCTGTACGACGAATCCGACGGGATCGGCTATCTCACCCTGCATCGTCCCGAAAAGCTCAACGCCCTCAGCCAAACCCTGATGGCCGAGTTTCGTGAGGCTTTGGAGGGCATCGAAGCCAACCCTGACGTCCGCGTGGTCATACTCACCGGCTCGGGCCGCGCATTCTCCGCCGGATTCGACATTGAATCGGAGGGGACTGGGGGACTGGACGGTGAACCGTTGTCTGTGGATGGCCGGCGTTCCCGTCTCAAGGCCACCATCGACACCTTTCTGATGGTTTGGAATTTGAGCAAGCCCGTCATAGCCGCCGTCAATGGCTATGCCCTGGGCGGAGCCTGCGAGCTCGTCCAGGTTTGCGACGTTAAGATTGCCTCAGACCGCGCCATGCTGGGCGAACCGGAAATCCGCCTGGGTTACGGCGCTCCGTTCCTGATGACTCCCTACTCAGTCAATCTGGCCATGGCCAAAGAGATGATGCTCACCGGGGACACCATCGACGCCTACGAAGCAGCCCGCATTGGCATGGTCAACCGCGTCGTGCCCCACGACACCCTCATGGATGAATGCCGGCGAGTCGCCAACAAAATGCGCAATATCCCGGCCATCGGCATCAAAACCACCAAATTGTCCATCAATCGGGCCCTGGAATCGGCTGGGTTCATTTCGGCATTGCACCACAATCTTGAACTGATGACCCAGTTCGACACCGCCTCAACCCCCGAACAGGCCGAATTCAGCCGGGTACGCGCGGAAGGCGGACTGCGGGCCGCCCTGGAATGGAGCCGCTCCCGTTTTCAGGACCTTTAGGGTGTGTTGGCAAATACCGTCATTCCCGCGAAAGCGGGAATCCAGTGGCCGAAGTCGTTAATCACGGTTCTGATTCTTTCATCATACGCGCTCTGGACTCCTGCCCCGTATCAAGTACGGGGTGACGTTCTTTCGCAGGAGTGACGGGTTGGTTAGCTAATGGTCAACAGGCGCTAATCAACCCTGGACTACTCAGGAGGGGAGTATCAACCGATACTCCCCTCGCTGGTTTCTGGTACGTTGTCCGGTACTTGCCCTAACCGCCGCGGTTTACCTCCACGCCAGCCAATTTCTCGATGAAATGCAAAATGGCCGAGTGGTCAGATTCCTGGTCGCCATCGTTGATCAGCGAACCCAACATCTGTTGTACCAGCGCAGTGACCGGCAGTGGTACGTTCAGTTCGCCCGCCGTTTGCAGCACGTTTCGCAGGTCCTTCTGGTGCAGCCGAACACGGAAACCCGCCCTGAAATTGCGATCCAGCATCATCGGAGCTTTGGCTTCCATCACGGCGCTCCCGGCCAATCCGCCGCGTATCGCGTTGAACACCCGCTCCGGGTCCACGCCCGCTTTCTGCGTCAAAACCAGGGCCTCGCTCAGCGCTTCTATGTTGGCAGCCACGATTATCTGATTGGCCAGCTTGGTGATATTCCCAGCGCCAATGTCCCCGGTCAATACTACGTTCCCGCCCATTACCTGCAACAAGGGTTCGCAGTCGTCGAATACCGACTGCTGGCCGCCCACCATGATGGCCAGGGTGCCGGCGATGGCTCCCGGTTCCCCGCCGCTCACGGGCGCATCCAGGAATTCCACGCCTTTATCGGCGCAGGCCACGCCAATTTTTTGCGACATGGACGGCGCGATGCTGCTCATGTCTATGATTACCGAGCCTGGCGCGGCTCCCTCCAGAACACCATCCGGGCCGAGGATAGCACGCTCCGAATCAGCAGAGTCCGGCAGCATGGTGATGGTTCTGGCGTTGTTGACCGTGGCCTCCCGGGGCGATGACGCCGCGGACGCGCCTTCGGTTGCCAACTCTTCCACCGGTTCCCCCACGATGTCGTACACCGTGAGCTCGTATCCCGCCGCCATCAAATTGCGAGCCATGGGCTTTCCCATTATCCCAAGCCCAACGAATCCGATCTTTTCTGCCATGCTGCATCCTCCTCGTTGGCCGGCCTGGGGCCGGCACATCAGGTTACTAAATTTGTGCGTCGCCGAGCTTGCCCGGAAACCGTGTATCGCAAGTGCATTATACCTGCCGCCGGGCTACTCAATCTCCGGCATGTTCCGCAGCCGCCAAACCGCGACCCAACCATCATAATGATTCGGGTTGGAGTTTTAGTGCAGCGCCATTGCCGAGTCCACGGCGGCAGGAGAACTCGTCATGGTTGACTTGGCAAGATCACACAAGCTCCCCGTCGCCACTTCAGGGCGCCCCGTTAAATTCGTCAATATGCTGACCTTCGCGTCCTCAGCCACCCCTCGGGCCAGCAATTTCTCGCACACTTCGGACCAGGCGCCACTTTCATCAGTACCGAGGATCACCACGGCGCGGCCGGCCGCCGGATCCGGCAAGTTGCCGTCACCGACCTGGTTAAATGACGTGCACACTGCTGCCAGCGGCGATATGCCCAACTGCGACAATACCAGGCGATAGAACCCCGGCGCTGGAATCAACGATACCGCGTCCACTTCTTCTTGCAAACGATGCAAAAGGCCCGGGGCCGATTCAGCCGGATCGCCCAGCGTGACCACCATGGTCCACAGGCCGGCCCGGGTATCCCTGCCGATCCGGTTCACAAGTTCATTCGCATTGTCGGATCGCATCGGCAGTTCGACTCCCCGGCTCCATCTTCGAGCCAACGAAATTGCCGGCTCGGAACCCACCACGTAGTCAGCATTGGCCAGCAGCTGCCTGGTTTGATTAGGAATCGCGTCGGGATCGCCGGTTCCCAAACCGGCGACGGTGACAGCCCGCTCCATGGATCGGAAAGCGGCCACGTATTTCCTGGTTTCCACGACCTGTCGAGCGTGGTTGCCTTCGTGCCCGGAAACCCGTTCCACGAGGTCCAGGAATGACAGGGCCGGAAAATTGTTCTCGGCATTGGGAGGCGTCGCCGGTCGGTTCAACTGTTCTGCGGTCAATCCGGATAACAGGCGTCGGAAACGCTGGTAGTTGGCTTCCAGGCGCGCGATGTCATTGGCAATCCGATTGGCCCGCCCGTCAAATGCCGGCAGCATGTCCCGCTCGCCCGTTGCAATCTGCTCCAAAGCATCTACGAAATCCTCCGTCAAAAGATGTTGCATCACTTCCCAAACTGACCATCTGGAACCCAGAAAAGCCTCCGTTTCGCCCAAATCCGTCAACGCCCCCAACAGGGCCGCGTGTCCATCGTCAAGACGCTGCAACACCCGCTGACGGCGCTCCGGAATGTTTGGCGAATCGGCGTCGGGCCGGAAATCGTGGGACACCATGTCAATCACCTGAAATTTCGTGGTTTTGCGGTAGTGGCACATTATGGCACACCCGAAAACGCTCGTCAGTCGTTTATCCAGTCAAGCCGGGTGCGGTATCATTGGGCATGGCTAATACCGATGAGAACGTGATTCCAGAATTCAGCGCAGGCCAGCCGGTGTCTGTCTCCAGAATGTCTCAGGCGCTGGATGCCATCAAAAATGCCTCCGGCGCTGCCACCGTAACCGGCGCCCTGTATTCTCCACCAATCCAGAATGAAGATCGGTTCGTCGCTGCGCTGTCTGCCCGGCCGGGTGGTTCCCAATGGGTGGAGGCGTTGCAACTCGCCGACAGTCGGGTGTTGCGGTCGCCGACCGGAGTCGCGGCATTCCGCATCGATAACGTGGGCCTGGCTGTTCATCCACCGTTTCCCCTGGCCGATGACAGGGTCACTGACGAGATGGACGACAACCCCCTGCGATCCTTGCTGTCCGCTCGATACCTGGTGGGCGTGGCGATGGTCAGGCTTGGCCGCTACGCTGTCGGGGTGTACCACGGTGAGCGGTTGATCGTCTCCAAAACGGATACGCGATACGTCAAGGGCAAGCATCACGCCGGCGGAACATCCCAGCGCCGGTTTCAGCGCGTTCGGGAAAACCAGATTCACCGGTTGTATGTCGAGGCGGCGCAGGTAGTTCAAAAACAATGGAATCCCTATCTCGACCGCCTCGACTACGTGATGTTGGGCGGCGAGGCCAGCACCGTTAACGGTTTCGTCAAAGAATGTGCATTGCTGGAGCAATTGGCGCCCATCACGCTGCAGCGTCGGCTGGACGTGAGAGAGCCCAATCGGGCGTCCCTGGACGATGTGAGCAAAATGCTCTACCAATGGCGGGTATATCCGCTGCGCTGGCCCGAATAATTGGCGGCTCCATACTGGTTCCGATTTACCACCTGGCCGCGGTGCCTATCCTGCGCAACCCCGGTATAATGCCGCTATGATGGACGCCGACGAACCAACCCTCCCACCCGACGGAGGGTTTGCACGCGCACTCGACCTGCTGGAATTCGACCAGATTCGTCAGCAGTTGGTTAGCGCCGCCCGCACCGCAGTGGGAGCAGAAACCGCCGCCACGTTAACCCCCTCCGGAGACTCCCGCGACGTGGCGATGCGCCAGCAGGAAACCACCGAAGGCCGGCGGTTGCTGGAGACCACCGGGGCCCTCGAACTTGGACCTCAGGACGATCTGCGCCCCGCCATCCATCGGGCCGCGCTGGGAGGGTTGTTGCGCGGTGAGGAACTCCGCAGCGTTGGTGCGTTGGTGGCAGCCGCGCGTTGGAACCGTAACACCCTGGGTCGACGGGAAGATCTGCCTTTGCTGGCAGCATTGGCACAGGGTCTCCCTGACCTGCCGGACATCGAAAGCATCGTGAACCGGGCCATTGGCGCCGGCGGCGAGATATTGGACGACGCATCTCCTGAACTCTCCCGACTGCGCCGGGAATCCCGGTCAGTCCATTCATCGTTGAACGACGTCATGCAGCGATCCCTGCGTCGGTATCAAAGCGCCGGGGTGATTCAGGAGAACATCGTAACCGAACGCAACGGCCGCATGGTGCTGCTGGTCAAAAACGACTTCAAGGGTCAAGCCCCCGGTATCGTGCACGACGTCTCCGACAGCGGCGCTACCGTTTTCATCGAACCGATGGCGGCAATCGATTTGGGCAACCGGTGGCGGGAAACTCGTTTGGCTGAGCAACGGGAAGAAGAGCGCGTGCTGCGCCAGTTATCATCGTTAATTGCCAGCTGCAACGATGACATCTCCCAGACAATACATTTGTTGGGCCGGTTGGATGTGGCTATCGCCAAAGGGCGCCACGCCATTTCTCTCCGCGCGATAACCCCCTCGATGGCGTCTTCCGACGATCCGCGCCGTTTGCAAATGAAAGGCGCGCGCCATCCCCTGCTGACTGGTCGGGTGGTGCCCACTAACGTCGCTATCGATGTCGGGCAATGTGTGCTACTGATCACGGGTCCCAACGCCGGCGGCAAAACGGTGGCGCTGAAAACGGTCGGGCTCCTTGCGATGATGGCCCACGCCGGATTGCAAGTCCCGGCGGATGACGCCGAGATTCCCGTACTGGACGGCATCTACGCCGACATCGGAGACCAACAGAGCATATTTGAATCGCTGTCCACTTTCAGCAGCCACATCAGGAACTTGCGCGAGGTCCTGGCTCTGGCAACTCCGCGCTCTTTGATTCTCATCGATGAATTGGGTTCCGCCACCGACCCTGAAGAAGGGTCGGCGCTGGCCGCCGCGCTGTTGTCCGAGTTTCGTGACCGCAACATCATGGTGGTGGCAACAACACACCACCGCAACGTAGCCCGCCTGGCCCAGGACCAGACCGGCATGGTGAACGCCAGCGTTGACCTGAACCCGCGCACTCTCGAACCCACCTACCAATTGACCAATGGTGTGCCGGGTCGCAGCTACGCGCTCATAATCGCGTCGCGACTGGGGTTGCCTGAAACCGTTATAACCACGGCCCAAACCCACCTGGAACCCAGCCACATTCGGACCGACCGGCTGCTCCAGGAACTGCAGGAAGAGCGGCTCACCGTCGCCGAACTGCGCAACCAGGCGGAACAATCCCTTCTGGAGGCCCGTCAACGGCAAGAGGAAGCCGACCAGCGACTCAGCGTGATAGAAGACACCAAAGCCGAACTGGTTGAAGAAGCGCGGCGCGAGCTAACGGAGCAAATCAGTGAGCTGCTGAACCGGATCAGGCAGGCCGAACGATCGCTGCAACGGCAGCAGGCTAACCAAGCCGCCGAAGGTAGTTTGCGTCTGGAACGCCAAAAACTCGCCCAGGCCCGGCGCGAAGTTGCTTCGCCCGACTGGAACCCGATCCCCGTGGAGCGGTCACCCTGGTATGCCGACCTGCGCGTAGGAGATCAAGTGTATATCCGTGGCGTCGCTCGTCCGGTGGAGGTCGTCACTGCCCCCGGCGAACACCGGGACGTCGAAGTCGTCATCGGCAGTATGCGCGCGCGAATCCCGGTGTACCAGCTGGATCGACCCGCGGAACGCTTGCACCCGGCCGCCGAACGCGCCGGAGTCGTTTACCGTCGCCCCGAAAACAAACGCACGTTGAGCCCGGAAGTAAATCTGCATGGATACCGTGTCGATGAAGCCCTGACCGTTATCGATTCGCTGCTTGACGATGCGGCGCTGGAGGGAATGACGTCGGTTAAAATTGTCCACGGTAAAGGCACTGGCGCTTTACGCCGGGCCATCCGGGAATATCTGTCCGGACACCCGCTGGTAGCATCCACCGAGCCCGGCGAAGGCGCCGCCGCCGGCGGTATAACGGTGGTACAGCTCCACTAACGCTATATCCACTAACCAAACCGCGGAGCAGAACCGTATGCCGGTACGAATTACGTAACCAATCGGGCTCCGGTTGACAGCCAACCTGCAGCCACGCAAAATATCGACACACTATCCGCCGACTACACACCCATCCCGCCGGCACATTACTGAAAAAGGTGAAGAAATGGCAGAAATCCTGGGCCTTGGCCTCACTCACTACCCGCCTCTGATCGCGCCCGATGAAGACAAACTGATTCCGTTGAAGCGCACGTTGCGCACCAACCAAAACCTGCCCGCCGAGATGAAAAATCCCAGCAACTGGCCCGAACCCATGCGCGTCGAATACGGTGAGGATGAAGGGTACGCGTCTTCTCTCGAACATCGCGCCCGCCTGGTGGCCGGTTTTCGGCGCATTCGTGAAGAGCTGGATGCCTTCAACCCCGATTTCGTGGTCATCTGGGGCGACGATCAGTATGAAAACTTCCGAGAGGACATCATCCCTCCGTTCTGCGTCCTGGCCTACGACGATTTCGAGTGCCACCCATTCACCAACCGCGATGGATCGCCTCGCCGCAACGTATGGGGCGAAGCCGCCGATTCCACCTTCAATTACCGCGGACACAAGAACGGCGCCCGCGCCCTGGTTTCCGGCATGATCGACCGAGGCGTCGACATGGCCTACGCCTACCAACCCCTACACCAGCCGGGTCTGGGACATGCCATCCTGAACACCCTGCTCTATCTGGATTACGACCGCAAGGGTTTCGACTACCCCGTAGTCCCGTTCCTGGTCAACTGTTACGGCAGCCGGGTCATCCGGAACAAAGGCGGCAGTGTCGAATATTCACCGGACCCTGATCCGCCCGGTCCTTCCCCCAAACGCTGCCTGGAAGTGGGAGCCGCCGCCGCCCAGGCGATGAAAGAATCACCCTGGCGGGTTGCGCTCATCGCGTCTTCGTCATGGTCCCACGGGTTCCTGGTCGAGAAAAATCATTGGATGTGGCCCGATGTCGAATCCGACCGCGCCCGCTTCGAGGAACTGCAAGCCGGCGATTACCAGGCTTGGAGTCGCATTTCCACCGCCCAGGTCGAAGACGCCGGGCAGCAGGAAATGCTCAATTGGATGTGCCTCGCCGGCGCCATGGACACCCTGGAATACAAACCGGAGATACTGGACTACGTGGAGACTTACGTGTTCAACTCCAACAAGTGCCTGGCCATCTTTAAATAGTCAACCCACGTCAACCCATCGCTGACTCCGGGGCGACGCCGGAGTCGCTCCCGTTCATATCTCACTGGCATCAAGGAGCGCGAACATGGCCGAAATACTTGGTTTGGGACTCACCCACTCACCGTCGTTAATCCGCCCCGACGAAGATGGGGAGTCGTCGCTGAAACGCACGCTGCGAACCAACGACCGGGTGCCGGCGGAGATGAAAAACCCCAGCAACTGGCCTGAACCCATGCGCGTCGAATACGGGGAAGACGAGGGTTACGCCTCGGCGGTTCGGTTACGCGAGCGGATGGTGGCCGGTTTCCGGCGTCTCAGGCAGGAACTGGATGCGTTCAACCCCGATTTCGTAGTTATCTGGGGCGACGACCAGTACGAGAATTTCCGGGAAGACATCATTCCTCCCTTCTGCGTCCTCGCCTACGACGAGTTCAACTGCCAACCTTTCGCCAACGGCGACGGTTCTCCCCGACGCAACGTATGGGACGAATCGGCCGACACTACCTTCAACTTCCAGGGACACAAAAACGGCGCGCGCGCCCTGGTTTCCGGGATGATCGACCGTGGTATTGACATGTCCTACGCCTACCAACCTCTCCACGAGCCTGGCCTGGGACACGCGATATTGAACACTCTTCTCTACCTCGACTACGACCGCCAGGGTTTCGACTACCCCGTAGTCCCGTTCCTGGTCAACTGCTACGGCAGCCGGGTCATCCGGAACAAAGGCGGCAGCGTCGAACACTCCCCCGATCCGGATCCGCCCGGCCCGTCGCCCAAGCGATGCCTCGAAGTGGGAGCAGCAGCAGCCCAGGCCCTCAAAGAGTCCCCCTGGCGGGTGGCCCTGATCGCATCTTCTTCCTGGTCTCACGCCTTCCTAACCGAGAAAAACTACTGGCTATACCCCGACATCGTGTCGGACCGCGCCCGCTTCGAGGAAATGAAAGACGGGGACTACCAGGCCTGGTCCCGCATCTCGACCGCCCAGGTGGAGGACGCGGGGCAACAGGAGCTTCTCAACTGGATGTGCCTGGCCGGCGCGATGGACACCCTGCAATACCAGGCCCAAATCGTGGACTGGTACGAGACTTACATTTTCAACTCTACAAAATGCCTGGCTATCTTCAAGTAGCCGGGACTCGATCCGGTTAAAGCATGGGGGCGACCGATTGGCCGCCCCTCGTTTTTGTCTCGGCAAGTGTAGCCGCGCAATCGTGCCGCCGGCCACGCCGACATAGCCTAGTCGTCCGCGATAACCGGCTCATCGATCAACTGCACTCCCGAGCCGAGGATGTCGAAATCGTATTCCTGGTCGGGCGCCACCATCCGTCGGACCACCACTACTACGGCGGATATTGCGGACGATACCACCAGGGCGGACGCGAAGGCCCAGAACATCTGGCCGCCGGTTGGCGCGGCAATCGCCCACGGCGATATTAGATCCGGTTTCGGGTAGAACAGCGCGCCGATGATGATTCCCGCGCCGCCCGCGACCAGAACCGCCCACCCCGGCATTCGCCTGGAGTACAGACCCACCAGCATCGGCGCCGCGATTGCCGCCCCCAGCAGGTCGGCGATCAAGAACACGTAAAGTACGCTCAACCCCTGGGTTGCCACGATTATTCCCGGTATGGCCACCACCGCCGTTACAACCCGGGCCAGCGTCATCAGCGTGCGGCGCTGGATGCCCATACCGGCCAGGTCGGTGGCGATCCCGCTGGCCAACCCGTTCATCATCGTGTCCAGAGTGCTCATGGCCAGCATCAAAGCGCATACCAGCATCAGGAAGTGCATCCAAAGCGGGAATACGTCGGATGCCAGCGCGAACAAAGCCGCCGTAACGGCGGGATATTCAAACGGGCCAACCGAACCGTTTCCCACCGCCGCGATGCCAGCCATGCCCATCAGGAACGTAATCGGTATGGCCAGCGCGGTCGCTCCCCACAGGCTTCGGTTGAGGGCTCTTTGACTCTCCACCGTATAAACCCGCTGCCACATTCCCGGGTGGAAAGCGTTTGAGGCCACGATGCCGATTATCAGCACGATCCCGAAGAAGTAGCTGCCGGAAGAACTCACCGACAGCAACCCCGCCTGTTTCGCCGCTCCCCATACTCCGGTGTCTCCGAGCATTACTGCTGCCACGATTACTAACAGTAGCAAAACGGGAATCAGCACCCAGAACTGGATACGATCAGTGTAGATTGACACGCGCAGGCCACCGTAAGCCGTGTATGCCACCACCACCACGCCGACCGCCACCGCGGTGGCCCATGCCGGCGACCCGGTCAGGATGCTCACCGCCGCGGTGATCGCCGTCATCTCGGCGGTGATGAATATGCCCATCACGAATATGATCACCACGGCGATGACAACGAAAGGGAGCGTGCCGAAACGGTGCTTCACGTATTCCGTCACCGAGTGACCGTTGGGCATCAACTGTCGGATTCGGGGCCCGACGAACATGAACATGACCGGGATGCCCGCCATGCCCAGCGCATACCCAACAAGGGAAATGATACCGAAGTTCGCTCCCGTCTCCCCGGGGCTGAGCAGAACCCACGTACCGAACATGGATGCCACCAGCGTCGCCACGCCCACGTTAACAGGAGCGTGATTGCGCGAGATGGTGTAGTCCTCCACGCTTTGACGACGTCGGCCTACGTAAGTAATGCCCAGGAACAAAAATGTAGCGCACACCAGCACTAATGTCGCGATTCCGACTCCGGTATCAAGCATAGTCGTCTCCTCGTTGGGGCTCCAAACCGGCGGCCATGCGCCGCCAATAAAAAAACCGCCAGGTTGCAAATCTCTGGCGGTCGTAAATGCTGTCTCTAATCCCTACGCCGGCATTATCCGGATCAGGTACTACGGTCGGTGGCTTTCACGGCCACCCTCTCAGCCTGGCATAACCAGGCTCCCGCCAAAGTTCTTATTCGTTTGTACGCCGAAACTACCACAATGCGGCCCGCCGGTCAATGCTCAATCCGGTCTCACGCGTACCCACTTTGTCATTGCGGGTACGAGTGATCCCGGCGTTCCGGTTGCGCCGACGCTACCCCGCTGATAATCTGGTTGAGCCATGTTCTCTATTTTCAAGCGAAACCGGACCGACACCAACCGACAGCAAA
The DNA here is from genome assembly GCA_965262485.1 of Dehalococcoidia bacterium. Taxonomy (GTDB): domain Bacteria; phylum Chloroflexota; class Dehalococcoidia; order Lucifugimonadales; family UBA3495; genus Bin87. The sequence goes on along the minus strand of OZ253540.1, from coordinate 512,488 downwards.
CCGACGCCGGAGTAAAGCGCAGCCGCGAAACCTGGTTTGGCCGCATCAGGCAGCTGCTGAGATCGGCTGAACTTGACGACACCGTGTGGGATGAGATCGAAGAAATACTGATCTCCGCCGACGTGGGAGTTCCCACCACCATGAACGTATTGGACGATCTTCGTTCCGAAGTACGCGCCGGTCGCGTTGCTGACGGCGAGGGAGCCTACAGCCGGCTCAGGGAACTATTGTCCGCAGAACTATCGGGCGCCGGCGACCCGGACGCCTGGCTTGATGACGATGCGCTAACGTTGCCCTACGTCATCCTCATGTGCGGCGTCAACGGGGTCGGAAAAACCACCAGCATTGCGAAGCTGGCTCACCATTTCACCCAGGCCGGCAAGCGCGTGGTCCTGGGAGCCGCCGATACCTTCCGCGCCGCCGCCGAAGAGCAGTTGGAAATACTTGGCCAACGGGTGGGCGTGGACGTGATCAGCCACCAGTCCGGCGCCGACCCGGGAGCCGTGGCCTATGATGCCTGGCAAGCTGCCCGTGCCCGGGGAGCCGACATCCTGATCGTCGATACTGCCGGCCGCCTTCATACGCGCAATAACCTCATGGATGAGCTTCGCAAAGTGCGCCGCGTTATCAACGCACTCGACGGCGCCGCGCCCCATCAGGTTTTGCTGACGCTGGACGCTACTACCGGACACAACGGATTGACACAGGCGCAGGCATTTACCGAAGCGGTTGGCTGCACCGGTATCTTTCTGGCCAAACTCGACGGCACCGCACGAGGCGGTATCGTGCTGTCCATTCATCGCGAACTGGGAGTCCCCATCCTGTTCATCGGCACCGGTGAAGGATTAGACGACCTGGCCCCGTTTGACCCCGTGGAATTCGTCGACGCCCTGTTGGCGCCAGCCGCCTGACGCCCGATTACCAACTGACCGTGCAGGACATCGTCGCCTGGCTGATAGCACTCGAGGCATTGTCCTGGCTCGGATTTCCAGTCGCCCATTTGCTCATGGGCCGGCTCGCCGACCGGGGTTGGGCAGTCGCGCGCATCCTGGCGCTGTTGCTGTTGGCATGGGTTACCTGGATTGGCGGCAGCGTCGGCATTGTTCCCAACTCAGCGGTCGGCATTCTGGCCGTGCTGTCCGTTTTCGCGCTTGGTTCAGCCTGGTTGGCCTATCGCCAGCGCAGTGAGCTGCGGGATTTCTTCCGGCGCCGCTGGGCGGTCGTCCTGACCGTCGAGTTGACCTTTCTGGCCATGTTTGCCTTCTGGGCGTTGGTCATCAGCGAAGTCCCCGCCATCAATCACACCGAAAAACCCATGGATTTCGGGATTCTCAACGCCATCGTCCGCGCCGACGGTTTTCCGCCCATGGACTCGTGGCTCGCCGGCCACGGCATTGCCTATTACTACGGCGGCCACTATGTCGCTGCCATGCTGACCACGTTGACCGGAGCGCCCACGGATATCGCATACAACCTGTCGGTCGCCACCATAGCAGCGCTGGCGGCCACCGGAGTGCTGGGCCTGGTGTACAACCTGCTGCGATTCTCGGGTTCAAGGGTGTCCCCGGCGCTGGTCGTCGGATTGTTTGCCGCCGGGGGTATCCTGCTGCTTGGGAACCTGTCGGGCATGCTGGAGTTTGCCCACGTGCGCGGGATCGGAGGAGAAGGATTTTGGGGGTGGGTAGGAATCAAGGGATTAACCGCCCCCACGGGCGTGGAAGGTTGGTTCCCCGATCAATTCTGGTGGTGGTGGCGGGGCAGCCGAGTCATCGATACCCTGGCTGAAACCGGCGCATCGCTGGATTACACCATCACCGAAGTCCCTTTCTTCAGTTTCCTGCTGGGCGATCTGCACGCCCACGTGACAGTATTGCCGTTCCTCCTCCTCGTGCTGACCCTTGCACTATCCATGATGGTATCGCCCAACCCGCCGGGACTGGACTGGATACGCCGCCAACCCTGGGAAGCCGCAGCCGTGTGCCTGGCAGTTGGAGCCCTGGCCTTCATGAACGCCTGGGACTTTCCCGTTTATCTGGCAATCATTGGCATGGCCGCGTTATTGCGATGGTTCTCCTGGCTAACCCCGACCGACGACTCATCCGCTTTGGGCAGCAGTACGCCGGGAAACCGGTTGGCAAAGTCGGCTGGCCGCGCCGGATTGCTGACGCTGGGGATCGCCGCCGCCGGCGTGGTCCTGTTCCAACCGTTCTACTGGTCATTTGACAGCCAGGCCCAGGGGATTTTGCCAGTGGTTGGTCCGGCCACCCGGCCATTCCATTTTCTGATCGTGATGGGAGTCCCCGCGCTGCTGGCCACCGGCCTGATCATTCGGGCCCTCATGGAGGTGGGTTGGCCCACCCGCCAGCAACGCAGCGTGGCGATTGCCGTAGCCGGCTTCAGCATCGCGCCGTTATTGCTGTGGCTGGTGGCCGTGGGCATCAGGTTGTCGGTCAACCCGGAGGATATTCAGCTGGCCGACGGCGTGGTTTTGCAACGATTGGCGCTGGCGTTGCCGTTGCTGGCAATTGGGGGCATTGCCGCATATTGCGCGTTGGCTTTGGCGGCGGGCCGGCGACCAACTCGCTGGATAGAATTTGCCCTGGTCCTGGCCGCCGCCGGTTTCTACCTGTTGGCAGGGGCAGAGTTGTTCCACATCGCCGACCAGTTCGGCAACAGGATGAACACCGTTTTCAAGGTTTACTACCAGGCGTGGCTGCTGCTGGGGACGGCGGGCGCCGTGGGCGCCTACTACATCATCGCAATCCCGGCTCGCCGTGGCTGGGCGCAAAATTGGTCCACGCTGTTGCGTGGATTCGCATTGGCGTGGATCATTATGGTGGCGTTCCTCCTGTTGGCGTCCTCCTACTATCCGGTGGGCGCCATCCTGGAACGCACCGGCTGGGCCACCGGCGGGAACGATTGGTCGGCGAATACGTTGGCCGGGCTGGATTTTCTGCGCCATTCGGAGCCTGACGAATACGCCGCTATCACGTGGTTGAACAATCGCCATCGCCGGGGAATTATCGTCGAGGCCGTGGGCGACGACTATACTGATTACGGTAGAATTTCCGCTGCGACAGCGCGGCCAGCCGTACTAGGTTGGGAAGGTCATCAGCGCCAATGGCGAGGCTACGATCCCGCGTTATCCGGCCGGCGGGACGACGTCGCCGCGATTTACGAAAGCGACGAATCCGCGCGGGTACAAAGTTTGCTGAGCCGGTATGATGTCAGATGGGTCATCGCAGGTCCCCGGGAACAGGATACCTACCGCGATGGCGTCACCGGCCGGATGGAGGATTGGGCCGACGAAGGCTGGCTCATTCAGGCATTCCAATCGGATACCGTTACCATATACGAAGTGGCCAACACGAACTGACCGGCCAATCTTCAGACATCCGACGCTATAGCAACATGGAGGCAAAAGTTGGAATTTTCAGACGCTAAGAGTTTCTTCCAATCCAATCACCGGGGTGTGATTACGACATTTCGACCGGACGGAACTGCCCAAACGAGTATTGTGGTGTGCGGCGCTTCGCCTTTCGATGGCGATGAAGCGGCGCTCTTCGTGACAGTTCGGGGGTCTTCCTACAAGGTGCGCAACCTGCGACGCAACTCACGCTGCAATGTGATGGCCGTGGCGGACGATTGGCGCCAGTTCGCGGTGGTGGAGGGCACGGCAACCCTCACCGACTACCGTAACACCGACGCAGAGGTTATGCGCCAGAAACTGCGCGACGCCTTTATGGCTTGCGGTGATAACGAACACCCGGATTGGGAAGAATATGACCGGGCGATGGTAGCTCAGGACGCCGTGATCGTCGTAGTGCAACCGGACCGGGTATACGGTTTGATACGGTAGGTTGCCCACACCGGCGAGCGGGTTGCCGGCTAATCGCCGAGTGCGAGCGTCGCCTGCCCTTCCGGGCTAGCGTCCGCAGCCGGTCCACCCGGGGCGGTGGCGGCGCTTATCGCGGCCGGGTCCTGCAGCAGCGCCACCAGCCCGTCTTCATCCAGGACGGGGACGCCGTGGCGCTCAGCAGTGGCCAACTTGCTGCCGGGCGACGCGCCGGCCACCAGCCAACTGGTTTTGCGTGAAACTGACGATGAGGTAGCAGCGCCCAGGGATTTCACCCTGCCTTCCGCCTCGCGACGAGTCATGCCGGTCAGTGTGCCGGTGATTACGAACGTCAACCCTTTCCACGGTAGCGCGGATGTATCCACCGGCGCCAGATCCTGCCAGAGCTTGACGCCGGCAGATTTCAGGCCGGCGATGGTCTGCTGGTTGCCATCCGTGTCAAAATATTCCACGATGCTCTTCGCAATCTCATCACCGATGCCTTCTATCTGCATTAAATTGTCGATAGTTGTGGCGGCAATGTCATCGATGCTGGCGTAACGGGCCGCCAGCAGCTCGGCTACTTCCGCACCAACGTGAAGTATTCCCAAGGCGAACAGGATGCGCGCTAGCGGTCGTTGCTTGCTTGCCTCAATGTTGTTGAGGATGCGTGTCGAGAGGCGGTCTCCCATGCGATCCAACGCCGTCAATTGCTCCGGCGTCAGTTGATAAAGGTGAGAAACGTCGGACACGAGCCCCTGATCAATCAATATGCGGCACCACTGTTCGCCCAACCCGTCGATGTCCATAGCGCCCCGGCTGACAAAGTGCTTCAACGACTCGAAGAACTGCGCCGGGCAGGCCGAGTTGGGGCAGCGGTGCGTGATAAACGTTTTCTCTTCGCCTTTTATTTTGACCGTGCGCTCGCTTCTGATTACGCGAGTATGGCATTCAGGGCAATGTTCCGGCATCTGAAATGCTGGCAAGCTTTCCCGCCCGGGAGAGGGAACCGGGGCGATGATGTGGGGGATAACGTCGCCGGCCCGCTCAATGACCACCATGTCTCCGATGCGGATATCTTTGCGGTGGATGTCTCCTTCGTTGTGCAGCGATGCGTGCTGCACGGTGGCGCCGCTCACTACCACCGGCTCCAGAATCGCCTGGGGATTAAGGCTACCCGTGCGCCCCACGTTAATGATGATGTCCAGCAGGCGGGTAGTAGCACGCTCGGCGGGGAACTTGTAGGCGATTGCCCACCGCGGTTCCCGGCCCGCGACTCCCAGCGAGTTTTGCTGGGCGATGCTGTCAACCTTCACCACTATGCCATCCGCTTCATAATTCCACTCGTGCCGACGTTCCAGCATCTCGCCGTAGAAATCGCAAACCTCGTCCACCGTATCCAAAATCCGATTCAGGCGGTTGATGCGGAACCCGTAAGATTTCAGGTTTTGCAGGCAGTCCCAATGACCCGCCGGCATGGGGGCAACGCCGGTGTCATTCAGGCTATACACCCACATCTGCATGTTTCGGCTTGCCGCGACTTTGGGGTCCAGTTGACGTATCGTGCCCGCTCCGGTGTTGCGGGGGTTGGCATACAGCTGTTCGCCCAGGCGCTCCCGCTCTTCGTTCATCTTTTTGAAACTGTCCAACGGGAGATAAACCTCGCCGCGCACTTCGAGGTCAGCCGGGGGATGGCCGGCCAGCGTGAGGGGTATGCTCCTGACAGTGCGCAGGTTGTGGGTAACGTCTTCCCCGGTTTGACCGTTGCCGCGGGTCGCACCCAGCAGGAAACGTCCGTCCCGATAGGTTAGTCGAACCGCCAATCCGTCTATTTTCAGTTCCGCCACCATACGAAACGATTGACCGTCAAGCAGGTCGGTGACCCGGCGGTGCCAGGCTTCCATATCATCCCTGCCGAATGCGTTGGCCAGGCTGAGCATGGGCATCGGATGTTCCACTTGAGTGAACCCGTCAGCGGGCGCGCCGGCGACGCGTTGAGTGGGCGAATCGGGGTTGAGGCAACCGGGATACTGAGCCTCCAGGCAGCGCAATTCCTGCAGCAACGTATCGTACTGACCATCGCCGATAACGGGGGCGTCGTCGTTGTAATATCGGTCGGCGTGATAACGAAGTTGCAAATGCAACTGGCGCGCGCGGGCGAAAGGATCGCGGGCTGCCGGCACGCCGGAGGCGAGGCCGGTGTAGTGCGGTTCAGTGGGAGGTGTGCTCATCGTTTAGTCATCCTGGGGGGTCGTGAAGAGGACTGGCGGTTAGTATAGCCCCGGTGTTGGAATTGCCGCATAGACGCGAGCGTGCGCTGACAGATGGTTGTTGACCGATAGAGGGCAAAATAGATACAGTTGGCTGGCATATCGCGCATAGGGATAATCAAATGACAATTCCAACGTCTGCCCGACCTCCGCGGCGCGTAAGTCGGTCGTATAAGCGCAATCGCAAAAAAATCGCCTTTGGCTGGTATGGCGGTAAATTTAGCCATCTGGATTTCCTTTTGCCGAACCTGCCCGACGATGCCACTCACTTCTGCGACGTATTCGGCGGTTCCGCCGCCGTGCTTATCAACCGGGAACCGGCGCCGGTGGAAACCTACAACGACCTGGATTCCGAGTTGGTCAACTTTTTCGCTACACTCAGGCACCCGGAGGATGGCGGACGCCTGCTGAAAGAGATTGCGTTGACGCCATTTTCCAGGGAAGAATTGGCATTAGCCTGCACCCCGGAACCCGGCTTGGATAATGTGGAGCGCGCCCGGCGGTTTTACGTCAGGGCCCGCCAGACCCGAACCGGATTGGCGCAGACTTCATCGGAAGGCCGCTGGGCACAGTGCATATTGACTTCCCGCTCCGGGATGGCCGGCGCCGTATCCCGGTGGCTGGGCGCAATCGAGGGTTTGCCGCCCATCATCGACCGCCTGATGCGGGTACAGATTGACAACGCTCCGGCATTGGAAGTCATCCAACGTTACGACACTCCGGAAACCCTGTTCTACCTTGACCCGCCCTACGTCCACGATTCCCGCGGCGACAAACACGCCTACTACGGCGAAATGACCGACCTTGAGCATTGCGAACTGGCTAACCTGCTGTGCAGGATTAATGGCCGGGCAGCCATATCCGGCTACCGTAGCGACTTATACGATTCCCTCTACGCCGGTTGGCATCGGGTGGACGCGCCGGAGAAGAACTGCCACTCGGTACGCCAGCCGCGGCAGGAATGCCTGTGGGTGAATTACGAACCGTTATGCGAGACACTGGCAACGTAGAGGGGGACCGGCCTGCTCCGCCGCCGTCCGCCCTGGACTCGTTGCGGACAATCTGGCTTGCGGTATTGGAAGAACCCAATCCGGCGATCGATGATGACATTAATGTACTGACCAACTGCTCAGTAGTGAGCATCCGGTATGCTTTGCTAACGCAGTTGCTGGGCAAATTTTCGGACCACAATCGTGATGCCCTTAGCATCGAACGCGGAGAGGCAACGACTGCAGAGTCGGCAGGTCGCTGGGATGCTCGAAGTTTTTGCCAAGTGAATGTGGTGCCGTGGGTCAGTGAAGCCGGGCAGGTTTTGGGTACCAGTCCCGACCCTTACGTCAATAATCCGTTACGACGACCTCGACTGGATACCGGGTATGAACCCCGGAGAGACCGTCCGTTCTGGGATAAGCTAGTGGAAGTCCTCACGAGGGTACAAGAGCGGAACGACCGAAGTTATACCGAATTACAATTGCGTAGTTGTCTAGCGTCGCTATCCGAGCAGTACAATGCCTTGGCAGTACAATTTGACGTACCTCAGCGCATATCTTTGAATGCTACCGTAAGCCTTGTCACGAATTATCTCGCTCAGCCCAGCGGCGGCGAACGTCCACAGATTATAGTGGCGGCCTTGATGCGAACTATCGGGCAGGCGTTTGGCATTTTTGACCGGGTTGAGCGGCAAGCCATTAACGAAGCCGATGCGGCCAACGCCAGCCCGGGCGATGTAATTTGCTATCAAGACAATGAGCAAATACTTGCCGTGGAAGTGAAAGACCGTGCTGTAACGCTGGATGACTTGGACGTAGCGATTCTAAAAGCTCGCCGAAGTAGCGTAACTGAGTTGTTGTTCGCTACCGCATCATCTCAAATTGACGATACAGCAATAGTGCAACGAACTGCACGAGAGTTCGGTTTGGGCATCAATATCTATCAGTTGGATATCGAAACGTTACTACGAGTTTTGCTCACCATAGCCGGCGAAACCAGTCGAACCCATTTTCTAACTCTAGTCGGGGAAGAATTGAATGACCGGGTTACACAACCAGCGCATAAACTAGCCTGGCAAGAACTCCTCCGAACCCTGTAAGTTGCACCCGTCCGTATGGCTGGGATAGACTGACTCGCGTACCATATCTATCGGAACGAACAGGAGCCGCCGTGACCACAATCTCTCCCACCCCACAGGAAGCCCGCACTCAGATTGTCAGCATGGTGCGCGACTTTGTGCGCAACGAAGTGGAACCGGTGGCCGCCAAGCACGACGCCGAGGATACTGTTCCTTACGACCTCATTGACCAGATGAAAGGGCTGGGTCTGTTTGGCATCACGGTTCCCGAAGAATACGGCGGCATGGGCCTCGACTATACAACCTTTGCCATGATTTTCGAGGAAATCAGCAAGGGTTACATGGCGTTGACCGGGACGCTGGGCACGCACCACATCCTCGCTTACGTCCTTACGCATTACGGCACCCAGGAACAACGCGACCACTTTCTGCCCCGCCTCGCCACCGGCGAGATTCGCGGCGGCTTGGCCTTAACCGAACCCAGCGGCGGCAGCGACGTCGGAGCTCTGGAAACTCGCGCCGTCAAGGATGGCGAGGAATACGTGGTGAACGGCTCCAAGATGTTTATCACCAACGCCGATTCGGGGGATGCTTTCTGCCTGCTGGCCCGCACCAACCCCGACCCCTCCATCAAGCACCGTGGCCTGTCCGCTTTCGTCATCGAGAAAGGAGAGCATAGTTTCGAAGACGGGTTCAAAGTCGGGAGGCACCTGGACAAGTTGGGATACCGGGGCCCGGACACCTGCGAACTGTTCTTTGAAGATTATCGGATTCCGGCCGAGAACCTCATCGGCGGGGATGAAAACGTTGGTTTCGGCCAAGTGATGAGCGGGCTGGAAACCGGACGCATCAATGTAGCGGCTCGGGCCGTTGGCGTAGCGCAGGCCGCCCTGGACGCCTCGATGCGATACATCCAGCAGCGCGAAACCTTTGGACAACCGATCAGCCAGCACCAGGCTATTCAGCTCAAAATCGCCGACATGGCCACCAAGATTCAGGCTGCGCGTCTGCTGGTTTATGACGCCGCCGCCAAAAAAGACAGCGGAGAGCGTATCGACCTGGAATCCGGCATGGCCAAGCTGTTCGCCAGCGAGATTTGCGGAGAAGTCGCTATGGAAGCCATGCGCATCCACGGTGGTTACGGCTATACCAAAGACTTCCCGGTAGAACGTTATTACCGCGACGCCCCTTTGATGATTATCGGCGAAGGCACCAACGAAATCATGCGGCTGGTAATCGCGCGCCAGCTGCTGCGCCGCCCCGAATATCAGCTGTAGAGCTAATCCCTTGCAGGGTTAATCCCTGCAACCACGTACCCATTCCCCCAACATCGAGGCACTAATGGTTGAAGCCAAATCTCCTATCCGTCTCACCGAGCTGTCTCATTGTGCAGGTTGAGCGGCCAAGCTGAGTCTTGAGGACCTGGTTCAGGTCCTGAGTTACGTTCCCCTGCTCAAGCACCCCGACCTGCTGGTGGGCGCCGAGACGGGAGACGATGCCGCCGTTTACCGCATCAACGACGAAACGGCGCTCATCGTTACCGTCGATTTCTTCCCGCCGATTACCGACGATCCATACGAGTTTGGCGCCATCGCCGCGGCCAACTCGCTGTCTGATGTTTACGCCATGGGCGGCAAGCCGTTGATCGCTCTGAACATCGTCGGGTTCCCTGCGGAGTTGGACAAGGAAATACTGGGCCACATTTTGCAGGGCGGATACGCCAAAGCCGCTGAAGCCGAATGTCTGATTGTGGGCGGGCATACCGTGGACGATCCGGAACCCAAGTACGGCCTCTCAGTTGTGGGCATCGTGGAACCCGGCAAACAGGTCAGCAACGCTGGCGCACGCCCCGGTGACGTCCTGGTGTTGAGCAAACCCATCGGAACCGGGATCATCACCACCGCCGGCAAACAGGGGGTCGCGGACCCGGACGTTATGGCTGTCGCCGTTGCAACGATGGCCGCCCTGAATAAACCTGCCGCCGAGGCCATGATGGAAGTGGGGGTCAATTCGGCCACCGATATTACCGGTTTCGGTCTGTTGGGTCACCTCAGGAGCATGGTGCGCGGCAGCGGCGTTGCGGCGGAGATCAATCTTTCCGCCGTACCGATTTTGCCTGGCGTCAGGGAACTCCTGGCCAGCGGCGTCGCACCGGGTGGCACACATCGCAACGTGAGCAGCGTTCACGACTCGGTATCCTGGGACGACGCGCTGACCGACGAAGACCGGTTGTTGCTCTGCGACGCGCAAACATCCGGCGGACTGTTGATGTCGGTCGCTCCGGAACGCGCCGCCCAACTCATCGCCGCCCTCGAAGCCCGTGGCGCGCCTTGTGCGTCGATAGTGGGCCGGATCATCGAAGGCCCGGCGGGGACGATCCGTGCCAACCGGTAACCCTCCGGCAAATCAATAGTGACCTGGGAGCGACCGAATGACCACCCCTGACCAGCAACAACAATCAAACACCGGTGTTCAGCCCGAATTTGGGTTGAAACGCCCGGATCAGGTGAAAACCGCCCCGCCAGCGGGAGAAAGGGTTCCGCCCGGCCAGTTCGTGGCCAAAACATTCCCCGTTCTAACTTACGGTGACACGCCTCAAGTCGATCTGTCCTCGTGGCAAATCAGGGTTTGGGGCCTGGTGCGGCAGGAAATCACCCTGGACTGGGCGCAATTCCTCGATTTACCCTGGGTTACCGTCGGCGCCGATTTCCATTGCGTGACCCAGTGGTCCGCGTTGGACCAAACCTGGGAAGGAGTGATGATTTCGGCGCTATTGGAACGGGCCGGCGTATTGCCGGCAGCGCAACACATCATGGCTCATTGCTATGGCGATTACACGACCAACGTCTCGCTGGATCTGGCCCTCTCGGAAGGCTTGCTGGCACACCGACAAAACGGCGCTGAGCTGGGCAAAGATAACGGATGGCCGTTGCGATTGATCATTCCCAGCCGGTACGGTTGGAAATCGGCTAAATGGGTCAACGGTATTGAATTGATGGCCGAAGACGCCCCCGGTTTCTGGGAACAACGGGGTTACAACAACAATGCCGATCCCTGGCAGGAAGAACGATTCTGGCCCGAACTCACCCGTTGATCGCAGAGAACCGCCCGTTAAATTTACCAGGCCGCCGGCGTCTAACGCCGGCGGCCAATTCCGTTGCCCGGATTTCTGAGTGGTTCTGCTAGGCTGCTTTCAACAGGTCGCGTTCCCTGGCTGCCACAGTTTTGGTGGCCGATTTGGGCGGCGTTTGAACGGTGGGCATTGGGGCGTCCAGATCCCGTTGCAGGCCACACTGGAAGCAACTGACGAAGATTCCGTAAATATCTCGCCGGAATTCCATGTCTCCGGAGCATTTGGGGCAGGCGTTGAACATCAGTCTCATGATTGCCTCCTAAACGGATTCGTTATTTCCGCACCAGTTAGCAAGTGTTTTTAATCCGCCAACTGATTCGATATACGCACGTCGCCGAAGATTGGATTGCAATTCGCCAAACCTGTCTGAGTGAGCCAATCGGTATCAATCACTTTTCAATGGGGATAATACAACTTGACACATACCGTGTCAAGCCTTATTATTCAATACATCATCGTGTGATAAAATTCACGTGGCGATCCAGGGATTTCGCCGACCGCGGCAAACCCATTTCCGCGCCTCATTGCCAACCGGGAGGTCTGGAGTTATGCAAAGGCAATGGCCCAGAACGCATCGAATCAGTCAAACGCTTTTGGAATCGTATCCCGCTCCCACATCAAAAGCCCCCGAAGTGTGGGTGACCGGTTCGCCTCCATCGTCCAGTCGGCTTTCGTCCAATGATGTGGGCGGCGAACACGCCATCCCGGACCTCGCGACTGAACCGGCCAATGCGAACCGCCCGGCCGGCATGGAGCTTGAAGGCGTCTATATCATTTCGGTAGCAGCGCGTTTACTGGAAATGCACCCCCAAACTCTGCGCAAATACGAAAGACTGGGGTTGATCCAACCCGAACGCACGGTGGGGATGCTGCGCCTTTATTCCCGGCAGGATCTCCGCAAAGTCATGCTGATTCGTCACCTCATGGACAATCTGGGACTTAACCTGGCCGGCGTCGAATTCGCCCTGAAGCTGGTCAACAACCTGGAAGTGTTCGCCAACCGGGTTGCCCGGTCGATTGACGACGCCGAGGTGGCAGACAGCATTCGCTCCGAAGTGGCCCTGTTGTGCAATAGCCTCGGCTTGCCCGTTCCGGACTAGGCCGTGTTGACATTTGAGATATAAGGCGATTTCGCTAACCCCAGCTCGTCATTCCCGCGAAAGCGGGAATCCAGAGTACCTTGAATGTGAACGATGTCTGCTTTCCAAAGCGCCTGGATTCCGGCCCCGTATCAAGTACGGGGTGACGTTCTTTCGCCGGAATGACGTGAAATGTTAACAGAACCTAGTCCCCGAATGCCCACCGCCACCGCGTAGCGGCCCCGTTGCAAACTTACTCAGGAATTATCTAATGCCGCCAGATCAGTACAATTCACAATCAGACCCCGAAATACCGACCGGTTCTACCGAGTTCACCGCCAGCGATTCGTTGGGAGAACCCCAACCCGCGCCGGCTCACGGCCACCCTGATCCCGACCCATCAATTGACGAAATCGAATCCCCTCCCATGACTCCCGAACAGGAAGCTTTCATGCTCAGGGCTGCGCTGGCCGAGGCCAACGAAGAGATTGCCCGCCAGTCGGACGCGGTTCAACGTGGTCTGGCCGACTTGGCAAATCTGCGCCGCCGCAACGGAGAGGAAAGACGCACCGTTCAGGAACAGGCCAACAGTCGCCTGCTGGTTCACCTGCTGCCCATCGTTGATGAGCTGGATCTGGCGATCAATCACCTTCAATACGAACCCGACTCGGATGACAAGGATGGCAGTACCGTTGCCGAATCGTGGGCCGAAGGTGTTCGATTGATTCAGCGTAAATTGGCCGCCTTCCTGGAATCGGAGGGTGTAACCCGCATTGATTCTCTCGGCGAAACCTTCAACCCTGAGCTACACGAGGCGGTCGGCATCGCCCAGGTGGGGGACGCGGAATCGGGTAGTATCGTCGAGGTATTAAGACAGGGTTACCGGCTCCGCAATCGCGTTGTTCAGGCTGCTCAGGTCGTCGTAAACCAATAGGCGCTCGGGGGCTGATATTCAGTTCGCCCCACTTAACGGCAACCTGCCGCCCAACCAAGACCTTCAAAATCTACATCAAAAAAATCAGAGGAGATATAACAATGGCAAAGATCCTGGGCATCGACCTCGGTACCACCAACTCGGTGGCAGCGGTTATCGATGCTGGCGAGGCAACCGTAGTCGAAAACGCTGAAGGTAACCGCATCACTCCATCGGTAGTAGCCGTAAACGTCCGCAGCGGCGAGCGATACGTCGGTCAAATCGCAAAGCGCCAGGCAGTTACCAACCCGGAGAACACCATTTTCTCCGTCAAACGCCTGATGGGGCGCAGATACGACGAGCCGATCGTCCAGGACGCCGCCAAACGCTTGCCGTATCAGGTGGTCAGTGGCGATAACGGCGACGCCCACGTGGAAATGTCGGGTCAGTCGTACGCGCCGCCCCAAATCTCCAGCATGATCCTACAGAAGATCAGGCAGGACGCCGAAGCCAAGCTGGGAGAGCGGATCACGCAGGCCGTCATTACCGTACCCGCCTACTTCAACGACTCCCAGCGGCAAGCCACCAAAGACGCCGGCACCATCGCCGGACTGGACGTTTTGCGGATCATCAACGAACCCACGGCCTCGTCGTTGGCTTACGGCATTGACAAACAGCAAACCGATTCCACCGTGGCGGTTTTCGACCTCGGCGGCGGAACCTTCGACATTACCATTCTGCAGCTGGGCGACGGCGTTTTCGAGGTATTGTCCACCAATGGCGACACCTTCCTCGGTGGCGACGATTTCGACGATTCCATCCTGAACTGGCTGGTTAGCGAATTTCGCGGCGAAACCGGCATCGACCTGACCCAGGACCGCATGGCGTTGCAACGGTTGCGCGATGCGGCCGAGAGGGCGAAGATCGAGCTATCCAGTACGTTGGAAACGGAGATCAACCTGCCATTTATCACCGCCGACGCCAGCGGGCCCCAGCACTTGGTGAAAAGCCTCAGCCGCTCCCGTTTGGAACAGCTGGTTGGCGACCTCATTGACCGTACCGAGGGCCCGTGCCGCCAGGCGATAAGCGACGCCGGCATCGGCGCCGGCAGCATTGATGACGTGATCCTCGTTGGCGGCATGACCCGAATGCCATCCGTCCACGCCAAGGTTCAGCAGATCTTCGGACGGGAGCCGTCCCGCTCCGTGAATCCTGACGAAGCCGTGGCCCTGGGCGCCGCGATTCAGGCCGGCGTCCTGGCCGGAGAGGTTGGCGACATTGTTTTGCTGGATGTAACGCCCCTCACCCTGGGTATCGAAACCCTGGGCAGCGTGACTACGGCGCTGATCCCGCGCAACACCACTATTCCAACCAAGAAAACCGAGACGTTCACCACCGCGTCCGACTCGCAACCCAGCGTGGATATCCATGTTTTGCAGGGCGAACGGCCAATGTCTAACGACAACAAAACCATCGGGCGGTTCATGCTGGACGGAATCCTGCCGGCCCCCCGCGGAATGCCCCAGATCGACGTAACTTTCGACATCGACTCCAACGGCATACTCAGCGTATCGGCTCAGGACAAGGGCACCGGCAAAGAACAGCGTATCGTTATCCAGACCAGCAGCGGTTTGTCGCAGGAAGACATCGAGCGCATGATGTCGGACGCCGAGGCCAATGAAGCAGCCGACCGGGCACGTCGCGCGGAGGTGGAAACTCGTAACCAGGCCGACAGCCTGGCCTACTCCGCCGAGCGACTCCTGACTGAGCACGCCGAAACATTACCCGCCGACCTCAAGGCCGAAGCGGATGCCAAGCTGGAATCGCTGCGGACTGCCATCGCAGCCAACAACGTAGCCCAAATGCAGACTGCCATGAATGAACTGAACGAGGCCCTGCAACGCGTGGGCCAGGCGGTTTACACCCAGCCGGGAGCCGGCGGGCCAGGTGATGCCGGGGGCGCTGGCGACACTCCTCCGGGGTCCGATGACACCGTTGAAGGCGAGTTCCGGGAGGTCTAAAACCACCGCCACGAGAGCGACGGAGACCGGATGGCGCGGTCCGATTCCCGCGCCGTCCGGTCTGCAATCCAACCAAGCCGCCGCATCGTATCAATCGGTGCGGAGTAATTCGCACCATTCGCACCTTGTCGATCACGAAACGCACCACCAATATCCACCCCACCGTCACAATAAGGCAAAATGTTGCCGGTTCGTAAATCCTTTGTTAAATCGTCCTACAACGGTGTGAACAGGCTGCAAAAGTGCTATAATGCCAACAACTCAAATCTGGTTTGGGCCGACGTCCCGCCGGGCCTTTGGGAGTAATGCAATGAACGCGCCACAGAGTGACAACGCCAATATCAGCGGTTTGGAAAACGACAATCCGGTAGTGAGTACCGCCCCCATCGGTGTGGACCCGCAAGCCGGCCCTCAATTGGAAGACTACGTCCCGGAATCGCTGACTCCGCTGCAAGTCCACTACCTGGAGTCGCTGCGGCAACTTATCGGGGTGAAGAACGAATACCAGTCTGCCCCCGAATACGAAGCCTGGATGATGGACGCCATTAAGCGATCCATTTACTCCGCTCTGCGTGATTGCATCGAAGCCAATATCGGCGACACCGCCAAGGAACTGTTGCAGCGGGAGCACCAGGTCAACTAAACGGTTAGATCAGACCGAGTCGGGGGCTTCCCGCCCCCATCGGTGTGGCTCTTTTCAGGTTGTCCGGCGTTCCCACGCACTGATTTCGGCTTTAACCCCACACATCGATCCGCATTGGATTCATTGTCGAACGCATCTTTGACACTGGATTTTGCCGTTGTGATATACTCCAAAAGTTCCCCAAGCGCCGAGGTGGTGGAATTGGTAGACACGCGGTCTTGAGGGGGCCGTGGGCTTTCGCTCGTGTGGGTTCAAGTCCCGCCCTCGGCACCAAATGATTCATTGGGTATTGGCCGGGTGAACCAATCTGGAAGCTAACAGAAGACGATTGGCAAATACAAGGCGACGTAGCCAAGTGGACTAAGGCGGAGGTCTGCAAAACCTCTATTCGGCGGTTCGAATCCGCCCGTCGCCTCCATTTCTATCAAATGCACCTCATAGTTCTATGCGACACTGGCATCTGACAGTAATGCCATCCCCCGCCCATAGATACGATTTTCGCGACGCGCAACACACCTGATTGTATAGGAGTTGCGCGCTTTTTTTATCCGTGCCGAGGTGGCGAAAAGGTAGACGCGGCGGACTTAAAATCCGCTACCTCCCAGAGGTGTGTGGGTTCGATTCCCTCCCTCGGCACCAATTACCTGACACTGTGCGATCTGGCGCGTATTGACCACCGGGGTTCCGGGTCGTCCGGCATGCTCCCAAACGTTGCGTGAGGATGCCACCGGGCGCGCAGGGCAGCAGTTATCCATGCACATGCAACCTCCGTCCGATGGCGCGCCCACCCTCATCTGTCATTGCGAGCGCAGCGTGGCAATCTCGGCGCCGTAGCAATGATGGTTTGCCGGCGTGTGCTCAACCTCAACGGGATTGCCACGTCGCTACGCTCCTCGCAATGACAGATTAAAAAAGTGGGTACGCATGAGACATACCAGCAAAAAATTACCGACCGTGATTCCGCAGCCCAGCCAGGGAAAACAGCAGCCGCCACCTATGATGCTGGAGTGTGCGATCCTCGTTACCCTGGCAACTCAGTGATCGAAATCCAGCACGGCCGGTTCCCCAACGGATAGGTCTCCAGCGGCGTCAATTCTCCTGAATCAGGGCTGACGTTGAAGGTTGCCATGATTCCCGACTCCTGTCCGGCTGAGTAGATGAATTTGTCATCGGGGCCGAGGCACAGTGCGTTGGGTATGGGCTCCGCAGCAACCCTCCCCGTTGCGGTCAACTCGCCGGTGGACGTATCGATGGAGAAACAGGCGATGCTGTTGTGGCCACGGTTGGGCGCGTACAGGAACCTGCCCGAAGCTGCGACCTGAATCTGCGAGCAAGTATTCCTCTCGGTAAAATCTTCCGGGATTGTGGTAACGGTTTGAAATGCTGATAACGTTCCCGTGGCAGCGTCCAGGCGATAGCCGGTAACGCTGCAACCCTGTTCGTTGGAAAAGTACAAAACGTCCAGCGACGGGTGGAAACAAAAGTGCCGGGGGCCCAAGAACTCTTCGATTTCCACCACCGCCGGCGCGTTGGGAGTAATATGGCCCGTGTTTTCATCGAACCTGAATTGATAGATGGCGTTGGGTCCGTTGCCCGCGATGTGTGGCACAAAAGCGTAGCTATTGGTGGGGTCGGTCTGCATGGCATGGGCTCCGGTGGCTGTCTCAAGCCATTCGATAGGCTCCCCGCCCACCGACCCGTCATCTCCGATGGGATGTACCCCAACATGTGCGCCCTGGTAATAGGCCGACAGCACGAATTTGCCCTTTCGGTCAGTGGCGATGTAAGTAGGATTGGCCTCCAGCGACACCGATCCGTTTTGCGTCAAACTTCCGTTGGCTTGATCAATCTGGTAACTGAACAGCTGCGGGATCTCCCGGCATCCGGCGTATAGATATTTGCGGTCTGGACTGATCGCCAGCGTGAACGGTCCACCGGCCACGGCAACATCGGCCCGGGGAGTTAGTTTCCCCGTCTGGGAATCTAAGGAAAAAACCAAAATCTTGTCATCTTCCTGCACTGCTACGTACATGAAATGGGGCATCATATTCTCCTTGCGTCGGCTTGCATCCGGTATCTTTCGAAACCACTCTAAACACCGGGCTGCGGTCGGTCAATCCTTTGGTGCCAGAGCAGGGGCCTTTCGGTTCTCATGTCATTGCGAGGAGATTCCGCTCATCCCGAGCTTGTCGAGGGACGTGGCAATCTCGATGAGGCTGAACACACGTCGGCGAACCACCGTTGCTACCGCGACGAGATTGCCACGCTGCGCTCGCAATGACAAGTTTAGCAATTTCCGCGCTCAAGGTACCCATCCGGGAAGCGCATCCCGGTTACCTCGGGTTTGTGGTAAATTACCGCCATCGCCCACGTTTCAATCGACACTCAGGAGGTCGCCTATATGCTTGATTACAAACCCAATATCGTCCTATCCGACCCGGAAGAAAACTACCGTGTCGTCGGTACTCGCCCGGTGCGCCACGACGGCCCGGATAAGGTAATGGGCCGGGCCCGCTATGCTGCCGACATCCACCTTCCTGGAATGCTCCACGGCAAGATCCTGCGCAGCCCCTACGCCCACGCGCGAATCCATGGGATCGATGCCAGCCGCGCTCTGGCCTTGCCCGGCGTACATGCCGTGGTTACCGGCGCCGACTTCCCGGATGTTTCCGCCCAAATCAACGATCAGGAAGAAGGGGCCCCCGTCAACTACGGGTTTTACACCCGCAACGTGATGGCCCGTGAGAAAGCCCTGTATCTCGGCCACGCCGTGGCCGCCATCGTCGCAGACTCGCCCCACCTTGCTGAAGAAGCCCTGGCGCTGATTGACGTGGATTGGGAGGCGCTGCCGGCGGTGCTCAACGCCGACGAGGCCATGGCTCCGGGCGCTCCCCTGGTTCACGAACGGCTGGTGACGCTGGCCAATCCGGCGCAGCGATCCGGCGGTTGGGCCGAAAGCGACGGGGGCGACGGTTCCAACGTCGCCAATCACTTCCAGTTCAGCCTGGGCGATATCCAGGTTGGTTTCGCGGAGGCTGACGAGATCGTCGAGCGGGAGTACCACACCAAATCGGTTCACCAGGGTTATATCGAACCCCACTCCGCAACCGCCCGGTGGAACAACGATGACACTGTGACCATCTGGGCCAGCAGTCAGGGCCACTTCGCTCTGCGCGACCACACCAGCCGCATCCTGGGAATCTCGGTGGGGCAGATGAACGTTGTCCCAATGGAGATCGGCGGCGGCTTCGGTGGGAAGGGTCAGGGCGGTTGCTACCTCGAGCCCGTCGTCGCTGCGTTGGCTCGCAAGGTTGGTCGTCCCGTCAAGATTGCCATGACACGAATCGAGGTCTTCACCGGAACCGGCCCGACTTCCGGCACGCACATCAAGGTCAAGGTTGGCGGCACTCGCGACGGTCGTTTCGTCGCCGCCCAGGCCACGCTGGTGTACGAAGCCGGCGCATTCCCCGGATCGCCCGTGCCCAGCGGGTGCCGCACCATGTTCGCGCCTTACGAAATCCCCCACGGATTCGTGGAAGGTTACGACGTGGTTACCAACGTGCAAAAATCATCCGCTTACCGGGCTCCCGGCTCACCCGCCGCTTCGTTCGCTGCGGAACAGGCCATCGATGAACTCTGCGAGAAGCTCGGTATCGATCCCCTGGAATTCCGACTCAAGAACGCGTCCAAAGAAGGAAGCCGTCAGGTTGCCGGCCCCACCTTCCGGCGCATCGGCATGGTAGAAATCCTCCAGGCCACCCAGGATCACCCCCACCTGGCCTCCCCCGTGCCGGAACCCTCCGGCCCCGGCCGGCTCACCGGGCGCGGGATCGCCGCCGGCGCCTGGTTCAATGGAACCGGCCCAGCCAGCGCCGTTGCCAGCGTCATGCCCGATGGCACCGTCAGCCTGATTGAGGGATCACCCGACATCGGTGGCTCCCGGGCAGCCATGGCCATGCACATCGCAGAAGTCCTGGGTTTGCCGGCGGAGAAGATTAAGCCTTCCATCGTCGATACCGACAGCATCGGCTACAGCAGCGGCGCCGGCGGTAGCGGGGTTACCTTCAAAATGGGTACTGCCGTCTATCAGGCCGGCGAGGACGTCCGACGTCAGATGATCGAACGCGCTGCCCGGGTCTGGGACGTACCCGTCGAAGACGTGGAGTACCAGGCAGACGGGACGCTGGCTCACCGATCGGATGACGCCCTGCGGCTAACCTTCGACCAACTCGCCCGCCGTCTCAACGGTACCGGCGGCCCCGTCGTAGGGCGGGCGACCGCCAACCCGGGCGGCGTGGGCAACGCCTTCGCCATCAACGTCGCAGATGTCGAGGTGGACGTTGAGACCGGCAAGGTGGACATACTCCGTTTCACGGCGATTCAGGATTGCGGCAAGGCCATCCACCCCAGCTATGTTGAGGGTCAAATTCAGGGCGGAGCAGTTCAGGGCATCGGCTGGGCCCTCAATGAGGAGTACTACTTCAGCAACGATGGGCAGATGCTCAATTCATCGTTCCTGGACTACCGGATGCCCACCGCGCTGGACTTGCCCATGATCGACACCGTCATAGTAGAGGTGGCCAACCCGGGGCATCCGCTGGGAGTCCGCGGCGTCGGAGAGGTTTCCCTGGTTCCCCCCATGGCAGCCATCGGCAACGCCATCGCCCGGGCCACCGGGGCCCGCCTCGAATGCCTCCCCATGAACCCGGGAGCCGTCCTGGAAGCCCTCTGGGAGCGGAACGGCGGATAACGGGGCGCCTAATCCGTCATTCCGGCGCAAGCCGGAATCCATGTAGGGGCGAATAATTGTTCGCCCCTACTGCATTGCCGTGATGTTCAGCCGCATTCCCAGCGCGCGGGTAATCTTGGCGATAGTAGCGAAAGATGGGTTGCCGTTTTCGGACAACGCTTTGTATAACCCTTCTCGAGTCATACCGGTGTCGCGGGCCAGCGCGCTAAAGTTCTGCGCCCGGGCGATGTCGTTCAGGGCGGCCCGGATTAGGCTGCCATCCCCCGGGTCTTCTGCGGCGCAGGCTTCCAGGTAGAGGCGAAAGTCCTCGTCGGTTTTCAGGTAGTTCAGCGGATCCCACCGGGTGAAAGTTTCCGCCATAGATTACCTCCAATGCGCTGCAATTCGTTTGGCACGAGCGATGTCGCGCTGCTGACTGTCCTTGTCGCCGCCGCAGAGCAACACGATAACGGTATCGCACCGGCGCATAAAGTACAGCCGATAACCCGGCCCGTGGTGGATACGCATTTCGTATATCCCGTCACCCACCGACCGACTATCTCCAAGATTGCCATTAGTGACATTCCGCAAGCGGGCTTGGATGCGGACGAAAGCGCGCCGGTCCCGCAGTTCCTCAATCCACCGCGTGAAAGTGGCGCTTTCGACGACGTCGAACACAGCAGTATTGTCAACCGTAGTTGACAATTTGTCAAAATTTAGGCGGTGAGACTATGCTTGCATCCTCGGGCGGCCTAGTCCCCGACCGCTAAACCACGTAGTGCCAGAGGACAGAGATGGCTATCAACTACAACAATATGCAGCGGGGCTATGCCTTTGCAGCCTCGTTCCAAGCTGCTTACCTTGAGGCAATTCGCCCTCATCAAAACCTGCGCTTCTATCAGGTACGTAGGCTGAATGACAACACAGCTTTCATGTTAGTCAATGGAATTGGTGCTGGCAAGAAAATAAGTGCCAAGTCCATTCTCCCTGCCAGAGTCAAGCGTCGCCTGTCTCGATGCTCGACACGCTACCATTAGGTCCCTGGGCCTGGGTACCGGTAGCTCGTGCTGCTGTGATGGCTACCCAAACAACGCCTATGGATCCACCTATACTAGAGATTATGGCAAGCACAATAGGGACGCTGATGAATCCTTGAACGAGGAACCACCAGACAGAAAAGAAAGTCACCACGCCTCCGATACCGACTGCAATGATGCTAAACACAGCGATACGGACGTAACGGGCAACGCGAATAGGCGACACTCCTGCTACGACACCCGCTACGCCGGCAAAAATACTGACCATGCCGGCAAACAGGGCAGCCGTGCTCGCATCGGCAACCCCGACGTCTACCGGACTGTCGAAGTAAATGTGGCTTACGTCGTTGGGATCGTATATGGAATTCACGTAACCAATAAGAAAGAGCATTGCAAGCAGGACCGCGCTGACTAAGACCAGGAGAGCCAATGACTTGATGGTGCCTGACCTAATACCGGAGCGAAGACCCCACATGCACAAAAAAGAGAAAATGAAGGCAATCAAAGCCGCGAAATCAATGTAGATTAAAAGGCCGCTCGCAGCATTGGCAAAAATGGTCGGTACGGCAATCGCGGCTATCGCGATTGAGAACCCGGTTATTGCAAAGATCGCAATGCTACGGGGTAGGATCAGAATTCGTTGTTTGGTCCACATTTCAATCCTCAAGTAGACACCGCGAAATTGGGGCATGCTGTCTTTTGCCCTTACTTCCAGATGGCAGCATCCAGTCAAACGCAATCGCCGCCACGTGCTACCCTAACTGCGTCACCGGAATGCAGTATTCAGCAACGGCTAAGAAACTATCTCAAAATCCGCCATGCTCTCCAAAAGTCCGATCGCAGACAGGGTGAGTCGTGGATTCCCGCCTGCGCGGGAATGACGGGTTGGACGGGCCGCCAGTTTTGAGATAGTTTCTAAATGGAAACCCGGCCCTATCCCATCGCTACCGTGTCCACCCCGCCGAACAGCACACTCACGGCGAATACGCCGATGCCAAATGCGTAAGACGCCAGAGTAATCGCGCCAACGGGAATCCCCGTCTTGGTTGATTTGGGCTTGCCGGTGTCGCGCAAGTTCTTATCTACGGTAATGAACAGGATTAGCAGCGCGAAGCCCAGACCCCACGCCGCTATTTTTGCAAGAATAGACTCCATCTACTGCCCAGTTAATTCCGGCGCCAGGCGCTAGGCTCGGGCTACTCGGCCTGCGTAGCATTCCAGCCGGCAATGAGGGCTCGGACCATAAAGATAATCCCGCCGACGCAGATAAGCCCCAGGATACCCAACCCCACCAGCTCGTCCACCATAGTGCCATTCATAATGCAGGCGTAACGGGCCAGCAGATTCGCAACGCTCCCGCAGTCCATTTCCTACCGCCTTTAACCTCATTCTGGCACGCACCCGGCCCTCTACGGCCTCAGGCGCACCAGGAAGCTGGCCTCTCCCAAGGGCATTCCGTCGTAGGCGATGGCGGCCACGTGGCGACCCAGCCGCGTTACCGGAATGCGGAACGGTTTGATCCAGCGCTGGAAGAAAATCCCATCCTCCCACTCCGTTTGCTACTGCGGCGGGCTGGAGAGGCTGGCGATAAACCATTTCATTCCCTAATCCTCCGTATTCATCAATATAGGGGCGGGTTTGAAACCCGCCCCTATTCCGTCGGCATAGGTTCCCCGCCGCCGAATTATGCCAGCGTTGCCATCACTCCGATGGTTACTGCGTATGCGAACAATCCGCCCGCAAAAGCGATGACAATTGCTTTGCTGTATAGAGCCTTATTCGGGTCCCGCAGGTGCTTTTCGGTAATGATAATCAGATTCAACAGGGCGAATCCAAGACCCCACAACGCCACGTGGGGAAGGATGTCCTCAAGCATAGTGGCTCTCATTCCACACTGGCATTACCGTCGGATTGGCCCAGGCTGTCCGGCGTGCCCGGCGACTGCGGCTTGATTCCGTCGATAAACGCTTTCACCAGAATAGCCATCCCGCCTACGGCGATGAATATCAGAAACGCAAGCCCGACCATCTCATCTACCGACGAATTGTTCATGTGGCAAACTTGGCGGCTCAGCCAGTTCGATACTGCTGTGCAATCCATTGTTTCACGCCCCTCTGCTCCCGCCGGCCGATTTGGTCCACTCGATGTTATCGCTATGATAGCATGGCAGTCTGAACTGGTCAGGGTTTCAGGCGCACCAGGAAGCTAGCCTCTCCCAGCGGCATCCCGTCAAAGGCGATTGCGGCCACGTGCCGACCCAATCGGGTCACCGGAATCCGAAAGGGTTTGATCCACCGTTGAAAGAATATGCCGTCTTCCCACCCAGTCTGTTGCGGCGGCGGACTGGAAAGACTGGCTCCGGGCGCCCGTATGTTCACCTCAAGCGTATGCTCACCGGGGCTGGCGCCGGCGATGCAAAAAACCAGGTGCACGTCCACTTCCGCCAACACACGAGGCCCGTCGCCGGTCGGCGGTTCGGCTGGCATCTCAATGTCAACCAGGTCAATAATTTCGTTGCAGCTCAATGCATCGCCATCGCCCTCCACAGTTTCCCGGCAAAACAACGCATATTTCAGGAACACTCCGGCACGTTCGTTAGTCAACAGGGGGCACCTCTCGACCCGCACACCCGGCGGGTGGTAGTATCCAGTATCCAGCGGCGATTTTAGCATTCGCCGACTGCAACGGCAAAGCAGACGGCCCGCGATCATGAGGTGCATCAATGGAACTCACAGCCGATAAATTCGCTCAGGGAATGACTACAACCCAGTACATCGATTACATCAAGGTCAACAAAGAACCGTTCATACAGATACACGACAACGCCGAGATCCCAGCGGCGGTCCTTGAATACTTCGACGGCCTCGACCAACCCGTCAACCTAGCCGTATTCACGTCAGACTGGTGCGGCGATGCAATGTCCACCACCCCCGCCATCCTCCGCCTCGCCGACGCATCCGACAACATCCGGCTCAGCGTGTTCAGCCGCGACGACGAGTTGGACCTGACCAACAGCTTTCTTCCGGAGCATCGCGCCGGCACTGTCCCCGTCTTTGTGGTCATGGACGGCACCATGTCCGAAATCGCCCGCTTTATCGAGACTGCCCGATCATTGGTGCCGGCAATTGACGCCATGGACGACATGGTCGCCCAGGCCGCTGCCGCAATCAGCGATGAAGCAGAGGGCCGCCAGGTGGCCCGCGGACGACGTACTGCTTACCGCGTCAACAAAGCCGGTGAGTGGAGCGCCGTTATCCTCAGCGAATTTCAGCAGTTGGTCGCAGACGGCATGGCCCGGCCTGCTGCCGAACGTCCCGCCGAGGGTGGCACCCAATGGCCACCGCAAGATTAAACCCGTCATTCCGGCGCAAGCCGGAATCCAGCCGCTCGCCAGAGGAACCTAAATGTCCGACGACAACATAACCATCATCACGATGGGCGACATGAGCGTCGTGTTTTCCGTAACCGACACTTTCGGCATTCACCGCGAATCCGTCAGCGTTGAACTCGCGCGGGAAGACCCCGGCAGCGTGGATGTCACCAACCGCGGGACCATAGAGATCACGTTGCCGGCCAGTACCGCCGTCGCCGACTTCACCACCGAAATACACACGCGACTGGAATCGCATGGCTACATACACGACCCCAATCGCGTGGCCCCAGAGGCCGAGGATGACGACGGAGACTCAGGCGACGATGACGAGTGGCTGAATTAGCCCCTGTAATTCAAGGAGATCGTGGCTGGAGAGGGGTGCAGCAAATGTCGCTAGTTCGACTCCCGCCACTCAAAAGCCAGCGTGGCGTACCGCACGAAAACCGCCCCTCCCGGCGCGGCCAGCGGACCGTTCATAGCCAGGATTGCGATGGTCACCTCGTCGCCAGCTTTCGGCTCGGCTGAAACCACCACCCGCTGCGGTACGTTGAAGCCCTGAACCGTGGCGCGTTCGCGGTCACACTCTCCGTTTATCCATATCTCGCCGTAGTCGTCGATGCACGACTCAAACAGGCAACGCGCTCCATCGAGAGAGCGCCCGCCCACCGTCTCCGGCAGCGTTGCGGTGATTCGGTACCACACGAAAGACACGCCACGCCGTCGCCAGGCGACCAGGTCGTCGCACACCTCCCAGCCCGAATCGTCAAAATCCGGCAAGCGGCACGGCGACCCTTCGGCCTCACTGACAATTCCCTCGTTGGGTTCGCCAGGCACAAATCCGTGGGCGCATTTCCACTGCCCGCCAATGGCAGTCAAGTCGGCGGAGTTTTGCAAATCAAGAGTTGCTCGCGGCATTGTGTTTTCCTCCAGTTCGGTCTTCGGTTCAGTTGCCAGGCAACCGGTAATGCTGCCGAGCTATACTCCGGTGATTCTCACGCCGGAATGCACTCGGTGAATACGGTTAATATTTACCAAAAGCGGGGTGATCCCTTCCACGTACCGGGCGTTGTAGAGAGCGCCGGCGTCCACGGGTCTAAGGTTAGGAATCTTGCGCGTCAGGCCGACAACCGTGGTTTTGGCTGCGGCGTCGTCGCCACAAATCACCACGTCCTCGTCCAGCGTAACACCCGGTTTCAGCAACTCTTCGGCCGACACGTTTTGGAAGGCGGCCACCACCCGCGAGTTGGGGGCGGCAATCTGTGCTTCCTGAGCGGCAGAACCGGCGTCAACATCCTCAGCTATGGCTCCCACACCACGCTCGAAGCGCATCGGGGCGATCACGGTCACCAAAGTCTTGCCGTCCAGGGCATCGCCAACGCCCGCGATCGTGGGCGACATTCCGTTGTACGGCATGGTCAAAAACACCACGTCGCATTGCGAAGCCGCTTCGGAATTCACCGCTCCCGCAATGCTCGCTTCCGGAGCCAGGGACAACAATTCGTCGGCGGCTTCCTGCGCTCGACCGGCGTCCCGGGAACCGATGACCACCGACTCTCCAGCCATCGCCAGCCGTAGCGCCAACCCCTTTCCCTCGGGACCGGTCCCCCCCAAAAATGCCAGCATCTCCCACTTGCCTCCGGTTCGATTCAGCGGCGCAAGTATATCACCGCAACCGTCATTGCGAGCGTGGCGTGGCAATCTCGGAGCCGTGGGAGATCCACTGCGTTATGTTACAATCCGCCCAACACCATCCTGCATCATCTTGCCCCCTCTCCCTTGATGGGAGAGGGCCGGAGCCTGCCCCGTACTTGATACGGGGGTGAGGATGAAATTTCTACCAGCAGACATTGGCCCGATAGCTGCCAACTCCATAGGAGGAACAATCATGGCTTTCGCACTCAATCACGTTCACCTCAAGACCCCCGATCCCAAATCCACTGCCGATTGGTACGTGGCCAATCTGGGAGCCACAGTTACCGCCGAAACCGCCAATGGTGGTTTCCGTCTCGACCTGCACGGCCTGCCACTCAACGTGACAGACCACATCTCCACCCAGACTCACCCGCAGAACTACGGCTTCGAGCACATCGCCATCGACACCGATGACATCGACGCAACCATCGCCGACCTGAAAAACGGCGGGGCAACCGTCCTCGAAGAAACCTCCGTTGGCGGAGGTCGCCGCGTCATGTTCTTCGAAGGACCCCAGGGCATCATCCTCGAAGTCCTGGAGGTCGTAAGCTAACCCCGTCATCGCAATGTAGGGGCGAATAATGATTCGCCCCTACGCCTTCGCTGCCATCAGCCTACCTCGTCATTCCATATTGCGCTAGAATTTAGGAACTCGGAAACCAATCTCACTACGTCAATGCAGGCTCACCATGTTCCATACTCACCCTGAATCATTGAAAAACCTTCTGGACGCTGCCGGCAGCGGCAAGATTCAACTACCCGATTTCCAGCGGGGTTGGATTTGGGATGATGACCGGATTCGCGGCTTACTCGCCAGCATCTCCCGAGGATTTCCTGTCGGGGCGATTATGACGTTGCAAGCCGGCGGGGACATCCGGCTGAAAAGCAGGTTGATTGAGGGAGTGGACAGTGGACCAGCCCATCCTCCTGATGAGTACCTATTGGATGGGCAACAACGGCTGACCTCGTTATATCAGGCATTGCGGCACGAGGGTCCGGTGGACACCAAGGACAATCACAACCGACGCATCAAACGCTGGTACTACGTGGATATGCTGAAGGCGATGGACCCGAATGTTGACCGGGAAGAAGCGATTATCAGTGTTCCCGAAAACAGGAAGGAAACCAGGAATTTCGGACGGGAAATTGTACTGAACCTTTCCAGCCCGGAGCTGGAATACCAGCAGCATATGATGCCGACGGAGCGGTTGCTGGACAGCATGGATTGGCTGTTCGGATACAATGATTACTGGCAAACCAGAAATGGCCAGCATCCGTCGGGAAACCTCATCGAGTTTCGTAACGGTTTCAATCAGTCGGTATTGAGTGCCTTTACCGGGTACGACTTGCCAGTCATCAGTTTGGACAAAGAAACCCCGAAAGAGGCAGTCTGTACGGTCTTTGAAAAAGTCAATACCGGCGGCGTTACTCTCTCCGTGTTTGAACTGGTAACGGCTACCTTTGCTGCGCAAGACGAAAATTTCTCACTGAGAGAGGATTGGACTGCGCGGAGTGACCGCTTGTATAGCGGTTACGGCGCATTGCAGGGCATCGGCGGCGACCAGTTTTTGCAGACAATAGCATTGCTGACCACCCAGGAACGCCGCAAGCAGGCCATCGCCGAAGGACACCCACAAAACCGAATACCGGCAATCAACTGTAGAAAAGGTGATATCCTCGGTTTAGACGTCGCCGACTACCACCAGTGGGCAGACGAAGTGGAGGCCGGCTTCGTTGCAGCCGCCAAGTTTCTCCATAGCCAATTTGTGTTCACACAGCGAGATGTGCCGTACACCACACAGTTAGTGCCGCTGGCCGCCATCTACGTAGAATTGGGAACGGAACTGGAACCTGCTAACGCCAAAACCCTGCTGGAGCGCTGGTTCTGGTCAGGTATCTTTGGAGAGATGTACGGCAGCGCAGTAGAAACGCAGTACGGTTTGGATTTGGCACAGGTTGCCAAATGGATCCGGGGCGGCCCGGATCCAACGTTAATAAGCGAAGCCAACTTCATACCGGAGCGGTTGCTTTCCTTGCGTACTCGTCAAAGCGCAGCGTACAAGGGTGTGTATGCACTGCAAATGAAAAGCGGAGCGTCGGACTGGAGGACTGTCAGCCAACTCACGTTCTCTACCTGGCACGATGAAAACATTGATATCCACCACATCTTCCCTCATCAATGGTGCGAAGATGGTAAAGATCATCCGAAGGTACCGCAACGCTTGTACAACTCCATCATCAACAAAACACCCATTGACGCAAAGACCAACAAGATTATCGGAGGAAGTGCGCCTTCGGTGTATCTGCCTCGGCTGGAAAGAGACAATGAACAGCTGAGCCACGTTTTGGTGTCGCATTGGATTACACCAGAACGCCTCCGCAATGACGAATTCGCAGAATGTTTCATCGAACGGGGTGAGGCTATGTTGGAATTGATTAGTCAAGTAATGGGCAAGTCAATTCCTGGTGGACGTGAGGTTTTCCAAAACGCTGTATCTTCTGCGGGCTTGGCGCAAGAGACGGACGATTATCAGGACGTAGAAGATGAACCCGACGCAGTGGGCGAGCGGACTTACGACGACAATGTAGCGCAGGTGGTTGACTGATGTCCGAACACCGTATGCTTGCTCTGCTGGCCCACCCCGACGACGAGGCGTTTCCCATGGGGGGCGCCATCGCCATGCACACCGCCCGCGGCGTAACCACCCGGCTGATCACCGCCACCTCCGGAGAGTTGGGAGAGATACGGCAGCCGGGCTCGGCCACCCGCGAAACCATCGGGGAAGTACGCCGCGCCGAGCTTGAAAAGGCCATAGTCGAGCTTGGTATCGAATCCCACGCCGTCCTCGGATACCGGGATTCGGGCATGGCTGGCTGGGATGACAACCACCATCCCAAAGCGTTCGTGCAGGCCGACGAACACGAGGTGGTTGCCCGGTTGGTGTTTGAAATCCGGCGGTTCCGGCCCCAGGTAATACTGACCTTCGAACCCGGCGGTCTCTACGGCCACCCGGATCATATTGCCATCTGTAACCACGCCACCGAGGCATTCCGCCTGGCAGCCGACGCGTCGGCGTTCCCGCATCACATGGCAATCGGAATCCAACCGCACCAAACCGACCGGCTGTTTTATAGCGGACGTCCGAAGGGATTCAGAGTTCACATGGCCGAAACGCTGCGGGCCGCGGGAGTGGACTTCCCGATGCCGCCCCCTGACCGCGTCGACGACGGCTGCGATCCAAACGACATCCACGTTACTATGGATGTCTCAGACGGTTTGGACGCCAAGATGGCGTGTATCAAGCGGCACTTCACGCAGTTGCAACCCGACTGGCCCTACGAGCGCGTTCCGCGAGAGGTGGCCGCTGCCGCCATCGGCATCGAGCACTTCATTCGCGCTTGGCCTCCGGTTAGTGAGGGTGAAGTTGTGCCGGGAGATTTCTTTGCCGGCCTGTAGCTAGGCTGGCATAACCTCGCTAACCCGTAGTTTAATCTCCGGAAAAGCCAGGGGCGTAAGAATATCGCCGACCCCAAATGTCCGCATCTGTGTGTACCCTCCCGCCAGTGGCTCGTCATAAACTTCCACACCGCGAGCGTTAACATCAAATAGCCACACCTCGGGAATCCCATACATGGCATACATCGGCACTTTGTGGCGACGGTCAAACCCAACGGTAGAGTCGGCCACCTCAATCAGAAGTATCACATCCTCCGGTCTCGGGTGCGCTGATTCATAATAATCATCCTGCCACCGTACCAACGCAATGTCCGGCTCCGGTTCATTCCCGTCGTCAAGTTGTATCGGATTTTGACCGCTCACGATGGCGCGTTCCCCAACCTGGCTATTCAGCGCCTTGGAGATGCGATTGACACAAGACGCGTGTCGGCTTCCAACTGCAGCCATCGTAATTATCTCTCCCGCCAGTAACTCAACCCGCTCATCCGGCCCCAGAATGCCCGCCCCGGCCATTGCATAGTATTCGTCCACCGTGAACCGGCGGATCGCAGACGGATGCTTCGTGTAGATAACACCGTCCAGCAACTCAACCCGCTCATCCGGCCCCAGAATGCCCGCCTCGGCCATAGCGTAATACTCATCCACGCTGAATCGGCGGCGTCCAATGGTCTGTGTTGCCATAATCATCCTCGCTATCAGCTTGCCCACAGTGCGGCGTTGCGCCAAATTATAGCA
Source organism: Dehalococcoidia bacterium (assembly GCA_965262485.1). Classification (GTDB taxonomy): domain Bacteria; phylum Chloroflexota; class Dehalococcoidia; order Lucifugimonadales; family UBA3495; genus Bin87. The sequence continues at coordinate 481,503 of OZ253540.1, read as the reverse complement.
TTGGACAGTATAGTGAATAAAAAACCCCTCTCCCATCGGAAGAGGGGCTGGTGTGCGGGCGAACACCCATTTTACGATGGGCGCTGAATTATCTCCAGGCTAACCTGGTCCGGCGCCTCTACAAACATCACCTGGCTGCCGGATGGCATCGTCCACGGATCGCAAATGATGTTCGCGCCGGTGGACGTGAACTGCGCGAACGCCGCCTGGATGTCATCGGTCTCGAAACCGAAGTGGTCCAGCCCGTAACGCGGCTCGGTGGAACCGGCAACCGGGTCTTCACCTTCCGCGCGTCCCGACACCGTCAGCAAAGGCTGACCGTTCAGCTCCAGCCGGTGTGATACGGTGGTGGATAACGGACGGGTCTCGGCAATGGTTGCGCCGAAGTTGTCCACGTAAAACTTGGCAGCGTTGTCCGGATCTTCGCTCCGGAGGTGCAGGTGGTTGCAAACGAATCCCATGATAATGCCTCCTGATTTAGTTCGTGTTGACAAATACCGTCATTCCCGCGAAAGCGGGAATCCAGTGGCCGCAGTCGTTAATCACGGTTCTGATTCTTTCATCATACCGTCTCCGGACTCCTGCTTTCGCAGGAGTGACGGGCTGGTTTGCTAATTGTCAACAGGCTCTAGTTCGTACTGGTGATTCTGTGGTCGGATCTATTCGGCGCCAGTTCCCGGCTAACGCAGGTAATCGGCAATCTGCTGGTCGTAATCGGCCCTGCGGGTAACCTGGGCAATCAAATCCGGAGAAGCCAGCTGGTCCCGCAAGTCTGCCGGAGCAACGCCGTCACGCAACGCTTTTAGCGTATCGTACACTGCTTTGATCGCGGCCTGGAAGGGCAGATGCCCCTGCAATGCGACCCGTACGCCATGAGCGCCGAGCCACTCTTTGTCGGTCAATTCACCGGTGGCGCCGCCCAGCAGCAACGGGATATTGACCTCGGCGTTCACCGCCGCCACCTCCGCCTTGGTGCTCGCGCCGGCCAGGAAAACTGCGTCCACGCCAACGGCCTCGTATGCCTTCACCCGCCGTATGCACTCATCGACGCTGACCCGAATGCTGCTGGTACGTCCGGCAACCACCAGGTTGGGGTCGGTGCGTCCAGACAATGCCGCCTTCATCTTGCCGACGCCCTCTTCCAGTGGAATGAGGTTGCCGTCGCCGTCGCTGCCTCCGAACGCCATGGGGAGCAAGGTGTCTTCGATGGTGAGGGCCGCCACGCCAGCGGCTTCCAGTTCTTCAACGGTGCGCCGCACGTTCAGCGCATTTCCGTAGCCATGGTCAGCGTCGACCATCAGACTCAGTTGGCCGGCCCGACAAATACGGTAAATCTGCTCAGCAAATTCGCTCAGCGTCAGCACCACATAGTCGGGGGCGCCCAGCACCGTGCCGCTGGCGATGGAGCCGGCGAACATACCCACTTCAAAACCCAAATCCTCAGCGATTCGTGCGGAAATGGGATCAAAAACTGAGCCAGGATGCACGCACACTTCCCCGGCTAATACGGCTCGATAGTTCTCCCTTCGCTTGGTGTAATCCATATCGTCAGACTCCTAAATATGGTGTTGTAGCAATCATGCAGGTTTAGCGATTCTGCCTCATTTCCTCCCCTCAGTGGAGAGCGTAGGGTTAGACCCTATCCGCGAGCAGATTCACCGCGACAGCGTATTTCATCCCAAAGATACGTGCAGTATTCTACCCGATTTCCCACCCCGCCAACAGTAGCGCCCGCGCCCGGCCTGATCACATCAAACCTCCCGACTCTGCCGCCGAGGGTAGTGTACAATCTGAGCCACTATGACCATCGCCAACGATGCCGCCGCCCTGGAGATCGAGTTAGCCGCCACCGAATTCGCGCGCGGCGCTGGCAAGCTCCTATCCCGCCATTTCGGTCGTGCTTTGAGCATCGAATACAAGGACAAGGCGCAACAGGACCCGGTAACCACGGCGGACAAAGAGACCCAGGCGTACCTGGTGGGACAGATCGCCGAGCGGTTCCCCGACCACGGCATCCTGGGCGAGGAAGACAACGCCGATGCCGACGGGGAAAAGCGCGCGCCGGATTTCCTCTGGGTATTGGACCCACTGGACGGCACCACCAACTTCATGAACGGGCTGCCGGTCTATGCGTCATCCATCGGTGTGTTGCATCGGGGTCGGCCGCTGGTTGGCGCCGTATTCATCCCGTGGCCCAATCCGGAGGGCGGCATCGTCGTGCATTGTCGCGCGGGCGCCGGAGCCTATCGCGATGGGGAACCGGTATCGGTGTTTCAGACCGACCGTTTGCGCGGTGATCGCCTGGTCGGATTGCCAGGCTCGTTCGGCGGATCCACACGGCTGGGCAAGGGACTAAAAGGGCAACCGCTGGGGCAGCCCAGAGTCACCGGAAGCATCGCCTACGAGTTGGTGTTGACGGCTATGGGGATGATGCAATTCACGATCATCGGCGCCCCCCGCATGTGGGATATGCTGGGCGGAGCGCTGGCCGTCCAGGAAGCTGGCGGTACCGTGATGACGCGATTGCAGGGCCGTCGGCGGTGGCATCCCATGGAATCTCTGGTGCCAACCTGGGATGAGCAACCGCCCACCATGGCCGATCTTCGCAAGTGGGTCGCTCCGCTGGTGGCCGCTAACCCCACGTTGGCCCCGCTGGTCGCCAACAACTTGATACGCCGCCGCCGTCCGGTGCGGACAATGTGGCGCCGGCTCAAAAGGAAACTGTCGGGCGGTAAATCCTAATCCCCGGGGCCGCGCAACAGGTCCAGGTACTTGTAACCGGAGCCGGTATTCAGCAGCACCACTTCCTCGTCGGTCGAAATGCTGCCGTCGGCGAGCAGCCGCTCCAAACCCACCAGCGTCGCCGCACCCTCCGGGCACGCAATGATGCCTTCCGCGGTAGCCAGCCGATACATGGCGTCGATCATGTCGTCGTCGCTCACGGCCAAAGCGCCCCCGCCCGTTTCCCGCAGCGCCTGCAGAATCAGGTAATCGGCAAAAGGCCCCGGCACGCGAAGGCCGTCCGCCCTGGTTGTTGCGTTGGGCCACGGCTCGGCCGTGTCTTTACCCTCGTTCCACGCTTTGACTATTGGTTGGCATCCATCGGCCTGCACCGCGTAGAAACGGGGAGGTTCGCCTTCGACCCAACCCAATTCAAGCAGCTCCTGAAATCCTTTATACATGCCGATGATACCAGTACCGCCGCCCGTCGGGTACACGATGGCGTCGGGCATGCGCCAGCCAAGTTGCTGAGCGATTTCCAACCCCATGGTCTTCTTGCCCTCGGCGCGACAGGGTTCCTTCAGCGTGGACAGATCAAACAACCCCTGTTCTGCCGCAACGCCCACCGCGATACGCCCGGCGTCGCTGATCAACCCATCAACGAGGTTAAGCTCTGAACCTGCGACGATGGATTCTTTTTTGTTGGAATCCGGGGCATCCTGTGGCATGAACACCTTGACCGGGGTTCCGGCGCGAGCGCAATAAGCCGCGGCGGCCCCGGCGGCATTCCCCGCCGACGGCATCGTGAACCCGGTCGCTCCCAACTCCCGGGCTTTGGAAACAGCGGCCGAAATCCCCCGCGCCTTGAAAGTGCCAGTTGGATTCAGCCCTTCTTCCTTGATCCACAATCGCCGGATTCCCACCTGTTGGGCCAACGTAGTTGCGTTCAGAAGAGGCGTACCGCCTTCTCCCAGCGTGATCACCGAGTCGGGGTTTGTAACCGGCAGCAGCTCGTTGAAGCGCCACATGGTCGACGCCCGGCTGTCGTAATCACCCCGCGAAACTTCTCGCCCCAATCGGGCCAGGTCATATCGGACAAACAGGACTTTGCCGCAACATTCGCTAACCGTTGCCAAACCGTCGTAGTCTGAGGCGGCGCCACAGATGGTGCATTCCAGATGGTCGATGTAACTGAACGGTGGCATACATTACTCCGATGCGGGAAAGGCTACGGCTTGTTGGCTGGAGATTACCGGATTGCTCAGGATAGGGCGGTTCAATCCCAGCAGTTCGCGTACCTGTTCGTTGGTGCGATTCAGCCTTATTGCAGCAGTGGGAAATTGGGGATTGTTGGCATTATAAACAGAGTGGCGTTCGGCTACTCCATCACCAATCCATTGGTCCACCAGTTGATAGCACATGTAGTCGGTTGTCGTAATACCCCAATCCAGCATCCACTCCGTGCACAGCTTGCTATACCCTACGAAACTGAGATTTCCTTCAATCTTGTCCATATTTCTGATAAAGGTTTGGAGGGCGTCATCCATCTTCTGGGCAGTTTGCTTTTCGATGGAAACATTACCATGCTCAGGCAGATTGAATCCCTCCAGTTCGGCTTCCAGGGGAAACAGGGGCGTTACCGCCAGCATATCCCGGGCTACGGACTGGCTGAAAGCGCAAAGGACGATGCGCCGGCCGAGGGCGCGGGCACGGTCAACCAGTATCTGAAAGTCGGAATCGCCGGTGCCGAGCACTATGACTCCGCAATCATCCCGGTCGCGCAGCCAGTCGTACACCTCCAGCAGCATCGCCGGGTCGCTGCGGTCTTTGCCGGCCATCGTGCGCGGCGCCTGATAAGGCTGGATGCCGGCGGCATTAAAAGCTACGCCATCATCAGGCCTCAGGCTCCAGTCACCGAACACCTTGCCGCCCTGCACTTCACCAAACACCTCGCCCACGTTTGTCATCGCCCGGCACAAAGCCTCCGGGTTCACGCTTTTTCGATACAGCTGGGCTCCTCGACGGATGTTTTCCCAATCAATAGCAATTAGTACACCGTTGGCAGTAGATTCTTCCATATAAAAATCAAATAACCTGTGTGATTGAATGGTACCGGCGCTAGGGTGTGTTGACAAATATCGTCATTCCCGCGAAAGCGGGAATCCAGTGGCCATAGTCGTTAATCACGGTTCTGATTCTTTCATCATACCCTCTCTGGACTCCTGCTTTCGCAGGAGTGACGGGCTGGTTTACCAATTGTCAACAGGCGCCAGGTCGAAAGACTTGAACAGCGATTGTTCAGGTCAGCGGCTGGTCAGTCCAATAAAGTTCGTACAGCCGCTCGGATAGACGTTCACATAACTGAAGTCCCAACTCAACCTCTCGCGCCGTTTCTTCGTTTTCGTAAAAATTAGTGTGCAGGCTGCGGGCAGTGCGGAATCCGGTACGTATCAGTTCTTCGTTTTCGGTATCACCGGCATCGCGCGCCAGATCAGCCAACTCCCGCGCTACCTGCCAGATCGACCGATGAGCGTGAATTACTCCCCCGTGTTGGGCGCTAATTGCCTTGACGGTCTCCGCAACCAGCCCCCATGCCTTGTTGGATGCTTGTGACAAACTGTCATCGCCGTTCTCCGACAGATGCTGCCAGGCGCTCTGTCGGAAAGCCTCCCCCAGAAGGGCATAGTTTGCTGGCTGCTTGTCGGCATCACCCGGTTGAGCCGGATCACGGGCGCTGGCAAGCCCCCGCGCGATAGCCGCGGCGACGGTTTCAGGCGATGGATTCATTTGAGCAGGTCATAGCTGTTACCCAAGTTGGTGTAACATTATAACCCACCCGTCGTCGCTGGCGTACGAAGCTGCCACGTCGCAACATGTTTTGCAGATATGGAGGAACCGGATTAGATGCCCCAATTTGAATTCGTCGAATACACGGCGAATCCTGATACTCACGTCGCCCGCATCACGTTGAACCGTCCCGCCCAGCTCAATGCCCTGAACGACCAGATGCAGCGGGAGATTACCGGCGCGATCTCCAGCGCCGAATCCGACGACGGTGTCCGGGTAGTCATCGTTACCGGAGCCGGCCGCGCGTTTTGCGCCGGCGGCGACCTCAACGATCTGGGAGGCTCGTCGGACGGCAGCGGCGCAGGTTGGACGTCCGGCAACGCCGACGAAGTTCGACGCAGTTTCCGTTCTGCCCAGGCCATGATCCTGGGCGTACAGCGTTGCGAAAAGCCGGTCATCGCGATGGTAAACGGTGTCGCCACCGGAGCCGGCCTGGATTTGGCCTGCGCCTGCGACATCCGCATCGGCGCCTCGCGATCCCGATTCATGTCGGCTTACGTGCGTATCGGGCTGTTCCCCGGATTCGGCGGAACGTGGTTATATCCGCGAACGTTGGGGAGTCTTGGGCGCGCCGCGGATATGCTTTTCACCGGCGATTTCCTGGAAGCGGATGAAGCCTACCGGTTGGGTTTTCTCAACCGCCTCGTCGATGAAGAGGAGCTGGAATCAACCACCCTGGCCATGGCGGAACGAATTGCCGCCGGCCCGCCCATCGCGATCCGCCTATCCAAGTTGATGCTTTATCAGGGGTTGGAATTCGACCTGGAAACGGCCATGAAGATGGGCGCCGCCGGCGAAACCATAACGCTCACGTCTCAGGACCACGTCGAGGGAGTCGCCGCCTTCCGAGAAAAGCGGGCCGCGGAATACCGCGACCACTAAGGTGTGTTGACGAATACCGTCATTCCCGCGAAAGCGGGAATCCAGTGGCCGTAGTCGTTAATCACGGTTCTGATTCTTTCATCATACCATCTCTGGACTCCTGCTTTCGCAGGAGTGACGGGTTGGCTTGCTAATTGTCAACAGGCTCTAGAAATCTGGCCGGGAACCCCGATTCTCCACAAGCCGTTATTTTCTTAACGTCGATTATCGATGTGATAAGGGGTTATTGAAACGTATCGCATACACCGTCACGCCGTATACGACTGTAATACGTCTACTTGGCGTAGTGCAAAACCCGGCCAATGGCTTTCCGGCCAGACCTCTAGGGCCGGAATATCCCGAAGGACAATCCGGCCCCGAACCCTGACTCCCGTGCGCTGCCGCACTAATTGGTGCAATAGGGTTCGAAGTACCGCTCGGCCCGGGCAACCAGATCCCGTAGTTCGCGGTAGGTACTGTTTTCGTCCAGGTCCGATGCCACTGTGGCCAGCAGATCTTCAACCGCGTCCAGGTCGCCGCACTGTGCCCAGAACGAACGTCGCAGCAGCTCCGCGAATTCGGCGGCGGCGGCGGTTTGCCGGAAGTATGGATCGGTGTCGGACAGGTCACGTTCGACCTCACCCGCCCTGATCACAGCGGATAGTTCGGTAGGTTCGCGCGTTTCGGGGTCCAACCAGCGCAGTCGCGCTTCCGCCAGGGTGGTTAGCGGCCCAACGTCATCAAACAGGCGCAGTTCGTATAGCGCTGACACGTCTCTGGCGAAACCAACTTCGCCAAAGTCCAGGCTGTCGTCCCTGAAGTCCTCATCGGCAACGGCGCGGTTTTCGTAGCCGATCAAGCGGTACTTGCGAACGGCGTCGGGGTTGAACTCCACCTGTATCCGTGCGTCACGGGCAGTTTCGGTGAATATACCGGCCATGCTCTCCTGCATAAACCGACCCGCAGCAACGCGATCCGCCAGGTAGTGATACGTGCCGTTGCCCCGGTTGGCCAAAACCTCGAGCAGCACGTCGTTGTAATTCCCTGATATGCCGACGCCGATGGTGGTTAGAGTAGCGTTGCGTTGTCCGTAGTCATCCACGACTTTCAGGATCGACTCCGGGCCGGTTTCTCCCACGTTTGCGACGCCATCGGACAGGAGCACCAACCGCACCTTGCGACCCAGGCGCATCTCCGCAGCTGCCATGTCGTAAGCCTGCCTCAAGCCTGCTTCGGCATAAGTGCTGCCACCCGCCCGCAGTCCTCGGGCAGCGCTAACGATGTCTCTGGTGTTATCGCCGTCGGTAAATTCACGGGCCACGCGGACGCCATTGGCGTAGGTGACTATGGCAGCCCGGTCGCTGGGAATCATCCGGTCAGCGATGCCTTCGATAACTTCTTTGGCCAGGCCGAGCCTGTTGTCGGCTTCCATTGATCCCGACACGTCCACGACGAATATCAACGAAACCGGATCCCGGTCGTCAGTCGGCGCCGGGTTGCTCACGCCAACGCGCAGCAGCACATAACCCTCATCGCCAAACGGAGCTGGCCCAGCGTCCAGATGCAAACCCAGGGCGGTATCGGTGGGCGTGTAATTCTGCGGCAGGCTGTTGATGTACTCTTCGACTCTCACCGAATCAGGCTCAGCGAGGTGGCCGTTGTTGAGGAACAGCTTCAAAATCTCGTAAGACGCGGTGTCGCCATCCAGCGCGAAGGTGGACAACGGGTCTTCGTCCGCGTCAATAAACGGGTTCACGCCGTAATGCTCGAAATATACCAGCGGAAACGCGCCGTCATTGGGGTTCTCGGTCCCGCCGGATTCCGGAGGAATCGTCGGTCCCTGTTGCGGTGATCCGGCGCCTTGAGCTGAAGCGGCCTGCATCATTCCTGCCGGAGCCGGCACGCTGGTCGCGGCGTTGGCGAAGGAGTCCTGGGTTGCCCCCTCCGTGGCCGGAGCTGGCGTCGCCACCGCGAACACCGGCGTACCTTGGTCATCGCCGCGCTGACCGGCGGAAGTGGCCGCGGGTGGAGTGTTGGCGCTCTGGGAGGCCCGGTTGCTCGCTGACGTGCTGTTGTTGCGTGTCGGCAATTGATCCTGCGACGGGTTCGAGCTGCCCGATGGTTGCGATGAATCCCCTCCGGACTCGCTGCTGGTTGGTACCTCTCCCTGTCCGCACGCTATCGCCAGCATCCCGGCCACCGCCAGCGTCGCCAGCATGGCGGCGAACCGGATTGCGCTATGGTTTCGCATCGTTCCCTCCCGTTTCGTTGCTTTTCCCTTTATTGGCAACCTATACGGGTATGGGTCTCCGCTGGATTCAATCAAGATTGGTGATAACTGTTTGACCGGCGGCGATCCCGACCTTTGGCGTGGTGATAAAATGCCCGCGTCATGACCACAAACAACAGCCTCTCCCCCCACGGCGGCGCTCTGGTGGAGCGCGTCCGTCCCTTGACCGTGTCCACCGCTGCTACGGTCGCCGGCCTGCCGGCAATCCCCATTCGCGACCAGATGGCCACGGAATGCGTCAACATCGCCTATGGCTTCTTTTCACCCCTGACCGGATTCATGGGCAGCGCCGATGTGGAATCGGTAGCCACTGCCATGCGGCTCGGCAACGGCCTCGTCTGGCCCATACCAATCGTGCTGGACGTTCCCCACGACGAACTCCGCAGACTGGGCGTGCAGGTCGGGAATACCGTGCTGCTCACTCACCAGGGCAATCCGCTGGCCACGCTGGACGTTTCCGAGATTTTTTCATCCGATCTGACCTCCCTGGCGCAGCGCGTTTACAGCACGGCAGACCCGGCTCATCCCGGCGTGCAACGAACGCTGAACTACGCCGACCGTTTCGTAGCCGGCGACATCACCCTGGTTTGCGAACCGGTCATCAATCCACCCTTCGACCGTTTCTGGCGTACTCCCCGCCAATTGCGCTCTGAACTGGCCGATGCGAACTGGCGCAGAGTGGTCGCTCACCAGACCCGCAACGTTCCCCACTCCGGTCACGAATACCTGATGAAGGGAGCTTTTATGGAGGCCCAGGCCGATGGCGTGCTGGTCAGCGCCGTTATCGGCGAAAAGAAAGAGGGAGACTACATCGATGAAGCCATCGTGCTAACCCATGAACACCTGCGCGAATGTGGCTTCTTCCGCGATGACATCCACCGCACCACCGCGCTGATGTGGGACATGCGCTATGCCGGACCCAGGGAAGCTGTGTTCCACGCGCTGGTTCGCAAAAATCTGGGGTGCACCCATCACATGTTTGGGCGAGATCACGCCGGCGTGGGTGACTACTACGGCCGTTATGCTGCTCACGAGATTTTCAGCGAACTCCCTGATTTGGGAATCCGGTCGGTCCTAACCCTGGAATGGTGGTATTGCCCAACGTGCGGCGGCGTGGCCTACGAGGGCATCTGCGGCCACCCTGACACCAAGCAGGATCTGGCCGGCCGCCTGATTCGGAGCATCATATCGGGAGGAACCGACCCGGCGCCCCAAACGCTGCGGGCCGAAACTCTTCAAGTCGTACAGCGTTGCGCCCAACAGTACGGTTTCGGGTCGCCCTTCGTGACGGAGCAATACCTGAGTCAACGAACTCCCGTAATGACCATACCCCCAGCGCCATAGCCTCTACCGCCAGCTAGAATCCATCATCCTCGGTTCTGTCCCCATCAAACCCGCAGGCCCATCTCCATTCGATTATCGCCAATCCCTGCCGACGTGGATGGGTGGTCTATAATTACCGGCGCTATGGCGTAAACTGAGCCGGCAGAAACCGTCGCAAGACGCATGAGGCCAACTACCTACGGGAGGGAACCAAAAGATGGTGCTGGAATCGGGCAGAATCACGGAAGAAGGTCTGGAACGACTGCGAAACCGCATCGGCAGTTTTAACCGTCCGCGGCAATACGGCGTTGGGTTATTCAACGAGGAAGCTTCCCGCAGCGCCATCCGGCATTTTTGCCAGGGCATCGGGGACACCAACCCCCTGTATTGGGACCGCTCCTACGCCCAGACCAGCAAATTCGGAAACATCATTGCTCCTCCCTGTTTCCTCTACAGCGTCTATTGGTGCTCCGGTCGCACCGGCGGCTTGCCCGGCGTCCACGGATTCCATGCCGGCAATGACTGGGAATGGTACCGACCCATCTATCTGGACGACCAGATCAGCGTACAGGAACAGTTCACCGGCCTGGAAGAAAAGGAAAGCGAGTTTGCGGGCCGCATCCTCATCCAGTCCAGCGTCACCCATTATTACAACCAGCGGGGCGAAACCATCGCCAGGACCAAAGGGTGGCAGATTCGCGCCGAGCGCAGCGCCGCCCGCGAGCGTCAGAAATACACCTTTGAACCCTACCAGTATTCCCGCCAGGAGCTGGAAACAATTCAGCAGGCGATTCTGGATGAAGAAATCCGGGGCAGCAATCCCCGCTGGTTCGAGGATGTGAACGTCGGCGACGACCTGGTTCCAGTGGTCAAAGGGCCAATGAGCCACGGCGACATCACCGCCTTCGTTGCGGGGTGTATTGGCGGCATCAGCCACGGCATTCAGCTACAGGAGATGCTGCGCCATCCTTCCTGGGGATTCACCGACCCGAATACCGGAGCCCAGGAGGCCATCATCCGTGTCCACGACATACCGGAGGCCGCCGAGAGCGCCGGCCTGCCCGGCGCCTACGACTACGGCTGCCAGCGTTGTTGCTGGATGGGCCACCTGCTAACCAACTGGATGGGCGACGACGGCTTTCTGAAGGCCATGCACGTTGAGCTGCGCCGGTTCAACGTCGTGGGCGACACCACCTGGTGCAAGGGAACGATAACCGGCAAGCGGGTGGTAGATGGCGAGCGCCTGGTGGACATGGATATTTGGGGCGAGAACCAGCGCCAGCAGGTAACCACCCGCGGCAACGCCACGATCCGGCTGCCGTCGCGGGAATCCAACAGCAACTGGCCGTAAGTCATGGGGGCGTTCCAAGCCGACAACCGGAGATTCGATTATGACGCAACCGAAACAGAAGCCCAAAAACAAACTGACCGGGGCGGATTACATGGCCCTCACGCCACCGTCGCACCGCGGTGTTCGCTACCAGCTCATCGAGGGAGAACTCGTCAAAATGGCCGGTCCCAATTACCCACACCAGACGTTTATCGGTGAGCTGTATTTCTCCCTGCGGCTGCAAATTGGAACCTCCGGGATTGGCGAAGTCATCCTTTCACCATTCGATGTAGCCATCGACGAACATAACACTTTCCAGCCGGACTTACTGTTCGTATCCGGTGAACGCAGGCACATTTTTGACGGCCACGGCGTCACCGGCGCGCCCGATGTCGTCGTTGAAGTCCTGTCCGAATCTACCCGCCAACGCGATTTGAACGTGAAGTTGCCGGTTTATGCCCGCAACGGCGTCCGCGAGATGTGGATGGCCGACCTCCGTGCCCGAACGGTTGCGAAATACGTTGGGGATGGGCAATCTCTGACCTTGGAAACGATGTATGGCGCCGAGGACGTTTTGACCTCCGAAGCAATACCCGGCGTTGCCATCGACCTGGGGGCGATATTTGCGCTGCTGCGGGACGCCGCCTTGCCCGACAGCTAACCCAGGTACTGCTCCGCCGCTCTGGCGAAACCGTCCAGGGAGCCTTCCAACACCCGGTCATCCAGACAGTAGGAGATTCGGAAATGACCCGGCGTGCCGAATCCTTTGCCCGGAACCACCAGCACGTTATATTCCTGTAGGGCCGCCACAAAGGCTTCGTCGTCATCCAATGGTGAGCGGGGGAACAGATAGAACGCGCCTTGCGGCTTGACGATCTCGTAGCCCATCCCCGTAAGGCGTTCGTACAGAAAATCGCGTTTGCGCTGGTATTCCCCAACGTCCACCGACGCGCCTTGCACGGCCCGCACTACGTGCTGCATCAATGCCGGAGCGTTTACGAATCCGAGCACCCGGTTGCAGAACACCAGGCCATCCACAAGTTCGGCCTTGCCGCCGTACGCCGGATGCACCGCGATATGACCGATCCGTTCACCGGGTAATCCCAGGTCCTTGGCGTGGGAATTAACCACTATGGTGCGTTCGTACTGCGGAAACACCTGCGGATACACCAGCCCGTCGTAGATGATTTTGCGGTACGGTTCGTCGCTGATGACAAAAATCTCGGAACCGAACCGGGTTTCGGCCCGTCTCAACAGGTCGGCAAGCGCTTTAATGTCCTCGGTCGGATAAACCACACCGGACGGATTATTCGGCGAATTCACAATGATCGCCCGCGTCCGCTCGGTCACCGCCGCTTTTATCGCCTCCAGATCCAGACCAAACTCGGCATCAGTGGGCACGATTACCGGCGCCCCGTTGTGATTCTGGATGTAGTAAACGTATTCGCCAAAAAAGGGCGAAAGAATAATCACTTCGTCCGCGGGGTTCAAAATCGTACGCAGCACCACGTTGGCGGCTCCGGCGGCCCCGCAGGTCATCACGATGTCGCCGATTCCAAACGGCAGTCCCGTTTCGCCCGACAACGTATCGGCCACCGCCTGCCGGGTTTCGGCGTAACCCGCGTTGGGCATATAGCGGTGCATCCCCGGCGACGGGTTTTGGGCGATTCGGCGCAGCTCCTCGTGGAACTCCGGCGGCGGTTCCATGATGGGATTGCCCAGCGAGAGGTCAAACACACTGTCCTCGCCGTACTGCGCCTTCAGGGCAATACCGACCTCAAACATGCGGCGTATCCAACCGCCTTCCTGCATCGACCTGCTGACATATCGGGAAATTGGCATCGCACGGACTCCATGAGCGCAAACGGCGCGGGTGCCGAACATTATAGCCGACCGTGGTTCGCGCGTATCACACCCGGCAGAAAGCCACTGCCGGACGGCAGCCGGACTACCCTACAACCACTCAGCGACCCGCTCGCCGATCATTATGGCGGTGGCGTTGGTGTTCGCTCGCACCACGTTGGGACAGATGGACAGGTCAACCACCCGCAAATTATCCACACCGCGAACCCGGCAAAATTGGTCCACCACCGCCAGGGGATCGTGGTCCGGCCCCATCCGGCACGCCCCGGAGGTGTGAAAAGTCGTGAATACGGTGCGCTTCAGCCACGCATCCAGCGCTGCGTCCGAGGCTATAGTTCCCGCAGTTGGGGAAACCAAACCCTCCACGAACCCCGCGAACGCAGGTTGCTCCAGAACCTGCTGGCACAGGCGCACGGCCTCACGGAGACGGCTGCGGTCGAATTCGCTCCGCAGGTAACGATAGTCGATGTCCGGCTTGTCCAGCGGGTCTGCCGACGCCAGGCGCATTTCTCCGACGCTGTCCGCCTGCTCCAGGATGCACGTCATCCGCAGCAAAGGTTGGTCCGACCCCGGTCCGCTTCCCAAAGGGCTGGGGCCGGATGCTGCGTTGTTCACATACACCTGCATATCGTTGCGCAGCGGTGATCCGGCGGTCGTGTAACGCAGCAGCGTCTGGATGCGTGATCCGGCGAAGTCGGTTGTGTGGTCCGGATTCAACGCCGCATCGACATAAACAATAGGATGATCGCGCAGGTTTTGTCCCACGCCCGGCAGGTCTTTCACCAGCGGGATACCCAATTCGGCCAGGTGCGAAGCCGGCCCAACCCCGGACAGCATCAACAATTGTGGAGAAGCGATACCGCCGGCTGCGAGGACGATTTCTCGCCCCAACACGGTGAACACCTCGCCGTTGCTTTCCACCTCCACACCTACCGCAACTTTCCCGTCAAATCGGACGCGCCGGGCCAGCACGTCGGAGCGAATGGTCAGGTTCAATCTATGACGTGCCGCCGACAGGTATGCCAACGCGCAACTCATCCTTACGCCAGCGGGATTGTTCATCGGCGCCGCCCCGAAACCGGTGGACGACGGATGGTTCATGTCCCGATCTTCTGGAAACCCCAGCGCCGCGCCGGCCGCCATAAATGCCTGTTGAAAGGGGTGCCAGGTTTCCCGGGGCGCTCGCACCACCGGGATCGGCCCCTCGCTGCCGTGGAAATCATCGCGAACATCGGCATCAGATTCCAGCTTGCGGAAATATGGCAAAACGTTGGCGAACGACCATTGGTCGTTGCCCTGTTGCGCCCACGAATCATAGTCCTCAGGCAGGCCACGAAGGAACACCTGACCGTTAACTGCTCCGGAGCCGCCCATCACCCTGCCTCGGGCAATCTCCATCGGAGCGTCCTGTTCCGCAGTCCCGGTTGCCCGATACGACCAGTTGAACCGCGCACCCGCGGCCGAGGCTTCCTGGCTGGTTCCATCCCGCAATTCGGTAGGCCAGTGTTCAAATTCCGTGTAGTCGGGGCCAGCCTCCAGCAACAGCACCGATTTGGCCGGGTCCTCCGATATTCGAGTCGCCAGGGCGCAACCTGCCGAACCGCCGCCCACTACGATGACGTCGTACTGCATTCCGTTGCCTCCAGCGCCGCCGCGTTGGCAGTTTCACTGCGGAACCCAAACACATCGGAAAACTGCCGGGCCACAATGTCCGCCACTGCTTTCACCGTCAAATTGTTGGCGCTGTCGGGTAATTCGGCAACCATGCTGGTAACGCCCCGGTCGGTGATACCGCAGGGAATTATGGCGTCATACATCGTCAAATCGGTGCTGACGTTGATTGCAAAACCGTGGTAGGCCACGCCACCGGCGATTTTGACGCCAATGGCAGCCACCTTACGTTGGCCGTCTGCCGTCCACACTCCGGTCAAACCCGGCACCGTTGCGCCGGTGAGGCCAACCTGGGACAAGCTGTTGATGATCACCCGTTCCAGCGTGCGCACGTACCAGTGCGGGCCACCCCGTCCCCGCAGCCTGATGATTGGATAGGCAACCAACTGGCCGGGCCCGTGATAAGTGGTCAATCCGCCGCGGTCGGTTGCCACGACCTCCGCTCCGAGACTGGCAATCGCCGCATCGTCCAGCAGCAGGTGAGCATCGGGAGATAAACGCCCTCGGGTGTAGGTGTGGGGGTGCTCCAACAGCAGCAGAGTTTCAGGTTCGACACCACGCCGCACGCGGCCGGCAATCTCCACCTGCAGATCCCAAGCATCCCGGTAGGGCATCGTTCCCAGCCAGACTACACGGCATGACTCCGGGGGCGAAACTTCCAATCCCACCGAATCAGTAGATAGGCGTGTCGTCATCCATCGCCTCCAGGCGACGTTTCACCGATTGCAGGAACGCGCCGGATTCCTCGCCATCGTTGATGCGGTGGTCGAATGACAGGCAGATATTCATCATCCAACGGATTCCGATGGCGTTGTTGATGACAACCGGCCGTTGCTGCACCGCCTCCGTCGTCAGAATCCCGGCCTGCGGATGGTTGATTATAGGGCCGCTGACCGTGCTGCCCAGCGCTCCGGTGTTGTTCACGGTGAACGTGCCGCCCTGAACGTCCTCCAGGCGCAAGGCCCCGCTGCGAGCGCGTCCGGCCAAATCGTCAATGGAGTGAGCCAGACCGGCGATGCTGAGCCGGTCGGCATCACGGATAACCGGCACCACCAGCCCGGTCGGCGCGGCAACCGCAATGCCCAGGTTGATGCGCCGTTTTACCAATATGTGATCGCCTCCCCAGGATGCGTTGAGCGTGGGATTGTCCTTCAACGCGGCCGCCACTGCCTTGAGTGCAAATGGCAGATAGGTGAGGTTGATACCCTCTCTTTGACGGAACCCGTCCCGCTCCCGGTTCCGCAGCGCAACCAGATCGGTTATGTCAACCTCCACCATGCTCCAGGCATGGGGTATCTGACTCACCGACCGCACCATTGCGTCGGCGATCATCCGGCGCACCGGCGTGGTGGCGATCCTTGCTTCGTCACCATCGGCTGCCATCGTCCGCGCAGCATCGTCCGTGCGGGGCGCAGCGTCGGCAGCAGCGGCAGACTCCAGGAACCGGAGCACGTCGTTGCGGGTAATGCGACCCCCAAGGCCGGTGCCGGCTATGCGGCTCACGTCAATGTTGTGCTCACGGGCCAGGCGACGCACGGCGGGGGACAAAAGGTTCGCCGCTCTTTCGACGTCAACATCCGTCTGGGGGGCCATGATTACCGGCTGCGGGACCTGGGCCGGCGGCGGCGCGATAGCCGTGGACAACTGACCAGACGGTGTTGCATTGGAAACCATCGCCGCGGCTTCCTCGGCCAACGCCTCTACTGCCGATCCGCCGGTCGGTCCAACCGGTCGCGCATCGGTGATGAGGTACGCAGTTGGCGTGGGCGACGCTGGTGCGGCGGCGGGTGTTTTCGGCGGCGCCCCGACGGGCACGGACACAGCGGGGGCGGCGACCGTCGTCGCATCGTTGCCCGGTTGAGCGGCCGGCGTACCCCTTTCGTCGGTTTCCACCTCAGCAATGGGAGCGCCCATCGGTACAGTTTCACCCTCCGCGGCAATAATGCGCAGCAGCTGCCCAGCCACCGGAGAGGGAACTTCCATCGTAACCTTGTCGGTTACGACTTCGACCAGTGGGTCGTAGCGTTCCACCCGATCGCCCGGTTGCTTCAGCCATTTGCCGATCGTGCCTTCAACGACACTCTCGCCAACGTGGGGCAGTTCGATGAATTCGGCCACTATGAGTTCCTCTACGGCGCGTCAACCGGATGCTGGCCGGTCAAAACGACCAGACTGTCGCGGGATGGTTCCGTCAGTAAGCAGCCAACCGGCGCAGTTCGGAAGCGATGGCCTGCGGGCTCGGCATGTAAGCATCTTCCAGAGTCTGAGCGAACGGCATCGTCGGGACATCAGGGCCGCACAATCGGGCGATCGGCGCATCCAGATACTCAAACGCTTCATCAGCCGCGAGAGCGGCGATCTCCGCGCCAATACCGCCGCTGATGTTGTCTTCGTGCACCACCAGCAATTTGCCCGTCTTCCGCACCGAATCCAGTATGGTTTCCGTATCCAGCGGTTTCAGCGTTCGGAGGTCCACCACTTCCGCGGAGATTCCATCGGCTGCTACGGCTTCGGCGGCGGCAAGGCAGTAGTGCATCGCCAGCCCATAGGAGACCACGGTGACGTCGCTACCCACCCGTTTTATGTCTGCCGGACCGATGGGTATGGTGTATTCCCCGTCAGGAACTTCACCCCGAACCAGCCGGTAGGTTTTCTTATGCTCCAGAAATATAACGGGGTTATCGTCGCGGATTGCCGATTTCAGCAGACCCTTGGCCTCATACGGCGTGGACGGTGTGACCACCAGCAATCCGGGCGTGTGGAAGAACAGCGCTTCCACATTCTGCGAGTGGTACAACCCTCCCCGAATACCGCCGCCATAGGGTATGCGGACGGTCATCGGGACTTTGAGAGCGCCGTTGGTCCCGTAATAGACGCGGGCTGCTTCGCCAATCAGTTGGTTGACACTGGGCCACACAAAATCGGAGAATTGCACTTCGGGAATAGGACGCATCCCCCGGAACGCGGCGCCTAATGCGATGCCCATGATGGACGCCTCGGCCAGCGGAGTATCCAAAACCCGCTGCGGGCCAAAGTCTTCGACGAAGCCCTGGGTAGCCAGGAACACGCCGCCCCGCTGACCCACATCCTCGCCCATGACGAAAACGCGCTCGTCCCTCTCCATCTCCTCGCGCAGCGCCGAACGCACCGCCTCGATTACCGTCATCTCTGCCATATCGTTCCCGCCCGTGCGTCCTTACACGTACAGATTGTCATAGATGGTGGATGCGTCAGGGGGGAGTGCGGCGTCCGCAAAATCGGTGGCGTCGTTAATCTGCTGAACAGCCTCGGCCCTGAATCCATCAACCTGCTCCTGAGAAACGATGCCTCGAATCACCAGGTCGGCCGGGAAAGTTACGACCGGATCCCGCTGGCGTGCAGCATCAAGGGCGTCGCGGTCGCGATAGCGCCGGTCGTCGTCGTCAGTGGTGTGCGGCATGAACCGTTCGCACTTCATCTCCACCAGAGTCGGGCCGGTGCGGCGCGCATGGACGATGGCCTCTCGGGTAGCCTCATAACAGGCCATGAAGTCGAGTCCATCGACAACAAAACCGGGGAAGCCGTATGCTTCCGCTCGGGCTGCCACATCTGCGATCACCATTTGGGAGTTTTGAGGTGTTGAGATGGCGAATTTGTTGTTTTCGCAGATGAAGACGATAGGCAACTGATGAATGGCCGCGAAGTTCATGGCCTCATGAGTTTCGCCCTGGCTGGTCGCGCCGTCGCCGAAATAGCAAAGCGTAACCGTGTCATCCCCGAGCATCCTGCACCCCAAAGCGTAGCCCACGCTCTGGGTCAATCCGGCCGCGACTACGTTGGAGATCTGGATAACGCGCCTCGGCAGGTCGGCCCCTTGCAACGGAAACTGGCGCGCTCCCGAGTATGGATCGCCTTCCTTGCCCATGAAAGACAGCATCACCTGACGGGGCGTTAGCCCAACCGCCATCTTGATCGCCAGGTCGCGGTAATACGGGAAAAGGAAGCAGTCGCCGTCCTTTTGCGCCGCCAGCAGCGAACCCAGTTGCGCCGCCTCGTGTCCCTGGGCAGATGCGGCAATAGGAACTTTGCCCTGGCGATTCATCATCCAGATGCGTTCGTCCATAGTACGCACCAGGATCATTTGCCGGCAGGCTTCAGCCAGGTCGGTCACAGTCAGGCCGGCAGGCAAGGCGGACGGGATGCCGTTGGATGCAAGCGCGGCCTCAATGCCTGCATTCGGGACGTTGGCCTGGGTCATGGTGCGAGTCTCCTCAGAGCCAGGAGCGGAAATCGGCGGTATACCCCGCCTAAATCAATCATAGACCAACCTGGCAGGGCTGGCAAACCGGATGTTGACTGCTATACCACGGCGGTATAGCATCAAGTTGCGATTGGGGATGGTTACGGCCGGCGGATTTGGCTTCGGCTTGACCGTAAGCAATCAAGTACGTTGAAGGCAGGATGTTTCCTGCCGGCGATGGGATCGCAGTAGTGCAGCCCATCGTTGAGGGCCAGGGTAGTTCCCAATCCGTGTAAAAGTCCCGGACTACTCCGGGGCTTTTCCTTATTCTGGCAGGATCGTAAGCCCCCACCCATCCGCATCACCTTGCGGAGAGCGCAGCAGCTTTGGCTCTATCGCATCCCAAGCTCGGTTGGATTGCTCCGGGTTAATGCAATGACGTCCAATAGGGCGCGCGGTCAAATCTGCGATTTGTAACCCTGCCGAGTTGGCTTTCTTGTCCGCAAATATAATATCAAGACCCGGCAGAGTTTGGCTTGGCGAGTTTTCGCCATGCCGAATGCGCCGGAATGCCTCCGTCAGTTGCCTGTCTTCCTTGCTGCCTCTACCCTCAATTATGATGTGTGTTGTCCGCTTACGCTCGCCGCGATTTTTCAGAAAGCCGTAAGTGCGTTCCATACAATTTCGCAGGGCTATCTCGTAGAGGTCGTGCGGTTGCTCCAACCCGCGCTTGTCAATCGCGGCGGCAATGATTGTGAAATCCGCTTGCCTGATTAGCCGGTCCAGCCTGGCCATAAAAAGCGCCCGCATAGTTGGGGTCAACGGACACCGGATTAGGGTCGCCGCTTTCGTCAACGTAAATGATGTAGTCGCTAAACCCCACTTCGCGAACGCCAGGCCCGACCCACTCCATTACCCCACGTACGTATTCCTAAACCGGTACAGCGTAAATTCCGGCTCCACCGGCGCGACGGGCATGTATTCCTCGGCTTCTTCGATCTTGGCCACGATGAACCAGGGGCCCGGCTCCGCCATCGCCCGCGAGAAAACGTCCTCAAGGGTTTCGAGGTCGCCCACCGTCGCGGTTTTCGTGATGCCACAGGACTGCGCCACATCCTCCAGATTGGTGTTCGTGGCCGTATGGCTGGGCTGTCCGCCCGTTTGTCCCCACGCTTCGTTGTCCCAAACCACTACCACCAGGTTCTCCGGCTTTTCCCGGCCAATGGTTGCGATCGTCCCCAGGTTCATCAGCAGCGAGCCGTCGCCGTCCAGCGAAATGATCTTGTCATCGGTGGAGAGGGCCATGCCCAATGCGATTGAGGAGCACAAACCCATATTGCCGTAGGTATAGAAATTCCGGTCTCGATGGCCGGCGTGATACAGCTCGTCGCTGGTGGGCCCCAGATTGCCAACCACCGGGCTGTCCCCGGCGTGACTGAGTACGAGTTTCGTGGCGTCGAACCTAAGCAATTTTCCCTCCGTGCAGCATCGGGGTCATACAAACGGCAACCGGATTCCGGTGGGCGTGGCACAGCTTCATGATGCCGTCCAGCAGCGTGTCAAACCGGTCCTCGGTCTCGATGGTGTAATGAGCGATACCGAACAGGTCCAGGATGGGTTTGGTGTTGCGGCCCATGGCCACCTGCGCGATGTTGAACTCGCCAACCTGTCCCCGCAGGTTCATGAAGATCGGTATGGGTGTGCGCGACGGGATACACAGGCTGGCTACGGCGTTGACGCTGTTGCCGAACCCGCTGGACTGCATGAATACGGCAGCATTTCGCCCGGTGGCGTAGCTCCCCACCGCAACGCCGATTGCCTCTTCCTCTCGGGTACACGACACCAGATGGAAGTACGGATCCACCTCGATGAGGCGCGTAACCTGGTGAATTGATATATCGGGAACGTATGCAATGAGCGACGTGTCCCATTTTTTCAGCGTGTCAATGATTGTCTCGGCCCAGGCCATGATCTATCTGCTCCTCGCCGCAAGAATCGGGTTTGGTTTTCCAGCGCCGTCGCGGTGGTGCGATAGTATAGCGCAACCGGATAACCCCGGCTAACCGGTCAATCCAGCCATACGGCAACCTCGGCGGGAGCGGCCCGCACGGAGGCAGACGGACGCGACGGCTGGCCGATAAACAGGGCGCCCACCATCGTCCAGTCAGCTTCGGCGCCCAGGGTTTCTGCCAGGCGCGGATGCCGCGTCGTATTCCCCGTGCTCCAGTCCCCGGCCAAACCCTCGGCCACCGCCGCCAACAGCAGATTCTGAACCGCACAGCACGCGGCGGCGTAATTTTCCTGTGTAAGGTCTTCCCGGTCTCCGGGCACGCTGTACACGTAGATCAACGCGGGCGCGTCCAGCACCCTTTGACGGCTGCCGTCGGCGTTGTCGTGGTTGCCGCTACGCTCGAAGATATTGTCGTAGGCCAACTGCGCGACTTCGGCTCGTTTGACGCCACCCTTCTCCAGCACAAAAAACCGCCACGGATTGGTCAGCCGATGATTGGGCGCCCAGATCGCCGCGTCAATCATCCTTTCCATCGATTCGCGGGGCGGGACGTCGTCGGTAAACTCATTATTCATCCGCCGACTGTGGATCGCTTCGTAAACGGACATCGTAGATGCCGGAGGCTGAACGTTGCCGCTGCGTAACCGTTGGCTCTGTGTCATGGCTGCAACTCCTATTAATTAGCAGGGCCAGAAGAGCAATTTAAGTATGTGCAATATAACCTTATTAGGGGGTTGTGTGCAATTCGCCACGGTATTCATGCAGCCGCCGCCATGACGTCCGCACGGGTATGTGCTACAATTCCGTCAACATGGGCTATAATCGCCCACGGATTTGAGGATCGAACCTTGGAGGTGGCACAATGGCCGAAACCGATTTCCTTTGCTATTACGATTTCCGTTGACCTTTCGTGTACAACGCTGCCATGTGGTGGGCGAAAGTTCGAGAAAGTACCGATCAGGAGATCAACGTAAACCTGAAGCCGTTCTCGTTGGTACAGGTCAATTACGACAACAACAAAGCCGACGGCGACAACTTCAAATACTGGGAACAGGATGACTCCGACAACACGCTCCTGGAGCTGCGCGCCGGCGTTGCCGCCCAGCGGCAGGGTCAGGAGATTTGGGACACATTCTTCATCAACCTGCTCCGGGCCAGGCACGAAGACCGCATCGACTTGACCGACGCCGACGCCATCAACGCGGTTGCCGAGGCATCCGGTGTTGATATGGGCCAGTTCGCTGAAGACCTGGCCGATCCGGAAATCCTGCGCGAGATTGGCGAGAGCCACACCGAGGCCGTGGAAGTACACGGCGCCTTTGGCGTGCCTCTCTACGTGTTCCCCAACGGCAATTCGGCGTTCGTGAAGATGTTTATCCCTTCTAGCGAAGAGTCCGGCTCGATTTACGACAACCTGGTCGAGATGGTTGCCGACCACAAGCACGTGGGCGAGATCAAGCGACCTTCCCCGCCGTGGCCGTATGAGGGTGTCCGATCATAACCTTTCGGTGCCCGCCTTTGGGCATCGGCCAATCGAGGAACTCGAACAAGCCCTGGGCCTGAGCTTTCAGGACCGGGGCTTGTTGCGTCAAGCCCTGACCCATCGATCCTGGGTCAACGAGCACTCCGGTGATACTCGGGACTCCTACGAACGGCTCGAATTTCTCGGCGACGTTGTGGTGCGGCTGATTGTCAGCGACGAACTCTACCACCGGCTGCCCGATTGCGACGAGGGCGGGCTGACGCGCCGCTGGACGACGCTGCTGAGTCAACGGGCCCTGGCCGCCGTTGGCGAAAGGTTGGGACTCGGCGATTACGTTATGCTGGGTCGAGGCTCCGATTCTACCGATACTCGCTACGGCGATTCGATTCTCGGTGACGTCATGGAATCCGTGATCGCCGCGATCTACGTCGACGGCGGGTACGACGAGGCGAGTCGGTTCGTGCTGCAAGCGCTGGCCGACGAAATCAACGACACCTGCCGCCCCGACTGGCGACCCTACAATCCAAAAACCGAGTTGCAGGAATTGCTGCAGTCCATGGGCCAGAGTCCACCCACCTACCACGTGGTTAGCACGTCAGGCACTCCCCACCAACCGCGCTACACCGTCGAGGTGGTTGGCAACGCGGGTGTCCTGGCGGCCGGGACCGGTCGCAGCAAAAACGCCGCTGAAACCGAGGCTGCCGAAACTGCCCTGGCAACGCTTGCCCCGTCACAACCAGAAGCCTAGCGACTTGGCAATCTCCCCCTATCTCTCACGGGTACCCACTTTGTCAAACCAAACCAACCGACTGTCATTGCGATGGGCGCCCACCCCCACCTGTCATTGCGAGGAGCGCAGCGACGTGGCAATCTCGTTGAGGCTGAGCACACGATGGCGAACCATCATTGCTACGGTGCCGAGATTGCCACCCTCGTATCAAGTACGGGGTCGCAATGACAGACTAAAAGTGGGTGCGCATGAGAAAAACCCCGCCAATGACATAACATCCGCCGGCCCGTATAATCGGCGGAGACACATAGAGGCTCAATCCCAGCTTCCCCGACCCCCAAAGGAGTAATCGATGGACCCAATAATCCACAACATCAAAGACTATCCCGCCGGTTCACCGGCCCGCCTCATCAGCGCCGACGACAACCCGCCGTTGGTGACCCTTGCCTACTCCGTAATCGAGCCGGGCGGCGCCAGCTCGCACCACATCCACGAGTGGGAGCATGAGGTCTACGTCATTGAAGGCAGCGGCACGCTGGTTGCCGATGGCAAGGAATACCCGGTCAAGGCCGGCGATGCCATGTTCATCCCGCCCATGGTCGATCACGTAACCCGTAACGACGGCGGCAATGGCGACATCCGCCGCATTGAGATCAACCCCATATCCGCCGCCAGCGGTACTGCCCGACCCGGTGGCAGCGAGCCGGGAGCCGGCACCGTTCCGGTCATCCGCAATCACGCCGATCTCAACGACGAAACCGGCCACACCTTGCTCGGCGGCAGAGACGGTTGCCCCAACTACCTGATGCTGTACAACGGAGCCATGCAGCCCGGAGCCGTCAGCCATCCGGACACCGGTGGCCACAACCACGAGTGGGAACATACGGTGTTCGTCCTGGAAGGCACCGGTACCCTGGTCGTGTCCGGTACGGAATACACGGTAACCGCCGGCGACGCCGTGCTTGTGCCCCCGGTTGAGCATCACCAGTGGAAGAACCAAACCGACGCCCCGATGCTTCGGGTTACGTTCAACGACATCAAATCAGAGGGTCACGGCTAGGCGTTACGCCCCTCACCCCAACCCCTCTCCCAGAGGGAGAGGGACTTTTTAGGGCTTACAGTCTTCTCCCCTCTCCGTCCGGGAGAGGGGCCGGGGGTGAGGGCCGTCTCCCCCTCTCCCATAAAGGGAGAGGACTAGGGTGAGGGTGAAATCGCCAGATAATCCAACATGCCCAACTCAACCCACATTGCAACTGTACATGCCCGGGAGGTATTGGACTCCCGTGGCAACCCCACCGTCGAAGTTGACATCAGGTTGCAAGGCGGAGCGACGGGCCGGGCAATCGTCCCCTCCGGCGCATCCACCGGCCGGCACGAGGCCGTCGAGTTGCGTGATGGCGACCCCGGACGTTACGAGGGCAAGGGCGTCCTGCGGGCGGTAGCCGCCGTCAACGACATCATTGCGCCTACCATCTCCGGAACACGCAACCCCACGGACGCTGCCGACCAGAACGCCCTGGACACGCGGCTGTGCGAACTTGACGGCACGACCAACAAATCCAACCTGGGCGCAAACGCTATCCTCGGAGTATCACTCGCCGCCGCCCACGCAGCGGCACGTGCGGCCGGCTTGCCGTTATACCGGTATCTGGGTGGCGATGATGCCACCACGCTGCCCATGCCGATGGTGAACATCATCAGCGGCGGCCGGCACGCTGAGGGCGGCCTCGATATGCAGGACTTCCTCGCTATTCCCATCGGCGCCGCCACGTTCCGCGAAGCGCTCCGCATGGCGGTTGCGGTCCACCGGACGGTCGGGCGCATCTTGACTCAAACCGGCCCCTACGGCCACGGCGTTGCGGACGAGGGCGGTTACGGTCCCCCCTTGCCTTGCCACGAAGACGCCCTGGGTCTGCTGCATGACGCTACCCGGCTGGCCGGCTACCGCTGCGCCCGAAACGGCGACATCGCAATCGGCCTGGATGTCGCAGCCTCCGAGTTCGTGGACGCCGATGGATGCTACCCGCTGCGGGCCGAACGGCGCACCTTCTCCTCCACCGAACTGACCGACCTGTTTGTCCACTGGTGTGGAACCTATCCCATCATCTCAATTGAGGACGGTGTCGCCGAAGACGACTGGGACGGTTGGGCGTACCAGACCGAAAGGCTGGGAGCCAGCACCCAACTCGTCGGGGATGACCTGTTTACCACCAACCCACAACGTTTGACCCAGGGCGCCGACCGCGGCATTGCCAACGCCGTGCTCGTGAAACCGAACCAGATTGGCACCCTGACCGAAACCTTGGAAACGGTGCGTTTGGCGAAACAACGGGGTTACCTGCCAGTCATTTCTGCCCGGTCCGGCGAAACCGAAGACACCACAATCGCCGACCTGGCCGTGGCCACCGGAGCCGGCCAGATCAAAATTGGCTCCATTACCCGCTCCGAGCGCCTTGCCAAGTACAACCAGCTGCTGCGCATCGAAGAGGAGTTGGGCGAACGGGCGCAATTTGCCGGGCGGGAAGTGTTCTCCCGATTTTTGGACCGATGACACCTCCATCAGCATTGGGCATGGAGATCGTGTACGAACAGGCTCAACGCCTGGGGTTGCATTTGACTGATGCGCAGTTGAGCCAGTTTGCCGAATATACAAGGTTGTTGGCTGACGGCAACACGCGCGCCAATCTCACTTCGGTTACCGACCCAGCCGAGGTACAGGTTCGCCACTTTTTAGACTCGTTGACGGCAGTCCTGGCCCTTCCCCACTGGCCGGACGGCGCGAGGGTGGTTGATATCGGCGCCGGCGCCGGCTTACCGGGCGTGCCGCTGAAGATCGTATTCCCCGGATTACGTTTGACACTTGCCGAGTCTGTCGGTAAAAAAACACAATTTTTGCACCGGCTGATTCAGCATCTTGAGTTGCCCGACGTAGAAGTCCTTACGATTCGTGCTGAGGAACTGGGCCGGACCAACGGCTACCGCGGCCAATTCGATGTAGCGCTGGCCCGTGGCGTTGCCCGCATGTCGGCGCTGATCGAATACGGCCTGCCCTTGTGCAAAATCGGCGGCCATCTGCTGGCCTGGAAGGGCAAAGATGGCCCGGCAGAAGCCAGGGATGCGCGCAATGCGTTGCTGGAGCTGGGCGGCGTGATCGGCGGTGTCCATTCCGTGGACGCGCTGTCGCCGCCTCTGCCGCCCGACCGGTGGCTGGTATCGGTCGAGAAAGTCAGGCCGACACCCCCGGATTATCCCCGGCGCGTGGGCCTGCCGGCGAAACAACCCCTATAGCGCCCGGGAAGCTATAGCGCCTGGAAAGTTACAGCGCCAGAGAAGCCATCGCAACCCGGCCGTCGGAGTTCCACCCTCGCGCGACGTAGTAGTCGGCTATCATCTTGTCCAGTTCGTCAGGGGTCAGGCCAACGCCCGCCGCAACACCATCGCTCAGGGTTTCCGTCAGCGTCCGTGGGGGCAGTGTGTCATCCGCGCGATTCCAACCCCAACGTTGGTTGTAAGCCTTCTTCAAATCAGCGATGTGGCTGGCAGCCCGGCGCAGTTCAGCCGCGTCGAAATCGTCCCAGCCGGTGATCATTCGATAAACGGCCGCTGATTCCTCCCAGAAATCGCCGAATGCCCGGCGCAGGAATTTGCACCAGATCAGAGAATCCAGCGCAGCGGCAAAATCCTCGCTGGCAGCGGCGATGGATCCGCGACGGTCGTCCACCGTCAGCCGGTCAACCTCCGGCGAAAAGTCGGCGTCGTAGGCCGAGGTGCGGTTGTGACACGCCCCCCGTGGCGTAGTCGCCAGGCCCAGCGCCAGCGTTTTCAGGCTGCGCGGTTCGTAACCAGGCATTTCCAGTCCCTTGACGTGCATCGCCCATTTCTCAGAACCGCCGCCTACGGTCAGGGCGGCGAGGCGAGTGCCATCAGCCAGCAAATTACCCAGGTACCCGCGACGATGTCCGATGTCGTCCAACAGCGCCAGAACAGCCTCCCCGTTGCCGAAATGCAGCGATGCCGGCAATCGGCCGCTGATATTTTCTCCACTCAATGTCCTGGGCAGCAGCCCCCGCTCCGACGACTCGATGGCCCATGCGATGGCCCCGCCCGTTGAAATCGTGTCGATCCCCAATTCGTCGCAGCGCTTCACCGCCCGTATCACGGCGTCAGGGTCGCCGACGCCCACCAATGGCCCCAGCGCAAACAAACTCTCGTATTCCAGCCTGGCGCTCTCCCGGTTCCCCGCGGATTTTGAGTCGCCTTCTTTGGATGCAACGGAAATTATCTTTTCGCAACCGATGGTGCAATTGGCGCAATGGGCCGTTCGCGTGGCCCGAGTTTGGTGCAGAACCTCGCCACTCACATCATCAGCCATTTCAAACGTGGACTGTTGAAAGTTCCGCGTTGGCAGTGTACCCAGTCGGTTGAAAACCGACACGTTGGCGATGGTACCCAACTCGCGATACTTTGCGGTAGCCGCCCCCAGGCTGCGGCGGCTCAGGTCCCGCGCATACTCGCGCAAACTGCTGGCGTCAGCAACCGGCGGATCGGCGTCGGGACGGCCACGCACCGCAATCGCCTTCAGGTTCTTGCTGCCCATAACGGCGCCGGGGCCGCATCGACCCGCCTGCCGTCCACCGTCGTTAGCGATACTGGCAAATCGCACCAGCCGTTCACCGGCGGGCCCGATGCTGGCAACCCGCACGGGTCGGCGAGCGCCGTCATCCAACCGCTCTTTGACGGTAACTTCGGTATCCGAGGTGGACAGACCCAACAGATCCCCAGCCGGCAGCAGCCGGGGCGGACTGTCTCCATCAATGTGCAGCAGCGTCGGTTCGGGCGCTTTGCCAAGAATGACCAGAGCATCACCGCAGGCGCGCTTCAACTCCACTGCCAGATGGCTCGACGACAGACCGTCGGCAATAAACCCGGTCAGCGGTGAACGCGTTAGTACCGCAAATTTGCTGGACGTGGTCAGCCTTGTCCCTACGAGCGGGCTCGACGCAAAAATCAGCGGGTTCTCTGGCTCGAACGCAGAATCCAGCAACCGGAGGCGTTGGGCATCCGTGAGTATCGCTCCGTCGGAGTCAACCTCGGGGGCACCGTATTGGTGCAGTAGCCAGGTGCCCAAACCGATCCCTCCGATGGTAGCTCGCAATACCCGCTCCGGGATCGGATCCCACCGGTGTTCGCCGGTGGTCAGGTTTACCACCAGCGCTGCGCCCCGGTAACCGTGTGTGGTTCTCATAATCACCGGCCGCTCCCGGACGGTCTCACCCGCCGGCCTGATTGGACAACAGCAACAGGGAATCGCCCGGCTTCAAATCCAGCGGAGTGTCGCCGTCATCCCCCAAAAACTCCAGTCCGTTTCGGTTGATTGCGTAGCCTTGTTGGATAGCCGTTTGGCCGTAGTTCCCATCGTCGCAGAACAATCCATTACCCAATAACGCCGGGCATTCTTTCGCCAGTTCGCCCGCTAAAGCGGCAAGGTTCCATCCGGAGCCTACCCTCAACGGCACCAGGCTGACACCGGCGTTCATTCGCGCCGTGCCAAATAGCTCCACGGTGATATCTACCCACTGTTCCGCGCCCATACGTCCCGCGGTCATCGCGCCAACTCCAGCGCGCGGGCCAGATCTTCGGGCCGGTTGATGTTGAAAAAGCTCAGCAGATCCGGGTCGAACCTTCGCGCCTCGTCTTCCGGTACATACTGAACCGCAACATCATCGTAAAATCCCGCGATTTTCAATTCCCCCTTTCGCAATCGTTCCTCAATGGCTGGCATACAACGGCGGGAATACAGGGCGTGAGTAGGCTCCGGTCTGCCATCGATTACGGGAACTACGGCGTCCACGCCGGCGCGCAATTCTGCCATGTGCGCCAACAATGGAGCGGACAGGAAGGGCATGTCGCAGGCAACCACCAGGCACCAGTCACTATGCGACGCGTGCAGACCCGTATAAATGCCGCCCAACGATCCGCAATCAGGAAACACGTCCACCGCGGTCCGGTGCGATGAATCCAAAGGCAGGGCCCGCCCCCGAGCGGCATCCGCCACCACGACTACCACTTCGGTGGCATCTACGGCGCTTTCAGCCAGCCGAATCGCCCGCCGGATGAGCGGTTCGCCCGCAATTGGCTCAACCGCTTTATCCCGACCCAAGCGACGACTCTGGCCCCCGGCCAGGATAACGGCGGTGATGCTGGTTTGGGTCGTCATTATGCAGACGTTAGCGATCGCAATAAACTAGCGAACGCCTCAGGGATAAGCAGCATTGCCAGGACAAATAATTCCAAGAAAAACCAGCGGTACAGTGCCTGGGCGAGTTGTCGTTTGGACGTTCCGAGTAGTATGGTCTCGTCGGAGGTTGAGAAAATGGAACGTCCACCCAGAATCAGTACCCAGAGATAGACGGAAATCGCGATCACTACCAAGAAATACGTTATCAGCGACGTGACAACCTCCGTAAGGTCAATAGCAAAAAATGCCGCGCCAATCGCTGCCGTCGCGACGGTCACGATACCCAAGGATATCGTGCTCCAATGGCGTTCCCAGTTTGGATGTTCCGACATTTCAATGTCCCTTATCCCAAAACTTTAGTGGGCTTCTACCCATGCTTTTGCAATATCCTTGCCAAGTTTGCCAAGTTGCGTAAGCGCCTGGAGCGACCATCAAGAATACGATGCCGATCACCACTGCTGATATCTTTACTGCATCAACCTCTGGCCGCGAGCCAGTGTTGGGATCTGGACTGAGAACCAAGACTAGAAACACGCTGCCGATCAGTACCCCACCCAGCCACGCTAATGCTACCCATTGCCAGGCAGTTCGCCAAACCGATGTCAAAGTCTGCCGGGAAGGGGAATCGGCGGATGCTGCTGGGAAGTCGTTTGACGCTGTATCAAATGAAGCGTTCTGCGGCGTTTCGCTCGCCATTTTCACCACCTCAGGTAGGGGTCGTGGATTGTCCTCAGTTTATCATAGCGGCCTGTTCCGATTCCGTCCATGATAATCTACTCACCTAGTGATCTTGCCGAAAGAGGAAAAGAGATATGCCACGGGCTGCCTTCGTATATGACGACACCATGAGCCAGCATGTGCTGCGCGCCGACCATCCCATGCGGCCCATTCGACTGCGCCACACCTACGAACTCCTCGAGGCATACGGCGCATTCGACGGCGCTGATTCCTTGCTGGTTGCGCCGTCCGCAGCTGACGAGTCCAGCGTCGGGGCTTTTCACTCCCGGGATTACATCTCCGCAGTGCGTACATTCAGCCTGGGGTTGACCGGATTCCAGCCCCAACGCTTTGGTTTCGCCCAGGGCGGTGACAACCCAACCTACCCCGGCATGTACGAAGCAGCCATGCTAAGCACGGGCGCCACTCTGACCGCCGCCCGCATGGTCGCCGACGGTGAGGTATCAGCGGCGTTCAACATCAGCGGGGGCCTGCACCACGCCGCGGCGCGCCAGGCCAGCGGATTCTGCGTTTTCAACGATCCGGTTGTCGCCATCAAGTACCTGTTGAACCGAGGCTTGCGGGTTGCATACGTTGACATCGACGCCCACCACGGCGATGGAGTTCAAAACGCCTTCTATAATGACTCACGCGTGCTGACCATCTCGATCCACGAGTCGGGCCAGTACCTGTTTCCGGGGACAGGCTTCGCCGGCGAAACCGGCGCTGGTTCCGGCGTGGGCTATGCTGTGAACCTCCCCTTATATCCCTACACGGACGACGAAATTTACCTGGAAGCGTTTGAGGCCATCGTCCCGCCCCTGGTGCGGGCTTTTGCGCCCGACGTCCTGTTGACCCAGCTTGGCATCGATTCCTACCACACCGACCCGCTGACCCACCTGCAGGTGACCAGCCGCGGATTCGTCGCCGCGGTGCAACGATTGGGCAGCTTGGGGTATCCGTGGTTAGCTACGGGAGGCGGTGGGTATGATCTCAGCGCCGTCGCCAGATGCTGGACAATGGCCTACGGCGTGATGTGCGGCGTCGAGTGGCCTGACCGCGTACCCACCATTGCCGTGGAGCGCCTGGGACGCAACACATTGCGCGACACGGATGTGCCCGAAATACCGGGCCACGTTAGGGCAGACGCCAGGGCGTTGGCTGCTGAGAGTGTGTCAGCCGTGCGCGATGCGGTTTTCCCGGTGCATGGCCTGACAACCTAACCGTCGGCTTCGGCCGGCTGGTCCTCCGTTGTCGGTGGCCTGGACCGCGGCACGCACCTCACGGCCGTGGTGATGAACCCGCTGTGAGCAACCATCCGGTGCGCCGGCCGAACACTGCGACGAGTTACGTTCCACCCCCTCAGCAAGGTTTCAGCCGTTTCGACGCGGGCAAACCGTCCATCGGCGTTCAATGCCAGTACCAACTCCTGCACCTGCAGGATGGTCGGCAGGAATGACAACAATATGCCCCCGGTAATCAACGCCTCGGCGGCGGCGTCCACCGCCTGCCACGGCTCCGGTAGATCCAATATCACCCGATCAACCGCGGTCTCGGCGATTCCCTCGAATATATCTCCCACGGTGACCTGGTGATTATCGGTATCAGGCACGATTGATGCTACGTTGGCCAGCGCCTTGTCCACTACTGCCGGGTTGATTTCGTAGGAATGCACCCGTCCGTTTGGACCAACCGCCCTCAGCAACGCGGTGGTCAACGCTCCCGAGCCAAGCCCAGCCTCGACCACCGTAGCGCCCGGGAACAAGTCGGCCATCGACACGATGTTGCCCAGATCCTTCGCGTAGATGACCTGCGGCCCACGCGGCATCAATCGGACGTAGTCTCCCAGCGTCGGACGGATGCCCAGCAGAACGTGCCCCCGGTTGGTGGTGTACCAGCCACCAACTGATTGACCAATAACCTGATCGTTGGTCAGCTGCCCCAGATGACTATGGAAACTGCCGCCATCCGTGAGTGTGTGCTGGTACGTACGACCCTTCCGGTCGATAAACAGCGCCAGGTCGCCCAAGGCAAATTGGCCGCGGTTGGGTGTGTTGATGGGAGTCTCGTCGTGCATTAGTCGTGCTTTATTGAGAGGTTCGCGACGCGTCGGTCAGGAGTCTGCGGCGACCCGTTGGCCACGCGCAGGTTGGTGTATTATACATTGGTTATGCTTGAGCGGGTTTTCAATCTGGATGATGCCAACGCGTTGGTACCCTGGCTGGAAGAGCGGTTCGCCGCGATGGCTCCGGTGCGAAGCCGGTTGGTTGAACGGCAGGAGCATCTGCTGGGTCTGCTGCGTCGGCGGCGCAGCAACGGGCACTCCAGCAGCGAGGAGGAAATCTCCGCTGCGGAAGACGAGGTGTCCCGTCTCACTCGCCAGATCCAGGAAGCTGTAACCGAGATAACCAACGCCGGCATCCTCGTACGAGACATTGGGCGTGGCCTGGTCGATTTCCCCGCCCGGCGCGGCGGCGACACCGTGTACCTGTGTTGGCAGCGTGGGGAACCCTCCATTGAGTGGTGGCATCCCACCGACACCGGGTTCAGTAGCCGGCGCTCGCTGTAACCCCGCCGGCAAGGTCGAGTGATCGTAACAGTTCAGACTCGACGCGTGATTTCCATACCACTCCGTCATTCCGGCCTTGAGCCGGAATCCAGAGACGTCTTTAAACCGCAATGTTGCTTATCCTCGGCTTCCTGGATTCCCGCCCCGTATCAAGTACGGGGTGACGTTCTTTCGCGAGAATGACAGGTTGGGGCCAAGATACTACCTTCAACTCTGAACAGTTACGAGTGATCACAGTGGGGATGGCGTTATCGTTCCCCAGACTCGATTGACGCTATCGCTGTCCGGATTTCATCGGCGTGGACGGCGTAGAACGTTCCCACGACCAAACCACCGTCCGCCGAATGCCGGGCCGCTGCCCTTACCATCCCGACCACCTCGCCTTGTCGGTTCAACACCGGGCCGCCGCTGTCGCCCGGATCTATGGCAGCATCCATTTCCAGGTTCCTGCCGTAGCTATCGGCGCCAAAATTAGTTATCTGAGACAAAATGCCGGCGTTGGCCTTGGGTGACCCCACCGTCCCCTGGCGCTTCACGCCGCTGCCCGAATAACCTAACGCCAGCAGGTCTTTGGCGATATCGTCAATCGTGGCGTTGCCCAGCGGAAGCGGCATCGCCCTGGGATCCAACTCGGCTTGGGCCGGATCGTACCGTAACAGGGCCACATCCCGAAGATCGTCGGAACCCACAACATCGGCCACAAAGGTCGGCGCAGTGGCCTGCCGCACGATAACCTGCCGCCGACCCTCGACCAGATGGGCGACCGTTACGATCAATCCCGGCTCCAGCAGCCAGCCGGTGCCGTGCTGACGATCACCGGGATCGACGTAAAACACCGATGGCCAAACCCTTCGGTACAGTGGATTCAGGTCGCCAACCTGTACGTCGGAATTGGTAACGGCAGCCTTTATCCCGTCGGCGATCCGTGTGGCAAGTTCCTCATCCGTAGGATTGCATCCGGTGGTCAGCAGAACCGCCACCGCTATCAATCCCGCCAGCGCGATCGATTTCTTGCCCCGGCGCAACCGTGTTAGATGAACCTGGCCTGCTCCCGGGGGGCGTCGGCGTAATCGATGTAAACGGTGATTACCTCACTAAAAAAATCTACCGCTTCCACGCCCTGTTCTCGTTGGCCCACTCCCGATGCCTTCAATCCGCCAAAGGGCAGGTGAACCTCGCCCCCCAGCGTTGGCGCGTTGACATGAACCATACCGGCGTCAACCGTATTGATATATCGGAATGCCCGCGGTATGTCTCGAGTGTAAACCGAAGAAGAAAGTCCGAATTTCACGCTGTTGGATATCTCGACGGCGTGCTCCAGGTCCCGCGCCCTGAATACTGTGAGCACCGGCCCGAATATCTCCTCCCGCGCAATGCGCATCTCCGGCGACACGTCGGTGAAAATCGTGGGTTCCACGTACCAACCATCGTCGTAAATGCCGCCCGACAGCGTGCGTCCTCCGTAGGCCAGCGTTGCCCCTTCTGAGGCACCGGTCGCAATGTAATCCGAAACCGTGCGTTGTTGAGCCTCACTGGACAACGGGCTTACATCAATACCGTCTTCCAGGCCATCCCCAATCGTGAGTTTGGAGGCGCTATCGATCAGGCGATTCATAAACTCATCGTAAACGCCATCTTCCACGATGACCCGGCTGGTTGCGGTGCACCGCTGCCCGGTGGACCCGAAAGCGCCCTGAACAATTCCGCCCAACGCTTTATCCAGGTCTGCATCTGCCAGCAGGATGACGGCGTTTTTGCCGCCCATCTCCGCCTGCACCTTTTTCAACAGCGACGCGCCCCGGGTGTACAACTCCGTACCGATTTCGGTGCTCCCGGTGAAGGAGATGCCCGAAACGTCGGGCGATTCCACCAGAGCGTTACCCACACTACCGCCTGGCCCCGTTATCAGGTTCAAAACACCGGGGGGCACTCCCGCCTCCTCAAACACCTCCACCAGTTTTACCGCCGACAACGGCGTGGAGGAAGCCGGCTTGAACACGATGGCGTTGCCGCAGATCAGCGCCGGAGCCATTTTCCAGGCGGGTATCGCGATGGGGAAGTTCCAGGGAGTAATGATGCCCACCACTCCCAGCGGCCGGCGCACGGTGTACGCAACGGTGTTGGGCAGTTCGGACGGCGTGGTGTAGCCGAACATGCGGCGACCCTCGCCCGCGGCATACTCCATGATGTTCATCGCCCGCTTCACTTCACCACGCGCGTCGGGCAATGGCTTGCCCTCCTCCTCGGTAATCGTGCGAGCGATTTCTTCCCCGCGGCGTGCCATAATTTCCAGCGCCTTGAAGAGTACCTGCGCACGCACCGGAGCCGGCGTGTCTGCCCACCCGGCGGCGGCGTCAGATGCCGCGGCCACCGCGCGCAGAGCATCCTCGGGGTTTGAAAGCTGGAAATGGCCCAGGACACGGTCCTTGTGTGCCGGATTGTAAACCGAGTATGTGTTGCCGGAATCGGAGGGTGTCCACTGTCCGCCGATAAAATTGTGGTAGGTACGAACGTCTGTGCCGGTGGTCATCTCTGTCGATGCTCCTGGTTCAAGGGTGGTTCTACGACGATCCGGCCCGCGCTGCGTGAG
The DNA here is from genome assembly GCA_965262485.1 of Dehalococcoidia bacterium. Lineage (GTDB taxonomy): Bacteria > Chloroflexota > Dehalococcoidia > Lucifugimonadales > UBA3495 > Bin87. The sequence goes on along the minus strand of OZ253540.1, from coordinate 446,040 downwards.
TAAAGCCGGCCCGATTGATCCCGTAAGTTTGTTCGGTGGTACGGTAACATCGGGAAGGCTGGTCGGGCAAGTGGGCTGGCCGCTCACGCGTACCCACTTTGTCAAACCAACCTAGTAGTACGAAATCTTTGTAATGATGGGTATGGCTGCTCATACCGTCATTCCGGCGAAAGCCGGAATCCACAACCTGGCCCGGCGGAGACTCTTTGCCAGCGGCGATTCCTGGATTCTGGCTCAAGGCCGGAATGACGATTGAGGGTCAAGCTCGGTTACTCCTCAATCCAAAAATGTTGGACTACTAGCCTGCTGTCATTGCGAGGAGCGCAGCGACGTGGCAATCTCGTTGAGGTTGAACACACGCCGGCAAACCACCATTGCTACGGCGACGAGATTGCCACCCCCGTATCAAGTACGGGGTCGCAATGACAGATTAAAGTGGGTAAGGGTGAGGGCTGGCCGCCATCGATTCCGGTGCGTTAGAATCCGCAGTGCGCGCGCCGTTAGCCGCGCCGATCAATCAACGTTAAATAATTCGACCAAGGGGGTCCATCATGGCCGCTTACATTATCGCTACCATCGAAGTTACCGACCCGGAACTCTTTGAAACTTATCGGGCGCAGGTATCGCCAACCATCGACAAGCACGGCGGCAAGTATCTGGTGCGAGGCGGAGACGTCGAAGTGCTGGAAGGCGACCAGCCAGCCAGACGCACCGTAGTGTTGGAATTTGAGAGCCTGGAAAAAGCCCGCGGTTGGTACTACTCCGACGACTATGCCGGCCCGAAAGAAATGAGGATCAAGGCCACCGAGTCGAACGTGATGATAGTGAACGGCGTGTGATGCGTTCCCCGTCTCAAGCAGGGCAAACGCATTCTAACTTTAGGGGACTTCATATACCGTCATTCCCGCGAAAGCGGGAATCCATACAGCTTGCTTCCAGACAGTTGACGTACAACCAAACGACCTGGATTCCCGCCCCGTATCAAGTACGGGGTGACGTTCTTTCGCGGGAATGATGGACGCCTGCAAAGCCGATTAAATTAGAATGCGGTTGCCCTGCCCGTCTCAAGTCGCGATTGGGCCGCCCCATATACGAGGCCCAAGTTCCCGATGCCAGAGCCCACGGGGAGGGGAACGACCTAAGGGGGTTCCCCCTCCCCGCCAATTGGCGGACAGCGGCGCGCCGGTGGATTAACCCTCGAAATCGACTCCGACTCCCACGATTTCAACCTGCATAGCCCGCACGTCGGGCGCCCCGGCGTCAAACGTGACGCCGACCACCACGTTGATGCCCCGATCCACTTCCGGCCCGCCGGGAATCTCAAATTTGCTGTCCAGGTGGTCGCCCTTTAATCCCAGACCCTGATGCTCGGCGATAATCTTTTCGCCGTCGTAAACCAGCACTTCGTGTACGTTGGCGTGAGAGCGCGCACGGAATGCCACCGACACCGATTCAGCCTTGGTGTGGTTGCCGTCGCGGATGGTGGGCGTGGGTATAGCGAAATGCAGCCACGTATTCTGGCCTTCGTTGCCCTCAATTCGCACGAACGGCCCGCAGTGGCGCACCGACGTAATGCGGTTCAAGTATTCTCCGGTCATGGCGGAGCCGTGTACCCAGGAAGTGAATTTTTGACCTGCCATCGTTAGAACCTCCGGCCGAGAGAGCGATTGTCTGAATTTCTGGTCATTATAGCGTTGTTGACGATTCAATGGGTTCTGGCCGGATCGCGTTCCATTTCCAGCAATCTGGTCTTGACATCGAGGCCACCGGCGCCGTAGCCGTGCAGGTTGCCACCACTGCCGATCACTCGGTGACAGGGAACGACCAGAACCAGGCGGTTTTTGGCCATGGCCTGCCCAGCTGCCCGGGCTGCCCTGGGACTGCCGGCGGCATGGGCCAGCCATTTATACGAGCGCGTCTCTCCCGGTGGAATGGTTCGGCATGCTTCCCATGCTGCCCCGTAAAACGCCGAAACTTCTTCCATATCTAGAGTAATTCGAGCCAGAGCGGCGTTGTCGCCACCGAAATAGTCGCGAAATGCGGTGAGTGATTCTGCAAACATCGCCGCATTTTCTTCGGCGATTTGCAGCTTGGCTCCCAATCCGTCCAGCGCTTCCCCGGGATCAGGCTGGAGGCTAACGCGCTGCAAGCCCCGCTCAGTGCCCAACAAAGCCAGCCAGCCCACCGGACACTTTTCCAGGTTGTAATAATAACGAGCCTGGGGAATGTCAATTTTGTTGCTCATGGGTGATGTACTCCAGTGTCCCACGCCAGCGCTCCAACCAGTGTCCCGTTTATGCGATCCGGTATCTTACGCCCGCCGGCCTCAATCCCGTCCACGGGCCGGTGTCACTCACGCGTACCCGCTTTGTCAAAACAAACCAGCCGAGTGTCATTGCGAAGGGCGCCCACTCCCACCTGTCATTTGTATGTTGTATATGCCTCGCAGATAGGCCAATCTGTGAGGCGGGCGCGAGGGGCGCGTCGTCTGTCATTGGGTGAGCTGGGCCTGAGGTCCAGGCTGCACCGACTCGCAGTAAGACACCCCTCACGCCGCCGGTGGTCGCTCCGAACAGATTCACGGGCCTGAGCCCGCATTGCAAGTGTGGAGGACCACCGCATTATCACATCTGGGAGGTCTCAAAGATGAAGACGCCAAAGATGAAGACCATGGAAGGTAGCGCAGTGGAAGGCGGCGCAGTGGTGGGCATTGACGTCAGCAAAGCCAGCCTGGACGTGTCGGTGTCGGCTGGCCCGGCGCGTCGCTTTGCCAACACTGAGGAGGGCATCGCCGATCTGTTGCAATTGTTGGAGGCGCAGGAGGTCGCGCAGGTGGTGTGTGAACCCACCGGGGGCTATGAACTCCAGTTGGTCAACCGGTTGCGGGCCGGGGGACTGGGGGTGCACCAGGCCCACCCCAACCAGGTGCGGGATTTCGCCCGGGCCGCTGGCCACCTGGCGAAGACTGACGCCCTGGACGCCCAGACGCTGTCGCGTTACGGCCAGGTGTTTGAACCCCCGGACACCCCGCAGCCGGATCCGGAACGTGAGGAACTGCGGGATTTGCTGCGCCGCCGCCAGCAGCTGGTGGAACAGCGAGTGCAGGAGCTGAACCGGCGCAACCAGGGAACCTCCCGCAAGGCCCGGGCTTCCACCGCCCGCCACATCGCCTGGCTGGACCAGGAGATCGCCCAGCTGGATGAGGAGTACCAGGCCGCATTGCAGAGCAGCGAGTCCCTGGCCCAACGCGCCGCCTTGTACCGCAGCGTGCCGGGCGTAGGGCCGCTCACCGCCGCCACCCTGACCGCCGAGCTGCCGGAACTGGGACAATACGACGGGAAGGCCCTGACCTCCCTGGTGGGACTGGCGCCCTGGTCTCGGGACAGTGGCCGGAAGCGGGGCCAGCGCACCATCCGGGGCGGTCGCGGCGTAGTGCGCCGGGCCTTGTACATGGCGGCCCTGGCGGCGACACGCGGCCAGGGGAGCTTACCTGATTTCTACCGTCAGCTGCGGCAACGTGGCAAAACTGGCAAAGTGGCGCTGGTGGCCGTGATGCGCAAGCTGCTGTTGCAACTGAACGCAGTGGCCCGCCGCGGAACCCCCTGGGTGCAACAACACGGATAGAACACCACGGATAGAACCATCCCACCTCCAAACCCGCAAAAAGGCTTGACACCCAACACAGATACTGCGAGGAGCGCAGCGACGTGGCAATCTCGTTGAGGTTGAGCACACGCCGGGGCACCACCGTTGCTACAGCGACGAGATTGCCACCCCCGTATCAAGTACGGGGTCGCAATGACAGATTATAGTGGGTACGCACGAGCGTCAACGGGCCGGTGTCACAAACGCGCCTCGAACCCGGCCGATACCCCCAACAACTCTAAGTTTCCCGGCGTCTCAGGGTGTGGATAGCCAGGGGTACGCGCAACCCGCGCCAGGCCCTGATAACGCTTTCGTCGGTTGAACCCTCAGAGCGTTGGCGGCCCGAGTACGTTTCGCCCACGTACGCATCCACGATTGTCAATATGTCCCGTCGTTGTGCGGGCAACGCAGTGGTCACCGTGGCAGCCCACTGGTGTGGAGTTTCGTAAGGCCGGGGGCCCAAAGACGCCAACCGGCTCAGGCGACGCAAACGCCGATAGATGCCAACATTGTTGGACGGAGTGGACAGCAACCAGCGCCAAACGGTTCCGGCCACGGCTGCCAATAGCGCCGCAGTGGCGGAGATGCCGATGATCCAGGGCAGGCTATTATTCAAGACGGTCCGCCACCGTAGCCCGCCATTGGCAAATAACTCCAGATCTTCATCACTAAAGCCCGGCTCTATATCTTCGCATTCATCTTCAAATTCGCACGGTAACTCGCCCGGATCTACGAATTCGTCAAGGGAACTCTCTTCCGGTTGGGCTTGTGGCTGCACCACAATCGGGATGTCTCTCCCCGGAGTGGGTTCAAACGGGATCCAGCCATACCCCTGGAAATACACTTCGGCCCACCCGTGGCTGTGGTGGTCAGAGACGACGTACGTTTGCGAATCCTGGATGCGGGTGCCGATGGAGTACCCCGTGACCATGCGCGCCGGAATTCCCACGCTGCGCATCAGCACGGTCATGGCTGAACCGAAATACTCGCTGTAACCTTGCCGGCTCTCGAAAAGAAAGTAATCCACGCCGTCCTCACCGAACGGCGGCGGTTCGATCTCCAGGCTGTAATCCAGCGAATTCTTCAGGTATTGTTCCACAGCCACCGCTTTCTCGTGTGGGGTTTCGGCTCCGGCGGTAATCTGGCGGGCCAACTCCGCAACTCGTGGCGGCATGTCGGGCGGCAACTGGGTGTAACGGGTCCAAACCCATGGAGCATAGTCATCGCTTGCGGTGTTGAGATCTTCTGCCGTTGCCATCGACACCGCCGCGGTAACCTGGTACGGCACTCCGGAGTCGGCGGTGCTTCCCGCGGCTCGCACTGCCAAAACATCGGGCATATTTGGCACGAACTCCCCAACTATGGCCGTTTGGACCACGCCAATGTCATCGCGCTCCACAGATTCCAGCAAGAAATTTGGCGGCAAATTGGCGGCTATGAGTTCATCCGCCGCCGCCGGGTCTTGAGCCGTTGCATCGCCCACCGCCTGCACCGCCAGGGCCAATGTGGACGGTATCCCCTCTGGAAGCGCCCCGGCGTAGGGATCAATCACATACCGTGGTGAGTCGAAAGTCTCAACCCGGATGTCACGGTTGGCGCCGGTGGGAAGGCCACCCGCAAACAGAGTGCGGCTCTCATAATTCGGAACTACCTCAAACGTAACGTTGAACCGTTCTTGATCGGGATCCACCAGGCTGTACTCGGGTTGCCATCCGGGTTCCTTCAGCACAGTGCCCTCCGACAGCCAGCCCTCGTGAGTGTACTTGGCGTATGAACGCGCTTTCCAGTACAGGGGAATCGGGGAGTTGATCTGCAATACAGGGGTATCCGTGGGGTTGATTGTCCCCTGGAATGCCATTGCGTCGCCCCAAATCCGATAGGGCAGCGGCTTCCGGGCTGGCAGCCCGGCGAACAAACGGTTGAAATCCTCTTCCCAACGCACCAGCGGGGATCGGGTATAGTCGTACACCTTGTTGGCCGGGCCCCATTGGCCGCCCACGGGCAACAGGAACGCGATAAGCAAAGCCACCAATGCAACCAAAACCGTGTCGCTAACAGTCAGGATTCCCAAATGCCCGTCGTAAACGCGCCCCTGGGAATCCCACTGCTGGCGCGCCCTCACTGACTGCAACCAACCAACCAGAAGCAAAGCCGTAAACAGGTAAACTCCCAGATACACGCTCGCCTGGGCTGGCAAAAAAGTCAGATTGGAGAGCAATCCGACCGCCCCCAACGCAAAAACTGCCCAGAAACTCCGCCGGCGGAAAAATAACCACCCCCCCAGGAATCCGATCAGCCAGGCCGCAATCATCAACCCCACCCCAAACGGCAGCGGGTCAACACTGATCCCCTCAGCGCGGGCAGCCGCGACCCAGTCGGCCAGTCTGCCAAAGAGTTCACCGGCAGACGCCAACCTCAATTCTTCGGGCGATGATGCGGTCATCTGCCAGATAATCACACCGCTGCCGATGGCCAGACCGGCGGGTATCAGAACAGCCGCCCAGAGTTTGATGCGGCTGAGCGCCAGGGCCGTCAATATTCCGATGCCCAGCACCAGTACCAGGGGCGGCGTCGGGGCCCAGTCTGCCACTTCCACCGACCACACCACGATGGTTAAGTTGAGGGCCAGCAGTCCCGCGGCTGCCCACCCGTCCGGCGGCCGAAGGGCCATCAGCGCCGCCAATAGCCGGAGCAGGAACGCAGACACGAACGGAGTCCGACCTTCTGCGGGAGGTCGTTGCGTCAGTCCGGGTGCTACAGTAGTTATAGTTGCCATAAAACTACCAGGTGCGGCCCAGTATAACCGAATCCGGTTTACATATCCGGGCGTTGCCAACGTTGTGTACGGCTACCGTTTGCCGGGATACCCCGGTTGTCATGCCAGCTGTCTCCAGTCCCTGCCGCGCGGATCGATCAACGACCGAACCCATCGGAACGACCTGATATCAGTCCGCAGTTGCCGGGGAGGTTGATGCGACCGGATCGGATTCCGTGCTTGCGGATTCCCGCCGACGCTCCGTCGCTCCCTGTACGCCCGTTACCAATGGCGCCGAAAGCGCACGATTCAGATCTTCTCCCTGGCGCACCAGGTAAAGGGGGATGTCGTGTTGCGCCAGGAATTCGGCAGTCACCTGCCCGGTTGCACCCGGCGCTGTCCTGCTGTCCAGCGGTACGAAGGACGTAGAATCTATGTAGCAAACCGCCACGTTGACGCCCTGTCGACGCAATCCAACCAGAACCGGCGCCCATTCCATTCTGCGCGACGGTGTAACCACCATCAGCGTGTTGAACCCGGATAAGTGCGGGCGCAGGTCGAAAATGAACCGTTCCAGCGGCGACGTCCCATCAGCCTGCACCGCCGCCAGCGTTTCCATCAACATACCCAATTGGGCCGGTCTGCGGTCGGGTTTCAACATCCAGTGGGCGGACGCGTTCGCCGCCAACCCCACCGGCGCCGCACTTTGCTCGAGCCGGTGAATCAACGATGCAGCGACCGTAACCGACAGCTCTTCAGTGTTGTCGGGCGGGGCGCCCACGTGGGATCGTCGTTCCATGTCCAACAGTACCCATGCCTGCGCCGACACACCGATGTCAAACTCTTTGACCATCAACTTGTTCATACGGGCAGTGTAAGGCCAATGAATCCGTCGCCACCCGTCTCCGGGGTTGTACTCCCGCACCCCGGATGATTCAGGCGTGATTGACATGGTGCGGCGAGACAGCCCGGTGTCGCTGGGCAGGCTGGCAAACCGATTATCCAGGTCGGGCAGGGGAACCGTTAGAGGCAGCACAGTATATGGTTGCTCATCGAGGAAAGTACGACTCAGGCGGAACATACCAAACGGGTCTCGCGCGGTAACGCGGATTCTGCCGGTTCGATACACTCCCCGCCGCGCCAGGTAAGTGGCAATCCTGAACGCCCGTTGCTGGCCCCGCACCAGCGCGATGGTGCGTCCGCCCGCATTGGGCAAATCGGTTTCTTCCACCACTTCCAGCCACGACTTCGGCATTCGCGTCCGGTTGACCATTTGCACCAGGCCTTCCAGATAACCCCCCACCTGACCGCGCGTATCCAACCGTGTTAACCGCACACTTATTCCACGCAGATTGAACCACGCCCATGCGTAGCCGACCAGGGTCAGCAGCGCCAACACGAACCACAGCCGGTAGAAGAATGCGAATCCGGTGCCCATAGCGTACAGCAGGACAACCAAAATCAGCAGAGAGAACAGTAACTTACGTCGGTGTCGCCTTAGCGTTTGCCTGATCATCGTTTGTTAGTGGCTCCTGACTGTCGGGAACGTGGTTGTCTCCACCCCGTTGATCGCCATCATTGCCCATAAACGGGAGTAGAACCGGGTTGTGATCCCCTGATCTCAGTTCCCAGGCTCCGGGTTGAGGCCGTGGCCCCAATTATCGAGCGCCGGGCACCGGCACGGTATTGAGCAGTTCGGCCACGAGTTGCTCCGTGCGCACGCCTCGCATCCGCGACGCTGGCGTCAGCACAATCCGGTGGGAGAGAACCGAGGGGGCCAGCTCTTTCACATCATCCGGCAGCACGTAATCGCGTCCCCGCAACAGGGCCATTGCGCGGGAGGCGCGAAAGAGTCCCAGGGAAGCCCGCGGCGACGCTCCCAGCGTAGTATCAACATGTTCCCGGGTCGCTTCCGACAGCGCAACTACGTACTCCCGCACCAGCCCGTCAACGTATATCTCCTGCGCAACCGTCTGCATTGACAGCACCTGTTCCGGATTCGCCACGGCCTGCAGATCCGTAATCGGATGCGTATGTTCCTGTTGCGCGATGATCGTCATTTCATCGGCAAACTTGGGATATCCCACGCTTATGCGCATCAAAAACCGGTCCAGCTGCGCTTCGGGCAACGGGAAGGTTCCTTCATATTCGATAGAGTTCTGGGTTGCTATCACCAGGAAAGGCGGCGGCAGCGGATGAGTAATGCCGTCAACCGTTATCTGACGCTCCTCCATGGCTTCCAGGAGGGCAGATTGCGTCTTGGGCGTAGCTCGGTTGATTTCGTCGGCGAGGACCAATTGCGCGGCGATTGGCCCGGAGCGGAAGCTGAATTCCTCGGTGGACTGGTTGTACACCGACACGCCTGTAACGTCACTGGGCAGCAAATCCGGCGTGAACTGGATGCGGGAGAACGTACCGCCGATCGATATTGCAAGCGCCCGGGCCAGCATCGTTTTCCCAACCCCTGGCACATCTTCCACCAGAATATGCCCTTCCGCGATGAGTGCAGCCAACGCCCGTTCAATTACTTCGTCTTTCCCCACTATCACCGCAGCAATGTTTTGGGCAATCCGTCGCCCTACTTCCGTAGCTTCCATGATAGTGGCCGGCACACCGGCAGGAGCTGAAACAGCGATGTTTTGCACGGCAATACTCCGTCGCTGGGTTGAATGAACCTGACGCCAGTGTAGCATAGGAACGCGGCTGGCATTCCTGGGCCGTGTTGACATTTGAGATATAAGGCGATTTCGCTAACCCCAGCCCGTCATTCCCGCGAAAGCGGGAATCCAGAGTACCCTGAGATGTGAACGATGTCTGCTTTCCAAAGCGCCCGGATTCCGGCCCCGTATCAAGTACGGGGTGACGTTCTTTCGCCGGAATGACGTGAAATGTCAATAGAACCTAATTCCAACTGATCGTTCCAGCAATCCGACATCAGGATGCTGGCGTATAATTATCATGGAACACGGGCACGAACCGGTGTTGTACAAATAACGATTTGCGTAGGGAGTTTTCATGCCGTTGACATTTAGTTGGCCTCGCGGTGTCCTTGTTGCGCTGATAACCGTCGTGGTGGTGGCAGCGCTGGCATGTGGGGAATCCGCAGCGCCGGACGCTACTGCTGTTCCGGTGGAATCCGAAACCCAGGTTTCGCAGACGGCAGACGAGCAAACCGTCGAACCCGCCTCAGAAGTTGCTCTGGAGGAGTCCACTCCCGAGACGCCTCCGACCGTTTCCGCAGCGCGTCAAGCCATAATCGCGGACATCCCTGAAATCGCCGGCATCAGCGCCTGGCTGAACACAGACACCGAACTGTCTATCGCTGAATTAACTGCCGAGGGCAAGGTAGTGCTGGTAGATTTCTGGACGTACACCTGCGTCAACTGTATCCGGACACTCCCTTACCTGCGTGATTGGTGGGCACAGTATGAGGACGATGGCCTGGTTATCCTGGGTATCCATGCTCCCGAGTTCGAATTCGAAAAAGACTACGACAACGTAGTTGATGCAGTGGCCTCCTACGAGATCGGCTGGCCGGTAGCGCAGGACAACGACATGGAAACATGGCGCAACTTCGAAAACCGCTACTGGCCCGCCAAATACCTGTTCAACAGCCGAGGCGAACAGATTTACAACCATTTCGGCGAGGGTGCCTACGGCGAAACTGAGCAACGTATTCGCGCGGCTCTGGTAGAAGCTGGCGCCGATTTGTCTGACGACCCGCTGAACCTGCCCCAGGATCAGGTGCGAGACTCAGCTTTTCAGGAAGCCGGATCTTCCGGTTCCGCGCCGGTAACCCCGGAGCTATACGCCGGATGGCATCGCAATTTCCGGACGCTCCAGGCCGGACGGGCTCCGTATGTGGCACAGGTGGAGTTCTTCGAATCGATCACAGACCCTACCGACAGCGAAAGCGCTGGCGTCATTGACGTTACCGTCCCCCAGGACATCAGGCAGCATCTCCTGTACTTCAACGGGCAATGGTCGGTGGAACCCGAACGCATCCGGCACGCGAGGCAAACCGAAAGCCTGGAAGACTACCTGGCCCTGAACTACGCCGCCAGGAGTGTGAACGTGGTGCTCACCTCCGAATCCGGCGAACCCTACCAGGTGTTTGTAACCGTAGATGGGGTCATGCTGACGCCCGAAAATGCCGGTTCCGACATCCGGTTCGACGAGAACGGGAGTTCATACCTGTTGGTGGACGAACCACGTCTGTATGCCATGGTCGACAATCCCGAATACCGCCAGGAATCCGTCCTCACCATGCGGTCTAATTCCGACGATTTCGGTATCTTCGCGTTTACGTTCGGCGTTTACTCTGAGGGTCCATGATGCTCCGATTTCTCGCGCCATCAGTGGGAGTGAGCAGGTTCCTGTTCGGGTTGATCTCGTTGGGACTAGTAGCTGCGTTGGCGGGTTGTAGCAGTCCCGCCGTCCCGGAGACTGTCACGCCGGACAACACTGCCACGCAGAATCAGCCCAACTTGATCCAGATACCCACCGTCGATGCCTCGCAAGAATTTATACGGGCCCATTTGGCCACCACCGTGCTCGATGTAGGCCAAAACCGGATCGCATTCCTCCTTGAGACGCAAAAGGGTTTGATCAAGGCGCCCACGGCGGATATATCGATTGCCCACTCGGATGACACGGCGCCGGCGGCTCGGGCGACCGCGAATTTCAATCCCTGGCCATACGGTGTTCGAGGAGCATACGCCACCGCTGTCGAATTCCCGGCTCCGGGGCGTTACCTGCTGACTGCAACAGTCAGTGAAAACGACGTGCAGAGAGCGGTGGAGATTCCGGTTGACGTGTTGGCCGAGACTCCCATCCCATCGTTGGGTGATCCTGCGCCGCCCAGCGCTACCAAAGTATTGGGCGACGGACTGGAACTGCCTCAACTGACCACCGCATATTCTCCGGACGCCGAGTTGTACCGGCTTTCGGTATCCGACGTGGTTGCCGACGACGCGCCGGCCGTCATCGTATTCGCTACGCCCGCCTTTTGTACCAGCCCAACGTGCGGCCCCCAGGTCGACACCGTTTCAGAATTACGCGCCGCTCACCCCGATACTGCCAACTACGTCCACGTCGAACTTTACGACAATCCGGCCGAGATTCAGGGCGATTTGAGCAAAGGCCGTTTGGTTCCCGCCGCCGATGAATGGGGATTCACAAGGTTGGAAGACTGGGTAAATGAATCCTGGGTATTTGTGCTCGACGCCGACGGTATCGTTCGGCACCGGTTCGAAGGATTCGCCACGTTCAATGAACTGGAAGCCGCACTCGCCGATGTGGGAGCCTTTTAATCAAGATCAACCTCCGGTTCCACTCATCGAACACACAAAACGCCCGGAAAGCACTGTCCGGGCGTTTTGTGATGGAGCCGGAAACGGCGTGATCGCCGGCGTACCGACGCAGGGCAAACGCATTCTAACTTTAGGGGATCTCATATACCGTCATTCCCGCGAAAGGACGTCACCCCGTACTTGATACGGGGCGGGAATCCATACAGCTTGCTTCCATACAGTTGACGTACAACCAAACGACCCGGATTCCCGCTTTCGCGGGAATGACGAACGCCTGCAAAGCCGATTAATTTAGAATGCGTTTGCCCTGCGTACCGACGCCGGTTTTCCGTTAGAGTATGTGGTAAAGCAAATGATGGTCGCGTAAAACATCCTGCGCGAAGTCATTTTCCACATCACGCCACACCGAGTGAATGTGATTGGCGCCGTTTTGGATGTTGTCGAATTCCACGATGAACTGCCCGCCATGAATGCGGTAGTAGTGGTCACGGCTCCGGTCCAACGCCCCGGCCCATACCAGCCGGTAGTCATCCAACCCGGTGTCGCGAATCCTGGCCATCCGGTCGGCGGCCACCGGCGCCGGCGCCCCGCCAACATACTCGGAAATCAGGGTCAGCAGCAGCTCTTTCTGCGTACCGTTCAGGTCGCGCGCCGCCAGACCTTCATCGTTGTGTATGGCCTGCTTGCTGCTGTTGTAGCCCAAAATGTCCCAGGGCGCATTGTCATGGATAACTGCCTTGCCCCGTTGGCCTGCGTCCAACGATGCCATCAATTCAATGGCCAGGTCTTCGCGCTGGCTCAGAATCCGCTGACCCAGTTTCGGCCCTTTCCGCACTTCGGCGGGGTTCGCGCCCAGGAAAAACGGCGTCACGGCCAGTATCTGGTCGCCCCAAACGCTGTAATGTATGGAAAGATGGTGGCCTTCGGCGCGCCACCCCCAGGGGTCTGAACCGGCGGGATCGCCGAAAACCGTCCAGTAGTAAAGCTCTGGGTCCCGGGGCCAGGTAACATGGCCCGATTCCGCTTCCAGAGGGCCAAGCACCTCTTCATGTTCGATGATCAGGTTGGCCTGCCGGTTAGTTTCATCCGTCAGACCGGTGGCCAGCAAACTCAATGCCAAGTTGCGTTGATTCCCATCCATATCCCGGAGCGGCAATCCGTGTCGGTTCAATGGTGGGTAGTACCAGAAAATCCGTTCGCCATCCATGTAGTGGAACGTTGCCTTGCCGCCTTGCTCGCTGTTGAGGCTGTCCAACCAGGCGCGGGCCGCATCGGACATGCTGCTGGCGACCGAGGCGTGGGGGTGCGTGTGCTGAGCCGTCATCGCTGATGACCTCCTGTTGCAAACTGCATATTGAATCTGCCGCAGTGTATGAGCCTTGCGTCTGGCATGTCAAGAACACCCGGCCACTCACGCAGTGTCTTTCGGTTGTCATTTGTATGTTGTATATGCCTCGCAGATAGGCCAATCTGTGAGGCGGGCGCGAGGGGCGCGTCGTCTGTCATTGGGTGAGCTGGGCCTGAGGTCCAGGCTGCACCGACTCGCAGTAAGACACCCCTCACGCCGCCGGTGGTCGCTCCGAACAGATTCACGGGCCTGAGCCCGCATTGCAAGTGTGGAGGACCACCGCATTATCACATCTGGGAGGTCTCAAAGATGAAGACGCCAAAGATGAAGACCATGGAAGGTAGCGCAGTGGAAGGCGGCGCAGTGGTGGGCATTGACGTCAGCAAAGCCAGCCTGGACGTGTCGGTGTCGGCTGGCCCGGCGCGTCGCTTTGCCAACACCGAGGAGGGCATCGCCGATCTGTTGCAATTGTTGGAGGCGCAGGAGGTCGCGCAGGTGGTGTGTGAACCCACCGGGGGCTATGAACTCCAGTTGGTCAACCGGTTGCGGGCCGGGGGACTGGGGGTGCACCAGGCCCACCCCAACCAGGTGCGGGATTTCGCCCGGGCCGCTGGCCACCTGGCGAAGACTGACGCCCTGGACGCCCAGACGCTGTCGCGTTACGGCCAGGTGTTTGAACCCCCGGACACCCCGCAGCCGGATCCGGAACGTGAGGAACTGCGGGATTTGCTGCGCCGCCGCCAGCAGCTGGTGGAACAGCGAGTGCAGGAGCTGAACCGGCGCAACCAGGGAACCTCCCGCAAGGCCCGGGCTTCCACCGCCCGCCACATCGCCTGGCTGGACCAGGAGATCGCCCAGCTGGATGAGGAGTACCAGGCCGCATTGCAGAGCAGCGAGTCCCTGGCCCAACGCGCCGCCTTGTACCGCAGCGTGCCGGGCGTAGGGCCGCTCACCGCCGCCACCCTGACCGCCGAGCTGCCGGAACTGGGACAATACGACGGGAAGGCCCTGACCTCCCTGGTGGGACTGGCGCCCTGGTCTCGGGACAGTGGCCGGAAGCGGGGCCAGCGCACCATCCGGGGCGGTCGCGGCGTAGTGCGCCGGGCCTTGTACATGGCGGCCCTGGCGGCGACACGCGGCCAGGGGAGCTTACCTGATTTCTACCGTCAGCTGCGGCAACGTGGCAAAACTGGCAAAGTGGCGCTGGTGGCCGTGATGCGCAAGCTGCTGTTGCAACTGAACGCAGTGGCCCGCCGCGGAACCCCCTGGGTGCAACAACACGGATAGAACACCACGGATAGAACCATCCCACCTCCAAACCCGCAAAAAGGCTTGACACCCAACACAGATACTGCGAGGAGCGCAGCGACGTGGCAATCTCGTTGAGGTTGAACACACGTCGGCAAACCACCATTGCTACGGCACCGAGATTGTCAACCCCCGCATCGAGTACGGGGTCGCCATGACAATCGGACAGGATTCTAACTGCCGCTTTGGAAACCGCCGATTTGTTCGTCAATCCGCCTGGTTTGCTCGGCGTTCCCAGAGGAAAGGCTGTAACAGCGCTCCAGGTATAGCTGGGCCAGTCGAGCGCCTTCCGCGCTGGTGTCGAACGCGGCAGAAACCAACGCGTCGATGTAAAACTCCCGGGGAAGCAGCCGACCCAGGGCGGTCATCTCCGCGGTAACGTCCGCAATGGTGGCGGTATCGTTACCCTCTTGGGCGAAACGCAGGCGACCCAAAAGGCGACTCAATTCGGCCAGACGGTCCCCTTCGCTCATAAAAGACCACAGAACCTCATTAACACCCATGCCGTCCGATTCAGCGGTGTCATCCCCCACTACCGGCGCCGCCCCGGATTGAGACGCACCCAACGGTATCGACGCGCCGCCCGGCGTCAGATCGGCGGCAGCGCCGGTGGCCCCCGGCGATATCTGCGCCCAGGCAGATGAATACGTTTGTACCGCCTCCGACACCGACTCCATCATGCGCGCCAGGTCGTAAGAAAACATGCTGCCGCCGAATACCAGGTCATCCTGACGCAAATTAGCCAGCCGAACCAACTGGTCATAACCACCCTCGACGAGTTCGCCCATGGGCGGCATTGCGAACGATGAAAAATTCGCCAATGGCCCAGCGGCGCCGGTGCCCAGGTGCGACGCCAGGAACGGCGGGACATACTTGGTAAGATCGGCCGTGATGGGCAGCGTCACGATATAGGTACCATATACCTGGTCGGGCTCCGTTTCGACCCTGAAATATAACAAAGCATGGCCCCGGGGACGTTGCGGGTCGCCGATTTCAAATTGAAGGTCCATCAAGTTATTTCCCCAGGCCCGGTTTTTCAAGTATGGTTGGGTCAAGTATAGATTAGGCCGGCAGGCTTGGCAAAGATAGGGTGTCGTTCATGCGTACCCACTTTGTCATTGCGAGCGTAGCGTGGCAATCTCGTCGCTGTAGGAACGGTGGTTGCTCGAAGTGTGTTCAGCCTCATCGAGATTGCCACGTAGCTATGCTCCTCGCAGTATCTGTGTTGGGTGTCAAGCCTTTTTGCGGGTTTGGAGGTGGGATGGTTCTATCCGTGGTGTTCTATCCGTGTTGTTGCACCCAGGGGGTTCCGCGGCGGGCCACTGCGTTCAGTTGCAACAGCAGCTTGCGCATCACGGCCACCAGCGCCACTTTGCCAGTTTTGCCACGTTGCCGCAGCTGACGGTAGAAATCAGGCAAGCTCCCCTGGCCGCGTGTCGCCGCCAGGGCCGCCATGTACAAGGCCCGGCGCACTACGCCGCGACCGCCCCGGATGGTGCGCTGGCCCCGCTTCCGGCCACTGTCCCGAGACCAGGGCGCCAGTCCCACCAGGGAGGTCAGGGCCTTCCCGTCGTATTGTCCCAGTTCCGGCAGCTCGGCGGTCAGGGTGGCGGCGGTGAGCGGCCCTACGCCCGGCACGCTGCGGTACAAGGCGGCGCGTTGGGCCAGGGACTCGCTGCTCTGCAATGCGGCCTGGTACTCCTCATCCAGCTGGGCGATCTCCTGGTCCAGCCAGGCGATGTGGCGGGCGGTGGAAGCCCGGGCCTTGCGGGAGGTTCCCTGGTTGCGCCGGTTCAGCTCCTGCACTCGCTGTTCCACCAGCTGCTGGCGGCGGCGCAGCAAATCCCGCAGTTCCTCACGTTCCGGATCCGGCTGCGGGGTGTCCGGGGGTTCAAACACCTGGCCGTAACGCGACAGCGTCTGGGCGTCCAGGGCGTCAGTCTTCGCCAGGTGGCCAGCGGCCCGGGCGAAATCCCGCACCTGGTTGGGGTGGGCCTGGTGCACCCCCAGTCCCCCGGCCCGCAACCGGTTGACCAACTGGAGTTCATAGCCCCCGGTGGGTTCACACACCACCTGCGCGACCTCCTGCGCCTCCAACAATTGCAACAGATCGGCGATGCCCTCCTCGGTGTTGGCAAAGCGACGCGCCGGGCCAGCCGACACCGACACGTCCAGGCTGGCTTTGCTGACGTCAATGCCCACCACTGCGCCGCCTTCCACTGCGCTACCTTCCATGGTCTTCATCTTTGGCGTCTTCATCTTTGAGACCTCCCAGATGTGATAATGCGGTGGTCCTCCACACTTGCAATGCGGGCTCAGGCCCGTGAATCTGTTCGGAGCGACCACCGGCGGCGTGAGGGGTGTCTTACTGCGAGTCGGTGCAGCCTGGACCTCAGGCCCAGCTCACCCAATGACAGACGACGCGCCCCTCGCGCCCGCCTCACAGATTGGCCCATCTGCGAGGCATATACAACATACAAATGACAGAATAAAGCGGGTACGGGTGAGTAGGGCGTCGTTCGGTTGTTCCGATGGACATTTGGTGACAGTTTGCCAGTTGCGTACTTATGTTCTTATTTGATACCGTGTTGACGTCCCACCACGGAAAAATTGCTAACGCTATAACGTTCGACGCCACAACAGGAGTATCGGAATGCTGGCAACCGCTCAAACCTGCGCCGTCATCGGTCTGGACGGCCAATTGATCCAGGCCGAAACCGACATATCGCCCGGTCTTCCAGCCTTCCACATCGTGGGGCTTCCCGATACGGCGGTTCAGGAAGCCAAAGAACGAGTCCGCGCTGCCGTCCGCAATAGCGGTTGCGAATTCCCCATGCGACGCATCACGGTCAATCTCGCCCCGGCTGATCTCAAAAAGGCTGGCCCTGCTTACGACTTGCCCATCGCTGTGGGAATCCTGTACAGCACCGGTCAAGCTGCTCCCACGCTGGAGCCGGCGATATTTCTGGGTGAGCTTTCACTGGATGGCGGCCTGCGGCACACCGCCGGCATTTTGCCCATGGTTTGGGTCGCCCGCGAACAGGGAATCAGATCGGTGTACGTGCCGGCGGTGGACGCAGCCGAAGCGGCGTTGGTTGAAGGCATCAGGGTTTACCCGATTGAAACGTTGGCGCAACTGGTAGCGCACCTGGAAGGCCATGCCCCTGTCGAACCGTTCCCTACCAGCGGAGTGCATCTGAACGGCAATCGCGAACCGGCCGACAGCGCCGACCTTGCCCATGTGAGGGGCCAGGATCACGCGAAACGGGCGCTGGAAGTGGCGGCTGCCGGGTTCCACAATATCTTGCTGAGCGGTCCGCCCGGATCGGGTAAGACCCTGCTGGCGCGCGCATTGCCGGGCATCCTCCCCTACCTGACCCCGGAAGAAGCGCTGGAAGTAACCAAGATATACAGCGTCAGCGGGAACCTTCCGCTCGACAGCCCGTTGATTGCCCGCCGACCGTTTCGCGCTCCCCACTACACCATTTCCAACGCCGGCCTCGTTGGCGGCGGACGCAATCTGCGGCCCGGTGAGATCACTCTCAGCCATCGCGGTGTCCTGTTCCTCGACGAACTGCCGGAATTCGGACACGCCAGCCTGGAGTCTCTGCGGCAACCACTTGAGGACAAAACCGTTACTATCACCCGGGTTAGCGGCACCGTAACCTACCCGGCCAGTTTCATGCTGGTAGCGGCCATGAATCCATGCCCCTGCGGGTACGCGAGCCATCCCCGCAAAGAATGTGTGTGCAGCCCGTCCGCCGTCTCTCGCTACCAGCGGCGCATCAGCGGCCCGATGCTGGAGCGGATTGACATCTTCGTGGAAGTTCCCCCCGTCGAATTCGAGAGTCTCCTGGGTGAATCTGTTGCCGAATCTTCTGAGCAAGTGCGCGACCGAGTGATCGCGGCCCGCCACATCCAGGAAGGCCGATTCGAGTCTACCCAATACAGGCCCGCGATTTTCAATGCTGAAATGTCCGGCGCCCGCGTTTGGGAATATTGCAACCTGGCCGATGATGCGAACGATTTGTTACGGCGCGCGTCGCAACAGCTGGATATATCCGCCAGAGCGCTGCACCGGGTACTGAAAGTTGCCCGTACCGTGGCCGACCTGTCCGGTTCCGAAACAATTGAACCTGCGCATCTGGCGGAGGCGTTGCAATACCGATCCAGGGGACTGGGATAGCCACGGTTCGCTGGCAATGACAAAGTGGGTACGCGTGAGGAGGGCATTGGCTCTTGCCAGCGGTGGGCCTGCCGACTATCATTACGGCATGGCAGATCGAGAAGTCCGCTACAACTTGGGCGTCGCCCAGTCTATTGCCGCCGAAACGTTTGGCCTCCCGGGACAGCGTACCTTTCGGATATCGGCAGCAACCGGCCGTGCCCAGTCATTCATCTGGCTTGAGAAAGAACAGCTATTCCAGCTGGCGATATATCTGCAGCGGGCACTGGAACAGGTCGGTGCGGATGCCCAATCCAGAGCCAGTAACCCCGGGGAGGAATCCTGGATGGGTGATCCTCTGGAACAGGATTTTCGAGCCCGTCAAATGCAATTGCAGTACGACCGGGATGCCAACTGTTTCCAACTACAAGCCTTCGAAGGCGACGAAGACGATCCGGATGCCGGCTCGCAAACGTCCGTCAGTTTTTGGTTTACCGTTTCCCAATCCTCGGCATTGGCCGAAGAAGCGCTGCGAATTTGCGCGGCCGGTCGTCCTCCCTGCTTCTTGTGTGGAATGCCCATAGATCCAGAAGGCCATCGATGTGCGCGGGCCAATGGCCATGCCGTTTTCGAGACCGGCTAGCGTATCGGCGAATTCCGGTCATGCGTTAGCTTCGTTGTGCGAGCCCGGTAGAAATTGGTTTCCAACGTGGTCATTTCCGAACCCAACGACCTGGCTCTACTCCGTGATGGGGAGATTGTCAGCTGCGAACTCACACCGGCCGGTTCCAACTACACATTCCTCGCGGAACTATCCCTCGATGGAAAACCTGGCCGCGCGATTTATAAGCCCCTGAAGGGAGAAATTCCGCTTTGGGATTTCCCCACCGGAACTCTGTACAAACGCGAATGTGCTGCTTTCCTGCTCAGCCGGGCCCTGGGTTGGGATTTCATCCCGTTGACGATCATTCGGGATGGCCCTTACGGAATCGGATCGGCCCAGCTCTTTGTGGACCACGACCCCAAAGAGAACTACTACACTATCTCCCGCGACAGCCTGGATGAATCGGACGCCGACCAGTTACGAATGATGTGTTGTTTCGATCTGGTGGCCAACAACACCGACCGCAAGGCCAACCACGTATTGCGCGGCCCGTCGGGCAAATTATGGGGGATCGATCAGGCCCTTACGTTCCATGCGGACACCAAAATCCGAACCGTCATTTGGGATTTCGGCGATGAACCCATCCCCGAGCATTTGCTGGAACCTCTCCGGGGCCTTTGCGGTCAACTGATGGCGCCAACCGGCGACGTCGCCGAGATCCTATCCCTGATCGACGCGGGCGAAGTTCGGGCGCTGTCGGAGCGTCTGCAATGGGTGTTGCGGGAAGGCGTGTTCCCAGGCATTCCCGGGTTGCGCCGCCGGCGACGTGGACGTGGACGTGGACGTGAATAGGCTCGTTCCCTGAGAGTTACCCTTCCACCAGCAGCGTGTAATCGAATTCGTTCAGGTTTTCGATGATTGCGTCCGCCGCCGACAAATCCAGGCGCCGCGTAGAATCGGTAAGGGTGCACACCGTGTATGCACCCGACGCGGAAGCCGCCGCCAGGCCGATTGGGGAGTCTTCGATAGCAATGCACTCGCCGGCCGCCAGACCAATCAATCGCGCCGCCTTGATGTAAATGTCGGGAGCCGGTTTGCCATTGTCTATGTCGTCGCCGCCCAGTGTAACGTCGAAGGCATCTGTCAGCCCGATCACGTCCAGCTTCAGAGTAACCCACTCCCTGAGCGATGATGACGCAACGGCGATGGGTATTCTCCGGCGCTGGGCTTCTGCGATCAGCTCGCGAACACCTGGCCGTGGGGTCAAATCGGTGCGCAACACTTCCTTCACCACCTCGTTGTAACCGGCCAGGAGCTCCTGCGGGGTTTGAGGGATGCTCCGCAATTCTTTGACGCGCACCCACGTCTCCTCAACGGTGGAGCCCAGCAGATACCGATTGTTCTCTTCTTCCGTTATGGGAGCCGCCCCGCAGCGCTCCACCATCATGTTCACTGCCTTGTGAAATAGCGGCTCGCTGTCAACCAGCACGCCGTCCATGTCGAACAAAATCCCCTTGTAACCCGGCATATCAGGTTGCTCCTCGTAACTGTCAGTTGGATAATTCCGTGGCTCTCTCACGCCAATTATACCGGCGGCGGCGGTGCGTCCGAACCGGTCGAACTGCTCAACAAAAAGCAGGAAGACGCCTTGAAGATCGCCCACAGCGCCATTCCTGCCTGTATGTTCATTGCTTCCAGAGAAGCGCCGGTAATATGACAACGCAGCTGGATTCCTTCACATTCCAGCGTTACCTGATACCCGGGCGGGCGCATCTGCACATCGGTCACGACTCCGGCCCATGTGTTGCGCGCCGATGATTGGGGCAGCGGCCCCGACGCCAGGATGATGTCCGATGCCCGAATCCCAACCGTTACTGCATCACCGACCGCCAACCCATCTGCCAACGGCGTTTCCAGAGATCCGCCACCTGCGGCGCAAACCATCGTTCCGTCCTGCGGCAAACGCTCCACAACCTCCATTTCCAAAAGATTTTCCACCCCCACCAAACGGGCGACCCGCCCCTGTCCCGGCTGTTCCAGCATCGCAAGCGGTTCGCCCACGGCGACCGTTTTCCCGTCGTCAATGATCTGGACCGTATCCCCAAGTCCCAGCGCTTCTTCCCGGCTGTGTGTAACCAGGATGGCAGGAACGCTCAACCTGCGGATGGTGTTTCGCAACTCGGCGCCCAACTCCCGGCGCAGTTCCATGTCCAGAGACGCGAACGGCTCGTCCAGCAGCAGTAACGCCGGCTCCGGAGCCAGGGCCCGGGCCAACGCCGTTCGTTGCTGCTGGCCGCCTGACAATTGCCAGGCGCGTCGTTCCTCCAGGCCATCCAGATGCAGCGCAGCAATCAACGTACCCACCCGATGGAGCGCGGCGGAGCTTTTCCGGTCTTTCAGCCCGTAGCCAATGTTTTGGCTGACGGTAAGGTGGGGAAATACATGGTTTTCCTGCGTAACGTATCCCACCGACCGGCGGTGCGGAGGCACCCAGATCGACTGCCCTCCAGGTCCGCTCCCGTCGCTGTAAACCGTGTGGCCGGCAATCGTGATCCACCCTGCATCCGGGCGCACCAGGCCGGCCATAGTGCGGAGCGCGGTGGATTTACCCGCTCCTGATGGCCCGAATAACACCAGAATGTGTCCCGGATCAACCGCCAGAGCGAGTTGCAGGCTAAAATCTCCGATCTTGACCTCAAACTGCCCGGACGCCGCCGCGTTCTCTATGGACACCGCCATCACGTGACCCCGTTGCTGCGGCGCAGCAATAACGCCAGCAGCGCCAATGCCAGCACAGACATCGCCAATAGCAACACCGACAGCGCCAGGGCGGCTCCAAGGCTGGATTCCATCGCCGTCATTATCGCCAACGGCATGGTTTGGGTGCGGCCGGTCAGGTTGCCGGCGAACATGATGGTCGCCCCGAATTCGGACATCGCGCGCGCCCAGGCCAACGCCAACCCGGTGACCAGCGACGGCCACGCCATGGGCACGGTCAGCCTCCAGAACGTAGACCACGGGCTCACGCCCAGCGTTTGTGAAACGTCTTCGAAGGTTACGTCAATTCCCGAAAACCCGATCCGCGCCGCCCGCACGTAGAAGGGCGCCGCCACAAAAACCTGGGCAAAGATTACCGCCCCGGTAGTGAACGGCAGCGTGATCCCCACCGCGGATAACCCCGGGCCCAGGATCCCGTTGCGCCCAAACGCCATCAACATGGCTACCCCGGCAACCACGGGCGGCAACACGATAGGCAGCTCTACGAACGAGTCGATCACCCGCAGCAAAGGGGAATTTCGCCGGGCCAGCAACAACGCAAACGGTGTGCCAACAACCACGACCACCGCCATACTGATGGCGCTGGTGATCAGCGACAGTTGCAACGCCTGGACCACCAGCGAACCACCCAGCCCGGCCAGGAATCCGTCCTGCTGCAAAGCGCGGATCAACAATGCCAGAATGGGCAACCCGATGAACAGGACGTATAAGGCCGTTGCGGCAACACCGGCGGGCGCCAGCACGCCCAGGGTTGTAGCCTGTCGCCGGCCGGAAGACCATCGTCCCATCATCTGCCTAACCCGCCCGTACCAATCCCCGCATCATCGAATCACCGAAACCCATGATTCCATTACGCCCGGAACAGAGTCAGTGCACGGACACTCTGCGGTGGACGGAGCGCCAAAACCGTGCCGCCGCAATATCGCCCGCCCTTCGGCGCTCAGTACAAATTCCACGAAGTCAGCGGCGATTCTCCGTTGAGCGCCGGCTGCCACGGTAGCAATGGGGTATTGAACTGCCACGTTAAGATGACCGGGGATGTCGATAACACGAAACATCGTCGAAAATTGGCCGGCTGACGCGTCGGTTTGATAAACGAAACCGGCGTCCACCTCGCCCAGGGCTACCTTTTGCGCCACGGCGCGCACACTGGTTTCATTGGTCACAACGTTGGCGAGCGCTGAATCAGCGAAACCACCGGGAAAATCCGCATCACCTGCCATCAATGCCAGTGACTGCCTTGCGTACACACCGGCGGGCGCCTGCTCCGTACCCATCGCCACGGTTACGTCGCGTTTCGCCAAATCCGTCAACGATGCAACAGCCTGCGAATCTATCGGAGCCACTACAACCATTTGGTTGGCGGCGAAATATACGGGCTTGCCGTCCAATAGCCCGGCATTGCGGGCAACCGCCATCTGCCGGGCGTCCGCCGCCGCGAACACATCCGCCGCCGCTCCGTGCGTCAACTGCGTGCTCAACGTCTGGCTGCCGGCGAAATGATACTCAACCTGTACCTGTGGGTGTTGATCCTGGAACGCCTCGGCCAATTCGCGAAACGAGTCCACCAGCGAGGCCGCCGCAAACACCGTGATGGTTCCTGCAATTGCGCCGCTGCGATCCGACGTGCCGCCGCAACCGCTGACTAGCGTCGCCAGCGTCGAGAGGGCGACGGCAATCAGGATACTTCGGGCAGGCAATTCTACGGGGAAAATTCGGGCGACCATTTTGCCGCCGTATTATAGCGGAAACCATGACCGACGCTCCCTGCTCAATACTGCATGGCGAGCGTAGCGTGGCAATCGCGCTCCCTCTCCCTTGATGGGAGAGGGCTGGGGTGAGGGTGAACTCCCCCGCTCATCCTGAGCCTGTCGAAGGATCACCCTGTCATTGCGCCACCTCATCGAGATTGCCACGCTACGCTCGCAATGACAAAGTGGGTACGCGTGAACTGCCAATCTCGCTTGACTTGCCGGCGTCGCTGCCGTTAAATGAATCCGATTACCTGATTCCCCGGTGCTGCGACGATGCAGCGCCCACTCGACATGCCGGCCACAGACCGGACAGGAGGTTGCACGATGGCTTTGGTTCGCTGCGTTACCGAAATGGGTATGGGCGTAGATGTACATGGTCTGGACTACACTTTGGCCGCCAAACGCGCCGTTTTTGATGCCATACACCACAGCAGCCTCGGCTTCTCCCGCCTGGTTGGCGCCACCGCCGACGACATGACGGTGAACGTTACAATCGGAGCGCCGCATCCCGAAAAGGTGAATGTTGACGAGGTGGCCGACTCGCTGCCCCACGGCCGGGCCAACGTTGATGTCGTGGTGGGCGGCCTTCAGTTGCTGAACGACGACGGCACCGATGGCACTCTGATCGCCAACGCCATCATCACCGTCAGTATCGAAGACGGCAAGTAGCGCAGATACCCCAATTCCTGGGCGGCAACGCGACCCGCCGGCGTCCGCGACTCGCCGGCGTCAAGCATCGTCGTTGCCGTATTCAACTGTCGTATGAGTGGACTCTGATGCGATTCGGACATTTCTTCTACCCCATGAAATTCGACGACTCGCGCGACGACGAGGCGATTCACGATTGCCTGGAAGAAGCCGTACTCGTTGAGGATCTCGGTTTCGATGCCATCTGGATCGCCGAGCATTACTTCACCGGCGAATGTGTATATGGCGACCCCCTGGTATTTGCCAGCGCGCTTGCGGTGAAAACCCGACGCGTCATGCTTGGGTTCGGCATACTGGAATTGCCGCTGCACAATCCGGTACGGGTTGCAATGCAAACGGCCCTGTTGGATAACCTCTGCCGGGGCCGTCTGGTGGTGGGCACCGCCAGGGGCTCGAACTACAACGCATTTGAATACCTCGGTTTCGGCAGCGATCCCATCCTGGGCGCGGAGCAAATGGAAGAGGCCGAAGAGCTGTTGGTAACCGCGTGGACCACCGACAACGTTGATTTTCGTGGCAAACACTGGCAGGTATCCTTCCCCTCTGTCCGGCCCAGGCCGTACCAGAAACCTCACCCACCTTTGGCCCGGGCCTGTATCAACCAGGAATCCATCGTGGAGATGGCGCGCATTGGCCGACCTATTCTCCTCCGTGGCCGCTCGGTTAACAGCGTTGCCGCCGACATCGCCCTGTATCGCGACACCATGGCAGCCTCCGGGTTCGACGAGGAATCCGTCCAACGCAACCTGAACCGGATTTGGGTCTGGCGAGAATTGCACCTGGCCGAAACTGACAGCCAGGCGATGGACGAATTCCTCCCCGCCAATTACGACGCCTATGCGATCATGCAGGATTTCCGGCAACGCCTGAATCCCCAGGAGTTTCCCATGTCCCAGCAAGCGCCTCCAATACAGCGTGACGGCTACGCTCCGAACCCGGACCCGGATGCCGCTGAAAACCTGGTGGGCAGCCCGAAGCGGGTCGCGGAGCAACTCGACCAGATGCGACGCGCCGGCATCCGCAACCTGATGCTTACCAACCGGGGCCTGGTTTCCTCAGCCGTGACTGCCCGTTCGCTCAACCTCTTTGCCGAACGCGTGATGCCCCGATTCCGCAACGCCTGATTGCTGAAAGGCGGCGTTACCCACCCAGCCGGCTCGCAGGGGACGCCGCGCTCCACAGACTAACCCCAAACATTCCCAGGTACTGCACGACGGGTCCCACCGGTCACCAGCCGGCCCGCACAGGAGTTACATGATGGAAGTAATGCCATTTGAGATCGCCATCGACCAATCCGTTCTCGATGATTTGCAGGTGCGTCTGAACCAAACGCGATGGCCCGACGAGGTTACCGGTTCAGCGTGGGGCTACGGCAGCAATCTCGATTACATGCAAGAACTGGTGGAATACTGGCGCACCAATTTCGACTGGCGCGCGCAGGAAAAGAAACTCAACGCCTTCCACCACTTCAAAAGCAAAGTGGACGGTCTGGACGTCCATTTCATTCACGAACGCGGCGTCGGACCCAGTCCGATGCCTCTGGTTATAACCCACGGTTGGCCCAGCTGTTTTTTCGAGATGACCAAAATAATACCGCTGTTGGCCGACCCGGCCAGCCACGGCGGTGACGCGGCAGACGCCTTCGACGTGGTCGCCCCGTCCCTGCCGGGCTTCGGCTTCTCCCAGGCGTCCAACGACCCCGGTATGCAGGTTCAGAAGGTGGCCGACATGTGGGCGAAACTGATGACCGAAAACCTGGGTTATCCTAAATTCTCAGCGCAGGGTGGCGACATAGGCTCCGGAGTGACCGCGCGCCTCGGATATTCGCACCACGAGAAAATGTACGGCGTCCACCTTACGTCCGTTACCCGGCCCACTCCGTATCTGGGACCTGGTTCCCGACCGCTTACCGAGGCTGAAGACGCCCTTGTAACGCAGCGGGAAAGATGGTTCCTTGACGAGGGCGGTTACAACCACATTCAGGGCACCAAGCCTCAAACCTTGTCCTACGGCCTCAATGATTCGCCCGCCGGTCTGGCGGCCTGGATCATCGAGAAATATCGCACCTGGAGCGACTGCCACGGCGACATCGAAAGCCGCTACACCAAGGACGAGCTGCTCACCATAGTTACGATTTACTGGGTAACCAACTCCATCGGATCATCGGTGCGCATGTACAAGGAAAACCAGAGCTCGCTGTGGACGATGAGCGAGAATGAAAAGGTGCCGGCTCCCGCTGGGATGGCCATGTTCCCCCAGGAAATCTCCCGGCCGCCACGAGAATGGGCCGAGCGTTCCTACGACGTGCGTCGCTGGCAGGAGATGCCTCGGGGCGGCCACTTTGCGGCTCTGGAGGAACCCCAACTGTTGGCCCACGAGGTTCGCGAGTTTTTCCGCCCACTTCGCGATTGATGCTGGCGCAAACACCACCCCCGGCGCGATTGGCCCGTTGCTGCCCGTTGGCCTGCTCACAACTACCCACTTTGTCATTGCGAGCGTAGCGTGGCAATCTCGTCGCCGTAGCAACGGCGGTTCGTCGACGTGCGTTCAGCTTCATCGAGATTGCCACGTCGCTGCGCTCCTCGCAATGACAGATTGAACGGGTACGCGTGAGGGTTAGCCTGACCTTGTAATTCCCGGACCGACAACGACTGTGACTGACCGGTTTTTCACAGCAGTCAAACGCAGCGGGCCATCCGGCATGGCAGCGTGGGTATCCCATCTTCTGGCCTGGGTCGCCGGAATTTGCCTCCTGATCTTGCCGGTGAACATACAAGGATTGGTGCCAATCCAGGTTATCCAACGATTGGCGCCGGTCCCGGCAAACGGCCCGTGGGACCTCCTGTTCTTTCCCATTCCAGTCATTTTGACCGGCGCCGTCCTGGTCGCCATATTCTGCGTGGAAACCGGCAATCCCGTTCGCTCATGGTTGTTTTTGCCGTCGTTATCGTTCATTTTGATGATCGCCCTGGTGTCGATCCCGACCATTGGCCCTCTTTACGTTCCGACCGCCGTCACCGTGCTGGCCGCGGCTATCCTGGATCAGGATGTCTCGAGCCGTATCGGCGGTTGACGCACCGGCCCCGCTTTGCACCGACTCCAGGCCCGGGGATTCAACCTACACCAGTGCAGCCACCTCGGAGCCGGCAAACCGGGTGCGCGCCACCCGGTCCACAAAATTCTGCCCCATCACTTTGTACCCCTCACCATCCGGGTGCAGGTCGTCCGGGAGCAGGTGTACCAGGTCCGGCCCGAATAGTTCCTGGCCATCCACGTAGTGCAGGTTTTTGTCACCCCGGCTCTTCATGGCTGCCACGGCTTCGGCAACCTCGGCGCGCATCGCCGAAAGAGTGAAGCCAGCCGCGTTCTCCGTCGTTTCGCGAGGCGGCGAGAAGATTGGAGAGATGACCGCGATAGGGGTGTCGGGGTGTTTCTCCCGCACGATATGTACGAACCCAATAACCGCCGGCATGAAAGTTCTGGAATTCATGCTGCCCGCGTTATAGACGTTTATCCCCAGCTTCATTGAGATGTAATCAGCAGGCAACTCCCGTATCATGCGTGCGACCATCGGCTCCAGGTGGCAGCCGCCGCCGTAGCCCAGGCAGGTCAGGTTCAGGCCGTGTTGCCGGGCGGCAATCGCCGGCCAGGTCTGGCTCGGGCTCTCCGCCGTCCGGCAATGCGTTATGGAACTCCCGTAGGTTATCCAGCGCGGACGATTGTCCTCAAAATACTCCAGCGTTGCGCCGTCGGATAATTCCAGTCCACGCAGTCTGAACTCACCGTGCTGCGGTAGCCACAGCTCGATCAGTTTTCTGCTCCCGGGTAGACCGACAAAACGGAAACTCTCATTGCCTTCCAGCCCCGCCGAGTCGATGAATCGTCCATCGCAATAGAGATCTATCGGGCTGGATTCCTCCGCTGGCTCAACTGAACCTCCCAGAACCTCGGTGTCGCTGTAGAACGAGATGCGAATTCCGGCCGGCATCGCCGCCCGTTCTCGCAATGCGTCGGGCGGGAACAGAGACCGTTCGTCGTAAGGGATGCGCCACGGCATTACCCATTGGTCGTTGCGGTCAAAAGAAATAGCTCCCTGCCAGGTCAAGCCCGGATGGTCGCCCTGAATCAGATAAGGCATCATTGTGCTCCTGTTGGGTTGGTTTCGCGTCGGTGGGTTGGTTCGCATCCTCGCCGGATGTGTTCGCCGGTGTTACGCCATTGCCGAGTCCAGGGCGCGGCCCGGTAACCGTTCCACCGGCATCAGCATATCATCGCTGGAATTGTTCTATTCCTTGGCGTATCATTGCGAAAATCCGGCTGAAACAGGTCGCATCGCGCTGGTACGCGCCATTGTGACGCCCGGCATGTAACCGTGCAACTGCGACGCCGCCGACTCAAAAGTGGGCAATCCTGAATCAAGAGGGAATGTTGTGAAGTACGATGTAATCGTGATCGGAGCCGGGTCTGCCGGTTCTATCGTCGCCACCAGAATGAGCGAAGACCCCAACCGCTCGGTGCTCCTGTTAGAGGCCGGCCCAGACTACCCTAACTTCGACCATCTGCCCGATGAGGTCAAGTTCGGGTACGCCACCACCACGGACGTAATGACCAGCGACCACAACTGGCAGTTCACGGGTCGCGGCACCGACCAGAACCCGGAGATTATGGTGCCGCGGGGACGGGTAACCGGCGGGTCAAGCGCCATCAACGGCCAGATGTTTCTGCGCGGTGTGCCCGAAGACTACGATACCTGGGCCGCCATGGGCAACGACCAATGGAGTTTTCAAAACCTGCTGGGTTCATTCAGGAGGCTGGAAACTGATACCGACTTCAGCGATGACTTCCACGGCAACGACGGCCCAATAATCGCCCGCCGCTTCAAGCCGGAAGATTGGCTGCCCGCCCAATCGGCGTTTTACAGCGCCTGCAAAGCCTACGGCTTCCCCGACAGCCCAGACCACAACAGCCCCGATGCCTCGGGCATAGGCCCCACGCCGTTCAACAATCCCAACGGCATCCGATGGAGCACCGCGTTGGGGTATCTGGACCCGGCCCGGCACCGCCTGAATCTCACGATTCGGCCCAACTGCACCGTTCACCGCATAATGATTGAAGGCAACCGGGCGATCGGGGCGGTGGTGGAAAGCGGTGGCGATATTTTCACCGTCGAAGGCGACCGGATTATTCTGAGCGGAGGAGCCATCGCGTCCCCGCAACTGCTCATGCTTTCGGGAGTAGGTCCGGCTGATCACCTCCGCAGCCACGGTATCCCGGTGGTGAACGATCTGCCTGGCGTGGGACAGAACCTGCGCGACCATCCCATCGTACCGGTAACCTGGCGAACTAAACCTGGATTCAGACTGGACGGCCTCTCTCCGCGCAGCCAGCTGTGTTTGCGTTACACCGCGGAGGGTTCTCACCTCCGCAATGACATGATCATGATCTTCTCCTCCTACGCCACCGCACAGGTGATGCGCGGCGGTAATCGCATGGAACCCCTGGGCATCAGAGCTTCGGTTTCCATCTACCTGGCTGTCGGCTCCGGCCAACTGCGTCTGAACTCCACCGACCCCAACCAGCAGCCTTTCCTGGACTACAACTACCTGCAGGAAGAATTCGATCGGAAACGATTGCGCGACGGTGTCAGAATAGCCGCCCAACTGGGCGAGCATGGAGATTTCAGCGACATAATCGCAGAACGCACCGAACCCCTCGATTCCGACCTCGCCACCGACGACGCCCTCGATGACTGGTTGTTGCGTATGGTGTCCACGGCGCAGCACATTTCCTGCACCTGCAAAATGGGCCCATCGTCAGATCCCATGGCCGTGGTTGACCAGTTTGGCAAAGTCCACGGACTGGACGGTATCCGCGTCGTCGATGCGTCCATCATGCCCGACTGCATCCGGGCCAACACCAACGTCACCACCATGATGATCGGCGAACGCGTCTCCGAATTCATGCTGCAAGGCAGCTAGCGCTCCCCACCCCGCTCATCCTGAGCCGGTCGAAGGCCCCCTCTCCCTTGATGGGAGAGGGTTGGGGTGAGGGTGATCCCCCCACGCGTCCTGAGCCTTTACTGTCATTGCGAGGAGCGCAACCGCTCATGGTGAGCCTGTCGAAGGACGTGGCTATCCCGCCGCCCCCTTGTCATTGCGAGGAGCGAAGCCGCTCATGGTGAGCCCGTCGAATCACGTGGCAATCCCGCCGCCCCCTTGTCATTGCGAGGAGCGCAGCGACGTGGCAATCCCGTTGAGGTTGCACACACCCAAAAATCCTGTCCATCCTGTCCATCGATGTAAAAACCCGTCCCTTCCCCCTCTCCCACCGGGAGAGGGGCCGGGGGTGAGGGCCGTACCCCCCCGCCCCCGTTCTGGACTATTCACCGTGCCACGGAGGCAATACAACTGCCGGCCCCCAGCATTCCACGGAGCCGTCCCGCCTCACCCCGCAGGTGTACCTGTACCCGGCGCTGACGGAGGCGAACTCCCCGGCCGGCGGCGTGGCTTTGCCATATTCATCCCACCCCCAGCATTCCACGGCGCCGTCCCGTTTCACCCCGCAGGTGTGGCCGCCCCCGGCGCTGACCGAGGCGAACTCCCCGGCCGGCGGCGTGGCCTGGCCCTGACCGTCATAGCCCCAGCATTCCACGGAGCCGTCCCCCTTCACCCCGCAGGTGTGGCCGCTCCCGGCGCTGACCGAGGCGAACTCCCCGGCCGGCGGCGTGGCCTCGCCAAAACGGTCATCGCCCCAGCATTCCACGGAGCCGTCCCGCCTTACCCCGCAGGTGTGCAGGGACCCGGCGCTGACCGAGGCGAACTCCCCGGCCGGCGGCGTGGCCCGGCCATCACCGTCATCGCCCCAGCATTCGACGGAACCGTCCCCCCTCACCCCGCAGGCGTGGCCGCGCCCGGCGCTCCCGGCGCTGACGGAGGCGAACTCCCCAGCCGGCGGCGTGGCCACGCCAAAACGGTCATTGCCCCAGCAGGCGACGGAGCCGTCCCCCTTCAAACCGCAGGTGTGGCCGCTCCCGGCGCTGACGGAGTCGAACTCCCCAGCCGGTGGCGTGGCCTGGCCATCGCCGTCATTCCCCCAGCAGACGACGGAGCCGTCCCCCTTCACCCCGCAGGTGTGGCCGCTGCCGGCGCTGACCGACGCGAACTCCCCAGCCGGCGGCGTGATCCTGAGGTAACTTTTATCGCCCCAGCATTCGACCGAGCCGTCCCGCTTCAAACCGCAGGTGTGGTTGCCCCCGGCGCTGACGGAGTCGAACTCCCCAGCCGGTGGCGTGGCCTGGCCATCGCCGTCATTCCCCCAGCAGACGACGGAGCCGTCCCGCCTCACCCCACAGGTGTGGCCGCCCCCGACGCTGACCGAGTCGAACTCCCCGGCCGGCGGCCCGGCCTCGCCATCATAGAAATTGCCCCAGCAGGCGACGGAGCCGTCCCCCTTCAAACCGCAGGTGTGGTCCTCCCCGGCGCTGACGGATGCGAACTCCCCGGCCGGCGGGGTGGCCTCGTAATAATCGTCACTGGCCCAGCATTCGACAGAGCCGTCCCGCCTCACTCCGCAGTCGTGGTAGCCCCCGGCGCTAACGGAGTCGAACTCCCCGGCCGGCGTCAGGGGCTCGCTATCATGGTAATTGCCCCAGCAGACGACGGAGCCGTCCCCCTTCACCCCGCAGGTGTGGGCGCTCCCGGCGCTGACGGAGGCGAACTTCCCGGCCGGCGGCGTGGCCTGGCGCACATCGTCACGGCCCCAGCATTCGACGGAGCCGTCCCACTTCACCCCGCAGGTGTGGAACACCCCGGCGCTGACGGAGTCGAACTTCCCGGCCGGCGGCGTGGCCTGGCCAAAATGGTCATAGCCCCAGCAGACGACGGAGCCGTCCTGCTTCACCCCGCAGGTGTGGCCCCCAAAGCCACTGTAGGAGCCCCCGGCGCTGACCGAGGCGAACCTGGCCTCCGCTGGCTCGCTGTTCCCGGCGCCGCCGAGGATGGGCCGGGCTCCCGCCTCACCGGTGGCCTCCGGGGTGGCCTCCCCGCTCTCCGTGCCCCTCGGCTCGGCAGTGGGCTGGCCGACGATGCGGTCCAGGATTCCCCGGCGGGTGGGTTCGGCCTCCCCGCTCTCCGTGGCCCCCGGCTCAGCGGTGGGCTGGCCGACGATGCGGTCCAGGATTCCCTGGCGGGTGGGTTCGGCCTCCCCGCTCTCCGTGGCCCCCGGCTCAGCGGTGGGCTGCTCTGCGGAGGCCCCGGTCGCCGTGGCCTCCGGCTGGGGCCTCGCCGTTGCTCTCTCTCGGTCGGCGTCCGGCGAGTCGCCGCCGCAGGCGGCCAGGGCAACCGCCATCAGCAGCATCGCCAACAGCAGGGCCGGCGCAACACGGACGGGAATAGCTGTACCTCGGAAGCGGCGGTTGGGGGAGTAGCGTCGCATCAAGCGCCTCCTGCGTAAGTTCGGCGCCAGGAATCAAAAGGCGCCGGCTGGCTAGCATCATAAAAACCTGCCGCCCCATAGTCAAACCA
Source organism: Dehalococcoidia bacterium (assembly GCA_965262485.1). Taxonomy (GTDB): domain Bacteria; phylum Chloroflexota; class Dehalococcoidia; order Lucifugimonadales; family UBA3495; genus Bin87. The sequence goes on along the minus strand of OZ253540.1, from coordinate 413,141 downwards.
AAGCCCGCCGAACCCAGGGCAAACGCATTCTAATTTAATCGGCTTTGCAGGCGTCCGTCATTCCCGCGAAAGAACGTCACCCCGTACTTGATACGGGGCGGGAATCCAGGTCGTTTGGTTATACGTCAACTGTATGGAAGCAAGCTGTATGGATTCCCGTTTTCGCGGGAATGACGGTAGTACCGTTTCCACTTGAAGATGCCTTATATCGTATATCTGTTCACCTGTTAATCATTCCCACACAATCAGGAATCCAGAGTTAGAGGCAGCTTTCCGGCATTAACAAATCTATCTGGAAACGGTAGTAGGTATATGAGGTCCCCTAAAGTTAGAACGCGTTTGCCATGCCGCCGAACCTCCCCTCTCCCGGTGGGAGAGGGGCCGGGGGTGAGGGCCGAACCACCCCACCTGTCATTGCGAGGAGCGCAACGACGCGGCAATCCCGTTACATATAACACCCAAAAATCCTGTCCATCCGGCTCATCCTGTCCATCCAGGTAAAACGGCAGTTCCTTCCCCTCTCCCTCGATGGAAGAGGGCAGGTGTGAGGGTGACCCCCCTCAAAATCCTGTCCATCCTGTCCATCCTGTCCATCGATGTAAAAACCCGTCCCCCCTCCGGTCACCAACCCCTTGACAATCAGAACAATTGTTCCTATCATGGTCTTTGTCAGGTAAACCTTCGCTGCCAGAGCCAACGGTCAATCACGGCCACCCGTCAGCATCAAAATCGCAAACCGGCCTGATGCCGGACTGCCGCAGTCTATTGCTTCATCTGCGCAGTCCCATCGGCCACAGCGGACGCCACTACGCTGCGTGCTGCGACCCCGGCCTCACCGCCGTTCGCAGAGCACGGAAACAGGGGCTAAATCTTGCGTAATCCCCCGGCCGTGGGGCTGACAATGACCGGACGCTCTGGCAAAACCCAACAACCCTGACAACCTGACCCGCAATAATCACCATTCAATCAACCCGCACCCCGGAGAATTGCCATCGCACCTGCATCCCATCACCTGCAACGCAGCCAACATTACCTCTAATCAAGAGACGGATACGAATCGCCCCATTTGTCCAGATAGACAAAGTCGCCAAGAGCGCCCCGCCGTACCGGTCCGAAATTACCCATGGGATACCCAATGGGCAGGATCGCATAGGAGTGTACGCCCGGCGGCAGCCCCAGAATTGCCTCCACTTCCTTTTCGTGGATCAGGTGCCGCGACGTCAGTGTGGAGCCCAGCCCCAACGCGCGCGCCGCCAGCAGCATGTTCTGCACCGCTGGATAAATGGACGCTCCCGACGCCCGGTTGGGCGTGCCGTTGCCGTGGTCCTGGCAAGCCACGATCCACACCGGCGCCTCGTGGTAGTGATCAGTCAGATATTCCACCGCATCGTGCTGGCGGCGGTAGCGGCTGGGACTGGAGCCCGGTGGCGGATCGCTGCCGCGGTAGCGCGGCCCCACAACTTCGTCAAACGCTTTTTTGTACCACTGCTGGACCTGTTCCTTGATGTTGTTGTCCTTAACTACCAGGAACCGCCACGGCTGATTGTTGCCTCCGTTGGCGGCGCACACGCCCGCCTCCAGAATCTGCCGGATCAATTCGTCAGGCACCGGGTCGGGCTTGAGCCTTCGCATCGCCCGCGTAGTGCGCATGATATGGAATAGTTCCGTGCTTTCGGTCATAGTTTCCTCCCAATCTAATGATTTTATGCCGTGTCCGTCCCGTCCCGCCGGTCATTCCGGCTGGCAGTAACAGTTCAGAGTTGTGGTGCCGTCGCAACTCCGAACCCGTCATTCCCGCTTTCGCGGGAATCCAGGCCCCCCTTAAGAAGAATCCCGTCCATCCTGTTCATCCCGGTAAAATAATGTCCTCAATCCCAACGACTCCCGCAAAAGAACGTCACCCCGTACTTGATACGGGGCCGGAATCCAGGCCCCAGTAATCAGAAGAATCCCGTCCATCCTGTTTATCCCGGTAAAATAATGTCCCCAATCCCAACGACTTTAGAAAGGCCCTCGATGGATAGCGTTGCGATGCCGTCCAATTCGTCCAGATGCACCCCGGTGCGGTTCTCAGTCGTCATCCGCGACTCCGGCGCTGGCCGCTGCCCGGGCTGGCAATGACGCGGCGCTTTCGATGAACCGCAACACCTCGAAATTGAAGATGTCGGGTTTTTCAAAGTACACCGAGTGACCTGCCTCCGGTACCCGCAGCAACCGGGCGCCCGGAATCGCCCGCGCCCCGGCTTCAATTACGGCCGGAGGCGAAATAGCGTCATCCTCCCCTACGAAGAAGAGCGCCGGCATGGACAGGCCGCCGACTGCCCCTGCGCCCGGCCCGACCGGCTGGCCTCCCGGCGGATCCTGCCGGGGTGGGTTGGTGCGCGATATTTGCAGGTACAGGTTGGCGAGATTGGGTTCCCTCTGGACAAACAGAGGAGAAACGGCCCGGTGTCCTATCTCGCCGCTCGGCGTATGGCTCTCCCTCCAAATGCGCTGCTGTTCCAGCACTTCCGGCGTCTCCATCCCTCCAACGGTGTCTGCCATCACCAGGCTCCGGACCCGATGCGGATACTCGACCGCGAAACCCAGCATTGAACGCCCACCCATCGATTGGGCCACCAGGTGGGCAGTCTCGATCCCCAAATAATCCAGTAACCCCCGCAAATCATCAACGAACGCGTTGGGGCCGGGCCCTCCCGGCGCGTCATAAGAATGCCCAAATCCTCGTTGGTCAAACGTAATGCAGCGGTAACGCTGGGAGAAGAATGGTATCTGTTGCCACCAGCTCAGCAGGTTCCCGCCGGCGCCGTGGGCGAACACGATAGTCTCCCCTTCGCCGTAGCTCTGGTAGTGTAGGTCGATTCCGTTGATTTTTGCGCTGCTCATGGTGTACCTCACGGCTACAGATTTGGAGTCCCAGTGTTGCGAACGATGATACCAGCCATTTTGCCCATTGGATGACGCCATCGTCATTAAGAAACTATCTCAAAACTGGCAGCCTCGCCCAACCCGTCATTCCCGCGCAGGCGGGAATCCACGCTTCCTGCCGCCGGAAGTCCGGGCGCAACTCACGTCATTCCCGCGCAGGCGGGAATCCACGCTTCCTGCCGCCGAAAGTCCGGGCGCAACTCACGTCATTCCCGCGAAAGCGGGAATCCAGTGACCGATGCCGGTAGCTTCTCTGCCAAAATCCAGCAGATTACAAGCTCTGGACTCCGGCTTTCGCCGGAGTGACGTGGCTGTAATTTCATATGCGATAACCCTGCCGAGGGTGTGAGATTTACCCACCACGGGACCCGAACGGTGTTAGACTGGCAGAATACAGTTCCCGTCCGCTCCCCGGCTAAACTGGGCCGGCGGCTTGAATGCTAACCAGACAACCAGGGAGGAAATCATGGCCAGAACCCCCAACGTAACCCGACAGTCCGTCCCGGAACATGAACGCTCGGCGTTCGACGCCTTTGTCGCCGATCGAGGTGAAGTGCCCACCACGGGACCGGGTTCCGTAATGCTGAACGCTCCCGAAGTGGCGCAGCGCGCTCTCGGTCTCGCGCTCTACTTGCGGACCGACACGTCGCTGGAGCCGCGCATCAGAGAGTTGGCCATGTTGCTGACGGCCCGCGAAAATGACTGCCAGTTCATCTGGAACGCCCATGCGCCGCCGGCTCGCCGCGCTGGCTTGCGTGACCAAATCGTCGATGCCCTCCGCGAACGGCGGGAGCTGCCCAATCCGTCCGCAGACGAAATCGCCGTGGTTAACTACGGGCGTGAATTCTTTCGGACCAGAAAGGTAAGCCAGGCTGCCTTCGACGCCGCGGTCTCCCATTTTGGCATTCCGGGAGTAACCGAATTAACCACCCTCATGGGCTGCTACACAATGCTCGCATTCAACGTCAACGCCTTTGGCGTCGAGCTGCCGGATGAACTCATCGAGGTCCCATTGCCAATCTAACCCGTCGGCGCGGCGCATCATTATTGCGCCGAAACTATTTCTGATTTGGAGGCATGGACATGTCCACTCAGCGCGCTGTATGGCTCGCCCAAACCGTCGAAGAGGCTATCGACCCCGGCCTGCCCATTTGCGACCCACACCATCATTTCTGGGATCGTGACGGCGACCGCTACGTGCTGGACCAGCTTACGGAGGACGTGAGCGGTGGACACAACATTGCCCAGACCGTTTTCATAGAGTGCCACTCCATGTACCGGGCTCACGGGCCTGACGAGCTGCGTTCCGTCGGTGAGATCGAATTCGTCCAGGGCATTGCCGCCCAGAGCGCCAGCGGTCAATACGGCCCCACCGAGGTTGCGGCCGGAATCGTGGGCAACGCCAATCTCATGCTGGGATCTGCCGTGCAGCCGGTGCTGGAAGCCCTGATTGCGGCCAGCAGCAACCGGTTCCGGGGCATCCGCTTCTCCTGCGGCTGGGATGCCAGCCCCCAGGTCTCCCCGGGGAGTCCCAACACGCCCGGAATGCTCATGGATGCGCGGCTCCGGGAGGGGTTCAACTGTCTGCGGAATCTGGGCCTGAGCTTCGATGCCCTGGTGTACCACACCCAATTGGCCGAGCTGGCCGACCTGGCGGGTGCGTTTCCCGACGCAACGATCATACTGAATCACGTTGGCCGGCCCTTGGGCGTCGGCCCCTACGCCGGCAAGCGCGATGAAGTCTTTGCCGACTGGCAGCAGGGGATCGCTGCCGTGGCCGAACACGAAAACGTGGTCGTAAAACTGGGTGGTTTCGGCAACGTTATCAGCGGTTACGACTGGCACCAGCGCCCCATCCCCCCGACATCAACTGAACTGGCCGAAACCATCGCTCCGTGGATCATGTTCTGCATCGAACAGTTCGGGGCCGAACGCTGCATGTTTGAAAGCAACTTCCCTGTGGATAAAAATTCCTACGCTTACACCAACGGTTGGAACGCGTTCAAGCGTGTCACTGCCGGATTTTCGGATCCGGAAAAAGCCGCCATGTTTCAGGGAACCGCTGTGAAAGCGTATCGACTCTAACCGGTTATCAAATCTCCGATTCCCAAACCGTAACGACACGACACTGGAGGACAGCATGGCACTGCAATGGGAGCACGTCGCGGGACCATTCAGCCGTTTGACCGAAGGGCCGGCCTGGGATGGCGCCCGGATGCTTTTCACCTACATTCCAGCCAGCCGGATCATGGCCTACGACCCAGAATCCGGCGATTGCAGCGTTTATCGCGAGGATACCAACCATACCAACGGCCTGGCCTTCGACGCCGAAGGCCGCCTCTACGGCTGCTGCTCGGGCGGACGCTCCATCGTTCGCTTCGAATCCGACGGCGGCACAACCACCATTGTTGATCGCCTGGACGGACAGCGGCTAAACACACCCAATGACCTCGCCATCGACCGGCAGGGGGGCATCTGGTTCAGCAACCCCTGGAACGCTGGCAACACGGACCCCAGCGAACAACAGGAGATCGCAAACCGTGACATCCTGCGCGCCGACCCCCAACCCGATGGCAGCTATACGTGCCAGCGCATGACCTTCAACACCACCGGAACCAACGGCCTGCTCGTATCACCCGATGAGCGTAGCCTGTACATCATCCAGACCGACGCCGATCCTGGTGGAGTGCGAGAACTGCGTTCTTACCCAATCAATGATGACGGGACGCTGGGCCAGTACATCGTGCTGCATCAATTCGGCGACGACCATCGCGGCCCGCAGCGCGGCATCGACGGCATGTGTCTCGACTCGGAAGGCAACATCGTGGGGAGTGCCGGCAACTATGCCAGCGGCCCGGGGCCAATGATTTACGTCTGGACTCCGCAAGGCCGCGTCCTGGAAACGTATCCCATGCCGGTGGGAGTCGATATGCCAACCAACTGTGCGTATGGCGACGCCGACCAGAGCAGCCTGTATGTAACCACTCTCGGCGGGCACCTCCTGCGGTTGCGAAACACCGGCCGCCGCGGTTGGATAATGTGGCCCCCGGTTCGCTAGCGATTCACCCGTCATTGCGGCGCGAGGCGACCAAACCGGAACGGCGATAACTTTGCAATTGAGGAAAGAATCATGAAATACGACGTCATTGTAATCGGCGCCGGTTCGGCGGGCTGCGTTGTTGCCGCCCGTTTGTCAGAAGACCCAAACCGCTCGGTGTTGCTGCTGGAAGCAGGGCCCGACTATACCGACTTTGAGCATTACCCCGAAGATTTGAAATTCGGTTACAACGCCACCGCGTCTCAACCGGGTGCACCCCACAACTGGTCATTCCAGGCCCGGGGTCGTCCCGAGCAAACCGATCCCATGCCGGTTCCCCGGGGCAAAGTAGTCGGCGGCACCAGCGCGATCAACGGCCAGGTGTTGCTGCGCGGCGTTCCCGAAGATTACGACTCCTGGGCGGCCATGGGCAACGATGAATGGGCTTACGTGAACGTGTTGCCCTATTTCAGAAAGTTGGAAACGGATACCGACATTCGCGATGACTTTCACGGCACGGACGGCCCCATCCCAGTGCGCCGTTTCCAGAAACCCGACTGGTTGCCATTCCAGCAAGCCTTTTTCCAGGCCGCCGTTGACGCCGGATACCCTGAAGATGCCGACATGAACCATCCGGAATCCGGGGGAGTCGGCCCCATTCCCATGAACAACCCCAACGGCATACGCATGAGCATGTGCCTTCATTTATCAAAAACCCAGGATCAATGTCTGCCGTGATCATCACGTCCCGCTTTACGGCCAGTACCTTCACTCCCAAGCGCGACAACAACGCCCGCTTCCCATCGTCATCCAGCTCTTCCAGACCCACAGCCACCTTCAGGCAGTAATCGCGAATGCGATCCCCCGCCGCCATCACGACTTCCTCCCTCTCTTGCTGCTCCGCCAGCGCAGACAGTCGTCCCCGTAGGACCTCCAGCGTACCCGATAACGTCTGCGTCTGAGCTTCCAGAAGCTCGACACGGATAGTGCCCCGTTGGTACAACCCCAGCAAGCGCACCTCCTCTTGTTCCAACCTGCGTACCTCGCCCTGCAGTCGCTCAATTTCCTGCCCAATCGCGCCACCACCCGTCCGGTAGCTCGACTCCAAGTCCGCAATTACCCCGCTCGGGTCCTGAACCATCGCCACCACGTGCGACCACACCTGGTCGTGCAACCATTCCACGTTGATGCTGTAACTGCCCTCACAGCCATTTTCCCCACGAACCGCCCCCCGCGCCCTCGCACTGCACCGGTAGTACCAATAGTTTCCCGCATGACCAGCTCCGACCACAGACCCCCCGCACCTCCCACACCTCACATAGCCGGTCAGCAAGTACCGCCGGACGGGTCGGCCCAGAAGCCGCTCCTGAGCCTCTTCCAACCGCTCGTTGACCTGCCGGAACAATGCTTCCGAAATCAACGGCGGTGAGTACCCCTTTATTTCGATCCACTCCTCTCTTGGGGCGGCAACCTGCTTACCCTTGCCGCGATCCCCACCGACGCTTCTGGTCTTCCCGTAATAATCTATCCCCACGCAGCTCGCGTTCGTCAAGACTCCTCGAATCGTGACCACGCTCCAAGACGTTCCTGTTTTCGACGGGATCCCTTCCTCGTTCAACGTCCTCGCAATCCGGTACATGCTCCAACCTTCGTTATATTGTCGGAAGATCCTCTTCAAGACACGCGCTTCCCCCTCGTTCACCAGCCGCTCTCGAGTCTCAGGATCTAGATCGTAACCATACGGCTGGTTCCTTGCACCCGTCGGAACACGACCACTGCGAGCCACAGCGTTCTTGCCCCTTATGGACCGCTCCCGAAACATGGAACGCTCCTGGCTCCACGCATACCCGCGCACGAACTTCACCAGTTCACCCTCGGGCGTGGAGTCCGACGGTTCTTGCACGAAATACACCTCCACACCGCGCGCTGCGAACTCTCGCAATACCACCAGCAATTCCACCGGATCACGCGACAAACGGTCAGTACTGTAAACGAACAGGGCGTCAAACTCACCAGCGGCCGCCATACGACGCAGCTTGGTCAACTGCTCCCGATCCAAGTCCGCGCCAGACCCAACCTCGGGGAGAACGTCCTCCAGTCCAATCTCGTACCCCAGAGAATTCGCAAGTTTGATACATTCAGCTCTCTGCGTGCCCAGTGACGTCCCATCTTCCTGAACTGAAGAACTCACCCTTGGGTAGACCTTGCCCTTCTTGTTCTTTGCCGGCATAACAAACCTCCTTGCCGTTAAACTGAATTCTGACCGTCGCCGACAGACGCAACACGTACGCCACCGGCGACTTTTCCAACAGGCGGAAATATCCGCCCCACACGAAACACTCCACCCCGAAAAGCCTGGGCTTTGCGTTTAGCCACTTGTTGCGTCTCCGGCGTCAATGACTGCCGACCCCTTGAGTTCCGCTCTGCGACCCTACGCAAACCCGCACCTTGCAACACTTTCCATCAGGAACCAACATTTCCGTCTACCTCGACGGCCCTACCGTGATTCCACCAATCGTCCCTGCACGGTTTGAAACAAAGTCTCCGAAATCAGCGCAGGGGTGTGCCCCCTGATCTCAATCCACTCCTCTCTCGGTGTGGCAACCTGCTTGCCTCCACCAAGGTGTACACCAACGCTCCTCGTCTTGCCGTAGTAATCCACTCCAATGTAAGAAGAGTTCGACAACATCCGATGAAGCCCCACCCGGCTCCACGCCTTGCCCATTTTCGTCCTGACCCCTTCCCCGTTCAACATCTTGACTATCCGGTATATGTCCCAGCCTTCGGCGTAAAGGCTAAAGACCCTCACCACAACTTCGGCCTCCACCGCGTTGACCACCCGCTTCTTGGTCTCCGGGTCCAGGTCGTAACCGTAGGGCTGAACCCGGAGGCCTGTGGGCATCCGACCACTGCGAGCTGCGGCATCCTTGCCACGAATCACGCGCTCCCGGAGATTGACAAGCCACTGTTGCTCGGAAAGCCCGACCACACACCGCAACAGTTCATCCTCCGGCGTGGAATCCGACGGGCCGCGCACGAAATGCACCGCCACGCTGTGCGCCTCCAACTCCCTTACCAGCACCAACAGGTCCACCGGATCACGAGACAAACGGTCGATGCTGTAGACGAACAGCGCATCAAACTCCCCGGCAGCCGCCATGCGGCGAATCTTGTACAACTGCGGCCGGTCCAGGCTGGCACCCGACGCAATCTCCCTGAGCACCTCTCCCGGGTCAATCCCGTAACCCATATCGTTCGCCAACCTGACCATCTCCGCCGCCTGCATGTCCAGCGACGTCCCGTCGGCCTGGGCGACCGACGTAATGCGTGCGTAGGCCACAACCCTCGTCCGGTTCTTCGACATGTCAATCCTCCTTACTGAAAACACCATTCAACCGCTCAGCACTCCAAACTCGTTCCCTGCTCGACCACGCTTCTTCCTCGTTCAACAACTCGGCAATCCGAACCAAGCTCCAGCCTTCGGCAAAAAGGCAAAAGATCCTTTTGACGGCTCTGAATTCCGCTTCTTCTATCCTTTCCGGCATGCCTATCCTCCTTGTCGTCCAAATCAATTCCTGAAGTCGCCCGCTCTACCAGAGCACCTCCTTGGCGTAGGCACCGCCGTGCGCTATCGCACGCACCCATTCTTTCTGGTCCGGACTGTCCGTCACCCGAACCACCAGCCGAACCCGGCCGCCCTCGCACTCCTGCCACCCGCTGTCCGCCACGCCGTCCACGACAGGAACACCGGCCACCCAGCCCTCAATGTGCGCACCGTCCAGGTCCAGCGACCTCTCCTCGGGCCAGATGCCGCGAGGTCCCGCTGCCGATTGAAAACCCTCTCCGAGGGTCGTATGATTGACCACGACCTCCTCGGGTTCCCGCTCGACTGGTCGTGGTGCCGCGGACGAGGGTCCAATCTCCCGCGGCGCTTTTTTTCTGCTGGACCCCGCCGGGCCCGTCAACTCTTTTTTCATGACATTCCTCTCCTTGCCCATCTGTGGACATCTCGTGAAACACAAACCAGCCGACCCGTCGCCACCCAATCAGGCAGCAATGGCCAGCTACCAAAAATCCAGGTCAATCTCTGCCGTGATCTCTACCTCCGCTCCGACCACCAGAACTTTCATCCGCAAACGCGCCATCAGGTCCCTCTTGCAGGCGTCATCCATTTCTGCCAGCTGTTCCGACACCCCCAAGCAGTACTCGCGGACGCGCTCACATGCAGTGACCGAGGTTTCTACCATCGCGCGCTGCTCCTCCAGCACCACGAAACGTGCCCACAGGCCCGCCAGCAAAGCCGGCAACCTTTTCATGTCTTCCATCTCTAAGCACACCACCTCTTGCTTCAATTTTCGGATCTCGCCGAGGAGCCGTCCGAATTCCTGCTCAATCTCCAAGCCGCGTACAGGAGGTCTCTCTCCAGATCCACGATTACTCCATTCTGGCCCCGAACCGTCGCCGTCGCGTGAGACCAAACCCAGTTCTCCAACCGAGCCACGTTGATGGCCCTAACCCGGCAGTCTTCTTGATCAGCACTTCCACATACTTCCGCCCGGGGAGCCCCGCTGCACCGGTAGTACAAACACTTCCCGGTGCGTTCATGTACGGTCATCGAGGTTCGGCACACCTGACATTTGACAAAACCTGTCAAGAAGTGCGGGCGTGCCTTATCTCCCCGAAAACGCGGCTCCGCTGCCAACCGTGCCTGCACCTTCTGGAACAAAGCCTCTGAGATAATCGCCGGTGTGTACCCATTCATTTCAATCAACTCCTCTCTCGGTGTGGCAACCCGCTTGCCCTTGTCGCGGCCCCTACGAACTGTCTAGGTGTTCCCGTAGTAATCCACCCCCATGTAGGACGTGTTAGACAAGATCCTGCGGAGCGCACTTACTCTCCAAAGACCACCCGTCTTTGACCGAACACCTGCCGCGTTCAACGTCGTGGCGATCCGATACACGCTCCAGCCTGCGGCGCACAGCCGAAAAATCCTCTCCACGACCCTGGCTTCCGCTTCGTTCACCAAGCGTTTTTTTGCCACCGGGTCGAAATCGTAACCATAGGGTTGGTTCTGCCCGCCAAGAGCCGCAATACGCATGCCTCTCAACTCCCGGAGTTCCGGATTCTCAAGCAGGACCTCCAGCAGATTGCGTACGGACGTGGAATCCGCCGAGCCCTGCACAAAATGCACCTCGACGCCGTGCTCGCCGAACTCCCGCAGCAGCGCCAGCAAGTCCACGGGTTTACGCGACAACCGCTCAACGCTGCAAACGATCAGAGCGTCCAGCTTACCGGCAGACGCCATGCGACGGAGATTTGCCAACTGCGCACGCTCCAGGGTCCCTCCCGACCCGATTTCCCGGTGAACACATTCCGCGTCAACCTGGAACCCCAGAGACACCGCAAGCCTGGTGCATGCCTCTGCCTGAGTGGCCACTTCCTGGTCCGACGAATTCACGCGCGTGTAAATGGCAACCTGCTTTTTCTTTCCCGACATATCAGTCCTCCTTGTTGTCAAACTCGGTTCCTGCCGTCGCCGGCGACGTACGTGGTGCGTCGCCGGCGACCTTTACAACAGCGGAATTACCCGCCCTACCCCAGCACCTCTACCCCGTTCGCCCAGCACGTCCATTCCCTTAGGCTGAACCGCAATTCGGCAGGCGGTCTACCACGTAGACGTAGACCACGCCGACCTCGCCGGCCTGCGCGGCCTGAAGGAGCTGGCCCAGGCGAGTACGGTCGAGATCGGCGCCAGTCCCCTGTTCCTGGTGGATGTGGTCGGGACCGACGAGTAAACCGCCCTCTACGGCCCGCTTCACGCAGCCCTCAATCTGCTCCTTCAGAGTAGGAAGTGACTTCTCCGGTTGGATGACTCGCACGCGGACAGAGAACGCAGCATGGCGTTCCGTTTTGGACTTGTGGGGCACCTTGGCGGCGTCCCGAGATTCGTCAGATTGCATAATTTCCTCCGTAAATGTGATTGAACGTGAATCGAAACGTAAGTAGGGGGACGCCCGTCCAGAACCAAAACGCCCCACCGAGCTTCAGGCGGAGGCCAGAGCCGAGACCTCTTTGGCCTCTGGGCAAGGCAAGGGCAGAGCCGCGGCACCAGCAAGCGGAGGCTGAGGCCTTACGACCGGTACTCGGACGCCAGTACCAGCAGCAGCACCGACATCGAAGTCGGCAACGTCAAAAGGGGCAGACGCGCTCAGCGCCTCGACCAGCATCAGCCGCACCAATTCACGCCTGGGGCCTGGGTACTCAGCGCGCACCAAGTCAACCTCGATCCGCATATCGCTGTCGCCAACCCAGGACAATGTCCCAATCAACCCCGCATTGGCGTCCGACGTTTCCGGGTCGGCCATAACTGCTGTTGTAGCTCCGTGCGACGGCTGCGTACCATAAACGCGCTGTTCGGGGCATTTCAGAACGCCACCGAACGTGCGAAAATCTAGCGCATTCAGATTCAGTGGTGTAACATTGACACGCCTATTGCCAGACTCAGTCTGGTCAGGGCGGGGAGACGCTTGAGTTACTAGGCTCTGGAGCGGCTCCGAGAGGGGGCCGGGCCCATCAGGGCCCGGTCGCTGTTTTTGTTTGGCAGTCACGATGAACCTCCATTCAAACAGGTGCAACTGGGGCAGATATGTCAGCACCCCACGGCGGTCCTCGGTCGAGCACGCGGCTACCCAATTTGGCGATCAGGAGCCGCCCGCCAGGCGCGAACTGTGTCTGGCCAACGGCAAAAACTACGACCGCGTCGAGGAGTTCATGCTCGGTTGATCCCGGTGCGGCGGACTAGGGTCCAGTCCCTCCCCACTCCATTTTTCTGCCGGGACCCCTGCTGCCCGTTCCTGTTTCCGACATGACGTAAACCTCCTTCCACTGCCTGCGTCTCCAGAGCCGCGCACTCTCTCCGGCCCCACGTACTCACCCTGACGCAGACCGCTACCGTTTCCTTCTCTTTCGACATTTCAATCCTCATCGCGCCGAAAGCCAAACAAGCGGTTCAACTGGTCGGTACACCAAACCCGCCCCCGGTCCGACCGGATTGCGTCCTCGTTCAACATCTCGGCAATCTGAGATGAACTCCAGCCTTCGACAGCAAGCCGAAAGATCCTATCCACAACGTTGGAGCCTGCTTCCTCTTTCCTCTCGGACATATCAGTCCTCCTCGCTACCCAAATCGTGTCCTGCCATCGCCGGCAGGAGCGCGACGCACGCCGCTGGCGACCTTACCGGGCCCTGCAGGAACCGCGTACCTTCAGAAAGTCCATGGTTCCTCTCTTCAAAAACCTCCCGAACACATGTTCGGTTATTGTACGGATATTTGGACATCTTTGCAATCTGCGGAGAGCGTACAAGACGCCTCTTGCGACGGACGAAAGATCACTTTGGAGAAGGACCGCCCAAGCCTTGGAGATGTACGGTGGCACTGAGGCATTCGGAACGATGGAAGAATCCGGTAAACGAATGGCCTTCCGACGGATTCGGTCCAATACCACGACTGCGTCAGCACAACTAGGCCTCTCCTAATGTGTCGGCAGGCCGAACGCGCCGGAACCGCGCTGTACCTCGGCCACAGTATTGGTAACGTTCCGACTCCTTCAGCATGTTGTAGACGATGGTCCAAGAGCGATTTTTGGGGTTTTGCCACGTTGACTTGGCAAGCCCCACAGCCATCACAATAGCGGCTGCACGCGCTACGGACACCGCACCGTTTTGCAGGTCGGCTAACGTCTCAACCACCTCAGGAATAGTCTCGCAATTGACGTAGGGGATGAATTCCTCGGATACGACCGTAGCCCCCAGGGAGTCGTCACCCGCTGGCCGGGACTCCGACGCCTCCCCATCAGTCTGCTCCTGATCTCCGTTGCCATCAGGTTCGTCAACAGTAATCCCCAACTTTTCGAGCATCTCCTCCAAGTACGACGAATCAGCCGTTGGGTCGTTGCTTAATCGCAATAACGTCTCATACGCATTTATCTTCTGATCATTCGTTTCCTGAAGCCGGTCCAAAAACCGCCTCACTCTAGACGTGATCACCTGATCCTCATGCAAAGCTTCTAACTCGGCTTCAATCCAATCCCGCAAATCCCGCTGCATACAAACCTCCAAGTTCCAATGACAGCGCCAGCGCCGGCTAGACCCTGTCATGAGGTATCACGTAGTCGCCGAGCCCACGGCACCGAGCAGTCGGATCGGGGCACACCCGACCACGGGGCTCAAGCGCATCAGGAACAGCGCGGCTGCGAAGCGGTCGTCTGTTCTCCCAAGAGAGCGCTGTCTTCCACATAGCACAACTGGCTCTTCGCTCTCCCTCTTTGTAACATCATAATCCCGAGACGGGGCGGGTGTCAATATTTTCTTCAAGAAGAAGAGAAAGGCCCGGTTGGAGAAAATTTCTCCACCGGGCCTTTCTCTTTGCCTACCCGTGTAGTGGCCGTGAAGAAAAGAGATGCGGAGAGACGTGCAGGAGTACCTCGATGGTCGCGTAAGAGCTGACCGCAACGGCACGACTTCCTGCCTGAACAGCGAGAGGACGCGCCAAGGCCTAGCGCAGCCGCGACCAACTCCAGAGCCAAGCCGGATTTGCTGCATACGTTCGCCCGGTCAGACCCAGAACCGGCGGGGAACGCCAGACCGTGAGAATTGAAACGGTCGCCTCCGGGGCAGGCTCACACCACAAGGGCTGCGAACAAGCAGGCTCTGCCGAATTATGGACAGCCCGGCACTACCGAAGACAACCGGCGGCTTGCCGCATGGCTGCACAACAGCAGAACAACGCGGCAGTTCAATCTCGACGCGAAAGGAACCGACAGATGACGAGCATCATTCGAGCAACAACAAGGAATGAACAATCTGCACTCAGCGAAGAACATGGCGCCAAATTACGAAGACTACGGCAGGAGGCGGGACTGTCACAAACGCAGGTGGCCCAAAAGCTTGAAGTGACCAAGCAATCGGTCAGCCGATGGGAGAATGGCCTGAACGAGCCAGGGGCGCTCCATAAGCGGACTCTGGCCATCCTGTACGGAGTCCCAATTGAGGATGTATCCAAAAGGCACGACTTCATTTCGGACGACCTCCCGCCGGAAAGCTACCGACGGGCAGACCTAGACCCGACCAGACTGCGCGATGCACGTCGGAGAAGCGGCCTTACGCTAACACAAGCTGCGGCAAAGGTTGGAGTCTCTTACGCTGCCATCGGCCAATATGAAAGGGGCGTCGTTACCCCAAAGGCCGACACCATCCTCAAATTGGCGGCGGTCTACCAACAACCGCTGGGCTGGTTCATAAAACGAACAGAGAGCCAGGATGCTGGCGATGACGAGGCAATTCTCGAGGGGAACCTGACCTAAACGCCACATCACGGCATCGGGCTGCCAGCGCCAAGAGACGAACCGTTCAAGAAGCCCGGTCCTGCACGGATCCGTACTAATGTGGCTCATGCTCTACGTGCAGGATTAGAACGACCTAACGCCGCCGCTGCCGGCAAGAGTTGCGGTAACTGGCCCATGAGCCGCCGGGTTTGCGCAGGACGATCCCATGAAAATCACCGTCGTGGTGGACGACGGCGACAGACCCCGCCTGGAACCCCGGCTTGCGGAAATCGCCGGCGTTGCGTCCGAACTGGCACCGTCCGCGCGTCCGCAGATCAGCATCCTGTCACCTGAGCAGTGGGAACGCCAACAGGCGAGCGAATCCCGCGGAACCCATCACAACATCTGGCTGGCGCCGGACACTACTTAGCGAAAATCCGTACTCCGCATCCCCCGCCGTTTACACGGAGTGGTGATTAAACCACCGAGCCAACCCGATACCCATGGCATTCCCGCACCATTCCAAATAGACCAATCATCGGCCAAGCAAACCCCGTAAAACCGGGGATATCCCAAAGTGTCGAAGCGTTCCCCAGACCATTGACACCATCCCCGTCGACAAGAGGAACTCACCATCAGCCGGCGTACAAAAGCACGCCAACAGCAACCGGCCGCACCAACGCCCAAAATTCACTATCCGATCGTGCTGAGAAATCGCGATAGAGGACACAAACACGCGCTGTGACGGCGGTTTTGCCACATGGACGACTCAGAAGTCATCCGAGACAAGAAACCGGCCTGAGAGATCGTTTACACCGGTTACGAACCGTACACGTTGTAGTTCCACATCGAGTCGACAGCCCGACATCCACCAGAAGCGGCTCTGGAGCGAAGAGAAGAAAGAGCAGGACATTGCCAGCACAGAGAACATCGCCGGTATTCCAGATCCGGTACCCTCAAACCCAAGACGTAATTTCGCCCCGGGCACGCAGGGATATCCAATCAAAATCCGCTGATATAAAATGCTCCGAGCACGTCGAGTCCGCCGAACCCTTCGCAATTTCCGCAGGCTTAAAAAGCATGAAGACCACAAAGCAACGACGGGACCCCTCCGCGAAGAAAGCCCGCAGAGCCGCGCACCGACACATCAAGAGCCTTATCGACCCACCGGCGCAGGAGCACCTCGAAACCATCCCAGCCTCCGAGGTCATCCAAGAGTGGCAACAGGTCAACAACATCCCCCAACCGGACTCAATGAAAGCCGTCGAGTCCAAGAGCGGCATAACCTTCGCCCAGTACCGCGCCAGACGCCGGAAAAGCGACGAACAGATCCTTAACCAAATTTACAAGCGACACATCCAGCGATGGCTAACCGACTGGATCCCAGAGCATCACGCCGAACTGACTTCCATCGAGGGACAGTACCCGATGGGACTCCAACACCCCAGCATCCTCAGCTTTTCCCATGACGCGTGCAAACGCGCCACCCACCGCATCATCAACGCCTTCCCGCACCTCTTCGAAGGCAGCCCAGCGACGGACCCAGCGACAGTGGAACTCGTACACCGTATGGCCATCCAAGCGCAACACTCACCACGGAACTCGTCCGAGCATGTCCAAGTACGATATTACCGCGCAGTCGCCCAAGCTCAGCAAGCACTACAACACCTCGCAGACCACCAACCAGCCATCGCCATCTGGTACGGCGCCGTCATCCGTCGCCAGCCAGACGTCCACCTACCCGACGACCAAGAGATCCTTCTGCTCAGAGCATGCCACCTCTCCGGCCTCTCGCCACACGAATGGGACATCGTCAGCCAATTCAACCCCGACCTCATCGCATACACCATGCGGAAAAACCCACCCCAAGCTGCGGCCATCGCCTGGGCAACCCTCGCCGACCTCTCCCAGCCGCCCCCAATCGACGCCATCAACATCGCAGCCAAGCAGCTCGCCAAGCTCCCAGACCAGCCGCCCCTACGTACATTCCAACCCGTCATACGCTCCTTCTACATCCACTGCACCCAGCATATCCATGACGGACTCGAACAAACACCCTTCCTCGCGCATCAACTCATCCGCGAGGTGCGGCACCGGAGCCTTGCCGCCGAAGCCCCACATCTGCTCACCGCGATACTCGAAGCCGCGCAACATATCCTTGCCAACTCAAAGCAATCCGCCGTCCCGCACATGACGTGGGAAGAATGGCTCCACCACGCCGGCCTACCCCAGCAACAACCCGCCGCATCCAGTGCACACGGAGAGCCAACCCACCAGACCACAGAACTACTTTCGATACCGCCCCTCGACCCAGACGAATTGAGAGAACGAACCGCGCTAACACCGCCCAAAACTCCAACCGACGCTTGGCCGCCGGTGCCAGCCAACGCCGGCGATACTCATCTGTACGGCAACGCCGCCCAACTCAAAAGACGCGGCTGGACGGACAAACTGATCAACGACCTGCTCGGAGCGCCAGACCGAACCACACCCAACCCGGTATACCGCAGCACCGCCAGAATGCGACTGTACCAACGACAGCGCGTCGAAGCCGCCGAGCAGCACCCTACGTTCATCCAACACCTCAATAAATCCGCTAACCGCCGACGCACCGCCACCAAAGCGTCACAACACCGCCGCAACGACACCATCAGATGGGCCGCCGAAACCCCGATCCACTGGGTCTGCCCCACCCAATCGTTTGACGAACTCCGCGCCGCATCCCGCATCAACTCAGACCACTATGACGCAGACCAACAGTGCATAGACTTCGTCATCAACCACTGCTCGGACTTCCAAGCCGCCGCCGCACAAGCCTACGGCAGGACTGGCAAAAGCCAAGCCACCGCCGTACTAATCACCAGAATCTGCAACGAACTCTCCCGACACTGGCCCCAACTCCGCAACGCCTGCGAGCGCAGAATCATAGATGACCTCTCAGAATGAATCATCAGACTGCAGGGCTAAACGAGTACCCCAGCGGAGATCAGACATCAATCACCCTTACCAAGCTCGCCAAAGGGCAGACCTTCAAGGTCAAGGCACGAACCCGGTACACGAGCGGCAGAAAGAACAACCGCGCCTGGAGCAGTCCCCAAACGAGCCACGTTACCGCACGGGACAAGAACGACCCACCGACGGCAACCATAACAGCGTGACCATCAGATGGACCGACCCAGACCACGTCAGCAGAACCACCACCGGGAACCGAACTCCAGCCAAATAGAGCAAAGCACGCCAAGAGTAGGAGCACCGGAAGATGGACAATTCAATAGCTAATCCTTCCGTCGCTTAACGGCGAGTGTGTGGCTACCGTTAAACGCGGATGCCAGTGGTGGGATCAGACACCCCGCGCACCCGTGCAATAGGTAGTACGTTCCAGTTCACCTTCATCCTCCCCAAGCCGGCCAACTCCGGCAACACCCGTCCCAAGAAGCCAAAGCACACCAAACCTGGACGCAAAACCCGAGCGGGCACCGCCAACCACAAATCAGCCACCAAGCCTGCAAAGCCTCGCCTCACTGAGGAGCAGAAGCGGGAACTCAGGCGCGTCCTAGCCACCGAGGACCGGCAACGCCGCAAGGAACTCGGCCTATGTAAAGACTGCCCGGCCAGAGCCATCAAGGGCAAGACCCGTTGCTCGAAGTGCGCCGAAGAACACCGGCAGGCACACCGAGCCCAACGCGTCGTAGCCGCCGAGTAGTGACCAGGATTAGAGCGTGCTTACATTCATGGAGTCTCCAGACGAAGGCCACCCACCCTCCTCGAACGAGCAGAGGCAACTCTGAACAGGTCCGACCGAACAACCGATTCTGTTCCACAACTCACCCCGCGCTGGTAAGATAGGCCCACCAAGCTACGGGAGCCAATAAGTGACCACCGCCGCAATCCAAGACCGCGTTGACGAACTCTTCACCGACGCTCGCAACGTCCATGCGCAGGCCATCGAGCGCCTTCAGAACGGCGATATTCGCGATGCGGCGGAGAAGGCCTGGTGCGCCACCAAGCGCGCCACCGACGCCCTCATCCTGGCCCAGACCGGTGAGGAACCGCCCACCACGGCGGCCACCACAGATCACCTCGACAACCTATGCCGTCTCGTCCGGGAAATTCAAACGCTCCAGGGTCGCTACTACAGCCGAATCCACAACCTGCACGGTATGTGCTTCTATTCCGGCTATTGCAACGACCAGACCGAGCGCCGCATCAACGAAACCACCGCGTATATCGACGACGCACAGACCCTCGCCACTGGATGAGTGGCAGATACTCAACTGTCAGCCTAGCTGCGGCCGGGGCCCTTCCCCACAGAGGGGCTCCGGCCATTTTCAACCAAGGCGGACAAGTAATCCAGGGACCGGTTGCAAATGACAGAACCAAGCCGTAGCTCGAGGCAACGCCGATGACCGCACAGGTGGGTCACCCTAACGAATGACGCGTGTCGTTTTCGACGAGTCGTACCCAATGATATGTTGGAGCCCGCAGACGGGATGACACCGCAATTACCGACAATGACCCCGCAGGAGTTTGCCGGCCGCTGGCATGACGCTGGGTTCGGCGAACGGCAGGGAGCGCAGTCGTTCTTCAACGACCTTTGCGGCCTGGTGGGTCACGCCACGCCGGCAGCGTATAGCGATCCGGAGGCGTTCACTTTTGAGAAGTGGGTGCCGGGTGGATTCGCGGACGCATACTTCGAGGAGCACTTCGGCTGGGAGTTCAAGGGACAGGACGCGCAACTGGACAGTGCATTCGACCAGCTGCTCCGCTACCAGGTGCACCTGAAGACGCCACCGCTGCTGATCGTGTCGTCGTTCGAGACGATACGAATACAGACCAACTTCCCAGGTATGGAGACCGCCAGATACGACGTCGGAATCGCCGAGCTTGAGCAACCGGACCGGCTGGGCTTGGTACGGGACGCGTTCTTCGCGCCGCAACGGTACCGGGAGCGGCTGCGGTCAGTGGACGCGGTCACGCGTGAGACGGCATCACTGTTCCAATCAATCGTGGTGGACATGGAGGCGCGCAATGAGGATACAGAGCGCCTAGCTCACTACCTGAACCAGCTGGTGTTCTGCCTGTACTCGGAGGACGCAGGGCTGCTGCCGGACGGGCTGTTCACGCGCATCGTGGCACAGCACTACCGGGATCCGGCGACGTTTGATCGGGCAATCCGCAGCCTGTTCGCGCAGATGGCCAACGGCGGGTTCTCAGGAGTCGATGAGATCGCCCACTTCAACGGCGACCTGTTCAACGTGGTTGACACGGTCGAACTGAGCACGGTGGCACTGCAACGGCTGGGGGAAGCGTGCGAACGAAACTGGCGAGACATCGAGCCGTCGATCTTCGGGACACTCTTCGAGCGCGCGCTGGACGCATCTAAACGGGCGCAGACGGGGGCCCATTACACCGGCGCCGACGACATCGAGCTGGTGGTGGAACCGGTAGTGATGACGCCGCTGCGCCGGGAGTGGCAGGAGACCCGGGCCGCGATTGACAAGCTGCTAGACTCGGAACAGGAGTCCAATGCTGTGCTGGCGACGACACAAAGGACGGGTTTTGAACCCCTGACCGCGCTGGCAACAGCACTGAGGACTACGGTGTGGGAGCAGCTGGACGCGTTCCGGCAACGGCTGGCGTCGGTGAAAGTGCTGGACCCGGCGTGCGGCAGCGGCAACTTCCTGTACATCGCGCTGCGATCGTTGCTGGACCTGGAGCGAGAGGTGATCGACTTCGCAGCGGTCCACGGCTGGCACGGACTGACGCCGTCGGTGCAACCGGACCAGATGCTGGGACTGGAGATCAACCACTACGCGGCGGAACTGGCACGGACGGCGCTGTGGATAGGCTATATCCAGTGGCACCACGCCAACGGCTTCCGTTACACACAGCTACCGCTACTGATCCCGCTGGACACGATACGGCAGACCGACGCGATACTGGACCTGACCGATCCAGACAATCCGGCGGAACCGGAGTGGCCGGCGGCGGAGTTCATCGTGGGGAACCCTCCATTTTTGGGACACTTCCCTTTCCGGGATTCGCTGGGCGACGAATACGTGGAAGCAGTGTATGGCGTGTACGGCAACCGCATACCGAACTCCAGCGACCTTTGCTGCTACTGGTTCGAGAAGGCACGGTGGCAGATAGAAACCGGCGCGGCCAAGAGGGCCGGCCTGTTGGCGACACAGGCGATAAGGTTTCAGTCCAACCGGCGGGTGCTGACACGGATAAAAGAAACGGGGGACATATTTGCAGCCATAGCAGATCAAGATTGGGTACTGGCGGGTGCAACGGTACACACATCGATTATCTGTTTCGATAACGGCAGCGAAGCCGAGCACGTACTAGACGGCCATTTGGTTGCCGCTATTAACGCTGACCTACGGGCTGGTGCCAATCTATCGCAGGCTAAAACTCTTGAAGAGAATAGTGGCTTGAGTTTTATGGGCGATATCAAGGTGGGACCGTTCGAAATCACCAGGGAATCCGCTGACGAGATGCTAAGCAACCCTAATCCTCACGGTAAACCGAACAGTGACGTGGTCAAACGCTGGATGATAGGACGAGACATAAATCAACGGCCGCGTAACATGTGGATCATAGATTTTGGCACTAACATGGCTGTAGATAATGCAGCTTTGTATGAGAAGCCGTTTGAATACATTCGCGATCAAGTGAAGCCCGGACGCGACAACAATCGAGATCAGCGTTTCAGAAACTATTGGTGGCTACACGGCCGGCCTCGGATAGAAATGCGGGATGCGTTAGGTGGTTTAAAGCGGTATATAGGCACGAGCATGGTGTCCCGACATCGAATGTTTGCCTGGATTAATCGCGAAGTGCTGCCTGACGCGACCATCATCGTATTCGCTCGGGACGACGATTACTTCTTTGGAGTGCTTCAAAGCCGAATACATTTGGAGTGGGCTGCGGCCACGGGCTCCCAACTGCGTGAAGCGCAGAGCGGGATGAGATACACGCCTACCACGTGTTTTGAGACGTTCCCGTTTCCGCGTCCGACGGAGGAGCAGCGGGAGGCCATCGGCGCTGCAGCAGCGGAGTTGAACTCGCTGCGGCAGGGCTGGCTGAATCCGCCGGGAATCAGTGCGGCGGAGCTAAGGAAGCGGACACTGACGAACCTGTACAACCAGCGGCCGACATGGCTAGACAACGCCCACGCCCGGCTGGACACGACGGTGGCTGACGCCTACGGGTGGGCGGCGGACCTGCCCGACACCGAGATTCTGGAGCGGCTGCTAGCGCTGAACTTGGAGCGGGCAAAAGCAGAAGCCACTACGCAGTAACAATGACAGCAACAGCCGGGGCGATCGAGTAGCATCCGAACGTACATCACGCGCGGAACAGCCACCAGATGATGAGAAGTACCGGGCGGCTCGTGTGAGCCGCCCGGTTTCTTTGCCGGAAGCCCAGCGTAAACGACGACCAGCAGCCCACCACGGCTACCAGCAACCACGCAACACCCACTTACCCGACCCCCACCCTCATCGCACAGCAGCGACGCTGTGAGAGCATCAGTCGAAACGAAGGAGAATACGACCAGTAAGAGTTGGAGGGGACGATGGCGAGTTGAGGGACGCCATGGGTGAGTGATCGAGAAGGGTGCAACTATGTCCGCCACCCTCCTGATGGCGCGAGGGTGTTTTTCCTTCCGCTCCGCACACGGTCATTGGGCCATGACACCTTTTGTAGGTCAATTGACCGCTTTTGCGGCCGGGCGTGTATGGCGCGTTGCTGGTGTACAGCGGGCAGACGGTGGTCGAAGTTGTACAACAAATTGGCACTACATGGTGGTGATTAGACCGTGGGATGACCCGGCCAACGGTGGCCTGATGGTAACTTCGCGGCGGCTGGAGAATGGATGGTTTATGCGCCACTGGGGGCGGTTGAAGTGCGAGGGTCGGTGGTCCCGTCTCTTGTAGTTGGCCTTGAACTAGGGCGTTAGCGAATGGTCGTATGTCCTATGGTTTCTCGGTGCCGTTTGTGGGCGGAAACGAGAAAAGACAGGCGTTTTCCTGTCGGCTTGGACTTGGACGGGTTTTCGGCTGTCGAGCGGTGGGCTCATGTAGTCTATTCGTCGATTACAGTGAGCAACCGGTCTACGATGTTTACGACGTCATTAGGGTAGATATCTTCAAACTCGGAGAGGTCGTATTCGGGGAGATGGATTGGTCTTATCTGGTTGACCATCGCCGATCCCGGCTGTCCGGTTGATTGGATTGTCACTGGGACCGAAATTCGCGAGTTTGGCGCCTTGGGCGGGAAGTGCAATCGTACCGTGAGGGCCACTTTGTTTCCGTCGTTGTAATCGATTATGGCTAAGGTAGAGGGTATCTCTGTGCCATGGTGGTTGGTAAGGTTGGTTTGAAACACGGTGCCTGGGCGGATGCATTGAAGCCCTTCGGCCGTTTCAATGGTACCATCCTTGGGGGACGTCCCCAGGCGTTTCTGGATAGCGGTGACTACCAGGCGAAGCTCGTCCTGATTGGCTTCGCCTATGTAATCGCCTAAGGACTTGAGATCGACGGTCGTGATCTTTTGTATGGAAGCCCAATCGTCCGAATCTGCGATGTGCACGTGGTTACTGCGTTGGCCTACTGGTGGTTCGGATTGGGAGGTGGGCAGGGCGATGTAGTTTCGGCGCCCGGAGTTGGTGTCGTCGTTGCTGATTATTAGGGCTGCGCGGTTGTCCGCCAGTTCGGCCCCGCTTACGGGGCCGAAGTTGTAGTAGAAGACGTGTCCTCGCGGCGCCTCCGGCGTCTCTCTACTCGTGTGTCAACGTAGAGGCAAATTCGGCTTCGGACTCGAGTTCCTCAGCGGTGGGTGGATGGTTGGTGAAGTCCCGCTTGGTACGGCGACGTCTTTGCTGGATGCTGTAATTGGCCAAGGCCACTTGGAAGAGTTCGATGCATGCGTAGGCGAATATCATCTTTTTGTCGAATATCTGGCTGGCTTCGAGAGCCTTCCAGAGCTCACTGTTGCGCTCTTCGGTGATCCACGCGTCGGGTATGTCGGCCGGGTCGAGGCCTTGGTCTACGAATTGCCCGGCTAGTTCGAGGATCTCCCGGTTTGCGGTAGGACTGATGAAATTGGCCACGATGGTTTCTGCTTCACGGATTTCGTCCTCGGTGAACGAGCCTCTTGGCCGCATCAATGAGAGAAGTCGATCTTCGGGTTGAACGGCTAAAAGCCGTTGAGCCTTCAACCCTGATATGTTTGAGGGCGGATTGCCTGCCCTGGCGTGTGCATCGTTTGCGAAGACGTGGAGATCTCTGGGGACATGACCTGCCCCTGCGTTCGCGTTTTGGAAAGCGGTCATGGTGAAACAGCCTTGCTTAGCGTTGTAAAGCGTTTGGAGTTTGGTTTAGAGACACAATGGTACCAGAAGTGACGTGGAGACGGTGGCGTTTGGTATTTCTATTTTACGATGCCTTTTGTCTGGTAGGTTGGTGCAAGGGGAGCTGCCTGCGAGCGCTGAGCTTGGCTTGTGGGGCACCGCCGGCCGCCACCGACCAACGGGGCGGGCGGCTTTTTGTCGGTAACCCGGTACAGCCCAACCCAGTAACGCATCCGGACAATAGCCGGGACAGCGTGCCGCCCAGCCTGCTGGCCACGGCGCTGCTGTTGCAGACCTACGACAAGGTGAGCGACGCCGAGGCCAAGGCGAGGGCTGACTTCGACATCCGGTGGAAGGTGGCGTTGGGGATTGAGATTGAGGATAGACCCTTTGCCAAGAGTACGCTGCAGATGTTCCGGGCGCAGCTGATACTGCACGACAAGGTGCGGGAGGTATTCGAGGGCAGCCTACGCCTGGCTCGGCAGTCGGGCTACCTGAAAAAGCGTGGGATGCGGGTGGCGCTGGACACCACCTACATCCTGGGTCGGGGCGCGGTTCCGACTGGTGCTGCTTGCTGCCAAGGGAATGGTAAATACGCGCTCTCAGACTGGTTTTGAGCCTTGGATGACTTTGTGAGTCGTCCAAGGGCTTAAATCGCTGTCACAGGTCGTATTTGTATCCTCTATCGCGATTTCTCAGCACGATCGGATAGCGGTTTCCTACCGGGTGATGAATTGGCCACCGTACCGTTCGAAAGTACGGTGGCGAGTTTCCACGTGGTTCGGTTTGTCGTATTAGCTGTTCTCACGGCACCGTTATTCGGGCGGGGTTGGTGTAGTCGGATCTGACGCCGTTGTTCTTGAGTGCATGCACCCTGTAGATGTGTCTGGTGCCGGACTGTCTTGCCGTTTCCCGTGCTCACGAACCGTCCTCGCCAAGCCCGGGAGGGGGCTGACCGACATGAACGCAACCAAAAATATCCGGCGCCAAGGTCTTCTGATCTTGACCAAAAGGCATGGAAAAGGCTCTGCCCCAAAGCGAACAGACCGGCCATACGTGGCACCAATCCGCGCTCTCAGGCCTATTTTCCTGGTCGCCTTAGCAATTTTACACCTAGCACGCAAAACGGCCCCAGAGCGCAGATTCGTGCAGTCAAAGACCACGCCATAGGCCTCTAGGCGATCCTTGCGAGGGTATGCCCGTCTCCATTCAAGGTGTCTAACTCGTGCGTGTGCCGCCGTGCTCATTTACCACAGCGGCCTTTCCTACCAAAGAGGCGGCCAGCTTTTTGTCGGGATCCCGTCAGTACTTCGCCGCCGTCTCCACAACATGGGGGTGAGACCAGAGCGCAGCGGCCGTGCCGTTCATCACCCACCTGACGATACGCGGCCGTTGAAGCCATCGCGGACCAACGAAGACAACAGCCGCCACTGCCTGCGTTCAAAAGGCTCATAGACGCCCTCAAGTAACGAAAGGGAACAAAAGCACTCCAGCGTCCCTGAAACGAACCCATGAGCTGTCTACGGCAGCAATCCAGCCCTTCTGCGACTCCGGCCGCCGCCCACACCGGCAGACGAGCTCAACCCTCCAGCAACTCCCGCCTCACTCCGTCAGACACCTTGAAGCAGCTGAGCTGACCATTCAGCCCGTTACGGGTTGCCACCGACAAACTATCCCGGCTCAACACTTGCACCCAGTCCACTGAGCGCACATAGCCACGTTCTACGTAGTCATCATGCCAAGCAGTCAGTCGAATATCAGCATCGGATGTGACGATGCCCAGGTGATATTGCCGCGTTCGAGGGTCGTACGTAACCAAAGTGTCACCCACTCCGATCTCGCAACAGAATCGCCTCAGCATACCCACGATGTTGGGACGTGCGCCAGGTCCTTGAATCGGATCCATCCTATCCAAACACCGCCTGATGTCTTCCTTACTGTCCGTAGGAGCAACGGGGCCCACACTGCCCCATCCGATGTATGCAACGCCTTTATTCAAAAATCGCGGCGGCACCACGCCATCCTTTCCTGCACGTACCATGAACATTTCAGCACTGGGATTCACCATATTCACCCCCAAGAATAAGCTCCGAAACGACAACAACAGACGTTGACCACCGCATCCAGCACGTTACCCCTTTAAGCCGACGGATAACCTCCTTTGTACAGTCCCACGCAGCGTTGTACAAGCCGTACACAGAGGGCGTAACTGTTCACGTTTGAGGGGACGGAAACGGTTTGCAGTGGAAATTCCGTACTTGGTTGCCCCTCCACAAGAGGCCGAATAGTCGGCAGATCCCCGGAAGTCTGAACAGTTACCAGAGGGCCCGAATTTCCGGCCCCCGTTCAGCGTCAGGATTTCGGCTCACATACTTCGCGAAACCGCCACGTAACGCGAGCAAACCCACCCAACCATGAGTAGATAGCCACGCACCCAGAATTGCTGACACCAGCCCGTCCTGCGGACTCACCCGCCATTGGCACAATGGACCTGTCGCCGACTAGCGACGACCTCAGGAAAGCCGCACGCACGGGGATAGACCCCGCCGAGGCTCGTATAAACTTTCATACCCGGACAAACTCGTGCCCCACGCGCGCTGAGAAGCATCACAAGTCACGGCGCCCTCGCCAGCCGAAAGGCAACAACTAAACTAATACCAAGGTGAAATGTGCATATGCATGAAGTCAGTCGACGGCACCGGATCGTCCTCCTAAACTAAAGTCAAGGTGAAATGCGCAGATGGTGGGGCTCAAACGACGGAGCAGGGTCGTTCTCCAAGTACGGATGAGAGGGATTCACGGGCTTAACCCAGCTGATCATCATCGCCACTTAAATGTACATCCCACCTTGGCTTTAGTTTAGTCTCATTAGCGAGCTTGGAAGCCTTCACAAAACCGACATCAACTGTTGGATGAGGGCCTCAACTGCCTCCGTAATTTCGTCGGAACGGTCGGCGGCTTCCCTTACAGCGATTCCGAGCAGGATCTTGTCAATACCGTATCTTCCCACCACCACCTTCCAGCCGCCGGAATTGCGAATTTTCTCGGCCAGTTCGCGAACCGCGGGCTTCACCGCCGGAATCGGTGGCCTTGGTATCGCATCTTCCATAAGAACGACCAGCTTGGGGTCCAAGAACGCTGCAACGTGTGCAACAACATCCTCGCCGGGATAATCTGATGCGAACCTCTCTGACACCAACGATGCCCGTTCGTTTGCTATCGCTGTGAATATTTCGCCGATCAAATCCAAATTCACGGAAGATCTTGCTGAGTTTGTCACCTTGATTCACCTCCTGACTGTAAATCGGCCTGATGCTCCAACAACATTGGAGCATCTAGCATATTTCAGATGAGTTAAATGGATCTACTCCGCACGCACGGGGATAGACCCCGCCGACGTTCGTATAAACTTCCATACCCGGACTAACTCGTGCCCCACGTGCGCTGAGAAGCATCACAAGTCACGGCACCCTCGCCAGCCGAAAGGCAACAACTAGGACAACTTGTCGTCGTAACGATCCACCATGGAATCAAGATGACACTGACCGCAAATCCCACCAAAAGAAGCCGACTTCAGGCCATCTCGCGAGAAAAACTTTGGGCAGCGTCCATCCCACTATGTCAGCCATCGTCTCGGCTGGGAACCGACCTGCGTCCCACGCCCAGACTCGACAGCAGGTTGCACGACATCACCACGACTGCGCCCGCTAGCAGGAGGTCCAGCCGGGCCACCGAGATGCTCCGGAAAGCCTGCAGCCACCCCAGCGCCAGCAACGGTGACAGATATGCCAACCCATTCACCGCCAGATCGTCGGTCAACACATTCGCCAGACGCCAAGCGACGCTGGCCACTGTGTAGACCAAGACGCCGCCCACCAGGCCCAGTGCAACATCCGACCACTCCAGAGTTTCCCCCACTGCCCACCCCACGGCCAGATTCACCGCCATCGCCACCAGGTCGGCCACCACGATCCCCGCCGCTATCCCGAACATCTCCAGGGCCACCGTCCCATAGCGAGTGCCGGCATACGGCGCCACCGCGACGCCCAGGTCGGCCCCCCACCGGAACAGTCCCGCCGCCAAGGCCACCGCCACCGCGGACCCCAGCGCCAGCACAAGCCCAAATGCCACGCCAGCCCTCGGCTAGACGCTAGCCAGACCGCCTTGGCTCACCGCAACCAGTGCACTGCCCACCAAACCGCCCGCCAACAGCAGGCCCATCGTCAGGGTAATCCGGCCGAACCGACCTTCGCTTCGAAACCACCAACCAGTAGCTGCGACTAGCAGAAGCGGCCACACCTCGAACAAAACCGCCGCCACCCCTACATCCACGAATCTGGTCGACCACACGAACAACGCGTAGTCGAATCCGCTCGCCGCCCCAGCTAGCATCGGCCAACGCAGCAGACGCCGAGCTACCAGAGACCACACCTTCCGGTTAACGACCAAAGGACGGTAAGCGAACCTCAATAGCAGGATGTATCCCAACATCCCACCGGTCTGCAAAAATGCGCTGAACAGGAACGGCCGCTCCGACACGCCGGACCAGGACACCGCCAGTGGGGCCAGCGAGTATACCAACACCGACACCAGCATCAGCAGGATCGCCCGGCCGCGCCAAGTCCCAACCACTCTGCCTGACGACAATATATCCTCCTTTCAATGAATGATGGTGGTCTACTAGTTGAGCCGGCCCGTTTCCTGGCTGGCTGCCCTGCCTGCATTGCGTGGGAGTCAACCGCCCACCGCCGCGTCGTTCACCAGGCCGTTGCGAACCGCCCAGACCACGAGTTCCTGTTTCGTCCCGATGCCCAGCTTGTCCTGGGTGCGGTAGAGGGTATTGCGGACGGTCACCGTGGTGATGCCCCTCGCCTCGGCGATCTCGGTGTAAGACTTGCCGCTGGCGAACAGCGTCAGGGTTTCCCGCTCCAGCGCCGTCAGATTGCCCGAGGCCCGACGGAAGGCGAGCGTACGGTCGCCTCGAATCATGCTGAAGACCTCCCGCACCACCTCGCTAGGTATTCGCAACCGTCCTTCTGCCACGTCCAGAAGGGCTTCCACCAATTCCTCCGGTCGTGAATACTTCTGAAGGTACCCCGTCGCGCCGGCGGCGACCGCCTCTATCACCGCATCCTCCTCAGTCGAGGCCGTCAGCATCAGGACCCGCGTCTTGGGCAGCAGCTCCATGATCTCCCGACAGGCATCAATGCCGTCCATGTTCGGCATGATCACATCCATGACGATGACGTCCGGCTCAATACCCGCGACGGTACTCAACGCCTCCTCACCATCCTTGGCCTGCCCGACCACCTCGAATCGGCCCGATGCTTCCAGCGTATCCCGCAAGCCGTTCCTCATAATCGGATGGTCGTCGACCACCATCACCCTGATCCGACCCACTGTTGACATATCAGCCTCCTCTTTGATCCGCTTCGTGGGGGACCACGCAAGCAATGGTCGTTCCGCCTTCCCCCACACCGCTCTCCACGATGAGCCTTCCTCCCATCCGTTCAGCGTCCGCCCTCATGCCGTCGAAGCCGCGGCCGCGCTCGGCGTAATCGTCAGGGAGGCCCACGCCGTCGTCCGAGACGGACAGCCGGATGTGGTCAGCCTCGAAGCTGAGCCTGACCTCGACGCTGCCAGGACGGGCGTGCCGGAAGGCGTTGGTCAGCGCGTTGTGCGCTATGGAGAACAGGCGGGCTCTGACCTCCGTGGTGAGCGGGGGCTCCGTCCCCGACTGCAACATCTTGGCCGGGACGGCGGTGATCCTCTCAAATGTCGCACAGTGCGACCACAGCACCCGTCCCAACTCCCGGCCCTCGAAGATGCGGCCCACGTCAATGGGGCGTCTCAGCTCCCACATGGCCGACCTGGACAGCTCCGAGGTCTCATCCAGAGCGGCTACCAGCTCCTGGTTTGAATTGCCGGCCAGCTCCCTGGTCCGGTGAATCCCCAGGGAAATCAGGTAGGCGGTCTGCGCGGTCGTGTCGTGAACCTCCTGCGAGAACTGGATGCGTTCCTGCTGCACCTGCCGTTCCCTTTCCACCGCGGCCTGCCTCCTGATGCGTTCGAACCGCGTGATGAGACTGACGCACGCCACCAGGGCGTACATCGCCGCCAACCTGCCCAGCAGCACCTTCTCATCGCCCGCACCGACGTCGAGACCGGAGTCCGCCGTCCAGATTACGAGCGCATAAGCACCGACGGTCATGGTCGTCCAAGCCAGGCCGAGCCAAAGGGACGTGAACACCAGGACGAACAACGCGAGAGCCGGATAGTAGGCCACGAAGACGAAGCTCTCGAACCCGGGGCCGATGCTGATGCTGGCCGTAGTCAGGGCTATGTCCATGGCGCTCAGGAGCAGTATCCAGCGCCAGGTCACGGGCCGGTTCGTCAGGAGCCGGAAGTGGACCAGACCATTCAGCGTCGTCAGCGGGACCATCAGGAGCACGAACCCCCAGCCGTCGGGGTACAAGAAGCCCGGTCGGTAGGCTATTTCGATTGCCGAGACAAACCAGACGAACCAGCGGCCCCAGACCGAAACCCTCGCGGCATACGGAACCACATCAGGGTCGGCCCATATGGCCGGCGAAAACCGATTCGCGATGGCTCCTATGTCAGCCTTGGGCAAGTTCAGGCTCCCAGTGTCCAAAGTTACCGACTTGGATTCACCTTTGACATCCCGGATTCAATACACCCGTCCATACCCGCGCAATGACGGCGGCGTGTACCCCTGAAACTTACATCAATTGCTCAGTCGACTACGAGATCAAAATGCACCAATGCGACTAGGCAAAACGCTCCATCATAAATGAGTAAAAAGCAAAGGCCATTCTTTCTATTTTCATCTATCGCAACACCGAAGGAGAGTGCAACACTTTTGAGCAACCTAACCAATCGGGGAGGCCGGGTTCGTTTGGCATCCAACAGACGCCTAGCTGTTCCGGAGAAAGTGGCTGGACCTGCCCTCTACATCAACGCTGAGGGGCTGGGAAGGAACCGGAACGGAGAGGTCTTTAGCGACGGCCACCGAGGTCGGCGAACCGCTATCCCACGAAGACATGAACCCATCCGACCGGGACGGCTGCGTTCCCGAACACTCATACCCAGCAGGCGATGCCACCCATACGCAGACAGGCAACATGAACAACCGCCGACGGTCCAATCCTGAACCGACACAACGCTCCGGGGCACTTCCCTGCCGCTACGCGACCGATACTCACTAACATTACGGCACACAGCACCCAGTAAGAATTTTCAGAAGGAAATACCATGCAGACCACCAAACTAAACGCACTCAAATCGCTGGCAAGCCTAGCCACGTTCAGGAATCTCGCACTCATGGCCGCGTTGCTGGCCGTCACGACGGCGCTGCGGCTACCCAGCAAGACCGCCCAAGCGCACAGCAGGCGGCTCGTTCCCAACCTCCGGATCAGCCTGAGCGGCCTTGCCGCAAAGTGCCGTCGCCCTGCTGGAACAAGAAGGTCAAGAGGACACAACGCCCCATCGCGAACGCCGCGACGCCTCGTCCTGCCTGCCGTGACCGTCCTCCTGCTCGCCGTGGCCATCGTCTTGGGAATCTTGGGAAACCTCGGCAATGCGCACGCCCAGACACCGACGGACGTTTTCCTGGTAGGCAACCTAGGACAGCCCCGGGAGACTCTCTACGATTTGCGTACCGGGGATATGGCCGCCCAGAGGATAACGACCGGAAGCCACTCGACAGGATACAGGGTCACCATAATAGAGAGGGGCAATGCCCTCTTCACACAGGCATCACTAGAGTTCGAAATCCACTCGGAGGGAGAGGACGGCAATCCTGGAACGAACCTGTTCGAGACAATGCAGCCCATCGCAACCGACATCACAAAGGTGAGGCCGACGTCGGCAATCACGCTGGCCCCATCCACGAACTACTTCGTCGTGCTGAGAAACACGAACAACGCGGGGGAATATGTCTCAGGAACCGATTCTGACGACGAGGACCCCAGCGTGGCAGTGGGATGGAGCGTCGGGGACAACGCATTATTAAAACAGGCAGGCGCAGATTGGAGACGAAACGCCTCCCGTGCGATGCGCGTGAAAATCACGGGATACGACGAGCCCAACGTCGCGCCGACGTCGGAAGACACCTCCATCAAAAGACTGCAGACAGGCGAAAGGTACCCCTTCACGGCAGATGACTTCCCGTTCATCGACAACAGCCCATGGCAGAGCCTCGCGAGCGTGCGGATCACGAGCGTCCCCGCAAAGGGAACGCTCGCGCTCAGCGGAACGGCGGTGACCGCCAACCAGGTCGTGACCCGTGCAAACATC
This sequence comes from Dehalococcoidia bacterium, assembly GCA_965262485.1. Lineage (GTDB taxonomy): Bacteria > Chloroflexota > Dehalococcoidia > Lucifugimonadales > UBA3495 > Bin87. The sequence goes on along the minus strand of OZ253540.1, from coordinate 380,179 downwards.
GACGCCGGGGACCTCACCTACACCGCCCCGACGAATGAAGGCGGCAACCCGCTCACGACGTTCGGGTTCAAGGTGAACGACGGCGCCACAGACAGCAGCTCCGCCTACACGATGAGCATCGTGGTCGCACCTCCCCCGAACGCAACGGGCGCGCCTCACATCAACCCTCCGCACGACTCCTTCAACAGTGGAGACGGCACTGCGGTGGGCGATTTGCTCCACGCCACGCGGGGGAACATGCACGACCCCGACGGCATGCCCGGCGGATCGTTCTTCGAAGACAGATTCAAAGTGCGAAACAACTTCGACCTGCGGTGGTACCGCGTCGACGGCGAGACCGAGACGCGCATCGGCAAATGGGGAGGCGACTATTACCCCATCCAGCATGCCGATGTAGGCAAGTTCCTCAAGCTGAAGGTGAGCTTCACTGACAACGCGGGCTCGCAGGAGACACTCGAGAGCGCAAAGTGGCCGATCACCGGCAACCTCTCCGTACAACCGCCGGGATTTCCCATCCGCGTCGGCTCGGCGGGGCGCGACCAGTCGATACGCGTGTGGTGGGACCCGCCCACGAGCCACGGGGGAAGCCCGATCACGAAGTACCAGTACCGGCTGAGGCCGAAGCGGGCGGTCCACACCCCCCCACAAACGACGTAGAACCCCTCCCCAACACCGATTCCAGGAGCTTCTGCCGCTGGACGGGCATCCAGAACTGGAACCCCGACTGGACCGACGTCGCAGACTCCGCGGATCCGGGGACCTCGCTCGGCGACGAGCTCACGGTGGCGGCGACGGGATTGACCAACGGAACCTCATACTGCTTCCAGCTGCGCGCCGTCTCCTCGGCGGGCGACGGAACCCCGTTCGGGTTCCTCCGACGCGCCGGGGTGCCGGAGGGCGGCACCACCATCCCGACCGATCCGCGCGTCACGGTGCCCGAAACCCGCAGCCACACCTTCTCCGTCGCCGACTTCGGTACGGAAGCCGCCAGTCTCACGGCGGTGTACTTCAGGAAGGGTCCCGACCGCTCATGGGGGCGGTTGAGCCACAACGGCCCGCGCGCCCACCACTACGCGACCGTGTCGCGGGCCGACCTCGAAGCGGGACGCCTGGTCTTCACGCCAAAAGCGCACTGGGGCGTGGCGGAAGGCGTCATGTACTTCGTGTACTCGCTCAACGGGGAGGACCACATACCCGCGAACCGGCGCATCATGTGGATTGACGTGGGGCCGACTGGCGTGTGCGAGCGTACCACCGTGGTGAGCGACAAGATCGTCGCCGCCGTCGCCGGCGTGACCGAGTGCGCGAAAGTCTCCCGCGCAGATCTCGCGGAGATAGAGACGAAGTTGATGTTCCCCAGCAATGCCCTGCAGACGTCGGGCCTGCAGGCCGGGGACTTCGATGGGCTGACCGGGCTTACCGAGCTGAACTTACGAGATAACGGCCTGACCGCCCTGCCTGCCGGTATATTCGACGATCTCACGGCACTGAGCACGCTGGTCTTGCTTAGTAACGGCCTGACCGCCCTGCCTGCCGGTATATTCCACGATCTCACGGCACTTACCGACCTAAGCTTGGATCGGAACAGACTGGACGCCCTGCCTGCCGGTATCTTCGACGATCTCACGGCACTTACCGTCCTACGCTTGGACACTAACAGACTAAAGGACCTGCCAGAGGGCGTTTTCAAGAACCTCACGGCACTGGAAGAGCTGTTTGTGTACGGCAATCCGGAATCGAGCTCGTTCGTGCCGGTGGCGAATGCGGGCGCCGACCACATGGGAGTGACGGCAGGCAGAAGGGTGTTCCTCCCGGGCAGCGCCACGGGGCCCTGGGGCAGCAACGTCACTTATGCCTGGAAACAGGTGACCGACGAGGCCGGCGCCACCGAAGTAACCACGGACCCGGTGACTCTCGCGATCGCCGACATGGCCCTACTGTCCTTCATCATGCCCACCTTGAACAACGTGTACTTCCGCCTCACCGTGACCGGCAAGGGCACGACAATCACCGGCACCGACACGGTCAAAGTGACCACGAGCGCTTCGACGGCGTTGGCGACTGCGGCGCCGTCGGTGACCGGCATCTCGCTCGCGCCGCCGGCCGGCAACGACGACTGGGCGCCGGACGAGACCGTCGAGGTTACGCTGACCTTCGACGAGGAGGTCACCGTGGACACTACGGGCGGCACACCGACGGTGGCGCTCGCGCTCGGAAACGACGCGCTAGAGCGCTCCGCATCGTACACGAGCGGAAGCGGGAGCACGCACCCCGTCTTTGCCTACACCCTGACGAAGAGCGACGGCTCCCACGGGTCAATGCTGGTCTCGCCGGACAGCCTCGCGCTCAACGGCGGCACGATACGCAGCGTGGCGACCGGCGCGGATGCTGCCCTCGGGCACAACGGCACAGCCGCGATCCTCAGCTCGACCCCGTCCCTTCCGCGAACGCCGACCGACCCCACCGCGCGCTTCGATGCCGTTCCTGACGATCATGACGGTCAGAGCACGTTCACCTTCGAGCTGCATTTCAGCGAAACGCCCGCGGACGGCTTCAGCTACCAGACCCTGCAGGACCACGTCTTTACGGTGACCGGCGGAGAGGTAACGAAAGCGCGGCGGCTGGATCCGCCAAGCAACATCAGTTGGGAGATAACGATCAACCCCGCCTCCAATGCTGACGTCACCATCGTGCTGCCCATCACCACAGACTGCACTGCCGACGGCGCAGTCTGCACCGGGGACGGCAGGAAACTGTCCAATCGCCTGGAGATTACGGTCTCCGGACCCGCCGCCCAGCAAAGCTCCCAGCAGCAGCAGGAGAACTCTGCGGCCACGGGCAGTCCGACCATCAGTGGGAGGGCACAGGTAGGGCAGACGCTCACCGTCTCGACAGCGGGCATTGCCGACACCGACGGGCTGACCAATGCGCTCTACACCTACCAGTGGGTTGCCAACGACGGGACCTCCGACTCGGACATAGCGGATGCCACGGCCAGCGCCTATACGTTGACTGCTGGCGATGTGGGCAAGACCATCAAGGTGAAGGTGACCTTCACCGACGGCGGCGGGAATGAGGAGACTCTGACCAGCGCCGCGACCGCCGCGGTGGGGGTGGTTGTTGCAGGCGCTCCGGGCAGCCTCAGCGTGTCAGTGAACGACACAGGGAAACTGGACCTATCCTGGAGTGCCCCCGTCAGCGATGGAGGTTCGGCCGTCACCGGATACAAGGTGCAGCGGAAAGAGGCTGCTGACAGCTGGGACGCCCCGGCAGACGTATCTGAAACCACGGTGACCGGAACCAGTCACACGGAGTCCGGTCTCACCGACGGAGTGGAATACACGTTCCGGGTAGTTGCCGTCAATTCGGCAGGAGACAGCAGTGCGTCGACGGAAGAAAGCGGCACTCCCAGGGAGACCACTGCCCCCACCGTCTCGTCGGCATCGGTGGACGGGGCGACTTTGGCAATCACCTTCTCCGAGGACCTGAGCGGATCTCCGGTTCCGGCGACAACGACCTTCACCGTGACCGTGGGACAGAACGAGCGCACGGTCGATGCCGTTGCAATCTCCGGCAGCATGGTGACCTTGACGTTGGCCTCGGCAGTGGTGTCGGGTGACCAGGTGACGGTTAGCTATACCGTACCTGCCGAGGCGACGGCAGCGCGCCTGAAGGACCTGTCGAAAAACTCGGCGGCGTCATTCGCTGGCCAGACGGTGACCAACAACACGGCTGCTGTTCAGACGCCGCTGACGGCCAGCGTCCACAGTGAACCCACTGCCCACGACGGACAAGCTGAATTCACCTTCGAGCTGCGGTTCAGCGAGAATCTGGAAAGCTTCAGCTACCGGACCCTGCGAGACCACGCCTTTACCGTAACCGGCGGAGAGATAACGAAAGCGCGGCGGCTGGATCCGCCAGGCAACATCAGTTGGGAGATAACGATCAGCCCCACCTCCAGCGCTGATGTCACCGTCGTGCTGCCCATCACCACAGACTGCACTGCCGACAGCGCTATATGTACCGGGGACGGGAGGAAACTGTCCAATCGCCTACAGCTCACCGTCTCCGGGCCTGGTAGTTAAGCCTGACCCGGTTGGCAGCAGAAGGGAGGACCGTTCTCCCTTCAGGGACCGAGAGGCACGGTCCGAGACGATTTGAATGAAAAGAGAGTCGAAAAGGTGGGGTCATCGCGAGTAGAACATCAGGCGACCGGCCCGTGACAAGGGTCGTCGCTAAGAACTGGCGCGCTAAGCCAAAATAGAGCAAGAGACGCCACCACAACGCTCCCGGGCGATTCCTGCTGCTACGAGACCGATACTCACTAACATCCGGGCCCACAGAACCCAGTAATAACTTACAGAGGAAAATATCATGCAGAGCACCAAACTAAACGCACTCAAATCCCTGGCGAGCCTCGCCACATTCAGAAAGCTTGCACTCATGGCCACATTGCTGGCCGTCACGACGGCGTTGATACTCATCGGCGCCACCACCCAAGCGCAGGCCAGCAACGGCGCCGTTCCCAACCTGCAGCTCAGCAGCGCCAGCCCTGGCGAGCTGACTATTGCGTGGGACGCGCCCGACCCGGCTCCGTCAGACTACCGCGTCATCTGGGCAAAGCAAGACTTGGGCTTTCTGTCCTACAAGAACTCCAACGAGGCCAACCGGGGTAACGAGTACCCCAGCGGATCTGAACGGTCCATCACACTGCCCGGGCTGGCCAAGGGGCAGACCTTCAAGGTACAGGCGCGCGCCCGGTACACGAGCGGTGGGCAGAACAACGGTCCCTGGAGCGGTCCCTGGACGGGCACCATAACCACCCGGGTCAAGGACGACACGCCGGCGGCCCCCACCGGTCTCACCGCATCAGAAGTAACGCATGACAGTGTGAGCCTGAGTTGGACGGCACCCAGCCGCGGAACCGTCACCGGTTACCGAGTCCTGCGGGGAGCTGACGCCAACTCCCTGTCCACCATGACAGACGACACCGGCAGCACCAGTCCGGAATACACCGACTCCACTGTAGATGCCGAGACCACCTACCACTACGCCGTGCTGGCCCTGAGCCAGGACGGGGACGGAGCACAGTCCGGAACGACCAGCGCCACCACGCCAGCGGCACCGCCGCCAGTCCCGTCGGCGCCCACGGGCCTCGTAGCGACTCCCTCCCACGACCAGGTGAGCCTCTCGTGGGACGACCCGCAGAACAGCAGCATCACGGGCTACCAAATCTGGCGTGGCGCGGACGCGACCAGCCTGGCGAGCATCACAGCCGACACCGGCAGCACGACGACCACCTACGTGGACGACACCGTCACGGCTGAGACCGCCTACCACTACGCGGTGAGCGCCATCAATTCGACCGGAACCGGCGACCAGTCCACCACGGTCTCGACCACCACGCCGGCGGCGCCTCAGGAAAAAGAGTCGAAAGATCCGCCCAAAGGGACCCCAGTGCCCGACCGGGGGACCAGGACAGATCCCGGCGCGCCGCTGAACTTGGCTGTTGTGGTTGGAGACACTCAATTGACCTTTACCTGGGACCCGCCGACCAGCGACGGCGGGTCGGCCATCGTCCGTTACAACTACCTATTCGGCCCCAGTGGAGAAACACAAGCCGACGATAACCACGGAACCGACCCGACGGGTTCCCAGACCCTGACGAAAACAGGGCTGACCAACGGCACCGCATACACGTTCAAAGTGCGCGCCATCACCAACTTCGGCGGCAGCACAACCGTAGGAGCATATACTGCTGTCGTCACAGGCACCCCGGTCGCCAATACCACCGCCACCGGCGTGCCCGCCATTACGGTACCGAACGTATTCCGGGTCCCGGCGGTACTGACCGCCAACAAGGGGACCATCGCGGACAGTAACGGCCTGCCTGAGGAATCGACGTTCACCTGGCAGTGGGTCCGGGTTGACGGTATGACCGAGACCAACATTACCGGCGCCACCGCCAAGACCTACACACTCATCGCCGCCGACGTGGGCAAGACCATCAACGTGAAGGCAAGCTTCACCGATACCGCGAGCAACAGCGAAGGCCCGTTGACCAGCCCGGCCACCAGCACCATCTTGGCGGCCACCACCTGCAACGCACCCACCTACACCGGTGGGGCCACACAGATCTGGACCAGTAAGATCGCGCTCGCGCCAAGCATGGATTCATCAGGAAACACGACCTACTACGGGTTTTCCACCTCGGATTCCAAAGGCGCACTGAGCAGCACCATGTTCACCGCCGGGAGTCAGCACACGGTCAATAAGACATTAGCGACATCGAGTTTCCTACCACCAGCCGGCAGACTGGTCTTTGGAACCAGGTCCGAGATTCCCGCCGCCGTCCGTAAGCAGCTCACGCTGTACGTCTGCAGCGCGGAATTCCCATTCAGCGACGCCACACCCGACACGACATCTCCAGAGGTGTTGAAGTGGAGCAGGACCGACCTGGACTGGAACGACCAGGCCGAGCGTACCCTCTACATCAGCCGAGACCAGACCCCGCCGACGGTCGCATCGGTCAATTTCTCCAGGACAGCGCTGGTTATCGCCTTCACGGAGTATCTGGGAACGTCGGCCTCACTGGCCAACAGTGCCTTCACGGTGAAGAAGACCCCGGCCGATGGTACAGAACTGACCGTCACGCTGAGCGGCACCCCGACGATCAGAGGGAAGACCGTGACGCTTACGTTGGGTGCGGCACTGGTAACCACCGGCAGAGTCAAGGTGAGCTATACGAAGCCCACATCGGGCACCGGTAACAAACTGGTCGACAAGTTCAGCAATGAAGTGGCCAGTTTCACCGACGAGAGGGAGCCACAGTCCTTCGTCACGTTGCCGAACAACACGCTGTTGAGCAACATCAATCAGAACGCCGACGGCACGACGCCACTCACCGCGTCGAGTCGTCACCACGTCATCAGGACGACGATGGCCATAGACGCCCCCCACGGTATGGACATTGATGAACTGAAGGTACGGGTATCCGACTGGGATCCTGGAGATAGCATGTATGCCCGCCTTTACTCGGGAGACAATAACAATGCCTGGTTACGCGTAGGCACTGACCCGCTGGTCAGGTACAGGCCCGCCATCGTGCGTGACGGCGTTGCCCGCTTTTTTGTTGAAGGCACCGAACGGAGAATCAATCCAGACAACATCCGCGAACGAACATCTGGACAGGCACCTCCTCCCCATCCCAACGGGCGCCCGATCTACATCGTGGTGCTGACGCGTACTTCCGGCGAGTTCAATGTTCGTCTCACGTCGTCTGGCCAGAACGACGCCGGAACAAACGCCAGATCAAAGTGGAGTGTCACCACGTCTGGCGGCAAATACACCCAGTTGCTCCTGACCGGGAACGCTGTGGTGCCTCCATCGAGCAATGATCCGGTTCCGCCTCTTCCGCCTCAACCTCCTCTGACTCGTCCTGCGGAGACAAATGAGCCGCGATATGGCAATAAGGGCCGCTTCTCGTACACCGGCATTCGGCTGGGGAGAGACTACCGCAATCTGGAAATCGCAGGAGCATTCAGGTCCGTCGATTGGCTCCGTGTGGCGCTATCTCCAGGGCAGATCTACCGCATCTACCCTCGTGGCGCGGCTCTCGGCGGCGGTACGCTGCAAGATGTTCAGATCGCGTTGTATACGCAACAGGTGATCTGCATTCGCACCGAGATTCCTTACTGCGAGGGCAATGCTTACGTCGCGCTGAACCCCAATGTGTCAGTGGCAGACGTCGCGTTGAACGAGAGCGGCGCTCTCGCAGGAGCATTTTTCGATGGCCGAGACAATGCTTACGTGGAGTTCAAAACTCCCTGTCTCGAAGGCAGTACCGGCTGTGCGGCCAATCAAGCGCTTGACAGCCTGGACATGCCAGTCAATTACTACATCCCCATCAAAGGGTATTCGGATGGAGTAACAGCAAACACGTACACTTTCAGAATCGAGACGCGAACCGCGTTCGAGGCACCGGCCGTTGAAAACCCCCGCAGTCTGTTCAGGGACATTCCGAGTCTCGCCTCCACTGATGATGCCGTTCACAACGGCCGTCTGCAGATGCGGTACGACCGGGACTGGGTGTCCGTATCTCTGGGCGAGCCGGAGACCTGTACCGTAACTCTCGCTGGAAGAGGCGATGGCGCGGCCAGCAGTCTGAGGATGCGGGTGTTCATCAGAGACTCTCGCTTGTCATCCTACCCGGCCGTGTTCGAGCACAGTGGATCGTCCCGTACGGTATTCACGATTGAGTCGAAGTACGATCGTCCCGGAAGTTACATTTTCGAGGTCTATTCGGCTACACATGCAATCGGCGACTACAAACTGACGGTCTCCGGCTGTAAGGCAGAAAGCACGTCGGTTCCGCCGCCGGCGGTGGTTACAGAAGACGACGTTGCAAACGGCACGCCGGTGCCCATGACGGTCGGTACCAGCTATACCAGGATTCTGAACCATGATAGAGACAGAGACTATTTCGTGGTCCAACTCTCAGGGAAAGGCGGTACGCCTTGGGAAGACGGTAAATTGTACAGATACACGATACGAGGTGTGTCCGCCAATTTCGACAGCGAAGAACATGGAAACGTGAGATATGGCCCGGCTGAAAATCTCAGTGTCTCCATGGTTGAAACCGATGATTGCCTTAATGAAAAAGGCGACTCGCACCCTTGGTCTCTGTCTACTGATGAGTCCTTCAGACCCGTCAAGTATGCGACACAGCAGCAAGGTGAAAAGCCAGGTGATGCCAGCATAAATAAAAGAGTTATAAGCTACACACGCCCGGAACAGATAAACAAGATGGGCACTCAGTGCTATCTGTTCGGAGTATCCAGTTTTGCGCAAGGCGACGGCGCGACAGGCGGCTACCTATTCAGGATCACCGAAGTCGCCGCCACCGACTAGACGGAAAACATGCGTCATCTCTGGAAAGCGGTATCGCGGCTTGGCGGTGCCGCTTTCCCGTTCGGCGGCACCAGTCGCCAAGGAGTTCCCGCACCAAAGGCGCTAGGTCGGGTATGAGCAAAGAGACGAGCAAGGCATAGACCAGGCTGACCACAAGCAAGAGCTTGAGCTGGTTTTCCCAGAACCGGCCTTGCACAAAAAGAGGAGAAACCCCATCGGAACATTAAAAGTAACCATAGGAGTCGGCGACCCGCAGGGACGGCAGTTCGAGGAACTAGACGTCACAGTCGACACCGGCTCAACCTAGGGCACGTGGTCGCCGACAGCGAGCCTCTACTGCTTCGAAAACGAGCGGAAGTAGAAGAACAGGCGACCAGCCCGTGGCAAGCGACTGTTACGGGCTGAGCCGGTGGCCATCCCAGGACCGCTGACCTCCGCGGGAAAGCCACCACGCTCGGCCAAGGTATTCATATCTTGGCTAGGGCAGGAAACCCGCCTGGGCGTACCGCCGGAGACCATCACGGTCAACAAGCGCATCAAACCCGTCTCACGACGGACCCGCACTGTACACATGAATCCACTCTCCGACAGGAGTGGCGAAATTTCCTAGACCCCCTTCCAGCGTAGACCGGCCATACAGGCCACAGATTCGCCCTCTCGCGCTCGTTTTCCAGATCGCCCTAGCCATTGTGCACCGGGCACGTAAAACGATACCAGAGGGCTTTTTCATGCCTCAAAGACAACGCCGCGGACCTCGCCAAAAAAAACGTCCAACAAGGACGCCGAAGGACAATTTTCGTCCACGCCGATCAAAAGGGTTGCTCATAAGAAATACCTCCCCACGGACACAATATACGCATGACGTGCCGCACATGGGCCTCATTCAAGCCAACGGCCAGCAAGACCTGCTCCAACTGCGGCAACGTGAACGCGAAACTCAAGCGTGAACCAACCCGGCAGTGCAGCGATTGCAACACCGTACACGATCGGAACGAAAACGCAGCGGTCAACCTGCGCGAATTGTTGACCCTTCCTGCCGACAGTGGGATGACGCTCCGTAACGGGAAGGTTCTGGCAGTTGGTCTGACCAGCAGTGAAACCAGCCCGGACGATCGGAGAACAGCAACGACTTCGGCCCGCGCAACGCTGACTGTGGACGAGTGCCTATGTTAGTCATACCACCCGTCTGTCGCAAATCGAAATCGATAGTCCTGCTACTGGCAATAACCGCCATAGCAGCAGCCGGCCTGTTTGCAGGCCTGGCAAGAGCGGAGGACGACAACAAGCTTCCCGCCATTGCCACACCCAGTAACACGTTTATCAAATACTTGTTCCCTAAAGACACGACCGGAAAACTCACGTTCCCAACCGCTCCTGTAACAGACCCCGACGCCGACGACACGCCAACGGTCAAGTTCACCTTCAAGTTCGACGACGCCGACGCGACCGAGATAGCAAAGAAGCCAGATGAGATGCTCCTCGCTGTCCATTTCGACGAGACCAACCACACGTACGAGTTCAGCAAGAGCAGCGCCTACACCATCGAGAAGTACCGCGACGTCTACAACACGACCGGAGCCCAAACGACCCTCGACGGCACCATGACGGCCGATGACAGCACCGACACCGCGGAACTCTCGTTCACCCTGACGGTCCAGCACGATGCCTCAGCCCAATTCCAGACGCCGGCCACCCACCAGTCCAATAACCGCTGGCAGGTGAGCACAACCTACGAGGTCTACGAAGGACCGAGCGCCGCCGACGCGATCCCTCACCTGGCAAGCCAGCACACAGGACGCCAAACGTTCCTGGTACGCGGGCATCGACTCAGAAAGCCCGATAAAGTGCTACGACAGCTCCAGCAGCACGGCGACAACTGTCTCCGACGACTGGCCCGAGTCAGCCGACGACCTGCTGTTCTCCGTCTCCAACACCACCGACGATACGGCAACCATCCCTTCCGGAACACTTTCCATCGCCTTCAAGGCCGACCCGGACTTCGGAAATCCCCAAGACGTCGGCAAGGACCACGTTTACACGCTACGCATCGTCAACGACCACGAAACCGCCCTCCCGGACGCCGATAAGGACGAACTCGGCTGCAGCGGCTCCGCGCTGGACATCAGCGTAAAGGTCAAGGACGTGGGCCCACCGGCACCCCCGACCGGACTCAAACTAAAGAATGTCGCAGGTAAGATCGATATAGATTGGGACTCCCCCGCACCAAACCAGTTCATGGAAGGTGGCCAACTGGTCGACTTCCCACACAGCAGCTTCAACACCCAGCTCATCCTTCTTGAAAACGAACCCGCCACTCTCACCTTCCCGTGGCAGACCAGCCGCCCTGGCGAAACCTTCATCTACCCGTATGAACTCGAACCCCGTATCACGGGGATCCAAAACGTAAGAGGTGTCGCTGGAGAGACCTACACCATCAAAATCCGGTACAAGAACTCCGAAGGCATATCCGATCCCATCTCCGCAACCATCACGATTCCAGGGCCGCCCGAGACTCCAGCCAAGCCCACAGTGACGGCCAACAGCGCCACGTCCGTAAACGTCGCCTGGGATGCACCCAACAGCAATGACCCGCCGATCACCGGATACTCGGTCCAGTACCGCGTCAAAGACACCGTAACCTGGAAGGATGTCACGCACTCCGGAACCGGCAGAACGGCCACTATCGCACGCCTCCAGCCCAGCACCACCTACGAGGTGCAAGTGAAAGCAACCAGCGCCAACAGCAGCAGCGCCTGGTCGCCTACCGGAGAGGGCTCGACCGAAACGTTCAACGTCACGCTGGAACTCCTGTTTCCCAGAGGAGAGGAAGCCGTCCTAGAACTGGACGGCCCACTGATCGAAGTGGACGCAAGCAACACGGATCCCATCACCCATGCGTTCACGTTCAAGAAACCGGACGATGAAAACGACATCACACCAGCAGCAGCGCTGCTCACCGTATCGGGGCCAGACACCGACGATAGCTTCACCATAGCGGTACTCGCCGGCACCACGCCAGCCCAATTCCGAGATGCCTACGGCGCCACCAGCAAGGCGGTCGCACTGAGCGCGACTCTGAGCGCATCGCACAGCGACCAAACGGTGAACCGTACCTTCACGCTGAACATCACGTACGACGACTCCCCTCAGTTCGGCGAGCCCGCCGACTATGGGTCCAACAACCGCTGGACGGTGGCCTACGAGACCTACGAGGGGCTAACCGACCTGACCGGAATATCCCTGCCCTGGACAGCCGTCACAGACGGCGCCCGCCAGTGGTCGCCCGGCACACCAACAAGCATAACGCCGAAGTGCCGAGACCACGACGGCGACACAAGCGCAAACTGGCCCGCCGCCGGCGAGAAGGACAGCAGCCTGTTCTCCGTGACGTCGGAAGCCACCGCACAATCGGGAACCGCTACAGTAGCGTTCCAAGCAGCGCCCGATTACGAAACCCCGGGAGACGACGAGGACACCGACCCCGGTGACAACACATACCAATTGCGGGTGGTGGCCACGCACGCACTGCACGCGCTCGGCGCGGAAGACGACGAACTCGGCTGCAACGCGTCCGCGGTGGACATTACGATCACGGTCAAGGACGTGGGCCCGCCGGTAACGCCGACCGACTTCACCGGACAGTTCAACTCGGATGACAACAAGCAGATCGACGTCAGCTGGTCTGCTCCCACCGGCTTCGACCAAAACGGCGCCACCGTAGCGTTCCCCCACTCAAGCTTCGACGTCAGCAAATACCAATACCGGTACCGCTGGGGAACCAACCAGCCCTGGACACAGCTGGAAACGACCACAACGTCGGCGATCATCACCGGCCTGACGAAGACGGGCTACATCATCCAGCTCAGAGCCGTCAATTCCGAGGACAACGGCACCTGGGCAGAAATTATCGTTGGAACCCTGGAGAACCAGCCGCCCACGATCACGCGACCCACGAACGCCATCACGGGCATCGTCTACAAATTCCCCGACGGCTTGCCGGCGGTCGCCACCTACGACGACGAACCCGGATCAGACCCGGAAGGCGACCGGATCAAATACTCTTTCCTGGTCCAAGTACCCAACATAGATGGCGGCACCAAACTCGCCAACGCGCTCCTAACGGCCACCAGGGTCGATAACAACTTCGACATCAGGGCGACCACATTCGTCACCCCCGAGGAGTTTGTCGACGTCTACGGAGAGGTCGACGAATACGAGATGGCGATCGGCATCTACGCCTCGGACGGTTACGCCAGTTCAGGCCCAAACCCCTTCACGCTCTCGATCTACTACGAAGGATCCGCGCACTTCGACGACACGTTCGACATAACCGACGGAAAGCGGTTCCTTTTCAAGGACGAGTTCACGACCTACGAAGGACCGGCCGCCGCCTCGGACATAACCATCGACTGGTCATCCACCAAAGCGCGCGCGCGCAGCTGGAGCAAGGGCAACCCGAGCAACCAGATCAGCTGCACCGACCACGCGGGAAAAGTGACGTACCACACCTGGCCCACCGCCGGCCAAGCAGATTCCGGCAAGTTCAACGCGCCCGAGGCTTCGACGACCGCCAGGACGGGCAGCATCACGCCGGTGTTCACGACCGCACCGGACTACGAAAGCCCGGCCGACAGCAATGCCGACAACCTTTACCTGATGCGGTACTACGACCAACACTTCCTGCCCAGCGACAGCGACCAGCCCACCACGCCGGGATGCAGCGGGTCAGCAGTGGACGTGCGGATCAAAATCAAGGACGTCGGCACGCCGGCACCCGTGCAACTCACGGCCGACTTCAACTCGACCGACAACTCGAAGATAGACCTCTCGTGGACGGCGCCAACCGGTTTCGTGGAAGATGGCGAAATAGTCACCTTTCCCCACACGAGCTTCAACCCGACGTCATACGACTACCGCTACCGCGCCAGCTCGTCCGACGACTGGACCGAGGAGACGGTCGTCACCACCACGTCAGCCACCATGACAGGCCTCACGCAGCCGGTCTACGAGATTCAGATCAGGGCCACCAACTCGGAAGGGCCATCTCTATGGCCCAGCAGCTCGGAAACCGCCTCCAGGCTCGCGGTGCCCGAAAAGGTCGCCAAGCCAACGAAGTCCACCGCCACGGCGAACAGCGTCACCATAGAGTGGACTGCTCCCGATGACAACGGCTCTTCCATCACGTCCTACTCGGTGCGACACAAGAAGACAGCCGACGCCAGCTGGGGAACTCCCACTTCTACGACCGTCACCAGCCTGGAGGCTAAGAGCCTGCTGCCCGAAACGTCATACGACTTCCAAGTCAGGGCAACCAACGACCTCGGCGACGGCCAGTGGTCCAACACACTCATGGCGAGCACCAGCCAGCTGGACGCCACCGCTTCCATAACGGCGCTCACGACCTCGGTCTCCGAGGGATCCAACGCCCGGTTCCGGATCGACCTAAGCCGAGCCGCGGACGTCACCGTCAACCTCACCTACGGATGGACGGGCGACTACGGCACCGTGGTCGCCAGCACAGTCACGTTCTCGTCATCCGACACCGAGACAATCTCGATCCCCACCGTAGAGGGCGCCAGCACGAGCGACGGCATCCTGACGGTAACGGTCACGGCCGGCAACAGCTACACGGTCGGTGCCCCAAGCTCCGTCAACACAACGATCATCCGAAACCCAACTCCTCCATCGAAACCAGATGCACCCACAGTCGAAGCGCTCACAACCACGTCAATCCGAGTGAATTGGCAGGAACCCTCCAGCGAAACGACCATCGACGAGTACCAGATCCGGCACCGCAAGACAGGAACCCCAGGATGGATAGCAGCTACGAGCCCAGCCAGTGCCAGAACCAAGAACATCACCGGCCTCAAGGTAAACGCGTCCTACGACGTACAAGTCCTAGCGACCAATGCGGACGGAAACAGCCCCTGGTCAGAACTCACGACCGAGTCAACTCTTGATCTCGCCGTATCCATAGCAGTAGTCCAATCCAGCGTTACCGAAGGAACCAACGCGCAATTCACGATCACACTTTCCAGACAGACATCAGCGCAGGTAAACGTCCAGTACGCCTGGCAGGGAGACTTCGGAACCAAAACCGCTCAAACCTTCCGGATCCTAGACGCGTCCAACCACACCATAACAATTCCCACGAGCATTTCATCAAGCACACAGGCAGGTAGGCTCACAGCCACCATCAACCCTTCCGACAACTACCGAACCATCGGAACCCCCGCCACAATCACGATCAGCAAGATCGTAGAGCCCCCAGTGGAACCGACACCAGTACCCACGCCAGATCCGTCGCCAGTACCCACGCCAGAGCCAACGCCGGACCCGACACCAGTACCTACGCCAGATCCCACACCAGACCCGACACCGGAGCCAACGCCGGAGCGTACGCCGGAGCCGACACCTGAGCCTACGCCGGAGCCTACGCCAGAGCCAACACCGCAACCGACGCCGGAGCCTACGCCGGAACCGACACCGGAGCCTACGCCAGAGCCGACGCCGCAACCGACGCCGCAACCGACGCCGGAGCCTACGCCAGAGCCTACGCCAGAGCCAACACCGCAACCGACGCCGCAACCGACGCCGGAGCCTACGCCTGAGCCTACGCCAGAGCCAACACCGCAACCGACGCCGCAACCGACACCAGAGCAGACGGACGATAGCGCAGGCGAGACTCCTGAACCAACAGATCCGCCGAAGACAACGACTGAACCCACGGCAGCTCCTCCGACTGCCGTGCCACCTACTGCGGCTCCGCCCACGGCAGCTCCACCAACAGCAGCGCCACCTACTGCGGCTCCGCCGACTTCAGAACCAACACAGGGCCCGCCCGAACCAACTGACAAACCTGAGGAAACAGGTTCCCAAGGTGGAGAGAACAATCCAACCAAGGCACCACCGACATCAACTCCAATACCTCAACCCACGGCCACGTATAAGCCGGAACCAACGATGCGGCCGACAGTAGTGATAACTTCGCTCTTCGACGATCCCACTCCGGTACCGGCAGCGATGACAACCACAACTGTCGTGAGCGTACCGCCCAGACCCCCTACGAGCCAAGATGAACTGAACCCACCGGTAGACGACGAAGAGAGCGGCCACATACTGCGGACACCAAAGAGGTGGGTCACGGAACAAATGAAACACCTGCGACCCGCGACACGCGACGCCATCAAGGCAATCATAGTGCTCCCACGCGAAAGGCTCACGCTGGTCGCCGTCCTAGCCGTGGCGATGGTCGCAGCAGCCGGAGCATTCATCTACCTGATCAGTCGACGCCAGTAGCACATTACCGCCGCCGTTTACACCGGAGCAGGCCGCCCTCGCTGTAGACCCCCTGACGGGACGACTGATACCAACCAACCTGCTACGCCTCTAGCCAATTCGCCGATCCCACGACTCCCGCGCTCGTCGCCAGCCGGCCAAGACCATCTCCAACAGCGAACCAAGCGCAAGCAACAATTTTTGTGCAAAGCCGCCCAGGCCCAAGAACCAAAAACTGGGTATCCGATCGTCCTGAGAAATCGCCATAAAGGACACAAACGCGAGCTGTGACGGCGATAAGGGGCACCGGGCGACGCAGAAGTCATCCGAGGCGGAAAACCGGCCTGATAGCGCGTTTTTCAGGACCGAAACAGGAAGGTACCCAGGGTGGATGGCGCCTTGACCACGCAGCCGATGGCGCCGGCCGTACCGCCAGCGCGCAACACGTCGGCGTCGTCGATGCAGTGGCCGCCCGCCAACGCAGAGGCCACCAGCGTCATCACCTTGTCGCCGGTGTTGGCTCGGCCCAGCCCATCGCCCAGGCCCAGGTGCCGGTCAACCAGTTCGGGCAGGCCCAGATGCCGGCCCAGCGTGGCTGGCAGGAGCAGCCCGGCATTTGCCACCGGGCGGTGGTCGTCAAAGGCGACGTGGATGCGGTCGGGGTGGTCATCTGATAGCATCTTTTGGGGAGGCGATTTCGCTACTCGACAACCGCCTAAGCGGCAACTGAAATCGATGGCCGGGGCGACGGAATCCCCTTCCCGGGACTGCCTCTTGCTTCTCAAGCGATTGGTGAGTAGCGAAATCAACTCAAACGATATATGGCTACCGTCCCATGCGACCAACTCAAAATCTTCAAGCGGCCGCCCCTCCTGAACAGTCAGGGTTTCGGCGTACCCCTTCAACTGGCCTCGCGCCTTCTCCAAGACACTGCCTGATTGACGCCAATCGGCAAATATAGTTGACGCGGGACATAAGCATCGAAGTCGAGGTAAATCATGGCAAAAAACCCCAGTAACCAACGGAAGACCCCCAAGAGTGGAGAACCCAAGCGAGCCGCCGTCTACGTAGACGAGCTGCTGCCTATCGAGGAAAGACAACAGGAACTGGTCAACATACTGAGAAACGTCGTCAAAAACCCCGAACACTACGACGGCATCATCGTCTACGGCAGTTCAGCAACCGACGTCAACGAACACGTCAAGGACGCCATCGCCCTGCTGACGGAACACGGCACAGAGGTCACGTTTAGCCAGTAGGAGGAACCCGCAGCGCAGCGGATCAGATGACAGCTCGTTCACCTATCTGATGGACCTATCCGGCGTCACCCACATCTACCGGAGACCCAAAAAGGGAATGGCAAAGTCGGTCAAACCAACGCCGCTGAGGTGGGATACATGGGACAGGCGATTGAGGACGAAAATACCCATCCGATCTTCCTGAGAAATCGCCATAGAGGGTACAAATACGAGCTGTGACGGCTTTTTTGACACTTGGACGACTCACAGTCATCCGAGGCGGAAAACCGGCCTGAGAGCACGTTTTTCAGGACCGAAACAGGAAGGTACCCAGGGTGGATGGCGCCTTGACCACGCAGCCGATGGCGCCGGCCGTACCGCCGGTGCGCAACACGTCGGCGTCGTCGATGCAGTCTCCTCCGGCCAGAGCAGAAGCCACCAGCGTCATCACCTTGTCGCCGGTGTTGGCTCGGCCTGGGGCGCGACCCAGGTCCAGGTGCCGGTCAACCAGTTCGGGCAGGCCCAGATGCCGGCCCAGCGTGGCTGGCAGGATCAGCCCAGCATTGGCCACCAGGCGGTGGTCGTCAAAGGCGATTTGGATGCGGTCGGGGTGGTCATCTGCTAGCATCTTTTGGGTGCTCCTAGCCTGGGGACGGTTTCCTGTTTCAAAAGCCATTATCCCCGATGGACAGGAGCACTTTCTTACCCCTTCAGCACACCGCGACACTCATCTTTTCGGTGGATTGGGGCTTAGAAAGTGTTTAAAAATGGCCTGGGAAATAGCAGGCAATGTAGCAGGGCAGGCTATAGACTTGGGGCATGAGCCGAGCAGTTTATTCCACGGATTTGACGGAGGCCGAGTGGCAGATTCTGGAACCCCTGGTTCCGCCGGTGAAGCCGGGTGGCCGGCCCGCCAAGTACTCCCGCCGGGAGGTGGTGAATGCCATCCGGTACGTGTTGCGCACCGGTTGTGCATGGCGTCTGTTGCCTCACGACCTGCCTCCCTGGCAATCGGTCTACCACTATTTTTGGGTTTGGCGGCGAGATGGGACCTGGCAGGGGATTCACGATGCCCTACTCCCCACGATGCGACGGTTCCTGGGCCGCCAGCCCAGCCCCAGCGGGGCCATCATCGACAGCCAGTCGGTGAAGACCACGGAAAAAGGGGGCCTCGGGGGTACGACGCGGGCAAGAAGGTGAAAGGCCGCAAACGGCATATTGTGGTGGATACCCAGGGACTGCTGTTGGCGGTGGCGGTGCACCCAGCCGACGTGCAAGACCGGGATGGGGCCAAGCTGGTCATCAGCAAGCTGACCGGAAGGTTTCCCCGGTTGAGCTTGATCTGGGCAGATGGCGGCTACGCCGGAAAGTTGATCGAGTGGGTGGCGACACTGACGGGTTGGACTCTGGAGATAGTGAGGCGTCCCGGGAACAGCCACAGCTTTGAGGTGTTGCCCCGACGCTGGGTGGTGGAGCGCACTTTCGCCTGGCTGGGCCGGCACCGGAGATTGAGCAAGGATTATGAAGCACTGCCGGAAACCACCGAAGCCTGGGTCTACACCGCTATGACCGGACTCATGCTCCGCCGCTTGGCACGCTCCCCAGCTTTTTAAACACCCTCTTAGAAGTGTGTCATCGTCTTCCGGAAAGCGGTTAAAATTCCAGAGCCCCAGCGTCGCACCACCACATAGGCGAACGGAAAACACCGCAGGAGGTGGCCGAATGACGATCCAAATGAGTCTCCCCATAGCCGGGATCCCCGAGCGCGAGAACCACTCACCGGAGGAAGCCAAACCCCAAGCCATTCGCCCACGCACCCGCGTCCGACGACGCGTGAACAAAAAACTCCAGCAGCCATTGCCGTTGAAGCCGCCGCAACCGCCGACGGGAGCCTGACCACCGTAAGCTTTACTGGGCGCCCACTAAAGCGGGTTCGCAGCAACAATCGCCCGAACACGTAGCGGCCGGTCCAACGCTGGCCCTCGGACCGCGTGGGTCGCCCAAGGCGAACACCCCGAACTGGCAGTCGTCATTGACCCCGGCCACGAGCCTAGGGTGGAGCCCCCGCTACAGGTCGGGCGACCGGATCAGCGCCAGCCGTTCCACAGTCGTTGCAACTCGGCCGTAAAGCGTCGCAATTCATCGACGCTCCATTGTTCCGGGCGGGGCCCGAACAATTCGATGCTGCCGCTTTGGGTCACGAAGCCCCTTGTTTGCGCCGAACCCAGCCACTGGAGGACCTCAACATAGGTCGAGCCCAGCTGTTGGGAGAACAGGCGATCAGGCACGTTGTAGAGCAGACACTCGATGAAGTACGAGGGAGCCACGCTTGCATCGATCCTGCCGTTGCTCACCAGGTGATTGCGAGCAGCCTTGAACATCCGAACCGTCCTCTTGAAACGGTTCCCCGTGGCTCTTTCCTTGCGCGCCCCCCGCTGGTGGCTGCGCTGCGGATGACTGACAATCCAACGTCGTTCGTCAGGCACGTACAACGCCAACCCGTCCTCGTACTTCAGGGCAACCACCACATCGGCGTTCGCCGGAATCTTGCCCCGAGCGATCTTGAGCGACTTGCGGCCAGCGGTCACTGCATCTCCGAACGCAGCCCTCATGGCCCGCAAAGCATGCTGGCGAAACAACCGCCACGTCTCCAGCAGGAACTGGTGTGAACCGTTGGCCTGGAGCTCGGCACGGCCCAGAGCAACGACCCTGGGCCTGATCCTAGTCGCAAGCTGGACGACCACATCGACGTCGCTGTCCCGGCTGAGATTGGTGGCGTTTTGGTACGACCCCTGGAGGAAGACCAAGTAGCGCGTCTCCTGGGGCCACCTGTGGTTGGCCAGCGCGTTCCGAATGGCCACGTTGGCCTGAGCGGACGCTGTGCCCGATCTATGGTGGCTCCAACCGGAGAGAGTGGATTCTGGAATGGCCATATTGGTCACATCACATGGGTTGGTCGCGGCCGCGAAACGGACGGTGCGGGAGCACAGGTCCAACGTTCGACAACCTGCAGGACGCAGGATGTCAGGTGATCGCGGTATTGCTGCCCCAACATGCCCCCAATCCTCAGCGGCCGGTGTTCTGTTTCCGCTGCAATCGGATCGTGCCGATTTCCCGCCGATCGCGGCCGGTGTAATAGTCGCCCTCCAGCACCCCGTCTTTGAACTCCAGCATGGCCGTGCCTCGATGCGCGTGCATGGTCTCCCAGGCTCCGGCTCCGGGCTCATTGACGTACATGTAATCCAGCGTAGGTTGAACCACGTCCCCGATGCTGAGCCTCGCCATAACGCTGTCGGAACTGGAGTGGGTCGCCTCGAGCCTGACCGCCAACTTGGACCAACGCTGCTTGATGAGCACACGAACCGGAATGGTTTCACCGTCCGGCACGTGCGAGGACCTTATCCCGCCCGTCCACTCGCCGTTCAGGTCGGGCACCCTGATGAGGCCCAACTTCTTTAGCGCGGCGCAGCGCCACAGGTATTGATCAAATAGCCTGTGGAGAATCCCGTAGAAACCGCCGAACGACGGCAAACTCAGCCACCAGTCGGGTTCGAACCCGACGGCGTTGAGCGACATGTCCAGCAACCAGACCAGGAAAACGCTGAAGACGGCGAGCGCAATCGCCACCCTTCCTCGGCCGTCCAATTCGTACGAATGCATCGAACCTCAATCACACGCAATTGTGGCGCACCTTCCGCAACATCCCAACTTCGGTCGCTTCTCCCGTCAGTCGCTCAACCACGTTGACCACTGCGGCAAGACATGACTTGAGGACCGGTACCACCGGCGGCCTCTTAATCGTCCCCACCGTCTCAAACGGAGACCCATATGCTGGGCTGGCTTGCTCCAGCCCAGGGTCTATGAAACACACCTCTATCACAACCTCAACCTTGACGAGATGCTCGTACCCGGTGTCCCTCAACAGGTCCAACAACCCCAGACCTGCCGTCATGGAGCGTGGCACCAACTCCGGCGGAACTTCGCCCTCGATGTGGGCACTCACGATGGAGTGAGTGCTCACGACGTTGAGATGACGGTGCTTGTCGATGTTGCATATGGCATGAAGCATCCAAAGGTGCGGACCGATGCTGTCGTCGTCCCGAAACGGCTGCAACCCTTCGACCGTTTGAAGCTGACCATCGGTCAGGCCCCGCAGCTTCCGCCCGGCCGATTCCCGATAGCCGCTCTCGTTTTGAAAAATCGGGAACTCGGTCCGCGTGTCGGGGGTCTCTCCGTTGGCTAGGACCAGCTGCCAGACCAAATGGTCCAGACCGGAGCGGAGGTTGTAGGCCACCTCACCCACCGCGACCGCATACTCATAAAGGGTATCCGGTTCATCGATGTCCACCGCCAACGGGCCCCAATTCCTAGCGGCAATCTCCAGACGCCGTGCTTCGGTTTCGCGATGGCGGCCGATGCCCGTCTCGAGATCCGCCAACGTTGCCCGAGCTCGCTCGACCTTGGCGCGGATTCCTTCCAACCGCGAGTTACTCAAGCGCTATTTCCTTTCCACCGGTTGCATTGAGATGCAACGCCTCCAGACTGGGATTGTTCCCACGGGCAAGCCGCCGCGTAGGCCCTACGTTGAGTGCCTTTTCGACCCAAGGCGCCCAGTCTGACTCTCCAATCGTCTGTTGCGCCGGATTCCTGTTCCGCAATATGCCTACAGGAACACAAAGATCTGGCTTGGCTAATGGAAGAACCGCTCTCCCCGACAATTGGGACAATCTCTACAATGCGGCCGGCGATTGCAATACACACAGTCGTAGAAGATTTCGTCGCCGGCCACCTGCCTGTGGCATTTTGGACAGTTAACCATCACCTCGAACTCCTTAATAATCACGATAATCCGGTCAGATAGCACGTTTTCTCCCGGGCCGCACCATTTAATTTCCCCACTTGGACGGGAAATTGTCGCGACAAAAATAACTCTCCCCGCGGCCCGCCCGACGTTCACTGCGCCGTCAACGCCGGACAGGAATTTCGGCAGATGGCGAACTGATGGTGCTGTTCGGGATCAGGTTTCCTGGGTCGGGACCCCTGACAATACCAAAACGCATCCGCAAAGTCCACTGCGGGCGGCCAGCCGTTAGTCGGCCAAACCTCCCGCAGCGGTGAGACTATTCTATTAGCTTCACCCGCGTTGGCGTAAGGGGCAACTCTCATCAAAATCGGCATGCCTGCTGTGAGCGTGGAGTAGAATGGCGACCTCCCGACTATTCCGGGAGACCCCGACAATGACCACCCCATGAGAAGCCGTTGAAATCTACTGCGTCAAGTGCAAGGTCAAGACCGCGTCCCGAGACATTGAGCCCGTGACCATGAAAAACGGCCGGCCCGGCACCCGCTCCGTCTGCGCCGAGCGGCCTCCCACCAAGAAACTCAGCGCCCAGGAACGCGCCAAGCTCAAGGTGCTACGCAAATCCGCAACCGTCTCCAACTGACCCAGTGGACATTTTCGCTTTTCATTTAACAGGACAGAATCGCTGGACAACAACATCTTTTGGGTGCTCCTTGTTTCTGGTTGGATTCCTCTCTCGAAATCCATTACCCCAGATGCACAGGAGCACTTTCTTACCCCTTCAGCACGCCGCCACACTCATCTTTTCGGTGGATTGGGGGTTAGGAATCGGCTGGTCGAAGGCGACGTCGATGCGGTCGGGGTGCTCAAGTGGTAACATCTTCTGGGTGCTCCTCGTTTCGGGTCGGTTTTCTGTTTCAAAAACCATTATCCTCGAAGCCGGGAGCACTTTCTTATCGCTTCACAACGCTGACACGCTCATCTTTTCGGTGGATTGGGGCTAAACTTATATGCTGGCGGTAATTTGGAGAGCAGCGCGTGCTTGACACGAGCAGAGGGAGGTTTATAATTGGGTTGAATTTTGGCGATAAAAACAGAGGTTTATAAAATGGTTGATTTCCACTACATCAGTCACGACGAAGGTAAGGTCGTCTTGCAGAGTCGGATGCAAGCGTTCTGCGTGGCTCTCCGGCGCGTGATGCGGGAGTGGAACGAGGATATGGAGAAATTCCACACTAGGTTAGACGAATTTGGTCGCGCCGTTTTCATCAATCAGGGTTGGTATGATCACGCCAATGATCTCCATCACCCGGACGACGCCGTTGTGATGCAACGGCATGGGAATGGACGGTTCTTCATTGTTGACGAAAAGGCCGTTCTCCGCATCAAGCACGCCAACGAGCGGTACCGAGTGTGGGACCACGCCACACCCAGGGCCCTCGCTCGCGCTGAGCAACAATCGTTTCCTACGCTGCCGCCGTTGGTGCATCTGGATTTCTGTTACCGTCTCGACCTAACTGGCACTGTGGTCCGCGACGCCATGGTAATTCTTCACTCCGGAAAGGAGCAGGTCTGGAGGTGGCAGGTTTGGGGTCGACCCATTGGAGAGTACGCCGCCACGACGCGCAATCTCATGGGCGAGGTGGTGTACTCGTACGACGACTACTCAGAGGCACAGGCATGAATGACAGCAATTTCCACCCCGAAATGCTTACACTGGCTCGCAATTCACGCGGAATGGCCAAGGGGCGACTGGCTGATCTCGTGAACGTTTCTGGTACGGCCATCGGGAGACTGGAGGCTGGCACTCTCGCCATGACGGACGGGGTGTTGGAGCGTGTATGCGACGCGCTGGATTATGGGAAGTCCTTCTTTCTGAGGAATCCAGTCCTGATTGGTCAAGTAGGTGGAGCGATCTTCCACCGCAAACAGCAGAGCCTATCAGTGAAGAACTTATACAGGGCTCACGCGTTAGCGGAAGTCCGTCGTCTGGAAAACGTGACGATGATGCGGTCAGTGGACAACACCGACCGCCTTTTGCCGGAATATCCGGTGGACCTTTACGACGACGACCCGGAGGCAATCTCCCGTTCGGTCAGAGCAGTCATGAATCTGCCACCGGGACCGATCTTCAACCTCACCCAGGTTCTGGAGCGCAATGGTTGCGTGGTGGTGGCCCACGATTTCCAGTCCCGCCAGATGGATGGTTTCAGTCAGCGAGACCAATACCCTCCCGGCTTCATTCACCTGAATGCCGATTTGCCACCTGATCGCTGGCGATGGACTCTTGCCCACGAGTTGGGGCATCTGGTGATGCACTTCGAGCCCACCGCCTCGCCGAAAGAAGTTGAGCAACAGGCGAACCTTTTCGCGGGTGAGTTCCTGGCCCCCGGGCACGAAATCGGGCACCAGCTGGAAGACCTGTCGTTTCAGAAGTTGGGCGGGCTGAAACGACAGTGGGGAATCTCAATGCAGGCTTTGGTCAACAGGGCCTACCATCTCAATACCATCACCGCCTCGCAGCGTCAGACGATGTTCGTTCGTCTCTCCAAGGCCGGTTACAGGACCCGCGAACCTGCCACGCTGGATCCGCCAGTGGAGCGACCTGGCCGCATGGTGGCTCTAGCGCGGGCACACTTGGGCGAACTGTGTTATACCCGGACGGAGTTGCAAGACCTGCTCGGACTGAGGGACACTGATTTTCGCAGGCATTACGACAGCGGCGAGGACATTCTGGAATCGTTGGGAATCGGCGACTTGCTGGACAGGTAACACGGTCGCGCTCAAAGAAACAAGACGGTGCTCACGGAAACCGTAACCGGAACCGTCAACTGCTCATCCTGTTTTGAACTTGTCAACACGCCCTAGACTGGACTTTGTACATAGTTTAGCCCCAATCCACCGAAAGGATAAGTGTGGCGGCGTTGTGAAGGGGTAAGAAAGTGCTCCCGGCTTCGGGGATAATGGTTTCTGACACATGAAACCAGCCCGAAACGAGGAGCACCCAAAAGATGCTACCACTTGAGCAGCCCGACCGCATCCACGTCGCCTTCGACGATCATCGCCTGGTAGCCAATGCTGGGCTGCTCTTGCCGGTTACTCTGGCCCGCCATCTGGGACTGGGCGAGCTGGTGGACCGCCATGTTGACCTGGGCGGCGCTCCTGGCCGTGCCAACGTCGGCGACAAGATGCTGACCCTGGTGGCGTCAGCATTGGCCGGTGGCGACTGCATCGACGACGCCGACGCGCTGCGCGCTGGGGGAACCGATCGGGTGCTGGGCTGTGTGATCAAGGCACCGTCCACGCTGGGGACCTTCCTGCGGAGTTTCCGGTGGGGCCACGTGCGCCAGCTGGATCGGGTAAGCCGGGAGTTGCTGGCTGGGGCCTGGGCCGCTGGTGCGGGACCCGGCGACGGGCCGTTGACCATCGACCTGGACTCCACCATCTGCGAAACCTACGGGCTGGCGAAGGAGGGGGCGCACGACCACGGCTACACCGGCCAGCGGGGCTATCACCCGCTGTTGGCCGTGGCCGCTGGCACCGGAGACGTGCTGATAGCACGGCTGCGCCAGGGACGAGCCAACACGGCTCGGGGCGCGGCCCACTTCCTGCGGGAGACGGTGGGTAGGGTGCGCCATGCCGGTGCTACGGGTCAACTCACCATGCGGGCCGACAGCGGCTTCTACACCCACGCCATGGTCGCCGTCTGCCGCAAGGCGAAGGTCCGCTTCTCCATCACCGCCCGACAGCACCCCCGTCTGCGCAACCTCATCGAGGCCATACCCGAGGCAGAGTGGACGCCCATCCCCTATTGGATGGAGGGCGCCGCCGACGTGGCCGAGACTGACTACACGCCCTTCGAGAGCAAACCCGACGCCGCAACCGTGCGGCTCATCGTACGCAGGGTCAAGCCCACGCCCGGCTCCCAACTGGCGCTGTTCACCAACTACAGCTATCACGCCTTCATCACCGACCGGGACGGAGATACCCTGGACCTCGAGGCCGACCATCGCCGCCACGCCGAGATCGAGAACGCCATCCGCGACCTGAAGTACGGCGTAGGGCTCAACCATCTCCCCTCGGGACGCTTTCCCGCCAACGCCGCCTAGCTGGCCGTCCAGGTGATGGCGGATAATCTGGCCCGTTGGACAGCACGCATCGGTCTGGGCGAGCAGCTGGTGACCACCAAGACCCTCCGACGACGCTTCTTCTCTATCGCCGGACGGCTCACCCGCTCGGCGCGCCAACTCACTTTGCATCTGCCCCAGCGTTGGCCCTGGGAAACCCGGTTCAGTCGCGCCTTGGCTCGATTGCGAGCAATTCCACTCCCAGCCTGACGGCACCGCTGGTGTCAACGCCGACGGAGATCTGACCCGCTCACCAGACTACCCGACCGCCTCTCAGACTTGCGCCAGGCTGGTCCCCGAGCGTCTCTTGCTGCACGCTACCCTGACAATTTCGCCCGCCATGGCCACCTCGGGGGCCGCCCTCATCGTAGCTGTGTGGCTACCTCACGCCACCCTCATCCCCATCTATTGGAATCAGGCCAAGCCCGTTCGCCTTCCCTTGCCCATCATCCCTTGTGTCAACGCCACGGACCATCGCTTCGGTGGATTCGGGTTTAGTACAATAAACTCAACGGGACGTTGCGCCGTGCCTACGCACCCAGTACCTCACAGGCTCCATCCACCAAGCCACCGATACCGACCGTTTCGTCCGACCTAGGCCTATGACCGCTAACCCTCGCCTGCCGCCACCGCAGACTCCCCTCAAAACCATGTGCTGCTCATCGCAGCAATCACTGTCGAGGTCGAAAACATTGACCTACGATCCGCCTCTGCCGACAGAGCCCCACTATCACGTCCCCGCGCTATAATACCCGCTAAATCTATACCTTCGCACCAGCAGGCCCTTCGGCCCAACTCAATATTTGGGCCATCACGATAATCGCCTATTCCACCCCGCAACTATCAGGGGGGAACCAAGATGGGTAAACATTCAGCCTCACTGACATTCGAAGTCACAGATCTCGGCAGTGTGCAGCATGGTCAGTTCACGCACAAGCCCCTTACCGTCTTCTACGGTGAGAACAACACCGGGAAAACGTGGACGATTTATTCGCTTTACACGTTCTACAAGATATTGCCAATCATCGCAGGCGCTCTGGAAGAGGACCCTGAAGACGACCCCGAATCCTGGCGTTCATTTGTCAACGTATATCTCCCCCATGCCTTCAACATCTCACCGACTTCACTGGGCACAGCTGAGTTCACGCTTTCGCTGAAGCACGACTTTGGCCGCTTAATCGCCGATGGACGGTTCCCTGACATCTTCTTGATGCCTGCCGAGCGCAACGGCTTGCACCTTTTTTACCGCGAACTGAGTAGAAGGCGCACTGGTTTGCTACACCGCGCTTCCCGAGAAGGTGTTGACCTCGACGAACTATTACGCGACGTCGTGTACTCACGCTACGCTGAACCAATCGCGGACTACATCGACTGGCTCAACCGTCTGTCAGACATCGAGGCTGCGGGCCAGTCGACGTTTCATCCACTCGCAGAGCGCGTGAAGCGAAATCTAGCCGGCGGCGCATACGGCATAGACCCACGCACCGAAAGCATCCTATTCAGACCCTTTCGCGCCAGGACACGTACGCGTAGCTCACGGCGCATACCACTACATGCCACCTCCAGCGCCGTTAAGAGCCTGTTCGCGCTCTGGTTCTATCTCGAGCATCAGGCCATCCCCGGCAACATCCTCATGATCGACGAGCCTGAGTTGAATTTGCACCCGTCCAATCAGCGCACGATAGCCAGACTCTTGGCCCGTATGGTAAACGCGGGCGTTCGTGTTGTTATCAGCACGCATAGCGATTACATCGTACGCGAGTTCAACTCACTCATCATGCTCAATCATCCTGACGCAGCCCGTTTTAGAAAGAAGTACCGCTATCACGACGATGAAATCCTCGATCCTGAAATGGTCGGTGCGTACGTGTTCAGAGACCACACCATCCAATCCTCTGACATCACCGCCGATGACGGGATCCGCGCCGATACCTTCGACAACGTGATCGAGGATATAAACGCCATCAACGACGACATCTATTACGGCATCCGGGAGCGACAAGATGCCTAGCAAGGTGATAGATGCACTCAAAAAGGCCGTCGACAGCCAGTATCACCTTCCCAGGGTAAAACGTGATTGGTACCTCCCGAATAACGTCCGGATCCGCGCTCCCAACAGCACTGCGATTGGGTTTTCTTTGGACAATGAAAGCAATCCGCCATTCGCCTTCCTGGGCAATAATCCCCCGGAACACATCGCCAAGATGTGTGATGCCATGGTCGCCATCATTCACAAGCAGAAGGCATACCTATTTATCATAGAACAGAAAACCTCCACCAAGGGCGATTATAAAAAGCAAATAGCCAATGGCAAGATGTTCTGCGAATGGCTGATACGGCTCTGCCATTATCATGAAATCATTCCCGATGACACCATCAATTACATTGCCCTGCTGGTGTGGGAACCACGCCCAACACCGTCCAAGGGCCTGACGTCTCACAGAGAGCCAAAGCAAGCTCTTTCACATCCCCTCTTCCATCGGGTTATTGATAAGAAGAACAAGAAACTCGTCCAGCTCCAGAGCCTTGTGTGATCCGCTTCAACAGCCACAGCTTCCCTCCGTTCCGGCGCGAAAACAATCACTGCCTGCAGAACTTGCAACCATGAGCCCAACCGGTTGGTCAACCAGAGCCCGTGGCACCGCCACGACCTGCGCTCTCT
Organism: Dehalococcoidia bacterium; assembly: GCA_965262485.1. Classification (GTDB taxonomy): domain Bacteria; phylum Chloroflexota; class Dehalococcoidia; order Lucifugimonadales; family UBA3495; genus Bin87. Next base: position 351,163 of record OZ253540.1, on the reverse strand, counting down.
CCGGCTTTCCGGCCCGGTTTCTAGGGTAGTAATGGAAGCCACGGGTGGCTTGGAGGTTCCTCTGGCCGCCGCATTGGCCGCCGCAAGTTTGCCGGTGGCCGTGGTAAACCCCCGACAGGTCCGGGATTTCGCCAAATCCACTGGGCGGCTGGCCAAGACTAACGCCCTAGATGCTCATGTCTAGGCCCATTTTGCCGAGGCGGTTCGCCCCGAGGTACGTCCATTACCTGACCACGATACTCAGGAACTCAACGCATTGACGGTCCGTCGCAGCCAGTTGATGACCATGTTGGTCGCAGAGAAGAACCGCCTGGGACGTGCCACCGGCGCGGTGAGCCCTCGCATACAGGAGCACATCGACTGGCTGGAAATGGAGATCGACGACTTGGATAATGAACTGCGGGAGACGCTCCTGCGGAGTCCGGTTTGGCGTGAGAAGGACGACCTGCTCCGGTCAATTCCCGGCGTGGGAGAGCAAATCTCCTTCGTGCTCCTTGCCCATCTCCCAGAACTGGGCGCGTTGGACCGCAAGCAGATCGCCGCCCTGGTTGGAGTGGCGCCAATGAACCGAGATAGCGGCACCATGCGCGGCAAACGCTCCATCTGGGGAGGCCGAGCCCGGGTGCGTGCCGCGCTCTATATGGGTGCCTTGACAGCCTCTCGTTACAACCCGACAATCCGGGATTTTTACCAACGGCTGTTGGCTGCCGGCAAGCCCAAGAAAGTTGCTCTCACCGCATGTATGCGCAAGTGTCAAGGGCGGCGGCCAAACGTAACTGTTCAGCAACTGTGTTTGATGTCAAGAGGAAGTAACGACGATTGCCGGAGTGATGTCCCTCCAGGATGAGCGCTGCTTGAGCATGGCGTTGAGGATGACGAGCAGCTTGCGCATGCCAGCGACCAGAGCCAGCTTCTTCGGCTTACCGGCGGCCAGCAGCCGCTGGTAGAAGTCCCGGATGACGGGATTGAAGCGAGTGGCAGCCAGCGTCCCCATGTACCAGACAGCTCGGACCCGGGAGCGTCCGCCCCAGACGTGCCGTTTGCCCCGCCTGGCGCCGCGGTCGCGGTTGAAGGGAGCCACGCCCACCAGTGCGGCGATCTGACGACGGTCAAGGGTGCCCAACTCGGGCAGGTTGGCCAGCAGCGTGAGGGAGAGTTGCTCGCCCACGCCGGGAACGGTGCGCAGGAGGTCGTCCTTCTCCCGCCACACCGGACTCTGCCGGAGCATCTGTCGCAGGCCTTGGTCAAGGTCGTTTAGATCCTGCTCCAACCAGGTGATGTGGGCCGCAATGCGGGGACGGACGGCGCTGGTGGCGGCGCCGAGGCGGTTCTTCTCCGAGACCAGCATCGTCATCACCTGCTGCCTCCGGGCAGTGAGGGAGTTGAGCTCCTGGGTTTCGGCGTCGCGCAGAGGACGCACGGGGGGCTGGATCGCCTCAGCAAAGTGGGCCAGCACGGCGGCGTCCAGGGCGTCGGTCTTGGCCAACTTCCCAGTAGCCCTGGCGAAGTCCCGCACCTGGCGCGGGTTGACGACGACCACCGGCAGCGCCTCGGCGGCCAGAGCAGCCACCAGCGGTAGTTCCAGGCCGCCCGTAGCCTCCAGCAGCACCAATGACGGTCCGAGGGTCTTCATCTCGGAAACCAACTGCGGGATTCCTGCTTCGTCGCGGGGAACCTCCCATCTCTCGCCCGTGGGCCGAACGGCAACGTCCACCTTGGCCTTTGCGACGTCAATGCCTACGTAGATTACTGCTTGCCCCATGATTGCCTCCTATGAAGTCCCAGTGGAGTACTGGCCCGTTCTTGCACGATGCGGGCTCGATTCGGCCCAGGCAACTGTTCGGGCTCTTTGGGGACGGGTGCGGCGACCCTCGCTGAACAACGGTCTTTGATGACCAAGACTTGATCGGTCTGCCGCACCCACTCCACCTCTGTGAAGTCCTCATTCAACATACAAGACTTGAGGGGAAATGAGGAGTTGTCGGCAGCCGTGGTCAGCATTTCGACGGACGAGTTGGCCTCATCGGGCGCAGAACGGATGGTGGACTCACCCAACGAGCATACCCACGCCCACGTAGATGCCATGTACGACCAACCGCTCAGCAGACGGCAGCGCCGTAACATGGCACAATCCCTGGCCATGGCGGCAAACAGGAAAGTGCCGGCCTACATTCCCAACACACCAAGTCCCCCGACCGGATAACAGCGAGTAACGAAATCGCCTCGTTCTAACGGGTGAACCAAATAAGTTGGCCGACTGTATGATAGGACTCAGTTTCCGAAGTTGTGAACGCCCACTTTTTCGAGTCAAAGATCAGCGCAGCGAACGCTGCGTCATGGAACCCCAGATATGACCAAACAAATCGGCTATCTCGACCCCATTCCCCTCCGTGTCATCTGGTCCCACGAAGAAACCCATTTCACACCATGGCTCGCGAACAACCTAGACCAGGTTAGCGACGCCGTCGATGTCGACCTGGAATTGGTCGGAATTGAACACGAACTCCCCGACGGCCGGCGAGTAGACATACTTGCCCGTGATGGCGATAACCTCGTCGTCATCGAGAACCAACTCGAAACATCCGATGACGACCATTTCGTGCGGCTTCTCCATTACGGCAACCTAACCGGCGCCGGAACACTGCTTTGGATAGCCCCCGAGTTCACCGCCCTGCACGCCGACACCGTCCGGTGGCTCAATTCAAGTTACAAACTGGACATCCGCTGCATCGAAGTCTCCGCTTGGCAACTGCAGGATGCTTACTTTCCACTATTCCGGCAAATCGTTCCCAACACTGACAATACCGCGCCCAGCCGTCAATACCGCGCCTTCTATCGTCCGGTTCTTCGACGGCTTGCAGCCGCCGGTTTCACCCAGATTCAACCAGCATTTCCGACTGAACCCGTTTTTCGTTGGTTCGCAACACCCGTACCAAACATCCTTTATGGCCTCCAATACGGTGACCCAGACGGCAATTCCTGGGCATTCATGCTATTCGACGACGAAGCAAACCAGGAACCTGACTACCAAGCCGTCGCATCACGCCGAGACGAGATTCTCGCCCAGCTATCCGCCGCAGCCGCGCCGGGCACCGATCCTAGCGGTTCCGTTTGGGTAGGTTTCAAAACACCGGCAACCCTAGACGATCCCTACGAACGCCAAGAACCCATCCGCAACTGGATGGTCGAGCGTTTAGCCGAGCTACAACACACCGCGGACGCCTTCATGCCCTAACCGGAAGCGCGCCTATCATTACAGCTACGGGCCACAAACCGTTGTAAAAATGGTTGAATTTAGTCGCATGACAGCCGTCAGCCGTTCTTGAAGACGCGGGCGGAGCCGCGCCGCCGTCCCAACAGTGCAAGGCGGCTCCGCCCGGGGATCTCACCCGGGAACACCGAGCTGATCCCCGCTCAAGCCAGCAGAATGGTCTAGAACATCCAGAGATTTCATAGCCGGAATGAAGAACCTGCCAGAAGTAGGAGAATGGTCGGCGGCATCCATAGCCAAGACACTCAATCAGGCGTTGCGGAGGAACCTCCACTGGAAATCATAACCACGACCATACTCTGCCAGTCGTCATGGTGCACGGCTTTTCCCGCAACACGAAACCACTCTCCTTGGACATGAGTCGGTAGCACCTCGTTTCACTCGTCGTCCAACCAAGGCAATCCGCGCCCACCCCCAAAGGCAACGGCGGTTACTATCAAAGCTATGGCCGCCGGCAGGTACGTCATGCCGAAGGAGTAGTAGCCCAGGCCACAGAACACTAACAGGACGGCCGAGAGACCCCAAACTACCAGCGCATTCGACACTCGCCGTTCCCTCCGGGTCAGCACGAACAGCAGTGCCAGCCCGGTCGCGATCACGGGAATGAACAACGGAATCACGAGCCAATATCCATTGACCTCGGTGAACGAAGAGTAACGGTGGACTTCAACACTTTCCGTTGCACCTGTCCCATCAACGTTGACCAGAGTTGCCGAAACACCTCGGTAGAAATTAGGACCATCAACACTGACCGGAGTTGCCGAAACGCCTTGATAGGAATTAGGCCAAAGGACTATCCATAAGAAGGCTGCCCAACCCAAGACATGGGCGACCGTAGCTAACGCAAAGGCCACACGGCTCTTCTTAGCCCAATGGGAGTTCATGTGGTGCTTCTCCCGTTCTTAGCTGGCCTTACACTGAATCCGTCCGTGATAGGTCTTGCTGTTCGAGAGCAGCGGCAGGGCGGACCTGGGCCGCAAGCCGACGATCAAGCTGCCCACGTGGCCCACTTTACCGCCTCCGACCAAAAAGCGACAAACAGACAGTCCACGGGCTCGCACAGATTGGCCATAAAGGGCACGAAGGCACGCTCTCAGGCCCGATTTCAGGATCACCCTAGGAGATTTCCACCACCAACAAAAAACGGCCCCGGAGGCCAAATTCATGCATCCGCCTAGGATGAAAGAGCCCGCTGGCACCCAGAGTGCCGGCGGGCTTTGTCATGCGAAAAATCAAATCGCAGGAGGAAACCAACCATGACCACAATCCCTACCGACGCTTCGAACATCCCCGGCCTCTGCTTCCTGTGCAACCAAGAAGTGGGCGATGTCCGTGCACGGGAAAACCCCGCGCTTACGGGGCGAACGATCCCATGACCAGATCAAACATCGGCCAACTCGGAAAACCCCCGCGCTTACGGGGCGAACGACGACACGGACAGATTGTGGATGGACTGGACCGGAAAACCCCCGCGCTTACGGGGCGAACGATCACAACCCAATAAAAACTATCATACACCAGACGCAAGCCGTTTCAACAATGCTGTTGAGCTCGAGGCGATTCCGCTACTACAATGACGGCCTGACAATTACAGGATTTCGTTTCACGATACCAAAGACATCAACCACACTGGGAGGAAGATAATGCGATTCGGTAGAGACCTCGGTGCTGCCCTCACCATGGGTTTGTCGGTGACCACCAAACATAAGGAAGCCGAAACGGCCCACGAGAAGCGCAAGGACGCCCATCAGCGAAGAGTATCCACGTTCAACGAGGAACTCCACAGGACGGCCAGCAGCATACAGCGACTCGACGGCGAGTACACATCAGGGCGCGACGTACTGATCGGCAGCGGTGCCATGATCGTGGACGACCAAGGAAACGTTAACTACGGCTGGTATCGACCCGTCGAAGGTTCAACAATGGGAATCCACAGTAGCGACCGAAACCAAGCCATAGTGGGCTCTCTCCCGGCATTCGGGGTATTCGTCGGAGCACCAGCCCTCACTTGGACCCTTGTGGGAGCGCTCGGAACGGCAGCGACCGGCACAGCGATCAGCACACTGTCCGGAGCAGCTGCAGGAGCCGCGACGGCGGCTTGGATAGGCAGAGCCGCAACTCTCGGTCTAGCGGGTATGACCGCAGGGCGTGTAGCTTTGGGCCCGATTGCGCTGCTATCAGCTCCAGTGCAAGTGGCCATCGGAGCCAAAGTGGCTGGCAACAAGGAGCGACGGGCCATCCAGCAATACCAAGCGGCTACCAAAGAGATGGGCCGCCGCGAAGGCATCATGTCGGATCTGAAGGGGAACCTGGCGGAACATGACCAACGGGCCAATAGCACAGCCGCAAACCTCTCTCGCCATGCTGGCCAACTTGAAACGGCCGAGCCCGGCAGCGATCAAGCAAATCAAGCCGCCGCTAGGCTGGATATTGATATGAGGCAAGCACTGGAAATCCTGCACGGCTTCGCCGAGACAGCGGCCGCCATACAGGAGAAACTCGGAAACCCTAACGAGAGTTGAAGCAAGCAACAGCCGATTCACGGATTTGTGGCAGCCCTAGTAGCCGGACAAGGCCATCAATATGCACCGTCGCCGGTCAGTAGGAACACCTGATTATCGAGTAGCGAAATCGCCTCCAAACTGTCGAAACAAGCGATCCGCCGACGCGGCCTTTGACGGCGGCAACCTCCGATGTGATCAACGGGTCTGAAGAGACCATCTCAGCGCACGCCGCACCCACAATGAGCAGCAGCCCGAAAACTGACCAGGCACCACCAGCCGTCAGTACCGTAACGGCGCTACTAATACGCGGGATGAACCAAGGCCGCAACATATTCGTCTCACGGCAGGCTAGAACGAACGGAGAAGGCTCGGCGCTAACTCAAGCGCCAACTGCCCTTCGCTTCACGCGTGCAACCGTCTCGACCAAGGCCGTCCCAACAGTCGCCAACAACACGGCACCGATAGTGAGCGGCGCGGTCATCATGGCGGTCAGCGCCCACGCCTCGGGCTGCACGCCGGCAACCACCAAGTTGAAGATACGGGTCACGGCGACGAACGCCGCCAAGGTCGCTAGGAAGCCGACTCCACCCAGACCAACCCTCACCGTCCAAAGATAACTGTTCATCCTTCCTCCAGACCGCAGGAAGCGTATGAGAAGTCCCCACTGACGAGCAGTTTAGCAGTCGCACGCCATTATGTACGACACGGCAACGAGCGCGGATTCCGTAGAATTTCGCGACGCAGCGATCCAAGGATGATGGTCGTACGGGCTGAGTAGGACGATGGAACAAACAGCCGAAAGCCACACAGTAGCCCCACTGACGAAAGGTCGCCAAGCACCCGAGAGTACGTCTGACCTCGAAACCACTGAAACCCGGCCGTAGTGCCGAATCATCCGCCGACGGCATAATGAAACCTGTCGCTGACTGACGGCGACGCCGGCCACCCACGACCAACGGGGATGTGTGATCACAGATGGCAAAGCAAAGCCGCCCCGGCCCAAGAACCAAAAACTGGGCATCAGATCTTCCTGAGAAATCGCCATAGAGGGTACAAATACGAGCTGTGATAGCGATTTTAACCCTTGGACGACTCAGAAGTCATCCGAGGCTCGAAACCGGCCTGAGAACGCGTTTCCGTTACTCACCAATGGCAGACTGATCGCAACGAACATACCGGCGACGCGGGGCAGGAAATCCAGCCCAAGGACCGGCCCCGGTGAACCACCGTACCCGCAAGGAACGAAGACGCACCCAGGCTCTCCAACGTCCCCTGTTGCTGTTCACAAAAACGCGGACTTAGTTCCGCAATTTTCTGTAGTCATGAGCAGATTTCGCTACTCGAAATTCTACCGACTGACAATGTAGAAAGCCCACGGCCGCGAGGAACTGTCAAGGGCGGCTGCAGCGTTTTTAGATTCGCTGACCACCGAACAACGCGCCGCCGCGGCCTATCCATTCGACTCGGGACCCACCGTGACCAACTGAAGCGGGAATCCCAGTGTCGGAGGGAATATCCAGATGAGGATGGCGGCCAGGACGACCAACCCGGCAATCGCCCAATTCACCTTTTTGGAACGGCTCATCGCAAGTCTATAATTGATTGCGCGGCCAGTGTCCGCAGAGTATCAGATCCACTCAGATGTTATCAGTTTCTCCAGACCGCCGTACCGCGCCACGCCTTGAACTGGATGCACCGAAGACCCGGCCGCTAGTTCGGAGGCCACAGCAGCCGGACCCGGGAAGTGTCGGCTCCCGGATAGGCGACCGCCACCAGTAATCCCGAATCGGGTCACAGTCGGAGAGCCTTGTGGACGCCAGAAAAGCTCTCCCACCAGACGGCGGGTCATTGATACGACTTGCCCCAACAAAGCACCCGACGGTCATACGTTATTCCACACGTACGCTCCCTGCCCGCGCTCACAGATAGAAACTTGGCGTCAGGAGGCTCCAACGCCTCACCGCGGCGTTCTGGGCCCCAACACTCTACGTTCCCAGCTGGACGCACCCCGCAGGCGTAATCGAGGCCCACACTAAGAGAATTGAACTCGCCAAGCGGCGGATCCGGCAGATCCCACATTTCGTCGTCGCCCCAACACTCCACCCTGCCATCCACCAGCAGGCCGCACGCTCCGAACAGGTCAACGCCGACAGACTGAAACACACCCTCCGGAGCTACCATCGCTTCCCGCTTGGCAAGGGTGCCCCAACACGCCAACGTTCCGTCAGTACGGACCGCACAGGCATAACTGCCCGATACCGAAACATCAACAAACGCGCCGCTTGGCACCCGCGACACCCCACCGCCATCACGCCCCCAACACTGCAACCGGCCGTACCCTTCGTGTATCGCACAGACGTCCCCCCATCCCATGTCGAACGCAGTGAACTTCCGAAAAGGCGTCATCCCATCCACTCTTCCCCAACATTTCAACCGACCGTTTTCGCGGAGCGCGCAACTCCCGTAGTAGCCGGCAGACACCGCCTTGTAGGTGCCACGCCGCGGCGCGTCGGTCAAACCCTTCTCCTCATGAGCCTCGTTCTGACCCCAGCACCTGACCTGACCACCAACACTCAAACTGCAGGTGAATACCGAACCGACACTAACTGCCTGGTATCCATCTCCAGCCTGAGCCGAATCATCCGTGCCGCACGAACCAGCCAGCCAAGCAACCATCACCAGCAACGCCAGCACCCCTGCAGAACGGGCGAACGGACAACCAACCGCCGAAACGTTTGGCGAAAATCTCACGACCATCAAGGACCTCCTCCCGCCAAGCCAACCAATCATCCAACGATTGACGCAACAATGACCAAAGGAAGATACATCGCAGAACCCACGGCTGCACACCCGAACGGGGCCACCCCACCCAAATCGGGATAATCCGAGTCAGGAGCATCCTTTTTCCTGTTGGCCAGCCAAAGCACCGACCCCACCAACGCCGCCAAGTTGGCAAACGGCGCCACCAAAAGCCACAGCCGAATCCAGACGTCACTCAAATAGGGGTCGCCTTTCGACGACCAAACCATGAAGAAACCGCCAAACACCGGTCCCATCAGCCAAGCAACGAACATCACCCAGTGGCCGGCTTTCACCAACCCAGCCGGGACATCACGCCCGTCACATCGGTACACGAAGTAAATCCACGGCAGAAACCAACAGGCCCAATAAATCGCCCCAGCCAAAGCAGGCCTCACAGGATCGCGAGCCCGCCTGATAGCAGAGTTCCAGCACACTAAAGCACCGATGGGCGACGTCACCACCACCACGCACCACAGATAGGTGCCCAGAAACAAAAACGCCAAACTGGTGAACAGGAATATCACCATCAAAGCCCTCCTGAGAAACGGAAACCACCAACAACCTGAGTAGCCGTGTCGGCAGGAATACCTGCCGACACGGCTAGCGTAAACGCGCGCACTGTACCAAAACGTTCACGGCCCCGAGTACGTCCAAGCCCAGTTTTCGTACCATCTGATAGACGACAATTAGTCCTGCCGGTAGCGACGACTGTTTTTGCCGGTCGACATGGGGTAATCATTCGGTACGGAGGTGCCGTTGATTACAGACCGACAAGTCAGGCTACTGAGGCGGAAACGTATGGAAGGCAAGACACAGAAAACGGCAGCCGCGAAGGCTGGGATGAGCGTGCGTTCAGCGCGCAAGTGGGGGAGTGGCCCCCTGCCGTCGGAGACTCGGCATATGTGTCTAGCCTCCGTGGCGTTTTTGCGGCGGAGCCACAATGGCTGTTCGATCACCCCGATTCGACGCGTGGGTTCTATGTCTGGTCTGGGGGCATGGTTTCAGGAAAACGTTCGCCGCGCCGCACGGCTCGTTTAGCTGTGGTCGGTGCGGTCAGCGAATGCAATACTGACCGGACAGCCATCAATCAGACTTCAAGGTCGACTTTCCGGGTGTGGATGCGCTGTGTAGGCGGGCATCGTTTATGGCTCTTGCCATCGTGGCCTATGGCAATACTGGCCGTCCGGCCCCTTCAGGGTTTCGAGGTTGGCATCGGAAATGCCTGGACACAGTCTGGCAACCTGGCTCGGCCGTATAGGACAGAGCGTAGGGCCATCCGAACGCGTAGGCACGTTCCAAGACGTCCTCACGGCGATACCAGCCTATGGGCTTGTTAAGCATTAGTATCCGATCGATCGTGTTCGTCAATTGGTTGCGTCATATCGTCCAGTACAACCTTAGCCTAGCATAAATGTAGGTTGTTCAGGCGCCATCTCGGAAATACTATTCCGGTCACCAAATTGACGGAATACGTCATGTGATGTTTCAATTCCAGGTTTAGGAATTACCTCAAGCTCCGGTATCCTTGACGCAATGGTTGATTATTAGTAGGTTGGCCGTTGCATGGAGGGATCATGACCAGTGTTTGGGTAGTACGGTCGGAATACGGCACTTACTCGTCTCATTTCGTGAAGGGAGGCTATGTGGCTGCCGGTTGGCTGCGGGAGCATGATCTGACGGCGTCCACCAGCAGGGAAGCGGTGGTTGACCTATACAAGGTAGAACACCCTGACCAGAAGTCCTCGACAGCTGGTGCAAATGCCGGTCAGCTTGCGACCTTTGTCTTTGACATCAGTCCGGGTGACTACGTCATAACCCCTCGGTCAAATACCGAGTGGCTTGACTACGGTCTGGTCCTGGACGAGCCACTCTATTGCGCACCGGATACTGATGACGGCTGCCCATTTCCCCACCGATGGAAGATTGAATGGGCGGATGATCCACTGAGGCGTTGGGATCTGTCTATTCCCCTTCAGAAAACTGTGGGTGCCCAGAAGACCGTCTTCCGTGTTTCCCACGTCGGGGAATTCCTGGAGAGGATCGGGCATTCCTGCCTGCCGGAGCCTCCAGCCAAGGATCCTTACGAGGTTATTCTCGGACGCATTCTCGAACTCGATCCCTCCGAGTTCGAGGAACTGACCAGGACCCTGCTGGAAGCCCTCGGTTTTGAGGAGACCGCGGTTACTGGCCAGCCAGGCGATGGCGGCGTGGACGTCATCGGCGAACTCAATGTCGCAAACCTGGCCCGGGTGAAGTTGTTCGTGCAGGCCAAGCGTTACGGTGCCGCGAAAGTCGGTGATAAGCCGGTGAGAGACCTCCGCAAGGTCATCCCCCAGGGGTGCCAGGGTGCGGTGATCACGACGTCGGGGTTCGATTTCAAAGCCCGCGAGGCTGCCACGGAGCCAGGATTCGCTCCGATAGGCCTCATTGACGGACGCCAGTTGGTGGACCTCCTAGTCGAGCACTGGAGTGCCGAGCCTTTGTTGCCGTTTCACGTTCCGCTGGGCCTAAAGCCAGGACTGGTGCCGGCTTAACCCGAATCCACCGAAGCGATGGGCCGTGGCGTTGACACAAGGGCTGATGGGTAAGGCGAACGGGCCAGGCTAGATTCCAATAGATTGTGATGAGGACGGCGTGAGGTGGCCGCACAGGCCCGATGTTGGGGGCCGCCAACATCCCCTTGGCGTGGCTACCGCACCCTGCACTCAGCCATATCTATTGGATCAAGCCCTCACCGTCTCTTTCCATTGCCTCCCATCCCTTGTCTCACCTACATGGCTACATCCCTTCGGTGGATTCGGGCTAAGGCGCGGCCCAGTCCCACCAGACCGGGCCGCGTTGGTCATTGTGCTGCTACAGTGTAGATGGTTGGTGCAAACCCAGCCCATGTGCAGCGGCCCTCATGCTGGGCACAGTGCGGTCTTATAGCTGGGGCTGGCGATAAAGGTCGTTGACAAGTCTAGCGGACGAATCGAGGCCTGGGTAAAGGGTTTCCCGGGTTATTCCCATGACTTGTAGGTCTTCCATAATTCCTGTTTTGCAATCCCCGGCGGGGACTGTGATCTGATAATGGGCATAAACTGGGGTATTGCAGCTAACTCGTTGAATTTCAGACCTTTCAAACCGTTCATGGTATGCCGAAACCATAAACGCCCCAGATTGCGCCTGAATTCGCTCGGAGGTTTTTTGTGGCTCAACCACAAGGATGCGAAATAAATCCCTGGGGTCTATACGTTCCGCGAAATGCGGCTTCTCTTCCCGAATAAGATGATACAACTTCCGCATCGCTATGCGGTGGTCATCCGTCGGCGCACGGTTTGTATCTGAAGGTCTACTACGGTTACCAAGTAGCACCCATTGGGAATGTGAATCTAGCTTGGCGAAATTGGCTATTATGCTGACCGTGTCGCTGTTGTAGGGTTTGATGAGAGTCGTCGGAACCACAAATACGTGAATACGTCCATCGTGGCGAGGATATTTCTCACACGCGAAATACATGGCGACCAGCATATTTCTGGTTACGTCCAGAAGGCGGGTTTTCAGGCCATGATGTTGTGCCAGACCCCATTGGGCCAAAGCAGAAGGAGTGTTGGCAAAGTCGTGCGGACGCCGCGACATTAGATCCAAGAGCATCTCGCCTTCTTGTGACCGAGGTGCGTCGTCCGAGCCTTGAAAATTGAAGCCGCGTTCGAACTCCATGAGGTGGTGAGCATAATCGTGCAGCGAATATGGATCAAAATTCTCGATCGGATTTCCCGTCGTGAAAGGGGCTTTCACGTTGGGTAGCTGTACCTTGCGCATCATTTCGGGAGACAATGTCCAGTCTCCACGTGGCTCACCACGGAAATAAAAACGAACTCCTCTGCCCCGACTGCTGTACAAACTTTTTATTTCGCGCACGGAGGCGATCATTTCTGCTATGGTGCTAATCCTTGGCTCAACATTTTCAAATTGATCTAGTGCCACAGGGTTTTCGAACAATATTGCTCTTGTGGGTTCGCTTCCCGCGAGTACAGTATTATTCATAGTGGTGTCTTTTGAAATCCATGTGCGAGTTAGGACTGCATTTGTGAGATTGGCGTTGTTAAGATTGCAATGTACTAGCTTGCATCCCGACAAATTTGCACTGGCGAGCTCAGCTCCTTCCAGATCCACCCCGATTATGCTTGCGCTAGTAAGGTCAGCAGCGCGCAGATTTGCCTTTTCAGCATTGACTTTCCATATTGTCGCTTCGATTAGGCGCGACTGATGCAGGACTGTTCCTTCCAGTTGCGAGCCGCTAACCTGCGCTCTGGCAAGATCGGCTTCGCTGAAATCTGAGTATCGGAGATCGGACCCCCACAACTTTGCTTCCGTCAGGTTAGCATTGGTCAGATTGGCACGATACAGATTGGCATCACTGAGATCGATGCCGTCGAGTGGGATCCGTCCTTCTGAATTGAGTTTGCCCGCATCATCAAATTGTGCGTAAACGTTTACACCTTCCAAATCGGGCCGGAATTGCTCACTCTGACGCTTGGCATTCCAAGAGTCGACGCCTAGTAGCAACCACTTGATATGATCGGGGTTGGCCATACGGCTGTCCTGTCCTTAGCCCCAATCCATCGAAAAGATGGGTGTGGCGGCGTGCTGAAGGGGTAAGAAAGTGCTCCTGCGCTTCGGGGATAATGGTTTTCGAGAAAGAAAACAATCCCCAAACCAAGAGCACACAATAGATGCTACCAGATGACCACCCCGACCGCATCCAAATCGCCTTCGACGACCACCGCCTGGTCAACAATGCTGGCCTGATCCTTCCCGCCACGCTGCCCCTGCCACTCCCAGACTGACGGCACCCCGTCTGCCGCTGACCCGCCATCCGGCCCACTGAACGTCCCCGCCAACTCGCGCCAAGTCAGTCCGCGAGGGGCGCCTCTTGCCTGTCCCCTACCGAATTCCGCCCGCCTGGCCACCGCGGGCCGCCATCATCGGGCCTGTGCGGCCGCCTCACGCCGTCCTCATCACCATCTATTGGAATCTGGCCTGGCCCGTTCGCCTTCCCCTACCCATCAGCCCTTGTGTCAACGCCAGCGCCAATCCCTTCGGTGGATTCGGGCTAACGAAGGGTCGGGATTTCTCCCGACCCTTCGTTAGCGCAGATCATCCCGCATTACTGGACACCCCAACAGGTCCAGAGACTTCTGGATGCACTGGGCTGGCAAGGCAAGGCGGAAGCCCGGACGTTATGCCTGGCGCTGTGGCGATCCGGATTACGGGTCGGTGAGGCGCTGGCGCTGGAATGGCGGGATCTGGACTACTCAGGGGATCCGCCGACGCTGCTGGTTCGAGTGTCAAAGACTGGGACGGGCCGGACGGTGCCCCTGCATCCCGACCTGGTCCGACTTTTCGGCAACTGGCCGGCTCGCCACGGTCCCCGGGACAAGGTGGTGGGGCTGACCCGCCGGACGGCGCTGCGGCACATACGCGAAGGGATAGCAGCAGCGGGCCTCGACGATGAGTCACCGGGTACTGGAGTGCAGAAGGCCGGTGCTCACAGCCTCCGCCACAGCGCGGCCCGGCACTGGCTGACGACAGCTGGTGTGCCCCTCAACGTCGTCAGTCAGTGGCTGGGGCACTCCAGCCCCCTGGTCACGCTCCGGACCTACTTGGCTATCGCCGGCACCACGCCCGTCCTACTGGGTCTCTTTTCCTGGACCGCCCTGGCCGCCGACTCGTTGCAAAAACGGCGTCCCCTGGCCCAGCGCACTGCGGCCTGGTATGACAAGCCGTCGCCGACCTTCGTGGACGCCATCGCCCTAGTGCGACGCCACCTGTGGCTGGCGTCGGAGGGTTTTTCAACATCGGTCGCAGACCCTGATACGCAGGAACTCCCGGTCGCTTTGTACCACCGACTTGTAGATTCCCTCGCTTACGCCGCTTGAAATGCGTAAAGCCTAGCCAAGCCGACCAACGTCCGTGTAAATTGCCGGACCGAGTACTCGGGAAATCTCAACCCCTTTCTGTAACGCCATGGTTCGGCGGACCGCCTTTTGGGTGCAACAGTCCCAAAAGGTTAGTCTTGAAAGTAAGCCAAAACCCCCGGCAACGGCCAAGGATGCTTGACGGATCAAGAGCCGACTGTTAAAGTCGTCCGCACCGCCCCAATCGGTCCCTCAGATCTAACTTGTGCTCCATCGGCAGGCCGCCGGGGATTGCAACCGAGTTCAGTCCGCGCCTCCAACATATGTGCAGCCGGACGTGTAACAATTCACGCGTTTGGCGATTGTGCTTGACCAGTGGAAGATTCGGACAACGCGTAATCGTAGAACCTTCATAGTGAATGGTCGTCAAGAACCAAGCAAGCAAGGGTCATTCCTTGTCCTCGCGAGTGGCGGAATAGACTCGTCCACCCTCCTATGGCTATCCGCTGACGAAGGGCTCAAACCCACTGCGCTTTTTTTGGACTACGGCCAACCGGCTGCGGCGGCTGAACGCGAGGCGGTGGAAAGGATCTGTACCGAGCTAGGAATCGACTGGCGCGCCGTCCGGTACACAGGATCCAGTTTTGGTTTTGGTGAAATCCGTGGACGCAACGCGTTCTTGTTGCACACTGCGTTGCTGGAGTTTCCGTCCAATTCAGGGGTCGTTGCGCTGGGCATACACGCAGGAACGGGTTACGTAGACTGCAGTCCTGAGTTCCTGAAAATGATGCAAGCTTCGTATGACTTGCACACCAATGGTACGATCACAGCGTCGGCACCGTTCCTGAATCGGACTAAACAGGACGTGTATAGATTAGCGTCTAAGCTCAACGTTCCTGTGGATAAGACGCACAGTTGCGAGGCGTCCAACGAAGCTTGCGGGAGTTGTAGATCCTGTCTCGACCGAAATCTACTTGTGACGTTGTCCTTCTCATGTTAGCGCGAAGTCGCCAAATCACGATTCGAAATAACACCGAGCTTTCGACGCCTTTGCTAGTCCCGAGCCTTTCTAGCGGCGCGCTCGGTCCTATGCCTTTTCAGTCCTCGCCTGGGAAGGACCCCGAAATGACGCCGTGCTCCGTCGTTCATAGTCAGAATCTCATCAATGGTATCGAAGAGTCGCTCTTGGTATCGGCGTACGATATTACGCACGGCCTGCTCGCCGATGGGGATACTTTCAGCACCGGATTCAGACAGTCTCGCTACGCTCAGCCGCGTGTATTGGTAATTGACAGCGGATGGTATGAGAAGAGCGGAAGCCCTCAAGGAAGTCCATTTGCTGTCGACGTGGGCGAGCCTCGTCCCTGGGAGGAAGCGGACTATGCGTGTGTCATCGACGGATTAGACGAAGACGTTAATCCCATAGTGGTGAGCTGGGACCATAGAGGACCATACGATGAACAGATCCAACGGGCGCAGGGCTTTTTCGGTGGACGTACCCACCTCGGATCGATTCTTCTCCTGAAACCCCCATCAGGTTCTAGGTTCCATCATTTCGACCGGATGTCGGGTGAGCAAATTGCGAATCTTCGTGCTTTTGACATCATTGGCGTTACTGAGCGCGAGATTGGCGAGTCGATACTCGATCGTATCGTCAATATCGCCAAATTGCGGCAGCTTTTCGAAGGCTCTGGAGTTTCGTGTCCCATACACATTTTTGGGGGCCTAGACCCGCTTTTCACGCCTCTGTATTTTGCCGCCGGCGCGGAGATATTCGACGGCTTGGGATGGCTGCGCTATGCGTACCGGGAAGGCGTGGCAATGCACTGGTCGGCCGGAACTTTGTTGGATCAGCAAATTACTAAGCGCTCTTTCCAAGCGCAGCTGTCGGTATCGTTACAAAACTTAGATCAAATCAATCTGCTCTCGGAAGACATGAGGCGTTTTGTGCATCGACAGGGCGATTGGGACGTTTTCACCCGAGGTGAAACCTTGGGGCCTATGTTCGAAAGCTTACAGGAAAGGATTGGGGTCTAGCATGGGTGGGAGCGGTGGTACAGGCAGCT
This sequence comes from Dehalococcoidia bacterium, assembly GCA_965262485.1. Classification (GTDB taxonomy): domain Bacteria; phylum Chloroflexota; class Dehalococcoidia; order Lucifugimonadales; family UBA3495; genus Bin87. The sequence goes on along the minus strand of OZ253540.1, from coordinate 334,620 downwards.
ATTTTAGCACCGGCGATGCGAGAGCGCTCGAGGAACAGGCTCGCAGGCGCCTGGAACAAAGTCGTCTCGATGCAGCAGTCAATTCCATGCTGCAACAGGAATTGACCGATATCAACGATCGCGACACGGATCTGACCAACCAGCGTCTTCAAGCAATCGAAGAGGCCTTGGGCGACAGACTCGGCGAGGTTGAACGTCTATTGTTCGGCGGTTCTGTGGCGAAGCACACATTCGTGAATGGCTTGAGCGACATCGACGCTCTAGTCGAAATCGCCGAGGAAGGAGTTTCGGAGCGCTCGCCGGATGAGGCGGGAAGAAGCTTGGAGACAGCGATCAGGCAAGCCCTACCGCAGGGTGACGTAGCAGACATACGACGGGGACGGATGGCCGTTACGGTTGAGTATCTGGACGGCATGGAGATCCAGTTGTTACCAGCGGTCCGTGTACGGGATGAGCTGGCGGTTTCGTCCCCAGATTCCGCCTCGTGGATTCTCATTCGGCCGCGCGATTTTGCCAGGGCGTTGACAAGCACGAATCAAAGTCAAGGCGGTGCTGTAGTCCCTGCCATCAAACTCGCGAAGGCCATCTTTGCAAACGAGCTCGGTGATGGCGCTCCGACCGGGTATCATGTTGAAGCACTCGCGGTCGAAACCTTTCGACAATACGCTGGACCAAAAACGCCCAAGGCAATGGTTACTCACCTGTTAAGACGCGCCAGCGATCGAGTATTGCGTCCGATACCTGATCTTTCTGGCCAATCCCGTTACGTTGACGGAAGTCTAGGGGCCGAGGATTCGGCCGCCCGACGGGCATTATCGCGTAGACTTGGAGGGCTCGCCCGTACGATGGAAAACACACGGTCGTTCGACGATTGGGAACGCTTGATCCGCTAAACGTGCGCGCAGGCGCTGGGATAGAGGCCGAACTCGCCGTCGAAACAACGGATGCCAATGTCAGGCAATATCCTCAATGGGTGACGGAGCAGCTAGATGGATGGAGGCACAGAGTGCATCGAAGGAGTTTGGCGGATTGTCGAGGACCTGTACTGTAAGGCCACGTGTGGACTTGAAGCCGCCAAACTACGCGAGATTGAGGACGAGTTATTGTTTTGTCTTCTCGGAGGGTTCGGAATTACGTATGAACATGGCCGGTCGGCGTCTGCCGCCATCAGGCGATTAAGACCTTTTTCGTCCGAGTGGGAGGAACAGAAGCTCCATGAAACCATTTTTTCAGCGCTGATTCGTCCTCAATTTGAACCGCGAAAAACGGACGGTTCTTTCAGACGGTACCGCTTTCCTAAACAGAAAGCCGGCGTCATTACAAAAGCACGACGTTGGTTGCACAGCCAAGGATCACTTGATGAACGCTTGCACGAGTTGGGCAAGCCTCAGGATCGCCGGACCCTTCTCATTGGGTGCCCAGGAATCGGATTCAAAAGTGCGAGTTGGCTCCTCAGGAACATCGGTCTGGGCGATGAACTAGCCGTCATAGACATCCATGTATTTCGCGCCCTGCTTGATGCCAAACGCATCCCCGATCACCTGCGGATGCCTAAGAAAGTGTTTAAAAATGGTCTGGGAAATAGCAGGCAATGTAGCAGGGCAGGCTATAGACTTGGGGCATGAGCCGAGCAGTTTATTCCACGGATTTGACGGAGGCCGAGTGGCAGATTCTGGAACCCCTGGTTCCGCCGGTGAAGCCGGGTGGCCGGCCCGCCAAGTACTCCCGCCGGGAGGTGGTGAATGCCATCCGGTACGTGTTGCGCACCGGTTGTGCATGGCGTCTGTTGCCTCACGACCTGCCTCCCTGGCAATCGGTCTACCACTACTTTTGGGTTTGGCGGCGGGATGGGACCTGGCAGGGGATTCACGATGCCCTACTCCCCACGATGCGACGGTTCCTGGGCCGCCAGCCCAGCCCCAGCGGGGCCATCATCGACAGCCAGTCGGTGAAGACCACGGAAAAAGGGGGCCTCGGGGGTACGACGCGGGCAAGAAGGTGAAAGGCCGCAAACGGCATATTGTGGTGGATACCCAGGGACTGCTGTTGGCGGTGGCGGTGCACCCAGCCGACGTGCAAGACCGGGATGGGGCCAAGCTGGTCATTAGCAAGCTGACCGGAAGGTTTCCCCGGTTGAGCTTGATCTGGGCGGATGGCGGCTACGCCGGAAAGTTGATCGAGTGGGTGGCGACACTGACGGGTTGGACTCTGGAGATAGTGAGGCGTCCCGGGAACAGCCACAGCTTTGAGGTGTTGCCCCGACGCTGGGTGGTGGAGCGCACTTTCGCCTGGCTGGGCCGGCACCGGAGATTGAGCAAGGATTATGAAGCACTGCCGGAAACCACCGAAGCCTGGGTCTACACCGCTATGACCGGACTCATGCTCCGCCGCTTGGCACGCCCCCAGCTTTTTAAACACCCTCTAAGGACTACGAGAAAGCAGAGGAAGCTTTCCTCGCTTGGTGTAATGAACTACATGCGCCGTCTGCGGCTTTCGACTTGTTCTTGTGGCAATGGCAAAGAGGTAGCTTTCTGAGGACGTAGATGAATGTGCTGGTAATTGGGGGAATATTTCGTGAGGTACTCGATGCCGACACTGAGCCACGCCGGCGATACGGTGGCAGCGGGCTCACTTCGTCGGTGGCCGCCGCCAGATTCGGGGCACGGGTTGCGTTGGCAAGCTACGTAGGCACCGACGACGAACAAGCGGTACGGGCTGAGCTTGAATTGGCAGGGGTAGACCAACGTGGCGTTACGGCCGTCGAAGGTGCCTGCGGCACTTTCGTTTACCCAACTTGTCCGGGCGAAGGTTGGCTAGGACCGATGTACCGTCCTGCCGAGGCACTTCCAAACGAAATCCCGGAAATCCCGTATGCAAACACTGTCGTGGCGTTTGGCATTCCAGACTGCGACCCGATCGCCATTGGGTGGTTGGACGAGCTCGAGGAGCATACCACCCTGATTTGGGACAGGCAGGGTTGGTTGTCACGCGCACGTGATCATAGTGCGATATTGCGGCTCAATGCTTCCAGGAGCATCTATGTCGCCAACGAAGGCGAGGCGCTCGAGGATGGGGGATACGGTTCGTTGGAACAAATGCTGGATAAACAGCCGCCCAGCGGTTTTGACGTTGCGGTGATCAAACGAGGGGAAACCGGAGTTTTGGTCATAGAACGGAATTTGGGCGTCGTGAATTCTACCTCAGCCCCGGCGTACCCGGTGCATTGCGCGTCTACCGTGGGGAGCGGCGACATATTCGCTGGGGTTTTTGCAGCGCGCCTAACCCTCGGAGATCCCACGGTTACAGCGGCGAAATGGGGATGCGCGGCGGCAGCCGTTTCACTGAGAACCAACCAAAACCTGTTAACCGCAGGAGCTTACGAACAAGCCCGCAAGTTGATTTCCAATTAGCGTCTGCTATATCGTTCCAGAGAATGCTGAATATATTCGACTCGTGCCGGACAGATACTGAACTGAAAAACCTGTTTTGGTCGTAAGGAAGAGGGGACAGGTCATGCAAGGGAAATCCGTCTTGGTTTCTGGCACAGCCAGCCGGTCCTGTTCTCCGGATCGGCTTGATCGAGCCCTGGGATTCGTCGACGGGTTGACAACGGCGATATTGAGCGCTGGTGGGGGGTTGGTGGTATTGCTTGGCGACGAAGACCAAACCCTAGGCATTGACGGCAAACCCCGGATCTTCGACTGGGTGATCATGCGATCGATCGAAAGCTACGCTGAAACCAGCATCGCGCCCTCTAGGACTCTAGCCCACGTTGTCATGTCTGACGATGCTTGGGAACGGAAAATGGCAGACCGCCACCGGCGGACATTTACCAACTTACAACAGCGTGGAGTGCTGGAAGTCGAGTACATTAGGAGAGAGTTGTATACCGGAGGCGAGTACCGCCACAGCGAACAGGAAATTGCTGACGCGCTCGTCGCACTGGGCGGCGGGAAGGGCACGTACACAGTAGGAAACGACATGTTAGACCGCGGCAAGCCCGTGCTCCCGCTGGATCTGGAAATCGGCGCATTTTCAGAAGACGGAGAGGGTGCGCTGCAGCTTTATCGCGATCTACTGGTGGACCCAATGTCATATTTCCCGAATACTCATCGCGAAGTAATGAACCGTATCGAAACGCTATCGCTAAACCAAAGCGATCACGATGTGGTTAGCGTGGCCCAACGAGCGGTAGAGATCTTGGGCAGGGAACTAAGCGGAAAAGCCCCAGACTTAGAGCATGATGCTAAACCGTTTTACGGGAGGGTCGGTGACGGCATCAAAAAATTCCTTACGCTCGTGGGTATCATGCGGGGCGTTGAATTTCTAAAGGATCACTTTCCCGGCGGATAACCCCATCGCGAAGAAATCGATGTCGCCTCGTCCCCTGAAGGTGGGTATGGGTCAATCCGCGTAGGCGTCCGGGGTCGCTACTTCAACGCACAGATCCGCCGCAATTTCCTCCAGTTGTTCCGGCGCGGCCCGCAGGTCCTCCATGATCTCCTCGGCGATCACGTCGGGCGGCGGCAGGCTTTCGTCGCGGAGCCAGAAGATGTCCAGGTTCGCCTTGTCGCGCTGGGTCAGCTCTTCGTAGGTGAATCGGCGAAACCGCTCGGACTCCTCCCGCTGCGTCCGGTCGTCGGCGCGGTAGCAGGACGCGAAATCGTCCAGGTGAGCGCGGGTCAGCGGGTTGGTCTTCAGCGTGAAGCGCTGGTTGGTGCGCAGGTCGTAGATCCACAGGTCCCGCGTCCACGGCGTCTCGCTGGCCGGCTTGCGGTCGAAGAACAGCACGTTGGCCTTGACCCCCTGGGCGTAATCCCGAATCCACCGATGGACACGGACTGAGGGAGTGAGAACACAGGAAGGGGGTGTGAGGAAATTACAAACGCGATGGCCCGGGCTCGAATTCGGGTAGACGGGGGGTTGGCGGCGGTCTGCAGGCGTTTTTGGGGGCGACGATGTCGGCCTACAGTGGTTGTTGCGAGCGAGATGGCGGGATAAGACGCAGCAAGAGATGCTCGCGGACCGAGCTGGTGCGAGTTTGCGGGGACGTTCAGTTGGCCGGATGGCGGGTCAGTGGCGGTCGTGCGCCGTCAGGAGGGGAGAGGCAGCGCTCGGAATCTAGCGAGGGCGCCACTGAACTGGGCTTCCCAGCCCAGGTCCAGGTGATGGTCAACCAGTTCACGCAGACCCAGGTGCTGGGCCAACGTGACCGGAAGGAGCAGCCCAGCATTGGCCACCAGGCGGCGGTCGTCGAAGGTGATTTGGATGCGGTCGGGATGGTCAAGTGGTAGCATCTGTTGGGTGCTCCTTGTTTCGGGTCGGTTTGCTGTCTCGCAAACCATTATCCCCGAAGCACAGGAGCACTTTCTTACCCCTTCAGCACACCGCGACACTCATATCTTCGGTGGATTGGGGGTTAGGCTTCGCGCAAAATTTAGAAAAAGTATGAAGGTAGGGTAAGCTGGCCTGACCCATATCTCACTAAAGGCCCAGCCATACTCACCCTGCTCACTGCCATTGTACCGACACTCGCTCCCTTCGCAACGCTGTTCAGCAACCCGACCTGGCGGAAAGCCCAGGTACTGCTGGTGGGCGCGATCCTGACCCCGGGTCAGCGCACCGTGGCCGCGGTCGGTAGGCGGGTTCGATGGCTTTGTCCCACACGTCTGCATCTGTCTCGAGGCGCGATCTCAATGGTCCAACGATGCCGGGGATGGTCTGCGAGTTCGCTCTTCCGTGTCAGGCGACAATGCGGAACATTGTCGCCTGACAGTAGCCCTGTACTCCCTGCGCGTCCAGCCCCGTCGTTCGCGGCAGGGCTTTTTGCTGGACACAGACTGCCGGGAGAGTGCCTATACGAACATAGCCAAGTCCTGACCGTTACACCAAAATGGATGAACAGGACAAGGAGACATTGTCGTGGCAAAGAGAACGTACATACTGATGGGCGTGCTGGTCTTGCTGGCTGGGGCGTTGTTGGCCTCGGCAGTGTTGGCTCAAGAACCGGACAGTCCGCCTACTGCTGAGGAAGGAGAAACATACCCCGAAGAAGCCGTGCGGGACCAGCTGGACGAAGACGGCAAAATCGTCACGACCGATGACCGACTGGCGAAGGTCGCCAAAGACCACTCGGGCGGCTTCGGCGGTTACTACTTCGACAAGACAATTGAGGGTCAAGTATTCGTCTTTATGACTGACCCTAGCCAGACTAACGCGGCAAGGGACGCATTCCAAGCTGCCTACAAGGGCAATCGCACGGTGACGCAGATTACGCCCATCAAGGGCGAGTACGCCTTTGACGATCTGCTCACGTGGTTCCGTACGTTGGACCGCGCGATGTTGGCAGACGGTATCTATCCGTCAGCTGGCGCGGCACGAGAGATTCAGAACCGTATCTGGTTCGCCTTGGAAGACATCGGCCAGGTGGACACTATCCTAGAGCTAATGCGCAGCCTTGAAATACCGGAGGGTGCGGTCATATTTGAGGAGGCTCACTCGGAGTTGCTCAGTGGCGAAGACGACGTGCAGTCGAAATGGCGTCCGTTAGTCGGTGGGGTCAAATTCCAAATCAAATTTGGCCAACCTGTCAGGCACCGAGTTGCTCGCCGAGAGTCGCCCCGACATTTAGCACCAGACCAGCCCGGACAGACGCCGGACGCCACCGACGACGGGGCGACCGCATTTACGACCAGCGCCATATACCCCGAATTTCCGCTACAGCGCCACCCGGACTACGGCCGGCGGCACCCTAAGCTAGTAATCACCAACCTCTGCGTGCCACCGGTTGGTACAGCAGACCGTGCACGGCGACATGACCAAGGCCGCCCCAATATGGGACGCGCTCCATTCCTGGTCAGTCTTGAGATGGTAGCTTTTGCTACACTCTTGGTTTTGTGAAGGCGCGGTGCAACGACGACGGAGATCGGTTCGATGATAAGAATAGTCAACTGGAACATCGGATTTACCAAGCAGCCATGGTTGGAGTTGGTGGACATGGACGCAGACGTGGCGCTCCTGCAGGAGACCTGCACTCCGCCGCCTGAAGTCGCCGACCGAGTGTCGGTCAACCCACACAGACACTGGTTGAGCGAGCACTATTCGCTCACTTCCTTCCGACCCGCCCGAGTCGTCAAGCTCTCCGACCGCGTGGACGTGGAATGGTTCGAACAGGTGGCACCCCACCGCGGCCGGCCGGGACCCCGCCAGTTGCCAGTGAGCGCCCCAGGCCTCATCGACGCAGCCATCGTCACACCCAAGGACGGCAACCAGCCGATCATTGCCGTTTCGATGTACGGCGGTTGGCAAAGACCCCATCCGTACGCGGGCCCTGGGTGGATATATCCGGACGCCTCGGCCCACCGCATAATTTCGGACCTCACTGCGCTCATACCCACCTACGAAACCGACGTGGCGAAACATCGGATCATCGCCGCCGGCGACCTCAACATGTCATTCGACTACGAGTTGGATTATTACGGCAGTTTTGCGGCCCGCGCCCAGACGGTCATGGACCACATGGCCGCGCTGGGAATGCACTACGTGGGACCCCGACACCCAAACGGGCGTCAGGCCAATCCGAAACCCGAACACTTGAAACCCGATTCGCTGGAAGTGGTCACCTATCACACGGTAGCCAGAGACATAGCGACCGCTCATATTCAACTGGACCACGTTTTTGCGTCCCACGGACTGCATGAAGCCGTGACAACCAGGGCTATGAACGAAATCGACGAATGGGGGTCCAGCGACCACTGCCGGATCATCATCGACGTGGAATGACGCCCGCGAGCTAAGTACCCTTACCAGAAAATTGCGGAACTCAACCGCCGACACAATGGAATCGTCGCCGAATGACGGCGACGCCGGCCGCCACCGACCAACGGGGCGGCCGGTTCTTGTCGGGAACCCGCCAGGATCCACCACTATCGCCAAGACAAGTGGCTGAAACCGAGGCACAGTTGGTACTCGGTCGAAGGCCAGCAAGATCCAACCGAAACGGGCGCCACATCCGTAACGTGACGCCCAACAGCTGACTACACGGCTTAATCAGGGCCGGACCCGACGCCGAACCCACCAGCCTCTGCACCGAAAGGAGCACACGTTTTTCGCGTGGAAAACGACCGGCGATTGAGGACGAAAATACCCATCCGATCATCCTGAGAAATCGCCATAGAGGGTACAAATACGAGCTGTGACGGCGATTTCAGCCCTTGGACGACTCAGAAGTCATCCGGGCCTCAAAACCGGCCTGAGAACGCGTCTTCGCCACTCACAACCCAGTCGAAAATCAACCCAGGGTCAAGCCTGTCATCGCCGACAAAAAAGGCCGGTGTGACCCGCCGCAGGCAGTTTAACGGAAATCGTAACGATGGCTGGCAACGGCCGAGCGCTCGCACCGAGAATTCACTGCAAAGGGCGGGCGACTGTCGGCAGCCGTGGTCAGCATTTCGACGGACGAGTTGGCTGAATCGGGCGCAGAACGGGTGGTGGACTCACCCAACGAACAGACCAACGCCCACGTGGATCCAATGTACGATCAACTACTCAGCAGACGGCAGCGTCGTAACGTAGCACAGTCCCTGGTCATGGCAGCAAACAGGAAAGTGCCGGCCTACATTCCCGCCACACCGAGCCCCCCAACCCGATAAGAGCGAGTAGCGAAATCGCCTCTGAAATTCGAGAGAATTGCATATCTCGCCTAAACTGAGACTATGAGGTCCACTCTCCAATACCGCGCCTACCTCTCCAAGCCCGCTCACCGACGGCTTGAACATACCCTCCTCCTACTCGGCCTCCTCTACAACGCCATCATCACCCATAACCAATACCTCCGTAACCTCCCCTCCAAAGATGCACGACGCATCCGCAACGCTCACCTCACCGACCTCCATCGCCACCAACCCGAGTACCATCAACTCGCTCGCAGACTGCTCAAAAACACCGAGCAGCACGCTCACCTCGCCATCACCAGGTTCCTCAAAACACCAGCCGGCAACGCTCGCACCCACAACCCCCTCCAGTTCAATACCCTCGAAATCAGCGAGCCCCGCGTCAACCACCTACACTTACAAACCGGCGCAGACTACGCGACCATCCACATCAAGGGCCTCCCCATCATCCGGTTCAAACCCGACCACCGAATACCTGCCCAAACACAGCCCCGCACCATCCGTCTCACCCGCAACAACGCCGGACAGGTCACACTATCTCGAATATGAGAGATAGTGCCCAAGGAACTCGGCATCCCGGCAACACACTCCATCGGCATCGACCCCGTCATAGCAAACCTCATCGCCACGTCCAGCTCAGATGGCAATACCGCCAGAATCCCCGGTCTCAACGTCACCACCGGCCCAGTTCTCGACGAGACCAACAAACGATGGAACTACCTCACCATCGAAGGAGCCTGCTGCGACCAACTCGCCACACTAACACCAAGCCGCGACGCAACACGCCAGCTCGACTGCGCCAACTGCGGCCCACACGCCGCGACCAGCCGCTTCATAGAACGCTACCGCGCCGGCTTCCTCATGGCCACAGGCATTACCATCTCCTAGAAACCGTCGCAGGAAAAACCCGACCCTGACACCCGCATCGAGCAGGGCGCTGCCGACACCGGCATCAACCCCTCGGCCACCGACTCCGAGGGCCAGATTTGGGAAGACCCCAAGGCTTACTACCAAGCTGAGCGGCAACTCCGCCGTTGGCAACGCGCTCAAGCCCGCCGAAAAGTCGCCTCCCGGGGCCGGTGAGAAGCCCAACGCCGCATCGACCACCTGCGCCGCCGCGTCGCCAATACCCGGCGCCACGCACAGCACCTCATGACCAACCAACTGGTCCACAAGTTCCAGAACTAGGACGCGTTGAGCGGCGAAGCTACTGCCTTACCGCCCCAGCAAACCAATACCGTGATGTCGAGCAACTAACGGTTACGCCTCTCCCGTCGGCTCCAACTTACCCAAATCCCGGATAATGTCATTGGTAGCTAACTTTACCAGACCAATAGAAACAAGACACTCGCCCTTCTGCTCATATCCACGGGCCGATTTGGCAATTACATCGCCACCGGCAGTCACTAGCCGCCAATGATAAAGGAGGTCCTGGTGCTGGACTATCTCAAATTGAGTATCGGATTCGTCCGCAGGCGTCCAAGGTCCTTTGGGTAACAAACGCCTGGGTAAGAAACGCCTGCGGATGCCCGGCACGAAGATCATACCTTCTCGTCTCTCCTGTTTCATGGTATTTCATAATAAGCGTAGAAGCAGCTGTAGGGCCAGTTCGAGCCAACAGAAAAAGCCCTGAAACAGTACATAAGTTGGTAATCTCCATCAGCAGGATTATCTATAGTCCTCTCGGCGGCGCAGGTCCTCCTGACAAAGCAGGTCTCGTTAGCCGTCCTTATATGAACCCACTCGTCGTCATTATCCATTTTATACAGGTAGACATCCGTCCTGATGAACAGCATGCCCCCCCGAGGTGCAGTCAACCACGGATCCAAATTCCAACTCGCTCAGCGATGCGGAGTGATCAAAGATGGGACCGATTGAGCAACCCTCGTGGGTTCGGGTGTGGCCGCCATCGTCCTCCTGAGCAAGTACCTGCGGGACCGAATCGGGATTGAACAGTTGACTCGCAACTACGGCACCCATTCCGATGGCCACCACCGCAAATGCTACTACCAGGACTCTCCAGACGAACCCCCGCGGCACGGTCCTCCCCAGATGGGTCGCGCATCAACCACCGGCGTGTTCCATCATCCGAGTACGAGTCCATTACCCTCCAAAGGGTATCATCAACAGATCCCCGGTCACTACACGTCCCGTCAATAGCGTCTGGACCTACATCCCAAACTCTCGGATTCCAAACCTCCACTTCACAACCCGGGACACGTTTCTGCACAGCTTTTATCAAGCCATTGAGCTCGTCCACCGTATCCAGACTCACTTGATACTTCAATTGCGATTTCAAGTTCTGGGAACAACCTCCGCCCCAAAGGTAGACCATGTCCACATCACCGCCATAACTCGACGCAGGCTCCATAACCTCGCCGCCAATCCCCGCACCCCCTTCCGCGGCAGAACCGCATGCCAGCACAGCCAACGCTACCACCAACGTAGCCAGTCCTGATAGATTCCTCTGAAACAGCATAAGCTCCCCCGAAACAACATAATCCACGCTATCCCAAGGTAGTTGATTACCATCAACCCCGTTTTGCGCTAACGTCCACCACACGGACCGACACCGCCACGTTCGCCAAGTATCCAAGAGTGCAAATTCTGCAACAGCAGCGCCGCCGAGTACCCTGAACGAATGGACGCAGTCCCAGAGACCGCAGGCGGCACCACCGACGATTTCTGATTACCCGGCTCGGGTCATTGTCGAACCGCCACACCTCTGGGACAATGCCCGCCCTGTCGACCACAACCGCGCCTCTAACCCCAACAACTCTCCCTCCCAGGCCAAGTTATGCACACGAAACTCGTCGCCTCACTCATCGCCGTCACCGCGGTATTTCTCATAGCCTGTTCACCGGAGCCTGTCCCACCTCCTGCCCAGATAACAGGCACCGACAGCTCGACGGCGAGCGCCACGACGAATGCGGCCACCACGGCGCCGACGGGGAAAACCCCAACAGCTGTTGACCAGGTCACAACAGCACCCGCAAAGCCTCAATCAGAGCCACCCGCCGCGCCAGAATCACCCACGCCGACCAAGGCAACCACCGTACCGTCAGCGGCGAAGCCCACTTCTCACCCACCCCCACCCAGCCCCACGAACACCGCCAAACCCAAACCGGCAGCACTGCAGGTAACCATAGCCCACGTACCCGTCAACCTACCCCAGTACGACAGAGCCGACTGGAAACACTGGACCGACGATGACCGAGACTGCCAGGACGCCCGGCAAGAGGCGCTGGTGGCCGAGAGCGTCATCACTCCCGCTTTCCAGACCGACAGAGAGTGCCGAGTTGAAGCCGGACAATGGCTCGCTCCCTATTCCGCCATCATCATCACGGACCCTGGGGACCTGGACATCGACCACATGTTGCCGCTCCGCAACGCTCACGACAGCGGCGCCTGGGCATGGACACCCAAACGCAAACGGATCTACGCCAACTACTTGGACGACCCCCAACATCTCATCGCCGTAACCGCCAGCGCCAACCGGTCCAAAGGCGCACGAGGCCCTGAAGACTGGAAGCCCGACGACCAAACCTATTGGTGCCAGTACTCCATAGACTGGATAACCGTCAAGAGCACCTGGGAACTCACCGTGAGCCGCGAGGAGCACAAGGCATTAGCCGCGATGCTCACCACCTGCCACGACCCACCAAGAATAGACGTCACAACCCAACCAGGTTCGGGAGTTAGCCCACGCGCCACATCAACCCCGGCACCGAACCAGCCAGCCAGCGCCACCTACGCTTCTTGTGATGCCGCCGACGCCGCGGATGAGCCCCGAGTCCAAGGTACCCAAGGACCCGGAAAGGGATTCCCCGCATGGATGGTACCCAGCGCCCGCGACGGAGACGGAGATGGCGTGGTGTGCGAAAAATAACGCTCTACACCCCAAACCAGTGTAATCCGTGCAGACCACCTACTGCCAAACCATCGCGCTTGCCCCGCCTATCACACCCACATAGAATGTTTTCTAACGGCAGCCCACAATCGGCCCAAGCTCCGTCCCCAACCGGCGCATCACGCGCCGCCAATCTTCAAACTCGCGCAGGGAGTAACAACGGAATGTCATCACTATTCTTGAACCGCCTTTCCCACGAACAAAGGCAAGTCATAGTCGCCAGATTGCACGAGTCTCAGAACGGAAACTGCTTCATCTGCGCGAAGGAAATCGACCTGAAGCTCCAGGCTAACACCATTGACATCGACCACATCGAGCCGACCAGAGCCGGAGGGAAAGACGGCCCGGGGAACTTCGGCCTAACCCACGACTCATGCAACCGGTCCAAGCAGTCCAGCGACCTGAGGGTGGCGAGAGTGCTCGCCTCCTTCGACGCGATAGCCGAGAGCATCGCGCCAGAAAACAGGTCCCCAAACCTGGGCGACGTACTGACCCACCACGGCGGCAGCAAGCACATCCTGCCCGTCGAAATTGCAGACGGGATGCTGAAGACAACCTTCGGCGAGACTGGACAAAACGACGTTCTCAAATTCCCAATCTACGACGACAAAATCTCTGGCTTCAGTTCGACATTCATCAACTTGCCGATTCAATACGTCCACCACGACACCTACATCAACCCCAGGGCAATCGGCAGTAACCTGAGAAAGTTGGTGGAGGAATTTCACAAAGGCTTCCCGCAACTCCACATCACGCTGGGATGGATAGACACCACACAGCCGGACCAGACCAAGGTTTACGTGTTCGACGGACAGCACAAGGCAGCCGCCCAAATCCTGTTGGGAGCCACAACGCTGCCAGTAAGGGTATTCATCGACCCCGACACCGAAGTCCTCCTGACAGCCAACACCAACGCCGGAACCACGCTCCGCCAGGTCGCCTTTGACAAGTCAGTGCAACGCAACCTGGGTAGCTCTATTCTCAGCAACCGAATCGACCGATACCGGGATGAACTCGGAATCGAGCTCGGCGAGGAAACATTCTCGGAGCGCGACCTCATAAACCACTTCAAAGGCGAAAGCCTCGCCATGCGCAGGTATGTCGTCGACAGGGTCCGCAACAGCATCACCACCAACCAGGATAACCGGCTCAGGGACTACATCGAATACGCCGGCAAGAGCACTGACAAGCCGCTCAGTTACAGCACAATCGAGAAGACGTTCTACCAATTTTTCATCAGCACGGAACCGTTGACGACGCCGTTCAACCACAAGGTCGAGGAAGGCACCAACCCACGACAACTGGAGATAGACCAGATAGTGCGCTTGATGAACATCATCGCCGACCAAATCTACATAGGTCAGTACGACCCCATCCGCGGAGTTCGTCGCATCGAAAACGACGTCCAGAAAGGCGTTGACGTAGCAGAACCGCACCTGCGCGCATACCGGATGGCCAAAGAGGAGATCATCCACAACTGGCTCCGCCTGATTCATCAAATCGTCCACCAATTCTTCATCACCACTGGAAGGGTTGTGAACAACGAGCGGCTGTTCCAATACGAGATCCCGGAAACCTGCTGGCAGAACATCGAGAATTTCGTCGACGAACTTAAACGCCTCGCCGTGTGGCAAAACAAGGACCTCGCCATAACTGCATTCGGTGGCAAACAGAACAACGCATACTGGCAATCCGTTTTTGAGACCGGATTCGCGCCGGGCGGAGCCAAGATTATGCCGGAAGGGCTCAACCTCCTGGAAATGATCAAGATGCGAGACCCGGAGTAGACCGAAACTACTGTCAGTCAGCACTCACCTACTCAACCTGATGCAGTTGAGAACCAATTCCTGAAATACATGGCCCAAGTGGACCCGATATAATCACAGCCGCCACGCTAATTTTAATACTGGGGCACTCGGCCGAGTGCCCCAGCCTCCTCCACACACGATTAGACTCACCACACCACCTTGATGACACCCCAACTCAACGGTTCCCATGCCCACCTATCCCCACATTAACCGCTACTACGATGACCTATCACAGCTCATCGAGTTCGGCGGTCTCGACAACGAAGAAAACATCCGCCCGGCGTTCCAGAACTGCCTGGCAGCTTACTGCTCCGACCACACTGAACGATTATTGCTCGTACCGGAGCTCCGGTCGGACCGCAGCAACAAGCCCGATGGAACGGTCCGAGACTCCCTACGCTTGACGCGCGGCCTGTGGGAAGCCAAGGACACCCATGACGACCTGGACCGCGAGATCCGGAACAAGCTGAGCCAAGGTTACTCCGGCGACAACATTCTTTTTGAGGACTCTCGCACCGCCGTACTGGTCCAGAATGACCAAGAGGTGATGCGGACGGAAATGGCCGACTCGGCCGCGCTCGACGAATTAATTCGCGAGTTTCTCGACTACGAATTGCCGGAGATACAGGAGTTTCGGGAAGCGAGGCAACAGTTCAAAACTGACCTGCCCGACGTGCTGGAGAAGCTCCGAGAAACTATCGTTGACGCCGAGGCCAGGCACCCGAGCTACCAAGAGGCGGCAAGCGTCTTCCTTGAACTGTGCCACCAGTCCATCAGTCCCAACGTTACGAACGACAACGTCAGGGAAATGCTAATCCAGCACATCCTGACCAAGGACATCTTCCTCAGTGTTTTCGGTGAGGACCAATTCCACCGCGAGAACAACGTTGCCCGCCAGCTGGATGCCCTTGAGGGCACCTTTTTCACCGGCAACGTGCGCCGCCAAGCCATAGACCGGTTGCGGGCGTACTACGGTGCCATTGGTCGCGCCGCTGATGACATCGCCGAGTACGGCGAGAAGCAGCAGTTCCTGAAAGCCATCTACGAGGACTTCTACCAGGCTTACAACCCCGGCGCCGCTGACCGCCTCGGCGTGGTGTACACGCCCAACGAGGTGGTGGACTTCATCATACGGGGCACCGACTGGTTGCTGCAGAATCACTTCGGCAAGACGCTGGCCGACAAGAACGTCAATATCCTCGACCCAGCCACCGGAACGGGCACATTCATCACCAACCTGATGAACCACCTGCCGGCTAATCGGCTGGAGTACAAGTACCTGAACGAAATCCACGCCAACGAGGTGGAAATCCTCCCCTACTACATCGCCAACTTGAACATTGAGTACACGTACAAGGAACTAACGGGCAATTACCTAGAGTTCCCCAACCTATGCTTTGTGGACACCCTGGACAACATGGAGTGGAAAGGCGCCAGCGGAGGCGCTGTGCCGAGGCAGGCGCCATTGATGAACATAGGTGGTTTATCTGAGGAGAACTGGATCCGCGTGCAGGAGCAGAACGAGAAGCCCATCAGCGTCATCATCGGCAACCCACCGTATAACGACCGAGCTACTATTTGGGGAGACGGAGCAGCTAACCGACAGTACCACGAGATAGACCGCCGCATCCGAGACACTTACATCGCGTCAGGAACGGCCCAAAAGACGCATCAATACGATATGTACAAGCGTTTCATCCGGTGGGCGTCGGACCGACTGGCCGACGATGGGATTATTGGGTTCATAACCAACCGCGCCTACTTGGATACTCGGCAAGATGACGGCTTCCGGCAAGTCGCGGCACAAGAGTTCACCGACATCTACATTCTTGACCTAGGTTCGGACGTGCGGCGCAATCCGAAAATATCCGGCACAACCCACAACGTCTTTGGCATCCAGACCGGCGTCGCCATTGGTTTCTTTGTGCGCGAGAAAGCGAGACAGGGCAAATGCAACATCCATTACTCCCGGCGGGAGGACGTGGAAATAGCGGCGGACAAGTTGGCCTATCTCCGCGACGCCGCGTTTGGCCGCATAGGGTTTGATGGCATTACTCCTGATGTCCAATCCTATTGGCTTGACCAGTCTGACAGCGACTTTGAGCAATTGTTCCCCATTGGGAACCGCGAAACCAAGTTCGCCAATTCTACAGACGAAGAGCAGGCCGTATTTGGCCTGTTCTCCAATGGCGCTAAGACCAACCGAGACGAATGGGTGTACGACTTTAACGTGCAAAATCTCAGGGCTAAAGCGTTGTTTTTCTCGGACGAATATAACGGCTTTTTGGATGCGAGCGATGAATCCTACAACCCAATCATCAAGTGGAGTCGTGACCTCCGTAACGAATTCCTGCGCGGCCGACGAATAGTCTTTAGCGACGCAAACCGTGTCCGTGCACTGTATCGTCCGTTTATCATAAAGCAACATTTCGCGGACTTCACGATGAACGACGTTTTGACTAGAAATCACTATGTAATGTTCGGCGACGATTTGCAAAGGCCCAATAAAGTGATCTGCTTCCGCGGTCTCGGAACGAATAAACGATTCGACGTATTGGCAACCGATAGGTTGATGGAACATCAGGTACTGATGAATATGCAATGCCTCCCTCTCTACCGCCACACGCCGGATGGCGAGCGGGTGAGCAATATCACCCAGTGGGGTCTGCGGCAGTTCCGCAAACATTACGGCGGCGACGCCGTCACCGAAGAGGACGTGTTCGCCTACATATACGCCATGCTGCACGACCCGGCCTACCGGCAGAGGTACGAGGTCGACTTGCGCCGCGATTTTCCGCGTATCTACTTCCAGGAAGATTTCGCCTGGTGGGCACAGCAGGGCCGCGAACTGCTGGATCTGCACTTGGAGTTTGAGACGGCCGAGCCATGGCCGCTGGAGCGGCACGAAAAGGACGGCGTAACGCCGACGCGGGCCATCCTGCGTGCCGACAAGCAACACGGCGTCATCACTCTGGATGAGCAAACGACCTTGGCCGGCATCCCGGCTGAAGCATGGGAGTACCGACTGGGCATCCGCTCCGCGCTGGAATGGGTCCTCGACCAGTACAAGGAGCGCAAGCCCCGCGACCCGACGATCCGTGAGCGTTTCAACACCTACCGATTTGCAGACCACAAGGAGCGGGTCATTGACCTCATCGGCCGCGTCTGCGCGGTAAGCACATTCACGACCACCATAGTGAAAGAGTTGGGTACCAGATCCTTAATCGAGCGTACGTAGTCCAGACACCGCCGACTTTTGCTCGGGAATCGCCCATCACAAACCAAGAGTACCCCGCCAAGAAGCAGCGAACGCTGCACCATCGACCTCAGCCGCCTTCCCCGCCGTCCAACAGCAAGGGCATTCCAGCCGGCCGCGATCCGATTAAAGCCGGTGGCCGCACGCCTGGGTACCTCTATCTGGAACACACCGTCCACCAACGAGCACAACCCCGCCAGTTCGGCACAGGACAGTTGGAATGACTACCTACGGGATACCCGAGAACGTGATCACAGGCATCATTGCAGGCGTATCCGCCGGTGTCATCTTGGCGATCCTCGTCGAAGCAAAGCGGTATGCCGACTTCAAGATGAAAAAGCGCGCCCAAATCAGGTACATCAAGCAAACAGTGGAGCAATTCCAAGAGCAGGTGCTGTCCGCCCAACCTGTCACAATCACGAACCCCGCGGGCAACCCCAACCTTGACCAACTCCAAGGGCAGCAAGTACCGCTGGACGTGGTGCGGGGAGCATACTTCGGCGGCGCATACCGCGACATCGTACAGACGTTGGAAGGCAGAGCGGACACACTGACGTTTGACGAAAAGAAAGAGGTACGCGCCGCATTCGGCGCTTACAATCTGATCCTACCCGGAAGCGACCCTTTCCGACCACCCTCCAACCCCAACGAAGCCGGCTACCACCAGATATTCGACGCGTTTGAGGCAATCAAATGGCTCAAACTAAAGCGCACCGACCGTACGCCTCTCGGGCCAAGACTGCCCAACGATGAAACCTGACCAATATTCTCTCCTACGGTCCCCGAGGCAATTTCGCTACTAAACCCCAATCCACCGAAGAGATGAGTGTTGCGGCGTGGTGAAGGGGTAAGAGCCTGTTTACAATCTTCTCAGGATTAGCGTTGCGAAGGCGAGCACCACCATTTGCAGGCTGGTATTGAGCTTTCTTTCACAGTTCTTCCAGAGCCGGCGGCACTTTTCCAGCCAGGCGAAAGACCGCTCCACCACCCATCGCTTTGGAAGCACCACGAAGGTGTGCAGTTCGCTGCGTTTCACCACTTCCACCGAGGCTCCCAATATGCCTTGCACTGCAGCAGCAAAGGGCTTCCCGGTGTAACCACCGTCCACCAGCACGTTCTGCACTTGACTGAGGCCGTCCCGGCGCCGGTCAAACATCGCCAAAGCCCCGGCCCGGTCGGTAACGTCGGCGGTAGTCACCTGTATCGCATGGGGCAATCCTTGCGTGTCCACCGCGATATGACGCTTGATTCCGGACACCTTTTTGCCCGCGTCATAGCCCTTCTGCTCGGCGGTGTCCGTGTTCTTGACGCTCTGTGAGTCCACGATACAGAAGCTGGTCTGCTCTTTCCTCCCATTGCTTTGTCGGGCCTCGCCAACCGATTTTTTTTAGGACTTGTTCCAGAATTGAATCCTGCTCCGGGCCGGGCCGCTCGCTCCATTGCCGGAAATACTTGTAACAAGTGCGCCAATCGGGGAAGTCCGCCGGCAGCATTCGCCACTGGCAGCCGCTTTTCAGGAGATACAGCACGCCGCAGAAAACGCCATACAAGTCCACGATGCGGGGCTTGGTCCGGCGTCGGGCCGACTCCAGCGTGGGCAGAATACGGGCGAATTGCTCCCTACTGATGTCGCTGGGATAAGAATGAGACATGATTACCCCTCCCCCGATAATAGCCTCAACTTAACCTATTTTAGAGATTGTAGACAGGTTCTAAGAAAGTGCTCCTGTGCATCTGGGATAATGGTTTTGGAAAGACAAAACCAACCAGAAACAAGGAGCACCCAAAAGATGCTAGCAGATGACCACACCGACCGCATCCAAATCGCCTTTGACGACCACCGCCTGGTGGCAAATGCTGGGCTGATCCTGCCAGCCACGCTGCCCAGCAACGGGGCCAGGCCAAGGAGGTGAACCGGCAAAACTGATTGACGCCAACCGGCAAATATAGTTGACGCGGGACATCCAGCGTATGTTACATTATTAAGTGCGCACCGCGGGTAAAACCAAACCGCGCTGTTCGCAGCAAAATCATGGAGCACCTGATGACGACCGCCCAAATGCACATTCCTGTTGCGGACCCGACCGACACACTCGGTGCCGCCAGCGCGTGCGGAGTTGCCTTGTCCAGCACCGGCAACCTCTACGGAATTGCCACTCTGTCGGACCAGGCAACCCATCATTACGAGGCTCAGCTGCATACGCTCAGCCCGCAATTCCGGATGGTTCCTACCATCGTGGATTGTTGAAGCCCAGCACCCGCCGCGGGTGTAGGGCTTCTTACACGGTACCGGTATGGCCGCCGTCGGCATGTTCTATCCTGCCACGGAGAGCCGTGTGGCCGGCTTCGCTTAGTACGCCGAGCCCATTTGCAGCCTTTACCGGAACCTGTCGAGCCGCCGAGATCACCAACTGATCCACCCGACCAGAGTTCATGGACTCTCCAGGACCCTACTACCAGAACACCGAAATTAACCCGCCCCAAACCCAGACACCAATGCCCTTGCCGGAACACGAGGTTGCGATATGTCTCTTGAAGCACTTGAAACGTCTGAAATCCGCGGCGTCAACCTTTGGTTTGTTAATAGCTTCCCGCCAGACGATACTTCTCCATCCAAGCCTCCACGACTGACTGCACAGTCGACAAGCCCACCAATCAATGTGGCCGTGCAGGCAAAGAACGACCTGAACTACATCTTGTGCCTCAATGCTAATCAACGACAAAGTCATCTAGCATCCGTCGGTTGCACGGGTACCCAAGCCCTGACCTTGTTCAACTTACAACATTCGTGGCCATCCTATGATGCCCGCATTAGTGTCAATCGGATTGCGCGCGAATGTGCAGACAGGAACGAAGGGCTCGACACCATGCTTGACCGTTGGTTAGGTCAAGAAGAAACGCGCTGTCTCCGACAACGACTCTCAGAGATCACATTTGACCACCATCACTTAGCCATATCCCATTCCACATGTCGAGCGGCCGAAATGGCAATCGAAGCTTTTCGTGAGGCCAAGGCCGTCATAACCAATGCGAGGAGGGCTCCTGAACCACCCGCTCAGAAGGACGGAATGCTTCCCCAAATACTGCACGAACCCGATCAAACCATTGACGAACAGCTGGATAGGCTCTCGACGATTGAAAACGGATGGAACGGTCCCGATAGCAAAGGACCACGCCCCGAAGACGTTAATTGGATCAGGTCCACCTTGGCCCGTCACTGGCTTCCCGACATGCCCACCCCTTTCGTATTCCCCATGGAATCAGGCGGCTTCAACATGGAGTGGTACATCGGCAACACTCACCACGGGCTGGAAATCGACTGTACCAACCGTACTGGGTTTTGGGAGTTCTGGGATCGTAAATCCGACCAAGAGCACGAAGAGACGCTGGAGCTGAGCCAAACTGCCGCTTGGCACAAGATGCAAACCGCATCAAGAGGCCGTAGACCCGTTGCCTAATCCACCGCACAGCACGGGGTTGGTAGTCACGGTCGATGCCGTTGGACCCCAAGGAGCATCAAGTGACGAGCACCCTCGACCCCGTCTACAACATCCTGTTTTTCCGACAGATCCACCGCGATTTTTTCGTGTCCCAAACTCTCCAAACCCGCTCCTTCAAAGGCCAGAACGACCCCGAACAACTCACAGAGCAGGGAACCATTGACACTGAATACTTCGCTATCTCAGTGGACATCCGTACCCCCTTCTACAACGCTCGACAAAGCTTCGAGCGATACCAACGTAACGGATGGACAACCACCGGAGTAGTCGGCCTCAGTTGGGGCGAAATCACCGGACTGGGACTCACCTTGGAACCCAAGCCCCGGCCGGACAACCCGCATCACTGGCACATTGTGTTGCCTCCCCCGAAAAACAAACGGAAAACTCACGTCAGTCTGAAGGAGTTCGCCAGTATCCACAACTGGCTGTACGCACCAACGGGAGTTTCCGACATAATACTGCCAGCTGAACCGTAAGGTTCACCGGCACGAATACATTTATGGCAGCATCGCGGCGTTGATGGACCGCGACAGAAACGTCACGGCAAGCCCCTACGTCTGCCCTTCTGACAGCGTCTATCTACTCATGGATCTCGCGGTACCGTCCTACAACATCGAGACGCAGGATAGGGTCACGGCTGTCAATGGCGGCGGCAAAAAGCGAAATCACCAGCGCCACATCGCGGGCAAGCCCCGTGACAGCAAGCGGCAGCGGCACGCCGTCTCGAGGTTCCATGACCGAGGCCGCCGTTACGCCCAAACCGGCGACCAAGATATGCGCCGGCAAACCCGCGCTATTCTGCTCGAAGCACAGCCCAAGATGGTCGCCATCGAAAGCCTACACCCCATCAGCATGATGGCCTCAGCTCGTGGCACCATCGCTGCCCCGGGCAAAAACGTTGCCGCCAAGCGAAAACTCAATGAGAGCCTTGCCGAGTCTGCCATCGGCCACGTCGGAGAACTACTCCGTGAGGAAGCCGCCAAACTCGGCATACCCACCGTCTCCGTTCCGCCGCACGGCACGTCCCAGACCTGCCCGCGCTGCGGGGATCGACACCCGAACAACCGCGAGAGCCAAGCGGTGTTCCGGTGCCGGAACTGCGGTCTCTACGCCCACGCCGACTGGACTGCCGCCGTCATCATTCGCAACCGGGCTTACGTCCGGCACTGCGAATGGCAGTCAGGTTATACACCGGACGTACTGGCCGCACCCACCGGGTGGCGAGAGCAGCCATCCGGCTCCGAGCCATTACAACCCCGTTTGGGCTTGGAGGTAAGCGTGTTCAAGCCGGAAGGCACCGTGACGAGTTCCCACGGGAACAGGGTCCGTGGCCCAAGGCCGGCCTGCCGTATTCAAGCGGCGAGCCCAGGTGCCCAAACTGAGGCGGATTGAGCACGAAAACCCCGTTTCCGGGGTCGTGCTCAATTTGTCCACACGCTCTAGGCCGTCGGCCACGTCTTCGGCCATCATCTCGTTTTCGTAGAAGTTTTCGTGCAGCAGGCTGGCGCCTCCGAACAAGCGGCGGATGTCGCCGTCGCCTGTTTCTGCCCGGAGACGGCTGGCGATCCTGAGGTAGTGCCGGTGACGATTGTGCTCCCAGCCGCGCTGTTCGGCGATGGCCTTGAGGATCTGGGCAGTAGCGCCCCAGCCTTTCTCGGATGCCTGCGGGAGATCGCCGTCGGCGAGTTCCCGTCTGGCCTGCACCAAGAAATGCTCGCTCGCTTGTTGATACTGTTGGGTGGTCACTTGGGGCTCCTGCTGCTGTTTTTGGAGGTTAGCAACTGCGGCTTGCCTTGGCAATGATGCCGGCGCGGCCTTCATGATGATGTTCGAATCTGAGTAGCGAAATCGCTTCTATCTGATGGGCCAATCCGGCGTCACCCACATCTACCGGAGACCCAAAAAGGGAATGGCAAAGTCGGTCAAACCAACGTCGCTGAGGTGGGATACATGGGACAGGCGATTGAGGACGAAAATACCCATCCGATCTTCCTGAGAAATCGCCATAGAGGGTACAAATACGAGCTGTGACGGCTTTTTTGCCACTTGGACGACCCAGAAGTCATCCCGAACATTAAACCGGCCTGAGAGCACGTTTTTCAGGACCGAAACCTGAACGACCAGGACGCCAAGGAGCTCCGAGACATCATGGTAGCCCAGGCACCCGAGGGGTTCCACCACGGCTTTGGCACCACCGTTCAGTCTCCCAACTGCCGAACCCCGCGGCCGCTGAAACAACCCCACCGGCAAGAGCCGTTGTAAAAATGGTCAAGGGCGCCCTCAAGTAACAAAAGGGTGAAAAGTACTCCAGCGGCCCTAAAACGCACCAGAGATCATCTACGGCGGAAATTCAGCCCTCCTACAGTGCCTGAGCCGCCACTAACCGACGGCAGGGCGAAAACGGCCTACGATGGGCGGCTCGATTGAGCCGCCTTTTTGCTGCCCCAAGAGGACGGCACAGCAGGCTAAACAGCCCATCAGAGCACGTTGCCGACCAGCTTTGCACACCAAGGGCCCGTAGGGCGCGACAGCTCGACAGCGCCGCCCTGAACGCACCGACCAACACAAAGAAGACAATTTCCAGCAGCACCGGAGACCACCATGCCGAACACAACACGAGGCGTCGGACTGTTCACCGCCGAAAACATCATGGCAGTATTGAGAGCAATCCCCGAAAGCGACGGAACGTACCGGGACGTCGCCCGTAAGGCAGAGCAGTACGGCGGCACCGTCCACTACCACACCATTTCCAATTGGGTCAGACACGGCCAGGCTGATATGGAAGCCGGCCAACCGTCAACGTTCTTTCACACGAAGCTGCCCAACGGGTTGGTGCTCAAACAACTTTCAACCCAGGGCTAGTATCGCAACGACGGGTTCACGATTGCCCATCCACGGCCAACCTGCACGGAGGCCAGGCGGTCTACGAGAATCCATGATATAAATTGCACACGGTCCTGAGCGGGAATCACCGCAGCCGCTGCTCGGAGAATTCGAGAATGAGCGCAGGGCGACTCAACTGCATTGTTGGCACAAACCACGACCGGAGACAGCGGTGAGAATATACGTCTTGATGACCAGCGTCGTTTCGGTCATCGGTCTTGTGGTCATGTCCTGCAGTGGGCCCAACCCTATGCCGTCAAATCCCACGCCCACGGCTGCGCCCGTGCCCGCAATTTCCACGCCGCTCGTCGCCGGCGACCTGAGAGAGGTCGAGTTGGACACGAACATCCTCTATGTCCTGGATATGTTTGGGACCGAAGCGCTCGGTTTCGACACTGATTGGGAGTTGTGGCTGGTCGACATCGAAACGGGCGAAGCCCAGCAACTAACCAACGATGGACATCCAAAGTACGGTGGGGCGCTGTCCGCCGACTATGTCGCCTGGATCGACCAACGCAGGATGATCCAGTTGTCGGGCTATTCCAGCTACACGCCCGAATTTTCCAGCGACGTTTTTGTCCGCAACCGGCACACGGGCGAGGAACGCCGCATTACCGATGAGCCCGCCAGCAGGCAAGGCCTCCGTATGTCGGCCACCCGGCTGGTCTGGCACGACAACCGCAATGGGTTGCTGGAAGATCGCCCGCGCGATTACGACATCTATCTGTACGACTTGGAAAACAGCGTGGAGATTCCGGTGGCGGTGGCTCCCGGCACGCAATTGATGCCTGACATACACGGCGACACGGTGGTCTGGTCAGACAACCGGAACAGCGCGGATCGAGGAACCCCCAAGGCCGGCTGCGGCAACTGTTCCGACAATCGTTTTGACATCTACTCCCACAACCTGGCGTCCGCGAAGGAAAAACCGCTGGTTGAAACGGGCGACCACAACGGCCCACCCTCAATTCACGGTGAGCGGGTGACGTGGCAACAGTTCGGAGCACCGGGCGAGTCTGCGATCGTCCTCCTCGACCTCGGCACCGGGGAACAGACAATATTGGGAACCGGAGGCCGCGGCGAGGCCAGGCCGTTGATTTCCGAGGATCACGCAATCTGGACGGTCAAGGAAACCTGCGATGTAGATCTAGTCGAGCGTAACCCCCGCAGCAAGCCGCAGCCTGGAGTATACGCGTACGGGTTGAAGACGGGTGAAGTGCACCAGTTATCAAGCTACGTTGAGCCCAATGCGTTGTTGCACGGAAACCTAGCGTTGATCACCGAGACCTGCTTCACGATCAATCGGCAATACGCGGTTTTCCTTGACTGAGGCCAATTCCATAGCCTGAGGCAAAGGAATCAGCCTCTGGAGCCAACACATGGCCGATCAAGAGCCCACAAACCGTTTCGCGTTGCGAGGTAGGTTTTACACCGTCCCCAATTGATGACTGCCGGCCATTGTGCGGCAAGCGGGGAAGCTCATAGACTCGAAGTAATTCCAGTCCCACGAGTCAGAACTTGCCCGTTCCCCGACAATCACCCTACATCTGGGCCACCTGGCTGCCCCGGCTGCTGACCGGCGAACGATCCTGCGAATGGGCCATTTGGTTCAAAGCCCATCACCAGGGCTGGAACCGTAAACCGTCCGACTTCAACCAGGCCGACTGGCTCGCGCGGCATACCGCCCTGCTCAACGAGCAACGAGACCAGTGGACCCACAGCGGCTACGACGTACGCCTCGAGAACCAGAACGCTTTCCGACTCCGCGGACAATCCGCCATCCTCGCCGGCAAGCCGGACCTGCTCGTCCTCAACAACGACCGCATCCTCATCGTCGACGTCAAGGGCGGCCAAGAACAACCCTGGCACCGTTACCAGGTCATGATCTACATGTACGCCCTGCCCAAGGCCATGCCCGAGTACAGGGATGCCAAGTTCTCCGGCCAGATCGTTTACAACGACCACACCCACCGCGTTCCCCAAGGCGGCATCGACCAAGGCTTCATCCGAAACCTCGGCAGCCTCATCCGCCGCATCGCTGCTCCAGAGCCCCCTGTACGCGTTCCCAGCGCCCAAGAGTGCCGGTTCTGCGACATCACGGCCGCCGACTGCCCGGACCGCATGGACGATACGACCCAGCTGGGCGAAAGGACCACCGACGACTTCTGATCGCGGAGCCTGAGTCATTGCCGGTTCGAATAACTTGGGGGACAATTCCCGCGGTGGAGCAGCCCAATTGACCATCAGTAGCCACGGCTCACAGTCATGGAAACAACATTCGGGCCACACGCCGGGCTCCAGGACTGACTCCGCAGCCCCGTTTAGATCCAATGGTTGCTCACGTTGAGGCGGAAAGTGAAAATAACAAGGTACCCGGAAGAGTTTGGACAACACCGCTATAGGCTCACGGTCGAGTTCACCGACCAAGGCCGCGAGTTCAACCGCGGCAACCTGGTCGTCGTCTTGTTCAACCCAGCAACCATCCGAGAAGAAGATGACCTCTTGGCCAAAAGCCGGACCAGACGCCGGCTCATCAAGCTCGCCAAGGACGGAAAGTACCGCACAATGACCGAAGTGGAACTCTTCGCCTACCGGTCTCCTAACAAGAAAGACCTAGCCCGCGAGGTCCAAGAACGCGGCGTCGATCCAGTCGGCCCAGAGAATGACCAAGTCATTTCCGAAGCCGTCCAGGAAGCGGACAAACTCATCGTTGCCTGGGGAAAGGTGCCCAACCACCCCATATTCGCCAGGAGGCCCGACGAGGTTACAGCCCTTTTGCAAAAATCAGGGAAACCCCTGTACTGCATCGGCAAGAACAAAGACGGCTCACCCACTCACCCGGCCCGCGTAACCTACGTACTCCAAGCGTGGCCGTGAAACGGTCCCGACTGTCGGCCATGCGGCGACAACAGTACTGCTGACTGCCCCGAGCGAGTGGACGGCGACGCGGAACCCCGAGGCGAACGACCTCCGACTTCTGGATCTCCCTCCTACGTCATTGCCGGTCCGAGAGCCTCGTGGGACAATTCTTGCCGTTTGCGCGGAATTCGGGAGTGCTTCCTCCACGCCGCAAAGGCAAACGACACGCCCTTGGAGATCAACCCGTGAGACTTGCCACTGCCCTCATCTACGCCGTCGCGGCTCTGCTCATAGCATGTTCGTCGCAGTCCACGTCAACAGTTCCTCAAGTCGGGAACGAGCCGAACAACGATACGGCAACGACAACCACAGGGTTGCCCACAGCGACGCCCGCTGCGGAAACCACGACGGCTCAGCCTGTCCCGTCCGCGACTGTAGAACCGACCAATCGACCGACGCCAACAACAGCACCGGAGACCCAGCCAGAAACGGCAACGGCGCCAACCTCCACGCGCCAGCAACCTACAGCGACGTCGACAACCGCCACCACAGTTCTGCGCGTGACGGTGTCAGCGGTACCAGACAGGTTGCCGGACTACGACCGCGACAATTGGAAACACTGGACCGACGTCGATAGGGATTGCCAAAATGCCCGCAACGAGGTGCTGGTCGCCGAGAGCCGTGCCGCGGTCTCGTACCGACAGGAAATGCAAGGTGGCGACCGGCGAATGGTTGGCCCCGTACAGCAACATCGTCGTCACCGATCCCGGCAAACTCGACGTTGACCACATGGTGCCGTTGGGGAACGCCCACGACAGCGGCGCCTGGAATTGGTCGGCCAATCGAAAGGAGCAGTACGCAAACCACCTCGATGATCCGCAGCATCTCATCGCCGTCACGGCCAGCGCGAACCGTTCCAAGGGCGCTCGAGGACCCGAAGATTGGAAACCGGAAGACCGAACATACTGGTGCCGTTACGCCACCGACTGGATCACGATAAAGGACACCTGGGACTTGACCGTCACGCAGCACGAGTACGACGCTCTGGTCGAGATGGTAAACACCTGCGATGCCCCGCCTACGGTGGTGACAAGCCAGGGCCAAGCTAGACCGACGATCATTCCTCCGGAGCGACCAATTGAGACACCCGAGACGGTCAGGTACAACTCCTGCGACGCGGCTCAGGCGGCCGGCGAACCCCGTGTGCACGGCAGCAAGGGCAGCGGTCGAGGATTCCCGCAGCCGATGGTGCCCAGCGCCCGAGATGGCGACGGAGACGGGGTTGTGTGTGAAAGATGATCACTCAGCGGTGAGGCACGCGCATGCGGTCCTGTTGGAGGAGCGCACGCGCGGACGCAGTGCCGACGGCGCCGCCCATCACCAACCTGACGGTGTACGGCCATTCCCGACCCGCCCGTCATCGCCGAGAAAAACCTGCTTCCGGTTCGGGGCCAGGAAGACCATGAAAAGTGGTCTTGCCGGCGTGTCGAGCAACTTCGAAAGTTGACCTATCTCACGGGCCAGAAGCCGCCGGAATGCGACGGCGGCTTTTGTTTTACTTGGATTGCCACCGTGAGTAGAATGGCGGCAATCCGCCGGGGTGGTGCCCGGCAACCAGGGGGCAGCGATGAATTTATCTTTTCCCGTATCAGGGTCAGCCGGAACCCATTCCGCTATGCTGTCCGCCGGCCCCCTGTCCGACCTTGGGACTGGGTACGCCGATTTTCTACAGACCGACTCAACCGCTGTAGCAGCGCCTCCGGTGGTTGTGTCCATGTGGCCAAACGCTGGAGGACCCGGCAACAACATTTACGCCGCGGTCAATCCCGCTAATCCCGAGGGCCACGCCGCCCACCAGGCGGCCATCAAGAATCTGTCCCTGACTGCACTCGTCATACACGACCCCGAGTCCTTCTTGACGGAAAGGCCGGCGTCGCCGGTTAGATGGACATCGCCCCAAGAACCGCCGGATGCGCCGGCAAAGGGTGAAATGACCGTGCCATCGGCGGAGCACAAGCGCCGGAGACACCCCAAAGCGTACCCCGCGCCTTGAACCTAGGAAAGGGCCGCGCAGCGGGCCAGTAGATGAAACGGAACCTCTCCTTATTAACGCTGCCCTAAGACTGATTAACCCGCCACAGGATGACAACGGCTGGTGAGGAACCAATATGCCATTGAGCGACACCGAATTTGCCGCGATCATGTCGGACAGCAAATGGATTGAAGACGACATAGTATGGGGGGAAGACGAAGATAATTCCCCGGCGCGGGAATTTCGAGTTGAGGTAAGTTCCAACGGGGGGTGGCCCCTCTTTGTCGAGGGACGGTACCACCGAGGGATAAGTAAACTGGTGTATCCGCTCGTCCTGCGTACAGACGGGCGCATCTGCGGGTTGTGTATGGGCAATGACCACCACAATCCTCAATGCAATCAGGTAGGTCCAAAGCATATGCACTGGTGGACGGAGCAGTACCGGGATAAAGAGGCCTACGTCCCGGGTACAATCACGGCGCCGGTTCACGACCCGGTAGCTGTCTGGCAGCAATTCTGCACTGCGGTCGGTATTCAGCACAACGGCAGAATGTTTCCGCCACCGCAGGTATAGGAGGTACTTATGAACAGCAACGACATCTGCAAAGCGATACAGGGTGAAATGGGCGAACTGTTCACCTGCTCGCAGCAAGGGGACTACTACCAGGTCCGCACCCCTTACCTGTATCCTGACGGGGACAATATAGACCTGTATTGCGAGATCACCGGCGACCTCGTAACGGTCACCGACCTTGCGGAAACTACCGGGTGGCTGCGGATGCAGTCACTAGCCACCCGGCGTTCCCCCAACCAAAACCGGCTCATCTCAGACGCCTGCATGACGCACGGAGTGGAGTTTTACCGGGGGATGCTGCAAGCCCGTTGCCGCCCTGGCGACGACCTAGCCGGCGTTTTTACCAGGGTGGCGCAAGCCTCATTGCGCGTGTCCGACTTGTGGTTCACGTTTCGTTATCGCAGAAGCGAGTCTGTGGTCGGCGAAGTGGCCGAATACCTAACGGAGAACAGACTTGAACACGAACCCGCCACCAAAATCCCCGGGCGTTCGTTGCGGATCTGGAATGTGGACTTCCACGTACGCGCCGCCGGACGCAGTTCGTTGGTATATGTGCTGAACACAGGGAGCCGCGCTGTGGCAAACCGGATTACTGACCATGTTGTGGCCGCGTGGTATGACCTGAGCCACCACTCCGTAGGGCCGGAACGGTTGCAGTTTGTTTCCCTGTTTGATGACACGGCTGATGTCTGGAACGATGAAGATTTCCGGCTGGTTGAAGACTTGTCAAAAGTGGCACTATGGTCGCGGCCGGAAGAGTTCATCGGTATCCTGCAGGAATAGTCGCCGCGCCCTCTCCGCCGTCGTCGCCTACGACTTCCACTCCGCCTCCCGCACCCACTCCGACTCCGACGACCATTCACACATCCGAACTGAACATTCTCCTGGTCACCATCGCGGAGATCCCGCAGAACCTGCGGGAATACGACCGGCACCACGATTGGAAACATTGGACCGACGACCACGGCGACTGCCAGGACGCCCATAACGAAGTGCTGGTAGCCGAAAGTCGAACCGCGGTCACATACCGAACCGACAGGCAGTGCCGCGTCAGTGCTGGTGAGTGGCTGGCTCCGTACACCAACACGGTCGTGAACGATCCGGGCAAACTCGACGTTGACCACATGGTGCCACTGGGCAACGCGCACGACAGTGGAGCCTGGCAATGGTCAGCCAATCAAAGGGAGCAGTACACTAACTACCTGGAGGATCCACAGCACCTGATCGCCGTCACGGCCAGCGCGAACCGTTCCAAGGGCGCTCGAGGACCCGAAGATTGGAAACCGGAAGATCGAGCCTACTGGTGCCAATACGCTGTTGACTGGATCAGGATAAAGGATACCTGGGACTTGACCGTCACGCAGCACGAGTACGACGCTCTGGTCGAGATGGTAAACACCTACGATTCCCCGCCTACGGTGGTGACACGCCAGGGCCAAGCTAGACCAACGATCATTGCCCCGGAGCCACCAATTGAGGCCCCCGAGACGGGTCAGGTACAACTCCTGCGACGCGGCTCAGGCGGCAAGGGAAGTCCGAATTCAGGGGACCAAAGGCAACGGTCGGGGTTTCCCGGAGTGGATGGTACCCAGCGCCAGGGACGGCGACGGCGTCGTGTGCGAGAAGTGACCGGGCGACGCACACTGGGTTACAATATAGAAGCGCTGCCGGATCCGGCAGCGCTTCTGGAAAACAAGACGCCAAGCAGCATCAATCGTCCAAAGGGACTCTGGGGTCACCATGGGTCCATGGCTTCACCACGACCGTATAGTGCCAATTTAAGCCAGAAGAGTACGGGTCTCACCTACATCAACCCAAACCGCCATCGGCTCAACCTGACCGTTCGTGGCAATGTAATGGTCCGGCGCATTTTGTTCGCCCGCAACACCGTGTGGGGCGTGGAAGTCGAGAGTGGCGGGGACATTTTTCAGCTGGAAGCGAACGAAATAGTGCTCAGCGCCGGCGCCATCGCATCACCGCAAATTCTCATGCTGTCCGGTGTCGGCCCGGCAGACCACCTGCGCAGCCTCGGGATTCCAGTCGTGCATGACTCGCCCGGCGTCGGCAAGAATTTCAGAGACCATCCCATGGCGCCCGTCCGTCTCCGCGTCAAGGACGATTTTCCCCAGGACCCTGATGCTCCCAGAATCCAGGCCGCCCTTCGTTACACCTCCAGTGCGAACAATCTCCGCAACGACATCCAGATCATGCCCTCTTCCTTCTCCTTCCCGTTGGGCGGCGATCCCCTGGAAGGTGAAGGTGTGCGTTTCTCATGCATCCTGGAGCTGGCGGCTGGCAAGGGCGAAATCACCCTCGCCTCCGCTGATCCCGGCGACCAACCGAACCTTTACTACGGTTTCCTGGAAGAACCTTCCGACCGCGAGCGGTTGCGGGAGGCCGTGAGAATCTGCTTCGGCCTGCTGGAGCATCCGGCATTCAATGATATTGTGGACGGCCCCTTGACACCCACGGAGGAAGAACTGGCTTCCGACGCGGCGTTGGACGACTGGCTCAACAAAAATGTTACTACGTCCCAACATCTGGCCGGCACGTGCAAGATGGGTCCCGACTCAGACCCGCTGGCCGTCGTCGACCAGTTCTGCAGGGTGCGCGGCGTGCAGGGATTACGTGTGGCCGACACATCCGTAATGCCGGACGTCGTGCGCGCCAACACCAACACCACCGCCATGACCATCGGTGAGCGTGTTGCCGATTGGGTGAAGAGCCAATAGCGTCCCATGAGTAAAGAATTACTTTCCATGCCGAATAATTCCATGACCCGAAATCTGCCACTCATCCCCGCCGTCCTCCTGGCGATCACGTTGGTCGCAATAATTGCGGGTTGTTCTTCGTCCAGCGAACCACCCGCCACCGACGCCGATTATTCCTTGCCCACAGCGCTCCCGACCCTGGCGGAGTTGGTTGAAACCCCGACAACGGAACCGGCCCGGCCGCAGGCCACTGTAACCGCACCTGCCGTCGATGCGCCTGCCAACACTCCACTACCAACACACACTCCAGGGCCAACGTACACGCCGCGGCCCAAACCCGCTTCCCCAGGGGAAGATGAACGCCGCCCCGGACAGCAATTTGAGGCCGTTCTCCTCGATGGCAGTTTGTTTAACTTCACAGAGACCCTGGGGACTCCAACGTTGTTAGTTTTCTGGGCTCCCTGGTGACCCCATTGCCAGCGGGAGTTACCCGCTGTACAAGTCCTCTACGACGAGGAACTCCGGGCTGCCAGCATTGACGTAGTCGGCGTGTCTCAATTCCGCACCACCGAAGCGGCAACCAACGAATTCGTGGACCGGGCCGGATTGTCCTTCCCGAATCTCTACGACGAGTCAGCCCAACTGGCCGATGCGTATGGAGTTGGCGGCGTGCCTTCATACGTATTTTTGGACAAGGAAGGACTGGTCGCCCACACCAGTTCCGGCGCCCGCGGAATCGACCTGATTCGCTCTCTCCTGACCGACCTCAACCGTGAATAAGCCCTATTCCCAACGACCCCGCCACACTAGTAGCTTAACAGCTTTGAAATGATGAGTTGACCTGCCACAACCCGTCATTCCGGCGAAAGCCGGAATCCGGAACTTTGACTCGGCTCAGACTCTTTGCCAGCGGCGATTCCTGGATTCCGGCTCAAGGCCGGAATGACGATTGAGAGGTAAACTCGGTTACTCCTCAATCCAACAATGTTGGACTACTAGCGACCCCGACGGCTATTCCAGCTAACAAAGAGCGCCGCCCAGAACAGTTCGCCATGACAATAACCCGTTGCATTCCGGTTGCATTATACGTACAATTGTTCTATAAATCGCGCCTCGGACTGTAAGATTAAAACCGATGCGTTCGGAACGGTGATATTTTGACCAACCAGACTCCCTCACCACCATTCGCCACCAAGCCGGCATCCACGGGCCGCAATAGTCTGCCTGCGGACGCTCATCGCATGATCGCTCGCTGGGAAACCCTGGGACGCCCGTGCATCGATCTGCAACCGGGCATCAGTATCAGCAACCTGGAACGGTGGCTGCATAAGTCCCTCCCGGCGCCGCGCTCCCACCTGGGCATAGTTCGCGAATACCTTTTCATAGACAGCGCCGACAGCGCCGCCCTGCCATTCTGACGCAGCGTGTCGATGCGGCTCTATAACGATTTGGCTCATCTGTGGCCGGTCGTAAGTCCCCCCGAGGAATACGCCACAGAGGCCGCTCTGTGGCTGGACATCATCCGCCGGCATCATTCCGAATCGGGTGGTCAAACTGGGCGGAAACCCAGGCTGCTCGAATTGGGTTGCGGCGGCGGACACCTGTTGTCCCACCTGACTCAGCACGTCGATGCCGAAGCGGTTGACATTGCTCCGAAAATGCTGGAGACGTCCCGGCGACTCAACCCGCTAACGCTGCACCACCTCGGCGACATGCGAACCGTCAGGCTTGACAAGTCCTTCGACATCGTTGCCATCCACGATGCCGTGAACTACATGCTCACGGAGGATGACCTCAAGGCCGCGATCACGACGGCTGCTCTGCACCTGGCTCCCGGCGGCCTGTTGATAATGGCGCCCGACTGCCTCCGGGAGACCTTTAGCGGCCCCCGCGTAATCGACTGGACACGGCAGAACAGCAATCAGGACGTTACGTTCATTGAATACATGGCAGACCCAGACCCCAATGACACCGTGATCGAATCGGTGTTCATATTCATTATCAATCGCGACGGGAAGATCTCGGTGGAGCAGGACCGTCATACCAGCGGGTTATTCTACAAACAAACCTGGCTCGACCTGCTGGACGAGTCCGGGTTTGACGCCGAATACCGGGAGACCGAAGCCTACGAGGGCGGGATCGGCGGCCACCTGTTCGTGGGCGCCCTCCGCCCCTGAACCCCTGCCCCAGCGCCAGACTCAGCGTAAAATATTATTCGTCGTCCAGGCCGGGGACAGGGAACCGGTTGCCCAGGTGCCTGACCTCTTCCCCAATTGCAGACAGGGCCGCCTCGTCGCCTATGCTCGCCAGCGTACGCACGATCAACCTGGCAACCTGCCGCGTGTCATCTTCGCCCATGCCCCGGCTCGTGATGGCAGGGGTACCCAGGCGCAACCCGGACGCAGTGCGCGGAGGCAGCCGGTCGTATGGTATCGCGTTCTTGTTGGCCACGATGTTCACCGATTCCAGGGCCCGTTCCGCCTGCCGGCCGGTAATGTCCAGCGGCGTGAGATCCACCAGCATCAGGTGATTATCGGTCCCGCCGGCAACCAGCCGTACGCCCGACTCAGACAACTCCTGCGCCATTGCCTGGGCGTTGGCTACCACCTGGTGGGCGTAGCGTGAGAAATCGGGCTGAAGGGCCTCGGCGAAGCAAACCGCTTTCGCGGCAATAACGTGCATGAACGGCCCACCCTGCATATACGGGAAAACTGCGAAATCTATTTTTCGGGCCAGGTCGGCATCGGCGAGAATTATACCGCCGCGTGGGCCCCGCAGCGTTTTCTGCGTCGTGGAGGTAACGATCTGCGCGTGCGGCAATGGCGACGGATGCGCCCCGCCGGCAATCAGCCCCGAGATATGGGCCATATCCACCATCAGCAGAGCGCCCACCGAATCGGCGATTGCTCTGAATCTTGGGAAATCCAGGATACGCGAGTAGCTGCTGCAACCCGCAACGATCAGTTTGGGATTGTGCTCCCGCGCCAGTCGTTCAACCTGGTCGTAGTCGATGGTCTCCGAGTCCCGATTCACGCCGTAAGGCACGAAGTTGTACAGGTTGCCGGAAAAGTTCACCCCAGCGCCGTGGGTCAGGTGTCCACCCATGTCCAGTTGCATACCGAGAACGGTGTCGCCCGTCTCCAATACCGCGAAATACGCCGCCATGTTGGCCTGGGCGCCGCTGTGGGCCTGCACGTTGGCGTGTTGGGCGCCAAATAGCTCTTTGACCCGGTCGATAGCCAGCGTTTCAACCACATCCACGTTTTCGCAACCACCGTAGTATCGACGGCCCGGGTATCCCTCGGCGTATTTGTTGTTCATCAACTGGGCTTGGGCTTCCAACACTGCCTTGCTGGCATAATTCTCCGAGGCAATGAGCACGATGGAATCCCGCTGCCGCCGGTTTTCGTTGGCAATCGCCTGGGCAACGGCAGGATCGATGCGTTCAAGAACTGTGGTCATGGTCAATTGTCTCCTCGGGGATATCAATCATCAGGGTACGCCGGGTGGCGAAACTGCTTTTTCATCATAACAAATCGAAAGCAGCGGCGGCGGTATCCCGTTCCCGGGGCCAGGGCAATCGCATTCTAACTTTAGGGAACCTCATATACCGTTACCGTCATTCCCGCGAAAGCGGGAATCCGGGTCGTTTGGTTGTACGTCAACTGTACGGAAGCAAGCTGTATGGATTCCCGCTTTCGCGGGAATGACGGACGCCTGCAAAGCCGATTAAATTAGAATGCGGTTGCCCTGCTGCCGGCCCGGCTTCGACACTTGCATGTCGAGTTGCCCGGAGCCCAGAGGCACGATATGACTTCCGACGCGGCAACCTTCGAGCATGGTGCAGCTATTCGACGGTACTCATGGACACCCGCCGCCGGAATTTGTGGTTCGGAGACAGTGCGGGCGTCGCTCCGGCTGCGGCAAACGACGGAAAAATAGCAGAGGCGGACAATCGATCCAACGATCCGCGGGATCTTCCTCGCCAGGATCGGCCGCTACGCTTCCCGCTCTATTGCCGTTCTCACCGATGCCAGTATGCGACCGTAGGCGTTGCAGCGGCAGAGGTTGCCCGACAACGCTTCTCGGATTTCATCATCGGTTGGTGTGGGGTTGGTGTTTAGCAACGCCCTGGTGGCCATCACGAATCCCGGTGTGCAAAAACCGCATTGACCCCCGTCTTCGTCGAGATACGACTGCTGCAGCTCCGACAATATCCCGCCGGAAGCCAGACCCTCTATGGTCGCAACATTTGTGCCGTCGATGCGAGAGGCCAGCACCTGGCAGGCATTTACAGGTTTGCCATCCAGCAACACGGTGCACGACCCACACTCGCCCCGGTCGCAACCTCGCTTCGCGCCCGTCAATCCGAGCGAATCCCGCAGTACGTCGAGCAACGACCAATACTGGTGCACCTGAATCGCCACCGAGTTACCGTTGACCGTGATATTGAGTTCCATCAGATCACCGTGGTCTGGGCTTGAATCTCGCGCAACCATATCGTCCACCATCCTAACGCCCGCGGTCGTCCCTCGGCAAGTACATGGCGCTGCCGCTCATGCGTACCCAATCTGTCATTGCGAGCCCGTACTCGATGCGGGGGTTGGCAATCCCGTCCCCTCCCCAATCCTGTCCATCCTGTTCATCGATGTAAAACGGCAGTCCCCCTCTCCCGGTGGGAGAGGGGCCGGGGGTGAGGGGCGCACCCACGTCGCTGTGCTCCTCGCAATGACAGCAGGCCGGTTTGGATTGACAATGCGGGTACGCGTGAGGGCGCTGCCGTCGTTGACGTCTGACCGGGCCATTGATACCATCAGGCGCAGCCCACCGAAACCCAGCGACCCGTCCAACACCGTGGGGCGACCTGATATGACAACCACACCGCCACCGCCACTTACCACCGTGGGCCACAGCGTGCCACGGCGAGAGCTGGCAGACAAACTCACCGGCGCTGCTCAGTATTCGGCGGACATATCATTGCCGGGGATGCTGCACGGCGTAATCGTCCGCAGCCCGCATCCCCACGCCGACGTAATCTCGGTCGATGTTAGCGGCGCCCTGGCCCTGGAAGGTGTCCGTGCTGCCGTTACGCCGGACGATGCCCCGGTCGCCCGTTTGGCCCCCGATTTGTTGGTGCTGGACACGCGCGTCAGGTTCGTTGGCGACGAAGTGGCCGCGGTGGCCGCCACTGACCTGGACACTGCCAGTCGCGCTGCTGCAATGGTAAAGGTCGAATATCGGCTCCTGCCTTTTGTTACGGATCCGGTTGCCGCCCTGGAACCCGGCGCACCGGCCATCCACCCCAACGGCAATCTGGCCATCCCTGAACCTTTGGCCCTCCAGCGTGGCGACATCGATGCCGGATTCGCAGCCGCCGACATAATTCTCGAAGAGACCTATACTCTGCCGACGCATTCGGCCACACCCCTCGAACCTCGGGCTGCTCTGGCTGCCTGGGAAAATGGCCACCTGACGGTATGGAAGTCCACTCGCGGAGTCCACGTAGACCGGGCTGCGCTGGCCCATGTCCTGGGAGTCCCCGCCGAGCAGGTGCGCGTAATCGGTCCCACCATGGGCGGCGGATACGGCAACAAGGACGAGTCGCGTATGGCAGCGCTCGCTGCATTGTTGGCTCAACGCGCTGGCGAACCCGTCCGCGTCGAGTACAGCCGCGAGGAAGAGTTCGTCGCGGGCCGGACTCGCCACGGGGGTCGGATCAACCTGAGAATCGGCGTGAAACACAACGGCGACATCACGGCCATCCACGGCAACGCCATCTTGGATTCCGGCGCGTATCAATCCTCGGCCCCGGGCGTGGCTCGCCGTGCCGGCCAGGGGATACTTTACCTGTACCGCTGCCCCAACGTCCGGTTCGATGCGCGTCCGGCCACCACCAACAAACCCGTTGCCGGCAGCTACCGCGCTCTGGGAGCTCCCCAGGGACACTTCGCGCTCGAAACGCTGATCGACCGGGCCGCTGACGCCATCGGCATGGATCCGCTGGCGTTTCGCCTCCGCAATCATGTACCGCTGGAAGGACAGGCTGGCCCACGCCTGTCGCCCACCAACGAGATCGTGGACGGGCAACCCCTTGAAGGCGGCATTCCGTTCTCCAGCAACGGTTTGGAAGAATGTCTGCGCCGCGGTGCAGCCCAGTTCGGGTGGGGCGAGTCGTTCCAACGAACCGATAATTCCGACCCCTTTGTTCGTCGTGGTCACGGCATGAGCATGATGATCTATCGCGGCGGCGTGGGCTCCGAATCGGCTGCCGGCCTGGCCATCGGAACGGATGGCAAAGTGCAACTGGTCAGCGGATTGATCGACGTGGGCGAAGGGGCCGTTACGGTGCTGGCGCAGCTGGCAGCCGAAGCTCTTTCCATTGGCTACGAAGATATTCAACCGCTGTTCGCCGACACGGCGGCCACGCCCAATGCCCCCATAACGGCCGGGTCCACGGCCACGTTCTCCACCGGAACTGCGGTTCTGCACGCTGCCGAGAAATTACGTGACCGCGTTTTTGCGGTGGCTGCGCGTCAATTGCAGGCGCGACGCGATGACCTGTCCATGGCCGACGGTGCGGTGTTCGTCGCCAGCGAACCCGCGAACCGCGTGACGTTCGCCCAACTGGCTCAATCAGTGGCCCCCGAATCTTTGAGCGCCGAAGCGACGGTCACGCCGGGCAGCCCGGATTACATCGTCAACTCGTTCGGCGCGCATTTCTGCGAGGTTGAAGTCGATACTGCCACCGGTCGCGTGCGTGTATCGCGGTATGTCGCGGCCCAGGATTCGGGGCGAATCATCAACCCTCGCACCGCATTGAATCAGGTTGAAGGCGCTATTTCCCAGATGCTCGGTTTCGCCCTCAGTGAAGAACTTGTTACCGATGTTCCGACCGGCGTTACACTCAACGGCAGTTATCTTGAGCACAAAAGCCCAACGATTCGCGACTACCCTGCCGTTGAAACGATCTACGCCAACGTTGTGGACCCCATCGGCCCAATGGGGGCAAAAGCGCTCGGAGAAGTGCCGTCGGTCGGCGTGGCTCCCGCGATCGTAAACGCTTTGTACGATGCCATTGGAGTGCGCTTCGTTGAATTGCCGGTGACTCCCGACAAGATTTTGATTGCCCTGCAAAACCGGAAATCGGGCTCCGGGTAAATCACTATGCCGTTCCGTCTGCGCCAACCGGCAACACTGAATGAGGCCTGCGCCATCCTGGCCTCAGAACCCAACGGAGCCGCCATGATTGCAGGCGGCACCGATCTGCTGTCCGAAATACGGGACGGCACCGCCACCCCGTCCACATTGGTCGCGCTGGATAACGTGCCCGATTCTAACTTGCGCCAAATCGCGGCAACTGCCAGTGGGGAGTTGCGAATAGGCGCCCTGGTCACCATCGCGGACATCGCTGCCCACGCTGAAATCCATAACAACCATACGGCGCTCGCCGAAGCTGCGGCTGGTCTCGCCACTCCACAGGTCCGCAACCTGGGGACATTGGGTGGGAACCTCAACCAGCGTCCACGCTGCTGGTACTATCGCCATCCCCTGACGGTGTGTTTGAAGCGTGGGGGCGACCACTGTTTTGCCGTTCAAGGAATGGGCAAGTATCTGTGCGTCACCGGAGGCGATCGGTGTTTCATCGTGCACCCGTCCGATACCGCAGTGGCGCTGACAGCGCTGGGAGCCTCAGTAACCATAGCCGGCCTCCAGGGGGAACGGGATTTGCCCATCGACCAATTCTTCATCGGCCCCGAAGTGGATGTGATGAGGGAGAACATTCTGACACCGGGAGAGATCCTTACCGGCATCACATTGCCACCGCCATCCCCGGCGCAGCGCAGCATTTACCTGAAAGCAGGGGAACGGGAATCTGGAGATTTCGCCCTTGTAAGTGTGGCAGCAGCTATTGATGTGGTGGACGGCTCCATCAGTCAGGCATCGATAGTCCTGGGGGGAGTGGCACCCACCCCATATCGCGCCGCTGCCACCGAGGAATACTTGCGATCCCAACCGGCCGCATCGGTATCAACGGCGGAAGCCGGATCGCTGGCGATCGTAGATCCCAGGCCGCTGCCCGACAACGCCTACAAAATTCCTATGGCTGCCAACCTGGTAAACCGGGCCATAGCGAGACTTCTGCAACGCGACGGATAGATTTGCCGGCGCTACGATTTGCGTTGCGCCCGGGCGGTTTCGTGCCACGACAGGCACCCGTCTTGACATCCGACTACCCCTGTTACAGAATAGCGGCAACTCAAACTGGGCAGGAACGAGAGTATGACAACAGTACAGAGCGGTTCCCGAACCTCCGTAAACGTTAATGGTACCGCCGTGGAGATGTTCTCCGGCGGCAGCGGCCCACCACTGGTCTTTTTCCACGGCGCCGGCGGATCGTCCGGATGGCAGGCCTATCACGAAGACCTGGCGGCCAATTACACGGTGTACGTTCCCAGCCAACCCGGTTTCAATGGGACCGAAGGCCCCGGTTGGGCCAAGACCATTACTGACGTGGCGTTTTTCAACCACATGTTCATTGACGCCCTGGGCTTGCAGAACATCGTGCTCATGGGCTCATCAATGGGTGGCTGGGTTTCTGCCGAGATGGCAGCCATGGATGACCACAACATCGACGCCCTGATCCTGGTGGACGCCGCCGGCATCAAACCGATTCAAGGCGAGATCGCAGAGATTTTCATGGTTTCCGCCGACACCAGGCTACAGCAGCGCTTCTACGATCCCGGCCAGGTGGAAAACTACGAAATCCTCACCCGCGAGTTGACTCCCGAAGAACAGCTGGTAGTCCACTCCAACGCCATCACCGCCTCTCAACTCTGCTGGCGACCATACCTGAACAACCCGAGCCTACCGCATACGCTGGCTCGCGTCGACACGCCAACGCTGATCGTCTGGGGCCGGGAAGATGCCATCATTCCCGTTGAATGTGGGCACATGTTCCAGCAGGCGATCAATGGCAGTCAACTTTGCATCATCGACAATTGTGGCCATTCGCCGGCCATTGAAAAGCGCAGCGAATTTGTTTCTGCAGTCAACAGCTTCCTGAACAGCCTTTAGCCGGCAGAAACCCCATCGTTCCCCAATTACCGGAACCAACCCCGCTGCCACACTCGACCCATTCTGCCGCGCAACACCAAGAAGGAGCAAACCAACATGGCTCACCAGCTTGAAGTGTTCTGGTTCTCAGAACAGCCTTACGGCCACGTCACCGAAGACGACCTGGCGCCCTACGAATCGGGGCGGATGCACTTCCCAAATACCTACTTCGATCCCGAAAAGGCCCACGTACTATACTCCAACTACCACGACCAGTATCAGTTGGCCGACGAGGTGGGCTTCGACGGCATCATGTCCAACGAGCACCACAGTTCGTACTGGTGCATGAAGCCGTCGGTCAACGTTGACGCCGCGGTTATTACCCAGCGCACCAAAAGAGCGAAAATTGCGATGCTGGGCAACGTAATCGCAGTCAATGACCCCGTCAAGATGGCCGAAGAGATCGCTATGCTCGACTGCATCAGCGGCGGCCGCATCATCTCTGGATTCGTTCGGGGCACCGCCGTCGAGACGCTGCATGCCGGCTATTCGCCCACCGAAAACCGCCCGCGATTCGAAGAGGCCCACGACCTTATCATGAAGTGCTGGACGGAACCCGGCCCGTTCCGCTGGGACGGCGAATATTGGCCGCACCGCATGGTCAACCCCTGGGTGGTGCCAATCCAGAAGCCGCACCCTCCGGTCTGGTTCCCCGGCACCGGCAGCCCTGAGTCCGTAATCTGGGCCGCCAAACACCGGTATCCCTACATGAACCTGGGCTCCCTGCTGGACCTGACCAAGCAGCTCAAGGGCATCTACCACGAGACCGCCGCCGAGGAAGGTTACGAAGCGGGGCCCGAGCACTTCGGTTACCTGATCCGCTGCCTGGTTGCCGACACCGATGAAAAGGCCCAGGAAATTGGCCGAACCTTCCTGTGGACCGAGAACCACCGCAACCGTGGGCCGATGGAATTCAACGACCCGCCCGGTTACCAGTCTCGAGAAGCCCTGCGCATCAAGATGTCGCGCCCCCTGATCGGTACCGGCACCATGGGCCAGCGCATGAGCTATGAGCAGCTGCAGGACGCCTACAATATCATCGTGGGCAGCCCCGAAACCGTAATCGAGAAATTGCGGCACATCCGCCAGGACCTCGAACCCGGTTACATCCTCATCTACGGCAACGAAGGCCACATGCCCCACGAGGACGTAATGCGTTCCGTCGAATTGCTGGGCACCAGGGTAATCCCCGCTTTGAAAGAGGGGTAGGATCAGCCGACAATAGTGGATGTGGCAACGACCGCCGGCATTAGGGCCGGCGGTCGTTGCTACATTAGTCACAGGAAGGTCCTACATGGTAAATCGTTTCACTGATCCCACACCGTTTACG
The DNA here is from genome assembly GCA_965262485.1 of Dehalococcoidia bacterium. Classification (GTDB taxonomy): domain Bacteria; phylum Chloroflexota; class Dehalococcoidia; order Lucifugimonadales; family UBA3495; genus Bin87. The sequence continues at coordinate 291,971 of OZ253540.1, read as the reverse complement.
CCGTTGAGTGCGCTGTCGCCAGAGGCGCGAGAGTGGCACATCAAAGTAGCGAATGCCAAAGCTCGGGAAAAGCAGGGTGATCGGGCCGCCTTGCAGGAATTAATCGAATTGGGCGTATATCCTCCTAATATCGAGGAGATACGGGCACAACAGGACGGGGTTGCTGACAAGGGGATTAGTGTGGAGCTGGATAAAGCGACAATCGACGACATCAACAAAAGGATAGCCTTGGGCCATACGTATGCGCGCATCAGCAAAGAATTGGGCTTGGACTGGTGGACGGTACGGAATCACGCTAAGGCTGGCTGGCGGGGCACTAAAGTACAAATCACTAATCGCCTCAAGCGGCTAGCCACGGAAGGTGATCCTAAGGAACGGGAAAAGTTGGTGAAACAGATCAACGAGCGCGTTACCTACCTCTACGAAGGCGGGAATGCGTTGGGCAAGACAATCGACAGAATAGAGAAAACTATCAACGGCTAAGCGCTGCGCAGGAATACAACATGGCGACTTCCATCCTACTTTCGCCTGAAACCGAGCAGCGGCTCAATTTCCTGGCGTCGCAAACCGGACGCTCCAAGTCGTTCTTTCTGCGTGAGATTATTGACCGTGGGGTTGACGACATTGAGGACTATTACCTTTCCGTGGAGGTTCTCAAGCGCATTCGCAGCGGCAAGGAACGTGTCTATACGTCCGCCGAGGTAAGGCGAGACCTTGGTCTGGACAATTAAATCCCCTATACTGCTAGTGACTGCGTAGGGGCGGGTTTGAAACCCGTCCCTACATCGTTCGTTGGGTGTGTCGCCGCCTACTTCCCGTTCCGTTCTTGGGAGCCGTCAGGGTACAAATCGTCCCACAGCGCGTCCCGCCAATCCACGTCCACGGGCAAAACCGCCTGTGCTGGTCGCAGCATGTAGTAATTGCCGGCGACGCCCGGTGGCGTCTCCCCTTCGGCAACGGTGCGGGTAGCCTGCAGCAACATGCGGCGAGCATAAATGATCGCCATGTCGGTGCGGGACAGGTTCTCCCTGGTGCGGTCTACCACATAACCCATGCTTTCCTGCACGGCAACGTCCTGAGCGTTCACGCCATCGATGCCGCTGAAGGTTTCCGTTTTCTGAACATCGCGGTTAATCATCCAGTTATTGTCCCGATTAACCCTGGTTCGGAAGTTGTCCTGCATGTGCTCAGGACCCCGGCCGTAGCTGCGGTCCATCTCCACACGCTCTTCATCCCCGATCGGATCATCGTACGACAAGTCCCAGTTCCACACCATGACCGAGTTGTCGTCCGTGGGCACCCACATGTGTCCGGAAGCGAGGAAACCCGCTGGCCCGGGCCGGCCCCGGTATCCGCGTTGACTAGCGCGGATCTGGTGGAACGGCATGATGAAATGATAAGCCCTGATGTGGTTGCCCTCGTCTCCCAGCGAGCGAATCCCGGCGTAACGATAACCGTAGTCGGTTATATCCACCTCAAGTTCAGGCGGCCGACCCTGCACATGTGGCGAGTCAATCCGCAGGCCGGCGTGGGTGGTGTCGGCCCTGAGCGTCCGGTGCAGAATCGTGGCGTGGGCAGAGTCGATCCCCCCTTCCAGCGCCTGCAGCCAGTTGCACTCCTGCATGTTCTTGGTAACGTGACGGTGCGTTGCCGGCACAGCAGCCCACTCAAAGTTTGGCGGATCAGGAACATATTCTTTCGGCCCCATGTAGGCCCAAATCACGCCGCCCATCTCAATTGTGGGGTAAGACACCGTCGTCATTTTCGACGGAAAATCACTGTCCGCGGGCTCGTTCATCATGTCGACGCACTGGCCGTTGACGTCGAATTTCCAGCCGTGATAAACGCAGCGCAACCCACATTCTTCGTTGCGGCCCAGCCACAGCGAAACCAGGCGATGTGGACATAGTTCTTCCAGCAGGCCGATGCGCCCCTCGGTGTCGCGAAACGCAACCAGCTGCTCGCCCAGCAGTTTCAGGCGCACTGGTTCACCATCCGGTTCGGCGAGCTCCCACGACAGCAGCGCCGGCATCCAGTAGCGGCGCATCAAGTCACCCATCGGTGTGCCGGATCCCACCTGGGTTAGGGTAATGTTATCGGCCTGTGAAATCATGGGGCTGTTCCTCCCTCTTCCGCCTGAATTGTGGGGCGGTTCCTTACGGGTTACAAACCGCATACGCCGGCGAATCCCGGCGAGCGAGCGATAACCGGCGATTTACCTGCAGTAAATCTTGTCCCGTGGAACGAATGGGCATATCCGGCAGTTGTACGCAGGCCCAAAGACGAACGCCGCTACGACCGTATACCTTTTCGCTGAATGTACCAATAATCTCCCGCATTATCACGGATTCCCTGTTACAGGTCAATTTGCTTAATGTCCTCACGCGTACCCACTTTAATCTGTCATTGCCACCCGTACTCGATGCGGGAGTCGGCAATCCCGACCCCTGCCCCGCCCAAAATCCTGTCCATCTTGTCCATCGATGTAAAACGGCAGTCCCCCTCTCCCGGCGGGAGAGGGGCCGGGGGTGAGGGGCGCGCGTCAGGCATAATGCCGAGTCTTTTTTATGCGATGCTATATTGGACCCGTTGGAAGTGGTCGCCATTTAGCCCGCATCAGGTTGGAGATTTACGATGATTATCGATACACATGTTCACATCGGACGCAACCAATACGAACCGGTGGAAATGTTGCTGGCCCAAATGGAGCTGAACGGCGTGTCGAAAACGGTGTTAGTGCAATCCACCGCCACCCTGGACAATTCGTATGTACTGGAATGCAAGCATCGCTTCCCCGGACGGTTTTCGGTCGTATGCCGCGTTGACGTCGATGATCCTGCTGCCGGCGATATGTTGGAGAGTCTACACGCAGCTGGGGCAGAGACCCTGCGTATTCGCAATTTTCACCGCTCACCGGGAAATGACCCGCTGGCTATATGGCGCCGAGCTGCCGATTTGGGAATGTCGGTAAGCGTCTGGGGCTCGGCGGAGGGCTTCGCATCACCCGAATTCGCCGAGATGGTAGGGTCATTGCCCAACCTGACCGTAATCATCGAACACCTGGCCGGCATGGGCATCTACGCCATCGGAGCCGATTCAATGCCATCCGACGACGTGTTCCGCGCGGCGTTGACGTTGTCCCGCTTCGATAATACGGCGATCAAAATTCATGGCATGGGTGAGATCAGCGACCCGCCGTTCCCCTATGCCAATACGCCGCCGTACGTGCGCATGGCCTACGACGCTTTCGGTCCGGACCGGATGGTTTGGGGCTCCGACTGGCCGCGCGTCACCAACCGGGAGGGCTACCGCAATTCTCTGGCCCACACGATGGAACAGGTGGATTCCTGGTGCCCGGCCCAGGACATTGCGAAAATGTTCGGTGAATCCGCCTTGCGATACTGGGCGTTCGAATAGGTACGACGAACGTGGTGTCCGATTATCTGGTGTCCGATTATTGGGAAATCTGCAGTAAACAATAGGGCCACGATATTGCAATATGCGATAACCTTTGCAACACTTACTGTGTCCGGCAGTAGGCAAATAAATTCCCAGCCCCACACAGGAGATTATTATCCAATGAATCGTTTTGTAAAATACATCGCTGGCGCCGCAATTCTGATAGTTGTACTCGCCGCTCTGGCATGCACCTCGGAAGATGCCGCCACAACCGACCCCTCCGGTTCCACCGGACCCACGGCCGCCGCTACTGGCACCACCCAAATGGTTGAAGCAACGGCCACTGGCGCTTCCGGGGGCGCCGAGCCGACCATGACGGCCACTCAACCGACCGAGGCCACCGCCATGCCGGGCGGCGGCGGCGAGGCCACCTCAGCCAACAACCAGGGCGATAGCAGGCTTGCAGTCGTTCGGGATCGCGGCCATGTGGTTTGTGCCAGCCGCAACGACGTGCCGGGCTACGGTTACATTGACGCATCAGGAAACAACGTTGGATTCGACATCGACCTGTGCCGCGCCTTGGCCGCCGCGGTGCTGGGCGATCCCAACGCCATCGAAATCCGCTTGATCACCGCTTCCGAACGCGGGCCAACGATCCAGTCCGGCGAAGTTGACATGCTGGTTCGTACCGTAACGTGGACCACATCGCGCGATGCGTCCTGGGGCAACTACGCCCAGACTATGTTCTATGACGGTCAGGGTTTCATGGTGAACAAGAGTCTGGGCATTACCAGCGCGCTGGAACTGGAAGGCGCCAGCGTCTGCGTAACCCAGGGCACGACAACCGAGCTGAACCTGGCCGATTTCTCCAGCCAGAACGGGCTGAACATTGAAGCGCTAACTTTTGAAGACACCGCCGCCGTGGTCGCTGCCTACGAAGCCGGCCAGTGCGACGCTTTCACCAACGACCGCTCTCAACTGGCAGCGTTGGGCACATCCCTGTCCAGCCGGGCCGAGCACGTGATTCTGCCGGAGACCATCTCCGAGGAACCTTTGGGGCCGGTGGTTCCCCACGGCGATGACCAGTGGTTCGACATCGTGAAAACGGTGATGGGCATTCTGATCTATGCCGAAGCTTACGGCGTAACCTCCGACAACGTTCCCAGCGCTGTTACCGACGACACCAAGGTTGACCGCCTCTTCGGCCTGGCAGGTTCTTACGGCCAGGGAGACTTGGGCATCAGCGACACCGCCGCCCAGGACGTAATCAAAGCCGTGGGCAACTACGGCGAGATTTACGACCGCAACCTGGGCCCCGCGGGCATCAACCTGCCGCGAGAGAATGGCCGCAACGCGCTGTGGGCCAACGCTCCGTGCGACGATTGCCCCAAGGGCGGCCAGATTTATGCTGCGCCCCTGCGGTAATCCAACGGCGACATTCGCCGCATCCTGAATGCGAACCTAATCGGGGCGGGTTTTAAGACCCGCCCCTACGATTATCTTTGCGCAGGGTGAACCGCCACCCACAATAAGTTAGAATGTGCCCAAGCCGAACCTGGCGCCATCAAACGCTTATGACGACGATACAGAGCAGGTTAACCTACCAGGGCATCCCGGTCTGGCGGCACGCCCAGGTAATCCAGTGGGCAGCGCAAATTGTGTCGGGCTTTCTGGTGGTGTTTCTGGTTGCCTGGTTTTTCTTCAACATCGCCAGCGCAATCGAGGAGCGGGAAATTCCCTACGGGTTCAGTTTCCTGTCCCGCGCTTACCAGACGCCCATTGGCCAGCACTTCCTGCCTTACGAAAAGTCGGATTCCTTCCTCTATGCTTTCGGCGTCGCGGCGGTCAACACCATCGCAGTGTCAATCGTTGGCGTCATTCTGGCCACGCTGGTGGGAATATTCGTCGGCGTTTCCCGGCTGTCGGGCAACTGGCTGGTGGCGAAGCTGTCGCTGGTGTATATCGAGTTCTTTCGCAACGTGCCCCTGCTGATCCAGTTGTACTTCTGGTTCTATATCGTGCTGGCCTTGCCCCCGGTGCGGGAGGGATATGTCATCGCCAATCGGTTGTACGTAAACAACGGGGGCATATCCATGCCGTTCCCCTTCCCCCAGGGATTGGCCGCGGGCATTGCGTGGCTGGCCTTTGCGGTGGTTGCCGTCGTCGCCTGGGTGGTTATCCATCGCCGGCTGACCCAGCGGGAAATCGCAACCGGCGTCGCCTCCTATCCGCTGATAGCCGGCTTTGCCGCCGCCGTAATCATCGGAGCGGCGGCCTGGTTGGTCATCAGTCTTGCCGGCAGCGCGCCCTTTGTTATCTCGCAGCCGGCGCCCCAAGGCACTTTCGGGCGGATAGCCGGCGGGTTCACCATCTCCGGCGGCCTGCTGGCCCTGCAGATTGGGCTGGTGCTGTACACCTCGTCATTCATTGCCGAAATCGTCCGCGCCGGCATCCAGTCGGTGGGACGCGGGCAAACTGAAGCCGCCCGCGCGTTGGGGCTGTCAACCATGGGCACCCTGTGCAATGTTACGTTTCCGCAAGCGCTGCGCGTCATCATTCCACCGCTGATTAGCCAGTTCCTCAATCTCACCAAAAACAGCAGCCTGGCCGGGGCAATCGGTTATTCCGACCTGACCAGTGTAGCCAAAACGATGACGCAGACCGCGCCGGCGGTCTCCATTTTCATCCTGATCATGGCCGCCTACCTGGCGATGAGCCTGTCTTACTCGCTGATAGGCAACCTGTACAACCGCCGTATCAGGATTGTGAGCAGATAACCGATGGCCACCGTTCCTGACTCCATGCCTGCGGAGGCGTTGCCTCCTCCACGGTCAGAAACCGGGATGGTTGGCTGGCTGCGCGCCAACCTGTTCAGCAACTGGTACAACAGCGCCCTCACGTTGCTGGTCGGCGGATTGGCGGCCCTGGTCCTTTGGTACGGTTTGAGGTGGTTGCTGATAGACGCCGACTTCACGGTTATTTCGACCCTGGGCGGTCTGCTGCTAATCGGCCAGTACAACGCGGAGTCGGCCTGTTCAGGACAGAACTGTTTCTGGCGGCCTCAAGTTGCCTTGATGATGGTGACTCTGTTGTTGGGAATGATCTGGGTAGTCGCCGGCGGCGGCATTGCCAGGCGCATTGCCATTATGGTCGTTGTGGTGGTCTCGCTTTTTGCATTCCTTCCCTACAGTCTGGAGCGGATGGGATGGGATGTGCGCCTGCTGCTGCTGGCAAACATGCCGTCGCTGCTGGTGGGCTGGGCTCTGGCCCGTTACACGCCTTTGGGCGCCTGGCGTTGGGTAGCCACCATTAGCGTGCTTGCGTTCCTGTTGACGTTGGTGTTACTCCGAGGTCTTCCCGGAGTGCCCGGCCTGCAACCGGTCTCGGTATTGCATTGGGGCGGGTTGATGCTGAATCTGCTGTTGGCGGTGGCCGGCATTGTAGCAAGCTTTCCCATTGGGATTGCGCTGGCGCTGGGACGGCGCAGCCGGTTGCCGGTGGTTAAACTGATGTGTGTGGTGTTCATCGAGGTGTTCCGCGGCGTACCGTTGATCACTCTGCTGTTTATGTCCCAAGTGCTGGTGCCGTTGGCATTCCCGGCAAACTTCCCGCTGAACTCGGTGCTCCGGGCGGCCATCATCATCACACTGTTCAGCGCGGCCTATATGGCGGAGAACATCCGGGGAGGTTTGCAGGCCCTCGATCCCGGTCAGGAGGAGGCGGCTCGCGCCCTGGGATTGCCCCAATGGCAAACGACGATGTTCATCTCGCTGCCCCAGGCTATCCGCAACGTAATTCCCACCATCGTGGGCCAATTCATCGCGCTGTTCAAAGATACGACCCTGGTGTACATCATCGGGATGCTGGACATACTGGAACTCAGCCGCAAGTTCGCCACGACTTACGTCGAAAATGGCGCTCTACCGTACCTGGATAACGTGAGGGAGCTTTTCATCTTTCTGGCGCTGGTGTTCTGGGTGTTCACGTATGGAATGTCGTACATCAGCAGACGGGTTGAGCAGCATCTCGGCGTGGGCGTCAGATAGTCCAGGTATTGCAGAGAATTCTGCTAAAATGGCTGGACAGGATTGAGGCAATGGGGGCACTTTGGCGTCGACTGGCGTGGATGGCATTTTATGTCTCGCTGGACGTGTTAATCGGCGCAATTACATATGCCGTCAGTTATGGGGAAGCGGACCTAACTTCGGGCGAATTGATGATTCGGATAATGACCGCCGTGTTGCTGGCGAATGGCATCGTAGGAGGGCCGGACATAATGCTTTACTGGAGAGAATCGGGCCGTCGCATTGAAGCGGAACGGAAACTGGACGAAGAAAGAAAATTGCTGGCTGAAGCAAAGAAAGAACGCGACGAAGCCGTGGCCCTCGTCCGGCGGTTGGAAGAGCAGTTGGCCCAGGAACGCCAACGCTCCGAAACCGCGTAATTCGGGCGAATTGATGATTCGGATAATGACCGCCGTGTTGCTGGCGAATGGCATCGTAGGAGGGCCGGACATAATGCTTTACTGGAGAGAATCGGGCCGTCGCATTGAAGCGGAACGGAAACTGGACGAAGAAAGAAAACTGCGGGCTGAAGCAAGGAAAGCACGCGACGAGACCACGCAAGAACGCGACGAAGCAAGGAAAGAACGCGACGAAGCCGTGGCCCTCATCCGGCGGTTGGAAGAGCAGCTGGCCCAGGAACGCCAACGCTCCGAAACCGCGTAATTCCTTCACTTGGCCAACGCATAACGGAGGCGCGACTATGAGTGCTGATACTGCCGCCGCAACCGACAACATCATCGTCTGCAACGACGTTCATAAGTGGTTTGGCAATTTCCACGCTTTGCGGGGCATTACGACCACTGTCAAACGCGGCGAAGTGGTCGTCATCATTGGGCCTTCGGGTTCCGGCAAGTCCACCTTCATTCGCACTCTGAACCGGCTGGAACAGCACCAGCGCGGCGAGATATTTGTTGATGGGATTGAGTTGTCCAACGACGTGCGCAACGTCGATGCCATCCGCCGGGACGTGGGGATGGTTTTCCAGTCCTTCAACCTGTTCCCGCATCTGAGCGTGATGCGCAACATCACGCTGGCTCCCATGAAGGTGCGCAAGCTGCCGGCTCAGGAGGCAGAAGCCATTGCAATGGAATTGCTGGAGCGCGTGGGCATCCCGGAGCAGGCCGACAAATACCCGGCGCAGCTTTCGGGCGGTCAGCAGCAGCGGGTGGCCATAGCCCGGGCCCTGGCCATGCAACCCAGCATCATGCTCTTCGACGAGCCAACCTCCGCGCTGGACCCGGAGATGATCAAGGAAGTGCTCGAAGTAATGCACGAATTGGCGGCGTCCCAGATGACCATACTGGCGGTTTCCCACGAACTTGGATTCGCCCGCGAGGTGGCCGACCGCATCGTTATGTTCGACGAGGGCCTGATTGTCGAAGACCAACCACCCGATGAATTTTTTAACAACCCGCGCCACGAACGGGTTAAGCATTTCCTTTCTCAGATCCTCTAACCTGAACCCAGTGTATCAGCACAGGTTGAGCATCCGGATCGCCAAATCCATCGTTTTAGTGAACGGCCATGATTGGAATTAGCCGGATCGGCAACTGGATATGGGCCAGCGCCGATTCTGATTCAGCCAGGGCTCGCGAGCGCAGGTTGCCAGTGTGGGAATATCTGTGGTTCACGCGGCTGTACCGGATCTGCATTGTGTTGGGATGGTGCGCTGTCATTGCCTTTTTCCTGATCTGGAATCTGGTTTGGGCTACATCCTGATACCGGCGCGAATTCCGCCGTATCCCGGGTTCCCCTGAATTGCCGCCCCCCTGAGGGCACTGTACAATCGCATCCAAGTCATTTATCCCCAGGCGCTTGGAGGAGTGGTATGCCGGACCAACAAATGCAGATTGGAGTAGTGTTTCCCCAGACTGAGATAGGAGCCGACCCAATTGCCGTTCGGGATTACGTGCAGGCGGCCGAGCAACTGGGATTCGCTCACATCATTGCCTATGACCATGTTCTGGGAGCCGATACCGCTTACCATCAGCCGTGGACGGGCAGCTACACGAAAGACAGCATGTTTCACGAGATCTTCGTGGCTTTCGGATACATGGCTGCGCTCACCACCAGGGTAGAGCTCGTTTCGGCAATCCTTATCCTGGGCCAAAGGCAAACCGCTCTCGTCGCCAAGCAGGCTGCCGAGGTCGATATATTGAGCGGGGGGCGATTAAGGTTGGGCATCGGCGTGGGTTGGAACCACGTCGAGTACGAGGCGTTGGGCGAAGATTTTTCCACGCGGGGACGGAGAGCCGAGGAACAGATGGAATTGCTGCGCCGGCTCTGGACTGAAGAAGTCGTCGATTATCACGGCAAATACCACAACATTACTCATGCCGGGATCAACCCTCCTCCCGTGCAACGGCCAATCCCAATCTGGATGGGAGCTGGCAGCCGCGGGCGCGGACCTATTCCGCCCGACCGTGTGCTCAGCAGAGTGGGCCGGTGTGCTGATGGCTGGTTCCCGCAGTTTCAGTGCGACGACCCCATGGCGGCTGCCACCATCGCGAGAGTCCGCCAGGCTGCGGCGGACGCCGGCCGAGACCCGGACGCCCTGGGCATGGAATCCCGGGTCAACTACTCGGACGGTGATCCCGAGTATTGGCAGGCCACCGCTGAAACGTGGCGTGGGCTGGGCGCCACCCACTTCTCGGTGAACACCATGTCGGCCAACCTGAATACTCCCGACGCCCACATCAACGCGATCCGGGAGTTCAGGGAAGTAATCAACGGGTAGCGGTCCTGTCAGCGCCAACACGTCGGACCGACACGCTGGTTGATCGATCGGCACCCCGCTAATCATCATTTACAGGAGGCGACAATCATGGGCAGACTGGATGGCAAGGTGGCTTTGATTAGTGGCGGCGCTCGAGGCCAGGGAGCGGCCGAAGCCAGAATGTTCGCCTCCGAGGGTGCGTGCGTGGTATTCGGCGATATTCTGGACGATGACGGGCGCCGGGTCGAGGCAGAAATACGGGAGTTGGGCGGCCAGGCCACCTACGTCCATCTGGATGTCACCAGCGAGACAGACTGGGCGGCGGCCGTCAACCGGGCAGTTTCGGAATACGGCAAGCTGGATGTCCTGGTGAATAACGCCGGTATAGTGCTGGGTCGCAGCATCGAAGAGATGACGGTCGAAGAGTGGGACCGTTTGTTCGACGTCAACGCGAAAGGCGTATTTCTGGGTACCAGGGCTTCCCTCCGCGCAATGCGGGACGCTGGCGGTGGCAGCATCGTCAATATCTCATCCACCGCCGGTTTGGTCGGAAACGACTACAACCTGGCCGGATACAGCAGCACCAAGGGTGCGGTACGCCTGTTCACCAAGTCCACGGCGATTCAGCACGCCCGGGATGGCATCCGGTGTAACTCGGTGCATCCGGGCCCCATTGACACTCCTATGCTGCTGGAATCGCGTCGGGGTCGTGGCGCGTTAACCGATGAACAACAACGCCAACGCACGCCCCTGGGACGAATTGGTCGTCCGGAAGATATCGCCTTTGCAGTCATCTACCTGGCGTCCGACGAATCCTCGTTCGTAACCGGCAGCGAGGTGGTCGTCGACGGGGGACGCACCGCGATGTGAGATCGAGCAATCCGATATGCCCCGCGACCTGGCCGTCCACGCGGGCTGGGCCGGTTGAACCGCAAAGAGGGACGCTGGTTGCGTCCCTCTCAACTTGGGAGATGTGAAATGGTCGGGGCGGCCAGATTCGAACTGGCGACCCCCTGCACCCCATGCAGGTGCGCTACCGGGCTGCGCTACGCCCCGTCCCGACTATTCCAAGATAGCATACGGCATATTGGGGCGCAACTTACAGCTGCCGTAGTCCAGCGATTTTCAAAGTCCTCCGACCTCCACTCAAAGTCCCTTAACACCCGCTCATGGTAAGCTTGTCGAACCATCGGCGACCGTCCTTCGACAGGCTCAGGACGAGCGGGTGTTTAATTTCCACAACTTTGAAAAGACTTGGTCGTGGTCGTGTAGATAAGCGGCTCTCGTGTTATCCTGACGCGGGATTGAATTTCCTGAAAGGATAGACCGTCGGCCGCGATTCTTCTTTAAATTTATCCGGTAACTTAACCACAATGCGGGATCGACAGCCCACTTCGTGCTCTGCCCGCGTATCTTTCTGACCATGACCCAGGACTGTTACAGCATTTTAGGGATCCCCCGCACCGCGACGGTTGACGAAATTCGCCTGGCTTACCGCAGGCTCGTTCGCCTTTACCACCCTGACCTCAATTCCGGTCCGGAAGCGGAATCGCGAATGCAGCAGATCAACGAGGCTTACAGCACCCTGTCCGACCCGCAGCGTCGCCGGCAATACGATCTGGGGAGCCTGGGCATCGGGACGGCGGCGCGGCGCTACAACCGCGGGTCAGTCAATCGGACGCGCCAGCGTGCTGCCAGAGGCGGTGGCGATTTACGCGATGCTCGAGCCGGCGAAGATTTGAAGGTTTCCGTTTTCATAAATCCTCGGGAAGCACGCCTGGGAACCCGCAAGTCGTTTTGGATCGAACGGCTGGAAGCCTGTCCCAGATGTCGGGGAACCGGCACCGAGCCCGAAGAAACGCTTACCGCGGGGGCCTGCTGGCGGTGCGCCGGCAAGCAACGTATCCCCAGAGAATTACGTTTGCAGGCGACCATGCCGGCCGGCGTTGCCGACGGCGCCCGGTTGAGGCTGCGCGGACAGGGATGCGCTGGAATCAACGGCGGCCCTCACGGTCATGTGTACATCACGGCCCGCCTGTCGAAATCCTCGGGCATTGCTCACACATTCACCTTTCTGATGCGTCACCTGTTTCATTAAACAACATGGTTGATGAAAGGTATTCTGATCTAACCTCGCAGCTGAGTCAGTGGCAATCTGTAGTGCCTGCTCCGGGACTTGCACTGGTCATCACGGACCGACGCCGCACCTTGTACACGGCCAGGCTTGGCTATGCCGACGTATCCGCCCGTCAACCGGTGCTCGCCGACACCACTTTTCAGATCGGCAGCATTGGCAAGTCTATGACTGCCCTCGCATTGATGCAATACGTTGAATCCGGCCGTCTCGACCTGAACGCGCCGTTGAGTACGCATCTTCCCTGGTTCGCTTTTCCCTCCAACTACGGGCCCGTTACCCTCCGCCACGTGATGAGTCACACGGCCGGGTTACCCTCTGGGACAGATTTCACCCCGGCGTCCCGCTATGAAGGTTACGCGCTGCGCTACACGCAGGCGGCATGGGATCCCGGTGAGCGGTTCCATTACTCCAACACCGGCTACAAGCTATTGGGATGGCTGCTGGAGGATTTGGAGAACGCTCCGTATGGAACCGTCCTGCGTCGCCGTGTGCTGGAACCGGCGGGCATGACCAAAACCGATCCGGTTGCCGCTCATGCCAATCGCCACCGCCTGGCCACCGGGTACGTGCCGCTCCATGACGATCGCCCGTATCGCAATGGCGACACACTGATCCCAGCGACATGGATGGAATACAACGCCGGAGACGGCAGTCCGGCGGCCACGATTGAAGATATGGCAAGCTACGCCCGGCTTTGGCTGAACGGTGGTCGCGCGGGGCAACGGGCGCTGGTTTCTGCCGCATCATTTCAGCGAATGACCACGCCTGTTATTGCCATGAATCGGGGCGAACAATATGAGCACGACTACGGTTACGGATTCGGAATTATTTCACACCAGGCTGACGGCCACCGATTTATAGGCCACGGAGGAAGCACGGTAGGATTTCGGGCCATTATGTTGGTGGACCAAACCGATTCGCTGGCGGCCGCATTGTTGTGCACCGGCTCGGACGTGGGCACATATACACCGGCGCGCTATGCGCTACAGGTGGCGGCCGCGATTCGCGATGGGTTGCCGATGCCCTCACCTCCCGGCACTCCCAACCGCGAAGAGGTTACCGACGCTAATCGGTATGCCGGCGATTTCATCAATGAGGTTTCCGGCTCTCGGCTCAGCATCAGGAACGAAGCCAACCGTTTGATACTTGACGCACATTCCCCGGATCGGTCCCCGGTACTTGCCGGCGTCCGTTTGCAGCACATCTCGGGCGAGACCTTTGTCGTACCCGCTGATTCCTTCGACCCGTTCCCCCTCCGGTTCCTGGGTTCTGCTGGAGCTGCGTCTCTGGCCGAGGAAGTCCACCACGGCGGAGACGTTTACATCAGGGCGGACGCATCCCCAACCATTGACGATGTTCCGTACCCCCGAACCTGGGAGGCGCTGCCTGGCCACTATCGCAGCCACGCTCCCTACGTATCCAATTTCCGGATCTACCTGCGCCGGGGACGGCTGTATCTGGCTTGGCCGAACGGCGGCGAGGAACCATTGACCGAAGAACCACACGGCCAACACGAGACCGGCTGGTTTGGCGTCGGCCCGGTTGGAGAACCCACGGCCGAACGGATCAAATTCGGACCGGTAGTGGCGGGCAAAGCGCTGCGGGCCAGCTGGACTGGCGGCGGGGATTTCTACCGCGTGAGTTGATTCCCCGTCACATCACGCCGATGGAAACCTCCGCGCCCGGCAGTAGTAGCAGCGCGGCGATATGGTTCAACCCCCGCGTTGGCGAACTAGGGTCTCACGCGTACCCACCTTGTCAAACCAAACTGGCCTACTGTCATTGCGAGGAGCGCAGCGACGTGGCAATCTCGTTGAAGTTGAACACACGTCGGCAAACCACCATTGCTACGGCGACGAGATTGCCACCCCCGTATCAAGTACGGGGTCGCAATGACAGATTAAAGTGAGTACGCGCGAGGAATTAGGGAGTGTTGACAAATACCGTCATTCCCGCGAAAGCGGGAATCCAGTGGCCGTAGTCATTAATCGCGGTTCTGATTCTTTCATCATGCCCTCTCTGGACTCCTGCTTTCGCAGGAGTGACGGGCTGGTTTACTAATTGTCAACAGGCTCTAGAGCTGGCCGATATACTCTTCGTACGCGGCGGCATCCAGCAACGTATCCAACTCCGATGCATAGCTGATTTTGACTCTGAGCATCCACCCGTCGCCGAACGGATCATTATTGACCAACTCCGGCTCGCGGGCCAACCTGGCATTGACCTCCATCACATCTCCGCTCACCGGCGAATAGAGGTCGGAAACGGCCTTGACTGATTCAATCTCACCCATCTTCGCCAGGTGACCTACGCTGGCTCCAATTGCGGGCAATTCCAGATACACAACGTCACCCAACTGGTCCTGGGCGTAGTGCGTTATGCCCACCAGCGCCAGACCTACAGAACCGTCCTCCAAAAGGACCCATTCGTGCTCACGAGTGTATTTTCGGTCTTTGGGATTCACGTTGTTTACATCCTCCAGCTATTGAATGAGGCGAGGCGGTCGATCCATCACTACGACGCGCGCTTGTAGAAGGGCAGCTCCGCCGTGGCGGCCGGCGCGGCGCGGCCGCGTATATCCACCGTGAGTTCTGCATCGACACTGTCCGAGTCGACGAAAGCCATGGCGATGCATTTTTCCAGTGTGGGGGAGTAACTGCCGCTGCTGATAACTCCAACCACGGCGCCGTTAGCGAATACCTCGTACCCGGCGCGAGGAGCGCTGCGACCGGGCAAAGTCAGGCCGACCAGCTGGCGCGGCGTGCCGTACACCCTTTGGTGGTCGAGGACATTGGCCCCGTTGAACCCGCCATCACGCCGTACAAAACGGCCCATTCCGGCTTCGATCGGGGAAATGTCGTCCGCCAATTCGTGACCGTGCAATGGCAACCCGGCCTCCAACCTCAATACGTCGCGGGCTCCCAGGCCACAGGCCACTGCCCCGGCGGCGCAAAGTTGTTCCCAAATAACGGGGGCGTCGCCGGCGCCCAAAGCAATCTCGAAGCCGTCCTCTCCGGTGTATCCGGTGCGGCCAACGAACACCCGGCGGCCGTCGATGTGGCCGCGACCCCAGGAAAACGGTCGCAGCGTTGACGGGACCGGCGATCGGCCCGGGTTGTGCGCCAGACCGGTGCCCGGCGAAAAATCTTCGCAGAGACGGTCGATTATGTCGGCAGCGGATGGGCCCTGCAAGGCAATCAGCCCCGTGGCGATGGTACGGTCCGTAATCTGCACTCCCCTGCCGTCGAAATGCTGGGCCAGCTGCCTGTCGAACCACAGTGAAACCGCCGGCCGATTGCCAGCATTGGGAATGAGCAGAAATTCGTCCTCGGACAACCGGTAGAAGATGGTGTCGTCGATTACGCCTCCGTCTTCTTTGCAGACGAAACAATACCGCGCCCGGCCAACCCTGAGCCCCGACGCTGATCCCGTTAGAAGAATGTCCAACAGAGCAGCGGCGTTGGGGCCATCCAAGTGTAAGCGGCCCATGTGAGATACATCGAACAACCCGGCGCCGTTGCGAACGGCAGCAACCTCGCTGATGATGCCCTCATACTGCACGGGCATATCCCATCCGCCGAACGGCACCATACGGGCCCCCAAGGCTACGTGGGTGTCAAACAACGCCGTGCGCAGGTTCTCTGTATTAGGGGATTCGGCAGTCATCGTATCTTCTGTGCTATGACGGTTGAGCAGTCAGCCTGCAATTCATCATACCGTCCTGATGGGGAGCGTGCAATGATTGGGTACGGGCCGATGCCCGGATCGATATGTTATCATTATCCGCCAAATCAAGCCGGGCCCAGGGAAGATTTCTGATCGACCGCCGGAGCGTCTGAGGATATAATGCCCCGACTTACACCACAGGAGATCGACGCATACCTCGCCGGCCCTCATGTCGCCCACTTCGCCTCGATCCGTCAGGACGGCACACCACATATATCGCCGGTTTGGTACCGATGGGAAGACGGTAAAGTAACCGTTGTTTCCGGCGACTCTGCGGTGAAAACGCGGAACGTGCGCCAAAATCCCAAGGTTGCAATCTCCGTGGCCACCGACGAATGGCCTTACCAGTATGTGATTCTGGAAGGCGATGCTACCGTGGAGAACGCCGATCTGCGTGATACGGTACGCAGCATCTTTTCCCGCTATGAGGGGACAGAACGCGGCGCACAGGACGCCGACGAGCTGACCAGAAGCGACCAGCGACTCGTTGCAATCATAATCGACGTCAACCGTGTTATGTCCTGGAAAGGTGTCGACGAATAATCCATTGCCTGGCTCTGCCGATGTAGTGATCATCGGTGGCGGCGTAATAGGCTGCGCTATCCAGTACCACCTGGCGCAACTGGGTGTCTCCAACACGGTACTGCTTGAACGCGACGTGCTGGGTTCCGGCAGCACCGGCCGGTCTCAGGCAATCTGTCGCATGCATTACTCCAACCCGATTACCGCGACCCTGGCGTGGCAGAGTCTTCAGGTTTTCACCGAGTTTGATGAGATAGTGGGCGGAGAGTCGGGTTTCGTACGTACCGGTTACCTGGTGGTGGTGAAAGATGACGACCGCGCCGGGTTGCAACGCAACGTAGCATTGCTGCAGGAGTTGGGGATCGACACCTCGGTGGTTACCCAGGATGACGTGAGCCGACTGGCGCCGGCGATTCGGTTGTACGACGATGAACACGCAGCCTGGGAACCCCTTTCCGGATACGCCAATCCGCATCAGGTTACAGTTTCTTACGCCGCCCGCTCGCAGGAAGCGGGAGCGCACATTTCAATGCGCAACCCCGCCGCCAGTATCGTGTATGACGGCCGCCGGGTTCAGGCAGTAACCACCCGGAACGGCGAACGCATTGCGACCGAAACCGTGATAATCGCCGCCGGACCCTGGTCATCCCGCTTGCTGTCTGCCATCGGCGTAGAAGTCCCGCTGTTGCCGGTGCGCCATCAGGTGGCGACAGTCGCCCGTCCCATCGAACGGGTGCCCCACCATCCCACGGTTGGCGACATCAGCCAATCGTTTTCCTTCCGGCCAGATGGGTCTGCATTTACCATGATGGGGTTCGGCAACGATGAAGAGCAGCCGAATCCTGATTCCTATCCGGAAGGCATCGACCCGGCCGACGCCGCGTCTGCAATCTCCCGGTTGGGTCGACGCATGCCTGGTATGGAGGATTCCTACTACCGGGGAGGTTGGTCGGGATTGTTCACAACCACACCCGACTGGCACCCGGTACTGGACGCGGTTTCCGGCGTAGCTGGTCTTTATTGCGCCGTGGGGTTCAGTGGCCACGGATTCAAGCTGTCGCCGGCCATCGGGAAAGCCGTGGCCGAGCTGGTGGTGGAACAGCGAGCCAGAGACGTTGACCTTACTCCCCTGCGGCTGGACCGATTCCGGGATGGGGATTTGCTGGAATCCAGCTACCGATACCGGGTGCTGGCGTAGAAAGGAAAGATTGCCAGTGTCCGCTTGCCTCTTGACAACGTGGAGGGGTTGCGGCAAGGATGGTGGCGCGCCAGCGCAGCGCTGATTCAAGCGATGGGGTCATCGGCGGATATGTTTACATCCTCTTACTTGGAACCAAACCTAATACATCCCGGTGATGCCAGAACGTTGTTGAAAAAGATGATGCCGGAATCGGTGGCCCTGAGTTTCTGGTCGCCCCCCTATTGGCTGGGGAAGTCATACGAATCCCATTTGAATTTTCGAGAGTGGGCAACGTTGCTGGAACAAACGATTGCAGCCCACTACCCGGTCATCAAAGCCGGCGGTTTTCTGGGGATTAACATTGCCGATATTCTGGCTTTCGAGGACCCGGATATGCCGCGAATCCAGGCGGATAACGTCAGCGCCAAGAAGGTTAAAATCACTCGGGATGAGGTGCTGGCCGCACAGCGGGACAATCCCGGCTTTGACAAGTACCAGCTGGCTGCCCTGCTGGGGTGCAGCGAACAGACCATCGACCGACGGCTGAAAAACAACAACGTCAGGGGCGGCAAGTACGCGCCTCAGACCAGAGTGAAACTCACCGCCGGACTGGTAGAGCGCTGGGCTGAAGACGCCGGATTTTATCTCTATGACCGGCGTGCGTGGGTAAAGGATCCGTGTTGGGAAAACAGCAGATGGCACAGCCTGTCCTATCGTTCGGTGGACGAGTGGGAGCATCTGCTGATTTTCTGGAAGCCGGGAATAACGGTGGTGAACCGGGAACGGCTGGATGCCGACGAATGGGCAGAGTGGGGTTCGCGGGGAGTGTGGAATATACGTTCGGTTCGCTCCAATAGCGCGCACGAATCGCAATTCCCGTTAGAATTACCGCGCCGGATGATAAGTTTGCTAACGGAGCCAAATGACCTGGTGTTGGACTGCTTTGTTGGCAGTGGGACTACTGCGTTAGCCGCGATAGGGGAAGGGCGGCAGTTTATTGGGTTTGACTTGAATCCTCAAAGCGTGCAGTTGGCAAGGGCAAGGGTACAAGAAGCGTTGACTCCCTCATTAAGGCTGACGCTATGACGCTGAACGCTGGCGATCTTCGGGCTAATCTTGACACTATTGAGCAGATAGAGAAGGCTACGTTGCGAATGGTAGTTCAGGCCATCTATGATTTCAGAGAAGGAGCCGTCGAGATATTCAGGAACGAATCAGATCTGGTAGCCGATATAGGTGAGGACATTACCCGTGAGGCTCTGGACCGGCAAGGGATGCCAACCATACCCGTAAGGTTATTCGGCAAGATTGACTACAAAAGGGCGGCCTATTTGTTTCAACCCGAATATGCGGTGCGACAAGCGCTGTTTGTAGATTCAAAAGCGGAGAAAACGGCTGGCGCTGGCACAGCCACTATCCAGACATCCCAAACCTCAATGCGCATCCGTCAGATAAGAAAGAATCAGACGGTGGATGTGCCAGGGGATTTGGAGAATATCGCGATAGTACGGGATGACGAATACCTGACGACAACGATATTCGTCAAGTATAACTACTCAGAAAGCTCGGCGGATGATGTCCCTAATCGTCTCGATTCTGTCGCTGTTTTATGCTTGCCCAATGGACTGCTGCAAGATCGGTACAACCCAACTGCCAGTGATTCTATATGGCTGGCCGGGCGGAATGCTCCAACACGTGGCGAGGCATTTCGCGTTAGAATAAGCTTGGCTGCACTCAAGAACAAATCAGCGTGGCGTGTCCAAACTATTTCCCTTAATCCTGATCAAGCTCTCGCTTGGGATGATTAATCTCCAACTAACGGAGCAACCCAACATGGTTACCGAATTTCAGTCTCATTACATCCCAAACACCGTGGTTGAGCAGAAGCAATTGCTGAACTCCATTGGTTTGGGAACCATCGACGACCTCTTTCAAGATATTCCCGACGCCTACCGGAATCCTTCTCTGGATCTGCCGGGTCCCGTGTCCGAGCTTGATATTCAGCGAGAACTTGGAGAATTGGCATCAAGAAACCGGCCCCTGGCCAGCGGCCCTTCGTTTCTGGGCGCCGGCTGTTACCACCATTTCATTCCTGCAATCGTGAAAGCCCTGATGACCCGCGGCGAGTTCCTTACCGCATACACTCCATATCAACCGGAGGTATCTCAAGGAACTTTGCAGGTGATTTTTGAATTTCAAACCATGGTCAGCGCTCTTTACGGCATGGAGGTGGCTAACGCTGGGATGTACGACGGAGCCACCAGCCTCGCCGAGGCGACACTGATGGCCTGCCGGGTTACCGGGCGAAATCGCCTGGTCGTCTGCGACAGTGTGGCGCCTTCATATCGTCAGGTTATAGCCACCTATTGCCAGGCACAGGGCATCTCCATCGATTTGGTCGCCGCCGCCGACGCCGGAGGGGCGGCCAATCAAGCCACCGCCGGGATTGTGGCTCAATATCCCAACTTTTTCGGGACGCTTGACGACTTGGCCGCGCTCGGAGACGCCATCCATAGCGAGGGTGGTCTCCTGGTAGTGTCGGCCGATCCGCTGGCGATGGGCATGTTGCGCCCACCGGGTGCATTCGGGGCCGACATCGTCACCGGTGAAGGTCAACCTTTGGGCATACCGCCATCATTCGGTGGCCCGTATCTGGGCCTGTTCAGTTGCAAACAGCAGTACATTCGCCAAATGCCCAGTCGATTGGTGGGTCGCACAACTGATACCGAAGGTCGCACCGGCTACGTGCTCACGCTGCAAACCCGCGAGCAGCATATTCGGAGGGAACGCGCAACGTCCAACATCTGCACCAACGAAGCCCTGTACGCGCTGGCGTCGTCGATATACCTGGCGGCCATGGGTCGCCACGGTCTCCGACAGGCGGCAGAGCTGTGCTACCACAAATCCCATTACGCCGCCCAGCAAATCAACAACCTGCCGGGTTACTCGCTACCGGTGGCAGGCGAATTCTTCCAGGAATTTGTGGTGTCGTGTCCGACCAGCCCTTCCCAGGTGAATCTCCGGTTGATGGAGCGCAATATCTTGGGCGGGTTGGACGTCAGCGACCGGTTCAACAACGGAATGTTGTTGTGCGTAACTGAAATGAACACCAAATCCGAAATCGACCAATTGGTCGATGCCCTGGCCACAATCGGGTAATGCGATCGATTTTGGTTACTCGAAATTCATTGGCGCTGAACCTAACGGGAGACATACTGCAAGATGATGAATAAAGGCGGAAATAGAGACAGTTCCCGTCTGCTGATGGATCGGAGTGTGCCCGGTCGGGTCGGAACGATCGCACCTTCATTGGATGTGCCGGCCGCCCCCATGCCGAATCCCGCGTTTCTGCGCGATGATTTGCCGCTGCCCGAAGTGTCGGAGCCCGAAGTAGTGCAGTACTTCACCACGCTGAGTCAACTGAATTTCAGCATCGACACCCATTTCTATCCGCTGGGTTCGTGCACGATGAAGTACAACCCGAAGATCAATGACGATATGGCGTTTCTGGCCGGGTTTGCCGGTATTCATCCCCTGCAATCTACCGCCCAGGCCCAGGGAGCGCTGGAATTGCTCTATCGGCTCCAGGAATGGCTGGCGGAAATAACCGGGATGACCAACACCAGCCTGGCCACTCTGGCCGGCGCCCACGGCGAATTGGCCGGCGTATTGATGATGCGCGCCTACCACCTGGCGCGCGGCGACGGTGGCCGCACCAAGATGGCCATACCCGACAGCGCCCACGGCACCAACCCGGCATCGGCGGCAATGGCTGGGTTTGAGGTGGTGACCCTGCCTTCTGACGCCGACGGCAACACCGACCTGGTCGCGTTGCGCGGGCTGGTGGGTGACGACCTTGCCGGCGTTATGATCACCCTGCCCAGCACCCTGGGGTTGTTCGACACCAATATCCTGGAAGTGTGCCAGTTGGTCCACGATTGCGGAGGGCTGGTGTACGGCGACGGCGCCAACATGAATGCCCTGCTGGGACGTGCCAAGCTTGGAGCGCTGGGCTTTGACGTTTGCCATCTCAACCTTCACAAGACGTTCAGCACTCCGCACGGCGGTGGCGGGCCCGGCGCCGGTCCGGTGTGCTGTGGCGACAATCTGGCTCAGTATCTTGCCGCGCCGATAGTTATCCGTACTGATAGCGGTGAGTACCAATTCAGCGAACCGGATGCAAGCATCGGAAAGATAAGCAGTTTCCACGGCAATTTCGGCGTGTTGGTACGAGCCTACACGTACATCCGAACGTTGGGCGCCGATGGCCTGAGATCCATCAGCGGCAACGCGGTGCTGAATGCCAATTATCTGATGCACTCTTTGAAGGACATATACTCACTGCCATACGATCGCACGTGCATGCACGAGGTAGTGTTCTCCGCGGACTGGCAGCGCGAACGAGGTGTCAGTGGACTCGAGGTCGCGAAACGGCTGCTGGATTACGGGTTTCATGCCCCCACGATGTATTTCCCGCTCATAGTTCACGAAGCGTTGATGATTGAGCCCACCGAGTCAGAAAACATAGACACGCTGGACGCATTCATCGGCGCCTTGCGGGCCATCGACGCCGAGGCCACGTCAAATCCGGAGCTGGTGCAGAATGCGCCGCACACCACGCCGGTCGCCCGCCTGGATGAAGCCACTGCGGCGCGACGACCAGTATTGAGGTGGCAACCCGAAGCAGCTGATTAGGTTCTGTTGACATTTCCAGTCATTCCCGCTTTCGCGGGAATGACGAGCTGGGGTTAGCGAAATCGCCTTATATCTCAAATGTCAACGTGGCCTAGTTCAGCCGGGGGTTTGACCCGGGACGGATTTATCCGCCCTGCTCTGCTTCCAGGGCCTGGCGCAGCGCCTCAGGGTCCACGTGGACTTCTACGCCGGAGCGCTCTTCCTGCAACAGCATTGCAACGCGAGAGTCGCGGCCAGCCCATCCGCGGTTCAACGCTTCCGTCATTTCGGCGAGCGTCGTGTTGGCCAGTTTCATGGGCACGTCGAATTCTCGCCCCACAGCAACCGCCAGGTCCACGTCTTTGCGGGCCAAACGCAGCGCGAAGTCCGGCGGGTCGTATTCGTTGATCAGGAAGTGTTGAGCCAATCCCTCGAACATGCCGCGCCGTCCGCCGGCGCCCTTGCGCACCGCCAGCCACAGGGCCAGCGGGTCTACGCCCGCCTTGATGCCCATCGTAAAAACCTCGGCCAGGGCGGTTTGAACGATGTAACCGGCGCAGTTGTGCACCAACTTGGCCACGGCGCCGCTTCCAATTGGCCCAACGTAATAGGCGGCATCGCCGATGGAATCCAGGACTGCCTTGTGCTGATCGAACACGGCTTTGTCTCCGCCTACCCATATCGCCAAACGACCGCTGGAGGCGCCAGCCGGGCCGCCGCTCACCGGGGCGTCCAGCACGTTGATGCCCTGTGCGGCAACCCGGTCGTGGATTTGACGGATGAGGGTAGGCGAACTCGTACTCAGGTCAAAGTAGGTTTTACCAGCCTCCATCCCGGACATAATGCCATCCTCGCCCAGGGAAACCGCTTCCACCTCCACGGGGCCGGGGAGGGACGTGAACACCACGTCGGAAGCAGCGGCAACCTCTCGGGGGCTGTCAGCCCACTGGGCGCCAGCTTCCAGATGCTGGGTGGCCGCCTCTCGCCTGATGTCATGAACCACCATGTCGTTGCCGCCGCGCAGGCAGTTAAACGCCATGCTGGCTCCCATTGTTCCCAGTCCGATGAATCCTACTTTCGCCATTATTGTTCTCCCATTGGTTGGCCAATTGTCGTAGCCACTAGGTAAAGGCATTC
Organism: Dehalococcoidia bacterium; assembly: GCA_965262485.1. Classification (GTDB taxonomy): domain Bacteria; phylum Chloroflexota; class Dehalococcoidia; order Lucifugimonadales; family UBA3495; genus Bin87. The sequence continues at coordinate 268,416 of OZ253540.1, read as the reverse complement.
TATCAGAGGGGCGCCGTTGCCAGCAGGGATATTAAGCGAACCCCACCGGCAGCGCCAACGAGCACGGATTGCTGACCTATTACCCAACGCCAACTTATTGATGACGCCATCACTCAGGCGTGCCCGCTTTGTCATTGCGACCCCGCACTCGATGCGGGGGTTGGCAATCCCGCAACAAACCACGGCCCAAAATCCCGTCCATCCTGAGCCTGTCGAAGGATCATCCTGAGCCCTTACTGTCATTGCGAGGAGCGTTAGCGACGTGGCAATCTCGATGAGGTTGAACACACGTCGGCGAACCGCCGTTGCTACGGTGACGAGATTGCCACGCTACGCTCGCAATGACAAAGTGGGTACACGTGATGACGCCATCATCGTTGACGGGCGGCGGTCTGGCGAATAGACTGGTTGTGTCCATGGCCCGCCTTTTTGACCTTCACATCCATACCACCAAGGGGAGCGCTGATTCCAGCCTTACTCCGGAAGACCTCATACTTGAGGCGGAAAGGTTGGGGTTGCGCGGGTTGTGTATCACCGAGCATACCGGACCCTGGGACCGCCATGAATTTGCTGCCTTCGCCGGCCGGCATAACGTAGTGTTGATACGGGCAATGGAGGCCGACACCGATATGGGTCATATTCTTGCCTTTGGTGTGGACCGGTACCAGAGCGGATTTCACCATGCGGAAGAATTGAGCAAAACGGCCCACTCCGCCGGCGGGTTCGTCGTTTCGGCCCACCCATTCCGCGGGGTTCTGGGGCAACACCACCGAACCCGGCCTTACCTGTATCCCGACCCGAAAGAGCCAATCCCCACCAAACCGGAAGAAGCGCTAAAGCATCGTGTTTTCGAGTTGGCCGACGCCGTGGAAGTAGCCAATGGAGGCACGTCGGATGATGAAAATCGATTCGCCGTAGCTGTCGCCCACAAGTTGGGGTTGCCCGTCACCGGCGGAAGCGATGCTCACAGCACCCACGGGTTGGGACGGTTCGTCACGGAATTTCCCGACGAAATATTCGACGAGGCACAATTCCTGACCGCGTTACACCACGGAGATTTCCGACCTATGGAGGGCCTCCGTCAAGGTGATCTCCGTCCCTACGGCCTGCGCTCCGCAACCTGATTCCGATGATAGGTTGAGCTTCCCAAATTGGTTATCAACGGCGAGTCTCAAAAACCCTTCTTACGGCCACGACTATTGGCATGACCCAAGTACGATTGCCTCAACTGAACCCGCTGGAGCAGGTGTACGCCTGCATTGACCTGGAAACCACCGGGCTAAATCCCAATGCCGATACCATCATCGAGTTGGGAGCAGTCAAGTTCCGGGGCGGTGACGTGCTGGAACGATACCAAACATTCGTCAATCCGGGTCGAAACATCCCGGCCTTTATCCAGCAGTTGACATCTATCACTCCCGCCCAGATCGAACGGGCCCCGGCGTTCCACCAGGTGGCCGGCCAGTTTGCTGACTTCGTGGGCGATCTGCCGATTATCGGCCATAACATAAAATTCGACCTGGATTTCCTGCAATCCCACCGCCTAGACCTGCCTAACAAGAGCTACAACACGTGGGACCTGGCCTCCGTATTCCTGCCCACCGTTCCGGAATACAACCTGGCCGCGTTGGCCAAACATTTGGGGCTGGACCACGCCAACGCGCACCGCGCCAGCGCCGACGCCGAGGTCACTGCGCTGGTATTTCACAAGCTCCTGGAAATGGCAGCGGCATTGCCCGCCGCCAAGATTGCGTTCATCGCCCGCACGGCGCGCACGGCGAACGCAACCGTTGCCGATTTGCTGGAGGGCCTCATCCCTCACGCCCGGGGAGCCAGCGCCATCCTGAACCAAAGTGATGCCGGTGGAGGCGTGGGACTGAATGGTCTGAATCTGGAAAGTCTGGCAGCCCGCGTGTCCGCGGAAAACGGCGGTTTATCTTCCAACGCCCTTCGCCGCACCCTAACCGAGCAGCAGATTGAAGAATTGCTGTCGGCAGACGGAACATTCTCCAAATCATTCCCCGGTTTCGAAACCCGTCCGCAGCAGGCAGAGATGCTCAAGGCCGCCACGCGCGCCATCTTCCAGGGCCGCAAACTGATCGTCGAGGGAGGCACCGGAATCGGCAAAAGCCTGGCGTACCTGATGCCGGCTATTCTGTATGCAGCCGCCCACGGCCAGCGCGTCGTAATCTCAACCAACACCATAAACCTGCAGGAACAGCTGATCGAAAAGGATATTCCAGCCGTTATCGACATTCTGGAACAGGCCGGCATTCTGGAAACCGGCGCTATCAAAGCGGCTCAACTCAAAGGGCGCTCCAACTATATCTGCCTGCACCGGTGGGCCAATCTCAGCAACTCGGATTCATTGAGCATCGACGATGCCAGGGTGATCGGGAAAACGGCAGTTTGGCTTGATGACACGACCCACGGAGACCGCGCCCACTTGAACCTCCATTCCAGCGATCTCCGGTCGTGGTCTCGGATCAGCGCCGACAATCCGGGCCTGTGCCCCGCGTTTCGAAGTGGCGCTCCCTGCTTCTTGCGCCAGGCGCGACAGCGCGCTGAGTCGGCGCACATTCTGGTCGTGAACCACGCTTTGCTGCTGGCCGACTTGGCCGTGGGTGGGTCCGTACTCCAGGATTACCAACGATTAATAGTGGACGAAGCGCACCATTTGGAAGAAGAAGCCAGCCGCCAGTTAGGTTTTGAAATCGCTCAGGACGCGCTGCCGCAGGAGCTCGATTCGGTGTACCGCAACATCAATCAGATCGGCGCGGCGGCCGCCAGGATGACGAGCGACGCCGCCTCCACACACATTCAGGAAACAGCCTCCAACGCATCAGCGGCGTGTAATCAATCCGCCCAAGCGTGGGCCAGACTGTGGGATGCAATCGAAAGAATGTTCCGCGGCGCCGGAAAATCAGTAGACGACCGGCAACCGTTGTCCCTGGATGCCGGCAGCCGACAGAGTGGCGAATGGAGCACGGTGGCAGCCGAATGGGAATCCTTTGCGGCCTTTCTGAACGGCTGCGTCAACTCGCTGCGGGAACTGGAACGCGCGGCGTCGGTGGGAACCTCGTCCGATGCTTCAGAGTCTGCCGCAGCAGAATTGAACGGATCCATCGACAAGGTTATCCAAATCAACGACAGCCTGGCGTCTGTTTTCGGGCGCTATGACGACGAACAAATCCAGTGGCTGGACGTGGTGCGCCGCAACCTGACTGTCCACTCGACTCCGCTCACCGTGGGCCCGATCCTGGCCGACCGCCTGTTCATGGCGAAAGAGGCGGTGGTGCTCACCAGCGCCACACTGACCACCGATTCCAGCTTTGAATTCCTGCGCCGGCGCGTGGGGTTTCCGGAAGACAGCGACGAATTGTTGGTAGACAGTCCGTTCAACTATAGGCGAAATACGCTGTTGATGGTCCCGGAAGACATGCCCGACCCCCGGCAATCCGCGGACCATTCCAGAGCCACGGCATTGGCAATCGTGAACATGGCAAAGGAGTTGGACGGCCATGTGCTGGCGCTGTTTACCTCTCATAACGCCCTGCGTGACGTTTCTTTCCAGATACGCAACCAGTTGGGACCCGAGGGGATTTCCTTACTGGCTCAGGGTGTCAACGGCACGCCTCGCCAACTCATTGACCGGATGCAAGCCAACCCCCGGTCGGTTCTGTTGGGTACGGCAAGTTTCTGGGAAGGCGTCGATATGGAACCCGGCGTGCTGAGGGCTTTGATGTTGTGCCGCCTGCCGTTCCCGGTGCCATCCGACCCCATAATCAAAGCACGGGGAGCCTTGTGCAATAATCCGTTCAACGATTTCCAGGTCCCCCACGCTGTGTTGCGTTTCCGTCAGGGTTTTGGACGCCTGATTCGCAGCAAATCGGACCGCGGCGCGATTGTCATTCTGGACCGGCGCATTCAGACTGCAAATTACGGCGACCGATTTTTGAATTCGTTGCCTTCCTGCACTTTCCAAAGATCTAACCTGGCAACTCTGGGTCAGCAAGCCGCCCAGTGGCTTCAATTAGACCGTGCACCTCGTAATTGATCAGCCGTTTGACCTGTCGGGAAGTCTGGAAAGCGGCCAGGCCCACCGTTGGCGCAAGCTGGGTGATGGCTGGTATTCGGGAGTTCTCGGCCAACGGCTTTTGCACATCCGCCAATCTGAATCCGGCGTCGAATATATCAGCAGTGGCGCCAACGGGCGCCAGCGTGATGTTGATCTGAAGGATTCGTTGCAATCCTACTTCCGGCTGGATGACGAAATAGAGGTCATATATGGCGACATCTGCCGGGACCGCCGTGTGGCTTCTATGGTGGAGCGTTACCCGGGGTTGCGGATTCTGAGGCAGGACCCGTGGGAATGCACGGTAGCATTCATCTGCTCTGCTACCTCGAACATCCCGCGCATACACCAGAACATGGAATCTATGGCAGATCGTCTCGGCAACCCGGTAAGCCTGGGCGGAGAGACAAGGCATACCTTCCCGTCTGCGAATCAGTTGCAACGCGCCGGCGAAAGTGTGCTGAGAGAGCTGGGCCTCGGTTTTCGCGCTCCCTACGTGATCGCGGCCGCCAATATGGTGGCAACGGGCGCACTGGACCTGGATGAGTTGAAACGGGCGACGTATGTTGAGACGAAGAACCGGTTAATGGATTGCCCGGGGATTGGCGCCAAAATCGCAGATTGCATCGCCGTGTTCGCGCTGGAGAATCTGGAGGCATTTCCCGTTGATGTGTGGGTCAGGCGCGCGTTGGCTGAGTGGTACTTCCCGATGCAGAAAAAGCCGTCCGACCGGGCTATGGTGGAATGGGCCCAGGGATACTTCGGCCAATACGCCGGTTACTCTCAACAATACCTGTTCCACGGGCGTAGATTGCAGAAGTAACGCCACCATTTACCCTGGCGTGCAGTCTGTAATAATCACCTCCGGCGCGGCGCCGGAAATTCCCGGTTTGGAACTTCAGTGCGCCGGTGACCGACCAACACTGAACGCCGAGACACTGCCGTCGGGTGAGACTGCGAAATTAACTACGCACGCCACCGCCGATGACACGGAAATGTTGCACGTTGTCCGCGTCGGCGAACGCCTGCAATGCTCGCCGGAAAACCGGCTTGCTGTGTCGTTTCCGCGCATCCAGCAATATCCCCACCACGGTGCCGCTGTGCGCCACGTTGATACCAACTGCCCCGTTTTCCCGCGCGAAGGACGCCGCCCGTTCAACCCAGGGAACAGCATCCGAAGTGCAACCGGCACGGGCGCTGATGGTCGCGCCACGGCCCACCAATTCGGGATCCCCGCGACTGATGCCTTCGCGCACCAACTCCAGGGCAGCATCGGTTTTCACAGACACTGATTCCCAGTCGGCAGTCCGGTCAATCCGGTTGAACTCCAATGTATCGACCTCTCCCCCGCAGTCAACCACGATGACTTCCATGGGCGGCGGCGGGCCCAGCGGTTCAGCCACTCTACCGCTCCGGTGATCGAACAAAGTCACCCCGGGGAACATGACGCCGTCAGTAGGCTCCACTGCAAGGGCTATGCGGGCTATCGTTTCCGGAGACAGCACCACGCCGGCCGCGGTACCCGTGGCCGATACGGCGGCTGTAATATCTGCGCTGCTGCTTCCCATCCCCTTGCCAATCGGCAGGGGATTCGCAACCGATACGTGCGCCAGCAAATCGGGCGTCCGGCGCTGTTTTTGGATCTCAACCAGGGCCGATCCAACGGCCTGGAGAGTTTTTGGCAACCGGGGATCTCCCTTGACGCGAATACCCACTCCGGTGTCTGAAGATTCCCGCAACGTTACGGTAACTCGAGAGAACTGGTTGATGGGACAGGTAACCAGGAAATGAACGCCGCCGGTGATACCCTGAACCAACTCGCCGCAGGTTCCGGGCGCCGATGCCGTTGCATTGCCCACTACTGCCCCACCGGGCAGGGGGGGATCAAACTGTTCATCGGGGCCAGATACTCGTCGCATGGCGGCAAGCGTAGCACACGGCACGACAACCCTCAATGAATTGTCCGAATGGCAGGATTTACATCACAGCGCGGGAAGGCTTTATCGTGATGGGGATTCCAGCCACCACCAGCGTTACTGAATCCACAGCCGCGGCCATCGCCTGGTTGACAGAGCCTTGCAAATCCTGAAACTGCCGGCCCAAAGAGGACGTCGCCACCAACGAATGTCCTACTTCGCTGCTCACGATGACAGCGTCCATGCCAGTCTCTCTGACCACGGTAACAAACTGCCGCGCCGCTCCCACCGTTCGAGCCTCGAGTTCAATCGCCGGAATGTTCTCGTATTCCAGCAGCAGGTTGGACACCCAAGTGTCCAGTGAATCCAGCAGCAACACCGCAGGAACGGCTGCATCCCCCGCCGTCGGTTGACGAGCTACCGCCTCCCGCAATGCTCCGGTCGGATTCAACGGAGACTCAATCGTAAACCAGTGGGGCGGTCGCCGCTCCTGGTGGCGAAGAACCCGCTGAGCCATGTCATCGTCGGTAACCGTGCCGGTAGCGAGGTAGTAAACCGGCTTCCCCGCTGCGACTGAATCAACCAGCTGCTCGGCGTATGCGCTTTTGCCAGAGCGTATGCCGCCCAATACCAGGGATATATTGCTCATACTCGGTGGGCCAACGGTGTTGCTACGCGGAGGGCGAATAATCCAGCATGCCGTACACCAGGTCCATGTTCAGGCTGTTACGCACCCAATCCGCCAGCTTGTCGTACTCCCGGTCCCGGCCGACATCGGATCCCGGGGGCATGGTAACTCCCTTGCGGCGGGCCATTTCATTCAACAAGGCCTGTCGCACGCCGGCATTGTGGAACAACCCGTGGATATACGTCCCCATCGCCCGCCCCGTGGAATCCATAGCCCCGTCCAGGGCATTGTCCGGGTTGACCTGGGCGTCGGCCCGGTCCAACACGGTGAACGCAGGTGCAACACCTTCACCCGTGGTCCTGCCCATGTGAATCTCGTAACCAACAACCTCTGCGTTGGCTGAGCCGGAAAACAGGGATCCGGGCATTGCAGCATCGGGATGCACGGTGGCGCGTACCCGATGCGTCTCTTTGGTTCCGGCAAATGTGGTCACCAGCGGAAGCAAACCGAGTCCATCAGCAGCGCCCACCGTAGATTCCACCCGATCCGGGTCCAGGATGGTTTTGCCCAGCATTTGATAACCGCCGCAGATGCCGACCACGGCTGAACCATCCGCAAACGCATCAGTCACCGCCCGCGACAGACCCTGCTGATCCATCCACAACAAGTCTGGGATCGTGGTCTTGCTGCCCGGCAGAATCACCAGGTCAGGGCGGCCCAGTCTGTCGCCGTGCTGCACGTATCGCAGGGCAACCCCCGGCTCCCGGTCCAACGGATCGAAGTCGTCGAAATTGGAGATGTGGGGCACCTGCACTACCGCCACATCCAGCACGGCGGCTGCCGAATTGGATAGGGGCGTGATGTCCAACGCGACCGAGTCTTCCTCCGGTATGTGGATGTCCCGGAAATGGTGCACGACGCCCACCACCGGCTTTCCCGTGTACTCTTCAAGCCAGGTCAACCCGTCAGTCAGCAGCGATACATCTCCGCGGAATTTGTTGATGATGAACCCCTTCACTGCATCTCGTTCCGGGGGATCCAGCAACTGCAAAGTGCCCACCAGCGAAGCGAACACGCCGCCCCGGTCAATGTCGCCACACAGCAAAACGGGCGCGTTGGCATACAGGGCCACCCGCATGTTGACTATCTCGGTGGCCTTCAAATTAATCTCGGCAGGACTGCCGGCCCCCTCGATAACCACCACATCGTACTCGCTTCGCAAAGTGTCCAGAGATGATGCCACCGAATCCCAAAGTGTGGCTTTGAGATCGAAATAGTCGCGGGCCCGCGCGGATGTCAACGGACGGCCCATCAACACAACCTGCGCGTGGCTGTCGGCTTCCGGCTTGAGCAGCACCGGGTTCATCTCAACGCGGGCATCGACACCCGCGGCCTCGGCCTGTACTGCCTGAGCCCGTCCGATCTCGCCTCCATCGGGGGTAACGTAAGAGTTGTTGGACATATTCTGCGCCTTGAACGGGGCGACTCGCAGGCCGTCCTGCCGCAGAATACGGCACAACGCCGACACCAACACGCTCTTGCCTACGTGAGACGCGGTGCCCTGCACCATCAGGACGCGACCCAACGGTGCCGGCCGAAGTGAGAGTTGGTCGCCGGTAGCGCTCAACGTGATGACCTCCCGAACAATGAATAGTTCCGACAATCGGACAATGCCCACATTAAACCACAATCGCGGGTTGAGCACGCACGGGGTGGGCACTCGTCGCAATGACAAAGCGGGTACGCGTGAGGGTTGGCGTTGCATTGCCAATTGCCGGGACGGATGATAACGTAGCCCTGATGCTCGCGCGAACATTCTGCGCGCCGCCAACGATTACAGCGCTGCGGCGGTTGATAACGCACCTAAAGCGGCTTTCGGGCGCGGCGGTAGCAGCAATTGCCGTTTTGATGTTCCTGGGATGCGGTTCAAACGTCGCGGATTCTGGTAGCATCCAATTCCAAATGGCAACCAACCGCATAGCCTACATTGACTCCGATGGGCAACTGGCAACGGTCAATCCGGATGGCAGTGACCGCAACTTGTTGACCGCTGGCACAGTGGCAAACTCCGGTGGGCAAGTCAGCGGAGTATTATCTCAGCAATTGCCGCCGGACCGTTTGTACGGTTGGCCGGTCTGGTCTCCCGACGGAAGCCGAATCGCCGTTTCATTGATCGAGGGAGATTCCCGGAACAACGCGGAAATCAGCGTTCTGTCATTGGATGCGGCAACCGGCGTGGGCAGCCCGATTTTCGTAAATGAAGCCCCAATGACCATTGCCGACGGCGCCGCCCACTACGTCCAATGGTCTCCCGACGGTCAGCTGGTTGGGATCACCGCCGCGACACCGGAAGGACTAACGCTGTTCATAGCCGACGCCAGTCCTGCCGACGGCGCACGAGTTCCCAGTGAGCCGGTCGCCGTGCAACGCGGGGCGCCGCTGTATTTCGATTGGTCGCCGGACAGTAATTCGCTCGCCGTGCACAGCGGCGAAGAAGTTTCGGTGCTCCGGTTCGACCGCGCAAACCTGGAACTCACCGTGCTGCCAATAGCCAGCTCTCGTTCTTTCCGCACCCCTGCCTGGTCGCCCGACGGCGCTCAGCTGGCCTGGTCGGCTCCCGGCGGGGACGGTGAAGCCGTATGGGTCGGCAGACCCGGCGACCCGACATATCTCCCCATGAGACTGGCGGAAGTGGAAGGAAATACCGCTTTCCTCTGGTCGTCCGACGGCCGGACGATAGCAGTAGCAGACCGTCAGTCAGATGGTTCCCCCGCATTTCAGCGGCTGCGCCTGGTGGCGTCTGACGGAAGCGGAGAGCGCACGATTCGAGACGGTGAATGGGTGCTGGGATTCTTCTGGGAACCGTCCGGGACTCGACTGGCCTGGGTTGCCATAAACTCCGAAGAGCGCACGATGGAATGGCGGGTGGTCGATAGCGAATCGACGGACGCGCCGGCTATGGAATCGGCGGCTGGAGGATTGCGATTCTCTCCCAGCGGAGAGACATTCCTGATGCTGGCCTTTTTCGATCAGTATGCCCGCAGTCATTCTCCCTGGGCGCCGGACGGCACCGGATTGGTGGTGGCGGGCACTCAACAATATCTATCCCAACGGCGCAACGGCAGCGCGGCCAGCGGCGCCAGAATATATGTTGCCAGCACCGTTGAGGGCGGCGGGCTGGTGGAAATCGGCGGCGGCAGCCTTGCGGTTTGGTCAACCCGATAACCCGCACTTAGAAAATTGCGAAACTTGTCATTGCGACCCCGTACTTGATACGGGGGCGGCAATCTCGTCGCTGAAACCGCCGCCGTTGCTGCAACGGGATTGCCACGTCGCTACGCTCCTCGCAATGACAGCAGGCAGGGACTGTGGTTTCGCAATTTTCTCCCCGCACTAGGCCGTGTTGATATTTGAGATATAAGGCGATCTCGCTAACCCCAGCTCGTCATTCCCGCGAAAGCGGGAATCCAGAGTACCCTGAATGTGAACGATGTCTGCTTTCCAAAGCGCCTGGATTCCGGCCCCGTATCAAGTACGGGGTGACGTTCTTTCGCCGGAATGACGTGAAATGTCAACAGAACCTAGTCGCCCGCCAAAACGTCTATGGGCCGGTATTGCCGTATCGGTGATTCTATTGCTCGCCGCAGCTTGCGGGGGAGGAGCGTCAGGTACGCTGAACAACCAGCAGGACAACCCGTCATCGCCCGGCCCAACCGCCACGCTGCCGCCAATCGACCCGCAGCAACTCCTGACTGCAACGGCAGCAAACATGGAGTCCGTCGAGTCCATGCGGTTCTCGCTCACACATCCGTCGGGCAGCATCTACGTTGATAGCCTGTCAGCACAAATTACTGCGGCCAATGGAGTTTGGGATTCCTATCAGGGAGCGGATCTAACCGTTGAAGGGTACCTCGTTTCCGGGCCGGCAGCGGAATCGCAAGACGGCATTTTCGTCCGTTTAAAGATGGTCATCACTCCCGACAGTTACTTCCTGGTTGATCCGGCGTCCCGATCATGGACCAAGCAGCCAAATTCACTCATCCCCCTTCCAATCGAAGAACTGGCTGTCATCATGGCCGACCTCATCAGGGAAGTGGACGACGCACGAGTCACCGGCGACGAGCGCGTAAACGGAGTGCGAGTATTCCGACTCAGCGGCGTCGCAGACGCTTCGGTAATGTCGTGGACTGGGCTCAACGCCAGCAATCAGCCTGATGTAAACGTCGAAATCTGGATAGATGCGGCTAAGTTGCTGCCGATCAAAGCCCGCGTGGCCGGGCCGGTGGGCGAATACGACGAGCCTGGCGCAGTCCGCGAAATAATTCTGAGCGACATCAATAACCAACTCGTCATCGATGCGCCGGAAACTTTCATCGACGTTAGCGCCCCGTAGAACTTGGACCGGCGCCGACCACAGCCCGGATGTTGAGTCGCCTGCAAAATTTCAGCTTGCCGCCGTGGTTGATGGTGGCCGCCATTGCCACCGGCGTATTCATTACGGCCCTGGACCAAACGGTGGTGGTTACTGCGCTGCCAGCCGTGATGGCCGACCTGAAAGTCGAGTTTTCTGACCTGGAGTCAGTCATCTGGGTGGTCACGGCCTACCTGTTGGGTTACACCGTAGCGATGCCATTGCTTGGTCGTTTGGCCGATGTGTATGGGTATCAGCGCGTTTACCACGTATCGTTGGCGGTGTTTGCCGTGGGCACCACGCTGGTGGCGCTGTCGGGTGAATGGGAATGGCTAAACGGCGTTATCGAGCCCCTGGACCAAATAGTGGTGGCGCGAGTTGTGCAGGCAATCGGTGGCGGGGGCACCGTGCCGATCAGTCTGGCCATTGCCGCCGCCCTGGTAGCTCCGGAAAAACGGGGACTCGCCCTGGGAATCGTGGCCGGCGCTGCCGAAGCAGGGAGCATGTTGGGGCCAGCCTATGGCGGAGCCGTAATTGAAATCTGGGGCTGGAGAGCCATATTCTGGCTGAACGTTCCTCAGGCGGCTGTGATCGCCGTCGCATTGCTATTCTTGCGCAATGAACGGTTCGCAGGTTCTCGGATGGATTACCGTGGCGCGGTCGTACTCACCATCGGGCTGGTGATGCTGGGACTGGCCGCAGCTCATGAAGGGCTGCTCCGCCTCTCTGCCTGGCTTCCTTTTGGCCTGTTGGCGGGATTCGCATTGAGCGCCGCCTTGCTGGTCTATCTTCAACGCCGCACTGATCAGCCACTGATTTCGGGCATGTTGTTCAAAGCCTGGGCGTTCGTCGCGGCCAACCTGGCGCAATTATTGGTTGGGATAGCGCTCATTATCGCCATGGCCACCACGGTAATTATGGCAAATACAGTCATGGATGTGCCTGACCGCCCGGTGGATGCGTTCACTGCGGCGCTCTGGCTGCTGCGAATGACCGGAACCATTCCAGTATTTTCCGTAATCGGTGGACTTTCGTTAAGGTGGATCGATGCCCGTTGGGTGACGGTCGTGGGCCTCGGGTTGATCGCGCTCGGCATGTTTCGGGTTGGCAACTGGCAAATCGCTATCGCCGAGCCCCAACTCACCATCGATATGGTTATAGCCGGAATTGGGTTCGGTCTGGTCATTGCTCCATTGATGCACCGGGCCATCGGCGCTGCGCCGTTGGAATATCGCGCCGTGTCGGCTTCGATGATCGTGGTGGCCCGGATGCTTGGCATGACTCTTGGCATGGCGGCCCTGTCTGCCTGGGGAATCAACGAAATGTTGACCATCCTGACCGAGACCCAGTCGCCATTGACCATGCCGGGTCTGGACGCCGCTGCCCGGGCGCAGGCATGGATTGAATACGACCAAACCCTGAGATCTGCCAGCCTGGCGCTGTTTCATAATTTCTTCCGGGTTGCCGGGACCGTTGCGCTGCTTGCCATCATCCCCGCCGTGCTGATGCGCGCCAGCCCGATGGAACTATCCGAGTTGTCGCCACGCTCCGCAAACCCACTATAATCCGTCATTGCGAGCGGTGCCGTGTATTTACATGGATGAACAGGATGGACAGGATTTTGGGCCGTGGTTTGCAACGGGATTGCCACGTCCTTCGACAGGCTCAGGACGAGCGGGTGGGGGGCGACGAGATTGCCACGCTACGCTCGCAATGACAGACTCCAGTGGGTTCGCGTGAAGTCAGACCGTTCAAGATTCAATCTTTGGTGGCAATTATGCAGATGAAACAGTTGGCCAGCACGGGCGTAATGATATCGGAAATTGGCCTGGGCACCTGGCGATATTCCGGGGGTTCCGCCCCACTGCGGTACGGCGTGGAATTGGGGGCCAACCTAATCGACACGGCCGAAATGTACCGCACCGAAGATGCAGTGGGCGCCGCAATCGAGGGAATCCGCGACCGCGTGTTCGTTGCAACCAAAGTGCTGGGTAGCAACCTGCGCCGGGACGCCGTGATGCGGGCCGCCGACCGTAGCCTGCGGCTGCTCAACGTCGCGAAAATCGATCTGTATCAAATCCACTGGCCCAACCCCAGCGTCCCCATCGCCGAAACAATGCGGGCGTTGGAAGACCTCGTTTCTGCCGGAATTGTGGACTACATCGGCGTCAGCAATTTCTCAGTGGAAGACATGGAAGAGGCTCAGTCAGCTCTCAGGAATAATCCCATCGTGTCCAACCAGATTCTGTACAACCTGCGCCGTCGCAGCGCCGAACGCGACGTTATACCGTTTTGCCGGCGTAACGACATCACCGTAATTGCGTATTCCCCGTTGGCCGAGGGCGCATTGGCCGGCGGCCGAAGCAGAAGAATACCCAACGCTCTGGGAATCGGCCGCGCTCAAAGCGTTTTGAACGATGTGGCCGATGCTGTCGGGAAAACCCCGGCGCAAGTTGCGTTGAACTGGGTGGCCGACCAACCGGGGATGGTGGCCATCCCGAAATCGAACAGCCTGGAGCGAACCGCGGCTAACTGCGAATCTTCAGGCTGGCGCCTGAAGTCAGATCAGCGGCGAAGCCTGGAGCTGGCGTTCCCGCTGTGATTGGATTCGGTAAATCAGAGCCCAAAACTACCCAGCGCTTTCCAGCCTAAATCAGCGGCCCACCGCCCTCCGCTCCAGTCGTCGCCGGCGGCATCTGATTCAAACCGCGTCAGGGTAATACGCCAGGCCCTCGTTATCTGCGACACCTTCAACTCATCGGTAACGGCGCGCGCAAACTCCAGAGCGCTGTCAAACACCGAGTCAGGAAGGCTAGCGTGGGACAACAGCGGTATCTGCGGCGGGAAATCCGGGCCGTACTGCGACCGGGGAGCAGATATATTCTCACTGCGATCCAGCAAGTCCGCAACCAGTGATTGCAGGCGATACAGCGGCTCATTCACAACCTCGGGAGAAAAATCCAGCCAGATGTTGCCATCTGATTCCGAGGGACGGTTGGTCGTGATTCCGCGGTTGAACATGGGAAAGCGGGGCGACACCCGTCGGTAGCGTGTGGCCAGCTGGTCCAACTCGCCGGCCAACGCTGCTTCCGGGTTATTGACGCCCGCCGGTTGCAGGGCGAAATATTCCGAAAGCGGCAGATGCACCATGTGCATTTCAGCAGCCCAGCAGGCATATTGCCCGCAGATAAGCTGGCGCGCCCGGTATGCTCGCGCGGTAAAATCCGGATCGGTTAGCAGGCTTACGGCATAACGTGTAGACATTTCAGGTTTCCAAACTGCCAAGTGGGTTGATACACAAATTGTTTCTGCGCATCAGGTCAAAATCGCCCCATTCACCATTAGGCGATTCTAACACGACGCTCACGGCCCACACCAATGCGATGACAGTGAACTGCTCACGCGTACCCACTTTGTCAAACCAAACTGGCCTGCTGTCATTGCGAGGAGCGCAGCGACGTGGCAATCTCGTTGAAGTTGAACACACGCCGGGGAACCATCATTGCTACGGCGACGAGATTGCCACGCTGCGCTCGCAATGACAGATTAAAGTGGGTACGCATGATGACAGTGCACCGGTGGTGTTCACACCATTGCCATCGGTTATACTTCCTGGACTGGCTACACTCCCGCCGAACCGATTTATTTATGACTTCCCCTCATCACGTATCCCCGCCACGCATATTGATTACTGATTTCGTTTGGCCGTCCACCGGGCCCGAGCGGCTGGTGTTGGCCGAAATCGGCGCCGAGGTTGTGGAAGCTCCGGATGGGTCAGAGGATACTCTGGTTGCGTTGGCTGCCGACTGCGACGGCATCATGACGTGCTTTGCCCAGGTTACACCCCAGGTCGTTCGGGCTGCGCAGCGTTGCCGCGTCATCAGCCGGTATGGGGTGGGAGTGGACAACATCGCGGTTGACGTTGCCACCGAGTTGGGCATACCCGTAACTTATGTGCCGGATTACTGCGTTGACGAAGTAAGCGATCATGTCATGGCCCTCCTGCTGACCTGGAATCGACAGGTGGGTTTCTACGACCGGATGGCGAAAGCCGGCAAATGGGAGGGAGTTGCGTCGCCGCATCCGTTGACGAGGCTGCGCACCCAAACCATCGGAGTAATCGGGTTCGGCAGGATTGGCCGCGCAGTGGCACACAAGGCGCGATCG
Organism: Dehalococcoidia bacterium; assembly: GCA_965262485.1. GTDB lineage: Bacteria > Chloroflexota > Dehalococcoidia > Lucifugimonadales > UBA3495 > Bin87. The sequence goes on along the minus strand of OZ253540.1, from coordinate 253,219 downwards.
TTCGGTTTGGCGGTGTTGGTGTATGATCCATACCTGCCTGCCGATGCCGCCCTTCCCGATGGCGTGTCAGCGTCGACATTCGAGAGTGTATTGGCCGGTTCCGATTACGTTACATTGCACACGCCGCTGAACGAGGACACCCGCGGTTTGATCGACGACTGCGCGATTAACCACATGAAATCGTCGGCATACCTGATCAATTGCGCTCGCGGACCCATCATCGACGAAACCGCGCTGTACAAAGCGTTGCGAGATGAACGCATCGCCGGCGCGGGGCTGGATGTCATGGAATCCGCAGCGCCGCCAGCCGGTCATCCACTGTTTGAATTGGATAACGTGATCGTCACACCCCATGTGGCCTTTTTGTCTCAACAATCGGTACTGGAGTTGGAAGAACGAACCGCCAGAGCTACCGTGGACGTTTTGCAGGGGCGGATGCCGGAATTTCTCGTTAATCCCGCCGTTCTGTCCCACTCACGAATCGCACTGCAATAACACTGGACGAACCAGGTCAGCCCGGCCTGACAGGAGTATAGATTGGCAGCGACAGGATTCACCATCAGTTACCTGGGCACCGGTTCCGGGGGTTGCATTCTCCGCAACCACACCGCCATTGTGCTGGATTGTCCGGACGGCAGCCGCATCTTGCTCGACGCTGCATCGGGAAATACCGTGTTGCGGCACGCCGATTTACTGGGCATGTCCTCAACCGATTTCGACCATTGTCTGCTTAGCCACAGCCACCCCGACCATTGCGAAGGATTGCCTCACATCGAAATGCAACGCAGTCGTCGCGATCCGGACGAAAAACCGATGCAGCTTTACGGATCCGGGGAGGTGCTGAACGACATCGGCGCCCTGTTGGCCTACCCACGGCGGGGACTGACCGTTGACGAAACCGGAGCGCGGCGAAGAGACGGCCGGAAAGTATTTTCGTTCCAGCCCGCGCAACCGGGAGACTGGTTACAACTGACTCCCAGCGTGCGCGCCAAGTGTGCTCCGGTAAACCACATCGGCGGCGCGGTCGCCTGGCGGGTAGAGGCAGGGGACCGGTCGATCGTGTTTTCGGGGGACACCCGTTGGTGCCCGTCGTTGGCCGAGCTTGCTGATGGGGCTTCCCTGTTGATCCACGAAGCTATATGCACCGAAGACGACCGCCGACCAGCCGACAACACCGCTCACTCCACCGCGGCAGAGGCTGCCAGGATCGCTCAACTGGCTGGCGTGAACCAACTGACACTGACCCACATCGACACTGCTTTCCACTACAATCCCAACCCGTTGGTGGTGGAAGCCCGCTCCATTTTTGCCGGACAGATAGACGTTGCATCAGATTGCTGGCAACAAAGCGTGTAACGTCGAATCTCCCGGCCAACGAGCGGTTTTTGCACCCATCACCGGTTGTCGCTGTTATCCCAAGCACAATGAGACGCGACATCGTATGTATCCAGGCGCCCATCGGGGCTGTATCCGGCCCTAATCCCCTCTCCTTCAAGGCTCTCTCCCATCAAAAGAAAATTCCAAATTAGATGCATTCCGAATCAACTAGGCTCTGTTGACATTTCACGTCATTCCGGCGAAAGCCGGAATCCAGGCGCTTTGGAAAGTAGACATCGTTCACATTCAGGGTACTCTGGATTCCCGCTTTCGCGGGAATGACGAACTGGGGTTAGCGAAATCGCCTTATATCTCAAATGTCAACAGAACCTAGTCACATACACCCGGTAATCAAGGCCACGAACATCCTCCAGGAGTTTTCGCTGCCCCTGATCGCCGGGGTTGTGCTGGGCCTGTTGGCTGCCAACACCAACCACATCTGGTACGAGATGGTGGTGGAGTTCTACCCGTTCGGAGAAAACGCTTCAGTATTCGGTCATGCGCTAACGGTTCACTTCATCATCAACGGCATGTTCATGTGCCTTTTCTTTGGTATCGCTGCCAAGGAGATTACTTCGTCAACACTGCCGGGCGGGGTACTGAATCCATTGCGCCGGGCCATCAACCCCCTGGTGGGTACTTTGGGGGGAGTGTTCGGGCCGGCAGGTTTGTACCTGTTGCTGGCGTGGGTCATTTATAGGGGTACCGACGACTTCGGCGCCGTTGCCAATGGCTGGGCGATCCCTACCGCCACCGACATCGCGCTGGCCTGGCTGGTGGCAAGGCTGGTGTTTGGCGCCACCCACCCCGCGGTGAATTTCCTGCTGCTCCTCGCCGTGGCCGACGACGCCATCGGACTGGGCATCATTGCCATTTTCTATCCGGACCCACACCATCCGGTACAACCGATCTGGTTGCTGTTGGTAGTGGCGGGAATGGCGACGGCGTATGTATTGCGCCGGTTCAGAATTCGTTGGTGGCCCGTATACATCCTGATTGGCGGCGCGTTGTCGTGGATCGGATTAGCCAAAGCCGGAGTGGAGCCGGCGCTGGCTCTGGTTCCCATCGTGCCCTTCCTGCCACACTCCGACCACAGCGCCGGCCTTTTCGAAGAGGAAGCGTTGATCGTGGACATTCAAAATCCGTCCGGCGAAGATAGTTCTCACAGCCACATGCACGTATTCGGTCTCAGTGTGCTGGACCAATTTGAACACCAACTGAAACTGTTTGTTGATTTCGGACTGTTCTTTTTTGCGTTTGCCAACTCCGGCGTCGCACTAACCAGTATTGGGTACGTGACTGGCATGGTGCTGGTGTCGCTCATAATCGGGAAAGCGGTGGGGGTGACCCTCTTCTCCTGGGCAGCGTCCCTGGTCGGTTTTCCCCTGCCCAACGGGATGCGGATTCGCCACCTGTTTATATCGGGAATCATCGCCGGATTGGGCCTGACGGTGGCGCTGTTCGTGGCCGGCAAGGCGTTTCCAAGCGGCTCGGCGTTCCACGATCCCGGGAAAATGGGCGCGGTCTTGAGCATTGCTTCTGCAGGCCTGGCCTACCTATTGGGAAGGTGGTTCAATGCCAGGGATCAGGAAAGCATCGGAGCGCTCGACGAGCCTGCCGGCGATCCTGCCCACCAGGTAAGCAAAGCGGACAGTTAGTACATTACAGGAGGAAATATCAAAATGGGAATGATAGGCGTGCTGACTCACCATTGGGCCAAAGCGGATCGGGTGTCGGAGGCCAAAGCGCTGCTGGACCGGAACGGAGAAGCGCAAAGCCGCGCCTCCGGTTTTGGATCCAGGCAAACCTTTATTTCGCTGTCGGATCCGACGAAAATCTCGACCATGGTTACATGGGACAGTAACGAAATATACGACGCCTGGCGAGCCAGCCCGGAGCGGTCCGTGGCCATGGCGGGCGCCGATGAATTGTGGTCACAGCCGCCGGAGTCGGAGCGCTTCGAGATGCAGGACTGATTCCCGCGCCTGGCAACTCCTGGTGATTGCCGATTAACCGAGTATCGCAGCCAAATCCGAGTGTTCCGCCAGGAGGTCAGCCATACGCTCGGCTTTATGCCAATTATGCGGTACGGCGGTGGTTGTCAATACGCCGATAGCGTCTGCGGTGGCCACTGTTCCACCGTCAACCAGCAATACCGGCACACCACGTTTGGCGGCCTCTACCCGAATGTATTCGGTGGGCCGAGCCCCTCCGGTTAACACCAGGCATCGCGTGTTCTGCATCAAACTGGCCATCTGGATGTCGGGGCGCTCGGCCCGCGTGATGACCGCCTGGTGGGGGTACCGGCCAAAATAGCCGGCGCCGGAATCCATAATGTTGCCGCCAATCAGGAAGCGATCCACCCACGCCTTATCGTCGGAGGGTTTCAACTCCCATCTCCCGTCCAATTGCTGCGCCAACTGGTCCATGGTGATGGACAGCATGGTGCGGTCTTCCGGGATTTGGCCGAAGACGGGAATCCCGTTTGCAGAGAGTTGACGCAGGACTGCCCGGGTTTTTTCGGCCCGATATTTGGGAACCTGATTGACCAGCAGCCCCGCTAGATCGTTGCCCAGCGGCGCAACCTCGCTGGATACTGCCACCGCCGAAAGGTCGGAACGGTATTCGATCACCGCGACGACCCGGCCCGATACTCTCGACGCCAATCCGTTGAGCAACCGGGATGACAGCCCGGAACCACTGGCCGGATTGGCCACCTCCACCGCTATGTGTTCCGCGATTCCGGTCAACGACCGGATAGCGTTGGCAGCGGCGTCCAAGCCCGCCTCGCTATCGGAATCTATTACGGGCGCTCCACCTCGGAAGTTTGCTGCCAGGTAAATCGAGTCGGGATCCGTGCGGCCGGCCAACGACATCGGCTTGCAGGCAGCGACGTTGACACCAACCCGCTGCAAGGACGTGGCCATTCCAGCGACGATGGCCGTCTTGCCGGCACGGGGTCGGTCAGATGCAACGAGGAATACCGCCATCTGCGAACAACCGGCGGTCAGTAGTCGTCGACCCGGTTCTCGATGAACATCGGGTCGAATCCCAGCGGGAAGTTTGTGCTGTCGTCCCATTTCCCCATGGTCATGTCGCATCGATGGAGACTGGCGCGGTCGAAGTTGGCGCCACGCAAATCGGTCATAATCCACATCGAATCTCGGATTTTTGCGGCGGTGAAATCCGCGCCTTTCATAACGGCCCGGCTCACATCCGCGCCGTTCAGGTTGGCCCCCTGCCAATTGGAATCCGTAAGATTGGCCGAGCGCAGGTCAACTTCGATAGCCGTGGTCTGGCTGCAATCGGCAGATGTGAGATCGGTTCCCAGGAACGACGCCCGATTCAATCGCGACCAACGCAATACCGCGCCGGTCATGTCAGACTGTTTCAAATCTGCCCAGAACAGGTTGACGTTGCACAGGACCGTTTCTCTCATGTCGGCCGACGACAGAGTCGCGCCACCCAGTTCACAGCCCGTAAGGTCAGCTCCCCGCAGGTCGGTTCGGGCCAGGTTGGCTTTCTGCAGCCGGGCATCCGACAGGTTAGCGCCCATCAAATTGGATCCGCGGAGCGAAACCTGCCTGAGGTCCAATCCCCGTAGATCGGCTCCCTGCAAGTCCAGACCGATGCCAAGATTGTTTTCGCGCCAGAGCCGTACCGCCGGCGCGCCGGCGCGCACGATTTCGATATGTTCAGAGTTTGCCATTTCAGATTCGTCGGCGATGAAACTCGGCCCGGTCAGTTACCGGTACCCATCATTTCATCTTCCACGTCAAAAACGCGTTCAGCGACAACCATCTTCAGTTCGTTGACCTGGTTGTAGCTGGGGTATTCGCCACTCTCGTCAAAACGATCAAAGATTTTTTCGCCGTCAAGATAAATTTCCAACCGGCCATTACCGGCCGGCGTCAATTTGACCGCAATATCACCGGCGTTTTGCGACCGCCAGAATTCTATCGCCAACCACGTGGCGAGACCGTGATAGCCTCAAGGCACGCAATAGACTATATCTACTTCGACCTTACCGAATTCCGACCTGGTCATTGGCATGAAATTTACTCCCTACTGATTGGAAACCTTGGCGCTGGCCTGGCCAACCGCAGTTTTATCGCCATTTTGATTTTCACAGTAAACGTCTACCGTAACCAGCGTTGACCCGTCATCCTGTGCTTCCCGATTGAGTAGCTGACCGTGGACGGTAACGGTGTCGCCGTCTTTGACCGGTCGCAGGAATTTGAGGTTGACGTTGCCGCTGCGGTGGAAATCATCGGCACCGACAAACTTGCGCATGGCTTCGGTGCAAAAAGCGATACTCATGCGGCCCGAAGCGATGGCGTAGTTGGTTCCCAGTCGCCTGGCAGCAAGCTCGGGGTCATTGTGGATGTTCGCCCGGTTCAGGATGCCGCAGGATTCGAACAGATTGATCGATTCCTGGGTGATGTGCTTGGTGATAACGGGCAGCGTTTCGCTGTCTAACCTTGCGGATGCCATTTCTTTCCCAATTCCTCCGGTTTTTTGAGCTGGTAGGTGCGCATTTTTTCAATCAGCCGGCCGTCTTCATCCATAGCGGTGGCCTCTATGACCAGATACGGCTTATCGCGTCGGATATATTTGTCATGAATACGCCCGGTAACGCGAATCGTTTTTCCCGGAATCGGCGTATTGTGCAAATCGATCTCGTTGCCGGCGTTGATACCGCCGGTTTGGTCGTCGTAGGCCATTGCCAACGAGGTTGCGTCGTGCTTCACCGCGATGGTAGGGAACACCGCATCGGGGTCGTCCACAGCTCGACGGTACAAGTCAACCATCTCCTGGGTCAGCAGATATTCGTAAGAACCGAGTTCTTCCCCGATTTGAACTTCGTTGTAATCGAAAAGAGGCAGTTCCTGTTCGGGCATTTGGGTACACTCCGTGGCCAAGGCCGGCGACTGATTCGCTGACTGTAGATTGATGCGATTAATGTTAGCGTTTGATTACCGCAAATACGATACCGCAGGGTGAGACAGCCGTCAAATTCGGGCCGCCCGGAACGCTCGCCCTAACCATAGCAACGGCGGCGCAGCGACAGCAGAATTGCTCAATATCCTGGGTCAGAGCTCAGGTTTTTCGGCTTTCCTCATGTCATTGCGAGCGCAGAGCGGCAATCTCGTTGCTTACAGTGAAGGTGTCCGTGCCCACCGGGTCGCGTACTTTGGCGAGATTGCCACGTCGCTACGCTCCTCGCAATGACAACCGAATCACCCTGTCAGAGCGTTCATAGTATTGACATTTTTGGGTATTTTCAGTAACCTATTTTATCGACTGGCGATACCCGGATGGCCCCGGAATTTACGGGGTCATTTTAACGTAGCCCTGCCCTCGGTGGGACCTCTAAGGTTGAGCCGGACAAACTCCGCCCCGGTGGCGCAACGGTAGCGCAGCCGATTTGTAATCGGCAGGTTAGGGGTTCGAGTCCCCTCTGGGGCTCTTCAAATCACAGTCAACCGGTTACGGAGACGCAATAAACCGATCAAACCTGGAGGGGTGGGTGAGTGGTTAAAGCCACCAGACTGTAAATCTGGCGCCCTGACGGGCTTCGCAGGTTCGAATCCTGCCCCCTCCACCACCTGAACTAACACCCCCTCACCCAAAACAAACCAGTATAATCATTACCAACGACGCCCATTACCATTGATGCCCAGATAGCTCAGCGGTAGAGCACGTTCTTGGTAAGAACGGGGTCGGCGGTTCGATTCCGCCTCTGGGCTCCACGAGCGCAAATAAGCCGCCGGGTTGTACCGCGGAAAACACAAAGAGGAGCAAGGAGAACTCCACACTATGGCTAAAAAAGTCTTTGACCGTACCAAGCCGCACATAAATGTGGGCACCATCGGCCACGTGGACCATGGCAAAACCACCCTCACCGCTGCCATCACCAGGGTGCTGTCAGAAGAGGGAGGCGCCAGTTTCCGGGGGATGGACGAGATTGACAACGCTCCTGAAGAGAAGGCGCGTGGCGTAACCATCGCTATCGCTCACGTCGAATACGAGACCCCGGAGCGGCATTATGCCCACGTTGACTGCCCCGGCCACGCCGACTACATCAAGAACATGATCACGGGCGCCGCCCAGATGGACGGTGCGGTGCTGGTTGTGTCGGCCCCCGATGGCCCCATGCCCCAAACTCGCGAGCATATCCTTCTCGCCCGCCAGGTAGAAGTTCCCTCCATGGTTGTCGCCCTGAACAAGGTTGACATGATGGACGACGAAGAGCTGCTTGAACTGGTGGAACTGGAAATTCGCGAACTTTTGAGCCGCTACGAATTCCCCGGCGACGATACGCCCATCGTGCGGGTCAGCGGCCTAAAGGCGTTGGAAGGCGACCCGGAAGCCATGAAGGATGTTCGCCAGCTGGTCCAAACCATGGACGACTACATCCCGTTGCCCACCCGCATCACCGACCAGGCATTCTTGATGCCCATCGAGGACGTGTTCGGAATCAAGGGCCGCGGCACCGTGGTAACCGGCCGGGTCGAGCGGGGCCAGCTGTCCGTTGGTCAGGAAGTGGAAATCATCCGCTCCGGCGACGTGCGCAAGACCGTGGCCACCGGACTGGAAATGTTCCACAAGTTGCTCAGCACCACCGAAGCGGGCGATGCCGTGGGCGTGCTGCTCCGTGGCGTGGACCGGGACGAGGTCGAGCGCGGCCAGGTGCTGGTTGCCCCCGGCTCCATGCGCCCATATCGCAAGGCCGAAGCCGAAGTGTACGTACTGAGTCAGCAGGAGGGAGGGCGGCATACTCCGTTCTTCACCGGCTACAAGCCTCAGTTCTACATCCGCACCAGTGACATTACCGGTGAAATCGCCCTTCCCGACGGTGTCGAGATGGTGATGCCCGGCGACAACATCACAATGACGGTGAACCTCATCACTCCGATCGCGATTGAAGAGGGCCTCCGGTTCGCCATCCGCGAGGGCGGACGGACCGTGGGCGCCGGAGTGTTCACCAGACTTCTGGAGTGATCAAATGGCACGGAAATCCACCGATGCCCGGCAAGTCATAACGCTGCAATGCACCGACTGCCGGGAACGTAACTACTCAACCATGAAAAACCGGCGCAACAACACCACCAGAATGGAGTTGCGCAAGTACTGCGGGCGTTGCCGCAACCACCAGATACATCGTGAAGTGAGGTAACTGGCGGTGGCCCGAACATCTGCCCGACGACCGGCGCCGATTTCTCCCCGCGCTGTGGGGAGGATCGGCCCGGTGACCTTCCTGCGGGAAACCGTTTCCGAGCTGCGTAAATCGGTTTGGCCCAGCAAAGAAGAAACGGCGCGTTTGACCGCCGTCGTTCTGGTGCTGGCAATCGCGATGGGGTTTTTCCTGGGCTTGCTCGACCGGCTGTTTGCAGAAGTCTTCACCAGATTTGTGCTGTAACCCGCCGCAATAGTCTTCGGCTGGTACGCACTGCAATTGCATAGTTCGCGCTGCGATTGCTCCGGTCGCTCAGCACCCGAGCGGCTGGCTCATCCTGCGCTGTACATATGCCCAACGTATAACCGACATCTGGAACTATTCCGACTAATATATGACAACATTACAACCACCCACCGACCTGCGCTGGTATATCGTGCATACCTATACCGGCCAGGAAGACATGGTAAAACGCAACCTTGACCTTCGCCGCGTCAGTTTGGGGATGGATGACCGCATCGCCCGCGTCGAAGTGCCGTCTGAAGACGAGATCGTACGCAACAAGGGGGAAAGGATCTCCCAGCGCCGAAAGTTGTTCCCGGGTTATATCCTGGTCCAGATGGTCATGGACGACGAGGCATGGTTCCTGGTTCGCAACACCACCGGCGTAACGGGTTTCATCTCCGCCGAAGAAGAAGGAGGCGACCGCCCGCGTCCGGTGCCGCTGGATGACCGGGAAGTCGATGACATACTGGACCGGGTGGCGTCCGGCGAGCCCAGGGCCGTGATTGGAATGAATCGCGGCGACACCGTACGTATTTCGGATGGCCCCTTCGCCGATATGCTGGGCAAGGTTGAGGAAGTGGACGAGCACCGGGGCCAGGTTACGGTGCTGATATCCGTGTTTGGCCGTGAAACTCCGGTTGAACTGGACTTTATGCAGGTTGACAAAGTCTAATCCGGAACGATTAGACGGGACTGGAGGCCATCCGTGGCAAAAAAGGTACGGGCAATCATCAAGCTACAACTGGATGCGGGCAAAGCCACGCCAGCCCCTCCGGTCGGTCCCGCGTTGGGTCAACACGGCGTCAATATTATGGCGTTCGTAAAGGAATACAACGAGCGCACGGGACCCCAGTCAGGCACCATCGTACCCGTACATCTCACCGTGTACGAAGACAGATCCTTCACCTTCATTACACGAACGCCCCCGGCATCGGATCTGCTCCGCCGGGCGGCCGGCGTGGACAAAGGGCAAGGAGATAATTTGGGCGGACCAGTGGGTACCGTCACCGGCGATACCTTGAGAACCATCGCTGAAGAAAAGTTGAAGGATTTGAATGCCAATACGGTTGAGCAGGCGATGCAAATCATCGCCGGTACAGCTCGTAGCATGGGAATCGCCGTAGAAGGCGATTAATCCGGGGAGAAAAAGCGCAATGCCAAAACATAGCCGACGTTACAACAATGTAGCCGAACGGGTTCCCGAGGAATCGGTTTACCAGCCCCGCGAGGCAGTGGACTTGATCCGGGAACTCTCCACCGCCAAATTCGACGAAACTATCGAAGTGCATCTCCGCACCACCGCCGATGTACGGCACGCGGAACAACAGGTGCGCGGCGTTACCGTCCTGCCCCACGGGCTGGGTAAAGAGGTACGCGTCCTGGTTTTCGCCAACGGCGAGGCCGTGGACATTGCCCGTCAGGCCGGGGCCGACTACGTCGGCGACGACGAACTGATCGCGCAAATAGAAGGCGGCTGGCTGGAGTTCGATGTCGGATTGGCCATTCCGGAAGTGATGTCCAAAATTGGACGCCTGGGCCGCATTCTCGGACGCCGCGGCTTGATGCCCAATCCCCGTACCGGCACTCTGGTGCAACCCCGGGATTTGCCACGCGTGATTCAGGAATCCAAAGCAGGACGGCTGGAGTTCCGCACCGACCGCACTGCGATCATTCACGGCCAGTTCGGAAAATCGTCGTTTGAACCCGATATGTTGATGGATAACCTAACGGTTTTCATGGATTCCGTGATGCGCGAACGTCCCGATGCGGTCAAAGGCTCGTACATCAAATCGGCGTACATCACGTCCTCAATGGGTCCCGGCATTGCCGTTGACCCAACCGCACTGCAGGCGTTGAAGCCGGAGTAATCCGCCCTTCATTTCCCGTGCATCAACCCTGGGGCAGTTTCTCACGCGTACCCACCTTAACCCGTCATTGCGAGGAGCATAGCGACGTGGCAATCTCGATGAGGTTGAACACACGTCGGCGAACCGCCGTTACTACGGCGACGAGATTGCCACGCTACGCTCGCAATGACAAAGTGGGTACGCGTGAGGGGATGGCCCTGGTTGCATGGAGTGGTTCGAGGTGATAGGCTAACTCTACAAATTGAATAATTCCATCGCGCTTGAGACAGCGGGCACCCGAAAGGGAATAATGGTAGCCACCGGGCGCCACCCGCCGAGGCGAGGCAACCGGGTTCGCCCGGTGGTGTGGATACCAACCTCGGAGCCAATCAGCTCGGAGTTCGTTCCCATACAAAACCTGCGTCAATGTCTTGAAGTCGCAGGTTTTTTTAGTTCAGAATCTTTTGCAAACATTGTTGAGCGTACACGGCGCTCGCAGAGAATCACGGAAATCGGAGGAACATCTTGCCAACCCAGGCGAAAGTGGATCGGGTAACCGAACTGAAGGAAAAGCTGGAAAACAGCTCCATCGTGATTTCTGCCGGCTTCTCTGGCATGGGGTCCAACCAGATGGTGGACCTGCGCCGTCGGATGCGCGACGGTGGAGTCGAATTCGTTGTAATCAAAAACAACCTGCTGAATCTGGCCGCCGATGCCGCTGATATCCCGCAACTGAAAGACATTGTCACGGGTCAAACCGGTATCGCCCTGGGCTACGAAGACCCGGCAACGGCTGCCAAAACCGTAAACGACGCCGCTGTTGCCGGCGGAATACTGAGAATCAACGGCGCTGTTGTCGATCGCGGGGACACAATGGCAGCCAGTGAAGTATCGCGTTTGGCCGCCTTGCCGCCGCGCCCCGTTCTGATTGCTCAGTTGTTGGGCAACATGCAATCGCCTCTGTATGGCCTGCTATTCGTGCTCAACGGTCCTCTGCGCAGCCTGGCATACCTGCTGCAGGCCCGATCCGACCAGTTACAGCAAACCGAGAGCGCTGACTAGCCTCTCGTCATCTCGATTCAAACCAGGTAAACAGAACTCGAAACACTAACACCAGGAGGAGCCAGTCATGGCAGTAAATCAGGAAGTATTGGAAGCAATCCGGGGAATGAGCGTCATGGACCTGGCCGATATGGTCAAGGCATTGGAAGAAGAGTTCGGTATCTCCGCAGCCGCTCCCATGGCGGTTGCCGCTGCTCCGGCCGGCGTAAGCGACGACGCTCCGGCCGGCGCAGACGACGAGCAGACCGAATTCTCCATCACGCTGGCGGATTTCGGCGCCAACAAAATCAATGTCATTAAAGCCGTCCGCGAGATTACCGATCTGGGACTGCGAGAAGCAAAAGAACTGGTGGAATCCGCGCCGACTCGCGTCCGCGAAGGCGTGAACAAGGACGAAGCCGACAGCATCAAGACCAAGCTGGAAGATGCCGGCGCAACCGTGCAAGTCGCCTGACCTGCTGCATTCTCCAAATATCACAGCCCCTCTCGGACTCGAGAGGGGTTTTCCTTGCCGCGAGGGCGACCATATTCCAGCTTTCCGGCCCACGGGCTCCACACACGGATCGGGGTTGGGCGGCCACCGTGACCTGGTGTAGAATGCCGTCAATTCAACCCGCGGAGGCAATTCGATGGATTTGCAACTGAATGGGCAAACCGCAATCGTTACCGGCGGGAGCCGGGGCATCGGCAAGGCGGTGGCAAGAGTTCTGGCGGCCGATGGGTGCAGCGTGGTCATCACCGGACGCTACGCCGATACATTGTCCGCATCGGCCGAGGAAATCGCCGGCGATACCCACGGGCGGGTCGTACCCATAGTCGCTGACATGACAAGCACCGAACAAGTTAACGCCATGGTATCAAGCGCCGCGGAAACCCTGGGCGGTCGTATCGACATCCTGGTCAATAACGCGGCCGCGCCCGGTGGATTAGCTCGCGGTTCGCTGTCTGAAATTCAGGACGCGGACATGATGTTGGACCTGGACACCAAAGTAATGGGATACCTCCGCTGCGCCCGGGCTGTTGCTCCGTACATGCAACTCCAGGGAAGCGGCAGAATCGTCAACATCGGCGGGTTGTCGGCGCGACAGGCCGCCGGCAACCTCAGCGCCGGCGTCAGGAATTCCGGGCTGTCCAATTTGACCAAATACCTGGCCGAAGAATTGGGCCAGCATGGGGTGTGTGTCAACCTGGTTCACCCCGGCACCACCCGTACCGAACGCAGCGCCCCAATGTACGAAGAACAGGCCGCTCGGGAAGGCACAACCGTTGCTGAAGTGGAACGCCGGGTTGCGGCCCGCAATTCCACCCGGCGCATTGTTGACGCGGAAGAACTGGCCTGGGTGGTCGCCTTTCTGGCCTCGCCCCGCAGCATTGCCATCAGTGGAGAAACTATTGCCGCCGGCGGCGGCGCCGGCATAAACGTGTACCACTGACGGGGAACTCACACAGGAGACAACGAAAATGATCAAAGTAACCGTTTTCTACGACAACATGGAAGACAAATCGTTTGATTTCGACTACTACGTCAATACCCACATGCCAATGGTCCAGGAGCGGTTGACCACTTTCGGGATGCGCTATTACAACGTGGAAAAAGGCATATCCGATACCGATCCCACCGCGCCCCCCATGTACGTCGCCGTCGGTTACCTCTTCTTCAACGATGTGGAGGGTGTTCACGAGGGGTTCAAGAACCACGGGCGCGAATTGGTGGGAGACGTTAAGAATTTCACCGACATCGAGCCGAAATTCCTGATCAGTGAATTGGTCGCCTGATCCTCGGTTGCTCCAGAACGCACACTGCGGCCGGATTCGACGCCACAATCTCCCCCACTTTCCCAGAGAATAATCACAGCCATGACCCAACCCGAAGACGCAGCCCGATGGCAGTCAGCTGTCAGCAACCTTGCTGAAACAGCCGTCGCCGAACACTGGGATTTCCTGCCCACCTCCGGCAGTCGTATCGGGCGCCACGAATACGATGGAAGGCTTCCCGATTTCTCGGGCAACCGCATCCGGAATCGGGTCGAACAGATTCACCGAACGCTGGGCCAGCTGTCGGGCATACCGTTGCTGCCCGAACCCCACACCATAAACGGAGACAGCGGTGACGCCATGCTCCGCCTGGAACGCAACCTCCTGGAAATGTTCCTGCGGCGGGAATTGTTCAACCTCGAGGAGATGCAGACGCTACACAATAATCCGCAGCGGCAGGTCGGTTACCTGAATGTGGGCGGTTATGTGCAGCGAGATTATGGTCCACTGCCCGACCGGATCCGAGCCGCCACGGTGGTTCTCCGACAGGCCCCGGATTTTCTGGACACGCTTGATCGCTTGACCGACGCCGAACTGGGTGCGCCCATCAAGGACATGGCAGTAGAAGCCTACCGGGGAATGGCAACGTATTGCCGCACCGGACTGGCGGATGCCGCCGCAGATTGCGCTCAATTGGCTCCGGACGTAGCCGCCGAATTCGACCAGGCCCGCCAGATCGCATCGTCCGCCCTGGACCGGTTTGCTGATGTGCTGCAATCGCGCGCAACTCGACCGGATTTCTCCATTGGATCAACCCTATACGGCCGGATGCTGGCCGAGGGTGAAGGCGTAACTACGCCTCTGGCCGACCTGCTGGCCATTGGACAAGCCAACCTGGAGCAAAATCTGAGCAAACTGGACCAGGCAGCCGCGCTGGTCGCCCCCGGCAAATCCGTACGCGAAGCAGTCGCCCAGGTCAGCGCCAATCACCCGTCAGCAGCAAGTTTGATCCCAGACACGCGGCAAATGTTGGAAGACATCAGGCAGTCGTTGATTGACCACGAGATAATCGGGCTGCCCTCGGAAGAACGCTGCCAGGTGACCGAGACGCCGCCTTACATGCGCTATGCCTTCGCAGCGATGGATTCGCCGGGTGGGCTGGAATCCGTCGCCACCGAGGCGTACTACTACGTAACGCCGGTGGAGCCGGACTGGACGCAGCGGCAGCAAGAGGCATGGTTATCCAATTTCAACTATCACACGTTGAAAATCATCAGCATCCACGAAGTGTATCCCGGGCATTACGTACACAACCTTCACAACCGCCACCGAGCTCCTCTTCCACTCATCAATCGGGTTGCGACTTCTTACGCCTTCACCGAAGGTTGGGCGCATTACACCGAAGAGATGATGCTGGAAACCGACTACGGCCGCAACGATCCCGCTCTGTGGCTGACCCAACTGCTGGAAGCCCTGGTGCGGAATTGCCGTTACCTGTGTTCGTTAGGAATGCACACCCAGGGAATGACACCGGACGAGGCAACCCGCTTCTTCCAGGCCCACGCGTACATGGAAGAACATCCGGCGCAGCGGGAGGCGATGCGGGGCACATTTGACCCCGGGTATCTGAATTACACGCTGGGAAAGCTGATGCTGTTGAAATTGCGGCAGGACTGGCGAACCCAGGAAGGCAATGCGTACAGTTTGCGCCGGTTCCACGATGCCTTGTTATCCTGGGGCGCCCCGCCGGTGCCGATAGTGCGGGAAGCCATGCTGGCCAACCCGGGCCGACAGGTGTTGTGAACGATCCATTACTTCGCGGAACGCCGCGGAAGGCGCTTCGCGAAACTTGCCTATTGTATAAGTTTAGGCTAACCTGACCCCCCATCGATGCGGAGGAACTTGGATTGTGACTAGCGCTGAAACGCAACCAATTTTGGCGGTCAAAGACCTGCAAACGTACTTCTTTACGCGGACCGGCACCGTCAAAGCGGTTGACGGTGTTAGTTTCGAACTGTTCCCAGGGGAAACACTCGGTGTAGTGGGTGAATCCGGCTCCGGCAAAAGCATGACTGCTTTGTCGATAATGGGATTGGTCCCAAAACCGGCCGGGCGTACGGTCGGCGGCCAGATTCTGTACAACGGCGAAGACCTGTTGCAGAAATCCGAATCCGAGATGCGCCAGATGCGCGGGTCGGAAATCTGCATGATTCTGCAAGATCCCATGACTTCGCTAAACCCGGTTTACACCGTAGGTAATCAGGTAATAGAAACGCTGCGGCAAAACTCGAACGAAGGGCGCAGCCTGGGATTGAAAGCCAGAGCAATTGAATTGCTGGAAAAGGTTAAAATCCCTTCCTCAGATATCCGTTTCTCAAACTTCCCACACCAGATGTCGGGAGGTATGAGGCAGCGAGTGGTGGGGGCCATCGCCGTCGCCGGCTCGCCCAAGGTGCTTATCGCCGACGAAGCCACCACGTCGCTCGACGCCACCATCCAATACCAGTACCTGGCGCTGCTGAAGGATTTACAGCAGGAAACGGGCATGGCGATCATTTTCATCACCCACGACTTCGGCATCGTTGCCAAGATGTGCGACCGCGTGGCGGTGATGTACGCCGGCCGCGTTGCCGAGATCGCCGACGTTCGCGAGTTGTTCAACAACCCTCAGCACCCCTACACAGAAGCGTTGATGCGTTCGGTGCCAAACGTCGATGAAGACGTGGACTTTCTGTACTCCATCGAAGGCCAGCCGCCAGCGTTGGATGATCTGCCGCCCGGATGCTCGTTTGCCGATCGTTGCCCCTACGTTCACGACAGGTGTCTGGAAGAATTTCCGCCGGCGGTGGCTGTTGAGCCACGACATATCGCAACCTGCTGGCGATTGACCGAGGAGAATCGCTGATGACACAGCCGATGACCGATACCCAGCCCACTACCCAGAACGGGGATTCCATCATTGAGCTGGAAAACGTCCGTAAGTATTTCCCAATCACCAAAGGTATCGTGCTCCGTCGTTCCATCGGGCAGGTTCAGGCCGTTGACGGAGTTTCTTTCAAAATCAAGGAAGGTGAAACCTACAGTCTGGTTGGTGAATCGGGTTGTGGAAAAACCACCACGGCGCGCATGGTGTTGCAAGTAGAGACTCCAACCGCCGGCACGATTCGATTCCACGGCAAAGACACCAGTCGGTTCAGTGGGTCGGACCGCAAAGAGTACCGCGCGTCAGTTCAGGCGGTATTCCAGGACCCCTGGAGTTCGCTGAATCCACGTATGCGCGTCGGTTCCATCATCATGGAACCGCTGCTCACCAACCAGCCGATGGGCAAACACGAGGCCCAGGAACAACTGCAAACCCTATTGCGTGATGTGGGGCTGCGGCAGGCGCAGGGAGATTACTACCCCCACGAATTCAGCGGGGGCCAGCGGCAGCGTATCGCCATCGCCCGGGCGCTTTCACTTCGTCCCAAGCTTATCGTACTGGATGAGCCGGTATCGGCGCTGGATGTTTCCATACGCGCCCAGATCATGAACTTGCTTCGGGACCTGCAAAACCAGTACGGCGTGAGTTATCTGTTGATCGCCCATAACCTGGCCACTGTACGATATATGAGCCACCAGGTTGGGGTGATGTACCTGGGGCGAATGGTTGAAGAGGCTCCGGTTCGCGAGTTATTCACCAATCCCAGCCATCCCTACACCAAGGCGTTGATCGCAGCAGCACTGCCTTCACACCCGGACATAGAACGTGAAGAGATCATCATATCTGGCGAAGTACCATCGCCAATGAACCCTCCATCGGGGTGCTATTTCCATACCAGGTGCCCGATGGTAATGGACCAGTGCTCGGTTGATGATCCAGAGTCCCGGTGGTTGACGCCCGCACATCGGGTTGCCTGCCACCTGTTCTGATCGCCATTCCTGATCGTCAGACGGGTTCCTGACTACCCGCGCGCTCTCCATACTGATCCGAACCCGGCACGGCGCGTTTGACAGACGCGCGCCGTGCCGGGTTCAAGTTGCGGCCAAGGCAACTGTAACTATCACGGCGTCCTAAGTGCGGAAGGTCACCCTGCGGAAGGCTTCTGCCAACGCCAGGCCGGCAACATCTTCCTCGCCGGATGCGTTGCCGATCTCAGCGTTTTGTTCTGCCTTGGCTCGAACAAATCCTTTCATTTCCGCTTCGGAACGCCCGCGCGTTTGGCTGCGGTACGCCATCACCGCTGCCAGCTTGGTATCGAGAGCATCCGCCACATCAACAAAAACATTGGGGTTTTCAGACCCCCAAAACCAGATGGCCGCGGTTTTGTGCGGTTCGATGCCTTCGTTGAGAAACAGGTCGCCAAAGTGTAGATGGTCGCGGGCGTATGGAAAGACGGCGTCCAGGGCAACCTGCCCCGCAATCCGGTGATCCCGGTGCCACTGCATGTTGCGCCGATAGGGTTCGGTGGTCAACACAACGTCCGGTTTCACCAACCGGATCTGCCTGACCAGTTCTTTCCGGAAATCCGCCGTATCCTCCAGCTCTCCGTCGGGGCGGCCCAGCATGACAACGTTGGACACTCCCAGAATTTCGGCGGCAGCCATTTGCTCGCGGCTGCGAATCTCGGCCAATTCTTCGGAGGTTACTTCGGGGTCGTCGGTTCCTTTGCCGCCGTCGGTGCATAACACATAGTGAACGTCCGCACCCGCCTTCACCCATTTGGCTATCGTCCCGCCAGCCCACATTTCAGCGTCGTCGGGGTGAGGTGTGATTACCAGCGCACGTTCCGGGGCAAATTCCATCGGCTGTCTCCTGCAAGGCAAACGTTTGTGTACTTGATGTGATCGGGTGGGCGATTCTATCAGTCCACCCGTCGCTTGGACGATTCCGCGGTTGATCCTGAGCGCGGAACGGTCCGACGGCCGCACCCAGGTTCAATTGGGGACCGGGGATAACTCTGCAACAATCCTCCAATAGTGTCAAGGGGCGGATATCGTGATCACCTGTGCTGCGGGCCTACTCAGGGGTGCCGGCCAAGTCGGCGGAAGGGATTGGTTACCAGTTCGGACACTGACTCACCCTCGACCGATCAGGTTGGCTAATCTGTAATTGCAATCGATTGTTCCGGTTCTCTCGCTTCAATTCGAGTGACCCGATTCCCCCCGAATGCCTGGACGCCGCTCATCGAATCGCCACCACCCCACAGCCAATGTTCGCTCGGGGTTGAGCGATCCTGGATCATCACACGGTCCCGGAAAATGTCGCCGGCAATGATCCCGCCAGAAATGATCATCCGCATCGCTTCCTCTACACTCATGTCCGTCGGCGTAACACTGTTCGTCGGCAGTATCACCAAATAACCCGAAGAGGGTATCGGAGTGGTCGGCACGTAAATGGACAGAAATTCCTGGACGCCGTCCAACTTTCCCAACTCGGAAGTGATCAATCCTATCGACAGCACCCCAAGCCGGGGAAATTCGAACAGAACCACCCCGCGGTAATTGGACTGTTGCGTGTCTGACAAGAAATCGATTCCTTGCCGCGTGGTGTTATACACCGCCCCAACAACCGGCACCCGCGCAATTAAGTTGTGGAATTGGTGCACCAGGAATTTGGCCACGGCCCAGCCGATAAACAACCCCATTAGATAAACGATTATGACCAGCGCAGCGAATCCCAATCCCGGGTAGTGGGGAACGTTGAGCCAGTCAAAGACCGGGCCCAGCAACGGATCAATAAAGTCGTAGAAGAAACCGAAAATTACATAGGTTACAAATATGGGCAGGAACACCAGGAGTCCGGCCACCAACCGACCCTCCAGATGTCGTAAAACGACAGCCATTAAGTGGGTTGGACGATGACGCGAATGAGGCCTCTGTCCGTGACGGTCGGGCCCGTCGTTGCCCGCATCCGGGGTACGCCGCCGGAATCGGCCTGAAATCATGCTGCCATCGTCCTGCCGACTCGGTCGACAGCCAACCTTGCGTACAATTCCAGCAACCTCTGGGCAACCCGGTCCCAGCTCAATCCTTCGGCTCGAAGTCTCGCGGCCCGCCCCATGCTATCCCGCAGGCTCCGGTTGGCCATTATCATCTCCAGGGAGTTTGCGAAGGACTCCGGGCACCGCCACGATTTCAGGTAGCCGGTGCGGCCATGCTGAATGATGGTCGGCAAGCCGCCAACCCGCGACGCCACTACGGGAGTGCCACAAGCCATGCTTTCCAGAGCGGCCAACCCGAAACTCTCGTAGAACGACGGCACCACGCACACGTCGGCCGCCGAATAATACCAGGCCAATTGCTCCTGGGGCACCCGGCCCACGAACTCGACACGGGCGCCCACATTCAGATCATCGGCCATCCGCTGCAAACGGGCGATTTCCCGGCCTCCATCCGCATCGGAGCCCACCACCAAAACCCGCACGGTTTCATCCGATTCCAATTGGGCGGCGGTGTGGATTAGCAGGTCCACTCCCTTGAGCGCCTCGATGCGGCCCACGTACAGGAGAATCTTATTGCCATTTAGTCCGAGCTCACGATTGGCGCGGGCGCGTCCCAGAGGCCGAAAACGGGATAGATCCACGCCGCAAGGGATTAATTCGATTCGCCTGGCATCGGCACCATACAACCGCACCATAGCGTCGCGCTCGTGGGCGCTGTAGGCAATGATGCAGTCGGCGGCGCCGATTATTTCCGTTTCTGCTCGCTGGCGTTCGGGAATTTCAGCCTCCCCGGAGCGCGACTGCATCTTGATCTGAGCCAGCGTATGAAATGTAACCACGTGGGGTCGATTGATATCCGCCGCGAATTTAACCCCGGCAGATCCACTTAGCCAATAATTGGAATGCACGGCGAGGTAATCGGCGCACTCCCCGAGACGATATTCATGCATACCAGCGACGAAGTCGTCCAGATAATTATGTTGATGTTCCAGGGGGGCATCGGGGTCACCGGCCCGTATGTGAACCACGTTGACGCCGACGGCGATCTGCGGTCCATCCGCGCCGGATTCATCGTGTTCGCGAGTGAATATGTCAACTGTAGCGCCGCATCCAGCCATCGCACGGGCCAATTCACGAACGTACACGTTCATGCCGCCAGATTTACCCTGGCCCGGAGCCGCCAGCGGGCAAGCGTGATAGGAGAGTAGAGCAACCCGATTCGAAGAGGCGTTGGTCAACGCTGCACGACCCCGGTGGCCGCTGCTTGACCGCGTTCTAACGTAATGCGGTAGAGATGATGATCGACTCCTCCCAGGCGGTATTTATAAGGCTCATTGCCCCTGAGGAAATCGAAGTAACGATACCCCTTCTCCAGGGCGTCTCGTAAGCAGAGCGAGTGCAGCAACAAGCCCACGCTATAGTACCGGTACTCCGGGTCATGGCCACTGTTGTACAACATGCGAACGCCGTCGTAATCCAGGCACAGCGAGGCCGCCACAACCTTATCGTCCATTTCCATGAAGAAGAGCTGCAGTACCCCCTCTCGCGCCGTTCCGGCTACCATCCGACGAAAGAAAGCCTCGCGTTCGGCAGTCAGAAATTCCGCCTTGGCTGCGTCGCTTCGACGCATCAGGTCCAGAAAGTCGCCCATACGACGGGAGGCTTCATCCGCGTCCGACACACAATACCAGCGCCAGTTTTCGTGGCCTTCCAAACGACGCAGCTTGCGGCGCAGTTCGTGGCGGTCTTTCTTGCTCAGCCCCGCCAGGTATTCATCCCAACTGCCGGTGAGCGCCAGGCGCGGCGCCACGTCTTCCTCTTCTATCTCTACAACAAATCCGCTTTCGCGGGCCAGGTCGGGGAGCATCGTCAACGTGGGGGAATCCTCGCCAATGGAATACAGTTCGAGTCGATGATCTCCGTTGACGCTGATGGCATCCAGCAGCGTGTGGTAAAAA
Organism: Dehalococcoidia bacterium; assembly: GCA_965262485.1. Taxonomy (GTDB): domain Bacteria; phylum Chloroflexota; class Dehalococcoidia; order Lucifugimonadales; family UBA3495; genus Bin87. The sequence goes on along the minus strand of OZ253540.1, from coordinate 231,831 downwards.
TTGTTTTCGGCGCCTTCGGCGATCACGAAATCGTTGTAGTCGAAGGTATCGCTGTTTCCCAGCAACGTGTAATTGTTGCCACACCGGGAGAGGGACGCAATCGCCGTAACCTCCCCGGCAGGATCAGACGTGTAGAACCCGGCCAGGCTGCATCCATCGTGGAAGGCATCCCACCACAATTCCTGCCAAACCGGAGTGATATACAGGTTATTAACCGTCGAGTGGGTTAATAGTTCCTTCCACTTCTGCCGGACTTGTTCGAAGGAAGTAATCGGCGTGAGCTCCTGAGATTCGGGCATCAAGTTCCTCGGTTAAGTCCTTCAGTGTCCCAACATATCCAGCAGGTCGCGCGGCGCAACTGCGGAACCGCTTCCGTTGGCGGTCGAGTTTGTCGCCAGACGGACCGCCGTGGTAACCACGCGGTGTCCGGGTTTGTGTACGCCGCGCATTGACATGCACAGGTGTTCTGCTTCCAGTCGGCAGGCCACCGCCAATGGTTCCACCCGGGATAAAACTGCATCGGCCAGTTGTGCGGTGAGGCGTTCCTGTACCTGAAGCCTCCGTGAAGCCGTATCCAGCGCACGGGCGATCTTGCTAATGCCTGCTATGTGACGGTTGGGCACATAAACCAGGTGGGCGTGCCCAAAGAACGGCAGGAGATGATGCTCGCACATGGAGAAGAAAGGGATATCGCGCACCATCACCGGATCTTGGGTTACGTCATCAGAAAACACGGCATCGATTTCGTCCGCCGGGTCCCTGCCCACGCCGGCGAATAGCTCTCCATACATCTCGGCAACCCGGTCCGGAGTGTTCCACAGACCTTCGCGTCCGCTATCCTCGTCGATGTATTTCAACACTGTGCCAACCGCCATTGCTACTGCGGCCCGGTTGATTCTGGGGGCGCTGGTCATATATAGCGTGCCTTGCCTTCCCGCCAAGTATCACCCGCCTGGCCAGTCATTGCGGGCGGCGGGCGTCAGAGATTCCAATATTACGGATTCAATCGCCTCCAGATTGGGCTTAACTTCCACCGTATCAGCCTGGGTGCTGCTTACGGCCATATCCGGGTCTTTCAAACCGGATCCGGTGATGATGCATACGGCCCGTTTCCCCCGCAGATCCAATCCGTTCCGGTGCATCTTAATCAGGCCGGCCACCGAGGCCGCGGAAGCCGGTTCCCCGAAGATCCCCTCGCGTGAAGCCAGCAACCGGTAAGCTTCCAATATCTCATCGTCGCTAACGGCATCGATAACACCGCCGGACTGGTCGCGGGCCCGTTCAGCCGGTTTCCAACTCGCCGGGTTGCCGATGCGGATAGCGGAGGCGATGGTTTGCGGGTTCGCCACCGGCGCGCCTCGCACGATGGGCGCTGCGCCTTCGGCCTGAAAGCCCATCATTCGGGGCAGAGTTTCCGTACGCCCCAACTGGTGATATTCAACGAACCCTCTCCAGTAAGCCGTAATATTGCCAGCATTCCCCACCGGTATGAAAAGATAATCGGGAGCATCACCAAGATCGTCCGAAATCTCGAAGGCGGCAGTTTTCTGACCCTCGATCCGGTTGGGGTTAACCGAGTTGACCAGCGTAATGGGATTGTTGGCTGTAAATTCGCGCACCAGCGCGAATGCGGCATCAAAATTGCCGTCGACGAGCAATATGCGCGCTCCATAGGCCATGGCCTGAGCCAACTTGCCCAACGCAACTTCACCTTTGGGGATCAGCACCCAGGCTGTCAATCCACAATAAGCGCAATAGGCGGCGGCAGAAGCGCTCGTGTTACCGGTGGACGCGCACATTACGCCCACGCTGTTTGCTTCCATTGCTTTGGCGATGGCAACAACCATGCCGCGATCCTTGAACGAACCGGTGGGATTACAACCCTCCAGCTTGAAAAACAGGTCGGCGCAACCCAATTCGGGCCCCAGCCGTCTGGAGCGCACCAGCGGCGTGTCGCCTTCGCCCATGGAGAACAACGGTGTCTCCTCGTTCACGGGCAGCAAATCCCGATATCTTTCTAACACCCCAATGCCCATCAGACCCCTAATCTAGTGTAGTGACTCGCTGAATTGCCGGCGACAGCGGACTAACCGACGGATTCATTCCTCGATCCGGATGAGGTTATTCACCCCTATCACCACGCCGAGTCTGGCGACCGCTGCCAACGCAAACTGGACGTCTGCTTCCCGCGCGGGATAGGTGGTAATAACCAACTGAGCCGTTCCGCTGCCAGGATCAGTATCTTTTTGAATCACCGTAGCGATCGAGATGTTGCCATCTCCGAGGATTTGGGCTACTTGCGCCAACACGCCAGCCTGGTCGGCGCAGGTCAAACGGATATAGTAAGCGCTGGACAACTCATCTATAGGGCATACGGCGCCGTCGGTATCGTCGCCATTTACATCCAACGCCGGTAACGGTGGTGGAACATTGGCGCTACCCATGGTGCGAACGATACTAAGAATATCGCCCATCACCGCACTGGTAGTCGCTTCCCGTCCCGCGCCCTGCCCATGCAGGATGATTTGACCGCACAAGTCGCCCGTGACCTCAACGGCATTATACACTCCGTCAACCTTGGCCAGCAGGTGATTTTCGGGCACCAAAGCGGGATGCACTCGCGCCTGCACCAACCCGTTGGATTGAACTACCGCGATCGCCAGGGATTTGATGGCGTATCCCAATTCGGAGGCGTAACGGAAGTCTTCAGGGCCCAGCTGACTTATGCCCTCGGTGTGAATTGCGTGGTGGGGAATGCGACGGTGGAAAGCCAGGCTGCCCAGAACCGACAGTTTATAAGCCGCGTCGATACCCTCTATGTCGTTGGTTGGATCGGCCTCGGCGTAACCACGGGTTTGCGCCTCGGCCAGGGCATCGGCGAACGACGCCTGGTGCCAGGCCATTTGCGTCAGAATATAGTTCGTAGTGCCGTTAATTATGGAACGAATTGAGCGAATATCGTTGGCCAGCAGTTGCGACATTAAGCAGCCGACGATGGGTATGCCACCGCCGGCGGAAGCCTCGAAGAGCAGGTTCACCCGCTTCTTTTGCGCCAGCGCCATCAGGTCGGGGCCGCGCCGGGACATGACCTCTTTATTGGCGGTAACCACGTGTTTGCCCGCATCCAGAGCTCGCTGGAGATACTCCCCGGCCGGATGATCCCCGCCCATGGTTTCCACCACTATCTGAACCTGCGGATCCGCCAGTATGTCCTCTGGGTTCGTGGTTAGAACCCCTTCCGGCGGCGCCGGGTTGCGGGTTTTTTCGGAATCCCTAACCAACACGTGGCGCAGGTTGACGGAGAATCCCGTTTTGCGCTGGATGCTGTTCGCGTGGTCAGTCAGGGCCAGGGCAACGCCGCCGCCAACGGTTCCCAATCCCATCAATCCGATATTGATTTCTCGGGTGGTGCCAACCATTAGCCTCGCCTGCTACCCCATCCTGCCTATTGCTGCGGAACCGGGGTTACACGCGGTCGGGTGAGGCGCACCTGCTGAGTAACCCATTCGTAAAGACTGCTTCTGAAGTTGATTTTCACCCATCCATCGTCGGCGCCTTGGGCCAATTGATCATCTTTCCATTTCTCTACCCTGGCTGCCGCTAACTGAAACTGCATCGCCGGCTCGATTTCCCGGCTTTCCGGCCCTCCGATGGCTTGCAGCAACACGATGTTGTCTTGCACAAAGATGGAACTCGATATATCACCCGGTCCCAGCAGAGGCGGTTCTCCGTCTTCGCCGAATAGATGGCGATTGAATTCGGTGATAGCGCCTTCGGGCACCCACCCAATGTAGCCGTCCGAACCGCTGATCTCTCGAGACACTGAGGCGAAATCTTCGCCCAGCTGCAATCGCTCGCGCACCGCCACCGGGTCCGCGGCGGAATTTGCGCCCAGCCCGATCGCCTGGGCTTCCACATGCGGCGCAGCTTCGGGAAGGCTTGCCAACATCACCTGAAACAACCCGCTTTCCTGCAACTGTTCTTCTACGATGCGACGGTATGCCGCATCGGAAAGGTTAACCTGGGTCAGGAACCCCACGTAGCTATTCTCGTACTCGCGGTCCAGTTGCTCGTCATCAACTTCCTGTCCGGGATCCGGTTCCGGCCTGAAACGCGATCGGATGACTTGATCGATATCATCGTCGGTAACATTTATTTGCAACCCGGGCGCCGCCTGCCGCAGGATCTCGGCGTGGAGCAGTTTCGTTAACTGATCAAACGGGTCACGGCTGAGGTCCACCTGTCCACCCTGATAACGGTTGATGCCTTGCAAAACACGGATGCGCTCCACCAGGTCGCCCATCGTGAAGCGAACACCGCGTATTTCACCCGCCATCACGCGCGGCGGACGAATGAATTCCTGGTAAATTCCAGCCGAGACCACTCCGACAATCGCCAGCAGGAGCACGGCTCCAACTACAAGCGCGATCCTCTGACGTCGGGTTTCAAGCAACCGACGGGTTCTGGCAATTGCGACCGTATCGCCGGCGCGTTCTCCCACACGGCGGTTACGACCTCCGCGTCGGCGTACCGGTCGCGGGCCTCCGGGTGGTGGCGGTTCTTCATCACCGGCGTCGGCGCCGCGTTTCCAGGGCAACGGCAGGTTCAGCATTTTCACGCCAACCGGCTAGCGACCGGAACGCATACCCGTGTTAACGCTGTGCTCGGGTGCATACGGCAAGAGGGCCAAAAATCGCGCGCGTTTGATTGCAACAGCCAGCAAACGTTGATTCTTGGCCGAGGTGCCAGTCTTGCGCGTAGGCTCGATTTTCCCTTGCTCAGAGATATAACGGCGCAGTCTGTCGACGTCTTTGTAATTGGGTTTGACGCCTTCCACGGTGAACGCGCACACGCGGCGACGGGGTCCAAATCGCCGGCCGCCGCTCCGGCCGCCGGTTCGCGGACCGCCGCGCCCGGGCGGGCGCCCACCGGGGCCGCCGGACGGTCGAAATGATCCCGGACCGCCGGCTGGTCCAGCGGGCCGTCGGGCTGGGGCGCCACCATTTGCCGGCGCGCCGGTTGGCGCTGGGGCAAATGGTGGAGTTCCGGATGCTGGGGGAGTGGAAGGTGTGGGAGTAGTCATACCTGTGTTGTCCTCCGGAATTGTGGCCGGGCGCCGCCAATACGACGGCGTCAACGTGAGTTAGAACGGCAAATCGTCGATGTCCGTCATGGGTTCACCGGCTCCTACTGAACCGGCGTAACCCGTATCCCCGGAGCGTTGATCATCGTATCGGCCGCGTGTTCCGCCAGACGCCCCATCGGGCTGGTCCTCACGGCGTCCCAGCATTTGCATCTCGGTGATGGAAACATCCAGCGAGAATCCTGGCGTGCCGTCCCGACGGTCGTATTGTCGAGACTTGAGGCGTCCCTCTACGTACACTTGCTGGCCGCGTGTGAGGTATTGATTGCAAACATCGGCCAATCGCCCGAATGCGGTGCAATTGAACCACTCTGTTTCCTCGCGCTGCTCCCCGGCGGCCGTGGTGTAACGCCGATTGCTGGCGATGCTGAACGACGTCATCGGGTTGCCGGAGGGAGAGTATCGCATCTCCGGGTCGCGACCCAGATTGCCGATGATAATGATTTTGTTCACTATCTAATCTACGCCTGGGCGTCGGTATCGGATTCGGCCGCCGGTTCAGAGGCCGGCGGTTCCGCAGCATCTGCCACCGCATCCGGAGGCGTTTCGACAGCCGCCTCCGGTTGAGGAGCGGGCGCTGGCTCAACGTCAACCACCGGAGCCGGTTCGGATGTTACTGTGGCCGTCGGCTCGGCGCCGACATCTGCCGTGGGTTCGGCGGTCGGCGGGGCCGGCGCATCAGGAGCGGCCGGCACTTCGGCGGTCAGAGGGGCCGACGCATCGGAAGCGGCCGGCACTTCGGCGGTCGGCGGGGCCGGCGCTTCGGCGGTCGGCGGGGCCGGCGCATCGGGAGCGGCCGGTACTTCGGCGGTCGGCGAGGCCGGCGCATCGGGAGCGGCCGGCGGTTCGGCGGTCAGCGGGGCCGGCGCATCGGGAGCGGCCGGCGGTCCGGCGACCGCCGGTGAGGCGGCAACAGGAGGAGCGAACGCCGGTTCAGGTCTTCGGTCGGGCGAGCCTCCCGGCGCTTCGGGAATTGGGCCACCGCCATCAGGTCTGCGTCCCCGGCCCGGCGGGATGTAGCGGGACGGAGCCGTCAGTGGACCGGGCGCCGGTCGATCTTCCAGCGGCCCATCGCATCGGATTACCAACGAACGCAATACTCGTTCATCCAGACGCAAATAAGTTTCCAACTCTTTATTGAACGCGCTCTCTACTGCAAATGAACTCAGGTAATATGATCCTTCCAGGAAGTTGAAACTCCCCTTTCGGATTGGGTAGGCAAGGCGCCTGGTTCCCCAGATTTGTTCGGCGGTAATCTCGCCATCCCGGTTCCCAATAAACGATTTTATATCGGCCCAGGCGGATGTAGCTTCATCCTGATTGAGCATGGGGCTGAGAATGGCTACCAGTTCGTAATGACGCAAGTTTTAGTCTCCTGATTGGCAACGGGCGTGCCGGCGATTATAGCACCTGCCATGCGCGATGTCAGTAATGTGGTGACGCACCGGGGAACTAATGCCGCGAATTGACACCAACGGCAATGCACTGAACCGTGGGCAATGATACTCGCAATCACACATTATAACTTGTGCAAATAACGACGAAAAGCGTAAGATACTACATCCCGCGCTAACTCGCCTGTTATTTTCAATGTCGAGCCCATGACTTCGCAACCTCCCAGATCTCCACCCTCCCGAACTTCCCGACGACTGCCGCGTTTTTACTACGGCTGGTACATCGTTATTGCCACCGGGTTTGTAATGACCGTGGCCACGGTGCCCTTGTTCCATGCGATGACGTTGTGGTCAGTGGCGTTGGAAAATCACTTCGGCTGGAAGCGTGGAGCGCTGTCTCTCGCCTTGTCGCTCACCCGGGTTGAGGGTGGATTGATGGGCCCCGTTGAGGGCTTCCTGACCGACAAACTCGGCGCGAGAAAGATGGTGTTGTCCGGTTTCATCATACTGGGATTGGGTTTCCTGGTATTTTGGAAGATTGATGCCGGATTTTGGCCGGTGGGCCCTCTGTACATGTTTTACGCGGCCTACATGATTATGGCCCTGGGCCAGGGGATGGGCAGCTGGGTCCCCATGATGACTACCATCAACAACTGGTTCTCACGCCGCATGGCGTCTGCGATGGGGTGGGCCAACTGGATTAGCCGCGGCGGAGCGTTAATCATCATCCCGTTGATGGACTTCGGAATCCACAGCGACATCGGTTGGCAGGGCACCGCCCTTACGTTGGCCATCGTGGTTTTTGGCGCTGCCTTACCGCTATCGTTCGTCATCAGGAACCGACCCGAAGATATGGGGTTGGAACCCGAAGATGACGCCCGGCCATCCTCCCGAGGCACGGCAGGCGGTCAGAGGACACCTGCGTCCCAGGGACTCACCGCCCAACAGGCCATTCGTACACCCGCATTCTGGCTGATAGCGGTTGGACACGGCCTGACCAGCATGATAATTCTGGCAATCTTCACTCACCTGGGCCTGTTCCTCAAAGACGCCGACTTCGAGAATCAGGTGGGTCGCGTAGTAACCACCTATACGTTTGTAGCAATGTGGGCGCAGTTGATCGGCGGATACGTGGGAGACCGTTACTCCAAGCGGCTTTGCCTGTTCATCTTCACCACCATTCAGGCAGCCGCAGTGGTAATGCTCACCTTCAGCACCCAGTTATGGATGTTTTATGCCTTTGCCGTAGTATTCGGACTCGGGTTCGGCGGTCGCAACCCACTTACCACCTCCATACGCGGCGAATACTTTGGACGAGGCAACTTCGGCAAGATTCTGGGTATCAGCACAATCCCGATGAACATCTTGCTGCTCGGAGCCGGTCCCTTCGCCGGGTATATGTACGATTGGCAGCAATCCTACACCGTGGCATTCCTGGTGCTGGCCGGCTTTAATTTCCTGGGCGGCGTGTGTTTCCTGTTCGCCCGCCGGCCCCAAATCCCAACGGCGCCGGCAGCAGCCTCGCCCCAACCCAGTCCGGCGCCCGTGGTAGCAGACGACGATTAAAGGCTCACGCAATAAAAATCGGCCGCGGTGGCTCGTTCCCCCGCGGCCGATCGCCAGCGACTTGCGAAACGCTTTAGCCCAGGTCGGTTTCGGTAATCTCTATGTTTTGGATAGCCAGGCGCTCGGTGGGTTGAGAGTTCTCCCCGCCTCGACTGGCGCGTACCGGTGAGGTAGCCAGCGACTCAAGCACGTCGTCGCCTTCGGTCAAAGCGCCAAAAATGGTGTAGTTCGGAGGAAGCCCAGCATCTGCGCCGTGAACCAGGAACCATTGGCTCCCGTTGGTGTTGGGGCCGGCGTTGGCCATGGCCAGGGTTCCCCGCACATACGGGCGCGTCACCGCTTCATCCCTGAATCGATAGCCCGGGCCACCGGTGCCATCGCCTTTCGGGCAACCGCCCTGAATCATAAAACCGTTGATGACACGGTGAAACTGGTTATTCTCGTAAAATCCGTCGCGGGCCAGGAACACAAAATTGTTAACGGTTAGCGGTGCGACTTCCGACAACAACTCTACCGTCATGTCGCCTTGGTCGGTCTTGATAATCGCGTGGTACCGTTTGGTCGCTTCAATTATCAGGCCAGGCGAGTTTTCATACTGTTTGGGGGGCATTGCTCTTTACTCCTGCTTGGCGTGGGCGGAAACTCCGGCGATTATACCCCAAACCTGTCGGTTGAGACCGATGGCCCACGCGGGCACCAACGCATCAGCTCCGGCGCAATCGAGGCAGGTGCGTTTTTGCGGATAAACCCCAAGGTCTGCTCCTGTTGATGCCGTATAATTAACCCATGGGCACGTGGCGCGTTCCCGCCCCCTGGCGGCAAATCACCTGCAGCACCGTGATCGAAAATTTCATGTGGTTATGAAAGGAGAGAGATCGGAAATGGAAATTCTTGATACCATGGCGCGATTCGGACATGAACAGGTTGCAATGTACAACGACCCGAACACTGGACTACGGGGGATTATCGCCATTCACGATACGACGCTGGGGCCCGCATGTGGAGGCACCCGGATGTGGCCCTACGCCAGCGAGGCCGATGCGCTGGCCGACGTATTGCGTCTGTCCCAGGCCATGACCTATAAATCCGCGGCGGCAGGGTTGAACCTCGGCGGCGGAAAAGGCGTGATAATCGGCGATCCCCGCACTCTAAAGTCTGAATCCCTGTTGCGATCATGGGGACGCTTTGTAGATACCCTGGGCGGCAGATACCTGACCACCACCGACGTGGGAACCAACGGACGCGACCTGGAGTCAATCCGACAGGAAACCAGGCACGTGGTGGGGTTGGACGTGACTCTGGGCGGCAGCGGCGACACGTCTATCATGACCGGCCTGGGCATCTACATGGGCATGAAGGCATGCGCCGGTGATGCGTGGGGCAGCGACTCGCTGCGTGGCCGCACCATCGCGATGCAGGGATTCGGAAAAGTTGCATCCAACACGGCAAAACATTTGCTGGACGAAGATGCGCGAGTCATAGCCACCGACATCAGTGAAGATGCGTTGGGCCGGGCAAAGAGCATGGGGATTCAGGTCGTGGACGCCGAAGAAATCTTTGACACGCCATGCGACATCTTTGCCCCGTGCGCTTTGGGCGGCGTTATCAACCAGGATTCGATCCAGCGTCTAAACTGTCGGATAGTTGCGGGTGGGGCTAATAATCAACTGGCAACGGAGGCAGACGGGGACGAACTGCAGCGACGTGGTATTACTTACGCTCCCGATTTCCTGATCAATGCGGGTGGCGTTATCAATGTGTCAACCGAGATCGGACAGCCGTACAACCCGGACCGAGCCCGTCAACAAACCGAACGCATCTACGAGCAGATGTCAGCGGTGTTGAAGACCGCCCGCGCCAAAGAGATATCCACCGCAAGCGCCGCCAGGCTGCTGGCCGAAACGCGCCTTGCTGACGTTCGCCGCGTACGATGCATTTTCCGCGGTTAATTCACCGAGTCCCGCCAGCCTTCAAAACATCAGAGGCGGCCCAGAGTCGCCTCTGATGCGTGTGGCTCCCACGATTTGGGCGCCGATGTTATCCGGCTCCCGGATAAACCACCGTATCAGGCCGGTACACAGCCCAGGAAAACCATAATTGCCCGATGCGGCCCGGCACCGGTTCCAACGCTGTGCCGGCTAACGGGCCACTCACGGCGCGGCCAAATATATTCCACCGGCTGCCGGTCTGATCGTCTGCGATGAAGCCGTCGGCATCGATGGCAAAGGTCAATGCAACGCCGTCTTGACTCACCGGCGCAAATATCCCCGCTGTACCCACATCCCGACCGCTGGCTATCGTACCCGAATCAAGGGCAGACGCCGTGCCCGGCTGCCAGAACACAACAAAGTCATGGTCTTCCAACGACCCTGCCACGACCTTTTCATCCATCAGTATCGTGAACGATACGGCCCAGGCTGCGTCGTCGAGTTCAATTGCCACTACCCGTTCCACCGCCGGCAGCCTGGGATCCTCGGCGCCGCTGAACAGGAATGGACTTGATCCGGGCCGGTCGTACCCGCGGTAGGGATTATTGCCATACGGGCGTCCGGAATCGGGGCGGGACAGCACCTTTCCATCGGGGAAAGCCTGTTTGAAGTCCCGCCACGAAACAATGGATAAGTACAGTTGCTCCAGGCGTCGCCCGGCGTATTGTCCAACTACTCCCTGGCCGCCAAACTCCTGCCACCACGATTCGGTCTGGCGGTCGTACATCAGGAGATTACTGTTGCGCAACGCCCCCGTGGTACCGAAGTCCAGCGCCTGCCCGTCCACCGTCCGCCTGAACACGAAGGCGGTATTGCAAAGCGGTCAAAACGTAACCACGACCGGTTCGCCGCCCACCACATCATTCACAAGTTCGTGCCAAACCATAATTTGCACCGGATACGCCCGGGAATCCCCGCCGATATCCACCACCTGCACCGGTTCCAGGTCGTCCAGCCACACGTCAGCCTCCGCCGTGGACTCGAAACGGGGTTGGTCGATTGCGGGGATGCCGTCTTTGGCTGGCCCGCCCGTCATTATCTCGTCGAAAGAGATGACGCTGCGGGTAAAGTCAGTGGCCCACGATGCCCGCAATACTCGTTCAAACCTTTCCCGCGCCTCGTTCGCCGTTACGTCGTCAATGATCACCACGTTCCCCGCCGGCTGAGTTGGCGTCGCAGATACAGCGGTCGCGGTGGGGGACAAATCCGGTGTCTGCGCCGGGATTATGGTTCGCGTCTCACCGACTACACCAGCGGGCGAGGTAGTTGCCACCGCTGACTGCGTCGGCGCAACGCCTGTCGTGACCGGCGTCGCAACCGATGTTTCACCTCCGCTGCATCCAACCACAACCAGCAGAGCCAACACCGACAATGCCGCTCCACGCCACCACCCCATCCGACGCGTTGTTGTGGAATTCAGGTCGTCTCCCAAAAACTGACGGTTAGAATGCCGGGCGCCGCAATACCGCCGGATCAATGCGCCGCCGAACCAGTTGGCCGTCAGTTGGAGCGCCCAGCAATTCGCCGTTGTCCACCATCACCTTGCCCCTCAATATGACGGTGGTTGGCCACCCGCGAACGTCCCAACCTTCCCACGGGCTGTAGTCGCGGATATGCAGATCATCCATGGTCAACTGCTTGTGGAACGTGGGATCAATGATGGCCAGGTCGGCGTCGCTGCCCGGCGCGATAACCCCCTTTCGAGGGTACATCCCCAACAGGCGGGCCGCATTGGTGGACGTGATGTTGGCGAACTGGGTAAGGGGCATGCCGCGCTTTACCACGGCCTCGGAATAGTTTACTCCCATGCGGATTTCGATACCGATGTTGCCGCCGCGCACGTCCTGGACGTTGCGCCCGGCCGTTTTGTCCAGATAGGTCGTGAAGCTGCTGTCGGTGCCGGTGAATGTCAGGTTGTGCCCCAACAAACCGGCCCACAGATCACTGCCATCTTCGGGATACTTCAGCGATGGGTAGGTGTGGTACTTCATCCCGTCGGGTTCCCGATACTGCCAGCAATTGAACGACAGGGCCAGCGTCAGCACCTCACCATACACCGGCAAGCCACGGCTCCGGGCCTCGGCCACGGCGTTGACCCCGTCGCTGCCGGTCACGTGTACGAAGTACATACCAGCGCCGTTTTGCTCTGCAATGCGGATGGCGTCGCGAAACGCCAGGTCCTCCACCTCTTTGGAGTGAATCAGGTGCACGTTGTACCAGTCCCAAATGCCTCTCTGTTGAGCCAGCAGGTAGTTGTACATCACGATTTCGTCGTCCTCGGCGTGTACCGCCAGGACGCCATCGTGCCGGGCCAACTGACCCGCCAGGTCTGACAACCGGCCCGAATCGATGCGGGCGACCGGAGTCAGCGTCAGTGGTGGGTCTGTAGGAGGGCGAATGTTGGTGGTGAAAATTTTGACACTGGGAAAATCGTTCTCAATCAGCTCACCAACGCGAGCGATGCTGTCCGGGGAGTTGCGGCTGGAATATATGATGTGGGCCGAATAGTCGGTGTAAGCGTTGTCATTCCAAACACCGAGAAAATCGTGAACGCCGCCGACCAGGTCCCCTTCCCTGGGCGCCGGCGCGAAATCCACCACGGTAGTGGTTCCTCCCCAAATGGCTCCCAGAGAATGTTCCAGCGGCCCGGCGTTGGGAACGCCGGCCACGAGCTGATGGGCGCCCGCCTGCACGTTGGCCGCCGCGTGGATGTGTGGTTCGATGCCGCCGGGCGTAACGATGCGCCCGGACGCGTCCAGCGTGCGCGCCGCGTCATCGGTCAGGGTGCCGGGCGCCGCGATGGCAGCGATGCGGCCATCCTGAATACCTATGTCCACCAACGCTGCCTCGTTGGGCAGAACCACCGTGCCTCCGGTAATCATCAGGTCAAACATCATTATCCTCCGCCGCTAACCCGTGTTGCGTCATTCTAAATCGGGGCGAACCGGGGCGCAATGGCGCAGCTGGGCGAGATTTGCCGGCCTTTTGACCACGTTGGCCGTCCATTCCGGCGCAGATGGTGGCACCTGTCCTGATGCCTGATGCTTTGGGCTATCGGCGCTAATGCCCCGATTTTACCCAGTCGGCCACCCGCCTCATGCGTACCCACTTTGTCATTGCGACCCCGTACTCGATGCGGGGGTTGGCAATCCCGTTGCAGCCACAGCGGCGGTTTCAGCGACGAGATTGCCGCCCCCGTATCAAGTACGGGGTCGCAATGACAGGAGGCAGGGACTGAAGTTTCACGATTTTCTCATGGAATTGAGGCCGCTATTACTGCCGATATTCCCAAGGGGGGGTCGGGGGATCGGTCAACGATCCAGCTTTCGCCCGTTAGTCCCATTCCGCGGCCAGTCGCTCACCTACCATAATCACCGTGGCGTGGGTGTTGGCGCGGGGCACCCTCGGCAGGATGCTGGCATCGGCGACCCACAGGCCGTCCACGCCGCATACCTTCAGGCGCTGATCAACCACGGCGGCAGGGTCGCCGTCAGGACCCATCTTGCAGGTTCCCGACATGTGTCGCGCTGAGGTAACGGTGCGGCGGAGCCAGCTGTCCAGCAGATCGTCGTCGGCCAGTTCCGGTTCGGTGGGCGATACCCACGCTTCCAGCACTTCGGCGTATGGCGCAGAATCCGATAACTGTCGGCAAATTCGCACCGCTTCACGCAGCCGCTGCCGGTCCCAGTCGTTCTCCATGTACCGGTAGTTGAAGCGCGGCTGTTGGTGCGGGTCGGCGGACTGTAGCTCTACCTCGCCGCTACCCGCCGGCAGCTCCAGGGCGCACGACAACCGGATGCCTCTTTCCGGGATCACTTCTCCCGACAATGGCGAATAGATCGAATTGGTCGAGATGAGCAGGTCGTTGGGAGTGTCCGAACCCGTGGCGGTGTAGCGCAACCCCATCCGCACGCCCAGGTTATCGGCGGCCAGCGCCACGCCGTCCCGCGCCCGCAGGCTCACGCTGGCGATGGGGTGGTTCCACAAATTCCGGCCCACCGCCGGCTGGTCGATGAGAACGTTGATGCCATACTCCCGTAGCGATTCCGCCGGGCCTATTCCCGAGAGCATCAGGAGGTGCGGCGACTTGATGCCGCCGGAGCTGAGCACAATACGTTCCGCCTCGATGTTGAACACCTGCCCGCCACTCTCGGCCTCCACTCCAACCGCCCGCTGGCCGCTAAACAGAATGCGTCGGGCCACGACGCCGCCGCGCACCGTCAGGTTCAGGCGGTGTCGCCCCGGGTTAAGATGAGTGAGGGCGGTGGACATCCGGACGCCGCCGGGGTTGTTCATCGGAATGGGGCCTACACCGCCCGGCTCCGGCCCGTTCAGGTCAGCGCAATCGCCGTACCCGGCAGCGCGACAGGATTCATAAAACGCTTTTTGGATCGGCGGCCAGGGTTCGTTGTGCCGGCGGGTCAGGGGGATGGGGCCGTCCGTGCCGTGAAAATCGTCGTGGATGTCCTGATCGGTTTCAAATTTTCGGTAGTACGGCAGCACATCGGTGTACGACCAGCGGTCATTGCCCAACGAAGCCCACATCGCAAAGTCTTCGGGCAAGCCCCGCAGCATCACCTGCCCGTTGATCGAGCTGCCCCCGCCGATGACCTTACCCTGGGCAACGTGTATTTCCCCCTGTTCTGCGTTGATGATTCCCCGCAGCGACCAGTTATGCGGCCCGTCCTGCCTTTCGGCGTCGCGGGTGTAACCGTACCGCAGTTCATCGGGGAGCAGGGCCGGATCGGGGTAATCAGGACCCGCCTCCAGCAACAAAACCGAACGGGATGGATCTTCCGAAAGTCGGGAGGCCAGCACACAGCCGGTTGCGCCGCCGCCAACCACTATCACGTCATACTTCATAGGGAATAATGACTCCTAAAAGTTGCGTGCATTCTAGCACGGTGACACGTTGGGCATCAGTTGCGGAGAGGCGCAATGATAGAATGGCGGCTACACGAACGAAACCATAACTCCGGAGCAAACCGAAATGGGCGAGCTGAACGTTGGCAACCGCACGCTGGCAATCATGGACAACCTGCCGTTTCTGCGCAGCCTGAACAATGAGTGCATTGACCTGATTGCCATTGACCCGCCATTTGCGGCCAACGAGACCTTTACCGGCAACCCAAGGCCGCCCATCAGCGACGCCGAATACGCTGAGGAAATTGCCCTGGCCCAGGCTCATGGCGCTCAACACAACGAAGGGCAGGGAGAAACCCGCGTCCATGACATCTGGAGCTGGGACGAGGACGTTCATCCGGCCTGGAAGATGATGATTGAGGACGATTACCCGTCCGTCCACGCCGTAATCCAGGCGGTGGAAGCGTGCGCGTCAGAAAACGAAGCCGCCTACATCTCTTTTATGGCGGTAAGACTGATTGAATGCCGCCGGGCGCTCAAGCCAACCGGCAGCATCTACCTGCACTGCGACAGCCATGCCAACAGCTACCTGCGTATGCTGATGGATGGAGTGTTTGGAGCGGAGAACTTCAAAGCCGAGATTATTTGGAAACGGACTTCTGCGCACAACGACTCACGCACTTTTGGCAACGTCAGTGACACCATCCTGTTTTACGGCGACCGAATCAACGTCAACGATGTTCGCGTTCCGCTTGACCCCAACTATGTAGCGCAGTTCTACCGCTACCAGGACGAGCGTGGCCTTTATCAACTCGGAGACCTCACCGCCGCAGAATTGAGATATGGCGAAACCGGTCAGCCTTGGCGCGGACACGATCCTAACCGGGTCGGTAGGCACTGGGCAGTTCCAATGACGGGCAATTATGCCGCTTGGATTGAAGAAACAGTTATTCCGGGTTACCGAGACATTGCCAGTCCACTAGCGCGGCTCGATGCTCTGGATGCAGCAGGTCTTATTCGCCACCCCGCAGATAATGGCATACCCCGACTCAAGCGTTACTTGGAAAGCAACCCGGGGCAAGTGCCGCCGGCGTTGTGGACTGACATACCGCCCATAGGGGCGCACGCCAAAGAGCGCACCGGCTACGCGACACAAAAGCCGTTGGAATTGTACGAGCGCATCATCAAGGCCAGCAGCAATGAGGGCGACGTAGTGCTGGACATATTCGCCGGCTGCGCTACGACAGCGGTAGCGGCGGAGCGGTTAGGCCGCCGGTGGGTGGCCTGCGATATGGCCTATCGGGCCTGGACGATGCTGAAACGTCGTTTCTACCTGAACGGCATCGCGCTCAGTGATATGACCGACACGACCCGCCAGGCACTGGCGAATGAACAACCTCAATTGACGCAAGCCGAGTCGCACACCATCGGCCCCAACGACCTGCCCAAGCGCGACGACGTTGACCCGGCGCCGCACCACAACCTCCGGCAGGCCCGACGCGGCGCAAGGCAGACCACGCAATCGTCCGGCTGGTCGGGGCGCATACCCAAAGACGATGCCAAGCGGTCGCTCATGGACAAGTTCGGCCCCCGATGCTGGGGCTGCGGCTACGAACCGCGCCGGCCCAACGGCAGCCTGGACGAAACGCTGCTGGAAGTGGATCACATCCGGGCGCGCCGGGCCGCGCAGGGCACCCAGGGCAACGACGAACTGTATAACCTGGCCCTGCTGCATCGCACGTGCAACGGCATCAAACGCAACCAGATGACGCTGGAAGAGTTGCGTAATCACAACGCCATGAACGGGTTGCTGTACGTCGAGAAAATCACCGATCTAGTTGACCTGTACGAAGCCACGCAGTTTGCGGCAGAGCAGATTGTGATGCACACAGCGAGATACGGAGTGCAAAGAGAGTTGGAAGAGCTGACGCCAAACCCACCAGAACCAACGGAGAGCAGGCTAATCTGAGGGTTCAAACGCCTTCGTTGGACGTTCAAGAAAGCATCGCCAACGAAGTCCACCGACGCCAGAAAGAAGCCTGCCGGCTGTGGGGCGAGGCAAAGGCGAGTTGGAAAGAGGCCAAATAGTGGTTTGAGGTACAATTGTCGGGAGAGTCCGCAGAATGCTAGGAGGCAAGATGAGTCCGCTACTGTTCATTACAGCCATCTGCGCAATCGCTATGGGGGTCTTGACTGGATTCATAGGTCACGAAATCACCGGTTCTCTCTCGGCTGGAACGATTGCAGGACTAGTCGTCGGGATGCCGCTCGGTGCTATCATCGGAACGATGATTGGAGTAAGAGTTGGCGGATAACGCTACGTCGCACGACTCGTGCTTCCTGCTGATCTACTCCACCGGCACCTGAAATGCCTCCACTGCTGACGCGACTTCGGGATATGTTCCGAAGCCGGACCAAGTGCCGTGAGCATGGCATGATATACCGAGGGGATTGCCCTGATTGCCGGCGCGCCCGGGAATATCGGCAATCCCGAGAACGTTGCGACATTCACGAATTGGACTGGTCTCGGTCGTGCCGTCGCTGTCGTCGTGCTCTACGGAGGCGAAGGGTAAGGCTCGACAGGAAAATCACCAGAGGGATAGCATTACAACTTGGCATGGAGTCTCTCAAAGGTTTCGGCCATGTCGCGGCAGCAGTAGTGCTGATTATATGGCTGCTTTCAGCAAACGAAGAATTTTTATATTGGCAGATTTTCGTGGCAGCCATTGCAGCTGCTATCCTGTTTGATCCGGTAGTTACGGGCATTAGGTTGGTCAAAAAATGGGCCAGGACATTGGCTTATCGTACCGATGACACCGATGCTTTATGGGAAGCCGATTGGCAGACATCACGCGAACGCCGTTACAGGTCTGCCGCAAGAAGACGGCAACTGCGCTGGCGAGGGGCAACAATAGGAGCAGTGATCGGCCTAGCATTCGCCGTAATGCTCCTTACGATTATTGCCAACGCAACGTTGTCAAGTGAAATATCCTCTGAAGATTTTCTTGAAAGAATCAAGGGTTTAGCTGTGCACCAACCTGTCCTGACATCTTTGGGGATTATTACTCTTTTATCATTCCCAGTTTTGGGTGGAATGATAGGACACCATGTTGAAAAAACACTGTGGCCCAAGCCAGACGAGAATCCGATGCTACGGGACGATTGGTGATCTTGAAGTATTTGGATATTGACGGCCCTGGATTCCGGATCAAGTCCGGAATGACGATGATAGTCGAATCCTGTCTGATTACCCACCACACGCCTCCCGCGCCCGCTGAAATACCGCATCCAGCATATCCAGGGTGAGCCGGCCGGTTTGCGTGTTTTGCTGGCTGGGGTGGTAGCAGGCGATCAGCAGGGGGCCGCCGATGTGCGCCGAGGCGGAAGCGGAGAGGGAGGGGGCGAAGGGGTGGTTTGAGGTACAATTGTTGGGAGCGCACTGAGACTTTGGAAGCATGAGGGAGGCACAAAATGCCAATCATCAGACTGCCGGACGCTATGCGCGATGTCATAACCAGCGCGCTGGGCAACGACCTTGGACGCCGGATAGAAAAAGGCCGGGCGGTAGCAGTATTCACTTTTCAACACGCCGAATCTGGCGAGCACGAATATCTCGTCGAGTTCAAGAGCGCGGAAAATGCAAAAACCCTGGCCTCTTATCAAGGCAACAGCAAGGGTGTGAAGGCAACCGAAGCGGTTCCACTCTATCCGTACATGACGGACCAGGCGAAGGCTTTGGCCCAGGGCATCGACATCGGCGATGGCGGTTTCGTCCTGCGCCACATTCCGCCGGAGGGCGATGAACCGCACGGCTTCCGTGTCGTATTCACTCCGTCAGGGTCCTCAGCGGTGTATCTTGCGTTGGAAGCCAAAGCCACGGAAGGCGAAAGCGTCGTAATGAAGCGAGCAGACCTTTACCCTAACAAGGAGTAGAGATTTACCAACTTGTCTGCGGCATGAGCCGACTTGCAAGGAAGCCTCAATGACCATTCGCCCACCGGATCCAGCGAGAGACCGTCGCACCATTAAAGTCCAGGACAGAAGGTATAAAGAAACACAACTATACATCCTGCAACAATGCACTCCCGGAGAAACATACGGCCCCCCGCCGGAAGATGAGCAGACTGACCTCCTGTTTCGCGCAATGAGCGCGGAAGGTCACTTGATTGAGGTAGAATCAAAACGCTATTTCATAACCGCAAGGGGCCAAGAATACCGGGACAGGTTACAACGCCCGGCATGGCGACAATGGCTATTGGACAATGCCCAATGGGTAACTCCAACATTTGTAGCAGTCGCTTCCATCATCGTCGCGATATGCGCCCTTATACTGGGCACGAAGTAACGAGAAAGCCGTTCAGAACAACTTATTTATACCGGGAATGCAGCAATCACCACAGCATCCCCCACCACACGCCTGCCGCGCGCGTTGGAATACGGCATCCAGCATATCCTGAGTGAGGCGTCCCGTCTGCGTATTTTGCTGGCTGGGGTGGTAGCAGGCGATGAGGAGGGGGCCGTTGTCGGGGAGTTGGGTGGCTACGTTGTGGCCGAAGGGTGGTTTGCGCGCCGGCGGGGTGCGTCCGGCGGCGGCGTAGGCGCGGAGGAAAGCATCAAAAGCGATGCGACCCAGCGCAACGACGACCCGCAAATCCGCAAGAAGTTCAATCTCGCGCGCTATGTACGGGCGGCAGGCGGCCAGCTCGTCGGGTCTGAGTTTGTTTTGAGGCGGAGCGCAGCGGGCGGCGGCGGTAATCAGGGCGTCTTGCAGTTGCAGGCCATCGCCGGGGCGGGTAGATTCCGGTTGGTTGGCAAAACCGGCCCGGTACAGAGCCCCAAACAGCCAATCCCCGCTGCGGTCGCCGGTGAACATGCGTCCGGTGCGGTTGCCGCCGTGGGCCGCCGGCGCCAGACCGACTATCAGCAAACGGGCCTGTGGGTCGCCGAAGGCTGCCAACGGCTTACCCCAATAATCTTCATCCCGATACATCCGCCGCTTGACACGGGCGGTTTCCTCCCGCCAATCCACCAGACGGGGACACGCCCGGCAGGCGATAACCTGCTCTTGCACTTCGGCAATAGTGGCAGCGTTTATAACATCGTACATATCAGCAGCTACGAAATCACTTACCGGGATAAACAGGGTAAAGGGGATGGACAGGATAACAAATCGAAATCCTGTTTATCCCGTGCATCCTGTCCATCTCGGTAAAAATTACTCCGGCGCGCCCCAGCCACCGCCACCGGGTGTCCGGATGCTCAATATGTCGCCCGCCTCCACATCCAGGGTCTCTTTGCCGGCCAGATGCACTTCTTCGTAGCCGCCCCGGAGGAGTACGTTCTCCCCCTGATGGCCGTGGTGTCCGCCGTAATATCCGGGAGGAGCAAAACGCCGCCGCTCCGACAGCACGGTAACTCGGGCCGGGCTGAGGAACTCCACCTCGCGCACCAGTCCATCTCCCCCCCGATGCAATCCGTCGCCGCCAGACCCGCGACGCAGCGAATAGCGACGCAGACGCAGCGGGAACGCGAATTCCAATGCTTCAACGGGAGTGTTCATCGTATTGGTCATGTGAGTGTGGATGCCGGAAATACCATCTTTATCCGGGCGCGCTCCCATCCCGCCGCCAATCGTTTCGTAATAAACGTAGGGTTTGTCCCGAGATATGTCGTGGCCACCGATGATCATGTTGTTCATCGTGCCCTGCGACGATGCCGGTATCCGGTCCGGCAGCGCCTGGCTCATGGCGGCCAGCAACACATCCGTAATGCGCTGGGAGGTTTCCACGTTGCCGCCCGCTACGCCCCGTTGGGGGAGTGGATCGACCAGGCTGCCCCGAGGGGTGATGATTTCTACCGGGCGCAGGCAGCCCTGATTGGCTGGCGCTTCGCCGCCAACCACACACCTTACAACGTACAGGCAGGCGGACACCGTTACGGCTCGCGGAGCGTTGATGCAACCGGGCCGATGATCGGCGGTACCGGTGAAATCAATGGTCATTCGATCATCTTCCACGGTTACGGCCACCTTAATAACCACGGGTTCTTCGGTCAATCCGTCGTCATCCATGTAGTCAGTCACCCGGTAGGCGCCGTTGGGAATTTCGGCAATGGCGCGGCGGGTGAGCCGCTCAGAATAGTCGAGCAGGGCATCCATGTGCTCATGGGTATCGGGCAGCCCGTAGCGTTCGGCAATCTCGGTGAGGCGTTTTTCGCCGACGCGGATGGACGCGATCTGTGCGGCCAGGTCGCCTCGCCGATCATCCGGTGTGCGCGAGTTGCGACAGATCAGGGCGATGATCTCCCGGTTGAGTCGTCCACCGCGAGACAGCTTCAACGGCGGGATGATCAATCCCTCCTGGTACAACTCGGTTGACAGGGGCATCGACCCGGGGGCCATCCCTCCCACATCGGAGTGGTGACCACGGTTGCTGACGTATCCAATGAGCGTTTTTGCGCCGTCGGTCTCGATGAAAGCCGGCGCAACCAGCGTGATGTCAGGCAAATGGGAACCACCCAGGTACGGGTCGTTCAGGATGACTATATCGCCCTGACGCAAACCCCGCGGAAACGTTTGCAGGGCGGCCTGAACCGACGCCGGCATAGCTCCCAGGTGCACGGGCTGATGGGCCGCCTGCGCCACCATCTCGGCCTGCGGGTTGAACAGCGCGCACGAAAAGTCCTGTCTCTCTTTCATGTTGGTGGAGTAGCTGGTCCGCTGCAGCGCCACTCCCATCTCCTCCGAAACGGAGATGAACATATTTTTAAACACTTGGAGGCTGATGGCATCAACGGGCATTGCGGTATGGCTCCTTAGAGGGGTGGGGCAACCCTCTCCCAGAGGGTGCACAGGGCGAGCAGTTTAACCTCCGTCATTCCGGCGAAAGCCGGAATCCAGTGACCGAAGCGAGTAGCATCGTTGCGGAAATCAAGCATATTGCAAGATATGGACTCCGGCATTCGCCGGAGTGTCGAGGTTGGAATTTCATATGCGATAGCCCTGAGAGGGAGAAGGGATTTTGTAACGTCAAGCGAGGGGGGACTGCTGGCCTTCGGCACGGCGACGGCGGGGGGCCTGGCGGAAGGTGGTTTGCAGGCCCATGCGTGGGTATTCGGCTGGCTTGCCGGCTAATAGTTCATCAATGGTTAAGATTTGCAGGCGTGGGTACTGTTGTCCCGGGTAATGCTCCGGTTCGTAGAACCCGGCAGCCACGGCTTCCTGCCGCATCGGACGGGTGGGTTCCTCAAGGGTAACGAACAGCCCGAGTTCCGCCTTTTCCCGCTCCATGTCGCCCTTGAGCGTGGCGATTTGACCCCGGTTGACATGGCCGCTTTTCACCTGCACGACGATGCGCTTGGGCTTGCCGCTGTTGTCGTCAAAGAAGTTGATATAGCCGTCGATGCCGCTGTCAGCGCCCTTGCGTTTGTCGCGAGCCGGGCGGGCATCCACCAGGCCCAGCGCCCACCACTCGAACTGATAACGGTCCTGCCGGGCCAATGCCTCGGCGCTGCCCGCGTCCTCCGGCTCGCCGATGACATCATAGGGGCGCAAATCGCTGCCAAAGGTGTCGTGCAGCCGGTGGCGGATTAGTGAGATGGCGAGGTGGGTTATGTCAATGCCAATCCAGCGACGGTTGAGCCGCTCGGCGGCGGCAACGGCAGTACCACAGCCGCAGAAGGGGTCAAGCACAACATCGCCCTCATTGCTGCTGGCGCTGATGATGCGCTCCAGCAGCGCCTCGGGTTTCTGGGTTGGGTAACCGAGGCGTTCCGACGAAGTGTTAGGTATTCTCGGAATGTCAGTCCATATATTCTGCAGGGCCTTCCCTTCCGATTCATCGAGATAGACCTTTAATCCATCCATGCGTGGAGTTCCATCTCTTTTGACTCGAATCCGCCTCTCTTGCCACCACTGTTCTAGTTGCTCAATCCTATATCCCCACCCTCGAGAAGGCCCTGGCATTGTCCCCCGCCACTCAAATTTTCCGGAGTCGCTGTTAGGCCTCGGGGCAGTCAAATCATCCAGTCGATACCGTCGCCCATCTTCATCTACATTTCTGAATCGTTTCATTTGCTGTTCACTATACTGTTGTTCACCGTGGGAGTATTTATGAAATCCCCGGTTCCATATCGCGCTAGCAGACTTTGTATAGAATAGGATGATGTCGGCTATGTTGCCATATTTTCCAGCGGTATTGTGAGCTTCCGTCCTTTGCCAAGTAATCTCATTACGGAAATTCACAGGATCAAACACCGCATCCAGCATCAGTTTCAGGTAGTGGCTAGCCGTAGGATCGCAGTGGAGGTAGATGCTGCCAGTGGGTTTCAGGACGCGGTGCAACTCGATCATCCGCTGGGCCATCATGGTAAGGTAGGCCATCATATCGTTCTGGCCGAGGAAGGCGCGCATCGCGGCCAGCAGTTGCCCTGCTTTGGCCGGCCCCTGGGTAATCACATCCTGATAGGCGCGTTCCGATTCCAGGCTCCAGTGCCAAGTGTCGTCAAAGGCGGTAATCTGAGCCGCCGACTCGTCGCCGCTGCGCTCCCGGAACAGGACGTTGTAGGTGGCGTTGGAGTTGAAGGGCGGGTCCAGATATATCAGGTCAACGCTGGCATCAGCGACATGCTCCCGCAGGATGGACAGGTTGTCGCCGAAGTAGAGGCGGTTGGGAGAGGCTTCGGGCATTATGAAATCCGCCTGATTCGTTCGAGGTACACGATGTGGTCATCCTCGATTATGGAGTACCGTATTTCAGTGTTTACCGGTTCTTGGACGGAGCGAGGGAACCCGATTGCCCTGACATTCTCCGGCGCGCCTGGGATGTGCTGGCCCGAAAGAGGGCTCGTGGATAGTATGGACCCGCAGATCCTTGCCAAGACAGCGGGATGTACCATAGGGTTAATCCAGCCTTCGTCAACGCCATGTTCCCAATCGGATTTAAATGTGGCACGCTCCTCAACGCGGTACGATTTACCGCGATCCGGCAACGCCATAACTATCATCCAAGCCCGCGCGGATAGAGCGCTCACTTAGCGGAGGAGCAGTAAAACCGGCCAGTTCATATGACATCGGCTGACCATCTTCAGTGGAACGCCAGCTAATCTCCTGATGCGAATACTGCTCGATGCCCGCGGCATTGAAATCGGCAAAGCGCTGAACTTGTGCGTCAAGCAATTCCAAGTCTGTAGGACTGAGCAGTTCCCGATTAGCCGGTCGTTCTGTCAACATCCGGTACTTGTAATAGCCGGGGACGGTTGTCTCATATAATACGGTGACGGCTCCGTCGTTCTCCATTTGTTGGCGCGCTTGATACCAATTTTCAGGGTAGGGGCCGTGGGGGAAATGTAGGTAAGTCGTGCCGGTAATAGGTTTCCCGTGCAAGACATAAGAGGCGCAATCAGCGTAGTAGAGCAGTTTGACCAGCTTGGCCATGCCAAAGTTAGGGTCATCGACCGAGCGCTCACTCAGGTACATCGCCGCCTCTATCAGCTTGTCAATGTTTTGCTCAAAATCTAGTTGCGCCGCCACATCTCCCTCCTGGTACTGCTACGCCGAAGGTGAGAAGCAGTTCCATACTGCGAGTTTAAAGCATTTGTCAAGGGACTTACAACGGCGGATGGCCACTGAGGTGACGGCTACCTTCTGACTTCATATCGTGGCCAGAAGATCAACCGCGCCCGGAGGGGCCACCAGCTGGTAGAACTCCGTGCCCATGAGCATATTAACCACGTCATCAGGCAATTGGTGGAAGGGACCGGAGTCATGCAGTTGGGTACGGTGACAGGACAGCGACTTCAACTTGACATCGACCCACGGCATAACATCGACGGTGGTGGTTACGTCTGCGTCTGGAGTACCCAGTTCGTCGATGGCTTCGGCGGCGAACGGGGGTGTGATGCTGCGGTCGGCCATTTCCTGCCACCAGCGGCGAAACACGTCGCGGGGGAAACAGACATAATACAACAGTGGAGTGGCCCCGTCCGGGTCGGAGACGCGGGACACCGCAGCAGTGGCGTGGGCAGACATGGTTTTGTGATCCGGATGCCCGTACCCGCCGGTAGGGTCGTGGGTCAGTACAACATGGGGATTGGTTTCCCGCATGATACTTTCCAAATCGGCCAGAACGACGTCGCGGTCGGAGTTGCAATATGCCCGTGGGTGCCTGTTGTCCTCGGTGCCGTCCATCCCGCTATCACGGTAATCCAGGAAACGCACGTCGAGGACGCCGGTGACGTCCATGGCGTTTAGAAGTTCCTGCTTACGCACCTGCCAAAGATTCTCGGGAGTGGCCAGCGACGGGTCGCTGATTTCGCCAACATCGCCGTTGGTGGCGCAAACGAGCGTAACCCGGGCGCCGCCGGCGGCCAGCTTGGCGAGCAAACCGCCCGATGCAAACCCCTCATCATCAGGATGAGCAAAACAGGCCAGAACGGAGAGGCGGGAGAGGGAAGGAGCAATCATAATCACAAAATCCGGGGAATGGGAACCAAGGATAAAAGATTTTACAATCCGGCAGTGTCAGTGCTACATTGAGGCATCACTGTAGAGCGAGGGTACACGATGACCGCAACCGTTGATTACCACGCGGAACGGAGTTGGCATTTTCTGGAATTGGTGGATGACGAAGTAGAGCGGGGCGAGTTGGAAGAAGCCAGCAACAAACTGTGGGGCGCCGCCGCTCATGCCATCAAAGCGGTTGCCGAGAGACGCGGATGGCCCCACGGGGCGCACCGTGATCTGTCGGAAGCTGTGATGCGTTTGATTGATGATGAAGGCGTTCCATCCATTCTGTACACCTACTATACATCGGCAAATTGGTTTCACTCACGATTTTATGGGGGACCGCCTGGCGGCAACGAAATCAGCCACGGGAAGCACGAAATGGCTGACTTTATCCGCTTGTTGGAAAGGCTTTAGGCCGGTTCAAGAATTAGGTTCCCGTAGGGGTCAACTACCCCAGCCCAGTCGGGCGGGATAACGATTGTCGTGTCGAGCTGCAGCAACAGCGCCGGTCGCCAGAGGTAAAGCCCTCATCGAGGTCACTGGCGGCTCCAGCAAATCACGGGCCACTATACGGGCCACTATATGGGAAAGGAACAGCATCATTTGACAACCAAAGAGGATGAGATGGATGACCAGTTTTGTTCTTCAGCAACGCGTGGCACTTGCCGGACAGCAACGGTAAAACCGCAGCGTACCTTTTCTGCAACTCACCGTGATTGCCCCATGCGGCTATGACCACATCAACGCGCGCAACCATACTTTGCAAAGCGGCATCATTGTCCGGTCCTACCGGATCAACGTTACGGTACAGATTTTCCGGGCTGGTGCTGCGCAGGGCAAAAAGATTGCCAACCAGTAACCCGCCATAACCCCACCGTTGCGCGAACCCGACGCAACGCATGACGGTTTGGTCATCCTTAGTATGGTCGGCGGTGGATGGGTTCAGCATAACGAACAGCACATCAGATTTGCTTTCGTCCCACTGGCGATAAAGTTCATAGCGATATCGCCCACATTCGGACAGACACGCGGTGCTTCGTATGTAGGTTTGCCTTGGCATTAGGACGCTCCCGTGGCTGCGGCCGGTTCAAGAATCAGGTTGCCGAAGGGATCAACTACCCCAGTCCAGTCGGGCGGGATAACGATTGTTGTGTCGAGCTGTAGCAACAGCGCCGGCCCTGGAACACGGTTGCCGGTCTCCAACCGGTTCCGGTCGTACAACATCGTGTCCACACGGCCACCCGGGAAGACAACCTCGGCGGAGCCGGTGACGGCGTGGGTGGCGTCCCCGCCAACGAACGCGGCAGGTTCCAGATCAGGTTTATCGACGGCAAGTTCGAGCTTGAGCCGCAGGTTGACCACCTCGATGGGCAGGGAGCGATCGGCATACCCGAATCGTTGCAGGTGGGAAGCATAGAAACCGGAGGAAATACGGCGAGTCAGATCGCCGCGCCCGGTGAGAGACGGGCAATCTACTGTTATCTCGAATGACTGGCCCACGTAACGCACATCCAGGAACCGGCGAGCGGTCATGCCATCTGCCGGCAAACCCTCATCGAAAAGCTCGGCTCTCGCTTGGCCTTCCATGCCGTGGAACTCCTCTTCGAGCCGGTCTTTGTCCAGGGCATCACCACGCAGCATTACGGTACGCGAATAATCCTTGACCACATCGGCAATGGCAACGCCCAGCGCCGACAGGATGCCCGGGTGAGCAGGAACCAAAACTCTGGGGATTCCCAGCTCAGCAGCCAGTTCGCAGGCGTGCATTGGCCCGGCTCCGCCGAACGGGACCAGCGTAAACTCCCGCGGGTCGTAGCCGCGTTCCAGGGATATGGACCGGATGGCGCGTTCCATGTTGGAGTTGACGACGCGAATGATTCCCAACGCCGTATCGGTTACCGAAGCGCCCACATCGCCGGACAAATCAGCCATCAAGCCTTCTGCCCGCTCCCGGTCCAGCGCCATCCGGCCGCCGAGAAATTCGTCGGCGCGCAATCGACCCAGCGTAAGATTGGCGTCGGTAACGGTGATCCTGTCGCCGTAGCCATAACATGCTGGTCCGGGCTCAGCGCCAGCCGATTGCGGGCCAACCACCAGAGCGCCACCCGAATCAACCCGGGCAATCGACCCACCGCCAGCTCCCACCGTGTGGATATCTATCATGGGGACGCTGACCGGATATCCACCCAGATTAGCCGATGTGGTTTCCTTGATACGACCCGGACACAGGGAGACGTCGGTAGAGGTCCCGCCCATATCCAGGGTAATGATGTCGGGAAATCCGGCTTGTACGCCAGTATAAAAAGCGCCAACCACGCCGCCGGCCGGCCCGCTCAAAATAGTTCTGACCGGCTGCTCGGCTGCCAGGCGCGCGGTGATACTGCCACCGGATGATTGCATAACGCGCAGCCCGCTCCCCAAAACCCCTTCCAGTTCGGTCAAATACCGGGCCATCACCGGGCCCACGTACGAATTGACAACCACCGTGCTGGTACGCTCGTATTCGCGAAATTCCGGCAGTATCCTGGAAGATATGGAGATGAACGGGCGACCGGGAAGCCGGGATAAATGGTCGGCCAGAATTTCCTCATGGGCCGGGTTCAGAAACGAAAACAGGAAGGATACAGCAATACCATCCACGTCTTCCTGTTCCAGCAGCGCCAACAGGGACTGCACGGATTCCGGGGTCAGGTCCTCCAGGATGGCGCCGGTGTACTCAACGCGTTCCAGCAACCCGAAGCGCAATTCCGAAGGGGCCAGCGGTGGCGGCCGTTCCATTGACAGGTCATAGAGGTCGGCCCGATTTTGCCTTCCGATTTCCAGAACGTCCTCAAACCCCAGAGTAGTAACCAGCGCGGTGCGTCCGCCCTTGCCTTCCAGCAGGGCGTTGGTGGCGACCGTGCTGCCGTGCACAAAATCTGCATCGTTCACGTTGACGCCCGTGTCGGTAACGCCCGTGACAATGCCGTGCGACGGGTTTGACGGCGTGGAGGGCAGTTTATGAACGGTCAGCCGACCATTTTCCAGGACGGCAATGTCGGTAAAAGTGCCGCCAACATCAATGCCGACTACGGTGCGGGACATAAGCAATGCGGCCGAACTACTCTGCGGTTGCGTCGGAGTCGTTAGCGGGCGCCGGTGGCGTCATGCCGACCAATTCCTCAAGTCGTCGAACGCGATCAACCACACTGCGGTCAAACTCTGCGCGCATACGCTGTAACTCGGCCTCGGCGCGGTCGGCTCGTTCCCGTTCCTGTCTGACTCGTTCCCGTTCCTGTTTGACTTGTTCCTCTGCAACCTCGGCACGTTTGAGCGCTTGCTCTACTCGATTGTCTCTCAATATTCCTAGCACCAAAGCAATTCCTCCCAAAAAACCGCCGGACAGCGTAGTAATCAGGTGCGCCAGCGGAACGGATTCATCATACCGAATCGCCACCAGGTCCAGCGCCGTCATCACAACTGCCGCCACAGTGTAGATGACTAATGCCAGCAGGTATAGTTTGTATCTTTCGCCTATCATTTGACAAGTCCCCGGCGGGACTGCGCTGCCGTTGGAGACTGGCCCATCCAACTGTAGTCCTATTCCAGCTCGATGCGCAGCCTTTTGTTGATGCGCCCCTTACTCTCGTGTCCAACCACCCGTATACGACCTACCTCGCGGGTGTTGCGGACGTGGGTGCCACCGTCGGCCTGCAAATCCAGGCCGGAGATGTCGATGGTTCGCACTTCCGTTATGCCGGCGGGTAGCAGGTTTACTTTGGTGCGGATCAGGTCGGGGTGAGCATCGGCGGCAGATCTATGGAGGTAGTCAACGTTAATGTCCCTCTCCCGAGCAACTTCCAGATTTATGGTCGTTTCTACTTCGTGAGCGAATTCGGCGGACATATTTTCCAGCTCAAAATCCATGCGAGCGGTCCCGGGGCGCATATCCCCACCAGTTACCAGGGCGCCGTAATCACGCCATACCACCCCGCAAAGGATATGCAGCGCAGTGTACGTCCGCATCAGTTGGTAGCGCCGGTCCCAATCGATAGCAGCGCGTACAGTTGTCCCCACCGGCATGGCCGGTTCGGCTGCCACTGTGTGAACCACCGACCCACTCACCCGGCCAACTTTGGTGACAGCCAGCGAATTTCCCGTCGCAAGATCCGTCAGGGTTCCCGTATCGCACGGTTGACCGCCACCGCCGGCGTAAAATACCGTTTGATCCAAAATCACCCCACCGTCGTCCAAAACCCCGGTCACGACCGCGTCGGTTGCTGCATATATGCATCATCCAGGAACAACAGCTTGGTCATCGTCTCCTCGCCAAAAGATCAGATAATCGGTGGATGCCGCCCATTGTTAGCGCAACCGCTATTATAGCAACGGTGATTCCGCCGTGGGGCTGGAATTCGCCAGCGTGATATAATTCACTAAATTTTGCCCAGATAAGGTTTTTCAATGATGAAATTATCCTGCCTTCAGGAAAACCTTGCCAAAGGGTTGGCAACGGTCGGTCGCGCAGTCGCCAGCCGGTCAACGCTTCCGATTACGCAAAACGTCCTGCTCAAAACCGACCAGGGTATGTTGATGCTTTCCGCCACCAACCTGGAAATCGCCATCACCACCTGGATCGGCGCAATGATAGAAGAAGAAGGCGCAATCACGATCCCGCACCGCCTGCTCGCTGACCTGGTGAATTCCCTCCCCAACGACCGCATCGACCTTGACCTGGCGGGTCCAGAAGTCGAAGGCGAAGATGGCAAAACCGTAGCGGGGAACGTGCTGCATCTGGCCTGCGGCCGCGCGGTGGCCCACATGAACGGCGCTGATCCCGCAGATTTCCCCCCGGTGCCGCAGGTCGGAGAGGGCACAGCAACCAACATCGACCCCGCGGTTCTGCGCTCTGGAATCGGATTGGTGGCTTTCTCGGCGGCCAGCGACGAGTCGCGTCCGGTCCTGACCGGTGTCGAAGTCAAACTGCATGAGTCCAGCCTGGTGATGGCCGCTGCGGATGGTTTCCGACTGGCGGTGTACACGGGCCAACTGGCGCAGCCGGTCGAACAGGACCTCCAGGTCATCGTGCCGGCTCGCACGTTGCAGGAAGTGCAGCGGTTAGTATCGGAACAGACCGCCCCGGTGCAGGTAACGCTTTCGCCGGAGCGGGGCCAGGTGATGTTCAAGTTGGAAAACGTTGAACTGGTTTCTCAACTATTGCAGGGAACTTTTCCCAATTACGAACAATTGATTCCCGAGAGCTACGAAACCAGGGCGGTGATGGAACTGGACGATTTGAAGAGGGCCACACAGTCCGCCGCTGTGTTCGCCCGCGACGGCAGCAACATCGTGCGCATGGAGATGATGCCGGAAGAATCCACCGAAGGCGGCCGTCTCAAGGTCTCCGCCAGGTCTGAAGAAGTTGGGGACAATCTGGATGAACTGGATATCGAGCAGATGGTTGGTGAGGACGCCAAGATCGCCTTCAACGTCCGGTACCTGCAAGACATCGTGAACGTGTTGGGGCGGGGCAAAGTCGCCATCGAGATCACCAACTCATCCAGCCCGGGAGTATTTCGGCCGGCAGAATCAGACAGCTACGTTCACGTCGTGATGCCAATGTATGTTCAGTGGTGACGAATTTTGGGTCAAACGCACCGTCCCCAGTTGAGGCGGCCAAAGAATATCAGTAGCGGCCATATAAGCCCGTAAAAATGAACCGTCCGCTATTGTTGGGGAAGCGTCGTTCGTATCACCTGTGGTCGCAGTCCAAGTTTGGCCAACCCCGCGCCCCGTGGGGCAGGGCCTTTTCAAAGTCCTCCGACCTCCGCTCATCCTGAGCCTGTCAAAGGATCAACTCTTCCACCTGTCATTGCGAGGAGCACAGCGACGTGGCAATCTCGTTGAGGTTGAACACACGTCGGCAAACCACCATTGCTACGGCGACGAGATTGCCAACCCCCATATCGAGTACGGGGCCGCAATGGCAGATTAAAGTGGGTACGCGTGAGGCTGTATCCAGGGAAACACGGTTACGTTTGATCGGCGTCAACTACTTTCCACGGCGTGTAGCCTCACCAGGCAATGTTACCGCACATTTATCGCTGGGGTCGGTTCCAACCAATTCACACCGGGCGTGGCACCAGTTGCCCACAACACTAGCGCATCGGGAAACCTTCTACCGGATATTCAAAGTAGGCCGCGGTCACGAGATGGTGCAGCTCCCGGCAGTGCTCCAGCACCCGCCGCAACAACTCGGGGCGGTCTTCGCTATCCGGCCATTCGTAATGGATCAGCGCCGCCATGCGGCCGGCCAGTCTCGCAACGGCGCCGCTGTTCCTGGCATCGGGGCCGGGGCCGATAGACGCCAGACCCGATGCTGTCCTCTCCAGTGATCTGCACAGCGAGTCCGGTAGCAGGGGGTCCGTGGTCAGCAGATTCAACACCTGGCCCGGTTGCACCTGAATGCTGTAGCTCCGGTTGTAGGCTTCAAAAGCATGATAAACGCGCAGAAGGCTGGCCCAGTCCGCCTCGGAGTACTCTCCTATCTGCGAGTCCGCGGCCAGTTGCGCCAGGAACAACGACGTAGACACCTGGGCCCGCTCGATAAAGCGGCCGAGCTGCAAGAAACGCCAGCCTTCGTCCCGGTACATGGTCGCAGCGGCCACGCCGGAAAACATGCTCATCTCCGCGGCTATTTCGGCGTAGAAGCTTTCCGGAGAGGGCAACCAGATGTCCTGTATGCTTATTTTCTGAATCCGCAAGTAGGCGAGGTTGAGGGTGGTCCATAGTTCGCTGCTGATGCAGTGGCGGATCTGACGGGCGTTCTCCCGGCCCATGGCGAAACAACTCCACACCGAATCAGGATTGGAGCGTTCAAAGGTCAGGTCGTCGGCCAGAGTGTAGGAATCCGCCAACGTAAACTCATCGTTGTCCAACATTTCCAGGCTGCCGCCAGGGGGTTCCCGGTCTATGCCGCCGTAGATGCGGAACCAGCCAACGTGGATCTCCCTGATGGGACGGTCAACCAGCGCTTCGGTCTGCAGTCGCAACAAACGGCACAGGAACTCCGCCCGTTCCAGGTAGCGACCCATCCAATAAAGCCCCTGTGCGCTGCGAGAAAGCATTCAGCTCAGTCCCTCAGCACCCAGACGTCCTTGCCACCCCCTCCCTGGCTGGAGTTCACTACCAGGCTGCCTTGTCGTAAGGCCACGCGGCAAAAGGCCCCGGGAACCATACGGGTGGTTCGACCATGAAGTACAAAAGGCCGCAAGTCAACGTGTCGCGGCTCAAAATTATCCTCGATGAGGCAAGGCGCCCGCGAAAGGGCCAGCACCGGCTGAGAGACGAAGCCGGCCGGGTCGGAGCGCAGCTGTACGGCATACTCTTCCCTTTCTTGCGGCGTGGCGTGAGGGCCAATCAACATCCCGTATCCCCCGGACTCACCCACTCGTTTCACAACCAGGTTCTCCAGATTGTCCAGGGTGTATTCCAGGTCTTCGGGACGACGGCAGAGGTACGTCTCCACATTGTTCAGGATCGCCTCTTCTCCCAGGTAGTAACGGATCATATCGGGCACATAAACGTACACGCTCTTATCGTCGGCCACTCCGGTACCCGGAGCGTTTACCAGGGCTACATTTCCCAGCTGGTAGGCATGCAGCAGGCCCGGCACTCCCAGGAGGGAATCCGGACGGAAAACCAGGGGGTCCAGGAAATCGTCGTCCACCCGGCGGTAAACCACATCCACCCGGCGCAGGCCCGTGGTGGTCCGCATGTACACGAACCCATCGTTCACCAGCAGGTCCCGGCCCTCCACCAACTCCGCGCCGATCTCGTGGGCCAGGAACATATGCTCGTAGAAGGCCGAGTTATAGACCCCGGGGGTCAACAGCGCAATGCACGGCTCAGACCGTCCACTGGGCGCGAGTTCAAGAAGCGTCTCCAGCAGGAGGCGTCCGTACTGCTCCACCTCCTGCACCCGCAAGCTCCGGTACAATTGTCGCAAACTGGCCTTCACCGCCTTTCGGTTCGCGATCATGTAGGAAACGCCGGAAGGGACTCGCAGGTTGTCCTCCAGCACCCGAAAACCATCGTTGGTCCGCACCAGGTCCGTACCACAAATAGCAACCCAGGCGCCGTGGGGTGCGGAAAAACCTCGCATCTCCATGCGGTATTGGGGACACCCATACACCATGTCCGCCGGAATCACCCCGTCGTCAATGATGCGGCCCTCACCGTAAACGTCCTCCAAAAAGAGGTTCAGCGCTTTAACGCGCTGGGCCAGCCCGGTTTCCAAATACCCCCATTCGGCCCCTGAAAGCACCCGAGGCAGGCAATCTACCGGTATTATTCGTTCCTCGCCCTCCTCGTCTCCGTAAACCGTAAAGGAGATACCCTCATTGGAAAAGGACCGGGTCACGCGTTCCTGGATGCTGCTCAGTTCCTCGACAGAAAGCTGGCTCAGGGTTTCGTGAAGCCGCCGGCAATGCTCCCTGGGCGTGCCACCCGGCTGGAACATCTCATCGTACACAGACGACTCCAGAATGTATTTGTCGAAGTTCATGGCAGCGAATATACCATGCGATAACTCAGGCGGGCTATAACGCAGCGGGCCGACGCAGGGCCTTTTCAAAGTCCTCCGACCTCCGCTCATGGTGAGCTTGTCGAACCATCGGCGACCGTCCTTCGACAGGCTCAGGACGAGCGGGTGGTTAATTTGCACAACTTTGAAAAGGCCCTGAGACCGACGTTGCGACTCTCGCCATTTCTTAAACTTGACCCCGCGGCGACGGAGCGCCCTAAAGCCCATGCGCCTCCTCGTCGCGACTCTAACCCTGTCCACGCTCCCAAACTCAGCAGCGCTGATGCCATGTCAAATTACCGGGGATCGTCCTCCCCGGCGACCGCCGCCAGCACCTCGAAGACCCACACCGGACCGCGTTGCTCAGGGCTGGCGGCGCCGGCCAGGTGGATGGCAGACACCACCTGCTCAACGCGGTCGTCTTCGACGACTACCTCAATCTTCACCATGGGCATGAAGGTAACCCGGTACGTTGCCCCGCGGGATATCTCCGCATGGTCCACCGCCCCACCGAACCCTTTCACCTCGATGGCCGTTAGATCGGAGATCCCAATCTCCAATAAGGCTTCGTGTACCAAATCAAGCCGGTGTGGTTGAATCCTTGTCATTATCAGTTTCATTGCTATTCACCCCGTCGTCCCCTACATGTCGTACCCGCGTTCGCCGTGGATGGCCAGGTCAAGCCCGACCAATTCATCCTCCTCGTCAACCCTCGTGCCGCCGGTTAGCCAGGAAGTTACCTTCACGATCACGAAAGTAAAACCGCCTGACCAGGCCATCGCGGCCACCACACCCAGCGCCTGTACCCCCAATTGGAGGAGGATCGAACCGTTTTCAACCGACAGGCCACCACCTCCAAGCACGGCCACTGCCAGAAAGGGTACCAGCAACGTGCCTATGATACCGCCCATGCCGTGCACGGCGAAAACGTCAAGGGAGTCATCGATCTTCCAATGGTACTTAACCACATCCACGAGAAAGAAGCACACAACCCCGGCCAATGCGCCCAGGATCAAGCCCCCGGCTGGGCCAACGTAACCCGAGGCGGGTGTGACCGTGGCCAGGCCCGCGATCACTCCGGTGACGGCTCCCACCAGAGAAGACTTGCGAAACTTGATCCATTCGACGGTCGACCAGGCGATAGCGCCGCTGACGGCTGCAATGTGCGTAACGGCAATGGCCATACCAGCCCCGCCGTCAGCGGCCAACTGGCTGCCCCCATTGAACCCAAACCAACCAACCCACAGCATCGCCGCTCCGGCAGCGGCCATGCCGGGATTATGCGGGGGCTGGATCTGGGATGGGAAACCCCGTCGCCGGCCCACCATGCTGGCAACGACCAAAGCGGATGTCCCGGCGCTGACGTGTACCACCACCCCGCCCGCGAAGTCCATTATCCCGAGTTCCTGGAGCCACCCTCCTCCCCACACCCAATGGCAGATCGGTGAGTACACCAGAAGCGCCCACGCGCTGCTTATGATTAATATCGAGGGAAACTTGGTGCGCTCGACAAATGCGCCCACAATAAGGGCTGGCGTGATAATCGCAAAGGTCATCTGAAAGATGGCGAATACTATCTCCGGAATCGAACCCCGCAGCGTATCCGTTGCTATACCCGCGAAGAACACCTTGTCCAGCCCGCCCACAACACCGCCGATATCGTCGCCAAAGGCCAGACTGTAGCCCACAATCACCCACAAAAGGCTGGCCAAAGCGGCGATGGAGAAGCAATGCATTACCACTGACAACACCGACTTGGACCGCACCAAGCCCCCATAAAACAATGCCAGGCCCGGCAATGTCATGAACAATACGAGGGCGGTGGCCACCAGAATCCATGAGGTATCGCCAGAATTCAAGGTACCCTCCTACGCTGTCTTCAGAACAGTTGGGATTGCGGTTGCCAATTTTAGCATACCAATTTCGGAGTATCTGGAAGCGCTGGTTCCGGGCCAGGGCTATCGCGTATGGACGGTTCAACCACCGTCATTCCCGCGAAAGCGGGAATCCAGCGAGGGTAAAACCGGACCAACGTTCCTATCGCGGAGGCTTTTCTGGGTTCCTGCTTTCGCAGGAACGACGAGTTGATTTTCCAATTTAAACGAGCGGAAAAACACGGAAAATAACCGGACAATCTCGGACCAAGCACCGCTCTCCCTACGCGCGAATGTCCGGTTTGACACTTCAGCGCTTCTCTCCTCGGTTACGTCAAGTTGCCACCCGACGCTGGCGTGGTTACAATGCTCCAATAGCGGATGCCCGGTTGTGCGCCCCGCCTTCCCGACGACTTCCGGCCCGGCGCACAACGATCCATCCTGATTTCTGGTAATGGAGAGTGATTCGGTTTGAATATCGACTTGTCGGGCCGGATGAACTACTTGCGGGAGCAGTACCACTACGCTTGGGTCGTGGTCGGAATGGGCACCATCCTCCGGGTCACCGCAAATTTCGTCAGCCAGGCCTTCGCCGTCATCCTCGTCGTCCTCCAGACCGACTTCGCCTGGGGCGTCACTGCCATCGTCCTCGCTCAGGTCTTCCGCAGCGTCGTCAGCGCCCTCCTTTCTCCGGTCGCCGGATGGGTCGGCGACCGCTACGGAGCGCGCCCGTCCCTGTTTGTTGCGGCCACCATCTACGTGGCCGGGATGCTGCTCCTCAGCACCGTGGACCAACTCTGGCAGCTTTACATCTATTACAGCCTTTTGTTGGGATTGGCCCAGGCCATCTTCACTGTCAACATCCCCACCACCGTCGCCGCCTGGTTCAAGAAGAAGCTCGGCATCGCCGTCGGTATCCAGCAGTCCATCGGAGGCATGGGAGCATCAGTCACTGCCCCGGCCTTGGCGCTGCTGGTGGCCCTGACCGGATGGCAGGTCGGGTTCTGGATAATCGCCGCCGTGGGTGGAGTAATCCTGTTCTCACTGTTGTTCTTCTTTCACAGCGAACCCGCCGACCGCGGGATGAAACCTCTGGGAGCCACCGACGACGAACCGGCGCCGGTACCGGTCAATACCGAAACCGCCAGGTTGCGCAGCAAGGTCTTCCTGCAGCATGCTCGCCGGACCCGGGCCTTCTGGAACCTCCCCTTCATCCACTTCCTCGGCTGCATGGGCCACGCCGTCGTCATGTGGCACGTCGTCTTCTTCGCCACCGAGCAAGGATTGTCCCTCGCGGCGGCAGCCTGGATCGTCGCCATCTACAGCATGGCCAGCGTCAGCAGCCGCCTGTTCATTCCCATCCTTGCCGACCGCTGGGGCGCCAAGGTAACGATGATCCTGCCCTACTGCCTGCAGGGCGTTTCGGTCATAATGCTCTTCTGGGCCCAGAGCGCATGGGAGTTCTACTTCTTCGCCGTCATCTTCGGCATCGGCTTCGGCGGGGAAATGTCCGCCTTCCTCATCGCCAACCGTCAGTACTATGGCATGGGTCCGGTGCGGTCAATTTTTGGATTCCAGCACCTCGGCTCCGGCTTCGGCATGGCCGTCGGAGGACTCGTCGGCGGCGTGATCTACGACTTTCGCAGTGGCGAAACTCCAATGCGGTTCCTTGGCTTCATCGACGTCGGGGGAGGATCCTACGACCTCGCCTGGACCATCTCCATTGCCGCCAGTCTCGCCGGAGTCGTCTTCATCCTGTTGCTGGAATCATCCTCCCGCATCCTCATCCCCAACTGGGAAGAATCCCTGCCCAAGGAGGGACAAACCTCGCCCGCGGCTTCGTGACCGGGTGCTATCATTGTCCAAAAGCGAGGTGAGATTATGGCGATTGGCATTGGAGCAGAAATGACGACTACAGACAATAACAACGACCTTTACGAAGTCATCCTCATCGAATCGGATGACGACTTTGCGGTCATTTGCCCCGGCATCCCCGGCGCCGTTTCCCAAGGCAAAGACCGGGAGGAGGCGCTGGTGATGATTGCCGACGCAATGGCAATGTGCCGGCTGCACCCACTGCCCGGCGAGGATGACCCAGCGCGGCAGGCAGAACTGCGCGAGATTGGGAAAGCCAAGATAGCGGAACTGGTGGCAGAATGTGAACAAGAGGGTCTGGAGTATTACGTCTGCGAGGTTGGCCCGCAGTTGATACAACCTTCGGTTACGACGGGATAGTCCATGCCGCCGTACATACCAGGGGTCGACCGGCGAGAACTGATACGGATTTTACGTCGGCTCAATTTCAGGGAGTCCGAAGGTGGCGGCCACACTGTTTTTCACCATCATCAGCTGGGATTGAGAACGTCCGTTCCAAGGCACCCTGGGGATGTATCCCCCAGAACGGTCGGGGGCATCCTCGAGCAAATCGGCCTGACCCGCGCCGAGTTTGACGAGGCCCGCCGCCGGCGCGGGCGGATACCGGAGCGGTTTCGGGAATGAGCGCCTTTCACCAGAACGCAAAGGTAGGAGGTATATGCCTACGTATATGGGAAATGTCGGTCATTTGATGCAGCATTGGATGCTCTGCAAGTTGGTGACCATTGCAGCGGACGAGGACAAGCACATACCGGGGCTGAGTTTCATTGACGCTCACGCGATGGCGCCGCTGGCCCGTGTGATGGGAAGGCGGAGGCGGGACGACCAGTTCGACGGTGTACGTGATAGATTGCCCGGTCAGAGATCGGCCTATGAGTGGGCCTGGCATCACCTTGCGCCAAGCGTGGGCTATCCCAATAGCGCAGTCTTCGTTGAGAAGGTCTGGAAGCGTGATTTCGCGTTGTTGTTGTGCGAAACAGACCGGCCGACTATAGCGGAGCTGGGGCAATGGTGCGAAAGCGTTCGCAGGTTAGATAGGTGCAAAACCGCCAAACTTTCCCCAGGTGACTGGCGGAATCGATTTCGATTTGACAAAGGGTTGCCAAGCCCTACCGAAGTGGGCTTGTTGGATGGATCGCTAACGCTGGTCTCGTTCGATCCGGATCGGTACGATTACACCACGACATTCGCCAAGCAGGGCAACGGAAGAAGACTCTATCCGGATGATCTGCAAGAGCTAGTGTTGCCTGCTTTACAAGGCATAGAGGGCGGCATCCTTGTGCATCTACCTACATACGCCGTGCCAAGCGGGCGCGCGCTAGACGATGTGATTGAGTCGGTTGACCCGCTTATGGAACAAAGCGATTTCAGACGACCTTGTGACGAAGTGCGGATTCCCGGTAAAGACATGATGTCGCTGATCTATGCGCACAACGTGCCATGGGCAAATGAGCTGGCGAACCTGCCCACTGACTTCAGGCGATGGTTTGCGGCTATCTGAATGCAAGGTTGCCAGAGCTGACCTGCCTACACCCGCACCCCACCCCCCGGCCACTACCGAGGCTCCGACCCCGGAGCCTGGGGCGGTTTGGCCGCCAGTACCATGATCCCCGCCATGAACACTGCCACGGCGAAAAACGTAAACGGAATCCGGTAGCTGTCGGAATAGTCGAACATGAACCCGGCGATTACCGGCCCCAGCGCCTGCCCGCCCACCTGCACCGACATCGTCAGCCCCCGGATTGTCCCCAGGTTTTGCCGCCCGTAGTAGTCCGCCCACACCAGCCGTATCAGCAGGTGCAGACCCCCCACGCCGAACCCGACCCCCGCTGCCGAGATTATCTCCGGCAGCAGCCAGTCGCTCATCACTGTCCCCGCCGCGGCCAGCGCCACCACGAACGCCGCTCCCATCATCAGGAATCGGATGGGCATCCGCCGCGCCAGGGCCGCCCAGAAGAGGCTCGCCGGCATTTGGGCCAGGGCGAATGTGCTCGCGCTCATCGCGGCGAACCGCGGGTCAACTCCCTGGCTGATGTAGTGGGAGACCTGGTGCAGGCTCAACCCCGCCTGGACCATCATCCCGGCGCCGGAAAAGATCGCCAGGATCCAGAACGCCCGCGTTCGCAGCGCCTGCCCCGCTGTGAAGTTGATCTCGGCGGAACTACCCGAGTTGGCGGAACCTTTGGCAGCCTCGGAATCCTGGTTGGCTGAGTCTTCCCGCGCCGGCGCCGGGTCAGGTTCCAGCCCCATATCCTCCGGCCGCCGCGCCACTAGCAACAGGGACGGAACAACCCCCAGCGCAAACGCCAGAATCCCCAGGGTGACCCACGCCGTTCGCCAGTCAAACCCGGTGATGATCAGCTGCATCGCCCAGGGCACGATGGCTAGGCCAGCCCCCTTGGCGATTTGGTCCACGGCCAGCCCCATCGGACGCCGCCGGATGAACCAGTTGCTGATGGCCGTGGGCAGCCCCATCTCTATCGGCCCGGAGAAGATCATCCGCCCCGGAACGTACAGGAAATAGAAGGCCAGCGGATGGGTAACGAAGGCCAGCCCAATCGCCAGCGCCCCCGTGGCTAATGAACCCATCCCCAGGATGACTCCCGCCCCGTACTTGTCCAGCCATCTCCCCACGAAGGGCGAAACGAAGACCGCGACCAGCCCTGCCAGGCTGACCGCCCCGGAGAACATCCCCACCGACCAACCCATGGATTGGGTCATCGGAACAACGAACACGGAAAGGGTCGCCACCGCCATCACGGTCCGGGTGGACAGGCTCACCGCCACCCCGTTTCCCGCGATCACCCAGCCGTAGTAGAAGGGCAGGGCGTGGGCCAGCCTCGTCCGCCAGACGGTAACGTTGGTCATTGCTCGACCCCGAAAGCTGGCCGTTGCATTCCAGTGCGACGCATGGCGGGGCCAGTCCCGCGCCAGTCGTCCCGGCTATTGATCAAAGGTCCGGCCGTTCCAGCCCAAGTCCCAACCGGACCTTCCCGAACTGCTCCGCTGGAGCGTCCCACGCCAGCGATACGTGGTGGGACGCGGCGTGAACGTCCCGGTGGAACCGCTGCAGGGGATGGGACTCGAACAGGGCCCTTCCGCCGGATGCCTCGAACACCCGGTCAATGGCTTGAACGCTCAGCTTGGCGATGTAGGACTGGTCCCTCCGGTAACGCGCCCTTTCCTCCAGCGTGAACGACTGGCTGTCCCTGGCCTTTGCGAAAATCTCCGCGCAGTCGTGCTTCAACAATGCCTGTGCGGCCCGCAGCTCCGCGTCCGCCTCGGCCAACCTCAGCTGCAGCCCCACCGACTCGGCGAACTTCCCTCCCGTGCGCCCCGACACCTGCCCCTGGATAGTCTCCGAAAACACCTCCAACCCGCCCTGAGCCATTCCCAGCACTGACGCCGATAGAGTGAAGGACAAAATGCTCCGCATGGGAATGCGGTAGTTGGGAGTGTCGTGGATTGCTCGGCCGGGGGTGCAGCCTTCCCTCACATCGTTCATCGACACCGCTCGGTGGCGTGGCACGAACGCCCCGTCCACCACGATGTCCTTGCTCCCCGACCCCCGCAACCCGACCACGAACCAGGTATCGTCAATCCGGTAATCGGTCCTGGGCAGCATCAGCAGCACTGGCCCCTCCGGCGCATTGCCTATTAGCATGACCCACGTCCCCGGATCGCACCCGCTGGAAAAGTCCCACCGCCCCGAAACCCGGTATCCCCCTTCCGCCGCGTCGACCAGTCCGCCCGCCGGATTAAAGGATGTTGACGACAACGTGTCCGGCGACTCCGCCCAATACTCCTCCTGCGCTTTCTCCGGGAACATTCCCACCAGCCAGTTGTGGCTGGACCAGATGGCGTAACACCACCCGGTGGACGCGCACGCCCGCGCCAGCTCCATCCCCACGCCGAAGGTAACGTCGAAGTCCAGCCCCATCCCTCCGAACCGCTCCGGCTGCGCCGCTCGAATCAGCCCGCTGGACACCAGGGCGTCAACAACGTCGGAAGAAACCCGCCGCTGCTTTTCGTTGTCCTCGGCCCGCTCCCGTACCAGCGGGGTGAGTTCCCGGGCCAGTGCCAGCAGTTCACCCCGGGTGACGGCTGCCTCTACCACGCTGGCCGTCCTGTGTCACCACCCACGGGTACGTTATCCCCAAGGAGTATCCGCCGCATCGTCACTAGCTGCCGATCCAGCCCGACTCGGTGATGTCTATGACTTGGTCGTCCGGCCCCCGGTACTTCAACTCGTAGTAGGAAACGGCGTTGGCGCCTTCGGAATGGACCATGTCGATGCGCTGGTTGGTGGCCGTGGCGCCGTTCTCTTCCAGCTTCGCGCACATCTCGTCCAGGTCTTCCACCACGAAACCCAGGTGGTCGATTCCCGCGTATCCCGCCGCGTCCCGGGGACTCTCCCCCACCGCCTCCTCGTTCGACTTCAGAATTGTCAGATTGATGTACCCGTCGGAAAGGTAGTAACCGGCCCGCGCCAGACCCACCTCTTCCAGCCCGAACACTTCCTTGTAGAAAGCCGCCGTCTTGGCCGGGTCCGCCGTCCTTATGGCAACATGTTTAATTCTTGGCATCCCGCTTCCTCCTGTCCTTCAACCGACCCCGGAACAGACCCCGGTCGGCTTGGGAATCGCCCACTTTCGGCACATTGCGCCGAGTGTACCCAGCGGCCCCTACTCCGTCAACCGGCTTCGCCCTCTGGGCCGCGCTGCCCTCCGCTCCGGGTGGCCTAATCCGGAGCCTGGAAAGCCTTTCACGACTTTTCCGTCCCGTCATTTTCACCCAGAGACGTTACTCCCTCGGGGGCGGCGGCGGGAATCCAGGACCCGTTGCCGTTGGGCCGCACCATCTGAAACGTAACGCTGCTTTCTGATTGCGAAGCAATGGCTTCCCGAGACCTTGGTCCAA
Organism: Dehalococcoidia bacterium; assembly: GCA_965262485.1. Classification (GTDB taxonomy): domain Bacteria; phylum Chloroflexota; class Dehalococcoidia; order Lucifugimonadales; family UBA3495; genus Bin87. The sequence goes on along the minus strand of OZ253540.1, from coordinate 189,141 downwards.
GTCTTTGAGCTCCTTTTCCAGCCAGTTGATGTGGGCCCTTATCCTGGGGTGAACTGCTCCGGTGCCCCGCCTAGGACGGTTTTCTCCGCGACCAGCATGGTCATCAACTGGTTTCGCCGTATGGTTAACTCGTTGAGATTCTGGGTATCAGCATCCCGCAAAGGGCGCAAAGCCGGACGGCCCGCCTCAGCAAGCTGGGCCAGGACGCCGGCATCCAACCCGTCCGTCATGGCCAGCCTGCTGAGCCTGCAACAGGCTTGGGGGAAAAGATGCCGCGGATCACGAGGCCGCAGGTGTAACGTGTGGTGCGCGAGATGCTGCCCCGGGAGCGGTTGGGTCATGGGGAGTTGCTGCGGTTGCTGGAGGCGGAGCAGTTGCGCAACCATCGGGCCGGCCGATCTCACGCCAAACTCCGCGCCGCCCTCCGGGCATCCCCAGACATCCCGCTTGAACTGCCGTTGTAATACTAAACCGAAGCCAAGGTGAGATCCACATTTCGCGTTCCCCGGGGCGTTGGCGCTCCGTAAATCCGTCGCCGCAACTCAGCCTCATCCGTTTGTCACGACTCCAGCAGCGCCGGCGTCTCCTGCATACCCAATAGCGTGGATGCGGGTTTCGTCTTGGTCTAGTTGGAAAGCAGCTCCGTGGCGGCAAGGTCGGATATGACGGCGTCGAACCGTTTTAGGGTGTTGTGCAGGTACGCGGTGGCCCGCTCACCTTCGAAATTGCAGTAGCCGCCCGTGATTATCCAGAAAACAAAGATTTCCAGCATTGACAGCCGATAATCATACCAGCACTCTTCAAACGAGTAGCCGCTCACACCATTGTCCACCAGGACGGAGTGGTACGTGCGCAGCAGGCCGAACTCCATCTCCCGGCGTTGCTGGGAGGGGAACGCCTCGCTGATGAAGGTGGCGACGTCGCAGGCGCCCCGGCCGCGCACGCAGAACTCCCAATCGAAAACCACCGGCGATTGAGGACGGGCATCGGCAGAGAAGAAGCAATTGTCCAGGCGATAGTCTCCGTGGACAATCGTCCGGGGAGGCTTGGTGAGTTCGCCCTTTATCCTGGGCACCTCTAGCCTCAGCCGGTCCCCCAGCCGGCGCAAACCCAGAGGCATCCCCCTGCCTGCTTTCTCTACCAGCGATTGCCACGCCCCCGGGTAAATCGCCTGATAGGCGCCGGCTTCGGCATCCTTGAATGGCATCCAGTCCAATCCGTTCAACCGAGTGTTGTCCCACCAGGACGCCTGGAATCTGGCCAGTTGGGAGATGGCGCGCCGAGCCTCGGCCACAGAGCAGCCGGCCACGCTATCGCCCTGGCGAGCGTGGCTCATGTCCTCCAGCGCCAGAACGGTGTTCCCCGTCGCCGGGTCTATGCCACAGTAGTAGCTACGAGGAGTTGGCAGGTGAGCGTTGGCTGCCAACTCCTCGTAAAACCTGACCTCGCGCCGGTTCTGCCCCAGCCTGTCGAAAACCGTCCTCAACATAGGGTCTGCGGACGGGAGCTTGACGATCATGCTGCCGGGGAGACCGGGAAGATCTACATCGTAGTCCAGCGTCAGCCGGAACAGCCGGTTCATAAACCCCTTTCCCTCGGCGATGGTCTCGGTCGAGTATCCGGTGACGGAAGCGCTTCCCGACACCCCCCCACTCTGAAGGGCTTTGGTCAGCCAGGCCGGCGTGATGTCCCGGAGGTCTCGGGGAACCGTCAGGCCGGCCATTTCAGGCCTCTGGGCATCGAAATTGAATCTGCGAAACCCATGGGCCTCACTCCTCACCCGCGTCGTACAGCTGGAAGGTCGGCCCTGTAGCCCCTGTCGTAGACTGTTGCGACTCCGCTCCCGGTCTTGAACATAAGATGGAGAACGCCGCCGGCTTTCAGGAGCCTGGCAAATTCCGGGAGCGTGCCCCCCCAGGGCAATCTCCGGGTCGATGTGCTGGATGACCGCGTTGCACAGGATGAAGTCGAAAGAACGGTCCGGATGGCCGAGAGGCTGGCGCAGGTCGGCGACCGACACCCTCTGAGCGATCTCAGGGTGAAGCCGCCGCGCTTCCAGGATGTTCTCCTCCACGGCGTCCACACCGTGGATGTCGTACCCCTTCTGCCAGTAGAAGAAGACAGCGCGGGCGCCCGCGCCGCAGCCGGCGTCCAACCCCCGGGAACCGGCGGGAACCAGCTCCTGGAGGCGGTCCATCAGGTCCGCCTCGCCTTTGAGCGCCGGGTGGGACATGTCGCCGTACACGGACTGAATGAAGTTATGGCTCACCTCGGCGTAACGCCGCGCGTGCTGCCGGTAGAAGGTCTCAGAAAAATCCGCGCTTTGACTCATTGCTGTAACGCCATCCAACCGGTTGTGGGCTCAGACCTCAAAGACGTCGATGAACTGTCCGGTCATTACCCTGGGCGCATGAGCCGCCAAGTACAGGGCCGCCTGCGCTATCTGTTCCCCCGTTATCCAGTCCGGGTTTCCCCGAGGATCATACGCCCTGACCATATCGGAATCCACCCAATCGGGATTGATGCCGTTGACCCGGACGCCGTGAGGTCGCAGGGAGTGGGCCAGCGAGGCCGTATAGCCCACCACACCCCACTTTGACGTTGCGTAAGCTCCGTAATCGCCCTCAGGCAAACGGCCCGATGACGAGCCGATGTTGATGATGACACCTTCCATCCTCTCCATCATGTGCGGTATGACCGCGCCGCAGGTGAAAATCACCGCAGTCCGGTCGGTCAGGCCCATGTTCTCAACCGACTTCAACAGGAAACCCAGCCAGGTGTCCACCATGGTGATCTCGCCGCAGTACGTGGCGTGCCCCTTCCGCAACGTGTCCTCCCCGTATCCGGGCACGTCGTGCCAATTTCCGTATAGCGGAAGCACCAGCTCGCCGTCGTATCCCGGCCAGTAGAGTTCCGTGTAGTTAGGAAGGCGCATCCCCGGGTTCGTGAGGGTCCCAGGTGTCAACGTAGAGAAAAAAGTCCTCCCTGTAGTGTTGCTCCAACCACCGCATGGCCGTCATGAAGGTCGCGGGGCGTTCCGGTCCGATTCGTACTGCCATGCCGCGCCACGTCCTGGGACTCGTGATGATAGCCGGGCTGGGGTATCAGAGACCACAGGGTATCCTGCCCCGGGTTCATGAAGAAGGACTGAAACCCCCGGTCGTAGTTCATCCCATCCCTCAGATAGTACGGGGTATCCACCGACGACGTCGTGTGAAAGCCGCGGTCGGCCAGCATCTCCGCCAGAGTGGTCACGCCCACCGGAAGAGGCTGCCACCCCATGAACGACATCGTCCATCGGCCCGTCTGGTGGTCCGCCCTGGTGGGCATGGTGGGGAATCCCGCCGAGTAGTGTCGGTCGAACCGGATCGATCTGGCTCCCAGCGTATCAAGGGAGGGCGTTCGAATGGTCGGATTGCCGTAAGCGCCGATGTGATCCCTGCGGAAGGTGTCCGCAACAATCCAGATTACGTTCATCGTGGACCCTCCTGAGGTTCACTGGCGATATACATGCTACTAACCGGCGAACCTGTTATTTTTGCGTAGATAGTTGGCCTTAGTTGCAACCAAAAACGCAACCACATTGTGAAAGCAGTGACGTGATCATTATCAGGTTGCCGCAAATGCAGCGCAACCCGCCGCCCTGTAATTCTCCTAAACTGAAACCAAGGTGAAATCCGCATCAGCGTTGCGTAAAATTGCGGGCAGTTGAGTCGGTCGGTCAGGAAATTCGAGTGGGGGTTGCTGTTGGGCCTGCAGGAGATGCCGGCGGTGTCGGACCGGTGGCAATCGGACGAGGCTGAGGTGTAGTGGCGGATTTACCGAGGGCCGACGCCGCGGGGGTGGGAGCGGTGGCACGCGCTGTTGCTGACGCAGGGTTGACGGCGGCGGCGGTGGCCGAAGCGTTGGGAAGGGATGCCCATACCGTTGGCCGATGGGCCGCAGCGTTCGCGGAGGGCGGTCGGGCGGGGCTGGTTTTTGAGCAGACTGGGGGTTTCCCCACGCTCTGGACGTAAAGCATCAGGCCTAGTTGAAGGCGGCGGTGCAGGAGTTGCCTGTCCAGGCGGGTATCGACCTGTCCCACTGGAACTGGAAGGTGGTGCGCCGGTATGTGCAGGACCGCTTTGGGTTGGGGCTGGGCCGCAGCAGTTGTCCGAACTACTTGCACCGATTGGGATTTATGCTGAAACGGCTCAAGAAGCGATTGCGCAAGGCGGACCCGGTGCGGCGAGCAGCCTTCGTGGCGGAGTACGTTGCTCTGACGGCGGCGGCCCGACGAACTGGAACCAAGATATTCTTCGCTGACGAGGCCCACTTTCAGGCGGACGGAGATCTGCGGGGCAGGTGAGCGCTGAAAGGGGGACCGGCCCTGGTGGACTCTACCAACCCACGCCGGGGGCAGAAGGCCAGCTATTACTCGGCGGTGTGCCTGGAAACCGGCGAGGTGGAGGTGATGGAACTGGCGAGCAACAGGTCACAACCACCGCCCCGCACCCCGATGCGGGGGTCGCCACTTCCACCGCCTTCCTGCGGCAACTGCGGGCGCGACACGCCGAACCACTAACGGTGATTTGGGACAATTCTCCAGCCCATTGCGGCGACGCGCTACGAGCCTACTTGACCAAGCCCGGCTTGCGCCTGTGCTTGGTCAACCCCGTGTCAAGCACGGGGCAGGCTCTGCCGAGTTACAGTCCAGACTTCAATGCTGATGAGGCCGTCTGGGGCTGGGTGCGTCAGGAGGTGACCGCCAACTTGTGCCTGGGCACCAGGGCGAAAGTGCAGGAAAAGGTCGGGAACTTCTTCATCCAACTGGCGGGTAGAAAAGCGGAGGTCAAACAGCGCTGTCGAACCGTACTCCAAACCCGCGCCGAAGGGATGCTGCGGAAAGCCCAAGCCGACTCTGCTCTACACGCAACCACCCTGGGATGTACAATGCGGCACTTGGCGGATGTTCCAAGACCTACCGATCACGTAGGCAAAGGCAGCGCCACAGGAACCTGAAACGGCAAAACTGGTGAAATAGTTGGCCCAGATTCTGGCCATCGGACGCAAACTCCAGACCTTCCGTGCGCTGCGGCACCGCGATTTCAGCTGGTTCTGGATCGGCGCTAACGCCCAGGCATGGGCCAGAGGAATGCAGTTCCTCATCCTGGGCTGGTTGGTCTTGGAACTGACCGACTCCGCCTCCCGCATGGGTTTTATGATTTTCCTCTACGGGATGCCTACGCTGGGGTTCGTACTGTTCGGAGGCATCTTCGCCGACCGATTCGACCGGCGCGGACTGCTGATGTTGACCCAGGCCCTGGTGGGCCTCCTGGTCCTTGGACTGGCCGTGCTGGAGACGGCCGGGCTGGTTGCTCTGTGGCACATCTACGCGGCGGCTTTCGTCCTCGGCGCCCTCCAAGCCATCAACACCCCGACCCGACTGGCCATAGTCCGCGACCTGGTTGACCGCGACGACCTGATGAACGCCGTCGTCTTGAACTCGGCGGTAATGAACTCGGGACGGATCCTGGGTCCGGCCCTGGCCGGAGGCGTCATCGAACTGGCCGGAATAACCCCGGCGCTATACCTGACCGCCGGCTGTTTTTGCGTTGGCACGGTAACGCTGCTCATGGTCCGGCGGGTGCCACTGGCGGCCCGGGACCGGCGCTCGACCATCCTGTCCGAACTGTGGGGCGGGCTGCGGTACTGCTGGTCGAACCCGGTCACTTTCACCGTCATCGGCATTGGGTTCGCCTTCGGCTTCTTCGCGATGCCCTATGCCCAATTGCTGCCCGCCTTCGCCAAACTGGTGCTGGACACAGGCGCCGGCGGAGCCGGGCTGCTGATGGCCGGGGCGGGCATTGGGTCCCTGTCCGGCACGGTCATCATGGCGTCGTTGGGCAACACGCCCCATAAGAACCGCCTGCTGCTGGCCTGCATCTTCCTTTTCGGCATATCCCTTTTCTGCCTGGCCTGGTCACCTTGGTTCTGGCTATCCTGGGCGATACTGTATCTGGTCGGGATGGGCAGCATAGTGCCAATGGGGACGACCGTGTTGCAACTTTCCGTGCCAACGGAGTTTCAGGGCAGAGTGATGAGCGTCTGGTACATTTCCGCCGGGTTCATGTTCATCGGCTCCTATCCCATGACGCTGGTTGCAGAGTACCTAAGCTGGACCGCGGCCTTCTCGGGCGGAGCCGCCATTTACCTGACGGTCGCGTTCGTGCTGGGGGTCTGGCGGCCGACACTGCGCCGCCTGCGGGTGTAGCTCGACGCACCGTTCCGGGTTGGCCTTCACGGTGAACCGGCAAAAATGATTAACGCCAAACCGGCACGTATGGTTGATGCGGGACGGCTCTTCACGTAAAACTCCCGCCGGCCAGAAATCCCATGACGCCGCCAGACTCTGAAGAACGAGCAAATGGGACGCCTACTCCACCTGAGATCAAATGCCGGAGATGCACCATCGCTTTAAACGAGTCCAAAGCGGCTCGGTTACGGTCCCCCATCAACCCCGCTACACTATCCGCCTCGGGCGGACGCCCGGGACCATTACGGCGACCACAGGAGAACACAGACGCCCATTGCCGATGTTGACAAAAGGGAAAGCCTCAATGAAGCTAAGGAGGCTTGGACATGAACATTGCGGAAATCAGCGGATTGGGACTCCTGCGACCAGAACCGAGCATATACCGTTGCCACATTTGGGCTGAGGGCGGGATGTCGCGATGACATTCACGCTCTGCCCGACCAATGAGATCAAGCTGTTAGCCTGTCTCTCTTGCCTCGCCATCACGCTGCTGACCGGGCCGGTGATCGGGTTAATCCTGGGATGGCGGCGTGGCTGGGTTCGCACGCTGGCGGGTTTGGCCTTGGTTATGACGTAACGAGGGTCAAGGAACATGCCGCGCGACGCGCGGCCCAGGTCGAGCCCGGAGTGAATCCTGAAGGGTACTAAAGAGACAATGTCCGCATAGTCATTGACCAGTCGGAGGGCCACGAAGGAGTGGAGGTCGCCCGGTGGCTTATGGACCGGGAAACCAGATACACCTTCCACCCGGGATACGAAACGTACTTCAACGCCTACGTCCCCCACACACGTGGGTAAAATCGGCGCACAATCCCCAAATAAACCACCTAAAACGGAACGCTACCGAGGGACCAACGCTGATTGCCTGGAAAGTGAGTTTGTTTATAATTGCGGCAATCCACAAGGGACTTGCGCGGTGGGAACCTTTGCCCTCATCACTGCCACGAAAATAGGGGCATTTTCTTCTTTAGTGGCAATTCCGACTGTGTAACCCCTACACAGGTTGAGTATCGCTCGTGGGGCTGGGCATCTGGATCGGGCACTGAGTCCGGAAGTGGTCTCATCCTTAGAACCTGTCTACGATCTCTGGAATAGGTTAAGTTGAGACTATTATCAGGGGAGGGGTAATCATGTCTCATTCCTATCCCAGCGACATCAGCCGGGAGCAATTCGCCCGGATTCTGCCGACGTTGGAGTCGGCCCGACGCCGGACCAAGCCCCGCACCGTGGACTTGTACGACGTTTTCTGCGGCGTACTGTACCTCTTGAAAAGCGGCTGCCAGTGGCGAATGCTGCCCGCGGACTTCCCCAATTGGCGCACTTGCTACCAGTATTTCCGGCAATGGAGCGAGCGGCCTGGCCCAGGTCAGGATTCCATTCTGGAGCAAGTCCTAAAAAAAATCGGTTGGCGCGGCCCGACGAAGCAATGGACGGAAAGAGCAGACCAGCTTCTGTATCGTGGACTCCCAGAGCGTGAAGAACACGGACACCGCCGGGCACAAGGGCTATGACGCAGGCAAGAAGGTGTCGGGAATCAAGCGTCACATCGCGGTGGACACGCAAGGATTGCCCCATGCGATACACGTGACTACCGCCGACGTTACCGACCGGGCCGGGGCTTTGGCGATGTTTGACCGGCGCCGACACGGCCTCAGTCAAGTGCAGAACGTGCTGGTGGACGGGGGTTACACCGGAAAGCCCTTTGCCACTGCGGTGCAAGGCCTGTTGGGAGCCTCGGTGGAAGTGGTGAAACGCAGCGAACTGCGCACCTTCGTGGTGCTGCCGAAGCGATGGGTGGTGGAGCGGTCTTTCGCCTGGCTGGAAAAGTGCCGCCGACTCTGGAAGAACTGCGAAAGGAAGCTCAATACCAGCCTACAAATGGTGGTGCTTGCCTTCATGGTGCTAATCCTCAAAAGATTGTAAACAGGCTCTTAGATGCGGGTTGCCAAGCGTCGCAGTGCTCGTTTGGCAACCCGCCGAGCGAATTGCTCAACAGGATGTCGCTTTAGTTGCTCCCGTAAGCTGCGATCACACCGTTGTGATCGTCAGTGACGGTTGTGAGTTTGCATGTATCGTCCGGCCACATCACGGCTTCTTTGTGGTTAGGATCATGACCCAACGAGATCAAATGCCCTGACTCGTGCGTGATGACGACCCGAACGTCAGCCTCCTCGTTGGGCCAATCAACTGCGCAAGATGTCACATCCCATGACCAGTCTTTGTTCAGTGAGATGGCCGAAAAGGTGATCCGACCGTTGCTGAAAATGTGGGTAGTAATGGCCGGAATGTTGGCGTACCCAGCCCCTCTAAACCCCACCGGTTGCACGTAACTATCTTCATTGGAGTAGTCTTCATGCACGTCAAAGTCGGCTCCGGTGTGCACATCATCCCATTGGTACATGCCCTGACGGATGTGGTACCTAGTTGTGGACGGGAACCCACCTAGCGCCACATTGTTTTGAAACAGGCTATTCCATCTGGTTTCGTTATCTTCCCGGAGACTCCTGGACGAAAACGATGATGCAGTCTGCTCAGAAAGGAATACGATCGCGGTCACGCTCAGGACCGTCGCCACCGCGACCATCAACGTCCATTTCTGGAAGGAATTCAGTTTCGTCATGTCAGTTTCCCTCACTCAGTTCGTCCAGGATGTCTCGCAGAGGAACATCTCTGAGCGGCCCCTTTGCTGTATCGCCTTCCACCACCAGATGCGCCCGCAGGTAAAGACCATCAGCGTGTGCCTTCCTGGCTGGACTGTCTATGTCTCCCTCCCCTAAGAACACGATGACGCGGGCTTTGACTTCCAAATCCTCGTTGCCCTCGAATACTATGGCGGTGTCACCCACCCTGCCGCCCGCGATGGAGAATGCGATCTCATCGCCCACGGATGTTCCTTTGAATGCCTGGTCGACCCTCATCAGAATCGGCGTCCGAATTTGAACCGTCGCATCCTTGAGCGTTTCCAACCCCACATCACGCGGGGGAGCCTCATCCTTTGTAGTCCACTTTGCGGACTGGACGTGTGTCACCGTTCCCAACGCAACGACATCGGCATCGCGAAATGCTAACGCGTAACTACTTGGTTGCCCAACATACATGTCGTTGACCAGTAAAGTTGTGGCCCCCTCAGCGTACGATGGGACCGCCACCTCAACGGCATCCGACGGCTGCATCTGGGCGACAATTCCGTAGTAGATCACCACAGATCCTATCGCCAGAAGCCCCACGATCCCAATCGCGATGACCCAGGGCGGGTTTCTCAGTGTATTCATGTCTCTCCTTCTCCTTCTCCTTTTTCTCTACTCCGTCACAACCCACCCACAACGACCTGTGAGCACGGCGCTGTGGGTGGGTTATTCGGGTGGCGTCAGCAGTCTGAGCCTTGGTCCTGCATCGTCAATCACTTTGGCCGTGGGACTGCGAGGTCTGGCCGCAGTTACGATCTGAGCTCCGGCGTGCTGCGTCCATCATGGTCCGCAACCGCCCACGCGGCCATCCACCGCCCAGATGGATACGGCCATCACGTCCAAGGCGACGACGGATGACGCCAGCGCGGGCACTCACACGGCCGCCAGGTGCGCGCCGGTGATGACGGCCAGCAGCAGGCCGACGATGGTCTCGGCTCTACGGAACATAATGCAACCTCACTGTTGAAGTCGGTGCTTTCGCCCCGGCCAGAGAGGTTGCAAACGGCATCCCGTGACGGCATGATCCGTCGTGAACCTCTTTGTTCGAGCCGGTTTCGGTCTGGCACCCGCGTATCAGCGCGGGCGCCGTGGGTTTAACAGAGTTGCGTCATATCGGTTCCTCCTGCTCCCATGGATTGGGAATTGCGGCGTTCAGACTATTACAGGTTCAGTGACTAGTCGATCCGCCATTTTCGACCGCTGCCCGAACGCTCGCGGGCCTACGTGCAGATGCCCCCAGTCGAGAACGACTGGGGGCATCGCACCGACCTTGACGGGTCAGACGGGCTTGTTTGTCTTAACAACACCAGCGACCACTTTCTGTGCGGACCGGGCGATTGAAGACGGCACGTACCGCTTCATTCGCGCGATGTAGTCCCGCTCCTGCACCTTGAGCCAGTAGGTGTTGCCGGCGATGAGACCGTCCAGTTCCACACTGGCGTAGACGCTCGTCACCGGGGCATCGGACCCGACCGTGACCCCGTTCTCCAATTCCTCGGGATTGTCTCCGTTGTGGTAGATGTGGAGCTCAGCGGGCCATCGTCACGCCGACCGTTTGCCCGCAACCAACCGCCCCACCCACAATGCGGAGCCTGGAGCGCACAGGGCCGCAGGCAACGCGATGACCGTGTCGCTGACGCCTGCGGCGCCCAGCAGAATACATACCGTGAGCCCTACGGCGGACCATGTGAGCCATCGGACCAACAAAAGCCTCCCTTCCGAGAACCCGAAAGGGAGGCGCTTGCAAGTCCGATATTGACCCGGTTACAATCCGGATGCCATGGACGCTCCGAGTGCCTGCTCTTTCAGGTGTTCGGCGTAGCCCCGCAACGCGACAACGTTGCGGGGTTACGTGATTTAAGATTTGACGGCATCGTAGCACACCGCGCGGTTTTGCGCGATCCGCCGTTTTCGACGCGCGACCTGAATGTCAACACGCTCTAGCCCGCGACACGCTAGTAGTCCAACTACTTTGAAATGATGGATTGCTTTTGCAGCCAGGTTTTCGGTCTAATGCTTGTCCAGGTAATCCCGCCAACCAAATTACCCATCATTACAAAGATTTCGCTCTACTAGCCGCCAAACACCAGCGACTCGTCCGCTACGCCATGAGCCAGCACCTGTACAGTCGCATGGACATAACCGACCTCACACAGGCTGGCAACGTTGGCCTAGCCGAGGCCATCAACCACTACGACGAACGCCACGGCGTGCGGTTCTCGACCTACGCCGCCTGGTGGATACGAGGCATGATCCAGCGCGGCATCGCACAGGACGCGAGAAGCGTACGACTGCCGCAACCCATGTGGAAGAAGGGCCGGAAGATCCACGCCGCCGCCAGCCGGCTGTCCCTCGAGATGGGCCGGGAACCCACCCACGCCGAGATAGCCGACGCCGCCGGCCTTACGCCCAGGAACGTTCTTGATGCGTCGAGGGTCCACCAACATCACCTCAAACCCCCGCTCTTCCAGCACCCCGAACAGCGGGATCCAGTACACCCCAGTCGACTCCATGACCACGGTCTCCACTTCGCTCTCGGCCAGCCAGTCCGCCAGGCGATACAAGTCGGCCGTGAAGGCGGCGAACTCTAGCACCGGCGGTTCGGCGCGGTCTTGGGGTACTGCCACGAAATGGCTGGTGGCGCCCACGTCGATGCCCGCCGCGTTCAGGTTCACCTGGGACAGCTGCGCGGGCAGACGCGCCGGCCCTCCTCCGGTCTTGCCCACCGGCTTTGCGCTCCTCTGGCGTGTAGTCATCATCTCCCCTTACCATGGCAGTGTCGGCGCGTCGCCGGAGGAAGGCACTGACAGTAGCCACTCTCCCGAACGGGATCGTCCCCATTGGGACGTCACCAATGATGCCGCCGTAAGACTTCCGGACCATGCTTTGTATCGGGCAATTAGCACCAAAGTCTAGGCGGTCTTGGTCCGGACGACACGCTTCATCATGAGCTTACACGTCCCAGCACACCTGCCCCAGTTAGTCTCCTCTGCACGGCCAGGAACGCGGGCATATCGATGCTTCGTAAGGTACAGCACTGTCGCGAGACTACAGCCAGCCGGCAACAGATAGCACTTCACGTGCAACGTCTGTTATATGCCTTCCTACGTCATTGTCTACTTTGAAATCCTCTACTCCCGCTCTCCTCAAGATCTCGCTCAATTCCGCAGCGCGAACAATTCCCTGTGCTTGAAACCTTCCTGGCTCGCGTTTGCGGACACGCTCCTGCATTGCCTCAACAGATGCCTCTAGGCGACAGACGGTAACTTCGGATCCAGGTACGGCTTTTACAAATTGTTGTAGTTCCGCACGGTTCTCAACTGCGCGTGCTACAACAAGTCGCTCAGCTCCCATAGCAGCATAGATAGGCCAAACTGCTCTCAAATTCGAGAACATTAGCCGTTCTCCATAGTTTGGCTGTACTGGATGCATAATTGAGAACCAGTCTAGGTCGATAGCGGCATGCGGTACATCTGCCTCCACTAGCAGATCGGACACCTCTGAGAGAACCGTAGTTTTCCCAGCCCCCATAGACCCGGAGATTATCAACATCGGAATCCCTTTGATGGACATCCCAGTCCTCCAATAGCTCAGCGATCCGCCAAGTGGCCTTGCGGATCGCCTTGATTATCGAGGAAAGTCTTGAACACTGACTTTTGTATGTCAAGGGCGGCGGCAAAACGTACCACTGGGGTGTCGAAGTTCAGGGTAAACGTCCGCCCAAGCGTTCAGCAGAAATGTCACCAGTTTAGGTGGTGATGGTATCAGATGATGAAGTCGTGGGTACTGTCCGGGATTGTCGTGTCGGTGGGGCGTCGGCCTCCAGATATTGCCTCACGGTGGCTCTGTAGATTCCCAACTCACGCTCAATCGCTCGAAGCGACTTTCCCTTGCGCCTGACTTTCTGTATTGCCTTCTATCTCTCCGTCTGAAGGAAAGTCGGCTTACGCGTTGAGGCGGCTGCGAGATTGTCGGCTGCGGCCACACTGAACCTTGCCATGCCGTCCTACAACATTGAGTCGCAGGCCTGGGTCACGGCGCCGTTGGCCGCCAACGCGGGCGTCTGGACGGCGCCCTATTTTGATGCGGGAGGCGCGGAGAGATCTGGATGGTCACTCGCTCCGTTCCAGTGCGGGATGCCGAAGGCGTCTTCGCACTCATTACTATCAATCTTCCGGTGGAAGACCCCGGCCAGTAACGCCCGCACAGCGTGAACCTCTCCCTGTCAACGATGAAGAGCATAGGTAAGGACGAAGGGGTTGTCGTTTGGTGTTGGTCTGCCGCAGTCCGCTTCGTGGTCGGCACTTACGTTTCCACGCGAACTGACCGATAATCGGGCTGTTCAGATTTGACGTTTGCCGCCCTGCGGTGCCCATACTCACGATGTTTCTCGGCGCATGCAACACAACGGGTTTGGCCTTCAATGGCAGGCTGGTCGCACATCACTCAGAGACCCAGAGCCTTGTGATCCGCTCGCTTTTTAGTGTTCGAAGCGTTCATGCGGTCGCGATTTCTAGCCGCACATTTCTGGCATTGAATGCGGCCGGGGACAGCGGGCGCCGCGCAACTGCTGCATTGTCCTTTCTCTTTTTCTGGGCGCGCCTTTTTGCGCCTCGCTATCGTTCCCGCTCTTTGCGCTCTGGAAGTTCGAGTTGGGTTGTGGTGCGGGGCGGCTTCTTGCCTCTGTTTTGTTTTTTACGTCGACGTCGACGTTGGTTTTGCGTTTTGGGGCCTTCGGCGGCCTTGTCGGCCTGATGGGCAGAGGGATGGTGTACTCGAAGTTAATTCTTTTGGAATACCGTAGCGGGCCGAGACCAGGGTGAAGAAGGCGGTGGCCGACTCCCGGTCATAGGGCCAGATGCCGAATTCATCCACTATGAGCACTTTGGGAGCGAGGTAGACCCGCATCCGGCGGTCCAGGTTGTGCTGAGCCCGGGCCTTCCTGAGGTCTTCCATTAAGGTCGTAGGCCCGGACGAAGTAGGCGCCGTGGCCATTCTCCATGGACCTGAGGGCCAGGGCGATGGCCAGGTGAGTCTTGCCCACGCCGGGCGGACCCAGCAGCAGGACGTTGGTGGCTTCGGCGACGAAGGCCAGGTTGGCCAGTTCCTTGACCAATCGCTCGTCGATGGAGGGCTGGAAAGGCAGATGGGCCATCCGCGTTTTGATGGCGAGGTTGCGCTCCGGGCGGACAGCGACTTCGGCGCCCAGCAGTTCGGCCAGCATCTCGGGATAGGGCAGTTGCTTGCTGGCCGCGGCATCCAGGGTGTTGTCCAAAACTTCGACGGCCTGCTTGAGGCCCAGGGTTTTCAGGTGCTGGCGGGCTTGTTCCAGGGCAATCATACCACACCTCCCGCTACCAGTTCGTACACGTCCAGGGAGCTGCGCTCCACCTCTCCCGCGGGAATCTGCACCGCCACTGCCTCTTTCCGAGGATGATTATCACCCCTGGGCAGGCCCGACCACTGGCCGGGCAGGATGAAGTGTTGACCAGGCTGCTGCGCCCGGGGATGCACGGCGATACGCTCGTCGCCGGACCAGATCTCCACCGTGCCCAGGCGCTGTTCCACCTGTACGGTGTAGCCCACCCATTTCCAGTGGACGCCGTACCGGGAGCCCTCCCAACTCACGAAGCCATCCCGCGCCACCTTGCGGTCCTCCCGCAGATACGGCGCCAGCGTGGCCCGATCGGGCAGCTTGCCCAGGTGGGGCCGCTCCTCGGCCAGCATCTCCCAGGGCACCCGATAGGTCGTACCGTGTACTCTGGCGTTGGCCACCACGTCGCACCACTCCAGTCCCTGCCGGTTCAGGTCGGCCAGTTTCCGGATGATGCCGTGGTGAAGCGGATGCTGGGCCACATGTTGCGCCGTACGTACTTGACCCCGTTCTCCACTTTGCCTTTGGTCTGGGCTCGGTAGGGCTGGCACAGCCGAGCCTCAAAGCCCACCCGCCGGGCGAAGTCCAGCATCCGCTGGTTCCAGATCGGCCGCTTCTCCTCGTCCCGGCCCAGGGTGATCACCTTGGCGTTGTCATAAAGGCAGCGGCGCGGCACGCCGCCCAGGTACTCGAAGGCATTGACGTGGCACTGGATGAAGGCGGCCGTGTCCGCTTTGCGCACCAGTGCCACGTAGCAGGCCCTGGACCAGCCCATGGTCATCACGAACACCCAGACGCGGCGCTGCTTCCCGTCCACGCCGATGTACGACAGACTGCCCCAGTCCACCTGCGCCTGATCCCCGGGCGCCGTCTCAAACCGCAGCGTCGCCTCCGGCTGACGCCATCGCCGCCGCGGGCGTACCTACTGCACCACCGTCGAGTAGCTACCCTGATAGCCCAGGGCGCGGATCTCCCGATCCAGCACCCGACAATTCTCCAACCCGTCCACCATCCGAAGGTCGATGTAATCCGTGTACGGGTCCAGCTTCGACCTCCGCGGCGGCCGCGGCTTCGGCCGCCTCGCCTCCGGCGACTTCAGATACTTCCGCACCGTGTTGCGCGACACGTCCAGCTCCCGGGCGATCTCCCGGATCGAACGGCCCGCTCTTTCATCTCATAAATCTCTTTCACTTGTCCCACCTTTAGCAATTGGTCTGATGCACCTCCGCAGAGCGGCCGCGGATGATGCCATTACCATCGGGCGGGTCAATTCCAACTTGCTACTTTTGCACATTTTAATGTTGCTAGTGACAAGGCCAAGTGAGCCATCAGGATCACTTGGTACAATCAGAAGCCAAACCAGCCCCGGACACAGGACGGTCTTGCGATGGCTAACCAACAACACATCAAATGGCTGCTCGAAGGAGCCGGAGCCTGGAACGAACGACGCGAGGCCGATGACTTCCAGCCTGACTTCTCGGGGGCCCATATGCACGACGCCTTCCTGGCAACCAAGCGCAGCAACCCTGCCCAACAGGTGAGCAGACCCATCCAGCTCCTCGGCGTGAACCTCAGGAGTGCGAACTTCACCAACGCAATCCTTGGACACGCCGTCCTGATCAACGCCGACCTACAGGACGCCAACTGCTCCGCCGCTTACCTTTACGGCGCAAACCTCTCTGGCAGCCGCCTGAACAATGCCGACTTCACCGGCGCGGACCTGGCCTACGCGAACCTACACCGGTGTGGCACTGCAGGGCGCCAATCTCAGCCGTGCCGACCTCACGGGCATCGACTTCACCGGGATCGACCTCACGGAAACCAACCTCGACGGGGCCACCCTCACGGGCGTCCGGCCAGTGGAACTGATGCTAAGGACATCCGAGGGCGGGAATGAACGCGGCGACGAAGAGGCCCCAGACTACCGGCGGATAATCACTATCGACCCGCAGCGACGCTTCGGCAAACCGTGCATCAGGGGAACGCGCATCACCGTCGGAGATGTCCTGGAGTACATGGCGTCCGGCATGACGCAGCAGGACATACTGAGCGATTTCCCAGAGCTCACCAATGACGACCTGTTGGCCTGCTTCGCATTTGCGGCTGCCCAAGAACGGCGCATGGCACTGACCGCGCCGGGAAACGCATGAGGCTACTGTTCAACAACAACCTCTCCCACCGACTCATCGCCGAACTCGCCGACATCTACCCCAACTCACTTCACGTCCGGGACATCGGCCCTGAAGACGCGGCGGACACTGACATATGGGATTACGCCCGCGAACATGGGTTGGTCATCGTCACCCAGGACCGTGACTACCGCGAAATGAGCCGCGTGTGCGGGCAACCCTCGAAGCTCGTATTCATCACGCTGAGGAATTGCCCGACCGCGAGGGTCGCAGCCCTGTTTAGCCAACATAAGGCAGACCTCATCTCACTGGAACGGGAAGATGACAAGGCAGTGCTTGAAGCAGGCCCGCCCGCAGCCTGACTACCTCCAAGGGGTCAGAAGCCCGGGGTCACCGCGCCAAATCAGCCCGGTACACCCGGCCTTCGCGGACGAACTTGTAACCCCGTCCGCCGACCAATCCGAAAGGGATCACGAGTCAACGACCTCCCACCCTTGGACTTGGCCGTTTTAAGCTGAGTCACTACCGACAAACGCCCAAATCATCGACGGATACCCGGTCGAGTACCGGGTGTCCGTTTACGACGGGCAGGCCATGGGCGTCTCCAACTACTACCCCCAACAGCCGCTGCCCTACAACTGGAAACACACCGACGCCATCGGCCAATACACCCAAGCACTGATCAACGTCATAGACCCACCGCTACTCTGGAACTACAGCCCGTTTCGGGGCTATTTCGATGACCACTTCGACACCGACGGCGTCCACTTCACCGCCGACTACATCGTCGACGACAACGACAACGTGCTTTTCCTGAAAGGCGGGCGGGCCCCACCACCACCTCGGCGCACACCCCTGCTGCTTTCCAATGGGCGAGACCGATGGCCTGAGTAAAGTCCCTGCATGTGGTGTAACAGGAACCAGGTGGCATGAAGTTGGCCGCCGCGTCATCCTTGTCGGAACAACAACGAACCCGAGCAAGGAGTACGACGGTGGCCAAGAAAAGCATGGATCTTTTGGAACTATTAAGCAAGCGTGGCATGGAAGGCGATGTGGACTTCTTGAGGGAAGCCCCGCAGGTTCTGGTGGAGAGCATCATGGACGCCGAGGTCTCGGCACAGATCGGCGCCCAGCACGGCGAGCGCAACCCGGATCGTCTCACCCACCGCAATGGCTATCGCAGCCGGACTTGGGACACCCGGGTGGGCACTATGGAGTTGCGCATTCCCAAGGTCCGGGAGGGCAGCTACTTCCCCAGCCTGCTGGAACCGCGGCGTCGCAGCGAGAAAGCCCTGCTGAGCGTCATCCAGCAGGCTCACCTGGAAGGTGTGTCCACTCGGCGGGTGGATGACTTGGTCAAGGCTTTGGGCTGCGACGGGATATCGAAGAGCCAGTGTCCCGCATCTGCTGGGACTTGGACGAGGTGGTGGAGAACTTCCTGTGCCAGCCTCTGGACGGCGGTCCGCATCCCTACGTTTGGCTGGACGCGTTGACCCAGAAGGTCCGGGAGGGCGGTCTCCGCCTCAGGTGGATCAACGTCAGCGTGGTGGTGGCCACCGGCGTCACGCCCAGGGTCAGCGGGAAGTGCTGGGCATCTTCCTCCTACACCACTTGCATGGACGCTACCCTGCGGAGGTTGTCGGGAACCAAGGCCGGCGTAATCCCAGCGTCGTTAGGTGTTACGCCACTGTGGTGGCTCGGAGCGTATATGCCCAGGTGTGTTGCTGCCGGTCGCGTCAGACGGAGTCGCCGGAGCTACGGGGTCTCGTAGTCGCGGAGGCCCTCGTTCCAGACGCGGCGAACCACCTGATGAACAGATCGACGGGCGACTGGATCTCAACAAGCTTGTGGCACCTCTGGGAGAGCGCTACTTTCCCGACTTGGAGCACGAAAAGGCGCTACGCCCCATGAAGCTGTTTGCCGACGAGGTGATGCCCCACCTGAAACAGAAAGCGTTTCCGGCGTTACAATAGACGCGTCAACCAATGAGATCCCATCCAAACAATACGGAGGCCAAAAGCATGACGACCGTAGGAAGCGGCAAGTACACCTATGAAATGGTTGAAAACTGGGCCAAGCTGCCAGCGGGCGAGACCTTCGCCATGGTCAGCGCCATGGCCACTGACTCCCAGGACCGGGTGTTCGCCTTCCAGCGCAAGGACCCGCCCATCCTCATCTTCGACCGGGACGGCAACCTGCTGGACAGCTGGGGGAACGGCGCCTTCTCATTCGCCCACGGCATCTACATCGAGGACGACACGGTTTACCTGACCGACCGGGACAGTTCCGTCTGCCTGGTCTACACCATCGACGGCAAGCCCATCCAGATGCTGGGGCGCCACGGCGTCCACTCGGACACCGGCTGCGAAAACCCGGGCGACCTTTGCCCCCGCGCCGCCGGCCCCTTTAACTACCCAAGTGAACTGGTCCCATCCCCCTCGGGCGACCTGTACGTATCCGACGGATACCGCAACGCTCGCATCCACCGGTTCAGCTGGGACGGTCAACTCAAGCAGTCCTGGGGACAACCGGGGAAGACGGAGCCGGGGCACTTCCACCTTCCCCACAGCCTCCTGATCCACAACGACACGATCTTCCTCTGTGACCGGGAGAATCACCGGATGCAGCTCTTCACCCTGGACGGCGAGTTCATCACCATCTGGGACGACATCCAGCGGCCCATGGACATCTCCGTGGACACCGAGGGCGTCCTGTACGTCAGCGAGGGCAGCGTCAACGATTCTTCGGCCCGGGTCAGCGTCCTGGATCCTTCTGGAGGCGTACTGGCCCGCTTCGACTGCCGCGGCCCCGGCCACGGCAGTTGGGTCGACTCCCGCGGCGACATCTACGTCGGCCTCAGCGACGGCACCGGTGTCGACAAGTTCGTTCGACAAGGGTAGCTCAGCCGAAAACCGCGGAGCTCAGGACGGCGGGGAGTGTTCCCCGCCGTCGTTTTGTTGAACCATTTTACGGTTAACGTTGTTTAGTCTGCAGCCGCTGCCGGCGCCCTTCCGGCCTTCTTGTCCATAAAGTCCTTGATGGCGTCGGCGTATTCTGCCCTGGGGAACTGCTCCCCGTTGGGAACCTTCATACCGTCGCAGAAGATCTCCAGCCGGTTGCCGTCCGGGTCCAGGAAGTAGAAGGAGCGGCTGCCGCTGCCTTCCAGGTTCCCGCCCGACTCGATGCCGTGGGTCAGCGGGCCGCTGACAATCTCCGCGCCGTGGGTGTGGATGTGGGCCAGAGCCTTCATGAATTCGTCGCGGTTTTCCACTTCAAAGGCCACCTGCTGCACCAGCCGGGCCCTCCCAGGTACGTTCTCGGAAACGTCCACGCCTTCGGGAGCAGTGGCGATGACGAAATCATGGTGGGTCTCGTCAAACCGCAGGAAGGCCGTCTCGGCCCCGTCGGGCCGCCGCCGGCGGGAAGTCACCTTGCAGCCCAGCACCTGGGTGTAAAACTCGAAAGACCGTTCAAAATCGGAAACCAGAATCCCCACATGTCCGACGCGCTTGATCTGAATGCCCATAATAAGTTCCTCCTACCCAAAACTCGGTAGAGTCCAGGACCAGTGCCGGTTTTCCCACTCCATCGGAAAGGGAGTGGATTGGTCCAAATTATATACTCTGGGGAGAAGACTTGTCCGCCCCCTTCGCCCACTGCACAGGGCAATCGCGTCTTCAAAATCTACAATGTGAACTGGCGCATTGCATTCTAAACGTTGATGATATTGGGCCGCGTCTGCGGTTTGAATGTGATAGAAAACCCGCCAACCGGTTGAAATTCGCGTTTCTGATGCTGTAACTGTCCGTTCTCAGGCGACGTGAGACTACCCTAACTCGGACTTCCCGGGATTTTACCTCTCACCAAAATTAGACCGATTGCCCCGCATGGCGGTACTAGTAGTTGAACATCTTTGAAGTGATGGATAATGGGGTTAATTATAAGGAGCTAAATAAGAAAGTGTGGGGAGTGGGTAATGGAGAAGAAGTACCGGATCAAACTGAGTGTGGAGGAGCGGCAGGAATTGAAGGCAATGGTGTCGAGAGGGCGGGCAGCGGCCTACCGGCAGACCCATGCCCGCATCCTGCTGTTGAGCGATGAGGCGCAAGGGGAGGGGGTGATGAAGGACGGGGATATCGCCCGGTCCCTCCAAGTTGGCCGGGCGACGGTGGAAAGGGTGCGCCGCCGCTGTGTGGAGGAGGGTGTGGAGGCGGCCTTGGGACGCCGGGAGCAACTCAACCGCCGCCGGAAGAAACTGGACGGTCAGGGGGAAGCCCATCTGGTTGCCCTGGCCTGCGCCGAACCGCCGGAAGGCCGGGTAAGTTGGACGCTACAATTGCTGGCGGACCGGCTGGTTGAATGCAAGATAGTGGAGAGCATCAGCGCCGAAACGGTGCGCCAGACACTGAAAAAAACGAACTCAAGCCTTGGCTGAAGGAGTGCTGGTGCATCCCGCCCCAAGGCAGCGCCGAGTTCGTGTGTGCGATGGAAGACGTGCTGGAGGTCTACCATCGTCAATATGGGGACAACGAAGTGCTGGTGTGCCTGGACGAGACCAGCAAACAACAGACGAAGGAGACGCGTCTGCCGCGTCCGGCCCGGCCTGGGGCTGCCGGCAGCTACGATTACGAATACGAGCGCAACGGGGTGAGCAATCTGTTCATGCTGTTCGCGCCGCTGGAGGGGTGGCGCCGGGTAGAAGTGACGGACCGGCGTACCAAAGTCGATTGGGCGCGGGTGGTCAGGAAGTTGGTGGACGAGGACTACCCGGACAAAGACCGGATCGTACTGGTGATGGACAATCTGAACACCCATCACCCAGCGTCCCGGTACGGTGCGTTTGAGCCGGCCGAAGCGCGGCGCATCGCGGAGCGGCTGGAGATTCACTACACTCCCAAGCATGGCAGTTGGCTGAATATGGCCGAGATTGAAATCGGGGTGCTGGCCCGCCAATGCCTGAACCGCCGCATTCCAGATCAAGATGCGCTACGAAGAGAGTCAAAGGCGTGGCAAGACCGGCGCAACCAAGACACCATAAAAGTGGACTGGCGCTTCACCACCGCGGACGCACGCATCAAATTGAAGTCCCTGTATCCATCAATCCAAAACTGATGGACTACTAGGCCGTGTTGATAAATACCGTCATTCCCGCGAAAGCGGGAATCCAGTGGCCGAAGTCGTTAATCACGGTTCTGATTCTTTCATCATAGCCTCTTTGGACTCCTGCTTTCGCAGGAGTGACGGGCTGGTTTGCTAATTGTCAACAGGCTCTAGTGACTTGCGACGACCTCAACGACCATATATGCTTGCCGAAATTTGGATCCGCCTGATTTGGGCCCTGCACGGTTGGTATGAGACTTGACGGCAAAGTAGCGATTGTAACCGGCGGCAGCCGCGGGATTGGGCGCGCCATTTGCTTGGGCCTAGGCGATGCGGGGGCGAGAGTTGTCGTAGCATCTCGTACTGAAGTAGACAGGTCGGCCGGCGCCCAGTACGAGCAGTACGGGTCGGGTGACATACAAGATACGGCAGCGCAAATCACCGCCCGCGGAGGCACGGCGATACCGGTCCGCTGCGACATCGCGCAGGTCAAGGACATTCAAGACCTGGTGACCGCCACGCTGGAGCATTTCGGCCGGATTGACGTACTCGTTTCCAATGCGGGCATGGACTGTGAGTCGCCGGTGGTGGACTTGGACGTTGAGCTATTGGACCAATGCCTGGCGGTCAATGCGCGCGGCCCCCTGCTCCTTTGCAAGTACGCACTGCCGTCCATGATATCCCAAGGAGAGGGCGGCTCCATATACTGCGTTACCTCCGGCTCCGCCAGGGGCTACCGGCAGGGTCGGGTCGGCTATTCGATGAGCAAAGCAGCCTTGGAGAGAATGTTCTTCAGCTTGGCAGAGGAGGTCAGGCCGCACAATGTCGCGGTCAACGTCCTGGACCCCGGCAGGGTGGACACTTGGATGAACCGGCGTGGGGACTGGCCGGGAACCGCCCACATACCCATGGTCCAGCCCGATGCCCTGGCATCGCCGGGCGTATGGCTGGCGGGCCAGACCGCCGAAACCCTGACGGGCGCGTTGGTGTCAAGAGCTGAATTCGGAGTGACCTGGGGTCCACAAAAAGATGGGGCGACATGACCACGGCCCGGAGGGCGATGCGCGAAGCAACCCCCAAGCTGGCCTAACTCAGCGCCGATGTGCTTTTCGGTGACGTTTGGGCGCGGCGGGGGCCGTCGAAGCGAGACCGCAGCCTTATCGCAGTGTAGGTTTTCACGGCGTACCGCGCCGGCCGGTTACCGGGCCGTATCAACCGGGCGTTGAGCACCGGATTGGGCTAGGAAGAGACCGACGTGCTTATTACTCACGTCGCCGTTCATGTCGGCTGACCTACGGTCGCCAATACCGCGCAGATCATGAATCAGGTGTTCGACGATCGGTATTGCAGATGCCGTGGCAACCGAAGGCCTTGATCAAGTTATCCACTCGCCTGGTGGAGATCCCTCCGCGCCGGGCTGCTGGCTCGCCGAGAACAGGGTCTTCCCGCTGCGCCACCTGAGCACCAGCAGGCTGCGGAAGTAGCTGCCCTCTCCGGTCTCGGGTATGTGCAACTCCGTCGTCCCAACCTGGGTATCCTAAACCTAGCCGCAATAGCCGTTGCGGCGGGCAAGGCCATCCGGGTTGCTCTCACCGTGCTGGGCGCCGACCTGCGCCGAAACCTCGGCATCCATGATGCTATCTACCAGCACCGGCAGGGCTTCCCTCAGAAAGTCCACGTCTCCGTCGATGCCGCGCTGGCGTAAAAGTTCCAAAAGACCCATGCTGTTCTTGGCCACCGTCTTACTCCTTGCTCGGGTTTGTTGTTGTTCCGATAAGGATGACGCGGTGGCGATCTCATTCCACCAGTGTCATGTATTCAAAGTTAGTTGACAAAAGCGGGCCACGTTGGCCAGTATTTGGTCGGCGGTCTTGGTCCAGACAAAGGGCTTGGGATCTTCGTTGGTAACGTCCAGGGTAACGTCCAGGTAGCGGTAGATGGCGGCTGCAAGCTCCCCGCTGCTCTGATGCACGCCACGGCGCAGTTGTTTCTCCGTCAGAAGCGCAAACCAGCGCTCCACCAGGTTCAGCCAGGACGCGCTGGTGGGCGTGAAGTGCAGATGGAAGCGGGGCCGTTTGGCCAACCAATTCCTGATCAGCGCTGTCTTATGGGTGGCGTAGTTATCCACAATCAGATGAACGTCCAGGTCAGCGGGCACTTCCGCCGCAATGGTATCGAGGAACTTGCGGAACTCCACGGCTCGGTGTCGTTGGTGGCGCATTGCCGCAACAAAACCGTTACCCAACGCGGGTGGTCGCCTCAAATACAATGGTACCCAAAATTGACGAGGCAATCTCGCGGATCGACTGACCGCGTCGAGCGCTGGCGGCACCGTAACGTTGAACGCCGCAGCGATGGAGGAACGGCTGCGTGGTCACTCGGAGGGGGAGAACTCATCATAGCGGAGAGCAGGGCCGACTATGCCCGCCACTGCGAATAAGGCCGGAATGGTTGGCCGGCCGTCCCCGGGCGAGAGGCGCGGGAAGGCGTTGGCGAAGGCGCTCCGGTGGGGTGCAGTCGGGTATCAAAACCGTCCCGGAGGGTCCTGATGGCTTGCGCAACATGCCGGCGACGACATGCGCGCGTTAGGGGTGGATCATATGGCTGGAATATCTGTCTTCGAGCGAATAACATGGCGCATCCGTAATTGGGGGGAGTTCAAAACAGGGCAACGAAATCCGGCGCGAGCCTGGCGGGCGGAATCCCCGCACGAATCGGTTTACGTAATGACCCATTGGGCGAATCAGAATGGGTATCAATAAGACCAGGGTGAAGGTTTCAGATTGGTTCATGTGGTGACTCAAGTTGATCCGTCGCATGATGCTTGACGTCAGGCGTAAATTCTCCCTACACTGCCATGTAATGATCCAGGGCTACCGGGGCCGACGAACCGCAGCGTTCGCCGCTTGGGAATATATCCCAGCGTTTCAGAGTTTCGAAGAGCAGGCGGCGCGCCGGCTTTCTATCCTGAACGCCACCCGGTCGCTGGACACCCTGAGAGCACTGCGCGGCAATCGCCTGGAAGCGCCGCTCGGGGACCGGGCCGGGCAGTACTCGATACGGATCAATCGTCAATGGCGCATCTGCTTCAGTTGGCCTGAAGGACAGGCGGGGCGTCGGACGTTGAGATTATGGACTATTACTGACCGAAGGAGCGGGTGAGCATATTGAAACGGGCCGTGCATCCCGGGGCAATTCTGAGAGACGAACTGGAGACCAGGGGAGTATCGCCGACGAGCTTTGCCCGCCAGATTGATGTGACGCCCAACCGCATCAGCCAGATTCTGTCCGGTAAGCGTGCGGTGACCGGCGACAGCGCCCTGCGGTTTGGCCACTGGTTTGACATGGATCCGCAATTCTGGCTGAACCTGCAGACGCAATATGACCTGTTGGTTGCGGAGCGGTTGGTAGGGGCAAAAGTGCGCGTCCTACCCACTGCGGCTGGCGGCGAGTAGAATGAGGGTGCTAGGGAAGCGGCTTACGAGGCGCCAGAACCGCTGGCGGAGGAGAACCGACACGTACGGGTCCCGAGGATTGCCGGAGCGCCCTTGGCCGGCATCGCCTTCCTCTGGAGAACGAAACAATGATACGCACCAGGAAGGTGGGACGTCCCCATTTGACCGAATTTGAGACTGGCGTGGTTCAGGGCGTTCTGACTGAGCAGCCGGCGCGTCATTCGGCAGCGCGACGGGCATCTGATCTGGGCATTGGAATAATGACTGTTAATCCTACGGGGCCATGGCCAGGAACGCTGGCCGGCGGGATCCGGGAGTTGCCAAAGGATGGAGGATATTATGACCACAATCCAAAAACCTGAAACCCAACTCCCGGACCGACTCTCCGACCTGATCGAACTGGCGGTGGCGAACGCCCGACGCCTCGACCGCAACATCTATTTCCCGGAGTCCAGCAACTGGCAAGACTATCGCGCTACAGAGGACGTGTGCGAGGTGTGCTTTGCCGGCGCGGTGATGGCCGGAACGCTGGAGCACCCATGTTACCAGGATGCCGGCCCGAGCACTTTTACGATCTACAACCGCATCCGCCTATATGCGTTGGATGAGACCCGTCGAGGGAACTGGCGTAGAGCATTGATGGCTTGCGGCCAGGGGCATGACCTTGGTATCCAGATGGCGAAACGTCTGGATGCGCTCTTCGACAATACCCGTATGTTCCGTGGGTGGGAAGAGTTCGACCAGTTCCTCGACAAAATGGAGCAAGTCGTGCCAATCCTGCGCGAGTACGGGTTTTGAACAATAAGGGCCGGCCCACCGTATTCTGGTGGGAACTCCATCAGGCAATGGAAGAAGGAAGTATTATGACAGACATCATTTCCGTCGTGGCGAAAACGAAAGCCTACTACGACGGCCCTGCCAACTTGATCTATGACCTCATCTGGGGCGGGAAGAACCTGCATCTGGGTATCCCGTGCAGCGAGGTCTGCCCTCATCCCGACGCGATGGTGCACACCAACGAGTACATGGCCAACGCGATTCGCCTCTCCCCCGGCATGAACGTGCTGGACCTGGGCTGTGGCTACGGCGAGACCGCCCGTTGGATCGCTCTCCACAAGGGCTGCCACGTCACGGGAACCAACATCAGCGAGAAGGAACTGCGCCAGGCCCGCTTAGCCACTCCCTCGGCCCTGCCGGTCAGTTTCGAGGAAGTGGACTTTCACCACCTGCCCTATTTAGACGAAACCCAAGACGTGGTGTGGAGTCAGGAATCGTTCCTCCACGCCGCCGATAGGACACAGGTGCTACGGGAAGCGTATCGCGTTCTGCACCCCGGGGGCACATTCGTGTTCACCGACCTGCTGATCACCGGTGACGTTCCCCCCGACACCCGGGAACGCATCCTCTCGCGGGTGCACTGCTCCAGCATGTGGAAGGTCAAGGACTACACGACCACGCTGCGCGAACTCGGATTCCGCGTGCTGCGCGTCGATAACTTGTCCAGATACGTGGCGCGTTCGTACGACTGGGTTGCCCAGAACCTCGCCGCCCACCGACAGTACATGTTGGACTACGTGGACGCCAAGACCATTGACGACACTTTGGACGGGCTGGCCTTCTGGGTCAGCCAGGCCGAAGCGGGCAACATCGGCTGGGGATTCTTCCATGCCGTAAAACCAAACTAACCTAATCACCACTAAGCATGGAGGCATCATGCAAAATCAGACCAGCATCTCAATTCCCAAGGACATCTACAAGGAACAGTACAGCGAAAGGTTCGCCGATAGGTGGGATGAACTCGTGAACTGGCAGGGTAGATGGGAGGCTGAGGGGAACTTCTTCATTGATCTTCTACAACGGAACGGTGTCAAGACCGTCCTGGACGCCGCCTGCGGCACGGGATTCCACGCCGTCACGCTGAAACGCGCCGGCTTCGACGTAACCGCCTCAGACGGCGCCCCGCAGATGGTCAGGAAGGCTCGGGAGAATGCCGACCGGTTCGATATGCCAGACCTGAACGTCGTGGAAGCGGAGTGGGGCGCATTGACGGAGCAGTTCGACACGGATTCCTTCGACGCCGTTTTCTGCTTGGGGAACGCATTTACCCACGTGCTGAATGAGCGAGACCGCTTGGATGCGCTGGGTCAGATGTACTCCCTGCTCCACCCGGGCGGACTGCTCCTCATCGACCAGCGGAACTACGACTGCATTCTGGATAAGGGTTTCGGCAGCAAACCACAGCCGTACTTCTTCGACCCGAAGGTTATCATCCAGGCGGACTCCATCTCCGAAGACGTGCTGACCATTCGCTATACCTACCCGGACGGAGAGGTGCATCATTTGACGTTCTACCCCATTAGGCAGTCTCACCTCACATCCTTGCTTGACCAGACTGGCTTCCGCTCCGTGACGCGCTTTGGCGATTTCGACGTGCACTACGACCACTACGACGCGAACCACATCCTCCAGTTGGCACAGAAATAGCCAGCATCATGTCCATCAGCGACCTGCAGAAACAACTCCCCGCCGGCAGCGTTCAGTCGGAACTCCCCAACCGAACCCATCTGACACTCCAGTTCTTGGGGGACACTCCCACGTGGATGTCACCGCCATCCAGCAAGCCCTGACGGGCACTCTGGCTCATGTGGACCCCGTTACGTTCCAACTCGGCACGGATGGCTACAGCGTATTCTACGCAGATGGCCAGCCACGCTTCATATTCCGCTCCATCGACCCCATGGACGAAGTGCTTGAACTACACCGGCAGGTCGTCCGCACCACCGAAATGCTGGGCTATCAGTCACCGGACTTCGCGTTCGTCCCGCACGTGACCTTGGGACGGGTCAACCAAGACCTCAGCGACGACGATATGAGCGCGGTTCGCAAGTTCGCCGCCGAGGATGCGGTGGGCAACACCAACTTGGTGGAATTAGACCCTCACGTGTTTGATTCCATCCGGTTCTATTGGAGCGACCGTGATTCCAACGGAGATTCCGAGTATCGTAACCTCGGGGACATCCACATCGGCAACTCACACCCCACCGTGGGCCACTGCGAGTCCTGCTTCAATTGGGACACCAATCTGCCCGAAAACTTCGTCCACCGGCGGTCGATGGCTACGGAGTCTGCAAATGTGCCATGCTGAGCACTATGGACCCGCACGACATCCAGGACATGATGATGACCCTGGTGGCCTCCGCCCCCCGCTTTCGCGGGGGCAGGCTCTGGCCGGCGGCGATCGCGCCTCCATGCACCTCATCCCCCGCTCCGCCGCCACCACCGCCCCGTTCGGTGGATTCGCGCTAAAAATAGCGGCGAAAACGGACGTGCGCAAGCGGCCGTTCGCCGCGCGATAAATGCCTCAAGCTCGGCAAGAGGCCGTAGCGCCGCGCAAGAAAGACTACTCGGGTGGCGAAGAAAATTGGAATCGGGCTGGCGGCGTGAGCTCCCGACCAAACGGATTTACGTAACGGCCCCTGTGCGAATCAATTCGGGTATCAATAAGACCACGTACTCCGGCATGGCGGAAGCGCCAATCTGGCCCGTTTTGGCGATACACGAGGTAATGCTCGACCTGGAAGGACGGAGTGGGAATGGCAGCGGAGAACCGGAAGCCGCCATCTACCGATGCCTGGACATTACCAAATGAAGACCTCAGGCCTTTTGCCTGGACCAAGACCGCGGATCGGATACTGGCAAGCGTGGCGCACTTTTGCAAGCGTGCTTTGGACACATGACATTAGGTCGCGAGTAGTTCGGCGCAGGCAAGGTCGGATATGGCGGCGTCGAAACGCTCCAATGAGTTGTGCAAATATACGGTGGCCCGCTCGTCATCGAAATCGCAGTAGCCTCCGGTGACGATCCAGAAAACAAAGATTTCCAGCATCGAGAGCCGGTAATCAGCCAGGCACTCGGCGAAGGGATAGTCCTTTACGCCGTTGCTCACGAGGATGGAGTGGTACGCGCGTAGCAGACTCAACTCTTCGTCCCTGCGTTGCTGTGGAGGGAAGGCCTCGCTGATGAACGTGGCAACATCATAGGTCCCTCTGCCGCGCGCACAGAACTCCCAGTCAAAAACCAGCAACGACTGTGTTGCGCCGGACGTTTGGAAAAAGCAATTGTCGAGGCGATAGTCTCCATGAATGATCGTCCTGGGAGGGGCCGTGAGCTTGGCCTTTATCTTCGGAACTTCGAGGATCAGGCGGTCTCCGAGCCGTCGCAAGGCTGGGGGTATTCCGTCTCCAACCTTCCTGATGAAGGACATCCACGCGCCGGCGTACAGCTCTTGGTAGGCGCCGGTTTCGGCGTCCTTCAACGGCATCCAGTCCAACCGGTCCAGGCGAGGGCTATCCCACCAGGCGGCCTGGAATTCAGCCAATTGGGCCATGGCGCGCTGGGCATCGGCCAGGGAACATCCGGCCACACTATCGCCCTGGCGGGCGTTGTTCAAATCCTCCAGCAGCAGAATGGTGTTGCCGGTTACCGAGTCTATTCCACCGTAGTAACTGTGCGGGGTTTGCAGGTGGGCGTCGGCCGCCACTTCCTGATAAAACCTGACCTCGCGACGGTCCTGTCCCAGCCGGTCGGAGATCGCCCGCAATGCCGGATCTGCGGAGGGGAGCTTGGCAATTATGGTGCGAGGGAGGTCCAGCGTATCAGCGTCGTAATGGAGTCTCAGGCGAAACACCTGGTTCATAAACCCCTTTCCCTCGGCTACGGGCTCCGCCGAGTAACCAGTCACAGAGGCGCGGCTTGAGGGCGCTTTGCCATGCAGCGCCGCGGTCAGCCAGGCTGGCGTAATCTCCCCAAGGTCTTGGGGAACCGTCAGACTGGTCATCTCTGTCCTGTCGTCGCGCTCCGGTCCCTGAGACAACCGGCTGCTCCATTCATCTCATCCGACCTTGTGCGCAAACAGGACGCAGTGGTCCATCGGCTTGGGATCGGTGAAGTACATGACTCCTCCCAGCTTTGCTCCCTCCGCCGGAATCACGCTCAACCCATGGCTTGCCAGGATGTCCGTCACTTCAGCTACGCCGTAGAGCTGGAAGGTCCGATCCACACCGTAATCCTTATCGTAAACCGTCGCGATTCCTGCTCCGACCTTGAACATGAGCTGGAGCACGCCTCCGGCTTTGAGGAGCCTGGCCAGCTCCGGCAGGGAAACTCCCAAAACTGTGTCGGGGGCGATGTGCTGGATCACCGCGTTGCACAGAACGAAGTCGAAGGAGGCGTCCGGATAGTTGAGGGGCTCGCGGAGGTCGGTGACGGACACCCGTTGCGCAATCTCAGGGTGCAGCCGGCGCGCTTCCTGGATGTTCTCCCCAATGGAGTCGATCCCATAGATGTCGTACCCCTGTTGCCAGTAGAAGAAGACGTCGCGGGCGCCCGCTCCGCAACCGGCATCCAGCCCCCGTGACCCGGCGGGTATCAGCTCCTGGAGGCGGTCCATCAGGTCCGTATCGCCTTTGAGACCCGGATGGGAGAAGTTGCTGTACACGGACTGAACGAAGCCGTGGCTCACCTCAGCGTAACGCTGTGCGTGGCTCCGGTAGAAGGCTTCGGAAAAATCGGGGCTTTGACTCATTGCTGAAATGTCCTCAATCTCGAAACGGCCTGATGCGGTGTCCCGCCCGGTGCGGCGGCGGGCAGATTATCGCTGATCCATGATGCGAGCCGCTTGCTCCGCCGGATGGTACCCTTGAGCGGGGTTGCTGCGCCAGTTATGCGGTCAGGGATATGGCAGCCGGGCCGTCCTTGGTGAACGTTCAACTCCTTTGGGTTACTTTTTCAGAAACTTGGTCACGTATTCCACATTAACCGTCGGCATGGTCAGACCAGTCTCCGAAAGAGCCTTGGCGAACCGGCTGATGTCATAAACGCTCGTATCGGCCAAGTACGGCTCGACTGATTCCAGGGACCGGACCAGGATTTTCAACTCCATGTCCTCTTCGCGTTCGGCCATTCTTTCCAATCTTGATTTCCATTCCCCCAATGGAACGCGTTGTGCTACGTAGCCATGGCTTTCCATGTCAGCGAAGACGCGGTCGGCGGGAACCGGGTTCTGCTGGACCACGTTGTACACCTTGCCCAGGTGGCTCGCATCGTCGGCAATGTTCGTAATGGCGGTCACCAGGAAGTCGACAGGGGTCATTTCAAAGAACCAGCCCGGCGCCAGGGGAGCATACCCCAACCGGGCACAGGCTTTGATTATCAACGACAGGAAGTCATTCGGATTAAATGCGCCGGTGCCGCTGTGGTGACCGATATTCCCCGGGCGGAAGATGCAGACCGGCAGTCCGCGGGATACTGCCGCCCACACGAGGCGTTCCGCAACCCACTTCGCTTGGTTGTAGCCTCCCTCCATCCGGTCGACAAAGCCGTCAATCTGGTCGTTTTCCAAGTAGGGGGCGTCGTCTCCTCCCGGGAAAATGCCGTTGGATGAAATGTATTGGATTGGTTTGGTGGCGCCGTTGCAGGCGAACTTGAGCACCTCCAGTGTGCCGCCGACGGTGTGGGGCTTGGCCGCCACATAGGGATAGGCGTAATTGACAGAGGCGGCGCAGTGAAATATCAGGTCTATTTCGTCCGCCAGCTCTCGATACTCGTCATCTCTCAGGCCAAGACCGGGTTGAGTGAGGTCTCCCATGACTGGGATGATCCGGTCTTGCTCGAACTGACCAGCCAAGCCGTAAAACTTTAAAGTCTCCAACACCCGGTTGCCGGATCCCTCTTGCCCCGGAGCCCGGTCCCTTATGAGACAGTAAAACCGGGTGTTCTGCCCGGTGAAGCGCAGCAGTTCGTCAAGCAGGAAGGCCCCCAGGAAGCCGGTTGTCCCCGTGACCAGGACCGACGATGCTTCACTCAAGCGTGTAACCCTTGCGTTGCCGCTCGGTGCAATCTCCGGATCAAGCACTGAGTCGTCGGCCAGCGAAATTCTCGATTCCATACTCGGCCCTCTACTTTCCAGGTATGCCTCTAGCTCGCTTATGGTCGGGTACTCGTAAACCTCGGCGCCATGAAGTTCAATCCCAAATACCTGCTCGATGCCGAGGGTGATTTCCAAGCCGGCCAGAGAATGGCCGCCAAGGTCAAAGAAGTTCCAGTCGTCCTCCAGAGAGTCGCTGTCAACATCCAGGGCCTCGCCCCAGAGCTCTCGCAAAGCTTGGCGGCGCTCTGGAGCCGTGGCGCGCTCCGGCAGCGGTGTTCTCTGCTTTGACATGGGTGTCCCTTCCCGAGGCGCCGGAAGGGCTTTGCGCTCCAGCTTGCCCGTCTGTTGATTGATGGGAAGCGCTTCCATTTGCACGAAATGGCTGGGTACCATGTAAAGTGGCAGATAGCGCTCCAACCTGGACCGCAGGTCTTTGCTGGTCCTGCTCCTGGCGTCAATCTTCCATGTTGCCTGGGGCGCCCGGACCACGTAGGCCACCAGACGCTTGTTGGTTTCGTCTACGGTTTCAGCCAGCACCGCCGCATCCGCCACGTCGCAGTGCCTCCGGAGCATCTCCTCGATGGCCCCCAGGTAAACGCTGTAACCCCTGATCTTGACCATCGAGTCGTTCCGGCCAATGATCGCTGTCATCCCCCGCGAATCGACCTCGGCCAGGTCGCCAGTGGCGTAATACCTCTCCCCATCCCAGCAGACGAACGCCTTGGAATCCAGGTCGGGCCTCTTCAGATAGCCCCGGGCCAGGGCGCGGCCGCCGATGAACAACTCCCCGGCGCCGTGTGAGGCCAGACTGGACTCCCCCTCAGGGAGCACTCGGATCGTCACTCCCTCCATCGGCAGACCCACCGGACACACCTCCATCCCTTCCAGGCGCAAGTCCGTCAAGTCAACGGTACAAACATCGTGGGTCTCACTGATGCTGTAGGTGTTGAACACACGAGCTGAGTCGGGCAGAATGTCCCGGGCAATCGTCAGCAGGCTGGTCGGCACTACCTCGCCATTCAGCCAGACCACTCGCAGCGACGACAGCCGGGCGCGCAAGAGCTCATGGTCTGCCGAGCTCAAGACTCCCTGCAACAGGGAGGGGGTGAAAAGAATCTCGGAGATCTGGTGCTCAGAGATGAACGCGGCGAGAGCGCGGGGCAGGAACACAATATCATCCGGGATTACGTATACCGTTCCCCCCTTCAACAGCGGACGGAGGAATTCCCAGGGGAAGAAAATGTTGCAGGCAACCCGGTCTCCGACACGGTAAGAACTGAACCTGTATCTGGCGAGGTAGGACGAAATGACCGAGCCGGTGGTCAGCATCACTCCCTTTGGGTCTCCGGTAGTGCCGGAGGTGTAAGGTATGAACGCCAAACTGTCGCTGCCGGGGTTGACATCACGGCTTTCAGATTGGAAGCCCTTCCAGTTCTGATCGCTGTCAATGACCAATAGATGCGTCCCGGTGAATTGACCCAATCTGGACGAGTACCGCTCCTTGGTGATTACCACCTTGGGTTGTGATTCAGACCCCACGGCACGGAGCAAAGGTTCAGGGTAGTCAAGGGACATCGGCATAAAGGCGGCGCCGGCTTTCAGAGTCCCGATGCTGGCCACGATATACTCCGGGCAAGTCTCCATGAATATGCCCACTGGGTCATCGGTCGAGACACCGCACCGCCGAAGATAGGCGCCCAGCGCATCAGTCTCCCGGTCCAGTTGAGCGTAAGATGTCGGCTCGCCGCGGAAGACTATCGCCGGGTTGTCTGGAGTCTCCGCCGCTTGAGCCTTGAAGAGCTGATGCAGACTACCTGCTGTGGAATTCATTCCGCCGCCTCAAACCACCCCAAAGGCATGGACCATTATTGGAGTATAGGCCTCGATTTTGCGGAATAATAACAGCAATGTGAACTTAAATCTCAATATGCGCTATCTATTCGTCGTTAATCATCAGACCGCCTCAAGGGTGGCCGTATGCGGTTCGATTCGCTGGACTTTTACAAAGAACACGCTCGGAGATATTCTCAGCTATCCCACGAGTTAGCCCATTCAGCATACACCGATTCTTCCCACCCTTCCCTGCAGGGCGATACCGAGAAGGGCGATACCGACCTGCTGCACACTTGGGGGTACGACGTCTACGGGGTTGACGCGGTGGAAGAGAACATCAGCCTGGGGAAAGAACTGCACCAGGAAATCGCGGAAAAGCTTCAAGTCGCCGATCTGCGGGAGCCCCTGACCTTTGAGACAGGATTCTTTGATTCCGTCTTATGCAATGCCGTGATACAGCATTTGACCCCCGAGACCGGTTGGGATCCTCCACCTGGGCAGAATGCTGGCGACAATCGCGGCATCGTCCTCCACGGTATCGACCGAATCCAGGACCCGGGCGCCCCCATTATTTGGCGGTAAGTGTTCGACCATCAGCAGCAGGCAGTAGGTCAAGAATCCGATGCAGACCACATCTCCGCTCAGGGATTGCACCGGATGTGAGCCATCGTCGTGCGCTGACGACAAAATTGGCATAATGGCTGGGTTCTCCAATATGAAAGACCTGTCGCGAGACTCGGAAATGTGGATCACGACACGGGGCGCCAGGAATCAATCCCGACGCGGCCAACTATAGGTCGCAGGTCCATCTCGACTATCGAACATCGGGTACGGTTCATGGTCGTCAAGGTTGGCGACAGCCTGGGCGAGACGTTCGGGAACCTCATCGGCCGACTGGCCGCAACACCGGCAGTCCCGACACCGGTAATCCCCGCCTTTGGCGTCAGCGCCCTGGTTGTCCACCCGGCACTGCCAGACCGTGATCACTCCGCAATGCTGACAATGGTCAAAGATGGCAGCTGGTTTAGGCTGGCTCATCGGCATCCTTCCAGCATGGCATTCTGCCGCGCGGGAGCCGGCGCAGACACCATGAAACAGGGCGAATTACGCGCCGCCGCCGGACAGTGGTCGGAGAGATGGAGAAGGCCTCGGGTGGTGAGGCGGTGGATGCGGCGGCAACCTTGGAGTGGGTTTACGGGTGTTCCAGGAATTCCATGCCCACTTCACGGAGCCTTAGCCGTAAGCAGTGGCGAGAGCAGCCCAACAGAATCTACCTGGGTCCACCACAGTCTGCCATCATCAAGCAGCGTTGAACGCGAGAGGGCTGTACTGTAGCGAGTGGCTGGCTGGGGCCTTCTACCAACCATGGCAGCCGTCAGCCGGTCGCTGACGAAGGCCGTGGCGCTCGTCCTATTTGGACGCCGGAAGGCGGTTCATCGTGGCCGATGGCATTCGCAACTTGGGGCAGGAAGATCGAGCCGCAGTAATGCCGAACCGGAAACCTCGAACAAATCGGTTTACGTCATGACCCTTGTGTGAACCACGGCGGGTATCAATAAGACGTGGCCCTGCATGATGAACACGCAAAGCAGGTCCACCGATGCGTTGCGGCGGGTCTTGCTGACGACGCTGTCAACCATCAAATGTCGCGGCTCGGTACGCCAGGGATTCTTGTGTGACCCAAGCTCAGTAACATTTGACTTGAGGCAATGCGCTTATTGTCGTTAATCATTGGTGGCGTTGCTATCCCACGAGACAGTGCGGCTGCGGCTCAAAAAACACCCTGAAGCCCTGGCAGAAGCAGCAGTGGCGCATCCCCAGAGTGAACGGGGAGTTCGTGGCCGCCCCCGTATCCAGTACGGGGCCGGCTCTGAACACCCACCGCATGGCGTCTTTGTACGAGACCTTCCCTGCAGCTGAGGCCCGACGCATCGTGAAGCGGCTGAAGTTTCACCACACACCCAAACATGCCAGTTGGCTCAACATGGCGGAGGTCGCATTCAGCGCGTTGAGCCGTGCCTGCCTCAAGAGGAGAAATCCCGACGCCGACGCCCTGCAACGCCAAATCACCGCCGGCGATTTAGCACCCAGGACGCCAGAACCAAACTCCGTCGCATTTACCCATGCCTTTTCAACATTGACTGACTACTAGCCGCTGCCTGTCGTTCCGAACGGAGCAAAAATCCCGGTTGCCGTTGGCCGGCGTAGCCCGCCATTCGCAGCCAACCGGATCCAGACTCGAGGCGCGCCTCAGGCCGGGGTGCGCCTACTGTCGCGGCTCGATCCACTCGTAGCCATTGATGTTGCGAATATCACCGTAGAACAGGTTTTCGCTCCACGATTTTTCATCTATCCTGGGTCCCACGGCCCATACCGCATCCCACATATACAGGGAGGCGTAGATGGACTCATCGAACATGAATTTGCCGACTTCGTTCTCCAGCTTCGTACGTTCGTCCAGGGTGACGGCGCCCTGGGCCCGGATGGTTATATCATCCAGATAGGGGTGGGTGTGCCTGACGAAACTGCCTCTATCCTGCAGGGCGTTGTACAACCGGGCCGGGGTGTTGGAAGGGGAAGTGGCGTGGTTGGTGGCTCCGTTGAAGGTCCGCCCAATGACCGTGGGCCGGAAGGTTCCGTAGGGTATGTTCTGCAACTTTACGTCCACCCCTATGTCTTCCCACATGACGGCGATGGCCTCGGCCACCTCTACCTCGGCGGGCGCGCCCCGCAGGGCCGGGACCAAGGTGATGCTGAATTCACCGCCCGGATAGCCGGCCTCGGCCAGAAGCCTCTTGGCTTCCTCTGGGTCATATTCCAGCATCGGGATGTCCGGGAACCGGTGCGCCGAATAGCTGTACCCGCCCACACCTACCGGCGATCGCTGCGCATAGTTCTGCAACAGGGTCTCCACAATGGTCTGGGAGTCAACGGCCAATAACAACGCCTGGCGCACTTTCCTGGCCTGTTCCCACTCTGCTGAGTTCAGGTCAGGATTGGCGGAGACCCAGGGCAGGTCTGGGTCGTAAGCGGCCTCCAACTTGTCGGTGCCCAAGTTGAAGTAGAGCCCACCATGTAAGTGCAGTAGCATTTCCCCGGCGGCCTGGTCAGGCACTTGCATGAGCCTGGCGTCTGGCATTTCTTGTATCAGGGGGATGGAGTCAAAAGCCATCACAAAGGTATCCAGGTGCCCGGTCTGGAATCCGGCTAGCCGAGTGGACTGCTCGGGGATTTCTTGGAATTCCAGTTCTGCGAAGTAGGGTGTTTTGCGCCAGTGGTTCTCCACCGCTCGCATCCTCCAGAACTGGGCCGGACGATGTTCGACAATCTCCCAGGGGCCGGTGGCGGCGATGTCCTTGTCCGCCGCTTCCACTCCCAGTTCATCCGACTGCTTCTTGCTGGTGACCCAGGAGGCGATTCCCGAGGGAATCCGGTGAAACTCGGACATGATCACATCAGGCATGGCATCCCCGGTGTTCACTACCAGGGTGTGGCTGTCCACAACCTCCACACTGCCCTCGGGGTGGGCCCAGAACCGCTGAAGGGCGGTGGCCCGGGCATGTTTGGTGTTCGTGATCCAATGGGAATAGGACCAGGCCACGTCTTCCGCGGTCATTTCACCGTATCCCTTGTGGAACTGCACACCTTTGCGGATGTTGAAAGTCCAG
Source organism: Dehalococcoidia bacterium (assembly GCA_965262485.1). Classification (GTDB taxonomy): domain Bacteria; phylum Chloroflexota; class Dehalococcoidia; order Lucifugimonadales; family UBA3495; genus Bin87. The sequence goes on along the minus strand of OZ253540.1, from coordinate 151,672 downwards.
GTCGCGAAATCGTCGGAGATGCTCCAGGACTCCGCCAGCAGCGGTTCCGCTTCCAGGTTGCTGTTCCAGACCATCAGTCCCTCCACCACCGGGGCCGTGGTTATCACGAACAGTTGGGGGTTGACCGATAGCGCGGGGTGCCCGCTGAAGACGTTTATCTCCTCTTGGCCCATGGTAAGTTTGCCCACCGGTTGGATAGTCCTCGTCTGGGATGTGACTTCGGCCCCGGCCGGCATGGCCGTAGGCGCAACCTGACCCTGTGGGGGCGCTGTGCCGTCGTTGCTGCTTGCGGCTGGTTCCTCCGGCGCAGGGGCGGAGCTTCCGCAGGCTACTATGACCGCCAGAGCTAATGTTGCCAGAATCATCGCCCAGAAGTTTCCCTTGAAAGTGTCATAGCGAAACATAACCCGTACCTCCCGAAACTTTTAACTTGAAAGTGTCATAGCGAAACATAACCCTTACCTCCCGAAACTTTTAAACGGCAACCCTTGGCCGGCGTAGCCCGCCATTCGCAGCCAACCGGATCCAGCCTCGAGGCGCGCCTCAGGCCGGGGTGCGCCTACTGTCGCGGCTCGATCCACTGGTAGCCGTTAATGTTCCGCAGGTCTCTGGTCACCACGTGCTCGCTCCACTCCTCGATCCTGGGGCCCACAGGCCACACGGCATCAACCAAGTAAAGCCCAACCATGGTGTAGGCGTTATCGAACAAGAAAGTGCCCAGCTCCCCTTGCAACCGCTCCATATCTCTGGGGTCTACGGCGGCCTCAATCCGGGGGACAATCTCCTCGATGAAGGAGTGAGTCGACCCTAGGCTAAAGGACCCTCTGGTGGTGAGACTTGTGCTAACATTTGGCGCGATGGCATACGCCCCCGCGGCGTGGCAGGTGGCGCCCTGGTAGGTACGGGCCACGGCCTGAGGCCTGAAGGTGCCGTAAGGGATGCGCTGGAACTTCACATCTATGCCCACGTCACCCCACATGGAGGCGACGGCCTCGCACGCCTCCGTCTCGGCCGGGGCACCGCGGATGGAGGTGGTAAGGGTGATGGTGAAGCCATCGGGATAGCCCGCCTCGGCCAGCAGTTGCTTGGCCCTTGCCGGGTCAAACTCCCAGCGCCTGTCTCCTAGCTGGTGCTCGAAGTTGCCCCAGAACCATACCACCTCGGGCCGGCCAAATCCCCTCAGTAGGGTGTCGATGATGGCCTCCCGGTCGATCGCGATGGACAGGGCCTGTCGTACCTTCACCGCCCGCTTCCACTCCTCGGAGTCTAGGTCGGCACTCCCCGACACCCAGGGCAACTCGGGGTCGAAGGCGGGCCGCTGGTCGGGAGTGCCCGCTCCTACGAGATAGCCGCCGTAGAAGTTCAGGCCGTACTCCAGGCCACCAGGCACCGATAATAACTTGGCCCCCGGCACCTTCTCCACTACGGGGATGGAGTCGAAGGCCATGATGAAGGTGTCCAGGTTGCCGGTCTGGAAGCCGGCCAGCCGGGAGGACTCCTCGGGGATTTCGAAGAAGACCAGCTCGGCGAACTCGGGGGTCTTGCGCCAGTGGTCCTCCACTGCCCGCATCTTCCAGAACTGCCCGGTGCGGGCCTCCACGATTTCCCAGGACCCCGTGAGCGCTGGGTCCAGGTTGGCTGCCTCGACCCCTAGTTCCTCGCTCTGTCTCTTGCTGGCCACCCAGTTGGCGACTCCACTGGGGTTAACAATCCAGCGCTGGAGCTGCACGCTTTCGGCAAGGGGGGTCCCGGTATCCACCACCACGGTGTACCGGTCCGGCGTCTCCACGGACCCTCCCTCGGCCAGCCAGAAATCCCTGAAATTGCTATTCCTGGCGTGCTTCTGGTTCTCGGCCCAGCCTTCTGTATAGGACCAGACCACGTCCTCGGCGGTCATCTCTCCGTATCCCTTGTGGAACTGGACTCCCCTCGGTATCTTGAAGGTCCAGGTTCTAAGGTCGTCGGAGATGCTCCAGGACTCGGCCAACCAGGGCTGAATTTGCCGGTTGATGTCGATCGTTAGAAGGGGTTCTCCCAGGGGAGCGGTCGAACTGACGAAGAGGCCGGGGTTTACCGCCCGACTGGGGTGACCCTCCATATTTCCCAGCTCCTTCAGGCCCACGTTGAGGGAGCCCGCCGGTTGGATAGTCATCGTCTGGGATGTGACTTCGGCCCCGGCCGGCATGGCCGTAGGCGCAATCTGAGCCTGTGGGGGCGCTGTGCCGTCGCTGCTGCTTGCGGCTGGTTCCTCCGGCGCAGGGGCGGAGCTTCCGCAGGCTACTATGACCGCCAGAGCTAATGTTGCCAGAACCATCGCCCAGAAGGTTCCCTTGAAAGTGTCATAGCGAAACATAACCCTTACCTCCCGAAACTTTTACAGGACTGGTTATTCCATCGAGAACGGCTGACAAGGTTTAGGCAAACGAAACGGACCCGGGAAATGTGATACCTACTATCTTAGGATGTTCTGAACGAGGCCCATTTTTCCTTGGACGGTGTTTGCCGAAGCGGCGGGTGGGGCAAAAACCACGGTCCGGGCCTGTTGCAGCGGGCACTACGTCCCCAGTCTCCCTTCGCCGTCAGTAGTTTGCCCAAGCCAAACGACAGCGTCAGCCGTTCCGTGTTCTTCGCGGGCTTCCCGGTAGCGCTCTTTGCCGTATCCGACCGCTCTGGGAACAATTCCCGGCGGGTCTTGCGCTTCTGGCCTTGGTATTCCATATCGGCAAAGGTTGGCTGGTCCATTCGATCCTAGTCCTTCAGCGGATTTCGCCTTTACCTGTTTACACTATCACGATTGAAAGGATATGTATAGAGTATTACTTATGATATTCGTAGTCTATCACTATAATATAGACGGATTACGGTATTTCCATTCGTCCTCGTGATCTGCGTCCACATTTTTGCACGTACCTACTTTCAACGAGCGACATCGGCAACAGCGGCGCTGACAAGACCCACGTCGCCCTGGGCTTGGGACTGGCCGCCGGCCAAAAGGGAATGTCGGTCGGTTTCACCACCGCCGCGGCCCTGGTCCACGAACTCATGGAGGCCAGGGACGACCGCAGACTGCTCAACCTCCGGTCGCGGGTTGACCGATCAGGTCGGTTGACCTCGACGACGGTGTATCCGCGACCGGAAAGGAAACGGGCAATGCCGGCGCAGTAGGAACCCGTGCCTTCAATGCCGAAGGCGTGAATGACACCCAAGGTCCGGGACCACCGTTCGAGTTCCCCACAGCCTGAGGTGGTCGCCGGCGCGCGACACTCGCCGAGACGGACACATTGCCAGTCGATGGCCACCGCCACATGTTGATCCCGGTGAGTATCAACCCCTACCACCACTGGAAAGAAAACCGTCTGGGCCATTTCGGGATCGGGCCGACAAATCATTTTGAAAGCATCTCAGCCAGTCACATCAAGGGCCAGACCCCACCGAGATGGCCTGGACGCATCATCGCAGTCACATTCTCCATAGCGTGAATGTGACTTTCACCCCGAAAGACCAAACGAGGCTCCAGGTTTTTAACAGCCTGCTGGCGGAGCAGATTGCGTTGGATCAGGCGCCTACTTTGATGGGAGTGAGCTCGCGCCACGCCCGCCGCATACTGACAGACTACCGGGATCGGGGTGCAGCTTCCCTCGCCCATGGCCACCGGGGCCGCAGACCGGCCAACGCCACACCCGAGGCGGTGGTCGCCGACGTGCCGCACCTGGCCCGGCACTCGATACCAAGGAGCCAACCATACCCATCTGAGCGAACTGCTCAACGAACGGGAAGGCATCCACTTACCGCCGCCGTTTATATAGCCGCTTCGGGCTACCGGGGCATACCTGTGATCCTGTCCTATACGCCAGCTAGTACAGGTGACATGAGACCATGTGTCCCTGGAACAGCTCCGTCGTCTCCGGTATGTCGTGGGAACAACGCTCCATGACGAACGGACACCTGGGGTGGAACCGACACCCTTCGGGCGGATTCAGAGGGGACGGCACCTCGCCCGTCAGTATCATCTCTTCCTGCTCAATGTCGGGGTGGGATGGAAGCGCAGCGTTCATCAAGGCTTTGGTGTAGGGATGGGACGGGTTTTCGAAAAGTTGCCTGGTCGGGCCGAACTCCACGATCTGGCCGAGGTACATGACGGCTACCCAGTCGCACATGTAGCGCACGGTGGCCAAGTGGTGGGCGATCAGCAGGTAGCTAACGTTGTACTCCTGCTGCAGGTCCTTGAGCAGGTTCATTATTTGGGCGCGGATCGAAACGTCCAACGCCGAGACCGGTTCGTCCAGCACGATGACCCGCGGTTCCACCGACAATGCCCGCGCAATCGCCAGGCGCTGGCGCTGTCCTCCACTGAACTCGTGGGGATACAGATTGGCGTGATAACTGCTCAAGCCCACGTCATCCAGCAATTTGGCGACGCGGTCCTGCATCTCCCTCCTGCTGAGGTTGAGGTTGATGACCATAGGCTCGGCGATAAGGTCGCGGACTCGCATTCTGGGGTTCAATGAGCTCCAGGGATCCTGGAAGACGGCTTGGACCGAACTCCGATACGCTCGGCGCTCATCGGAGGTGGCGTTCTGGATATCCTTGCCCTGGTAGCGTATTGTGCCTTCCGTGGGGTCTTCCAGCATGAGGAGCATTTTTGCCGTGGTGCTCTTGCCGCAGCCGGATTCGCCCACGATACCGAGGGTCTCTCCGGCCCGGATCTGGAACGAAACACCGTCCACCGCTTTGATCCATCCGGTTATTTTGGAGATCAGCAGACCCTTAGTTACCGGGAAGTATTTTTTCAAGCCTTCCGCTTCAAGCAGTACCTCGGTTTTGGTGTCTGCCATTGACCTGGCATCCAAAGTGGTCATTCCAACCTCCAGCAAGCCGCATAGTGACCATCTGTGATATTGAACTCAGGCGGATAGGCCTCAGAGCACTTGTCCATCACGTATTGACACCTGGGTGCGAACGGGCAGCCGGGTGGCAGGTCGTGAAGCGTAGGCGGATGGCCTTCGATCGAATACAGCCGGTCCACATCCTCTTCGAGCTTAGGGACTGACGCCAACAACGCCTCGGTGTAAGGATGCGACGGGTTGTTGAATATGTCGCGAACGTCCCCCATCTCGACGATCTTGCCCGCGTACATTACAGCGACGCGGTCACACATCTTGGCGACGATACCGAAGTCGTGCGTGATAAATATGAGCGCGATGTCCGAAGCTTCCTGCAGTTCCTTCAACAATTTGAGGTACTGCGCCTGGATAGTTACGTCCAAGGACGTGGTCGGTTCGTCGGCGATCAGGATCATGGGCTCGCAGGATATGCCAATGGCCCCCACGACACGCTGCCTCATCCCACCGCTCATCTGATGAGGATAGTCCCTGACCCGCGTCTCGGCGGCAGGGATGTTCACTTTCCTCAACACGTCCAGCACCTGCTGGACTACCGTGCGCTTAGGGATGTCCTGGTGGATTTTGATGGCCTCTCCCACCTGGTTACCGATGGAAAAAACGGGGTTTAGCGATGTCATCGGATCCTGGATGATCAACGCAATCTGGCTACCCCGGATCTCGCTCATTGCCTTGTCGGACAACGGCACCAGATCCTGGCCTTCCAGCAAGACCCGGCCATCCACGATTTGACCGGGAGGACTCGGGATCAACCGCATCACTGACAACATGGTCACCGACTTGCCAGATCCTGACTCCCCCACGATCCCCAGGGTCTCACCCCTTTTCAGATCGAAGCTGACCCCGTCCACCGCCTTGACAATACCCCAACGGGTTTCGAAGTAGGTTTTCAACCCTTCGACTTGCAAAACCACCGGGTTATTGTTGACTGTTTTACTTGTGCTCATCTTTCCGCCTGTTCACACGTGGGACGACGTCAAACGCTCTGATCCTTGATTGGACACGATCATCCCAGCTGTCGTAGCCGGGGATCCAAACGGTCCCGAAGCCAGTCGCCAAACAGGTTCATCGACAACACCGTGCACATTATGGCGAGCCCCGGCATAGTGGATATCCACCACGCCACCGCCAAGCGGTCGCGACCGTCGGACACCATCGATCCCCATGCCGGGGTCGGCGGAGGCACGCCCGCTCCCAGGAAGCTGAGGGTAGACTCCAGAAGGATGACTATGCCGACCTCCAGCGTCGCCAGGACGATCAGCGTATTGATCACGCCAGGGAAAATGTGCATGAACAATATTCGCGGGGTTGACGCCCCCGCCACCTTGGCCAGGGCGACGAAGTCCATTGTTTTCAGTTGCAGAACCTCGCCTCGCACGTTGCGAGCAAACCGTGGCCAGACAGCGATAGCCAGGATCACCACGATGATCATGAATGATTGGCCCAGAGCCAAGACCAACACCAGAGCCAGCAAAATAGTCGGTATGGCCAACTTTATGTCCACCACTCTCATCAGCAGCTCGTCGATCCAGCCGCCGTACCATCCGGCTACCAATCCACAGGCCACGCCGACGCCCATCCCCACTCCCAAAGTTATCGCAACCACCGCGAGGGAAATGCGGGCGCCGAATACGACCCGGCTCAGCATGTCGCGACCCAGATGATCGGTCCCCAAAAGGAATTGAGAGCTTCCCCCCTCTTCCCATGCCGGCGGCAGGTTGCGTTCCCGAAGGTTGCCGCGTTCGGGGTCGTGTGGGGCGATCAGGGGCGCAAACACGCCCGTAAGGATGAAAATAACCAATATGAGCATGGGAATCAGTGGCCACCGCCTCAAACGCCAGGCCCTCCTGGCGATGCGGACCGAGACCGGCGCCGGCTGGACTACCAGAGTTGCTTCTGCTGCCACGATACTCGCCTCCCCTATGTGTACCTGATCCTTGGATCAATGTATGCGTACATAATGTCCACTAACATAGCCGCGGTGACGTACATCAGCGTGAACACTATCACCACGGCCTGGAGCAGCGGATAGTCGTTACCGGCCAGCGCCTGGATCGCCAGTTGGCCCAACCCAGGCCAGGCGAACACAGTTTCCACGACCACTGAACCGGTTACCAGACTGCCAAGTGTGATCCCGGCGAATGTCAACACCGGGACCAGTGCGTTGCGCAAGGCATGTTTCCAGATAACGATATTGTTGGATACGCCTTTGGCCCGCGCCAATTTCACGTATTCGGAGTCCAGCACGTTTAACATGGCGGAACGCAGCAGGCGCAAGTTGGCCGCCGCGTAAAACCACCCCAGCGCCACTGCCGGCAACACAATGCTGGCAAACTCCTGTCGGCCGTAGGGCGGCAGCCACTGCAGCCGCACCGCAAAAAGGAACATCAACATCAGCCCCAGCCAGAACACAGGCGCGGACTGCCCTATCAGAGCAACTATCTTCCCGGTCATATCTAGGAAGCTACCTCGCTTCACCGCAGAAAGTATCCCGAGGGGCACTCCCACTATCACAGAGAAGGCGAAGGCGGCCAGGCCAAGTTGCAGAGTAGCGGGGACCCGTTCGATTATCACCTCCATAGAGGGCCGGCCCTCTTTGATGGACTCCCCAAAGTCGCCCTTCAGCGCGCTGCCCAAGAATATCCCGTACTGTTGATAATACGGCTTGTTCAGCCCCAGGCTTTCCGTGAGCCGGTCCCAGTCTTCCTGGGTCGAATAGTCGTCCAGATAGATATGCCGAGGATCCCCTGCAGCCCGGCTCATCACGAAGATGATCAGAGACACGGCCAACAGAGTTATCAGTGCGAGCAGGATGCGCCGCAACAGATACCGTTGCATAATTCACTCCCTCACGGACGGGTTCCGTCTACAATTTGCGGCCACGTGGTTGTTGTTTATGGTGTGGCGCCCGATGCCGTAGTGCCCAGAGGGGCCCCGTTCGGCCCGCGTTGAGCCGAATATCCGAGACCACGGCGGCGGTCAGCGACGCTGGACCTCGCTGGCGCCGCCCGTTGCTCGGGCGACCCGCGGCTTGAACGGGGCCTTGCGTCCGAACCCTCCTTCGTATGCAATGTTGAACACCAGCGCGATGCAATTGGGTACGAGCGCAGCGCCGAGGGCGATGTACGTTCGCGGTTTGAACAAGTACCCGCACACTCCCACACAGTTGGCGTCCTCGATTGCGGAGATCATGTCCCCGATCTGGAAACCCACCCAGCCGCCCACGACGCTCAACGCGACGAGAACCACGCCCGCGGCCAGCAACACCGACCAGGACGGGATCGCGTCTACCCTCAGCATCATCACTCCCGCGCCAATCCCGGCGCCGATTCCAGCCCCGATCATCAAGAGCGTGAGCAGGGTGGGCAGGGACGCAACCCCAAAGAATACCGACATCGCCGATGCTATAGCCATCCCGATAACCCCCAGGACTGCCGCCAGCGGCAATCCAAACAAGGTCCGCAACACAACCGAAATTCCTGCCTTGCGCCACACCATATTAACGTCGCCTCTAACCTGCTCTCGCCAAGACTATCATCGTGCCCGAATGAACTCGTAGCCGTTGATGTTGCGAATATCACGGTACCGTACGCCTTCCGGCCACGGCTGGATGTTGGGACCTACGGGCCAAACCACGTCGAAGTTGTAGAGCCCGACCGCGGTAACGGCGTTCTCGAACAGGAACGTGGCTATTTCGATGGCCAGTTCGCGGCGTTTTGGCGAGTCCACTTCAGCCATGTGAGCCGAAACTTTTTCATCGAGCCATGGGTGTTCCACGCCCCGGTTCCAAACGGCCTGGTAGTGCAACTGCGACAGCATGCCAGAGTAGCCCTGGCCGGGCTCCAGCCTGATGCTGCCGGCGTGGCATGTCGAACCCTGATAGGTTCGGGCGATCAAGCTCGGACGCAGGGCCGAGTACGGAAGCTGCTGGAACTTTACGTCCACGCCGATGTCGGCCCACATCGTGGCAATGGCTTCGCAGGCTTCCACCTCAACCGGCGCGCCTCGCAGGGACGGGGTTAGTTTAATGGTGAAGCCGTCGGGATAACCGGCCTCGGCCAAAAGCTGCTTGGCTTTCTCCGGGTTAAATTCCCAACGCAGTTCCGGAGGCAGCCAGGAGTCTTCGTACCGGCCGAAGTCCCACAGCACCGCCGGACTGCCGTATCCGTGCAGCAGGGTGTCCACGATGCCCTGCCGGTCTATGGCGATCGACAGCGCGGTGCGAACTTTAGCTGCGTTCTTCCACTCTTCGGAATCCAGATCGGGGTCGGCTGACACCCAGGGCAGGTCCGGATCGTAGCCGGGCTGTTGGTCCTCGGCGCCGATACCGACATAGTACTGCCCGTAGAAGGTTACCGCGGCCTCGCCGCCTCCGGGGAGGCGCATCAGCTCGGCCCCCGGTACTTCCTCAATCAAGGCCAGGGAGTCGAAAGCGATGAGGGTGGTATCCAGGTTTTCGGTCTGGAATCCCGCCACCCGGGACGACTCTTCCGGTATCTCGCGGAAGATCAGCTCGGCGAAGTGGGGGGTCTTGCGCCAGTGGTCCTCAACGGCTGCCATCCGCCAGAACTCGCCGGTCCGGGCCTCCACCAACTCCCAGGAGCCCGTGGCGGCAATGTCGCTACTAGCTTCTTCGGCGCCTAACTCTTCGGTCTGTCGCTTGCTGACAATCCAGGTCGCAGATCCCGCTGGACTGGTCAGCATCTCGTTGATAGGGACTTCCGACCAGGGTGTGCCGGTGTTGACCTCGATGGTGTAATCGTCAATGGCCTTGGCGTGCCCGTCTTCAGCCATAAACACGCCCCGGATATTGGATGCACGTGGGTGTTTGGCGCTGTCGGCGAATTGTTGCATGCTCCAGATGACATCATCGGCGACCATTTCACCGTAGCCCTTGTGGAACTGCACGCCTTCCTCCAGGTAGAACGTCCAAGTCAAGGAATCCTCGGACACTTCCCAATCCCTCGCCAGCATTGGCACCACTTCCAGATCACTGTTGACGGTGAACAGCGACTCCGTGATGGGAGCAGTGCTCATGACGTAAATCGGGGGTTGCCGGCGAGGTTGGGGTGTCCTATGAATGGCCCCAGCTCTTTTTGCCCAGAGGTCAGAATCCCCACCGGCTTCTCAATTACAACAGCCGCTGGCGACTCGAGCGTGGGGGCAATGGTTGCAATGGGCACCTTCGTGGCGACCTGCTGTTGTCCGGAGGCTTGCTGCCCGGCAGGTTGCTGTTGCGCCGCCGGTTCCGATTGGTCTGCCGACGGCGCCTCCGTGGGGGACGCGCCGCCGCAGGCCACGACCAGCGCCAGCGATAACGCTAGTGTGAAAATGGCCATGGTTGTGGTGAACTTGCTCGTACAGCGCCGCATAAACACCTCCGGCTCTTTTGAACAGATAGCTCTAAACCCCAGGAACTTTTACCTCCGGTGCTGAATGTATTCGTAGCCGTTGGTCTGCCGGACGTCAGTGCACCTGACGTGCTCGGTCCTCGGCTTGATGTTGATCCCCACCGGCCGAACGGCATCGATGGTTTGGTAATTGGAAGTCACTAATTCGCAGGCCAGTTTCCACGGCGTTGGGCGCCATCAACTGTTGAGCGCCCTCCACTTCCAAGACACTGGGGAACGTACTGCGATGCAGGAAGAACCGCCCCGTCTCTTTGAGGCCGGTGTTCAGGGTGCCCATGGGTGCGGCCGCCATAGTTCCGTCTCCGGCGGGCGTGGGTTGGAGCAGGGTAGTTGGCATGGCTCCGCCAGATGCTGACTGGGCCACAGTTGGTTGCGCCGCCGACTGTTGATTGGACCAACTCATCAAACCGCCTCCGGGCATTGCTGCCGTCGCAAGCGGAGTGCAATCTTTGAACTTCGAAATTCGTATCATTTAGGCTTATATATTGTCTATTACGTGATATAACCGTTGATAAAGTGGAAAGTCGAATGTGCAACGCAGTTTATTGGAATGAATCCACAATGTCAATCATCAGAATACTAATTATTATGCTGCGTTACCAAATTCCTTGATGAATTCAGGGTTTGATTAACGACATCGCCGGCCCCTGTTGGGCGCGCTGCGCACCGTGCGAGAAACTGCCCGGTGATAAACCGGCATTGGCCCTGCTGGACGGCACCCAGGCCTTCTGGGACCAGCGGGGCAACTACCCCAGATACGTGGCAGGGCGCCTGGTCGGACAACGCTTCCAGACCGCTTTGGCCCGTCTGCGAGCGGCTTCCACCGACCGGCGTCCGGTGGCGGTGGCCGCCTACACCTCACGGCCCCAGACCGGCGAGGTTGCCGGCGCCGTGCGCCTCATGCTCTGCGGCAGCGACGACACCGAATGCAACCGCCTTTGCAGCGCCCGCCGCTCAAAACTCGCGCCCTGCGACGGGGCCGTGGGCTTCGATGACCGGGAGCTGTGCGAGCTGCTGCTTGAACCACGCCACCGCTCTCCCCTGTACCGGCCCAGCCACCTGGCGGCCCGCTTCGCCCTGGGTCTGAGCCGATCGTCCCATCAGGCCGGCCCCCCAGTGGTCAGGTTTCAGCCCCGGCGGTCGGTCTCACCGGCGGCCGTGATGCCGGAGGCAGCTGCCCTCGAACTACAGGAAGATCGCCAATAAAAAGAGCCAGGCTCCGACTATCCATCGGAGCCTGGCTGGTGTTCGGCGTCGGCTCGCCCATCCCGTGGCGCGAAATCCGAATGCCGGTTGGCGGCCCGGTCGGCAACTCTGCCGGTTCCAAGGGCGGCTCTGATTGCGGGAAACGAATCAGGCCGCGGCAGCGTCACCCACCGGGCCGACCATGTCGCCCTGCCATCTATGGTTCAGCGTGATCAGCGAAACCACTTCCTACCTCCGGCGCTGACGGGCTTAGCGCCCCTCGATTCGTAACGGGTGAGATGTCCCTGCCACCCCAGCGTTCACAATACATACTATGCTATAGGGCAATAACTGTCAACGACCGGTTTCTGCCTCGGCTATGTCCTATCATTGGCTCCAGTTTCACCCGGGAGACCGCGATGGGCCATTGTCGATATTGCGGACACGGCGCCGGTTGGTTCTGCAGCAGTCATCGCCAGTGCGCCCCAACTTACCGTCAGGGTTTGGCGCAGATGGTTGACCTGGTGGCGGCGGCCTCCGACCAACCCGATTTCATCCAACGGCGAATGCTGCGCATCCTGGACGGACTGGCTCAGCAGCGCTGCGTGCCAGCCAAATACCTGCACAAAGCGCTGGCCGCCGGCTGGCATCTGTCCGACCTGAACCGAATGGTGAATGACGTGCTGACCCGGTCGGAAACGGCCCGGTTGCGGGAGTTCCGAGACGGCCATCATCCGGCGTCCGAGACCCCTGGCGACCCTGGGGCGTCGATTCTGGCGGCGGCGGCGCGCGCTGCCCTGGCGACGCGCCAGCGGTCACAACGGATGGAGCGGGTGTCGAAACTTTTGCAACGCTCCGGCCTTTCCCACGAGGATCGCCACGAGTTGTTGCTGCAGGCCCGGGCGGCGGTAGCGCGTCAACTGGGCGATGTGGGTATCGACTCTCTCCCAGGAGCGTCCAACTATGACCACCCCTTCCGAAGCCGCGGAGATTTACTGCGTCAAGTGCAAAGCCAAGACCGCATCTCGCGACATCGAGGCTGTCATCATGAAGAACGGCCGCGCCGCCGCTCGTGCCACCTGCGTGGACAGCGGCACGAAGAAGTTCCGTATCGGCGTCCTGCCTTGACCGACTCGCTCATCCCGGCATCATGGCGCTGGAACTGGGCCTCACCACATATCAGCTGCTGTCCGCACTGGACGGCGTGGCCCCAAACATCCAGAGCCGCAGCCGGCGTCTGGACGACGCCATTGACCGGGAGCTCGCCGTGCACGCCGACGCGGCCACCAAAGCGCACCGCTGAGGTGGGGCGGCGCCCCTACATCTTCGCCCGCACCGGCCCCGAGGTCCTGCTGGGCAGACGGCCGCTCCCGGATGTTCCCCAGGACTGGACCGCACTGTCCGTGGACGGCTCTCACATCGACGTGGACCGCCACCTGCCCTGCGCTGCCACCTGATTAACCTGGGCGGCTGCGCCATCACCTACGGCGCCGGGCTACGTCTGCCAGCTGTTCAGCGAGCCCACCCTGGCCGTGGGGGACGAGGATTTGTACCTCCGTTCTGCCGACGGCGCGCGCGGCGAGACCCTGATCGCCGGCCGGCCGGCGGGCTGCGTCCACCGACCGGCGTCCGGTGGTCGTGGCCGCCTACATCTCACGGCCCCGCACCACCATCCGGCTTTTCTCCCGCTTCGATGAAGCTCGGTAGCGGTCTCGGATCCTCGCCAGCAATTCCTGTTTTGCCATCTTGCTGATGCCTCCTCCCACGCGATTGCCTCCGCATTTTCGGTAACATTGTATTTGAGGCAATCACCTTCGTTGGGTAACGGTTTGGGTGAGACAATGCAAATCGGCAAATATAGTTGACGTGGGACAATGGACCGCAAGCGCTAAAGTTCGGGTAACATTTATCAATAAGACAACAGGACACGATCCGGGCGCTGAGGGTGCAAAATTGACGACCATGATTGACATCGAGATTCCCCATATTGCCCGTGAGCTTCACCTGGCCGGAGAGCAGGTGGAGGCCACGGTTGGATTGCTGGACGACGGCGCTACGGTGCCCTTCATTGCGCGGTACCGCAAGGAGCATACCGGCAGCCTTGATGAGGTGGCGATCACCAGCATTCGGGACCGGTTGTCCCAGCTCCGGGAACTCAGGGATCGGCGGGAGGTAATCCTGGCTTCGCTGGAAAAGCGGGGCCTGCTGAGCGAGGGATTGCGGAAGGCCGTTCTCGCTGCCGAATCAATGGCAGTCCTGGAGGATACCTACCGGCCCTACCGGCCCAGGCGGCGCACCCGGGCCGCCATCGCAAGAGAAAGGGGACTGGAGTCCCTGGCGTCGCGCCTCTGGAGTCAAGGGGATTTTGACGTTGCCACAGCCGCTGACGAGTACGTCAATCCACAAGCGGGTGTGGATAACGTTAAAGAGTCCCTGAGTGGAGCCAGGGACATCATCGCCGAGTGGGTCAGCGAAGACTCCACCGCGCGGCGGGAAATTCGGGAGCTGTTCTGGTCGCAGGGCGCTATCTCCGCCACGGTGACTGCGGGCAAAGATGCAGCGGCGGCCAAGTACCGGGATTACTTTGACTGGCAGGAACCGATCGCCAGCGCGCCTTCCCACCGGATCCTGGCTATGCTCCGAGGCGAGAAGGAATCACTGCTTTCGGTCCACATCGCGCCGCCGGTATCATCAGCGACCGCGATCCTGGAGCGGAACTTTGTCAGAGGAGAAACGGAGGCTGCGCAACAGATCGGGCTGGCCATTCGGGACCGCTACAAACCGTTGCTGGAATCCACGATGGAAACGGAGGTCCGCAAGGCGGCCAGAGTTCGCGCCGAGGACACCGCCATCGGGGTATTCGCCGACAATTTGCGGGAGTTGCTGCTGGCCCCGGCCCTGGGTCAAAAGAACATCCTGGCCCTGGATCCCGGATTTCGCTCCGGCTGCAAATTGGTGTGTCTGGACCGGCAGGGCCATCTGCTGCACCACGATACCGTTTATCCGCTGCTCGGGGAACGAGGTGAGCAGGAATCCGCCCAGAAGATACTCCTGCTGTGTCGTCAGTACCGTATTGAAGCCATTGCCGTGGGCAACGGCACCGCCGGACGAGAGACCCAGGCTTTTCTGAGGACTCTGGGGTTGGACCCCCAAATTGCGGTGGTCATGGTCAACGAGAGCGGGGCCTCGGTCTACTCGGCGTCGGAGGCAGCGCGAACTGAATTCCCGGATCAGGACATCACCGTTCGGGGAGCGGTCTCCATCGGTCGCCGCCTCATGGATCCCCTGGCCGAACTGGTCAAGATAGATCCCAAGTCCATCGGTGTGGGTCAGTACCAGCACGACGTTGATCAAAGGGCCTTGAAGCAACGTCTGGACGATGTGGTGGTCAGCTGCGTCAACCAGGTCGGGGTGGAACTGAACACCGCCAGCCGCGAGCTGCTTTCCTATGTTTCGGGTCTGGGGCCCCGTTTGGCCAATGCGATTGTGGAGTACCGGAGCCGTAACGGCCCTTTTACCTCCCGAGACGCTCTGCTGAAAGTGCCGCGCCTGGGCCCCAGGGCTTTTGAACAGGCGGCTGGGTTTTTGCGCATCAGGGAGGGCGCCCAGCCGCTGGACGCCAGCGCGGTGCATCCCGAGTCCTACCCAGTGGTGGCAGCAATCGCCAGAGACCTGGGCCGTCCTCTGGACGAATTGCTGGGCGACGCTGCTATCGGCGGTCAGATTGATCCCAGTCGCTACGTCAGCGATCAGATTGGCCTGCCGACATTGAATGACATAGTCGCAGAACTGGCCCGGCCAGGACGGGACCCCCGCCAGGAGTTTGAGCCGTTCGACTTCGCAGCCGGCATCCACCGGGTTGAGGACCTGACGGTGGGAATGAAATTGCCCGGGGTGATAACCAACGTGACCGGCTTCGGCGCCTTTGTCGATGTTGGCGTACACCAGGACGGGCTGGTCCACATCAGCCAGCTGGCTGCGGGGTTCGTCAGCAATCCCTCGGATGTTGTCAAAGTGCAACAGCGGGTGTGGGTAACGGTACTTGACGTAGACCTCGAGCGCAAACGGATTGCCCTGTCTCTGAAGTGATCGGTGTCCGCATCGCCTCGAATCCCCGACAACAGGAAACCGTCCGCAGACTATGCCCGCGGACAGTCAAACTATGGTGATGTCGCGCGTATGCCACAATCGCGCGACATCACCATAGCAGAGTTGCCCCGGTGTAGAATTGCCCCGGGCGTGCCGCAACACCGGATAGCAGCGCATACCGATCCGTCCACTGCGGGCGAGCGAGCAGTTCGTCAACCGCACCGCCCGCAGCAGTAAGACCATTCTATGTACCCTGCCTGCCCTGGCGTAAGGCCCAGGCTCTATCAAAATGCGACCGCCTGGCCACGGATCAGCCGGGAAGCCGCGGCCGTGGGGTACAATTGCCGCCGCCATTCTCTCTCCGGGAGCGCCCATCTATGATTACGCCCTCCGAATCTATTGAGATTTACTGCGTCAAATGCAAGGCCCGCATTCCATCCCGGGGCATCGAGACCGTTACCATGAAGAAGGGCCGGCCCGCCGCCCGGTCCATCTGCGTGGACTGCGGCACGAAGAAGTTCCGCATCGGCGTTCTCCCCTGACCAATGCCGGCGTTCAATTTTATGGCGCTGACCACCGTTGGAAACCACCATTCGCCTGCTCCTCCCGCCACAGTTCCACCAGCGCCTCTTCCACCGGCGCCACGTCGGCGTGGGACATGAACATGAGGCCGGCCTTGCCGGACCTGCCTTCCACCCTGGCGATCAAGTTGCCGCGGTTGGTACATCCGTCACCGTACCTCAGCCCCGTCCAAGCGCCACAGCTCCAGCCGTGATCCCATCTCCTCCATGCCCAACAGCAACCCCAACTCGGATTTCCTGATCCTTTCCGTCCATCTCAATCGCCCCTATCCTACCCAACTCTGTACGTGTTTCACATTGGCTTTAGTTTAGGGCGTGTTGACAAATTCATTTGAGCACGATTTTAGCGTGTAGATTCGTGGTTGTCCTAGTAGCCCAACATTCTTGAAATGACGGGTGTAGAATGCCAGATTGCGCGACGATAGTCTCCATAAAGCCCTGTATGGCCGGGGAAAGGCCCTGTACCAATCAACCCATCATTACAAAGATTTCGGACTACTAGCCTGAAACGTCATTAACCGTCGCACGCGACACGACAAGACCCCGCAAGTCGGATCTGCGGGGTCGATTATTGCCCAGTAGTCGCAGTTTAACACCCTGCCCTGTTCCCGGGCAAGATGCACAAAGGAAAAGCAGGACGCCCATCTTCCTTACCTAAGATGATGTGAGCGTCCTGCACCTAAGATGATGTGAGCGTCCTGCCGGCCAAGCCACCGGCGCGAACCAGTGTCCGATGTCTTTTAGGCATTGGGGCTTGCGGATGCAAGGGGCACGGGGTGCGCCGATGGCTGATACTGGTCATCGGAGGTGAGCCATGAGCACCGATCCCAATCGTGTGCTGAAGTAGCGACAGCCCGACTGGTCATTCGTCGGGCTGTATTTCACAGTGGGACACTGACAAATCGCCACATGAAGTGAATCAACAATCAATATCAATGCGAGGGAAAGATGTTTAGCAAGACGACCTCCAGCATCGCCGTTGTCGTATCAACGATGGCATTGCTGGTCATCATCGCGTGTGCGCCGACCGCCCCGTCGGGTCCTGCCCCCGTCGCGCAGGACGGAGATGGTCTGCCGCCCGGTCAAGCCAAAGGTTCGCCACCGGATCAACCATCCGTCCTGGTTTTGTCCGTAGAACCGGGCACCACCAACGTTGCGGTGAATTGGGACCCCGTCATCACGGCAGCATCGTACAAGGTTCAATGGCGACTGCGAGGTGAAAGTTTCGTCAGTGATGCGCAGCAAACCACAACCGAGTCGGATGCCGAAATTGCCCTGCCGGGACAGGGCAATTGGGTGGTGCACGTAGAGGCGTGCAACGACCATGGTTGCAGTAGCCCTTCGACCGCGTCGACCGATGTTATCATCAACATATATGGACGCCCGTCTGTGCGCGTATGGCATACCGACGAGGGCTTGGATGTCGATTGGGACGCGTTGCCAGGGCAATACATGGTTAAGTACCGCCTCAGCACCGATAACACCCAGTGGGGACAGTCGGACATTCTGGCGACACCGGGACATCTCATTGCGCACGATTCGTTTGCTGCCTTTGCCGGAACCGGCCACCCTATCGTCCGCGTGTTTTACGGATGCGACGACGAGGGAGAGGGGTGTTCGCACTTGGGGCAGTGGCCGAGCAACGACATACAGGAGCTGTCACGAACCACCAACCCGCCGTTGCCCACGAACCCCAAGAGCGTCAGGGGCAGTTCTGTGAATGAGCAATTTGCTGACCCGGTGACGGGGATCATGCGCCCACGGTCGGATTTCACCATCACGAGTGAAGAGATCAACGATGAAACGTACACCTGTGTCGAGCGGCCGACCGAAAACCGCTGGGAGACGCAAACCTTCGGCGATACGGTGAAGAAGTGTTCACACCAGGACGTAACCATCGAGGACCGCTACGTTTTGGACCCGTCTGCGAAGTTTGAGGATGATGCCATCTGTGGTACTCGGAAACCGGTAAACGCCCAGGAACGCGAGATATACGGCGACACCGTCAAGGTCTGCAACCAGCATCCGGACCCGGATGATGACGGAACGAGCGCGCCAGCGCCGGCGCCAGTATCGCGCACCCATACGGGCGACTCCCATCAGGTCGGATGGGGAGGGCAAATTTACTGGCCCGAATTGTATGCCGAAGAGTACAGCGATCCAAATCATTGCACCTATGGCATGGTTCACAATTCCGACACGTACGAAATAAATTTCCATTCTGATTGGTCATATACGACCACGGTCAAAGCCCGCTGGTGTTACAGCTATCGCAGCCAGGTGGACGAGGTCCAGACCATCCAGGACGGCACGGTCACCACTGATCCAAGCGCGTGGTATGAGAACGTGATGGGAATGCAATTTTGCGGCTGGCAACCCGGTGTCCCCAACCGCAGCCCATCTGCCTCCGACGACCGCCATGAAATTGAAGTGCAGTGGTGGTACAGCCACCCTGTCGTGGGCTCCCTAATTCCTTGGGGATACGGCACCAAGGTGCAGCCATGGTACGGCAACACGACCACACCCGTCCGCAACAATAGGGGAGAACTGATCCACATCATCAACGCCGGTACCGACCAGATGCTGCGCAACACGACGTATCTGATCGGTGATTGGGAAGGGCAGGCTAGTCTGTGGGCTTCTCAATCTGACTAAAGACAATTTGGTGGGTAGTCGGATAGATGTTGCCCGCTGAATGTCATAAACCCCGAACCCCGCAGGCCAAATAGCCTGCGGGGTCTTACTTTGGCGAGAGCTTGGCTGCACCAGCGGTAGGTTTTCCTGACGGCGAGACCTTTACCTTGTAACGGACACCAAGACTGAGCTCAACCACGTAACACGACGGGAGGAAGACCATGAATATCACACTGCGTGATCGGTAATCCGGTGACCTCCAGCACTTTGAGCATGGCGGGCATCACACTGTTGAGGTATCCGAAAAACAGCACCTTCTGCGCCCAGGGCGGCCGCCGGCTGCCCGCGCGAGCCTTCGTTTACCGTCCCCGGATACCCGTGGGTCGGCAGCGGTACCGCCTTCGCCGCCGCCGCCGCCAAACGCCGTTGCACCCTGCTGGCGGTCTGGTACGCTGATCAGAGGAACCATGGATCATCCTCACCGACCTTCCGCCGGAAGCGGTCGGGGTGAGTTGGTACGCGCTCCGCTTCTGGATCGAACTGGGCTTCAAGGCGGTCAAGAGCCTGGGCTGGAAATGGGATAAGACCCGCCGGACCGACCCGGCGCGTGTCTCCCGGCATTGTCTCGTGTTGTCGGTGGCGACCCGGCTTACCCTGGCCTGCGGCGCCGGAGTGGAAGACGCCAATGACCGCAGGATTTCCCCAGGTAACCTGCGGACGCCGCCCAAAGCCGGCCCCGTACCGGATACGGGGGCGCCTGGCTCCCACGCGCCGCAACCCCTGGCGCCGGCCGAGGGGGAGGGCCTACGCCGTTTCCGCCGCCAGCGGTGGCCGCCGCTCCGGACGCCGCGCCAGCAACATCAGGCACATTGCCATCGCCTGCACTGCCGCCGCGAAAAGAATCAGGATGTAGTAGCTGCCCGTTTGGTCGTACACTACTGGCCCCACAATCTGTCCCAGTCCCAGCCCGCCGGCCTCGAAGGGACGCATCGCCCCGGCGATGGCTCCGTAGGACTTCCGCCCGAAATAGTCCGCCAGCACCATGTACAGCAGCACTTCCAGCGCGCTGTGGAACAGGCCCCAAAACGCCCCGAAGGCATACGCGGCCGCCAGCGAGTTGACTTGCAGCAACGCCAGCGTCGCCACCGTCGCTACCGCCATGGCTCCGACGATGCACCATCGCGGCGTCAGCTTTCCCGCCACCTGTCCCCACACCAGGCTGCTCAACGCCAGGAATGTGCTAACGCTCAGCACCCCCGCCGCCTGCGGAGTGGTCAACCCCGCAAACTCGTGCAGGTAGGGCACCAGGCTGAACCCCAGGCCGGAACTGCCCGTCACGTTGAGAAAAGCGACCATTGAAACCATCCAGAAGGCCCTGGACCGCATTGCCTCTTTGGCGGTCCAGCTCACCTCTTCTACTTCCGTCCGGCGTGGCGCTCCGTGCCCGGCCCGTCCCGTTGGACCGGAGTCGGATGGTGCTGTTGCGGACGATGCCCGGGCGCCGTCGGGCAGCAGCCCGATGTCCTCGGGCCGCCGACGCATGACGATCATCATTGGGACGGCCAGGAACAGGCTGAAAAATCCCATCAGCCGGAAGGCCATCCGCCAGTTCGCCAACACGGTGATTATGGAAAACGCCTGGATGATCAGCGCCCCGCTGACGGGACGATAGACTCCGGTGATGGCCAGGGCCAGGTTGCGGCGACGGTTGAAGAAATTGACCGCCATGGTGCGCGGCACCACGCCGATGAGGAAGGGCTGGCTGATGGCCCGACCGATGACCGCCGCCAGGAAAAATTGCCAGGCGGCGTGTACCCCGCCAATGGCCACCATGGACAGCCCCAGGACAATCACCCCAATGGGCATCAGCCATCGAGGCCCATACCGGTCCGCCAGCCGTCCGGCGAAGGGAGCGAAAACCCCCGACATCCAAACGCCACAGCTGGAGGCCAGCCCGATGCTGGTGCGGGGCCAGTTGGTGTCCTCCAGAATGTAGCCCTGCACTCCTCCCAGCACCACCCCCGCCACCGCGGTGGCCACGAAAGCCCCGGCGCCCGAAAGTCCGAGCACCAGCCAGCCGTAGTAAAAGGGGGTGTTGGGACGCCGGTTGAGGAGAGCCGACAAAGAGGACGCCATAGGTCTTGCTCTTATATCAGACCGCCGTTATTGGCACAACAAGGCGTGTGCGGCCACGCTCACCCACATTAATCTGTCATTGCGAGAAGCATAGCGACGCGGCAATCGCGATGAGGTTAAACACACGTCGGTGAGCCGCCGTTGCTACGGCTACCAGATTGCCAACCCCCGCATCGAGTACGGGGTCGCAATGACAAAGTGGGTACGCATGAGCCTGCGGGGAGTTCGGGAGGATGGGGAATAGTTGAAGGCACTGTACGTTTGATGATAGACAATTAGTCCTGCCAGCGCATTGCCCTAATAGAATGGTTTCCGTCAGGAAGTGATTTCCTCAAATACGAGTCCACCGAAAGGTCCGGGGGCGATGGCGCGACGGGAAGGTGAGCAGGATGGCTAAACAAGGGCCACTCACAACAGTACGAGACCGCTGCCAAGCGTCCTCCACGAAGGACAAATTACGCCTGCTTCCTGAGCATTTGCAATCCGAGCGCCAGTCCTTTGGACCGAGTTGTTTTGATGACACTACCCAGGAAGGAGATTGAAGGCTATGGCCAACGCCCACGGCAAGATAATCGCAAACGTAGAGCGGCTGCACCGGCTGATGGACGAAGCGGGCATTTCGGCCGTAGTCGCCCGCTCGGGCAAGAACTTCACCTACCTGGCTGGGTTCGCCTATCCCGGCACGCTGGCGCGGCACCTGGAGTTCCCGGATTCACCGCGTGAGGTGCTGCTGGTGTGGCCGCGGACGGGCGAGCCGGTAATGGTGCTGAACTCCTACGCCGCCCCGCTGGCCCGCCGCGACTCGTGGCTGGAACGCATCGAGGTCGTCGATGACTACGCGGAATCGCCCTACGAGAGGGCCGCCGATGTGCTTCGGCAACTGGGGCTGGCCGAGGAGACCATCGGGTTCGAGAAGAGTTACATCAGTGCGAGCCGTTGGGAGGAAATTGGCGGGTTGCTGCCCAAAGCGCGTATCGTTGACAGCACTGAGTTGATGGAACAGGTGCGTTGGATCAAGACGCCCGAAGAGGTGGCGGCGCTCGAAGCCGGAGCCAGGCTTTTGGACGAAGCGTACCTGGAGGTGCTGCCCACGGTTCGACCCGGCGACACGGAACGGCTGGTGCATAGCCGCATAATCGAGAGCTGCCTGCGCCGGGGCGCCAACTGGGCCCACGGCATCCTGAACTCCAGCCGCAACACCGTGGCATACGGCGGCGAAAGCGATATGGCATTTGAAGCGGGCGACATTATCCGCAACGATTACATCGCATATCTCAACGGCTATCCCGGGCACCAGTCTCGGAGCGTCTGCGTGGGTGCGCCCTCCGACGAACAGAAACGGATTTACCGAGTTACGAGAGACATCTACCGCGCCACTATCGAGCGGTGCCGCCCCGGCGCGCGGGCGTCGGACATCTACCACTTTGCCAACGACAGTTTCCACGAAGCCGGGTTCCAGGGCAGCGTGTCCCTGGCCGGGCATGGCGTAGGTCCCTGGTGGCACCAGCAGGAGCCGTACATGGTGCCGTCAAGCACGCGCGTCCTGGAGCAGGGCATGGTGGTGGCCCTCGAGCCGCACATCGGCTACTGGCACCTGCAGGACATGGTGCTGGTCACCGACGACTCCCCCAGGCTGTTGTCGCCGCTCTTCAACACCGACGAGATGCTGGTGGCCGGGTAGTCCTGTTGTGCGGGAGGCGCGCCGGTGGTGGATCGACATCAATGATGTGGTAATGGCAGTCCGAAATCCTGGCCGGCGCTCAATGACCGATCCAACGCGCTCACATGATGGCACGTGTGCGAATCAAAACGGTATCGATTACCGCGTGTACCTACAAACCATCAGAGCGATAGCCTGCCAGTGATCCACAGCGCAGTTTCGACGACTGCAGTGGCGTCTGCCTCGATCAAGCCGTAGAAAGATTCATCTTTTGAAGCCGTCGGTTTCGGACGACACCGTCAGGCAGGTCGTATCCCGCCGATGGAGCACTGATGTCGTCTATCTTGACCGTCAAGGTCTGCGTCCTTTTGCTTGATGGTAGGATGGGAAGTGCAGTGGATTCCCGCATTGGCGGGAATAAAGGTTGAGCAATAAACCAAGGTTTCATGCCAAACGCAAAACAGGAGACTTAGCCGATGAACATCCAGACTTTGGATCAGAGTCCACAGAACCACCGGGGTGGGCAGGTGTCGCACTTACTTTTGGCCTCGGGTCATTTCGGGTCGGAGAACCTGGCCGTAACATGGGTTGAAGGTGAACCGGGCAGCGAACAAGCCGTCCACTCCCACGATGGGCGGGAGCAGGTGTACGTGGTTGTCCAGGGACGCGGGGCGATGCGGGTGGGGGACGAGGTGGAAGAAGTCGGGCCGGGCACAGCCATTCTGGTGCCGCCGGGCGCCAGTCACTCCATCCGCAACATCGGAGAGGAAAAGTTAATCTACGTCTCCGCAACTTCCCCGCCCTTTGAGATGCAGGAGGGCAATACCAACTGGTCGGCTCCGGCCGGGCGGTAGGAGGATATCACTTTGCCCCGCGCCGCCGCCGAAAAACAGATCAGGATGGTGTAGCTGCCCATCAGGTACTACACCACCCGCCCCACTATCCGGCCCAGTCCCAGCCTGCCCGGCTCCTCGCTGTGGGACCGCAACGCCGCATATCAAGGTCAGGCTGACGACACTAGAGCCTGTTGACAATTAGTAAACCAGCCCGTCATTCCCGCGAAAGCGGGAATCCAGTGGTCGAAGTCGTTAATCACGGTTCTGATTCTTTCATCTTGCGCTCTCTGGATTCCCGCTTTCGCGGGAATGACGATATTCGTCAACACACCCTAGATTAGAGCGAGTCCCAGTCCCACTGGCCGAGGCTCATCGGGGTAAAGGCGGCCGCTAATCTGATATATTGAGTCCGATTGTCGCCATACATCCTTCAAGGAGGCCGTATATGGGGCCGCCCGAACCTACATTATTGCCTGAACAATTCGGCCCGCTACAAGGGGTGCGCATACTGTCCACCGGCACCATCGTGGCTGAGCCGGTGGCTGCCGGGATGGCGGCAGAGATGGGCGCGGAAGTGATCCATATCGAGCGTCCCGGCAAGGGCGAGGACTGGAGGGAGGCAGAGTTCCCCATCGAGGCTCCTGACGGGGGTCGGATAGCCAGTTCCTGGATACAGGATCGGCGTAACACCTATTACACCACCCTGGACTTCAGCACGACGGAAGGTCGCGAGATTTTCCTGAAGCTGGTGGAACGGGCCGACATTTGGATGGAGAGTTCCAAAGCCCGCACCTACGACAAGTGGGGACTGGATGACAACGCAGTGTTGGCAGTCAATCCCGCTATAGTAATCTGCCATGTGTCCGGGTACGGACAGGACGGCGATCCGACATACGTGGACCGGGCTTCTTATGATTTCACGGCCCAGGCCTTCGGCGGCATGATGAATCTGATGGGCAATCCCGAACCCGACCCACCGACACGGGCAGTGCCCTGGACGGCGGATTACATCACTGCCTTGTTTTGCCTGTGGTCGTCATTGGCCGCATACATTTACGCGCAACGCACCGGACAAGGCCAGGTCATCGACCTTGCTCAATTCGAGGCGGTCCACCGTATTTTGTCCGGCACTATGGTGGCCTATCATGAGCTGGGACTGGTACGGGAAAGGGCCGGCAACAAGGCCGGGAATGCGCAGCCCTGGGACACCTTTCGGGCCAGCGATGGTTGGGTCGTTATCGCTGCCGTCGGGCCGGTGGTCTACTCCAGGGTCTGCCGTGTTCTGGGCCTGGACCCGGATGACGAGAAATGGGTCTCGGCCCGCCGCGAGGTCAATTCCGCTGAGGGCATCGAGTTCGACGCCATCCTCCGCGGCTGGGTGGAAGACCGGACGGTGGACGAGGTGGTCAGGATTTTCAACGACGCGCAGGTTGGCTGCAGCCGGATAATGAATGCGCGGGAGATGGCCGAGAACCCCCATTATCGTACCCGGGGAGTGCACGTGGAATGGGAGGACCCGCAACTGGGAAGGATGGTGAAAGGCGTAGGCCCAGTTCCCAAGTTTTCCAAGACGCCAGGCAAGATCTGGCGTGGTTCGGTCCCGGTGGGCCACGATAATGAGTTGGTCTATTGCGACCTGCTGGGAATAGCGCCGCAAACCCTCCGCGAACTGGCCGGGCGGGGAGTCATCTGAGGGCCGCCAACCAAGCCTAGCGGCAACCAACCCCCGGCGTTCCCGGGGGCATTTCTTGACGCGGCGGATTTTCTGGCAGGGACAGCAGAACTGGAACCGCCGGCGTACGAAATCTACGCTTCAGGCAACCGGCAACTCTCGGCCCGTATCGGACGCCTGCTTGATCGTATCAAGAAAACGATGGAGGTCAACCGCGGTATCGAATGTCGGCAGGCGGCTCTGCCCGGTGTTGATCGCCTCAGCGAACAGGGCATACAACTGCCCGACATTGAACGGATCTCCGCGGGGAAAGTCGTCCGGCACGTACACGAAACGCTGGGGTATGGTCAGGTCCTGCAACTCGTGGCTTGCCTTTGCGCCTTGCACGCGCAGCATCTCACCCCGTTGGGATGAGACGCTCCCGGTGGTGACCAGCGTGCCTTCTCGACCGTAAATCTCCATTCGAAAGCCGCTGCCGGCCCAGGGGACGGCTCCGACATGGACCGACGCCGCCGCACCGCGCTCCAGCTGTCCGCTGACTCGCACATTGTCCGGGGATGTGACCTCCACAAACTGCTGAGTATCGGTCTCGTACCACCGCTGCACCTGGGTAGTGACCATGCACGCCACGCGGGTGAAATTACCCAACACGAAGCGCAAGGCGTCAATAACGTGCCCGTTAGCGATGGTCAGGGTGTTCGCGCCCTGGCTGGCATCGCGCTGCCAGGTGTTGCTGGAAAGGCGTTCCAACGAGCCGTCGCGCATGGTGGTGACATGACAAGACAGCGCCTCGCCCACGTAACCGACGTCGATCAGCTCCTTGACATACAGCAATGCGGGGCTAACTCGCGATTGCAGACCTACTGCGGTTTGCACGCCTTTGGCTCGAGCAAGGGTCGCCAGTTCTTCGGCTTCGGCAGTGGTTCGGCCCAATGGCCACTCGGTGAGGACGTGCTTCCCGGCCTCGATGGCAGCCTTCGTTGGCTCATAGTGGGATGGCACCCGCACTACCACGGCCACCGCGTCGATCTCCGGCGACGCCACCATTGTCCGGAAATCGTGAAAGGCGAGCTTCGCTCCAAAGGCTTGGCGAGCCTCTTCCGCGCTCTCGTGCCTGGTGGTGCAGACTGCGGTGAGTTCGACATCCGGACTGGCCAGCAGCGCCGGGAAGTGCGACTGCGAAGCCCAGGTCGAGTTTACGTTCGCACCAACAAACCCCAGGCGAATCTTGTTTGCCATTACGCAGGCTCCTCAAATGGGTTCCAAACAATATAACCCAAGTTAATATCTACTCTCAACATTCTTGGCAAGCCCTGGCCGGGCGGTCGCATATGGACCAAATTAACCACCGTCATTCCCGCCTAACCACCGTCATTCCCGCCTAACCACCGTCATTCCGGCGAAAGCCGGAATCCAGTGCTCCAAATAAGCATAACCATCCCGAAATTAGCCACCTCTCGACTCTCCGGATTCCCGCTTTCGCGGGAATGACTGGAAATGTCAACAGAACCTAATCACTTCGCACATCCTATCCCCAGTCCAGGATGAGCTGGGTCCATCGTTTGCGCACCACAACCTCGCCCGCCGACGGGAGATAATCTGTGTCAATGGGGTATGCCCTCAGGCGGATCCGGTCGTTGGCTGGGCGGCCGGCAGCTTCCCAACGTCGCACCTGCTGGATCAGGCGCTCGGCATGATCAGTCCATGATCCGTAGCCTTGTAAATACAGCTCGAAAGCTTGAGGAACGCCCGGCTGTTCCGAAGAAGAATGATCGGGAGGGCGGGCAAACACACAAAGGCCCTCATCCCCAAGCAATCCATTAGTCCAACATCTTCTCCACTCCCCTGATAATTCCATCAAACCTGGCACGATGCCGCGGTCTGCCATCTGATCCTCGGCGGATAGGACGCAGAAGCCGGGCTCGTGCAAACTGAGCCAGAGAGCCAGTCCGCCAAACATAACCTCACCCGGAGTTGCATATATCCCGGTGGGCGCATATTCAGACGGGCCTGACAGTAGGCGATAAACAACCTCTCCATCCACTTTTTCTGGATCGTCAACGGACACAACGAGCCCCGGATCCGGGCCCAAAGGAATGTACTCCAGGGGCTTGGCGAAGTCGCCCCTGAGGGGCATGAATCCGCAATCCTTGACCGAGGCGCTTTCCAGTTGGTCGCCTATTTTGTCGAAAGCGACCGATTTCTGAACGCTGCGACCAACTTCCAACGGTAAGAGCAACCGTCCCCCCGGTTTCAACTGCTCCTTCCAGGCGGGAGCGATATCCCATGCTGCTACCGTCAGAATTATTCTGTCGTAAGGGGCGTTTTCAGGGTACCCCAGGCCTCCGTCCCGGCAAACCACGGTTACGGCGTCCCGGCCGGCCTCCCGCAAGCCGGTTCGGGCGCCTTCGACGAGGTCTTCATCGATGTCAATTGTTGTGACCTGCCCAGAATCGCCGACTATGTGCGCCATCAGACCCGCGTTGTAGCCGGAACCGGCACCGATCTCAAGGACGCGGTGGCCGGATTGCAGGTCCAGTTGCTCCAGCATTATGGCCATCATGGCGGGCTGCGAAGACGAACTGACTAGCTGTCCGTCCTGGCGCTTGGTAAGAATCGCTTCATCACGGTAGACCCTTTCCAATGGTACTTCAGGCAGGAACAGGTGCCGTGGGACAGCTCTGAAGGCTGCTTCGACCTCGGGGGACTGGATGTGACCCTTGATCTTCAAATCCTCCACATATTGATCGTGGAGTCGGTTGATTTGGTTGGCGCCCAACGACCCTGACATCGATATTTCCCTCAACCCATGGTGGCAGTATGCCGTGTTCCTGGTTCGGTCTCCCTTACGGCAGGCAGGACAATTGCAAAGTCCCTTGACACCCGCTCATGGTGAGCTCGTCGAACCACGAGCAACCATCCTTCGACGGGCTCAGGATGAGCGGAGAGAACAGGCTGGCCAACGACTTCGCAATCGTCCTGTTATGGCAGGTACTTGTCCTCCATCTCCCGAATGCGCTGCGCCCCCAGGATGCCTCCGTTGCTGGCCACGCCCCACCTGCTTTGAGAAGCCGTCGCCAGGAAATCGTCGATGGCGGGGGTGCCGCGTTCCTGGAAATCGCTGAGGAAATCCCAGGACGCCTGAAGCCCGGCCATGGTAGTGAGGCCGGGATACCAGGCCGCGGCGGCCCCTGCTTCCTGCAACTCTTCCAAAGTGGGATGAGTCTGGCTCCCGTGGGTGAACAGGGGCAGCACCGGACCGGGAATCCGGCGGATGGCTTCCTGGTTGTCCTCCCAGGACGATACGGCGGGGCAGACTACGTCCACGTTGGTCTGGCTCTTGTAGGCCAGGCAGCGTTCCATAACATCCTCGAAGGTTGCCCCGGGGACGCCGGCGTAATCGCATCTGGCCACAATGACGAAGTCCGGGTCCAGCTCCATCTTGGCGTCCATAGCGGCCCGAAGTTTGCCGACCATCTCTGCGATGGAAACGCACCGGCGGCGAGGGCCGGACTTGGGTGGGTAGGTCTGGTCCTCCAGGTGGGTGCCGGCTATCCCGGCCCGGATGTACTCCTTCACCGTCTCGTAGACCGTAACGGCATCTCCGTAGCCGGTATCCATGTCAACGAACGCCGGAATATCCACCGTGTTTACGATGCGCCTGGCATTGTCCACCATGTCTCGCATACTGGTCCCGCCCTCGGTCCAACCCAGGAGTTGGGCAGAGGTATTTCCCCCGGACATGTAAAAAGCCTCGAACCCCAGCGCTTCGGCCATCTTCGCGCCCATGGCGTTCATCCCGCCGGCCAGAACGAAAACCTCCGGACGCTCAAACAGCTCCTTGAGCCTGGTAGTCATACGTTTCTTCTCTTGCATCACTCTTCCCCCTTTCGGTGTGGATTCCCCGGGTGCGGCGCGTACTCTGCTGGTGGTGGTCATGGGCAGCAGTGTAACAAAATGGGCGCTTTTGTTGCATCGTCCAACTTTGGATCCCCGCGGTGCGCTCGCAATGACGAGCCACCCCACCCAAAAAATCCTGTCCATCCGGCCCATCCGGTTCATCCAGGTAAAAAAGGCCCCTCCCCCTCTCCCTTGATGGGAGAGGGTTGGGGTGAGGGTGAACCCCCGCTCATCCTGAGCTTGTTGAGGGGCGTGGCGACCCTGTTGCCAGGGGTGGCGAACCCCCGTCGTCATTCCGGACTTGATCCGGAATCCACCGGGGCAGGAGTGGGCGGATTCCCGCTTTCGCGGGAATGACGAGATCAATAGAATCAAAATGCGATTGCTTTGACCCAAAAATCCTGTCCATCCGGCTCATCCTGTCCATCCAGGTAAAAACCCGTCCCCTCCCCCGCTCATCCTGAGCCCCTCTAAGGATCATCCCGAGGTTGGGGCTGCTGGGGTGATTACGATTGCTTACACTAATACTCACAAGAAATGATAGAAATTGAAGGCTTTTGTAACAGCAATCTTATAACAATTCTGTGCATAGTACTCGCCGATTCGCCAATCACGGGGAGATGCTTGCATATCCCTCGATGCCTGCCGCCGTCGAAAAAGCAATCCGCATCACACTGACCGTCATTGCAATAACAGTAGAGGTCTGTCGCCGTGTTCACACCCTTCACAACGCCCGCAACGTCCTCCGCCTGCGGGGGCCTGCTTCCGCCCCGCTGCGAAAGGTGGTGCAGAATGACGCCGCGCCGGCTGGCCGGCCTGTTCCTGGCCCTCGCCGCCGTGTCGCTCTGGCCCTGTCCGGGGCGTTCCTGCTTTCCGGCGGGACGGCTATGGCCCAGGACGACTTCATTGACTACGACGTCGATAACGACCGCCTCATCGAGGTGTCCAACCTGGCGCAGCTGAACGCCATGCGCTGGGACGGATTTGGCAACGGCGCTCCCACCTCCGCCGACCAAGCCGCGTATCTCGAAGCCTTCCCCGGCGGCAAAGTCGTGACATTCCCGAAAATGGGTTGCCCGATGACCTGCAAGGGCTACGAACTCACCGCCGACCTGGACTTCGACACCAACGGCAATCTCACCGCCGACGCCGGCGACGAATACTGGAACGACGGGGCCGGCTGGGCGCGCATTTTCGGGTAGACCAGCGGCAGTTCCTTTGAGGCTATTTTCGAGGGCAACGGCCACGTCATATCCGACCTGTTCATCAACCGGACGACCGGCCGGAACGGGCGTTCGGGCATATCTTTAAATGAGGTGACCGTCCGCAACGTCGGGCTGGTCAACGTCGATGTAACCGGGGGCGGCAACGACACCCGCGCCCTGGTGGGCCACAGCGGCGGCGAAATCACCGCATCCTACGCCCTGGGCAAGGTGAACGATGTGCAGGGCGGCGCCAACGGATTGGTGGGAGCCAGTACCGGGACCGTCACCGACAGCTAATATCCCATCTCCGGCCACGTCCGCCCGGGCAACCCCAAAGCGGAAGACCTCAGCATCCACCAGGGTCAAACCAGTTCCGATTTGCGGGGCACCCTCCGTTACTTCTACATCTACGAAAACTGGAACGTGGACGTGGACCTGGACGGCGACAACACGCTGGACTACCCTTGGGACTTCCGCACGGTCCAGGACTACCCGAAGCTGAAGGCGGACCGGGACGGCGACGAGGTGAAGACCCGGCAAGAGGCCGGGGCCGAGACCAGGACCGGCGACTACGACCTGGGCGAGGGAACCATGCCCGCCGGCGTCGAACTGCGGGTGAGTCCCGGGGCGCTGGCCGAGGACGGCGGTGCCCAGCAGGCCACTGTCACCGCCGTGCTGCGGGATGCCTCGGGCAGCTACGGCGCCGGCTTCGCTCCGGGCCACGGACTCACCTTCCCGCTGACCCTGTCCGGCGACAACGCCAACGACTACACCTATGCCCCGGTCCAGCCCAGCATCACCATCGGCCCCTGGTGGAACCGGGGCAGCACGACCATCACCATCACGCCGCTGAACGACGGTCTCGGCGAGAGGGATGAACCCATCTTCATCGAGGGCGCCGCGACGATAAGAAGATGGTACCCCCACAATGACGGCACTGGCCACGGCAGCATGGGCACCTACACGCTGTCCCATAGACGCAGGCCGTCCTTGAGTGGCGATGTGACTGCAAGCGGGACTGGCCGGTGGAAGGCGTCGCGCCCAGGCAAGATACGGCTGGTCGCCGGCGAAAGCCCCGGCCGGGCGCTGACCTACCAATGGGAGCAGATTGCCGGGCCGCAACTGGCAGGCACCGTGATGAACGGCGCGGAGCCCAGGACGGTCGAGATTTATCAGCAGCAGGAAGACGGAAGCTTTGTGACCTATACGCGCCGAACCAGGGGAATCATCCCTGGGCGCTCGAGGAAGGCACCGACACGGTGGACATTCCCATCCACGGTTTGGAAAACTATGGCACACCGGCCGGCGAATACCAGTTCCGGGTGACCGTAACCGACGAGCGGGGCCAATGGCGTCAGTCCCTCCTTCACGGCCCCGACCCTGACCAAGACCTACCCTGAGTTCATCAACCTGTGGTTCAAGCTTACCGTGACCGACCGTAACGGCAACCAGGACAGCGACACGGTGTACGTCCGGATCGAGGACCTGGGCCCGGAGACGTTCCAGATACCGCCCGCCGCCCACCCGGTGGTCAACTACCCGGAGGGGGCCGAGGCTTTCCTGGAGAACACCCGGGTAACCCCGGACGGCAGCGGCAGCAACGACAGCCTGGACAACGGCCGCATCGTCAGCTACCTGTGGGAGCAGATTGGCCTGACCGGGGGCACGCTGAGCAATGACACCAGCAGCCGAGCCACCTTCACCACCTACCGCTTCCGGCTGACGGTGACGGACAACAAGAATCTGACGCACACCGCCGAGGTGACCGTCAGGGTCAAGGCCGCGCCGATGGCGGAAGCCGGCGAAAAACCAGGAGGTCCAGGAAAGGGTCACCATCACGCTGCGGGGCAGCGGCACAGGCTACCCCGGGGAGACGCTGACCTATCTGTGGTCAGGGGTACAGACGAACCCCCCGGCGCGCCTACCCTGATCCTCCAACGGACACGGCCAGCGCCACGCTCACCGTCACCGCGCCCACCGGCCTGACCGCCGACGCGGGCTACCGCTTCTTCCTCACCGTCGTCGACTCCGACGGCTTGACGGCGACTGGTGAGGCGTTCGTCCGGGTGAAGGCGGCCAACGCGGTCAAGCGCCCGACGGCCCACGCTGGCCCCGACCAGACCAACAAACGAATATGCCATGACCGGGTTTGAGGCACTGGGCTTGGAATTGGTTAGGGTTGGCGATTACCAGAATTTTTTCATCTCCCATGGTGGCAAACTCGGGATTCCATCCGGATCGTAAATCTCTTTGAGATGTGTTGATATCCAGCGATTCTGTCCGTTTAAATGGAAAGCGAAAATGTCCATTTGGTTATTGGCTACGGCTGGGGATTTGCGTAGCGCCAACAGCTTGTCCCGTTCCTGGGCACTGAGCTTCTTGGTGGGCGATTGTTCGGCGTAGGCGTACTTGCGCACGGTGTCTCGTGCGACCCCGAGTTCCTTGGCGACGGCCCGCAGGGACAGCCCTTTCAGCCTAGCCCTGCTAGATCGCCTTCCACCAGGCCTTCTGGGTTGGCGTAAGCGGACGCTCCCACGGGTTCGGCGCCTTGCAGACGACATCCTTTTCTGCAACGGTCAAGACTGTTGCCTCGTCCAGACGCACCGGTTCCAAGGCGGATGATAGACGACAATTAGTCCTGACGGCTGTTGCCTCATTGAGAGATGTTACCGAAACTTTAGCCACCTGGGGCCCACCCCAGGCAGCGCTAATTCCGGCATTGCAGGGGGGTCCGCCATCGGTTCACCAGCCGTGGCGTAGACCAGTTTTTTGGCCGTGATGCCGCGCCACTGCTGCACTCTGCGTTCCAGCGTGCGTAAGTGAGTGTCGCTGGAACGGTCGGGATGGGTAGACTTCAGCTGGTTCAGCAGGGCGATGGCCTTAGCGTCCGGGTCTTCCCGCAACCAGGAACTGTCAAGGGCCGCAGTAAAGTGGGCCACGTGGGCGGGATTTCGGGGCGATTTCGGCGGGTAAAAGATGCACGATAAAGTCCATTATCGCGAGGCGAATTAATGCACGTCAACACGGGATTTCAACCCCGTTTCCACATACTTCGGACACGGGGGAAACGTACCTCTCCATGTCCCTGAACCGGCGGAAACCGGCTTTGTATCAAAGCTGGTTTTCCGGGCTGTCCAAATCACCGGACGTATTCCACTGTCCCAGAGACAGCGGTCTGAAGATCAGCGGTGATATTATTTCCAACGCGAACGGTTGTGATGATGATCGCCTCCGGCGGAACGGCCGGCGACGAGTACGTCCAACATCCACACTCTGCGGCAAGCCGCCACCAATTGCTGGAATGCCCACCATCCAGGGATAGCCTCGGACTCCGCATCCACGACTGCATCGGAGCCGGACCCACGACCGCTCAGGCGAGATGTCAATGCGCGAGCGGGCCGGGGCTTTTATGCAACAGCCGCGGCCACCGGTATGGAGACAAACATGCAAAGAGAGAAGACCGCGGTCATTTACCATGCGTCATGCCCCGACGGGTTCGGCGCTGCGTGGGCTGCCCACCGCGTTCTGGGAGAACGGGCCCAGTACCTGCCCATGAATCACGGCGACCCAATTCCCCAGATGGATGACGACGCCGGGGTTTACATCTTGGACTTCTCCTTTGACCGGGAGCGGATGGGCGAGCTGCATCGCAGGCATGGGCAGGACAACGTGATCCTGCTGGACCACCACATCACCGCAGCGCAGGAACTGTCCGAACTGCCCAACTGCCATATCGACCTTTCCAAATCGGGCGCGGTCCTGAGCTGGGAACACTTCCACACCGGGTCGGCGGTGCCCACGCTCCTGCTCTACGTCCAGGACAAGGACCTTTGGACCTGGGAGTTGCCCGATAGCCGCGCCGTATCCGCGTATCTGAGCTCACGCGAGATGGACTTCGCTACCTGGGACAACATCGCCCGGGACTTTGAGACTGCCGAGGGCCAGCTGAGAGCGGTGGAAGCCGGCAAGGCCATCCTCCGGAGCAAGCAACAGGACGTACGACAGATCGCCCAGTCAGCACACTTCGGGCAAGTGGGAGAACATCGGGTTCCGGTGGTCAACTCACCGATCATGCAGAGCGAAATCGGCGAGTACCTGGTCAACGCGCATCCGGAGTCGCCGTTCGCGGCCATTTACTTTGACCTGTCGCCCACGGTCAGAAAATGGAGCCTGCGCAGCCGCAGCAACGGCTTCGACGTGAGCCGGTTGGCCAAGCAGTTCGGCGGGGGCGGACACCCAGGCGCGGCCGGATTCAGCCAGACCATCCAGAGCCAGCCGCCAGTGGTTCGGGCCGAGCCGCCGCCGTCAGCGACAACGTAGAGCCTGTTGACAAGTAGCAAACCAGCCCGTCACTCCTGCGAAAGCAGGAGTCCAGAGAGGGTATGATGAAAGAATCAGAACCGTGATTAACGACTTCGGCCACTGGATTCCCGCTTTCGCGGGAATGACGGTATTTGTCAACACACTCTAGCCTGGCTGCAAGTGGTTCACCGCTGGCCAGATTCTGAGTTATTGTCCTTCCCCAACTCGCCAAAATCCAAATGCGATAGCCCTGGAGAACAGGTGCAACAACTTTGACATATTTGCAGGGTTTGTGTACCGTTTCTGTCACCGTAGCGCCCGCTCGGGATAGCTGCGAGGCGCATAGCGGATGATCCAAGGCGGCTAAACACGAAGCAAAATCAACGCGAGATAATAGGTATATGAAATGGTATGCCGCCAGGTTTCAGACCCGATAACAACCTTGATTCAAGTACAAATATACAGCCAATATGGCGGACGCCTTCCGCCAGATGCTTCGACTGAAATGATGAGGAGTTCGTGCCGATGACCACCCGGGGATTTTTCGGACGCCGCCGCGAAACACCACCACGACCCATTCCGCCCGGCCAGTACCTGGAACGCGGGTTCCCGGTGCTGACCGCCGGCCCGACGCAGCGTGTACCGCTGGAACAATGGACGTTCTCGCTGGTTGGCGTGGACGGCGAACCGCTGGGTCAGTGGACCTGGCAAGAGTTTCGCGATTTGCCTGTGACGGAGATTCACACGGACATCCACTGCGTGACCAAGTGGAGCAAACTGGATACAAGTTGGAAGGGCGTTACAATTGACGACCTGCTGACCGCCGCGGGTGTCACCGACGCGCCGCCATACATCATGGCGTTTTCCTACGGCGGCTACACCACGAACCTGCCAACCTGGGACGTGATCGACGGGCGCGGGATGGTTGCCTTTGAGTTTGATGGGAAGCCCATCGCGGCGGAACACGGCGGGCCGGCCCGGCTGGTTGTCCCGCACCTGTACTTCTGGAAGTCGGCGAAGTGGTTGCAGGGCATCCGGTTCATGGACGCCGACCGACCGGGGTTCTGGGAGCAATACGGTTATCACATGTACGGCGATCCGTGGAAAGAACAGCGGTACTGGGGCGACTAGCTACACTGTCTCGCTTACTGCCTACCCCAGCCCGCCGGCGCGCCACGCACCGCCGCTCACTCCGTGCGTAGTCCCGGGCCGTGTCTGAATCCGGAGCACAAACATTGCCATCAACCGCCTCGACGCCGTGGCAGACGGCTGAGGTGGAGCGGGTAACGGTGGAAACGCACCGGGCCAAGACGTTCACGCTGCGGCTGAGCGATCCCCGGGCCTTCCGCGCCGGGCAGCACTACGACGTGCGCCTCACCGCCCCCGACGGATATCAGGCCCAGCGTTCCTACTCGGTGGCGTCGGCGCCCGTTGATACTGCATCCGGCTCCGCTGATACCATCGACCTGACCGTAGAATTGATAACGGACGGCGAGGTGTCGCCGTATTTCCACGAGGTGGTGCAGCCGGGCGACGTGCTGGAGGTTCGGGGTCCCATCGGCGGGCCATTTACCTGGACGGAAGAGATGGGCGGGCCGCTCTTTTTGCTGGCGGGAGGATCCGGCATCGTGCCGTTGCGATCTATGCTGGCGCACCGGGAAACGGCGGCCCCAGGGTTGCCCACACTGCTGCTGTACTCGGTACGCACGCCGGCGGACATCATCTATCGGGGTTGGCTGGATGCGTTGTCCACCCGTACCCAGCGGGTTGAAGTAGCCTACTCTTTCACCCGTCAACAACCGCCGGATTGGAGAGGATACGCCCGGCGAATTGATGCTGCCATGCTGGCGGATTGTCTGGCGACACTCGATGGCCTGAACTGCCGACCCGCAGCTCCATTGTGCTATGCGTGCGGGCCAACCGGATTTGTGGAAGCGGCGGCGGATTCCCTGCTGTCGGTCGGTATCCCGGAGGGATCGATTCGCACCGAACGGTTCGGGCCGACCGGGTAGTCGGCCGGTTTGGTTCAGTAGCCGGTGGCCAACCCGCCGAGCCACTGCGCTGCCGGCAGGATGGTGGACCACAGCAGTCCCGGCGGAAGCACGTAGCTGGCGGACACCAGCGCTACCAGGAGCAACGGCGCGAAACGCTGAAACTTCTGGTGCGTCTCGGCGGCCGATGCCGGCAACAGGGCCGCCAGCACCCGGTAGCCGGTGAGCGGCGCGAACGGCAGGATGTGGAATACCGCCATCAGCAGGTTGTAAACCACCAACAGCCCAACCACATCGGAGATACCCGACTGCAACCCTCCGGTCATTACCAGAACCAGGCCATCGGGAGAGGGGTTGGACCAGGAGAGCCAGCCCGCCTTGATGGGGGCTGCCAGCAGGAATGCCACCGTAATGTTCCCCACCGGCCCGGCCGCCGCAATGGCGACTGACGGCCACTTTCTCTGTCGGGTTGCGTTGCCGGGAACGGCGCGGCCCCACCCGAATCCGGTCATGGTGGACAGGATTGAACCAACGGGATCGAAATGTCGAATCGGGTTGCCAAAGAGGCGTCCCTGCGCTCTCGGAGCCGGGTCGCCAAAAAGCGTTGCCGCTACCGCCTGGCACCAACCGTTCACGATGACGGCGAAAGCGGAGGCGAGGGCGCAGAGCACCCACAGGCGCAACAGCGTGTCGAAAGCGTCGGATATCAGGCTGGTGGACGAGATGATCATGGCCGGCGTTGATAGTAAGCCATGACGAGGGTCGCCAGGTTCGGGCCGCCGGAGCGGGTTTGCCGGACTTCCAATACGCTGATGGGCTTAACCTTTCGCGTTCCGCTGGAGTTCAGAAGAAACGCACCAGATCAGAGCCAGTCGCCAGCCCAAACAGGAACCGCAGAGGAGGAATTATGACCGCTCCGAGTATATCCACCCCGGCGGCCCGACTGAGCAAAAAGTTAGCCATCACCAAACCGATGAGGATTAGCCACCCGTGCCGCTCGAACCGGAGATACGGGCCGTACAGGAACCTCGGCAGCAGCCCGCCCAAAACCTTGCTGCCGTCCAGCGGCGGCAGGGGAATCAGGTTGAAAATACCCAGCACCAGGTTGTAGATGATTATGAGACTGACCGCAAACGCAAGTATGTCTTCACGATTGGAGAATCCCAGGCGGGCATTCACCAGGCGGGCATTCAGTAGATCAAACCGGAACAGCAGGCCCAAAAGGAATGCCAGGACGATGTTGGACAGCGGGCCTACCACCGCCACCCACGACATCCCCAGCCGGCCGTGGCGCAGGTTGTACGGATCGACCTGCACCGGTTTGGCCCACCCGAACCCGATAACCAGGATTAAGATAAACCCAAACAAGTCAATATGCTTGATGGGATTGAAAGTTAAACGACCCATCTGATGGGCGGTTGAATCCCCTTCGCCGTGGGCCGCCAGGGCGTGGCAGAATTCATGGATGGTGAATCCGACGACGAGGCCAACCACCCCGATGCCAATAACCAGGGCAAAGATCGCCGGGCTTTGCTGGAGTAATTGCAGGTTCTGGAGAATCAATTGGGATCAGCGGCGACTAGGCAGTGTTGACATTTTGAAATTCATTCCGTCATTCCGGCGAAAGAACGTCACCCCGTACTTGATACGGGGCCGGAATCCATAGGTCGTAAGGTTAACAAATCGAAAACGCTATTAACGAATTCGGTCATTGGATTCCCGCCTTCGCGGGAATGACGAGAAATGTCAACACAACCTAATGCACCGGGCAGCAGACCGGGTTGGTACACGTTGGATCAATCGATCAGGACGCCGCGCCGTCGCCGGAGCCGGGCAGCGGGGAACCGCGCCGGCGGATGGCCGGTTGCGGCCGGGACATTGCCAGCAGGTCGTTTTTGAGGGCGGCCAAACCGTCCGCGCCCAGGGCGTTGGCCTCAACGACGATGGCCAGGGCGCCGGCCTGCCGCAGCGCCAGCAGCTCGTTGGCGGATGGCGCTTCACTGACCCGAACGAACAGGTGCTTATCGGTACGGCGCGCACAATCTGCGACCTGCCCCAACTCGGTCAGTTGCCAGGGGCCGGAACGGCCAGACCAGTCGGTTACCAGCGCCTGCACCGGTATGCCGGCCAGAATCCGCCAGGTGTCGTCGTCTGCATTGTCGGGAATCCTGATGCCGTGGAGCAATGCCGGTTGGGCGATGTCGATGGCGTCGACCACGGCGCCGGCCAGGGGAGATATCGCGAAGTCAGCGCCAGCGTCGCGCCAAGCGCCGATGACGCCGGGTTGCAGTGGCACCCCACCAGCGCCCCAAATGCAGCCGTCCAGGTCCGTCCGCTCCCCAGGCGTAGAATTCGGAGTAACGATCACCAGGGCATCCGCGGCTTTTCGGGCGGCGGCGACTGCTGCCGGCAGGTCGCCGGAACAGCGGGCAATCAGGGCCATTCCGGGCAGCCGCGCTGACTGGCCGGGGCCAAACCCCAGCGACGGGCCGGTACCCTGTTCGATACGTTCAAGAAGGCTGAGGAGTTGGCTCATATCACCTCTGGGGGTTTGCCGCTGGAGGGTGTGCTGCGGTCGCCGGGTTCCAACAGGGCTTGGGTCAACCGCTCCCCTCCGCCTGGTGGTGCGGAAGCGGAGCGGCCAATGCGGTTGTTACAGGGGTTGCCAGACTCGCTTGCCGTCCACGCGGGCGATCTTGCCGATTTGCTTGCCCGGAGGGAAATGTCCGGCGCAGATGATCCAGTCGCCTTCCTCGGCAGCGTCCAGCAGACGGGTGCGGGAGGCAGCGGACTGCTCTTTGTCGGTGTCCACGCCGGCGCACCAGGTTGGCTCGCTGACTTGGGCGATGGTGTGCAGAACGTCGCCCATCACGACGCCGCGCTGGCCGTTGGAGTTGATGAACACCACCTGATGTCCAGGCGTGTGGCCCGGAGCCGGCCCGATGGAAATCTCATCATTGACGACGTGTTCGGGCTCTTCGAGGATCTGCTGCAGCCGCAACCGGCGCAGCGGCATTACCTGGCGGTCGATATAGGGGTAATTGCGGCGGCCTTCTTCCGATGTGAACCAGTCATAGTCGGGGCGGGACATGATGTACCGGGCCCGGCGGAAGTTGGGGGCCGGCATACCGCCGGAGTAGCGCAGGTTCCAGCCCACGTGGTCGCCGTGCAGGTGGGTGTGGATCACATAGTTGACCGAATCGCTGGGCCCCACGTTGGTGTTGTTGACGCCAACGTTGGTTTCGAGATGGGGCCGAAGCTCCTCGTAGAGGTTGCCGGTAACGTTGCCGCGGTCGGGATGCGGCCCGGGGCCCATGCCAGTATCGACGAGAATCACGTCGTCCTGGCTCTTGAGCAGGAACACACCGTAGTAGAGCTGCAGTTGACCGTTTTCCAAAGAATCTTCATGGCCGGCCCAGGCATCGGCCGGCACATCGGGGAACATGGCGGAAGGTTCCCGCGGCGGGGGAACCATATCGATGACGGCGGTTACTTCAACGTTGCCGATGGTTGCTTGGTCTGCCATTCCGGAATTCCTCCTGATTTAGCTGTGGTTGCAGGTGTTGGGGTGGGCCGACTACTCATCGACCTCGAAGGATACCAATGAGAAAAGGTTATATCCGGAGAGGGCATCTCGCCCGCCCAATCCGATCAGTTCGATAACTACGCCGATGGAAGCAGTGATCCCGCCGGCCTTTTCAACGAGGCTGGCCGCGGCTTTCAGGCTGCCGCCGGTGGCGAGCAGATCGTCGATAATCAACACCCGGTGTCCCGGGGTGATGTCGCCGGTGTGTATCTCCAGGGTGCTGTTGCCGTATTCCAGGCTGTAATCAAATTCCAGCGTTTCGCCGGGCAGTTTGCCGGCTTTGCGGATGAGCAACAGCGGAAGCTGCATCCGGACCGCCATGGGAGCCGCAAACAGAAACCCGCGGGAGTCGATGGCGGCCAGACAGTCGGGATTGCTGGCCTCAGCGTGGGCCACCATCCGGTCGATGGTATCGCTGAAGGCTGCCGGCGACAAAAGCAGGGACGTAATATCCTTGAACTGTACACCGGCGACGGGAAAGTCGGGCACGTTGCGGATGTAATCAGCGATGTTGATGGCCATGAATCTGCGTTGCCAGCCGGATGTAGTGTGCTCGGGCGAGTCGGTCCGTGCGGCGGGAAATAGTCTAGTATCCGGCGGTGGCACAGTCAACTGCCGACGCTGCTCACGAGTGCCCACTTTAATCTGTCATTGCGACCCCGTACTTGATACGGGGGTGGCAATCTCGTTGAGGTTGAACACACGTTGGCAAACCACCATTGCTACGGCGACGAGATTGCCACGTCGCTGCGCTCCTCGCAATGACAGGTGGGAGTGGGCGCTCCTCGCAATAACAGGGGGCCAGTTTGGTTTGACAAAGTGGGTACGCATGAGCCGACGCCGGTTTTGCGTGATGACTACTGGGCTTCATACCTCAACGGCGTTTTCCAGGTGCTGGATGCTGGCCACACGCCAGCCGGCTGCCAACCGGATGGCGAT
The DNA here is from genome assembly GCA_965262485.1 of Dehalococcoidia bacterium. Taxonomy (GTDB): domain Bacteria; phylum Chloroflexota; class Dehalococcoidia; order Lucifugimonadales; family UBA3495; genus Bin87. The sequence continues at coordinate 110,644 of OZ253540.1, read as the reverse complement.
CAGGTCGATGCGCCAGTCTGGCTCAACCTGGTGAGCGACCTCACGTTGAGTCATATAATGCTGGGCCGCCAGTTGCAAACGCTGCGCCTTGCGTGGCGTGATCGACTCTTCGGGGCTGCCGTAACTCTGGCTGCGGCGGGTACGCACTTCCACGAATACCCAGGTGGAACCATCGCACGCAATCAGGTCTATCTCACCCCAACGGCACCGGTAATTGGCCGCCACGATGTTATAGCCCCTGGCCTCAAGGTGGGCCCTGGCCAGCCGTTCCCCAATCTGACCGATTCGGTGGGGCGACTGGTCAACCTGCCCGGCGTCGTCGGGGTTACGCACTGCCGCGACTGTGTGCTGCCGATGCGGTGGTCCGGCCGCGTCTCGGCGCGCCGTTGAGGGGATGGAACGAGCGCCGGTGAATCGGACACGGGCCGCGATCCGCCAGGCGACGAAGATGATCGGCCGTGGCATAACCCTTGTGGCGGGCAAACCCGTACCCTGGATACAGCAGGGCCGCCGACTCCATCTCCCGATCGCGGGAGACCTTCGCCAAAATGCTGGCCGCCGCGATGGACAGGGATTTTTGGTCACCCTTGACGATGCGTTGATACGGTAGGGCGCAATCTTTGATGTGTACCCAATCCAGGAGCAAACCGTCGGGCGGGGGACGCAATCCCGCCACCGCTTCCATCATCGCCTGAACCACGGCCGGGCCGATTCCGATATGGTCGATTTCCAGTGACGAAACCTGCGCTACCGACCAGGCCAGAGCGTAACGCCGTATTGCAGCAGCGGCTGATTCTCGTCGGGCCGGCGATAACCGCTTGCTGTCGTCGACGCCGCTTAACCACGTTTCGTCGCCGGTAACGCCCGGTGGCAGGATGACGGCGGCGGCGGCAACCGGCCCGGCCAACGGGCCGCGCCCGGCTTCGTCCACCCCGGCGATCAATTGAAATCCCCGGGCCCTGAAATCTGCCTCCAGCGACAGATCAGGCATGGGCAGGCGCTGTTCGTCCCACCGCAGGTTCTGGCGATTCCGCCGGAATCCCCCCGGCGATAACGCCGCCGCCGAGCACCGAATCACCCTGATAGAACACCGCCGCCTGCCCGGGGGTGATGGCTCGCTGCGGGTTATGGAAACGCACCACCGCTCCGGCGCCGACCGGGGTAACTGTCGCCGGGGCTTCGGCAAATTTGTAGCGAATTTTCACAGTGACACTGAGTTCACCGGCGGGCGGCGCTCCCGATACCCAGGACACCGGGTCGGCGTAGAAACTATCCCCGTACAACTGTTCTTCGGAGCCGACGACGACCTGGCGGGTGTCAGGTTCCAGCCGGATGACGAAACGTGCCGGCCCACCGGAGAGGCCGAGGCCACGGCGCTGCCCGACGGTGAAATATTGGATTCCTTCGTGTTGGCCCAGCACGTTGCCCGCCGGATCAACGATGTCGCCGGGATGTTCGTCGGTGCGCTGACGCAGAAACTCGCGGTAATCGCCAGTGGGTATGAAGCAGATGTCCTGGCTGTCGGGCTTGTCGGCGTTGGGGAAATTGGCATCGGAGGCGAGGCGGCGAATGTCGTCCTTGGGGTAGTGACCGATTGGCATGAGGGTGGAGGCCAACTGATCCTGCCGCATTCCAAACAGGACGTATGACTGGTCCTTGCCGGCGTCAACGCCGCGGAGCAGTTCCCAGCCGCCGGAACCGCCGGCTACGATGCGGGCGTAGTGTCCGGTGGCGACGTGGGTGGCGTTCATCAACCGGGCCCGCTGGGCCAGGAAACTGAACTTGATCTTGTCGTTGCAGGCGATGCAGGGATGGGGAGTGCGGCCGCTCTCATACTCGCTGCGGAAATAATCGATTACGAAGGTGCGAAACTCGCGCTGCACGTTCAGCACGTAGTGGGGAACACCCAGAATACGGCATACCGCGCGGGCGTCTTCAACATCGTCGATGGTGCAGCAACCGCGGTAGTAGTCGGGCAGGTCGGCCTGATCGATGTCGTAAAGCTTCATGGTGACGCCGATGACTGCGTAACCTTCCTGGTGCAGCAACAAAGCCGCCACCGACGAATCTACGCCGCCGCTCATTGCGACGACTACGCGACTGCCGGGCGATGGGGTGTCATTCGTTTCGTTCATGTGTCAGCAGGTTTCGTAAGGGACTCGGTTCGTCGGGCTCGGGGTGATCCTTCGACCGGCTCAGGATGCGCGGAGGTATTGAGGCTCGGGATGCGCGGGTGGTTCGGTGGTCAATTGTAAGACCCGGAATCGTGATGCGCCGATTGCGGCGGTTACGATGGTAGTATAGCATCAACCGACTATTTGACCTGTCATACACTGGACGCCGGAGGGAAACCATGCCTGTCACATTCGGATGCTCGTTGCCCAGCCGGGGCGCGATGGCGTCTCCCGACAACCTGCGTCGCCTGGCGCAGAGGGCCGAAGACCTTTCCTTTGACCACGTGTGGGTGAGCGACCATATCGTAATTCCCCACGAGGTTGATTCCTTTTATCCCTACGCCGCCGACGGCGTGGCTCCATTCCAGCGGGACAACACCTACTTCGAGCCACTGGCCGCCCTGAACTTCCTGGCGGGTTGCACCACGCGGGTCAAGCTGGGGACGCACGTGTTGATTCTGCCGTACCGCAACCCGGTTCTAACCGCCAAGATTCTGGCGACGCTGGACGTATTGAGCGGCGGGCGGCTAATCCTGGGCGCCGGCGTGGGCTGGATGGAAGAAGAGTTCCAGGCGATGGGGCTTGATACCTACGCGCAAAGGGGCGAAGTAACCAACGAGTACATCCGGATTTTCAAAGAGCTGTGGACGTCCGACCAGCCCGAATTTCACGGCAAGCACTACGACATCAGCGGCGTTGGATTCCTGCCCAAGCCCGTGCAGCAACCACACCCGCCCATCTGGATCGGCGGCCACACCAGCCCGGCAATCCGACGGGCGGCCACCCTGGGCGACGGGTGGATGCCCATCGGGTTGCGTCCGCCGGCCATTCTGGAGCCCGAGGAACTGTCAGAAAAAATCGCCCAACTGCGCCGCACCAGTGTTCGGGCCGGCCGCGCCGAGGACGCCGTCGACCTGGTGTTCAGCACCGATTGCGTCTTTTTGAATGACACGGGAGACGACCGCCGGCTGGTGTCGGGGAGGCCGGAGCAGATCGCCGCCGACCTGCGCCAATACCAGGACCTGGGAGTAACCCATTTCATCTTCAGCTTCCCGGCCACCACCGCCGACGAACAGCAGGCGGCGATGGAGCGGTTTGCGCGGGAAGTAATGCCGCTGATACCGGCGGAGTAAATTACCGCCGGTATCTACTACGCACAACAGGGTTGCCGGAATGACACCCGAACAACAAGTTAGAACCATCATCGACCTGCTCCTGCAACAAGCAGGATGGACATTCAGAATCGAAGTTCACGCCTCGGGCTCCAACCGGGAAGGGTTTGCCGACTATATTCTGCATGACCCGGACGGAATGGCTATTGCGCTGCTGGAAGCCAAGTCGGCTGAGAAGCATCCCCTGGTCGGCAAGGAACAGGCACGTGACTATGCAATTTCTCTAGACATCGCCTGCGTCATCCTGTCCAACGGCGGCCAACATTACGTCTGGGATACCCGCACCGGCAACCCGGTCCGAGCCCTTTCCTTACCTTCTCCCCAAGCCATTGCCCGCATTAACCGCAGCCCGCCGCGCCCGCGTGCCAGCCTCTGGACTACGCCGGTGAACGCCGATTACCTGCAACAGAAGGCGCAAGCCGGCCGGGCGATGCGTGATTACCAGGTCGCCGCCATTGCCGCCATACAGCAACAGGCCCAGGAGGGCGAAACCGCTTTCCTGCTGGAAATGGCTACCGGCACCGGCAAAACCACCGTGGCAGCTGCCCTCTGTTTCCTATACCTCAATACCGGCAATGCCCGCCGCATTTTATTCCTGGTTGACCGCATTGAGTTGCGCCAGCAGGCCGTCGAGGGCATCAACGACAACATCAACAAGCAGTACACCGTCGCGGCTTATGAGGGCGATCGCGATTTCGACTGGGAGCGCACCCCCATCGCCGTAGCTACCGTGCAGTCCCTGGAGGCGCTAACGGCGGCCGGCCCGTTGCCGCGCGACCAATTTGATCTCATTGTCGCCGACGAAGCGCACCGCTGCATCAGCGGCCCCAATCACCGCCGGCTTTTTGAGTCGTTCCACGCCGATAAAATCGGCCTTACCGCCACACCGCGCGATTTCGTGTCCGACGAACCCATCGGCGATGATGACCAGTCCATCGCTGCACGGGAGCAGCGCTCCATCCGCGACACCTACCGCGCCTTCGGCCTCAACCCTGGTCAGCCCACCTACTCCTACACCATTGAGCAGGGCGTTGCCGACGGGTATCTGGTCCGCCCTACCGCCGTGGACGTCCGCACCGAAGTAACCCGGCAGCTGATGTCTGAGGAAGGCTACGAAGTTACCGTAGCCGACTACGACAGCGCGGACGCCGACCTGGAATTGACCTACCGCATCGGCGATTTCGCCCGGACCTTCCTCTCGCAAGGCACCAACGAGGAATTTGCCCGTGTTTATATCGAGGAAGCCTTGCGCGAAACTGACACTGACCTCATCGGAAAGGGCATTATCTACGCCGTCAATCAGAATCACGCCGCCATGCTGACGCAAGCCCTGAACGAGGCAGCCGAAACGCAGTGGCCCGGTGTGTACCAGTCCGACTTTGCGGTTCAAGTCACATCGGATGTCAGGAATGCCAACGACCACGGGCAGAAGTTCAAGAACAACGCGCTCAACGGCCAGCATCCCGCCATCCCCGGCTATCAGACCGCCAAGACCCGCGTTTGCGTCACAGTGGCTATGATGACCACCGGCTATGACTGCCGCGACCTGCTCAACATCGGCATCTGCCGGCCCATCAAGTCGCCTACCGACTTTACCCAGATTAAAGGCCGGGGCACTCGCCGTTGCGACTTCCGATGCAACTTCACCGACCCACTGGTTCGCCAGAATATGCCGTCCCGGCCCAAAGAGCGGTTCAAAATCATTGACTTCTTCGGCGTCTGCGAGTACCACCACGAGGGCCATTACTACGAGCCACGCATCTCGACGCCGAGTCCCCAGCCGACGCCGGAACCAACGCCCGGTGGCAGCGATTATCCCCGCCCGTCTCCTGGCGTGGCCATCCGCCACGGCCCGGACGCGGTGGAAAGTGAGACCGACCTCACGCTAGCGAGCGACACCATCACCATCAACGAGCGGCAGGAGCGCTATCGCGCGTCCGCCGACGATGAACACCAACAACGCAACAAGGCCGTCGCCGACGCTTTCGACGATTACCTGTCGTTGTACCCGGTTGACGATGACGCTGCCGAGAAGGATGATGTGCGCGCCTTCTTTGAAGCTTATGCCACGGACACCGACGTGCGGGAAAGCATCGACAGCAAGCGTTTCGCCAGCCTGCTGGGCACCGTCCTGGATCGGGCAGTGTTCCGTCGCGTACCACTGGAGCACCGGGACCGCATCCCCGACTATATTCGTGAGCACGCCGGGCACCTGTTGAACAATCAGGCGGCCGCCTGAGGACGTTTTCTTATGCCGACCATTGCGACCCGCAACATCATCCAGGACGCACGCGATCAACTGGTGGGCAAGGTTCCGCTGCCCATTGACCAGTGCAATGAGATCACCCGCGCCCTCATCTACAAATTCCTCAGCGCTGCCGATACGGAGAGCATCGAGGACGGCGGTGAGCCAACCTATTTCGTTGACGCACACCGCGAATCCCACTGGGACCGCCTGATGGCCCCTGAGCAAACCGCCAATGAAATCCAGCGCCTCTACACCGCCGGACTGACCATGCTGGGCAGCCGCGAGGACATCCCGCCGGCGTTCCAGACCATCTACCAAGACGCCTTTATGCCCTACAACGACCCCATCGTACTGCGCGACTTTCTTGGCATCATCAACAGATTCAACACCGACGATACCGAGAGCATCGGCGACGCCTACGAAACGATGCTCCAGTACCTGGGCGCGCAAGCTTCCGCCGGCCAGTTCCGCACGCCGCGCCACATCATCGACTTCATCGTCGGCATCGTCAATCCCCAAAAGCACGAAACCATCCTTGACCCGGCCTGCGGCACCGCCGGGTTTCTGGCATCGGCTTGGCAGCATATCAACCGGGCCAGCGATCTCACCGCCGCCGACCGCAGCCGATTGGCCGGCAGCATCGTCGGCTACGACATCTCTCCCGACATGGCGCGCCTCGCCAGCATAAACCTCTATCTCAGCCATGGGCAAGACCCCGACGTGAGCGTGTACGACACCCTCACCCACGAGGACCGCTGGAACGACCACTACGACGTCATCCTGGCCAACCCGCCTTTTATGTCGCCCAAAGGCGGGATACGGCCGCACCAGCGGTTTTTTACCAACAGCAAGCGCTCCGAAGTGCTGTTCGTGGACTACATCATGGGCCACCTGAACGAACGGGGGAGGGCTGGCGTTATCGTTCCCGAAGGCGTCATATTCCAGAGTGGCAACGCCTACAAGCAATTGCGCCGGCTACTGGTTGACACCTGCCTGGTCGCTGTCATCTCGCTGCCCGGCGGCGTGTTCCAGCCCTACAGCGGCGTCAAAACCTCCATCCTGATTATGGACAGAGAAGTGGCAAAACTGGCGAGCAACATCGCATTTTTCAAGGTGCAGAACGACGGCCGCGACCTGGGCGCGCAACGCCGCCCCATCGCCGCCAACGACTTGCCGGCGGTGCAGGCCGAGCTGGGCGAATATCTGCGCCGGCTCCGGGGCGGCGAACCCATTGACGACTTCGCCCCGGAACACGGCCTCATCGGCCCCAAAGAACGCATTGCGGAGAACGGGGACTACAACCTCAGCGGGGAACGATACCGGGAGAATGGCAATCCACTATTGAATTGGCCTACGGTACGCATTGGAGACGTATGCACCGTAAATCCGCGAAAAACAGAATTGACTAATATCGACCCTACTACGCAAGTATCCTTTGTGCCAATGGCCGATTTGAGTGAAAACGGCATGGACTTTTACGCTTGCGGGGAAAAACGGCTGGATGAGATCGGTCAGAGTTACACGTACTTCGCAGATAACGATGTGCTACTTGCGAGAGTAACGCCTTGTTTCGAGAACGGAAAAGCCGGCATAGCACGAAACCTGAGTAATGGAATCGGGTTTGGGTCTAGCGAGTTCATTGTTCTGCGGTGTGGCAATCGGTTGCTTCCCGAAATTATGTACCACTTCGTGAAACTACCTCAATTTAGAGTGCCAGCGATTCGCAATATGACGGGAACAGGTGGCCTACAAAGAATACCTCGGGCCTTCGTAGAAAACTTTCAAATCCCCCTGCCGCCGCTGGAGGTGCAGCGGGAGATTGTGGCGGAGATTGAGGGCTACCAGCGGGTGATTGACGGGGCGCGGGCGGTGGTGGATAACTGGCGTCCGCGGATTGCCGTTGACCCGGAGTGGCCGCTAGTGCGGTTGGGGGATGCTTGTAAGATTAACCCCGAAACTGTTAACCCGGCGGTTGTCTTCCCTAACCAGAACATTCACTACGCTGATATTACGTCCGTTGAGAACGGAACTGGACGTTTCCTAGGATATACAGCGATACCTTCCGAAGAAGCTCCATCCAGAGCGCGTCGGGTTATTCGGGAAGGCGATGTACTACTTTCCACTGTTCGCCCCAATCTAAAAGCCTTTACTTTGCTCCGACAAGTTAAAGAGTCAGCCTTGGCCTCAACGGGTTTTGCGGTACTACGCGCTCGCACTGACGCTGCTGTCCCTGAATATGTTCTTGCGTCCGTATCATCCGACGAGGCAGTCGGTCAAATGATTCGTATGATGGGCAAAGGTGCATATCCCAGCATCAATCAGCATGACGTATCAATCATTTCGATACCTCTGCCGCCCCTGGAAACGCAGCAGGCCATAGTGTCCGAGATAGCGGCGGAGCAGGCCGCCGTTGACCACGCCCGGGACTTGGTGGCGCGAATGCAGGGCAGAATTGACGCTGCCATCGGGCGGGTGTGGGGTGGTTAGGGCGTGGCCCAATCTGGTGTATTCAGTCTAGCGGTTTTATAATGCCGGCATCCGGCGGTGTGCGCGGCAGGACATAAAACGATGCCTAAGGTGAACCCGGAAATACTGGTATGGGCGCGGGAAACGGCTGGGCTGAGTAATGAGGAAGCGGCCAGGAAGCTCGGTTTCCGCGCTACCAGGCGAGCATCGGCTGTAGGCAAGCTGGCCGCTCTCGAAGATGGCGAGACTGAACCGACCCGGCCGCAGCTGGTCAAGATGGCGCAACAATATCGCCGGCCGCTGCTCACCTTCTACCTGTCCCGACCACCGGAGAAAGGCGATAGGGGCGCGGACTTTCGCACCTTGCCTGCCGAGCATTCCGCCGCGGACGACGCTCTGCTGGACACACTGGTACGGGACATCAGGGCGCGCCAGAGCATGGTGCGCGCCATTTTGGAGGAAGGAGATGACGCGGAGCCGCTGGAGTTTATCGGCTCCCGCCGTATGGAAGAAGGGCCGGCGGTGGTTCTGGCGGCGTTGCGAAGGCTGCTGGACGTTGATTTGACGGCATACCGCGCGCAATCCGGCGCCGCTGCAGCGTTTAATCTGTTGCGCGGGAGTGCGGAAAGAGCGGGGATATTTGTGCTGATTAAGGGTGACGTGGGCAACTATCTGACTGCGATCGACATCAACGTTTTCCGAGGTTTCTCCATAGCGGACAGATTAGCGCCTTTCGTGGTGATTAATGACCAAGATGCCCGGGCAGCCTGGTCATTCACGCTGCTGCATGAGACGGTGCATTTGCTGCTAGGTCAAACCGGCGTCAGCAGCGCTCGGGGGGATAATGAAGTTGAGCGTTTTTGTGATGATGTTGCCGGAGAATTTCTGCTGCCGGTGAGAGAGTTGGACAAACTGGTTCTTGATGACAGTAGCGATATAGAGGCGGTATCGGAAAGAATCAGTCAGTTTGCCAGCGTGAGCAATCTGAGCCGTACTATGGTTGCTTACAAGACCTATCGGTCGGACCGTATCAGCCGGGACGTTTTTGGACGGATTAGTACCTCCTTTCGCCAGCAATGGCGTACAGAACGAGAACGCAACCGGGAGCAGGCAAGAAAGCGGGAAGGGGCAGCGAGCTTTTACACGGTGCGTCGCCACCGACTGGGCAATCGAATTATAGACTTAGTACAAGGAGCGATGAGTTCCGGGGAACTGACGACATCCAAAGCGGCCAGAGTGCTGGGAGTCAAGCCGGGGCAGGTTGGTTCACTATTTGACGTCGGCCGACGGCCATAGAGGGAAGACCTATTGCGATGAACCTCCTCGACGCCAACGTGCTGATTGACGCGAACCGGGATTATTACCCAATTGAACGGGTCAACGAATTTTGGGAGTGGCTGGTGGCCATGGGGGAACGGGGCTTGGTAAAAGTCCCGAGGGAAGTCTACGATAAAGTTACTCAAGCTGATGACACACTGTCGCAATGGTTGAAAGACAACCGGGACGCTCTGTTACTGACAGAGACGGTGGACGAAGATTTGATTATCCGGGTAATAGCCGAAGGCTACGCGCCGGACTTGACTGATGTTGACATCGAGCAGCTGAACGAAGACCCGTTCCTGATTGCATACGCTCTAGCTGCCCCGGAGCATCGCCGAGTGATCTCGACCGAGAATTCCAGGCCCAGCGCGACGCGCGCCAATCGCAAGGTTCCGGATGTGTGCGAACAATTCGGCGTAATATGCTACAACACGTTCAGGCTCATACGCGAGCTGGATTTTCGCACTGACTGGCGTACCCGACCATAAGCCTTGTCTCGTAAAATCTGCGATTGAACTTTGCAAAACGGAGGTAATTCCATGACTTTACAAGCGAATCTAAAATCCCGATTGGCTGCGGGTGAAACCATCCTGGCGCCCGGCGCTTACGACCCCATGTCGGCGCGGCTGGTGCAATCGTTGGGTTTCGACACCGTTTACGTGGGCGGATACATGAGCGGGGCGCACTTGGCCGTAACCGAACCTCTCATGACCCTGACCGAGCAGGTGAACGTTGCCGAAAAGGTGGTCAAATCGGTGAACCTGCCGGTAATCTGCGACGCTGGCGCCGGCTACGGGGATCCGGTTCACACCATGCACACGGTGCGCACCTTCGAACGGTCGGGCATCTGCGGCATCCACATCGAGGACCAGGTGTTTCCCAAACGGGCGTCATATCACGCCGGCCTGGAGCACGTCATACCGATGGACGATTTCCTGGAAAAGATGCGTTACGCGCTGGAAGCGCGGACCGACCCCAATTTCCTCATCATCGGCCGCACCGACGCGTTCACTGCCGTCGAAGGCGACATGGAGGAAGCCATCCGGCGGGGCAACGCCCTGCGGGACCTGGGGGTGGACGTGGTGATGCCTCGCGGAGTGCGGCAGCGGGAAGACCTGGCCACCTTCCGCGCCGGCTGTCCTGACGTGCCGTTGCTGGTCATAGCGGGCACCGACGACATCACGGTGGAGGAATACGAGGAGCTGGGCTACAAGGTGATCATCTACGCCACCACGCCGGCCATTGCCGCGCTGGAAGGGTTGAAACGGGTGTACACCAGCCTGCGCGACACCGGGCACATCGGTATCGGAGCCGCCGATGTCGCCGCCCGCCGCGCCGAGGTCGAGGCGCTGATCAGCCTGCCTGAGTACCAGGCGGTGGAAGCGGCCACCACGGAACGGGATTTCCAGGATCGCGTCGGGCACTAATGACTCCAGACAAGACCATTCTGATCATCGCCGGCCCGAACGGGGCCGGCAAAACCACCTTCGCCAGGGAGTTTTTGCTCAACGAAGCGAATTGCCCGACTTTCGTCAATGCCGACCTGATAGCGGCGGGGCTGAATCCACTACAGCCGGAGCAGGAAGCGATGGCGGCTGGTCGCATGATGCTGAACATGATCGACGATTACGTCAGTCGGGGCCGCAGCTTCGCCTTCGAGACCACCCTCAGCGGACGCGGCTACGCCCGCATGATCCCCCGTTGGCAGGAACAGGGCTACCGGGTAGAATTGTACTATCTGCGGTTGCCGGATGCGGATGTTGCAATAAGCAGGGTTAGACAAAGGGTAGCCGAAGGCGGGCACAATGTTCCGGAAGTCGACATTCGCCGGCGATTCCAGGCGGGGATGCAGAACTTCGAGAAAATGTACCGTCATTTGGTTGATTTTTGGGCGATTTACGACTGCACAGGAAACGTACCGGTGTTGGTTTCCGAAGGATCAAATTGATGAATACCAAAGCAAAACACGCCGAAGATACATCTCTACAAGAGCCCAGCAAGGCTGCCCTTGCGGCCCTGGAAGCCATGAAGCGCGCCGCCAAGAAGGCTCGGCAGCGAGCTATAGCCCTAACCGGCTCGGTGGTTACCTATCGGGACGGCAAGATAGTGTACGACACCGAACCCTAGCCGACCGCCGGTGGCAGATTGCCAGTATCCCCGTTGCTAGTATAATGGCCGGCGCTGGCCCAACGCCGGCCAAACTCAACAGGGAGCCAATCCCGATGAAGAACAAGGTTTATCCCGACTTTGACTCTGCGGTGGCCGACATGAAGGACGGTATGACGTTCATGTCGCCCGGCTTCGGCAACGTGGGGCTGGCGCGCAACCTGCTCGCCGCCGTACACCGGCTGGGAGTAAAGAATCTGACCGGCATATCCAACAACGCCGGCAGCCTGGACGAACGGGTGGACGTGGGTACGCTGATCGAAGCCGGTCAGGTCAAGAAGATGATCTGTGCCTTCACTGCGCCCACGCACCCGTCTCAGATCACGCCCTTTGTGCAAATGTACAACGACGGTGTCCTGGACGCGGAACTGGTGCCGCAGGGCACCCTGGCGGAACGGATGCGCGCCGCCGGCGCCGGAATCGGGGCGTTCTATACTCCCGCCAGCGTGGGCACGGAGCTGGCCGAAGGCAAGGAACATCGCGAGATCAACGGCCGCACCTACGTGCTGGAATACCCACTGCCAGCCGATTTCGCGCTGATCCGGGCCTGGCGCGCCGACACCTTTGGCAACTTGCAGTTCCGGCTGACACAACGCAACTTCAACCCCGTGATGGCCATGGCCGCGGACATCACCGTGGTGGAGGTAGAAGACAGCATCGTGGAGCCGGGCGACATCGACCCCGACTGCGTCCACGTACCCGGCGTTTACGTTGACCGTCTGATCAAAATACCGCCGGACGGCGACTGGGATTAGCAGGGGTTTGCCCTCACGCTGCCACGGCGAGAATTTCACCCTAACCCTCTCCCATCGAGGGACTGGGGACAAGTTTCCTCTCATAAAGGAAAGCAAAGGAGTATAGCTATGACTACGGAAGACAAACCCCGCCTGTCCCGGCAGACGATGTGCGATCGCCTGGCAATGGAGTTTCAAGACGGCTGGATCGTCAATCTGGGCGTGGGAATGCCAACGCTGTGCTCCAACTACCTGGAATGTGAGCCCGACAAAGAGATCATCTTTCACTCCGAGAACGGCGTAATCGGATTCGGACCCCTGGCGGCGCCGGGTGAAGAGGACAAGCATCTGGTGAACGCGGGCGGTCAGAACGTGGTTGCCCTGCCGGGCATGGCCATCGTGCACCATGCCGACTCGTTCGGCCTCATCCGCAAGGGTATGGTGGACGTAACCGTGATGGGAGCCTATGAGGTTTCGGAGAACGGCGACTTTGCCAACTGGCGCATACCCGTCCGCAAGGGTGGAGGAATCGGCGGCGCGATGGATCTGGCGGCGTGCGCCAAGCGCGTGTTCATCGCCATGGAGCACAATCAGCGCAACGGCGCTCCCCGGGTGTTGAAGCAATGCGCGCTGCCGATCACCGCCCCCGGCGCCGTCACGCTGCTGGCCACCGACCTGGGTTTGTTTGAAGTAACGCCGGACGGATTCGTCCTGAAGGAACATGCCCCCGGCTGGTCGCCCGAGGACATTCAGGAGCACACCGAAGCCAGGCTGATCGTCGCCGACGACCTGAAAGAGATCCGGGTGCGGGCGGAGTAGCCGCGCGCTTCCACAGAACGACGACAGCAGAGTAGCCGGCGTCTTCGTGGCGTCGGCTACTTGTTTTTATTGGTCGGGAAACCAACGACGCAGCGTGTTGCAGAGTTTCTGGAAGGCACGGTCCTGGCATCGATTCAAACTAACCCTGCGAGCCAACTCCGCAAATAAGTCCGACGATAGCGGCATCTTTTCCAGTTTCAGAATTGCTTCAATGGCGCCTTTCGGGTTTGATGGTTTAGCATTGCCGGCAACCATATACCCCTGCGCTGCCAACCATTCATTGATTGACTCAGACTGAGACCAGTTCACGGCCCTCTGCAAATGTGAGTATGACGTTCCGAACAGCCAGGCTTCCAGCTCCGGCTCAATCACAATAAATGCAACCTGTCCCTTTTCCCAGCCGGCGAGTTCGTACTGCCGCTCCAGTTCCATCTCCAGTTCTGACGCCGTAGCATTGCGAGCGCCAGAGCCGTCAAAGTCAAAAACTGTCATTGCCTTCCGGTACTCATTTCGCAACGGCTTCAAAATGCCTTCTGATGCGGTACGGCATCCCGAGTCGCGATGCGGATGCCTTTGCACGTCAAAGGAAATGCTTGGTATGCCCAAAGCCCGCTGCCGATTGCCCAGCAGCGTTTCGACAGTGCGTTGCATCTGCGGGTCTGCCGTGAGAACGATAAGGTCTTTCACATTAGACATTGCCATTAGGCCAGGACTCCGGAGGCGAAAAACGTTCCCAAATCAATCTCGTTTTGCCATTCCTCCAAACGAGGATGCAAACTCCCGGGAACTATATCTACAACGCCATCACGGGTTTTCCCGAAGCAAAGCAGATTCTTCATATTGGCGACAGCCACAAATTCGGGAGAATGGGTAGCCAGCAAAACCTGCGCGTCATACACCGACGACAGCGAATTGAAAACCGCCTCCAAAGCTCCGGGATGAATCCCGTTCTCCGGCTCCTCAATCATATACAGCCCTGATGACTGAGGCATATACGCCAGCATTGTCAACGCCAGTAAACGCAACGTCCCGTCCGATGCTTTCCAGGACGGCACTTCCAAACCATTGCTGTATTTCAGCATCAAGTATTTGTGCCGGTCGTCGGGACGGTCTATCACTTTTAGCGACTGAAAGCCCGGCAACGTTCCGCGAACGTGGGATATCCAAGCCTTTGCCTTTGCTGGCGCCTGTTCCAGCAAGGCATCAACGACCCAGGGTATATTAGATCCGTCGGGACGCAACTCGCTTCCCGCTCCGGGGCGGCTGGCCTGCCGCATCCTTTCGCTGTTAAGTGCCAAAGCAACTATTTTGTCGCGTAGGAACACCATAGCCTGTGTGGACGCTGGGTATTTGTCATCGTGATCCGGCAAGATGGACATAGCGGAACGGTCCGCACTGAGATTCAATCCCAGATTCCAATTGACGCTGCCGCTTTCTCTGACCGTTTCGTCATTGAATCTGCTCCGGCCAGTCTCACTCTTGCTAAATACGGTACGCATTCTCCTGGGTCTACGGCGCATAAGCGACCCTGGCGGAGGATCCGGCGCCGGGAAAAAGGGCAATTGCCTAGTTTGGCCCGGTGGGTCGGGACGTAGCGCGCCCCGCTCTTCCAACAGGCTTATCCGCCGCGTCTCGGTGTCAAACCCGGCCGCCAATTCATACTGGAACACGCTGAAATTTCGTTCGGGTGGGAGCAGCTTCCGCACACCATCCGGCAGGGCAAAGTCCAGCACGATTTCAAACCGTTGCCTCTCCGGCTCATCAGGTCGTTCCCAAACCAAATCGGCAAAGTTCGCAGCGCGGCGCTCACACGCCGCCTCAACTCCGTCGCGCACTACGTCGGACACGAATTTGATAGCGTCCATCAAAGTGCTTTTGCCGCTGGCGTTGGGGCCGATCAGCACGTGGAACCGATCCAGCGGCACGTCCACATAACGCAGGCATCCGTAATTCAGAACCTGTATCCGGTTTATTATCATTAGGTTTCGCCTGCCGGCAGGACCAGTGCCGCGCCCTAGTTTTAGCGACTAGCCAAAATACCCCTGGCCCCCGTTCACGTGTATCGTCTGCCCCGTGATAAACCCCCCGTCATCAGTGCACAGGAAAGTTACCGTTGATGCTATCTCATCGGGCTTTCCCTGCCGGCCGAGCGGGATTCCTCCGGAGTCGGGGACGCGACCGGCGTACCATTCCGGGTTGGCCCGGGAGGTGTCGATGCTGCCGGGTGATACCACGTTGACCCGGATGTTGTTGCCGGCGAATTCGGACGCCAGGCTGCGCGCCATGCCGACCATACCCATCTTGGCCGCCGATACGTGGGCGCGCAGGGCGCTGCCGCGAAATGCCCCGTCGCCGGTGAGGAATACGATGCGCCCGAAATTGTTGGCCACCATCTGTTCGATGACGCCGCGCGTGGTGTAGAACGAGCCATCCAGCACCACGCCGCGGACGTATTCCCAATCCTCTACGGTCAGTTCGGTAAAGGGCTTATGGGGGCGGATGGCAACGTTGTTGACCAGAATGTCGATGTGGCCGAATGTTGACATCGCCGCGTCGATCATGGCGTCCACCTGGTCTTTTTGGGATACATCGGCGAGCACGGGGAGGGCCTTTACGCCGAGTTCCTCGACGGCGGCGGCGGTCGCCTCGGCTTCATCCCGATTGCTGCGGGCGTTGACCACGATGTTGGCGCCCTCGGCTGCCATCATCAACGCCGTGGCACGCCCGATGTTACGACCCGAACCCGTGATCAATGCTACCCTGCCGTCCAATTTGCCCATGCTTTCGCCTCCCGTGGTGTGTGGTGGATTTTCGGTTGGTATGATGGTGGCCGCATTATAACGCAATCCGGTATTCGGACACGGATTTCATCGTTGGGTATACTGGATTGTAAAGGACACAAACCCATGATGTTTCGACTGAGCCGTTGCCCCAAATTTGGCAGCGTACCCCTTGCACCGGCCCTCATGCTGCTGCTGATGATGACGGTGGCAGCGTGCGGGGAAGAAGCGCCCACACCCAAAACCGACGTGCCAGCCACGATTGCGTCGGCCCTGGCCCGACTGGACGCCACTGCGACGGCTGCTGCCCCCGCGCCAGCCGAAAGCGGCGAACCGCCCGCCCTCACGTTCCCCACATCACAACCATCGCAAGCCGGAAATTCTGCGGATGCGCCAGCCCCGACGCAGCCCGCCGCGCCATCCGGCCCAGGAACCGAGCAGCCCGATACAGGCGCCGCCACGCCCGAACCTACGCTGGCAACCGCACCTGCGGTCGATGCGCTGGTGCCGTTGGCAGACCTGCAAAACTGGCCCTATTTGCAGCAGCAGGATCCGCTATCGGCAGCAGCCATCGAGGCGCTGGCGTGGGTGGCCGACGGCGTTTACGAATCCGAGGCGGAGAGTGTCGAGGAACTGATAAATCTGGGAGCTTTTTACCCCTATATTCTTTTCACCGTGTTGAGTTACCCCTGGGTGGCCGACGGCGTAACCGGTCAGGAGCGAGACGTAGTGGAAAGTCTCCATGCCATCGCCCAGCGCGACGCCGGCTCTGCGGAGACAATTGGCAGTATGCCCTTCCTGCACAGCCTGGAGCCGGCGGATTATGCCGCCGTGAGATCGTTGCGCCAACTGGCGTTTTTTGATCCGGACACGTTCCGGCGGATCCTGGCGCACCCGAGTTTGCAACCGGGCATAACGGACGAGTGGGCGAAAATCGTCGCGATGGCATCCGGTGTGCAACGGGTGAACCCCGGCCTGATCAACACGCTGCTGGACGCGAACCGGATCAGCCTCGAACAGCGAACGTTGCAATTGCCCGAATCGGGCGAAACGCTGCTGGTCATACTGCGCACGGGGCCGGGAGCCGCTCGCAGTATGGATCTGCTGGAAACGGCAGTGCGTCAGGCCGAGCAATTTATGGGTGAACCATTCCCCACCAACTACATCGGCGTGCTGTTTGGGGACGCAGTGATCGGTTCGGCCGCTGGGGTCAACGTTGGAACCCACATTGCCATCCGGCCTAAATTCGATGTCGACGACGGCAGTCAGGAGGCCGATTTCAGCGGGCACGTGATCGCCCATGAAGTGGCCCACTACTACTGGAACGGCAACGCAGACTGGATAGATGAAGGGGCGTCTGACTTCCTGGCGTCTATAGTCGAAAATGTCCGCACGGGAAAACCGGTGAGCGTCACCAACCGGCCCTGCGCCGCCGCGCGAAACATCCGGGCGCTGGAGAGCCTGAACGTCAATAGAGATTCCAATGGCTTCGACTGTAACTACGCCCTGGGCGAACGTCTGTTTGTGGACCTGTTCCTGAGTACGGGAAACGCAGCGTTTCGGCAGGGTTTCCGGAACCTGTATCTGGCTTCAGCAGTGGCAGACAGCGCCGGCGATATGCGGGGTACTCCGGTTGGCGTTGGGCAGGTGACGGCGTCGTTCCGGGCGGCGGCGGATCAGGCGGTGGTGGATACCGTGGTTCGACGCTGGTATGACGGGACTGCTGGTTACGATACGCGCCGGCGCGATACCGGCGCGGTGGACCCGACGCTGCCGGGCATCAACGGGCGGATCGACGCCGCTTATATCTCCACAACCCAGGGCGGGCCGGCCACGGCTGCGTTTTCTGCTTCAGCCACTAACGACATCGTATGGCTCAACCTGGAATATTCCTACCAGCTGGCGTCGGGAAGTCGGGACGTTACCCTGACCGTCGTGGAGTTCTACGAGGACGGGTTTGAAACGCATCGCCGCGACAACACCATAACCGCCGACGCGGGGTTTATTGGTGGAAATGCGTGGTATTCGATAGGGCCGGCAGCTACGCAACGGTGGGCGACGGGCCGTTATTGGGTGTACGTGTACGAGGGCAACCGCAAAGTAGCGGAGGTCGCGTTTGATGTTACGGAGTAGTCAAGTCAGGTGGATAATTGCTGCGGCGGCAGTTGTGTTGGCGATGGGAATGCTGGCGTGTGGCGGCGAGCCGGTCATCGCGCCGACAACCGTTCCCGTCGCTGCCGGAAGCGCGGCTACCGACGTGCCGACCTTTACGGCCACGCCGGTTCCCACAACGGTCGCGACGACGAGTACGCCGGCCCCAACTGCGACGGTTGCGCCTACTCCAACTCCGAAACCCACCGCAACGCCGCAGCCCACCGCGACGCTCATGCCGACGCCAACACCGATACCGCCAACGGCCACGCCGCTGCCCACGGCGACGCTCCCTCCCCCACCAACTGCTACTGCGCCACCGACACCAACTGCCACGCCGCTTCCTACGCCGACGCCGCGTCCTACGGTTGGCCCGGGACACGAGCAGCACAATATCTTCCTGCCGCTGGCCGGCGAGGTGCAGTTGACCATCCAGCGCAGCGTGACCGGAGCGGCGCGGAGCATGGATTTGCTGGAACACTCGGTGCGAACCATCGAGGAATTTATGGGCGAGGAGTTTCCGGTGCGATTTGCCGGCATTTTATTCAAGGACGCCGTCCATGCGCCGGAGGGCGCTGCCGGAGCCAATTTTGGGAACGTCATTACTCAATTACCTGAATATGACGTTGATGACGACAGCCCCGATGCCTACTTTCTTCCTGGACTTACGGCCCACGAAATAGCGCATTTCTATTGGCGCAGCGATGAGGACTGGATTAACGAGGGAGCGGCCACCTTTATGGAGTTTATCGTTGAAAACGCCCGCACCGGCGCGCCGCTGGTAGCTGACCGCTACCCATGCCCCTTCTTTGACACTCTTGGCGAACTGGACCGCGCGAATCCACGGCACCCCTCGTATGGCGGCGGCTGGCCTGAATTCGGGTGCAACTACTCGATGGGAGAGCGGCTCTTCCTGGACCTGTACCGCACGCTGGGCCGCGAACAATTCCGGCAGGGATTCCGCAACCTCTACCTGGCGTCAACAGAAGGGAGTGCTTACGCTGGTATCGAGGAGGTAGAAACGGCATTCAAGAAGGATGCCTCCCCGGAAGTTGTTGCCGCTGTGGATAACGTAATCAATGCCTGGTACGACGGCCCCACACCCAAAGGCATTGCCCCGCCCAACACCGGGCCGGTGAACCCCAAACTGCTGACAATTGATGGCCGCATTGATCGGGCGTCCGTAGTGCTGGACCTGGACAACCCCCAGGAGTCCAGAACAACCAGTTTTTCAGTTGCGGATGGTCAGGAATCGATTTATCTGTGGTTGGAATGGTCTTTCCCGCTGACGGAAAATACAAAAGAAATTACGCTGGAGTATGTAGAGCATTATGAGGATGGGTTGTTTTACAACTCCAGAATCGTGACCCACGAATTCAAACCGGAATGGTCCGGGGGCTGGTCTTGGGAACTGATTGGGCAGAGATCATCCGGCCCGTGGCTGCCTGGACATTACCGGGTGTACGTGTACGACGGTGAACGGAAGGTAGCGGAGGTGGCCTACGAGGTAACGGAGTAGGCAGGCGCTGGGCTTTGGACGGGCTCAGGATGCGAGGGGGGATTAGGTTCTGTTGACATTTCCAGTCATTCCGGCGAAAGCCGGAATCCAGGCACTTTGGAAAGCAGACATTGTTCGCATTCAGGGTACTCTGGATTCCCGCTTTCGCGGGAATGACGAGCTGGGGTTAGCGAAATCGCCTTATATCTCAAATGTCAACAGGCCTAGGGGTAGAGGCGGTTTACGGTGCTGTGATTTTGGGGGTCGAGGTTGCGGCCGGCGAAGGCAGGATGGTCGGGACCGTAGCGGTGACACCGGAAGGTAGCGTTGGAATATTCCATGCCGCCGGCCCCGCCAGCGGCGGCGCTGTTCATGAAGAACGGGTTGATGTATTCCCAGACCACCTCGCAGGGGGGCGTTACCTCGAACAGGCGGCCGGGCGCTCCCTCGCAAATCAGCGTGTTGCCGTTGGGCAATCGCTCGGCGCTGCTGATGTTGTAACTGTAGAAGGATATGGCCGGCGCACCCTGATACTCCCAATGGATCTGGTTGGTGGCCGGGTCAATCTCGACGATTCGGGAGTAGCTGACGCCGCGGCGGTGACCGCCGTTGTCAAAGATGAGCACATGGCCGTTGTCCAGCCAGGTGGGATGATGCTGGTGGTAGATTTCGCCCGGGCCCCACTTCCACTTGAAGTCGCCGGTGGCGCGATCAACGATGCCGACGGTGCTGGTTAACCGATAGCTGACCAGGTAGTCGCCAGCGGCGGTTACGTTGATGGAGTTGCCGTGGGTCCACTCACGTCGGGGTTCCAGCGGGCATATCACGTCCTCGTTGACATCGAGATGCTCCCAGGAACGCCATTCCGAGACGGTGGCGCCGTCGGGGGCAACCTCACGCACAACATCGCCGAGCATCCCCAGGGCGAAGTCCACATCAAAACCGCCCTGCACCTGAGCCTCCAACCCGTCGGGAAGGGGTTCCCACATCAGCAGCAGGGTGTTTCCGTTGGAAAGGCGTTCGTAGTCGTGGTGAAGCATGTTGTCGCGGTAGGCCCAAACGATGTTGCTGTCCCAGTCGAGCTCAAGGATGCTGGCCGACGAACCGCCGACGGTTTCAGCGCCGCCGTCAGTGGGCGGGAAGGTGCGGCAGAGCAGGTTGCCGTTGTCCAGCAGATAGGCGTAGTGGATGCCTTCGTCGGAGTGCCACCGGTGGACGACGTTGCCGCGCATGTCAATCAGGTAAGCGTCGCGACCGCCGCGGGTGGTTGAAAACAGCGTGTAGCCCCGGTAGCAGGCCGTGGGGGTGTAGTGAATCAGACCCACCGGATGATGAATGGACCAGCCCATGTTGTCGCCCTCCAGAAATTGCGTTAGTGAGGGATTATAGCAAGGCGGCGATAGATGCAACGGGCAACCCCGGGTTCGTTTCCGGTCATGCTCCTGCCGTCTGGTATGCTGACCGGCGTGTGGATTTTCCTGGCCATCTGCAGCGCCGCTTCGCTCGGGCTCGCCAACATTGCCCACAAGCGCCTGCTGGACAACTACCTGGGTGGCGTAGGCGTACTTGGCGCCGGTTCCATCGTTACGCGCCTCACCTGCTCCGTCATCGTGCTGGCAATAGTGGGCTGGCCCACGCAGGCTCCGGCGCTGGCCGTGGGAATCGGGCTGATATCGGGAGTGAGCCTGGGAGCGGGTCTGGCTTTGCTGTTCCTCGGGTTGAAGCTGGGAGAAGCGTCGCGAGCCGTGGCCGTCAGCCAGACCTATCCGATTCTGGTGGCGCTGCTGGCGCTGTACTTCCTGGGAGAAACGGTGTCCGCCATGCAATGGCTGGCGATCATGCTGGTGATCGGCGGCGCGGGAGTGGTCTCGGTGGAGGGTTTCGGGCGCCGGCTGTTCCGGTTGACACCGGGGTTGACGGCGCTGGTCGCCAGCTCGGCCGGTTTGGGGCTGGCGTTTTTCCTGGCCGAGTTTGCGTTGAAAGACCTGACTCCGTGGGAAGTGTTTGGTTTGCAGGAGCTGGGAATGGCGCCGGTGTTCGGCCTGTTCGGACGGCCATCAAACTGGGTGCGCCTGTGGAAAGGACTCCGAACCCAACCGGCCTGGTGGACTTTTGTCATTGGGGAGGGCGTGCTGCCCCAATTGGCCATCTTCCTGTTCATCCTGTCGTTCAGCTACGGTCAGGTTTCGCTGGCGTCGGCGGTGCTGGCGACCCGCCCGCTGTTCGTGTTTGTGGTTGGCACGCTGTTGAGCTGGCGCACGCTGGGGTTGCTGCGGGAATCCATCAGCCCGGCGGCGCTGACCGCCAAATCCGTCGCCATCGCCATGATCGTCGCCGGGACCACAATCCTGGCTATCGTGTGACGACGCGGGGCCTTTCCTGTCGGTGCGCCGCCTAGCCGGATGCCGCCGTTGCGCCGGATGGGTTGGCGCGGTATCGAACGCTCCAAAGATGGACCAGCCCCACGGCCACGAATAATGCCAGGCAGTACGAAATGGGCCCCCACGACACCCCGAAAATGACTTTCGCCACGGCGACGGACGAGAGGTATGCGAAGGCCAATGCGGCGGTGGTGCTGCGGGTTAGATACAGAATCGCCATAGTGGGCGCAAACATTATCAGCACGGGCCAGGACAGGATCGCGCTCATAACTCCGGCTGCGGTGGCGGCGCCGCGTCCGCCTCGAAAACGTGTCCACACGGGCCAGACGTGGCCCACCAGGGCGGCGGCTCCGGCCAACATACCCGGCGCGGCGCTCGCGCGATCCCCGGTTTCGTGAGACACGAGGTTGGTCAGCAGGTTGAGCGCTAAAACCGCCGCCACTCCCTTGGCGATGTCAACGGCGGCGATAATGATGCCCCAACGAGCGCCCAGCAGGCGGCCAACGTTGGCGGCGCCGGCGTTGCCATCGCCAAATGACGTTATATCCGTGCCGGTCGGGGGGATGAAACGGCCAGCGAGGTAAGCGGTAGGAAAGCTGCCGAGCAGGTAACCTGCCAGGACTGCCGCACCGGTGAGCCAGAACATCGGGACTCCTTACGGCCTGGAGACGCTGGAGGCAATCTCCCGATTACGCAGGGACCAAACGAGGTGTAACCCGGGTGCACCAATGCTGGTACTTGGCATTGTTTCCCACGACGATATCGAAGTACATGCGCTGTATTTCCTTGGAAATGGGGCCCGGCTGGCCGTCGCCGATGGGCCGGCAGTCCAGTTCTACCACCGGAGTGAGGTGGGCCGCGGTGCCGGTAAGGAAGACTTCATCGGCCAGGTACAGCTCGCTGCGGTCAATGGTACGCATATCTACGTCAATTCCCAGTTCGTTCTTGGCCAGCTGCATCACTGTGTCGCGGGTGATGCCGCCCAGCACGTTGTCTTCCAGCGCTGGCGTGTAAAGGCGGCCCTTCTTGACCATGAAGATGTTTTCGCCGGAACCCTCGGAAACATGGCCGTCGTGATTGAGCAGGATGGCTTCATCGAAACCGCTCAGGGTGGCTTCGGTTTTGGCGAGGATGCTGTTGACGTAGATGCCGCAAGCCTTGATGCGCGCCGGGATCATGGGGTCGTCGACGCGGCGCCACGAGGAGGTACAGCATCGCAGGCGGTCGCTGCCCAGATAGTTGCCGAAGGGCACCGTTATCAGCGTGAAGTCGGATGCCAGGTCCTGCAACTTGAGGTTGGCGACCAGTTCCTCGCTCTTATAAGCCAGGGGGCGAATGTAAATGTCGGTATTGTGGCCGTTGCGCTCGACCAGTTCCACCGTGATGTCGCAAAGGTCGTCGGCGGAATAGGGGATGTCGAGCATCAGGATTTTGCATCCGTCCAGGAGCCTTTCGTAATGCTCGCGCATACGGAAAATATTGATGGCGCCCTGCTCTGCATTCCAGTTGCCCCGAATGCCTTCGAACACGCCGGTGCCGTAGTGGAGAGCATGGGTCATTACGTTTACGTTGGCTTCGCGTACCGGTACGTACCCCCCTCGGAAGAACACCTGGAGATTATCGGAGTTGAAAGAAGCCTGGCCGCTGGTAGTCACGTAATGCCCCCTGTGAGCAGAAAAGTTGGGCCATTATAGCGTTATCCCCGCCCGGTTTCCAGCCGGCCGGCGTTCAGGACAGGGCAATCGCATTTTAATTTAATCGGCTTTGCAGGCGTCCGTCATTCCC
The DNA here is from genome assembly GCA_965262485.1 of Dehalococcoidia bacterium. Taxonomy (GTDB): domain Bacteria; phylum Chloroflexota; class Dehalococcoidia; order Lucifugimonadales; family UBA3495; genus Bin87. Next base: position 86,950 of record OZ253540.1, on the reverse strand, counting down.
GCGAAAGCGGGAATCCAGGTCGTTTGGTTGTACGTCAACCGTCTGGAAGCAAGCTGTATGGATTCCCGCTTTCGCGGGAATGACGGTATATGAGGTCCCCTAAAGTTAGAATGCGTTTGCCCTGGCGTTCAGGTAACTGTTCAGAGTTGGTGAGGTAAATTGGTGCAAAGAGGTTTTAGGGTGGCTGGCGCGAGGGGTTGTGATTATGTCATATACCGGGTATGGATCCGGAAATTGACCTGCCCACCGCTGACCGCGATGTGCTCATCGCCATCATAGCCAGTCAGCAGGCCATCATCGAGCGTCTGGAGAATGGGTTGCGGCGTCAGCCTGGGGGCCATCGTGGACGCCACGCAAAGGGTGGCTGGCCAGGCCCAGGCTGTGATGGCCGATAGAGTGGAACGAATCCGAGGCAGTCCGGTGGTGCATGTCGATGAGACCGGTTGGCGGGAGAACGGCTACAACGGTTACGTCTGGACTTTCAGCACACCCACCCAGCGGTACTACCCCTGTCCAAGCCAGGGGCAGGCTCTGCGGCGGGACATCCACGACCTGCGCGCCCTCTACCCTGATGACGCGCCACTGTGCCAGTGGGCCGATGCCGTCCACCAACTCTACCGCCAGGCTGCGGTCTTAACCCATCCTTCAGAGCGGCAACGACCAAAGCGGCAACGACGCATTGCCCAATTGGCCCTGGAGAAACGCCTGCTGGCCCTCTGCCGACCCTACCTGGACGACCGTCCAGCGCTCAGGCCAGGCTATGCCGACGCATCGAGCGCCACAGCAAGAGCCTGCCCCGCACTGGATACGGGGAACTCTTCGTCTTCGTCGGTCAACCCGAGGTGCCTTCGGACAACAACACCGCCGGGCGCAGGCTGCGCTCGGCGGTGGTCAGCCGGAAGATCAGTGGTGGCACGCGCTCAAACCAGGGCACTGACACCAAAATGACGCTGGCTTCCGTTTTCGGCGCCTGGCGGGCCCAAGGCTTGTACCAACGGCTGCTGGCTGCCGGCAATTGCTCGCTTCCCCTCAAGTCTGAAAAGTTACGTCAGAGGTTGAATACTGAGAGGGCCTCTATACCGGGATAATTACCGCCCGCAGTTTTCGGGCCACGAAACCTTTCCACTGCGGTGTGGATGGTTGAAGAAAGCCTTCGATGCTGTGCTTGGTACGGAAAGCGTAGGCGACAGTAGGCGTGTATTCACCGACTTCGATGCCATTGCCCGGTTCGGCGTCGGTAAAAACATGGTCGCTTCGATGCGCCATTGGTCCACCGTAACCGGGATCATTGAAGATATGTCGGGTGAGAACCGAATTGCCACTACCCGATTAGGGAGACTGATATTTGGTTCAGAGGGTCTCGATCCGTATATGGAGCACCCGGCAATGGCGTGGCTGCTCCATTGGAATCTGTGCGGCCGGGACACGAAGACCACTTGGTTCTGGGCGTTTCACTACTACCCCGCCGGTTCCTTTGAGCGGGATATGTTGGTCAGGGGCATTGAGAAGCTCGCCGAGGACCGGAAATGGCCCCGGGCCTCAGTGGCGACCATACGGAGAGATGTTTCCTGCTTCATTCGCACCTACGTGGCGCAGTCGGCGTCAGGCCAGGGCAGCTACAAGGATGGACTGGAATCCCCACTCACGGAACTCGGGATCATCAAACTAACCGGCAGGCGCGATGGGTTCAGGTTCGCCCGTGGGCCAAAGCCATCTTTGGGACCCGGCGTGTTTGGTTACGCGGTGACCGATTTCCGGAACCGCTATTTCGGCAACGCCAACACCCTGTCATTTGAAGCTCTAACCCACGAGCCGGTATCTCCCGGACGAGTTTTTCTTTTGGAAGAAAACGACATGGTGGATCTGTTGGTTGCCTTGGAAGAAGCCAGCAAGGGAATTTACAGTTGGTCCGAGACGGCAGGCCTGAAACAGGTCATCCGCAACCGGGTCCCGACTGACACAGAGGCGTTGGCCTTGATAAAGCAAGATTCCCCGGCCATCCTCCATCACGAGTTGCAATATGCCGTTGGATGAACGGGTTTTCGTAGCCCGGCGTTTTCAACGGGCAGTGCGCATCGACACCGACCTGGGCGACCCAACAGCACTAGGGCGCAAACCAACAACCCCAAGACAAGCCGGACCGGCTGGAGTTGACCATGGCATTCGCGCATCCGGAGTTCCTCGTTTCGACCGATTGGCTGGCCGAGCGCCTGGCGGACGACGACGTCCGCGTTTTCGAGACAACTATCTTCCTGCATCCACGCGATGGCGACGGCGGTGGCCGCCGCGTGGAGTCGGGGCGGCGGGAGTATGAGGCGGGACACATTCCCGGAGCGGGCTTCCTCGACCTTCAGGCCGATTTTTCCGACAACGACCAACCCTGGCGCTTCATGATGCCCTCGGCCAGTGCGTTCGCCGGGGCGGCGGGGCAGCGCGGCATCTCGGAGTCCTCAAAACTGGTCCTCTACGACCGCCTGGGGTCGCAGTGGGCGGCGAGGCTGTGGTGGATGTTCCGCTCAATGGGTTGCGAGGGCGCGGCCGTGCTGGACGGCGGTTGGCGTCGCTGGACGGCCGAGGGCCGTGCTGTTTCGGCCGACCCGACGACGTACGCGCCCACGACCTTCACGCCGACGGTCGATCCGGCGCGTTTCGCTGATCTGGTGGAGGTTAAGGCGTTCATCGAGTCGGGAGATGGGGGTGGGAGCTGCCTGATCAACGCCCTCGGACGGGAGCAGCACTCCGGCGCCGACGGCGGGAGAGACTACGGCCGCGCCGGACACATTCCCGGCGCGACCAACGTACCCTCGATGGAGCTCACCGATCTCGAGACCGGCCTCTATCGGCCGGCGGAGGAACCGGCGTTGCTCTTCGCACAGGCGGGCGCGGACCGCACGCAGCGCGTGATCACGTACTGCGGGGGCGGCATCGCGGCGTCGAACGACGCCTTCGTCCTCGCAATGTTGGGTTACGAGAATGTCGCCGTCTACGACGCCTCGATGTCGGAGTATGCCGCGGATCCGTCACTGCCGCTGGAGGTCGCCTGAATGCCCGTGGGATTCGACATGGTACTCTAGCCGAGACCGTCCAACAACACAATCTGGTGGAGCGAGCCGCCAGACCGGAGGTGAGCCATGACACAGGCTGCCACGCTTAACGATACCCTTGAGTTCGGACTCTTCGACTGGATCGAATGGGACAAGTCGGCGCCCAACGAGATCTTTGAAAACCGGCTCAAGATGCTGGAATACGCCGACCGGAGCGGGTTCTACAGCTACCACCTGGCGGAGCACCACATCACCCCCCTGAGCGTATCGCCTTCGCCGGCGGTGTTCCTGGCCGCCGCAGCCCAGCGCACCTCAAAGCTGCGCCTGGGGCCCCTGGTCTTTCTCCTGCCCTTCTACAACCCCATCCGGCTGCTGCACGAAATCTGCATGCTGGATAATCTCAGCAACGGACGCCTGGATCTCGGTGTGGGCCGCGGGGTCTCGCCGATAGAGGCCGAGAAGTTCGACGTTGACCTGGACGTCAGTTGGGAAGTGTTCAATGAGCAGATGGACATGTTCACCAGCGGTTTCACCACCGGCATTCTCAATCACCAGGGAAAGCACTACAACTACCAGGACATAGAACTCTGGATCAAGCCCTATCAGAAGCCCTATCCCCCGCTCTGGTACGCCAGCAACAACATTGCATCGGTGCCATGGATGGCCCAGCACGGCTTCAACACCTGCACTGTGTTCGCCGACAATGCTGGCGTCAAGGCCCACTTTGACCTGTACAAGCAGGTCTGGAACGCTGAGCGAATGTCCGACGGACTGAACAGCCATGTGCCCGTCCCCAAACTGGGACTCGTCCGCCACCTGTACATTGCTGCCACCGACGAACAGGCCAGGGCGGAGGCCAGGCCGGCCTATCAGGCGTGGTTCCATAATATCGACTACCTGTGGGCCAAGGCCGGCTTGAACCAACTGAGCGCGATGAAGGATTTCGACCAACTCGAAGCCAGGGATGTAGTAATCGTGGGCTCACCGTCAAACGTCAAGGAGCGGGTCCAGCGGGCAATTGACGAGACGGGCATCAACTACTTCTGCCCCATATTCGCATGGGGTAACCTGACTCCCGACCAAGTCATGCGCTCGATGGGCCTGTTCGTCGATGAGGTCATGCCCAACCTGCGGCCCGGCCATTAGTTCCCTCTCTGTGCAGAGAGGGTTAGGCAGCGGGAACCCCCGGCGATCAGGACACACTCATTCCAGTCCTCCGGGCGCAGGTGAGTCACGTACAGGAGACGCGAAAATGTCCTCGGATACCCCCTAGGCTACGCCAACCGCCGAATCGATCAGCAGGACCATCGAGGCCCTGGCCGCCCGCAACGTAGACGCCGTTTTGGTGGCGAGCCGCGAGGCTGCATTGGCCAAGCTGCGGGAATTGGTGCCCGAGGGATCCGAGGTCTTCGTCAACACTTCGGAGACACTGGACGCTATCGGCTACACGGAGTACATGCACGGAAACGACCGCTACATCAACCTGCACGACCAGATGATGTCCCAGCCCGATCCGGCATCCCAACGGGAGTTTCGTCGCAAAACCACCACCGTCGACTACTTCGTGGGCAGCGTTCAGGCCATTGCCGAGACCGGCGAGATTGTCATCGCCAGCAGCTCCGGCAGCCAGATTGGGGCTTACTCCTACGGCGCCCGACGCGTCATCCTCGTGGCGGGCACACAGAAAATCTGCCCCACCCTATCCGACGCCGAGGCCCGCACCCGCGGGTTCACGCTGGAGCGCCACGACCGCTGGCTGGAAGGCCGGGGCGTGGCACCCACCCCCATCGGCAAATACCTTGTGATGGAACACGAGCCTGTGGTCGGCCGCATTTCCATGATTCTCATTCCCGAGAACATAGGCTGGTAACGCCTCGCGGAGATCCAACGTGAAAATGTGAGAGCGCACCGTCGCGCCCGCCTTAACGTTTCGCTGTCGCCACTGAAATAGAGGACGTCCTCTTGCAGCGGGTCTGAGAAACCCCGGTGAGTTGGCGGCGAGTATGATTGGGCGAACACGGAATGTCACGGAATGTATAGAGCCGCGCGCCGGCCAAACCGTCGGTCTCTGCCGACCACAACCCCCAAGTTGAGACGTAGTAACATCTATGAACCTGGCCGCAGAGCGCGAACCGAGTTTATCGTCCCTGGCGACTGCCCAGGGCGGCGGAGAAACAAACCACTGGCGCGGCGGAAATCTGTACTACCAGCAGAGGCTGATGGCTTGGCAGTGATATTGGCCACCATTCCGAAAGGGAACCAACAACATCGAAACGCAAACGGCGCAAGCACGGCATAGTGAGGTAAACAAAGCGTGGTTTATGGCCGTGCTTGCGCTTACCGTGTTTGCCACCATAAGCGCGATTCTGATTGTTCCCCCGCTCCTGGTGGAAATCGCATCGGACCTGGAAATATCGGTCGCCGTCGCGGGTTAGTTGGCTACCGCCACCTTCGCGGGTTGGGCGGTTACGGTGGTCTCAGGTGGTCCCTTGTCCGACTCGTTCGGTCGCCGCCCGGTGGCCCTGGTCGGGTTGACGGTCCTTTCGATATCCGTCCTGGCGTCCGCCTTCGCGCCGAGTCTGGAAATTCTGTTGGCATTGCGGGTTTTGACCGGTTTGGGAGGGGGAGCGATCCCTCCCAACATCGTGGGGGCAGTATCCGACGTCATTTCCCCCGCCAGGCGGGCCCAGGCGGTAAGCGCCCTGCTGGCAATTCAAGGGCTGGCTTCGGCCATCAGCGTCCCAACGGTCGCGGTGCTGGCAGACGTGGGTGGCTGGCGGTTTGCCTTCATCGTTTACGGCGCGATGCTGGCTGCCGGACTGCTGGCAAACTGGCTCTGGCTTCCGAAAGACCGCAGGGGGGCGAGTTCGCAACCGGGCATTCTTCTCCAGATATCGATCATGGTGTCCATGCGGTTTTTCCGCGTGGCCGTGGCGGTCAATGTGACGCAGCGCATCGCTTTCTGGGGGACTATCAGCTATTTCGCCGCCTACCTGATACATACTTACGGCTTGAGCATAGGTTTTGTGGCCCTGCCGCTGGCCGTAGCCGCCATGGGGCAGATGGTCGGAAGCTATTCTGCTGCGTCCGTGGCAAACAGTAGGTACCGTGCGGCGTTCGTCGCTGCCACCACGGCAGCAGGAGGAGTCTGCGGTTTCCTGTTCTTCACCGTGAACCTCGGACTTTGGGCGTCGGTAGCCGTGGCAACGGCTGCAACGGGCTTGCTGAGCGTGACGTTTCCGGTTCTGGTCTCGGCCAGCACCGAGTATTCGGGAGAATCCAAGGCCACGGGAGTGGGCCTTATGGGTTTCAGCAACCAGACCGGTGGGGCCCTGGGCGTCGGGATCGCTGGAGCGTTGTTGGCGACTACGGGTTATATGGGAATAGGCTACCTGTGCCTCGGCGTTACGATAGCCAGCGCGCTGATGACGAGCCTCTTCGGCCGCCAGTTCGGGGAATCTGCCGGCCAAAGCAAAGGCTAGACAGGCGGCAACAGGCCCGTATGCGCCCGTAATTGACAGACTCTCAGGCGCGAGGCGTCAGTCAACTACGAGCCAGAACCCGAAACGGACCATCAGCCCGGCGTTAGCTTTGCGAGAGCGATACATCGACTGCGGCAAGGCCCTCGATGGCCAGGCCGTATCCCAGCATGTCCTGCATCTGTCGCTTCAGTTGCAGCGTGAGGGCGACGCGGGTGTAGCGCAACGTCAGCGGCGGCCTTTCCGTCAACTGCCGGGCCACTTCCCAAGCCCGGGGCAGCAGTTCGTCCCGGGGCAGCACTTCTGCCACCACGCCTAGCTCCAGCGCCTCCCGGCCCGATAGAGTCCGCCCGGTCAGCAGGAAGTGCCGGCCCCGGTTCTGTCCCAGTACCAGGGGCCAGATCACGTGGACGCCGTCGCCGGGCACCACGCCGCGCGGGAAGTGGGGAGCGTCCTGGAAAGTGGCGGTCTCCGAAGCCAGGACGATGTCAGACATCACCGGAATCTCCGCGTGGATGGTCGCCGGGCCGTTGACCGCGCCGATGATCGGCACTTCAATCTCCAGCAGGTTGGTCAACAGCCGCTTACCCTCCCAGTAAGTCTTGTCCCAGTCCTGGGGCATTCGCCGGGTGGGCCGGTTGGGCTCGAAATCAGAGCAGTAGTCGTCGCCGGTGCCGGTTAGGATCACCACCCGGTTGTCCGGGTCCGCGCCGATGTCGGCGAAGGCGTAACCCAGTTCCCGGTGAGACGCCTCGCCCCAAAGCAGGCTCCCGTCCCCGGAGTGAAACGTCACCTGGAGAATACCGTCCTCCCGTTGCACGCTAACCGTCTCGTATTTGTCCGCATAGTCTGCCAACACTGTCATGGTTGTCCCCCTGTAGTTTGGGTTTGTGGTTTGCTGTGGGCAACTCGACCCAGGCCCCACTTTACACCCAACCGGTCAGGGCCCTCTGCAACTTCTCATAGGGCACCCCCGCCAGGGGGCGAGAAACGGCAGCGGTTGGGACGAGCGTCTGGTGCAGCACTGGCGGTGGTGGCGGACTGATTGAAAATTGCCCACATTGCCGGACTGCTCTACAATCGAAACATCGCAGAGCGCGATGGAGGTTGCAATGGACCTGAAAGAAGCCACGCGGACGGCGAGAGAGTATGTAACCGCCGTATTCGCCGATGAAGAAATTACACAACTCGGACTCGAAGAGGTGATGTACGACGTCGATTCCGAACAGTGGCGTATCACCTTTGGCTTTGCCCGGCCTTGGGATCAGCAAAATACCGTGGCCGTCAGAATGGGCCTGAAAACCCCCCGCGCCTACAAAGTGGTTCACGTCAACAATGGCGACGGTAGCATCGCAGCGTTGACCGACCGCCTGCTGCCGGACCTGAAAGCCTGATTGCGCCAGTTCAAAATCGCAAGGAGGATGCAATTATGCCCGCACATATACATATAAATGACGATATGTTCAACGATGCCAAGTCAATGGCAAAAGAAACGTATGAACGTTTCAAGGGCCGGGCCGGTTATTACAACAACACCTGCAAGTCACACCTTGTGGGCAAAATTGGAGAACTGGCGTCCGCCCAATGGGCGGCAAACTTGAACATACCCTGCGATGCGGCGTTTCGTGATCCCAACCGGATGAGTGAGGCAGACCTCGGATTGCATTTGGATGCTTCCCGAACTTTACGCGTTGAGGTCAAATGTTGGAGCGCAGAGCACTGGCTAGCCCTAGGTAGATGCGTTTCAGTTGCACAGATGCCGCAGGTACGTGCCAAAGCCCACATTGTGATTTGGTGTATCGTGACGCCGTTAATGGACCTTTTGCTGAAAAAGGCCGGTGATGTCGAGATTCTGGGATGGAATAAAATCGGTGACATCGCGCAAACGGTGCCTATGTGGACAGGCCCGACGGGCGGACGCCAAGTTCACAATCACCAGGTACCTATCGAGCATATGCGCCCACTTGACAGCTTGGTAACACTGGTGAGGCCGTCGTCGCAATAGTATTGTTTGCCAAACATTGCCGGGCAAGCCACGCCTACGGCGGCGTGGCTTGCCCATTATCATTATTGCCCCAGCAGGCAACCTTGCCGTCGGCCTTCACTCCGCACGTGTGCCACCCGCCGGCGCTGACCTGTTTAAAGGTTCCCGCCGGTGGCGTGGCTTGCCCGTCTTCGTTCCAACCCCAGCAAGCAACCTTGCCGTTGGCCTTCACCCCGCAAGTGTGTATGTAGCCGGCGCTGACCTGTTTAAAGGTTCCCGCCGGTGGCGTGGCTTGCCCCGTTCCGTTAAAACCCCAGCAAGCAACCTTGCCGTCGGCCTTCACTCCGCAAGTATGGAACCCACCGGCGCTGACCTGTTGAAAGGTTCCCGCCGGTGGCGTGGCTTGCCCGTCTTCATTAGAACCCCAGCAAACTACGTGACCTTCGGTTGTCACGCCGCAGGTGATCCCTTGGTTGGTGCTGATCTGCTGAAAGGCTCCCATGGGCGAACGTGGTTTGCCTGAACGTAGAGTCTCCTCAACCTTTGTCAAACCCCTTTTGTTAGGATTTTAAGGCTACAATAATCCAAAGCGTTTCCGAGGCTTGTTTTCTTCTCTCGCCCCAATTACCGTACTACTGTGAAATTTTGTATACTTTGTAATGCCACATCTAACGCGGCTTGAGAAAATAAGGGTTGAAAAGATATCCTGAATGCAGTTCCATCATCGTGAAAATAAAAGGCATGTATATCCCAGAGAACACCGTAATTCGTTCCAGTGATTACTTGTAAAGTCAGACCTTGATGGCTTACCGTTTCGCTACGCGATGTAGTACCCCATTTTTCTGCCGTATTATCAGCGTAACTGGTTACTCCAGCCCTGAAATCCCGATTGCTAGGGGTCCATTCATAAATGATAACCGACATATTGTAATGCTCATCGATGCCTACTGCGCAGTCGCCTTCGTGCGAATACGTTCCGTCTGCAACCCGTCGTAATGCTCCACAACCGTCTGGATACAAAACACGGAAGGGGTTTTGGGGACTTTCATAAATTCGCATTCCGACAGGTACCCGTTTGAAGTCGGGCGTTGGAGTACGCCCAGGTGTTGGTGTTGGCCGCCTTGTAGCCGTCGGCCGCGGCGTTGCCGTCGGCGGGACTCGCGATAGAGCTTCCAAGCTGCTGTTCAGTTCGTCCACCGACAAAGCAAACGCCACGCCCTCGGCTTCCGCAATACCGAAAGTGATTACTCCGATGACATCGCCATCCCGGTTCAGCAACGGGCCGCCGCTGTTGCCGGGGTTCAGCGCTGCGTCAGTTTGAAAATATTCATAGCCCTCAAATTCCCGGCGCGCGGAAACAATTCCTCTGGTGACCGTGAGGTTATCACCTAACTGCGAACTCAACGGAAATCCCAGCGCCATCACGTCCTCGCCCAGAGCAACCCGTCCGGCGCTACCCAGCGAGACTGCCGTAAAATCGCTGTCCGAGTCCACTTTCACTACGGCGAGGTCGGCGTCCTCATTACGGTTTAGCACCTGGCCTCTATACTCGACACCGTTAAGGATTACCGTAATCCGGCCACGGTCTTTCACCACGTGGGCATTGGTGACAACCAGTCCGGCGGGGTCATATACGAAGCCGGTTCCCGTCCCGGTTGGCGTGATGATTTGCGCAATGCTGAGCCTGAATCGCGCCACTAACCCCGCTAATGTCGGGGTTGCCGTCGGTACAGGAGTTGCCGTCGGCGCCAGTCGCGTCAATTCCGCGGCCACCGTTGCCTCTACCTCCGCATCGTCTGCGGTTGCGCAGCCGGTCAGCGCTACCAGCGCCACCACCAGCAACGTTATCACCAACCACATTTTTACTGGCATACTGCCCACCCGATATACGCGGCGTCCCACCCCGGTTTTGGATTGTCGGGAAGGAACGAGCCGTCCTCAAACCCGACCCTGAGATAAGTGTCCGCGCCACTGCCGCACTCTCCGCTGCAACGTGTGCAGCTGCGCATCGGTATTGCGGAAAATCGCCCTGCAACTGGGTGTTTTCGCGCAACGCGGTCCACAAATATGTCCGCGTCCTGATCCCGCCGACCGCTACGAACTCATCCGCCACCGCGCTCCCAGGGTGGTCGAATATCCGTAAAAATCGCCGGCGTATTCACACTGTAAAACGACGAACCCGGGCTGATGGCCCAAGATGCGTTCAGCTCGGGCTCGTCGCTCGCGGCGCTGAGCGCGCGACAGACCTAGCCTTGGCTGACGTCTTCGCCGGAGTCCACTCGGAAACCCAGGCCCACCTTGACCTGGTACCAGTTGGCGTGATCTCCGTCAATGGTGCCGCGGATTTCCCGCACTTCGAACCAGTCGAGGTTGCGGATGGTCTGCGCAGCCCGGGCGATGGCGCCGTCAATGGCCTGTTGTACGCTCTCGCTGGAAGATCCTACCAGCTCGACTACCTTATAAGTGCTGCCAGTTGTCATGTTTCGCTCCGTTAGCATCTGCGGACCCTAGTTCTTGTTCTCTTGGCCGCAGGGACAACGTATAATATGCGCCGCGCCACGACAGCGCAATAGGGATCAGAGCCTCATCAGGGCCTTTTCAAAGTTGTGAAATTAAACCACCCGCTCGTACTGAACCTGTCGAAGGACGGTCAACGATGGTTCGACAAGCTCACCATGAGCGGGTGTTAAGGGACTTTGAGCGGAGGTCGGAGGACTTTGAAAAGGCCCTGGAGCCGCACGCGTACCCACTTTGTCATTGCTGTAGGAATCAGCTAAATCAGTGTAATTTAACCATCCCGATTCGAGGTCAGTTCCCCATGAAACGCAGCGAAGCACGAATCCTGACTACCCATACCGGCAGCCTCCCCCGGCCCGAGGGGCTGGTGACGATGCTGGGCGCGGTGTCGCGGGGCGAGCAGGTGGATGAGGCGGCGCTGGACGCCGCGGCCCGAGAGGCTACTGCTGGCGTTTTCTCGGCGCAGGTGGCGACCGGGATCGACGTCATCAACAACGGCGAACAATCACGCATCAGCTTTTCGACGTACGTTACCCAGCGGATGTCCGGCTTCGGCGGCGCCTGGACCCGGCGCGGCCACCGGGATCAGAACGAATTTCCCCGGCTGGCGCGTCCTCGCGTGGTGCAGTTGATGCGCGACGTACCCACCTGCGTTGGCCCGCTGGCGTACGAGCGGCTGGACCTGGTCGAGCGGGAATGCCGGCAGTTGCTTGACGTCGTCGATGCCGCCCACGGCGAACCGGAAGAACTGTTCATGACCGCCGCGTCGCCCGGCATAGTCGCCCTGACCATGTTCAACCGCTACTACGACAGCCACGAAGATTACGTATTCGCTTTAGCCGAGGAACTGAGGAAGGAATACGAGATAATCGTCGCGCACGGCCTGACGCTGCAGCTGGACTGCCCCGACCTGGCCATGGAGCGGCACGTGTCGTATCAGGACGAACCGCTATCGGCCTTTCAGGAACTGGTGAGCCTGCATATCCGGGCAATCAACCACGCCTTAACCAACATCCCTCGCGACCGGGTGCGTCTGCACGTCTGCTGGGGCAACAGCGAGGGCCCGCACCATTACGATGTGCCGCTGGAGGAAATCCTCGACCTCCTCTATGAGGCCAAAGTTGGAGCGCTCGTGATGGAAATGGCTAACCCTCGGCACGCCCACGAGCATCGCGTTTACCCCGACCACCCGCTCCCCGATGGGATGCTGTTGGTCGCCGGCGTCATAGACACCAAGACCAACTACGTGGAACATCCCCGATTGGTGGCTGACCGGTTGCATCAGGCGGTGGCCGCCGCCGGAGGCGACCCCACGCGCGTGCTGGCCGGCGCCGATTGCGGTTTCGACACCTCCGCAGGCTCCAACCGGGTGGACGAGGGCATAGTCTGGTTGAAGCTGCGGGCCATGCGAAAAGGCGCAGATATAGCCAGCCGGGAGCTGTTCTAACCAACCCGGGGCCGTTATGCTGATTACTCCTACCGTGACCATCAGGTAAGCGCCCCCTCTGTTTGACCCTCACGCGTACCCACTTTGCCAAACCGGCCTACTGTCATTGCGAGCGCAGCGTGGCAATCTCGTGGCCGTAGCAATGGTAGTTTGCCGACGTGTGTTCTACCTCAACGAGATTGCCACGTCGCTGTGCTCCTCACAATGACAGATTAAAGCGGGTACGCGTGAGCTGTTTGACCGGCGACCTGGAGCCCCGACGGGCTGTGCGATAATGGAACGCCATCGGCCTATCCTCGCTTTTGAAGACGGCCATCACGGTTTTTATCAATCCGAGAAATCCGTAGGCCAAGAAATCCGTGGTTGTCAGCGAGAGCAGATGAGAGGATTCGCCTGCCCTGTGGCAGATGACTCGGGACCCAGGGGCAAACCCTGTAATCAGGCCCAACCGGGGGAGTAATGACCATTGTAAGCAAAGAGCGCAGCGCCCAGGATGACGTGAAACGCTACTTCGACGGGGCCGCCGCGCGCCTGGGGTTGGACGCCGGAACCTGCCGAATGCTGTGCGAACCCTGGCGGGACTTAAGGGTTTCCCTCCCGGTGCGGATGGACGACGGGCACATTGAGGTGTTCACCGGATACCGAGTGCAGCACAACGGCGCCCGTGGCCCCTATAAAGGCGGCCTGCGGTTCCATCCCCTGGCCGACGAGGACGAGGTGCGGGCTCTGGCAACCCTGATGACCTGGAAGACCGCCCTGTTGGATTTGCCCTTCGGCGGGGCCAAAGGAGGCATTCAACTGGACCCGCTGGCGCTCAGTGAGCGGGAACTCAACGCCGTTACCCGCCGTTATACCCAGAACGTTCAACACATTCTGGGTCCCTACCGCGACATCCCCGCTCCCGACCTTGGCACCAACGCCCAGACCATGGCCTGGATAATGGACGAATACAGCCAGATCCACGGATATACGCTGCCCATTGTTACCGGCAAACCATTGGAAGTTGGGGGGTCGGCTGGCCGGGAGGCGGCCACTGGACGGGGAGCGCTTCTCGTATTGCAGGAAGCGGCGAGGGACGTGGGCCTGGACCTGACCCATGCCCGCATCACCGTGCAGGGATTTGGAAATGTAGGCTCCTGGTTCTGCCGCCTGGCGCACCAGGAAGGGTTTCCCATCGTAGCGGTGTCGGACATCAGGGGAGCGGTGTATAACAGCGCGGGCCTGGACGTTCCCGCCCTGGCCGAGTTTGCGTCTCGCAGCGGCTCGGTGGACGGGTTTCCTGGCGGGGAGCAGTGCGCTCCCAACGATATTCTGGAAATGGAAGCCGACGTTTTCGTTCCCGCCGCCATCGAAAACGTGATTGGGGAAGAGGTGGCGCGCCGTCTGCCCGTTCGGGTTGTCCTGGAGGCCGCCAATCACCCCACCACGCCCGAGGGAGACACGGTCTTGCAGGAAAGAGGTGTGCTGGTTTTGCCCGACCTGCTGGTGAACGCGGGCGGCGTTACCGTTTCCTACTTCGAGTGGACGCAAAACATTCAGCAGTTCGACTGGAGCGAAGAAAGGGTCAATGAGGAACTGTACAACCGGATCGTTCCGGCTTATCAGAGCGTAGCGGCCGGGTCCAGGGCCAGCGGTCTAACCCTGCGGCAGGCAGCCTTCGATATTGCCGTGGATCGGGTGGCCCGCACCTCCCATCTGAGAGGCTTCGTCTAACGCCTGCGGCCAGTCAAAGAATCAGCCGGAAAGCCCTGGGGTATCAGGGGCGCGGTGAAACGGCGTCATCACGTCTTCCGCAGTGTGTTGGATGGTCCAAGATTCCACGAAGGGGTCTAGTGCGTCGGCATTGCGCCAACGGGCATTGCGGGTAGCGAATCGTTGGTCTTTAGACCATTGGAGGATACCCGTGATGTCGGTGAAACCGGGCAGCAAGTCGCCGCCGTCGAGGACATCATCCTCGCTGAGCGTTTCCGGATCTTCGCTCACCCCAGGTGTCGGCGGGGGTATCGCAGTGTTCCTCTGCCTGCTGCCCAACCGCTTGCGGGAGGCGTGAGAGCAGATTCTGAGCCGAACTATTTTTCTTGGGGATTCGATTGTGGCGGCTCTGCCGGTTTCTGCGTGGCCAGTGGCGGCGCTGCTCGGATTTGTGCGGAAGGAAGCACGACCGTTTTGGCGACGGAGAGTTGTTCGTAAAAGACAAAACCCTCCGTCGAAATGCGCTCGTCAGGGATTGGGATCGGTGGCTGGGTTGGTGTAGCATGGTGGTCAGTTGGTTTGTTGATCATCTTTTTCCTCCTTATGGTTCGGTGACGTTGAGCGAGTGGGATTGGCACTCGGATCTGCTGGCGGGCTAGGTGGTCTTGCCGGCTCTAATGCGCTTTCGAATATGATCGAAGTAATCCCGTGGACAAGCCCCTTTGGCAAGTGCTTATCACGCTTGGGTTTGAACGACATTTCGCACCTCCGATTTGATGTCGTGCTGTCGTCGCGCAGCCCAACACAACGACGAGCCTTCCGAACTATGTGGGCTGTCTAATTCAATGAGAACGTCAACCGCCTCAATCCAATCTGGCATCGCCAAGCTCATGCTGATCGTGTTTGACTCTCCGGGTTCCATGTAGATCCTCGAATCGGCCCGTGAAACGGTGTAGTTGACGTTCCACGGGAACTCAATGGGTGAGCCAACACTCTCCATATAGGGCGCATATACAATAATCTTACTTTCCACATCCTCGTCGCTGTAGGGTGACAGCACCTGAACCGACCACGTCAATCCAGTGATTCGTACAGCCACCCTGGACGTATTGGTCAGCACAACCACTGCGCTCAGCGCATTGTAGGAAGGACTGCACTGGCGGCTGGTTACCTGCAGGTCAGTTGTGATGGCCGGTTCTCTGATTCTGAACACCTTGAAACGCCACCAAGCCAAGACGAAAGTGACCAGAGCGATAATCAGAGGCGACAGATAGAAAGCGATTTGCGCTGCAAACGTTATTTCTTCGGATGCTGTCATTTTATCATTCCCGGCTGGCTTACCTCACGCCGCCATGCCCATCTCTCGCAGCCGGGCAACCAGATACTCCTGCGGCCGGTCCCCCTTGACCCGGTTGCAGTGGGCGCAGAGCAGTTGCAGGTTCTCGATGTGACCAGTGCCACCGCCGGACTGCGGGATAACGTGGTCAACTTCCAGGTGGCGAAACTCGAAGGCGGAGCGACAGCCGTTGCAGCGGCCTTCCTGCTGGCCAAAGAGAACATGCTTGTTCTGCCGGTAAGGACGCGGCGCGTCGATGTCGGTGCGGCGGGGTATGTCGGTGCGGGCCGTTACCAGCCGGTTGTGAAACAGCTCGCCCATGGTCTGCTGCAACCGCATATTCACCAGCTCGACAGCTTTGAGCGATATGTCTATGCCAATCCACCGCCGGCCCAGGTTCTCGGCGGCGACGCAGGCGGTGGCACAACCGCAGAAGGGGTCCAGCACCACGTCGCCCTCGTTACTGGAAGAAGATATGATGTCTTGCAAGAGTTCAATAGGCTTTTGGGTAGGGTACCCAATTCTGGCTTTCGCAGATGGAGCGATAGGTTGGATATGAGTGATAACGTCGTCGGGGTGTTTGCCTTTGGGATTCAAACTTTGCTGACCGAAATTAGAGCCTCCCCGAACATTGCCTATGCAATGGCTGAACCTCTCCACCGTAGCCTCTGCGTAGGGCAGACGGATAGGGTCAGGGTCGAAATAATGTAAGCCGCGTTGCTTTGCGTACCACAGAAGATTGTCGTGCCGCCGTGCGCGGGCTGTTTTGGGTACACCAGCCCCTCGGTAGTACCAGACCACTTCATTGATGAAATTACGCTGCCCAAATATGGCATCCATGAGCAGTTTGAGGTAGTGACTGGCGGTGGGATCGCAATGCAGGTAGATGGAGCCGGTATCCTTCAGCACCCGCCGCATTTCCAGCAGGCGTACCGCCATCATGCACAGGTACGATTGCATCCCCTTGCCGTGGGTGAGGCCGGCGGCCTCCAGTACCTTGTACATGGCCGGCTGCTCGTCGGCAATGAGGCCCATCCAGGCCACGTCCAGGTCGGACAGCGTCCAGGTTCCTTGAACGCCGCGCCCGCCGCCGCGCTGCCCACCGGAGCGGCATAGTTGCGGTTGGAGTTGAAGGGCGGGTCCAGGTAGATGAGGTCAACCGACGCAGAGTTAAGGCCCCGCAGGATGTCCAGGTTGTCGCCCGTCCAGATGGTTTTGTCGGTGAAGTTGGTCATTTGTGGATCCGGCATCGAGTATCCCACACGATTGCCAGCCGTTACAACAGAGTTTCGGTCCTCACTCGTACATACTCCGAGGAGCGCCCGCTCATCCCGAGCTTGTCAAGGGACGTGGCAATCTCGATGAGGTTGTACACACGTCGACGAACCGCCGTTGCTACGGCGACAAGATTGCCACCCCCGTATCAAGTACGGGGTCGCAATGACAAAGTGGGTACGAGATTGCCCGGCTCGGGTCACGGGCTGGCAATCATCCACCACCCCATATTTGCTAAAATGCCCCCACCTGACCCACCCTTGTCTCGATGCAACAAGTGTCCCGATGCAACCAGGAGGCGACATGACCACAACGATTTACGATGCCGAGCGCCGCGATATTTCCATTGCCGTGGGCGGCGACGCCATGATTACCCGCCGGATGCGGGCCTTCCAAGAGCCACGTTTCCTCAAGCTGGTGGAAATTCTCCGGGGAGCCGACGTGTCCCTGGTCAACCTGGAGATGCTGTTCCACGACTTCGAGAGCAGCTGGCAGTGGAGCAGCGCCACCTATACCCGGTCCGATCCCCGCAATCTGGATGAGCTGAAGTGGATGGGCATCGACGCCGTGACCACCGCCAACAACCACTCTTTCGACTATTCCGAGGGCGGTTTCCTGACTACCCTGGAGCACTGCCGGGAGATCGACCTAGCCTACGCCGGAGGCGGCCGCAACCTGGACGAGGCCCGCGCTCCCACTTACGTGGACTCGGCCCGGGGCCGGGTGGCAGTGATGGGCGCCACCAGCACCTTCAGCGAGCAGTCCCGCGCCGGCGCCGGCCGCCCCGATTTCGCCGGTCGCCCCGGGGTCAACGCCCTGCGCCACGACATCACCCATCACGTGCAGCAGGACGTGTTCGACGCCCTGCACCGGGCCAACCTGGAGCTGGGGTACGAGGAGGAGCACGCCTTCTACCGCCAATTCGGCTTCCGGGGCGACGATGATTCGCCGGACGACGGCGCCGAAATAGATTTCCTGGACCACAAGTTCATCTTGGACGAGGAGTTCGCCGTCCGCACCGCTCTGAACGAGGATGACCGGCTGGGCATCGGCAACTGGATCCGGGGAGCGCAGACGCAGTCGGAGTGGCAGGTCTATGGTGTCCACTGCCACGAGAGCGGGCCCGCGGGCGACTTCCACGGCCATTCCCGCCTGTCTCCGCCCCACTTCCTGATGGACTTTGCCCGCTGGACCATCGACCAGGGCTGCGCCGCCTTCGTAGGCCACGGCCCCCACTTCCTGCGGGGCATCGAGATTTACAAGAATCGGCCCATTTTCTACAGCCTGGGCAACTTCATCTTCCAGAATGAAAGCGTCCTGTGGCTACCCCACGAGGCCTACCGCCGTTTCGGGCTGGACTTCAACAGCACCCCCGGCGATTACCTGGACACTCGCTCCGGCGGCGGCACCCGCGCCTTTGCCGCCGACCCGGTGTTCTGGCAGAGCGTGGTGGCGGTGTGCAACTACGCCGGCGGCGACCTGAGAGAGGTTATCCTGTACCCCATAGACATGGGCTTTGGCCGTCCCATTCCCCAGCGAGGCCGCCCGGTGCTGGCGGAAGAACCCCTGGCCCGGCAAACCCTGCAGTGGCTGCAGGACGTTTCCCGCCCCTTCGGCACTGAGATTGCCATCGAGGAAGCGAACGGGGATGTGGTGGGGGTGATACGGGTTTAGAGGGATGGGTTTGCATTTCATTGGGACAGAACTTTGATTCCATGGGTTTAGCCTCATGGATATATGATCTCGATGACTGGCGAAGGAATACCTATCGATTACTTCCGAGCAGGGCAATCGCGTCTTAACCCGTCATTCCGGCGTAGGCCGGAATCCAGACGTTTCAGGGGAAGGCCAACGTTCCCACAGCAAGATTCTCTGGGTTCCTGCCTACGCAGGAACGACGGAAGGAAGGCAGGAACGACGGAGGGAAGGTCGGAATGAAGGTTGCCGGCGCACCCAAAGATTAGGATGCAACTGCCCTGCGCTACGGAGTATTGAACTGGACAAGGATGCCGTCGGGGTCGTAGACGTAGATGCTGCAGATGTCTCCATCGGGGCCGGTAAAGGACTCGATGGGGCCGGCGAGTTCAACGCCCTTGCTGAGCAGTTCCTCGGTCAACGCCTTCACGTCGGCGACTCCGAAGGAGATATGGCTGATGCCAACCATGTCCAGTTTGATGGGTTCCCCATCGGGCTCATCGCCGGGATGGCTGGTGAGGGTCAGCGTAGGTGTGGCCCCATCACCGTAGGCAAGGCTGACCCAGCGGCGGGCCTGGCGCTGGCGTCGATAGTTGTGCAGGCGGCCTCCTTCGGTGGGGTCGGTCATGCGGTCGCCCAGGACCGTCATTCCCAGTATATCCCGATAGAATGCCAGCGACCGGTCCATGTCTCTTACACAGATTCCGATGTGGGTAACGCAAGTTGCATCCATAAAATTCACCTCCCTCAGGTTGATGGCGGCGCAGGCCGGAACCCAGGAAATCTCGCTGCGGGAACGTTGGCCTTCCCCGAAAACGTCTGGATTCCGGCCTGCGCCGGAATGACGGGTTAAGACGCGATTGCCCCGTAAGGGAACCCTTCAAAATAACCGGGGTGAGCGTTGCTGTGGTACGGTTCCCCTCATGGTGGGCTTGTCGAACTACTTCGCGATATAGTTTCCTAATCCAGGGGCAATTTGTAGAGCCATCCCGGCTCCGATATATCCAGAACCTGCCCGTTGGGACCGGACCACTTCTCCTCGGCGCGAGGCAGACGAGGTTCACCGTCTCCTGCTACTTCACGACGGACAATCTCTTCTCCGTGAATATCCCGGAGCCTGGCTCCCGTATCCTCCAGGCTGTCGACCTGGAATCCGATGTGGTGTATACCGCTGTAGTTCTCGCCATTGGGGCCGACATCGGCGTCCTCATCGGTCTTCCACTTGAGGATGGTCAGGTTGATGTCGCCGTCGGAAAGCTGGATCTGTCGGGC
Organism: Dehalococcoidia bacterium; assembly: GCA_965262485.1. Lineage (GTDB taxonomy): Bacteria > Chloroflexota > Dehalococcoidia > Lucifugimonadales > UBA3495 > Bin87. Next base: position 67,209 of record OZ253540.1, on the reverse strand, counting down.
GTTACGGGCGACTTCAAAGAGGTCGAAGCCTTCCTTGTAGAACTTGGCCACCGCATCCGGGTCTTCGCAGGTGATGGCAATGTGCTTGATTTTAGCCATAAGGGCACCCCCAAACTGGTTTCGGGACATTATAGCCCGCATCCCATGTATTGGGACATCCTCCATCTGGCGCGCACCCGTATCCAGTTTTTCATCGCAAGAAGGTCAGGGACATGGCGATCTCGTACCCGGAAGGGTGACCGTTAACCCGACGTGATTGCCACCTCCACATCAAATATGGGGTTGCAATGAAACCGAAAACCGAAAAACCCCTGGCAGATTCGGTCTCACCTTTGCCGGTTGTCGTTGTAATATTAGTGGCACTTCCTGCTTTGACGTTATCCCAGCGACCTGCGAGGTACCAACCCCATGAGCGCAACACGAACCCTGGCCCAGTTTATTGCCGACACCGAGTTTGAAAACCTGCCGCCTCCGGTGGTGGAAGCGGCCAAAATCGCCATCCTGGACGGGGTGGCCAACATGGTCGCGGGTTCGGTTCAGGAACTGGCCGACATCATCGGCCGCTACGTGCGCGACGCCGGCGGATCGCCCCAGGCCTCGGTGGTAGGTTGGGGCTACCAGACCAACCCGCCGGCCGCCGCCTTCGCGAACGGGGTCTTCGGCCACTGCCTGGACTACGAGATCCAGGGGTTTCCGCCCACCCACGGCACCTCATCCTGCCTGCCGGCGGCCTTGGCGCTGGCGGAACACCACCACACCCCAGGCGAGCGAGTCATCACCGCCTACGTGTTGGGATGGGAAATCCAGGGGCGGTTGCGGGCCGCTTCAGCGCCGGCCACCGCTCCCGCCTATCATCCGCCGGGCCTGGTGGGTCCCCTGGGGGGCGCAGCGGCAGCAGCCAAGACCCTGAGCTTGGACGCCGGGCAAACCCTGATGGCCCTGGGCATCGCCGCCTCTCGCACCGGCGGCCTCACCGCCAACACGGGCACCATGGTCAAGTCCACCCACCCGGGCAACGCCGCCCGCATGGGCGCCGAGGCGGCCATCCTGGCCGGCATGGGCTACACCGCCAGCGAAGAGGCGCTGGAATCTCCCGTGGGTTATGCGGCTGCCCTGTTCGGGGGCAGCTTCAACTGGGACGTGGCCACCGGCGGCCTGGGCGCGTCGTGGCGTCTGCTCGACCCAGGCTTTGACATCAAGCGGTTCCCCGCTCAGGTCTATATGCAGAACGCCATCGAGGCGGCGCTGAACCTGCGCGAACAGAACGGCCTCGACCCCCACGACATCGAGCAGGTGACCATTCACCGCCGGGGACGGGGCCATTCGGGGCCGGCGCCCCGCAGCGGACTGGACGGCAAGTTCAGCGTGGAATACTGCGCCGCCGCCGCCCTGCTGGACGGGTGGGTGGGCATCGACACTTTCACTGACGCCCGCCGCTTCTCCCCGGACATGGAGGAAATGCTGGGTCGCATCCGGGTGGAACCGGAAGGCCCCGAATCCGGCGCCACACTCGCCACCGCTTTGCTCAAAGACGGAACAACCGTCAGCGCCGAATGCGCCGCCTTCCGCGGGTCGGCGGGCAACCCCATGTCCCGGGATCAGCGCCTGGAAAAGGTACGCGACTGCTTCCGTCGCGCCCTTTCCGAAGCCGACACCGAGCGCACGCTGGAAATACTGGAGAACCTGGAGCGCATTGACGACGTGGGGCAGTTGATGAGTGTGCTGGGTCAGGCGGCGGTGGGCAAAGGCTGAACCGCCAGGCACGGCGCTAACTTAAAACCGTCGGTGAGGCATACGGGAGATAGTCATTTGAGCACCCTGAATATCAGCAACTTCATCTGGGGCATTGCCGACGACGTGCTGCGCGACATCTACGTCCGGAGCAAGTACACAGGGACGTGATCCTGCCCATGACGGTCATCCGGCGCCTGGACGCCGCGCTGGAACCGTCCCAGGAAGCAGTACTTCAGATGAAGCAGCAGCTGGACGCCGCCGGCGTAACCAACCAGGAATCAGCCCTGTGCCTGGCGTCCGGCGAGGAGTTCTACAACTCGTCGCCCTTCCGATTGCGCGACCTGAGGTCCCGGGCTCACCAGCAGCAACTGCGGGCCGACTTCGAAGCCTACCTGGACGGCTTCTCTGCCAACGTCCAGGAGGTGCTGGAGAAGTTCCGGTTCCGGGACCAGATCCAGACCCTGGTCGAATCCGGCGCCCTGGGCTTCCTCATCGAGAAGTTCCTCGACCCGTCGGTGAACCTCAGCCCACGACCGGCGCTCAACGCCGATGAGTCCGTGCGCCTGGAAGGTCTGGACAACCACGGCATGGGCACGGTCTTTGAGGAGCTGATCCGGCGCTTCAGCGAGGACAACAACGAGGAGGCCGGCGAGCACTTCACCCCCCGGGACGTGGTGCAGCTGATGTCGCAGCTCATCTTCCGGCCCATTGCCGACCAGGTGGAGTCCACCACCTACATGCTCTACGACGGCGCCTGCGGCACCGGCGGGATGCTCACCGTGGCCGAGGAGACAATGAAGAACTTGGCCGGCGAGCGTGGCAAGAGTCCTTCCATTCACCTCTACGGCCAGGAGGTGAACCCGGAGACCTACGCCATCAGCAAGGCCGATCTGATCCTGAAGGGCGAGGGTTCGGCGGCCAACAACATTCACTATGGGTCCACGCTGGCCGACGATGGCTTCCCGACGCACGAGTTCGACTTCATGCTGTCCAACCCGCCCTACGGCAAAAGCTGGAAGACCGATCAGGAACGCATGGGTGGGCGCAGCGGTATCCGGGACCCACGTTTCATCGTGGAGCACGGCGGCGACCCGGAGCACTCATTGGTAACCCGCTCCAGCGATGGCCAGCTGATGTTCCTGGCCAATATGCTCAGCAAGATGAAGCACGACACTCCCCTGGGCAGCCGCATCGCCGAGGTGCATAACGGCAGCTCCCTCTTCACCGGCGACGCCGGCCAGGGCGAGAGCAACATCCGTCGCTGGATCATCGAGAACGACTGGCTGGAAGCCATCGTTGCCCTGCCCCTGCGCATGTTTTACAACACCGGCATCGCCACCTACGTCTGGGCGCTCACCAACCGCAAGCCGGAACACCGCCGGGGACACGTGCAGCTAATCGACGCTACCCAGTGGTACCAGCCCTTGCGCCGGAACCTGGGCGCCAAGAACTGCGAGCTCTCCGAAGCCGACATCCGGCGCATCTGCGATACCTTCCTGGATTTCAAGGAGACCGAGCAGTCCAGGATCTTCCCCAACCAGGCTTTCGGCTACTGGAAGGTCACCGTGGAGCGGCCGCTGCGGCTGGAAGGCGCCGACCCGGAAAAGGTTTACTCCGCCAAGGACATCCGGGCTATGAAGGACGAATTGCAACGCTCCGAAACCGCCCCGCCCGTGATCAAACGCATCCACCAGAACCGTACCGAACCCGACCCCCTCCACGGGATGTTCCCGGCTACCATCAAGGGCAAACCCGCCGTGGTGGAGTACGAACCGGACCCCGACCTGCGCGATACCGAGCAAATCCCCTTGCTGGAAGGCGGCAGCATAGATGCTTTCCTCACCAGGGAAGTCCTTCCCTACGCCCCCGACGCCTGGTATCTACCCGCCGCAGTCAAAATCGGCTACGAAATCAACATCAACCGCCATTTCTACAAACCGGAGCCCATGCGCCGGCTGGCAGACATCCGCGCCGACATCCTGGCCGCGGAGCGGGAAACGGATGGCCTGCTGGCGGAGATTTTGGGAGCGTCTAATTGACGACCCGAGGGTCCGACGACACGACGTTGCCGTTTGAATTCGTCATGCCCGGCCCTCCGGTATCGCAACAGGCGCGGCGGCGAGAATTGGTCAGGCAGTGGGCCGCCATCGTCCGCGACGCTGCCGGCCAGGATTGGCGCTGCCTCCCGGTCTCAACGAGGGAACTGATGGTGACGAGATTACCTACCTGCATCGCGGAGACCCATCGACGTCGACAACATACCTAAGCCGATTCTGGACGCTTTGAAGGGCTTGGTTTATGCTGATGATGTAGCTGTGACCGACCTGATCTGCCGCAAGCGGGATTTGCGCGCCGATCCTGGAATCGACAACGCTTCAACCATGGCGAGCGAAGCGCTGCTGTACTACACCAGCATCGTACACGTGCGGGTGAACGATGCGCCCGACCAAACGGTGTTCTGAATATGAACGACCTGGACATACGAGAACGAAACTACATCCACGCCAAGGCTGCCGAGTTCCGCAGCCTGGGATACAAGGTCCAGCAGGAAATGCCTTTGGAGTTCATGCCGGACTTCATAGCCGACTTGGTCGTTAGCAAAGGCGACGAAACTACCGTCATCGCGGTGAAGTCCAGGACTGCTCTGGCCGAAACACCTCGAATCACAGAACTGGCCGAAATCCTCCACAATAAGCCCGGTTGGAATTTTCAACTGTACTGGGTTGGGGAGCCGGAACAACTGGATGCCCCCGATTCCGTGCGACCACGTTTGGGCGACGCCGCCGAACGTCAATTGACGGAGGCCGAAGGGGTCCTCGAGGCCGGTTTTCCCGAGGCTGCTTTCCTGCTGGCCTGGGCCGGTTGCCAGGCCGTACTGCGGCAATTGATCGCCTCAGAAGGCTTGGACATCACCCGCGTTACCACTGGCGAATACATCCTCGATGTCGGAGTCTCCCACGGCGCCATGTCCAGAGACGACGCTCAGCGCCTTGGTGAGCTTCTAAAAGTCTGCAACGCCATCGCCCACGGCTTTCATGCCGAGGGTTTCAGCTCCGAGATCGTGTCGGAGTTGATCGCAGCGGCTCGACGCCTTCGGACTCAATGACCGCCCTCCACCCCTACCCCGCCTGCAAGCCTTCCGGCGTCCCCTGGCTGGGCGATGTGCCGGGGCATTGGGAGGAATATCTGCTGGAAGAAGGCGGCATCGATGCTTTCCTCACCAGGGAAGTCCCTCCCTACGCCCCGGACGCCTGGTATCTACCCGCCGCCGTCAAAATCGGCTACGAGATCAACTTCAACCGCCACTTCTACAAGCCCCAACCCCTACGCCCGCTGGCAGACATCCGCGCCGACATTCTGGCCGCGGAGCGGGAAACGGATGGCCTGCTGACGGAAATTTTGGGCGCAGGTGGACCAACGGAAGTCAGTTAGCGGTCTACGGAGAGAGAGAGAGCAACCCATTCCAAATAGGAGGAACAAATGTCTGAGACTGAGATCATCTTCGAAGTTAACGAGGATGAAGTGGAAAGCGGATACACCGCTAGCGCACTGGGATATGGCATCCACACGGAGGGAGATTCCCTGGAAGAACTTCGTCGCAACGTCAGAGAGGCCGTCGACTGCTACTTCGACGATACTATGCCGCGCCCCAAGTTGATTCGGTTGCACTTCGTACGTGATGAGGTCTTGGTCGCGTGAGATTGCCTCATGACGTTAGCGGCGCGGCTCTACAGGCATCGCTTCGACAGTTGGGCTACGAAGCCGTGCGGCAGCGGGGTTCCCATGTGCGAGTAACGACGCAGGTCAATGGCGAACACCACGAGGTAATCCCTCAACACAATCCGGTCAAGGTGAAGACACTATTGAGCATCTTGAAGAGCGTCGCGAGGCATCACGAAATGAGTGTCGACGAACTCCTGAGCGTGCTGGACCTATGAACCCAAATCATCCCAAAGGCCGCTTCAACCCCTACCCCGCCTACAAACCCTCCGGCGTCCCCTGGCTGGGCGACGTGCCGGAGCATTGGGCGGAATATCTGCTGGAAGATGGCGGCATCGATGCTTTCCTCACCAGGGAAGTCCTGCCCTACGCCCCGGACGCCTGGTATCTACCCGCCGCAGTCAAAATCGGCTACGAGATCAACTTCAACCGCCATTTCTACAAGCCCCAACCGATGCGCGGCCTGGAAGAGATACGGGCTGATATACTGGCTCTGGAGCGGGAAACGGAAGGGCTGCTGGCGGGAATTATCGGATTCGAGGGAAATTAGATGGTAAGGACAGATTACTCCCTGGCCGGTCGGCGTCAGTGGAATGCGAAAAATCCTGGCGTCTCCCATCCCCTGGACATAACGGCCCAGCTTAATTACCTGCGGGCTTTGACCGACGGGTGGGCCGACGGTATGCAGCTCGCCAGCGATTGGGGCAGCGGTTACGGCAAGGCGCCCGACCCGGCCGGTCTCGACTGGCTGGCCGACAGTTTCGAGCGCCATTACCCCGACGATGCGCCGCTGCCCTACATCTACCCCACCCCGGAAGGCCGTGTGCAGATGGAATGGTCCCTGGGGCCATTCGAGGTTAGTCTGGAAATAAATTTGGCTTCCCATTCGGCAGAATGGTTTTGGGTTGAGATTCCCACCGATGCCGAAGCCGAAAGAACGCTGAACTTGGATGACGCCAACGAATGGGCCTGGCTCGCCAGCGAAATCCGGCGCTTGGCCCGCTCCTCAAAATGAACCCGGACACTCCGCTCTACCGACAGATACATCCGTCGTGGGTCAAGGAAGGGCGGACTACATCCCAGGCCTTTCGCCCAACGCCAAAGGACCATAATCGCCTTTCGGTTTATGATGGCGATCAAATTACTGCCGAAGCTGCTTGGAATCACTACACGCTCAAATTGCCGTCGGATGGCGTAATGGCGGTTACACTGGCGGAATGCCAACAGCAGCAACTTACCGCCATTCCCGACCCGCTCCCGGATTTCTCTGAACACGTCTTGATTGATTTCGCCGGACTCTCCGGGAACCAAGCCAGGCACGTGGCGCGGCAATTGACTAGAGCCGCCAACACTCGCGGCTGGCAGTTCCGCCCGGTCGCCCACCCATACGCATAACCCCTGCCCACTATTCGCGATTTGGGCTGATACAATGGCTTTGGAGCGGGAGACGGAGGGGGTTGGCGGGTATGATGGAGGCGGAAGTCAGGCAATGATTCCCACTGCTCAACGCTGGCCTACACCCTATGGGAAGTCTTGTAAGACTGAAGTTGGGAAGCGCCGAAGCCGCAATGAGATGTCTAATCTTCGAGAAGTAAGGAGGGCCTGCCTGATGACAATACAGGGATTTGCGAATAGCGCCGCATCGGCAGCGCTATACGAACTGGGAGAACCACGTTGGGGGCCTGTCTTTGAAATCACCGCCGAACATATTGCACAGATTATGCAACAGGGTAAATGGCGCACGAACACCCAACCAGATTACTCGAAGTGGTGTGAGTGTGTGCGTCATGCGGCAATGAACATGGCGCAGGATGGACAACTCCCCAGAGGCCCAAGACTGGAAATGCTGTCAGGGATGTACTATACAAGATAGCGTCATCTGAACCATCGCTCAATGGAGAGAAAATGTTTGGAGCCACCCTACCCTGCAAGCAGAGGGTGTAGCAATGACCGCCCCCCAACCCTACCCCACCTACAAGCCCTCCGGTGTGGGGTGGTTGGGCGACGTGCCGGGGCATTGGGAAGTGAAGCGTTTGAAGTCCGTATGCCATTTTGCCTATGGCTATTCTCTGCCAAGCGAGTCACGGATGAACGGCGACATCCCAATTTACGGTTCAAACGGTATAGTAGGCCGGCACTTTGTCGCTAATACGTTGGCTCCTTGTATCATCATTGGCCGCAAAGGTTCCTTCGGCAAAGTCAACCTGGTAACTGAACCCGCCTTTGCAATTGATACAACTTATTTTGTGGATAAAAGATATTCCAGCCATAACCTTGAATGGTTGTCTCTTCTATTTGAAACACTCAACCTTGACGACGTTACCAGGGACTCGGCAATCCCTGGGCTGAATAGAGAGGAGACATACAGAAGGTTAGTTCCCCTCCCGCCCCTGCCGGAGCAGGCCGCCATCGCGCGGTACCTGGACCACGCCGACCGGCGCATCCGGCGCTACATCAACGGCAAGGAGCGGCTCATCGCCCTGCTGGAGGAGGAGAAGCAGGCCATCATCAACCAAGCCGTCACCCGGGGGCTGGACCCCAACGTCCCGCTCAAACCCTCCAGCGTCGGATGGTTGGGCGACGTGCCGGCCCATTGGACGGTGCGGAGGCTGAAAACTATATGCGACATGCAGAGCGGGGAAGGTATTACTAGCGAGACCATCGAACCCGTTGGACCTTACCCGGTGTACGGAGGGAACGGCATCAGAGGGTACTCAGATAACTACACGCACGAAGGGGAGTTCGCTCTTATCGGGCGGCAAGGTGCATTGTGTGGCAACGTGCATCTGGCCCGCGGCCGATTCTGGGCATCAGAGCACGCTGTAGTAGCGAGCCTATACCCAAGCCACGCTTTAGATTGGTTTGAGGCGGCATTGATGGTTATGGATCTGAACCAGTATTCAATTGCAGCTGCCCAGCCCGGGCTTGCAGTGGAAAGGGTCATGAATCTTTGGCTCGGAGTTCCCCCTCTTGAAGAACAATCTCGAATCGCGGAATCCTTACGGAAATACAACGATGGACTCGATAAAGCCATCGCCGCTGCCCGCCGCCAGATTGAGTTGCTGCGGGAGTACCGCACCCGCCTGATCTCCGACGCGGTTACCGGCAAGCTGGACGTGCGGGAAGCGGCCGGCGCGGTTGCCCGAGGAGGGGCGGTGGAACTAGCAGAAAGCTGGCCGCAGCACATCCAGAGCTACGGCCTCATGGTAGAAAGGTAAAGATTATGGGAAGCAGGCTCGCGTCAATAACCCTGAGGGGATTCAAGACTATCAACGACTTGGTAGGTTTCAAGCCCCGCCCACTCAACGTTCTTATTGGGCCTAATGGTGTGGGCAAATCCAATTTTGTCTCTTTCTTTCGCATGATGAGTTGGATGCTGGCCGACCCTAGTAACCTCCGACTATTCGTGAGTCAGCAAGGTGGGGCCGGCAAGTTGTTGCACGACGGGCAGGGCGTGACGCGGGAGATTGAAGCCGAGTTAACGATTCAAACCGATGCCGGTGAGAACCAGTACTTTTTCCGGCTGGTTTTCGCCGCCGGCGATACCTTGATATTTGCAGATGAAAGTTACCGCTTTTCCAGGAGCATATATGGCTCCTCGGCTCCCTGGATTTCGACAGGAGCCGGTCATAGTGGTCCCGCCCTGATCGAGAAAGCCACCGGGGATACCACTGCTCGCGTTATACGAGACATCCTGCAAAGAATCATCGTTTATCAATTTCACAACACGGCAGACAGCGCCCGTATCCGGGGCAAGTGGGCAGTAAACGACAGCCGCTACTTGAAGGAAGACGCCGGCAATATCGCCCCCTTCCTCTTTCGTCTCAAGGAGCGTGAAAATTGGCATTACCGCCGCATCGTGGACAGCATTCGCCTAATCCTGCCGTTCTTCTCCGACTTTGAGTTGGTTAACGACTACGGGCATATGTTGCTGGCCTGGCGAGAGCAGGGCAGTGACCAGGTATTCGACGCTTCGCAGGCATCGGACGGTATGCTGCGGGTCATTGCCCTGGTATCGCTGCTGCTGCAACCGGAAGAGACCCTGCCGGACGTCCTGATTCTCGACGAGCCGGAGCTGGGGCTGCATCCATACGCCATAACCGTGGTTGGTGGGTTAATAGGAGCGGTGTCAAAAAGCATTCAGGTGATAGTAGCCACTCAATCCACCGCACTGGTAGATTGCTTTGAGCCTGAAGACATCGTGGTGGTCGAGCGTGAGGGCCGGCAATCGGTATTCAGGCATCTCGATTCCGAAAAGTTGGGAGAGTGGCTGGACGACTATTCGCTTTCTGAGTTGTGGGAGAAGAACGTGTTGGGTGGACAACCCTAATGCCCGTAAGATTGCATTTCGTAGTGGAAGGCCCCACGGAACGCCGGTTCGTGGAGAACATCCTGCGCCCGCACCTGGCCGACCGCTCCATCTCGGTTGCCGCCCGGTGTGTTGAGACGAGCCGGTCGCGTGGCCGAAAATACAGTGGAGGTATCCGGGATTATACGAAGGCAAAGAAGGACATTGAGCGTTGGATGAGGGAAGACCAAAACTCCGATGCGCGTTTCACAACCATGTTCGACCTTTACGCCCTGCCCGGAGATTTCCCTGGTTACGAAGATGCCAGACAAGAGCGCGATCCCTATGCCCGAGTTCGGCTTCTTGAGGATGCTTTGGGGGAGGACATATCCGACCGGCGGTTCGTTCCTTATCTCCAACTCCACGAATTTGAAGCGCTATTATTTTGCGACCCCCAAAAACTTGAAGTGCGGTTCGACCGGCATTCCGCAGGAATCAGGAGGCTCGCCCAAGTTGCCGAGCAATCTAACCCTGAGCTAATCAACGATGGGAACGAAACCGCGCCGTCAAAGCGAATAATCAGAGAAATACCGGAGTATGAATCCGACAAAGCGTCATCCGGCCCGATAGTAGCCGAAAGGATAGGGTTGACTACTCTGCGAACGAAATGCCAGCATTTTGCGGAATGGATCGGAAAGCTGGAAGCTCTCACCCAAGGTTCGTAGGCCGACGGGAGTGGAACTAATATGACCACCGACACCAGCGAAAAGGGCCTCGAGAGCCTCATCTGCACCCACCTGACCGGCGTGCCTTACGGGAGCGTCAAATATCACGCCACCGGGGATCTCCGGCCGGTCTATAGCGTGGGCTGGACCCACAGCGACCCCCACGACTACGACCGGGAATATTGCGTTGACATCGCGCAGCTTTCGCAGTTTCTGCACGCCACGCAGCCGGAGGTGGCCGCCGCCCTCAACCTGGGCAACGACATCACCCGGCGCAAGTTTCTGGCCCGCCTGCAAGGGGAGATCAGCAAGCTGGGCACGACCGCCATCCTGCGCAACGGCATCAAGCACGGCCCGCACCGGATCGACCTGTTCTATGGCGCGCCGTCGCCGGGCAACGACTCGGCCAAGCTCCTCTACGGCCTGAACCGCTTCACCGTGACGCGCCAGCTGCGGTACAGCAACGACAACGCCCAGCTTGCCCTGGACCTGTGCCTCTTCATCAACGGCCTGCCCATCGTCACCTTCGAGCTCAAGAACAGCCTGACCAAGCAGACGGTGGACGACGCCATCAACCAGTACCAGGAGAGTCGCAACCCCCGGGAGCGGCTGTTCGAGATGGGGCGGTGCCTGGCCCACTTCGCGGTGGACGACCACGAGGTCTGGTTCTGCACCCACCTGCAGGGCAAGCAGTCCTGGTTCCTTCCTTTCAACCTGGGGCACAACGACGGGCGCGGCAACCCGCCCAATCCCAACGGCCTCAAGACCGATTACCTGTGGAAGCAGGCGCTCACCCGGGATAGCCTGACCGACATCATCGAGAACTACGCCCAGATCGTCGAATCGCAGGACCGGAAGACCAGGAAGAAAGACCGGCGGCAGATCTGGCCCCGCTACCATCAGCTGGACGTTACGCGCAAGTTGCTGGCAGCAGTGACCAGCTTCGTGACCACCTACACCACCCTGTTCAAGTATTTCAACGATGACTCGGAATTCCGCAACTGGCTGTCCACCACGAGCTTCTCCACCACATATAATCAATTGGCCCAATCCCTCAGCCATAACCCTGCTGGCTAGGGAGTGTCGTCAAAATCGTAACATGATGGTAGATTGTTGGGGAGAATGTGAGAGTGTGGGGTGGAGGCATGACAGCAGCGCAGCGGCGTCACGATGTTTAGGACCAGGTTTGGGAAGGATTGCGACCCTTTTTGCCTGGCGGCGCTGGCAAAAGGGGGCGACCGGCCAAGGACAACCGGCTGTTTCTGAACGCGGTGTTTTGGATTCTGCGTACTGGGGATCCGTGGCGGGACCTGCCGCCGGATTACGGCGACTGGAAGAACACCCATCGCCGCTTTTGCCGCTGGCGGGACCGAGGCGTCTGGAACCAACTGCTGGCTACGGTTATCGACGATCCGGACTTTGAGTGGTTGATGATCGACGCCAGCCACATCAAGGTTCATCCCCATGGAACCGGAGCTTGCGGAGGCAATCAAGCCATCGGACGTACCAAAGGGGGCTGAACAGCAAACTGCGCCTGGCGGTGGATTCCCACGGAATGCCGGTGCGCTTGAGCCTGACCGAGGGCACGGTGGCGGACTGCACCCAGGCCCATGCGCTGATTGCAGATATCGCAGCCGAATATCTGCTGGCCGACCAAGGCTACGACACCAACGCCATCGTGGCTGAAGCCGAGGCCCGGGGAGTGGAGCCGGTGATCCCACCGAGGAGCCACCGCAAAGAACCCCGATACTACGACCGGGCGCTGTATAAATTACGTCATTTAGTTGAGAATTCATTCCTGGACTTCAAACAATGGCGTGCCGTAGCAACTCGATATGCCAAAAACGCCGCGTCCTTCCTGGCCATTTGCCAAATCCGAGCGCTGGTAATTTGGACCAGATTATTTTGACGACACCCCCTAGGAGATTTCGCTACTGTTGGAACAGAGTGAGTTCATGCGACGACCGACGGTGCATCCAGAAAGCTTGGCATTGCCAGCTGCTGGACGTTATTGCCGGGCTGATCTTCGGTGGAGGCTTGTTGTGATGGTGGCACTTGGGTTGGTTTATGCTTCGCTTAGTAGCGAAATCGCCGCATTCTTATGCTTGGCTGCCCTCTGCCTGAGCGTTGCGTTTCCTCAGGACGGACGTTGCATCGTGCAGGTGGGCCAGTATCTCGCGGTATGACCGTAGCGGGCTGGTTTCGTGGTACGGGATACCCTGTTCTTCACAGAATTTCCTGATGACGGGGCGGGCCTGGCCGAGTCGGTTGCGGGGCATCATGGTGAACAGGTGGTGCTCGATCTGGTAGTTGAGTCCTCCGTACAGAAAGTCGACGACCGGGTTGGGTCGGACGTTTCTGGCGGTGAGCACCTGGCTGCGCACGAAGTCCAGCGGGTTCTCCTCGTCCAGGATCAGCATGCCTTTGTGGTTGGGCGCGAACACCATGCCGTAGTAGATCCCGAAGGCCGCCTGGTGGACCAGTGCGAAGGCGAGGGCCTGCCAGGGTCCCAGCGCGTAGATGAGCAGGCTGCAGTACAGTGCGGTGTGCAGCGCCATGAGGCCGGATTCGATCGGCCAGCTGGTTGGTCGGTGTCTGCCGGCCAGGAACAGTGTGCTGGACCAGCGCATACTCATGGCCTCCATGGTGAGTAGCGGTATGAAGTAGAAGGCTTGGTAGGCGGTGGTCCTTCTCATGATGCCGCGCAGCCGTGCGGCGCGCTTTGCGGAGAAGGCGAGCACGGGGATGAGCGTGTGCGGGTCCTTCCCCAGGTCGTTGGGGTTGCGGTGGTGTTCGTTGTGCTGGTTTATCCACCATGACTGGCTGACGTTGATGAGCGCGCTGGCGGCGTAGCCGATCAGCCGGTTGCCGCGCGCCGACCGGCTGATGGCCAGGTGGCCGGCGTCGTGGCCGATGTACCCGATCTGTCCGAACACGAAGGCTAGAAATGCTGCGTTCGCGAGCTGTAGCCAAGTGTTGTCCACCGTCAGTATAACCGTGAGGCTCAGTGCCAGCATGGCTCCTGTGGTGGCGATCTTCAGCGTGTAGTAGCCTCGCTGCGACTGCAGCAGCCCTTGCGTTTTGATCCGTCTGGTGAGTTCCGCGAAGTCAGAGACTTCCTTGCTGATTTCCGCGTTGGTTTCCTTGTCGTCTTTTCTGCTGGCTCTGCTGTCGTAAGTCGGCGCGTTCTGCAGTTTCATGTTTGGGTTTGCTCTTCGGGGGATGTGTGGTTACGATTCTGGGCGCTTGTGGCCAGGTCTTGGCCTGGCTGGGGGTTCTTACGGGTGTCTAGTTCAGGGCGTGGTCCATTGTGGCGGCGTTGGTCCGCATATTGTGCCTGCCTCTGTGCCCATCCGCTCGATGAGGCAGGCCAGGTAGGCCATCTGTTCTCTGCTTGCCGGGTCTGTGGTCTTGCTGTCCAGTGCGTCCGGGCCGGCGCAGTGCACCGTGACCGCGATGGTGCCGAAGACCATGGCGGTCATCATCCTGCTGGACTGGGATTCGTCCATTTTCGGCTTGAACCACTATTTGACGGATTCCGTCCCATATGCAGCGGTGCTCCGCTTCGCTCGTTGATTGGTCCGTTTCCTGTGCTTGTAGCAAGTACAGCTGGAATTGTCCCTCGGCGCTAATGCACTTCATCATCTTGACGGTGTCTGTCTCGCTGCTCTGGTTGACCAGGTCCATGACTTCGTCTCCGGTATTGGCGTCTGAGGGCAGGCCGTCCTGGTCGGCCGGGGTGGGGTGTGGTCGGGCAACGGTGTTGGTATTAGGGTAACTGTTGGCTCTCGTCGGAATAAAAATGACCACGGGGGCATCCTGATGCCCGTGGTCATAACCGTGTGAGCGGTTTCCCGGGATTAGGTCGCGACGGTTCTGTCCGGGATTTCCTTTTGGACAGGTCGGGTTTCAGGTTTGCTCTGGCGGTCTCGCTCCTTGTGCCTGGCTTTCATCTGCCGGCGTTTTTCCGTGCAATCTGCGCAGTAAGCTCTGCCAGGAATGGTTTTATTTCGGCAACTGGCGCAGAAGCCGAGCTCTTTGCGGCGTTCGCGCGAACGCTTCTCGTAGTTTCGTCGGTTTTGTTTACGTTGCTCGTCGGTTTTAGGGTTCTTCCTGTCGGACTCAGCGTAAGGCGGGTACGCCTTCTTCCGGTCGACTTGGAAGGTGGGTAAGGGGATGACGTACTCGGCGGTACGTTCTATTGTCCAATTTGGTGGAATGGTGGAGACGGGGGAGAGTCGAACTCCCCGTCCAGAAACTTCCCTGACCAGATGTGCTACAAGCTTGTTCGGCGTTTTGATCTCGCCGCTACGGACTCTCGCCGACCGGATTCCGTGGCAGCCAACCGATAAAAACTATGGCACGCGACCATCGGTGTCGTCGGTGTTGCATCCCAGAAAATATTGTACGTCCGCGTCCCAGTCTCCGGGCAACCCGGTAGCAAACGTAGCCGCCTTTAAGCGGCTAGTGCGAATTCACGTTCGCCAGTTACTTGTTTGCCACTGTTTTTAGCGAGGGCAGCAGCAACCTCGGCTTGCAATCCGTCAGAAACCGCTCCTGTCGAACCCGCGCGTCCCCAACTTAACCGGTCGCAAGGTTGATCGCCTTACAACCTGTGCTAATCATATCACAATCGTCGGCAGCACAGTCGCCTGTAGCACAATGAGAAAATTGCGAAACGCCAGTCCCTGCCTTTTGTTGTTGCGAGGAGCGCAGCCACTCATGGTGAGCCTGTCGAACTACGTGGCAATCCCTTTGAAGCAATGGCGGCGGTTGCGGCGACGAAATTGCCAACCCCCGCATCGAGTACGGGCGCGCAATGACAAGTTTCGCAATGCTCCAATGCAAGTTTTGCATCCGCAACGAAACCGAGTTGGCGACGTTGCGGTAGATACAGGCGGATTGGGGGCCGGACGTGGACGCATTGGGCGGTTCTACTCGGCAACGTACCGGAGGCCTGATTCCGGCAGGCGGCTGGATCACGCTGTGTAAATTGCGTGTAAGGAGGTTGTTGACAAGGGTGGATGAAGGGAGTATTGTGTTGGCAATCGGCTCCCGTTGATGGCAAAGTCGTCCGGATTGTCGAAAGCACTTTAACAGTTGAATAGTGGAAGGAAGTAAGTAAGGTTCATACAGTAAGAGAGTTTGATCCTGGCTCAGGGTGAACGCTGGCGGCGCGCTTAATGCATGCAAGTCGAGCGTGTCCGTGGCTTCGGCCACAATGGAAAAGCGGCAGACGGCTGAGTAACGCGTGAGTAATCTGCCCTCCGGTGGGGTATAACCTCGGGAAACTGAGGATAATCCCGCATACGACCATTGTCCTTTGGGGCATTGGTGAAAGGCTCCGGTCGCCGGAGGAGGAGCTCGCGTCCTATCAGGTTGTTGGTGGGGTAATGGCCTACCAAGCCTATGACGGGTAGCTGGTCTGAGAGGATGACCAGCCAGAGGGGGACTGAGATACGGCCCCCACTCCTACGGGAGGCAGCAGCAGGGAATCTTGGGCAATGGGCGAAAGCCTGACCCAGCGACGTCGCGTGGAGGATGAAGGCCTTCGGGTTGTAAACTCCTTTTCCGAGGGAAGATACAAGACGGTACCTCGGGAATAAGCCCCGGCTAACTACGTGCCAGCAGCCGCGGTAATACGTAGGGGGCAAGCGTTACCCGGAATTACTGGGCGTAAAGTGCGCGTAGGCGGTTGGATAAGTCTCTTGTGAAAGCTCCCGGCTCAACTGGGAGAGGTCAAGGGATACTATTCGACTTGAGGATAGCAGAGGTAAGCAGAATTCCCGGTGTAGCGGTGGAATGCGTAGATATCGGGAGGAATACCAGTGGCGAAAGCGGCTTACTGGGCTATTTCTGACGCTGAGGCGCGAGAGCGTGGGGAGCAAACTGGATTAGATACCCAGGTAGTCCACGCCCTAAACGATGGATACTAGGTATGGGGGGTATTGACCCCCTCCGTGCCGTAGCTAACGCGTTAAGTATCCCGCCTGGGGACTACGGCCGCAAGGCTAAAACTCAAAGGAATTGACGGGGGCCCGCACAAGCGGTGGAGCGTGTGGTTTAATTCGATGCTAAGCGAAGAACCTTACCTGGGTTTGACATGTTGGTAGTAGGAACCCGAAAGGGTAACGACCTCGGGGTAACTCGGGGAGCCATCACAGGTGCTGCATGGCTGTCGTCAGCTCGTGCCGTGAGGTGTTGGGTTAAGTCCCGCAACGAGCGCAACCCTCGTCGCTAGTTACACTCTCTAGCGAGACAGCCTCCCGCAAGGAGGAGGAAGGTGGGGACGACGTCAAGTCATCATGGCCCTTATATCCAGGGCTACACACACGCTACAATGGCCGGTACAATGAGTTGCTAAAGCGCGAGCTGGAGCCAATCTCAACAAAGCCGGCCCCAGTTGGGATTGCAGGCTGAAACCCGCCTGCATGAACGCGGAATCGCTAGTAACCGCAGGTCAGCATACTGCGGTGAATACGTTCCCGGGCCTTGTACACACCGCCCGTCACGTCATGGAAGTCGAGAACGATTGAAGTCGCTGAGCTAACCCTTTTGGGAGGCAGGCGCCGAGGTCGGGTTCGGTAACTGGGACGAAGTCGTAACAAGGTAGCTGTACCGGAAGGTGCGGCTGGATCACCTCCTTTTTAGGGAGTTCCAAGTCTGATAAGGTTGCGTATGCTTCCGCAGTCGGACTCACTCCTATGGTCAATCAGCGGACGTTCCTGCTCCTCGGGTCGTCTGGTCGAGCCCTTCAGGCTCCCGGATCCAGAGTGCAGGCTCCATTAGAAAATCCGCTGTTTCCCGACACTAAGTCGGACATATTCTCTACGAATTTTTTACTTCCTTTCACTATTCAACCGCTAAAGAGCATTTTCGGAAACGGGCCTCTCACTGCAGGTCCGTTTTTCTTTTGCTTCCCCGCGATCCAGCGGCGCTTATCGTTTTGGCTGGATCGCCATCAACCAGCCACCACCATGGCGTTCCTATCCCGGCACAGGGCAATCGCACCTTAATCTTTGAGTGCGCCGGTAATCTTCATTCCGAGCTGCCCTCCGTCGTTCCTGCGTAGGCAGGAACCCAGGGAATCTCGCTGTGGGAACGTTGGCCTTGCCCTGAAACGTCTGGATTCCGGCCTACGCCGGAATGACGGGTAAGATGCGATTACCCTGATCCCGGCCGGGCCGCGCAGGTAATTCCCGCTTTTCTTTGCTATCATAATCGCCGCTGATGCGTATTTCCGAACTGGGCGAATTCGGCCTGATCGACCTGGTCCAACAATGGACCAAACCCGCCGCCGCCGGTCTAACCGGCGATGAGGCTTTCCGGTTGACGGTTGGCAATGGCGACGATGCCGCCGCTGCCACCTTCTTCCGTGGCCCGGTTACCGAGTTCTATACGACCGACACCATGGTCGACGGAGTTCATTTCACCACGGCCACAACCCCGTGGCGGGACCTCGGTTGGAAGGCCCTGGCGTCCAACATCAGCGACATCGCGGCAATGGGCGGCGTCCCGACCTGGGCTTTGGTTACGCTGGGTCTGCCTCCGGACACGTTGGTCGCCGACATCGCTGAGTTATATCGCGGAATGACCGGCATTTGCCAGGAATATCAGGCTCAAATCATCGGTGGAGATATGGTCAGCTCCCCGGTTGTTTTCGTTACCGTAGCTCTGACGGGCATCTCCGAAGCCGCTCCCATGGTCAGATCTGGCGCCAAACCCGGTCACCAGGTTGCAGTAACCGGCCCGGTGGGCGGTTCCGGCGGGGGATTGAAGTTGCTGCTGGACGGCTCAGACACCATTGGTCAGGCCGCCGCCTCTCTCGTGCAGCAGCATCGACGCCCACGGCCACACGTCCCCGAGGCCAATGTACTTGTTGCGGCGGGAGTCGGCGTCGCTATGGACGTGAGCGACGGTTTGGCAGATGATCTCGGAAAGCTATGCTCGTCCAGCGGGGTTTCCGCGCGTATTCTGTTAGAATCCGTACCCGTTCCCGAAGCTCTCAGAGAGATTTTTCCCGACCAGTGGCAAAGGTTGGCGCTGTACGGCGGAGAGGATTACGTTCTGATGTTTACCGCTCCACCGGACGTCATGGCATTAGCGGTTAACGGTCTACCGTCGGCGGCCATCATCGGAGAAATCACGTCCGGCGCGCCGGGACAGGTTACTATTATCGACACCGATGGGACATCCATATCGCGCCACGGGTCCGGTTGGGACCACTTCGCCAACCCGGAAGCATCAGCACATTAGCCTGCCATCGTGGACTCCCTCACCATCTACACCAACAGCGCCAGCGAAACGCGGGCCGCCGGACATCTGATCGGCGAATTCGCCCGCGCTGGCGACGTGTTTTTACTGACCGGTCCCCTGGGAGCCGGCAAAACCTGCCTGCTTCAGGGCATTGCCCAGGGACTGGGCGTCGTCGAATATGCTCGCAGCCCCACCTTCGTGCTGGCAACACGATACCAGGGTCGTCTGACTCTGCATCATGCCGACCTCTACCGCATCGGCGATCCGGCCGAGGCCTGGGACCTGGGACTGGAAGACGTCATCATTGCCGGCGATGACGTGCTGGCCGTGGAATGGGCCGACCGCGCCTCCGATTTGTTTCCGGACGATGCGCTCTGGATCGCGTTGGACTACGTCATCGGCGCCGAGCCTGCCTGCGAAACCGTGCCCGACGACGACGGATCGATTCCCAGCCGACACAGCATCACCATCGACGAATCCCCGCCCCGTTTTGCAGAGCTGCTCCGCCGGTTGGCTGAATACGCCCCCGGCGCGGTATCCGGATCGACTCCATAATGCTACTGGCCATCGACACTTCTTCGCGATTCGCCGGCGTCGCCCTCGCTGACGATGACGGCGCCGTCATCGACGCTCGCGTGTGGCGCTCCCGCGCCAATCACACCGCGCAATTGATGCCGGCGCTCAGCCGCATTCTCCAGGACAACAAAATCACGGTGGTTGAAATCATGGCGGTGTCGGTCGCATTGGGGCCCGGGCCGTTCAGCGCCCTGCGAGTGGGAGTTAGCGCTGCCAAGGGTCTGGCAATCGCCGCCAACTTGCCCATTATCGGAATCGACACTCTGACGTTGGAAGCCGGGCCACACTGGCAGCCTGGAATCGTGGTTGCCTCCTGGTTGGAAGCCGGGCGAAACGAAGTCGCTGCCGCATGGTTCAACGGCCCTGGAAGCAGGATAAAAGCCGACGCAATCGCCACGCCCGAAGAATTGCTTTCCCAAGACCTGTCAGAGAACCCGGCCACGCTCTATTGCGGGGAAGCCGCGCACATCCGCCGGGATGCGATCCGCTCATTCCACGCCGGATCGCAAGGACCTGCCAGCCCGCGCGTCGTGGCGCCCTGGACGCCGGCGGACCGATTGTGGCAGTTGGCCGCGTCAGCTGCTGAGCAAGCCCGCGCAGAAACATTCAGCGATCTTTCCACGCTGCAACCCTACTACCTGCGAATGCCGAGCATCGGCGCTCCCAAGCGACGCGACCGCGTGGCGCAGGGCAGACCCGGTTCGGCAAATCCCTGAATTAATCTGATTACCTTCAATCCCAATCAATAGCCACAGGAGCATTAAACATCCATGGAACAAACGTTTGTCGCAATCAAACCGGACGGTGTGCAAAGGGGAATGGTCGGCGATGTGATCACCCGGTTAGAACGCCGAGGTCTGAAATTGGTCGCCATCCGCATGATGTTGGTGGATGATGATCTGGCCCGCCGCCACTACGGTGAACACGTGGACCGCCCGTTCTTTGCCGGGCTGGTGTCGTTCATCACGTCCGGGCCAATCGTGGCCATGATTTGGGAAGCCAACAACGCGGTGGCCCTGGCCCGGCAATCCATGGGAGCCACCAATCCGGCCGAGGCCGCTCCCGGCACTATCCGCGGAGATTTTGGCATCGATATCGGCCGCAACATCGTACACGGCTCCGACAGTCCAGAGTCGGCAGCCCGTGAAATCGAATTGTTCTTCGGCGATGGGGCGGGCCTGGATTACAGCCGTAACACCGATGAATGGATTACAGAATCCTGACTACCTGCGGAGCCCGGTTCCACAACCGTTCCAGATTAAAAAACTCGCGCTCTTCGGGTCCAAAGATATGGATAACCACATCGGCAAAATCGAGCAGAACCCATCCCGACGCTGGAGTGCCCTCTCGATGATGAACGGCCACTGCAGCCTCTTTCATAGCCTTGGCTAAGTCTTCTTCCAGCGCCTCAATCTGTCGCACTGATTGCGCGGTCATCACCACAAAATAATCTGCGAATCCGGTCAACCCTCGCAGGTCAAGCATAACGATGTCACCGGCCAGGTTTTCCGCTGCCACATCTACCACCAGGCGAGCCGCGTCGGTGGTGCTAAGGGTGTTGAGATTTGTCATAATTCGGGTTGATCAATGAGGGTCACCAATTGGGGGCGCATCCGCCTGTTTGCAGGTTGGCACGAGTATAGAGGCGGAGCCGGTCGCCTTGCAATCCCTATCATTTGTGATATATTACACAAGTCAACATGCCAGCGATGCTGTAGCTATTAATTGCCCATTTCAAGGGGGCTTTGTCGCGACTGGCCCGGCCTGCGGTCAGTCTTGTTATTCGTAGTTAGTGAGCAAGGGTGCAACCATGAATTCGCTCAAAGAGTTAAGCCAATCCGGTTTATACGCCCCGGAACAGGAGCACGACGCCTGTGGCGTGGGCATGGTGGCTAACATCAATGGCGATAAGACCCATGCAATTATCGACGAATCGCTGGAAGTGCTCATCAATCTTGGCCACCGTGGCGCTTCCGGATCAGACCCCGACACCGGCGACGGCGCCGGCATCCTGGTGCAGATTCCCGACGCGTTTCTCCGACAGGCAACTTCGTATCTGGGCATAACCCTTCCACCGGAAGGGGAATACGGCGTCGGCATGGCGTTCTTGCCCCAGGACCCGGCAGCCATCGCGGCCATGGTCGCCCACATTGAGAGTGTAATAGCCAACGAAGGTCTGACTCAATTGGGCTGGCGCGATGTACCCGTGAACGCGGCTGCCATCGGACGCGACGCCCGGGAAGTTTGCCCCACCATCCGCCAGTTTTTTGTCGGCAAGGGAAATGCCCACACACCCGACCGCGCCGCCCTGGAGCGCAAGCTCTACGTCGTTCGCAAAGTTATCGAAAACACGCTTCCCGATACGGGAATCAGCGAAGACGACGCCGATTTCTGCTACATCTGCAGCCTGAGTTGCAACACCCTGGTCTATAAGGGCCTGCTGGTATCCCATCAGCTTTCCCAGTTTTATCTTGAGCTTAATGACTCCGCCCTGGTGTCAGCATTCGCTCTGGTGCATTCCCGTTTCAGCACCAACACCCTGGGACACTGGAAGCTTGCCCATCCGTACCGGTACCTGGCCCACAACGGTGAAATCAACACGCTCCGCGGCAACATCAACTGGATGCACGCCCGGGAACGTCAATTCCAGTCTGCGCTGTACGGCGACGATATCAACAAGCTGGCGCCCATTTGCGATCCGGCGGCCAGCGACACTGCCAGCTTCGATAATTGTCTGGAGTTGCTGGTGATGACCGGCCGCGACCTGGCGCATTCAATGCTCATGATGATCCCGGAAGCATGGAATCAGCACGAAACCATGCCCCAGGACAAAAAGGACTTTTACGAGTTCCACTCCGGAATGATGGAACCCTGGGACGGTCCCGCCATGATGCTTGCCACCGACGGCAAAGACGTTTGCGCGGTTCTCGACCGCAATGGCCTGCGTCCCTTCCGGTACACCGTAACCCACGATGACAAGCTGGTGATGGCATCTGAAACCGGTGTTCTGGATCTGCCGCCATCCAGCGTCAAGGAAAAAGGACGCCTCCAGCCCGGCCGTATGTTCCTCGTCAGCTTTGACGAAGGTCGAATCATTGGCGATGAGGAACTGAAACACACTCTGTCCAACCGCCAACCGTATGGCCAGTGGCTTCAGGACAATAAAATTTCGCTGGATCACCTTCCTTCGGCTGACGCGGTTCCTCCCGCCGGGGGAGCTGATTTGCGTCAACAGCAGCGAGCGTTCGGGTACACCATAGAAGAGTTGCGGATACTCACCACACCGATGGCCGCAGCGGGTTACGAAGCCATCGGATCGATGGGCAACGATGCGTCGCTGGCAGTTTTATCCCAGCAGAACCGCCTGCTCTTCGACTACTTCAAGCAACTATTCGCCCAGGTGTCCAACCCCCCGCTGGACGCTATCCGCGAGGAGCTCGTTACCTCCCTCGAAGCCTTCGTTGGCAGCGAACAAAACCTGTTCGACGAAACGCCGCAACACTGCCGTCAATTGCGCCTCCAAACTCCCCTGCTAACCGACGAGCAATTGGCTCAAGTTCGCGCTCTCGATTTGCCCGGGTTGTCGTCAACCACCATTTCCACCCTGTTCGACGCCAGGCAAGGCACACTGCAATCCGCGCTGGATAAACTGTGCGGCGCAGCATCGCAGGCCATTGCTGACGGCCACCAGATCATCGTGCTGTCCGACCGCGGTGTGGATGCGCAACACGCCGCCATCCCCAGCCTGTTGGCAACCGGCGCAGTTCACCACCATCTGACCGGAGAAGGCACCCGCACGCGCGCCGGATTGGTGGTCGAGTCGGGAGAGCCCAGGGAAGTCCAGCATTTCTGCCTCCTGATCGGCTACGGCGCCGGCGCCATCAACCCATACCTGGCCCTGGAATCGGTGCGCGATTTGGCTGAACGCGGCGAACTCAACGGCGCCGATCCCGATCACGCCGCTTATAACTTCATCAAAGCCAACGAGAAAGGCGTACTTAAAGTGATGTCCAAAATGGGCATCTCCACCGTCCAGTCGTACCGTGGGGCGCAGATATTTGAAGCCATCGGATTGAACGATGAGGTGGTGCAGCGTTACTTCAGCGGCACGCCGTCGCGTATCCAGGGCATTGGCCTGAATATCATTGAAGAAGAGGCATTGCAGCGGCACCGCTCGGCCTTCGACGACCCTTACCTCCCCGGTATGCAGGAACTCGAGATGGGCGGACAGTACCAATGGCGCCGCCATGGCGAATTCCACCAGTGGAACCCGGAAGCCATCGCCAAGCTCCAGTACGCCACCCGTTCCAATGACCAGAACGCATATCGAGAATTTGCGGCGCAGGTGAACGACCAGAGCCGGGCCATGGCCACGTTGCGCGGCCTGCTTGAATTCAAAGCCGGCGATTCAATCCCCATCGACGAGGTTGAACTCGCCGTAGATATCGTGAAGCGTTTTGCCACCGGAGCCATCTCTCTGGGTTCCATCAGCCGCGAAGCCCACGAAACAATGGCCATCGCCATGAACCGCCTGGGCGCTCGCAGCAACACCGGAGAGGGCGGTGAAGACTATCACCGGTACGCGCCGGATGACAACGGAGACCGTCGTTCCAGCGCCATCAAACAGGTGGCGTCGGGCCGCTTTGGCGTGACGCCGAATTACCTCGTCAACGCCACCGACCTCCAGATCAAGATGGCCCAGGGATCCAAACCGGGCGAGGGCGGCCAGCTCCCGGGCTACAAGGTTGACGAATACATCGGTTGGGTCCGACACACCACTCCGGGCGTGGAACTTATCTCGCCGCCGCCCCACCACGACATCTATTCAATCGAAGACCTCGCCCAACTGATCCATGACCTCAAAAACATCAATCCCGATGCCCGCATCCACGTGAAACTGGTATCGGAAGTCGGCGTGGGAACCATCGCTGCCGGCGTGTCTAAAGGCCACGGCGACGTGGTGCTCATCAGCGGCCACGACGGCGGCACCGGCGCCTCTCCCGAATCGTCGATAAAACACGCCGGTCTGCCCTGGGAACTCGGCGTGGCTGAAACCCAACAGGTGCTGGTCGCCAACGACCTCCGCAGCCGCATCGTTGTCCAAACCGACGGCCAACTTAAAACCGGCCGCGACGTGGCCATCGCAGCGCTGCTGGGCGCGGAAGAATTCGGAATGGCCACGGCGGCTCTGATCGTCAACGGCTGCATCATGTTGCGAAAATGCCACCTGAATACATGCTCGGTCGGCATTGCAACCCAGGACCCCGAATTGCGGAAACGGTTTGCCGGTCAACCCGGCCACCTGGTCAACTATTTCTATTTCGTAGCCGAAGAATTGCGAGAAATCATGGCTCAGATCGGTGTCCGCACGGTTGCCGAGATGGTGGGCCGGGTCGATAAACTGGAAACCCGACCGGCCGTGGATCACTGGAAAGCCTCCGGCATCGATCTTTCCCGTCTGCTGGTGATCCCACCTCGCGCTGAACGGGTGCAAACCTACTGCTGTATCACCCAGGATCACGGCCTTGAGCGTGCGCTGGACCACCAAATCATTTCGCAGGCGCAACCGGCCATCGATCACGGCGAGCCGGTGGAAATCAACCTGCCGGTCAGCAATTCAAACCGCACCGTTGGCGCCATGTTGAGCGGTCGCGTCGCTCAGAAATACGGCGAGGCCGGCTTGCCCGACGCAACTATCAAAATCAACCTGGAGGGTTCGGGCGGACAGAGCTTCGGCGCGTTCCTCTCACCCGGCGTATCCATTAACCTGGCGGGCGACACCAACGACTACATGGGCAAGGGCATCGGCGGCGGGCGCATTGTAATCGTGCCGCCGGCAGAATCCGGTTTCGTGCCCGAAGACAACATCATCATCGGCAACGTCGCATTGTACGGTGCCACCGGCGGCGATGTATTTATCCGCGGCAGGGCCGGAGAGCGGTTCGCCGTTCGCAACAGTGGGGCCCGCGCCGTTGTCGAAGGGTTGGGCGACCACGGATGTGAGTACATGACCGGAGGTGTAGTTGCCGTTATCGGCAGCGCCGGACGCAACTTCGGGGCCGGTATGAGCGGCGGCATTGCATTCGTTTACGACCCGGACCGCGATTTCCACATCAGGTTCAACGACGGCATGGCCGACCTCGAAAACCTGGAAGCCCCGGAGGACATCGACCTGCTGCATCAACTGCTATCCGAGCACCTGGACCGCACGGGAAGCGGGCCGGCCGAACGTATCCTGGCCGACTGGAACGATAGCATCGGCAAGTTCCGCAAAGTCATGCCCCGGGACTATCGTCGTGTGTTGGAAGAACGCCGCCGGCGCGCTGAAACCGAATTGCTGGCGGTGCACGATGGGTAAACCGTCCGGATTTATCGAGTTTGGCCGCACACCGCCGGAACGGAAACCCCCCGCCGAACGTATCCAGAATTACAACGAATTCTATCACCGTTGGTCCGATGAACAGGCCAAAGAGCAGGGCGCCCGGTGTATGGACTGCGCCGTGCCATTCTGCCACATGGGTTGCCCTCTGGGGAACGTAATCCCCGATTTCAACCACCAGGTTTACCTCGGAAACTGGCAGGCCGCATTGGACGTACTGCTGAGCACCAACAACTTCCCGGAGTTCACCGGGAGGATCTGCCCGGCGCCTTGCGAAGCTTCATGCGTCCTCAGCATTAACGCCGACCCCGTAACCATCGAGTACATCGAGAAAGAGATTAGCGACCGGGGTTTCGAGCAAGGCTGGATCAAACCCATAACGCCCACCACCCGCAGCGGCAAAAAGGTGGCCGTCGTTGGCAGCGGACCCGCCGGCCTGGCCGCCGCGCAGCAGCTGAACCGCGCCGGACACCGGGTTACAGTGCTGGAACGCGCCAATCACATCGGTGGCCTTTTGATGCTGGGCATTCCCGATTTCAAGCTGGAAAAATCGATCGTCACCCGCCGGGTACAGTTGATGCAAGAGGAAGGCATTGAGTTCCGAACCGGCGTCCACGTTGGCGTTAATCACCCTGCCGAACAGCTGTTGCAGGAATATGATGCCATTTGCCTCACCGGCGGCTCCACTCAAGCCCGCGATCTGAACGTGCCGGGGCGCGAACTAGATGGCGTTCACCTGGCAATGGAATATCTCCCCCAACAAAACCGGCAACTGATCGGCGAGACAGTGTCGGATCAGATCTTGGCCGACGGAAAGCGAGTGGTTATTCTGGGCGGCGGCGACACCGGCGCCGACTGTCTGGGAACCGCCCACCGACAGGGAGCAGAAATCGTCCGCCAGTTCGAGCTGCTGCCTGAACCTCCCACCGAGCGCGACGACGATAACCCCTGGCCCCTGTGGCCGATGGTATTGCGTACGTCCGGCGCTCACGAAGAGGGCGGCATTCGCGACTACAACATTCTCACCAAATCGTTCGGCGGCGACGGCGGGCAAGTCAAAACCCTCAATGCCGTCCGCGTGGATTGGTCAAAGGGCGAAGACGGTCGGTTCCAGATGTCTGAGGTCCCCAACAGCGAATTCAGCGTCGATGCCGACCTGGTTCTGCTGGCGATGGGCTTCCTGCACCCCGAACACGATGGGATGCTTGAACAACTGGGAGTCGAGCTCGATGGCCGCGGCAACGTTCAAGTCGATGCCAACAAGATGACGTCGGTTCCGGGCGTGTTTGCGGGCGGTGACATGGTACGCGGGCAGTCGTTGGTCGTTTGGGCCATCGCCGAAGGCCGCGACGTGGCCCGTGGCGTTGACGCATACTTGACGGGGGCCAC
The DNA here is from genome assembly GCA_965262485.1 of Dehalococcoidia bacterium. Classification (GTDB taxonomy): domain Bacteria; phylum Chloroflexota; class Dehalococcoidia; order Lucifugimonadales; family UBA3495; genus Bin87. Next base: position 40,142 of record OZ253540.1, on the reverse strand, counting down.
CCATCTGCCCAGAACTGCGCCGGCCATCTAGCCCCCCGGCCAACACGGAAATAGCGCCGGTAATCCCGCTGGATGATTTATTCCAGCGGGTTTTTTAGACCTGCTCCTGAGCGGCGTGGGGTACTGCGGTGCGGCCAATGTGGCTCAGATATTCGCGAATGTTCAGCACCTGGATCGTGTTGGTGGTGCCGGTAACTCCCGTCATAAAACCGTGTACCAGCGTCACCGTATCACGCTCCGATACCAGCCCCGTCGCCATCGCTTCGTCGACCAGCAGGGTCACCAGCTTCGCCACATCCGGCTCCGCGGGTATCACACCCTTGGGAGCCAGCCCCCATGCCATACAGACCCGCCGTTGCACTACTTCGTCATGAGAAAAGACCAGCACGTCATTCTCCGGGCGGAAACGCGACATTTCAAACGCCGCCCGTCCGGTGCTGGTGATAACGATGGGCTTGGCGTTCAGTGACTTGGTGAGCTGGGTTGCGCCCCAGGCCACTGATTGCGTCTGATCGCGTTGCGGAATCTCGGTGTAGTAGTTGTACATCTTTTCCGCTTGCACGATTGCAGCGTCGGCGATGCGAACCGCCTCCACTGGGTAACCGCCAACGGCGATTTCATCGGATAACAGGATCGAGTCGCAACCATCCAGCACCGCGTTGGCGATGTCGGAGATTTCGGCGCGCGTCGGCGTGGGTGAATTCACCATCGACCGCAGCATTTGTGTGGCGACGGACGAAATCTTGCCCGCCTCGTTCGCCTTTTTCACCATGTTCTTCTGGATGACCGGCACCTCTTCCATGGGCATCTCGACACCCAGATCACCGCGGGCCACCATAATTCCGTCCACTTCGCGCAGAATGTCATCCAGGTTGTCGATACACTCACGACGCTCCAGCTTGGCCATCACCGGGGCCCGGCTGTTCAACTGGTTCAGATGCGCCCGGGCGTAGCGAACGTCTTCTCCGGTGCGCACAAACGACAGGGCCACCCAATCGACTTCCTGCTCAACACCAAACTGCAACGCAATCTTGTCGGTTTCGGTGATCACCGGCATGTCGATGGGCACGTCCGGCAGGTTCACTCCCTTGAAAGAAGAAAGGTTGCCGCCGTTTCGCACACTGGTCTTCACCTCCAGATCGGGGGTAACTTCCAGCACTTCCAGACACACTGTGCCGTCCGATATGTAAACCAGGTTCCCGGGTCGCAGGCTCTGCAAGATGGCCGGCTCCGGGAATGGCAATCGGTAGGGCAAATCCGATTCCGATTCATTCGTGATGGAAACATGGTCGCCAAAATTGAGCTGTATCGCCTCTGCCATGCGACCCAAGCGGAATTTATTGCCCCCCAGATCCTGCAGAACGGCTACGGGACGGTTGTTTCGTCTGGACGCCTCTCTCACATTCGCGATTACCTCGGCGTGCTCCTCAAGCGTACCGTGGGAAAAGTTCAGGCGTGCCACGTCCATGCCTGCCGCCACCAACCGGTCCAGAGTTTCAGGCGACCGGGAGGCGGGACCAATTGTGGCGATTATCTTGGTTTTACGCATTTAATATTCCCCCGCTTTGGCGATAACCGTCCGACCCGATGGCGGCATTCTTTTCTCAAAACTTTGCTCAGGCTTTTGTTTCTACCCGGCATTATACCCACAACGGTGCGATGGTGGGCAATTACCCTCGCTACCCCAATATCAAACAAAACAGGCGCAGCCGGCTTTTGGCCGGTGCGCCCGGATTGCCAATTGCCAGTTTCCTAACTTCCCTGGCGGGACTGTTCGTAAGATTGGGTGGCCCGTTCCAAACCGGCCCGGCGGTTAACTTGCAACATGTCTTTGAGGCCCGACGCCCACTGTTGAGACGTCTGAATCCCGGTGAGGGTGCCCTGGAACTGGGGCATGACGTAGCGAGCCATGAGTTCGTAAGAGCGATGCAGCTTATCTCGCGGCGCCCAGTCCTCCGCTCGCACCAGCATCCCGCCAAAACCACCGGACATTTCCTGGAGTTCTTTTATTCGCTGGATGCAGTCGTCGGGCGTGCCCACGATCCACTGCTTGTTGTCGGTCATAAAATCGACGATCTGGTCGCGGGGAACATCGGGTACCTCGTGGCCAAGCGTGCCGCCGAAATATTCGGTAACCACCCGCGCCGATCCCTCCCGAATATCCTCCTGCGCTTCCTTCTTGCTCTCAGCCAAGTGAACGCCCACCGATAGACGCCACTCCTCGCGATTCACCGTTTGCCCGTGCTCTGCCGCCGATTCCTCGGCAATGGCCCACTGAGACTGCAACGACGTCGACCGCACCATATCCCGGGGAACGCTCAACGATATTACACCGGCGCCGTACTTACCCGCCGTCATCACGCCAGCCGGCGACTGCACCGAAGCGACCACCAGCGGAAACGGCTGTTGATACGGACGCAGTTGCAAGTGGGCATCGTGCAATTCAAACCAGTCGCTCTGATAGGTGTATGGTTCTGCGCTGTCCATCAAACGTTTGATCGCTCCCAGCGATTCGTCCATCATCTCCCGTTGTCGGGCCGGGTCGATGCCGAACATGTAGGCGTCTGACGCCAGCGCACCGGGGCCAACACCCAGCATCACGCGCCCGCGAGTCAGGTGGTCCAGCAGCACCATGCGGTTCGCCACCATGTAGGGGTGGTGATAAGGCAGGCTGACCACGCCCGTGCCCAGGCGCAGGTTGCGCGTGCGCTCGGCAGCCGTAGCCATGAACACCTCAGGCGAGGCGATGGTCTCCCAGCCCGCGCTGTGGTGCTCGCCGATCCATGCTTCGTCGAACCCAAGCTGGTCCAGCCACTGCAACAGTTCCAGGTCCCGCTCCAAAGCCAGTGTCGGGTTCTCGCCGACCCGATGGAACGGCGCCATAAATATTCCAAATTTCATGCGGGCGGGAGCCGTCATTAAGTGCCTCCTGATTGATAGGTAGCCTGGTTCATAGGTAGATGGCTATTACGTTGGTTTGGATTGGGCCATTCTAACATGGTTGCCATGCGCCGCAACCGGATTGATCCGGCACGCCAATCACTCCCCGGCTACCGTGCTTCGTCGCTCCACCACGATGGTATCACGCCACTTTCCGTTCAACGTGGCAACCCGTTTCCGCCGGCCTAGGATGCGGAACCCACAGGCCAGATGTATCGCGAGGCTAGCCTGGTTCTCCGGGAACACGCTGCTCTGCAACGTCCAGTATCCGGAGGCCTCCGATACGCGCACGAGTTCGGCCAACAGCGCCTTGCCTACGCCTCGACCCCGCATCGCCTCCTCGACGTAAACGCTGTGTTCAGCGACCCCAGCGTAGCACGGGCGAGCCGAAACCGGTGCAATCGCAGCCCACGCCACTACCGCATCTCCGACCCGCACGGTCAACCGACAGGCTGACAGGTGGTTGCGATCCCAGGTATCCCAAGTCGGCGTCTCGGTCTCGAACGTGGCGTTGCCGGTGGCGATTCCCTCGGCATAGATGCGGCGCACCGCCGGCCAGTCGTCCGGCGTCATGGGCGCGATGGTTATATCAGGCAAGGTTGTCATATCATTCAAGATACTACACCGGCGCCCGCCCCAATAAGCCTCACGCGTACCCACTTTAATCTGTCATTGCGACCCCGTACTTGATACGGGGGTGGCAATCTCGTCGCCGTAGCAATGGTGGTTTGCCGGCGTGTGTTCAACCTCAACGAGATTGCCACGTCGCTGCGCTCCTCGCAATGACAGCAGGCCAGTTTGGTTTGACAAAGTGGGTACGCGTGAGCCCAATAAGCCACTAGCCCGCCCGCCGCAAAAGTGGTATCGTTGCCCCTAATAGCTCCCGTCGGGAACGCTTGTCTAATTGAATCCAACCACCGAGCAAGGAGGACAAAATGCCCCAGATTAAGCACATCGCCATCGCCACCAACGATGCTGAAAAGACTGCCAAGTTCTACTCCGAGGTCTTCGGCCTCCGCCAGGTCGCCCAGCTGGACGGCGAAAACGCCAAGGGCTTCATGCTGAGCGACGGCAACGTCAACATGGCCATCCTGGACTTCAAGAACGACGCCGTAGCCGGTGAGCGCGGCAAGGACTGGGAAGGCATCCACCACATCGGCTTTGAAGTTGAAGACCTGGAAGACATCGAGAAGCGGCTGATGGAAAACAACTCCAAGCCGATGGACGAGGTCAACAACGCGCTCCACGCCGGCATGGGCGGCCCGCGCACAGAGAACGTAGAGACCAAGTACGAAGGCCCCAACGGCGAGATGATCGACGTCTCCGGAACCGGCTGGGTAGGCACCCGCGGCCTGGATTAATCCATTACTCACCAACGGCTCATAATGTAGGGGCGGGTTTGAAACCCGCCCCTACGCGTTCTCGAATCGTTGCGGCCGGAGGGTATCGCCGATTATCGCCTACATGAACATATGGAAGTTGGCGATGATGACATCTTCTTCCATCTGGTTCCAGGCTACTCTCTTCTCGGTTATCATTTCTTCCATGATTCCGGCGTCGCTCAGAAACCGATCGTTCCAGAGGCTGTCGCCGAACTGCATCGCCTCCAGGGGCCGGATAAACCCATTGAGAATCATTCCGTTGCGCTGTTCCTGGCTGATGATTGAAAGGCAGAAGTCGTCATCGTCGCCGCGGGAACCGTCGGCGGGCCCACCATAGTAGTACACGCGCATCTCGATTCCCTGGGATTCGGGAGCACCATTAACGAAATAAACACTCTCCCCCGAACTAGCTCCGCTTGCCTGCGTATTTCTCTCCCATTCGCAGTTTTCGTCTTGCAGGTACCGGTTCAACTCATTCGCCTCCTGATGCCTCAGAAAGCGGATCGCCCAAAGAATCGCTCCTGCAACAACTAGGACAGCGACTACAATGATGGCTACAATCACAATAATCGGCATTTATCTACTTACGCCCTCCTATTAGACGAATACTTCCGGAAGTGAACCGGTCAAGCGCCTTTGATTTTCCCGTCCCTACGCCGGACGGAACACCAGCCCCGGGTCGTCTGCGTCGATTTCATCCAGCGCCAGTACCACCGGCAAATCGACCGGTATGTTCTGTGGGTTGGAGGCGTCCACCCCCGAGATACGGGCGCTGATTCGTGGCCCTTCTTCCAGGGTCACTATTCCCGTGCAATACGGATTGTTCCTCCCGTAGCCTTTGGCCTCCAGTGAAGCCGGAGCCACTGAGATGCAGGTGAAAGTGCTCAATGTGCCCAGCCCGCTGAATTCGTGCCACTCCATATTACGGCTGTGGCTCACCGGATCGATCGGCCGCGCTTCTGCGTAAACGTTGCCGTTCTCCCGGCAGCGCACTCCCATGAATCGTCCCTCTTTCAGGAAGGCGTAGAACGATGCGGCGTTGAACGGTCGTGATTCGGCTTCGGTAGTCATCGGACGCCCCCTAGCCGCGTTGCAGCACGTTGACGACGCAGGTGCCGCCGGTGCCGCCCACGTTGTGAGTCAATCCAAACTCCAGGTCGGGACTGGTCAGTTGACGCGCGCCCGCTTCGCCCCTCAACTGCTTGAACACTTCGATGACCTGAGCCACGCCGCTGGCGCCTACCGGATGGCCCTTGGCCTTCAGGCCGCCGCTGGTGTTGATGGGCCGGTCTCCGGTGCGAGCGGTACGGCCTTCGTCCACTGCGTGAGGACCCTCGCCCGGAGCGAAGAAGCCCAAATCCTCACTCGCCACGATTTCGGCAATGGTAAAACAGTCATGGACTTCGGCCACGCCGACGTTTTCCGGGCCAATGCCTGCCATAGCGTAGGCTTCTGCCGAAGCAATCTTGGCGGCGGACAAAGATGTCAGCTCCTCGGCGTCGTGGAGCGGGCGTCCGGTGGCCTGCCCCATACCGGCCAGATGCACCGGCTGGTCGGTAAACTGGCTGGCGATTTCGCTGGCAACCAGCAACACGCACGATGCCCCGTCCGTAATTGGAGCGCAGTCGTAGAGACGCAGCGGCCAGGCGATCCATGGATTGGCCCGGGCGTCATTCAGGAAATCCAGTTCATCTGCCCATTCGGGCACCGTCTCACCCCGTTGTTCCGCCCGCGCCCGGCGCCGCTCCATCATGTCGCGAACAGTTACCTGAAACTGTGCCTTGGGATTGAGTTTGCCGTTTTCGTGATTCTTGATGCCAACCTTCAGCAGGTGATCCAGATTGGTTTCGTACCGGTCCATGTGAGCCTTGGCGATGGCTCCGAATATGCCCGGGAAGGTCAAACCCGCCGGCACTTCATAAAGGCCATCGGCGGCAGACGCCAGCACGTCAGTGACCCCCTCGGTAGGCAGGGAGGTCATCTTCTCCACGCCTCCCACCAGCACCACGTCGTACATGCCGCTGGCTATCGCCATCACGCCCTCGCGCAGTGCGCTGCCGCTGCTGGCGCAGGCGTTTTCGATGCGAGTGATTGGCGTGGGTGTCATCCCCAGCCAGTCAGCCATGATGGGGGCGGTGTGACCCTGGTGCTCGAAAAGATCAGCAGAGTAGTTGCCCAGATAACCGGCCTCAATGTCCTGTGCCGAAATCCCCTGATCGATATTGTCCTGCATATCGTGAAACGCTTCGACGAACAGGTCGCGGCTGGACTTGTCAGGGTAGGCGCCGAATTGGGAGAGGCCGGCGCCAACGATAGAAACCTGGCGGGCCAGACGGCGGGGGCGGGTAGTGGCCATTGGTAAACTCCTTGGTGATTGTAGGGGTTTATCCTACCCCAAAAATACCCAAAATTACCAGTATGGTAGCGAGCCAGGGGAGGTAGGAGTGCATAATCGCGGTGCGCCAATTTTCAGATTGGGCATTTCTCCGTAAGAGGACGTAAGGCGCGATTGCGGCGGCTGACAAAAAGACCGCTATCCAAAAAAATCGACAGCGTATCTAACGCGCTCACCGCTCGACCCAGGAGCAATGGAAAAAGAGAGTACGCAACAGTGAACCCCCCCAGCCGTCCATAAGCGTGGAATTGTTAGGATCGATTCCCGTGCAAAAGGACACCGGGGCGAAAATTGCCCAAGGGATGATGATGAGAGAGAGGACAAAAAACGGGACCAGAAAGACCCCCCAGGGGGCGAGTTCTTTCAGCTTTTCCATAGCATCACCCCTATCTCAGAGCCGCCGGCTTTAGGGTGATTATACCATCGGCCAGCCGGTGCTCCTGCGCCAAGTAAGAGTCTATCGCAACCGCCGCCTGCGATTACTTCTCCTATGTGATACGGGGGTGCTTCGGGAGGAGAAAATACCGTATCTGCTTTCAGGCTTCTGATTACCCGAGCCAATTCCTTTGGTGTGGCCGGTTCCGTTGCGGCAATCCGACCAGGTCGTCAGCGCCCAGCCGCGAGGTTGCCGACGCTGTAGGCCGCCTCCCGGATGGCCGAAGCCAACCTTTGCACCGATTCCCGTTCGTCGTGGTGGCCGAGAGATACTCGGGCATCCTGGCCGGTGACCGCCAGGGCCACGCAGTACTTGGTTTTTTTGGGGGTTGCCAAGCGTGTCACCCAACCCCCGAGCAATCCCACCAACAAACCAGCCAGGATACCTGCCCCGCCAATGGCCCAAAAGGTCCAGGGCTCTGGTTCAAAAGGTCCGTAGTCGCTCCAATTCGGATTAGGCACATAATCGCCTGGGGCTGACTCAATTTCAATCCCCAAATAAAACAGGACGGTGAGCACCAGGGTCCACATCACGGCAATAAACGGGAGAAACGCTATCCCAAATCCTGCAAATTGCACAACTTTCCCAACTAACTTCCAAAACCGGTGCGTACCGTCGCGGTCGTCCACTGTTTCCCGCTCGATGGCGATGTCAATCACCCGGTGCACTGACAACGCGCCAGCTGGGTAACTTATGCTGTGCTGCGAAACACGGACCCCGTTATCATCGTAGAACATCCGTTACGGCTCCGGGTTAGTAAACGTTGGGGCATTTGCCGGAGCAACGCCGGCCGCGCCAGCAGCTCTGGCCAGTTCGATCGCTGATACTATTCTTTCCGCCTCCACACGCTCCTCGTATTCACCGGAATAAAGCCTCTCGCTCTCACCGGTTACGTCGATGCCGGCGCGATATTTGGTAGTTTTGGCCGTGCCCCATTCGACGATTTTGTGTCCTAACAAAGCCGCCAATATCGCCCCCAGGATAACGGCTCCAACAAAGAGCCAACCTCCCACTGTCGAAGGGTCGATCAAAGACCGGATTTCCTCCGCGAGATCATCCCACTTCTCCCCGAGATCCCCCAGGAAAGGGAATAAAGGTTTACCCCCTGCGTAAGGGTCGGCAAACTTGCTCTCTGATGTGAGACCGAAGTGATCTAGAACGGCAAAAAGAACCCCCCATAAGAAAATAATCGAAAGCACCGTAGCGCCCGACCCGGGCAGGTATTTTATAAGGTTGCCGACGACTTTCAAGAACTTATTCGAACCCGTTTCTGCCTCCACTTCAACCTCGACCACAACCGCAGACTTGACTCTGTTCATTGTCACGGTTTTGCCGGGGAACCGCAAAAGGTTCGCGGACACCAAAACCCGGCCGGCATCGTAGAACACCTGCTGCGGCTCCGGGCTGGTAAGCGCTGGGGCATTTGCCGGAGCAACGGAGGCCGCGCCCTGCTCCCGCGGCTCGCCGGAAGGATGCGCCACGTCCTCGGTATCCGCTTCGTCCACTCCTTCGTTCCGTCCGGTCAGGTTCCACGTTTTCGCAGACAAAAAGAAGTGATATGCCTGGTCCAGATCCAGCCTCTGCTCTTCGGGGTTCTCGGTCTCGCCAAACCAGCTTGGGGCCGGAACGGCATCGTTCAACCACGGCCCGGCGGCATCCAGTGCGATTGCATACGCCAGCATCTGGTCCGAACCATCCACAACGTGCCCCGGGTCCAGACCCGCCAGGTATTCCTTCAGCCCCAACCACTGGCCGATCTCATTCAAACCCGACTCAGTAGGTTTGAGTTTGCCTACATTAGTGGAATCAAAAATCAGAAAGTATATGAACCCCAGGACGCCGCCGGCGATTGCGTTGATCCACCACTGGGAAATCCATAGTTCCAGCCACAACCCCACGCCAACTCCCAACAGGATCACCGCCAGTATTTCCAGCGACATACCCTCTGTCCCTTGTTCCCGCTTTACTCGTATCGGGTTATCGCTGAAAATCCCCTGATATTGCAGATACTCCCCCAGCCCATCACCCACGGCTTCTTTCTGCTCCTCCAGCCGCTCACCCATTCGCTCTACCGTGACCGGCCCCGTGGGTAGCCGGTCGCACACCAGCCGCTCCCAATCGAAGTTCGGCGACTCCCGGGCAGTCAGCTTATAGGAATATCCACCTCCTCGCCTAGCCCTCCTGACTGGCATGATTTCCAGCATGCCTCTTTGGCACATCTCGACTACCGACGCCAGTAAAGTGCGGTCGTTGACCTGCCGGCTCTCCAGCACGGAAACCGCCGCTGCCGACAGCCCACTGGGTGGTCCGGTTACCGGCTCGATCAACTTGGGATGCTTGGCTTCTCTCCACTTGAAATCCAGGATCCAGAGCGGGATGACCAGCAACAGCGCCAGGCCGGTACCCGGTACGCGGAAAGCCCAGGCAGTTAACTGCTTCCAGCCCATCTCTCCAAAATCAGGGATGATGTATTGCGCGACAACCCCCTCGGGATCGAGTGCGAATACCAGCGCTGCGGCAGCGAGAACCACCAGGATGAATAACAAGCGCCACATAGTTTCCTCCCCATCGGAATATGCGCCGCCGCCCCAATCCCGACCCGCTTCCGGGAACCACACACATTGCCGGAGACCGGGCAGCTCTGCCGCCGCCGGATAGGCTAAAACCAGGGCCGCTTCTGGGTAACGTAGCGCGCCTCAAATTCCTCGTCAGACTTGGTGAGGTAAATGATGCCCTCAACCAATCCAACCACTCCTGAGGCCGTGATGACCAGCCAACCAAGCAAAACAAAGAGGCCGCCAATAACCACCCCGAAACCGTAGTAGAAAACCGTAGATAGGATCGCCGCGACGATAAACAGGAAGATCCCGACGCCGGTCACCGCCACATGGATGATGCCGGGGACGGTGTTGCCGAGGTAAAACTTGTGGACGCCCAAGTAGCCCAGCACAATGGCAAGCACACCGGCAACGACTCTGCTCTTGGCGCCGGACGAGGAAAACATCGTTGACACATCAACCCCGCCGCCGCCGCCGCCCAACGCCCGGTACACGCCTACCGCGTCCGTTCCCTGGACTTCAAAGTCCACCCGCATCCCGCGGGCCGGTGGTGTGCTGTCGTTCCATGCGCTCCCCGCAAACGTGTACCGGCTGCCGTCTTCCCCTGAGATAACCCCTTCGTTGGTCTGTATGGAATAATCCAGTATCTGACCTTGCATTGTTCGCCTCCTTTATACCGGGTATTCTGAGTTACCGCTCAAGATGTGCGTAAAGACGGCTACAAAATCATCATCATGGCCGTACAAGCCTCGCTCTGGCCTTGAGCGGGAATCCAGAAACGAGAGTGTGCCAGCAGGTTCGACGTAGTTTTGCAATTTTCCAGCACCGGCATTATGAATCGCGACTATTACTATTGCGGTGTACGTTAATTGGAAATCGCCCCGCAGTCAAGGACTGCGGGGCGATTTCCAATTAACGGCTTTGGCAGATAAATAAAATTCGTACCGCTACATCGGCGGCATCAACGAAACCTCCAAAATACCCTCACACCACGCCGCCGCCACAGCTTTGCCTCGGTGATCTGTTCACTCAATCACATTTGGAGTATCACCGGGATGCGATAGGGTAGCCAGCGAGACAGAAACGGTAAAGCGGTCAGAGCCCGGCGCTCGCCTGCTACCTAGTACCGTTCTGGACCATATTCGTTGGGGCCGTCGCTGCCCATTTAGAGTAAATATCAACAACACTATCCCGCCGAACGGCACAAAACTAATCAGAATCCACCATCCACTGCGTCCGGTGTCGTGAAGCCGCCGAACCAGCACCGCCAAACTGGGTAGAAGAACGGCCAAATAAAAGACCGCAAAAACGGCGAGAATCCACCACGAAATCGCGGCCGCCAAGCCCGGCAGAACAGCTAGGATGACCGAGTTAATTATGATGAACAGCCAATACTCCGACCGTGTTGCTCTCCCGCTGAAGTCCGCGTACTTGGTGAGAGGTTCCAGATATAGCATGTTCCCACCTCATTTGATGGCTGGTTCCCAACCCTGGTCGCATGAACGACGCTGCCGAGCTAATTCTATGGTATTACGTCGGCGGCATCAAATCCACGCCCAATGCGTTTTCGCACCACGCCGCCGCGCCCAGCAGCCTCGCTTCGGCAAACGGCGACGCCACCAGTTGAATCCCCAGCGGTAAACCGGATTCGGCAATGCCCGAGGGCAGGGAAATAGCCGGCAAACCGCATGATGTCCACGGCCCCTGGAACGCTGGATCGCCGGTGTTCGTGACGTCGGCCTGCGGCGGCGACGGCGCGGCCGGAGTCAGCAGGACGTCGCATTGTTGGGAAAGCTGTTCCATGTCGGCGATAAACTGCCGTCGGTTTTCCAGGGCGCGCGAATAAGCGATGCCGTCCACCTGCAAACCGTCCGCCAGCATGGCGCGCAACTTGGGCTGATAGTCTTCGGCCTGCCGCCGATACATGGGCTCGTGAAACGCCGCCGCTTCCACCGACATTATCAACCGCTGGTCAATGTATGCCGTATCAATGCTGGGAGGCATCGGCAGTTCCTCGATTTCGGCGCCGGCCTGTGCCAATTGTTCGGCAACCGCATCTATGTGGCGTCGCGTTTCGGCATCGGCTCCCTCGTAGAAATAACGACGCAGCATTCCAATGCGCGGCGCGGGTGGCTCCACTATGGCCGACAAGTAATCGCCGACGGGTTCGTGGGACGAAACCGGGTCGTTGACATCGGGGCCGGACATCACCTGCAACAACAGCGCCGCGTCTTCGACAGTTCGCACCAGCCAGCCCACCGTGTCCAGATTCCAGCTCACCGGCACCACGCCGTAGCGGCTGACCCGGCCGAAGGTCGGCTTGAAACCGACCACGCCGTTGTAGGCAGCCGGCCGCAGCACCGACCCCACCGTCTGAGAACCCAACGCCGCCGGACACATCCGCGAGGCAACGGCTACCGCCGATCCGCTGCTGCTCCCGCCCGGAGTGTGTGCCGCGTTCCACGGGTTCACCGTGGGCGACGGGTCCAGGCAGGCGAACTCGGTGGTTACCGCCTTGCCCAGCATCAAAGCCCCGGCGTGTTTCAACAACGTGAGCGTAGCCGCGTCATACCTCGGTACAAAATCCTTGTAAACCTCGCTGCCGGCCCGGGTCGGGATACCGGCAGTGTAGTAAATGTCCTTCAGGCCAATCGGAACACCGTGCAGCGGCCCCAGCGGCCTCCCTTGCTCCACCGCCCGGTCGGCGGCTCGCGCATCCGCCAGTACCGTCGCCCGATCCACATATACCCAGGCTTTCAACCGGTCATCCAGCGACGCAATGCGGTCCAGGCATGCTTGGGCCAATTCGGTCGCCGTGATTCGCCGACTGGCAATGGCATGGGCGGCCTGAGCGGCGGTAAGTTCATTTGGTACGGGCATATCGGTAAACCTCACTGTGGTCGAATTAGGCGGCGAAAATTACACCGGCCGGGTTGTTAGCGAACCGATGGGTGTTTAATCTGTTATATAATTGCGCATCCCGTACCGCCGGCAAGGGAATCGCCAAATGCCCGTTTTCTATATCAGTCAGGAAACCGAGGGCCGGAGATCCAGGAAGATACCGGCTTTAATCGGCGGTCTGATCGCGGTTTTGATACTGGCGGTCGCAGCCGCAATTATCGCATATTACGTCACCCAGCCGGACGACGCCGTTCTGACATCATCAAATGCTGCGGGAGCCACACAACCCACTATCGTCGAATCACCTGACATTCGGGCCGCATTCTCCAACACCGTCGAGGCTGACACAAACACCATCTATGTCGTGGATACCAGCGATTCAATGAAGTTTGACCTGGATAAGGTTCAGGCTTCGTTGGTCAGCCTCACCGATGAAGAAAGTTTCAGTCGCAACCGGATACGCCTGATGACGTTCGACGCCAGAGTAGGCACGGCATTCGATTTCGATTTCATGGAATCACCCGGCTCCCGCGAGGATTTCAGGAACGCCGTCAACTCCCTGGAAACCGCGGCCTACAGCAGGTTTACCCGCAACACCACGATGTATTCGGGGATTCGACGGGCGCACGGCGCACTGGTCAAGCTGGACGACTACGACCGCCCTAACCGGATTGTGGTATTCACCGACGGCGTCGCAGATGACTACTTTTTGCATTACGACCGCCTGTTGGAAGAAGTCCAAAACTCTCCAATCCCAAACCTGCGCATCGACATTATCGGCTACGGACTCGATCCCACCATCACGTACTTCCCAAACGAAGTATGGGAAGGCATGCCCGTAGCTTCGGGTACGGGAGGCGACGATCCCGAGGCATGGACTCAGGAGCAAATCCAATGGGTCGAACGCAACTACGGCATGTCGCTACGCGAATTCACCGCCAAATACGGCATTCCCATATTGGCGCCGGTCCACGAACTGACGTCTGCCGTGGGCGGGACCTACCACACCGTGGACCGTTAGCCGTCCTCGGGCCTGGCCGTCGATCGACTCAATCATATCTACCGCACCCCGAGGTTACGGCGGCCGGAAGCCACCGTGCGGCCACACTCCGGGAGAGGTCGCCTTCTCCTCAGTCAGCGGCCGGCTCGTAGGCGCAGGCGGCGCGGAAGAGGGTAGTTTCATCAAAGGCCCGGTCGGATGCCGCCAGAAAATCTTGCGCGGTCAGGGCGTGGTCTTGAATCAGCACCGCTTTATCTCTTTCGCATCTAATCCAACAGCGCCAGCATCAGGGCCACATAGCGATGCACCAACGGGCGAGCGTACTCAACGTCCTCCGGCTCCATCGTGCCGTTGTAAAAATTGGAGTGGAAATGCTGAGCCGCCAGTATTCCGGAGCGCAACCGCTCATCGTCCACTTCATCGGCTATTTGCCGGGCCGAATTTATCATCGCCCGGTGGGTGCCATGATCCAGGCCCCGCTGCTTCGCCACCGCCGTAATTACGTGGGCGGCCGCGCCCCACAGCTTTTCCGAAGCTTGCAGAACGTCGCCGGCAGCGAATTCCCGGTCGGATGCCGTCAGAAAATCTTGCGCGGTCATGGCATGGTCTTGAGTCAGCATTGACCAATCCTTTGTCGAGGGTAACTTGATTATACGCCGGGCGGTCGCCTCTGCCCCCAGTCGGTGGCCTGCTCGTAGGCGTAGGCGGCGCGAAACAGGGTAGCTTCATCAAAGGCCCGGCCGGCAATCTGCAATCCTATGGGCAACCCGCTGCTCGTAAACCCGCAGTTGATGGACAATGCCGGCAGGTTCGCCAGGTTGAAAGGCGCCGTGAACCCCCTGCGGCCTTTGAATCCGGCCAGCACATCGGCCTTGGTTCCCAGGCCGGCCGATTGCGGTATCAGCGTGGCCGGCACCGAAGATGCCGGCATTACCAGCACGTCCACCTGCCCCAGGGCCGCCAGGATCTGACGGCGCAACACATCGCGCAATCTGGTGGCCTTCTGATACACCTTGGCGGGAACGATGCTGCCCATCAGCAACCGCACCTGATTATTGTGGTCCAGTTCCTCCAGGCGCTCGGTGGATATTAGGTCCCAGTTGAGCATGGCGGCGTCGCTGCTGATTATGCCGTAAGAAATTTCCGAAGAATTGACAATCAGCGGGACGGAAACTTCGCTCACCTCGGCGCCCAGTCCGGCAAGCACGCCGGTGGCTGCGATAACCGCGTCGCGAACTTCCGGATCGTTGGCATCGGTATGGACCCGCTCGGTTACCAACCCCACTTTCAAACCAGCAATGTTGCCGTCGAGTGCGGCTGAATAATTCGGGACTGGCACATCCCAGGTTTGCGGGTCGTTAGGGTCATGTCCCGCGATTGCTTCCAACGTATTGGCGCAATCGGTAACCGTTCTGGAGATCGGCCCCACCGTGTCCATCGACCAGCTGGCGCCAAACACACCATTTCGACTAACCCTGCCGAACGTGGGCCGAATGCCCACCAAACCGCAAAAGGCCGCCGGCCCTCGAATGCTGCCGCCGGTGTCTTCCCCCAGGGATGTTGCGCACAGAAACGCCGCCGTGGCTGCTCCCGAACCGCTGCTGCTGGTTCCCGGATTGCGCCCGGTATCCCAGGGGTTGCGGGGCCGGCCATAGGGATGTCGGAAAGCATCGCCGCTGGCGTATTCGCTCATGTTGAGCTTGCCCAGCAACACCGTACCGGCCGCCCTCAGGCGCGCCATAACCGTAGCGTCTTCATCCGGCACGTTCTCGGCCATTATCGTAGACCCATTGGTGGTAACTATGCCGGCCGTATTGAACTGGTCTTTCACCGCCACAGGAACACCGTGCAACGGACCCAATCGCTGGCCGGCCGCTATCTCGGCGTCAGCGCGGCGCGCGTCTTCACGGGCGCGGTCGGCGGTTACCGTGATGTATGAGGCGTAGTTGCCGTCCAGTTGGGCGATGCGCTCCAGGAACGCTTCCGTAGCCTCCAGCGAGGAAATCTCACCGGCGGCAATGCGCTCACCCAGTTCGGTTGCGGAAAGATAGCAAAGGTCCGGGTTTGCCATTAGAAAACCTCCCGTTGCCGGGCAGTGTCCGATACGATGATTGGCAGCGGTTCGATATTGGCCACATCAGGCTCAACAATAACGTCCAGAGCCTCCAGCAAACCATTCAATGACTCTCGTACTTCTGCCACCAGGTGATCGGGAATACTAATGCCTGATGCTTTGGCCAGAGCCCGTACCTCGGTATCATTCAAATCCGGCAAAATCCAACCTCCTGCGCAGGTGCAACGCTATCTTAATACCGAGCCTCGTGAGTGAACTCGGTGCGACGCAGATAATTGTGGCCGGGGGCGCCGGCGTTGTCAACTCAGGCACACTGCTATAATCTCCCGGATAGCACAAACCGAACTGCACCACGGCAATGGGAGCGATGCGATGGCTGGCGCATATCAACCCTCACACGATGTTGTCGGCGTGATCCTGGCCGCCGGCCGGGGAAGTCGCATGAACTCCAAAAAACCCAAACCGTTGCATCCGGCGGCCGGCAAAGAACTCATCAGATACCCGGTGGATTTGATGTCCGAATGGGGGATGCAACGCATCGTCGTGGTAACGTCGCCCGATCATGCGGCAGCGATTGGCGACCTGCTGGGCGACAACGTTGAAATCGCCGTGCAACCCGAGCCTGACGGCACCGCCGGCGCTTTGGCCACTGCCCTGGATCAGCTTGGCGAGATTCCCCAAACGGTCGTGGTGATGGCCGGCGACACCCCGCTGGTTCGCGCCGCATCCTTGCGGACGCTGATCGACGAACATACCGCGGTTGCCGGCCGCCGCCTGACAATCCTGTCGGCTCCCGACGTGTTCGGCGACGACCTGGGTCGCATCGAGCGGGCCAGTGTAACCAGCGATGGTCGAGTGGGAGCAGTCAGCGCAATCGTGGAAGCCCCCGACCGCACGCGACCCGTACACGGGCCCGCCGAAGTAAATACGGGCGTTTATTGTTTTGCCGGAGACTGGGTCGTCCGCCGAATTACCCAGGTTACTCCTGCACCGTCGGGCGAGCTTTATCTCACGGCGCTGGTCGCCATGGCATCCGACGCCGGCGAAGACGTCGCGGCAGCGCCCATTGCCTACGCCGATGAGGCCCTCGGCGTAAATAATCGAATCCAGCTCGCCGCCGTGGAAGCGGTCCTGCGTGACCACTTGAACCGTCGCTGGATGGCGAACGGCGTCACTATCATCGATCCGGCCACCACCTACATCGACGCCGAAGTTACAATTGGCAACGACACCGTCCTGCTGCCCAACACCATGCTGCGCGGCCAAACGGCCATCGGTCAGGAGTGCGAAATCGGCCCCAACTCCGTGGTACAGGATACGCACCTCGGCGACCGCTGCAGCATCGTCGCATCTTTCCTGGAAGGCGCCACCGTCGAAAACGACGTCACCATAGGCCCCTTCAGTCATCTCCGCCCCGATTCGGTAATAGAAACCGGCGTTCACCTTGGCAACTACGTGGAAGTGAAGGCCAGCCGAGTGGGTTCCGAAACCGCAGCCGGACACTTTTGTTATCTGGGCGACGCCAACGTAGGCCGTGGCGTGAACATCGGCGCCGGAACCGTTACCTGCAACTACGATGGAGTTGACAAGCACACTACCAACATTGGCGCTGGCGCTTTTATTGGCAGCGATACCATGCTGATTGCTCCCGTCTCCGTGGGCGAAAACGCGGCCACCGGAGCGGGCGCAGTGGTCACTAAAGACATCCCCAGGGGTAGACTCGCCGTAGGCGTACCTGCTAAACTCGTTCCAAGCGCAGATTAAGGAGAGCAACTGACCCCCGCCGCGCGTCATGCGCCGGTAAAGGGCCGACAGTTTGGATACTGACAGTAGCTTACCACCGTTATTATTTCTGGCCGTTTCGCTGGCGCTCTTTGGCTGGACCAGCGTAGTATTTGCGGCCCGAGACACGGCTTTGTCCACCATGCAGTTGGTGGCAGCCGGTATCCCGACCCAGATCCGAATGGTGCGATTGATCAGGGTCGCCTCGACTGTGTTGGCCGGGATCTCTGCGGCTTTCCTGGGCATGTCTCTCGCCCCGGGATGGCAACCCGCGGGCAGCAATGCGCTCTGGCTGACGGCTGGCTTTATCAGCGTTGCAGCCTTGGCCGCCTGCGTCGTTATCATCATCGTCGATATCGCGGTAGGGATTCTGGTCAGGTCGTTTCCTCTCATCGCCCGCCGCGTGGCGCGTCCCCAGCGCTGGTTCGCTGACATGGTTGTTGCGCCGCACGGCAATGGCAATTCAACCGCGTCCAATGGAAACGGAGTTCACCAATACCAGGCCGACGATGATGGGAACTTTCTTGCTTCCGTACCGCTAACTCCCAGCGAACTGTTGAATCTGGACCAGTACGACATCGACATGGTGCGCTCCATCAGCCGCATGGACGACCGCGATGCGGTACATATTATGGTGCCGCGCCTCGACGTTGACGCCGTTGAGGTGTCTGCTGCGTTGGAGACCGTAGTCAACACGCTGGTAGCCAGCAAGCACACCCGTTTGCCGGTTTACCGCGGCACTATGGATGATGTGGTGGGGATTGTGCACATCAGCGACGTGCTGTTGACCCTGGCGCAAGGCGACCACGATGCAACTCTCGCCAGCATCATGCGCGAACCGGAATTCATCGCTGAAAACATGGCGGTGGACGACCTGCTGGTGTTGATGCGCCAAAAGTCGCTGCAGATGGGCATCGTTGTCGACGAATATGGTGGTGTCGAGGGCATACTCACCCTCGAGGACGTGCTGGAAGAAATCGTTGGCGAGATCGATGACGAGTTCAGCGACACCAACGGCGATGACCCGGTGCCCAATCAAGACGGTACCTGGACTTTGAACGCGACGGTGCCCATCGAATACGCGGAGCAAATTGCCGGCGTAGCGCTGCGTTATGAAGACGTGAACACCATCGGCGGTTACATTTATACCGAGTTGGGCCGGATGCCGCAGGTCGGTGACATCGTGCAAACCGGCGGCGTGACCATCGAGGTAACCCAGGTCAGGGGCCGCCGCATCCAGCAACTGCGCTTGATACCCCGGGACAACACTGCCAGAGAAATGCCGGATACAACCTCTTCCGCCGGTTAGGTGACCGAGTCCGTCGGTGAGACGACCGACATTCCGGCGGCCATCAGATCAGCATGAAAAAAAGGGCTACCGGACTGAATTAGTCCGGTAGCCCTTTTTGTGTTTCGCGTTGCAGAACTGCGTTTACCGCACGCCCACCAGTTCGCCATTCAATATCAGGAAATGATCGTACAAGCCGGATGGCACCGGTACTGCCAGATGGACCGTGGAACGTTCCGCGCTGGTCAATCGCAAATCCGAAGCGCTGATCACTTGCGTGTGTGTCAACAGATAAATGTATTCGTTGGTTTCATTTTCGACCGTGATTACCAGATTATCATTTTCTTTCAGCACGTCAGCCGCGCCGGTCAACCTTCCAAAACCGGCTGCGCCCTTGCCGGCGGGGCCAAATAGCCACATCGCTCCCAGTTCACCGGGATTCGCGGAAGTCTCAACGTGCCCCACCGGATTGATACCTGATGCAAAATTAACGATGGTGTTTTCTGATACCGTTAATTCAGAGATTCTGGCGTCTACACTCAATGCGGGTACTTTCACGCTCACGGCCGGCGGCAGCGTTCCCACCGCGTCAGCATCTACGGCGCGAACCAGTTCAATCCCCAGCTCGGCAGCCTGTTCCGCGAACGCTCCTTCCGGCAACGTCAGCGCGGTTACGGTAACTCCGTCGGCGCCGGACGGTACGGACTCGTTTGGTTCCGCAACCGCGACCCCCTGCCGCTGAGCAGCGTAGTCATCCAGGCCGGAACGCAGCCAAAACAGGTGCCCGTAATAAAACACCCCCGCTGCCACCAAAACCACTCCCAGCGCCAGCAGGATGATTCCAGACCACCGCATACCATAGTGCTGTGCGCGAGTGCGCAGCTGCATGTAATCGAGACCTATCTCCATTTCCACACCTGAATGTATCGCGCTTACCAACCGACATGGATCATCCGTGCATCAGGGATCATCCGCCGGCCGATTGAAACTGGCGGAAGCCGTATTTCGCCCGTAATCCAGTAGCGTTAGTGGCGACCCGTTCTTATCGGTTCGTTGACGAAAATATCGCCGTTACGAATTTTGATGTTGTAGCCACAACCCGGGTTGGTGCAGGTCCACGCCTTGTAGTGGACTGCGGCCCCCTGGGCGCCATAGTCCGATAGCGGCACCAATGTACCAATGTTGCACTGTTGGCAGATCGGCATCTCCATAGACTCCACAGTATTCACCTCCCAAAAGATAGCCGAGCAATCGCCGGGCCCGTGCGAAGGATTATATCTGCGCGCTGCGCCCTCCTGCTTGCACAACGGCAAGCAGGCTTTTGGCGTTTTGCCTGGATACGCCGGACAAACCCGGCGAATGGGGCCGCTGCTGTCCGGCCGGGTCAGCCGTGTCGGCAATGCGCGTCATCCAGCAAAGCCGAAGCTGCGGGTTAGCGGGTAGCCCACAGCTTCAATGCGGCGTTAACCAACGCCAATATGTTGCCGGCCGTGATGCACGGACCCTGGCCGGTTGATTCGAGGTTATTCCAGATAATCGCGCAGCTTTTTGGAGCGCGATGGGTGCCGCAACTTGCGAATGGCCTTGGCCTCGATCTGGCGGATCCTTTCCCGTGTAACGCCGAATTCTCTGCCGACCTCTTCCAGCGTACGGGTACGGCCGTCTTCCAGGCCGAAGCGCAGCTTCAGCACGCGGCTTTCCCGGTCAGTCAGCGAGTTCAGCACTTCCTGAACCTGTTCACGCAAAAGTTGGGCTGATGCCGCATCGGCCGGCGCCAGAGTAGTTCGGTCTTCGATAAAGTCGCCCAGGAATGAATCTTCTTCTTCACCGATGGGAGTCTCCAGCGAAACCGGCTCCTGAGATATCTTCTGAATCTCTTCCACCTTTTCAGGTGTCATCTCCATGGCTTCGGCCAACTCTTCGGTGGTGGGTTCGCGCCCCTTTTCCTGGAGAAGACGCCGGTGGTGGCGCATCAGCTTGTTGATGGTCTCCACCATGTGAACCGGTATGCGTATCGTGCGCGCCTGATCCGCAATCGCCCGTGTAATCGCCTGGCGAATCCACCAGGTGGCATAGGTGCTGAATTTGTAACCCTTGCGGTAGTCGAATTTTTCCACCGCGCGGATCAAGCCGATATTGCCTTCCTGGATCATGTCCAGCAGCGCCATTCCGCGGCCGATGTACTTCTTGGCCACGCTGACCACCAGCCGCAAATTCGCTTCGGTAAGATGGGTTTGAGCGCGCTCCCCGTTCCTCTTGATTCGATCGAAATGCAGCGCCGCGTTGAAATTCTCCATCTCCACCAGGTCGCTCAGCCCCGGGTCCCGAAGCAACTGGCTCAGCAGCAGCAACGAGCACTGGTCATCCTGGGCGTACAGCGGCGGCACGTCCACACACTGCTCCGGGGCATAACAGCCCCCCACGCCCTCGGGGTGAAGTTCGGCCCACACCGGCACGTATGCGGTAACCGCATCGGCCACCCGAGGAGGCAGCACCCAGGTGTCCAACGACAACTGGACTACGCGCTGATGCGCAACGTCTTCCGCAATGTCCACGTCGCGAGCGATTTGCTCCACCATTGCCGGGGATACCTCGGCGTCAATCGCCTTCCGCAATGGGGGATTTTCCTGCACTTCCCGAAGCGACATATTGGGTTCAAGATCCAGGTATCGGGAGATCGAACGCACCAGGGCAGCAGCGTTTGCAATTCGGGCCAGCAACACCATGGCGGCTTCCCACTCCATGCTTTCGGCAGGAACTTCGTCTCCCAGCGTCACGTAGCTAACGGCCGGATCATCGGCCGGCTGCTCTGCCAGTTCCTTCTCCAGCTTGTTCAGGTGGTTGAGTCCTTCCAACTCCCGCGCCAGCCGGCGTTCATCAGCCGACGTCAGCAAATCAACCCGACCGATCTCCCGCAGGTACATCCGCACCGGGTCGTCCAACGCATCCGTGCCCTCGTTGGTATCCACGTAGGCCCAGTCTCGTTCCTCCCGCTCGATATCCCGCGCCGACGGGCCGTCAAGATCCGGCAACACCGTGCGAGCTGCCGCAACCCGACGAATCTGCCATTCGTCATCCGCCGCGTCCGGGTCGTCCACCGCCACGGCAGTCACCACCACCTCGTCCTCTGCGGTGTCGTCGTCGTCAACCGGGTCTTCGTCTTCGTCATCGTTCACGGCTATGGCCGTGCGAGGCGCTTCGTAGACATCTTCGTCATCGTCGGCTATGACAATGGATTCGTTCCCTTCGTATTCCCCATTCTCGTCATCAACGATCACGGCGCGGCGACTGTTAATTATGGTCATATTTTTCTCCCGGTTTTGGTTGTGGCCAAACTGTGGGCGCTTGTTGGTTTCGGTCGTATCCCGGTCGTATCAATGTGAGACGGCAGGGCCCGTCCGCCGGCCAGGGTGTGTTGACAAATACCGTCATTCCCGCGAAAGCGGGAATCCAGTTGCCGAAGTCGTTAACCACGGTTCTGATTCTTTAATCATACCCTCTCTGGACTCCTGCTTTCGCAGGAGTGACGGGCTGGTTTGTTAATTCTCAACAGGCTCTAGGCAACGCCGGCCAATTCCTGGTTGATTTCGCGAACCCGCTCTTTTCCAGCTTGCACCTGCCTGGCGGCGGGCGACTCCCAATCCGCTTCATCCTGAAGCACTGTCATCAGCTGGGAGATTTCTTTATTCAGGAATCCCTTCTCGATTCCAAGTCTAATCTGTTTCCAGGCCTGCTCCAGTTTGGACGTGCTCGACAGCATCAATTCCCGCGCGCGCAATAGATTCAGATGAGCTTCGAGCTCCGGCGTAACCAGGATCTCGGCCATCTCCCAGCCATTGGAACCATTCTCAACCCCGGATCGCGCCCCCAGGATGCTACGATAGATTTCCCGGTGCTCTGAGCGCTCGAACCAGTCGGCAGACACCGCAACGGCGGCTTCCGGTCCCAGTTCGTTCCAGTGCTGCAGCAGCATTGCCAGGCAGTATTCCTCGGCTGCGTCTTCCGAGCGGCTCGGAGCCGGCGTTGCCGCGTCCGCCGTAGCCGGCGGCGTTTCGCCACCTGCCCGGCGACCCGAACTCCGTCCCACCGTCCTCATGGCCGACCGCAAGGTCTCGCTGTTGACCCGCAGGCGCACCGACAATTCATCCAGGTAAAGGTCCCGGCGAATCGCATCCGGCACCTGCGCCACAAAGCGAAGCATGGTTTGAGCCACCCACGTCTTGTCGTCGGCATTGTTCAGGTCGGCCCGTGCCGACAATGAAGCCAACAAGTACTCGAACAACGGGGACGCCCCGGCCACGAACGCCGGCCATTCCTGCGGCGTAGCGCGTATGAAGTCATCCGGGTCCTGACCTGACGGCAGCTCCGCCACCAGCATCTCCATAGCCTCTGATCGCTGCAATACCGAAACCCCTCCGGCCTGCGATGCCCGGGCGTTGCGTTGCTGGAACACCCCCCATGACGATTCCAGACTGCGCAAAGTTGCATTGCGCCCCGCCGGATCGCCGTCCAGCGCCATCGTAACGTGGGTCGTGAGCCGGCGCACTAGCGCCACCTGCTGCTCAGTGACGGCAGTGCCCATCGATGCGACCACGTTGTCGAACCCATGCTGGTGCGCCATGATGGCGTCCATGTATCCCTCAACGACCACCACGCCCTTCTGTCGCACCGGCTCCTTGGCCAGGTGCATGGCGTAGAGAATCCCTGACTTGTCGAACACCGGCGTCCGCGGCGTGTTCAGGTACTTGGCCACCGCATCCGCGTCGAGGGCGCGGCTGCCGAAACCGGCCACCCGACCCGACCAGTCGCGTATGGGGATAATCAATCGACCCCGGAAAAGATCGTAGTATCGGCCATCATCCGTTTCCCTGGCCAACCCGGCCTGGGCAACCAGCTCCCTGGTGTGGCCGGCTTCGGTCAGGTGCGCCAGCAGGCGATTGTCCCGAGGCGGGCTGTACCCCAATTCAAACATCTGGATCGTCTGATCGTTGAGGCCGCGGTCAGCCAGATAATCCCTGACGAATTCGCCCTCCGGCTCATCCAGCAATCGCTGGAAATATCGCCGGGCGGCGTCGTTGATCTGATACAGCTGATCGCCCACCCCACTGGTGTTCCGGTCCTCTATAACCACTCCCACCCGGGCGCCCAGACGGCGCAGCGCTTCCCGAAAATCCAGCCGTTCCGCCTTCATCACGAACGACAGCGCATCCCCGCCCTCGGCGCAGGCGCCGAAGCAGCGCCAGGATTGCCGGTCGGCAAACACGTAGAAAGATGGCGTCCTCTCCTGGTGGAATGGGCAGTTGGCCTTGTAGGAATTTCCAGACCGTTGCAGGTTCACATACGACGCGACCAACTCTACGATATCTACCCGGCTTTTTATGTCATCTATTTGCGTCATTTGAGTTATATGCTAATTTTGGGGCGAAATGGGTCAAAGGATATTATACCACGTCAACGCCGCTCGACTCTATTGGCGCACGCCACCGGGTTCCCCGGTCACCGCGTGTAGGTGACGGTTATGGCGTCCTCAACGGTGTCGCCGTCCTGACTCGCCATGACCCTGATTTCATTGCGCCCTGGCTGCAGCAGAATACTCGTTTGCCAGCTGCCGTTTTCGTCCACTGCCGCCACCACGTTGTTAAGTACGACCAGAGCGCCCGGCGAGGATTTACCCGATACCTCCAGCACCCGTCCGGTTACCACCACGCCATCTACCGGCTCCGTGATACTGACCGCCAACTCCAGCGGCGTGGGATCATATTCCACCGGTAGGGACCGGCGCACTTCCTGGTTTGAAGACCCGTGTACACTGACAATTTCGATCACGTTGAACCCCAGGCTCAATGGCACCACCCGCGTAAATGCGCCGTTTGAATCCGCCGGCAGCCGATCCACGCGATCCGGTTGGCTGCTGCTGGTGTAGGTAATCAGAATAACC
Source organism: Dehalococcoidia bacterium (assembly GCA_965262485.1). Classification (GTDB taxonomy): domain Bacteria; phylum Chloroflexota; class Dehalococcoidia; order Lucifugimonadales; family UBA3495; genus Bin87. Next base: position 15,448 of record OZ253540.1, on the reverse strand, counting down.
GACCCGGGCAGCGTAACCCCTTCCACTTCCACCCTCGGCAGGCCGCGCACCACTTCAAACGGCCGGGGACTTCGCACTTCCAGAAACAGCATCGGCGCGGGTGTGGGCGACGGTGTCGGGGTGGGCCTGGGCGTAGGCGTGGGAGACGCCGGGACGGTGGGCGGCGGCGGTGTGGGCGGCGGCGGCGGTGTGGGCGGCGGCGGTGTGGCGGTGAGTGGAGGCGTCAATGTTGCCGGCAGCGCGGTGAGTGTCGCCACGAAGTCAACCGGCGGCGTGCCTGTCGGCGACATACGGGATGCCGGCGCGATGTCGGGCGTGGCCGGCAATCCCAGCGCCCACACCGCCACAAACGTAGCGGCCAGCAGACCAACCAGAAGCCCAACTACGATTTCCTGTCTCAATGCGTCAGTCGCCAGCGCGATCCTGGGAACGGCGCAACTGGGAACCTAGGCATCGGGAGCGCCTACGGGGAGGGTCAACGTGAACGTTGTGTGCCGGTCTTCCGCCGACGCCGCAACCGATTCAACCGTCAGGTCGCCACCGTAACGTCTGGCCAGCGTGCGGCTGATGTACAGGCCCAGACCCGACGAAGTCTTCTCTTCGCTGCGACCCATCTCCGGCGTCCAGCCACGAGTGAAAACGTGGTTCCGGTAGTGCGCCGGAATCCCCGGGCCGTCATCCGACACCCGCACCGCAAAATTGTCGGTATCGCGTGCAACCGTGATCTCGATGTAGTTGCCGCCGTACCGCAGAGCGTTGTCCACCAGGTTCGCGATTATATGCTCCAGCGCCGATGCGTCGGAATACACCAGCCCGAATTCCTCCGGTTCCGACCACCAGACAATGTCCTTGCCCTGTTCGCCCGCCTCACCCATGTATCGCTCTACGATGCGACTGACCACTGCGGATGGCTCTACCGGATAGCGTTCCACCGGCGCGTCGGGCGTCGTCAGGTTTATCATCACCTGCATGTTACCCATCATCAGCCGGAAGGATGGCGCCTGCTCCTCGATTTCGTCCAGCAGCTCATGCACCACGATGGACACATCCTCACCGGTGGTTGCCAGCACGCCGCGCACCTCCCGGCACTTGCCCAGTATCCGGCGCATCGGCCGGCCCAGGTCATGCTGGAAGGTTTCAAACTGCTGCTCGGTAACCCGGCTCCAGTCTCCGGCGTCGCCGTACCCGTTCCCGTTGCGATGCCGCACACCGGCCACGGCGTAAAATCCCGCTGCCGCCGCCAGACCCAGGCCAACCACGCCCATCCCGATGTACATCAGCGGCTCGATCCGCCACGGCTCAGGAAACAACCGGGCCAGCGGCAAAAACATCGATGTCAGCATCAGCACAATGCCGCCCGCCGCCGCCGCCAGACCCACAATCGCCGGCCACGGATGCGCTGCGATCCGTCGCACCGTCAGAACCGCCATGCTTGCCGTCCTATTCCCGCGGCGGCGACAACCGGTACCCCCGGTCGCGCACGTTGACGATGAAATCGTTAGCCCCCAGCGACACCCCCAGCGCCCTCCCGATGGCAACCTTGATCTCGCGCACCCGCACCCGCAGCGACGCCCGCGTGTCGTCCCCTTCCAGGTAACGCTCCAGCCGGTCGAAGGGCACCAGGTTGCCCGGGCTGCGATACCACGCCTGCGCCAGTTCCTTCAGAATGCGGAACCGTCGCCCGCTGATGTCGGACACCGGCGTCAACTGACCCCCGCCGTCCCTCACCAGCACCGCGTCCGCATCGGTGTCAATCACAATGCGATCACCGATGGCTATCGACCGCGGCTCCGCGCCCACCAGCCGCCGCACCCGCAGCGCCACCTCCTCCGGCGACGCCAGCTTGTCGATGAACTCCACCGGCGCGTTTACCTGCAGCGCGCTGCGGGCCACCGTGTCCCGTTCCACGCCCTGGCTGTATTGGGTGAACATCAGCACCGGCAGCTGCGGATGCTGACCCACGATGCGCTTCAGAATGTCCAGGCCCTTGAACTGATCGTCCCGGTAATCGCCCAGGCGCACATCCAGGATCACCCCGTCGGGACGCCCTTCGTCGATGGCATCCAACGCGGCCCACATCATATCGTCGGCGGAACCGTGTTCCTCCTTGCTCACCACCTGCGTGCCCCAGCCCTCTTCTTCCAGACGCCGGCAAACCGCCCGCACGATGGCGGACGTCGCCTCGTCGTCAACAATAAGGATGTTTCCCGCACGTGCCGCCATGATATAGCCAAATTCTAGCATAACGCCCTTCAACCCCACACCGAACAACCCGCACGGTGAGCGTACAAACAGCGTCGTTAATGGCGTGTAAAACGGGCGCAAAAATTGGGAGGCGAATCTGCATTCGCCTCCCAATTATCAGGGCCGGTGAGAATGTAACGCCGGGTCAGGCGTCCTTCGTCAGGTTGGTCAGAAACTCGGCGTTGGTGCGGGTACGGGCCAGCCGTTCCAGCACTCGCTTGGTGGCATCGCCGCTGTTGGCCTGGTCGCCGCTGGAGGCCAGCGTAACCATGCGTCTCAGCAGCCACACCTGCGCCATCGCCTCCGTATCGTACAGTAATTCCTCGCGGCGGGTTCCGCTGCGCACCACGTCGATGGCGGGGAAGTACCGCTGGTCGGCCAGCCGCCGGTCCAGGTGCAGTTCCATGTTGCCGGTGCCCTTGAACTCTTCGTAAATAACCTCGTCCATCCGGCTTCCGGTATCCAGCAGGCACGTCGCGATGATGGTGAGCGAGCCGCCTTCTTCCAGGTTGCGGGCCGCTCCGATGAACCGCTTGGCCGGATACAGCGCCGCCGGGTCAATACCGCCCGACAGCGTGCGCCCCGAGGTGGGCAGCGCCAGGTTGTAAGCCCGCGTCAGTCGCGTGATGCTGTCCAGCAGGATAACCACGTCGCGCCCGGTCTCCACCATGCGCTTGGCCCGTTCCACCGCCAGCTCGGCCACCCGGCATTGATCTTCCACCGATTCGTCGAACGTGGATGCAAAAACCTCACCGTGAACGGCGCGGCGCATCTCGGTAACCTCTTCGGGACGCTCACCGATCAACACCACCATCAACATCACATCGGGCCGGTTCTCCGTGATTGCCGCCGCAATCTGGCGCAGCACCGTCGTCTTGCCAGCTTTGGGCGGCGAGACGACCAACCCGCGCTGCCCCAATCCGATCGGCGCGAAAAGGTCGATCATTCGCGAGGACAGACCCCCGCTCTCGTGTTCCAGCACAATGTGGTCGTCGGGGAATATGGGTGTCAACGATTCGAAAACACGCCTAGAGCCCGGTTTCTGCAACTCGGGATCCAGCAGGTTGATGGTCGAAACGCGCGTTAGACCATAGCGCCGCTCTCCGTCTTTCGGCGGTCGTACGACGGCGGTTACCGTGTCGCCGGATTTCAGGTTGAAGCGCCGAATCTGCGCCTGGCCCACAAACACGTCGCCGGTTACCGGCGGGTATTGCAGGGAACGCAGCAGGCCATGTCCCGCATCCATCACCTCCAGCACGCCGGATGCAACCAGCATGTTCCGCTGCGCCGCCGCCTGCCGCACCCTCTGGAACAGGGCATCGTGAGTAAGTTCGTCCAGCGGAGCGTCGCCATTCAGGCCGACGGCGGGCGCCAGATTAATCAAATCGTCAAACGACATGGCGGTCAGGTCGGCAATATCTACCTGGCGGTCGGGAAGGGGTACGGCCGCCTCGTTGGGATAACTGCGACCATCGAGATCGCCATCTTGGGTTGGATCAGCGACGGCAACGGCGCCAGCTCCATCGTCAGCGTTTGCGGGACGACGGCGGCGGCGGGTAGCCGTAGTTACAGGACGAGCGCGGACCATTGTCAGCCTCCGGATGCTTTTTGCCAGTCTTGCAGAAACTGCGACAAACCGGCGTCGGTCAACGGGTGCTTCATCATTTGCATCAGCACCCCATAAGGAACGGTGGATATATCGGCGCCGATTTCGGCGGCCAGTTGGCAATGGCGGGGACCCCTGATACTTGCTGCCATCACCATCGTTTCTATTGCTTGCTCTCGGTAAACATCAACGATGTTGCCCACCAGCCCGATACCGTCGTGGCCAATATCGTCCAGCCGCCCCACGAACGGGCTCACCACCGTGCTGCCGGCGTTGGCGCCCAGCAGGGCCTGGTTCACCGAGAACACCAGCGTCTGGTTGATTTTTATGCCGTCGCGGGCCAGCGCGCTGATCGCCTTGAAACCCTCTTCGGTGCTGGGAATTTTCACCCAGGGATTGGGTATCCACTCGGCGATGTCGCGGCCTTCGGCGATCATTCCGGCCGCATCAGTGCTGACCACTTCCACCGAGATGGGGCCGTCGATGATGTCGGCGATCTCCTGAACCGCGGCGCGGTAGCCGGCCGAACCGCCGATGCCTTCTTTGGCCGCCAGCGATGGATTGGTGGTCACACCGCCAATCACTCCCAGCTCGGCGCCGCGCCGAATCTCTTCGATGTTGGCCGTATCGAGAAACAGCTTCACTGTTTCGTCCTCCTGCGGGCGATTGGTGCGGTGGCCGTGTCCGTTGCGACCGGCGATTGCACAAATGCCGCCTGTGTTGAGTGACCGTCGGGAATCAATGCCCCGGCCGGTCTTGTTGGGTCACGCCGCCACCGGCAAGCAGACCAACTAAAAAGTCCACCAGCCAGACCGACGGAAAGGCAATTGCTTTCCTTCCCTGACAATGTCGCACGCCTGCCCAACCAGGGCGCTGAACAGCGGGTGCGGACGATTGGGCCGGGACTGAAATTCCGGGTGAAACTGCACTCCCACCATAAACGGGTGGTCAGGGATTTCCGCAGTTTCAACCAGTTCCCCATCAGGTGACAATCCGCTCATTATCATGCCCGATGCTTCCAGTGATTCCCGGTATTTGTTGTTCACTTCGTAGCGGTGACGATGCCGTTCCAGTACTTCCGGCGCTGCATACGCTCGCGCCATTTGCGTGTTGCTCTGCGGTCGGAAGGGATATTGCCCCAACCGCATGGTGCCACCCAGGTCGGTAACGCCCTTTTGTCCCAGCATGATATCAATGACCGGCTGCCGGCAATCCGGATCGAGTTCCGATGAGTTTGCTCCGGTCAGTCCCATAACATCCCGCGCCCAGTCGATTACCATCACCTGCATACCCAGGCACAGGCCGAGATATGGAACTCCTTTTGCCCGTGCGTAGCGGCTGGTATCCACCATCCCCTCTACCCCCCTTGGGCCAAAGCCTCCCGGCACCACTATGCCGCACACGTCATTCAGATGGTGATCCGGGCCGTCGCGCTCCACCGCCTCCGAGTGGACCCACCGCACGTCGGCGCGCACCCCGCAGGATGCAGCGGCGTGACGCAACGCTTCCCGTACCGACATGTACGAATCGGGGTACTCCACGTATTTACCAACTATGGCGATGGGCACTTCTCCGTCCGCCGCGTTCATCTGGTCCACCAGCCGACTCCAGTCGTCCAGTTTGCAATGCCCACTCAGCCCTAACGACTGGGACAGGATGCGGCTGACCCCGGACTCCTCCATAATCAAAGGTACTTCGTAAACGTTTTTCACGGTGGGCATGGGGAAAACCGCTTGCGAATCAACGTCGCAGAACAACGATAGCTTGTCCCTTATGCCGCGGGAAATCTCGGTGTCGCTGCGGCAAATCAAAGCATCGGGTTGAATGCCGATGCTGCGCAGTTCCTTGACGCTGTGCTGGGTTGGTTTGGTTTTCAGTTCCTCCGACGCCATGATGTAAGGCAACAAGGTCAGGTGCACATAGAATACGTTGTCGCGACCCACCTCGTTGCGCATCTGCCGGATGGCTTCCAGGAATGGCAGCCCTTCGATGTCGCCGACGGTTCCCCCTACCTCAACCACCACCACGTCGGCCGCCGACTTTTCGGCCAGCCCAATGAGCCTGGCCTTGATCTCGTTGGTGAGGTGCGGGACCGTCTGAATGGTGCCGCCCAGAAAATCGCCCCGGCGCTCCCTGGTGATCAGCGTCAGGTAGGTCTGACCGGCGGTAACGTTGCTGTCCCGCGTCAGTTCCACGTCTATGAATCGCTCGTAGTGACCCAGATCCAGGTCGGTTTCACCGCCGTCCTTGGTTACGAACACCTCACCGTGCTGATAAGGAGACATAGTCCCGGGGTCGACGTTCAGATATGGGTCCAGCTTGATCACGGTTACTGCGAGACCCTGACTTTTCAGGATGCGGCCTATCGAGGCAACACAGATGCCTTTTCCAATGGAGCTAACCACGCCCCCGGTAACAAAGATAAACTTGGTGGGCATAATTTCCTGGCGTACCTGCCGGATGGGGTTATGCCGTGGCCGGGGCAACGCGATATGTCACAGACATACCGGGCATTGGGCCATCAACCTGCATCGTTAGGAAGAGCACATAACTAAAAAAGGGAAACGTCAAGAGAGCATGCGTTGCGTTGCCGGTTACGGACTTTGGAAACCCTTGTCCCCGCACTCATTGAAGAATGCGCCGTATCTACGCTCCCCGTTACCCCTATTATAAGTTGCTAAAAATTCATGTGTCAAATATACCGGCGTGAGAAAATTGCAAAACTTGTCATTGCGGCCCCGTACTCGATGCGGGGGTTGGCAATCGCGCTCCCTATCCTTGTGATGGGAGAGCGTGAACTCCCCCGCTCATCCTGAGCCTGTCGAAGGACTGTCATTGCGAGGAGCATAGCGACGTGACAATCTCGATTAGGTTGAACACGCGCGGCGGACCGCCGTTGCTACGGCGACGAGATTGCCAACCCCCGCATCGAGTGCGGGGTCGCAATGACAAAGTGGGTACGCGTGAGCCCCGGGCTCAGTGGACCAACCCGAATTCCCGGTTTTTGTGGTATCGTATTGCACGATTTGGGGCCGGTTTACTGCTGACATCCCCGGCGCCTGAGCGATCCTTTTCTAACATTTCAGAGGTGACGCCCCGATGGTTGCGCACAGTGAGCGGATGGTCTCCGTCCGCGGCGGTATGTTCAATGTACAGGTTGCCGACGGTGGCTCCGGCCATCCGCTGGTCTTCCTGCATGGGGCCGGCGGCTACGTGGGTTGGCCCGATTTTCTCGACCGCCTGGCTCAGCATTACCACGTTTACGCTCCGGCCCACCCGGGCGTGGCCGAGTCAACCGGCTTGAACCATCTGGATGACCTTTGGGACCTGGTGCAATTTTACGAAGAGTTGCTGGACGCCCTCGGCATAGATCATTGTTTCGTGGTCGGCCATTCTTACGGAGGATTCTGCGCGGCAGAACTGGCAGCCCACCGACCGGAACGGGTTTCTCGTCTGGTATTGGTCAATTCTCTGGGGCTCTGGCTGGACGACAACCCGGTCGCCGATTTCTTCATCCTCACGCCCGACGAACGCCGGGAAATGCTGTGGTTCGATCCCGAAAGCGACCTGGCCCATGCCTACGTCGCACAACCAGAAGGCATCGAAGAACGCATGGAACACACGCTGGACCGGTTGCAGACTTTACAGTCCGTCGCCAAGTTCACCTGGCCGATCCCCGAGCGCGGTTTGACCAAGCGCTCCCATCGCATCACCATGCCTACCCTCGTGCTGTGGGGTGATTCCGACCAGGTAGTCCCGCCGGCATACGGCGCTGCCTTTCGCGACCTGCTCCCCAACGCCACCCTCACGGTGATTCCCGAGTGCGGCCACATCCCCCAACTGGAGCGGCCCGACGCCTTCTTTGACTCCGTGGCAGGTTTCCTACAAAGCTGACTCCTGCTATCTCATCCCACGTTACCGCCTCCACGTTCCCGCTACGTCCAAGCCACAACTCAGGAGATTCACATGGCCATTAGCGACGCCATGCGCGATTCCATCAACCATCACATCAACGCCGAGTTGTATTCTTCCTACCTGTATCTCTCCATGTCCATTTTTTGCGACGCCTCCGATCTGCCCGGATTCGCCCATTGGATGCGCATCCAGAGCCAGGAAGAATACAACCATGCCATCCGGCTGGTGGACTATATCGAAGATCGGGACGGCCGCGTCACTTTGCTACCCATCCAGCAACCACCCGTTGAATTCGATTCGGTGGGTCATATTATGCAAGAAACGCTCGCACACGAACAGCACGTTTCCGCCCTTATCAACGACCTGTATCACGTCGCGGTTACCGAGGGAGACTACGCCACTCAGGTAATGCTCCAGTGGTTTATCAACGAGCAGGTCGAAGAAGAAAAAACGGTGCGGGACGTTATCGCATCGCTGCGGATGGTGAACGGACGCAGCGACGCATTGCTGCTGCTGGATCGGGAGATGGGTTCTCGTGCGGCGGCAACCCCCTCCTGATCCCTCGCGCAACCCACGCCCCAATTCCTCAACCCTGCTCCGGAGATGTCATCTTGACTCTGAACGAATTCATCACCGACGCGCTGGAACACGAAAACGGGTACCTGCTGGAGGCGCTGGACGGACTGACCCCTGATGAGATGGCCTGGCAACCCGCCGCCGGCGCCAATTCAATCGGCTGGATCCTGTGGCACATGGTCCGCGTCGAGGACATGTGGGTTCAATTTTTCGCCCAGTTTCAACCTGAACTCTGGGAGTCGGGGGCCTGGAACGAAAAATTCGGGCTGCCCACTCGAGATAACGGATTCGGCCACTCCGCCGACCAGGTCAACAACTTCCCGCGGTTGGATCTGGCGCAGTTTCTGGATTACCGAGCGGCGGTTCGGGCCGCCACCCTGGCCTACCTCAACACCCTGTCTCTCACCGACATGGAAACCGTCCCACGCGAACGCCGGCCCGAAATGTCTCTGGGAGCCATGTTCCGGCAGATCATCGGCGAAATGTACCAGCACGTGGGACACATCGCCTACCTGCGCGGCCTACAGGGTAAGTGAGCGCGCCCGGCGCTGGCAAAGTCTTCACGTTGAAAATCGTGCCCCTGGCCAAAATAACAGGGGCTTGATACAGTGGAGATCGAGTACTAGTTCAGAGGGCATTATGACTACGCTAACAATCCGAATCAGTTCATTACGCGAGGAATCGGATTGCGCCGGTCCGCCGATAGACGGCGCCATGGTGTTGCTGGCGTACTCCAACGGAACTTATCTGACCGGGCAAACCAATGAAGCGGGCAAATGCGAGTTTGACCTTTACCGGCTTGACGACAAAATGACCCTCTTGGTGGCTGCGGAAGGCCACCTGGCTTGCCAACGTTCCGGGGAGCCGGCTATGCGTTTGGTATCCACAGGTGGAGTGGTGGAGTTAGAACCCGCGCAGGGTGATCTCAATTCTATCCTGTTCGCCAAATCAACTGGGCACATTCCCGGCATCGCAGGCAGGCTGAACCCTATCAACGATGGACGATGTTATGTGTACGCCGACAATGTCGCTATCAACGAGGAATTGGCCCACCCAGCACACTTCAACATGGGCGATTGGCTTGACCTTGTTGATGTTCATGGTATGACAACCTCCCTCCGTTTTTTGCAAATCACAGGGCAATACTCACTCATCGAGTACACCACTCCAAAACCATACGGAGTGTGAATATGAGCACCGACAACCAAGATCTGCATGCAATGTTGCGCTCCTTCATCACGCGACAAACCGAATTTAACGAATACCAGCGAGAGGTCAATGCTGCATCTCAGGCGCGACTCAATGGTATTCAAGACGAGCTAATCGAGTTCAAAGATGAAGCTAACGCCCGATTTGAAGGTCTCGCCAATGACGCGGCGGAAGTCAAAGGAGGCCATGCATACGTCATGACCACTCAGCAACCGGAGCCTGTCGCAGAGCGACTTGGATTCTATTACGAAAGAGTGATGTCGGCTGGCGAGTTGGTGGATATGACCCGCGAGCAGCCTGAAGTCATTTCGACCGATAACGAACGGGAAAGCTTCCTCAATGCTGACTTGGTATTGAAGGTGAAGGATAAAGTCAACAGCCTCACAAACTATATTGCCGTTGAAGTTTCCTATACAGGTCAGGAGCGGGATGCGGAGCGGGCACTGCGTAATGCTGGGTTCTTGAAGCAATTCACTGGGAGGCCAGCTTACGCTGCTGTCGCCAGCGTTAAAAACGATAAGGCGGTGCAATCGCAAATAGATAAAAAGGGGTTGCTTTGGCATAGCATACGAGCGGCAGACTTACAACCAAATTGATATAGGATGATGTAGGGTAGGCAAGACGGTTGAGAAGTATGTCCGCGGGCCTGAGCAGGAGGCGCCATCGTGGGACACATCGCCTACCTGCGCGGCCTGCAGGGTAAGTAATCCAACACCCTCACGCGTACCCACTTTGTCATTGCGACCCCGTACTCGATGCGGGGGTTGGCAATCTCGTCGCCGTAGCAACGGCGGTTCGTCGAAGTGTGTTCAGCCTCATCGAGATTGCCACGTCGCTATGCTCCTCGCAATGACAGCAGGCCAGTTTGGATTGACAAAGCAGGTACGCATGAGATGCGATACCGCCGCGAACTGCGCGGATTGCCCTCCGATGGTGTCTGCGGGCTGGTCCCTACCGCAGCTGCCTCAGTCCGTCTTCCAGCGCAACCCAGGGCAGCAGGGCGCATTTGATCCGAACCGGATACTGCCGAACAACTTCCAGGGCGCTCAGTTCGCCCAACTCCGCCATCGCCACCGGTGGCAATGGTTTGCCCTGCATCAAGTCTCGAAACAGTTGGGACACGTCGGAGGCGCCTTCCACCGTACGCCCGGACAGGTTCTCGGCCAGCAGCGACGCCGACGCCTGGATAATGCTGCATCCTTCGGCCATCGCACTCACGCGGTCAATGACCAATGGTTGGCCGGCTGGCGCGGCCAGCTGCAGTTGAATGTTGGCCCGGTCGCCGCAGAACGGGTTGAACTCTTCGGCCTCCGCGTCCGGCGATTCCAGGCGACACCGGTGTCGGGGACGCCGGTAGTGATCCATGATGACGTCGCCGTAGAGCGCGTCGGGTTGGTCGGGCAGCAGCGCCATGTGATCAGCCGAACTCCGGAGCGCCGAGGTTATTCGGTGGTGGCGATTTCCTCGCCACCCAGAGCGGCTTTCAGCGTATGCCACGCCAGGATCGCGCACTTGATGCGAGTTGGGTAGGCGATCACGCCGGACAGTATCTCCAAGTCGCCCAACAGATCAACGTCCAGCTTGGCGCCGGGCTCGGTCATCATCCGGTGAAACTCCTCAAAGAGCGCGGCTACATCCGGTTCCGACGCACCCTTTACGGCCTGCGTGAGCAGCGACGCCGACGCCCGGCTAATGGCGCACCCGTGGCCCTGAAAGCCCACGTCGTCAACGACTCCGCTATCGTGGTTCACCTTCAGCTGCAGCGAGATCTGGTCGCCGCACAGAGGGTTGAAACCGTCGGCGTGATGGGTGGCATCCTCCAACTCACGAAAGTTGCGCGGCCGGCGGTTATGTTCCAACAAGATTTCCTGATACAGATCGCCCAAATCTGAAGCCATTAGCCAAACACCTCGATCACCCGGTCAATTGCCTTGACCAGCGCATCAATCTCTCCGATGGTGTTGTAGAAAGCCACCGACGCTCTCGCAGTGGCCGCAATTTCGTACCGTGCCATCACGGGTTGGGCGCAGTGGTGCCCGGTGCGGATCGCAATCCCTTCGGCATCCAGAATCGTGCCGATGTCGTGAGCGTGGGCAGCGTCCATTATGAACGACAAAACGCCGCCTTTGTCCGCCGCAGTACCGATCAGGCGCACACCCTCGATCCCGGCCAGGCGTTCCGTGCCGTAACGCATCAAAGCGTGTTCATACGCGGCAATCCGTTCCATCCCGATCGCTTCCAGGTATTCCACCGCGGCGCCCAGTCCAATCGCGCCGGCGATATCGGGTGTACCCGCCTCAAACTTGGCCGGCAACGTGTTGTATATGGTTTCTTCAAAAGTAACCGAACGGATCATCTCGCCGCCCGACTGGTATGGCGGCATTGAGTTCAACAAGTCCGCGCGGCCCCACAGCACGCCAATTCCAGTTGGTCCGTACATTTTGTGGCCCGAGAAGGCCATGAAGTCAGCCCCTATTTCCTGCACGTCCACCGGCATGTGCGGCACCGACTGCGCCGCATCAACCATTACCGGTACGCCCTTGGCATGGGCCAGGTCTGCGATGGTTCTGATCGGATTCACCGTACCCAGCGCGTTGGACTGATGCACTACCGACACCATTCTGGTGCGGTCATTCAACATCCCTTCATACTCATCCAGCAGCAACTCGCCGGCATCGTTGAAAGGAATTACCCGCAGCTTGATCCCGATTTCTTTGCCCAGAATCTGCCACGGCACGATGTTTGAATGGTGCTCCATGCCCGAGATAATCACCTCGTCTCCGGCCTTGAAGTACTTGCGGCCATAACTATGGGCCACCAGGTTGAGCCCTTCCGTGGTTCCCCGTACGTAGATCACTTCGCAGGCGTCCGGCGCATTGATGAAACCGCGCACCAATTCCCGCGCCGCCTCGTAATCATCGGTCGCCCGTTGGCTCAGTGTGTGCACCCCACGGTGGACGTTGGCGTTGGTGTGGACATAGTAGTTCGTGATGGCATCAATAACCGCCCGGGGCTTCTGCGTCGTAGCGGCGTTGTCCAGGTACACCAGGGGCTTTCCGTTGATTTCCTCCCGCAGGATCGGAAAATCCTGCCGAATTCGTTCGACGTCTATCGCGTCCAGTCCATTCGGCGGGGCAATCTGGCCCGGGCTCGATGTGGTGGTCACTAGCGGCCTCCAATGGGTAGCGAAATGTTGGCGTCGGGAATCGCATTCTGGAGTCTTTCGTCCAGGTAACCCCGCAACGGCTCCAGCGCAACCGTATCGATGATTTCGCTGGCGAAGGCATGTATCAGCAGGCGGCTGGCGGTCGGCAGATCCAGCCCACGACTCCGCATGTAAAAGACGGTATCCATGTCAATGTGTCCCGCAGTTGCGCCGTGACCGCATTTCACGTCGTCGGCGTAAATAAGCAGGCTGGGTTTAGTGTCCACTTCCGCCTGCTCCGACAACAGCAGATTCTTGTCGGTTTGCTGCGCGTCCGTTTTCTGGGCGCCCTCGCGAACGGTGACGTTCCCACCAAACACGGCACGCGACCGGCCATCGAGAATCCCCTTGTAAAACAGGCGACTCGTACCGTATGGCTCGGCATGGTCTATGTTGATGTAATTGTCGATGTGCTGGTTTCCGGTCGTCAGGTACAGCCCGTTCAGCGTACAATCGACGCCAGGGCCGGCCAGTGTGATGCCAAAATCATTCCGACCGAGCTCGGCTCCCTGCGCTATCGCCACCGACGAGAAACTGGAATCGCGCTGCTGCAGCACCCGGCTGACGCCAACGTGATAAGCGTTCATGCCGTCCATCAGCAGGCGGTAATGTTCAACCTTTGCTCCCTCACCAACGTAAATTTCCACCACGGCATTGGTGAAATAGCGGGTGTCATCCGGGCCGATATAGGTCTCGATTACCGTCAGGCGGGAGTTGGGCTGCGCGGCTATCAGCATACGCGGGTGAGTAACTCTCGGCTGTTGGCGCTCGGTAGTCAGATAAACGACGTTCACCACCCCGGCATCCTGCCCCGCTGGGACGTTGATCCCGACGCCATCGCCGGCGAACGCCGTATTCAGCGCTGCAAAACCGTCGTCTTCGGGCACGGCGAGGCCACCCAAAACCGCCTCACCGAACGGCCCTGGCGACGCCATGGCATCGGGGAGATTGGCGACTATCAGCCCGGCCGGCGCTGCGGAACCCGCCGCTCCGTCTAAACTGGTGCCGGAACTCAGGCCCGGCGCGAAAGCGCCATCGACAAAAACCAGCGTCCGCCAGTCAACATTCCACGGCGCAGCGGCTTTAACATCGGCCAGCGAAATATCCCCATCTACGCCTCCGGGAGTCTGTACGTAGCCAAACGACTCCCGGGCAATGGGCGCCACATTGGTATATTTCCAGGGCTCGTTGCCGCGGCGCGCCGTGGGCAGGCCCAAATCAACAAAGGCATTCCATCCCCGGTATCGCAGGTCCAACATGGACTGCGGCGCGCCGGCCGTCAAAGCCTGGTAGGCAGCGGCGTAGTGGGGATAAGTGTCAGCGGCAGAAACGGTAGTGGTCATTCACACTGCTCTAATTGGAGTGAGACGGGTAATACTCAAGGAAATCAATGGCTGGCGCCAAATCGCAAAGGCTGCGTGATGGTCATTCGACCACGGCTCCCATTTCTTCACGAACCCATTCATAACCCCTGGCTTCCAGCTGTTCCGCCAGTTCCGGGCCGCCGCTCATCGCTATCCGGCCATCCACCAGGACATGAACCTGGTCCGGCGTTATGTAATTGAGAATACGCTGGTAGTGAGTTACCAATACCGCCGCGTTGTCCGGACGTCGCAATCGATTCACGCCGTCGGACACGATCCTAAGGGCATCGATATCCAGACCGGAATCAGTTTCGTCCAGCAGGGCCAACGTCGGTTCCAGCAGGGCCATCTGAAGCACTTCGTTGCGCTTCTTTTCGCCACCCGAGAAACCCTCGTTCACCGAACGGCGCACCAGCTCCGGATCAATTTCTACCTCTGCCACCTTGGAACGGAGCAGTTGGTCGAACTCGCGTGCGCCCATCTCCTCTTCACCCGCATGAACGCGCTTGGCGTCCATGGCGGCCTTCAGGAATTGCCAGGCACGTACGCCGGGAAGCTCCACCGGGTATTGGAACGCCAGGAACATGCCCTCGCGGGCGCGATCTTCCGGCTCCATCTTCAGCAGGTCCAGGCCCTTATATATGGCCTTCCCGCCGGTTACGGTGTATTCGGGCCGGCCGGCCAGGGTATTGGCCAGCGTGCTCTTGCCAGAGCCGTTAGGCCCCATGATGGCGTGCACTTCGCCAGCCCGCACCGTCAGGTTAACCCCCCGCAGTATCTCCTGGCCGTCGATGGAAACATGGAGGTCTTGCACCTCCAGAATGGGCGGATTAGATTCGTTTGCAGTGGTCATTGCAGATTTTGATACCCGGTGCCGGTGTAATGGTTTCTGGATCGGTGTTTACCCTACGGTTCCTTCCAGGCT
Source organism: Dehalococcoidia bacterium (assembly GCA_965262485.1). Taxonomy (GTDB): domain Bacteria; phylum Chloroflexota; class Dehalococcoidia; order Lucifugimonadales; family UBA3495; genus Bin87. The sequence goes on along the minus strand of OZ253540.1, from coordinate 404 downwards.
TACTTTCAGCAGCTGCGATGCCTCCATCGCAAACTCGAACGGCAACTCCTGGAAAATCCCCCGACAGAATCCGTTGATAATCATGAAGTGCGCGTCCTCAACCCCGATTCCCCGCTGCTGCAGGTAGAAGAGCTGGTCGTCGGACACTTTGGACGTGGTGGCCTCGTGCTCCATTTGCGCCGTCGGGTTCTTCACCTCGATGTACGGCACCGTATGGGCGCCGCATTTGTCGCCCACCAGCAGGGAGTCGCACTGCGTGAAGTTCTTGGCGCCGTTGGCCGTCGGGTTGATTTTGACCAGGCCCCGGTAGGTCTGCTGACCCTGCCCGGCGGAGATGCCTTTGGCAACAATCGTGCTGCGGGTGTTTTTGCCCAGATGGATCATTTTCGTGCCGGTGTCGGCCT